>CAWDNU010000005.1:0-101880 GCA_963803705.1 uncultured Pseudobdellovibrionaceae bacterium | reverse complement strand
GAACTGAGTAGCATGAGAGTAGCAACTAATCAGCAATCTTATGAAATATGATGAAACAAAGTGAGTGCCAAAATTCCTGAAATCGATTTAATCAATCAACCAGTTCTTTATTAATATTAAATACTTACGATTTTGCCCAGTAAAGGGACTTTTTCTACTCACTAAATTGGAGGTGGTGACCGGATTTGAACCGATGTAAATGGATTTGCAGTCCACTGCCTAGCCACTCGGCCACACCACCTTTTAGGCTTAAGAGAAATTAAATTATCAGCTAAGAGTCGACGGATCAAGCCGAATTCATATTTTGATAGGGCTTGGTGAACCTTGCACATTATGTTCAGGTGTAAGGTTCAACTTTAATTTAATTTTTGAAAATCATTTGAAGTCCATTCATAAGCTTCAGTTAATGCCTGCTTTTTGATCGTTTGACCCAAATTTAGTTCAGACAGTGTCTGAGCAACCTGCCAGAAAGAAATTTTTCGCCTTAAGGACGAAGTAAATTCATACACGTTTCTCATCCAATCTTTTTCTAGATTTTTCCACACTTGGTTCACCGAAAGCTTAGAATTTGGTGTTATCCGTCCTAGATCAGTTTTAAATTTTCTAACTTTAGTCAAATGTTCGAAAATATTTTCTGAAGACTTAAATCCCAGATTTCTTAACTGGTCAGAACTTAAGTTCTGATTATTT
The DNA here is from genome assembly GCA_963803705.1 of uncultured Pseudobdellovibrionaceae bacterium. GTDB lineage: Bacteria > Bdellovibrionota > Bdellovibrionia > Bdellovibrionales > UBA1609 > JAMLIO01. Next base: position 101,190 of record CAWDNU010000005.1, on the reverse strand, counting down.
TTTTTATTGTAGGGCTTAAGCCAAAGGATATCGAATCTATCTATAACAGGTCCCACCAAGCGATTTAAATATGATTTGCAATTTGCAAGCGAGCGAGAACATTGAATGTTATACCCTTGTCCATTCCAAGCTCCACACGGACACAGGTTTGTGGTGGCAATCGCGTGGATATCTGTCTTGAACTGGTTAGCGCTACCCAGTCGATTCACTTGCACGGTGTCCTCTTGCAAAGCTTCTCGCAGCACCTCTATAGAGTCTTTTTTGAATTCAAGAAATTCATCCAAAATAAGAACTCCGCGGTGCGCGCGACTAACCTCGCCCATTTTTGGAGGAACGCCACCTCCGATCAACGAAATCCTAGGAATCGAATGATGTGGTTGAATTTGAGGTCGCCAAGGTAAACCGCCCTTAAAAGCTAATTGGATATCTTCATATTCTGAAAGGTCCGGGGCCTCTTTTAGTGGTAAAATTTCTTTAGCCAAAGTCGTTTTTCCACAACCTTGAGGACCACCGATCAATGCTGAGTGACCACCGAGTGCAAGTATCTCTATAAACCGGGATTCTTTAGAACTCCAAAGCAAATCTGAAAAATTTGGGCGTTTCAAAAATTCTTCAAGTTCTACTTTTTTTTGAAAAAAATCTTTTAAGTTTAATAGATCCTTAAGTTCTTTAACCCGATAATGGTCATATAAATATTCACTTTCCGAGTTTCCAGAAATTATTGGTCCTGTCCAATCATAGAAAGTTTTTTTATGAAGACTCTTTGAAAGCCCAACTGTGCCACTTAAACTTAGATCTCCTGCAACCAATATGCGTTTGAAGCTTTCGAACTCTTTTAGTTCAATTTGCTGAGTTTGCACTAGAAATGCCAAGGCGATTGCAAACTCTAAATCCTTATTCAGCTTTTTTAGCCCAGTTGGTTTTAAGTTTACAACCACTTGTTGGCCCCTGGGCCAATCAAAGCCTTGGTTGAAAAGAGCAGCTCTTAGCCTTAGAACACCTTCTTTTAAAGAAGAATCCGGCAAACCAATGATAGTAAATTTTGGTAAACCAGGAAGTAGACTAACTTCGATTTCGATATACTTATTTTCATCAGATAAAAAGTGAGGAGCAAAGATTTTCATATGTTAGATCTGCAAAATCGCGTTTTACACAGACCTAAAGTAGTCTACTCAACCTGTCTGATAAGTCCCGAATTCGGACTTGGGATTTTTTTAAACTTTTAACTTAGAAAATGGATGCTTCTCATCCACTTCTTGCTTCAGCTTAGAAGTCTTCACTTGCGTATACATTTGAGTGGTTTGGATAGAAGAGTGGCCAAGTAGCACTTGAATACTTCTAAGATCAGCACCTTTTTCAAGAAGGCTAGTAGCACATGTATGTCTTAGTTGGTGGGGATGTATAACGCTTGCAAAGCCGGCTTGTGAAGACCATGCAGCAAACCAACGCCAAACATCAATTCTTGTCATTGGCTTGCCACGTTCGTTGACCAGTAATGTTTTAATCGTGCCGTCTTTGATAAGCTCTGGTCTAAAGTTTCTAACATAGCTTTTAACATCTAACATTAATTTTTCAGTTAAAGGAACTAGCCTTTCTTTATTACCTTTGCCAAGAAACTTAATATGACCCTCACCAAGATCGATATCTTTCATTTCTACGTTGATCAGTTCCGACACTCGGCATCCCATACCAAAAAGCAGCAATAGCAAAAGTTGATTTCTAGAAGTCTTAGATTCGGAATCTTGAACCTTCACAGCTTGAAATAAACGCTCGAACTCTGCTAAAGAAATCGCTTTGGGTGCAGAAACCTTTACCTTAGGAAGTTTTAAAGATCTTAATTCAGGGGCTGGTTTGCCGTTGAATTCACAAAACTTGAAGTAAGTCCGCAGGCTGCTTATAAAGCGTGCCTGAGAGCGTTCACCCAAGCCCTTCTTTTTTAGAAACGAGTATATACTGTGGATATCTTCATGTTGATTTCTTGAAGTCTTCGTAAAGCTCAAGGTCACGTCGGTAAGATAGAACAGTATTTTTAGAGCGCCCTCGAACAAATTCTAAATCTTCAAAAAATTCAATCCACATTGGTAGCATAGAAATATTATGTTCCATAAAAATCTGGATGACAAGTCTAGATTGTCTCTGAAAAGGCAAAAGGTGCCAGGTTCCAAACGCTGGTTGCAGCGCATCCAGCGTTTGGAACCTGGCACCTTTTGTCCTTTTGTCATTCAGCATAGCTGGTGGATGTGTTTCAGCTTGGAGCTTTTCTTTTAATATGTTTCGTAAAAGGTTTTGGCTTTGTTTAAGTCAGTAAACTCACCAAGTTTGATCCACTCGGTATCATTAGAGTAATTAGACAAGCGAGTTATCAATTTGCCATCTAGTGAAACCTTAAACCTACAGTCATAAGGTCCTCTAGATACATACCAACACTGTCTCATCGGAGCTGACTGATTTTTACAATCCCATTGACCTTGCGAATTTAAAACACAGTTGTGGGTAGGAAGGACGGCTTCAGTTATAACTTGCCACTTTCGAAACCAAATTGAGCCAGCCATCGTATCATCAGGACCTAAGCCGTCTCCGTAAGTAAACACACCGTCCACCACCATAATTATAGCTCCGTATTCGCCTTGAAAAATCCCTCTCCACATAGGTTCACCAGAAGACTTAGTGGTCCAAAAGTTTTTTTCTAGTGCGCTGTAAGTGCTACCACCAGTCGAAAAATAACGATTAATTTTTTGACCTCTGGAATCTTCAAACGTTAGTGAAAGACTCCCACCTTGACGCATACTTGCAGTGCCTGCCGTTCCGCTAACATCACCGAGGTCAGCGTAAAAATATACTCTTTCATATTTAGAACTAATGTCAGCGTGCATATTTTTTAAAAAAACACCTGCACCACCTTCATAAGATATTGGCCCCTTGTCTATTGGTGTAATGGGTGTTGTCGGATCTGTGAACCCACCACCAGTGCTGCCACCACCACTACCATTATCAGATGAAAATCCCCCGCAAGCGATTAAGGTAAATGATATGCCGGTAATTATAATTCTATTTAAATGAGTGATTAATACCTTGGTCATATGTCCCCCTAGACCACAATTTATTTACACTTACTTTTGCGAAATCCAGGCCAAGCAAACAATATCGTAAATAACTGTAATCTATGGATAATTTAAAATTAAGAGGGTTTCCAGATTCTGAAAAGTGTAAAAAAAGTTAACACTAATTCAAGAGATAAACACTTAACTGCGGTTGATAAAGGACACGACCTACTAAATACTATTCTTGTTAAAGCAAAAAAAACTAATTCATCAAGGAGCAACAATGTCTTATTTCAGTACAAAAAAATCTTTATTTTTTAATTTATCGATCTTTATAGGGGCGTTGGCTATGCTTGCAAACTGTGCCCACAGGGGCCAAAGTCACGATCATCATCACGATCATGAACATGCTGAGGCTGAAAGCGCTTTGCACGCTGATGCTAATCTTTCTCCTAAAAGTGGGAACAAAAAAGTCGCTGGCGATCTTCATTTTAAAAATGAAGATGGATCTTTGATGGTGACTGGCGTTGTATCTGGCCTAAAGCCAAACACTAGTCATGGATTTCATATTCATGAAATAGGCGACTGCTCTGCAAAGGACGCGAAAAGCGCAGGCGGCCACTTTTCCCCTAACCCAAAAAACAAGCATGGCGCTTATACAGATCAAAATCGACACGCCGGCGACCTGGGGAATCTAAAGAGTGATAAGGATGGTAGTGCCCAAGTAGAATTAACTCTTCCAGGATTAAACTTAATTCCAGGCGACACTTACTCTGCAATAGGACGTGCAGTTATTGTACATTCAAAAGCAGACGACTTTACATCACAGCCATCTGGAAACGCTGGCGATAGAATTGCTTGCGGAGTTATTGAAAAAGTTGAGCATTAATCGCAAGATTTAGAACACTTTAAATTCAATTTAAATTCTACTTAAGTTCAATTTTGCTTAAAGTGTAGAAAAAATTTACAGGTCCTTAGATTTTGATAAGTACCTGAAAACCAGCCTAGAGACATGTTTCAAAGTCACCGATGTAAACATCATGACTTTGAAACATGTTTTTTTTATGTCCAGTTTGATCTTTTTTATAGGGTGCGAATCTAAACTTAGCGTCCAAGATTTTAGCCAGTTAGTAGTAGATTCTTTAAGTTGTGAAAATTTCGAAGGCAAGATGTTTGATAGTTTGCTGATGGCTGTTGATAACGATCAAGCACTCCCAACCCCTGTAGACTTAGAGGCAGAGCTTAACGAAGATTTTAAGAGTATAGAGAATTACGAAAAACATAGCCTAATGATTAGCCAAATTATTCTAAAATTTGTTAAAATGTATTCTGACATTTACGAAAATCACCCGGTAACTTTTGATTCAAATGCTATCAATAAAATCAAACTTTATTTAATGGCTATCGAAACCAGGGATCAGATGAGCTTAAGTGAAATTGATTTTATAGACAAGTATAACGACCAATTGACCACCTTACAAAACTTGGCACAAACATTAAAGCAAGACTGTTCCGACGAACTAAAGACAGTATTTCAGCCCACAAAAGCTGATACACTACTTGATTTCATTAAATCAAAGCATCCCAAAGAGGTTTACGGCGCTTATAAGACCTTTGCTACAGCATACCAAAACTGCGAGGCTGCTAACCTAAAAGCTCTGGATTTGAAAACTGCTGAACTTAAGGGTGTGAAGGTTGTGGGGAAACACTCATCGGGTGTTGGAAACATCAGAGAAATAAGCTCTCTTCGTGACGTGCAAAAGACACATCCCTATTTGAACGAAAGGCCACCGCCTGACACTTGTTTTAACACTTTTCAAAAGCCTTTGATCTACGATTTCGGGGGTAAACCTAAAACGATTAACACTCAAAGCTCAGAACTAAACTTTTTTGTAAATGACGGAACTGGTTCCAAAGATTTAGGCACAGATTGCTCTGGATTTATTTTCTCTGCACTAGTCAGTGCAGGTCTTAAACTTAATTCTTCAGTGATGCCCAAGGCCAGACATGTACTAAGCTATAACGCTGCAAGGTTCGTTGACCCTGTTAAAGGCAAGGTCACCTGCTTTGAAAAGTTACCGATCAATCCTAGTGTGACTATCCAACCCGGCGATATCGTGGCTTCATCTGGACACATTTTTATGATCACAAAAACATCTTTGGATCCCTTAGGTACGAAGCTTAAAACTACTATGGATGATTGTGATAACATTGATGTAGAGGACTTTGACTTTGAACTTATGCAAAGCAGTCCTTCGCTAGGTGCAATAGGGATTAACAAAATGAAAGCTTCCGAATATTTAATGGATAGCGAAAAGATGAAGATCGGTATGACTGATTTCGCTACAAATATTTGTAGATCAAAGTTCTCTAATCAAGCCAGTAAACAGACTTCGACCAAAATGTCTATCGTAAGACATAAAAAATCAGCTGAGTGCATGATGAATTCAGAGATCAAATTAACAGGTCAAAGCTGTATTTACGATTGCGAAATAAATTAGTTTTGAAAAGATCAGTTTTTTTTAATGGGTGAACAGCAAAAGAATTAGGCCTTAAGCTCTTTTAAAAAACTCCAAAAATCTGCTTTTTTTACTGGGTTGGAAGAAATCTCAGAAAGACTGTATGTTGAAATATAAATGATTTTTCTTTCAGATTCATCTAATTGATAAATTTTTGCCGATGTAATGTTAGACTGGGCATGAAAACATATAAAAACGATAGCCTTAGATAGTAAGCCTAAATCTAAAATTTCAACTATGTAATCGTTCAATGTAAGCGTTTGAAGTCTTCTGAAATTAAATGATATCTTATCCAAAAAATCTGTGCTTTCAGAATTTGGGCTAAGTATTTTTACATCAGTCCGTAGAATCGATTCGAAGATTTTTTTTACAAATTTTTGATTTTCTAAATCTAAATTCTGGTCAATTAGTGCGTAGCTACTAACTTCAAAGTCTGTCAAAACAAGAGTATTTTTGAGTTCACCAGAAGTCATTTTTGGGTCCGGCGTCTGGCCGTTTAGACAATGATTGATACCGCTATCAACCTTGTCTGCTAGTACAATAAACCTTGGCGACTTATACATTCTTATCTACCTACCAAACCAACCTGATTTCTTAGCACTACCTTTGGTAGCCGAGCTAGAATCTCGTCTAGTGCTCGGCGAAAACCTACCCTTTCTTTCAGTGCGTGACGAGTAATCCCTATTAAAAGTTTTCTTGTCCTCAGAGCTATATTTTGAATCATTGTTTTTTTTGTACTTGTTTTTACTCTTATTTTTACTCTCATTTTTATTACCCCAGAAACCACCTCTGGATTTTGGTGTTGAAGATGTTCTTGGAGCAGGCGCGACCGTTGATGGACGATCACTGCCGTTTCTGTTGTTACGTCCACCCCACCATCTAGATCTTGCAGGGGCATTGTTTCTATTGCCGCCTCGATTTCTAGGTTGGTAACGGTTTTTGTTGGGATTGTTAGTCCAAGGAGAATTCGGGGTTAACGCACGACCATCACGGCTACGCCTAGGTGTACTGTAGTCGGGGCGATTGGGGGGTCGATAATTGTTACTGTTCCTGTTGTTTCTGCCGCCCCACCAGCCACCACCAGAAGTTCTATAGTGCCTTCCGGGTGTATGAGTTCGGTAATAGTCCTGGAAATAGTCATATCTCCACCTGTTACGTCTGTGGACGCGGCGGACAAATGGCGGTGCGATAAAATTAGGTCTGCAGTCGTAGCCCAGTGTTCGTACAACCCCAGCTGAAGCAGCCCAAGGCGAAACTTCGTACGCGTAGAGGCCTCTGTTCAAACAGTGGTCGTAAGCTAATAGATAGGCATCAGAGGCATAAAAGCCTGGACCGACTCTTACTGATACAAAAGAGTCATTCCCAACTGCTATACTTGGTGGAATTACGTCAACTCCTACCGGAGGCATTATTCCGTCTGGAGTCATTACACATGCTGAACTAAATACTAAAAGCAGGCTTATAAAGCTTATTCTAAAGCTACTACGTTGGACTAGATTCTTCATGCTTACATCCTTAGTTTAGTTAAACTACAACACCTACGATGGTGTATATCAATGTAACAATCCTTAATCCAAAAAGTTTCTTAAATCGGGGTGTGAGGTACAAGTTGGCATATCAAACCGACCGTAGAAGTCGGAATTAGACATCACGTCAGTGAATTCAACCATTAACATATCATACATGGGGCCTGCCCCATTTAAGTCTAATGTGAATAAACCAGTTCTGCGATCTAGATCGAAATCAACTCGTATATCAGAAGAGGTTTCTGTGCCGTTATATTCGATCACTAACGAATAGTTTGTACTACTGTTTTGAGTGAACAATTCGTAGTCTGCCGAGCTTGAGTTAAATAAAGATTGTGTATACTTGGGATACAATCCCTCGCCATCTGCATCGCCAAAACCATCAAAGGTTTGATTACCCGTTTCGACATCCATTACAATGTACTCGTAGTCGCTACCGTCTGCCCTTAACACATTAGCGCCTTTAAACGCGATCTGTTGGTAAGGATCCTCGGCTGTCTGACAAGTGACTAAATATACTTGATTAGCTTCTAATTGCGCATGAGCAGCAATCGTCCCTAAAAATATAGCACCAAAAACAATAGACTTAAATATATTATGTTTCATTAATTCCTCTTTTAGTTTTAAGCGTTTGAAAACACATTACATAATAAGAAACAGTAAGGCCCCTATAAAGTTTCAAAGTAGGACATGCGTTGAAAAGTATTTATAGGTGACTAGCCTTTCAACAGCTAAAACTTAAGCGTTAGGACAGCCGCAAAAAAAAATAGCCAAATCTAAGTTATAGATTTGGCTAGAAGAATTTAAATTATAAATGCTTTATGGATTATAAATCAAATACCTTTATAACTGTTTACCCAATCATTAAGCCTTTGTATTAAAGATCTGGACTCCTCCTGAGTGTCATTTCTCTTTTCTTCTTTCGTCTCTACAGAGGCTTGAATGCTGTCACCAACCTCTTCGATAAATTCCCCGGTGTTTTCAACTGCGACTTTGGCACCTTCAGCGACTGCCTCTGAAGCACCTTTAACTGTATCCACTGTTACTTCAACGACTTGTTCTGCCGCCCGAGCAACATCATCTTTGACTTCAACGGCTTTATCGATCACCTTTTCTATGACCCTTTCAGTTTTTTCAAGGCCACTCTCAACCACCACTTCGGCTTTCTCAGCAGTTCTCTCTATTTTGTTAGCAGCGCTTTCAAGTCCTTGCTCGATTGATTCACCGGTTTTCTCAACTACAGCTTCAGTTTCTAACGCAACTTTAACCCCAGCTTCACCCACAGCTCTGACTGCATCTTCAACCACTTCGCCAGAATCTTCGGCTATACGGTCAACTTTTGGATATCGTGACTGCCCGTCAATATCTACTACCAGTTCACCTTTAGAAAGTTCGCCGCTATCTTCTGATTTCAAATTAGGCTGTTCAACATTTGATTTTTGGGCCGCAATTTCAACTTCAACTTCTGCTTTCTCGCTATTTTTGTCGTCATTAGTCTGGCTAATTTCTTTTTTGATCGAGTCCTCAATTGATTGGGATGTCTCATCAATATTGTTTAGCACAGCTTCACCAGACTGCTCTAGATTATCAACTGCAGTTTCAGCTGATTCTTTAAGACTATTTGCCTCAGCTTCTGCATTAGATTTACTCTCATCCGCTTTTTTTTCAAAATCGCTCTCAACGCTGTCAATTTGTTCGGGAACCATTGTTGTTGGGATAATATTAGTTACCGACCCTTCGTTAGGCGCTTGTTCGACCAAACAAAATGAAGTTTGTGAATCGACGGTCTGTCCATCTTCTTTTACAAGAGTTCTTTTAGATTCAAAGATATTCGAATCCGAAATTGAGTTCTCGAACTTCATACCGTAGTCACCAATAGCTAAATTGAATGTTGTTGAGCTACCACTGCAATCTACAGAATAACTAACCGGTACTTCTTGCCCGCCAAGATCTGCAACGAATTCGTTTACAGATCCAGAAGCGTCTATTCTACCACCAGAAATTTGTTCCATGAAATTAAAACTTAATTGTGGCGACTCAGTTACAAATTCATATAAAATAAAATCTTTAGGCTTTGTTTTGCTATCTTTCACTTTAGCCAACAGAGCACCTTCGTCCATCGCTTTGTAAGCTTTATCACTAACTTTGTAATACTGGAGACCGGGTTCCTCGTCATTAATAAGAACAATCGGAGCCTTAGCCGAGCGAAGTCTGGCTTCGACATTAGATGTAAGCTCGTCTTTAGTTTCCGCGCATTTCATTTTTGTGTAAGTGTAGCCAAGACAGCTTTTGCCACTTCCCTGTGCTATTTTTGATAAAGCACTTGCTTCACCATTTTGGCTATCGCTTTGGTTTTTTGTATTATTATTACTATCATCGCCGCAACCTACCATTAAGAAAGTTAGCGCGATCAATGTCGCCATATATGGGGTTTTCATCAAATCTCCTTTAGATGATTGTTTATTAAATCGATAGACGTTGGTAACCGAAATTGTAATTTTATTATTCACCTATTCGTCTAAAGATATAGATTTTCCTACACATTCAAATCCTGGTGAATTAATTTCATACCGAGAAGTATTATTTCTACGATTTTTTCAAGAGCTTAGTTGAATTTGCGGTTTGGGTAAAACTAAAAAAATCAGTTCGCACACCTAAATTATTTTTCAGCTATTAAATTTTAATGAAGGTCTAAAGCCGCAACCAAGTACCGATAAATATTAAATTTATTGCATGGTAATTCGAATGGTAAGAAGCAACAGAGAATTATAGTTCTATGTAATTGGTTAACAATTTGCAGTAAAAGTTTGTTATCACCTGATCTTTACTCTGTATTTGAGGGCTTAAATCAAGGTCGGTAGTTCTACTTTTAGATAGAGATGTCTAAGCTTTTAAAGTGCCTAATTTTCTCTATGGAAAAAGAGCAGCTCATAACAGGCGCTCTTTTGTAAATTCGAACTGGCTGGTCATTTTTATCAATCTAAACAAAGTGCTCTGATTCGAATTTTATCTGTGTAGCTTGCGAAATTGTGGCTAGTTATATATTTGGTGTTGATACCAGTGATCTCTGCGTTGGGGCAAGCTGCCATTAATTTTAGACGAGCCTCTTCGACAAAGTCGTTATTAAAAACGAAGCTTAAGACCACTGTTCTTTTAGCCTCTACATCAATAAATCTTGCACCTTTTTGCTTGCGAGGAAGTACATCGCTCATATGACTAAAGTGAATGCTATGGGTGCAGCCACCAAGAAACAGGACAATCAAAAATTTGGTAAAAATAGATTTAAACATCGTTATTGTCCTTGTTTATTTTGTACAAAAACCTTTGCTATTCACAATCATGTGATGTGCAAAAACATACCATTTCGTTTCGTAAGTGGAAGTTATTCCAGTCACTTTCCCGTTGGGGCACTGCTGCTGTAACTGAGGCGTTAGATCTAAAACAAAATCATTGTTGAAGTTAAATCCAAGGAAAACAAATTTTTTGACTTGAGCCTGGACAGGACGTCTTCGATCTTTCGGAAAAGACGTCATAGAGACACTATTCAGCACTGCACATCCGGAAAAGTAAATCATAAATAAGCACAAACCCATTTTTTTGATCAAGTTAGTTTTAGTCGACACAATACCCCCTAATGTTTACAATTTCCCCAGATATATAAGGATAATTTCTTGATTCGCGAACTGACGTAATGCCAGTGATTCTTCCTGTTGGACATTTTGAAATTAACTCATCCAGAACGTAGTCCGAATACCTGTCTGTAAAGACTGGTAATCCCGTTCTCGGTCCGTAATTTGTTAAGGCCAAAATCAGTTCAAGACCAGCAATTTGGTCTTGAGCACCGGTGTTGCCCCTTCTGTAGGCATTATTTTTAGCAATCGCAAGACCCGTTTGTCCAACAGCCTTAAAATCAAATGCTGTTTCGCTGACTTTGACATCGATCACCCGACCACGGTCAGTGGTCTCGATATCCGCAACTTGGACGTGGTACAACGATGCGCACGAACAAAGGCTTAAATAAAGTAGGAATATTTTTTTCATACCCCAATAACACCTGATGAATTAAAAAGTTTCAATTTATTTTTTACAAATGTTTTTTTTTAATATTAATTTTTTCATCATAATAATTGGCTCATTTCAAATGGCAGTCGCTTAAACACTTATTTTGTTTAATAGTCAGGCAATTAAATAAGGTGGTTCAGTCGGGCTTACGCACCCTACCTGTTCAGGTGGTTCAGTCGGGCTTACGCACCCTACCTGTTCAGGTGGTTCAGTCGGGCTTACGCACCCTACCTGTTCAGGTGGTTCAGTCGGGCCTACGCACCCTGGTCTGTGTTAAACAGTTGGAAAAGAGTCATAGCTAATTTTTTATCTATGCGTGGAGTGTTTAAAATTTGTTCGTAGGTGGCTGCTTTTAAATGCTCAAGCGTAGGGAAGGCAGTATCTAGCTCTTCTCTTTTTTTTGGCCCGAGGCCGGGGATATGGTCAAGAATACTGGCTAAACTTTTTTTATCTCTAAGCTTTCTATGAAATTCGATGGCAAATCTATGCGCCTCATCTCTTAGGGACACTAAGATTCGAAAAGCTTCGGTGTTGTCTCTGAAGACTACGGGGTTTTGGCGGCCAGGTAAGAAAAAGCGCTCTTCAGTGGAGTTTACATCTGAACTTGTAAACGAAGATTCAGTACGAGATTTTGCAATCCCAGCCACTGGTATATCAGAACGCCCAACTTCAATTAAAGCTTCACACGCCATTTTAAGTTGACCTTTTCCACCATCAACTAGAATCAATTGTGGGTCGGGTAGCTCTTTGTGTGCAAAACGTCTGGATAAGACCTCTTTCATCGATTCGAAATCGTTAGGACCAATAACGGTTTTAATTTTGTACTTTCTGTAGTCGTCGCGACTAGGTTGTCCGTCAAAAAAGACCACTTGGCTTGCCACGCTTTCGTAACCCTGAAAATTAGATATATCGTAACATTCAATTCGGCGTGGGAATTCTTGCAACTTGAATTTTTCTTGAATCAGTTTAAGCCCTTCGTCTTTTTTTGCTGTGAGCAAAGCTTGTTTCTCGAAATGAATTTTAGCATTTTTTTCGGCCAATAATAAAAGTGCTTTCTCTTTTTCAAGAGAAACGTGGTCCAAGCTTACCTTTCTTCCCGTTCTACTTTCTAAAACTTTTAAAAATAAATTTAAAAGCTCTATCCCGAGGTCGATTGGTATTACAATACGATCTGGCACATAATTATCATCATAGTAATGATTAAGAAAAGAAACAAACCAGTGTCTTTCGTCCTCATAGTCTGCACCCATATTATTTTTATTAAAAAAGTAAGGTCGACTTCCGATAACCCTACCTTTTCGGACCGATACGATCTCTACTAGGGAACCTAGCTCTTCATTGAACATTGTCATCAGATCTATGTCCGTTTGATCTTGAGATACTACTGTTTGTTTTTCCAGAATAGATTGAATTGATTTTATCTGGTCTCTGACTTTTGCAGCCACTTCAAAGTTTTCTTGCTTAGCAAAAACATTCATCTGCTTTTCTAGCACTTTGACAGTTTTATCCTGTTGACCTTCTAAAAATGCTAGCGATTTTTTTATGTTAGAATTGTATTTCTTTTCGTCAACAAGATTCACACAAGGCGCCGTACATCGGCCCATATCGTAGGTCAAACAAGGTCTTTTTCTAGTTTTCATAAAACCATTACTACAGTCTCTGATCATAAAAGTCTGATTTAAAAATTGCATCGTAATTCTAACAGCCAGTGAATTTGTGTATGGTCCATAATAGTAGGACTTGTCAGCCTTTACTCTTCTGGCCAAATAAAACCTTGGAAATTTATCAGTTAGCGAGCACTTAATATACGGATAGGTTTTATCATCTTTAAGTCTGATATTATATTTTGGTCTATGCTTTTTGATAAGGCTTGCTTCAAGTAAAAAGGCCTCAACTTCTGTTTGGGTCACAATGTAGTCAAAGTGGTCTACTTGCCGCACCATATGCTTTGTTCGGGTTGGCATGTCTTTACTAGAAAGAAAATAACTTTTTACTCTATTACGTAAATTTTTTGCTTTACCCACATAAACAATGACATCAGCCGCATTTTTCATCAAATACACTCCTGGCTCTTTAGTCAGGGTCGATGTTAGGGCTCTTAATTGCTCTAGTTTTACCTGGGCTTTAGCCGTTGACAAAACAGACGGCATTTTTGCTGTTAATGGTTGGTTTTTTTTGGTCTTGGCCATCGGTGGTCATTGTGACATTTTAAACTCGTCATTGACCAGAACAATTAGAGCAAATATTAAAAATGAGATGTGTAATCATAAAAACAACTCAAGCACTTTAGATACTTGTAAAACTTTTGCGTTAGAAAACCGAAATTCTAAAGCATTAATTTTAGTCCTACTATTGCTGTCACAATTGTTTTTTTGTATTTCAGGTGCTTGGGCGACTCAAATTGTTTTTTTTAAAAGCTTTAGTCCTAATGGTGAACCTATTGTATTCGAGGGGCTTTATTCTCATGCCGCCATAAGTGTAGGTGGGTCATGGCTTCACGCTCACCCCTACTACGGCGTGACTGTGTCAAAGGACCTAAAAAATCTTGGACCAGACTTTGTACTTTTAGAAAACACAAGTTACATAGAACCTTCGCCTGAATTTATAGCTCGTCAGCTACATATGAACTTTAACATATTTGCGCCGTGGAAGAGTTTTACGGAAACATATTGCTCTAAGCTCGTAGGCCAGGCTCTGAATATGACACCTTCAAAAATGAGATTTAATTCCTCCAATTGGCAAAAAACTGGGGCAGCTAGCCATAGGGGGCAGCTAGGTTTATCTCCTAGTGATATTTATTGGTACGCTCGAAGAAAATTAGGTTTTAAAAAAGCTAAAAATATACCAGATAGTTTGTTCAAAAAAATTTCTTCAAGCTCTTGCTCTAGATATTTATAAAGCACTAAGCTCGTAGACTTCTGCCGCTAATTGATCCTGCTGATCTTCAACGACACAAACTATAAATACGCCTACACGTAATGATCCCAAATCCACAGAGCTCATGATGTAACCTTGGACTTTTACCAAACATTTGTCTGGATTGTCATTTTTGAGGAAGCCAGTCAGTACAACTTGGTCGAAGGATATTTCTTGGCCTAAAACCTTTTCAATATCTGGGTTGTGCACAAGTGCCTCTTTAACAACAATATCAATTTCCGATATCGAATAAGCAAATATACTTTGACCGCCAAAAATTGCTAAAAACAAAACTACTGATACGGTTTTTAAAATATAAAATCTCATAGCGTTCACCCTGGATCCCTGATTTCTAGTTCTAAAATTTGCAGCCGTTTTATTTCGTCTCGAACTTTAGCGGCCTCTTCAAAATCCAGTTTAGCGGACAGCTTCTGCATTTTTTTCTTTAATTTGTTGATCTCTTTTTGCAACAAGCTAGGTTTTTTCTCGTATTTCAGAGCAAGCTTTTCAAACTCAAAACCATCTTCAATTGTAAGTGTAGGGTCGTAAACTTCCATTAAGCCACGTCTTACTTTTTTAAAAATAGTTTTGGGGGTGATTCCGTTTTCTTTATTAAATTTGTCTTGAATTTCTCTTCTACGATAAGTTTCAGACACAGCTTTTTTAATAGAATCCGTTTCGACATCTGCATACAGTATAACTTCACCCTCTACATTGCGGGCTGCCCGTCCTATGGTTTGAATCAATGATCTTACTGACCTCAAAAACCCCTCTTTATCAGCGTCAGTGATAGCCACTAAACTTACCTCTGGTATATCTAAACCTTCCCTAAGTAAGTTGATGCCGACAAGCACATCAAAAACCCCTAATCTTAGATCTCGAATAATTTCTGTTCTTTCAACTGTTTTGATATCGCTGTGTAAATATTTAACTTTTACATTCTTTCTAGAAAAATAATCTGATAAGTCTTCGGCACTTTTTTTTGTCAAAGTGGTCACGAGAACTCTTTGCTTTTTTTCAACTCGCTTATAAACTTCAATTAGTAAATCATCTAATTGATTTTTGGCAGGCTTAATTCGAATCACTGGGTCTAGCAAGCCTGTGGGTCTAATAATCTGCTCTACTATAGTGTCCTTCGCACTTTTGAAACTCGTAATCTCCTGGAGTTGCAGAAACATAAACTGTTTTACCGGTTAATCCTTCAAACTCTTGAAAGTTCAAAGGTCTATTATCTAAAGCGGATGGAAGTCTAAAACCGTGCTCTACTAAATTCATTTTTCTTGCTCGGTCACCACGATACATTCCTCCGATTTGAGGAACAGTTACATGGCTCTCATCTATTATTGTTAAAAAATTCTTAGAAAAGTATTCAAGCAATGTTGGTGGAGCCATTCCTGATGGCCGTCCAGTCATGTGTCTAGAATAGTTTTCGATTCCAGGACAAAACCCCATTTCTTCTAAAATTTCGATATCATGATAAGTTCTTTTTTCTAATCGCTCTGCTTCAGCGTAGCGCAAATCTTTTTTTAAAAAATCAAGCCGTTCTCTAAGTTCATCCTGAATATCTTTAATGGCAGTTTTTATTCGCTCTTTTGAAGTTACATAATGACTCGCAGGGTATATGGCTGTTTTATCAACTTCTTTTTTGACTAGACCACGAATCGGATCCACCCAAGATATCCTATCGATAAAGTCGCCAAAAAATTCTACCCTCAAAACATCATCTTCTTCATACGAAGGGTGAATCTCTACTAAGTCGCCACGCACACGGAAAGTGCCTCTATGGAAATCCACGTCACTTCGGTTATATTGAATTCTTACTAATTCTCTTAGAAAAATCATCGCGTCTCATTTTTGAGTTTGCAGAAATACGGATCATCATATCTTCGTAGGATTCAGGTGAACCTAGACCATAAATGCAGGATACACTGCTTACAATGATCACATCCTTTCGATCAAATAAAGAGCGAGTTGCTGAATGCCTCATGCGATCAATATGCTCATTGATGGCTGAGTCTTTTTCGATGAAAGTGTCTGTTGAAGGTATATAAGCTTCTGGCTGATAATAATCGTAGTAGCTAACAAAGTATTCCACAGCGTTATCTGGAAAAAACTCTTTGAATTCAGAGTACAACTGAGCTGCTAAGGTTTTGTTAGGGGCAAGAATTAGGGTGGGAACATTTAATGTTTGAATAACATTTGCCATAGTAAATGTTTTTCCAGAACCAGTTACACCTAATAGGGTTTGATGATTCATTCCCTGTTCAAAGCTATTTAAAATCTGTTCAATCGCCTTAGGTTGATCCCCGGCAGGTATAAAGTCTGACTTAATTTTTAAATCCGATCCCCCTTTTTGCCGCTCTTTTGTTACGTTCATTGTAAATACGTCCATTATTTATTTTGAAATATTTATAGATTCGTCATTGGTTATATCAAACTCTCGACTCGACCTAAAATAACTTCTTTGCGAAGCAGGGGAAATAAATCTTTAATTTCGGTTCCGTGAGCCTTACCTATTAAAGCAACTCGAATAGGCATGAATAAAAACTTACCCTTCAAATCAAACTCTGACTTTGCGCGAGTCATGATTTTATCTAATAGATCTTCCGATGGGTATTCTGATGCCATGTTGGAAACTTCCTGATGAATCAATCGAATTAGATCTTTTGATTTTGGCCAAGTTAAGACCTCTTTAGCGTCCTCTTCAATAATTAACGGAGTTTCACTTAAAGGCTTTAGGACATCTGGGCCATCTAATAAGGTTTCCATATTCTGTTTATAAGTTTGTAAAACTTTAACCTTCCACTCATCTGACCCTACGAACTTTAAATTTGCTTTATCTAAAAATGGGGCCAAGCGATTCCAAAGCTCCAGTTCTGGCAATTGTCTTAGATATTGAGAGTTCATCCATTTGCATTTATCCATATCAAACACTGCAGAAGCTGGATTAAAGCGATTCATGTCGAATTCTTTTGTCATTTCCTCTAAGCTTAAAATTTCATTACCGCTAGGAGAGCTCCAGCCCACTAGGGCCATAAAATTTAGAAGTGCTTCAGGTAAATAGCCTTTGTCTTTAAATTCAAAAATACTTGTAGCTCCGTGACGTTTGCTTAGTTTTTGTCGATCATTTCCAAGCATTATAGATAAATGTCCAAATGCTGGTTTTGGAAAATTTAAAGCTTCATAGATCATTAACTGCTTAAGAGTATTACTTAAATGTTCCTCTGCGCGAAACACATGGGAGATTTTCATCAAAGCATCATCGATTGCGCATACGAAGTTATACACAGGCATACCCGATGAACGCACCAAAACGAAGTCTCCAATCATATCCCCTGGAAACTTTATTTCACCACGCACGATATCTTTAAAAATGAAGTCTCTGGAACCATAGTCATTTTTAAAACGAACACTTCCTGGCGTTGTTTTTAGTTTTTCTAAAGCTTGATCTAAAGCCCAATTTCTATACGGGCTATCTGGTTTAAATGCTATTCCGTCAGATACGGCCTTGTCTCGTTGCACTTCAAGTTCTTCGTCCGTTAAAAAGCAATAATAAGCTTGCCCTTTTTCTAACAAATTTTGTGCCTGCTCTTTATAAATGGCTTTTCTTTGACTTTGCTTATAGGGACCAAAGCTGCCAACTTCATCTAATTCTAGGTTTGGGCCTTCGGACCATTCAAGTCCCAACCACTTTAGATCTTGCAACATGGACTTTAAGTAGTCACTCTGACTTCTTTCCTCGTCTGTGTCTTCAACACGAATGATAAAGTCGCCACCATTAGCTTTAGCTAATAAAAAATTGTAAAGAGCCGTTCTGGCTCCGCCAACGTGGAGATAACCAGTTGGACTTGGAGCAAATCGGACTCTGACTTTGTCATTTTTTTGCGTATCATTTATAGGATTATTAGTTTTACTTTCTTGGCTGTTGGTTTTCATCATCGCCAAAGATATCAGTGACTTCCTTAGAATTCAAAGTTTCTTCGTCGATAGCTAATTTTAATTCTTTCCAAAGTAAACCCTTGGCTTGCTCGAGCAAGTTTTTCTCTCCGAAACTTAGATCTTTTTCACATCTAAGCGAAAAAAGGTCTCTTAGAACCTCGGCAATTTCAAAAACAGAACCTGTTTTTATCTTCTCCATATATTCTCGGTACCTTCGGTTCCATGTTTGGTTATCTACTTTGGTAGATTTCTGCTTTAAAATCGTGATGACTTTGCCTGCGTCATCACTGTTTATAATAGGCCTTAAACCTACTGACTTAATGTTGCTAGCTGGAACCATAACTTTCATTCCGCTTTCAATAATTTTTACGGAATAGAACTGCTGCTTAGTTCCGAAAATTTCTTTTTCTTCAATAGATGTTACTTGTCCAACACCATGACCTGGGTAAACTGCGTTATCACCAACTTTAAATGTAAGCATTTATCCTCCTCAGGAGATGAAAAAATTATCATTTTTGACACGCATTATCAATCTGTGTCACTGTGATATGTACTTATTACACTATTTGTACCATGTACTAGCATTTAATTAGCGTTGGCTTGCAGATTTTAGGCTTCTGCTAAGCTTACTTACGGCTTATTTTTGTATGCTGAGGGCTCATTTTGAGCTCAAAAATTGAAAAATTCAAGCTGCACACCCTCTTTACTCTGATCTCACAAGTTAAGTTTGGCCCGAGGTTTGCTTTTCTATCAATAAATAGAAACTGCCCTGAATCTACAGCCACACTGTTAGGGCGGCGAAAAAAGGAGTTTTTTGTGATGAATATTTTAAACGGCTTTAAGCAATTAAGTGCTCTTGAATTCAAGACAACTTTCATCTTGGGATTTGCATTAATTTTTACGGGCTGTAGCTCTGACTCCAGCGGGGGCGGTAAAAAGTATCGAGTGACTATTAAAGTGCCTCATTGCAGGGAACAGATCAAAAAGTCATTTTCTTCACAAGCCAAAGTCTGCGAGTTCCTTGCTTTCGAAGCAAGAAATGTGGGTTGTCTATACAATGAATTGCAAAACGAGTTTTATCGGCACGGCTGTAACGATCCTCGTAATTCAGGGAACAGAAATGATCATTTAAATTCAATTCCGCCTAAGTTAGACGGTACAGGAAGTGCTGATATTTTTATTGAAGATTACTCTGCAGGTAAAGATGACTACTCTAGCGGAAACACTAACTCTAAGGGTGCGATCGACGATCGTTATGACGATCATTATATTGGTGGACCACTTCCTTCAAACCCTAGAACTTCTCAAAGCCCTAAGCATACAAAATACAGCGATATGTGGGCTGATCTTGTAGCTTCACAGGGATCATTAACGGATTATTATTCTGTAGACGCCAGCGACTGTTTTGCGACAATTAAAGGAACCAATGATGTTGTCGACCTTTGTGTTTACGATCGCCCTGAGTTGAGGCCCATCCAACCAAGCACCATCGAAAAAGATGCTCCAATTCCAACTATTCGAAGAACTGAAGAACCCCGAGCAGACCTGCCACCTGCGGTGGCCGCACGTCCCACGTCTGAGGCAGCTGATTCCCCCGCTTCCTCAAATACTTTGGCCTATAATTTAATTGAATTTGGCTCTAGCAACTTACGCATAGAACTTATAGGGATTCAAAGAATTCCGTCGCTAAAAATCATAAGTTCGGTGAGCCGTAACAGTCCAATATATGGATTGAGACATGACTCACCAGGAACTATAAATTCTATAACGGATTTGAATATTTCTACCGATTGTCCACTCAAATCACAGTTGACCACTTCTGGAAATAACATCTTCATAACTTTACTACCGGAAGCTAGCAGTACAGAATTACAGCGTGAATTGTGTCTTAAGTTCTTTGAAAACTTTTCTGAACTTTCGTCTTTTGAATTCAAATATGAGCAGCCTTTAGAGATGACAAACGGAACTAAGATTACTCAGCCCTTTAAACTCCAAAACAACGGAGATTAAAATTTAGGCTTTCGAAATCACCGATTTTAGTCATAGTAAGTTTTAAACAGCTAATTGACTCCAAAGCTAGTTTATACGAGATTTAAAAGTCTTGTATACAAAGCTGGAGGTAATATTGACACTGAGAGTGCGCGAAATATTAGGTTGGTATGAAACTGAAAACCCAGGGGTTTTAACTAACCTGTCTCGTATTATGAATCATGGTCGGCTTGCAGGCACTGGTAAAATGGTTATTCTTCCCGTTGATCAAGCCTTTGAACACGGGCCAATTCGAACTTTTGGGATGAATCCCGATGCTTACGATCCATATTACCATTTTGAATTAGCTATTGAGTCCGGCTGTAATGCTTATGCTGCCCCTTATGGATCATTAAAAGCAGGTGCCGCAAGATATGCAGGGCAAGTTCCGTTAATCTTGAAAATAAACAATTCTGATTCGTTATTTTCTGATAAAGATGCACCAATTTCTGCAATGACATCCTATGTGGACGAAGCTCTAGAACTTGGATGTGTGGGAATTGGATTTACAATTTATCCCGGTAGTGCTGATAGAAAGCAAATGTATGAAGAGATCGCTGAAGCTTCTAGATACGCTCGGGAATCTGGCTTAGTGGTTGTGATATGGTCCTATGCCAGAGGTGAACAACTTTCGAAAGAAGGTGAAACTGGCATTGATGTAATTTGCTATGCAGCTCAAATTGCAGCTCAATTGGGTGCACACATTATAAAAGTCAAACCACCCACAGGATTTATCGAACAAAAACCTAATAAAGACGCCATAGAAAAAAATGGAATTAAAATATCGACAATGTCAGATCGAATTAGACTTGTGCTTCAGTCTGCTTTCAACGGTAAGCGCATTGTAATATTCAGTGGAGGCGAAGCAAAAAGTGAAGCAGATATTCTTGAAGAAATTAAAGGTATAGCTCAAGGTGGTGGTTTTGGTAGTATTGTAGGACGAAATGCCTTTCAGAGGCCGAAGGATGAATCTATAAAACTTCTTAATAACATCATGGATATTTACAGCGGAAAGTAGGGTAAACTTTTTAGTGGGCTCTTCGCTTACAGCTAACCGTATATAAGAAAATTACATCAAAAAAATAAGGCAAAAAAGATGAGCACAAAAGACAATCCAATACGGGCAGAAAAATTTAAAAAATTAAATGATTTAAGAATTGCCGGGATCGATCCTTATCCTCATAATTTTAAACGAACTCATCAAATTTGTGAACTACTGCTTAAAGACTCAGAATTCGAAGCCGGAGCTATCAAAGAAGATTTGAAGGCTACAGTAGCAGGGCGATTAATGACAAAACGTCCTATGGGTAAAGCGGCATTCTTTAATGTGACAGATCAGTCTGGAAACATACAGGCTTACGTCAAAGTTTCAGAATTAAGCATTGAGGACCAGCAACATTTTGATCTTTTAGATATTGGCGACATTGTCGGTGTTACAGGTTATCTTTTTAAAACTAGAAAAGGTGAGCTTTCTTTACATGTTCAAGAGTTTAAAATCATTTGTAAAAGCGTTGAACCCTTACCCGAAAAATATCATGGCATTGCTGATGTTGAGATCAAATATCGCCAGCGCTACTTAGACTTGATCATGAGTCCCGACAGTCGCAAAGTTTTTGAAACCAGATCTAAAATAATAAAATCTTTTAGAAACTATCTAGATTCTGAAAACTTTCTAGAGGTCGAAACACCGGTGTTGCAACCAATCTACGGTGGTGCCGCTGCCTACCCATTTTCTACACAGCACCGTGCCTTAGATATGAAACTGTTTTTAAAGATCAGCCCTGAACTTTATTTAAAACGATTAATAGTTGGTGGTTTTGAAAAAGTTTATGAAATCGGAAAAAACTTTCGAAACGAAGGCATAGATAGGTCTCATAACCCAGAGTTCACGATGCTTGAATGGTACGAAGCTTATACTGATTACTTGGATCAAATGAAGCGCTTCGAGAACATCGTAGCTTATGTGGCTAAGGAAGCAACTGGGAACACAAAGGTGACCTATCAGGGTCAAGAAATTGATTTTAAGCCACCTTGGACTAGAATAAGTGTTAATGATGCTATAAAAAAATATGCAGACTTTGATGTGTCTATAGCGTCATCTAGTCAGATCGAAACAGAAATCAAAAAGTACGACCTTAAATTTATAAATGATAAGTCTTTATCAAAGGGTCACTTGATCATGGAGCTTTTTGATCACACCGTTGAGCCCAAGATCGTACAGCCCACATTTATTATTGATTTTCCAGTTGAGGTATCGCCACTGACAAAGTCTCACCGTAGTTTACCGGGTTTAGTGGAACGTTTTGAGCCTATATGTGCGGGAATGGAAATCGGAAATTCTTATTCGGAACTAAACGATCCTGAAGAGCAACGTAAAAGATTATCTGAACAAGAAGCACTTCGTACTGTAGATGAAGAAGCTCAACCTATGGACGAAGACTTTATAACCGCTATCGAAGTCGGTATGCCACCCACAGGTGGAGTCGGTATCGGTATCGAGCGCATCGTGATGCTTTTGACGGATCAACATTCGATCCGCGATATTTTGCTTTTTCCAACTATGAAACCTAAATCTAGAGATTAGAAAAAATATCGGAGCTAAAATTGTCTTTAGATTTATACACTCCCATTCAGTTTTTAAAAGGGGTAGGCCCAGCACTGGGCGATAGACTTCGTAAAAAAGGCATTTATAACATTAAAGATTTAGTAGAGTATATACCTCGTGCCTACGAAGACCAAAGGCTAAATCGTAAAATTGAAAATCTTGAAGTTGGTGAAACCGTTAAGTTAAAAGCACAAGTCTTAAAATCAAAACAATTTGCTATTCGCGGTGGAAAAAGAAAAATTTATGAACTTTTAGTTAAGGATGAAACCGGCACTATAGTGTGCAAGTTTTTCAGATTACCTTTTAAGGGTTACTTCAATAATTTTTTACCTTTGACACCAGTATATATTATAGGGACCGTTACTAATTACTCTGGTCAAAAGCAATTTCACCATCCAGATATTGAAATTATTAAAGAAGACGAAGAAACTATTCAAGAAAACAAGTTAGTACCCGTCTACTCAGAGACTGAGGGTTTGACTCAGAAAAAAATTAGATCTTTGGTGGATACAGCCTTCAGGCATTTAGCACTTTCGGAGTTAGATTTAGAATCTGTAAAAGATAAACTTTTGAGCCATGATCCACTACCTGAATGGTTAAAACAAGATTTAAAGTTGCCTGAATTTAAAGATTCTCTACAAAATATCCATTATCCAGCTTTTATAGAAAAATATAATTATCATGACTTTAAGACACCTTACCACTACAGACTTATTTTCAATGAGTTCTTTGAAATGGAACTTTTGTGTGCTTACAAAAAACAGTTCAGGAAAAAAAGTAAAAGTGTTCCAATGCTTCAAGAATCTAAGAGCATTGCAAGTCTTAGATCCGCTTTACCTTTTAAGTTAACAAGGGCCCAAGAAAGGACTGTTAAAGAAGTGCTGTCAGATTTAAAGAAAAGCACACCAATGCACCGTTTAGTGCAAGGTGACGTTGGCTCAGGAAAAACGCTGGTCGCCCTAATTGCAGCTGTTTATGCGATAGACAATGGCTACCAAGTGACGTTGATGGCACCTACAGAAATTTTAGCAGAACAGCACCTGATGACTGCAAAAAAACTTCTTGAGCCCTTGGGCATTGAGTGCGGATATTTATCTGGCTCACAAAAGACAAAAAACAAATTAGATGTGTTGGAGAAACTTGCATCCGGTAAAATCCAATTTTGTGTCGGCACTCATGCATTGATTGAAGACTCTGTAACTTTTAAAAATCTAGGGTTAGTTATCGTAGACGAACAACATCGCTTCGGAGTAGCGCAAAGGCAAAAGCTTAAAAACAAAAGCCTTATTCCTCATTTTTTGATTATGACAGCAACACCAATACCCCGAACGCTGTCCATGAGCGTTTTTGGTGACCTAGACGTTTCAATTATTGATGAACTTCCCCCTGGTCGAAAGTTGATACAAACAAAACAAATTTATAGCTCACAAAAGAGTGAGCTTTATCCATATATAAAAAAACACATAGCTAGCGGCAGACAGACTTATATTGTTTATCCTTTAATTGAAGATAGTGAAACTCTAGATCTTAAAAACGCTACCGAAGAATTTGAAAAACTTAAGTCTGTTTTTTCTGAATTTAAAGTTGGCTTACTTCATGGACGAATGAAAAGTGACGAGAAAGAATCTGTGATGGAAAGTTTTAAATGTAATAAAATTCAAATTCTTGTTTCCACGACAGTAATCGAAGTCGGAGTTGATGTGCCCAACGCTAGCATAATGGTTATCGAAAACGCAGAACGATTTGGTTTATCCCAGCTTCACCAATTAAGAGGTCGAATTGGACGTGGTGCCTATGAAAGCCACTGTTTTCTAGTTATGGGAAACGCTATTTCGGCATTAGCAAAAGAGCGCGTACACATGATGGTAAAAAGTAATGATGGTTTTGAGATTGCCGAATTTGATTTACAGATAAGGGGGCCAGGTGAATTTCTTGGCTCCAAACAGTCTGGCTTACCCTTGTTTAAATTTGCGAAATTAGGTCAAAACACAAACTTGCTTGAACTTGCCAAAGAAAAAGCGTTTGAAATTTTTGAAAGCGACCCCGATCTTAAAGATGCAAAAAATGCCAAGATAAAGAAACTTATCGAGCTTCAGAAAAATAGACTCAAGCTTTCAGAAATTGGTTAGTCTTCAGACTTGGCTTATTGTTTTTATTAAATCAACTTTAAATTCTGTTTAAAGTTGATTTAATAAAAACAATAAGCCAAGTCCGAAACCCAAAGTTAAAAGCATATTTCTAACATAAAAGCAGAAGACTGTAGCTAAAAGCAAAATGACTAACCTTTCTTTGCAAGCCATCCACTCGACCTGGCCCTGATGATAAAAAACCATGGGTGCGACCATTGCAGGTAGTATTGACGCCGGGATAAATGACAAGACCTCTTTAAACCGAGCGGATATTTTTAGTTTCGAAGATAAAAAAACCATCAATCCCCTAATCACAAAGGTACCTAAAGCTAATATTATTGTACAAATCCAAAAGTAATTTACATTAATCATTCAAGATTCTCTGTCTTAGACTTTAAATCGACATTTAGGATAAATTCTAAATCATCTTCATCTTTTGTTTGTGAAGTCTCAAGTGTAGAACTTCTTCTGGTTAAATACGTTGCGAAACTTAGCGATATAAAAGTGGCAATCAAAAGACCTAAATTGTAGGGTAGGGGTTTTAGGATAACGGCTAAAGTGGCTGCTAGAATAGCTACAATTATGTATTTTTTATTTTTCATAGTTGGCATCGCAAGAGCTACAAAACTTAGTGGGATAGCGTAATCCAAAGATAGATTTTGAGGCAAAAAGTTTCCAAACACAAATCCTACTAACACTGAACCATGCCAAGCAATCAACATGCACACACAAGAGCCCATAAAAAATTGCACAGCTTCAACACTAGTTTTGAAATGACTTTCGTTAGCTTTCAAAACTGCATAAGTCTGATCAGTTAAGTGGAAGGTGCAGAAAATTCGTACCCAGAAACTAGAGTTTTGTATATACGGAGCAAAGTCAGCGCTATACAACATGAATCTAAGATTGATGATTAGACCCGTAATAATAATAATTAGAATGCTGGTTTTATAGAGCATCAAGTCTATAACCGCTAATTGAGCAGCACCGCCAAAGACAGACACATTCATACCTGCAGCCTGAACCAAAGTAACTTTTGCATGGTGATAAACTGTTCCCATGACTAAACCAAATGGCAGAATACCGCTAGTGATTGGAAGCATTGATTTAAAACCGTTAGAAAACATTTTATGTTAATAATATAAAATTATCGAAAAGGCTACGAATCTTACAGCAGTGGTAAAAGGCCGGCTGCACCAACCGAGATACTTGCCTGGATATTAACCTGGATATCTACCTGTATTTGTTACAAAAAAAGCTTTCTTGGTTTTTAAGGGCCTTACTAGAATTTGCTTATCAACTGCAAAGTATTACACTACTTAAAGTAGTTACTCAGTGCCATTTGTTTTCGGTGGAACTATGAAATCAACTGCAAGCCTTTGAAGCTCTATAAAGTTTGAGTTATAGTCAAGAAAGGCTGTCAAATTTTTGATCCTGCTTTCTGACAAATTCTCTTCACGCAAGTTCACTAGAATAAAGTCACTAGCTCCTTTGTTAAATTTAATCACTTCTGCTTTTCTAAGACGATCGGCAAGCGTGACCTCTCTTTTAGTTAAATTGTAATTGGCCCTAAATAGCTTTAAACTATTGAGTAAAGACATAACAAGAATTCTATTCTTTTCGAGTTTAAATTGTATTTTAAATTTTAGGGCTTCGATTTTGGCTTTTGCTGCGTTTTTTCTACCTGTTCCAAATCGACGCTCTATTGGAATTTCCAAATTTAAAAATACCTGCTGCTCAACGGGGTCTAAAGTGTTCGGTCCGGTACCCTGATCATCACTAATTTCATACTTCAAATCCAGCTTGGGCATTAAGTCATTGGAACCCATTTTTCTATCTGCTTCAGCCTGCAATCTTTGGCTTTGTAAAGTTCTGATGTTTAAATCTTGTGAGTTGACCACAGATAGCAAATCTTTTCGAGACTTAAATTTTTGATCTTTCAGCCCAGAAGCAATCGACGGATTTGTTGGTTTCAAAATAATAGGTGTACCATTTTTGTCTCTTAAAAATAGGGATAAATATACCGCGGAGACGTACAGAGTTTGTAAGGATGAATTAAGCTGGTACTTTCGCTTTAATATATACTGTTCGTTTTCTACGCCGTAAATTTTAGCCAGATCCCCTTTTCTAATTCGGGTGGAAAAATTTTGGACTCGGCTTTCAGCTAAACTTAAAATTTCTTTTAGAACCCTAACTTTTTCTAAATTTGCAAGCCACTTGTAATAGGCTTGAGCCGCCATAGTCTGAAGCTCTATGTAAGTGCGTCTAAGTTCGAGTTCAGATTGAACTAGATTTTGTTTAGAAACCAAAAGCTTGAATCGCTTTCGGTCAATGTCTCTGTCTCGAAGAAGTGATACGACTGCGCCTGCAAATATTTCACCCTGATTTTGTGTGATAAGTTGATTGTAATATACCGGGAATTCCCCATCAGACTGCCTGTAGCCACCATAAGCTTTTGCATTCATATAATATAACGGTTTTTCAAGAAAAACATTAAAAGCTTTACCATCGTAGTAACCGTCAGTGTAGGCCTGTCCAGTGGACTTCAGGTTTAAGTCGAATTCGCCTCTATTACGAAGTAAATAATTTTCAGACTCTTCGAAGGTTTTTAGCTGAGAAAGAATCAAAGGGTGGTGATCGAATGTAGAATTCACCACATCACTGACTGACACCACTTCATTTAGTGCATGGCAAAAGTTTGTGAAAAAAGATGCTGAAATGAAAATGATTAAATACATTTGTGATCCATCGTTATTCTTCTTTCGCTTTTATCTTAATTCTTTTTTTAGGTTTCTTGTTATAAAAAAAACTATCTTGATTGTTTACATTCATAGACTTTGGAAAACCATTTACTTGGCGCCACAATTCAAAGCCCAGTGCTACCGTGTCTAACAGCACTAGCCCAACAACACGGGTACCTTGTCTTAGAAAGATTTGGCTTGGCCATGGCTGCTCACTAGATGGATCTCGAACTACTAATACTCTAAATAAACCAAGGTCAGAAACGGATGGGTCTACCGCTTTTACGATACCGGCAAAACTACCAATGGCTACGGAAGGAAATCCACTAAACTGAACCGAGGGCCAGCCTTCAAACTGTAATCTTACTTTTCTTCCTACAGAGATTAAAGGCATGTCATTGGCTTGTACAAATATTTCTGCAGCAGGTTCCTTTGTGTCGGGCACAAAATAAGCTAAGTCCTGACCTT
The DNA here is from genome assembly GCA_963803705.1 of uncultured Pseudobdellovibrionaceae bacterium. Taxonomy (GTDB): domain Bacteria; phylum Bdellovibrionota; class Bdellovibrionia; order Bdellovibrionales; family UBA1609; genus JAMLIO01. The sequence goes on along the minus strand of CAWDNU010000005.1, from coordinate 73,219 downwards.
GAGCGATGTTAACTGCACCTGAGCCAGTCATAATTCTTAACAAGGTTCCATCTGCCGGTGCAATCACAATTTGTGTTTGCCACCTAGAAAATTTAACTTCCTTTTGTGCTAGTTTAGAAGCTGCTTCAGCCTCTGTAGCGATTAGCTTTTGGTATGTAATCTTCGCTAGCTCTACGTCTTTTCTTGAACTTAATCCCTCTTTTTCAAGTGATCGTTGTCGTTGATAATTTGAAAGTGAAGCTTCAGTCGCCGACCTTGCAGCTTCGTAACTTTTTATAGCCGCATCTCTTTCTAGCTTCAAGCGGTCCAAGTAATTTGGGTCATTATCAACTATTCTCACTAAGGGTTCACCTTTTTTAACTATTTGACCCTCGTTAACCAACCATTCTTCTAAAACGCCTGTGACAGGTGCAGTAATCATTTGAATTCGCTCGTTGGGATCAAAAGCTATCACACGACCGGTGCCTTTAGAGGTTTGTCTCCAAGGCACAACGACAAAACTTACTGAAATAAATATCAGTGATGTAAATAGCAAACGAGATAAAACTTTTATCGGACGAGGCAAAAAAATTCGTTGCACCGACGAAAAGTCTTTATAATTGTTTAAATCTTTTAAGGCTTTTAACATTTATTCCTCAGCAACGGTAAAAATCTAAATACTCTAATTTCTTAAAACTTCGTTATTTTAAACACTTGTTTTAAGGTTTCATCATGTACGTTGAACAACACTGTGCAGCCTATATCCTGAAATGCATCTAAGTAATTGAGTAAAGCCTTATCTGAAAAAAGGTCTTTACCAGCTTGAATAATTAGCAATTTGGGCTTTCGTAAGTAGATTCGGACCAGGTTCAACTTGTACTTCTGGGCATAACTTAAAAGATTTGAAGCGCCATGAATGTGTTCTTCAAGTTTATTAGGAAGAGCTAAAACGATTTCATCCAGTCCAAAGAATTTTAATGCTTCGTAAAGCTCCGATTGTTTAGCAGTCTTTTCGAAGTCAAATAAATTGTGTCTAATAGTGCCGTCAAAAATTATAGGCTCATCGATAGTGTGAACTAAATTTCTAACTTCTAAACTAAGCAAATCTTTATAACTTATATCTTGAACTCGAATATCTCCTGACAAAACATCTTCATTTTTCAGAAGGTAACTAATGAACTGCTCTTTTACCCTAGAGTCATTATATAGAAATTTGTAGTAAGACCCTGGTTCAATTTTCAAGTTAAGCTCAGCCTTTTCTTCAAAACCTAGAACAATATTTCTAAACTCAAAAGACACTGGCTTACCATCTTGGATCAGTTCTTCACATTTTCCTGACCCTTTCACAGGAACCTCATCTAAATCTAATAACCACGAAAGCTTGTCACAGCTTGCATAAAGATCGTAGTAAAGCTGTAGGTGTTTCATTGAATATGCAAATTGAATTGAGATACCGTTAATAATAATTTCAGCGGCTACAAGCTGACCAACTGACAGTTGCCCTACAATTATCAAGTACCCGCCAAGTCCCAATAGCACAGCATTAACGAGAGCATACAAAGTTAAAAATATAATCGTTTCTGAAAAAAGTATTCTAAAGTGTTTTTTTCTAAAATTGATATAGTTATGGATTAAACCATCAGCATGATTGATAAACTTCAAAGACAAAGTTTCACTTTGGATTCTTGATTCAGTCATCGCTATATCTTGCAAATAACCTGCGAAGGCGAATTTGGCACCCGATTCTTGAATAGCTGTTATTTTAGCTTCACTATTATAATATCTAACTATCACTATGACTATTGCAGCTAAAGCTATGTTAAAAGGGATAAAAAAGGGATGGTATAAAGATAACAAAATAAGACCTATAAAAGTTTGAGCTCCGATCGACAACCCATCAGTTACCAATAGTGCGACTGTTTTTTGAATGGAAATAATCTCGAAGAATCTGTTTACTTTTTCTCTGACGTTATGGGTTTGAAAGCTATGCCTGGGTCCCAGTATAACTCTTTTTGCAACAGCTGCTGATAGTTGAGCTACCATCCTTTGTTGCATTAATTCCACAGTAATATATTGAAAGCCCCTTAGAATTCCGTAGACGATAAGTAACACAAAGAGCATAAAACTTAAGTTAATAAGCGGTTGGATATCCGTACTTAGAGAAAAAGTGTTGACCACAGACTGCACTGTTATCGGCGTGGCTAAACTAAGTAAGCCCACCGCAAAGGTGTATATTACTAAAGTGATGTTATAGTCTCTGATACCAAATAATACTTTTTTAAATAACGGCCTAACCGGTTTATCATAGTCATTTTTCATTTGAATTTAGTATAGCTAAATACGAGCTTAAACACACTATTGACATAAAGCGCCCAGCTCTTTCTCACTAATATGATTGGATAATTTTGAATTTAGAATGAAGATGTGGCAGATTCGACCTGGGAAGGCTTATCTTTCTTTAAAACTGCGAAGTTAATTGGTCCGCCACCAGCTTCAACAATGGTGTACATAATTTTTTTTAAGCTTAATAAATCTATATTTTCATCTGCTTGAATAGTAATTTGCCGATAATTGTTCATCACAACTTTGCCAGTCTCGCCAGCTTGGGCTTGTAAAACTTCTGCTTGAACCTGCAATGACAAGGATCCCTCTATTTTACTTTTCTGCAGCTTGAGCTCTTCTTTAATTGCGTCTCTAAGGGGAATAATTAACCAGTCATTACTTTCCCTAATAACTGGAAAAGAGGCTATTTTGTTGTCGTTTAGCTCTATAAACTCTTTTCCAACCACCACAACATTTGAGGGTTGCAATTCACGAACCGCAGAAGCCTGTGGCAGGGTCACCCCTTCCCGCAGATCTAAGGTCTGCCCCGTAATCTGATAATTTTGAAGCAAGAAAACAACCAATACAGTAAACATATCAACCATAGCAGTTAGCGAAAGCACAAAAACAACACTTCTAGAACCAGATTTTCTCTTTCCATGCCTGGTTCTTTTACCTGGAGTATAGATCGCCATTACTCTGCTCCGCCTGTCGCAATTGAAACTTGAGGAAACTCGCCCGTGATGGCCACATCCATTCCCTTCACCAAACTTCCATAACTGATCTCATCATCTACTGAAATAACGATATCGGTCTTATTTGGGAAAGCAGACTTTATGCGCTTTAGCTCTTCTGCTAAAGTTTTTGTATCGTAGTCCCCTTCAAAGTTGGCAATCCTGGTAGATTGATCTTTGAATACTAAAACGTAGCTATCGACTTTGATGTCTAGTCTTAAAGGAATATCCAAATCATCGGGTTTTTTTTCTTGCACCTGTTGGTCATCGGACTTTTTGCCATAGACTGATGTGGCAAGCTGAATCATTGATATCTGGTTCCAAACAGCGGTGATCAACAAGAATACAATAAGTACACTCATTAAATCAATCACAGGAACGATGTTCAAATCGACATTTGCACTTCGTTCGCCTTTTCCGTCATCTATGTGAGCCATTAAACTACAACCTTAATACTAAGAGTTAGAAATCTTGTCTCTATTGGAAACCACCAAATTCATCAAATCCATGCTTGTCTCAAGCATATCATTAATGGCTCTTGAAATTTTAATCTGGAAAAATCCGTAAAAAACAATACATATGATGGCGACTAGAAGACCGCCTGCAGTACAGTTTAGAGCCTCAGCTATACCTCTAGATAGAAGAGTGGCTTTAGTGGCGGCGTCAGATTTAGAAACTGCACCAAAAGACTTGATCATACCAATGATAGTTCCGAACAACCCTATGAGAACTGAAATATTACCAAACACTGCTAGAAATGAAACCCAACCTTCTAATTTTGGAGTTTCTCTTAAGACAGCCGCGTCCATCGCTACTTGTACTTCTTCATCGGGTCTTTTGTTCATCACTTGGATTAGTCCAGCTTGAAGAGTGTTCGTAAGTGGCGTTTTCTTCGTATCGCAAAAAGTGATGGCTTGTCTGATGTCTCCGCGCAAAAGCATGCTCTTTAAATTTTCAATAACAGGTTGTTTTTTTACTGTGTTCCGACCCAACGCTATAAACCTTTCAATAATTAAAAATAATGATAATAGTCCAATGAAAGCGATGAAGTACATGACAACTCCACCCTCACAAAAAGCTTTAGATATAAAAAAATCATACATTTCGCATGAGTGCATTTGAACTGCTGTTGGATCCACGGTGATTCCTCCTGATGTACTAACAAAAATTAACTAAAAAAAACTACTCTTATTTTATCTTGCCTCAAATACGAATGGAAACGCAACTTCTGCTATTTCTACTGGCCCAGGGTCTGGAAATTGTAAAACTCTTAAGCGATTCATAATACAAGGACCAAGGGTGTTAGTTGACATGTCATTACTCTTAACTTTTGAGTTAATCATTTTGCCGCCGTTTGTGATCTGCCACTGTAAAACGATCTTACCAGAGAGCGTAGGATTTCTAGTTAACTCTTTATCGTAGCAAGATTTAATAGCGTTTCTATTGCTTCTGATAATTCTTCGAATGGCTTCTTTATCAATAGTGCTGACAAAGTCATTTGTGTTACCTTCGATATTTACAATTGCCACTTCACCCTTATCACCAAGACCATTATTACCACCATAGCTATTTGCGCCACCGCCACGACCTTTTGAACCAACACCAGAAATACCTATTGTAGATGTCCCCTTACCACCAGCACCAACATTCTTTAAATCCGTCCCAAGGCCTTCACCTTGACGGTCTTGGGCTTGCCCACCAAAACCCGTAGCTTTATCAGCTAATCCAAAAGTTGTCCCGGCACCAGAATAAGCTTTGTCTAGGTTTGAAGCGGCTCCTCCTGAACTTAGAATACTAAGTAGACCCGATTTCGTGACGTCTTTTTTCTTACTCTGAGCGTTTGCACCCTCTTTACCTGTGCCTATGGCACCGCCTGATTTATTCGACACCAACCCGTTTTTTTTCTCTTTGTTCTTGTTAGGTGCAACAGCTTTGGGTTTGCCCGCGTTTTTATCAACCACTTTAACTTTTTTAGGTTTACCTTTTTTACCTAAGCTCTGCTTCTTCGGAATCTTACTTGGTTTTTTTACTTTAGCTATGGGCTTCACCCTTTGCTTCTGCTCGCTGACCTTTTTAACGACTTTCTTTTCAGGCAAGGTCTCTACTTTCTTTTCCTCGATCTCGACAGGTTCCGGCTTCATTTTTGGTAAAGATTTAAATTCTACCGTAGCCACTCTGTACTGATCTTCGATCAAGGTGTCTATATCGTCTAAACTTTGTGGCACATTGAACGCCATAAACAAGGCTATGAAGATCGAGATTACAAAGGCCATGGCGATAGATACAAGCTCTGAAACTGTAAAATCAAAGACCGGCACAGGCATGGCTTTTGGCGTCTGCTCTACATATCTAACATAGGCTTGAATCCGACTACCCATCAGAAAACAACGGACCATCTCGCCCTGGCCTAAAGTTAAAATAAAACTTTCACCGTCAGCTTGAAGTTGGCCAGATTTTTTTAAATTTGAAAAAGGAATTCGTTGTTGCCCGCGATAAAGAAAGCCATCCATCCTATCAGGGATTCTGATTTCCGCGCCATTATCTATATTTATAAAATAGTGTTTGAAATCTAGCAAAGATAATTGCAGCTGGCAGTCAGGGTGATTGCCCATGTAAACTTTTTGTTTAGAATCAAAGTGGGAAGCAGATAAAATACGTTCTTTCCAAGTCAACAAAACTTCAACAACTGAACCCCGACTATTTACATCAATAAACTCATCTATATCTACGAAAGTAGATTGTGGGGCAAAAGTTCCTAGCGCATGATCAAGCCCTTCTCCCAAATTATCCTGAGGCTCAGGCGAACCACCCAAATTCATCATCTGAAAACCAGAAGCACTATGTTGAGCTGCAGGCTTTTGCTTAAAAGGCTCGCCAACGCTATCTGCAGAAGTTTTTCTACTTTGTTCTACGACCTGTTGATCGTCTACTTTGGGTTGTAGACCTTTTGAGATAATTCTTTCTTTGTCACCCAAAGCGATAAATGGAGAATGCTCTTTACTCTTTTTTTTGGGTGCATTTAACCCGTCGCCTAAATCTGAAAGTGCTGCTTTCTCATCTTCGATGTAGACTATAGAATCGTTATTCTCATCTAAAGATTGTGATTTAGACTGAGGAGCAGTAAAAGTCGGTGACCCAATAAAAAAATGAACTTCAAGCTCACTAATAAAAAATACATCGCCCGATTTCAATGGATGCTCTAGCACTTTTTCATTATGGATGATGGTTCCGGCCTCAGAGCCGAGATCGCAGAGCACATACTTTTCACCGCGTTTTTCGATGACACAGTGGATTTCAGCTACATCTTTGTGGCGCAGAACTAAAGCGGAATCGCCTTTTTTACCGATTATAATCTGATCTTGATCAAACTGTTTAACAGCAATTAATTTATCTTTAAAAAAGACTCTTATAACTACAGGTTCACTCAATCTGGACTCCCATGTACATCTTCTCGGGTTTGTCTCATTTCAGGTATAAAATCTTTTCTAAGCTTCAGCAGCCTGCCAAAATTTATATTTTTATTTTTCAATATGACAAATAAGTCTGGGGATGAAACATCGCCTTGAATCAACTCATCCTCAAAAGATAGAACAGTTTTTCTTTTATCCGTGCTTGTTGGGGTTTGACCAGCAGCGACTGAAGACAGACAAAATATAAAAGTTATAAATATTAATTTTAGTCTCATAGGCTTTTTAAATATCCTTCCATACTCTTAATATTATTCAAATCCTTTTGCGTTCTTGCAATAGATTTAAATTGACCTAGGACCTGAGCACCTTCAACTTTATTTTTTTCGCCAGTTACGAGCACTAGGGATAGGTTTTTCAGGATTGCAAGATCTTTAGGGTATGATCTAAGTAATTTCTTGTAAACGTCTGCAGACTCACCAAACTGGCGCACTCTGGCCAGTGCTACTGCATAGTTAATTGCTATTTTTTTTGAAAACTCTTCTTTCGAAACTCTAGATTTAGTTTTTTTATATAAACTTTCTAAATCACTTAAAATAGGAGTAAAACCATCCATTAGTACAAACTTAGCTGTAAAGTTTGCCCTTGCTAATACGTAGCTTGGATCTTTATTGATCGCTTTCTCGAAATACTTTTGAGCGTCGTCTTGGGCAGCCAACTTCTGGTGTATAAATCCTAAATTATTAAAAACTCTGGCCGAATCTGCGCTTTTTTCAATTTTAGATAGGTAAATTTTCGCCATGTGGTACATAGACTTGTCATAATAATATTTAGCCATAAACTCGTGCGCTAAAGCATTTGAACTATCTTTTTCCAAAATACGGCCCAAGGCTTCAAAGACTTTAGACTCGTCACTGCCGGCACCTTTTAAAAGCTTAGTTACGTCAGAGTTTTCAAGACTAGAGTCATAATTTAAAAGGACATAAGAAGTTTCGTCTGCCAGATAAGTAGAATCTGGACTAAGATTGAAAAGCTCTTCCCTAGCAATTTTATAATACGGACCAAACCCTGAAAGAGACTTCGCCCTATCGATAGCGTTCTGGTAAGACCTAATTGCATTTAGTTTAAATGGGTTCGCAATTTCTGCTATTTTGGCCCGATACTCTATAGCTTCCGCTGAATTTAAATCTTTCGGAACCGGTGCGGATACAAGCGAGTAGGCTAAGTGCTGGTAACCCTGCCCCATTTTAGTCAGAGCCGCTACAATCCACTCTGGAACATCGTAGGCTATAACTTTTTCTGTCGATTTCCTAAGGTCTTCGATCATCTTAATCTTTTGTTGAACTTGGCTCTGTTGCGTTTTAGGATTTCTGCTTATAGTGACTGATTTAAGATCATCATAGATTTTGTCTGTCTTTAAGAACATAGCTTCGGCAGCATACTTTGCATTTTCTTTAGATGAATTTGAAGATTGTAACTTAATTGACTGCTCGAAATATGATCGCATTTGGCTATTGTTTCCAGCTGATCTGTAAAGATGAGCTAGCCTACCTACTGATTCAATACGTAATTTTTTGTCAGCTTTCGAATTTGATATATATTTCTTGTAATAAGATATTGCCTCGTTCACTAAGCTTAGGCTGTCGGCATAACTAGCAATTCTAAAGTCGATGTTTTCAACCTCGTTTGAACCTGCCTTCTGACTGTAGAGATTTAAGTAGGAAGTGACTTTGCTAAAATTTTTCAAACCCTCGTAAATTACAGCTATGTTGTAATACAAACTAGGTTCTATATTTTTGGGATCCTCAACTTTTATGTAAGCTTCGTAATCTCTGGCTGCACCAGGAAGATCTCCTAATGACTCTTTTAATATACCCGAAAATAGATAAGTTTTCCTGTACTCTTGTTGCTGTAAGTTGGAAATAGCTCGATAACGCTCGTAGGACTCTATGGCCAAAAGCTTACGATCTGCTTTTTCAAAATTAATGGCCGAATTATACAATGCCAATGATCCCAGTGTAGATTTAGGATATTTTTTATAAAATTCCAGGTAAGCCTTTGCTGCATCAATCGGTTCGCCTGATTTTTCGATCATCTCTGCACTTTTAAATGCGGACTTTTCAACTACACTTTTTACCTCAGCCAAAGTTTTTTCATCTTTTACTGAATTCTTATCTAATAGTTCGTTGCCAACTCTTTCTAGACCTTTATAGTCTTTTCTTAAACTGTAGATATCTAGTATTAGATTTGTAGAGTACTCGGCGTACTGCGTTTTTGGATGCTCTTTGATAACAACCTTGAATTCTTTTTCTGCTTCATCAAGATAATTATGTGAATACAGCAAAGACGCTAATTTGTATTGCACCTCCACTCTAGACTCTTTATTTTTTGGATCAGCTAAATACTCTTTAGTTAAGGTGACAAACTTCTTTTCAACTTTACTCAAGGGGTAAATCTTAGTAGAGCTACCCACTTTCTTTTTAATATCATCAATACTTGGCAATACTTTTTCAATAGCCAATAGGGCATTTAGCTGTGCTTTTTCTGCATATTTAGAATTCTTTGATTTCGCAATTTCACCATATATATCAGCCGATTTTTCAAATTGATTGGCTTCGTATAAAAGCTCTGCGTGAAAGAACTTCATCTCTCCGGTGGTGTCTTCTTTTGCGAAGTTCTTCTCATAGAGTCGGTAAGCTTCGTCAGCTTTTCTCATTGAATTTAAGTTGTCTTTTCTGAGTCTAGACTCTTTATGGGTCGAAAGAGCATAATTTTTAAGTAAAGATTCCATTTTTCTGTATGGAACTTCGTAAACTTGCTTCTTTCTGGCTTTTTTAGCCCAACGGGTGTTGGGGCCGAACCCATCAATTAAGTCTAAAAGGTCTGTTCTGGAGTTAACGATGCCGCCTTTTGTTTCAGCCAACTGAACTTTCTTAAGCTGGAAATCAAAAACTTTTTCTACAGAAAGATCTCCTGTTCTGGATAGGTAATCAAAAAGATAGCCAGCACCATCCCTATTTCCCGAATCAGCGTAAAGTAGAGCCAACTGTTCTAGTGATTTGGCTACATCATTTTTGGGCAAAGAGGCTTTAAAATACGGCACAGCCTTCTTGTAGTCGCTCACTTGTGAGTAGAACATCGGAAGCTCTTTCTGGGCTTCACGGGCTAACCTTTCAGAGGAAACTTTTCTTTGATCCTTAAATTTACCATCTCGAATCACTCTTGTGATATAAGACAAAGCTCTAGTTGAACGGCCAAGTTTTAAGTTTACCCAAGCTAATTTATAAGTGGCTATAGAAGATAAGCGAGATCTACTTTGAATTATTTTTTTATAAAAACGCTCTGCTTTTAGATAGTTTTTTCTGCTCTGAGAATAGTTTTTTGAACCCTGATCAAAATAATAGTCCGCTAAAGAGAGATTTGCTTCAACTACAAATTCGCTCTTAGGGTATCTTTTAGATAGCGCTTCATAGTACTTTACGCTGGCCGAGTCATCACCTAATGCCATAGTGTTATAGCCTAAAAAGAACAACACCTGATCTGAACTTGGACTTCTTGGATTGTCTCTTAAATACCATCTGTAAAGTTCGATAGCTTTTTTATTATAAGTTTGAGCAGGAGACATATCTAATCTAGGTTTCGAAGATCTTTTCTTGTCGAAATACTGCTCCATTTTTTTATCAAAATTCTCGTTGATTCGTTGTTCGACTAAAGCGGACTTTTCAGTGTAGGCCTTTCCCAATCTTAGCCAAACATCGCCTTGCATTGACTTGGATCTGGTTTTTCTAGAAAGAGCGTAGAGCTGGCTGATTTGTTGATTTAACAGCTTCTCGTACTCTGCCTCGTTGGTTCCCTCTTTGAAAAGTGAGTTCACAGATGAGGTAGGGCTAACTAACTTCAAATCGACCTTAGTGGCTTTGGTCTTTCTAGAAGCAGATCGAGTCTTGGGCAGGGATACAGGTGCTTTTTCTATATTTTTAATAATTGAACCAACTGTTTTTGCTTGCAGAGATAGTCCACCTACTAATGATGCAACACAAGCAGTCATAATGATAAAGCGATTATTAGAAATTTTTAGGAGTATCGCAACCAAGCCATTTGCATAACAATTTCTATAACTATAAAAATTTTTGAAGTTTTTTTTTATTATCTTGTACACTGACTAGCTCCTACATATTGATAGTTACCAATTTCATCTAGCCAATACTCTCCTTGAAAAGGCCAATACTCATAGCCGTTAAGAATATAAAAATCTCTAGAATTTTTAGCTGTTATAGCGTCCGAAGGGTCGTCAGTTCCTCTGATTTTTTTTAAAGCGCCTTCAGTCTTAGCTGTTGTGACCTCTACCTTAATAAATTCTTTTTGATCACCAAACTCTAGTAACTCTTCGTTCATCTTAACTAATGACTGACGAATCATTGAAGCTGTATATTTTTCAGTTGAAGATATTCGGCGTTTTAAATTTTTAGTAATCTGTTGACCAAGACCAGAGCGTTTCCAAAAATCATTCTGTTTAGAATTTAAAGCTCGTTCATTATAAAGCATTTTCAAATATCTATTATTTCTTCTTGAAAGAAACAGATCTAGACACATGCCTTAGCGCTAAGCCAGGGATACCAGAATAACTAGTGTCAACAGAATTCTCCTTTCTCCACATCCGCTAACATAAGATTCATTTGTATTAAATCTTCCTGTGTAGGCCTTTTTTCTTTTAAGTATGAAAATAAACGCTTTTGAACTTTAGAATAGGTGTTGTCATAAGTAGTTAAGACTTTATCCACCTCTTCGTATTTACAAATATAAAGATAAACGATAGATCTTAAAATTAATGACTCAGGCAAATAATATGAGTCGTAAAACTTAGAGTGCAAAGACTGAAAGTTACTCATCGCACTTCTAAACCGACCAGATCTTAAATAAGACCAAGTAGATTCAAAAAGAGCGTCATGCCACAAAGTAGAATCCCTAGGAACCATCTTGTAAGCAGTTATTGATCTATCCCAGCTGCCCATTTGGTATAAGGCTCTAGCTCGTACCTATTAGTGCTCCAACTCTTTGGGTGTCAGTTGCTCCATACTTTCTTCTGGCATTAGCTGCTTGGGTGAAGTATTTTAGTGCTAGACTTGGGGTTTCTGGTCTCTGCGTAGGCAAGTGCCATATTGTATCTAGCTTTCGAGTATAACTTACTACTACTGATGACTTTAGCATATGAAGCAATTGCATTTTTAAAGCTTTTCTTGTCTAAGTAAACTTCGCCCAGCCTGTAATACAACAGATCCTTTTTGTTTGAAGGAAACTTTTTAATATCAATTTTTGACAACGAATACTTAAGTGCTGATTCATCACCAATTTGAAAGCCGATTTCGTATAGATGCTTCGAACGCAGGGTCCATATACTTAGACGAAGAATTAAATCTTGCAATTGCTGTAAGGTAGTATACTGCCGATTGATTAAAACCCATTTTAGTCAATGCTTTAGCCAAAGAGAATACAAAGCTTTACTGTGTTCATTCTTATATTTAGAATTGGTTATAATGTCGTAGAATCTTTGTGCAGCTTGCTGGTTATCATTTTTTTTTAAAAAGAAATCAGCTCGTGAAAGAGCTGGCGATGCCAAGGCCATCGAAGGTGCTACAAAAAGTAATATAAGTAGTATTTCACCTTTACCTCCTAATCTCTGGGAAAAAGAAGCTGGCTCCGACAGAAACGTAAATGAATTTCTGATATTACATCCGCGCCCCTTTGATCTCCAACTAAGTCTTTATCGCCCTTAGCACTGAAGATATTTCCGCCAATTTCCCACCTTAAAGTCGAATTTTTAGTCAGTGGATGGATTTGGCCGAAAGATAGATTTAGAGCAGGTGCCGTTTGATCATCTTTTGTCAAAATCACACCAGCACCAAATGTAAAAAATAGCTCAAAAGGATTTACTGATCTTTCTTGCAAAGATAACTTTCCGTATATCGGGGACCAAACTAAATTTAGACCTAAATATGCCTGAGGTGTAACAATATTATTTGCGGATATTTGATATTGGTCTTCTAAGTTAGATGTAAAGTCCTTATCGATTTCAGCCAAGTACCAGGCCTGTCCCTCGACGGCCCACCTTTCAGAAAGATGATAGCCCAAAGTCCCCTTAACCCCCACCGAAGTGAAGAACTTATTATTTAAAGAAGTTAACCCTGATACGCTTAGTTCCCATCTAGAGGTCTTTTCAAAAAACTTTTTTTGAATGACCACAATATCAGAATACGTCTCTAAAGATTCTAGCTCTTCAGTGCCATTAGCGCTTTGCACTTCGTTAGACTGTTCAGCCCATGCCCCTTGGGACATCACTATCAATAAAATAATTAGAATAGATGTTGTTCTCGTCATTTCTTTTTACACCTTCTCATTATTTAGGATAGCAGAGCTGCTCTTTATGGAAAGTTAATAGATAAGAACTAGACCGTATATTTATAATAATAGGGTCACGCCGAAATTAATTTGGGTATCAAATAGAATTTTTTTCTGGAAAGCCGAGGGATCAACATCTGGCTGCGGGGTGCTATTATCTAAACTATTTGGAGTCCCAGCGGTTGATGTTATATCTGGTCCGTAATACGAACTTAGTAATAAATCTAATCTAAAGGCTATACTTTTAGTAAAATAAAAACGCTGTCCCACACCAAGATTAACAAGCGGTGCCATCTCGCCACCTATGGAGTACACTCCGCCTCCTAGAAGACCATATAAAGACAAATTCATAACTGACTCTTTAGTGATGCTAATTTTTCCGTAATATGCAGAATATTGGTAATGTCCTGCAATCATGAATTCTTTCTGCGGAGCTCTGGACGCATCAAAGTACCTAACTGCTCCAGAGATCGGAATTGATTCACCATTTTTAAGAGCCAAGCCGTTGCCGCTCAACTTGTCTTGGTACAAACCGATTGTAGCTAAAAATCCGTGAGTGTTATCAAAGTGATAAGCAAGCGACGCACCAAATGTAAGGGGATCATAAATAGCCTCAGATAAAACATTTCCACCATAAAGCCCAAGCTCCAGTCGCCCTTTATGAGACACTCTTCGGTTTTTTATAACTATTCGCTCGTCAAACACAGGCATCACAGCTTCTTTTGAAAGTTCGTCTTCCGAAAGCCTAATTTTTTTGGCCTCAGCAATCGGCGCCAAACCTGCAATCATACTAAAAATGCATACGAATTTTAAAATCGACTTTTTAAAAATATAATTTTGCATGCTTTAAACTCCTTAAAATTTGGAACCATTTAAAAGCACAAAAACTTTTAACGTTGAGCTCGCAGAATCATTTCGCAAACTTCCCTAACAGCTCCTGCTCCTCCAGACCTTTTTGTGACATAATCTGCCTTGGCCTGCACTTCTTCCAAAGAGTTCGGAACTGCAACCCCGAAACCTACCGATTCGATCACTGGTAGATCCATAAGGTCATCTCCAATATAAGCGATTTCTGATAAATCAAAACCTGTTTTCTTTAAAACGTCTTGAAGAGCTAGTCCTTTGTCAGATGATTTTTCGTAAAAATAATCCACTTTCAAAAAGTTAAACCTAAGTCTGACGTCATCTGCGTCTGAGGCTGTGATAATGCCAACTTTTATATTTTGAGTCTGAAGCCTAATTAAACCCATACCGTCCAAGACATTGAATCGACGTTTCCATTTCATATTCGAATCTAGCCAAATTGTTGCATCCGTCATGACGCCGTCGACATCACTTAAAAGTAATTTTATATTTTTTAATTTATCATGCACTTCATACTTCCTTATTTATTTTTCTAAAATTCTCTGAACACTCTTCAATTGTTCAGGAGTCAAAAATTTTATCTGGCTGTTTAATACTGCTCAGTCTAAACAATGGTTCGTTTTGACAACACTAATATAACCTCTTAGATGTAAAAATTATTCTTGCTCTAACTTTATGATATTTTAGTTGTTATGTTCCCGCAACACCCTTATATCTAAGTCATAAAACTTCAGCCACAGGTGATGCTATGAAAAAAACTAGATTTATTTTTACTGCCTTGTTTCTTATTTTCGGTACTGCGTGCTCAAGCACTAGTTACTTCCTACTTAAAAACCACCATTTTGACACCTCTGAAACTCAAGGAAAGGCTTACAAATTTAAAGCAAGTTTCGTGGGCTACCAGGACGTCACCGCAATTGTTACAGAAATGGATTTCGGAGCCACAGGTCCACAAGAAGGTGATACCAAAATCGAAAAAAATAAAGGTGAAAATGATATCGGAGCAAGCGGGCTAGATGCATCATCTGTACTTTTTGACTTAGCACTAGCTGAAAACATGGATTTATCTTTAGATCTAGCAATTGGTGATCAACCAAGTTATGTAAAATTAAAGTATCAATTTATAGGAAACAGAAACGATCCTGAAAACAGATTTTCTGTTTCTGCCATTTTTGGGTTAGGCTACGTAACCATGGACGATACAGATGTTGATACTGGCACGGTTTTCTTAAATAATTTTGATGTTAAGGGTCCAGTGGTACGAGGGGCTATCAGTGCTGGTGTTAAAGCCGATGGCGGCTTACTTGTTTACTGGAGCAATAGTTATTCTAGATTTTTCACCAAAACCAGTTATGATCGTGAGCTGCCTGACAACGATGGTCAGTTCAATATTAATGGAAATCAATTTAGCTCGATGGTCGGCTTAAATTATGTTTTAGCTGAAAAAGTATCTTTTGGCGTCGAGTACGGCTATATCTTCGCTGCGGCCGATAACGCCGATAACGATTCTTTTACAAGTTTCGCAGCTAATGTTGGCTATTTGTTTTAGTTGGTAATCTTAGACACCAAAAATTGCCGCCCATTACTTGTAAGTTTTACTCTAATGCCTTGGGGTGCCGCCATCTTACCATTAATTATTTCACTGGTTGGTTTACCTGGCCATCACCTATTATTTAGGTTTTTAAGCTTTTTCTAAATCTTGATTGGAAAAAAGAATGTTAACGGATCTTTGCAGCTAAAAGATCTTGTAGATGAATTAGTCCGACCGGCTTCAGGGAGTTCGTTTGCGTTTGGTCCATAACAAACAAACACTGAATCCTGAATTGCTCCATCAAAAACAAAGCCTTTTCAGCTAATTCTGATTTCTCTAAAGTTTTCGGATTAGATGACATGATATCCGTAGCTAGCATTGATTTCAAACTAGATGATAACGAACCGGTATCAACTTCAGCGTTAAGTTTTCGTCTTAAGTCCCCGTCCGTAATTACGCCTATCAGATCTGCTTCTGAATTTATAACGCCACATATACCCCTGACCTCGGCACCGGTCATAAGATTTAAAACGTCCTTGAATGAAGCTTGCTCAGCTATCAGCGGCAGATCTTGATCTATCATAACATCACTAACACGAGTCAGAAGTTTACGACCTAACTTTCCGCCTGGATGATTCTCAGCAAAATCGCTTGCTTTAAATCCTTTAGTTTCAAGAGCGCACATCGCCAGTGCATCACACATTGCTAATGTCGCAGTTGTGCTACTTGTAGGGGCTAATCCCAACGGACAAGCCTCTTTTTCGATGGGAATATGAAGAACTACGTCACCTGCATGTGCTAAACGACTTTCTGTGTTTCCAGTGATTGAAACAAGTTTGACACCTGTTCTTTTAATAAACTTTAAAAGATCTTCAAGCTCTGCACTTTCACCACCAAAGCTAATTCCAATAACAAGATCAGACTTAGTGATTACACCTAAATCACCATGAGAGCTTTCGGCAGCATGTAAAAACAAGGCAGGTGTTCCTGTAGAACTCATAGTGGACGCCATTTTCCTAGCTATAATACCTGATTTTCCGACACCTGATATAATAACTTTTCCAGAGCAAGAGACGATTAATTCTAAGGCCTTTAAAAAGTCTTCTCCCAAACCTTTTTTTAAATTCAAAATAGCATCGGATTCTATGTCTAAAACATCTTTGGCTTTGTCTAATATATTCATGCTTACCTTACTAGTTAAATTAAAATTTAGTTGAAAATTAAATTTAGGTTAAAAAACTTATTAAAACCTTACAAACTTTGTCTGCGTTTTAATGCAGCTGAAATAAAACCGTCAAATAAGGGATGTGGCCGTCTAGGTTGTGATTGAAACTCCGGATGAAACTGAACCCCGATGAACCACGGATGATCAGGTATTTCTACGATTTCAATCAAATCTCTTTCAGAACACACACCAGATAAATTCATCCCATTTTTTTCAATAGTAGATTTATACTCGTTGTTAAATTCAAACCTATGTCGGTGTCTTTCACTGACACGGTCCTCACCGTAAAGGCTATGAACTAGACTCCCCTTTTTCAAGTCACATGGAAATGCACCCAATCGCATGGTGCCACCTAAGCCCTTCATTAGTTTCTGCTCTTCCATCAAATCAATAACAAAATCTGGATTTTCCGCGTTGTGGATAAATTCCCGACTAGTTGCTTTATTTAATCCACACACATTTCTGGCAAATTCTACAACAGCCATTTGCATACCAAAGCAGATTCCAAAAAATGGAATTTTATTTTCTCTGGCAAAGTTAATAGCAGCAATTTTGCCTTCAGCTCCTCTTTCGCCAAAAGCGCCAGGAACTAAAATTCCATCAACGGCCTTAAAACACTTTTCTAAATCCACTTGCTCAAGATTTTCAGCATCTATGTACTCTACATCAACGGCGCACTTATTTTTGATTCCAGAGTGAGTTATGGCTTCATGTAAAGACTTGTAGCTTTCTTTTAAGTCGACATATTTACCAACAAGACCAATTTTAATTTTGTTTTTAGGAGATTTATAAGTATTAACTATTTCTTTCCAATCCTCTAGCTGCGCGTTTCCAGCAGATAATCCTAGTCGCTTACAAATTTTAAGATCGAACTCTTCATCAAATAATTTTAGTGGAACTTCGTAGAGTAGATTTTGAATCCTCGGCAGCTATCACATTTTGAGGATGAACACTGCAAAAAAGACCTATTTTAGATTTTAATTCTTGAGGAACTTCTTTTTCGCTTCGACATACCAAGAAGTCAGGTTGGATACCAATTGCCCTAAGCTCTTTAACGCTATGCTGAGTTGGTTTGCTTTTGAGTTCTCCGGCTGCAGCTATATAAGGAATGTAGGTAACATGTACGAATATAGAGTTTTCAAAGCCAACATCTGCTCGCAGTTGACGTATGGATTCTATGAACGGCAGCCCTTCAATGTCGCCAACTGTTCCGCCAATTTCAATTATAGCTATATCCACATCATGTGAAGTCTTGATGATGCGTTTCTTAATTTCGTCCGTGATATGTGGTATTACTTGAACAGTGCCGCCCAAGTAATCTCCCCGTCTCTCTCTAGAAATAACGCTTTCATAAACCTGTCCAGCGGTGATGCTGTGGCCTCTAGTTAATTGTACTGATGTGAAGCGTTCGTAATGGCCTAAATCTAGATCCGTTTCTGCACCATCATTAGTAACGTAAACTTCGCCGTGCTGAAGAGGGGACATTGTTCCCGGATCTACATTTATATATGGATCACATTTCATCATAGAAATTTTGAAACCCCTTGATTCAAGTAAGGAACCTAAGCTTGCGGCTGTTAAGCCCTTACCAATTGATGAAACAACCCCACCTGTAACAAAAATAAATTTTGTGGGCACTTTTTTAATATCTAGCGGAATAACTTTTTCTGTTTTTGGCAAAGTTTTTTTGGCAACCATAAAATTACGTATTCCTTTTTAAAATATTTTCAACTGCTTTTAAATCATCAGAAGTGTCTACACCTAAAGATTTATAATTCGTTTTTTTTACAAAAATTTTAAGGCCTAGGTATAGCGCGCGTAACTGTTCTAGGGACTCTGCCCTTTCTAATTCAACTGGACCGTGATCGCAAAATACTTTTAGCGCGTTTAAGGTGTATGCATAAAGACCAACGTGTTTAAGAACTAAAGATCTGTTTGAATCGAAATTTAATCTGGAATAGGGAATCGAAAATCTTGAAAAATAAATAGCCTCTTGGTCTTTATTTAAAATTACTTTGACTGCGTTTGGGTTTGTCAAATCTGGTTCCGAGATTTCATGTCCCAAAGTTGCCCAACACTCTTGATTCTGGGATTCAATGAAGTCTACTAAACTATCAATTTCGCACGCTTGAATTAATGGCTCGTCACCCTGAATGTTTACAACGATTGTAGGGTTGATTTTTTTTGCAACCTCTAGTGTTCGATCAGTCCCGGAGGCACAATTTTCAGATGTCAGCTGCGCTTCAAATCCAGCCTTAATAACCACGTCGAAAACCTCTATAGAGTCGGTTGCCACTATAAAAGTTTCTAATCTTTTAGACTTTTCAACTGCTTCACAAACCCAAAGTATTAAAGGCTTATTTAAAAGAGTCTGTAGAGGTTTACGCTGCAAGCGCGTGGATCCAAGTCGAGCTGGGATTACCCCTAAATACTTCATTTGCTATCCTACCTAATCAAATGTACCGAAGTCTGAATAAAAGCTACTAAACAGGCCTGCCCAGTAGAGCTGTATGGTACTTTAAAGTGCTATCATGAGGTCGGCTCTGTGACAATATCTTTGCTCTGAGGTTTTAAAACCCAATCCGTCCAAACCGACTGTATTAAAGCTTCAACGCCTTTTTTACTTTTGGCAGATGTAACGAAGGGTTTGAAACCCTCTGCCTCTATACGCCTCAGCGAGGCATGCTTTTCTTTTTGATTTACTTTATCGGCTTTATTCAAAACAACGAAAACCTGAATTCCTTGGGCATTACACCAATCGGTCAACATCACCTCTTCTTCTTCCCAGTATCTGCGTATGTCCATAATCAAAATTAGCCCGCGCAGCTGATCCCTGGATGTTAAATATGTCTCGATCATTGTTTGCCAGCTTTTACGCTCTTTTGTTGACCTGGCTGCAAAGCCGTAACCAGGAGTGTCTACAAGCCTAAACTTTTTTTCTACAACAAAAAAATTAAGCAGCCTTGTTTTACCAGGGGAGGAGCTAACTTTAGCGATTTTTGATTGTGCCCAGGAATTAATAATGGAACTTTTTCCAGAATTAGAGCGTCCAGCCACAGCCACCTCTGGATACTTTTTCAAGGGGTATTGATCTTCAAAAACTGCACTCTTTTCAAAAACAAATTTCAAGATGAATTCTCCTTTGTCTCAGGACTCTAGGGTTTCAGTTTGAGGGCTACCACGCCCATAGCTTCATAGTTGCACTTTGAGGGCTACCACGCCCCTAGCTTCATAGTTGCACTTTGAGGGCTACCACGCACCTTAGCTTCATAGTTGCACTTTGAGGGCTACCACGCCCCTAGCTTCATAGTTGCACTTTGAGGGCTTTTACGCTCACATTTATTGCTATCGCCTTTATCTTAGCTTCAATTTACGGCCAACATGTCCGTTCTACGGACAAAATTTGCTCAAATCAACTGAAAGCTAAATAATCCGTGGTCCGAAATTTGGACATAGTTCACAAATCTTACGGACTAGTCATTTAAATGCTAGCCCGTGAAATGTTTACCTATTGTTCAACTTAATTAAAATGGAGTAAAAAAATGAATATGCAAACCCGCCAAATATCAGATGTCTATGAAAACCTTACAGATCTATTTATCGAGATCCCCGATCTTCACATTCAGAAAATCTTACCGTCTTTTTTGACTATAGGACGAGATCAATCAAACTCGATTCCGGTGAAGGATCCTTTTTCTTCTTCAAGACATTGTCGTATTGAAAAAAAAGACAACTACTTTGTAATTAAAGACTTAAGATCTAGAAACGGCACCTATGTTAATGGAACTCAGGTGTTAGAAGCAAACCTAAAGCATGGTGATCAAATTCAAATAGGACAGACTAAATTGGTTGTTAAGTCAGAAACAAAAGCCTATCCAAAAACAAGATTACAGTCTAAAAATAGCTTTTATAGCAAGCAACTTGAGAGCCTGCCATTAATAGCACAATCAGATTTTCCCGTTTTACTGATGGGACCTACTGGTTCAGGCAAAGAAGTATTGGCCCAGGAAATTCACAATTTATCCACAAGGAACCTAGAATCCAAAGTCACTATTAATTGCTCTGCATTTACCCCTAATTTGGTTGAAAGCCAGCTATTTGGACATATCGTAGGAAGTTTCACCGGAGCTACCCAAGATAGGAAAGGAGCTTTTTTAGAAGCTCACGAAGGGACATTGTTTCTAGACGAAATAGGTGACCTGCCTCTGGAAGTTCAACCTAAATTATTACGAGCACTCGAATACGGAGAAATAATTCCCGTCGGGTCAGATAAGACTGTGAAAGTAGATGTTCGAATAATTGCAGCAACACATAAAGATTTAAATCGATTGGTTGACGAGGGAAAATTCAGAGAAGATCTTTTGTATAGACTTAAAACCTTTATCATCAACCCACCAGCTTTATCATCGAGAATTGAGGACTTTGAATCAATTTTTTTTCAATTTGCCAAGGAATTTAGGGTGCGTTTTTCGCACAACGCGATTCTTAAAATGAAAGGTCACAGCTGGCCTGGAAATATACGTCAGCTTAGGCAGACTGTTCAAAGGGCTTCTGTGCTTTACTCCTGCCAAACTATAGAGCCAGATCTGGTTGAATCCATTTTAGATGATGACGAAAGTAAAACTCAAAAAGGATTGTCAGAGCTGATTAAGCAGACCACCAACGTCACTCACCAGCCAATACTAAAGCAAGTTGAAAAAGAGATAATCATTGAAAGACTAATTGCTAATAAAGGTAATCAAAGGCAAACGGCTAAGGACTTAGGAATTGCAAAATCAACCCTACATGACAAGGTCAAAGCTTATAAGCTTGAGCTTGAAGTTTAGCTCACAATTATAAATCAAACCCAAAACTTAAGCCAAAGACAAAGCGCTTTCTAGTGGACTCACTTGTAGGTCCACTAGCATACAAAAACTTATTTTGTTCATATCCCAAATTGAGTCCGAAATAGTCCTTTTCAAATGCTCTAAGAATATAAAGCTTCGTTTTAAAATCATAAATAAGTTCATCACTATTATCTGCCAATACAATACCATAGTTGCCATGCAAACCCATTTTAAAGTTATCGCGACTTATAAAATTAAGTTTGAAGTCTAAATTTAAAGTTTGAATATCTTCTTTCAGAGCATTCACATTGGTTGGAACCCCTGACTGTTCGAATGATTGAATATGTAAAGCGTTGTACTCTAAAGCTAAACTTAAAAATCGTGAAGCCACATGCTCTATACCAATTCCATAAGTGATGTCAGATTTTTCAGATAGATTTACCGTTGCAGGTGCGTCAGCAGATCTTAGCTCCAAAGCCATGTATCGACCTTTCAAGTAGTAATTAAAATGCTGATTAAATCTATATCCCAATTTTATATCTGTACCGTAACCAAAAAGATTAAACTTGTTTGTTGTGCCAGAACCGGTGACCTCTACATTTTCGTAGCCCATCAGCGGGTTTATTTCTAAAAAGTAAGAAGGATCCTCTAAATAATCTGGCAGGTCATAAACTGAACGTCTTCTTAAAAACTTCGAATCGCCAGAATCATTAAGATCCTCTTTTGAATTTTCACCTACATTCACATTAACATTCAGACTGTCTTCTTTTTTCGTATTGATAGTTTCAGTCTTCTGATCTTGTTTAGCTGGTTGAGAGCTGTCCCCACTAGATGCTCCGGTGTAATAATTATATAGGTTGATTTGTGGCACAGCATAGTTCTGTTGAGCATTAGTATCTGCAGGTGCTTTAGCAACTGGAGCGGTAGGCTCCTTGGGAGTTTGCTGACTTTGGGGATCAAAAGGCGCGGAATCAGTTGGTGTTAAGACAGATCCTTGAGCCGGTGGATCCGCTTGAGGCACTAATGCTTTTACGCTGGCGGGCAATCTTGTAGTAGTTCTTTTTTTTGCAACTATATTCGTAGGCGTTGAATAGACTCTTGTAATAGCTCTTCTATTATAATCTTTCAGTGCGATATAACCAAATTTGAAACAATTACTAGTTAACCAATCGTTGTTTGGACGACTTACCCAAAACATCTTAAAATTAAAAGTGTCTACTGGAACAAAAAGATTAGTTAGGTCGTTAAAAAATCTTGCTTGCTGTTGAATGATTATTTTTTCTTGATTACTTTGCGCAATTTCATTTATCTTACTTTGCATTGTTTGCTTGTCTGTTTTTAGGAAGCAGACACCCATATCCGTGGTCTTCGCAAATGATGTATTGGCGGCCATTGTGACTGAAAACAGGGTTATGCATGCAGATTTAGGTAGCTTTAGACTTTTAACTATAATTTCCATAAAGAGACTATCGGCAATAAAATCTAAATCCCAAAGTAAAATGCTTGGCGAACTAGACTACAAATAGACCTAGGTTTAGTTGATCATTGAATTTTTCGATTAATGGGCCTCGAGCCAGTTTTTACCGGATTTACAATCCACTATTAAAGGCACGTCCAGTTTTACTATATTTTCCATGATATCTTTAATCTGAATTATAAGTTCTTCAGTTCTAGAAGACTCGCATTCAAATATTAATTCGTCGTGCACTTGTAAAATCATTGGCGCTTTAACTTCTTTATGGGCTTTGATCATAGCCATTTTAACGATATCTGCCTGTGTGCCCTGCATTGGTGCGTTTATAGCTGCACGTTCACCAAATGATTGTTCCATGCGGTTTTTTGACTTCAGTTCTGGAAGATAACGTCTACGTCCAAAAAGTGTCTCTACGTAACCATTTTCCCGTGCTGATCTAATAATATCTTCCATGTAAGTTTTAACCCCGGAAAATTTTTTGAAGTATCTTTCTATAATTTCTTTAGACTCGGTTCGGGGAATCCCCAATGATTCTGCTAAACCGTATGCACCTTGACCGTAGGCAATTCCAAAGTTGACTGCTTTGGCCGTTCTTCTTTGTTCTTTTGTAACTTCGCTCAATTTAATTTCAAAAACTTCGCTGGCCGTGACCGAGTGAACATCAAGACCGTTCTTGTAAGCATTTAACAAACCTTTGTCGCCAGCTATGTGAGCTAAAATTCGAAGTTCAATTTGACTGTAATCTGCAGCTATCAAATCCCACCCAGGAGTTGGTACAAATGCCTTTCTAATTTGAAGACCACGCTCTGTCCGAATAGGTATATTTTGTAAATTTGGATTTACGCTTGATAAACGCCCGGTGGCAGTAAGCGCTTGTTTGAAAGTTGTATGGATTCGACCGTTGTCCGGATCGATTAGTTTCGGCAAAGCATCCACGTAAGTTGATTTTAGCTTTGAAAGCTCCCTAAAATTAAGAACTAATTTCGATATTGGGTATTTTTTTTCTAATTTTTCTAAAACATCAGTCGCTGTAGAATAGCCCGTCTTATTTTTTTTTGTCGCAGGTATCTGCAATTTTTCAAATAAAATTTGCCCCAGTTGTTTAGGGCTGTTTATATTGAATTCCTCGCCTGCAATTTCGTGAATCTGTTTTTCTAAAGCAGAGATGTCGCTGGTTAACGATTCACTTTGTTTTTTCAAAATATCGACATCCAACTTTACGCCAAGAAGTTCCATCTGGGACAGAATCGGCATACAAGGTTTCTCTATCGTTTCGTATACACTTAGAACTGAACCTTGTAATTTTTCTTTAACAATTTTCAAAAGTGCTAAATGACTGTCCAAAAGCTCTCTAGCTTGTGAACCATCAGGTATAATTGGATCTAGGTACTCGATATGTATACTGGAAAAATCGATCTGACCTGCGTTCAGCGAATAAGCAGCTAACATTAAGTCATCTTTAAACTTAATTGAGTCTGTAGTTTTAAAGCCAAGATCACGCCAGATCTCTTTTAAATCAAAACCTGACCAAACAAACTGTTTTGAGAGTAGAAGATCTTTTACATCATCTGACAGTTCTTTAAAAATTAATGCGGTTTGACCACAATTTAAAATTGCACCATTTAAATGTGGTAAAAAATAGATTTCAGACGAAGACTTCAATGAATCTATATCGACTAATTTCGCATTCTCGTTCCAGTTAAAGTTATTTTTTGAGGTGCCCGTGGAAACCTCGTTAGCATAATTTCTTAAATTGTCTTCTTCCCCTAATTCTTGAGCAAATTTTTTAAAATTAAATTTTTGGAAAAGCTCGTGAAGTTTTTCGTTATTTTTAGGCCTTAGCTGAACGTGGTTTTCATCGGTTGGTAAGTCTAAGTCTGTTCTAATGGTGACCAATGTCTGCGACAGGTAAGCTTCTTTTTTGTTTTCTATAAGCTTCTTTTTAGCGGCACCTTTTAAAGATTCTATGTTTTCATAAATACCGTCCAAAGACTTAAAATCGGCTATTAATTTTTGCGCAGTTTTAGGGCCAATTCCGCGAACGCCAGCTATGTTATCTGAACTATCCCCGATCAATGCTAAATAGTCGATGAACTGAGATGGGTCTACCCCCCACTTCTTTCTAACACCAGCGATATCGTAGGTTACGTCTTTCATCGTATCTACCATAACTACGTTTTCAGAAATTAACTGTGCAAAGTCTTTATCCCCACTAATTATAATAATTTTGTAACCTTGTTGTGTACCCCACTTAGCGTAAGAGCCAATAATGTCATCTGCTTCAAAACCTTTTAAGTCCAACCTTGGAATACCTAAATAATCAGTGAACTCGACAATGTATGGGATTTGTTTGCCTAGATCCTCTGGCATTTCTGTGCGATTAGCTTTGTAACGCTCATCTAAATCTTTGCGAAAGGAAGGTTCTGATCTGTCAAAACAGTAAACAATGTTTTTCGAATCGAACTGATGTTGCAGTTTAGTAGTCATACTTAAAAAGCCGTATAAGGCGTTAGTTGGAAATCCATCTTTACTAGTCATATTAGGGATTGCATAGAAAGCGCGAAAGAACATCGAGCTTACATCAACAAGTATCAGTGATTTTTTCATCTTACCATCCCAGTTATAAATTTACCAACTTATAGCAAACTAATAGATAGAAGGTAAAAGAATAAGTGATATGTATCAAAAATTTGTTCTAAAATTGTTGTTAATTGACGAAAACTCAATTTTATTATTTTTAGTTATTAAAAACAAAAATTATATCGCCTTCTTTAGTCATATCAAATCTTTGGAATGCCTCTCTTTCAATATACTCTTTGGAAGTAGATTCTTTTATCTTTATTTCAATTTCTTTTTTCTGAACTTGAACAGATTGTATTTTATTTTTTAGTGTTCTTTCAAACTTAGTCAGCTTCACAAGTCTAAACAGATCGCCGCTTAAACCTAGTCCAAAAAAAAGAAACATAGCACATAGAAGGAGCATTCTACGTGGCGATCCAAAAAGAAACTCGAAGGCATTTTTCATATCTTTTATATTAACGATCGGCATTTGAAAGTTCAATAGAACCTAGCCTTAGAATTTTGCCTTATTTCAACAAGTTTAAATAACAATGCACTTAAATAAAAAAAGCTAAAGGTCCTTAAAAGCGTTTACTCCCCAAAACTTAGCTTTAGGTCCTAATGATTGCTCTATTCTTAAAAGCTGATTGTACTTAGCGGTTCTTTCGCCCCGGCATGGACTGCCAGTCTTAATTTGAGAACACAATAATCCAACTGCAAGGTCTGAAATAGAATTGTCTTCAGTTTCACCACTTCGGTGTGACATGATCGTGCTGTAATTCACCTCGTGGCACATTGAAACTGTCTTGATAGTTTCTGAAATAGTGCCTATTTGATTAATTTTCACTAACAAAGCATTAGCAGCTTTTTTTTCTATACCCATTTTTAATCGCTTTTGATTTGTGACAAACAGGTCATCACCAATCAACTGAACTTTAGAGCCAATTAACTGATTCAATTTAATCCAAGTATCCCAATCATCCTCACTTGCACCGTCTTCGATACTGACCACGGGAAATTGTTCAGTCCACGATTTATAAATTTCAATTAGCTGTTCAGGAGATATTTTCTGACCTTCCCATCGGTAGTTTTGACCGTCAAAAAGCTCTGTAGCCGCTACATCGAGCGCAATAAATATGTCCTCGCCCGCCTTGTATCCAGAATTCTCGATAGCTTTCATAATGTACTCAAGAGCCTGTTTGTTGGACTCTAACTTAGGTGCAAAGCCGCCTTCGTCCCCGACAGCTATAGAATGTCCATCTTCGTTTAAAACTTTTTTCAATGAATGAAAGACCTCTACTCCGGCTCGTAATGCCTCGCTGAAAGATCCACCGCAGACTGGTGCTATCATAAACTCTTGAACATCCACGCCATTATTGGCATGAGCACCACCGTTTATAATGTTCATTAGGGGCACAGGTAGGCGATATGATTTTTGATCGGGAAGTAAAAATTCGAAAAGATCTTTCTGGCTTTCTTGAGCTTGTGCTTTTACGAAGGCCAACGATAAGCCCAGTAAGGAATTTGCACCAAGATTAGATTTGTTATCGGTTCCATCTTTTTTTAAAAGCCATTTATCAAAGTCATAGATGTCAGAAAAACTTTGGCCTTCCAGTTCGTCGCCTAATTGAGTTATATTTAAAACAGATTTTAAAACCCCCTTACCACCGAATCTTGATTTGTCGCCATCACGAAGTTCATGGGCCTCATGAATTCCAGTAGACGCTCCAGATGGAACAGCAGCCCTGGCCCACGATTGCCCAGTATGTAAATCTACCTCGACGGTAGGGTTACCCCTAGAATCTAAAATTTGACGAGCAATTATTTTTTTTATTTTCATATTGTACCCCTTACGTTTTTGTTGGATTAACTTTTTTTTTGCGGTGAATCGTTAGCACCGTCGAGTTGCACATCCGCACCTGCGGTGAATCGTTAGTACCGCCTGATTCCACATCCGCACCGTCGGTGAATCGTTAGCACCGCCTGATTCCACAACCGCGCCTGCGGTGAATTGCCTGCACAGCCTGATTCCACAACCGCACCTGCGGTGAATTGCCTGCACAGCCTGATTCCAAATCACCACCTTGCATGGGTCTGGCTTTACTGTAGTTCAAGCTGAAACTTTTGGTCTCTGGAGGCAGGCTCGTGATCTTCAAAGTCGTCCGAGTTTAACCTTTTCTTAAGTTTTTCTACAGTCTCTGGGAAAAGTTCAGGTACATTGTTCCAGTGCACCTTTTTCATGGCTTCTTTTACAAATTTAGATTTTTTTTCAGATCCAGCAAGAATTGTAACCATTTGCTGAGCTCTTAGAAAATAGTCTTGAAGCTTAATAACTTGATCTTCAAACCATTTTTTATCATGGCTAGTCCAACACACCTGACTTTGATCGAGGCTTTTGATTTCGTGGTATCTTTCTAGTTCAATATTTTTTTTTGCTAACTGAGCCTGTAAAGCTTGAATTTCTGAATGGCTGCTTTCGATAGTATCAATAATATTTTTAATCAATTCAGGGTTTAGATTATAATCCTCATGATCAATAAGTTAATCCTGTTTATGGGACCAGTTGATCTGAATTATGTTGTTGTCTCCATACTGCACTAGCTGCAGGTTCACCAAGGTAGGTCGATACGACTTCAAAACACGCTTTTAAGTATGAGTAGATATGTGGATACTCTTCAAAAAAGAATGGAACTTCGAACTGCACCGATGTTTCAGAAAAATTTAACTTTTTAATCGGAGGAGCTGGAAAAATAAAGTAGCTCAAAAATCTTTGAGGGTTATGGTAGAGGTCTTTCGAAGATCTAATCATCTTCAGCACACTATCTAGAACGCCCCAGGCTTTTAAATCTACAGCTTGATGGCCGACTTTTTCGATCAAGGTCATATCCTTTTGATCAGAGGCTTGCTCTTTGACTAACTTCAAGAAGACTTCCAAATTATCGGCTGCAATCCATGAATCGCCATTATTGCATAATTCAAAACTTAGACCTGCTTGATTCAGCAGTCGTACTATATCCAGCTGGTTTTTTGAGCCGTACTGGATAAAAGAGTAAGCGATTTTAGAACTGAACTTCACGCCTATTTTTTAACGCTTTAAAGCTAGGACCGCCACCTTTATTTATGAATGGTTCACAGCACAAAAGCCTAAGGTTAATCAATAGTTCAGTCAAAATGCTGCTAAATTCATTAGTCACTAGAGTGCAGCTGTTTGTTTTATAAGCATTTCTTTAGGCTGTTTTTTTAGTTTTGAAAGCTTGCATAGGAAACGGCATGCCATTATCGCGAATCTCGTCCATGAAAGATGGTAAATTTTTACCCGTCAGCTCACCCTTTAGCTTTCCGTCAGATTGCTTAATCAAGCGTTCAATTTTAAATATCGAAGTGGTTTCATAAGCCCCGTTTATAAACCCATTAACTTCAGCAATCTCTGCGATTCTACGCGACCCATCAGCGTACCTCGAAACTTGAATGACCATATCCACCGCTGAAGAGATTTGAGCAGTCAAAGCTTTTTCACTGATTTTGTTGTCGCCACTTTGAGCCAGCGCCTCTAGTCTTACCATAGCTTCGCTAGGGGAGTTTGCGTGGACTGTCCCCATACAACCTTTGTGCCCTGTATTCATAGCTTGAATTAATTCTAATGCTTCGCCACCGCGAACCTCGCCAACTATAATTCTATCAGGTCTTAACCTTAAACTACTTACAACCAGA
Source organism: uncultured Pseudobdellovibrionaceae bacterium (assembly GCA_963803705.1). Classification (GTDB taxonomy): domain Bacteria; phylum Bdellovibrionota; class Bdellovibrionia; order Bdellovibrionales; family UBA1609; genus JAMLIO01. Next base: position 44,191 of record CAWDNU010000005.1, on the reverse strand, counting down.
TCACGTATTGATACTTCGCCAGCTCCTTGTTCATCTGCCATCCGAGTTTCAAAAAAAACGATATGCTCATAATCAATTGTCAGCTCTGTTGAATCTTCGATCACAATAATGCGCTCACCAGATGGAATACGGGAACCTAGAAGCCCTAACAATGTGGTCTTTCCAGAACCAGTTCCACCACTCACTAAGATATTTTTTCCTAATTTCATACAAGCGTCTAAAAACTGGGCTCCTTCTATGGAGACTGCCCCCAAACCCACATATTTTTTTAGGGTCATTTCAGTTTTAAAAAACTTCCGAATAGCTACTGTGGTACCCTTTCGTGAGCAGGGCGGAATCACAGCATGAATACGTGATCCATCAGGCAAACGCGCATCTAATCTAGGCTCTAGGTCGTTGATTCTTCGACCTATACTTTGGGCAATATTATTTACGGCTGCTCTTAAGTCGTCTTCGCTAGCAAACTGTACAGTCGTCCGATGCATACGACCGGCCATCTCTACAAAAATTTCATCATGACCATTGATAAGAATTTCACTAACTTTTTCGTCTTCTAAAAGATGCAATATTGGGCCTAAGAAATTTTCTATAGCCGCTTTAAAAACTGACTGCTGTTCTTCTTTTATGGACACCGAAATAATCCTTAACTTTAAGATTGGTAATAATGTTTTAGACTTTTCAAAATTAAAAAAGTTTAGTTATCGAAACTTAATCTAGTGGGTTTGCTTATCTTTGTGGTAATCCGCATACTCTTTGGCGACTTCCATGGCAAAAAATTGAATCATTTGAGCATCGTAAGAGATTAGTTCTTTTTTAATTTGATCTTTTGTCGAGCTAAGCTGATTCATTTTAAAGATCAGCTTTTCAAAGTCTGTGAATCTTAAATACCTTAAAGTATCTAACTGCTTCCAATCTGATTTCAAAAGTGGATCTATAATCCCCATTTCATCCAAAGCATCGTAATAAGTCTGTAAATCGCCACTAAGTTTCAAGCCTACCCCTTTAACAAAAGTTAAATAACTTACTGCTAAAGAATTTATCGGTAGAAATATGCGAAAAATTTAGATGAACAGCCTAGACTGAAGTCGTAGCTTGGAGGTTAAGCACGCCATAGCCTTCCAGCTTAAGCCTTAGCTTGTTTATTTTATTCCTTTGAGCATTTTTTTAACTTCGCTAGTATGAAGCTGCTCTTCAGAAATCATTTTGCGGGAATACTCTTCAAGCTGAACATTTTTGTCGGCCACTTCAGTTAGAAGATCCCTGTAAAGTTGAATCTGCTTTGTTTCATGAGCTAAGCTTTCTTCTAAAATATCTTTTATGGAATGCTTTTCAGTTTCAAGCAATTCGCCAATTTTTAAACTTGGGTGCCCATCATAAGAAGTGATAAGCTCGCCCACCTCATAACTATGAGTTAGAGACTCAGTGGCCTGAGACCTTAGCCAACCACAAATTGGAATACGATTTGGACCAAAAACCATCAAGGAATAGTGGCTGTAACGAACTACCCCAGCTAATTCATGTTCAAGAATTTTGTTTAAAATCGTGAGAACTTTTTCATTATTCATAAGAATCTCCTAAAGTGATAAGTTTGTACAGACATCACAAAGGTAACCTAAATGAAAACTAAATGATAGTGAAAGCTGGTGTTAGGTGTTGGTCTCATCTAAAGTCAGTTCACTTATTGATCTACGAAAATATCGTAAATTGGATTGTCATCGGCGGGGCTTTTTATGGATCCCCAAGACATGCCTTGATCACTTGAAACGAACAGTTCTCCAGCTCGGCTACCGATATAAATTGAATCATTAGTGGCTAAAACCGCTGAGATATAAAAACCTTCTGGAAAACTTGGATCATTAGCCCTAATTAAGTTACTCCAGCTTTCACCATTGTCAGATGAGCTTAAAAGTCCCTCATTTCTAACACTAACGTAAATAAGTGGTCCATCAACATAAAAACTAGTCACATTATTTAAAACTGAAGAACCTTCTTGTTCAAAGTGTAGGGTTTGCCACAAATTAGACCCATGTCTTTTTCGCGCTATTCCAGCTGTTCTGCTAGCGACGTAAACAAATTCTTCGTTGACCCTGACTTTGGACAAATAAACTGCAGTTGATGAGTTAGAAAAAAAGCTTTCGTTCACACTTCCGCTTTTATTCTCGCTCCAGGTTTGACCTTGGTCCCTCGACTCAAAGAAGCTGCCGCCCTTACTTACTGCATAAATAAAGTTTTTATGGCCAATTAGGCTGGACACGTGGGACTTAGAGCGATCCCTTGGAATTACAAGTAAATCTTCCCACCTACCCTCTTTAAGAAGCATAACCCCAAAAGCGGATCCTACAATTAAATTGCTATTAATATAGCTAGCTTCGAAAGCATGTCCGCCTTTAAATCCTGGGTAAGTTGCCATCTGCTCAAAATTTTCTGATTCAAAATCTCTAACCTTCAGCATCCCTCCGTAAATAGTCCCTACAAAAAGACCTTGCGAAGTGCTTGTGATCGAAAGTGGTTGAACCGCGCAAACATTTTTTGATTCACAGAAATCTTCTTTTAGCCACTTACCGGAATCAGCCTTCTGAAAGTATAACCCCGAATAAGTTGCCAAGTAGATAGAGTTTGGCTGAGTTGAGCTGATCGCGGTAAATTTTCCACATCCGCACAAAACTAAAGTAGTCAAAATTATAAGATGTTTGTTCATACCAATCAATCTACCAAACTATGAATAGCTTACAAGAATTTTGTAAAAGTCTTATTTTGGATACATCAAGTGCATTAACGGAATGCTTAGAAATTTAATTATATTCAATTAAATGATTCTGTCTGTTTTTTCAAAAGAGTAAATGGTTAAGACTTAGTTTCTTACAATAAAATTTATTTTTAGTTGACCCATTTCACTTTCTGAGTTGCATCTAAAGAGTTTCTATACTCTGAAGCTAGTTTTTCCATCAATTGTTCGGCCCAATTAGAAATCATATCTGAGCGGTTAACCTTATTTTGAATATCAACGATAGAAATAGTTTTAACCGGAGTGTTCTTAGAGGACGTGTTAATTCCAAAGTGCACAAGCCCCGACACCGGCGAAACAGTTGCAATACTTATATTTAATTTTAGATCTTCATTTTTTATGGGTTTCGATGTCATCCCTGGATTGAATGGAAAGTATAAGTCATCACCATCACGGATAAGTTGCACTTGGCCTTTGCTGAAATGCCTAACTTCATCTTTTACTATTTCACAAAAAAGTCTTTGAAGTAAAACCATCTGAATCAGTTTTGCATCAAAAATTTCGATAATAAAATGAAGCATACTGTCAGATCTGATGACCGCCTGTTCTAGAAGATCTTGACCATCAACAATATTACTAGTTGGTATATCGCAGGACCCTTCCCAACTTACCACTGAATCACCCTGTACACCGTGTTGCAAAAACGCATATAGCGATTTTAATTGTGAACCGTCATACTTTATTTTTTTATCTATAAATTTTGTTTTCAAGAAAACTCCCAAGATATTAATGGTATTAAGGTTTTGCATTTTAAAGTCACTATCAATTAAGCGGTATATAGTTTCTATTTTTAATACTTCTATTAAAAGCGAGCTCTTTGACATGCGACCATACTCAGCTAACTTCGACTTCCGACAACAGCTCTCTTAAATCTCATACATGATTCACACTGTCCACACCACTCGTTGAAACTGTAATAACAAGGCCACAACTTATCCAGAGGAATTTTAAGTTCAATGGCTCTTTCAACAATTTTTATCTTATTCAAATGAGTTGTAAAACAATAAACTTCCGTTTCATTCTTTGTAGAGAAACTTAAGGCTTTGCTGGACGCCTTCATAAAGCTGTCTGAATTATCTGGAAAAGTTTCAGCCTCTTCAAGGTTAAAACCTGGGATTATATAGTCAGCGTTTAAAGCGTCTGCGTAAACGCCTGCCACGTTCAAAAAAAGACCATTTCTATTTGGGACCCACACTGACTTTGCTGTTTCAATTGAAACTTCATAAGATTCGATATCCACATTTTTGCCACTGGGAATATCTTCATTTGTATTTAAAGTAGAGGGGCTAATCGTAGATAGCCAACTTAGATCTAAACAGAGCCATGGTAAATCTAAAAAATCTGAAAAATATTGGGCGGCTTCAAGTTCTTTTTCAAGCGCTTTTTGACCGTAGTTAATTGTCAGAACCTGCACGACATCAAATTTAAGATGTGCTTCAAATAAATTTACGGTGGAGTCTAGTCCTCCACTCAAAAGTAGGACTGCTTTTTTTCTCATCATTAAGAAAATGTTGTAAGATTATGCACCATAAATTGCAATTTTTTTTGACCCAAATACTCATTAATTTCAATTTGACCGTAGAGATTTACCTTAGATGTTAAAAATTGGTCTAAGCTTGCTTCTGTAAGGGTGTGTTTAAACCAAATACAATCCAAAAAATTGCTGTCTTGTTTGATCTTAAATTTAAGATGTCCGCCATTTAGTGCTTTGTGTTCTAAAATTTCGACATTTGCCAGCTTAAAGACAGGGTGTTCAAAGCCAATGCCAAAGGGCTCAAGCTTTTCGATCCAGGAGATTAAGTTCATATCCAACTCAAAAACTTTTAACTCTAGATCATATTTATAATCGCGTTCTATGGAATTACTTTCGATTTCAGCTTGATGGTTTAAAAAGTAATTTTTAAGCTCGTTTTCGAAATCAATAGCTTTTTCAAGTTCAACTTCAAACCCAGCCGCTTGGGCATGCCCGCCATAAGCTTTTAATGAAGGACACTCTGACATAATATCGACTAAATTTAGAACTGAATGGTCTGGCAGTCTTGCACTTCCAGAAATTTTTTCGTCTTTCAATTCACCAACAAACGAGGGCTTATGGTAGGTTTGGGCAAGCTTTGTGGCTACTAACCCAACCACACCTTTATGTAAGCTTTCATCAAAGACTAGGCAGTACGGCTCTTCCGAGTCAAATGCTTTACTAATAGCAAACGCTTCTGCCTTTTTTTGAAAGCTCAGCCGGTCGCTGTTTAAGCTCATAATCTGATCAACCATTCGAGTTGCAGAAAGTTCGTCTTCGCATAAAAAAACATCTAGCGGCAAAAGTCCTTTATCCATCCGGCTTAATGAATTTAATTTAGGTGCTAATCGAAACCCAATGTCTTGCGCTCCAAGCTTTTTGCCTAAAAGTCCTAGCTTTTGCATTAGCGCCCTTAATCCTGGGCGTTTAGTTCGCTCTAAGATTTTGAAGCCGTGCTTAACTAAAACTCTGTTTTCATCAACTAATGGTACCAGATCCGTTATTGTGCCAATCACAAATAAATCTAGCAAACTTTTTGGATCGATAGCTGCGATTTTGTTTTTTTGTATTTCAGAAAATAACTTTGGATCTTGTAAAACAAGTTCTTTCATTTTCATCCATACAGCTAAAAAAACATAGTAACCCACGCCTGCACCACACAGATGGTTTAAACCACTGTTACAAAAGCCTTTGTTTGGGTTAACGATAGCCATGGCTTTTGGCAGCTCACCCTTAGGCAAATGATGGTCAGTTATTAAGACGTCTATTCCATTTTGGTTAGCGTAATCTGTAGCATCCATTGCAGTTATACCAACATCAACGGTCAGCACTACTTGAACTTTACCGACATACCTTTCTAAAATTGCTGAATGCACTCCATACCCGTCGCTTAACCTTTTAGGCTGAACTACAAACAACTTTTCATAACCCAAGCTTTTGAGTCCGCAATAAAGAATAGCGGCTCCCGATGATCCGTCCAAGTCAAAATCACCGTAAATAAGAACGCCGTGCTGTTTTTGATGAGCTAACAGCAATCGATTCACTAAAACATCCATAGAGTCTAATTGAAAAGGTGATTTTAAATTTGCTAATGAGGGGCGAAACAAGATGTCCCAAGCTTCAGACTCAAGGTGACCTCGTGACCTTAATAAACGGACTAAGCTTTCGGGAACATTTTTATATAGATTTTTTAGCTGTTCAGTTTCCATTAAGTAAAAACTTCATTTAAGCTTTTTGTGGCTCGGCTTTATCAAATAGCAAAACTAAAGGTGAAGCTACGTACATGGTGGAATAAGTACCGATGATGATTCCAATACCTAAAGTAAACGCTAAATCCCGAATTACACCACCGGCCAAGATATACATAGCAATAACAGCAATCATTGTTGTGAAAGAAGTTAGCATAGTTCTTGAAATCACATCATTAACAGAGCGGTTTATAACCATGGCTAGTGGTTTCTTTTTGAAAATAGTCAAATTTTCTCTAACCCTATCAAAATTTATAATAGTGTCGTTTAAAGAGTAGCCGATAATAGTTAAAATAGCGGCCATTGTTTGCACGTTAACCTCTTTACCTAGAAGAGAAAATATCCCTAAGGTTAAAATAGCGTCATGAAACAGACAGAGCACGGCGCCTGGAGCAAATTTATAATCGAACCGAAGTGAAACATACAGTAAAATTGCAATCAAACTGTAAAATGCGGCTAAAATACCATTTCTTTTTAATTCATCACCGACTTGCGGCCCAACTGTGTCCACCCTACGAATTTCTGGTTTCATCTCAGCAAAGTTTGTAAGTAGACCTGCTGAAATAGCACGTGCAGTTTGTTCTGCCATCTTGTTTATTTCATCAACGTTACTGCCTTTAGATTCCGTACGAATTAAAAATTCATTGTCTTCGCCGAAAGATTGCACTGAAGAAGATGAAAATCCCAAGTCATCAGTAAACTTTCTCAAGGTTTTTGCTTCAACCTTACTTTCAAATTTTACCTGGACCTCTGTTCCACCGGCGAAGTCAATGCCGTAATTAAATCCCTTTGTGGCAAACAAGGCTATAGAGGCGATCACAGCAAACATCGAAAGCCCGCAGAAAATAGGCCATTTGCTCATGAAATCAATTTTTCCGTACTGAGGATCTTTGGATATTATTTTTAAATTCATAATGAGTTCCTTAACAAAACTTAATTTATTTTAACTTAACATCTAATAATTTTTTTTACTTTAAATTTCTGAGTTATCAAATCGACTAAACTTCTCGAAAAGAAAATAGCTGTAAACATAGAAGTTACCACACCAATTATTAGCGTCACTGCAAAACCTTTTATGGGGCCAGTTCCAAATTGCATCAGCATAATACAAACAATCGCAGTGGTAATATTTGAATCTACGATAGCCGAAAGTGCATTGCCGAAACCATCTTTAATCGCTGGTTTCAAACCAGTGCCTTTTCTAAGTTCTTCTTTGATGCGTTCAAAAATAATAATATTTGCGTCCACGGCCATCCCGACTGTCAGCACAATACCAGCAATACCGGGTAAGGTTAAAGTAGCCCCTAATGTAGATAATACTGAAAGAATAAGTAGGACGTTGAATCCAAGTGCAAGACTTGCAATCACTCCGATCAACCCATAAAAAGCAATCATAAATAAAACAACAAGAACAGAGCCCACTACACCAGCCAGTTCCCCCTTCTTAATTGAATCAGCACCCAAAGTGGGGCCTACGGTTCGCTCTTCTAACTGTTGAAGTGATGCAGGTAAAGCCCCAGCTCTTAGAGTTCTAGAGATAAACTCGGCCTCATCAAACATCTGCTGATAATCAGTACTGCCCAAAGTGATACGGCCAGAATCTGTAATTTTAGACTGCAAGTTCGGGGCTGTCTTCATAACTTTATCTAAAACTATGGCCATGCGTTTTTTGACATTTTTGCCCGTTAATTCTCCGAAAGGCTTTCGACCATCTACACTCATTTGAAAAGCCACTTCTGGTCGACCCGATTGCGGATCGCGTGCTACATAAGCCTCTTCAACCATTCCACCGGTTACAATTTCATCAGTTTTAACTAAAAGAGGAAGCCGACTTTGAGTCATTGAATCCACAGCATCAGGCTTTTGGAAAACAACTTCTCTATCTTTGGGTAATGCAGCTTCAAGGTCTTTGTTTATGCGACGAACATAGTCAGAATACTCAAGTCCATTTTCTTCGGTGGCGCCTAATGTATAGTTACCATTTTTTTCTGCCTCATCGACTAAAGCTTGAAGCTTTGCGGCCTCAAACGTATCATCGACAATCATAAATTCTAGCTTTGCAGTGGTGTTAATAAGCTCTTTTGCTTTCTGCGAATCTTCTATACCGGGTAGTTGAACTAAAATTCGATCTTTGCCCTGGGTCGCGATGTTTGGCTCTAGTGTACCGTAGCTGTCTATTCGATTACGTATAACTTCAATGGCCTGCTTTACAACTTGTGTTTTCAAATCTTGTTCAACATTTTCGTAATAGCTAAACTGAACACTTTTGTCGGAAACTTCTAAAGCTTGAAAAGTAGCAGAATAGTTCTTGTCGATATAGTCTGTAAGTTTTTTTAAGTCCGAAGGCTGAGGTACTGAGATTGTGAACGAAGGTCTGGGCTGCATAGCTGTTTCAATACTAGTGAAATTAACTTTATCTTTGGGTAAATCTTCTTTAAAAGTTTTAGCTAAACGGCCCATTTTATCTTTCATATAAGAGTCAATGTCCACGCCTAAAACCAGGTGTATTCCACCTTGAATGTCTAAGCCTTTTACAATTTTACTTTCGGGCAAAAAAGAAGATTCCTTGGTATTCATAAAATTAGGTGTCAACCAAAACACAGAAAGTGCTAAAATTCCTAATATAATCGTCCATCGTATTTTTGTATTTTGAAACATTTATTCTACCTCTTTAACGTAACCAGCAACTTGAGATTTTAAAATTTTAATTCTAACGTCTTCTGCTATACTTATGTCAGCAAACTTTTCAGTTATGCCTTCGACTGTCCCATAGATTCCACTTGAAGTTAAAATTTTATCTCCTTTTTTCAAATTGGCAACAAATCCCGTGTGCTCTTTTGATTTTTTTGTTTGGGGACGTATTACTAAAAAAAAGAAAATTGCAAAAACAATTAGAAACGGAAACATAGATTCCAACAACGAAGGCTTTGCCACACTAGATGCTGCTTCTGACTGTGCGTAAGCAAAATTAATTAAATTAAACATTCAAAAACTCCTGGTGTCTTGATTCATAGTTAGGATTTAAATTTACCAAAGTGCCTTGTTTTCAATCAATAAGACTGAAAGTCTATTAGCTTTACAGGTTTATATAGATTGAAAATATAGATTTGAATAGGGCAACTGAAACTAATGAGCTTTAGTAATCAAGCGCGTTAAAGTTGTGGAAAAGAAATTAGACCAAGTGCTTTTTAAAATTGCGGCTCTGGATGCTGCCATTAACTGATGGTAAAAATGCAAGTTGTGGATTGTATTTAATCTTGCGGATAGTAGCTCTCCAGCAGAAAAAAGGTGCCTTAAGTAGGATCTGGTAAAATTTCTACAAGTGTAGCACTCACAACTTTCATCAATAGGCCGTGGGTCCTCAGCAAACTCTTTACGCTTAATACTCATCTGCCCGTTCCAGGTGAAAAGGGTCCCGTTTCTTGCAACTCTTGTGGGCATAACACAGTCAAACATATCTACTCCGCTATTAATTGCAATTAAAAGATCCTCTGGTTTGCCTACCCCCATTAAATACCTTGGTTTATCTTTTGGCATCAAAGGCGCAATTTCAGGTAGAAGTTCATGCATTAGGTGAATAGGTTCACCAACGCTGAACCCACCCAGCGCGTAACCTGGAAGATCAATAGACGTAACTTGCTCTAGACTTACCTTTCTAGCTTTTAAATCTAAACCGCCTTGGATAATTCCAAATAGCTGGCTTTCTTTTCTTTGCATATGTTTGTGGCAGCGCTCAAGCCACCTGATTGTTTTATCAAGTGCTGAATAAAGCTCTTTATCACTGCATGGATATGGCGGGCATTCGTCAAACGCCATGATAATATCTGAACCTAGATCCATCTGGATCTCCATACTCTTTTCAGGAGAAATGAAAAGCTTTGATCCGTCCAGGTGACTTCTAAATTCTACCCCGTCATCAGTTATCTTACGAAGCTTAGCTAATGAGAAAACCTGAAAGCCGCCACTATCTGTTAAAATTGGCCCGTGCCAGTTCATAAATTGATGAAGCCCGCCCATTCGAGCAATCAGTTTTTCGTTAGGTCTAAGATGTAGGTGGTAAGTGTTACCCAAAATAACTTGAGAACCTACCGACCGAATTTCATCTGGAGTCAAACTTTTTACTGTGGCTTTTGTCCCCACAGGCATGAATACAGGTGTCTGTATTTTACCGTGCGCCGTTGTTAAAGTGGCAGCTCTTGCTTCATCACTTTGGCCTTCGAGTGTGAAATTGTGTGAGGATGATTTTTCAAGACTCATAAACTGTATTTATGCTTATTAGTAATTTTATGTCCATGTAATTTTGCACATTATCAGCCTGCTCTATCAGCTAATGTTGTTAGAATCGCAGAATGAACAGCATCTAGTCTGCAGTAAGCATGCATGGACCGATACATCGTCCCTTTAAGATGACCGTATTTTTGCTTGCAAGCTTTTTCTAGTAACATCAAACTAACTTGATCAGCATTACCAGGGTTAGAAGAGTAAAACTCAATTTCGCAAACAGCATAAGCTTGGCCAGCAGTAAACGTATCAACACTTGATCAATAGGCGCAGGATTCTGCTAAGGTCTTTGCTTCTATACAGCTTTCTGACTTAGATATAGCATTCTGAAAAATATTTGGTTTATCGAAGACGTCCACCCCGCCTACACTACAATTGGCGAAAGCGGCTGCGGATAAGAAACTTGTTACTAAGCATATATATTTCAACATTTTGTCCCTTCTAGAACCGTAATTTTACAGTTTTACGTAAACGACTATTAAAACTTAAAGGTCTTCATTAAAAATACGTTCAGCAATTTAGAAGCCCCTTAAAAATATATAGCTTAAGTGATTGGCCTTGTCCAAACACTAAGGTCACCATAAGAAAATAGCCTAAACTGCTTATTTATCGCGTACTGGTAAGTAGTTTTAACTTCTTGCAAGCTTGAAAATGCAGAAACCAATGCAATTAGGGTTGATCCTGGTTGATGAAAATTTGTTAAAAGTCCACTAGCAATATTGAAGTTATCACCAGGCTTTAAAAACAGATCTGTCTGACCAGCAAACTTATCCTCGAATTCTTCTAGGTGGCCCCGTGACCATGCCTCAACAGAACGTAAACTTGTGGTTCCAAGGGTCCAGATTCTTCCACCGAGTGCTTTACACTTTTTTATTTTAGCAATTGTTACCTTTTCGATCTCTACATATTCATGGTGCATCTTATGTTCAGATAAGTTTTCTGTTCCTACAGGCAAAAATGTACCTAATCCGACATGCAAGGTAAGCTCTGCCACTTCAATTTTCGATTTAAAAATAGTTAAGTCTGACTCTTTAAAATGTAGACTCGCAGTAGGTGCTGCTAAACTACCAGGAACTTTTGCCCAGCAGGTTTGGTACCAAGATTGGTCTTCATCCATAGGCAAAGACATTCCCCTGGCATTTTGAATATACGGAGGAAGTGCAAAATGAGCATACTTTTTGAAATAATTTTCGTTTAGAGATTTGTTAGATAAAACTAGTTGAGGCCGCCCTTTAGAAAGAAGTTTAAGTTCAATGCCCTCTGGTAATTTAATAATATCATCGATCTTAAACTTTCTAGCAGGAAATAAAACTGTCCATAATTTTTCGTTTGAAGATTCTAGAAATAAAATATCAAAATTCTTCAAAAAAATTCGTCTAGGTAAAACTTTCGTTTTATTGATCAGCAATAGATCATTAGATCTAAATAAATCAGTAATTTCAGAAAAAGATATTTCTTTAGCTTTCTGATTGTACGATTTATAAATAACTCTTGGTGGATAGCTAGGAGTTTTCGCTATTAGATTTTCAGGGAAATCATACATCAGATCAGACTTTGTGGTCATAAACTGCAGGTCTACATCAAATTTGCAGCATTTGTCACATTCAAAAACGTTGAATTGACAGTAAAAGAAATTATGCTAACTTTTGAGATCGAATATCAAACCATATCTGCGCCGGTGGCGGAATTGGTAGACGCACCAGCTTGAGGGGCTGGCGCCTCGAAAGGGCATGATGGTTCAAGTCCATTCCGGCGCACCATAAGTCAAGGTTTGCGAACTATTACTAGTTACCAAAGTAACTGTTCTCGCGTACTTATAATGTATTTCAGCATTTTCACTAGGGCTCATCCAGTAAAATAATCGTGTTCTCGTCTTCAAAACATGTTTTCTTTTTTAAATAAGTGATGCCGTTTGCCCCTAAACCTACTGGAATTCAGTAAATCTAAAATCATAAATTACTCACTTCTGTTTAGATTTGTCGAAAATCTTCAGAAGATGAAAATCCAAATCTTTAGAGACTTATTGTTACATATAGGATTTTAGAATTTAGCTTTTGGATTATAAACAACAGGTTTGATCCAGTGACTCTGAAAAGCTCAAGCCAATACTTATGATAGTTAGTGTTGGCCTAGACTACTCGCAAAATGTTCAATTCTTCTTAGCAATCAAAATTTATTGCTAATCTAGCTCATAAAATAACTAAATTTAAGTTAATTTTTAATAAGAATTTAGATACTGCCAAACCTCTGAAACTACAACAGATCCTTCACCAACGGCCGAGGCCACTCGTTTGACAGATCCTGACCTGACATCACCAACCGCAAATATACCTGCACACGAGGTTTCGAATGAGGAATCTTTATCTGCAGATTTACCCGTTAGAACAAAACCTTTTTCATCCAAATTTACCATTTCAGAAATCCACTTTGTATTTGGGGCTGCACCCACCATCACGAATACGGCAGCACTCTTTATAGCAAAAGAGTCTTTTTTATTTTTCAAAATAACTTGTTCTAAATGTTTGTCGCCAACTAGTTGATCTATTTCAGTATTAAAGTGGATGGATATTTTTTGCTCGGCTTCAATCCGACTTAGCAAATAATCAGACATCGAACTTGCAAGAGACGATCCCCTGATTAATATGTGCACATGCCTGGCGCCGCGGCAAAGGTACATAGCTGCTTGTCCTGCAGAATTGCCTCCACCAACAATTATTACATCTTGATCCTTACAAAGTCGTGACTCTGTTTCCGTTGCAGCATAGTAAATACCGGCACCTTCGAAGTCGCTTAGCCTTTCGATAGGCAAACGCCTATACTGGACACCTGTTGAAATTATGATCGACTTTGCTGACACTTCGACTTCGTCGTTTAAAGCTAAGCGAAAATAACCATCTACAGATTGGCTTAAGCCGGTACCCTTCTGGGCATCATGAACTGCGTGCCAAATTTCATAGCTTGAATCTCGCCTCGCCAGATTAAATCAGCTCCTGAGATTCCGGTAGGAAAACCCATATAGTTTTCTATCCGGGAACGAGGTCCCCGCTTGTCCACCTATGGCAGTGTCTTCAATTACTAATGCTTTCAAGCCTTCGGCACCTGCGTACACTGCCGCTGAAACCCCAGCAGGACCAGCGCCCACTATAACTGTATCAAATATTTGTTTAGGGTCTATTGTAAGATCAACACCTAGAATCTTTGCCAAGACTGAAGTCGTAGGGTTTTCAACTGCAATATTTTTTCCTAAAAGCAAAACACATGGCTTTGAGATTTTAATACCGCAGGCGTGTCGCAATTTTATCGCGTGATCCGAATTTAACTTTAAGGATTTGTAGGGCAACTTATTTCGAGTGAAGAAAACTTCAATTTTATGAATATCAGGGCTGGCCTCTGCACCTATTATAACAACGCCACTATCCCCAGTTTCAATTTGACGTCTACGACGAGCCGAAAACACTGTGAGAATAATATCGCTCATCTCAGGAATTTGAGCCATTAGAGTCAACATTTTATCCCTGCCAACAACTAGGGTTTTAGTGTCTTGCACTGCTCGTAGGGGCATCGAGTAGGCTCCTCCATTTAAGAAAGACACCTCGCCTGCAAACTGAGTGGCTTTAAGCATGTTAGCCAAATAACGCTGCCGAGTGGTCGGATCAATGACCTCAATTTCGCCTTCCAAAATATAAATAAAATCTGTCATCGGCTGACCAATCCCTGCCACGACATCGCCAGCCTTATAATTCACTTAGGTGCCGGACTTTCTTAAGGCCTCAACATGGCTATCGTGAAGTGGCACTCTTTTGTACTCGTTTAGATTTACACCAATAGATTCCATACTCTTTTCGCTCGCACAGGTGATTATTGATATTGATACCGAATTCTTAACGTAAACTTACTTTAGGTTAGAAATCAAATATCAAACCCATATTATAAGAAATATCGTACTTTTTATTATCGTTAACTGGCTTTGAGTCCAGCCTATAATCCACACTAGACAGCATGGATAGCTTTTTAGAAATTTGTGTTTTCAAACTAGGTGAAAAGGACACTCTTAAATCGTCTAAATCAGATACATCTGGCTGAACATATAAGATCACTGCAGCCTCTACGTTTTCAGCTAAGGTTTGATTGTAGGTTAGATAGGAATTAAGTCGCACGCGGGACTCATCATTAGCCGAAGAGTACTTTTCAAATTCATAGAACACCCCGTAACCGATATAAAGTTCACCTTGATTAAGCTTGCTGATTGAAGTTCGCAACCCTAGCCCAGCAACTTGTCGGAAATCCAAATTTCTAAAGTCATCAAATTCCGACTGAACAAAAAATTCTTGCACAAGCAGTTTATTTTTTATGTAAGAGTACCTAAGGTGGGTGGTTCCTCTGTGCGTATTAGTCACGCCGTTATTTTCGCCGTAAGTGTAATCAAGTAGTATTAAATACTTATCAAAGTTCTTAGAATAAGCGTTCAGTGACTTTATATTAGTTGTTGAGGTGTCAGTGTTACCTTTCTGGCCAGATATGTTCATATTTAATGAACCGTTCAGTCCATCCCCGCTTTCTTTTCTCAATTTTTCAACATTTAATATAGCCAAGGCTTGGGAAGTAGTAAGAAGAAGTAGGAAAGCTAATAAAAAAAATTTCATAGACTTCTCTCTTGAGGTAAATTGCAATCCAGATCATTGGATCTAAAATATTAGGTTTAAAGTTAAGCTAAGTTAAACATGTGCTGCATCTTGAAGTAAGTTTAATCTAAAATCGTTGTACTGCGATAAGTTGTGAACGACAGCTGGTGCAATTTTCATGCATTGGCCAGTTGAATGGTTTAGCCTTTAGTTTGATCTGACTTTCGCAACTAGGACAAGCCGCTTCACTTTCAAGTCGATAATGTTTAAACGATAGCTGACGATAGAAAAGAAATCCACCAGCAAATACTGTAGAGGGCACTAAAACAAAATGCAAAACAGGCACAAGGATAAAAACTGCCCCAGCAGCTAAGCACAGACCCAAATATTTAAAAGCGTTTATAAATCGCTGCTTTGTACTAAGATCTATTACATTAAGAAATATATCGCTAGATATGCCAGTGCTCGATCGATGCATAATTTTAGTTGGCACTAAGTTTTGCGAGTCTTCCATATTCCTTAGCCAGTCCTAATTTCAATAGAAAGATTTGGTCGCGTCAGCTAGTCCAAATCTTCTTACAATTTTTTGATTTTATCATGATGCAAAGTAACTTATAATCTTCTTGTTAAATGCGTCTAGATCTTTGGGAAGCCTGCTAGAAATTAAACCGGAATCTTCAACAACAGGCTCATCGACCCAATGTGCGCCAGCATTCTGCAGGTCTGTTTTCAATGAATTATAAGAAGTTACTTTTTTACCTTTAACAAGGCCCGCGTCGATTAACGTCCAAAGACCATGACAGATTGCTGCAATGGGTTTGCCGTCTTCCGAATGCTTTTTTAAAAATCTTAATACATCTTTATCTTGTCGTAATTGGTCGGGATTTATTACGCCCCCTGGAAGAACCACCAGATCATAATCATTAGAAGCTTTGTCTACTCTGTTTTTCACATCGTAACTGTCGCTCCAATTTCCATCCTTCCAAGATTTAACTTCACCCAAATCGATTGAAAGAATGTCAATTTCAGCACCTTCTTTTTCTAAATTTTGCATTGGTACATCCAATTCCGACTGCTCAAAGCCGTGCGTAACTATAAATGCAACTTTTTTACCTGTCATCGGACCATTATGGTCTGTATCTGAAGAACTCATTTGCTAATCTCCTTGATGTGTGTAGAAGGGTTTCTTAAATAACAATTCTAGGCTTCGTAAGCGGTTAGGTGTTGTCGATTATTTTTAAAGACGTAAAAATAATTACACATTTTAAAATGTGGACACAACGCGCTTACTTAAGCTTTCGCGCAAGGTCGGACACAAAATTTTAATAAAACTAAATGCTGTGCTAGCTAATTTAAAGTTTTAAACTTTATCTTGTGTGAGGTCTTCAACCTATGCTTACGGTCTTAACATTTACAAATTCGAAAAGGCCGTGTTCGGACAATTCACGTCCGTAGCCACTGTCATTTATGCCTCCGAAAGGAAGTTTGGGGTTAGACTTTACCATGCTGTTTACAAAGCAACTACCAGCACTAATTCTGTGGGCTGCAATTTCAATCGCAGACTCCACATCACTAGAAAAAATTGCTGCTCCTAAACCAAATGGGGTGTCATTTGCTAGCTCCACAGCCTGGTCAACACTTTTAACTTTAAAAACCAGGGCAACGGGACCAAAAAATTCTTGCTCATAAGCCGAATTTGATTTTTCGATATTTTCAAGCATAGTCACTGGATAAAACGCCGCTGCATCTTCAAGGTCACCTTGATAAAAAACTTTGGCACCTTGTTTCACGGCCTCGCGGACTTGATCTTCAAGACTTTCTTTTAGGTCAATTCTTGCCTGAGGTCCTAACTCAATATAGTTTTCTGCTGACTTAATATTTACATTGTTTTTAGCGAATTCTACAATTTTGCTCTTAAACTCATCATATATTTTGTCCACTACGATGAAACGCTTTGCAGCTATGCAGCTTTGGCCATTATTCTGAAGTCTGCTATTCATACAGTTTTTAACTGCTAAATCCAGGTCGGCATCCTCTAGGATAATGTAAGGATCGCTGCCACCTAGTTCTAAAACTAATTTTTTCAAATGTTTGCCAGCAAGTTCGGCAACCTTTCGGCCGGCCTCTGTGCTTCCTGTCAGCGAGACGCCCTTTATCCTAAAATCAGAAATTAAATTTTCAACTCTATCAGAACTTATAAGTAGAGTTTTGAAAACCGAATCAGGAAATCCAGCCTTCTTAAAAAGCTCTTCGATCATTAGTGCACAACCCGAAACATTTGATGCATGTTTTAGAATCATAACGTTACCAGAAATAATCGATGGAATAGCACACCTCAAAACCTGCCAGTAGGGAAAGTTCCATGGCATTACTGATAGTAAGCAACCCAAAGGCTCAAAATATACCGTGGACTTAGTGGCTTCGGTTTTGATAGTCCTGGGCTGTAAGTTTTTTTCGGCGTTTTCAATATAGTATGTGCAAGCTAGTCTACACTTTTCAACTTCTGATATGGCTTGGCTCAGTGGCTTACCCATTTCGTCTACTGCCATTTGAGCCAAACTTTCTTTTTCATGCTTCAGTAATTCAGCCAGATTTTTGAACAACGTCTTCTTTATTTCAATGCTCACAGCCTTCCACTCGTTGAAAGCTTTGTCGCCATTAGAAATCGCTTCGCTTACTTCTGCATCTGAGGCCTGCTTATAAGCTTTCAGTTGTTTTTGAGTTTTAGGGTTCGTTGATATAAAATCTTTCATAATTACTCCTTGTGCTACGAGACTTATATTAATCAAAATTATTATTTAGACTTACCACATTTGTAGCCGATTGTTAGGAGTACCGAATTATGAGCACGCGTCGAAAATTCATCCAAACAGGATCATTAGCCTTCGCCTCGCAAGTGGCCTTGGGCGGTTGCACTAAAAAGGAGTCTTCAACATCTGCTGTGAAGCCAAAAAAAAATGAAAAGTTTAATTGGAAGATGATCACCACGTGGCCTAAAAACTTTCCTGGGCTAGGAATTGGTGCAGCCAAGCTCGCCCAATATATAAATGAGCTGTCCGATGGAGCCATCGAAATTAAGGTTTTCGGAGCTGGCGAAATTGTTCCGGCATTAGAAGTTTTTGATGCTGTTCAACGAGGAACTGCTGAAATAGGTCACGGTGCTGCATATTACTGGCAAGGAAAGCACGAGGCCACGTCGTTTTTCGCTTCGATACCTTTCGGCTTAAACGCACACGAAATGAATTCTTGGATTCACTATGGAGGTGGCCAACCTTTATGGGACCAGCTTTATGAGCCATTTGGTATAAAACCCTTTTGTGTAGGTAATACCGGCGTGCAAATGGGTGGCTGGTTTAATAAGTCCTTGGATTCATTCGAAGATTTTAAAGGGTTGAAGGTCAGAATGCCTGGTTTAGGGGGAAGAGTTATTTCAGAGCTTGGTTCTGTTGTAGTTTCGATTCCCGGAGGCGAAATTTTTCAGGCTTTAAAATCTGGCACCATTGATGGTGCAGAGTGGGTTGGCCCTTACAACGACCTAGCAATGGGTCTACACAAGGCCGCTAAATTTTACTACTGGCCAGGCTGGCATGAACCAGGTTCTGCAATTGAAGCTTTGATAAACAAAAACGCCTTCGAGACTTTGCCAAAGCATCTAAAATTGGTCGTAGAATATGCGTGTAAATGTGCAAACTTAGACATGATGTCAGAATATTATCTAAAAAACGCAGAAGCTTTAAAAACGTTAGTGGTGAAGGAAAAAGTCATCCTAAAGAAATTTCCCGATGAGATTTTAAAAAAGTTACATGAAATTTCTAATGATACTATTTTAAAAATTTCGCGCAAAGATGAAATCAGTAGGAAAATTTTTGATTCTTTTGAAAGAGCTCTAAAGGTTTCATACCAATGGAACGAGGTTTCCGAGGCAGCTTTTTCTGCCGCACGCAAACTTTAATGTAATTTTAGATTCAATCAACTAGTTGGATTTTCCTATTTACTTTGATTATAAATTTCTCAGAAAAGGAGTGACCACCGAATGCCTACTTTAAACGCGCTTGTAGATAAAACTAGCCGTAAAGTCGGTGAGACAGCGTCCCTAATAATCTTACCGATGGTGGCACTCACATTTTTAGTTGTTGTTTTAAGATATGTATTCGGGTTTGGTCGTGTTTGGCTTCAAGAACTTATTATTTATTTTCACGCTACATTTTTTACTTTTGGGCTTGCTTATAGTCTATTGAAAAACACCCATGTTAGGGTCGACGTTTTTTACAATAAATTTTCTAAGACAACTAAAAGCAAAGTTGAAATCTTTGGATGTTTATTTTTCGCATGGCCTGTGACTTTATTAATTTTTTTTAAGTCACTTCCTTATGTAAAATCTAGCCTTTTGATTTTAGAGTCTTCTTCAGATGCGGGCGGCTTGCCAGGTAGGTTTATTTTAAAGTCTTTAATACCTATTTTTTGTATTTTGATATTTTTACAGTCAGTATCTATTGTCCTAAAACACTTTAAGTTGATATATAAAAAACAGGGCTAGAAAATGCTTGATGCTTTACTCGCACCATCAATGTTCGTTGTAACTCTTTTAGCGCTAAGTCTAGGGTTTCCTGTAGCCTTTACGTTAGCTGGTAGTGCCTTAATTTTTGCAGCCATAGCTTTCGGATTAGGTCACTTTGACCCGATTTTTTTATCAGCCTTACCGGAAAGAATTTTCGGCATCATGACCAATGAATCCTTGGTGGCAATACCACTTTTTGTATTTATGGGGATTTTCATGGAGGCCGTTAAAATATCTGAAGATCTGCTTCTGGGGATAACTAGAATATTTGCTCGTATCAGATCAGGTCTTGCTATTTCTGTTTTCGTGGTCGGCGCACTGCTGGCAGCAAGCACAGGTATAGTTGGAGCTACGGTTGTTTCGATGGGTTTAATTTCGCTACCCATACTGCTCAAAAAAAAATATCCACCAGCTTTATCCGCTGGAATGATCTGTGCTTCAGGAACTTTGGGCCAAATAATTCCACCAAGTTTAGTTTTGATTATTCTTGGTGATGTTATGAGTTCAGCAAACCAACAGGCCCAAATTCAAATGGGGGCCTTCGAATTCAAGACTGTTTCCGTAGGAGATCTTTTCTTAGGCTCACTTATCCCGGGCGCAATATTGGTAAGTCTTTATATTGTTTATGTAGTCATAATTTGCAGTTTCAATCAAAATATTCAAACTTTAAGTGAAGAGGAACAAAATAATGAGTCTGATGTTTTAAGTCTTGCATCTGCTTTGAAAAGCCTTGTACCCCCACTAATTCTGATAGTTAGCGTCTTGGGATCTATCCTGTTTGGAGTTGCGACACCAACCGAGGCTGCAAGTGTTGGTTGCATAGGGGTACTTTTGATCGCTTTGATAAAAAAAAGAATTAGTCACAAGTTGATAAAAGCAACTTGTGATCAAACGCTACAAATTACATCGATGATTTTTGCTATTTTGATAGGGGCTAGCGTGTTTTCTATAGTTTTTAGAGGAATAGGTGGCGATGATTCAATTCACTCGCTGTTACTGAATTTTTCTCAAACTCCGTTTTGGTGTTTACTCAGTGTTATGGTTTTTATTTTTCTTCTAGGTTTCTTTTTAGATTTTTTCGAAATTTGCTTCGTCGTGCTACCAATCGTTGGACCAGTGCTGATCCAGATGGGGTATGATCCTGTTTGGTTAGGGGTTCTTATAGCACTCAATTTGCAGACCTCATTTTTGACTCCGCCATTTGGCTTTAGCTTGTTCTATTTACGAGGAGTTGCGCCAAAAGAGGTCACAACAAAAGACATTTATAAAGGAGTTCTTCCGTTTATAGCTTTGCAAATCCTGACTATAAGTCTAATCTGGGCTTTTCCCTGGTTAGTTCTTTAGCAGGCCCAGCTTACGAATGTTGCATTAACTTCATGATATGGCTGCAATTGAACCAGCCCCTGGCACTTAGTTCCTTGGATATTGCTGCTTTTTTTTATAAACTATTTTTTTTTAAAATCGTCCAAATATAAATTTTGAAAAGAGGCAGATGATGCCAAAATTATATTCACCATATCGGAGACAATTATGGTCGAAACCATTAACAGTTTTTTAAACACGGCAGTTGGTTATATTTGGGGTCTTCCTATGGTCTATGGTTTGTTAGGCACTGGTCTGGTTTTTACTTTGATGCTAGGTGGTATTCAGTTAAAAGGATTCAGGCACGCACTTGATGTTATCCAGGGCAAATTTACTTCTCCAGAAGATGAAGGTGAAATTTCGCACTTTCAAGCGTTAACAACCGCTTTATCAGCGACTGTAGGCTTAGGAAATATTGCAGGTGTTGCGGTCGCAATAAGTGTGGGTGGACCAGGCGCCGTTTTTTGGATGATCATTACTGGTTTTTTAGGGATGGCTACAAAATTTGCCGAGAGCACGCTAGCTATAAAGTATAGAACTATTGAACCTAATGGCACCGTTCACGGCGGCCCTATGTATTATATTGTGCATGGACTTGGACCGAAATTTAAACCACTAGCAATTTTTTTTGCTGTAGCAACTACCTTCGCATCTTTTGGTGCAGCTGGAATGTTTCAGACTAACCAAGTGGCAACAATTTTAAAGCAAAACTTTGACATCACCCCCTGGATCACAGGTCTAACCTTATCGTTGATGACGGGCGTTGTGATTATCGGTGGTATCAAAAGAATAGGAAGTGTGACCTCTAAATTGATACCCGTCATGGCAGGTATTTATTTTATTGGGGCGCTTATCGTTATCGTAACTAATATCGGTGTTGTCCCTGAACTTCTTTTAACTATAATCATAGACGCTTTCACAGGAACTTCAGCCATAGGTGGTTTTCAAGGCGTCGTGGTCCGAGAAGTTTTTGTGCAAGGTGTACGAAGGGCTTGCTTTTCTAATGAAGCAGGCATGGGCTCATCCCCTATCGCACATTCTGCCGCAACTACCAAAGAACCTGTACGAGAAGGCGTGGTTGCACTACTTGAACCCTTTGTGGATACAATTGTTATTTGTACCATGACGGCCCTTGTGATTCTAATCTCTGGCGTTTGGATGGAGCCAAATTCTGGAGACGGTTCTATTATAACAGCCATGGCATTTAACGAAGTGATACCAGGTTTCGGTCAGTACTTTGTTCCGGTAGCTGTTTTTCTGTTTGCTTATTCAACCATGCTCAGCTGGTCCTATTACGGCCAAATCGCATGCGAATATGTGCTTGGTGCAAAGTCAATAATTCCTTACAAAATTTTGTTTTGTGTTTTGGCCTTCGTGGGTTCTATCTGGAGTTTAAAACCAATTTTGTCATTTTCTGATATGATGTTTGGATTGATGGTTATACCTAATGTTTTCGCTATTTTGTGTTTGAACAAAGTGGTCCGAACCGAGACCAAGGAATACTTTAGAAAATTAAAGAACAATGAATTTAAAATTTATAAATAATTTAAAGTTATAATATTAATTTTACGCTGGAGCACCAATGAAACTTTATCACTACGATCATTGCCCTTATTGCGCTAAAGCTCGGATGATTTTCGGGTTAAAAGACATAGATTTTAAAAGCGAAATCTTACTGAACGACGATGAACAGACCCCTGTAAAAATGATTGGGGTTAAAGAGCTACCTATTCTGCAAAAAAAAGAGGATAGTTTCATGGGCGAAAGCTTGGATATAATTAAGTATGTCGACACAAAGTTTGGTGGCGGATCTATTATCTCGTACAGTTCACCTAAACAAGAAATCAAAGACTGGCTTTACAGCTCTAGAAATTTTGCTTACGACTTAGCAATGCCTAGATGGGTGCAAATGCCACTTGATGAATTTAAAACCCAAAGTGCAAAAGATTATTTTCAGAACAAAAAAGAGAAAACTAACATTGGTTCATTTTCTGATGCCTTAAAGCGTACTGCGACGCTGATGGAAAAGGCTGAATCTGAATTGAAATATTTAGAGAATCTTATGTTGGAAAATGGTCGCTTTTACATTGAAGAATTGCACATAGACGATTTTCATATCTTTGCCACACTTAGAAATCTAACCACCGTTAAGGACTTAAAGTGGCCAAATAAGCTTCGAGCCTATCTGGAAAAACTGGCTCAAAGTTCGAAAGTAAATTTGTTTTTTGATCATGCTATCTGATACTTTGAAGGAATAACCTAATTTGTATTTTCTAAGAAAAGTTAAGTTGGCCCGCTAGATGGACCGAATTTAGAACTTTTTATACAAACCAATTCATAGTTCCTTGAAAAGCTCGAGAACTCTTATTTATTGAATTAAATCACAAACTTTATTATGGAAAATTTGGATGTCTGATCGATCATAGACTTTCGCTTAAACTTTGAATAAGCTACATTTACAGCAGATGCTATTCATCTTGATTAAGACACGGTCTTTCTCTAACCCCGAGGTTAATCATGGCTGAAGGTCTATTTCATCCTAACGAATTTGAATTTCCAAATGTTGATGAAAGAATCTTCGTATTAGGATTTACTATGAGGACTGCTAGGCTTGAAGAGAATAAAAAAAAGTATAAATATGAAGATGCTCATTACGATTTAAGAGTCTCCTGCGGAAAAATTCTTGAATTTGACTCGGACAGTACATTTTTATCAAGTGCTGATGGTGGTCCTGGGAACAGTGGTTCATTAACAGTTAATGAAAAAGGCGAGATTGTTGGCATCTATTATGGCTCTACAGGCAATGGCATCGTCGACCCAAAAGGTATAAAAAGAAGACATGTCTCAATTAAGGCCGCAAAGATTTTGTTTGGCTTTTAACTGATAGGATTATGATCAATTTGGGTAATAATCTTAAAAGTTATGATGATCATTTTAACTATTTTAATTCGACGTCTACCACAAGATTAAAAAAGGTCTCGATATAATTTAAGCAAGATTATTGGCCCGCCAGATGGAATGAATTTAGAACTTTTGTATACCATATCTCCAAATAAACAATCTAGTGATTGACACATATTCCTATATATGGGAATATTGGAGTGTGAATATTGAGCGTACACCTGAATTTATTGATTGGTTTAGAAAGCAAACTGAAAAATCAAAAGCTCAGATTGATGCACGCTTAAAGAATATAGAGCTTTTTGATTACTTTGGCGACCATAAAGCTCTTGGAGAAAAACTTCTAGAATTAAAATGGAAGAACGGACGAAGAGTTTATTACTCATTGATTGCAAAACACGAATTGACTCTTGTCCTTTTAGGAGGAATTAAAAATGCGCAAAAAAAAGATATTGAAAAAGCCCGAAAAATCCTTAAAAGAGAAATCATTAGCAAAAGAGTATAAAGTTGGAACGGATGTTTCCATTCATGGTCTGAAAGAAGCTATTATCGAAGCTCTTTTTGAAGCTGATTACGACACATTTAAAGGCTGTATTGCGATTCTCTTAGAGCAAAATGAATACAGTGAGATCACTAAAAAAACTGGACTTTCAAAAAGCACTCTTTACAGAATGTGTGAACCAAATTCAAACCCTACTTTAGAAAATATTGGAAAGGTCTTAAATTATATCCACATGCTTGATGAAGAAACGGCTGCTTAGTAACGACCGTCGTTTTTTGTTATAAATTGCCATACATATGTCTCTAACTCACCCTGCCGTTTAATTTTAAAATAATTGGTTGCGGGTCTAATGCAATTACATTTATGATTTTAGTTTATGAAATTCTTTATTATATCTAATATTTTTTTAATATCAGTGACCGTAAACGCTAACTCATTAGTGATACCACCCGATGTTATGAACGTTATTACAGTCGATGGTAAATATGAAGCCAAATACTCAAATGCAACAAGAGAGAGGTTTATCACACGTTATTCTTTAGGTGGCGAGGGCAGTCAGGATATAGTCATAGAAAAATTTGCTCCTGGGCGATATGGTTGGACCGACAAGATAATTAGTTCAAGCGAAAAGCCAGTATCTGATCTACCCATTATTAAAGATTATATTTCTAAAGTCGCAATAAAATCTGTTGAAGCAACCTATGGTTGTTGCACGGTCTATAATATCAAAAAATCTGACGATAAGTGGAACTTCAGTGTTCGGCACAGTAAAGTTATTTTTAGTTGCCAGGCCAAAGAAAATATAAATGAAAACAAGTACATTTTTTCTTGCTCTAAATAATTTCATAAAACTTTAATCAAACAATAATTCATAGGCTTTTGAAGACTAAAAACAAAAAATCTTAATTCTACTAATAAATCAATTCTGGACGATAAAATTAAACACAAAACAATTGGCCCGCCAGATGGTATGAACTTAGAACTTAGGTATATTATTGAACTGACTGACGATTTAACTTGCTTGAAATAAGAAAGTAACGACTTTGGATGAAATTTTTAGGTTTAAAATCACTCTCTTGAATTTCTACGGATCAACTTTCGTTTCAAGCGCACATACCACTTCCAACTGTTTTTCAGTAATAATTTCAAGTCTTAAAATTCTATGCCATATAAATTCAGAGCAGTCAGAAAGATTGTATTCAAGCGGCATATGGCCCCCATTTACAACATTAATCACATTCTTCTTTGCAAGAATTTGCTGAGATTGATGATACTCGGATTGCCAATAAGGAGTGGCTGGGTCTTTAATTCCGTTAAAATAATAAATTGGAGTCTGTAAAATATAATTATAGGAATCATAGGGTTGTTGGAAGCTAAAACCTTCACAAATACCTAACTTACTTGGCTTTAATACAAGCTCACCATCAATAAAACTTTTATCATAAGACCATCCTGATTCTGAAATTTCTTCGCACCCAATCTGTCTGTACAATTGAACTAACTCGGGTTCATAGGGCTCATTAAAACTAAGAATCTGTTCTTTTAAAATATCTTCATTAGCTGTTCCAGATAATCCCAAAAAAAAATCTAAAAGTGATATATTAGGTTCTGCTGGATTTTGACCATGAAGCAAAAGAGTGCTTATGAAATTACCCAGTTCAAGAGGAGTAAAGCCAAGTTCTAAGTACGAATTCCTAAATCTTTCAAGTTCTGTGGATTGTCCTTTGAAATCAAACCACTCTTTGAGATAACCTTGATCTTCTTCAGTGCCTAGAAATACGCGCCCCAAAACTCCCTCAAGAACTACAGCTGCTGGACGAGGGATAGTGTTTTGGGCTTCAATATAGTAAGTAAGCACGGTTGCTAGTGCTGTTCCATAAGAATGACCGTAGATAATATAATGGGTCAAATTTTCTTTTTTAATAATTTCAAAAACATCTTTAGCCAAATCAGTCGTGGTTAAATTCACATTTGGATCATATAAATTTGCATTACATCCTGTGCCCCTCGGGTCAGTTTGTATCATTCCATAGTCTTTAGATAACCTGGTGTCTTCATCAGAGATCGAAGTGCTTCCTGGCCCACCGGGAAGGTAAATAACAACAGGTTTTGTCGAATCTGAACCTTTTAAAAATTTATATTTATAATTTAAATTCGTAGAATTTATTTGAACACTATCTATAGAATTTGCACCGAGCTGGCATTCAACAGCGTGCCCCTTTGGACCAATCAAAATAATCAATAAAAGTAATCTATAGTTCATAACCTTAGCTCCTAAATATAAGATTGAAAATCAATTAGATATTAAGATTATAGGTTGGGAGTGTAAATTTTATAGGTGATCACAGGCACGTATATTAGGTTTGACAATGATAAAGCTGTTTTGCTTACACCAAGCTGAATCATAAAACTACTCTCTACCTAATATTTTGAAATTGAACGCTGAAAACTGAAAAAAATTTGGCCCGCCAGATGGAATGAATTTAGAACTTTTATACTACAAAAAATGGTAATAATTTCTTCTACTGAGGACAAATAAATTTTGCTATACTTAAATACTAAGCTCCGATGGCCTGAATTTTTTTGTGTGATTGCTCTGCTTGCCATAGATCATAATTAGATTGGAGGTTAAGCCAAAATTCAGCACTCGTCTTGAGAGCATCCGCAAATGCCAGAGCTGTTTCAGCGGTTATGCCTCTTTTTTTATTAATAATTTCGTTAACTTTACCTGGAGCCCAACCCAAATGACGAGCTAGTTCAGATTGGTTAATGCCCATATCGTTTAAAAAAATCCTTTGTAAAATTTCACCAGGATGTTTAGGTGCTCTGTTTTTTGGTCTCATTTTATTCACTCCTTATTTATGATAATCTATAATCTCAACTTCAATCGCATTGCTTCCATCCCATTTAAAAATAATTCGCCATTGATCATTTATGCTTACACTCCAATAATCTTTTCGATCTCCCTTTAGCTTATGCAATCGATGACTAGGTGGAGAATTCAAATCGTCAATCTTTACGATAGCGTTAATAGCATCTAGTAGGTCTTCTGCTTTCTCATGGATCTCGTTGGGTACTTTTCTTGATGCTTTAGATGCCACTCCATCAAAAATATCCTGAGTTGTTTTGCCTCTGATGCTCGCTATCATTATATGATTATACCGTATATCGATATAAAATGAAACCTTTGATTTTATATCGATATACGTAATAATTTTAATAAGTTAGCAAGTTTGGTTCGCCAGATGGAATGAATTTAGAACCTTTACGTTTAAGAGTTGCAATAACTCAAGTCCAATTATGGAAACATTAACTAGACCACTGACTATAAGCTGATGACACGAATATATGACCAAATATCAGAGATAAGTTAATCTATGAGAATGAGCGATCAAAAATTTATTAAGGACTTTGAAAGTTGTGCGATCTTAAAATCTGAATGGACTCACCGCAGTCATATAAAAATGGCGTATATTTATCTAAACATATTCACACTTGATGAAAGCATTGAAAAAGTTAGACATGGCCTTAAAAATCTTAATAAGGCTCATGGCACTAGTGATTCACAATTTCATGAGACTTTGACGGTTGCTTCGTGCAAAATAATTAATTCAGTAATTAGATTTTCTGAACCATCGCTGGATTCAGAAGATTTCTGCAGTAGAAATCCGCACCTTCTCGTTTGGAATTCAATTTATTTCTTTTATTCTCCCGATCTTTTAAAGTCGAAAGATTCTAGAATCAATTTTATTGAACCAGATCGCACAGACTTTCCAAGCTAATACCAACACTTTATTAAAGTTAACATTTTATTCAAGGATTTTTCTGAATTTATTCGATTCTAAATTCTACTGTAGTGACTAAGTTTTAAAACTTTGTTTTGATGAACTAATGAGTAAATTCGAATTAGATCACATTTTTTGTTTCTGCTCGCCCAACCTAAGGGAAGTGCAAAATGCAGAAAAACACGGTCTTAAAGTTAGCAAGTTGTATCATCACACAGGTCAAGGGACATCTAATCGTTCAATTTTATTTCATAAAAACTATCTTGAACTCATTTTTTTGAACGCCACTCTTATTTATAGTTCCCACCCGTAGTGGCAGTAGCCCTGAACCAAAAAATTGGCCTAATATTGAGAAAAAGTTTTTCAGCCATGCTTCTGGCTCTGCACAAATATTAATGGCACGATTTGGCGGAAAGATACAAAGGTGGCCACTAACTTTATCTATTAAGGAAATTGATCTTTTTGAAAACCAAAGTCCTAAACTTGAGATTATTTTAGATGGAGAAAACCTGCAAACGTTTTATCTAAACGATTTGCTTTCAATCATGAGCCAAGATACCTAGTTTATCTGTCTTTCGATGCGGCCTATGTTAAAAGTTCGTAACCGCAAATTGCCCCAATCTATAAAATAATGAAATTATTAAAGAAATTAGTTGGCCCGCCTGGAGAGACTCGAACTCCCAACACCCAGATTCGAAATCTGGTACTCTATCCAATTGAGCTACAAGCGGTTAAAATTTAAAAAATAATATCTCAAAGGTTTAAGTCAAAGTAAAGCCGATCTAAATTAAGTCTTCAGGTAATTCATACTCGGGTTGCTTATGAACAGCTCTGACCATGGTATGAATATTCCCTCGAACATTAAAATCTGACTCAACCATCAGCCACCTTGGGTTTAAAAGCTTTACCAGGTCATCCAAGATCAGGTTCGTAACGTCTTCGTGGAACATTTTTACATCTCTAAATTTATTTATATAGAGCTTTAATGACTTAAGCTCGACACATTTCTGATCAGGAACGTAACTTATGTGAATAGTAGCAAAATCTGGAAATCCACTTCGAGGGCAAATACATGTGAACTCAGGGCACTGAAACTTTACCATGTAATCGCGATCTGGATTTCTATTATCAAAAGGCTCCAATTTTGCGTTTTGGATTTCAATTTCACCATATAATTTAGAATCACTCACTATTTAGCTCCTTATACTGTCGCAGACGTTTGTCAGGTGGCTTAATACTTTAAGCATATTTTATATTTGCAAAAGCTAGTGCGACATCGGTCCAGTTTATAGATTTTTATAGAGTTCAAGCTAGTGATTTGCAACAGTTACTCGCAAAATAAGACCATGATTTACTTATTAAGAAAAAGTTTCCTGATAGTTCTGCCAATTTTAACATTTTGCCTCTTTACGACAGCATGCTCTAGCACGTCAAAAAAAACATACTGTGACCTGGTAGTCGATGGGCCAGCCAAACCTGATGATTCAAGTCCCGAAAATAAGAAAATAAAATAGATTATTCTCCCGTGGGCCTGTTGAAATAGTATTAGATTCTAGGCGTCCAAGCTTAAAATCGAATGAGTCGTAGTTTATCTACGTCGAATGAGATTTAAGCGAAGGCAACAACGAAGATGATGCTTTTTCAACAGGCCCCCGTAGTTTAATTTTGTTGGAGTGAAAGGACAGGGTTCACACTAAAAGGGATAGCATTTGATCGTGGCTTAATTGAAGACTGTTTAAAATGTAGCTTGCTTTTAATGCATTAGCCTCCTCTTCCGAAACAGTCCTAGATATCTTTCGAGCTTCTTGAAAACATAGGGCCGCCGCTACAGATATATTGAAGCTTTGAGTAAAGCCCACCATAGGAATCAAAATATTACCATCCGACAAATCCAGTGCTTCCTTAGATACTCCGTCTTTTTCATTCCCAAATACAAAAGCTACATCCGAAGAAAAATCCAGGTCTTTAATTTCTATTGCAGTTTGGGTTAAAGCTGTAGTGTAAATTTTGACTCCACGAATTTTTAACTTAGTTAAAGTCTTGTAGGTGTTGGTTGACCGATTTACGTTTAGCCACTTATCCGCCCCTTGGGTCACCCTAGAGGATTCTTTAAAGTCTTTACTTTTATCGATAATATGGAAGTCAAAAAAACCAAAAGATTCGGCACTTCTCATAACTGCAGAAGTGTTACCTCTGTCATAAATGTTTTCAAGAATTGGGACACAACTTCTAGACCTCAGCTTTACAATGCGCTCGATCTTTTGCTTCCTTGCTTCGGTTACCAAAAAATCGAATGTTGAAATAATCCTTGTTACATCAAACTCTTTTTCAAGAATTTGAATTTTAAACGGCCAATTTGGGCTAAGATGAAAACTTGACACTATCAATTCACTTTATAAAAGAGCTTAAGCTTTTTCTTTGGAAATTAGGTAAGCTAAAAGCTGCTTTATGAACTTGCGAATTGTAATATTTCAAGTCCATTTCGTCTGTAACAGTGACTTTAAAGTCTGCAATTGGGTCCAACCCTTTGGATGCAAAAGCAAAGGACCAAAGTCCCCCGGGGTAAGTGATATTAGAGTAATTGTATATTTGAACTTTTGGAAAAACTTTTGAAAAAACGTTTAAGGTCGATTGTTGTGTTTCTAAGAACAAAAAAGGGCTTTCACATTGAGCAACTATGACTGCACTATCCGTGGTGCATTTAAAAATATCTCGATAAAACTCTTCACCGAATAAAGGAGCTGCAGGCCCTATAGGATCAGTTGAATCAATCATCACAACATCAAACTTTTCAGCAGTCTCTTTAGCATACTTTAGGCCATCTTCAATATAAAGCTCAAGCCTAGCAGAAGTAAGTTTACTTGAAGTCGAAGGCAAAAATTCTTTGCAGGCATTTACAACCATTTCATCGATTTCGACCATAACAACTTTTTCGACAGACTCGTGCTTCAGGACTTCGCGGGCAGTGCCACCATCACCGCCTCCAATAATTAATACCTTTCTGGGGTTTGGGTGAACTGATAGTGGCACATGACAGATCATTTCGTGGTAAACGAACTCATCTTTTTCAGAGCACATCATGAAATCATCATTAAGTAAAACATTGCCCAAATGTTCAGTTTTGTAAACCTCAACTTTTTGAAATTCACTTCTTCCTGAAAACAATTTTTCAGAGTATTTATAACTCATTTTATAAATACCTTTGTAAGTCTCAGTAATCCAGTTATCGCTCATTAAAAACTCCTAAGCATTTATAAATATTTAAAATCTAAGTTTTTCCATTTAAAATTGTATTTGCTCTGCAGGTTCAGACACCACATTTCTACTAGCCCAATGACAGTAACTGACGCCGTAGCCTGACCTTAAAATATCAAATCTACTTTGCCTGACCACCCAGTTTTCCATGTGGATATTCAAAGCTTCTTTAGAATTAGGGTCAAAATAAACCATGTCGCATGATCTAGGTTTAAATTTTTTATCTATCGCGTTTAAGAATACTGAAACAAGCTCTCTTTTTATATTGTTAATTTCAAAACTTATATAGTTTTGCCCTTTTTCGGGGGTGACGTGAATTGTCCCATAATTCTTGTTTAAAACTGCGTTCATTGAATAACCATAGGGTTCAAACCAATGTTCATCAATTTCAAAGTCTGGGAAAAATTCTAACAATAACTTCGAAAGATGCTGTTTACTTTGATCAGTTGGATTTAAAAACATCTCAAGAATTTTATTCTCGACTCCGTACATTAGCACTTCCAAATTAACATCTTCATCGGGTGTAATAGGCTTTGAGCTGTATTCGAATATATTTAGGTGATGATCATCTTTGTCACCAAACCTAAGGCCATATCCAAGTGGAAACATTTCCTTCAAATTTTTGAAGTCCTCAAAGACGAAGCTTTTTTGATATTCTGGAAAGTATTCATTTTTTCGCTGAAAGAAGAGATGATCAAATGCGGTAAGACCAATTTTTTTAAGCATAAACCTTGCAGAATTGATCAGTTCGGTGCGACCACAAGTGATCATCAGTAGCTTGTGATTCCATACAAACAGACTGGATTCAGAAAGTAAAAAAAATTTGCAGGTCTCAGTTTCAGACTGCTTAATTATTTCAGCACCGCAGCTAGAAACAAGATCCACCCAGAAAGACTGGGGATAACTTAAGAATCTAGATTCAAGACTATAAATTTCTAATTTTTTTTCTGGCCCTTCAAAATACAATGCCTTTCGCCCCCGGTTACGAATAGAAGATATAAATATTTTGCAATCCTATGCTTATTAGAATTCACGGTTTTTAGATAGAACTATTTTAAGCTGACTCCAAACAAAGCTATCTATTTAAGCAATTGCATTTAAAAGTTTCTTAAAAAGCATTTCACAAATCCATTTTTTTTGCCTTAATGATGACACTTTTCTAGTGAATTTTGTCTTTGCATTGCAACTTTTCGAACTATCTAACCAAAACTCGAAGCAAAATGATAAGTCTTCCGTCTGAAAAACCTTAAGCAGAGGATATTTGGCATCCTTAAACTCCAGGTTTGAATAATATATTTCAGGTAACTTAAGTCCCTGAATATCTAAGGACTTTAAGTTTTGAATTCGGTTCAGCAGTTCTCCTTGAGTGACTTCATCTTGAATGTACAAACAGTCGGATCCTAATTTTGCGAAAGGACCTTTGAAAAACTCGATCATTGGATCCTTAAAGTTCTTAAAGTGGATATGGTTCGAAAGTTTCTTTTCAATTGCTGTGAAAGCTTTTACAGTAGTAATATCCACTGATTGCGGAACCCAAACTTTTAGCTCAACTAGCGGAGGTGAGGCTCTGTAACCTACCTCGAACCCTAATGGCGTAAGCAAAGGTTCAACAATGTGAGCAAGCTCTGATTCTGCCAAATCAATGAACTGCCACGATAGCAACTGAGCTTTTTTCTGAGGCCCTATCTGTGTAAGTTTCTTATCCAAATGATCCTTCCAAATATTTTTTATCTCAAAAGGAGGGCCAGGCAAAAACCAAAAATTGCATGTGCAATTCTCCTCAACGACATTCATCGAAAAACCAGAAGCGGTGCCTGCATGGTTCACAAACACTTCGGATCCTTCTGGGAAAAAGGCTTGCCACTTGTGGCCAGCTCGGGGCTTTAAATCGAAAGTTTTTAAACGCGCTTGAATACGTAGCCATTCTTGGTTATCAAACTTCAACTCCAAACCTAACCAGTCTGCAACCAATTTTCTTGTTAGGTCATCCGTGGTTGGACCTAAACCACCTGTAACTATAACTAAATCAGATCTCTTCTGGCAGAAAATGATTGTCTCCAATATACGAGCAGGATTATCATCCACGGCCAAATGGCGCTGAACTTCAAAATTGTAATCTAGTAACTTCTGCGCGATCCAAGAGGCATTTGAATTTAAAATTTGACCGCTGGTCACTTCGGAACCTGTGGCGATAATGTTAGCAATTCTCATTTTTCACTACCTAAATTAGATGAAGTTATTCGAAGCTATGTTAATATCTTAAATTAGCTTAGATTTACAGTACAATTTTTAGCGGCAAACTGAGGATGTTAATGAAAAAAATTAAGACTGGGGTCTTCCAACGTAGTTTAGCATTAGCCAAATTATCTTTGAAATCTGGCGCACTGGCAGCTAAACAGCTTGTAGGAACTGACCGCGAGGACTATTTAATTCAGCAAATGAAGCTTCTATCCGAAGAACTTGGTCAGCTAAAAGGCAGCTTGATGAAAGTTGGCCAGACTGTTTCTATGTATGGCGAGCATTTCCTTCCTCCAAAAGCCAACGAATATTTAAAAAACTTACAGTCTGATTCTCCAAAATTACCTTGGGACCAGATTAAAGGCTTTCTTGATATTGAACTAGGTCCTGATAAACTTAAAAATCTAGAAATCGATCCTGAAGCGATTGCAGCTGCATCTTTAGGGCAAGTACATAAGGCCTACGATAAGATTAGTCGACAAGAAGTGGCAATAAAAATTCAGTACCCTGGGGTAGAACGGGCCATAAAAAGTGATTTAAGGGCTTTAAAATCTTTGTTCAGTGTCGCGCAGATTATTCCCAAAAGCCCACGAACCGACCAGTTTTTTGAAGAAGTAGAAACAATGTTAATTCAAGAGACAAATTACGACCTTGAACGTATTTGGACAGAGCAAATATTTAACAAACTTAAAAATGATGCAAGGTTCGTCGTTCCGGAGGTCATGGAAAATTATTGTTCTCGTCACGTCCTGACCACTAAGTACGAGCCCGGAGAAAAGGTCGATTCTAAGGCCGTGCAAAATTTATCGCAAGAAAGTAGAAATAAAATTGCACTTAATTTTCTAGATTTATACTATAAAGAGTTGTTCGAGTTCAAACTTGTTCAAACAGATCCTCATTTAGGCAATTACCGTGTTCGAATCAATAAAGATAATGATGCCCAAATCGTACTTTATGATTTTGGCGCAATGAGAGAGGTGCCCGATCATTTTGGAACTCCATTTAGAAAGTTAATCAAAGCAGCAGCTGAAAAAGACAGAGATATGATTTTTAAATCTGCTTATGAAATGAAATACTTATTTCAAGAAGATGATCAGGATTTAAAAGAAAAATACTTTCAGCTTTGCTGCTTAGTCGGAGAGCCTTACGCGGAAAATCCTGACAATCCCTTTACTGATGCTGAAGGAAATTATGACTGGAGACATACAGATTTACCGAAGCGGGTCGCAGCGATTGGTAGGGACATTGTTAGAAATCATAAAATAAGAGTTCCACCAAGAGAATCCATTTTTCTAGATCGAAAACTAGGTGGGGCTTTTATATTTGTGAGCGTTTTGGGCCTTTTGGGTAAAACAAGACCAGGCCTTATGAAGTATTTTGACTAAGCGCATTTAGGCCAATTTGCGAAAAATGCTTAGAAATCTTAATAGACTTTTGGTAAAGAACCCCAGCCAGTTACATATGATTGTGATTTTAAATTTTGAGTCATACGCCAAGATTTTTTTGGCGTCGATGTAATTGCAAATTTTATGGTCTCTGCACCAGACTTTGCGTTGATCAGATCAATTGATTTCATTAAATTTTCAGCTTTTGAATTGTCCATTTTCTGAAATAAACTCAGTTGGGTTTTTTTGTCGGCAATAGATCCTAAGACAACTCCTGCTTTTTTATATTCAAGCCCTTCGACAAATATTTTATCTAGAACCCGCATGGCGCCTATCATAACTTTTCGAGTGTCAGCGGTAGCCATATCTAGGACATACTCATTAGATCCGTAATATTGCTTTGAATCTCTAAACCTGTTTGTCCTAACAAAAACTCTGACTGTTCGACACAATGAGTTTTGTTTTCGCAATTTGTGCGTCGCTGAAGACACGTGGTGAGCCACCGACGCTTTAAGTTCTGAAAGTGTTTTAACTGATGCTCCAAAACTTCGACTGCACATTATATTTTTTTTTGACTTAGAATTTTTATTTAAAAAAAACTTCTGAAAACCTTGCAACTCTTTTTTTCTAAAAATTTCGACAATACTAAATAGATTTAGTATATGTTTTTCGTTCGGATAATCCCTAAAATCTTTGGCAGACTTTAAACCTAAGGCTCTTAATCTTGGGGCTAAAGCTCGACCAACGCCCCAGATATCATCTAACTCAAAGCTAGCAAGAACCTCATCTTGAATCACCGGATCAAGTAAATTCATAATCCCATTGCAGTACTCGTTATTTTTCGCAACTTGATTAGCTACTTTAGCTAATGTTTTTGTTGGTCCTACTCCAAGGCTCACTGGTATTCCTGTATTTTGCTCTACAGTTTTTTTAATATGCCACAAATAATCTTCTAAAGTTGGAAAGGCAGAAGAGGATCTAAAACCTTGAAGACTTATGAAGGCCTCATCCACCGAGTAAATTTCGACATCGTCCGAAAACTCACAAAGCACTTTCATAACTCTGTCTGAAATATTTGTGTACAATGAATAATTGGATGAAAAGACATGAACTTTGTTTTCTCGACATATATCTTTGTACTTAAAAAACGGAGCTGCCATTGGCACACCTACCGACTTTAACTCTTTAGACCTAGATACAAAACATCCATCATTGTTAGACAATACTCCGACCGGCTTATCATGAAGGTAAGGTTGAAAAAGTCGCTCGCAACTGCAAAAAAAAGCATTACAATCTACAAGCACTATAATGTTTTTAGATAAACTCTCTGACAATAGACCTTACCACCCCAAAAATTTTTAAATCCATGTCATCCTCAACTTTAATATCTG
Source organism: uncultured Pseudobdellovibrionaceae bacterium (assembly GCA_963803705.1). Classification (GTDB taxonomy): domain Bacteria; phylum Bdellovibrionota; class Bdellovibrionia; order Bdellovibrionales; family UBA1609; genus JAMLIO01. Next base: position 7,865 of record CAWDNU010000005.1, on the reverse strand, counting down.
AAGAGTCGGGGTTTTCAGCCCTTAAAAGTAAACCATTTGCATCTTTCACAAAACGCCTACAGATAAAAGCTTGATCATTTAATGATCCAACAACTATATGACCACTTGAAGGGTCCACAGAACGGTCCACAATTAAAACATCTTTTGATAAAATCAGTGGAGACATTGCTATCCCAGAGGCTTCAAAAAAAAATGTAGCGGCCCGATTCTTTATAAATCTTAGGTCTAACGACTGGTACTTCTCAATGTGGTCTTCGCTGATGCCAAATAAACCTGATGTTGGACTTTCCATACTCCAACCTTAACTTACACTAAACTTACACGCAACAAGATTGTTTTTCTTTGGTGAGGATAAAATCTGCAAAAATTTGAAAAAATAATTTTATGTGAGATCTGCTGACCGATAAATTAGATAGATAGAACGCTAGGCAACAGAGCATTCTATCTATCTACAAAATTTGAAATGTCCAATATTATTCCTATCAGTTTATAACTTATTGTACCCTTCAATGTGCAAGCCAGTAATCTTGTTAAAAATAGATACCCTAATATTTTTAGAGAAACGTCCTTTTCTCATAAGGTCCGGAAGCGATGCTTCGGTTAGATCAATTAGCACTTTGATTGTAGCGCCGTCTAGCTCGATTCTGTCGGAAAGAACACTTTGGTTAACGTCAGTGTCTACGAGTTCTTTTTCAAAATTTCCTAGCAATTTATCTCGATAAACTTTTTTAAATTGGCTGGGTGCATTCAAAGTCAATTTAATTCCGCCATCAGCAGACTTACACTTATGTTCTATGACTAAGTTAACTTTGTAGCTTCCGCGTTCGCCGTCTCCTAAAATATTCTTTTCTTTTTCTAAGGCTGAAAGACCTATATTAAAATAGGAGTCTATGGCAAAAAGTTGATCCGGCCTTACATTGAACGCATCTGAAACGTCTTGCAGGGTCAAGCTGAACTGTTCCCTATCAGATATATGCGTAGAGCAGTCGCGATAACCTGAGCCATCTAAACCGGCATTTGCAAATAGTGGTGCTAACAAAAATATTATAATTAAACTGATTGATTTCATAGTCTGTCATCTTTGGCTTTAGGGTTTTAAGTTCACGACCTTTTGGCAGTGATTGAGTAACCTTAGGAAAAAATAGATCGATTGTATAATTCAGATTTGACATGGGGGTATTCATTTAAATGATATGCAGTTTAGTTTAGTATAGTTTAAGAAAGGCTTCGCAACTTAGTTTTTGAACAATCAGATGATTAGAGCTGTCCAAGACATGCTGATTCGATTTAAATTTAAATTTGTTTAAGAAAAACCTTGTAAGCTTGCTTGCACGTTCTGTGACAGTTCCGGGATCAGACGTGCTGTCGGCTGGTTTCAATGCAATATTTTCTAACTTAGAGTCCATGGCACTTCGATGAGAATTGTATATATATAGCAAACCCTTCAGCTTCGAGTAAAAGCTAGCTTCGGGCTTCGGTAAGGGATCCTCCAAGTATAATGTTCCACCTTCCTGAATACTTTTACGAAGCGTGAAGTCTAACGCCGATGAATAACTTTCTTGTGAGCCCAACTGAGCAACCTCGGGCGCTCTGGCTACCTGTACAACAGCGTCAATAATTTGCTCTGTTAAGTTAGATACTTCTTCGTCAAGCGCGAAGAAAAGACCGTTAAGGCTTTGCAAGGATTGAGCCTGTGTCAAGTCGACAGCTTCAAAAATTTGAAATAAAATCTCTAGCACTTCACTTTGCACTGTTAAATTTGTTCTGATTTTTTTTGCAATTATACCCATTCGTTCCGAAATGTTATCTAAGTTTTTTTCGTTCCATGGGACTTGGGTCAACACAAAAGGCCCACCTAAATTAATAGCAGCACTTAGAAATCCATCCCCCGCACCTACGGGCACTAAGCCACTTTTCATACAGTAAGCAATAAGTCCCACAAAAACTTTGTGCGGCAGAGTCTTAACCTTAAGGATATAAATTTTTCCATCGTCAGCAAAAGTGGGTATTTGAGATTGGTCAGAAATAACCACAATTCGATTTTGTAATTCTGGATTAATAATATTCTTCACCAGAAATTCTGAAGGGGTAATGATACTAAATGCACCGCTGGTCTCATTGGCTAGCCCTTGCAAGTAGCTTTCAAATTGGTCCCACGTTTCTGAATATGAAATTCCATAAGCCAAGCCAATTTTTGAGCCAATCAGTTTTGATCCAGTCAAAAGGCTTTGCACGGCGTATTTAGAAAACGAATCAGGTATGACTTCGGATTCAGAAAGAATAAACGCTTTAGTTTCATTCGAAGTAAATAGTCGAAGGCGTGAAGCTATAAAATCTTTGTAAATCCCCGCTTCGTTAGCTGCAATTCCAGCAGGATTCATTAAGTAATTGATTCCATTTCCCCGGATCACGGCGTAAGGATTGCCCCTGGCTCTTTTTTCTGTGTTACCAAAAACAGTTTGAACTAGTAAAATACCGTCTGAGTTCATATTAATTTTCAAACCTGATTCAGGCTCATCAGGTGGCCCAGATCTTTCGTCTATCTGTTTGCCATACCTAAATGAACCTACCGGACTAGCCAAGGCTAAATAAAGGTCAAATGTTATGGATCCTGGAATCGACTCCAGGGTTTGCACTTGCACTGAATCAAAAAAAGTTGAATTTCCGTGAGCTATACGGTCTAGTACTTTTCTAGATTTGCCATCGACCAAAAACGTGATTGATCCTTTGATTTGAAAATTTAAAATTAAGTCCATTGCAGTCAAATAGCCTGCAGCAACATCGCCACTGCCCGCTCTGTTGCCTCGAACATCTATTATAATTTCCTTAAATCTTTGATCAAATTCTCTGACTGATTCTAAAACAGAGATAGTATTATTTCGTGTTGCGGTTACCCCATCGTTTAACCTGAAGGGACCTAAATCTAGTGGAACATTTTGATGGTTACTTATGGAATTGGCCAGGACTTCATTCACGCTAGCAAGACTCAAAAAATTAGTCATTGAAAGTACGAGAAGAACTGCCAAATAAACCGTAGATCGATATATTGGCAAACCTCTATTCATTTGTATAAATCCTTCATGCCAAAATCGTTATCTAGAACGTATTACTGTCTCGCAATTTAAGCTTTAGCTTTAACTGTATCTTTAGCAACAACCAGGCCACTACTGAAATTTTCGACCAGAGCGAGTGACGTTTGCTTATCGCTAAAGCGGTATCTCACGCCATTAACATTTTACTAATCAGTTAAAGTATGGTGACTCGCTCAGCTTTGATGTTGCAATGTGGCATCAAAGCATAAAGCAATAGATACTTTGATAACAAGAAAGTTTGTATTAAGTATTTGTGAAACGATCCTGGCTTAGACAAATTAAGTTAGTATTTTTTAACTTTTTTGTTAAAAAATTTTTTTTGGAAGGCCATAATCTTTCTGAAGTCCCGTTCATCGCGAAGATTAACTTTAAGCTTCACTAAAAATTCGTCTTCGATCTCTCGCATCTTTGAAATGCCTTGATCAATAAATTTGCCATTTATTTTCTTGGATTGAGCCACAAGTTCGCGAATCATATTTGCTTCTTGTGATATAAATGGTACCAGCGCATTTTCACTTAGTTCCAGATCATCAACAAAAAATGTTTGTAGATCTAAAATCCAGTCTTCTCTATAGTCTTTATCTAAACTAACTTTGGCATATTTGTCTGTATAAAGGACTCGGTCTGTATAAGTGGATTTAAATTCGTTCGATTTTTTTGGGTTAAAAAATTCAAAAAGTGCCTTTTTAGCGTCAGAATCCATCTGTCTAATTCTGTTTTCAGTCTCTTGTTTAGAGATCGATGCCACTTTCCTAGACTCATCTTTAATCTTCTCTTTGAAGAAAGGGACAGCGAAATAAACTAAAACAAGCGACATCAAGACCCCCGGCACTGTATAGCGCCAATAGTTTATTGTCTTTTGCTGCTGCTTTAAGACTTGATCATCGAGAAGGGCGTACATCTCTTCGTCATTTTCGATAACTTCACTAAGCATGCATGAATTTACTGCGGCTTCCAGAGACGCTCGAACACGAGCGGCATAATCTTCACCGTCTTCTTTTAAATATAGCTTCAATTTAGAGTATAATAAAACATTAAGTTCTGATTTTAACAATTCGGAACTTTTCCTAATTCTTTTTTTCTCAAGCTCCACAAAGTCTTTTTTCTTTTCATCCATAACCTGAATAGATCTAACTTTGATGTTGTCGGCCTCTGATTCAGCTTCTTTTATGCGCTTTTGATACTCTGCCTGCCCCCTGTCTCTAAGTTCGTCTGATCTTTCTTGGGAATCCTTAAGTACTTTCTCGGCCTTAACTTCAGCTCTTAGTAACATCTCGTCATGCTTTTGCTTAAGCTCTAATTCGATTTTGTTCGAGCTAGTTTTAGCCTTCTCGATAATCTCATTGGCTTGCAGCTTCGCATGGCTCAGAAGCGACTCTTCTTTCTCGATAATATCTTGTTTAGATTTTTGAACCAATTCTAAATGTTCAGACTGAGCTTTAGCTTTTGCCTGAGAAAGTACAAGGTCTGCTTCATCAGTAGCTTTTTTGATCTTTTGATCACACTCTTTGCTTAAGGTCTGAGCTTTTTCTTTTAATTCTGCAAGCTCATGAACACTTGCCTCTTTCTGATTTTTTACATCCTCTATTTCCGTATTCAGCGACGTTTTCTTGTCTAAAAAGTCTTTATACTCTTCTTGTAATCTTGTTAGCTTTTCTTGTTCAGAATCAATTTGAAGTTTCTGCTTAGTATTTTCTGTCTGTAAATTGAGCTGCAGATCTTTTAAAGCTTTTAAATCTGTGTTTACATTTTGAATCTCAATTAAGATCTCTTTAAATGCAGAATTCTTTTCTTCTAAATTGCTTTGAACTTCCTTCAGTTGAATAACCAATTTGTCTAGTTCGGACTGCTTATGACCCAAATCAGAAACCTGAGATTCTAATCTATCTTTTTTGCTGACTAGGGTCTCAACATCTTTTTCTAACTTAGATTGTTTAGATTCAAGCTCTGAATTCTTACTTTTCGTTTCTGAAAGAATTTTTGCGACATCCGTTTTTTCTTTCAGTATTTTTTCCAGGTCTTGATTAGAAATCGATATTTTACCCTCAATGTCCTTTTGGCTTTCAAATAGATTTTCGGTTTCTCTTTTTAGAGATTTAATTTTTAGCTCTAACTCAGTGTTTTTTTCCTCTAGCTCTAAAAACTGTGTATTTTTTAATTCTAAAGATTTTAAATTTTCGCGACAGGTTGTAATGATTTCATTAACACGGTTAAGTTCATTTCTTTTATCTTCAATTTCTCTTAAAATATCAGCCAGGTCGGTTTGTTCTTTAATATTTTTTGACTGTTCTACAGCTTCTGCCATGATTTTATCAGCATTTACCCTGGCTTGAGCAGCTGATTTTTCTGATTCATGCTTGGACTCTGACGTTAATTTTTCAGATTCAGCTTTTGCTTCTTCAATGATTTTATCTGCCCTTTTTTCCGCTCGATCAATAATTTCTGTTTTAAGAATTTCTACTTGATGCATAATTTCTTTATAATCACGCTCTGCTTTTTTGGGAGGAGGATCTTTTAAATCTAGAGAATCTTTACTAAAAGTATCTTTAAGATCATCTTTTATTTTATGCTTGGAAGGTGAACTTTCTATTTCAAATTTGGCCTTTAAGGTTAGTATTACATCGTCGTGTTTTCCAAGAGATAAAATTTTATCTGTGCTGTAAGAAATTAGCGTTCCTGGCTCTAAAGGCTCACCGTCCAAAAAACAACCGTTTGTCGACTTAAGATCTTCAATGAAGATTTCGTTACCCACCAAAGAAACTTTCATATGTTGTCGACTCAAGTTTTTAGAATCGATATGAATATCGCAATCTGAAGAGCGTCCGATTGTGAACACATCATTTGCAACATACTCAGTTCTGTTGCGGCCTTCAAATTCTATTTCGATGATGTATCTGCTAAATTTCTTCATAGTTCGTTTTACTTCAATTAAGAAGCCTCTTTGTTTTTATTTTTTGCCAGCATCAACTCTTCATTGACTGACTGGCGAGCTAAAACTTCTTCTGGCTCTCTGTTTTCGTCAAATTCTACTAAATTTGTAGGAACATCGTTGTTAGCGCTGAAATGCCAAACTGTATCTAAAGCTGTTTCCATTCTTTCGACTGCTGACATAAAGAGTTTTTCAGGAGATAAACTTGCATTAAATATTGAAAATATGACTGATAGAGCAATCCCAACAAGGGACGTGCTCATTGCGAAAGCTATCTTGACTAAAAACTGATCCATTACCATTTTGGAAGCCTCAACGTCAGCTAAGTCCATGTTTCCTAAATCCGGTAAACCTCTCATGATACCTAAAAATGTACCAAACACGCCCATCACAATAAAAATGCCAGGAAGAATATTAATTACGTCGTTTAAGGTCGCTGCAGGAAAAATACCAAACACTTTGCTAAAACATGGGTTCTTTGAAAAGATCTTTTTAGTTGTCGATAGTAAGCGTGGGTGGTTAGATTCATTATACCTAAGGTGCCTAAGTTGCTTTAGAAAGTCTTCGACCAAAATAGCTGAACCTTGTTTTACTAAAAACACTCGATCTGCAAAAGTCATAACAAAATCAGGCTTTCTGCGCTTCATGATAAATCTTACTTTAAATAGATCGTAGAAAGTTTTTTCCAGCAACTTTTTGCAAACTACATAAAAGGACATATTTGATTTTAGGTCGCGCTCTTTTAAATAAATATCTACTCTTTTTTCGAATTCTTTTGCAAACCACTCTTCACGCTTTACCGTGTAGAAAATTATGGCCCTAAAACTCATTCCTACTATAAATAAAAACATCATTGTTGGAATAAGCCAGTGACTGGCAAAAATTACCAGCGCATCGATAAATGTATAAACTACTTTTTGTGTTTCCATGTTAACCTATCCTCTTACGGCTGCATATTAAACTTAATCATTACTCTTTGAGATTTCTTACAATCATATTTCTTACAATATTCTTTTTGCGACAAATCAGCTGCATCCTTAGGGTTTTCACCTTCGGCTAAAAAGCTTCGTCCTGTGACCTTAACGATGGGAAGGATGTCTTTTTGGTGCCTGTACTGCATTTTGGTAGTATCAAAAACATAGTCAAATATAGAGCGCGCTCTGTAATAGCTTAAATCCAAATTATAATTCATAGCCTCTTTGTTGCCAGCTTTTAAGCTTTTTGGATCTACGTATTTACCTTTGTAAGTTGGTGAAGCAAACCCTACAATTTCTATAGACTGAATTTTATCCGCAGTTTCTGGATCAGATAGTAAACTTGAAGAGTATGTTGGCATGAATCTTTTTAACACTTGTTCCATACCAGGCTTCAAACTTGCTTTTCCAGAATCAAAATACTCTTCTCCGAATGAAATAATAACGTCTCCAGACTTTCCATCAACTGAGGCTTCGATCCCAGCTTTTTTTAAGTTACTAGCTATTTTACGAATTACTTTGTTACGAGCATCTGCCATTTCTTTTAAACGTGCTATATCTTTACTTAAATTTTTATTGCTGCCTTCTAAGGACTTAGCTTTTTTTGACAGCTCATTTTTGGCTAAGAGTGTTTTATCCAAATCACCCTGGACTTTTTCAGCTTGGGCTTCCATGCTGGCAATGTCTCTGGACAATTGATCTTGCTTGGCCTTGGCATCCTTTCTAAACTGAGCAAGCTTTTGGGCCTTCGCTTTTGCAGACAAACGCTGTTTTCGCACCTCTGATTCAAATTGTGCTTTTTCCTTTTTTAACTGCTCGTCAAACTCATCATTCATAGTTTCTATTTTTTCTCTGAACTTGTTTTTTTCA
>CAWDNU010000004.1:0-986402 GCA_963803705.1 uncultured Pseudobdellovibrionaceae bacterium | reverse complement strand
CAAAAAGATACTTAAGATGCTAGAGCATCCATATGTATCAAGACAGGGCCAAGAATCAATAATTTTAATAACCAAAAGTCTGTATGATGAGCATTTAAAGCCCTAAGACACCTCAGTCCTCTGTCTAGTTTACTGGAAAACCCATCCACTTTTGAAAAGTAGTGACCGATAAAACGTATATGAGATTGCCTGTAGATTTAACAAACAAAAAGATCCTTGTTGTAGATGACGACACAGATCTTTTGACATTTGTAACTGCCACCCTCGAAGTACAGGGGTATCAGGTTAGGCAGGCAAAATCTGGGCAAGATGCTATAGATTCTCTTCAAAGCTGGCACCCGGATTTGGTTATCTTGGATGTGAATATGCCAGGACTAAGCGGTTTTGAAACTCTGAAAAAAATAAAGAGCTCTGATTTTTTTACTGCGATTATATTCCTGACGGCAGAGTCTAAAACAGAGCAAGTTATCATAGGCCTAGATGCTGGGGCTGACGATTATATGTGCAAACCATTTAGCCCAAATGAATTATTAGCCAGGGTCAGAGCACAACTCAGGATTAAGGATTTAACAGATCAGTTAAAAATTGCAAATGGCAAACTTCAAGCCTTAGTGGAGATAGATGATCTGACGGGTCTTTACAACATGAGAAATATTTACTCTAAATTGGATTATGAGATAAAGAGATCTCAAAGGTACTCGCGATACATAGCTGTAGTCATGATGGACATGGATAAGTTTAAGTCTGTGAATGATACTAACGATCACTTGTTCGGAAGCTTTGTTTTAAAAGAAGTTGGCGGAATTATAAAGCGCTCTATTCGCGACACTGATATCGGTGCTAGATATGGTGGAGACGAATTTATAATTATTCTTACAGAGACTGATATCGAGGGTGTGGGTATATTTTGTGAACGCCTACGAAAAAATATAGAAGACTACGAATTTGATAATGGTGAATCCAAAATGAAACTAACTGCAAGTTTAGGTTTTGCCATCGCTAAACCTGTAAATCAAATCTTAGATGCTAGAACCTTAGTGAAGTTTGCAGATAAAGCGCTCTATGACTCTAAAAATGGTGGTCGAAATCAAGTTTCTAACTATGATTTGACCAGTATGAGTGAAGGCTTGGACACTGAAGAGTTCTCGTCTCACAAGATCGACGCCTTTAAAAAAGGTGCTTAACTAGTATATGAAAATTGATGGTCTATTTCCTTTTAATCTTAACTGTTATGATTTGAAAACTCTAAGTTTCAAAAGCAAAAGTTTAGAAAACAATCCCTTAAACGATCCAGTATATCGAGCGGTCCCGATTTTAGTACCTAAATATATTAGCGCTGATACGCCAGTAGTTTTTTATCTTTCTGGTTTCGCAAGCGATGGCTGGAAAAACACATCCTTTAACCGTTTTGAAAATAATACTGTTCAGGATATTGATCATTGGACATCGGAAGAAATAATACCTAGTGCGACATACATTTTTGTTAGTGCATGGACTAAATGGGGCGGAAGCCAATTCATTAACTCTAAGGGTATGGGAAACTATGAAGACTACCTTGTTCATGATCTAGCATCAGAAGTTAAATTATCTTTTCCAGAAATCCAGGAAAACGAAAACTGGATAGTTATGGGAGGATCTAGTGGTGGGTATGGGGCGCTTCATTTAGGGTCGAAATATCCCAGGCTTTTTAACCACGTGATCGCTATAGCTCCAGACAGTTTGTTTGAAATAAGTCTTTTACCGGAAATTTATAAATATTTACCATACTTAAATGAGCATGGTGGTTTTGATAAATTTATCTTAAATTTCACTCATGAAAACATGAAATACTCTGACCACATACTATTTGGCCTAAAGAACATTGTCGCTATGACCTTGTGTTACGCCACTAAGGATTCAAACAATAACTTTAAAATTCCTATCGATAAAGATGGAAAAATAATCGAAAGCATCTGGCAAGAATGGGTGCAACATGATCCGGTGAATTTTTTAAAGCAGCGAACAGAGACAGCCATTCAGCTTAAATCTGTATGCATTTACGCAGGTGATAAAGACGAGCACAGTTTACAGTACGGATCTAAACAAATTTATCAGATTTTAAAATCCGCAGGAGCAAATGTTACTTACTCTGAACATCCTGGAACGCATAGAAGTATAAATCAGTTTAGGCTTCCAGCTTTAAGTGATGTCCTAAAAAGTCTATAAATTCAGCTAACATAATGCACTAATTGCCTTGTGTATGGGGGATCTGACAACATTTATTTACTTATAGAAAGTCTGAAGGTAGTTATCTTATAAGTAACTTAGTTGATAACCAACACATAGGAGAAAACCGATGGGTTTAAAAGCAATAATTTTATCATTCGTTCTGATGTTTCAAATTTCAGATTTTGCTCTAGCAAAACAAGATTTAAAAGTTGATGGCACAGCTACGGTGGGCGCGCTAATAGAGGCCCTTGCTACTAGTCCAAGCACTGAGTACTTTCTAAACATGGGTTGGCAGGAAAGCTTCGGTATTTTAGCTTGCTACAAGTCCGATTCTGAAGGCGAATTTTGTATGATAAACCCAATCGGTTCTAGTATTTTTGATAAAGACATGATCGAGTCCGGATTTAGATTAAGAGATCCAAAAGTATTCGAAGTCATTATCGAACAAGGTGATTATTTTGACGCTCTAAAATCTGGCTTGATGGCTAAGTTCATAAAGATAAATTGCTATGACCCAATAGGCACCAACAATATAGCAGATGAAAAACACTGCTTACTTTCATCGAATCACGAGGAAGCTAATTAAATAGGACTAAATGTTGTCCTGTCTAGTTCAGGCCAAAGCTAAGCTTTGGCCTGAAACTTGGGTTTTAGAATCCGCTAACTGCGGCTTCGCCGCGGTAGTCAGTGTAGCCTTCAAGTAGCCCGTCTTTGTTCACTCTGACTCCACAGACTTTTGCTACGTTATTAATATATTTTATCTGTTGACCTTTTTTGCGTAGGGCCTGAATCACATTTGGTGAGAACCTGTTTTTTTCGATATACAACTTGTCTGGCATAAATTGGTGATGAACCCTTGGCGCCATTATAGCATCTTCAATATTAAACTTATTGAACATTACTCGGTATAGCGCTTGAAATACCCCGCTTATGATCCGCGGACCTCCTGGAGCACCAACAGCGAAAACTGCTTTGTCTCCTTCTGTGACAATTGTCGGGGACATGGAGCTTAACGGCCTTTTCCCAGATTTAACTAAGTTAGCTGCACCCTGTATAAGCCCATACTTATTTGGTTCTTTAGGTTTTGTGGTAAAATCATCCATCTCATTGTTAAGTGCTATCCCATATCTGTCGGAAACCACGCCCGAGCCGTAGTTTCCATTTAAAGTTATAGTCATTGAAACAGCTTCGCCTTTACTATCCATAACTACAAAGTGAGTAGTCTCTGTACTTTCTTTTGGTATATCTTTTCCAGATAAAGGTTTGATCTTTTTTGAAGATGATAGGCGAATCGACTGCGCTAGTTTTTTAAAATATTTATCAGATAATAAAAAATTTGTGGGCAATTTACTAAATTCTGGATCACCGAGCATTGATCTGCTTCGAAAAGATTTTTCCAGAACTTCACCAAGCAAGTGGGTTTCATTGGCGCTCAAAAATTGATGCTTTCTTAAATTTTTCCTTTCTACCAATTCAAGAGCTGTTTTGATAATCACACCTCCACTCGATGGTGGGGGCATAAGGTGAACAGTTTGGTCTCCTATAGTCTTAGTCAATGGAGTTCTCCATATAACCTTATAGTTTTTTAGATCATCAGTTGAAATGACCCCACCAGCTTTTACTACACTTTGTACAATATCTTTTGCCACTGATCCTTCGTAAAAGCCCTTAAGCTTTCGATCCCTAAACATAGTCAAAGCTGGAACTAATTGTGGTTGCGCCAGGGTGTCTCCGGGTTTGTAAAATTGCCCGTCTTTTTTTAAGAAAAACTTTTTTCCAGAAATATTGAATCTTCGACTTTCGCGACGGGTGTAATTAAACCACTCACCGGAAACTTGAAATCCGCTACGGGCAATTTTCAGTGGAGTCTTAAACAGTCTTTCCCATTTTAATTTTCCGTACCTTTTGTGGATTTCGTAAAGGCCTGCTGGTATCCCTGGCACGCCGACTGCCGGTCCACCAGTCCAAGAGCTATCACTTTTTAGCTTTTGAAAATAAGCCTCGTTTGTGTTGTCTGGGGCTGTTTCCCTGAAGTCCAATGCTGTAACCTTTTCACCGGTTTTTTTAATCATGGCAAAACCGCCACCGCCAAGTGAGGCAAAGTAGGGTGATGTGACAGAAAGGGTTAGCGCCACCGCAACCGCTGCGTCGAAAACATTACCACCGCTTTTATAAATTTCTTCTCCAACTTCAGCTGCAATCGGCGAGGGGGCAGCTATCAGAACCGTTTGCCCTTGGTAAGGTAGAGCAAATAAAACAGATGGCACTAACAACACCATGAATGCAGTTAATATTTTATTAGCAATTTTGTAATTGAAAGCCATAGCGTTTTTCTCCAGGAAAATTAATTTTGTGAACATTTTTAAGTTAGTTCAGATTAGTTACAAAGTTAATGAAATAATGAGTTGCTAAGCTTAAATCCCTTTGCTACCTGTCTTTTATGAGTGCATGTAAAAGCCAACTAACTCCGACCAAGACCCTTAATTCCGATAACAATCGCTTCGTAAAAATGCTTTTGGAAGATTTTTCACATTGTGCACTGGATGAAGAGCGGGCTCCAAAATTTAAAGGAAAGTGGGCAAAATTTTACAAAAGTCACTCCTCCGAAGCCTTAGGCGTAGAAGGTAATAGCCTCGAAAATTTGTCGGGTGGTGGAGCTATAGAGCAAGACAGGCCATCAGCTAAAGCGGCCACCAGTTCTGAGTTTAAAACTGTTGATTTAGAAATTGGAACAGGTAATGGTTTGCACTTCGCCCACCGAGCGAATACGAATCCTGATCGATTACTTTTAGGCATTGAGATCAAGTTTAAGCCTTTGATACAATCGATTAGACGGGCTTACAAATACTCTGAGGTTAAGAATTCTATTATGATGAGGTATAATGCCTATAATATAGAAGAGCTATTTCATGAAGGTGAACTTACTGACATTTTTATTCACCATCCTGACCCGTGGCCCAAAAAAAAGCAGATAAAACATCGACTGCTGCAACCAGAATATTTAGACAAGCTTTATTCAATCCAGAAAAATAACGGCATTCTTGATTTTAAAACAGATTCTGCCGACTATTTCGAGTGGGTCACTCCTATCTTAAAATCTAGTAAATATAAAATAATAAAATTCACCAAGGACCTACACAATTCTGAATTCGCTGAGGGTAATTTTGAAACACATTTCGAAAAGATTTTTTTGAAAAAGGGCCAACCTATTTTCTATGCGCAAATGCTAAGGATCTAAGAATGTCTATTAAGGTGATAGTGCTAGGTTCGCACAAAGGCTTAGGGCACGAATGCGTTAAATCTTTAATTAACATATCTAAAGTTAAGTCTGTTTTAGGACTTTCAAGACATGACTCTAATGATTTTTTAAACACTAATAAATATCAATTTAAATCATTTGATTTTACACAGGCCTATTCAGACGAAAAACTTTATCAAGAGCTGCTTACAGATGTTTCGAATTTTAAAGCTAATTACCTAATTTACTGTGCTGGCGGAGGGCCGCACGGCAAGTACGAAGCAAAGGATTGGAAAGATCACGAGTGGGCATTAAAACTAAATTTCTTATTTCCAGCAAAGTTGATTTGGTCAATATTAAAAAGAAACCAAGACGCTAAAGAACTAGTTCAGTCCCCCTTTACTTTTTTATATATCGGATCAGCTATCGCAGAATCCGACCAAGGTGATTCTTTGGGTCCGTCTTATGCGGCTGCTAAATGGGCCATGAAAGGGCTGATCAAATCTTTAAACGGAACTCCTGGTTCAATAAATATTAAAATCATCAGCCCTGGATATATGAACACAACTTTGCTGCCACTGGGATCAGCACCTAGAAGTTCCAACCAAGACATCTTAGATGTTAAAGATGTGGTAAAAGAGATATTTTCTCAGTTGGAACTTTAAAGTTTGTCAGTGAATTATTGCCTGCGGCCAAAAAATAAAAATTTTTTACTAAAATATAATCGCTGCAGACAATTCACATATAGACTATAATCATGTTAAGTAAAGTTTTAAATATCTAAGTAAAATAAAGGTGATTAATTATGAGTTTTCAGTCTCACGAAAAAGTTATTATTATTGGATCAGGACCTGCAGGCTACACAGCTGCAGTGTATGCTGCTCGAGCTAATTTGAAACCACTTATGATTGAAGGAGAAGAAGTTGGCGGACAACTTACCACAACTACAGATGTAGAAAATTTTCCAGGATTTCCTGACGGTGTATTGGGCCCAGACATGATGGCTTTATTTAAAAAACAAGCTGAACGCTTTGGAACACGTATGGTTGCATCTAACGTAACTAAAATCGATACGACTTCAAGGCCCTTTAAAGTTTTTGTTGGAGATAAAGAATGGACTGCTGAAACAGTTATTGTTAGCACCGGAGCAAGTGCTAAATATCTAGGTTTGCCTGCTGAGCGGAAATATTTAGGACGAGGAGTTTCTGCATGTGCGACTTGCGATGGCGCTTTTTTTAAAGACGTCCCAGTCTGTATTGTTGGCGGCGGGGACACGGCCATGGAAGAAGCCTTATTTTTAACAAGGTTTGCTAGCAAAGTTTATTTAGTCCACAGAAGAGAAGACTTCAGGGCATCGAAAATTATGGCAGACAGGGTGAAAGAGCACGAAAAGATCGAAATTATGTGGAACTCCGAGCTCAAAGACATCAATGGTGACGGTAAAATGGTTAAAAGCGTAAGTATTTATAATAATCAATCTAAAGAAACCAAAGATTTAGAATTAGAAGGCGTTTTTATAGCTATTGGTCATAAACCCAATACAGATATTTTTGACTCTGAACAAGTTGATCTGGATGATCAAGGCTACATCAAAACTAAGCCTGACTCCACCTATACGTCAGTCGAGGGTTTGTTTGCATGCGGTGATGTTCAAGATCACGTTTACCGTCAAGCTATCACTGCCGCAGGTACAGGATGTATGGCTGCTATGGATGCGGAAAGGTGGCTGGATGATAAAGGCCTTTAACGCTGCAAACCAAGATTGTAAGAGGTCTTTTTATTTTATTAAAAATGCTCCTAAAGTCGTGATGACTAAAGACCACTGTGCTTGATAGCCTTATTGAATGAATAAAAAGATTAATATCCAGAGCCTTGTAGACCAAATAGAAAAAATCACAAAAGAAAAAATCGCCAGCGAATCTGTGGTTTCTTTGGACGAATACAGAAAATTAAAAAACAAACAAAAACAGCAGCTAACTCTGTTAGTCGTAGACGACGACGAGACCATGAGAAAAGCTTTGGTAAGGCTTTTTGAATTCGAGGGCTATCAAGTCATCAGCGCTGCAGATGGCACTCAACTTGAAAAGGTTTTCAGCAAAGACAGTGTAGATTTAATTGTTTTGGATATTGGGCTGCCTTGGGTTAACGGTTTAGAGCTAACTAGAGTGCTAAAAAGTCATGAAGATTTAAAAGAAATTCCTATAGTTCTTATTTCTGGTTTGGGGTCAAAAGAAGATGTAGATAGGGGTCTAAGCTTAGGTGCCGAAGCATACATAAAAAAACCCTTCGACGTTGAAATGTTAAAAACTACGGTTAAGAATTTGGTTGAGCAGTAAATCTATGCCTTATGCAAATTGGATTGGATTCAATTTGAATTAACTTAAATTTGAACCGGATCCAACATAGTTTTTGGTATACCTTTGGGAATAGCTGATAAAAGCTTTTTCGTGTATTCATCCTTAGGTCGCTCATATATTGAAATAGCGTCAGACATTTCAACAATTTCACCTTTGTTCATTACTGCAATTTCATCAGAGATAAATTTAACTACAGCTAGATCATGAGAAATGAATATATAAGTTAAGCCCAATTCATCTTGAAGATCTAAAAGCAAATTTAGAATTTGAGCTTGAACCGAAACATCTAAAGCAGATACTGATTCGTCGCAAACAATGAATTCAGGCTGAACCGCCAACGCCCTTGCGATACAAATTCGTTGACGTTGTCCACCAGAAAATTCATGAGGATATCTGTTTAAAAAATCTGCAGACAGTCCACATCGTTCAATCAGTTCGGCGGCTTTTTGCTGTCGTTCTGCTCGAGTGTTATAAAGCTTATGAATCATCATAGGCTCCATGATCGCAGAGCCAATGGTCATTCTTGGGTTCAGTGAAGCGTAAGGATCTTGAAATATAATTTGAAGCTTTCTTCGCATGGCTCGCATGTTATTTTTACTTAGCTCATTTAGCTTCGTTCCCTTGTATGAAATATCTCCGGATGTGGGTTCGATCAATCTAAGTATTGTGCGACCTAAAGTGGTTTTTCCGCAGCCAGATTCGCCAACAAGACCAAGCGTTCTACCTTTTCTAACTTTCAAAGAAACTTTATTCACTGCTTTAAGCCATTCGGTGGTCTGACCTAAGAAATTAGTTTTAATTGGAAAATGTTTTTCTAAGTTTTTTATCTCCAGGACCACTGGATTTTCTTCTTCAGTGATAGGTCGAGTGTACTTGTCAGCTTTTTTTACATCAAAGCTATTTGGAATCTCTACCCCGTCTGAAGTCATAAAGTCTGAAACCATGGGTAGTCGATGTGGATTCGAAATCAAAGAAGGTCTACACGCTAGCAAGCCCTTAGTGTAAGGATGCTTAGGGTCTTCAAAGATTTTTTCGCAAGTGTTGTTTTCAACAATGTCACCCTTGTACATAACGACCACCTCGTCAGCGATGTCAGCGATAACGCCCAAATCATGGGTGATAAATAGCACGCTCATTCCAGATTCTTTTTGTAAATCTGCTATAAGATCTAAAATTTGCTTTTGAATAGTTACGTCTAATGCCGTCGTGGGTTCGTCAGCTATTAACAGCTCGGGCGAACATGCAATAGCCATCGCTATCATTATACGTTGACGTTGACCCCCACTCATTTCATGAGGATAGGCAGAAATTCGTTGCTCAGGGTTAGGTATGCCGACCTTATGAAGCAATTCAATTGACCTATCCCAAGCCTGTTTTTTAGATAAGCCTTCATGTAAAATTAAGCTCTCAGAAATTTGATCTCCAACAGTAAATACTGGATTTAGGGAAGTCATCGGTTCCTGGAAAATCATCGAGATTTTTTTTCCTCTGATTTTTCGCATTTCGTCTTCTGATTTAGTTAGAAGGTTTTCGTTATTGAATAAAATCTCACCGTTAGATATAAAACCTGGGGGCGATGCAATTAGCCTCATTATCGCTAATGAGCTTACGCTTTTGCCAGATCCAGATTCTCCGACAAGTCCAATTGTTTTTCCCCGTGGAATATTGAAGCTAATGTTTTTGACTGCTTTAACTAAACCATCATCTGTCTTAAAATCTACGGCGAGGTTTTTGACTTCAATAATATTAGACATCAAAGGGTCTCCTTACTAAAACGGTTACTTAGCTTACTTTTTAAATCTACCTTCTACTAATTATTATATTTTGGCTTGGTAGTTTTGATAAAAGTTAAGCTTATAAGTCTATTTTAAACAGCACTTATAAGTAAAATGTTATAACTTAATTTATATAGAAGTCATAGACATCAAGTTTTAGCTTAGAAAATTGCCTATTAAAAATGCAAATATACGATTTAAAAGTTTATAAACTAACTTTTTTGGCTAATTTCGGAAGAGGATTTTAGAACCTCTTGGCCGTCTTCTTGCTTAATTAAATAAGCTGGATTTGTGTCTGATGCCTCACGATTAACTTTCGTGCCGCTTATAGTTCTGGAAACATCTTTTTTAAAAATTTCTTTAACGGTTCCTGTGGCTTTTCCATCACCCCAGCTCCATTCAACTTCTGTGCCCTCTCGAACCATGTCATTTACTCCTGTATTATCTAAAAAACAGACCAAAACCTAAATCATTAATATTAGAATTTTCTTCGTAACTAAAAGACTCTGGAAGGTCAATCTCTTGATTAAAGCTGCTTTTTGAATTGTTGAAACTTACACTGGTAGAATAGATCGTACTATGGGTTTGAGCTGTAGTTTTTTTCAAACTAGAGTCAGCTAAAGCTAAAGGCAGGCTTTTATTTAAGCTGACCGCTAGGTCTAAGCTAGTTGCACGCTCGATAATGTTAATATGTGGATCTAGTGTCTTAAACATCGTTGAACCATTAACGTGAAACTCTTTGCCTATGACCACGTAGCCTTCGTCAGTGTTAAAGCTGTCTGATTCAAACAAATCTATTTCTGTAGTTTTACCACTAGAATCAGCAACCACTAAACGTAGTGTAATATTGTAGGTTGTATTTGGTCCGTCAGTGTTGGCAGATGCGATTAAAGCGTCTTCAACCTTAAAGTCCATGCCCGATAAAAGATTTTTTATAAGCTCTTTATTAGCACTTAAACTAGATTTAGGCTTAGCCTCGATTAATTTCGTCTCATCTTGAGACTTCAAGGCTGCAAAGCTTGATACTGATGCTAACATGAACGTTATTAGAATAATCGATAGTTTCATCTGATCCCCCCTAGGATGTTAACCTTAACTGCAATTGGTAGACCAGCCCAAACCAAGCAGATCTGTCTTGGGTGAAAAATGATTGGGCAACTGATTAAATTAAAGCCTTTTAGGTATGAGCTTGCACGACCGGTGAAATGCCGCAAATTGTTTTTTGTCACCGGGGTGTAAAAAAATCTGACTGTCATGTCATAAATTCAGGCTTAATGTTTCCTGATCGGCTTACTCAAACCCTCGTCTTTTTGATTTGAGATCCCAAAGTATCATATTTTTGATCTGACCTCTAAAGAACTGTTTCATCTCTGAGATTAGGTCTTGAGCATGTAGTTTGCAGCTCTTAAGTTTAAACCTAATGGAGGATTACGATTATGAAAAATTTTTTGCTTTTAATACTAGTATTTAGTTTACCATGGATATCACAGGCCGACACTCTTAATGAAAGGGCGGTAAAAGCAATTGTTTCGTGTAAAATTTGGGATGCAACACATGGCGAGACCTTAGGTTTGCCGTTTAATGAATTGGGTACTTTAGCTACTGTAGACGATATAAATGTCAGAAGAAATATCCCTGGAGGTACTTTTCTTTTAACTTCAGGCTCAATTCTTTATGTTTCACATGATCAAACGAAGATACTAGTTGGTGAGGATGCATTAAACAAAATTTCTGACGCTTATTTAAATACCATTAATAAAATCTTTGTAAGTGCCAGATTTATGAAAAATTTACTTAAAGATTCTGAGAGTTTACCTGAGTACCAAGAAACGTGCGGCGGAATTTCTGACTCTATGGATGAAATTTTTTGGTTAATGTAAGGGAAACCCCTTGATCCTCGTGAATAAAGAGAACCGTTGAATGTGCTCAACGGATCTCTTTATTTTGGCTTGTATTAAAATGGTAGCAAAAACGAACATATATATTAAAAGTCCTTGAAGTAAGTTTCTGACTAATTTAAACATCTTAAAACATAGTAAGAGTTGGGGGCGCATCAAAAGTTTTTTTCAGGACCTTCAAAAGTTTTTTAGTAATAACGTCGAGTCGTCTATCGAATTTGAATCCTCAAAAGCAGGTTATGCTTCAAGTTTTTTCTTTTCTTCTTCAGCAAGCATCACTTTACTCTCTGCATTCATTATCCAAAGCTAAGAGCCTGCTTTTAATCTCCAAGGTTTTGTTTTTAGTGTAATTTTTAAGATGCTTCCAGAAAACTATGCATAACTTTCTAGGCTACATAATCCCGATATTTAAAGCGGTTTTTCAATAGCACTTGGATGAGCTCACTGGGCCTAGTTTTTTTCACTAGTTTTTTTCTTCCAATATCTTTTCCTTGAGCGCCTCCATATAACACCACCGCATCAAAGAGGCTATCAAATGGTTAGGAACCTTAAACTTTCCACGCTTTAGCATTGTAGGTATGAGCTTGGGTAGTTCTTCTATTTGCCCTTACTATCCAGTAATGCTACCAACTGACCTATGAGAACCACAATTTCTGAAGCAGATTCTTATATCCAAAAAGTTTTCGAAAATGAGCCTATTGAAAGGCTTCAAATTCTTCAAGCCTTAAAAGAAAGTGGCAAAAGCGGAATCGAAGTTTCAGCGACAGAAGGCAGAATGCTTAAACTATTTTCTCGACTGATTTCGGCTCGAAAGATTGTAGAGATTGGCACCCTTTACGGCTATTCGACGTCTTGGCTTTTAGAAAGCTTACCCGAAACTGGTAAGCTTTGGTCTGTTGAAAAAAACCAAACTGCTTACGCAGTGGCATCCCGGAATTTGAAAGCCCATATTGCTTCAAATCGATTAAGCATTTTTTTAGGTGTCGCTTCAAATAAGCTAAAAGAGATTGAAGCAGAAGGTCCTTTTGATCTGGTTTTTATTGACGCCAACAAGTCAGGATATCTGGACTACTTTGATTGGGCGGATAAAAATCTAAGATCGGGAGGGCTAGTTATTGCTGATAACACGTTTTTGTTAGGAAAAGTTTTTAGCGACAAAGAGCCTTCAAATCACAAACAAGCTTGGAAGGTGATGCGGGAATTCAACCAGACTATAGCTGGTCATCCTGATTATTTTTCAGCATTGATACCTACCGCTGAAGGTTTAACTCTAGCGTTTAAGAAATAGTGGTCCTGTTTTCTGCAGCTTAACAGAAAATTTAACGATCCTAATTTCAAAACGAAGGGCAACCAAAAGAGATTGTTTTTTATCAAATTCTAAACAGGCTCAAGCCATTTACAATTTTGAGCGAACAGTTTTAAAGCCTCAGTTCCATAAGTCAGACCAGTCCACTTGGTCTTTTTTTAACTTAGGTTGAAATTGCTCAGCTTTTTTCACCGTGCTTCCGGCATTCATGTAAATTTGAACTTGTTCTAATGCTGTTTCGGATAGTACTTTTCCGCAGGCTTCCACCACTGTCGCTGCATCTAAGCCGTGGTACTTATAAATATCTTTTGGAGTACCACATTTAGAATGCTTTCTTACGGCTAAAGCCTCGTGTTTGACACCTATTATTGATCCAAGATTATCTAGCAACCCTGCCTCGCCATCGTGCACGCTTACTATCGGTACACGTCGTCCAGAAAATGTCTGGGCTTCTGCTATAGTGCTCGTTTGCTCGTTGGGAAATAAGTAAAGATCTGAATTTACACCCAAACCATTCTTAAGATGTTCGAAACCGTTTTTGTATCCCAGATGACCAACCAACAAATCAGGGGAAGTAACAATATAAACGTTAGCGTAAATGCCTTTTTTAAGAAGAGAATTCGAAGCCTCAATAGCTTCGGTGCCTAAGGCTCCCATAGCAAAAATGTTTACAACATTGTCACCTGGTATGTATTCCCCATAGCCTTCGAAGTTAATTAAGGTGTAAGCTCCATTCAGAACTTCTTTTCGAATGACTTCAAGAATCTTAGAATCATCAATCGAATTCACCTGGGATTCATTTATAGTTCCCTGAACTTCAAAACCTTCAAGAGCTAAAAGTTCATCTGAGTTAGACTTAAACCTTTTTTGTCTTTTCAGATATTTTAAGAAATCTTTTTGCTCAACTCCGCGAGTGACACCCCTAAATACAACCCCATTTCGTTCGTTGTTGTCATACCCAAAGTGGCGTTTTAATGCGTCACAAAAAATCCAATCCAGCTCTTGGCAGAAGAATGGCTCCCAAGTGATTTGATTTGGGATTTGAATATCAGATTTCCATCCATGTTGAGCACCTTCTGGCGAAAGCGTAACACCAGAAGGTGTGCCACCTAGAAAGAAAGATGATTTCCAATACATGTTATAGAAATACTGATCTAAAGCTCTTTTAATAAAAAAATCATAGACGGTCATAAGCGGATAGATTGGAATTCCTAACAAGTCTCTTAAACGGCCAAAACTTCCTGCACAAGACATAACATTAGCTTCTGCAATTTCAAACCTTAGAAAGCGATCTGAGTTATCTTCGCCGGGGATAAGATCAGGAGTCTTCTTATCTTTAACACCTCGCTGAGTCTCAATGTCTTCAACGTCTAAAGCACTAAATATTTTACCGTCCATGGCCGGGTTAAGATTAGTTGATGTCCCCACATCTGGAGCCATAGAAATTATTAGTTCAGAAACAGTTTTTAGGGTCTGCTCCATGGGTTTTAAAGTCTTTTTGTCTTCGGTGTTTGCAATTCTAGTCAGTTTTGCTGTTAGCTGCCCCAACATCCACTGTGTATGAGGATAACTTGCCATTTTCAAATTAATATCAAGTGAATCTGGAAGCTCACTTACCTTACCTTTGAACATACTTTGGTTTGAGCTGCGGATTTTTTCCTGCTCTAAGATCTCTGAGTAAAGCTGATCTCCTCTAGTTTTTAAAAACTGACCTTCTTTGGTTTTGGAATCAAATCGTTCAAAAAGATCGTCAGATTTAAAACCTAATTTTTCTTTCAGTGAATCCATTTCATCTTGGCTTGGCAAAGCAGAATGGTTACCGCTTGTAGCAGCCATTTCTAGACCCCAGCCCTTTATTGTATGAGCAATGATTATAGTGGGTCTGCTTGCCGATTTTTTAGATTTCTCGAAGGCCTCAAAAAGTTCTTCAAGATCATGTCCGCCCATATCTTTAAGACTTTCTACCAGTGCTTCGGCTGACTGGGTTGATACGAATTTTTCAATAGATTTTATTTTTGATAAATTAGATTTCAAATCCTCTGGCTTTTTAACTAGTAGCAATGTTTGCAAATCGTAATCAGTAAGTTCGTTTTCAAACCAATTTTTAAAAGATTCACCTGAAGGCTGATTAAAAAGCGCTTTTCTTTTTCTGCCGTGCTGAACCTGAATCACTTCCCAACCGTTAGCTGCCATTGTTGCATCTATCCGCTTAGCGTCAGTCCCATTTAAAGCGTCTGTGTTTGTTATTCTATGACCATCTAAACTTTGGCGATTGTAATCGACAATCCATGTAAGATTTCCAATTTGTCTTTCCGCAAAGTCAGGAACAGCTTCAAACAACGAGCCTTCTCTGAATTCAGAATCACCTATAACCGCCCAAAAATGGGCATCTGGAACTTTGTAACCATGTTTTTCGGCGTATCTGTAAGCTAAGGCTAGGTATCCGGCCTTAACTGGTGGAATTCCCACTGTGCCTGAAGGAAAAAAGTTATGATTATCAGAATCCCAAGCAGAGTGATAAGACTGAAAAACAGGTTCTCCGTTTTTAGAAAAAGCACGTAGTCCCATCATAGCTGTGTTGCAATCTTCTAAACTAAATTTTGAAAGATCTGGTTTCAAAAACAAATCCAGTAAATAGTTAAAAGAATGGTCGGCAGGCGACGCGTGGGGCTTATTGGCAATATGATCAAAACCTGTTTTAGAAAGTAAATGAAGGGTTCCTAAAATATGAATTGAACTTGTACTCCCTGAAGAGTGGCCGCCAACTTTAGGGTCGCCCTTTTGCTTATCTTTTCTATTGTTTGCTTGATAAATCATCTGATTGGCTAAATAGTGAGCTCTCTTAAATATCGAATTTATAATTGTTTTTTTCGACTCGTTAATTTTAGTAGCCTGTTCGGTCTTAGCTGAACTCATTAAAACATCCCTTGTTCAAATTTGCTTTATTAAATATTTGTTCAGAAATAGTTATAATAAACAAGAAGAAAGGTAGCAACCCTGGGCGTCTCAGATCATTTTATGGGATTCGGAATTCATTACGTTTGAAGCAAATATGCATTTAAATATAGCAAAGAATTTGTCCTAAGGGTTAGGCTCGATTACCACTCTCAATTAATTTTAACTCTCTAAGATGAAATCCCAAACTATTCGTATGCGCTTATCTTTTTCTAACAGCCCTGTAGGGGGATTTAAAAACGGAGCTGCCGATCTAAAAGCTTGAATAGCAGCTACATCAAGCTCTTCATATCCTGATGTTTTTAAAAGTTCGATTTTTTCTAAATACCCACTTTTATCAAGAGTAACTCGCACGGAAGTAGCTTTAACATTTAAATTGGCAATAGTTCGATCTTTTGCATAAAGAACCTGAACGTTTTTTCTGATTCTAGGGTTCCAGTGACTTCTAAGTTGATCTTTAACGCGCATAAAATAAGAGTAATAAATGAACTCTTTAGTATTCAAGACAGTTTGTGCGCCTTCATCAACGTCTTTTAAATAATCATCTGTTTGGCTTAGACCATCCCCAAAAGAAGCGTAGCTCTTTTGGGCTTTATTATTTTCTGAAGGATCGTCCAATGGCAAACCGCTTAGGCCAAAGTTTTTAACTGGTTGCTTTTTAGTTTTTCCTTTCGACTTTTGGCCTCGAATGACTTGGGTCACCCCAGGCGCGCTACTATTATTGAATTTTCCGTTGTTGCGGGCTTTTGTTTCTTTTTCGACGGATTGATTTTTTGCACTTAAATAATCAGATTCCTTCGGGATAACCTCATTTACGGAAACGTCAGATTGTTCTACAACCTGTTTTCTAAGTTCTTCTTCATTTATCAATTCAATCTGAGTGATAAGATCTTCAGTTTTATTTTCGACCGTGTGATCCAAGCGTCTGTTTAGCTCTGATAGAAAGAAGTATCTTGGGCCCAACAGTAGCAAAGCAAAAAGGCCAATATGAACTATTGCAGAAATTACTAAAAATACTAAAAACCGCCCAGATTCGGGCTTTTCAGATACCATCATTCCTAAGTTTATCGGAAAAACCGAATAAAAAATAGAGTCTTATCCATTGTCAATTTTACTGGGTTATTTTTACTGGACCGAACCCATGATCTAAATTAACTGGACTATTTCACTGGACTACGGGTCAAGTCTGAAAAATAATAACAACATGAATATTAAAGCTTACGGAAAGACTGATGTAGGTCAAAAACGCCAGATAAATCAAGACTCTATACTTGTGAACGCTAGACATCATATTTACGCTGTGGCTGACGGCATGGGCGGCCACAAGGGAGGAGAAGTGGCTTCAGCGATGGCCGTAGAAACTCTTCAAGAAGTTTTAGCCCAAGAGATTTTACAGTCTTCTCCAGTAGAAACTCGGTTGGAAAAAGCCTACATACTGGCTAACGATCGTATTTACGAGTCCAGTCACAGAGCTAGTAATAAAGATTTGGAAGGAATGGGGACTACTTTAGTTGCGTGTTACGCGACGAAACATAAGATTTTTATTTCTAACGTAGGGGATTCAAGGGCTTATCTCTATAAAGATGGAAAAGTATGGCAAGTTACTGAAGATCATTCCCTGGTTCAAGAACAAATTAGAGCTGGTTTGATAGACCCCAACAAAAGCGAAGAGATGGTGGGTAAGAACGTCATAACGCGTAGCGTAGGATATGATCAATCAGTCAAAGTAGACGTGGTTGTGCGGTCTTACACCAAGGGTGATATTTTTCTACTTTGCTCTGATGGGCTGACCGGTATGGTTTCAAACGAGGGTATATCAAAAATATTAATGAACAATCCACTAGAAAAGGTCTCTCAGATTTGCATAGATGAAGCGAATGCTGCCGGAGGCACCGATAATATTAGTTGCCTAGTCATTAGTCTTAATTAGGCTTTGACTGTACGACAGTTTTTTGACGCTATACACAATTGTTCGTAATAATGGGGTATCTATAGGATTTTGTTCCGATAGTGGCCCTTGATAGAACCAGACTTGAGGTAAAATGAAATCAGACAAGAAGTACAATATTATCATCACTGGAAATCATAAGTCACCGATTCGAATGATGACCTTATCTAGAGGCTGGATACATTTTTCAGTTTTCGTATTGAGTGTAATTGTACTTATTTTGATTGGTATCGTTGGAGACTATTTTCAACTTGTGGCTGAAAGCAATGAAAATAAGATTTTAAAAGTTAAAAATGAGCAAATGGAAAAGCAGTATGTTAATTTAGAAGCCAAACTTAGCTCTTTAGAACTACAAATTGAAAAAGTAAAATCTTTATCTACTAAGCTAAAATCGATCACTGATGTTACAGATGAAAACCGGGAGTTAGATTTGGTTTTTAATACAGATCCGCGGCCCGGAGAAAACATTCTTGCTGAAGAACGAAACCGCGACTTGGCAAGCACCAGAAGAAGACAAAGTGATTCTAGTAACGATTCAACTCAAAAGCTCAGTTTTTTTAAATGGCCCTTATTTTCTAGATCTCCAAACGCAATACAGTCTTCATCTACAAGATTTTTTTCTGACCTTGAGGTTCGTATTGTCCAATCCAGCAAATCCTCGCAAAAAGTCGAATTGGATATGTCGAAACTTTGGGATAATTTGTCTGAACGAAGAGATCTTTTAGATCATACCCCAAGTATCTATCCAGCATACGGTTGGGTGTCATCACACTTTGGCTATCGTAATGATCCTTTCACTGGAAAGGTCACGCTTCATAAAGGATTAGATGTAGCTGGGCCCATGGGAACTCCTGTACACGCACCAGCAGCCGGTGTGGTTTCTTATGTCGGCTACGAACCTGGCTACGGGAAAATAGTTTCAATCGATCACGGATTTGGAGTTTTAACTCGTTTCGCACACAACTCTAAAGTGTTTGTGAAAGTTGGGCAAACGGTTAGAAGAAGAGATAAGATCTCTGCTATCGGAAACACCGGCCGCTCATCCGGACCTCATGTTCATTATGAAGTTCGGGTAAATGGTATTCCCGTCGATCCTAAAAACTACGTTCTTGAGTAAAATTTTAATAAAGAACGTAATTCAAAAGAAACTAAATTTCGTTTATAAAAGTACAACTAACTTTTATCAGAGGCGACGTCGCAAATTCTTTTCTAGGATCGTTACCAACTACATATGCTGAAAATTCACCTCTTTCACCCAGGTTAGTGTTACTGGAACTATTATTTTATCTTCGGTTTGTTGAACCGGTATCTGATAGAGCTTTAATTATGTGAGTGTTCTGATCAACTATCGAACCCGTAACAACATCGTTATCATTGGGAACCACTTCCAAATCTTCAGACCCAAAAAACTCGCTCTCTGTCATCTTTTGTTTATCTTTACGAGCCATAAATGTTTGTGTCTCACTAGAATATGTGAACAGTTGCTTGCTGCCATCGTTATAAACAGTCGCAAATGAATTGCTCCAGGCAGAGTAGCCTCCGTCGTTGTACCCCACTCGTAGGGGCGTTGAGGTTCCAACACTTAGCCAATTGCCCAATATATAAGACTGGTGGCTATCACCGGTGATAGCGCTCTCTGTGCCTATGGCGTGGGTTTTGGGCGAAGGTCTTGCACCATTAGATCCTTGATGTCCATGAAAGTTTAAATGCGTAGGCCGATGGTCAGGGCCAACCACGTAAGGTTTGCCGAAAGGTAGCACAATGACCTGTTCTGGATTTTCTACCAATATAGCTGTCTTAAGTGCTTCTATCTGAGCAGTTAGTGGTAGCCGACTTATCTTATCATTTCTATACTTAAAAACATATTCAATAGGATCGCTAAAGCCGTAGTTGTCCTGTTCGTGTCTGATTTCACTCAAAAATTTTCCATTAGCGATTTCTTGGAATTCAGGAGCGCCACTAAGAAGCTGCTTTCCCCAGTAGCTGTGGTTCGAATCAACAATTAAAATTTTCACTTCAGGGTTAATGTTAGTTAGTGCATTTACAACTTGAACTAAACCCATCATCTCTTTGTGGTAATCAAGTTCTCCACTTATAAATTTTCTTTTAAGTAATGCTATAGCTCTAGCTTCGTGCCTATTGTGCGAACCGCCATCTATAGGATCGTGCAGAACAATTTTTTCAATTTCTGGGTGAGCTTTTATAAAGTCGGTTAGTGCTTTTAAAAAAACTGGGTCGGACAAGCGCTCGTGCAAGTCGCCTAAGACAAGTGTTTCTATGCCTTCGACAGTTTTTGTTACTGATTTTAAATTGTACTTATCAGATTCTGATACAGAGTATTTGACTCCATTATCGGTAAATCCAGCTGAATTGCTTTCAGTGCTAAAATCATCGGTAAAATAAATTGGACGAGGGTGCCAAAAATTCGAAACACCTTCTTGGTCAAAACCGGACTCACCGTCAGCTCTTTCTACGGCTAGAAAACCGTTAGTATGCTGATTTTTAGCTAAGGCAGACGTTCTACCTTGGACAGCATGTCTGTAAGGGTAAAATCCTTGGCTAAGGGAGCCTGTGGTCCAAATGGCAGTGTGTCTTTCATGGTTAGTAGCTGTTGGAACATTGAAGTGCTGAATGGTGGGATGACCAGCTATAGTTATTTGTAGAGGTGAGTGCTGCTTGGGATTATTCAACGATGCAGTGCCATTTTGGTTTTTAGGTAGCACTGGAATGTTCCAGAGTCTTAAAAACTTATTTTGAACAGTATGAGTAAGAATATGAATTCTTGGATGATCAAGTAATCGACCATCAAGGCCGTCTAGAATTCCACCAGTCGGTATAATTACAATATCGTAATTTTTTTCACCAGCATACTTCAGCATTGAAAAATACATGGCTTCGTTTAATGGCATCCCGGCATTAACAGACGTAATTAAAAACCCTTGTTTCTGTTTAAGGGCATTTACTAATGCAAGGTTACTTTCAGGATTGTAAACTTCAGAAGGTATAAAGTTTTTGAATGCAGCAGGACGCTCTCTTCGAGCCAAAGCCTCTAAAGTTTTCAATGTAGGAAACAATGATAGCGTCATAAGCGCAATCTGGTCCTCTTGAGGGCCACCAATCAGCTCCCTTAGATGACCCAAAGTAAAAAGACCATTTTCGATGTCTTTTTGTAGTTCTGGAAAATTTTTTATTCCACGAAGGGAAACAAACATGCTTTCAAGAGTAGGGCTGGTTGGTTGTGTTCGTTGAGACTCTTCTAAATCTTTTTGACTTAAAGCCCTAAAATAAACTTTAAGCACTGTAGACTGCACAGATTCAACCACTTCTGGCTTCAAAGCGATCGCTTTTTCGACAAAGCTTTCAGGATTAGGGATAAATAATGAAAGAATTGTTTCATCTAATTTTTTTATTTCAGACAATTCTTTTAATGTAGGCATTCTTAAGCGCTTCAAAAAGAATTGCATAGCATCTTCACGAAGCTCATCTTTGAATTCAAAAAATTTTCTACGCCTAGCATCCTTCGCAACCAATAAAACTTCAAAAATTGAACTAGGGGTATCATCTGAAAGTAAGTAATTGCTTAATCCCTTTTCGATAATATCTTTTGCAAAAGCTTTAAGTTTTTTATCAACAAAGTAGGTGCTAAACTGAGCTTCGATGTCTTCAGCCAAAGGTAAAGCTTTGTTTTTCAGAAAGAGATCTGTTACCACTTCTACCAAAAATCCATTCACCTGATGTTTTGATTCAGGATTTACATTTCTTCGACTGGACCAAATGGTCGCGTATTCAAAAGGTACGACTGAAGAATCAGCCAAATTTTCAAGATTGGTCTTGGTCATAAATTCTAAACAATTTGCAGAAGCAAACAGATTCGAATGTAGCAGTACCGTGACAAGAAAAGTTGCTATTATTTTCATTACAGTACCCCAGAATCTAAATAGGTTAAGCACATTGAAAAATCACTTGTCATAAAAGCTGTTCGAATTGAAGGCTGTGCCAATGGCTTGTCACCTAAATAGTTTGAAACCTCTTGGGGCGAGGCTTGCCTTGGAAAACCTTGTTCGAAAACTAACCATTTACTATTATACGGGTATGACAGTCCTGATAAAACTTTGTCAGTGGCTGTGTTCATAAATACCAACTTAATTTTCCGAGTCGAGTTGGCGTGAGATAAAGACACCAGCAGATCTATAATCGCAGTAGCGTTAGTTGGATCATCTTCTGCAACAATTACTGTATGAGTTTCAATAATTTTGCTTGGGTCTTTTGCCGAATAATCCAAGGTTTTTGGCGCGCTACTATTTGAAAGTTGCCGGGCGATACTTTCAACTACGCTTAATTTGCCCTCGACAAGACTGCGGCCGTAAAGTATCGAATCTATGCCCTGCAAGTTATGAACTGTAGGTGTTGTTGGAAGACCTCGTTTGTTTTTACCGATCGCGTGCTCAATGTGACCATGTCTTTGAAGCAAATCAAAAAGCTCGTTGAATTGCCTTTGGCTTTGGTCCCGGGCTGTAAAAATATGTAAATTGCCCACTGTAAGTGGATCATTTGTTGCCTGTGCTAGAAGTGGAAATGCTCTTCCAGCAAAATCCATTGGATCCAACTTACTTTTTTTTATTCTTTCCTTGGCTTCTAAATAATTTTGAACGGCATAGTTTTCGCCCTCAGAACCGGTTTTGTAAAATCTGAAAGTCACGTTTAGATCAACATAGTAATAACCAGGAACAATCTGCTTTGGACGTATCAGAAAGGGGTCTTCAGGCAATTGAATAGGCGAGTAGTTTCCTATGCTTCCATCACCAACGGACCATTTGCCCAAGTTAAAAACGTATTCGGCAAAAGAGATTTGTATCTTTTGCGGTGCACGTCTAAGTTCATCACTTAATTGCGTGCTGGAGCGCACCCGATCTATGCGTCTTAAAACCCATGGTGTCTTCCACGAGCTTTCTGTACGAGCATCATCTACAATGGTCCCATCGAAGTCTAAAATGTAGGTGTATTTTGCTTGGGAAACATGAAAGAAAGACAATGTAAGAATCAAAACCAAAATTTGTCTGTAAAATGCAAAAGACCTACTTACAAAAATCCCCACTTCAACCCCCGAAGATCGACTATGCTGCACATAGTGTTTCCAAATATATAATGCGTTGCCGAAAGGGTGTCTACGACCAGGGTTAGTCTTAATTCAAATAGGGCTTTATTTCTAAAACATACTGTCTTTTTTTCAAAATTTGATTCTTAAATAGCAAAATTTCTGTGCAGTTAGAATTTGAAGTTGTCAAAAGTCCCCACTGCACGGCCATAGCTAGGTGTAATTAGTGTTGGATTTGAGTGACAGTAAAGCCCAGCTCTTCAATTAGCTTTACCATTCCTAAGTCAGTTGGTAAATGAGCAGCTCCAAAAGCAAAGAATTCTTGGCCAGGCTGGTTGAAGATGTCTTCGAATTTCTGCTGCCATGCTAAGTTTCGATTATCTAATAGTAAGACTAATTGGTCTTGTGGCATAGGGTTAACTAAAAACTGTTCGATCATAGTAAGACTTCCAGATGAATAAATAGAAAGTAGCATTTGAGCTTGTTGATCCATTTGCGCCTGCGTGACTAATAATTGCAGTTTCAGTGTGTCTATAGTTTGCGTTGCCTCTAAAACATCGAGCTGAACAGAGATGTCTTCTAAAAATTGTACTGGTTTGTTTGCTTCCATAAACTTTAAAACTAAAAACTTATCTATAGGTTCTTTTGTGACAGGAAAATTCGCTGTTGAAAACATAGACGTGGCTATCGCTGGATGTAAGCGGTCCATCACAAGATTTGCTTGAGGTCCAAGTAGTGGAGCTACAACTGAGGAAAACTTATCCCACTCAGCAGCCGTTAATTGATCTTTAAGCGAGTTTGGGGGACCAGGAGGAAAGGCTAAAGCCACAATTGATTGAGCTGAACTCATGTCCGTCTCGACTATTAAAGTATCTGAAGCATCTGCAATAATTTGGATGTCTCTTGGTAAAGCACTGAAGTCTAAACCAGTGTGGATTGTTCCAAGCATATAAGCTACTTCGCCATTTTTCTCGACCTTAAAAAACGGGGCGTTAATTTTTGTGGGCGCAGCTAAAAGGGCTAAGCTAAACAATTGAACTGTAGCAATGCAAATAAACCTAATCATAAATAATCCTCCAATGGAATATTTACATTTTAAGTTTATTTTTTTAGCATCGGAAAGACGCAGCAAGACCATTTTGGCTGGCATTGTTTTTAGAAAGCAGTTTTCAAAGCGTAAAAAAAAGCCCCCAACTAAATATAGAAGGCACCTTGAAAAAGCTGGGCGTTTTTAATCTGTCCCACTTTTGGGGTACAGATCACGATAAGTTGGGCTTTTTTTAAATAAATTAGTTTTAACAAATAAAACAAATGTTTACGAAACAAAATCCGTAAACAAACCTAGAAATTAACGTTTAGAGAACTGAACTGCTTTTCTAGCTTTATGTAAGCCGTATTTCTTTCTTTCAACCATTCTTGAATCACGAGTAAGTAGACCGGCCTCTTTAAGCTTGGGTCTCATGGCGTCAGAATCTGTGGAACAAAGGGCTCTAGAGATTCCGTGTCGGATGGCTCCGGCTTGGCCAGTCAGTCCGCCGCCTTTAACTGTTACATTTACATCGAAAGAGCCTTTAGTGTTAGTAGCCTCAAAAGGTTGAAAAACTAATTGCCTACGAACTGCGTCTACGATGTAGTCTTCTAATTTTTTTCCATTAACTGTAATTACACCTGTGCCAGGTTTTAAAAATACACGAGCTGCACTGGTTTTTCTTCTTCCTGTTGCATAAAAAACGCTATTTGCCATAAGTAATCCTTATTATGATTTTGAAACTAAAGGTTGAGGGTTCTGAGCATCATGCGGGTGTTCTGATCCACGATATACTTTTAACTTTTTAATGATCTGAGAGGACAGTTTGTTTCTTGGTAACATCCCCTTTACGGCATTTTGAACTATTTCTTCTGGTTTGTTTTTTAACATTTCTTTAAAAGAAGTTTCTTTTAAGCCACCAAAAAAGCCGGTGTGTCTATAATAAATTTTTTGCTCAGACTTTCTGCCTTTTACAACAACTTTTTCAGGATTAATTACGACTACAAAATCACCGGTGTCTACATTAGGAGTAAAGGTAGGCTTGTGCTTTCCACGTAAAATCATTGCAATCTCAGTGGCCATTCGACCAAGAGTTTTACCTTCTGCATCCACTAACCACCACTTATCTTGTCTATCAGCAGCTTTAGCATTCCATGTTTTCATAAATAATCCCTATGCCTTAGGCTTTTTTGTTTCGCCTGTCTAAATGTACTTTTTCCAATTTTACTTATCTTATTTCGCTAATGGATTTTTAAGTTAAGAGTAAAACAATTAAGATTTTAGGCATTTCTTGTCAAGGTCTGAAGGGTATTTAACTTCATATAAATACAATCCGTGGGCTGGGGCTGTACCACCTGCGCTCTGACGAGATTCCGATCGTATTATTTTTTGAATCGTTTCAGGCGTATGCTGTGATTTCCAGTGGCCATCTAGCAAGGTTCCGACAATATTTCTTACCATCTGCTTTAAAAAACCATTTCCGGATATCTTGAACCAAACCTCTGAATCGGGTCCACTAAACCAGATAGCTTCAAACACCTGTCTAACGCTTGTGTGAAGTGGCGTACCGGTAGTTTGAAATGATGAAAAATCATGCACGCCGATCAAAGGAGAGGTGATTTTATTCAAATATTCTAAATTAAGCGGACTAGGCACCCAATAAGTGAGCTCAGATTTTAAGGGATCTGCGAAATAGTTATTGTCAATTTTATAAAGATAGGTCTTGGAAGTAGCACTCCTTAAGCTATTGAAACTATCTGGAACAACAAACACATGCTTCACCCTAATGTCACGGGGTAGGTATCTGTTTACACCTTTCAGGATGTCGAAATGCTCCATAGGCTGGCTTAATTCGAAGTCTACTACTTGGTGATAGGCGTGCGTGCCAGCATCTGTGCGGCCAGATCCTTGAGTTTTAAATGTGGAACTGAAAAGCCTACTTAAAGCTTTTTCCAACTCTTCTTGAATTGTGGGTTTATCAGGCTGTCGCTGCCACCCAAAATACTTAGTGCCCTTATAAGTTAGATCTAAACGAATTCTCATAACTGATTTTGTATATCAGACTTTGACTAAATTGATAGCCACCAGTTAATAAGCCTTCAGTTAGAGTTTTAAGATTTTATATTTAATTTAAGTTTTATTTTAAGTTTCAACTTTAATTTTAACTTTGATAGGCTTTCAAAAACGAGCTCTTTGGCATGCAGGCTTGCCTCAAATTAACTTAACTATGAAACTCCAAAATTTTCTTAAAGGACGGATCTGTAACACTACCAAAGTTTTTGCAAGCCAAATGCCAAAGTATGACTGAGCTTTTTGAAGGCCTATCAAAGTTAAAATTAAAGTTGAAACTTAAATTAAATATAAAATCTTAAAACTCTAACTGAAGGCCGACATTCAGGAATGTGGCGGTGAAATCAAAGTCCTGTTGAATAGCGATGTTTTGACGAAGCTCAAAAGTTAAATAGGTTTGGTTTATTCCGAATTCCGAATCTAAATCGAATTTGGCGGCCTCGTCTAACCAGCCCAAGCTTAGGGCAAATCCACCTCCAAAATGTGCGCCCAGTTGACCTAAAAATTTGGTTCTAGAGAAATTACCACCTTGTAGCTCTAAGCCAACTAAATACTCCATAGCTCCAGTTATAAAGGGCACAATCAGCTGTTTTCCCTTAAATTCAAAACTTAAATGAAGACCTAAGTGATTCGGGAACGCCAAAAAAGTGTAACTTTCTTGAGGATCGATTCCAACGAGATTTGGATCACTAAAGGTTCCTGTGCCGGAAGCTAATAAAAGACCAGAGCCAAATTTGACCCTAGCTTTTTTTAAAATATTAGGAACATTTTTGTCTTTAAAATAAGACCAATAGTACTCAAGAAAAAAAGCCCCTTTAGCACCACCGCCATATAGATCGTTAAAGCTAACACCTGTGTCCAAATTTTTAAGCTGGTTTAGGACCACGGCGCCGCCCTTGATCCCAAGACCATACTTTTGTTTGCTCTCTTCTACTTTATAGTAATACTTCCCATCTGCAGAGATCTTATATAACCCTTGTTTTTGACCAGGATGTTTAATAAATTTGACTCGCTTAGAATTGCTTTTTTTATTAGGACCTTGAAGAGATTTAACGTCATCGGTTATTTCGTTATCATTAACAAAGTTATTTCTACTACCTTCAAAGTTTCTAGGAATTGGTTTTTCAAGGGCCTTCAGGTCGCCGCCATCAGTATCTTTAAGATCAGCATCTAGTTCTGTGGTGAATGGGGTATCGTCGCTTAGATATGAATCTGAGTTCTCATTGTTACCATTAGAATTACTTTTCGAATTTGAGCCCATTTGATCAAACAGATCATCATTTGTCTGGGCAAAGACTAAGCCTGTATTTAAGATCATAAAAAGTGAAAAGACAAAGATATAAGTCAGGTGATTGAATCTTTGCTGCTTAAAAATTTTGTAGATTAAAGCTTTGGTTCTTTGAACTGTTGGCTTCAAAGTTGTCGATAAAATTAAAATGAAAAAGCTCATAAACTATCTTAGCTTGGTTTTATATTTTATTAAAAGTCTTACGTCGTAAATTCAAAAAAAGTAGGGGTGACAGTAAAATAAAAGATCCAAAAACTAGACCCAGTAAAGCTCCGAAGGTGTTAAACATCAATGCGACTAAATAGACAGGCCAAAGCATAACTTGAAATACTGGCTTAAAATTTGGATTTTTATTTAACCACCTAGCAGCTTTAGGGCCGTATACATAATAGCCATTAACAAATTTTTGACCTAAAAAAAAAGACTTTAAAAAGCGGTTTCTAAATTTTCTCAAAGTCAAAACTTGATAATTGTAAGGCGAACCTTTCAGCGCCGTTGCGACAAAACAGTTAATGTCTTCAGAAAGTAAACCGGTCACTAAGCTAGGTGTCGTTGCGTAAGGACAACGTCCTAAGTAAGGAGGTGGGGGAACTGGAGGGCAGATACCATCCTTACAAAGCACTCCCGCAGTAGTATCAGGTAAGATCCTGGAGTTCCATAAACTGGTGGCAAACCAGTACCGCAGTTGGTGTTAATAACTTCGGTACTAAAAAGATGAGTGATATTTCCAGCCTCGTCCAAAGTTGCCATTCGTGAAAGCTACGACTTGATCATTTTGAATTATCGAAGAAGTCAGTATCTGACTTTTCAAATCCGCTTGAAGTGTTGCCGGCGGTATTAAATAGATTAGTCACTGAGCCATCAGCTAACCAAGGGTTAGTTTCTTCAAAACCTATTGTCGCCCCAAGGTCATCGACGCCATCAGCCAAAAATAAAATGAAGCCTGTGAAAGGGGCGCTTGAGTTACCAATTGTGTGAGTGCCCGAATAAATTGATAAGTTGTTTACAATAGAAGAGTTAGTTTCGACTCGAATTTTATCATCACCTGGAATCAGTTTATAGTCGCAAAAACCTTGTGTACTCATCGAGTCGCCATTGATGAGGTTCCAGTATCCATTCCCTGAAACTTCAGTCACAAAAGGGTGTATTTTCAAAGCCGTCACACCCTGTACTGCCGGACCGCCTGTAGACTAGGTTGCAAAAAAGCACCAAACTACTGAGCGGTGTTGACAAAAGATAAATCGATTACAATTTCGGTAACGGCGAATTGAGACCCATTGCCTTGCACCCCGACACCAATCTGAAGGTTCTCATTGAACGGTGCCCCGGTGCGGTATCTATGCATGCCTCTGCTGAATTTGTTAGATTCAACGTGCTTGCATGCATCAGAGTAGTCTACCAATTACTCCGCCAGCTTCTTCACACAATTCTCGCCATGGAACTTGAACCTGATACTGACTACCTAGGCGGAACCGGGTGCCGGGTTCGCCACTGGAAAAGCTCAGGAGTCACTGCATCGCATCTTTAAAGTAGGCTATTGGAAGCACTTGGCCAGTGAATTGAGTATCTTCAGAAAATGACACAGTCAAGATAGAGTCCCCCATCACCCGCCTACGGTTACAGCCTGACAAAAACTCCGCCAGCGCCAGGCGCAATCGCACAGCTATCAAAAGTAGGGTTATCCAATATCGACGGATCCTTCTAGGTCCTAAAAAGCTTCCGTAAACGCGCCACTGGGTATCGGTGAGTAGCAGCTGACCAGAAGCGCCGCCAATCTGGGTAGAATTTAAAACAATCGCAGCCTTAGATAGTTGCAGCCAAAAAACAAAATGCCAAAAATAGGAATTGTGCATCGACTAAAGGCCATAGTCATATGATCTAAGACTTCGGCTTGAAAAGCAACTCTGCAATTTGAAGGGCGTTCCATGCGGCCCCTTTAAGTAAGTTGTCCGCAACAACCCACATAATCCACGTGTCGGGATTGAAACGGTCCTGATGGATACGCCCTACAAAGACCTCTTTTTTTCCGGATATTTCACGCACTACATGGTATCCATCTTCCGAAACAACCAAGTTTTCGATCTTAGATAATGAATTTAAAATTTCTGGTTTTGAGACAGTTCTGTCCAGCTCGATCCACATAACTTCGGCGTGTCCATTTAGGCTAGGCACCCTAACTGTAAATGCACTAATATTTAAGTTTGGAAGATTTAGAATCTTTCGAGTCTCTTGCATGATCTTGTCTTCTTCTGTGCAAAAACCATCATCTAAGAAACTACCAATTTGAGGAATACTGTTAAAAGCTATCGGGTGAGTAAACATCACCGGTTTATGATTATCATCAGGTTTTATGCTTTGATCTAACAGTTCTTGTTGAGCCTCTTTGCCTGCACCACTAACAGACTGGTAAGATGCCACTTTTACACTTCGAATTTGAAAATCATCGGCTAAAGCTTTTAAAGGTAAAGTCAGCTGTATAGTTGAACAGTTCGGATTGGCAATGATTTGTACTTTGCCAGCCTCAATGGCATCAAAATTCACTTCTGGAACAACCAAGGCACATTCAGGGTGCATGCGAAAAGCAGATGAATTGTCAATTACATAACATTTGTTTTTAACCGCAATAGGGGACCATTGCTCACTTAACTCGTTGCCAGTTGCAATGAACAACAAGTCTAAATTTTCTAAGTGTTGTTCACTCAAGACATCAACAGTTAGATCTTTATCTTTAAATTTTATAATTTGACCCCTGCTCTTTTCCGAAGCAAAAAGTAAAAGCTCATCAAACTGAAGCGAGCTTTCCTGCAGTAAATCCAAAAAAGTTTGTCCCACCAGACCTGTAGCACCTAAAATACCAATATTCATAATTTCAACCCGCTATGTAAGATTTTATATTTAACTGAGCTTTATTTTAGTTTTAACTTTAATTATATAAGCATTCAAAAAGCTCGGTCATACATTGGCACTTGGCTTGCAAAAATTTTGGTAGCTTAAAGAAACCATCTTTTAACAATATATTGGGTTGCCCCAGTCTGTGTATTTCTAGGCAAGCCTGCACGCCAAAGAGCTCGTTTTTGAATGCTTATATAATTAAAGTTAAAACTAAAACACAGCTCAACTAAATATAAAATCTTAAATAACTCGGATTTTGTGATTTGCCTAGGGGCTATTAGGCAGTAAGGGCGAATAACAAAGTCAATAACAGTCCGCTAATCACAGGCATCGAAAGATTATCATCAATCCTCTTAATTTGAACTAGCTCTGAACCGCTTCCGATTAAAGCCGCAAGTAAGCTGACGTAGATAACTCGGGACATGTTGAAATCGTTTACAGTCAAAAATACTAATGAAATAATTGCACAGACTGCAAAACAAGCTAAGAAACCCTGAACAGTTTTATCTCCAATTTTATCTCTTCCGTAATTTATTCCAACATAAGCTGCAATAGGATCGCCTAGCATCACAAACAGCATTGTAAGCAAGGCCACGTCTTCATCACAAAAGATCATAAGTAACCAAAAACCTAAGCACATATAACTTAGGCCAGTGGGTTTTTGAAGCTCTTCTTTGCGTATAAAAAGAAACATAATCTTTGTGACAAATCTTTTAAAAACGGGAACCTTAAATCTTAAAAGATCTAAACCAATAAACAAAATCGAAAAGCCACTGACCAAACCAATCGATACATTGTAAGGAAGTATATAAAATAATAACGTCACAGCACCAACGCCTATTACGTGCCAGAGCTTTCTTGCAATATGTGTTTGTTTCCTATTGGGCAGGTCCATTTTTAGATCCGTATCAAAACTTGGTTCAGTAAAATTAAATTGAGTTGAACTTTTTTCAGTTGAGTTTGATTGGATTGATTTTGTTACGGTGCCTTTAGACTTAGAGTGATTAGGATCCAATATTCGTTCCAACACATACTCCTTTTTGACGCATGTAACATAGTTCCACTATGAAGGTTGTTATAGTCAATTTTTCAGACTGGGCCAAACTCTTTCTTTTTTAGAATCTGAGATAAAGCTGGCACTAGCCGCAATATCATTCGCCGCAACAAAATCTTTTTCAGTCCATCCTAAATGTTCTTCTAAAATTCGATATTCCACCAACAAGCTGGACTCAAAAATGCCTGGGTCATCGCTATTTACAGTTATCTTAACGCCTTTATCTCTTAAGGCATTAATTGGATGCTGATCATAAGATAAAATGGCAGAGGTTAACAGGTTACTTTTGGGGCAGACCTCTAAAACGATGCCTTGATCTACGACATATTTTAAAACTTTTTCGTTTCTGATAATTTGAATACCGTGTCCGATTCTAGAGGCACCTAATTCATCGATAGAGACAATAACATTCTGTTCAGAATCAGGCTCTGAGGCTTCACCAGCATGAACCGTGATATTTAGACCAGCAGCTTTAGCCTTTTGAAAACAAGGTCCATAAGGTTTTGCTTCGAAACCAACTTCGTTGTCAGCCAAGTCTAAGCCTATGAAGGTGTCTTTGTTGGCGATAGCAAAGTCAGTAACTTTATTTGCGACTTCGACGCCTAAAATGCGCTGAAGGATACAAATTAAGCCAACAGCCATACCAAGATCTTTTTCGGCCCGGTTACAGCCCCGCACAAAGGCTTGATGAATATCATCAAAGCTTAGATCGTGATCTAGCTGTACAAAGGTTGGTGCATAACGAAGCTCAAGAATTTTTATACCCTCATGACTTGCGTCTTCGCAGGCTTCGTAGGCCACTCGTTCCAAAATTTCGGGAGTGCTAAGAAGCTTTTGAGTGTCTAGAAACTTGTGCAGCACGCTTCCTAGATCCTTCATAGGCTCTTCAATAATAAAATGATGCTCATATGCGCCAGGCTTGCTCATATCGAAACCGTGCCCAGGTGCTATCTCTAGAATGGTTGATTTTCTAAGGGCTAATTCCAAGTGGCGATGTAATTCCACCT
The DNA here is from genome assembly GCA_963803705.1 of uncultured Pseudobdellovibrionaceae bacterium. Lineage (GTDB taxonomy): Bacteria > Bdellovibrionota > Bdellovibrionia > Bdellovibrionales > UBA1609 > JAMLIO01. The sequence continues at coordinate 954,284 of CAWDNU010000004.1, read as the reverse complement.
TAGGTAGAGCTTGCAGTTCAGCATCAGTCATTTTTTTATTCGTCATCGAGTTAGAATTCAAAGAATCCTCCATGCATCGGTATTCACCAGGTTAAAAAAAGGATATTAACGTGTTGGTTAAGAGTTTCAAAGTGAAAAAATTTATGGCATCCCTAGAAATGAAACTATCCCTAGAAGCGGAGCTGCGAAGTTTGGGGATTGTGCCCTCAAAGCAAAGCTGTGAAGCTAGGGCGTAATAGCCCTCAAAGCAAAGCTATGAAGCTAGGGCGTAATAGCCCTCAAAGCAAAGCTATGAAGCTAGGGCGTAATAGCCCTCAAAGCAGAGCTATGAAGCTAGGGCGTAAAGGAGAACGCATGTCGTCTGTAACGCATCCAATAAAATATCCCTCAAAACTTGATCAGGGGCCTTTTGGCTCTCCTCAATATGCAGTTGATGTCGAAGTTGACGGCAACGACTATAAACTTGCGAGTCCTCCTCATATTCGTGGCCTCATTGCTTTGATGGATATGCAGGCCGTCTTAGGCGGCGCAGCAAGTCACTTTGGAGGACCATCGGCCTTTACTGAAATTAATTCAGCATTATTTGGTTATGTTTTTTCAGACCAAAAAACAAAGTGGACCGAGAATTACAACTTAGTGAACGACGCTGGCCATTGTGAAAATGGTCTCTATGCTTTAAAAGCCCTTTACGGCTTTGCAGATCTCAATATTCAATCGCTTAGGTCCTTTAGGGCACTGGATTCCAAACTTACAGGGCATGGGGAACTTCACATGTTTCCAGAGGGTGTGTTGTTATCAAATGGGCCTTTAGGTTCAGCCGTGGCACAAGCTCAGGGCTTAGCTATAGCAGACAAACTTTTAGGTAAAGCTAGGACGACTGTGCTTACGATTTCGGACGGAGCATGCATGGAGGGTGAAGCTAAAGAGGCTTTTGCTTCTATACCCGGCATGGCAAAACAGGGTCGGCAAAACCCTTTCGTGATGATCATTAGTGACAACAACACCAAATTATCTGGTCGTATTGATGAAGATGCATTTTCGATGCAGCCCACTTTTAAAAGTTTAGCGGCACTTGGTTGGAAAGTTATAACAGTCGATGACGGACATAATTTGAAGACATGTCTTACTCAAATTTCAAAAGCTTTGGAAAATGTGACAGCCGAGCAGCCTTGGGCTTTACACTTTAAAACTATAAAAGGGTTTGGACACAAAGTTTCAGTGGATTCGGCAAGCGGCGGACATGGGTTTCCGCTTAAAAAAGCTGAAGACTTAGGTGCCTTTTTAGACGAGATATTTCAAAACACTGATATTCCAGCAGATTTTTTATCTTGGATTGAAGACTTGAAGAACTATAAGTCTAAGTCCGATGCTTACGTTTTTAAGTCTAAAAATTGGTTGTGGCTGAATGAGCAAAAGGCTGAAAAAATTCAAGTTGGAGTTTCAAAAGCGCTTATTGAATATAAGGAAAAGAATTACCCCCTTGTGTCTGTAACCTCAGATCTTCCTGGTTCAACAGGGGTGGCTGATTTTAGAAAGAAGTTTCCTGATTCGAGCCTAGATATTGGGGTGGCTGAATCTAATATGATAAGTCTTGCTTCAGGTTTAGCCAAAAACGGAATTATTCCAATTGTAGACACATTCGCCCAATTTGGAGTCACCAAAGGTGCGCTGCCAATCACCATGGGCAATCTGTCACAAGCCCCTGTAATTGCTATTTTCTCACACACAGGATTTCAAGATGCCGCTGACGGAGCTTCCCATCAGGCTTTAAGTTATTTTTCGATGATGGCATCAATTCCAGGAAACAAGGTTTTTGCCCTAACATCTTCAGAACAGGCCTATTGGGCCATTTCTCATGCTATTGAAGAATATAAAGTGAATATGGAAAATGGCGAGCAGTTATATTCTTACATTTTCTTTTTAGGTCGCGAAAATTTCAAACCCTCGTTTGTAGATTCTGCAAGTTTAGACCCAAGCTAAGCTTACTGCTGGTGATTCTGAAAAAACTAAAGATTTTACCAATGGTTTTTCTGATAGTTTGAAAGTCAGATATGAGCTTTTAAAAACCCAGGTGATACAGAAAAGTGATAAGCCTAAAGCAACGATAGTGGCTGTCGGCTCAATGTTGGAACAAGCCATACGTGCTGCAGACACTTTGGCAGACAAAAATATTGAAGTAGATATTTTAAACCCATTATGTCTAAACCTAGTCGACATTATTCCAATAATCCAATCTTTAGACAGATCAGGTGGAAGATTAATTACTATGGAAGATCATCAAACTACTGCCGGTTTTGGATACTACCTCTCTGGTTTGTTATCGGAGTTTAAGCCTGGTGTAATTAAAAAACATGAGGTGCTTGGCGTAAAAGCTGTTTTTGGTCAAAGTGCCTATCAAGCCCAATATTTATATGACAAGCATGAGATGGGGTATGGGAGCGTAGTCAGTTTATTTTAGTTTGGATAAATTACTTAGATGGAGTTTTTTGTGAAATATTTAATTCTAACAATTCTGGTGTCAGGATGTGCCACAGGTCATGTGCCATCTCACCGAACTGGAAGTGGGTTTGGTTACAGTATAAAGGAAGTTCCTTCTGAAGCCAAAATCCCTTACTACAGTCACATTGCAAGTTATTTGGGTAACCCAAGGACTTTAAAATCTAGGGCAAAAATCTACACCAAATTTGCTGCTTTAGAGTATTGCCAAAAATTGGGTAAAAAATTGATTTTGCTCACTGATTCAGTAGACTTAAGCAAAACATTTAGAAGTCCAGAGCTAGGAGTGACCTCGAATGGTGGTTTTTATAATTACGACACTTATAAGACCTATCCCGCTTATATGGTTGGTTTTAGATGTGACAATGAATTTAAAAATTTCCCTCAAGTCGTATCTTACAGAGAGATCAAACCAGAATTGATTAAAGATTTTGTTAGTGACTTTAAAGGCGGCGTCCAAATCGAAGAGATTAAATCCAACGGTGCTTTTGTACAGGATGATGTGCTTTTGAAAGTCAATGGGACAAGGGTGCTGGATCTAATTCAAATTTATGATGCCCTATCTAAAGCAGATGGTATCTCAGCATCTGTTGAGTTAATAAGGGATAGAAAAATTTTTAAAAGAGATGTGATTTTAGCTGACAATATTTCTAGATATGAAAGTTTAGCTGAATCAATTATAGCCGACTACTGCTTTATCGAAAATCCACTTCAGTTCGAAAAAGATTCTTGTATCGAAAATCTAGATAAGAAGAATTTTTGAAATCTGAATGATCGTTTCCTGGCTTATAAAAAAGCGCACTGATCAAGCGTGATCTTTTTCGGATTTTTTTTCTGAAGATTTTTTGCCTTCAGACTTCTTGCCTTCAGCTTTTTGGTCTTCAATCTGTTCGTGTTTGGCAGAGTCTGTGACATCTAAAGTATCGTCTTCTTTCATTGCTTTTTTAAAGCCGCGAATGGATTCGCCTAAGGATTTTCCAAAGCCGGGTAATTTTTTTGGACCGACAAATAAAAGTATAAAAATAACTCCTAAAGCTAAAAGCTCCCAGTGACCCAACATATATGTATCCTCCAAGCTGTGTTGAAACGAACATTACCTTAGTTTTCTTTAGGTTCCAATTTTTTCTTTGGAGCAGCCTTTTTCTTTCTTCGTGTCCTGTTTCTAGTACCTGATTCTACTTCGGCATTTTCCTGCGGATAGTTAACAAACTCTCTGGACCATTGACTGATTTCGCTAAGGCTAATCAAATCACAAAGATATGCAACGTTCAGGGCTTCTGCGAAACTTTTTTGATTTAAAAAATCAACTTTTTGCCTGTCTCTGAAAGTTAGGTATTTATCAAACTCAAAGACCAAGGGAAGACACTTAAGTGCTTGATTTAACACATGTACTTCGGTATTAAACAAACCAAGCTCGTTTTTCAAAATATTAACATTGGCTTCTTCTTCAAACCAGTCTTTACCTTGCTCTGGTTTGTAGTTCAGAAAGATCATTGGCAGAATAAGGCTTAAAAACAGCTCGTAAGGCTCGCACTCTTGCCTTGTTTTGACATCTAGTTTGGACAAAATTTGTCTGAAGTAGCACCCAGCTAAATCACTTTCAAAAACAGGTATTAGTCCAGGAGCTAAATCGTTAAGTAAACCTAGATCGAAAAGTTGATAAAATACAGACTCAGGTGACTTTAATCTTAAAAATTTTAAAATCTCTTCACGTCGTCTAGGCAGTGCAGTAGTTTCTACGGTTTTAGAATACTTACTAACTGCAAGTTTAAGGTCGTAAGTCATTTCACAATTCGTTTTGTGGGCGAACCTGATGGCCCTCAGAATACGAATCGGGTCTTCAGGAAGCCTTACGGCTGGGTCCCCAATCATTCTGATTATTCTGTTCTTCAGATCAGCTACACCGCTGCCCGTATGATCAATTATCTTTTCGGCAACGGGATCATAAAATAACGAGTTAATTGTAAAGTCCCTACGGTGAGCATCTTGATGGCTAGTTCCAAAAAGATTGTCGTCACTAATGTCTGGATCATCTTGTTCTTCAGCCGACGGATTTCTTCTAAAAGTAGAGATCTCAAATTGATCTTCGCCTTCTTTAGCCAGGACAAGTCTGAAACGACGACCAATGATAAAAGCGTTTCTTACTAATTTTTTAACCTGCCTTGGGCGAGCTGTTGTGGCGATGTCGTAGTCTTTAGGCTCTAAACCCAAGAGTAGGTCGCGGACGCATCCGCCTACAAGGTATGTTTCAAACCCACCTTTTTGTAGCTTTTTGACAATTCCCAGGGCCCGGTGGTCAATCCCTTTTTGATTTAGCTTCGAGTTCAATCTATGGGCTCCATGCTGAGTTGAATTTTTTGGGGACCCGAAACAGGCAGGTCTCTATGTTCATAGATCGCTCTATTTTTTTTGACAAGGCTAAATTGACATCTACGATACAAACACGCTTTATTAAAGCAGATATGACAGCATCTGATAAGTTTTTCATTCGTGAATACGGTCTTGAGAAAGAAAATGCCACTAGTCTAGTGTTCATTCACGGTCTACTGGGCTGGGGACTCAACTGGGGCCCTATTATAAAGTTTTTTGAAAATGACTACCACATCATCACTTATGACCAAAGAGGTCACGGGCGATCATTTCATCCAGAGTCTGGCTACCAACCTGAAGATTATGCTGAAGATTTAGCAGAGATTTTAGATGATTTGCAGATAGAGCGTGCGCATCTAATAGGCCATTCTATGGGAGCAAGAACAGCACAGACTTTTACGGTCAAATATCCGGGGCGAGTCTTATCTTTAACTATAGAAGATATGGGGCCTAACCCAGAGAACACCTCGACTTTAGCCACTCAACAAATGATTTTAAGCATTCCTGTTCCTTTTGAATCTAAGTCAAAGATGGATTTATTCTTTGAATCTGAATTTAAAGTTAAAACTTCGGCAGATGACACACAAAAGTCAGTTATGGCTAACTTTTTAAAAGCTAATTTAGCTAGAAACTCTGACGGGGAAATCACATGGCGCTTTTACTTGCCTGGTATTTTAGAAACTTTAGAAAGTGGTCTCAAGCCTAGGTGGTCAGAGTTTAAGTGCATCGAAGTTCCAACTTTTGTTGTGAAGGGCGCGCTTTCTAAACATTTGTCGTCTGAAACACTAGATCTTATGAAGGGGTCTTTGCCGAGCGTGAAAACTGCAGTTGTCCCAAATGTTGGGCACTGGATTCATTATCAAGCCCCGAAGGTTTTCTCACAATATGTCTTGAAGTTCTTGCGCGAATTAAGTTAAAGCTTAAACCATGAGTGAAAATGTAAAGAGCGAAGAGCAAGATCAGTCCGTTTCAGATCAACCGGTTGCGACCATCGAAACATCAGTAGACATTAAAAGTTTTAATAGCTTTCCTTTTGAAGAAGAGCTGCAAAAAGCACTGATTGACGCTGGTTACGAAATCCCTACGCCTATTCAAAATGAGGCCATCCCATTAATTTTAGATAAAAAAGACGTAGCAGGATTAGCTCAAACTGGAACTGGGAAAACTGCGGCATTCTTGCTTCCTGTGATTCAACGAATGTTATCCAGTATTAACGGAACTCATCCAGAGCATGCATTTGATTCTTGGGGGAAAAGAAACTTTTGTTTAATTTTAGTTCCTACCCGGGAACTTGCGGATCAAATTGACGAAAATATTCGCATGTTTAGTTGCGGAAAACTGACCTCTGCTGTGGTTATTGGCGGGAAAGAGTATGATGAACAGATTTCAAAGATACAGTCAGGCGTTGATTTTATCGTAGCAACACCTGGTCGACTTATTGATCTTTACAAAGAGAAAAAAGTAGATTTAAGCTTTGTAAAAGCCTGTATATTTGACGAAGCCGATAGAATGTTTGATATGGGTTTTAAAGACGACATGGTTTACCTACTTCAGCGCATACCTACAGACCGTCAACTTTTAATGTTTAGTGCTACTATGAACTTTGATGTTTTAAACGTGGCTTACGAGTTTGGGTCTGAGCCCATTGAAATTAATATTGATAAAGATCAAGCTCGAGCTGAAAATGTTGAAGACGCAGTTTTACACGTCGGTAGCAACGAAAAACCGATGTTTTTACTATCACTGATTAAAAAACATAACCCTGATCAAGCAATTATTTTTAGCAATTTTAAACGTAATGTCCCAAAGATCGAAAAATTTCTAAGAGAAAATGATATAAAGTCTTTAGGAATATCAAGCTCTTTAAACCAGAATCAGCGTCAGCGAGTCATGACACAATTTAAAGAGGGCGAGGTCAAAGTTTTGGTAGCTACAGACGTAGCTGCACGTGGTTTAGATGTTGAAGGCGTGGATGTTGTTATAAACTACGAACTACCTGACGATGCTGAAAACTATGTCCACCGCATCGGGCGAACTGGAAGAGCAGGCTCTAAGGGTAAGGCTTTTAGTTTAGCATCTGAAAAAGATGTAACAGCCTTAGATCGAATCCAAGAGTATGTTGGCAATAAGTTAGATATAGCCTGGATGGAAAGTGAAGACTTAACTTTGAAGTTTAAACCTTTCGATTTTAGTTATGATCCCACTGGCGAATTTTCGAAGGTACGTAACAACACCAGAGACAAAAATTATAAGCGTTTCGACAATAAAGATGGTCGTTCGGCCAAATCTAATTATAAGGGTAAACGGTTTGATAAGCCTTACGATAAAACTAGTGTTGATAAGAGTCGTTCAGGCAAGCCTTACAAAGCTAAAGGCGTTGAACCAGCTAATATCGTAAACAACAATAAAGACTTTAAAAGAACGGGTTCTACCAATGGTGCTGCTGCAAGAAAAAAGAAGGCTTATAAGTCTGACAGATACAAAGGTTTTACAACTAGAAAAAGAGTCTCTAACGAAAAAACAGGCGTACTTCAAAAGCTTAAAAACTTTTTCTTTTCTTAGTTTGTGCTGAAGTAAAAATAATACAGTGTTTCTCTTCACTTTATATTTATAGAATTTTAATTCACTATAACTTAATAGAATAAGCCCTTATATTTTCAATATATCTAAGTGTTAAAATACTCAAACAAGCATTGTCATTCGGTTTGCAAGGTTGACCTGTACTCTGCAGACCTAATTTAGGTGATCCTCATTTGTTTTTTTTTAATTTATCAATTTGCAAACCTTCACGCCAAAGAACTCGCTTTTAACACTTAGATATATTGAAAATATAAGGGCTTATTCTATTAAGTTATAGTGAATTAAAATTCTATAAATATAAAGTGAAGAGAAACACTGTAATTTTTGCTACTTTAAATCAATCTAAAGATGTCCACTTAAAATTTCGTGCAATTTGGTTACAAGATTTTAGATCAGATTGGAATTTTACTTGATCACCTGTGCAAGTCAGAATGACAATGTTCGATTTTTGCTTGAATAAGATTTGCCTGGTCTGCAATAGCGAATCTTCCTTAGTTAAATCTAGAAGAAAGGCCTGATTTTTGTTGATCACCAATGGGCGTAAATCTAATACTTTAAAGCCAAATCGACGATAATCTTTAGCAGATCTACGAATATATTCGGATAACCGCAGATTTTTTTTGATGGATTCAGAACGAACAGTCAAGCGTCCAGGTTGCAGCTCATCAAGACTCCTGAATTCTGCCTGAACAGTCTTCGATTTTATTTTGTCTGCGGGAATTTGATACCAGTCTGTGTTATCGGCGTGTATTTTAAAATTTAGATCACCGAAGTACACGGTTTTAGGCTCTCTTGCCAGATCTGAAAAATTTAACGGAGGAGTCGTACCCGACGCTAATTGAATGTAAAAAATAAATAGTTTTAGTAGATTCACCCTTACCATGTTACTTCGCTAGTTTAAAAAATCCAAGGATTTATCTTTTTCATTATTGTAAGTGGGCTAAAGCCTTCTTCATCAGCGAAAATGGAGATTTCTTGGATAAATCCTCTTGCTTAACGAATATCATCTTATCAAAGCCACCAGCGGGCAGAGATTTTTTGGGTTGTACTAGAACGTAAATTTCGTGGTGAGTGATATTGTGTTTGTATGTAAATTTTTTTGGCTTTGTTGTGACCTGAATAGCTGGACCGGGGAAAACCCACTTATTGGATAAAAATAAAACGTCGTTATTTTCTACCAGCATAAATTCACTTTTCTTATTTCTATAAATCTCTGGTGTCCAAATCCAAATCTCTTTGGTCTTTTTTGGCCTTGAAAGCGGTACCGAATCCTGAGTTTGGTTGGCAAAAGCCTGGCAGTGTTCACTCCAAGGGCATAACAGACATGCAGGTGATTTTGGGGTGCACAAAGTAGCACCCAGTTCCATAAGTGCTTGATTAAGATCAGATGGGTTAGCCAATTGGCTCAATTGATCTGCCCAATTTTGTATTTGCTTGTGAGTGGAAGTATTCCACCACGCTTTGTTAAAGTTAAAAATCCGACAATAAACTCGGATCACGTTACCATCGACTACCCCGACCTGTTCACCAAAAGCTTGGCTAGATACTGCTCTAGCTGTGTAAGGGCCGAAACCCGGAAGTTCTAAAAGTTCTTTGTAACTTTTAGGAAATTTAATTTTCGATAAAATTTTAGAAGAAGCGTGCACATTTCTGGCCCTAGAATAATAACCAAGACCTGCCCACTGCTCGTAGACTTCCTCTAAGCTAGCTTTTGATAAAGTTTTGACATTGGGAAAAGTATTCATAAATTTTTTGAAATAGCTAACCACCGCTTTTGTTGTAGTTTGCTGAAGCATGATTTCAGAAATCCATATTCTGTAAGGGTTCCGATCCTCTCTCCAAGGAAGTCTGCGGTTATGGGCTTTGTACCAATGAATAAGTTCTTTTGCGTATTGTTTATTGTCTGTCATACTGGAAATATAACATAAGCATAAGAGGATATAAAAGTGTTGCACCACGAATTTTGGCCATCTCAATTATTTTACCTGCCGGTGCTTTTTGTCTATTTCAAAAATGCTATAAAACTAAGATCTTTAAATTACTTTTGCTGGACAAATCCTTCTATGGAAAACGGTGGCCTTATAGGTTATTCAAAATATAAAATGTTGGAACAGGTACCTGACAAATTTTTGCCTAAAACTATTTATGTTTTAAATAGTACAAGTTTTTCGGCAGTGGAATTGGAAATATTAAAAAACAATTTCAGATATCCTTTTATAGCTAAGCCTGACAAAGGTGCAAGAGGCTACAGAGTGCAATTTATTGAAAACCTTAACCAGTTTAGAAAATATCATAAAACATCAAAACAGCCTTATCTTGTGCAAGAATTTATAAACGATAAAATTGAGCTTGGCGTTTTTGTAGTTCGCACTGAAAATATTTTTTATGTATCTTCATTAGTACAAAAAGAATTCTTGGCGCTAACGGGTGATGGAAAATCTACTTTAGAAACTCTTTTTGAAAACCATGGACGAGCTTCAAAATACTATAAAAAAGAAGAACTTCCTGCTTACTTAGACCGCATCTTAATCAAAGGTAAAATTTTACTGCTAGAACCAATTGGTAATCACTGTCGTGGTACCAAATTTGTAAATGCTGAAAAAGAAATTGATGGCCAGCTAAAGTCAACTTTTGAAGAGCTCGTTTTAAGTTTACCAAACTTCTACTTTGGACGCTTTGATGTAAAAGCTAAATCTTTGGAAGCATTAAAAAAAGGCGATTTTAAAGTGATGGAGGTCAACGGCATAAGCGCTGAACCAGGTCATATATATGATCCAGAGTGCTCGACTGAAAAAGCTTACAAAGACATTTTTTGGCATTGGCAGAAAATGGCTGAAATTGCTGTAAAAAATAGAAAACAAGGTTGTCAAAAAGAAAGCTTAACAAGAACTTTGACGTCTTTACTTGATTATTACAGAAATAGATAGTCTTATCTACATCTTATGGAATCGGTATTCAGTGAAATCTTAAGCCATAATTTGGACCCCAGATCTAAAATCACAGAATTTTTACCTAGTATCAAAGATCTGTGTTGGGCTAAAAAAAGTTTTAAAGATGAAGCCTACAGCAGAGATGTGATTTGTAAGGCAGGTGATTTAAACGAGGTCGTACTTGCGTGTTGGAAGAAGGGACAGGTTACAACTTTTCACAGCCATCCTAATCAATCATGTTGGATTTACGTTTTAAAAGGTCAGTTTCAGGAAGTCAGAATCCCAAGCGTTATAGGTTTTTCTATTAAAGACGGTTTGCTTGAATGGAACGATTTGGAAGCAGAGTATAAAAAACACAATGCTTGGTCTGAAATCCAAGATTCTAAAGTGACCTCCGTTATCAGTGAAGGGACTTGGAACTACATTGACGACACTTTAGGTATTCACAAAATGTCTGCTCTATCTGATGAAGTCATTAGTTTACATATCTATAGGCAAATGGAGCAGTGATGATCGGCAAGGATTTTAAAGAACTTTGGACTGAAATAGAAGATTCAGGTTGGGTAGATTTAATTCTTGAAAAGATTCACCAAAAAGTTGATCAAGATAAAGTGTCTAATTACAACCCTGCTCAATCTATGGCTGACACATTTGATTTTGACTTAGCAGATGAGCCAGCCTCTTTGGAAACGACTAAAACTCATTTACTAAGCTACATGGACCAGGCTTTAAACACCCAAAGCCCATATTTTGTAAATCAACTTTATGGTGGTGCACATCCGATCGCTGTTGTAAGTGAGTGGGTAAATGCGTTTATGAACACTTCAATGGCCACCTTTGAGATAGCACCAATGGCGACTATGTTCGAAAAGCAAATCTTGAAGTCCTTGTCGGATTTGATGGGCTGGTCTGCTCATGATGGGATAATGGTTCCCGGTGGAAGCTACGCTAACATGATGGCTATGCATTTATCTCGGTTTTCAAAGAATCCTGACGTTAAAATCCTAGGCCAGAGCGAAAAGAACATTGTATACATCAGCGATCAAGCCCACTACAGCGTTAAGAAAGCAGCTCATTTACTGGGTTTGGGTGAAAACCAGGTCAGGTGCGTAAATTCTGGTTCTGATTTTAAAATGGATGTTTCACAGCTAGTTGATCTGATTCAAAAAGATATCGCAGATGGATATTCACCAACCCTTGTTGTGTCCACGTTAGGTACAACCGTTTTTGGTGCCGTCGATCCCATACAGGAGGTGCAGACAGCTTGCGAAAAGTTTGGGCTGTGGCACCACGTAGATGGCGCATGGGGTGGCCCCTTGGTTTTCACCGATGAACAGGTGCAAAAGGCATTGAACAGAGTCGATTCAGTAACGTTTGACTTCCATAAGCTTTTGGGTGGGACATTAACAAAAGCAATATTTATAACTCAAAAAGAATACCTGCTTTCAAAAGCCAATTCGTGTGCTGGCACACAATACATATTTCATGAAGACGAGGATTCTTTTTTTGATACGGGTTCTAAAGCGATTCAATGCGGACGAAAAGTTGATTCGCTATCTTTATGGATGACCTGGAAATTTCTGGGGAACAAGGGTTACAGAGACTATGTCAATAACTTGATGGGTTTGAGAAAACACGTACTTCAGCTGATTAAAGATTACGGGTACACAGCTTTACATGAACCTGAATACTTAAATATCTGTTTTAAAGTCCCAGACTTGAGCGTTGATCCAAATTCAGATTTAGGGCCTAAGAGCTTAGACATCTTTCAAAAAAAACTAAGACGACAGCTTATAAAAGAAGGATTTGTACTAGTTAACTATTCGTCTACTGAAGAGCACGGAGTTTTTATTAGGCTTGTACTGAATCATTTGAGGTTAAACGAAAACGTTCTGAGCAAAATGTTCGAAATAATTGATAAAACTGCAAAAAGTTTAAAAAATGATTTCGTTACAAATCTGACAACAAGTGTAGATTCAGTTAACGTTAGAACTTAAAATAGAAAGGGATCCGAAATGCATATGATTAATTTAGCGAATTGTTTGTCTTTTATATTTTTCTTCAGTTTAACCAGCTGTGCTGGGGACACCAGTGAACATTCACAGCCAAAGACGAAAAAAACCCAACCTTCATCCCAAAAGACAGTAGAACCCAAACTAGGAGCATCAATGAACAGTCTGCTAAGTATAGATTTAACTACGGTGAATAATAAAAATATAAAATTAACCGATTTCGAAAAGACAGATGTGTTTTTATTTGTGAACACGGCTTCTGAATGTGGATTTACCTCTCAGTACAAGGGTCTGGAGGCCTTACATCAAAAGTTTAAAGATAAGGGATTTGCTGTTGTGGGGTTTCCAAGCAACGATTTTGGAGCTCAAGAACCTGGGACAAATGCAGAGATAAAGGATTTCTGTAAACTAAATTACGGGGTGACTTTTCCTTTAATGTCTAAAGCTTCAGTTAAAGGCTCTGGGATTCAGCCATTTTACAAAGAGCTGATCTCCTTGTCAGATGACAAGTCTGATGTCAGTTGGAATTTTGAAAAATTTCTTGTAACTAAAGATGGAACTATCAAAAGATATAAGTCGAAAACGACTCCGGCTGAACTTGAATCAGAAATTTCTAAATTGCTTTAGTGTTTTTTTCTTGCCTTGGGCAGTACAACTTTGAAATAAAGTATCAAATAGGCGGAAGGCTCAAAAAGAATTGGGCAGTATCTAGTTTATCTTCGTAAACAAGACTAGGTTGAACCTAGTATGCCGCCTTCAAAAAAAATATTATCATCGTTAAAACTCCAAACATCTTCTTTTCTTAGGCTATTTAGCCCACCCAAGGCCGCAACTAATGCATCGCAGTTGTCAGGATCTAAAATGGCTTCAGATAAGGTATCAGATACAGAAAGGTTTTTCGATCTTAGATATTTAATAACGGGTTCTGGTTTTCTGATTTTTGTGTTTAGTAAAGTCTTATAGAAAAAGCTTGGATAAACTTCGTACATGATAGTGCTAGCTTCATCTCTTAAGTAAAAGTCGCTAGGCCATAAGACTACATCTTGAAGGGCGGCACCTAGTTCTTTCCATATTCTATAGGTGCCAGTCTGAATGTTTTTTTGATACGGCATCGTTGTAAAAACTGAATTCGATTTCAAGCTGACTTCAACAGCCCTTTTTGGTGGATATAAAGAACTTAAATTATAAAATCTAAGTACCTCGGTAAAAAAAGCTTCAGATGCTTTTCGCCCATATTTATGCATTTCAAACTGAAAGTCTTTTGTTTCTAAAATCCAATCGCGAAGGGTTCTGGTTGAATCGATGTTATAAAGTTCAATTGGCAGTCCCAGCACACAATCTATAAATATGTGATTAGTGAAGTTTGGGTCTAGTTTTTTTATCCAAATTCCAAACTCAGAAATTTTAAAAAAAGTTACATTTAAAATTTCTTCATTTGAATCTAAAATGATCTCACAGGCTTTTAACGGCTTAGCTCTAGAGCTGCCATTTGCGGCTCCAGTCTGATCAATACCAAAAATTTTGTTAGGCATGGAAATGAGAGTAACACGATTTATAATGGTGTATTATTTTTGAACGTATTTAAGAACAAATCCTAAGTTTCAAAACAATTTGTAAAAAAAAAAGGGTTTCCTATTTTATAAAAGTGCTAAGTATAATATCTTAATCAAGAAATCTTAAGGAGGCTAATGGACTCTCTATATATATTTCAGAATGATTTGAGGTACGGTTGTAATCCACTTCTAGATAAAGCTTTGAAAAATTCAAAAAATTTAACTTTTGTGCTTATAAAGCCAGTTGATTATAGTTTACAGGACGACTTAGGATTTCAGCTATGGGCAGAGTCAAAGAAGAAATTTTACTTACAGGCTTTGGAATCTCTGGCTCTTCAATTAGAATCTATGGGCCATGATTTTGTTTTTATAAACGAGAAAGAAAATTTGAAATCATATATTTCTTCGAAAAAAGTTTCTAGAGTATATATTGGTAGCAGTCCCTTTGCCTATGAAAACAGTTTGATGGATTCAGTGCCTAAAGATGTTCAAATTTTATCTGAACCTGTCGACAGACTTTTAGACTTCAATACCTTGGATTTAGGCTGTATCAACGACCCATCATTTACCAAATTTAGAAAAAAAATCGAAAATCTAGATTGGCCAGTTCAGCATGTTGGCCAAGCAGATCCGTTGAAAGATCGCGAATCCAAACTAACAAATTCTAATGAAATTTGTGGCGTGGAAGGGCCTAGTCAAAATGTCTTGAAAACAGTATTAGAGTGGTGTCGCACTGAACTCAAAGTTTTGGATAAGGTTGAAATTGCCTTTGACCTTCAAGGTCACAGGGAATCCGGGCTAGATCACTTAGAAAACTATATTTGGAAAATGCAACATGTAAAGCATTACAAAAAAACAAGAAACGGGATGATCGAATTCTACGATTCATCAAAAATGTCTGGATGGCTTGCGGTCGGTGCATTGTCTCCGGTAGAAATTTTTAAACAAATTATAGATTATGAGAAAAGGTTTGATTCAAATTCGTCTACCTATTGGTTAAAGTTGGAACTGCTATGGCGTGATTATTTCAAGTTGATTGCTGAAACCTATAAATATTTATTTTTCAATGAATGTGGTCTTCATGAAGATCTCCCAAAATCAAATTCAAATTCAAATTCAGAACTTAAAAATTTGGAGATGTTCGAAAACTGGAAATTAGGCCGCACAAAGAACTCGTTTATTAACGCAAATATGATTGAACTAAAACTAACAGGTTTTATGTCGAATCGAGGAAGGCAAAATGTCGCAAGTTATTTAGTTCATGAGATGGATCTACCTTGGTGGTGGGGCGCAAAATGGTTTGAGTCACGACTTATAGACTACGATCCTGCTAGCAATTACGGAAACTGGCAGTATGTCGCTGGTGTGGGAATTTGGAACGCTCACAAATTCGACTACACTTGGCAAAGTGCAAATTATGACCCTGACAGATCTTACCAAAAAAAATGGCTTTCCAGGGTGTAAGTTCAAAAATTTTTTTCGGACTTACTCTCCTACAGACTGACTCCAGTCTAGTCGTTTTTTTCGAACTTTAAATTTGTAAAAAAATACTTGATCTGATGGTGAACCTCAGGGGAATTCATAATGAAGGTATGGCCTCTGGCCACGATTAAAAAATCTTTCATCTCTTTTAGCCTGGCGCTAGCAACTGACACTTTGCCATCGTTAGGGCTTGAAAATAAATATGAAAACCATGGGTCACTACTTACGTTTCCAGTTAGCACCCCCACAGGAAACTTGATAGGTTTTAATCTATTGGGAAAACTTGACGGGTCAGTGCCTAGTTGCGCCCCAGCAGGCCCGTTATACCACTTGAACCAACGGTGACTTTTAAAAGCATCGACGATCTCGCTTCCATGATTTGGGGGTGAAAGCATAACTATAGCTTTGATTTTGTCGGTATTAGGTTTATTGCTGGTATTTTGCAAATAGTGGCGGACCAGGATCGCCCCCATGGAATGAGTTACGAGATAAATTTTACCTTGGGATTTCTGTACACAATCACTTATAGCTGAACCTACGTATTTTGATAATTTCTCAATTTTGTGTTTTTGGGAAGGGTAAGACTTATTCACAACGATGAAGTCCTCAGCAACTAAATAACTCTTCAAGGAGCTCATAGACTTAGAGGTTCTAGCTAACCCGTGAAGTAGAATTGCGCAGGGTTTTGAAGAGCTCTGGGCGTGGGCTATGGGTGAACTGACTAAATAAATCTGTAGTAAAAGGGACCAAATGCTCATAGTCTAAAGATAGCGGATAAAGATGAACATTCAATCAAATGATCTAAATTTATACTTGCAAATGCCCCATCCTGCACTGCGCCCAGCATTCGGAACCTGGCACCTGAGCGTGGCACCTGAGCGCTGAGCTTGAGATTAGTCGGTGTATTCTGGTTTTACTTTTTGGGCCAAAGCAAAGGTCACAATTGATGCTAAGATGGCTAGGTAGCCCACTAGATGGTAGGTGTCTAAAGGTTTGCTTAAGCTGTCCGTCAAGGGTCCCATGTGGTTGCCTTCGCCCAAAGATATGCTCTGGCTAGAAGACATCGACATTACTAAGCCTGCAATCCATGCTGCGAATGCTGCCGATAGTTGTTGGACAGCGCTCACTATTGATAAAAATCCTGCACGCTTTTCAGTAGGTGCTGTTGACGTGATCAAGGCCATTGCAGGAACCATTCGGCCAGACATTATAATAAAAAATGAGCAACTAATCAGTAATATCACAGCCTGAGAACTGGGGCCTAAATTAGTTATAAGGTAAATAGGCACAATCGAAATTAAAACGGATATGGAAAAAACCTTAGTTTTAGTAAATACATCAGATAATTTACCCACGATAGGCGCTGCGACCAAAGAACAAAATCCACCGAATAAGTAAATTAACGGCAGACTTGCCTCTGGTAACTTAGCGTTGAACACGAAGCTCATACTAATAAATGGAATTATAGTGAACTGGCCCATAACTAGAAAGAAAATTAAAAAAAGAGCTAATTTTTGATTTAAGCTTTGAGAGATCATTTTTAAAGTTTGAAAAGGGTCCCTTACTTTTGCATTAACTAAGTGTTGATTTTGCTTTGGAACCAAAAAAGAAACGAAAACTAAAATGAATAGACATAGTCCACCAAGTATCAAAAAAGGCGCTTGCCATTGATATAGATTGGATAAATACAGGCCAAATGGAACACCTAATACTGATGCAAGCGCAAAAGCACCCATTACTGTCCCTACTGCAAGACCTCGGCGTTCATATTCAAAGTTGTCAGATACAATTGATAATATAATAGAGCTCAACACACCACCAAACGCTCCTGTAAGGCATCTTGCGATCAAAAATGAATAGTAAGAATCAACAAGACCACAGGCTATTGTACCTAAAGTAAATCCAACAAAAAAGGTAATAAGGATTTTCTTTCGATCAAAAAAATCGACAAAAAAAGAAGAAAGAAAACCACTTAGACCTGCTGCTAGGGTATAACTTGACACAAGATAGCTAAATTGCTGTTGAGAGATATTTAGTAAACGAGTGATCTGTGGGCCTAAGGGCATAATAATCATAAAGTCCACGATGTGGGCAAACTGAATGCACGCCAATAGTAAAATCAAAAGTGCTTCGTGTTTTTCAAATTGCCTAAAGATTCTCAAAGTTCTAAAGCTCGCTTGTATCAAGATTATTTACTCAAAATTAACTATGGCTCTTTGTTAGCTGAATGCAAGTTATACCATCACCCTAGTAGTGGATTGCCTGCTGAAGATAAACTCTGTCGTGGTAAAATGATACTAGATCTTAAAAAAAAGTTTATGTGAAATAGGGTTTCTGCCGATTATAAAAGTTCTGTGAGAAACAAATTTTTAGAACAATCTTACGTTGAAAAAGTGATCAAGAAACTGAATCGTTTAGGGTCTTTGTTTAAATACGAAACTCTAGACGAGATCAGTGTTAAAGGACAAACCATCCCTATTTACGGGCTTCAAATTGGGCCCCAGGATGACAGCTTGCCTGTCCTCGGTCTATTCGGTGGCGTACACGGTCTGGAAAAAATCGGAACTCATGTAATTGCTAATTATTTAAACTCGCTATCTAACAAATTAGCCTGGGATACGTCTTTGACTAAAAAGTTAGAAAATTTGAGGGTTGTTTCAATACCAATAGTAAATCCTGGTGGAATGTTTTTAAATCGCAGATCAAATCCAAACGGGGTAGATCTGATGAGAAATGCGCCTGTGGATGCTGAAAAAGGAACGCTTTTTTGGCCTACCGGACAAACTGTAAGTTCAAAAATTCCTTGGTTTCGTGGAAATCCGCAGGACATGGAGCTTGAAAATAAAATACTGTTTGAGTTTGTAAGCAATCATTTGTTCAAGGCGCCCTTTTCAATGGCCTTAGATATTCATTCGGGATTTGGTCTTAAAGATCGACTTTGGTATCCTTATGGTAAGACTTTAAAGCCTTTTGATGATCAGCCGCTAGCACAAAAATTTGCTCGATACTTAAAAGTCTCGCACCCTTTTCATCGGTATGTTGTCGAGAAACAATCAGACAGTTACATGATTCACGGTGATATCTGGGATCATATGTATGACTCGTTTAAGGCCTTAGGCCAAAATTCCAAATTTTTACCTTGGACTTTAGAAATAGGATCGTGGTCGTGGCTACTTAGTCAGCCGCAAAACATATTTAATATTTCAAAATTATTTCACACCAATGACGTTGCAAAATACTCGCGCGTGATGCGAAAGCATTGGGGCCTACTGGACTTTTTTAAAGACATGGCGATCCACCATAAAGCTTGGGTCAAGAAGCAAGCTTCGGAAAAAAACCTCGATCGAATTGTAGGTCTTTAAAATGTCATCTTGTAATTTGGTTTTGCTAGGATTAAATTCTACACAGTCAATAGACGTTAAATCAAAATGATCAGTCAGTTCTTTCATGATCAATTTCAGACTTTCTAGTTGTATTCCTCCGGGGACAGGTGTTCCGGTAGATGGAACTAATTCAGAACTTAACCCATCGATATCGAAACTAACATGAACACCTTGGTCAATGCCATGCTTATTAAAATGGTTTTCGATGGTCTTAAAAATATCCTTCATCGGTACCGTATTTAAATCATCCGCAGAATAGGCCAATATATTTCTTTCTTTCAACACTTTTTGTTCGCCTGGGTCTAAATCTCGAATTCCTAAATAGACGATCTGTCTTGGGTCAAGAAAATCACAAGTCCAATTACCTGAAAAAAGTTCTTGTTTAGAGATCATTCCGGTCAATGCAGCTACAGGCATTCCGTGTATGTTTCCGGTAGGGGATGTATCAAAAGTGTTAATATCAGCGTGAGCATCGATCCAAATTATTCCAGCCTTTGGATACTTTTTCAAAAGAGCTGAAATCGACGAGATTGCACAACTATGGTCTCCGCCCAGGAGTATTGGCAGTTTTGATTCATCAAAAGCATCCAGCATCAGGTCGTGTATGTTCTTATATTTAGCTTCAAGGTATTCATCATAATCAGAGGCAGTGTGAACTGACTTTTCCTCAAAACGACTTTCTTTTTGAGTTAATGCAGTCTTCATCTCTTCTTTGGGTTTAAACACTTTATAACTAAACCCATTATCAAAAAAAACTTTGTAAAGGCCAAGTCTTTCTAGTTCAGTGGGCCCAAATGCGACACCTGTTTTAGCTTGCCCCTCCCAGATGGGTGCATGCACGATTCCCAAATCTGCTTTCATAACGAGGACTCCATATGTTTTTTGACAATTTTCGAAGCTACTTTTACAAAGGCGACATTTGACAGTAAAGCACCCTGTGCCATATCTGGTCTTCCACCTCCGCTGCCTCCAAATTGCTTTGTAATTTTATTTAGCAGAGTGCCCGCTTGTATCTTCAAGCTTAAGTTTTTTGTTACAGATACTAACACTGGAGTTTTGTCAGCTGAAGCGCCAAGGATAACTACGACTCCAGTCTTAATTCTATCTTTTAAACGATCTGCTGCTTCTCTTAAAGTGGCACTATCATTGATTTCGGTAGCACATACTAGGTAAGAGATCTCGTTATTTAACAGCACCCTGGCATCAAAAGCCTGATCAATTGAAAAAGAGCTAACTGCACTGCTTTTAATTTCTTTTTTAAGGCTTGAAACTTCGGATCTAAGTTTATTGAGCTGCTGAGACACCAAATTTCTATTGGCCTGTACGGGTAACTGCATTTGTTCTTTTATTGATTTGTAGTCTTCAAACTGATTATTTAAATAATTGATAGACGTGTAATCGGTTAAAGCTTCGATACGCCTTACGCCAGAGCTTACGCCGGATTCAGAAATAATTTTGAAAAATTTTATGTCAGCGATATTATTCACATGCGTGCCACCGCAAAGTTCAATGGATTTACCCATGCTTACAACCCGGACTTCATCTTCGTACTTTTCTCCGAAAAGAGCTAAGGCTCCATCCTTAACGGCCTGGTCGTAAGGTTTTGTCTCGTGAGTTACTTTTGTCGAATTTTGAATCATCTGATTCACTATATGTTCGATTCTAACTAACACATCTTCAGGAAGTGGCCCCTTGTTAGTAAAATCAAATCTTAGTTTTTCTGGATTTACCGCTGAGCCAGCTTGCTTCACGTGCGGTCCAAGTTCGCTTCTAAGCGCGTGATGTAGTAAGTGTGTTGCCGAATGGTTAGAAGCTGTTAGGGCTCTATTTTTTTGGTCCACATACAAAGTGATTTCAGAATCACTCTGCAAAGAACCAGTTGTCATATCTAGCGTGTGAATAACAACCTTATTATATTTTTGCACGTCAATGACATGGAATTCAAAATTAGTTCCTGAACCCGTTCCAATATCAGCGACTTGTCCGCCACCCTCGGCATAAAAAGGAGTTTTGTTGAAAACGACAAAACCCGTCTGTCCCTCTTTTAAAGTTTTAACCTCTTGTAAAATCTTATCTTCCAGAATAAAAATTTTCGATATGGCGGCTTCAGAGGAAAAATTATTATAACCTACAAATTCTGTTGGTACTAATGAGTGAGTTTTAGTGATCAAGTCAGAATTATTGGCAGAATAACTTTTGGTATTTTTAGCAAGCTTCGATTTTTCTTTAGCCTCGTTTAATTTTTCTTCGAATCCATTCTGATCTATCTTTAGACCTTCTTCCTGAGCCATTAATTTAGTAAGATCGGCTGGAAAACCAAAAGTATCGTAAAGTTTAAAAACAAATTCACCTGCAATTTTATTTTTATTTTCATTTTTTAAAGTTTTGATCTCATTGGCCAAAAGTTCGGTGCCATTGTCTAAAGTTTCCAAAAACCTTTCTTGCTCGTCCTCTACAGTCTTTAATATAAAATCTTTAGACTGATTTAGTTCGGGATAAAAATCGTTCATGGTGATGATGACTTGCTTACACACCTCAGGAAACACAGAGGATTGGGTAAGAGTTCTGGAATAGCGTACTGCTCGCCTTAATATTCTACGCAGAACATAACCACGTCCTTCGTTAGAAGGTATTACCCCATCAGCTAGTAAAAAACTTACTGCTCTGGAATGATCGGCAATGACTCTAAGTGCAGCTGCCTTTTTGTCATCCGTTGAAGCTTCCAAATTATAGCTGACTTTAGATATTTGACTAGCAACATCGATTAAAGGCATAAATAAGTCAGAATTATAATTATTCGTGTGCCCTTGAAGTATTGATGAAATTCTTTCTAAGCCCATTCCAGTGTCGATGGAGGGCTTTGGCAGTGGCGACATTACTCCTTTATTGTCTTCGAAATACTGCATGAAAACCAAGTTCCATATTTCTATAAAACGGTCACCTTCGCCGCCCATAATATTCTGTTTTGGGTCGCCCCCAACGCTTTCGCCAAGGTCATAAAAGATTTCGGAACAGGGACCGCAGGGACCGGTGTCACCCATTCTCCAAAAATTGTCTTTTTGTCCAAACCGGTAGATTTTATCACTAGGTATAAAGATATGTTTTTTCCAAATATCGGCAGCTTCATCATCATCGTTATACACAGATACATAAAGCCTTTTTGGATCTAAATTGTACTCTTTTGTAAGAAGCTCCCAAGCCATTTCAATAGCTTCTAATTTGAAGTAGTCCCCAAAAGAAAAATTACCGAGCATTTCAAAAAAAGTATGGTGTCTGGCTGTAAAACCAACATTGTCTAGATCATTGTGTTTTCCACCAGCGCGAACACACTTTTGGCTGCTAGTGGCTTTTTTTGATATGGGTGCTGGCTGCTCACCTGTAAAGATGCTTTTAAATTGATTCATGCCTGCATTGTTAAAAAGTAGCGTTGGGTCGTCGGCCGGCACAAGAGAAGAACTTTTGACAAGTTGGTGATCATACTTTTCAAAATGGTCTAAAAACTTTTTTCGTACTTCATAGCTTTTCATATTTAAATCTCTGTTTTTTGTTTAAACCTTAATCCAATGGACAAGCTTGATCTATAACTTTATAGCATATTTCCTTTTGAAAGCCACGGCTTGAAAGCAGTCTGATGGCTTTTTGTTTATCTTCAAAATTCAAGCTAGTGTAGTTTCCAAACTTTTTAGCAAGGCACTTACCAATCGCACTGGCTTCTTTATCTGGCGAAAATGGGACCTTGGGTAGCCCCCTTTCTTTTAGATAATTAGATATGAAATAGTAACTTTTATTCTTAAGATATAAGGATCGGGCGACTTTTTCAGCCAGTTCTTCTTCAGGTAAAAACCATTTGTTATCAATTGCTTTTTGTATCGCTTCGCTGATTTCAGCAGGATCATAGATCTGTTTTTGTGCAAGCTTTTCTTGTATTTCTTTGACTGAATGATCTCGACGGGCAAGATAGTCAGCAATTTTATTGAGTATTGATTCCATGGGCGGCATCATTAAGGTATAATAGGAATTAAAACATATTAACAGCTAAATAATGGTAGCTAGATTTTGAGGTTTAGATTTTCTGCAGTTTAGTTTTTTCGGGGGTTTTAATCAGTTCAGTTAAATGGCCAGTTGTAAGTTTTGTAACATGTTTTGGATTAGGCCAAATGCCATTGGCCCCGGGCACTTTTGGTAGTATTTTTGGTCTTATCATTGTGTTTTTACTAAGTTTTTTAAGCTGGCCATTCTATTTTGCAATTGCGCTTATCTACTGCGCATTTTGTTTATGGATCATATCGCTGTATTTAGAAAGTTCTGTCAGCAAGGAGCCCAGAGAGGTTGTATGCGATGAAGTGATGGGTGTTCTGATCACTTTTTTTTTAGTACCTATATCAGGGTTGAACCTGTGTTTCGGCTTTTTGCTATTTCGACTTTTAGATATTTTAAAACCGCCACCAATTTCATTCTTTGATCGCCGCGTGCCAGGAGCTACCGGAGTCATGGCCGATGACATTGTAGCGGGCTTAATTGTTAACATGATTTTTCACTTTATCATTTTACCCTTAGGGATTATGGAACGGTTTCAAAGTTTTTATCCATTTTAATAGAGCAAGAATTCAAACGATATTTAAAAAGTGAAAATTAAGTTAGATTAAAGAGATAGATTAAAGAAAATAGATTAAAGACACAGGTTAAAGAGATAGATTAAAGAAATAGGTTAAAGAAATAGGTTAAAGAAATAGGTTAAAGAATAAGCTATGGAGGCTCATGAACTTAAGACAAGATGTCGTAGACATATTAATGAAAAAAAATTGGACCATTAGTTTTGCAGAAAGCTGCACAGGGGGATTGATCTCAAGTCAGCTGACAGAATTGCCCCACGTGTCCAAAGTTTATAAGGGATCTGTTGTTTCTTATTCAAACCAAGCTAAGTCCGATGTTTTAAAAGTTCCTGAAAAAGATTTGCAAGATCATGGTGCGGTCAGTTCGGTTGTGGCTATCAAAATGGCAAAGGGGGCAAAGTCTGTTTTGAGCACCAACGTTGCGCTTAGTGTTACGGGCATTGCGGGTCCCGCAGGCGGATCTACTAAAAAGCCAGTGGGCTTAGTCTTTATTGCTGTGGTTGGTCCAGACTTTGAAAAGGTTGAAAGACAGCTTTTTACAGGCTTTAATGGAGCGCAGCTTAACCGCCATGAAATCCAACTTGAATCCTCTAAAAGGGCCTGGCAGCTATTAAATGATTTTTTGAAAACACAACTTTAAACTCTTTTTAAAGATTAACAAAAGGAAGATATAAATATGAAAGAAGCACCAAATAGAAATGCAGACAAAACAAAATCGTTAGACCTAGCTTTATCTTCAATTGAAAAACAATTTGGTAAAGGCTCGATCATGCGCCTTGGTGACGGTTCATCACTTTCTGACGGAATTACTTTTGTCAGCACTGGCGCACTTAGTTTAGATATTGGATTGGGCACTGGTGGATTGCCAAAAGGACGTATTGTTGAAATTTACGGTCCTGAAAGTTCGGGTAAAACAACATTGGCTTTATCTGTTATTGCTCAAGCTCAAAAAACCGGTGGTACGGTGGCTTTTGTCGATGCAGAGCATGCATTAGATATAAATTACGCTGAAAGATTAGGTTGTAAGATAAATGACATGTTGGTTTCACAACCAGACACGGGCGAGCAAGCATTAGAAATTACTGAAACTTTAGTACGCTCGGGAGCCATCGATGTGATTGTTGTCGATTCGGTAGCGGCTTTAACCCCACGGGCAGAAATTGAAGGTGATATGGGTGACAGTCACATGGGTCTTCAAGCTCGTTTGATGTCACAGGCTTTAAGAAAGTTAACTGGAATCATTAGTCGCAGTAACACCATGGTTATTTTTATCAACCAGATTCGAATGAAAATTGGTGTGATGTTTGGTAATCCAGAAACCACTACAGGTGGTAACGCTCTTAAATTTTATTCTTCAGTTCGTCTTGACGTTCGTCGTATCGGTGCCATTAAAAATGGTGATGAGATTGTTGGAAATAGGACAGCTGTCAAGGTTGTTAAAAACAAAATGGCTCCTCCATTTGCAAAAATTGAATTCGATTTAATGTACAATCAAGGAATTTCTGTTGAAGGTGATATTTTAGATTTAGCAACTAAATATGAAATCGTTGATAAAGCCGGGGCTTGGTTTAGTTACCAAGGTGAAAGATTGGGTCAAGGACGTGAAAATTCTAAAGTGTTCTTAAAAGAGAATCCTGAAATTATGGCTGAAATCAAGCAGAAAGTTTTAGTGGTCGCAGGTATTATAAAATCCGACCCTGCAATACTAAAAGAACCTAAAGCTGACGAGATGAAAGCTGCCCTGGAAAAAGAAGTGACTAAAAAGTCTAAAAAAAATTAGGCAACGAGGGTGCATGAGCCTGATTGTGATGCTCACGTGCAGTCCGGGATCTTGGATTTATGTGTAACATGGTAAAGGCTTAGTTAATCACTTCAACTAAGCTTTCAAATTGTTGCTCAAATTTATCAAGGCTCGCTAAAACTAATTCGATCTGTTGAACTACTTCTAAGTTATTTTTTAATTGATTGCCCATACGGTTAACATAGACAGCCGCTTCAGCTAGGTTCATGCTATCGAGGCTTGCTAAAACATCAGAGATCGTTCGGTAGACTTGGCTGAGATATGTCCTAAAATTACTGTGAATAGCTAATGTTTGTCTTAAATGTTCAGACTTTCGAGCCCAGTCCATTTTATCAAAGTCATTAAAATCTGACTGATCCATATCATTTAAAACTTGTAAAGCTTCGTTTAATTTTCTTAAGATTTTCTGACTTGTTATATTTGTCTGCCGAGTCGCTTCGCCAGCCTCGACAAAAATATTAGATAAAGTGCTTAAAGGGTCTTTTATTGCGGAGCTGTTAGATACCTTTCCGTCTTTTAATGCTAAAAGTCTCTGTTTGCTAGTTTCAATATTTTCTTTGTAAACAACCATCCAACTCATAAAGTCGTTTACAAAAACACGGGTCAATTCCTTATTTAAACTTGTGAGCTCAGAACCGAAAGTCATTAAGTTCTGATCGCTTGAAATCTCATCGGGAATTTTAGCATCAATCTCTTTAATGCGGCCTGATAGTTCGCCAGGGCTCGTGTCTGAGAATAAAGCCAGGCGGGTGTAGGGTTCAAGTTCCGCAGTATTTCCGCTAATTTCATTGTGAGATCGCGTGAACTTTCTACTTGTCAGATAGCGACCAATTCGAGTGCTTTGAAACGCTACAGGCAGCGCTGAAAGAGAAACTCCTAAAATGCCTGTTGAGTAATAGTTTATAGCTGTCGTAGCCAGACCCGTTGAATAGCTCGTGCTTGTACTCCAATATAGCGGATCGTTATAACTCACTCCAGTAAATAAAGCTGTCACAAATGAAATAACAGTGCCCGTAATTGGAACGATAACACCATATAACTGAAATATCTCGGCCCTGCTATTAATTTCTTCCTGATATCTTAAAAATTTGCCTTTGACTCCAGTTAAAGTCAAAGCCTCTCCAATTTTATCTATAACATACTCGGAGGGCAGCTTCATAAAAAGCTCTCTAGCTTTCACAACGTTGCTCAACGCCTTTATTCCAGCATCTTTATCTTCAAAAGAGCGGTCCATACGTTGATAAATTCTCACTGCTAACTGTTGGACCTCTTGAGGGGTAAATAGTGCTAATTGAGCTGGCGATGTAATCCAGCTCACCGAATCGTAAGTAGCTTTAAAAAACTTTGAATGGATAATCTCTAGTTCCATAAGTTCTATCAAATAATCTTGCTCTAGGGCTTCAAGGGTTGTTCTTTCTGTGCGAGCTAATAGCATAGTTCGTTGGCGTTTAGATAAATCAGGGTAGGTCTTAGCAACCACAGCTAAAGTTTTAGAATCTGTTTTTGAGGGCTGATTGAGATAGGACTGACAAAGATCTGCCGCATGGGAGGTTATGGTAAAAACAAGGTTAAGGACAAAGACCACTGATAAAGACTTATTTAAAGACATGTAGAGCTCCCATTATTAGTCTATAAAGTGCAAGACGTGTGCTCAATAAATCAGTTATAAGAGTTGGTTCATTCGCAGAAGAGCACATAAAATCTTACAAGAGTGTTAAGCTGGAGCCTAAATTGTCACCAATAAAACCCTCTGTTTCAAAATCCGGGATTAGGCACCATAAAGCCAGGAAGGTGGTCTATTCGAACAAAGGCCCCGGACCTACGCGACTTAACCCTTCGTCTTTCGCGATATCTGTTTCTACAATTTGTATATAATGTTTTATCATTTCAAAACGAAAACCATACTTAAGCAATTGTTGAATGGGTAATTCTGTTTCACCATTTAAGAAGCTTGAAAGCCTTAACCAGGCCTGAAGGCCTTGGTCATTTAATCGTCTAGATTCAAAGTTAGAGCGTACCATAACCAAGCTGATGCCGGATAAAAGCTGATTCATAGTGTTGTGCGCAAGAACTGGCAGCCGCAAATGATTTGAACCTGGTCTGTTTAATATTCTTATTTGGACCAGAAAAGAAAAAAAATCAGGTACGGCAAGATTATTTGAATCACATTGCTCTTCAAAATAACTTAGGGCAGGAGCATATCTAACAAGACTCAAATCAATAGCTGGGGCTAAATCCTGGGGTATAGATGTTAATTGGTTTTGAGCAAATATGTTTAAATTTTTAGATCCGAATAATACTAGTTTATGTTTACCGCCACTATCTGGACTTAAGAAAACTATCTGATCCAATAGAAAACCCAAAATAATTGAAATATATTCTAGACGGTTTGAATCCGAATAAATTTGAGACCTGGAAGTACGTACCTGAAGTTGATCTTGCAATGTCTGATCACCTAAAGCCTGAGCTTTTTGATACAACCTAACTAAACGTTCAAATTCAGATCTAAGTTTTGGCTGCGCTAATATCAAAATTTTAGAAACTAGGTCGTCCACATTCAAAATCGGGATTTTTCGGTCAGCATAAAGTTCAAACAAAAACTTGTCGTCTAGTAAGCCCTGATCGAAATCGTAAATTGGAATATTTTGGTTTAAATACCTGTTAGAAAATTTATAAGCAGTAACTTCATCTAAATAAATAAGCTTGTAGCCTTGTAAGTTGCTTTTGGCCCATTCAGCCAATCTTGATTTAAATTGATCTTCATTTAATTTATCACCTGACTCAAAAATTCTGAAAAGTTCAGGGCCACCTTGCAGTAATTCTAAATTAGATCGAAAGAAATTTAATGATTTTAGAAGTGCAGCTGTTGGGTCAACCCCTGATCGACTTTTTGGTGATTTTTGAGTAGGTAATTTTAATTTTGAAATCACAGTTGCCAGAGGTCTAACTATATCTTGTCCAGCTAAGTAGCCTTCACACAAAGTAGGTGAAATCGCTAGGCTAAGCTGTGTGAACAAACTAAAAAATGTTAAAATTAAATATTTCATATTTATGCCTTTACTATTAGAATAAAACTATCTGAAATGCAAAGCTTGTGCCGGTTATGCAACTCAGTTTTACCTATTCGACATTTACTTATGAGTTAATACGAGTGAACTAGGCAAGCAAGGGAAAAAAGTGATTGTGGTGCTTTATCTGCCCCTTATAACTTAAATTAGAACTTTAGATGCGTGTTAAATTTTAAAAGTTTCAGAACGTACTTTGCGAAGGTATCTAAAATCTTTCAGAGAAAAGGCATTTGCCTTGTTAAGCATGGCAACTGTGTAAATATCTTTCAAAAAAAAATACCAGAAGCTATAAAATATCACACCCAGGCTTTAATTAAAGAGCGCTATTTTGATTTTAATATGGGCCAACTTCGGGAAAAGTTAATTGAAGAGTTTAACATCACCATCAAATACGAAACATTAAGAAAATGGTGTCACGAGATCGGTTACGCCTGAAGCTTAAAGCCGCTGAGCGGCCTGTTCAGAAAATCTGACAAGCTGTCTAACTTTATTGGCGCAGCTAATAACAAATGATTTCCGAGCAGTTTATCGCCAAAAGACACATAAGAAGTATTCAGAACCATTTTACAGAGCAGTAAATTGTCAATTCAAAAAGCCTTAGCATTTCGACAACAGAAAATAAAATTTGATATTACGAATACGCTGAAAATGGCCTTTCTATTTTAAGCTAGACAGTCAATAAATTCATTTTTAGAAAAGAATTTTAGAACCTGTTTTTCGAATTCGAACAAAAATAAAATAAGGTCTGAATTTTCCTCTAATTCAGAGGTGAATTTAAGGATAGAGTACATTCTTTGATAGCTAAATTTTAAATGTTTAGTCTCCAGGAATGTGATGAAGTGGGAAGTCATAAACGAAATCGGTAACTTCATTTTTTCAAAATACAGCTTCTGCTCAATTTCTGGTAAACGTTCAAAAGATTGAATTTGTTTTTTCAAAATCAATGAAAAATCATTCCACTTATTTATGATTTCCGTAAAACTTTGATTTTCAGATTTTTTATTTAAGTTCTTTGATAGTTCCTCTAAATCTTCTAAAAGATGAATGTACTTAGAATTAGAAATAAACTTAAGATTTTTAGATTTATCCAAAATCGCGCGCGCTTTACTTAAAGTGTTACTTAATTTTTCAGGATAATCCGTGTTGATCTTTGCTAGAAAAGTTTCGCACGAATGGGAACCGTCAGCCTTTTTATAGAAAGAAAAACTAACAGCACTGAAGATGCAAATTAAAGATATAAGCTTTCGCATGCGGGTGCTCCTGATTTGTATCTTGGGCGTTTATATCTTTCTTTTGATTTAAAACCATCGGTTCCAAAGTCGTAAAGGTCTTCAAAATAATGAAGTCGATCTTTTACTTTTTGTGAAGGGTGACTAAACGGGTGAAAAACATAGTTGGTTACATTCGTTAGCGAAGAGGGCAAAAAACCGATTTCATTTTTCTTCTCAATCCAAAAACGATTGGCTTTTAAGTCATTAGTTTTTGTTTTCAATGTGTTCAATAATTTCATTAGATCGTCTAGAGATCTTGAACTCTCAAAAGAGGCCACTAAAGACATCGCTTCGTTAATTTTTAAATAATAATCTCGAATATGGTACTTCAAAAAAGGATCTGAACTTGATTTAGCCACGGCGGCAAATCTTAAAAAGTCTACCAACTGTTCAGCGTAGAAGGTGATTTCCCCTACGCGATAGTACAATGAATACACACGCATTAATTTCTTTTCGTCTTCACTGTACTGATGAAAAACTGACTCAACCATCTTATTCATAAGTCGCGGCATCACTTCAGCAACAAAGCTTTGAAAGAATGCAAGTTGGATACGTCGCTCACCCATCGAAAGTGATCCATAGTCCGTGATGGCATCAAGACTTTTAAAAATGCCTTCAGCACCATCGGGATTGGTTTTCGAATACTCGTTGATTTGTTTTTCAGTGATGGTATCTAATTCAAGTCTAAATGACATGCGCGCTTGAGAATCGTAATCCGCTTGAACAGCTTTCGAATTTGTTAAAGGATCCAAAATATCATTTTTTAGTCCAACTAACCAAAAGGCGCGGGAGTTTGTGACGGATGCACTATTGTCTGCAAACTGGGACAAGGAATCTTTTTGTTTACGTCTTTTTAAAAAAAACATCCAACCATATCTACTTCCTTGATAGACCTTAAGTTTCATATCTTTAAGGTACATCTCATTCACGGTCTCTTCGTTTCTACTTAAATCTGTGATTTCACCAATGGTTTTATTTCGACTTCGAATACTAACACGAGCATTCTCTGCTTCAGTTTTCTGTTGCAATGAACTTAAAAAATGAACCACACGGTGATTTTGATTTGTACGCCCAAGAAAGTTTTTAAATCTGTACCAAAGCTTATCTTCTTTTTCTTCTTTTACAAAGTGCTCAAGCTCTTCTTGATTTATATCAAAGCTTTGAACTCCGATAGCCATTCGTTTCAAAGCGCGTCTCATAACAAACGAAGTAGCAGTCAATCGAGCAACAGCTCTGGGTTGACTTAAAAAGGACATGTTCGAGTATTGCGACAAACCAAATGATCTTAAGACCGTATTTGTTTTCCCAGCATAGATGGCGATCGCAGCAGTGATCACTTCACAAAAAATATGAGCTCCAGGAAGTTTAAACAAAATAAGCATCATCTCTTCCATCAACTCGCCCACAAGTTTTATCACACCAGCCGCTGGTCCATAACGGCCACCTAAAGTCACAAACGCTCCAGCATATCGGTAAGCTAAAAGCTCTTTGGCTTTTCTGACATTTTCACTAAACCAACCCTTGGCAACTTTAGACAAAGCTTCATTGGTTAAACTTTCTAAGGATGGCAAAACACACTCTTCACAATCTTGTTCAAATTCAGCCAAGTAAAGTCGACCGATATTTTCAACAAGCCCTTCGAAGGCATTGTCGACTTTGACATATTGCCTTGGGCCTACGATCACATACTTTTTTGAACCACGAAGATAAGCCTCATAATTATGGGAATTTTCTGGAAGCTCCTCGAAATCAAGGTTTGCGGCTTTATCGAGTATGGCGGCGTAAATACGCTCAAAAGGAACAGATTCATTCGCTGCCGTTTCGTGGGCTTGAACACTGTATATCGCAAAAATGTTTATTGCCAAAGAAAGGCTTATAAACATTTTCAGTGCATAATTTGGAATAGAATTTAATCTCTTAAACATCACGCCTATCTAGCCTTGATCATATTAAAAATAAAGATTTTTAAATGGTCCTCTCATCTCCTTTTCAATTGTAGAATTATTGCGATTCAATTCCCGATTCCTATAGACATTAAAACTTGAAGCCAGTATCTACCCTAGGACTTCCAGAGGAAAATTAATGAATCACCGAGTATTATTTTCACAAAGCTTTTTATTGAATTTTTTTATTCATTCACTAATTCTAAAAGCTCTAAGAATTAAAAGTTTTTTAGTCGTCTATGGCGCTTTGTTTTTCTTAAGCATTGCGGGTTGTGCCAGTGACAAGGACGAAACATACACAGTGAACTCTGAATACTTTTACCAATTAAGCACAGTCGATCAGCAAAGGCTTGCCCCTTCGTCCTTATTCCGTGTTATTTACCAAAATGACATTGAAAATCTTGAATCCGCTTTGAACGAAAACAAAGACCAATTGGCTAAAAAAAATAGAGATGATAACGGTCAGCCTGAAGATACAGCTTTAGCTGTAGCCATTAAATTAAGACGTTCGGAAATGATCCCTTTAATAATTGAAAGAATGACTTTGATGGAACTTCAAATTCCAAACTCTGAGGGCCGGAGTTTCATTTCACTTTTAGCTGAGACCGATGACTATCTTTCATTTGAAGTGATTCAGCGTCGATATCAAAATTCGATTAACGGCTTATTGAACTTAAGCCCAGGACAATATTTTTCTAACTTCGATTTTCCAGACACCTACGGAAGAAATGCGAGTCATTACGCGCAATCAAAAATCTTTATGGATCTACTGGCCACATCTTGGTTTTTAAGAACTGCTGACTCGCTTACGATCTGGAGTGATTTATTTTGGCAAACAGATGTTGATGGAAATAATTTTTTACACACAGCTGCTAAGTACAATCGATATGACGTCATTCAGTGGTTCTCTGACAGAACATGCGGCTACGATTGGTGGGAAGAGAGCGACACTTGGGGCTTTAAATATGTAAAATCCGGGGTGGATCATATTGTCTACGGAATCGATTCGACGTTTACATTTTTACGAGATTCATCTGTTTTCCCTTTCTGGAGAAGCTTAGTTAATAATAAAAATATTGAAGGCAACACCCCCATGCACTTGGCTGCTGGCTTTGGGTCTTTCGAAGGCGCAAGAGCCCTATTAAATTGCGCGGAAATGAGTCCTACGATTTACAACGATAGAGACCAGTTCCCTCTAACTTACATGCTTAGCCATATGGATCTTTTTGAAAGTCCCATCAGTCAGGATTTTAAAGATATCTTTCATTTACTTGAAGACCAATTGGAAATTTTTAATCTGTGGAACATTTTTTATAATTTTAGAGGACATGTAAATCATGAAGACACCGATGGAATGAGCGCTGTTTTTTATGCCTCAAGACTATCAGATAAATTCTTTTACGACGCTTTAATCAGGTACAGCAACGATCAGCCAAATAGCGAAGGGGTTCGTCCAAGTGACAATCAATAAAATAAACTCCTTTTTGTTGATACCGATCTGTTTATCTATTTTGGTAAATTGTGGTGAAGCCGAATCTTTAAATGTTGATTTTACGGATATCGATAGCCGTGTCGATTATTCCGCATCCGACCTTATGAAAGCGAACACACAAAGAGATATCACTCGTCTGTTGGCCAAGGATCAACTGACAAACTACAAGGATTCTTTAAGCTTAGATTTAGTTTTTAACATGCTAGAGCCCAGCAGTTCCTTGACTCTTGTAGCTTATACGAACTCTATGTCGACAAAATCAGGAACATCTGTGCGTTTTACAATGAATGGTAAAAATCTTGAAGTGGATGTTTTCATGCAAGATTACCCTATGTTCCATCTCTGCCATTTAGAAAATTTTTTAACCACCAACAATGATGTGCGATTAAAATTACAATTGTTAAACTCTCAGGCTACAGGACCTGTGATCAGTATTTGGAACCAATCCGATCAGTTTTCTGAAAATCGCAGAAGAAATTTTAATGCATCAAACATCAATACGGCAGAATGTTCCTCACACAATTTGTATGCGCCGATCAATATGTTTGGTTTAGGAAATTTATGGGGTTTAGAGCTTAATAAAATTAAAGTGAAATCTGTATCACGGACTGAAGCCTATGTTTTCTAAGGTTCTAATTTTAGCTTCAATTTTTTTAAGCACTTTGTCTTTGGCACAAAATCGACCGGCTTTATTTTACACGCCTGACGGCCCGAAAAAAAAATATGCTATCGATGCGGAATTATCCTTAGAAGCTATGCAGGATCAACTGAGATCCACGAACAACCCCACCCGCTCCAATGTTAGGAATCTTTCCCTAGGTCTTAACCTTATGGATGAAGGTAACAAATTTAGATTCGAAATCCTAGGCGAACAAAGTTCAATAACGAATGATGTTAATGTTGCTGTTGGCGAATTTTACGTGACATCCAAACTAAATACTAAGATTCCATCTCAAGTTTTTGCAGGAGCCACAAAGCTTGAATATGGCCTACTTAACGATCTTGATGGTGTTCTAAGTTTTATGCCTTCGTACTATAACATTCTTTATGACCTACCCCGAGGGATTGATTCAGGAGTTGGACTTAACACCTTGTTTTTCAATGAACGTTTAAGTCTAAGTAGTTTTGTATTTTTAGGACGAAATCTTCGACAAACCGATTCTCAAAACCAAAGATTAGACGTCGTCCCCCATCATCTAAAATTAAGTTGGAAAAATGATCATTTTAATTTGTCATTAAACTATTTTGCGAGGAAATACGAAACCCAAGCCTTGATTGAAGGCGTGGGTTTAGAATTTAGCGACTTGGAAGTTTATTTTTTCAAATCTTGGCTTAAATTAAATTTAAGCTCTGAAATTTTTGCACTTCAAACATCGCTAAATGGAGCTACAAATCGAGGGTTTGCTGGGATGATATTTCCAGAGCTTCAACTGAGATCTTTTCTTTTAAGATCCGTGCTTGCTTTAGAGCAATGGACACAGAACAACACCTCTGTGCTTGAGGCTTATTCGACTGTGGGTTTGGGCTATATGCTAAATAAAAATATCAAAGCCTACATTGAACGAAGTGAAATCCAAAATTTAACGAATGATCTTGTCAAAGAGCAATCCTTTCAAGTTAGACTTGTTTCCCAATGGAACTTTTAACTGAAAGGGAACTGTTACCTTTTGGTTTTGTCTGGAGTTTAATCTAGTATTGATTTAAATTTACTTTTTAAAATTGATGCTTTGTTTGACGATGTGAATTCAAAAAAATTAACTGTTTACGATGCTTTGAAACCTGTAAATCAAAGTCAGTATTCAAAAGAATTATATTCAAAAAAATTGATTTCGGTTTCTGCATTCATAAATCTAACAACTCACATGAACGGAAACTAAGTTTAAATTTTTTAATCAATCAAAAATTTAGAAAATTGAACAAAGGTGTCCTGATGGCTTTCTGGGAATACTAAAAGTAATCCTTTGGCGTCTCTGATGTATTTTGAAACGTGAATGTTTTTTAAGCCCAAATGTTCAAAGACTTTCTGTTCATAGTTTGAGGATGATATTCCAAACCCAGATATAAAAAGACCATGTTGGACGTTTAAAGACAGTTGAAATCCTTCTGATTCAAGATGCTTAAAAAAAATATGCACCCAATCTTCATGCCCGGTAAACATTACTCGGGATTTCTCCGGCGCAAATTCAGTAGAAGCAATAACCTGTGAAAAGGGAATATCCATTTTAAGGCTGACATGGTTCAGCCGGTTTATAGAATGCACTAAATTTTGGTTACTGCTTACAGTATAAATAGGTTTTACATAGCTAACGCATATCTTATCTAAATTTTCCATCTTTATTCCATTTCGATTTAAAACTGACTTTTGACTAAAGTTCCGATTCTATTTGTTTTCCATGAACCTATTGCTAATGGCACGTTATATTTTTGGGCCAGCTCGACAGCCCGGCTCTGAACCACCTTACAACCCCAATAGCACATACTTAGAAGCACTTCATAGCTCACCTGAGCCACAAGGTGGCCAGATTCAAAAAATTCAGGAGGACCGTTAAGCAAACCATCAACGTCTTTATAAAGCTCGCATTGCCTTGCATTGTAATGAGCGGCAAACGCTACTGCTGTAGTATCTGTCCCGCCACGGCCTAAAGTTGTCACTTCTTTAGTGATTGGATCAACACCTTGGAAACCGGCTATAACCACAACTTTATTTTTTTTAAGCTCTTCGTCTACCCTTATGGGCTTGATCTCGTTGATAAATGCATGGCCGTGTGTATGAGATGTCATTATTCCTGCCTGGCTACCAGTAAAACTTATCGCCTGCAAACCAAGTTTTTGAAGGGCGATGGTCATTAGAGCCATGCTCATACGCTCTCCGGCAGAAATTAACATGTCTAGTTCTCGCGCCGAGGCCATATGATGCATTTCACGCCCCATTTTTAACAGTTTATCGGTGGTGTCGCCCATGGCGCTGACTACAACTATTAAAGGTTCGGGAGTAAGCTTTAAATGGCTTTTTATCTGAGAAGCTACTGCCAAGATATGATCGGGGGTGGCTAACGAGCTTCCTCCATATTTTTTAACGACCATATTTAAATCCATTTATTAAAAAAATTCTTAGAGCTTAGGGTTTTCACGTCTTAGATATTTAGCAACTTTTTTTGCAGAGCCCATGGGAATTCGAATACGGTGAGATGGAACATGTTTAGGAACCATTCCATGAATTAATTCTGGATTCAGTTTTGTAATATCTTTTCTATCAATCTTCAAATGTTCTGCAAGCCGAAACAGATCGGTCCCCCCAGGAACGTAGTGGTAATTGTATTCCAGTTTTTTTCCATTGGGCCTCTTAAACCCATAAAGCTTCGGAGCTTTTGCGATCATTGTTGCCGCTATAAGTTTCGGGACATAATCACGTGTTTCCTCTGGAAAATCTTTTTTCTGAGATAAAATCCAAAAATCGCTAGAATTGTGTCTTTTAATAAGCTTTCGCAATCTAGTTTCACCCATATTGTAACCTGATGCAGCTAGGTACCAAGATCCAAATAGCTTCTTTAAATGACTTAAATATTTCGAGGCTGCCCAAGTGCTTTTAATAATATCTTTTCTTTCATCGATCCACCAGCTGTATTGAAGACCAAACTTTTGAGCTGTTGGTAAAATAAATTGCCAGAAACCTACGGCGTCAGCACTGCTAACCGCTTGAGCAGAATAGCCGCTTTCAATCATTGCCAAGTATCCCAAATCTCTAGGTAAACCCTGTTGATCTAAAAGGCGATTTATATGTGGAATATACATCTCTGATCTGTTGAGCCAAACTTGAAACCATTTTTTTCCTCGAGTTTGGAAATACTTAACCCATTTAGAAACCTTTGCATTGTAAGTAATTGGTATATCAAATCTGACGGTTTTGATCTCGTTGTCACGCTTGGGTACTGACGCGTTCGATATCAATGAAAATAATAGAAGAGTAAAAATTAAGATTTTGTTTATAACCATATAGACTAGTTTAGGAAAGAAAACGCCAAAGACCAAGGGTTTAAAAATTCCAAAAGCCAGTTAGCAGTGATATATTAAACGAATATGGATGAAACCAAAGCTAAGAAGACCAAAGTCCTGCCGGTCAATGGTAAATTTTTAATGAACAAAAAATTGCGAGATCTGCAAAAAGCGATTGATGAGGGAAACTACAAAGTTGACTCAAAAAATATAGTTAAAGCTTATTTATATAAAGAAAATATTGAATTAAATACACTTGAACACAAATCTGTTGAATCCACGCAAGATACTAATGCAGAATTTAGTTTAGAGATTGTGAATGATAGTAAACAAAATACGAAGCTTTAAGCTATTATTGACAATTTTTTAACCCAGCATTAGACCTAAACAGCACAGGAGGTCTAATGCTAGTTCTGACAAGGAAAGTTGGAGAATCAATCACTATTGACGACAATATCAAGATTACGGTTGTCCAGTTGAAGGGCAAGCAAGTTAGACTAGGTATTGAAGCTCCTAGAGAAACAAAAATACACCGAGAAGAAGTCTATTCTTCAATCCAAGACGAAAACATCAAATCGTCACAGGCAGACATCGAACAAATTCGAAAAGCCTCTCAGGCATTAAAAGAGTCAAAATCTAAGCCTTAGTTAGCCCAATATTTAAGCACTATTTGGAGCCCATTGTAAGCCTTTTGAAATAGGTATGACGCGTATCTACACCGCTGGTGGCACTTTAAGATCTTTTATGGTGGGATATTTTAGTTAGGGGACTTAAGGTATTTTAAGAAAATAAATCAACGTTGGAGGGGGAATTCCATGCTTGATATAAACACAGTGGTGGGACCAGTTAGTGTCCCGTTAGATGAAGTTGTAATCTTTCCGGAAGGTCTACTTGGCTTTTCTCATTTTAAAAAATTTATATTTGTAAGTGATCCCACTGATGACGTTTTTGTATGGCTGCAGAGTTGCGACAAGAAAGAAGTCGCCTTTCCAGTAATTGAAGCGGGATTTATAACAGAAACTGACAAGCTTGCGCTAACAGCTGCCGATCGCCAGAAGTTAGCTCTAGAGGAACTCGAAGTCGCTGACTTCTACTGTATCGTTCGGGTAACATCAGAAGCTGAAGGTATGACGGCAAATTTGAAAGCTCCTATTGTTATTAATCAAAAAGACAGAATTGGATATCAGTTCATTATGGCAAATCAAAAGTTGCAAGTTCAGTTCCCTGTCTTTGAAGTGTTAAAAAATAGGGTTGCAGATGATGTCGACTTATTTTGAAATACTTGTTCACGGAGTAATAAATGCAGAAGAGGACTTAGTGTCCTCTTTTCTTTTTGATTTGGGTGCAAGCGGCGTCAGTCAAAAGCTAGATTTTGTTCAGACCGCAGCGAATTTTGAACCAATTATCAAAAACACTGACCTAGTGACCCTGGTCGCTTATTTTGAAAAACCTATTGAAGCTGAACAGTTACTGATTTTAAAAAATTTCTGTAAGAGTGTAGAAGTTAAAGAAGAGCTTCAAAGGGACTGGATTGCAGAGTGGAAAAAACATTACAAAATTTTTGAAATTGTTCCTGGTCATTGGGTCGTGCCAATGTGGTTGAGTGCAGATGTGCCAGCAGGAAAACAAATCAAGATAAACCCAGGCCTAGCATTCGGCACCGGTACCCACCCAACTACGCAGATGATGGCTAAGATGATCGATGAGACGCTGGTAGCAGGCACTTATAATAGCTTTCTGGATTTAGGCGCCGGTACAGGTATACTTAGTATAATGATGTATCAAAGGGGAATTCAGGCAGGAGTGGCAGCAGAAATAGATCCGATGGCCAGGGAAAAATGTCTGGAAAACTTTGCACTTAATCAGATATCTAAAATAAAGGTCGAAGATGAAAGGTTTGTCGTTAATACTGATAGTAGATTTTCACTGGTAGTAGCAAATATCATCGATGGCGTTTTAATCGACTTGAAAAAAAGTATTTCTAATAGTTTTACAACAACATTGATTGTGTCTGGCATTTTAGAAGAACGAAACGAAAATTTTAGACAAAAATTTATCGAAAGCTTAGGCCTTAAGATAGTCAGTGCCTATAAAAACGATATTTGGCATGGTTACGTACTAAAGAGATAAAAACTGCGACGGCTAAAACTAATTAGTTTCGATCTTCGCTTAGCATTTCACTACGAGGATTTCATGAGAAGATATTGGGTGGACGATGATTTGGAAATTGGAGTACCCTTCGCAGTCTCTGGCGACCTATTTAAACACGTTCATACAGTCTGCAGACAAGGTATTGGCAGCGAATTTGAGCTGTTACCGGCACTAAGATCAACAAAGCTTTCAAAGCATGGCCTGTCAGATAAGCCTGAAGCTGCTAGCAAAAAAGCCTTCTTATATCATGTTAAAGTCATCGATATATTCAGACACACTATGGTGGTTGATGTGCTTTCTAAAAGGTCAATTCCTGTATTGCCCAAGCCCCACATCC
This sequence comes from uncultured Pseudobdellovibrionaceae bacterium, assembly GCA_963803705.1. Taxonomy (GTDB): domain Bacteria; phylum Bdellovibrionota; class Bdellovibrionia; order Bdellovibrionales; family UBA1609; genus JAMLIO01. Next base: position 914,809 of record CAWDNU010000004.1, on the reverse strand, counting down.
ACCTAGCTTTATCTTTACCCAAATTAAAAACACTAGAGTCTGTAGTAGAAAAGATCGTTGAATTAGGTGTATTTAGCATCACCCCATTTTATTCGGACTTCAGCTTTTTTAAATCTAAAGATAAAATAGGAGAAAAGTCCCAGCGATTAAGAAAAATAGTTACCTCAGCGTGCCAGCAAAGTGCAAGAGCTGAGGAGTTGATTATTCAACCGACTCAGTCGTTGCAGCAAGTGCTTGAGACTTCCACAAAAGAGTTTGATTTTAAAACAACAAGGGTATTGGCTTTTTATGAAGGTCGTGCCCAAAGTTTAAGTTCTTACATGGATAAGCAAAATCCAGATGATTCACAGATCAACAATCTGTGGGTTTTCATTGGTTCAGAAGGCGGCTTTTCAGAATTAGAAAATAAAATGTTCAAGGATTTTGGAGTGCCTTCTTTATCCCTGGGAGAGCAAGTTTTAAGAGTTGAAACAGCTTGCGTGTCAATCGTGTCCGTTTTAAAGTATAAATATGACTTATTTTGAAGCCCTAAGTTTTAGCTTTCAGCTATCTAAGAGTTACAAGGATAAAAAGTTTATTAGAGGAAAAAATGAAGGATAGTGAGCTTGATGAAAATATTGACTTTAAACCCTTGTCTTCGGGACTGGGTTTCCATCAGAAGAAAGTTAGGTTCGAAGCTGATAACTTGGATTTCGCTGCTCCACATTCAAAAGCAGAAATAACAAAGCCCACTTACCCAAGTTTTGACCTTAGTGACCAGTTTGGGGATGAACTTAAAGAGCCCAAAAAAAAAGTTGTTAAAAATCAAAATTCTTGGGGCGGAGATATCGATTTAGGCTTAGCGCCCAAAGAAGATGGCGTCGTTGACCGAGACACTTTTTCTAATCCAACAGTTGTTGATAATCCGTTCTATGTGCCCAAAAAAGTGAGTTCACCTGTAGAAGTCGTCACTTTAAGGTTTTCTGGCCATGACGGTATAAGAAAAGACAACTCAAAACCCATCAAGCCATCATTGTTAGCTATTATGATGGATGTGTTAACGTTGATTTCTTTATGTATGATTTTTTCTACATTGTACTTTGCATCTACAGGGAAAAGTTTAACGGACGTGATTTTAGCAATGCCTTACAACGGGGCTTTGAAAAGTCAGTTTTTTGCTCTCACCTTATCCATAGGTTTTTTGTACCTTATTGTTGCCAGATGTTTTTTCGGACGCACAATAGGCGAGTGGATGTATCATTTACATTTGGGTTCCCTATGTGATCAAGATAAAGCTACTTATCCTCTGCGAGTTTTTATTCGTACTTTCGTTATTTTTATTTCCGGGTTTGTATTGTTCCCGATTTTGTCACATTTTTTTAATAAGGACCTGCTAGTCTATTTTTCAGGATTAGAGCTACACGGAGAAAAAATTTAACCTACCTTAAATTTAGAATTGATATGAAGTTGTCAAAATTGGGTTCCAGCCCGATTGAACTGTGAAATTTTGCGTCAAAGAGAAAATATATCGATTCACTTCAAAGCTGAAAGTGGCAAAGTATGTCGGAAGAATAACTGTCTCTTTTTCAGATTCGCCAGAGGCTGTTATTTGCCTACCCTGACTCGATCCCGAGAATCTAGCGCTAAATTGGCTTAAGCTTAGACCACCTGTAAAAGACATATTTGGTAAATTATGGCCGACACTCAGTTGTAGGCCTGTTTCCTGATAGGTTAGGCTGTCTTCGAAGTTCATATAATTTGTGTAAATAGATAGGATGGGTAAAAAATTAAACCGGTTTAGACTATATGGGTGCCAAGTTAACATTCCTCCAAAACCCGACAATTGGGTTGTGCCTAAGGAAGTGACCGTGGACGAGAAGGAAAGTTCTAACCTATGAACGAGGGACTTCTTTATAAAAATTTGTGTAAAAATAATTTCGTCTCTTACTTCGTCGGTTGGAAAATCATTTTGAACATCTGATAAGCTTCTATAACCAATGGAGCCTCCAACTTCTAGACCGGGATAGCTTCCCACAAAATAAGGCCGCGTGGTCAAGTTCTGGGCGTACGAAGTAGAAAAATAGGGTAGGGTTTCTTTTCTTTGCTTTTTTGTCAGCATTGACGGCAAAGCCTCTGCAAAACAGTTAGTCGACAAAAAGCTTGATATCAAAAAAGTCAAAAGAAGGAATTTTAGGCTAAAATCACTGACAGCAAGTTTTATAATTTTCATATTCTAAATCAGAATATATGGGACTTATAGCTTAGATTGCAAACTGTTTATGAAAGCTTTTGGTTGATATCGGCGGAAATATTTCTTGCCAGGTCAAATGCAGGGTGACCAGACTCTAATGCTACTAAGCTATTGTAAACATTGTTTACAAGGGCATCTCTAATCTGCTGATTGTTAAAGTCCATAGTAGATTCACTAACAACGATATTTAAACTTCGCACAGCCCATAGCTGAGTTTCGACGGATGACTCATCAGAGATCATCTGGCTTAAAAAGTTTAAGTCATTGACCGTTTTATACTGAGCAGATACGGCAGTACTTGCTAGCTGAAGGTTTGTGGCCGAAGAGTTAGCGAACTGAGCTTGAAAAGTAAAAGCGTCTCGAGTTTTCAAACTAACAGTTTCAAAAACGGCAGAGGTTTTTAAAGCTGTGTCTGTTGAATTTAAGCCTAGGCTAAGATAATCCAAATATTCTATCTCGGAAATACTGTTTGTAGAGTGTAAAGCTTTTGCAGTTTGTAAACCTGAAGCAGTAAAGTCAGCGGGTATAACACCCAGTTGTTCATTTTTATCAGCAAGCCCTTGTGAACGCTGTGAAGCGCCGCCAGGTCCCGATCTTGTACCCTGATTTAGATTATCGTTTCTTGTTTCAATGGTGGGTGTAATGGCGCCTGCGAAAGATGCCATTGAACTTAAATCTTTTTCTGATTTATCATCTACCCTATTATTATTTTTTCCAAAGCTTTCCTGGGCAAAAAAGTTAGTTTGAGAGCCGGTGCTATCAGAACTCGATACATCTGATTTATTTTCAGGATCCTGTTCATCCTCAGTTCTTCCTGTTGGCGGTGCAGTTGGCACTTGATCATTTGAAACTTCCGGGCGGGCAGAAGCAGTTAAGTCTGACCTAGAAGGTGTATAATAGGATTTGCTCTCTAGGTAATTTTCGTCCTGACTTCTGATTTTTCTAGCTCCTGGATTGATGCCAGCAACTGATTTCCTAAAACGAGTTAAGGAGCCTTCATCAAATTTTGCAGGTATCTGATCAATGCTGTCTTCAAAAACTATAGCATCGGACCCAATATTTTTTACGCCCACAGGATTTTTGACAATAAACACTGCCATTACAAAACCTGATATGAATAGTAAAAAATTTCTGAATAATGGATCCATAGCTCCCCACTGCTAAAGTTTATTTACACTTACTTTTGCAGTAGACGTGCCATGATTTAATATGCTTACAGCAAAGTGGTTGCGAGCCTGTCAAATGTCTGTGCATGGTCTGTTTCCAGGCCACTAAAAGTTAGACACTTAAAAGTGATAGATAATTTGTGTGATAATTTGTTTCAAATTGGGACAGGTGCCAGGTTCCGAATGCTGGTCGTGCCGCACAAGGTTTAGTGTTTCAACCAGTCTTACAAGACGCAATATTGTCATTCTTGCGGTTGGATGACACCTCAGTCGCGCCGACTACATTTGTTTAAATACCACTAGGGCTATAGAGGGTCAGAATCTCATTTAGCAATGAATACACTTGAAGTTATGCAGTTCAAAAAAGAAACAATCTACCCGTGGTTTCCAAGGTTAAATGGTCCAGAACAGAACCTTAACTTCTGCCGGCCTTGAATTAAAACGTCAACCTGGCGAAATAGGCTTTTGATAATCCGGCCTAAGGTCCCTGACACTCAGTCTATAATTGGCACCAGAAAGCGAATCCAGACTTTTTAATAAACCACTTACAGGCATAATAATTCTAAACAGGGGTAAAAATGGTCGGACTTGAAATTATTCACCTTTTAGAAATGAAGAATAATGCGTTAGAGGATTTTGCAAATCAGAATGAATTATTTTTGAAACTTGCGCGTAAAAAATCAGTAACTCAAAATCATTTCAAAAATTTTTATACCCGTAGAGAAGTTATTCTACAAAAAATCAGTAAGATTGATATTTTGATTGAAAGAGCTTGCTCATTTAGAGAGATAGATTTTGTGGACATAGAGGATTCAAAGATTAAAATTTTAAGCAAGCAACAAGTAAAGAAAAAAATTGTAACAGTGATTATTGAGCAAGATCTTGAAATCATGTCAATGTACGCAGACTCCGGGCTAAATTTAATTGAATGAATTTACATTGGTTGTCGAGCTCTGATATCCCTAAAGAGCTAAGTCTTTTAAAAGAAAATAAGCCCAATATCAATATCAACCAATCATTAGATACAAAGTTGAATAAAGATGATGCCATCAGCATCATACCTATTGCAGATGTAATAAAAAATGCCAACTATAATAAAGATTATTTAATTTGGTTGGGCGACCAAGACTTGATTTCATCTAATTTTTATAGAGACCAAAAGCAATCAGCACATTTTCTGGGAACACTCGGTTCGTTTTTAAGCTTGAAACAGACCTATAGTATTTTAAGATCAACCCAGGATCGGCAAGTGAAAAATCTTAGGCAAGCCGAAATTATTCAAAGAGCAAAATCGCAAAACTTGCTTATTGAAAACCAAGTCAAAAATTTGAACTCTGAAGTAGAAGACAAAACAAGGCAACTATATCAGTACAAAGATCAATTAGAAGCGCAAGTTTCATTTGAGAAAGAGTCAATATTGATACTGAAAAACCTGCTCGAGGCTTCAAGCTTTGAATCGTTCGATCAAGTCTTAGTCGATTCCTTTAAAAAGTTTTTTGTGAAAAATTTAGTTATATTTTACAGAGATTCGGGTGAACAGTATAAAATCCGTTCCAAGTATTCTAGGCATAATAAAAATAGCTTCAGTGACGAGCAGATAGCTAAAATAGATAAGACCTTTTGGGCCAATATAATTTCTAGACCAGTTTTAGAATTTAAACTGTTCTCTATAGGAACAACCGCCGAATATTACATTGGCTTTGAATTTTCAAATTTTGATCATAATGCACAAGTAGGTATCCAAAAGTATATTAACTATCTGCAATACATTTTTAAAATGGTTTTAGATTATCTTTTTGACCAAGAAAAAATAATCAGAGATTCACTTTTGTGGTCCACATCGTTTGATAGCCTTGATGACCCACTGCTAATTATCGATGAATATTACAAGATAGTTAAGTCAAACATAGACCCTGGTTTGAAAGGTCAAAACTGTTTTAAAGTATTATTTGAAAGGGACAGACCATGCGAAAAATGTCCGATTAAGCAAACTTTAGGTCAAGAAGAAAATGCTGATGAAACTGTAAACGTAAATTTAGACGACAAATACAATTTACACTCTTTTCAAGTAGATGTTGACAGAAACCTAGAACAAAGGCTTTGGATTCATCATTACGTTAGCACCGAGTCTATAAACGACCTTCGTGCTCAATACATAAAAGCCGAAAAATTTTCGTACCTAGGACAACTTGTAGATAAGGTGATACATCAAATAGCAAATCCGTTAACTGGAATGCGAGCATCAGTTGATTTTATGCTTCTTGAGTCTGGATCTTCAGAAGCCTTGAACGAAGACCTTGTCGAAATACAAAGCGGCTTACTTAGATGTTTTGACATTATTAATAACTTAAAAGATTTTTCTGGCGCAGAAGTAAATCTGACAAGTACTGATCTATCTTCATTCGTATCGAAGACTTTAACTTTGATGAAGAGCGTAACAAAAGATATTCGGTTCGAGCTTGTGAATTTGGAAAACAAAACCATAACTTGCCCCACAGGTTTAGTTCAGCAAGTGCTTTTTAACATCATTTATAACTCATGCCAGGCTATGTGCTTTTCTGGTTCAATCAAAATTTCTGCTGAGCAAGACAATAACTACACTAATCTTTCCGTGTGGGATTCTGGACCTGGAATTCCAAAAGAGATCGAAGATAAAATTTTTGATCCTTTCTTTTCAACTAAGTTAGAAGACCAAGGCACTGGAATTGGGCTTTTTCTTTCGCGACAAATCATACGCCAATTTGGCGGAGATATAGTTGTTATGAATAGCTTGAAACCGGGGGCTCAACTGTGTATTAAATTTCCAGTGGGTGTTAAGTGAAAGTTTTAATTGCAGATGATGAACTGCTGATTCGAAAAACTTTAAAGCGCGTTTTTGAAAAAAAGCAGTGTGAAGTGTTAATGTGTGCCGATGGCCAAGAAGCTATAGATCATTGGACTACTTTCAAACCTGACCTGGTAGTTTTAGATGTTATTATGCCCAACAAAGGAGCTGTTGAGGTTCTAAAAGACAGTAAAGATTTTCTTAGTCAGACTAATGTTAAAATTGTTATTATCTCGGCTTACTCTGCTGGAGGTACTAGAGAGGAGTTTCTAAAAATGGGTGCAGTGGACTTTATAAGAAAGCCTTTTGAAGATATTTTTGCTTTTGCTGATCACTGCTTAGGCTTTTTGGGAAGTGCTCAGTGAGAGTGATCGCTGGACAGTTTAAGGGCCATGTCCTAGTTACCTTCAAGTCCAATCATATTCGCCCGACGACCGATTTTGTAAAAGAAACAATCTTCAACATAATATCGTTTCAATTAAAAGATGCTGAAGTCTTGGATCTTTTTTCTGGAACGGGCTCGCTAGGGATCGAGGCGATCTCTAGAGGTGTTCAAAGTGTGCACTTTGTCGACTCACACCCCAAATCGATATCTATATTGAAAGAAAACTTAGACAAACTTAAAATAATAAGTGGCTACAAAATCACTAAAAGGGATGTCTTGCAATTTCTAAAAACCAGAGTCACTAACGAAAATATTATTCTTATTGACCCTCCGTTTACTGAAAAAATGGCGGATCAAGTTTTGACTATACTTGCACAGAATATAGGTAATGACGTTAAGTACGTATGTATTGAGTCAGTAAAAAATGAAAAAATTATGGATTCATATGGGGATTTGAAGCTTTTAAAACGCAAGAATTATGGTGACAAGCATTTGTCGATCTATAAGTTGGATCAAATTTGAGTTCTGTATTGTTTCTACTGTGTTATTGAGATAGTTTCGAGACGATAAGTTTTAATAATTTGAAGGCCGCAAGTCATGAAAGCTGTATATCCAGGGTGTTTCGATCCTGTTACAATTGGACATATCGATATAATTGAACGAGCAGCTCGTCTTTGCGACGGGCTTACAGTTTTGGTTTCTACGTCATTTGAAAAGCCAGCATTTCTAAGCGTTGAAGAGCGGATAGAGCTTTTAACTTTAGCCACAAAAAATATGAAAGGTGTTACGGTTGATTCGTGGGACGGATTAACTGTTAATTACTTGAAAAAAATAGGTGCCAGCACAATTGTAAGGGGCGTTCGCTCTACTGTGGATTTTCATCAAGAGCAAACTCTGGCAAATATTAATTTAGAAATTGATCCAAATGTTGAGACACTACTTCTGTGTAGCAAACCAAAGTTTCGTGACATATCTTCTAGGACGATCAAAGAAATGGTCCATTTTGGCGCTCCTATTGACAAATTTGTTAACGAGCAAACGGCAAAGCTCATTCAAGCAAGGATCCCTTCAAAAGCAAAAAATAAAATAGGAGCTAAAATATGATTGAACTGTCATCAAGAGCAAAAAACTTGAAGCCTTCTGCAACTTTAGAACTAGCAGCTAAAGCTAAAAGTTTAAAAGATGAGGGTAAAGATATTTTGTCTTTAACAGTGGGTGAGCCAGATTGGCCAACGGTCGAGTCAGCATGTCGTGCGGGTAAAGCCGCCATTGATGCAGGACTTACAAAGTATACCCCAGCTTCAGGAACAACAACTTTGAAAGAAACTATCGCCGCTCAGTTTACTGAGGACTATGGGTTGGACTGCAAACCTAATCAGGTAAGCGTAGCCTCTGGGGCAAAATACAGCTTGTTTGCTGCTTTCCAGGTTTTACTAGATTCAGGCCATGAAGTTGTGATGCAATCACCATTTTGGGTCAGTTATCCCGCCATGATCGAGCTTTGCGGCGCAAGCTCGAACGGCGTACTTCTAGATGGAATTTCGCAGGATAAAGGTTTACAGAAAAAGTTTGAAGACGCCTTCACTGATAAAACAAAAATACTTTTGTTAAATTCACCCAATAACCCATCAGGTCAGTGTTTATCAAAAGGTGATTTAGCATTCATTGGCACAGTTTTAAATAAGAACCCTAAGGTGGTTATTGTTAGCGATGACATCTACGGATACTTAACATTTGAAACTTTTAGAGCACCGCACCTGTTGGATGAATTTCCCGAGCTTGCCGATCGCACTATTTGTATAAACGGAGCTTCCAAAACATATTCTATGACAGGCTGGCGAGTTGGTTGGGCCATTGGCCCCCAGCAACTGATAAAATCAATGGCCGACTTTCAGAGTCAGTCTACTGGCTGCCCCTCTTCAATTGCCCAAGCCGCAGCAGAAGCTGCCATTAAATCTATGGATCAAGATTTACCTAATATAAAGAAATTACTCGTTGAAAGGAAAAATCTTTTCGAAAGCTTGTTAAGTGAAATCCCCGAATTTTCATTTCACTCCGCAACAGGTGCGTTTTACATCTGGTTAAACATATCGAAAATCTTAACTAAGATGAACTGGACTAGCGAACAGTTCTGTTCCCATTTGCTTGAGTCAAAAAGTGTGGTTGTGGTTCCAGGTCAGTCCTTTGGTCAAGCTGATTTTGTGCGTTTAAGTTTCGCTGTCGATGAAAAGACCATTCGAAAGTCTGTAGAGCGGCTACAAAGTTTCATTTCCGAGTTATAGTTTATGAATGGAAATCTTACTACAGTCTTTTTTAATATTCACAAGTTTGATGTTTTGGATAATGTTTTATAATAAAAAGGGTTTGCTAGCTGAAGCTAAAAAAACTGAAAAAATCATATCCGAAAAAATTACCGTTTTGGAAGATCTATTGGATTTAGCTAAAAAGGACTCAATACTTCCCTTAGTTGAAGCTTGCAAAGATGCAGATGAGACAAAAGAAGTTCAGGAAAAGATAAGTTCAACGCTAGTTAGAACTTTATCATTAGAAGACGCCAAAAATTTTTCAGCTAAAGGATTTGGTTCAATAGCTGATTTCGAAAATCAGGAAAAAATAATCGACTTCGAAAAGCCGAGTCTTGGAGTTACAAAAAGAATTTTAGAGGCTAGGGAAAACTTAAAAAAGATTGACCTAAGTGAGCCTATCCGAATAGAGACTTTTAAAGATGTTGTTCTAATGTCTGAAAAAATTCATTCGAGCAAGAAATAATTTTTTAATCTCGAACATCCAAATTGAATTCTATTGTCCAAACTGCTGACCACACTTCATATAGTTGTATATGATCAATTGGTAGCTTGGTGCCGTTTCGATCAAAATTTTGAATTCGTGTTGCCAAGTGTATTGTATATCGTAAGCTTCGCCCTCTAAGCAGTCTTTATAACTGTTAAATTGTTTTGTAATTCCATTGATATTTTGCATAAAATGCACCAGCTCGTGAATTTTAGTTGGTAAGCTACTTTCAGAATTTAAATCATATTGGTTACTAATGTAGATTATATTTCGCTCATGATCGTAAGCTCCGGTGATGGGCATTAGTCTTTCGCCATTGTAATCGGCTTTGGCTACTCGGGCTTCTCCATAGTGGTAAATCATTATCATGCCGGGACTTACAGATCTTATTTCGGGAAGCTCTTCACCTTTGTATTTTAGGGTCGAAACGTCTTCTATGTACTTAATAAGTTGCAAAGTGTTAGAGTCGTCTTGGGAGGCTAACAAATTCACGGATGTCAAAAGTAAAAAAAAGAATAAGGAAGCTCTAAAATTAACCATCAAGCACTCTCCTAGCTCATGAAAGATGCCAGGGAAGTGTATAAAAATATAGTAAATTTTATACTAATTGTAATTTATTTAGTACTATTGTGTACAAAGTGCTTTAAGTAGTATCTGACTAAATATCTTTCGTTTACTGCCTTGTTTTTATTAGTCCAGACTAATTCACCGAAAGCGCCCCATTGCGCTTCTAAGGCGCTATGTGCAGTCATTGGTCCCGAGCTCTTGGAGCTACTCTCAGACATAAACGGCGTTGCCATATGATGGAACTGAATTAATATTTTGCCCGCTTCAGACATCGAAAAAATTAGTTTATAGCCATTCCTAAAAAGCATAAAATCAGAGTGAGTTTTAGAAATACCATAAACTTTGATTACACCTTGAGAGCCCCCGCGAAGCTGATTGAAAACGGTGGCTGACCTAATAAATTGAGACTTAATATTTTGAAGAAATTCAACTGTACCCTTGAGCAAAATATTTGCAGGGTCAAAGGCCGGAGAGAAATCAACGATTCCAGCTTCTTCCATCTGTTGTTCGCCTCGAACTAAATCCTTGATCCAATCGATATTATCTTGATCCAAATGTGGCCCCCTCTTTCTTCAATCTTAATTTTTTTTTGTGGGAGCCTGAAAGTCAAGCATAGTGGGTTTAATGATCGAAATTAGAGAAATAGCAGCGGCGCGTTGTACAGGGGTCGGTTGATACTTCACCCGGCTTTTAAAGAGATAAACTTCAAAACCTGGCCATGTCTCAGTAGATTTTAAGGTAGCGCTGGTGTTGTAAAGTTAAAAAAGACTTGAGTGGGCTCAATTCCGTCAAGCGGGTTCAGTGCATTGTAGACACCGAGGCTTAGTTTTAGTGGGACATAGTGCCCAACCGTAAGGTCTAGGTGAAGTTCAAATCCTGCTCCGTAATAAGTTTCTTCAAAACTATGATCTTGAAAACTAGCAGAAGCTCCATCAAAAACTCGACCTTTAAAACTCCCCATATCCGCAACTAAAGTTCCGTAAAGTCGTCGAAAAAATACGGGTAAGGACTCTGGTCCGCTAAACACGTTGAAGATTGGAAAATAGTATTCAAGTCCCAGGGTGTAGGCGGCTTCATTGGCTTGAAAAACACCTGAAGGGTAGCCTCGAATTACAAAACTGCTCTGCTGTCTAGAGTTCATGAAGTAACCGCTTAAGTTTACAGGACTGAAAACTGTGGGCAGCACCTGGTCAGAGGCTAAAGCCTTCCCAAAAACTTTTAGTGAAGTTTGTTTGGGTATAATTTTGTATCTTGAAAAAAAAGCTTCGTAATAGGCATCTAAAAAATTGTATGAAAAATAGTTATCTATATCTAGAAAGTGTGAAACTGAAATATTTGCAAATTGACCTAAGCCAGGTACTAGCTCTGATGGAGCTTGCATTAAAGAATTGAAATTGTAAGTCAATTCTGGTCCAAACGATTTAATCTGTTGAATAGACTCTAGCCTGGCATCAGTGTGACTTAAATAGATGGTTAACGCGTGGCCTAGGTTTCTTGCGTGGCCAAAATCGTAACGAGTAGAAACTGCTAAGGATTGAATAGTTCTAGAAAACTCTTCATTCAAAGGTGATTCAAACTGATTTGCATATAACCCCCAAACCAGATTCTTATCTTGGTGAAAAAAATTAACACCTCCGCTCAACCGATTTGAGATCGTATCTTGCCTTAAATTTGCCGAGTAGGAATTGATCCCCAGCGGATCCGAAGACCCAGTAGAGATGCTAGTTGAAAACTCGCTGCTAAAGCCGCCGTAGTTGGGGGTAATAAATGGAAACCAGTACTGAGGCAGCATATAGTCTAAAAAAGAGTATTCAAGTTCTTTGATCTTTGTTTTTTTAGATTTTAGACCAGGTGCGTTTTTATCTTGAAACAAAAGATTTTTACTAAGCCTTATATCGTAGTCATTTAAATCTGCAGAAGTCTCACTTTTAAAATCAGGGTACCAAGCAGTCACATAGTCTTTCGAACTTAGGTGAGTCACTAACACCTGTTTTTTATTCAGGGCCGCACTGCGAGTGCCAATCTTATCGAAAGTGATTTGTGTGGGCTGAAAGTCTTTGTCTAAAACATAGTGTTGTCGAGGTTTGGAAATTTCTTTAGCATGAACCACTAACTGATCTTTTTGATTTTCAACCCAAAAAATTTTTTCAAAATGCTCGGCAAAATCTAAAACCGTAATTAAGTTTGATTTAACATTTAAAATTTTTAGTTTTGTCGGTTGTCCAACTTCTTTTTCTAAAAAAATAATTTCCGTATCGTTATTTATAAAATTTGGAGAAGTAATTCTAGTCTCAATATTCTGGGGACGGTATAAAAGGGTAATTGTTTCTGGTTTTGAGACATTTAATTTAACAAGTCTTGTATTAGTAAGATTTGTTTGGACAGCGACAATTTGTTCAACACTTTTAGAAAATGCAGCGTCGCGCAGCTTAGCTCCAAAAGTAAGTCGCTTTTGTTTTTTGGTTTTAAAATCGTATATAAAAATATCAGTAGTATTATACATTTTTTGGTAGGGAAACAGCTGAGTAAAAACTAATTTATTGGAATCAGAAGATAGGTTTATTCTTTCCGCACCCAGTAAGCTGGTTAAGACCTTTTTTTTAGGTTTAGTGAATTCGGTTAAGTCGTATTGAACAATCTCTTGGAACAAATTTGGAGTTGTTCTTAGAGTCAAAAAACTTTTACTGTTCAACCAAATCGGAGAATGTCCTTCGAAGATAAACTCTTTTTGGTATTTTTTTTCTGTCTCTTGGTTTACCTGGTTTGGGATCTGAATCGCCTTTCTGGCGCTTACAAAGCTTTGATTTAGGTTTTTTTTAACGCTTGAATTAATGTTGTATGGGGGAATAGCGCGTGAAAAGCCCTGGATCATTTGATTTAGACTATCAGCGGATTGGTTTTTGGTGCTTTCATTAACAACCAAAGAGCCGAAAAAGTAAGGTCTTTGTCCATATGGAAAGCTAGGGGTAGAGCGTTCGTTGATCGAGGATAAGTTTTCTTCGCCGGTTTTAAGTTTTTGGGCTAAGACTTTTGACATTTCTTTATAATGTTCAGAGCGCATCCGACCACCAGTGGAAAGGTGTGTTTCCAGACTTACGGCTAAGCCTTCATGAAACCAAGAAGGTAGAAGAATAAAATTAGGAGCAAAAAGATTTCCAAACAGCCACTGCACTGGCCTATAAATTCCATGGTTGGGGTAAAAGGTTAGAAAGTGGACAAGTTCATGCAAAATAAGTTCATAAACCCATTCATTATATTCACCAATTGAAGAGTAGGTTGTTGGCAATGCTGGGTAAATAATAATATGTGGATAGGGAAAGTGAGTAGCAGAACCATTTGAGGCGTTAGTTCTGTGATCAACAACAATCAAGATTTTACTTTTGGGAAATTCAGAGTAAATACTACGAAGCTGGTCTAGGGCGCGTTCGGCTTGTTTTGCTATATGTTGCTCTTGTTTTGGAAACTTATCTGCAATAATGATTTTAAAATGAGGCGTTGTTAGAGTCTTCCAGCTATCACTTTCAGCCATTGCCGCAGACAGCGTTAAAATTGAAAGAAAAAATAAAGCAAAGGGTTTGATAAATACCATTCATAATCCTTTATAAAAATAGTAATAACGGATTGACTTATGCAACAGCCGTCATAGAATTGTACTGTCTTAATCTTTATGGGGGTAGTTCATGACAAAATTTTTAACAGCAATGTTAGTAGCAGTAATGGCTTTATCAATCACAAATTGTTCGAGCAAAAAGAAAGCAGAAGATGACACATCGTTGTCAGCAGATGGCGGAGATCCATTAGCCCAAGGTGGTGTGTTGGACGCTACTAATATGTCTGACTCTCCAATGAATGCGGGTGCAACTGGAAGTGACACAGGTTCTATACCTGGGTTAAAAACTGTTAGTTTCGCTTATGACAATTCAAGCTTATCAGCTGCAGCAAAACAGATCTTAAGTGACAATGCCGCTTGGATGAATGCAAATCCTAACGTCAATGTGCAAATAGAAGGACACACTGATGAAAGAGGATCTATTGAATACAATTTAGCATTGGGCGAAAGACGCGCGAAAGCAGTAAAAGATTACTTAAAAGGCATTGGTGTAAGTCCATCTCAAATGATGACAATCAGCTATGGTGAAGAAAAACTTTTAGCTTACGGTGATTCTGAATCAGATCATTCTAAGAATAGAAGAGCTAATTTCTTGCCACTTCAGTAATTCTAAATCAAACTAAGAGAGCTATGAGATATTTTCAAGCTCTCTTTTTTTATGCCCTGACAACGGTTTTTTTTGCGTGTGCAGGCGTCCCACCGAAAAACGAATACGTCCTTGCGATCACCGCTATAGATAATGCAAAGCGGGCCCAGGCCGAACGTTTAGAGCCAAAACTTTCCTTTCAGTATAAGAAGACCTACGAAAAAGCTCTTAATTTTTTTGATGAAAGAAACTATGATAAAGCTAAAGAATATTTTATAAAAAGTCGATTTCTAGCTGAGAAAGCAGAAGTTAGGGCTAGAGTTAAAAAATACAAAAAGGGAGAAATTGTTTTATGATTTCACGGAACATTTTTTTGAAGGCAATGTTGATGAGTTTAAGTTTATTGCTTTTAAGCCACTGCGTTGTGACTCGTTCTCAGCTTTCCGAAAACGAGCCTTCGTCTTCTAGGTATAATGTGCCTAAGACCTATAATGCACCAAAACCAATTACAGGTCCTATCAAGAAAAGTCAGGAAGTCGCAGAGTTAGAAACTCAACTGAAGGCTTACGAAGAACAGTTCAGAACAATGTTAGGCCGAATAGAAGAGCTTGAGACAAAATCAGGCTCCAGCGGACAAGCAGACTCTGATCGCGTAAAAAATCTTGAGCAAGCAATTAGCGAAATGTCCATTCAGCAAGATATGTTGAAAAATCAAATTCGACAAAGCCAAGAGGCTCAAATGAAGGCAGCGAAGACCGCTAGAGATGAGGCAAGCACTCAGCCCACAGGCGATTTGGAAAGAGCTGATCAGCTTTTCACCGAAGGTAAATGGGAAAAGGCTGCTCAAGAGTTTGAGTTCTACCGCAAGAAAAACCCAAAATCAGACGAGATCTCGATCGTGACCTATAAAATAGGAGTCTGTTTTCAGGAATTGGGTTTGAAATCTGAAGCCAAAACCTTTTTTACTAATGTAGTTAAGTTATACCCCAAGTCCAAAGCTTCTAAATTCGCGAAATTTAGGTTAAACAATTTGTAAGCATGGATATCAAAAAAATTGGACTGGCTATTGAGACCAGTTGTGACGACACTTCTGTGGCCTTAGTCAGGTCAGATGGATTTGTTTTGTCACAGCTAAGCGCCAACCAGGATGCAAAACATTTGCCATTTGGTGGTGTTGTGCCGGAAATAGCGTCTAGAAATCACACTTTAGTTCTACTGCCGCTTATAAAAAGTCTATTGGAATCTAAAAACCTAACATCCGACAACATTGATATAATCTGCGTGACCAATCGTCCTGGGCTGATTGGTTCACTGTTAGTTGGAATAGTGACGGCAAAAACTTTATCTATAGCTTGGGACGTTCCATTTATTGGCGTTAACCACCTAGAGGGACATCTATTAGCACCTTGGCTTACAGATGAAACTTACGCACCAATATCCTCTATAGATGAATCTTGGCCAGCGTTGGTCTTAGCTGTAAGCGGTGGTCATACACACCTGTGCGAAATTGATACTTTGGGGCAGTTTAATATTTTGGGTAGAAGTATTGATGACGCTGCTGGCGAGGCTTTAGACAAGTTTGCAAAGGAATTGGGGCTTGGTTTTCCTGGGGGAGCTAAATTGGATCAGTGGGCCAGGCGTGGTGATCCACTAAAGTACAACTTTCCGAAAGGCTTAAAAAATAAAGGTCTAAATTTCAGTTTTTCAGGCACTAAGGCATCTGCACTTCGTTTACTTGAAACAATGTCACCAGATCAAACTGAATCTGAAATTTTTAATTTATGTGCATCATTTGAAAAAGACGTTGTTGATGTTCTTTTTGAAAAGCTAAATACAGTCTTAATGAAGCGAACTTACAAATCAGTGGCAATTACAGGTGGGGTCAGTGCAAACACCTACTTAAGATTGAAAGCTAGTGAGTTATCAGACCTGCTAAATGTACCAGTTTTGATACCTCCACTGAAATACTGCACAGATAATGCAGCGATGATAGGTTTCGCTGGACTTAGGCGTTTTCTTAACGGCGAGACGTCTGATCAAGTTTTGGCCCCCATGCCAAGGTCCCTGGATAGTGACTTCACTTACGAAAAAACTAAGGATTAAATTTGATGGATTCATTGGACTTAAGGTCAAAAATTGACCAGCGTTTAAACAGACTTGGTCAGAGAGCGAAAAAGTCTTTAGGTCAAAATTTTTTAGTAGATCAAAAAATTGTAGATCTAATTGTAAGCTTTGTGCAAAAGAGAGCGGATTTAAATTGGATCGAAATCGGACCTGGGTTGGGGTCTTTAACGGATGATCTGAAAAATAATTTAGTAAAAGTTATTGAGCTAGATTCTGTTTTAGCAAACTTTTGGCGCGAGCAGGGCTTACAGGTCGTTGAATGTGACGCCCTTAAATTTGACTGGACTGAAGTTACAAAACCAATGGGCCTAGTTTCAAATTTACCTTACCAAATTTCGTCTAGGATTGTTATCGAAATGTCAGAAGCTAGTGTAGCAGAGCACATGGTTTTGATGTTTCAAAAAGAAGTTGCTGATCGTATTATCAGCGAAGAAAAAAATTCATCCTACGGCTTTTTATCAGTTGTAGCTCAAAGTTTTTGGACTGTTAAGAAGTTGGTGTTTGTCAGTCCTAATTGTTTTAACCCTAGACCTAAAGTAGATAGTCAGGTCTTAACTTTTGCACATAAGGTTTCTAAAATACAAACTCGGATAAAATACACCAAGTTTGTGAAATCTTGCTTCTTGGAGCGAAGAAAAAAAATATCTAACAAAGCAAAAAAAATTAATTGCTTAGCCGAATTTAAAGAGTTTTTTAGTTTAAACGATTTGAGCTTAGATATGCGCGCTGAAGAGCTTACGCCTGCTAATTTCCAAGAGCTCTACCTATTTTGTGAAAACAGAGGTAGTTTATAAAATTATGGGAATAAAGATTATAGTTGATAACAAAAAAGCGGTTTCAACTACCAGATTTCAGAAACTTTCGAGGCTGGCCTTGTGTTAACAGGCAGCGAAGTTAAATCTATTAGGGATGGCAACATTGCCTTAAGAGAATCCTATATCACTTTTCGTAATTCGGAGGCCTTTCTTCAAGGTGCCAACATCAAACCTTTCAATGCTAGTAGCTATAACAACCACGAACCTGAAAGGCTTAGAAAGTTATTACTACACAAGGATGAGCTTAACAAAATTCGTGGAAAGATAGACGAGAAAGGCTTAACGGCAGTACCTTTAAAGATGTACTTCAAGGGTGGTCGTATAAAATTAGAGATCGGACTAGGCAAAGGCAAAAAACTACACGATAAAAGACAGTCTATTAAAAATAAAGACGTTGAACGACAGTTAAGAAAAGATTTCAAGCTACGTTGAATGAGAAAGCGCACTAGCTTTTTTAAAAAAAATTTTAGGCAGCTTGAGAATCTTTATCTAAGGACTTTTTCTTAGTCTTTTTCACCGAAACTTCTAAAGTGTAATC
This sequence comes from uncultured Pseudobdellovibrionaceae bacterium, assembly GCA_963803705.1. Taxonomy (GTDB): domain Bacteria; phylum Bdellovibrionota; class Bdellovibrionia; order Bdellovibrionales; family UBA1609; genus JAMLIO01. The sequence goes on along the minus strand of CAWDNU010000004.1, from coordinate 897,174 downwards.
TGAAGGATTTAAACTTAACTGTTCAATTTTTTCCAACATAAGCACTCGGGCTAATTTGGGATCGTGATTTTCCTCTAAGGCTTTCAAAAAAGTAATGTCTCTTTTTATATTAGTCTGAAGTGATCCGTACAGATAATTGTAACTTCTAATAAGCTCTAATACATACTGTTCGCGCTTAATGGGCAGTTTAGGTTGGTCGAAATTCCCCAAGGTGAGTTTGGAAATGTGCGATTGCACCATATCGATTGGGCTATATATTTTTTTTAAAAAATAGCGTTGAGCGTAAAGCTGAATAACTAAACCAGTAACAAATGTGAATACTAGGCAGCAAATCAGCATGAATTTGTCCGCTGAATTTACGTCAAGCAAAGTTGGGAAAAATTTGAAACCAATTTCATCTAGCACTAAGTAGTTCTTATACAAAAAATAAAGCAATGGAACTACCGTGACAGCATAATTACAAATAAATATCGTTATGATAAAGTTTCTAGCAGGAACCTGAGATGAGGGGATAAATAAAGGATTTTTTTTAAAACTGAATAGCATAGGGATTTATCGGCTCTAAAAGCGGTAATATCCATAGATTTTAGTCTAGAATTGGTATTTGAATCAAGTTCAAAGATCAACTACTAAATCTAGACTGTCCAAGTTGTGACCCCGTTAGCTATCGTATATGAATGATGTATCTTAAAAAAGAATTCACAAGTTTTCTATTCTTTGTTGGTTTATTACAATTGGTCTTTGCATCTTCAATGTCAGCACAGGAAGTCGGCATAGAAGGCTCAACTTTTAGGTCCAGAAGTGCGCCCTCAGAAGACCTTTCTGATTTTAGTGATGAAGTAAATTGCCTAAATTCCATATATAAATCTCCAATTTTAGATAAAAATAGAAGGCTTTTGGGCGAACTAAATCCAACAGCTGAAAGCGCTTGGACACTAGCTGCACGAAAAAACGGTCAATACGGATTTTATTTAATTTCGAATCGTGAAGCTAGGTTTGTAGTTCCAAACCCTAGGTATTCTGGCTTTTTAAAATCAAAAGATGAAGGTCAAATAGAGAAGATGAGAGCAACTGTGCCTCACCCTAATCGCCCGGGCAGGTATGTAACTTGGTCATCTTACAGACCAAAGGTTCAATCTGATCTAGATCAACCTAAACATATGGGTGTGGCAGCAAGTAAAACTTTTGCAAATAATTTACCACTAGTTAACGATCAGGTGAATAACCATATAACTCAAAGATATCTTATAGATGAAATGAAGAGACAACTTAGCACGATGCCACGCAAAACTAGAAGAGAATGGTCGGAAGAAAGCAAAAAAGAAGAACTTAGAAACCAAATTGACCGCGTCTACTGCGGCTGTAAACAAATAGTAGAGGTAGGCGATCATATTGAAGCGATGCTAGTTAATCATGTAGATCGTCTTCCACAAACCGATGAATTAAGTTGTAATAACTTCTATTCAAACTTGCTTTCACGTTGAATAAAAGTAGATCTAAGCTTATTTAAATCTCACAAATATCAATCTTAATGTAGTATTTGTCACTTACTGAAATGCTCTAAGTGCCATTTCTGGTGGGATTTGTCTGATTTCACCTTTTTTAATAGAGCCAACTTTTAATCGTCCAATTGAAACTCGTCTTAACCTTAAAACATCAATACCAAGTTTTTCAAACATCCGGCGGACCTGTCTGTTTTTACCTTCAGTGATGGTGATTGATACCCAATTATTGTCGGTTGATTTACCTGACTTTTTAACCGGAGCCAGATGTTTAGCCTTAACCTTGCCGCCTACAATGCTTACCCCTCGTTTTAACTTTTCAGCTTGAGCTAAACTTAAAGGTGCATTTATCTTTACTAAATAACTTTTTGGAATTTCTTCTTTAGGGTGAGAAACTTTTTGAGAATAATCGCCATCATTAGTCATAATCAACAAACCTTCACTGTCCCAGTCCAGTCTACCGACAGGAAAAAGGCGGTGCTTTTTATACTCTGCAAAGTAATCCGCAACCGTTGGTCGCCCTGACGGATCAGACATTGACGTTAAAACTTGAGTGGGTTTATTAAAAACAAAGTATACAAATTGGCTCTTTTTTCTAATAACCTTACCAGAGACTTTGACTGTATCTGTGTCGGTATCGACTTTTAGACCAAACTCAAAGGCCTTATGCCCATTAATAGTGACTAGACCTTCTTCGATCATTTCGTCGGCCTTACGCCGTGAGCATATACCACAGTCTGCAATAAATTTATTTAGCCTAACTATTGCCATTTAAATGCCTTTTCGCCTAAGGTTAATTTTTTGATTTCTTAGATTTGATAGAATTAATTATTTCAAGCATCTCTTTGGCGTTTATATAACTGGAAATTGTTAAATCTGGAAGCAAAATTCCATTTTCATCAAAAAACATCACGTGGGGTAAACCTATAACGTTGTACTTCTGCAGTAACAGACTTGTTTCATCATTTGTTACTGTCACGTCTATAGGTAAAAATGTATTTTTGTCCAAGAACGCTTTAACTTCAGGATGTATGAAGGTTTTATACTCAAGTTCTTTACAAGCGCCACACCAATCTGCTTTGAAGTCGACGATAACAATTTTTTTAGAGGCTAAAGCTTTCTCAAGCTGCAATTGGTAGCTAGTAGTTTCAGGTTTTAAAATAGACTTTACTGCAGGTACGAAAAAGAACAAACCAGCCAAAATCAACAAAGCACCTAGTGCATATTTCACTAAGTTTAACCATTGCCCAGATCTTGGAAGCTTATTGACCAAGTTTGAAAATAAACTTAGAAGTAAAAATATCTGTCCTAAGCCCAGTGCGTACGTGAACAGTAGAAAAAAAGAAAAGCTCATATTTTTGCTTTGAGCCGCATAGGTTAAGACGGCAATTAAGATGGGACCAACACAGGGGCTGGCGAAAATTCCTGTAATTATGCCAAATAAAAACACGCCAATATTTGATTGTGTAGATATTTTAGAAAACCTGTTTTGTAGGTTCTGAAAAATCTGAATTTCAAAAAATCCAAATAGGCTGAATGCCATCAAAAAGTAGATCAAGGATATAACAATCAAAACATAGGTATTTGATAAGAGCTGGCCAAAAAAAGTACCTGTTGAGGCAGCCAAAATCCCAAGAAGAGAATAAGTAGTGGCAATACCAATTACAAAAATCAGAGTTTTTTGAAAACTTTTGAAACGACCTAATTTTAAATTATTTTGTATCAGAGCAAGCGTGATTGGAACCAAAGGAAATATGCACGGTGTAAATGACGTTAGAATACCAGCCAAGAATACGATCAGAAAAATAAGGAAATAAGATGAAGAGTTAAAATTTAAGTTTAAACCAAAGAAAGAAAATTCAGCTGGTTTGCTTTTTTTTTGATTTGATATTTGACCATGTTCAAAATTTAGCGTTTTTGGCAGGTAACAAAAGTCTTTTGTACAAACTTTATAACTTAGTTTAAATTTAGAATTAAAATTAAACCCGAACGGAACTTTAAATGCAATTGAGCCTTTGTTTCGCAGACCTTTTTTAAGTTCATAGTTTGAAAATTTATCCTTAAATTCTACTATTGGACTGGCTTCGACTTCGAAGCTAGCGTTATTTAGATTTTCTAATTCTGAAACTACTAGCAATTCATCTAGGTATAGAAAATGGTTTTTTGCAATTTCAAGCTTAAGCTCAAAAACCTCTGAACCATTTTCTTGTCTATTGGAATTTACTGAGTCAATATGAATAGGATTTTTTAGAACTTTTAGCTGCTGAGTCGAAGCATCGTGTAAAAAGCTTACGGAAAGAAAGGTAACTAGAAACAGGTATGTTAAACAAAGTCCAATTTTACTTTTTAACATAATACAATTACTCGATTTAGATATAAATAGCTTAATAGACAATGAAACTTCATCCGGTATTATTGCAATATATCCTTATATCAATCAAGGGTAGATCTACTAATACACTACTCGCTAGCGGTCTTTTTCAGATCAATTAGCTTGTCAGCTTGGTTATTGTCATTTTGTTTTTTAAGGTCAAAATAATGACCATAGTCTTTTTTCAGTAACTTAGCCTCTTGTTCTAGGTATTTAAAGTCATCGTGACTTCGAAGCTTTAATTGTCTAGGTTTACCGGCGCGCAAATCTTTTATGAAGCTTCTAAATGCGTAGACGGGCCCGACGCTCCTATGTGAAAGTCTTAATGCAATCATAAATATAACTAATAAAAAAGTTAGGCTTACAATCGTAAAAACAATCACAAAAGGAGTAAGTGATTGATTCGATATGAATGCAGGACTTTTAATAGATTCTTTGACCATGACTCTTAAAAAAGTGAAGCTATAGACTCCTAAAATCATAGAAAATAAAGCTGAGAAGCCTACAAATGTTAAACCGTATTTAAGCTGATAGCTTTTATCGATCCAAAGCTTATTTCGCTTGTTATCATCAGGCCAAATTAAATGCCCATGCTTAAAAATAGAGTAACATATTAAGACGTAACCGACCCACTGAGTTGCATCTGATATATTGAATGCCGGGCTAAACATGCCAAAAGCCTTCAAGACTATAAAGTCAGTAACTGGTCCATGCATGATTCTGTCGGCCACGTTACCTAAAATACCACCTAACAGTATAGCCATGCCGGTTCTAAGAACCATCAGTCGATGTTGCAGCAAACTCATGATGATGGTGAAGATAAATATTAAGAAGACGCCGCCGGTGGCAAGGCTTACAATTCTTAGTAAAGGTGGCAAATTAGAAAAGCTACCTAACAGTGCCCCATGATTTTTATGTAGAAAGAAACCCATAAATGGAGAAACCCATTTTCCAAAAACTCTAAGCTCAGTTAGGGCCCAATATTTAGTCCATTGATCAGCAGCTATCAAACATAAAATCAAGGCAACTATAAGTAACCAGTCTATTCTTTTCACATAAGCTATAACGGCTTTTTTAGGTATTTTGTTAAGCTGATTATCGTCGAGATTTTCTTTTAAACTTCTGTAGAGGTCTAACGCAAGTCTAGGTGAAAGTTTGTGAATTCATATCTAAAAATTAATTGATTACACCTGCTAAAAGGCTCGAACAAGCATTGGCATTCGCTTTGCAGATTTCTATGTTTTATATCTATCTTTTTTTTAACGTCTCTACCGTTCTTATCATCTTTAATAGCAAAGCTTTATGCCAAAGAACTCGCTTTTAGCAGATGTAATCAATTAATTTTTAGATATGAATTCACAAACTTTCACCTAGACTTGCGCCAAGCAAGCCAGAGTAATCACCATTTAACGAAGGTTGATAGTTTTTTATCCTTTTATCTATGACTGTGATGCTGTCCTCATACCATAGTGGAATTATGGCTAGGTCTTCAAAAGCAATTTTTTGAACCTGGTCGTAAATGTGTTTTCGTTTACGATTATCTAATTCACCAACTCCTCTTAAAGTTAATTCGTCCAACATCTTGTTGCTATAATAACCTCTGTTTCGGCCATCGGGGGGAATCTCGTTACTTGATAAAGCGATACGATAAATATCTGGGTCGTAAGCGCCTACCCAGGTCATTGTGGCAAGGTCATATTCACCTTGTTTGATATCTTTGTAATAGGTACCCCACTCGTAACTTTCATGATTTATACGCAAACCGATTCTTCTTAATTGAATTGCGATAAGTTTTGCATTTTCAACTGCTTCTCTTGTGTTAGAGGTTTTTAAATTTAAAACAATTTTAGAAAGGTTAGACTGAAGCACCTTTGCCCGAAGGGCTTCAAGATCAACTTTCTTCTGGGTGTAGGATTTGAACTCTTCCAAGAAATAAGGATTAGCCGGGGTCAAAATAGATGTTGCAGGTTGCGCTAAACCCTCAAGTTTATACTTGATAATTTCTTTACGATCAATTCCATCGAAAATAGATTTTCTATTTTCTAATTTAGCCAATTCTTTATTTTTTAAATTCAGAAGCAGATAAGCCATGCTTAAACCAGGCTTTTTAATAATTCGTAATCGGTCAATTTTCTCTAAAGATTTTATTTTATTTTTCGGAAGTGCTGAAACAGCTAAGTCTAAATCCCCATTATACATCTTTAGAAAACGAGTAAAATCATCTTTGATAACTTTAAACTGTAGTTTTAGAATATTTGGCTTGCCTACATTGTGTAAGTTGCGACTTAGGTTGATTTCAGTCTCTTTGATAAAATCAACTTTATAAGGACCTGAACCTACCAAATTGCTTTTGAACTTTTCCTTTAGTTTTAAAACCATATTTTTAGGTAAAATTTTGATCACCGGTAAATCAGAATTAAGTACTTTTTCAGAATAAGAGTCAAAAATTAGCGCAAGTTTATCATCAACACATTTCTTGGATACTATATTTTGAAATGCAGATTTAAAGGGCGAGCTCTCTGCTTGATATTGCTCTATAGAAAATACAATATCTGAACACTGAACCTTGGTTCCATCACTAAAGTAGAGATTTTGTTTCAGTGTGAACGTCAATTCACTTTTTAGATTATCTAAAGTTTTTAAATTCCAACCAATCGAAGCGTCTCCGACTATGTTCATATCGGGACCGATCTTAACTAAGGATTGGAAAATTAGTGATCCAATCTTCATGCCCTCTGAATCCAATGCAAATCTTGGGTCTAAAGTCGATGGAATAGAGCTAATTGCTACCACTACGGTATCGCTTTTTCTAATATTTTTTTTTGTGCAGGAAAAAGTAAATAAACAAATGAATGTAAAAAGTAAAATCTTAAGATTTGAATGCCTTTGGTTCATAGCTTTTAAGCTACCAGTTTCTTGCATTTAGGTAAACGTTAGATAAACTATTGTTATGAAAACGCTAAAAAGTCTGGCTTTTATCTTATGTTATCTATGTGCACCTTATGTTTGTTTTGCTGATTTCACAGATGTTTTTGGCAACCTTGTTTCTAGACACAAAATACCAAAAAATGATCTATCTATCTCAATTTTGAAACTTGATAAAGAAGATAAATGGTTGCCCTTCTTACGATTAAACTCTGAGCAACAAAGAATTCCGGCATCACTAACGAAAATAGTTACAGCCGTAGCAGCTCTAGAAAATATTCCAAGTAACCATCAATTTATAACAGAATTAAAAGCGATCACTAAGCCTACAGGCGAAACTCTAAACAGTTCAATATATCTGGTAGGATCAGGAGATCCAACATTCGTGACTGAAAAACTGTGGTTACTAATTCACGATTTCAACCGTTTAGGTATTAAAAAAATAAATGGAGATCTTGTTTATGACACTTCAGTTTTTGACGATATTAAATTCGATAAAAGTAGATCCACTCGTAATCATCGGGCATACAGCGCGCCGACTTCGGGCTTATCTTTTAACTGGAACTCGCTATGGGTCAGAGTCTTTCCTAAGAATATCGGTCAAAAGGCTCGAATTTATTTAGATCCTCCAGATTCAACTATAAAAATTCGTAACAATACAAAAACTTCTAAAAGATCGACCCGGGTCCTTGTAGATCGAGTCACTACTGATGGTGTTGACAACATAATCACTGGAGGGCAGATAAAAAGTGGTGATGAATTTTCAGTTTACAGAAGTCACACGCTACCTGCCCGTCGTGCAGCCATTCAAGCCATGAAGTTTTTAAAGGAAGCTGGTGTGGAAGTAACCGGCGAAATAAAGTTTGGTCAAGCGCCTGAAAATGCAATCCGGTTGGCTAAAACCGAAAGTGTCGTGATCGATGAAGTTGTAAAAATGATGATGAAATTTTCGAATAATTTGATATCCGAGATGCTTATCAAGTATATAGATTTTCAGAAGAACAAAAGACCTGGGACCATTGTAGGGGGGCTAGAAGTTCTGAAAGAAACTTTAAAAAACTATTCAAAAAGATTCTTTAAAATTGTAAATCCTTCTGGCTTAACTGTTGATAATAAATTTTCTACTGATTTTTTAACTGACATACTTGTCTCAATCCAGGGTAAGCCTGAACACAATGCTGAATTTTTGGCAGCTTTTCCTAGAGCTGGAATAGACGGAACAATAAAAAATCGAATGAGAAAAGCTAAAGGAAAGATAAGGGCAAAGACCGGGCTACTAAATGGGGTCATAGGACTTTCTGGATTTATTCATTCGGATAAGGGCAACACTTATGCTTTTGCATTTATTTATAATGGACCTAGAAAAAAGCAGGGTCGGGCAACAGATCTTTTCGACCTTGTAGCAGAACGTATAGCTCTTCAATATTAGTTCATTGCGTTGTCAACCAGCTTACCGATATAGGGAAGCTGGCGGAACTGCTCGCCGTAGTCCAATCCGTAGCCGACGACAAATTCGTCTGGAACTGTAAAACCGCTGTGATCAACTTTAAAATCATTTTTTCTGGCCGATGGCTTATCTAATAAAGTGATTGTGGTTATACTTTCTGGTCGCCTGGCTTTAAGTGCCTCAACTAGAAAATCCATAGTCAAACCAGTATCGACTATGTCTTCAACTAAAATTATATTTTGGCCAGCAACAGAACTTGCCAAGTCCAAAGTTAATTTAACTTCGCCACTAGAGCGGTCGGCTTTTCCATAGCTTGAACAGCCTAAAAAATCACATTTTATATCAGCATTTATTTCCCTGATAAGATCTGCAAAAAAGATGAAGGATCCTTTTAGTACACATAACGCAAGCGCAGGCTCCTTGTAGTCCTTTACCTGAGCTTCAATAGTTTTTGCTAGCGATTGGACTTTTTCCTTAATATCTTCTTCTGATATAAAAGGAGTTATTGCGAAATTTTCTGATTTCATAATTTTGATCCCGTTTTTATTTAGGTAGTTGCTTCTATAGATTTTAATTCTTTTTTTCTATTTTGGAAAGGTTCGAAATGAGTTCGGCAACGCGCTTGATAAACCTCGCCTGCGCCAACAAGCACGGTCTTATTAGAGGAAACCAATCTTTGAGTGCGGGTGGCGTCTGCACCACAAATAGAACACACAGCGTACAGTTTTTGTATGTAGTCCGACTTAGCAAGAATCAGCGGCATTGGATGAAATGCTCGGCCTTGCCAGTCCGTATCAAGACCTGAAATAACTATATCGATTCCCACATTAGCAAGCTCTTCAATTACAGTTACAATCTCTTCAGAAAAAAATTGTGCTTCGTCAATACCAACCACGTTCACAGATTTTCCTATATGAAGCAAAATTTCTTTTGGATCTTCAAGACTCATCGCAGGCAGTTTTTGTTGATTATGTGAAACAACTAGGTCTTCAAAACCAAACCTGTTATCTAGGGCTGGTTTAAAAATCTGGTAATTTCTTTTTCTTAAATGATGACGCTTTATCTGGTAAATCAGGGCCTCGGTCTTGCCGCTGAACATACAACCGGTAATTGCGCTAATAATCCCGGACGTCGGTTTTGATTCTTCGGGATTCAATGTTTGAGACGTTTTTACCATTTCTGAAGAATAGCAAGCTAGCCCTTGGAAGGGTACACTTAGGTCCGATTTTTTTTCATTTCGCCAAATCTTAGTCAAATCTAGATGTTTCCCAGAAAATACACTAAATATTCAGCATCAACCCACCGAAGTGGTAATTAGTGGATAAAAGTGGTTTAAATCAGTATTTACAAAGTAAATAGGGAGTTAATTGGACTATCAAGGACGCTATCATCTTAAAATGGACCAAAAAGGCCGTCTGCGACTGCCTACAGGTTTTATTACCGATCAGGTGAACAGTGGCTTCGTCATAACAAACTCTATTTACAAAAATGAGAAGTGTCTAGATTTATACTCTCTAGCAGAGTGGCATAAAATTGAGCTTAAAATGGCTGGTCTTCCTCAGTTTGACTCTCATGTTCAGGCATTCCAAAGATTTTATGTCTCTAGCGCACAACCAGTAAATAAAGATTCCCAAGACCGTTTGCTTATCCCAACTCTACTTAGAGAATTCGCAGGCTTAGAATCCAAAATCGTGGCCATAGGAATGGGTCAGAAGATTGAATTATGGAACGAGAATTCATGGCAAAAAATATTTTCTGATATCGCCACCAACTACGATGATATCTTAAAAGCTGTTAGTCAATTTCAACAGGGGAAAGAGTGATGGCCTTTAAACATATTCCCGTATTGAAAGATGAGTGCGTAAGTCAGATTCAAAATTTAAATCGCCCCCCCAAAAGATTTTTAGATCTGACTTTAGGCCGCGGAGGTCACGCCATAGCCTTTATGTCCGAATTTAAAGATTTATACTGTGTAGGTGTTGATCAGGATCTGCAGGCAATAGATGAGACAAGAAACAAATTCATTGAAATTAATCTTGACTCATCGGCAGAATTTCACCATTCGAATTTTCACACTTGGATCAAGTACTCTAAAGAGAATCATATTAAGCAGAACTTCGATCTTATTCTCATGGATTTAGGGGTAAGTTCCCCTCAGTTAGACCAGGCTCAAAGAGGTTTTAGTTTCTACAACGACGGACCACTAGACATGAGGATGGATCAAAATCAAGTTTTGAAAGCATCGACCATAGTTAATGAATATGATGAAGAAGAGCTTAACGAAATATTTAAAACTTATGGCGAAATTTATAATCCAGCTAGAGTGACTCGTGAAATTATACTTCGACGTAAGAAAAATTTCTTTGAAACTACTTTAGAATTGTCAAAATTAGTTGAAGGCGTTGAGGGCTGGAGAAAAAAAGGCTCTCATCCAGCTACAAGGTATTTTTTGGCCTTAAGGATGGCAGTAAATAACGAGCTGGAAGGCTTAAAAAGTTCTTTGCCAGAAATAATGACATGCTTAAAAGATGGGGGCCGCTTGTTAGTTCTTACCTTTCACTCATTGGAAGATAGAATTGTTAAACACATATTTAGGAATTCAACTATAGGTTTTCCAGTCACAAAAAAAGTAATTAAGCCAGGCCGCGAAGAGATAATAAATAATCCAAGATCTAGAAGCGCACTTCTTCGAGTTTTCGAAAAAGGCACGAAAATTAAATCTCTAAAGTCGGGGCGTAGTAGCCCTCAAGGTAAAACTATGAAGTCGGGGCGTAATAGCCCTCAAGGTAACACTGTGAAGACCGAACAAAAAGGAGAAAAAACATGAGTAATAAAAAAACTACTGATAGTCAAAAATTAGGCTTAAACTTTTTTTTGTCGCTTATAATTTTTTTAACCACTGCGATGTCGATATTGTTCACCAGAATGGAGCTTAAAAGAAAATCTTATGAAATATACAAGCTATCTTCAGAGTTCAAAATTCATGACGACGAGTACAGAGACTTGCACACAGATTATTCAAGAAAGATATCAGATAAAACCATCACCAGCTTAGCCTTAGGGTCAATTCAGATTAAGAGTCCTACTATAGGTAAAATTATAAATATTGGTTCGACATCATTTATGGTTAAGGAATAACAGAGGTTTAAAAATTGAAAACATTTATCAGACTTTTTTTCGCCTTAAAGCTTTTGATCTTTTGTTCGATCTTGGGACAGGGTGCGAACATTCAAATCCTTCCTCATAAAAAACTAGATAGATACAAAAAAATACAATTTTACAAAACAATAAATATTCAAGCTAGGCGTGGCCGAATTTACGATAGAAAAGAAAAAGAATTGGCTATCAACGAGCCTACTTATTCGGTATTTGCAGACCCTCAAAATATAAAAAGCTCTAGGCTGGCTTCGAAAAAAATTGCTAAACTTTTAAGAGCCAATGCTTCAGTGTTAGAAAGAAAAATGAATCGACAGTCTAGATTTGTTTGGTTAAGGCGCAGAATAAAGCTAGACGTCAAAAATAAAATTCAGGAATTAAATATATCGGGCCTATATTTTGTAAGTGAACCTCAAAGGCAGTATCCTGGCCGTGAAGTTTCATCGTCAGTTTTGGGTTTTGTTGGATCTGAGGGCCATGGACTAGAGGGTTTGGAGTACTATTACAATGACTATCTAGCAGGAAAAGACGTTGCCCTAAGGGTATCAAGAGATGCCAAAGGTCGACCGCTATCAGTAAACCCCGAGCAATATACTAATCCTCCTGAAGGAAGCGATTTGATTTTAACCTTAGATTCCGAATATCAGCGTTTTTTAGAAATGCAGTTGAAAAAAATTTTCAACAATCACCAGCCTAAAAAAGCTTATGGCTTAGTCATGGACACAAAAACAGGCGCCATCAGAGCAGCTGCGCAGTGGCCAGCTTATGATGGAAATGCCTCATTAACTTCAAGAAAAAACATAGGCAAAAACTTTTTATTTCATGAAGCTTTAGAGCAAGGCAGTAATATAAAACCAATTGCAGTAGCCGCTGCCTTAGAATCAGGACTATTCAAGCCAGGCTCTGAGTTTGCTTGTTTAGATGGGAAAATAAAAATTGGCCGTCGTTCAATCACAGATTCCAAAAAGCTAAAATGTGAAGTTATGACTTTAACACAAGGATTAAAAGTTTCATCGAATGTTGTCTTAACCCAGATGGCACTTGGTCTAGGCGAAGAAAAGATGAGATCTTTTTATGAAAAAATTGGGTTTGGGCAAAAAACGAATATAGACTTTCCCGGAGAATCAAAAGGTATTTTCAGGACCAAAAAGTGGTCCAAACATTTACTAGCGTCAGCTTCTTTTGGTCACGGTTTCACGGCCACTCCTATTCAAGTCGCAACGGCCTATGCTGCTATTGCAAACGACGGCATTTTAGAACAGCCCTACATGGTGGAAAAAATTATTTCACCTTCAGGACTTTCGCAAAACCTTAAGAGGTTCTCAAGAAGGGTAATGTCAAAATCTACTGCTCAAATGCTAAGAGCAATGTTAACCCAAGTGACTCAAGAAGGTGGCACAGGAACTAACGCTGCAGTCGAGGGGTATTTGGTGGCAGGAAAAACAGGCACCGCAAACAAGGTGGATCTGGAAAATGGGGGATACTTTAGAAAGAAATACTTAAGTTCCTTTGTTGGTATGGTTCCCGCGGAAAAACCAAGATTTGTGATTTATATAGCTGTGGACGAACCAAAAGGAAAATATTATGGCTCCGAAGTCGCAGCACCTGCTTTTTCTGAAATGGCTCGATTTATTTTGAACAAAGAGTTTATACCACCAACGAATTTGCTATCTCACGAAATTATGAAGTGTAGATCAAACGAGTGCGATTACCAGCCTAATTTAAATGGTACATCCGAAACTTTGAAGGGCTTAACCCTAAGAGAGGCTTTAAGATTTTTAAAGAGCAAACCTGTGCAATTTAAGTTTCATGGTCAAGGTTTAGTTACCAAAGTTATTTATAGCAAAGGCCGCAACCTGGAAGAAGGTTCTAAAATATTGGTCAAGCTTGAGTGACTAGGACTGCGTCTTTTTAATATGACCGTAGTTTAGTATCGCAACGAAAATAGCGCCTCCTAATAAATTTCCTAAAACTGCGCTTGTTAAAAAAGATGCAGATTTTAAAAAATCTGGATTCGAGCTTCTGATTAGCCCACTAAATATTTCTGCTGAGCCTGCTATCGAATGATGAAGTCCACCAAAGCCAATAATAAAAGTTACAGTGTAAATGCACGCCAACTGGGTGATAGCCGGGGGGGTCGCTAAGACCAACCAACCACCTTGGGCCATCAACCAGCCAGCCAAAATGGCACTAAAAAAAACTTCAGAAAAACTGTAGCTCAACAGATGTCCCATTACTGATTCAAAGCCATTATTAGCTACAATTACTGGTTCCGCTAAATATAGTAAAACTGAACATAGAAAAGTTCCAATGAAATTACCAATCAGAACAACTGACCACAAAGACAATAATGATACAACTGTCGATCTTTTATCTAAAACCGAATATAAAGCAGTCGCTGTCTGCTCGGTAAACAGCTGCGTTCCACTCATTACGCACACAATGAAACCCAAGGGGTAAATAAATGCACAAGCCAATCTATTCATCAAAGCCCCATCAGAAGATGGATAAAGCTGTGACATCAAAGCAACACACATTCCTGCAAATCCAAGTATCAGTCCAGCCGAAATAGACGAAAGAAGTAGCGACATCCGTGGGCGATCATGCTGCTCGACGGCCTCTTCAATCCCAAATTTCAAAGTGTCGTCTGGATGGCGAACAGCCTGATCATTTCGTTTTATTATTACCGGTGTATAGTGCTGGTCTTCAGACTTTCTTTCTAGGCTGCGCTCAGTTTCATCGTGGTTTTCAGGTAGAAACGTCGGTTTTTCTTTTGGCATATAGGTCCTTTGAACTCTGTTGAGCTTCCAACAATCTTTTTAAACTGTCACTACATTATAAATGTGGCTGAGTATACAATTGCATTTAATAAACTTATTTATAATACTTTAAGCCGTGACCCTTATCAATTATCTTGAAATTCATTCGGCACTAAATTTGACTGCAGACTCTAGGTCAGCTGACTCAAGTGCTATATTTATAGCCTTGACCGGGACTAGCCAAGATGGCCATAAGTTTTTAGAGGATGCATACACCCAAGGTTGCAGGCACTTTATAGTTGAAGACGATAAGCCTTTACGACACTTAAAGAACCTTCATGTATTTAAGGTTCGGGATACCAAAAAATCTTGGGCCGAAGCTTGGAAAATGAAATCAAAAAATTCATCAGAAGATATATTTGTATGTGGGGTGACTGGAACGAATGGCAAGACGTCAATCTCTTTGATGGTTGAACATATTTTGAATTTCTGCGACCTTCCTTGCGGAGTTATTGGAACGATTGATCATCATTTAAATCTAGACGGTAAGGTAAAGTCATGGAACACAAATCTTACTACTCCAGGGCCTGAAACCCTGTTCCCACGAATTCAAGAGATGAAATCTTTGGGTGCTAAGGCAATGGCTTTAGAAATATCTAGTCATGCACTGGATCAGCAAAGAGCTTTGGGAATAGATTTAGATGTGGCGGTATTTACCAATTTATCAGAAGATCATTTAGACTATCATGGTAATTTTCAGAACTACTTCCAAAGTAAAATTAGCTTGTTCGAAAACCTGTTAAAAGAATCTAAGAAGACTGTCAAAACATCGATATTAAACTATTCAGACGAGTGGATTAGAACTTATACTCCCGAGTTCGGAGAAGTTGAAATTTTATTTGAAACAGTAGATTTTATTGAGCTTTCCAAAGATGATCAGATCCGTACACTGATGGTTCAGGCGCAAACTAAAAACCCAAATTGTAAGTTTAATGTGCTTCGGCTAATTAGGCATGACCTAAAGAGATTAGAATTTGATATCTATTTTGATGTTTTTAAAAATAACCAATTAAATTTAAACGCGGATAAGTGGAAATTTACATTACCCATTGTGGGGCGATTTCAGGCCGTGAATTGGGCTCAGGCCATTTTAGCTTGTAAATCACTGGGTTATGAAAAAACAAAACTTACTGAATCGGCGCTACATTTTAAAGGAATTCCTGGACGATTACAAAAAGTTTTAACCTCAAAGCCCAAGTCTGTATTTGTAGACTATTCGCACACCCCAGATGCTTTAGAAAAGAGTCTAAAAAGTTTAAAGGATATTTGTCAGGGACATCTAATTGTTGTCTTTGGGTGTGGTGGAGAACGAGATAAAGCTAAACGGTCAACAATGTTCAAAGTGGCACAACAAAATTCAGATGTGCAGATCATCACCAACGACAACCCTAGGGGCGAAGATCCAGAGCGAATTTTAGCCGATATCTTGTCTGGTTTTGATTCAAGAGGCTTGCGGTATATGGTTGAATTAGATAGGAGAAAGGCAATTCAACTGGGCTTAACTTTTTTGAAAACTGTCGACGATGTGCTACTGATTGCCGGTAAAGGACACGAGACCTACCAAATATTAAACGATGGGACTATTGAATTTAACGATTACGAGGTTGCCGTTGAAACCATTGAGTCCGCGGAGGATTAAACTTTGAATTTATCAAATCATGACATAAAAAACGCTCTCGATAAGTCACTGATCCAATTTATCGGCCCTGAAAAGTTGGACCACAATTGGACACAGTGGTCCACTGATTCAAGAGAAAAAAAAATGGGCGCGATCTTTATTGCTTTAGTAGGCGAAAAGTTCGATGCCCATGATTTCTTATTTCAAGCTTATCAAAATGGAGCTCGCGGTTTTTTAGTGCAAGCCAAACAGTTTGTTCAATTTAAAACAAAAGCAGATTACACAAAGATGGATCAAGCTACTTTTTTTGTCGTTAACGACACTGAAATGGCTTTTCAAAAAATTTCCGCTAAGTCGGCCAGCAAGCATGATATTCTGAAAGTTGCTATCACTGGAACTACTGGAAAAACTTCAGCTAAATATTTTAGCCATCAGATTCTAGAGGGACTAGTTCCACATTACTTTTCGCCGAAAAGCTTCAATAACCACATAGGGGTTCCTATGACACTGCTAGAATTAAAACCTGAGCATAAAGTAGCCTTAATTGAAATTGGAATGAACCGTCCTGGCGAAATCGCAAAACTAACAGATTTGGTTAAACCAAATGTATCGGTGATCACTATGGTAGGTCGCGGACACTTGGAAGGGGTGGGAAGCATAGAGGGTGTACTACGTGAAAAGATGAATATTTATAATGAAGGACAAACCCACCTCATAAATATTGATGATCCAAGAATCTGGAAAGATTATCAGGAAAAATTCTCTAAAAATTTGAATTCACAAAATTACAAGCTTCTAAGGATTTCGACCAAAGATGAAACTGCAGATATATATTTAAAGGTGGTTCATTTAGATTTTTCTGAATTCGAAATTGAAGGTCGTATCCTCGGAGTCAGTGACTCTGCCAAGATCCCCATTGCTGGTGAGCACCACGTCTACAATGTTGCTATTGCAGCGGGTGTAGCTGTGGCAGCAGGAATTCAAGCTGAAAAAGTTTGGAAACAGCTTAAACTTTTGAAACCAGTTTGGGGACGAAGCGAAATACTTAAATCCAAAAACGAGGTGTCTATTTATTTCGACGCTTACAATGCTAATCCTGAAAGCATGCACGCTTTTCTAAAACAGACTGAATACTTAGCTAAGCCGCCGTATTTCGTTTTAGGAGAAATGTTAGAAATGGGGGAGCAGACTAGTAAGCTGCACTACGAATTAGGACAGCAAGTGTCCAAGACGCCCCACCGAAAAGTTTGGTTTATTGGACCATCTTCGAAAGCTTTTTCAGAAGGATTTTTACAGTCTGGAAATTCAAAAAACCTTATAATATCAAATACTTATGAAGATTCGCTTGCAATGGATTATAAAAGTATGCTAAAACCCAATGATTGGGTTGCATTAAAAGCTTCAAGAGGCATCGGCTTAGAAAGATTTCTTAAAGATTTTATCGATTAATTTTTGCTAGTTAAAAACAATTAGATTTTCATTTAGAGGACACGTCATTGATCTACCAACTTTTGCAAACTATTGGTCTTGATCAAAGCTGGGCTAATGTTTTCAGGTACGTAACTACCCGGACTTTTATTACTTTTTTTACTTCATTTATCTTGTGCGTTTTCTGGGGACCATTTTTCATTAAAGGTTTGGCTAAAAAACAAAGAAAGCAGTCAATTCGTGATGACGGACCGCAGTCGCATTTGAAAAAACAAGGAACACCAACCATGGGTGGTGGACTGATTCTGTTAAGCTTTTTGATTCCGGCCATGTTATGGGTGGATTTAAAGAACCCGTTAGTTTGGTCGGTGATCACAGTTACAGTTGGTTTTGGCGTAATCGGGTACATCGACGATATTTTAAAAGTCAGCAAAAAAAATAGTAAAGGTCTTCCTGGTAAAACCCGGTTATTTTTTGAATTTTTGATAGTTGTTGTTGTTGTTGGTGTGCTGGTCTGGACAGGGGCAAAATCCACTTCACTAAGTTTTCCATTCTTTAAAAACTTTGTTCTTGAATTAGGTTGGTTTTACGTTGTATTTGCAGCTTTTGTTGTGGTTGGTTGTGCTAACGCTGTTAATTTAACGGACGGATTAGACGGGTTGGCGATCGTGCCAGTGATAGTGGCTACAAGCGCTCTTTTGATCTTTGCGTATGTTGCAGGCCATTTTTCAATTGCAGAATACTTACAAATTCCATTCGTAGCTGGCTCCAGTGAACTTACAATCTTATGCGCAGCACTTATAGCCTCTGGTATGGGTTTTCTTTGGTACAACTCTTACCCTGCCCAAGTTTTTATGGGAGACGTTGGCAGCTTAGGCTTAGGTGGTTTCTTAGGCATCATGGCTGTACTTACAAAAAATGAGATTTTAATGGTTTTGTTAGGCGGAGTTTTCGTGGTTGAAGCTTTATCTGTAATAACTCAGGTGGTTTCTTTTAAAACTCGGGGTAAACGTGTTTTCAAAATGGCACCGATACACCATCATTTTGAGCTTAAAGGATTAGAAGAATCAAAAATTATTGTTAGGTTTTGGATCATATCAATCTTACTCGCTGCTTTGTCGCTTGCGACCTTAAAACTAAGGTAACTTAAAGGAGTTATTCAAATGCAAAATGTTTCTAATTTAAAAGATAAAAAAATCTTAATTGTCGGTCTTGCGAAAACTGGTGTCTCTCTAGCTAGGTTTCTAGTAAGGCACGGCGCAAATGTTACAGTCAGTGACCATAAGTCTAAAGCTGAACTAGCAAATTTTTTAGAAGATATCGAAGACTTAGAATTGAATTTCGATTTGGGCAATCACACACCGAAAGTTTTTCTACAACAAGACTTAATTGTTTTAAGCCCGGGTATATCTCCACAACTTAAAATTTTCGATTACGCAAAAAGTAATGGCGTTCAGGTCACTGGTGAGTTTGAATTTGCTTCTAGATTTGTTGAGGAATCGATTATTGCAGTGACCGGTACCAACGGAAAAACGACCACTGTCTCTTTAATCGCAGAAATGCTTGAAAAATCAGGAAAAAAAGTATGGGTTGGTGGTAATTACGGTAAGCCAATGGTTACGTATTTAAACGAGGATCAGAAAGCTGACGTTCTAATTGTTGAAGCGTCTAGTTTTATGCTTGAGCATGTGGTCGAATTTGCTCCGAAAAATATTGTCTTCATGAACTTGGCTGAGAATCATTTAGATCGACATAAGACGATGGAAGATTATATCAATGCAAAAAGAAAAATCTTTTTAAATACAAGTTCAGAAACTTCAAGTATTTTGAATGCAGACGACAAAGCAGTGGTTGAACTAGCTCGAGACCCATCGGTTCAGCGCGGAGTGATCTACTACTTTTCCAGAAAAGTAGATCTAGAACCGCAAATTATGAACATCGGTGGGGCCGTGCAAATAAATGACGAAATTAAAGTTCGCACGGGACCGGATATCGAGGTTTTTTCTATAAAAAACATTAAGCTTAAAGGGTTTCATGCAGTTGAAAATATGATGGCAGCAATCTTGGCCGTTAGAGAGCACAACGCATCTCATGAAGCTATTCAAGAGGTCATAGACACATTTACAGGTATCGAGCACAGGTTAGAATATGTGCGAAAAGTTGGTGGAGTTGAATTCTTTAACGATTCTAAAGCGACGAATGTCCACGCCGTGATGAGAGCACTTAAAGCTTTTGAGGAAAATGTCATTTTGGTTATGGGTGGGAAGGACACTAGTTTAAATTATGCACCATTAAAAGATGAAATTAAAAAGAAAGTAAAAACATTGATTTTGTATGGCGAGGTTAAAGAACGTATAAACCGAGATATCGGAGATTACAGTGAGACTTTCTTGATCGGCACTTTTGATGAGGCCGTACATATGGCTTATTCCAAATCTAGAATCAACGATACAGTCCTGCTTTCGCCGGGTGCTTCGAGCTTTGATATGTTTGATGATTACCGCGAACGCGGCAATTACTTTAAAGAGATTGTTGGATTGCTGCGCTAAGAAAAGCGCCAGGGCATATGGAAACTGTACACGGTTTCCATATGTAGTTGTGCCATCAAAGCGCGCTAGACAGTCACCTCGACTACAGCCTAGTTATAAACAACTAGGATCACTATACAGCTAATCCAGCTCTTAGTAGAATAGATGAATGTCTAATCTCTTAAAATATATCACAAAAGACTTTGAACTTGTCGATCGTCTATCTTTGTGGACAATTTTGTTTTTATTAGGTCTTGGTTTAATTCAAGTCTATTCATCTAGCTATATTTTGGGAACTGATCTAAACCAAGACGGTCTTTTCTTCGTAAAGAAACAATTTGTTTTTACAATTGCTGGTTTGAGTTTAATTGCATTCTTGCTACTATTAAAAACCGAAATTCTAATTAAGCTTTGTTACTATTTTTATTACCTTGTATTGGCAGCGCTTTTATTAACACTGATTCCAGGCGTTGGCATAAACGCTGGCGGAGCCAGCCGCTGGCTAGCCTTGCCATTTGGGTTTAGAGTAGAGCCTTCTGAGTTTATAAAGGTATTAATCTTATTTCCTTTTAGCAGGTGGTTGTTAACTGTTAAGACCGAACCTTTTTTTTCTGAAAGCGTACTGACCCGATTGTCCTTAATGTTACTTCCGTTTGGTTTATTCTTGCTTCAGCCTGATTTTGGCTCTTTCGTTTTATTGAGCTGGGTAATCTTGGTTCTGCTCTTCACTTTTTTTAGGCCATTATGGCCAGTGTTGGCGGCTTCAGTAAGCGTTGGGGTGATCGCAAGCCTGCTTCTGTATGCAGAGCCCTACAGACTAAAACGCTTACAAGCATTTTTGGATCCCTGGGCAGATCCTAAAGGCTCTGGCTTTCAAATTATTCAAAGCTTACTTAGCTTTAGAAGTGGCGGTCTATTTGGTCGTGGTATAGGTGAAGGACAGGGAAAGTTATATTTTCTTCCAGAAGCCCACACTGATTTTACTATGGCTGTTTTAGGCGAAGAGTGGGGCTTTTTTGGATTCATGGTTTTTATGATGCTTATCGGAACTTTGATTGTCCGCGGTTTAAAAATTACTTTGGCTCAAACCGACGAGACAAGAAGAATAATTGCCTTTGGCCTGGTCACTTTATTCTCTTACTCGGTTTTTTTAAACTTATGTGTAGTGTTGGGACTTCTACCAACGAAAGGTTTGTCGCTACCTTTTATGAGCTACGGGGGCAGCTCGTTATTGTCTACCTGCCTTATATTCGGTATTCTACTAAATCTAAGTTGTAGAAAAAAATAAACGAAACGATAAACTAAACAATCAACTAAGTGACTCGAGAGTTAACTTTGAAAGTTAAAAAATCAAAAGCTATTAAAAGAGTTCTATTGTCTGGCGGTGGTACTGGTGGACATATTTATCCTGCCTTAGCTCTAGCTGAAGAGCTTAAATTACAAAACCCTGGCATCAAGATTAGATTTGTTGGAAGTTATAGGGGATTAGAATCAAAAATAATTCCTGAAAAAAACTATATCCTTTATCTACTTAACATAGGCCCCTTACACTCTTCAGTTGGCAGGTTACAGCAAATTAAAACAATAGTTCTTTTGCCTTATGTGTTTATTCAATGCCTGTGGATTTTACTAACGTTTCGTCCACAAAGGGTTGTGGGCTTCGGTGGTTATGCTTCTGGCCCCATAGTTTTTGTGGCTTCTGCGCTTTTCTTCAAGACGGCATTATGGGAAGCAAATGTTCAACCAGGTATTGCAAATAAGATTTTATCTAGATTTGTAAATAGGTGTTATGTTGTTTTTGAAGAAAGTTTGCAGTTTTTTCCAAAGTTTAAAACCAAATGCTTTGGCTATCCTGTAAGGTCAGAATTTGATGAATATTTCAAAAGCCATAATTCCGATATCAACAAAAAAAATTTAAAAAATTCATTTCAAGTTTTAGTTATTGGTGGCAGCCAGGGCGCCCGAATTTTAAACGAGTTGGTACCCAAAGTTTCACAAAAATTAAAAAGTATAAATTTTATTTTGCAGACCGGAAGTAAATGTTTCCATGATGTAGCCATTCAAAATGACACATCTGAAAATAGCGAAAAGAGTGTAAGCAATTTAACGATTTTACCCTTCTTAGATCCAATATTTAACTTTTACCTGTCAGCAGACCTTATTGTGTCTCGTTCAGGAGCAGGAGCTTTGACAGAGCTTTCATCTGTGGGGGCTAACTGCTTATTTATTCCTTTTGCTAAATCTTCAGATAACCACCAGCTTAAAAATGCGCAAGCCCTAAGCCATCGCGAGGCAGCTTTCTTAATTCAAGAAAAAGATATTAACGAAAAATTATTATTGAAATTTCTAAGTGACTTCCAGCTTACGTCCGAATCCGAGCGAGAAGAGCGCAGCCAAAAAATGTTTGCTTTTTTTAAACCTAAAGCCACATTCAACATAGCTAATGACTTATCAGTTTGTTAGGATTTAAATATCAAACGCTGAATTTTAGGGTGAAAAGGAATACCATTGAAAATAGTTGCTAATAAATTTCATTTTATAGGTATTGGCGGTATCGGAATGAGCGGCTTGGCCGAGGTATTATTTTCTCTTGGAGCTAAGGTTTCAGGAAGTGATGCTGCAGAGGGTTCGGTGACAAACCACCTAAAAACCTTAGGCATCACCGTGCACATCGGACATGATGAAAACAATCTAAGCGAACCAGATGTAGTGGTTTACACAAGCGCTATTTCTAAGGAGAATCCTGAGTATCTTTATGCTCTAAAAAACAAGATACCCTTAATACGAAGAGCTGAAGCTCTGGCAGAGCTGATGCGGTTACGTAGGGGAATAGCAGTAGCTGGTACTCATGGCAAAACCACTACGACCAGCTTGGTTGCTTCTATGTTGATGGATTCAGGGTTAGATCCCACTGTTATAGTTGGTGGTGTGATTAAAAGGATAAATTCCAATGTTAAGTGGGGGCAAGGAGACTGGCTTGTCGCGGAAGCCGATGAAAGTGACGGATCTTTTGATAAGCTTTCGCCAGAAGTTGCAATAATAACTAATATTGACAATGACCACTTAGATTTTTACGGAACCTTTGAGAATTTGAAACTTGCGTATCAAAATTTCGCAGAAAAAATTCCATTTTATGGTCGTCTTGTTTACTGCGGTGACGACAACGACCTAAGAGAAATATTTTCGAACTTTCCTAAAAAATCCCTTTCATATGGGTTTAGTGAAGACTGTGATTACGTTCTAAAATCTAAAGGTGATTCAGTTTACCAAGTTTTCTTAGATGGGAAACCGATTGGTGAATTCAAATCTAGTCTACCAGGAAACCATAACGCCCTTAATTCTATCGCAGCAATTATTGTTGGTATTGAAGCATTGGGCTTAGAGTTCAATTCGGCAACAAAAGGAATCGAGAATTTTGATGGCGTAGGCAGAAGGTTTCAAATTCAGCCACAAAATAAAACTTCAACAATTTTTATTGATGACTATGCTCACCATCCTACAGAAGTCAGAAACGTTTTAGACGCTGTAAAAGAGAAATATCCTGAAAAAAGAATTGTTGCTATTTTTCAACCCCACAGATACTCAAGAGTGAAGTCTTGCTGGAAAGACTTTTTAGATTGCTTCAGTGTTCCGGACTGTTTGTATATAACAGATGTTTACGCAGCTGGTGAAGTTGCGATTGACAATATAAATTCCGAGCGCCTGGTTAAGGAAATTCAAGACAAATCAGGCATCAATAATACCCAGTGGGTTTCTGGCGACCTAGATATTGTTTACGCCAAGCTTCAGCCAGAACTTAAGCAAGACGACGTTGTAATTGTTTTGGGGGCGGGTAACATAAATCAACTAACCCCAAAATTTTATGCTTAAAATGCGCACCGGATTTTTAAAGAAGCGGGATTTATGAGCCGACCTGACTTTATTCAAGAAAATATCAGTTTGAAAAGCTTCAACACATGGAAAACAGGTGGTGAAGCTAAATTTTTTGCTATGCCCAGCGATTTACATCAATATCAAGAGGCCATCTTGTGGGCTGTCAAATGCCAATTAGAAATTTGTTTTTTGGGTCAGGGGTCAAATACGTTAATAAGTGATCAAGGATTTCTGGGCTTGGTGCTGTGTTCAAAGAAGTTTCAGAACGTTGATGTTTTATCTGAAGATGATCACTTGGTTTTAAGGTGTGAATCCGGGGCTCCAAAGTACAAAGTCATGCGATTATTTCTTAAATATAAACTTAAGCCGGCCCTATTCTTGTCTGGTATCCCCGGAGACGTAGGTGGAGGAGTGGTTATGAACGCAGGGGTGTCGGAAGCCATATTTCCTAAAGAGTTCGGTGACATAGTGAAATCGTTTAAGGTACTATCGTGGCAAAGCAGCCAGGACCTTGGCGTAACTTTTAAAATAAAAGACTATAGCGGAAGTGAAATTAACTGGTCTTACCGGTCATCTAAAAACTGGAATCCTGGTTTTATATTTGAAGTTGATTTAACATACCCGATGCAGCCTGATGAAGAGATACCGAACAAAGTTAAGGGAGCTATTAGTAATAGAAAATTAAAGCAGCCTTGGGACAAACCAAGCTGCGGTTCTGTATTTGTAAATCCACTTGATCATAAATCGGGCCAGCTTATTGAATCATTAGACTTGAAAGGTTTTCAGATAGGTGGCGCTCAAGTGTCCTACAAGCACGCCAATTTTATTGTGAATACAGGTGGGGCTACTTCACAAGATATTCACGAAGTGATTCAACACGTAAAAACTAAAGTCTTTGAAAAGTATCATGTAAGTCTACATACTGAAGTTGTTTATTTAGGTCCTTGGGATCATCAGGAGTAAAAATGATTGCAGTCATTCAAGGCGGGTCCGGCTCAGAGGCTGAAATAAGTCGTAGTACCTCTAAGGCATTCCAAGAAGCATTAAAGGCCATGAATAAAGACTTCATTGTTTTTGAAGCCGACAATCTTTTGATTGAAAATCTAAAATCTAGAGCTTTCGAATGCGCTTTAATTGCACTGCATGGACGTTATGGCGAGGATGGAATAGTTCAGGGGATTTGCGAATATTTAAAGTTGCCCTACTCGGGTAGCGGCGTTCTCGCTTCAGCCTTATCCTTTCATAAGGAAAAATCTAAACAAATATTTAGGGACTTGGACATTCCAACACCAGAAGGCTTTCTGATCTTTAAAAATAGCAACCAAAGAATAGACGACTACAAGCGACCTAATAGATTTCCTGTTTTGATAAAGCCTAACCAAGACGGCTCGAGTGTGGGTATTTTTATTTGTAAAGACGAAGACGAATATTTAAAAAACTTAGAAGTCGCCCTGCTCACTTTTTCTGAAGTTCTTGTAGAACAATTCGTCGAGGGGCATGATGTTACGATTGGTTTGCTAAACGGCGAAGCCCTTGAACCAATATTGATTAAACCAAAAGATGGATTTTATAATTACGAAAATAAATACACAGCTGGAAAGACTGACTATCTAATTCCAGCTCCTTTGAAAGAACAAACAATCAAAAATTTGAAAATGTACTCTGAAAAAATTTATGATCGTTTTGAATTAAGCGCCTACGCAAGAGTAGATTTTATGTTGGATATTGATGAAAAAATTTTTACTCTAGAAGTCAATACTCTACCAGGTATGACCCCAACTTCGCTACTTCCAAAAGCTGCAGCCCATAGTGGTTACACCTTCAAAGACATAGTTCAGCTTTTGATAAATACGTCAAAAGTAAATAAGTAAATAAGTAAATTTTTACAGGTGAAAGAGCAATGTTAAAACAAGTTTCCAATTCGCTAATTATTTTCTTATACTTGCTTTTATTTTCCCAACTAGCTTCTGCAATTGAATTTTACTCAATCTTTGATCAAAACTGTAAAGAAACAACGGGCTATTTTGTGGCTGAAAATAATAATAAGTATAGTTTTCTGACCGTCAACGGACGTAACATTACTTTCAACCGAGAAGATATCAAAGGTATTCTGATATTTAACTTTGTAACCCCACCGCTCAGAAAACTAAGTTTCGCAAATAAAAACATTGATCACTTAAAAACTCTGACAGTTCTTAATGATTCCGACGAGGACGTTTTTTCTGGACTACCTGTCCAATTCATCGAAGATCTTGTGGTGTTTTTAGGACTAAACGGGGGTGTTAGAGTTCACAAGCTTGACTCTATTGTTAGAATCCGACCTTACAGTGGTGAAGCCTTGAATAAAAGCTTCAAGAACAAGGGCTTAGACATACAATCTAAAGGATATATTCAGACCTGTTCTAAGAATGGACGAAGGGGAAGAGTAAGGCCTAATCGAATTTTAATAGATAAAATTAAGATACAGCAATTTCTTTCTAACTATAAAATTGGCTACGATAGCTTAAGAAGTTTTCAAGAGCGAACATACGTTTATGCAAGGCCAATTCTTTACGCGCAAAAAACAAGATTTGGTATTCAGAATCAGAAGATTGTAGAGCAAAGCGGATTTAACAATGACTTGCCTTTTATAGAATGGTCGACGGGACGTCCCTACCGAGTGCAAAGTCTAAATAGTCTTGGTAAAATTTTTAATGAGTTCGGAGCTGACCTAGATCCAATACTTGGATTCAAAACTGAAATTAAAGCTCATTTTTTTCACGCAATTTTCACTGGTAATTTTGAAGGGCTTTCAGCAGGCACGAGTTATTTGATTAATTCCAAAGATTTATCAGCAAGTGGTGGTCAGCGAATTTCCAGTCACTTTGTAGACTCTGGACTAAATTATTCAGCACTTGTTGGGGGCGACTATGGCCCGCATTCGTTGTCTGTGTCTTTGTACTACCCAGTATACATTTTTGGTGCCGAAGACGAGGTAAGGGAAATCCTTGCAACAAGCAATTCCTACGGGTTCAGATACATGTACACTAATAAATTCTTTAGATTTTATGTAACCACATCTTTAAGAGATAAAGATGTTGCAAACCCAAATGAAGACAATATTGAAGCTTTTTCTAGTGGTACAGAAATCTTGCCCACAAGCTATTCTGTAAATTCTTTTTTCGTAAGATCAGGTGTAGACTATGACATAGCCGAGGATACCAGGCTTGGTGTGAATGGGATCTTCCATAGCATGAAATATTTCGAGCAGCCAGGTTCAGGTACAATCTCTTTGGCTCGATTAGGAGCAACCGCATTTGCTCAAAAAACGTTTGGTGATTATGTGAGTTTTGGTGTCAGGGGGACCTACCTGATAGATGCTGTCGATGGAAATTTAGGCGGATCTACATTTGATAAAACAACTAGCAACTTAGGTTTTGGCTTTCAAGGTTCAATAGTATTTTAGGATTAAATATGAAAAAAAATCTTTTGCTTATTTTACTAAATATATTTTATTTTTCTCAAGCTTGGGCTCTGGATCTTTACGGCGTTTATTACGGTAATTGTAATCGTGTGGTTGGAAGTATTATCGATGTTCGTGATCAGTCATTTGATATTTTAACTATAAATGGCAAGATAAGGACTTTTCCCCGCTATCAAGCTATTTACCTATCTACTTATCCTATTGATTACATGCCTGTGGCTAAAACATCTACCCGTATAAAAAGTCAGTACTATGATATCCAGTCTAGGTATGGCAAGACCATACGGCCTTTACTGAAAGGGTGGGCGATAAACTTCACAGATGATCAAGTTTCCTTTTTGACAACATCTAGGGACGAGGTGCTAGTAGAAAAAACAAATTTGTGGAAAATAAAAAAAGTAAAAACTCCGGTTGTTTTTAAATCTAAAGTAAGCGCCACGAAGTCTTTAAGTTTTATGGAGCCCTACCCCTTTACCCATTGCCGCAAAACCACTGCATCGAAAAACCAAGAGATTATTCCTCAAAAACTTTTTGCAGATGCGGTGGATATCAAAAGAGAATTTGATCGTCTTCAAGCAGGACACAAAGAATTGTCCAAGTTTATTAGGCGTCAAAAATTTTATCCGCGACCAGAGATTTATGAAAATATATCCTTACTTGGTATGTGGCTGAGCACGGGTTCAAGGTACGGAGGTTCTGACTCTAGATCTAATAATTTTTCTCCGTTTCTAAGAAATGAACTTAGTACAGGTGCTTACGGTTACCAACACCTGATAACTACAGGAGCGGGTCCTATTGCCGATGGAACTCATGCCGAACCGCAAACTCATTTTTACTACCGAATGAAAGCAGAATACACTCACGTTTCATTAATGGCTGATCCTAATATCTTATTAGTGGGTGGGCAGTATGAATGGCGACCTGAAGATTTAAACGCCACTGACTACAGGCTTAATGAAACTAGCTTTATTGAATTTGGATTCGATTACGGCAAATTTAGTTTGGAGCTTTCACCTGTTACTTCGATGAATATTGGTGTTAAATATGGAAGCGAATTTCAACAATCAAGCAGTTTAAATATTTTCAGGTTCGGTTTGAGATACACGGGCCTAGATTTTGTGGCAAACTTTTTGATTGGAAGTGGTAGCCAAGATGAATCTAACTTCAAAAATGAAGTTGGATTTTTTAGAGCTAACTTCAAACACCAGATAGATAATAAGCAAGAGTACACCTTGTCTTTGATTTCAAAAACCGCAGAGGGATCAATTAATATCACAGATTTTGACTTCAACTCTTTAACTTTCGCTGGCATTTACACTCGCACCTACAAATCTAGATTTTACTTCAGTGGCCTACTAAGCCTAGAGTCCTACACCTTAAATTCTTCTGAACCGAACGCAGATATAAGTAAAGTTTCCTTTACTTTGGGAACAAATGCCTCGCTAAAATTTTAGCTGCAGTTCAAATTAATTTTTTGACCAGACCAAAGGTCTAAATTGTCAATTAGGCTGATGAAGGCTTAAGCTTAAGTTATGAGAACTTTTAAGAAGCTTTTAATTTTTAGTTTAAGCATCTTTGTTTTATCTCTTTGTTTTTTTGAATTGAAAAAAGATATGGATTTCCAGCCTAAGATCGAACTGATTGCGCAAGAGAACTGGAATTTAACGTCGAGACAACTAAAAGAACTTGAGGCTATAAACAAATCTTTCGCAGCCTCTTTAAGTCCAAAGACTTTTGTTGCAGAATTTGCAAGTGTTTTCAGAGTCTTACTTGACTTGCCTTTTGTCGAAGATGCGAGGTGGGCTTGGGACCATCAACAGCCGTTTAAAATAAATGCTTATATTTCAAAACCAAAAGCTATGATGTACAAAAAAAATCAGTGGTATTTGGTTAACAAAAAAGGAGCAGTTTTAAGGCAAGTTTCAAGTCGTCAGACCTTAGACCTGCCGATTTTTACTTCTGAAATTCTTTTGACGAATCAAGATTTTCGTGAAAACTGCTTTAGCATTTTAGCAGCATTTGATTCGCCAAATTCAACAATAGGTTTAAAAGCAGTTTCAGAAGTAGCTCACGATAAGCGCGGTATTTCGGTTCTATTGTCAGAGGGTTACAAGGTCTACATGAGCGGCAATGATACACCCACTCAGATAAAAAGAGTAAGCAACGTTATTGCCTATTTAAAAAGAGAAAAAATAAGCGTAGAGTTTATAGATTCCCAAGCTTTACATAAGATTTTAGTTCGACCTATGACTAAGAAAGATTAAGCGCGTTATTGCTTTGTAATCTTTGAGAAAAGACTTGTCTACATGCGTAATGCTTCCTAACCTATAGACTAGGAATTCATCTTTTAGACAAGGCAGCATAAAATGGAAAATTGGATGTCGAACCATCGATCATTAATATTCGGACTAGACATAGGGTCCACGCATGTCACTGCTATTCTTGCCGAGGCAACTCTAGAAAGTTTTAAAATCATTGGTCTAGGCAAAGCTAAAAATAAGGGTATTAAAAACGGATCTATTGTCGATATTGCAAAAACAACTGAAGCCATTAAAAAAGCTAAAGAAGCTGCTGAAGAAATGTCTGGACGCTATGTTAATTCTGCCTGGGTAAGTTGTGGTGGGGCACACGTTAAATCTAAAGACTCTAATGGTATGCTAGCCATAGAATCAGGAGAGGTCACTAAATCAGATTTGGACAGAGTTATTAAAACTGCACAAGCAGTCGTAATGCCGGATGATCAGCAGGTTTTACATGTGCTTCCGAAAGAGTTTTTTATTGATGGTTACCGTGGTATCAGAAATCCACTAGGAATCCGTGGCGTGCGATTAGAAGTAGATGTTCACATGATCACTGGTGACAAGTCGTTTTTTCCTAATGCCACAAAATGCGTTGAGCTAGCAGGCTTGAAAGTAAAAGGTTTTGTTTTGCAACAGTTAGCCTCTTCACTTTCAGTTATGACCGAGGATGAAAAAGAATTAGGGTCTTGTCTTATTGACGTTGGTGGCGGCACAACAGATCTTATTTGTTATAAAGAGGGCGCAGTTATCCATACAGCGTCGATCCCTATTGGTGGGAACCATTTTACCCAAGACCTTTCTATCGGACTAAGAACTTCACCAAAAGATGCAGAAAACATTAAAATTAAATACGGTCATTGTTTGCCCCAATCCTCGGAATTAGATGAAATGGTCGAGGTTCCAAATGTGGGAGATAATTCCTTTAGAACAATTTCCAGAAAAAATATCTGTCAAATCATCGAACCCAGAGCGGATGAAGTCTTCAAACTTATTTTTGGTCATTTAGAAAAAGAAAATCTGCTTAAAAAACTGAGCGCAGGTTTGATTTTAACAGGTGGCGCTAGTCAGCTGAAAGGCTTTATAGATTTAGCTCGTTATAATTATGATTTGCCAATAAGACTTGGCGTTCCAGTTGTTAATTCTGCCATCAAGGATAGTGTAAGCAGCAGTGATATGGCAGCAGCGATTGGTCTTATGCAGTACGGCTTTGACGCTATCGATAAAAAAGACTTGGTCGCCAAAGCGAAAAAAGATGCTGTTAAGACGACCGGCGACAACATTTTAAATTCAATCACAAAACAGTTTAAAGACTTATTCGGATAATTAGGGGGAATGCATGTTTGAAATAGAAGAAAGCCCAAATGTTGGTGCAACAATAAAAGTTGTAGGTGTAGGTGGCGGCGGTAGTAACGCTGTCCAAACAATGATGGATAACGGTCTTGATGGCGTTGAATTTGTTGTTGCTAACACAGACGTTCAAGCTCTGGCGGCGAATAAAGCGGATGGCAAAATCCGCTTAGGCACAGAACTGACAAAAGGACTCGGCGCAGGAGCTAATCCTGAAATCGGCAAACGTGCTGCGATCGAATCTTATAATTCCATTGTCGAGCAGTTAGAAGGCTCTGACATGGTTTTCGTTACGGCTGGAATGGGCGGCGGAACTGGAACTGGCGGAGCACCTGTTGTAGCAAAAATTGCTAAGGAGCTTGGGGCACTAACCATTGGTGTTGTGACTAAACCTTTTATGTTTGAAGGTAAGAAAAGAGGAAAACATGCAGATCTTGGCATCCAAGAATTGCAAGAAAATGTAGATACTCTGATTGTTATTCCTAATCAAAAGCTATTGGCTGTATCGAACGAAAACACGCCTTTGATAGATACTTTTAAAAAAGCTGACGAAGTTTTATATCAAGCCGTAAAGGGCATTTCAGATCTAATCAACATTCGTGGTCTGATAAATTTAGATTTTGCAGATATAAGAACTGTAATGTCGGCAAAAGGTATGGCTATTATGGGATCTGGTTTATCATCTGGACAAGGACGTGCTGTAGAGGCGGCTAAGTTTTCAATTAATTCGCCATTACTGGAAAATGTTTCCATCGAAGGAGCCACAGGTATTATTATTAATGTGACAGGTGGGCCTGGTCTAACCCTTTGGGAGGTCAATGAAGCATCTACACTTATTACTGAGGCTGCCCACGAAGATGCTGAAATTATTTTTGGTGCTGTTATTGACGAAAAAATGGGTGATGAAGTAAGGGTTACAGTTATTGCCACAGGTTTTGACCAGCCTAATTCAGTCCAACCGGAACGCCATATGGTGAACCATACAAACTCAAACATAAACACCCAGACCGCTCATGATATGATGGTCGCTAAGGCCAAAGATGTGCTAAGGCAGAACATAGAACAAAGCCAAATCCCTCAACATTCATCGAACCAGTCTAGCTACGGTTCTAGCCGTGAACGGCAGATTCAAGATGCGGCGCCAGGCTCAAATTTAAATTTAAATTCAAATTCAATTTCAAGTTCAAGTTCAAGCTCAAGTTCTGTAAAGGATTCGTTTCAGGTAAGACCTGAAGTAAATCCTTATCAGCAGTCGACCGACCAGACGCCCTCTGAAACCCGTAAATTCGAGGACGAACGTCCCACACCGATATCTCCGGTTCAGACTCAGCGTGCAAGCTCGCAACATGAATCAAGAGATGCAGAGCGCAGTCATACATCTATGCCTGAAATGACTAGGCCTAAAATTTTTGAATCTCAAAGCAATAAACCTTTGGTTGAAAATGAAATGGCTGAACCTGGCGCTACTCCAAGGGACGAGCTTTTAGCTAAAGCTCGTGCATTTAGGGAAGAACAAGAACGTGTTAAAACTGAAAGAGTTCAACATTCTTCTAGTCATAATTCTCTTAATAGCCAAGCTCCCCAGAATGCGATGGATGTCGCAAAATCAATGAATGAGAAAGGTTTAGATAATAAAGAAGAAAAGAAGTCAGATACTTCTGTTGATGTGCCCGCATATTTGCGTGATCGATAAATAGTTATGAACGCAAAAGACCTATATAAGCAACAAGGCCAAAGCTTTGTTGCTTTTTTTATGTCAGATTTGCATTTAAGAGGCGCAAAATCAGAAGATATCGAACGTTTGGTAAACTTCGTAGACTACCTTAATAATATAAACAGCAATGCTCAACTATTTTTAGTTGGTGATATTTTTGATTTTTGGTTCGGAGACGCTTCTCCTGTAAAGGCTAAGTCCAAAATATTACTTGAAAAACTTAGTCGCTATAATAAAGAAAATTCAGAAGTCATTTTCTTCGAGGGCAACCATGATGTTCACCTATTTAAGTCTCTAACTGAAAGGTACGGATTTGAAGTTGTTCCAGAGCGAAAGATTGTTGAAATTAACAACAAAAAAATAGTATTAGAACATGGTGATTTATTTGATCCAGAAGACAAAAATTACTTATTTCTAAGAAGATTTTTAAGAAAAAACTGGCTTAAATTTCTTAGCCACAAGATTGTACCCGACTTTATAGTGGCTGGTATTGGCTATTATTTTTCTAAACAAAGTTCTAAGACCACCAAAGTCAGGTCTAATGAAAAATCTAGAATCGTTAAAAATAAATTTAGATCATATGCTAATCGTCAGTTAAAAATTTTTTCTGCAGACGTCTTTATTGCAGGTCATACCCATGAACGACTAATGGAAACTCATGATCAAAAAACAGTCATTAATTTAGGATCTTGGTTCGATGAAAAATGGATCTTAGGTTTAGACAAACAGGGCGAGTTTCAATTTTATCAAGTTTGAATGAACTCATAAAATAGCAGCAAGAAAAATATTGCGCTGGCAGAACTTAGATATTCTGGCTTAGCAGTCTTTGGTTCCTAAAAATTTTACGGGTACAAAAATATCACTGATATCGTATTCATCTGAAAAAAATTCCATTTAAGACTTTACAAGACAGGCTAATTCCAGAGCTAAGATTAAAAGGAATTACGACCATAAAGAAGCTAGCTATTATTTATAAACCACGTATCTGCAATATCATCATAATCAAAAGTATATGGTTAAAGCCCATAACCCCTTAAGTGCCTATAAAAGCCTAGCTGGTCAAACCGATTTAAGTGATGTGTTTTGTCTTAAAGAATTTAGAGTTGTCGGCAGAGACCACACAGTAAGTATTAATGGCGTTAGATGTTTTATTGCTGATGAATTAAGGCACTCCATTTACAAACAAAAATTTGAGATTAGATTTAATAAGTGGGATGACTTTAAAGCCCTCTCTGCAAATAAAGATATTAAGCTTGTTAGGATTAGCAAAGCTCAAAAAATCACGGCATAAAAACTAAAAGCTCCAAATATTTAGATCAAAAAGCAAGCTTAAATGAGTGGCTTTGAAATAAGAAATAAACATTGCTGTACTCAACAATGCTTATTAAAACTAAAATTATTTTGATCAATGACAAGGTTAGTCGACCAGGCTACAGGCCGCTTCCTCAAGATCAATATTTTTTGTAGAACAGCTCTCACGAGCAATTTTAGACCCTAAAAAATGCTGGGACTCTGACCATTCGATATCAACAGTCCATGTACTTATAATTCGTTGACCTATCTCACACTGATCTGGTGAAAGATCCCCGCACAAGCGGTTATCTTTAGATATTTTATCAAGCTTTTTATAAATTGCATGAGTCATTTGAATATTCGAGCATAGGTCATTATTCTTTATATTTTCATGCATCAGAGAGTGAGCGAAATAAAATTCAGCAAGACGAGAAATACCAGAATTAATAGCTTTGATGTTACCATCTATAATATCGTCTTCACTCAATAGGCTGGTTAAGTCTTGGCACTCGTCTGATTCAATTTTATCTTTACAAAGCTGAGCCTCTCTTAGCAGTTTTTCTCTTACAACTGATAGATCTTCGCTTTTGAATAGCCGGCCTAGTCTATTGTGCTCGAAATTATAGTTGCCTATCATTTTCTTCTCACATAAGCGCTTAATCCTATAAGTATATATAAGTTTATTCTGTATTTTAGAGGCCATAAGGCCAGGAACCCCATTTTTCACTAACGAACAAGTTTGGTAAGCTGAAGCTAAGATATGATAGCTTTTAGCAGGGAGTGCTTTCGCACCCATGTTAGGTGATTGGATGTTAGTGACTTTATCGATTAGACTCTTCTCGATGTTGAACTCTGAACCTAGCGCCTGAGGAGCAAACATGTTCTTTGGGCAGTATATTTTTCCGCCATTGAAGGTACTAACCGACGAGGCCGCGTTGTCATGCCCACATAGCCCTAATAATGTGACAGCCAGGTTTCCATTTCCTTTAGTCTTTGTATTGGCATATCTTAGAAGCCACCCAGGATTTTCTGATTGGTAATTAATGCTAAAATCAGATTTCAAAAATCCAGTTTTTATATCTGTTTTTGGTAATTCCTTATAAAAATCCTCTGCCAATTTAGACAAGCATCTGTTCCGACCCAGAAGTTGATCGTTATAGCCTCTCAAGCCTTCATTGTCTTCACCGACCCAACTAGGATCATCATAGGAACTAATGCCAATCATTTTTAGGTAATCATCTAGCTTTGTCCGGATTGATTCTGGAAGATAACTAAGGACCTTCTCAACATCTTTTGAAGCACTGTCGGTGTCAGAATAAGCTGTGGCTGAACATAATATAAAAGATAAAATAATTAGTACTTTCATAGTCACTCCTTTAACACCCTTGTCGGAGCAATATCTATGCTCAAAAAACTAATGCTAAGATTGAATATACCCATAGATAAATACATTCAAACTGACTAAACCTTTGTTCTTACGGCCACAAAATGTCACTCGTGTGTCTACGTTTAAGCAGGGCTATTGATTTTATCATTCGGTACTAAGGAATTCGGTTATGACGCCGATAGGCTGTCAGAATCGTTTGGGGCTAATTCGGTCAATTTACCCTGGGAAAGATAAGACCAAGTGAAATCTACTTAAAAAATATTTACAGTCCCAATAGCTTTCGGGCGTGCTCACGGCTTGAATCCGAAATTGTTTCACCCGAAATAAGCCGGGCTATTTCGTTAATTCTTTGCTTGCGGTCAAGTTCTCTGACTTGCATGTGAAACTGATCCCCCTTGGGAAGCTTTTCAATCACAAAATGATGATCTGCTTGGGCTGCAACCTGTGGCAGATGAGTCACGCATAAAACCTGTTGATCCATGCTCATCTCTTTTAGTTTTTTTCCCACTAATTGCGCCGTAGGTCCACTAACACCCGTGTCAACTTCGTCAAAAAGGTAGGTACGCGGCCATTCATTTTCACCGAGCACAGTTTTAATAGAAAGCAAAATTCGGCTAAGTTCACCGCCACTGGCAGTTTTTGCGAGCGGCCTTTTATCAGAATCTTTATGTGACTGAACTAAAAATTCAATCTTAGAATTTCCATACTTATTAAGCTCATTTGTTCGTTCTAATCCGATAAAAAATTTAACACCTTTCATATTTAAATCTTCAAGCTGAGCATTTACTTTCTTTACGATTGTTTCTGAAGAGTTTTTTCTTAGGTCATGCATGGTCGAGGCAAGTCCCATCAAATCTGCTTCTAGTGTTTCAAGTTCATCGTACTTCTCTTCTAATATAGCGTCTACATTATCTAAAGTTTCGATTTCAACTCTTAAGCTCTCTTCAGCCTTTACTATTTCATTTAGATCATCACCATATTTTTTCTGTAAGCCTCTTAATTTCGAAAAGCGTTCAGTTAAGTCCTCTAAGCTTTCACCGTTTTCTAGATCTTCTGTTGCAAGGTTTGACAACTCAAATGAGGCATCTTCTACCAAAGAAATAGAAGTTCTTAAATTATCCAGAGCAGTGTTTATGGCAATGTAACTAGCCTCAAAGGGCTCTGCCATTTTTACAATTTTGTGCAAACTTGAAATTACAGACGAATCTTGTTGATTTAAAAGATCGTCAGTGTTTGATAAAAAATCTAGAAACTTTTGTTTATTTTTGATTTGGAAAATACGATCCTGAAGCTTTGCATCTTGAACTAAATCTAACTGAAATTTTTCTATTTCATTTAGTTGATACTTTATAAAGTCCAACTGATGTACATTAGTTTTAGATTTACTTTCTATATCTTCGATCTGCTGGATCAGCTTTTCTCGCAGAGTGTACTTAGTCTTGTAAATATCAAGTTTACTACCTAAATTAGCATAAAGATCTAGTAAGAACCTATGATAACCAGTCGACAACAACTGTTTTGTGTCGTGTTGGCCAGTCATTTCCATAAGTGGTGCGGCGAATGGGCCTGCTATTTCTAAAATTGGGGTTACTAAATTTTTAAGTTCAGTCAATGTGACTAAAGAGCCATTTATAAACACTCTATTTTTTTTACCCAACAGGCGTCTAACAATAATAGTGTCATCATCACATTGAATACCTAGTTCTAACAATCTTTTTTTAATATCGGAGCGTTCAGAAATATCAAAAAACCCTTCCACGTTGGATTCAGATCCATAGGGCCCGACTAAATCATTGGATGAGCTAGCCCCCATCAGAACAGATAAAGCTTTAAGAAGCACAGACTTTCCAGACCCTGTTTCTCCACTTAAAATATTGAAGCCATTTTTGAATGAAATGCTAGTTTCTTCTATTATAACAAAATTTTTAATTTTTAGTTCAAGCAGCATAATTAGTTACGTTCCCCAAATTTTAGTTTTTCTCTTAAGAGGTCAAAGTAGTTATGACCCTTCTTTCGTAAAACATTATGAACATGTTTAGATTTTTCAATTTTTATTAAATCCTGGTCAGTGACTTCTAAAACCTTACGACCGTCTATTGTTAACTGCGCCGTTTGGTTTCCTGCGGCTAATCTAATCTTTAGGTCCAGGTCATCTGGAAAAACAATAGGCCTTGATGTCAAACTATGTGGTGCTACAGGGGTAATTACAAAGCCTTGTATGTCCGGATGAAGAATAGGCCCGCCTACAGCCAAATTGTAAGCTGTACTTCCCGTTGGCGTTGAAATTATTAAACCATCTGCTTTCAAATCTTGTACCAGAAAATCACCTGAATAAATCTGTATACGGACAAGTTGTGACCTTGCACCCCTTTCAATAACAATATCATTCAGTGCAGTTTCAAGGAAACTTGTCGAGTCTGAGTGGCGGACATCAATATTCAACAACTGTCTTGGTCTGCTTTCAAGCAGACCACCTAATGCCATATCCAAAGTGCTGTAAGCGTCGTCAACTTTAGTTTCTGTCAAAAATCCTAACGAGCCCATATTGATCCCTAAAATTGGAACCACCGAAGGTTTTATATGGCCAACGGTAGACAGATAAGTTCCATCTCCGCCAAGAACAACGACCAAGTCACATAAATTCTCAAAGCTTTTCTTAGACAATTCCAAATAACTTATAAGTTCAGCTTTGATACTTTTATTAGACAGGTAGCGGATAAAATCTGCCCCTAGCTGTTTAGCTTGAGGCGTGTCATCCCTGTGAACTATTAGCACATTTTTAATAGTTAAGTTTTTAGACATTGTTTGTCCTATATCAAGTGATCGCGTCTCAGTAGAGCATTGATGTCTGGCTCGCGTCCACGAAATTTTTTATAAAGCTCCATTGGGTGTTCAGTAGCACCCTTACTTAAAACAAATTTTTTGAAAGCATCCGCAACATCTTTGTTAAATATACCTTTTTCCTTAAAATACTCAAAAGCGTCAGCATCTAGAACCTCTGCCCACTTGTAAGAGTAATATCCTGCTGCGTAGCCTCCGGCAAAAATGTGGCTGAAGCTACAAGAGCTGCTTCCATAGTGTTCAAAAAGTTTTACATCTCCAAAAATATCTTTTTCATAGTCATGTATGTCTTTAAAGCTCGTATCAGGCTTTGTATGCCAAACCATATCCATATGGGCAAAAACATATTGCCTTATTGAACCGTACGCTTTCAAGAAGTTCTCACTATTTTGAAGTTTATCGATAAGCTCTGTTGGAATTGATTCACCGGTTTTGTAGTGTTTGGCGAAAAGGTTTAAGCCCTCTTGCTCAAGAGTCCAATTTTCCATTATTTGTGAAGGTAGTTCAACAAAATCCCAAAGTACATTTGTGCCACTTAAACTTCGGTATTTGCATTTAGATAGTAGCCCATGCAGCGAGTGACCAAATTCGTGAAACAAAGTTTGAACTTCTCTAAAGTTTAGCAAAGAGGGTTTTGTCGAAGTTGGCTTAGTAAAATTGCACACGATACTAATATGTGGCCTACGAATTTCGTCGTACCACTGACCTTGTTCTCTGTAGCTAGTCATCCAAGCACCACCGCGCTTGGAGTCTCTAGGAAAAAAGTCTGCGTAAAACAATCCTATATAAGACTTGGTTTTTTCTTCAAAAACTTCGAAAACTGAAACGTCTGGATGATACTTTGGTAGATCCTTTCTTATTTTAAAAGTAAGTCCATACAGCCTTTGGGCATGATCAAAAGCTCCTTGCAAAACATTTTCTAGTTTGAAATATTGTCGCAAGACCTCGCTATCAAAATCATACTTTTCTTTTTTTAAAAGCTCAGAATAATATGCAAAGTCCCAAGGCTGCATGTTATCAATACCATCTTTAGCTTTTGCATACTCTTTGATCTCTTTGACTTCATTTTGTGCTGCTGGAAAAGCAGCTTCTTTAAGTTGATTAAGAAAACTAAACACTCGTTCTTCGGTCTCAGCCATTCTATTTTGCAGCACAAAGCCTGCGTAGTTTTTAAAGCCTAAGATTTTTGCTTTTTGATCCCTAAGCTTCACCATATTGCGAATATGTTCCTGATTATCATATTTTCCTTTGTAAGCCTTATTAGCGTTAGCCATGTAAAGCTC
The DNA here is from genome assembly GCA_963803705.1 of uncultured Pseudobdellovibrionaceae bacterium. Lineage (GTDB taxonomy): Bacteria > Bdellovibrionota > Bdellovibrionia > Bdellovibrionales > UBA1609 > JAMLIO01. The sequence goes on along the minus strand of CAWDNU010000004.1, from coordinate 857,879 downwards.
TTTCCTTAGCTCTCTGTTTTTTGAATATTTCATAAACGGTAAAAAGCTTGGCATATCCAAAGTAATAATAAGCTTATTTTTTAAATCTTTTAGCTCGGCATCGGATTTAGCCTGTTCAAGACTAGAATCGGGTAGTCCATCTAGATCTGCTGCATCGACTTCTAAATAAAAACTTTTAGTCGCCTGAAGCAAATTTTTTGAAAATTGGGGTGAAATTTCTGACAATTTATTATCTATTTCAGTCAGCTCAGATTTTTTCTCGTCCGTTAGCAAAGATCCATTTCTAACGAAACTTTCGTAAGTTTTTTTTAAGAGTTCTTTTTGTTCGAAGTCCATATTGAAATCATCAGGGGAGTCATAGATAAATTTTACACGTTCAAATAATATTTTGTTTAACGTGATCGAATTTGAAAACTCCGACATTTTACTTGAGTAGTTTTCTACAATTTTTTGGATATTATCATCTGTCATGGCCGAAAAATAGTTGTATACGACGGACATCACTTGTTCTAGTTTTTGGCCACAGTTTTCCATGGCATCCATTGTGTTATCCCAAGTCACTTCATTAGTTTTCTTTATTAGCTCGTCACGTTCTTTTAAGGCCTCTCGAAATGCTGATTCAACTTCACTCGACAAACTTTCAGACTTAATTTTAGAAAAATCGACAGCTGCATCAAAAAGTTTGGATTCGTAAATAGGGTGAGACAAAAATAACCTCCTAGGTCAGAAGGTTATAGTAGCGCAGAATTTGGGGGGGGCCAAATTCTGACGCTCAAATTAAATATTAAAGATATCGATCGTTGTAGTTATAGCGGGAGTCATTGTGCGGGCGATTATTCAGCCTGTTGTTGCCACGTTGATAATTAAAGCGGTCGTCATAACGGCTATTGTATCTGTCATTGTATCCACCATCGTATCTATTGTCGTACCTAACATCATGACGATTGCCAGAATTGTAGCTTCCGGCACCTGGGATGCAATTTCTATCTCCGGTGTATCCTCCACTACAGCTGCTAGAGTTATGGTGTCCTGAAATAAATGTGGGGTCAAAAAAGTCATTTCCTACGTATTCACACTTAGCCAGTTGCACTTGTCCGTATCTTGATTCATAAACTGGGACCTCACCAACAGGGCATAGGTCGTTATACTGAAGTCCAAAATCTAAATAAATAGCACCATCTACTCTGAATTCAGCGAAGCCTTCAAGTTCACCATTAATAATCTGGCCACCATAGGGACAAGCAGAGTTGCCTGGAATGCCCGCATTGAATCTTTGATTACCACAAGCACCACTTGATTGATTGTAGTATTGGCTGCCGAAAGGTGTGTTAGCCGAAAGGCCGCTATCTTCTGAACAAGCTATAAAGCTAAAAGCCATTGTAAGTGTTAAAAAAGCTTGAAAGCCCATCTTCTTGTAATCTCTTAAATCTTGACTTATATTTTTCATAGTTTAAGTCCTCCATACCCATTATTACAAATCTGGGACCGCTCAGAACCGCTTTAAATACCGATCAAGCACACTTCACTGTCTTACATTTTTTCACAAGTGACGCTTTTGGGCTTAATTTGGTCCCTAGTTTGGTTGTTAACCTTTTTCTTGAAACCTAGATCAAATCTTCCATAGGCCCTAATATTTTCTAGAATTTTTGAGGGGGTACACTGATTTTTTCAGTTGATAATAATTGTTTGATGGTACTATTTTTGAATTCCTGTTGTCTACAAATTAGGATTAAACGTATAAGGTACATCTGAAAAACTATTTTTTAATCTTCTTATTAAATTTTATAAGCTCTGTAGGGTTAGCCTCTTCGTGCGACTATTTTCTGTCTACCCGGGCTGACCGGCCAGTACTTATGGTCAACTCGGTCCAAAAAAGTAAAGCGCTCTATAAAGTGTTAAGATACAAATCTTTGTATTTTAATTTTACAGATTTGGGTCAAGTTTCTGAATTTTTAACTCTAAACAATGTTGAACACGCCTTGTATGAAAAGTATCTTTTGATACACCCGACTGATGACTCAGCGTTAAATCGTTTTGCTAAGCGTCTTCAAACGGTCTCTGCTAAAATTGACATCCATATACCAACAGGCCAAACACAACTTATTTTTAGGCCTGATTATATAAATAGAGAGTCAGGGGGCTTTTTCAAATTGGCGACATTCATCAGCAATTTCAATTGCAAATTCCCCTCTCTGCGCAAAATAGAATAGCTCTGTCCTTAGCCGCCATTATAACTTTGAAACCGACCTTCACAGAGTTTCACGAATTAACTCATTGGAAGGCTTATTTTCGAACCTCACAACTGGAATTAAATTCAGTAATTCACGGTTTTGTCGACACCGGAGGAGCGTCGATCATTTCAGAACAGGGCGAGACAAATCAAGGTAGGGCTTTTTCACTTGAAGAGTTTCAAGCCCATTTATTGTCGCTCAGCTTAAAACTGCGTAAGATCAAACAAACTGAAGATTCGGATCTTATCGATGATTTAGCTTACGAGATCAAATCAGATTTAGCATCGTTACAGTTTTACGGTGTTGCAGCAAAAAAACTAGTGAAACAATATTTTAAGCGGTCAATTTTTAGTGTCATTCAAGCGGCGCCCCTACTAAGTGTGGCTGATCAACCATCGCTTACCTTTCAGCAAGATATTATTGAGGCTGTTAACTTCGATTGGATTGAGCAATTGTCATTTTTGCAAGGGTCGGGTTCGAAGTCAAAAGCGCGAGGGCTCGAATACCAGTTTACAAATTACGGCGATCTATCATGGATTTATTTGATGATTCCATTGCCAAAAAGTTTGCAAGGGGTAGATGACTTCAGGATATTAAATCGTCCTGAATACAAAAAAGCTTACGTCGATACTTCAAAAGCAGTCCATTACAAGATGTTGTTTCTTTTAGAGCTTTTTGAATACATTGAAAATCTGGATATAAAAATCAGTTCTGATGAAACAGCTACAATCTCACCGCTTAATTTTTTCAACAATTTGAATCGACGGTATCAAAAAATCTTACAACAGCTGTAGCCTTGCGTATTTGGTGATAAATTTTCTAATGGTGTTGTCCCTAAACAAAACGCTAACCTTTTCTGAATCACCTTGGCCTTCAATTTCGTGAATAGATCCTACGCCAAAGGTAGGGTGTCTAACCTGAGCTCCCTTTTTCAACGAGGCGCTCCCGCCGTGCTCATCTGTACTGTTCTCGTAATCTGGAAATGGGTCAGCAATCACATTTGGTTTTTTACGTGTGATGTACTTATTTCCGGGACGTTTGCTAGGTGAAGATATGTTTGAATCATGTCCAGATTTTTCATATCTATCTAGAAAATTAGGACGAGAAGAAGTTTGAGATTTGACAACTAATTCATTGGGTATTTCTGACAAAAAGCCGCTAGGAGGATGGAACTGGTCTTGCCCCCAAACTTTCCTGGTCCGTGCATGCAGCATAAATAAACGTTCTCTGGCTCTGGTCATACCCACGTAACATAGCCTGCGCTCTTCTTCCATTTCAGTTTCGTCCGCGTTATTGATCTTTTGATGGCCAGGGAACAGACCCTCTTCCATTCCGACCATAAAAACAATCGGAAACTCTAAGCCTTTAGAAATATGTAGGGTCATCAAAGTTACCGAATTCCAAGAATCGTCGATTTGGTCAATGTCAGAAACCAGACTCATTTCCTCCAAAAAGCTTTGAAGACTGGCCTCAGACTGTCGCTCTTTTGTGAACTGAACAATCGCATTGTTAAGTTCTTCTAGGTTTTCGATTCTTGATTTTGACTCTAACGAGTTTTCCTCTTGCAGTGTCTTTAGGTAATTTGAATCTTCTAAAACAGTCATATAGAGCTCGTCTAAAGGCATATCTTTTTTTACCTGAAGACTCATGATCAAGTCATAGAATTTACTTAGTTTTTTTAGAGTACCAGCTGTGACAATTTTACTTTGTACTGCTGTTTGTACAGCTTGTAGAAAAGTGACGCCATCTTGTACTGCAACATTTTCAACTTTTTGAATTGTTGTTTTGCCCAAGCCTCTGGCTGGAGTGTTGATTATTCGCTTCACAGCTATATCGTCCGCTGGATTAAGAATAACTTTTAAATATCCTATGACATCTTTTATCTCTTTTCGCTCGTAGAACTTCATCCCACCAACAATTTTGTAAGGGATGCTTTTAAGCCTTAGTTGCTCTTCCAAAACACGAGACTGAGCATTGGTGCGGTAAAACACTGCGATATCACTAGGGGAAGCGCCCGAATTCAAACTCTTTTCCGTATGGTTGGCTACATACCGTGATTCGTCGTACTCATTGGTCATTTCAGCAATAGTGATTTTGTCGCCTTCTGGGTTATCTGTAAAAAGAGTTTTCGATTTTCTAAAAACATTATTAGAGATAAGGCTGTTGGCTGCTTTTACGATATTACCAGTAGATCTATAGTTCTGCTCAAGCTTTATAACTTGCCCGTCAAAGTCTTTTTCAAAATCTAAGATATTGTTAATATCGGCTCCGCGCCAACTATAAATAGACTGATCTTCGTCTCCAACTACACACAGGTTACCGTGCGTCGATGCCAATAGACGCATCAAATTGTATTGAATCTTATTAGTGTCTTGATATTCGTCCACGTGAATATATTTGAACTTGTTCTGGTAGCTTTTTAGTACTTCTGGAAACCCTTCGAAAACTTGATAGGTTTTAAGTAAAAGATCTGAAAAGTCTAGCGCGTTAGATTGCTTCATGGCATTTTCATATGCCCTATAAACTTGTAAAGACTTGTCATCAAAGAAAGCATCTGACCGCTTTTCTATGTCCTTAGGTAAAAGCATTAAGGTCTTAGCTTGATTGATTTTACTAGCAAAGCTTTTTGGTGGGTATACTTTATCATCTATGTTTAGTCTATTCAGAACTTCTTTAATCATCTTAAGCTGATCATCTGAATCATATATTGAAAAGCCAGGCTTGTAGCCAAGATGAACTAAATTTTGCCTTAATATACGAACACACATAGAATGAAACGTGCTGACCCATGGTTGACTGAAAACTGGCACACCTAACTCTTTCAAAAGCTTAATCACCCGAGCTTCCATCTCTTTTGCAGCTTTATTAGTAAATGTGACAGCAAGCAATTCATCAGGTGTGGCTAGGCCGTTTAGAATTATATGCGCCATTCTATAGGTTAGGACTCTAGTTTTTCCAGATCCAGCCCCAGCTAGAATCAGTACCGGACCATCGGTAAGTTCAGCGGCTTTTCGCTGCTGAGGATTCAAGTGGTCAAGTAAGGTAGATACGTCCATTATAACTTTCTTACGAAAGCACCTTTAAATTTTAAGTGGACTTTCTGGGTTTGTTTATAATTGGTTGCTTCGGTAACAGTTCTAAACGGACCTACGTTCACTCTAAACCAGAACTTACCGTTAATTTCAGTTTTATAGACATAATTAGGATAGCCGGCGGAAACTATTTTGGTCTTAATTTTCAACGCATCGTTAACATCTTGAAAAGCGGCAACTTGAATCACCCAACCATCCAAAAAATTAGGTCCGACATTTGATTGAGCCGATATCGGATTTTCAACCGCCGGTTTTTGCTCAACTACTTTTTTTACTTTTTGAGTTTCAACGACTATATTTTTTGCAGGTGAATCGTTTTGATCCCTAAACTTTATAGGCTCGTCCTTGCCCTGGTGCATAGGAATTGACTTAATATTCTTAAGCTCTTCTTGGTCATTAATTTGGTTCTCAGAGACCTCTGCAGAACCCTCTTTTATTTTACCAACTGCAATTTCATCGTTTGCGAATATCTGATTTACTAAGTTTCTGATGTAAGAGCTTACACTAGATTTATCCTGATCGAACGCATTTTCATCTGTGTGAACAGCTGCGGAGCTATCCGGCTCAAGCAAATAATTTTGACCTACAAAAAGACCTAAAGACAATGATAAAAGAACTGTAAATACGAACAAAAAAAACTTAGCCATAGGACCAAAATCTATTTTAAGGTCCTTATTGTCAAGTCTTAGGCCATGTCAGAATACCAACTGGACAAACAGTATTAACGGTCAATATTATGACCCATCTTAAATCCTGGAAATGCATTACAGCATTGAATTTCAGGCCTAACTGCCAGGTTTTCTACACCGAAGTCTTGATGGCACCAAGATTGCTTTATATCTTATGTGTCAATGATCAAGGATGTTCTAAGACTAAGCTTAAATAAGTCTCTTAAAGATTCGTTCCCTGCAGTAATATCTGTAGGTGGTCGTATCGCAACTTTTACTTTACTGGGCTGCGTGGTCCTAACTACTAATGGCTGCAAAAATGCAAAGCAGGTGTCAGTGGTTCAACATAAAGAGCATAAGCCCCCAACGAATCTAGAAAAAGTGTCATTTCCAAAGGTCATTCTAAGATTTGATGGTGACTCAAGAAAAAGCTCCAAATTGGCAGAGTTAGACTTTAGTTTTTATGGTAAAAACTTAAATGAATTTAACATTGAGTCTCAAAGAACTGAAATTAGAAACTTAATTCTAATCCATTTTGCTAATTCTGAATCCAGGATGATGCCTAAGCATAATACCAAAGTGAATGACCCTAAACTTTCGTACTACCTAAATCAATTTTTAAGCAAAGGTCGCATTGTCCAATCAGAGTATAAATTAGTGAGGGTTTACTAAGTATGTCTGCACCAAAACTAAATGCCAAGGAATTGGTTTTCAACTGTAAGTCTGAATCTGAGGCCCTAGAAATCCTAAATGACTACAGAAAAAAAAACTTTCATCTGGTGAGTAAAAAAAATAGCGAAACTGAAAGCACGGAAACTGTTTTAAAATTAGTTAAATTTCGCCAGTCTTCCAAAGCGAACGATCTGGAAACAGTCTGGGAAAACTTCGTAAAACAGATGTCAACATCAGGGCTGAAAAATTCACTTATTGCTGAGGTTTTAAAAAGAACTAAAGCTAAAGATAATTTTTGGGAGACTCATCCAGAAGATCACTTCAGAGACATCGTGATGGACGCTAAAAATTTTGTAAAACCAGATGGTCTGGCTAAAGTTTTGGTATATGTGGCGCCAGAAGCGGATCTAACTAGCTTTTTCTGCTCTTACCAGAAATCAATTACGTCTGCCATCTCAGAAATTGGAATATTTGTCCTTTGCCCAGAGGCAATGAAATCTTCGGTTAAGGAATTAAAGGTTTCAAACCAGGTGCAGGTTATGTCTTATGCATCCACTGCAACGATAAACGAATACAAAGCTGATATAGATGCAAAAATAGGATTAATTTTAGTAACTCCAGAGCAGCTTGCTTTTATCGCTCCCGATTCACTGATAGACAAAAATTTAAAAAGAAAGTTTAGCCTTCTTCAGGCACCTGGATTAGTCTCTGAAAATTTTTTTCAGAACCAAACCTCTTTTATCGCTGGAGGTTATGATTCTAGTTCGTCAGTATTTTCGGTGATAGGTGAATCATTATTGAGTGAAACCAAGGTCGCTTTTTTATGGGATGAAAACAGTGTTGGTACAATATTGAATCCCGAGGCACAAACACTTAAGAGTTTAGATGAATTGCTAGGTGAAGAACTCTCGCAACATTCTGGTAACAAATGAAAAACTTTTTTACAGGACATCTTGATCACTTGTGTGTTTTTTTATATTTAAAATTTTAGAGTTATTTCAGAGGTTTGGGTCAGTGCAGTACAGATTTTAGGATTTTGCAGGGTATTAAAATTTTCATTATCAGTTCTCGTTTTGATATACTGATAACTACAAAAGGGGAGAGGGGAATATGGCTGAGCAATCTATGGCTAAAAGAATGAAAACTGAAAATAAGGTTCTAAACAATGAGCAAAAAACAAGACTCATCACAGAATACGCGCCATTGATAAAGTTTATAGCTCAGAAAATAGCAATACGTTTACCTTCCAATATTGAACTGGATGATTTGATCTCCAGTGGAGTCATTGGTCTGATGGACGCGATTGAAAAGTATGATCCGACAAGAGACAATAAATTTAAAACATATGCTGAATTTAGAATTCGTGGAGCAATCTTAGACGAGCTAAGGGCTCAGGATTGGGTTCCTAGGTCTGTTAGGGATAAGTCTAAACGTTTAGACAGAATGGTTGCCAAATTAGAGTCAGAACTGGGCCGCTCACCAAATGAAAGAGAAGTCGCAGAGGGCTTAGAAATAACTTTGGAAGAATATCACTCTTTAGTAAATCAGGTAAAACCAGTCAGCGTTCTGTCCGTTGATGACCAATCTTCGTATGCAAACTTCGATAAAAGATCCATGGTTAACATTTTAGATGGTAGCAAGCTAAATAACCCACTAGTTCAATTGAATGTAAAAAAAGTTCAAAAAACAATAGCTAAATGCATTGAAAGTTTGCCTGAAAGGCAGCGTCTGGTTCTTTCGCTCTACTATTATGAGGATTTAAACTTAAAAGAGATAGGTAAAGTTCTGCGAGTTACTGAAAGTAGAATTTCACAATTACATGCCCAAGCAGTTTCCAAATTAAAAAATAAGCTGCAGCAAACTTTCGAAGACGAAGAGCTGTTGGCAAGCTAAATTAAAGAAAAGTTCCAAAAAGCGTAAGCAAGTAAACTAGACAACTCAGTCACACCGTAAGAGCTGATGTAAAACTCACCTTCGAGCAATTAATTTAAAAAAGCTTTTTTTATTTTTTCAATTAGGCGAGACTCGGTTTGTCTAGCAGCTTCACGTGTCACTCCCCACTCATCACCTAAGGACTTCAGTGTCACTGGATTGTCGCTTAGTATCCTATTGTCTAGAAGCTGAATCTCTTTAGGGTTAAGTTCGTGCTTCAGATCCTCGATCTTGTCTTTTAATAACTCCAGCTGTTCGGCCTGGATAATTAGATCATCCATCGGTTCTGAGGCTTCATCAGTTTGCTGTTCTAACCAATTCGAATCAGAATTTTCAGATAAGTTCTGGTCCAAACTTAAATCTTTATGCCCAAGTCGCTGCTGCATATCTAAGACATCTTTTTCTGTCACGTCTAGCCTTTGGCTTAACAACAAGGGAGTGCTTTGAAGACCTTCACGAATAATTTTGGAATGCTCTTTTTCTAGCTGGTAAAATAATTTTCTTTGCTTTTGGTTAGTACCTATTTTTACTAATGACTGTTGTTTCATCATGTAATCTTGAATATAGCCCCTTATCCACCATACGGCATAGCTTATAAGTTTAACACCTTTGTACGGATTGTACTCTTTAAGAGCATGCATCAACCCAACATTACCTTCCTGGATTATATCGATCAGCTTAGCTCCAAACTTAGAATATTCCATTGCAATTTTAACAACAAATTTTAAGTTAGAGCGCACCAAAAGTTCCGCGGCATCACGGTCTCCATCCTCGTAGTACTGGACAGCAAGCTCGTGCTCTTTTTCTTTACTTAGAACAGGATAATTTCTAATCTTTGTAAGATATTGGGTCAAAGCATCTGAAACTAAGACTTCGTCATTTTTTATTTTTTCAATCTGACGAGGTGAAGAGCTGCTTTTGCTTTCTAAGGCCTTTGTCTTAGTAGATGAAATACATTCAATATCAGATTCGACATTAGATTCAACATTAAGTTCAGCATTAGATTCAACATTAGATTCAATGTCAGATCCAATATTAGGTTCGATAATATCAAAAATTGATTCTAAAGCCTTCTTCTTCGACACTTTTTTCTTAAGTCGACGGACTGTCTGTTTCTTTTTTGAAGCCTTTTTACTGGGCATAATTTAGAAACTTAGCATAATTCAGCAATTTTTTCTTCTAATTTTGATGTAATTATAGATTTAAAAGGTGCAAAAGCCCAAGGAATGCTTAAATCAACTTTTACTGTGGACTGGGTTTTGCTATAAGCCTGAATTGATACGGTTCCATTAATTTTTGATCCCTCAGCTAAAACGCTCATATCTTCTTCTTTAACTGTTAAGACAATGTCTGGATCTATCTTTTTCAATTCAGACGCACCATCTAGCAGACCTTTTAACTTATCAAAGGCCTCTTTTGGCGCTAAAGAAATCTGCTTTTCAAACTTAACTTGTGGCATATTTAAAACTAATATATCAGAGTTACTAAATTGCAACTAAAAAGCTTTTGAAAGTGAAAATATAAGACTCGGGAAAAAAGGGAACAAAGATTGGGAAAATTGACTCTAGACAAAGTTAGATCAGCTTACTGCGGTGATTTAAATATAGATTTTAAAAACCAGAGTGTAGTTCTGATGGGCTGGTGTGACACCCGAAGGGACCATGGGGGACTGGTATTTGTCGACGTCCGAGACAGAGAGGGCTTTGTCCAAGTAGTTTTTGATCCCAAAAAAACACCAGAATGTAAAAATTTAAAGAATGAGTTTGTAATTTACGTTGAGGGTAAAGTGATAGAGCGCCCCGATGGGATGAAAAATAAGAAACTCTCAACAGGTGCCATTGAAATTCACGCTGAAACTCTAAAGATCTTATCAGAAGCAGAGCCTTTGCCGTTTCTACCATTTGAAAAAAACGTTTCAGAAAATTTACGGCTCAAATATCGGTACCTAGAAATGCGCTCGCATCACCTGACTAAATTGTTAAAGCTTCGCCACTTCGTAAGCCAAAAAGTGCGTAACTTTTTAACTGAGGAAGGATTTTATGAGATTGAAACGCCAATTTTGTACAAGTCCACTCCAGAAGGTGCCAGGGACTTTTTGGTGCCTTCAAGAATTCAGGCTGGAAGCTTCTACGCTCTTCCACAGAGCCCTCAAACTTTAAAACAGCTACTGATGATTGGTGGGATGGATAAATATTTTCAAATTGCTCGATGCTTCAGAGACGAAGACTTACGAGCAGACCGCCAGCCAGAGTTTACACAGATTGATATAGAGATGAGTTTCGTTAAGCAAGAGCAAATAATGCAGCTAACTGAAAAGTTAGCCCGCGGATTATGGTCAGAGTACAGAAGCCAAGACATTGGTGAAATTCCGGTGATGACCTTCAAAGAAGCTATGGACAGGTATGGCTCTGACAAACCAGATTTACGAATACCTCATGAAATTGTTGATTTAGGGAAGTGGGGAACAAGCCTCGGCTTTAAAGTTTTTAATTCAGCCATAGAAATGGGTGGTGTGGTAAGGGGCTTGGCATTTTTAGGAGCAGAAAGCTTTACCCGTGGTCGTTTAGATAAACTAACTGATGCAACAAAAGCCCTGGGAGCAAAGGGCTTAGTATGGATTAAGCTATCTGCTTCAGGCGAAATTCAAAGTCCTATCAAAAAGTTTTTATCAGATGAATCCATAGTTGAACTTAAAAAAGCTTTTAAGGTTAAGGCCGAAGATGCCACCATTTTTATAGTCGCTGACTCTTGGAAAGTGGCCTCGGAAACTTTAGGAGGTCTTAGGCTGAAGATTGCTAAAGAAGAATCGCAAGTTAATACGACTGACGGTGATAAATTTTGCTGGGTAGTAGATTTTCCACTGATGGAGTTCGATTCGAAAGAAAAAAGATGGTACAGCGTCCACCATCCTTTTACTTCCCCAAGTGAAGACGGTTTTGCGATACTTACGGGTGGACAAGAGTCGAAATACGATCAGGTGATGTCCCAGGCCTACGATTTTGTCTGTAATGGCCACGAAATAGCCGGCGGAAGTATTAGAATTCACGATCCAAAAATTCAGAAGCAAATTTTTAAAGCGCTAAAAATATCTGAAGAAGAGATTCAGAAACGATTTGGGTTTTTCAATGAAGCTCTGACTTACGGAACGCCTCCCCACGGTGGTATTGCTTGGGGTTTAGACCGATTGATTATGATTTTAGGCGACACTGACGCTATTCGAGACGTGATTGCGTTCCCTAAAACCGCGAAAGGCAGCTGTCTTATGTCAGAAGCGCCGTCTTCTGTTGATAATGACCAACTGATCGAATTAAATATAAAGCTAAGAAAGACAAATCTAGAAAACGCAAATTTATAAATTAAGATTTAAAATTTCAATTTTGAGACTTTAAAAAATTGCAGAAAAAAATTGCAGATTATTTCTTGTCATATCTGTTACAATAGAACCTAGAAAATTTTAGTCTTGCAAGGTTAGAAGTCATTTTAGATCGTCAAGCTTTTACGCTCTCGCACGCCATAGGCTCATAAATTTCGTGAAGCAGAAATCCATTTTTTTCTAAAGAAGTAATTTTGGAGATACTTTTTAATTCGCGCATCCCCCCGCTACTTTTTTCTATATGGATAACCAAATCTATACTAGAAAAAATAAGTCTTTGTATGGTTTCAATTGTCCAGTTTTGGGCACCTTGCGCAATCAGGCATTCAAGCCGAATCAGTGCATCTCTTGGACTGGCTGCATGAATAGAAGAAAAACATCCCCTGTGACCGGTGCTTAAGGCTTGAATATAGTCTTTAGCCTCATCAGATCTGGCTTCACCTAGAACGATTCTGTCCGGCCTCATTCTTAACGACTCTTTGACAAGGTCTTTCATGCTAAACACTGTGCTGTACTGCTCTTGTCTTGTGGGACAAATCAGGGCCGAACTCAAAACGTTGGGCGGTATTAATTCTTCAGAATCCTCCAGAATTACAAATCTATCGTCAGGGCACTCATTCATTAGACACTGTATAAATGTTGTTTTTCCTGAACTTGTTGCCCCACAGATCAAAAGATTCAGCTTTTTATCTAAAGCTTCAAGTAAGAGCTCTAAGCCATTTTTATTTACAAATTTTTTATTACTAAGTTCACTTAGACTTTTAAATTTTTGCCCTCCGATTCTTCTCATTGATATCTGTTTATATTTTGTTAGTGGTGGAGCAATAACATGTATCCTAAAGTTGTTCCAAAAGCCGTTTGCTGTTGGATTTTCATAACTGATAGATTTAAAAAATCCATCTGAAATAGTCTCAAAGATTCTTGCAAAAGAAGATTGATCGTAAAACGAATCATCGTAAATTTTAAGCAACCCACTTCGCTCAAAACAAATTTTTGATAGCCCGTTGATCAAAATTTCATCAACTTCCTGATCTTGAATTAATTCTTCTAATGGTCCTAAACCGTAAATTTCTTGCTCAAGTCTTTTTTGTAGTGTGGGGGTAAGCTTATCTAAATAACCTTTTACAAGTTCCTTTTCTGGATCAACAGCATGGTTTCTGGATTCGTTAAATTGAGTCCAGTGATTTTTTTGCTCAACTATTGTCTTCATAATTTCTCTATAGTGCATAACGCTGCTTTTAAAATCCACGCAGCTTTCCTCGGTACCAATTTGGAACTCATTCATGCTTACCTTTCCTGCCTTGGATTTAGCGTAATTAGCATATAAACATTTGATTTCTCTTGGCTACTTTTTTTGCTCTTGAAAAGAGCACCAATTAAAGGAATAGAATTTAAAAATAAATTGTTGGTTTTATTTTTGGAAGACATTTGGGTCAGATTATTACTGATGATCAAAGTTTTATTCGGCTCAAGCTTTAGCTTTTGGACCCAGCTTTCTTGACTTAAAGAAGGTTGATTTAAGTCAGACGAGATCAAATAGCTGAATTTGATTTTCAAAGAAACACTAACATCAAGGTTTGCTTCTGTAGATGGGTATGCTTCTATAAATAGACCGTAGGACTTCCATTGTACGTCATTTCTATAAATGCTTTGTTGGTTTATGGCGAACTCTCCACCAGAATGGTATTCGCTCTTTTCATTTTCAAATAGCATCAAGTCAATTTTTGACGTTGTGTTATTCGCGGTTATTAATTCAGAGTATTCAGAATTAATGATCTGCGACAAGATATTTATTTTCTCTCCTAAGGTCCATTGGAAACTGTTTGGTAGAATAGAAGAGGCCACTTGAAGTTTCGAATCACTGATATTTATAAATTGTATGTTTAGAAAACCTAACTCTGAGCCGCCAGAATTTTTTGGGCCAACACTCATACCAAAAGATTCGATCTCACTTTTTATTTTATCAGATGGGCTTCGCTGAAGAGTCAGTTCCATGCCAGTTGAAAGTCCTAATACTGGAATGCTAAACTTATCAGAAAGTTTGGCTAAGCCAAATTTCTTTAGCTCAAGACTATTAAACGTCAGATCAAATTTTACTCTTGGCTTAAACAGACTTAGCCATTTTAGTAAAAGGTCCATGTCGCCCTTGGTTAATATTTCTCCCCTAACTAAAGGGACACTTGGTGAATAATCTAAGTTAAAATTTGGGTGGCTGTTAAAAAGTTTTTTGAAATATAAGTAGGTCTCCCATTCATGAGGACCAATCACTTTGACACTATATTCGTGAAGCTTTAGTTTTAGAAGGGTCGAACCTACACTTTTGCCAATCAAATAAGTTTTGCCAGCTTTGGTTCTAACCTTTAGAAGCCGGTCTTTAATATACATTTGCTGATTCGGGTTTATATTAACTTCAGTGGGCGTATTTAATGGTAGAACTATTATGCTTTTCTGCACTGTGAGCCCTGAAAGTATTGCAAGTTCGCTGTTATTTAGGGTGGTAGCAGGAGCTGATCTGATGTTTAAAATAGTGCTAGAAAGCATCAAAAGACAGCATCTAAAAAATAAATTCATTACCTATTTGCAAAAGTTCCTCATTAATCAAACGAAGTTTAGTTTGGACGCCTCTATATTGAGCGGCCGTTTATGAACTATAAATCGGACGCTAAATTTTCCATTCTTGTAGCTTAAAATAAGTTCAGACCCAATTTTTTTAAGCAGGACTTGGGCAATTGGTAGTCCCAATCCCAGGCCTTTTGAGTGATTCATAACATCTCTTTTAAGCTCAAAGGGTTCTACAACTCTGTTTAGCTCGTCGTCGTTAAATTCGTCGCTGTAATTTGAAATTTCGAAAACAATATCATCTTCAACATCATTTACTGTTATTTCAACTATTCCTCTGGTTTTAAATTTTTGAGCATTCTGTGCTAAACGATCTATAACGTTTTTCAAAATTTTTTCTGAAACTGGGATGTTATGCTCTTCTGTATTTAGTAGTAACTTGTAATCTGCGTGGTTCTTATAGGGTCTTAAAATCTCGATAATATTTGTATTTGAAAGTTCATGTGTCATTTTTTCCAAAGCTTCGTTGTCGCTATTAAGCAAGTAGACCACTTCATCTGTTAAAAACTTTAGCCGTTCACAGCCTTCTTCGATGCGTCCAACATATTTTAAAGCAGGTCCATCAACTATTTCTTCTTGAAGTAGTCCCAAGTAGCTTGCGATAGCAGTTAAAGGTGTTTTAAGCTCGTGATTGATTAAGATCATAAAATTTGTTTTGATTTTATCCATGGCTTTTAAGTCTTCGATGGCTTTTTCTAGTTGTTCATTTTTTATCCTTAGCTCATTTGTAATTTTATATTTTTGCTGTGCCTCTTTTAGGGTCAAGATAAGATCTGTAGGGGCCCATGGTTTGGTTAAATATCTGTAAATCTGAGCACGGTTAATTGCTTCTACAGCAGATTCAAAGTTGGAATGTCCTGTGAACAAAATTCGAATTGATTTAGGATTCAGTTCTAAAGTCTTCTCTAAGAAGTCCACACCATTCATTTCAGGCATTCTTTGGTCACTTAAAATAATGGTAAAGCTAGAGTCTGTTTCCAAGTGCTTCAAAGCTGCCAGTGCAGACCTGAAGGATGTAACGGCAAAATCCTGCTTTAAAATGGCTTCTACGGCATCTAAATTATCTTGGTCGTCATCTACGCATAGAAGTTTTGGTTTTTTCATAATTTACCTTTCGGTGAGCTTAAGCTTTAATTTTGCTGCACAAAGGTCCTAATTATAGGCTTAAAGGCTTAAGTTCATCCCATTTTGTGACGAATTTAATATGAGAAAGGTAATATAGAGCTGGTGGTAAAGGTATGATTTATTTTAAAACTTTGATGATGGTAGCGCTTTTAAGTCCTATGACTTACGCTGATGAGCCGGGACCACTGTATGGGGAAACTGCTGCACCTACACCAACTAGTCATTATGGAACCGGGGAGTACTATGCTAATGCCCCATGCCCTTACCCACAAAAAACCTTACCCAACCAAGTTTTAAGTCGAAGCGAACGTATCAAACAGCAAGCAGATACAATCAATGCAAAGTTAGCTGTGGCTAAGCGTAGAGCCGGCGAAATCGAAAAAGATCGTTTATTTTCTAAATGTAGGCGAGCTGTAAATGGCATTATTAGAAAGGCTTGCGGTGGTGGCAACGAAGGTAGGGCTGAAGAGGGCGTAGATTACTATGAAGATCACATGCGAGGAGCTTTAACTTATTTTTCTAAAAATTTAAATTATCTCGAGACTTACCAGGTCGTTTCAGAAGGCATGTCAATTGATGTAAATATGGACAGAATGATTGCCGGGGTTTACGAACCTGTTGTCGAAGACAATAATGATTATACTGAAGCTCCAAGAAGTTCTTGCTATGATTATGCTCTGAATGGCGGTGTTGTTAATAACCAAATTTGTTTTTCAACTGATGAATCAAGCGGTAGGGTCAAACAACTGTGCAAAACCTGTTTGAAACCTAGCGGGGCATTTCCTCAAGGCGTTTACCCAGCCAAATACAAGGAATACTACAATTTGCAGCAAGAAGTGGCTGAGCTTGAAAGAGATCAAAGAAGTGCACTAGCCAAAGCTGTGTGCGTTGAAGCTCATGTTGATAATGCACCATCCAGTGGTCCTAGTGCAGAGGCCTATCGACGTTGTATTCTAGAGGCTGATCCAACGTCTACAGCAGCTGATTACTGTCTATTTTGTGACGATGCTGGGAAGACGGCTAAAAAAGCTGGGTTTGACTTTAACCGCTGGGGACCAAGTCTTTTAACAGCAGGCCTTTTAGGTTTGGGTGGCGCGCTTGCTTACAATCAAGTTAAAAAAACTAGAAAAGGCAATTGGGAAGCTGGTTACCCGTCCGACGATAGAGGGCCGGTTGTTATGGCCACATATGTAGCCCAAGCAGGAGTACCGTTAATGGTAAACTCGCTTCAATCAGCCGGTGCATTTGGGTGCCCATCGGGCGCAGGTGCAAGTGGACAAGGCCAGGTGGTGACTTCTGGCATCCAAGGAATTCTAGGTAAAATTTTTGGTGGCAACCAGCACACTCCGGTGGGCGGAGCTATGGGCTACCCCGGAGGTATGATTAGTGGTTCGGTCAATGGCAGCCTATCCGGCGGAGCTTTTGACAACAACCCGAATGCAGGTCCATGGACCAGCGGTAACTTAAGCGGAAGTATCGAAGCTAGACGGGAAGCTCTCCGTATTGCTGAAGAAAATGCTGAGCGCTTGCGAAGACGAAATCAACAGGATGCTGAAAGCCTAAACGCCTTAGCATCACTTGAAGCTAGTATTCGGCGATTTGAAGAACAGAATGCGCGTACGAATCAGGATTTAGCAAACGCGCGCGCTCAGGCATCAAATATTGCCGCAAGAATTGGCGGAGGTGGTTATATCGACGCTTATGGGCGTTCCCAAACAGGTGCAGGTGGTAGTGGGATCGGTAACCTAAGAGTCGGCTTAGATATTTCTGGGTGGGCTGGCGTAAACGGAAATGCCGGTGTCCATTCAGGCCGCGGGCCCTTTCCTAATTCTGGCAGCAACTGGAACAATTCGCCTCATTACGGTATAGACAATTATGATTACTACAATAGTGGAGCTCCCGGCACTAGGTTCCCGCCCAGGCCAAATCGGTATGATGGACCAGGTCAAAGACTTCCTAATTATAGTCGCTCTGGCCGCGGCTACCAAGGCTCTGGGTCAGGATCAAATCAAGGCCCTAGCTCGACACTAGCTGTTCCCTCGATCGGAATGTAAAAAAAATCCCAACGACAAAAACAACAAAACAAAATACCTCAAGAAGTGAAGGCTTCTTGTGAATTAAAATGAATTGGGCTTCAGTGATTGAGTTCAGAATTTTAACTTAATGGCTAGATGCGGAGTATTCAGATTCCCTGAGCTTCAGCGCAAAAACCTCGTCACCAAAGTTTTTGGCAGTCCGTCAAACATTGTCTCGGGCACAGTCAACTTCGAGTACCCTATGCCGCTGCAGGTTTAGTCGAGCTCACAGCTCAAAACTGCAGCGGACCCGCTCAAGCTGAAGTGCTCTCATCTACATCAGACTCAGTGATGCTTACACACACTCATTTGCGTCTGGCTCAATAATATCGAAACAGCTTTCATTATAACTGTTGAAGCACCTATTGATTTAGGATTCAGTTCTAAAGTCGTTTCTAGAAAGTCTACACCATTCATCTCAGGCATTCCTTAATTATGTTGGGCTCAGACAGTATCTGTACTTTCTATTTTAACTTTGAAAAACTTTACGGGCATAAATAGAAACGCAGGGCTCGTCTCCACGTACTTCCTTAGAATGCTTAGTGTTCGAAGGGATCAGTATTTTGTCCCCAGATCTTAAAAGTATCTTATTACCTGAAACGTTCATAATCATTTCGCCACTCACGATCATCCGGACCTCATCAAAGGGATGTTTATGATCCGAAATAGGTTTATCAGGAAAAAAAATCTCTTCCTCAGGCTTTAAGTCCTCGTTTCTAAATATACTAATAATTTGCTCTTTTGTGGGTACGATGGGAGCCTGCCAGCGATTGACGATCAAGTTTAGAATTCCTTTTTATAACGATTTCTTCTGCAAAAATTTAATTTAGGTGAAAGGGGCCTTGATGTCACTGGCCACCACACCACTTTTGCAACAAATTTCTTTTTGAGACAACTTGAAAGCAGGTTTGTCTAATTTTGTCACAGGACATTGAACCTAAATTTGTTCGAAAGCTTTACCTAATTTGCCGACCTGGCGACAAGTTTAATAGAAGATAATGAACTAGGATTAAAAAAAGAGGTTTATTGATGCCAGGATTTGATGAGATAAGAAAGTTTCTTGAAGCTGCGGATTCTGGTCTTAAATTGATTGGGAAAGAAACCAGTCAGTGTTTAGTACAATCTGCAGACGGAAAGTCTTTAAAAATTAAACCTCAGGCAATTGAAGCTGTGCTGCAAAGGGATGACTCGGAAGGTAACCCATTTTTACAGGTAAATTTTTTAGGTGGTCATAAAGTTCTGTTAACCAAACATCTAATTGGCTTTAAACCATCTGAAGGTTATGGCTTAGATGAGGCTAGATTGCCCAAAGTAGTAACAACTCCAGATCTGTTAAGCATTATAGATGTCATTGCTGACCCTGACGATTTTGATCAAACTGAATTCGACATATTAAGAAAAGTTTACCTCTCAATATTAGACGGTGGAGAAGCCGTTGGTTTCGATCTATCACGGGAGCGCCAGTGGCTTTCGCAACTAAACATTTTTATTGCAACTGCTTAAACCAAAGCCTTGACCTTCTCTCGATTTTAAATGAAAACTAAACTTCGACTTTTCGGGGGCGTAGCTCAGTTGGGAGAGCATCTGATTTGCATTCAGAAGGTCGCAGGTTCGATCCCTGTCGTCTCCACCAAAATTAATTGCACTTTGCACCCAATTACGATCTATTGATTCCGAGTGGAATTGCTTAATCTTTATATACTTATAAACTGAAGTGATATTCAAATTCTAAACGTTCAACTTATTGATCAAAAAATTTGGTTCGGTTTAACCAATCTACAATTGTAACAGTTTAATAATCTGTAGTAAGTAGGTGATCAGATAATATGTAGTTTTTTTCCGTCTCATCCATGTGGGCAGGGCCGCACCTGAAACTAAACCTAAATCTAAACGCTATTCCAAACCCAGTTTGGTCTTTCTATTAAACAAGCCATTCAAACCTCTTTCCACTAATCCTCGAGATTTTATAAATTGGATCTGGTTTAATAGGCCACCAAGTACAAACATAAGATCCTCAGGCTTATTCACAAGTGAGGTAATTTGTCTAGTTAGTTGTGCTGAGGTAGGAACTTTGTCTATCCCATCTCTGCTAGAAGCTTTAATAACTTGTGCGAGTTTAGCAAAAGCTTGAATTTTTTCTTGATGAACATGTGCCGAATTCTCAAGAATTTCCAACGAGCGATCTTTTTCTGTATCTAAATTGTGGTGCTTGAAATCATCACTACTGTCATGGGCAGGTGCTTGTGACTTTGCCGACTTATCTTTTGCACCTATGTCGCTTTCACCCATGCTATCTGCAAACTTACCTTGCTTCTTTACACCATCAGTATCTCTACTATTACTTTTCATGAAAGCTCCCTTGAACACAATCTATTTGGAAAATGCACTCTAAGATAAATTTAAAGACAATTAACTAAGCGCCTGTGAAAGTGTGTGCAAAAATTTAAACACCAATCAAGTATTATGCTAGATATCCAATTCGGGAAAGCACAGTGAAAAGCCACGATAATTCAATGGGTACTGTACAGTCCACCACAACTGACCAAAATTCGGTGCTGTCATAGCTAATTTATTTAATTTATTTATTTATTTAAAACTAGGGCCTGTGGAAGATTCAGCTAGGTTTTTACTACTTCATCTTTAAAAGAATTTGTTTTGTACTCGCCTTCGCTTTCTTCGATGTAGCTATAGCTACACTTCAAAAACCTCAGTCTGCGCTTAAAACAACTTCAATTGAATCTAAAGCATTTAAAACCTAGATGAATCTTCCACAGGCCCTAATATGATCGCTAAAAACTAAATGAAATAAAATATAAGCCACGTCGATGTCGCCCCACTTTGCTTTAGTTACACCCATGATAAAGAATAAGGTGGAAAATACTCAATACTCAATACTCAATACTCAATACTCAATACTTAAATCCCAACTCCCAATCTAATTCCCATTGCCTATGACCTAATACTTAATGATGCTTAAACGTGAGCTCAAAATTCAAGTCCAGTCTACAGCACTACTGTGGTGGTCTCCTTTCGAATGACAGTAGTTTAACTATTTTTTGCAGAAGTCTTAATCAAATTTATCTGAGTTTGTGGACTGTTAGACTTAGATACCATTTTGACCTCAAATGTAATGTACGGTTCGTGACCAAAGATTTACACTGAGCTTATTTAGGGCTCGTAGGGGGGGCGCGCAAAGGTGGCTATTAGAAACATTACTTTCAGTAAAGTTCGATTCAATAGTAAACTTTAGAGACTTTTTTGCTCAGTTAAAGAGCGTAAAATCAGTTCGCTAATACCTTCAAAAATTTAATTTATAAAAAACCAAAAAAAAGATTATTGGGGGGTTGACCATACATTCCTTTCAGACCTACAACCATTCTTCTCAGCAACGTATAAGTAAATTAAAACATAACGATACAAACTGCGTTCTTTGAAAACTGAATAGCGAAAATTTTTGTGCCAATCCAATTTATTTTGGATTAAATTTTTATAATAATTTTAATGATTTGAATTAGAACAAATTTTTCAAATAAAACTGAAGAGTTTGATTCTGGCTCAGAGCTAACGCTGGCGGCGTGCCTAATACATGCAAGTCGAACGAGGAAAATACTTCGGTATGAGTACTAGTGGCGCACGGGTGAGTAACGCGTGGATAATCTGCCCTTTAGCGGGGAATAACTTATCGAAAGGTAGGCTAATACCGCATAAGACCACAATTCCTGCGGGAACAGAGGTTAAAGATTTATCACTAAAGGATGAGTCCGCGTAAGATTAGTTTGTTGGTAGGGTAATGGCCTACCAAGACTACGATCTTTAGCTGGTCTGAGAGGATGACCAGTCACACTGGAACTGAGACACGGTCCAGACTCCTACGGGAGGCAGCAGTAGGGAATATTGCGCAATGGGGGAAACCCTGACGCAGCGACGCCGCGTGAGTGATGAAGGCCTTCGGGTCGTAAAGCTCTGTCGTAAGGGAATAAAAAAATGAAGGTACCTTACAAGAAAGGACCGGCTAACTTCGTGCCAGCAGCCGCGGTAATACGAGGGGTCCTAGCGTTGCTCGGAATCATTGGGCGTAAAGCGGGTGTAGGCGGACTGCCAAGTCAGATGTGAAAGCCCCGGGCTCAACCCGGGAAGTGCATTTGAAACTGGTAGTCTTGAGTACAGCAGAGGAAGGTGGAATTCCAAGTGTAGTGGTGAAATACGTAGATATTTGGAGGAACATCGGTGGCGAAGGCGACCTTCTGGGCTGTTACTGACGCTGAGACCCGAAAGCGTGGGGATCAAACAGGATTAGATACCCTGGTAGTCCACGCCGTAAACGATGGACACTTGGTGTTGGAGGTATTGACCCCTTCAGTGCCGAAGCTAACGCGTTAAGTGTCCCGCCTGGGGAGTACGGTCGCAAGATTAAAACTCAAAGAAATTGACGGGGGCCCGCACAAGCGGTGGAGCATGTGGTTTAATTCGATGCAACGCGAAAAACCTTACCTAGGCTCGAAATGTACAGGAAGTTGTCAGAGATGATAACGTCTTCGGACCTGTATATAGGTGCTGCATGGCTGTCGTCAGCTCGTGTCGTGAGATGTTGGGTTAAGTCCCGCAACGAGCGCAACCCCTACCTTTAGTTGCCAGCATTTAGTTGGGCACTCTAGAGGGACTGCCGACGTTAAGTCGGAGGAAGGTGGGGATGACGTCAAGTCCTCATGGCCCTTATGTCTAGGGCTACACACGTGCTACAATGGAGAGTACAAAGAGTGGCAAAACAGTGATGTCAAGCTAATCTCAAAAAGCTCTTCTCAGTTCGGATTGAAGTCTGCAACTCGACTTCATGAAGCTGGAATCGCTAGTAATCGCGGATCAGCATGCCGCGGTGAATACGTTCCCGGGCCTTGTACACACCGCCCGTCACACCATGAAAGTTGGTTACACCAGAAGCCGCTGAGCTAACTTCGGAGGCAAGCGTCCAAGGTGTGGTCGATGATTGGGGTGAAGTCGTAACAAGGTAGCCGTAGGGGAACCTGCGGCTGGATCACCTCCTTTTTAAGGATGAAATATTCAGCTAAATCTTTTACTAGATTTAATGGACATTCTAGGTCAGTGCACAAAAATTAAGCTATTCAGCTTTGAAAGAGCGTAAGTAGCTCTTTTAATGCGAAGGGCCTGTAGCTCAGTTGGTTAGAGCACACGCTTGATAAGCGTGGGGTCGGAAGTTCAAGTCTTCCCAGGCCCACCAACTTACTGAGTTTGTGACATTTCGTATTAAAAAATTAGTTCTTTGAAAATTGAATAATTGCTCAAATTAAAGAGAAAAAAAATAATTAAAATATTAAATTGAAACAATTTGTAGTTTAGTTTTTGAACTAGACTACATTCGGTTGTTTCGCTTGGTATTGAGATATGAGTTTGTTGAGATAATTCTTAGCAGTTTAACTAAAAACATGTTTAAAGTTTTTAAGAGCTTGCGGTGGATGACTTGGCATCAAGAAGCGATGAAGGACGTGATAAGCTGCGATAAGCTCCGGTTAGTGGCACATACACTTTAACCCGGAGATTTCCGAATGGGGAAACCCACCCGCTTTGCGGGTACACTAGAGTGAATACATAGCTCTAGAGAGCAAACCAGGGGAACTGAAACATCTAAGTACCCTGAGGAAAAGAAATCAAAAGAGATTCCCCTAGTAGCGGCGAGCGAACGGGGAGTAGCCCAAACCAGGTTCATTTATTTGGATCTGGGGTTGTAGGACCTTAATATGAGACTTTGATTGTTATTAGAACAGATTGGAAAATCTGGCCAAAGAAGGTGATAGCCCTGTAAATTAAAACAAGATGAGCTCTAGAGGTATCCTGAGTACCTTCGGACACGAGAAACCCGTAGGGAATCTGGGGAGACCACTCTCCAAGGCTAAATATTCCTTGATGACCGATAGTGAACAAGTACAGTGATGGAAAGGTGAAAAGAACCCCGAGAGGGGAGTGAAATAGAACCTGAAACCGCAAGCTTACAAGCAGTGGGAGCACTATTTTATATGGTGTGACCGCGTACCTTTTGCATAATGAGTCAGCGAGTTATTTTTGCAAGCAAGATTAAGCCGTTAGGTGTAGTCGTAGCGAAAGCGAGTCTGAATAGGGCGACACAGTTTGCAGGAATAGACCCGAAACCTGGTGATCTATCCATGACCAGGGTGAAGCGGAGGTAACACTTCGTGGAGGCCCGAACAAGTGTATGTTGAAAAATACTTTGATGAGTTGTGGATAGGGGTGAAAGGCCAATCAAACTAGGTGATAGCTGGTTCTCTCCGAAATATATTTAGGTATAGCCTTGAGTAATTTTATCACGGAGGTAGAGCACTGAATGGGCTAGGGGTCCTTACCGGATTACCAAACCCAATCAAACTCCGAATGCCGTTGATAACTATCTCAGGAGACAGACTGCGGGTGATAAGGTCCGTAGTCGAGAGGGAAAGAGCCCAGACCGTCGTCTAAGGTCCCCAAATTTTAGCTAAGTGGAAAACGTTGTGAGGCTACTGAGACAACCAGGAGGTTGGCTTAGAAGCAGCAATCCTTTAAAGAAAGCGTAATAGCTCACTGGTCCAGTGGACTTGCGCGGAAGATCTAACGGGGCTAAAGCTAAATACCGAAGACGCGGATGTACAACTTCATTGTTGTACGTGGTAGGAGAGCGTTCTTAATGGGCTGAAGCTCGAGCGTGAGCACGGGTGGACTATTAAGAAGTGATCATGCTGACACAAGTAGCGTGTTAATGCAGGTGAAAAACCTGCACGCCGTAAACTCAAGGGTTCCTGGGCCACGATAATCGTCCCAGGGTTAGTCGGGTCCTAAGGCGAGGCCAATTGGCGTAGTCGATGGATAAAAGGTTAATATTCCTTTACCCTTCTTTATTTAAGCGTGGGAGAGACGAACTAGGATATGCCAGCCTGTTATTGGATTCAGGTGTAAGTACTTAGGTGGTGTAGTTGGCAAATCCGCTACACATAACACTGATGTACGAATGCGAGGGAACTTGTTCCCGGAAGTGGTAGACTCCATGGTTCCAAGAAAATCTTCAACGTGTTGTAAAGAAGGCCCGTACCGTAAACCGACTCAGGTGAGTGGGATGAGTATTCTAAGGCGATTGGGTTAAATTTGGTTAAGGAACTCGGCAACTTGACACCGTAACTTCGGGATAAGGTGTGCCCATAAGAGTGTCAAAGCTTTTGTGGGTCGCAGTGAAATGGGGGTAGCGACTGTTTATCAAAAACACAGGGCTGTGCTAAGTCACAAGACGACGTATACAGCCTGACGCCTGCCCGGTGCTGGAAGGTTAAAAGGATTTGTTAGCTTCGGCGAAGCGGAGAATTGAAGCCCCAGTAAACGGCGGCCGTAACTATAACGGTCCTAAGGTAGCGAAATTCCTTGTCGGGTAAGTTCCGACCTGCACGAATGGCGTAACGACTTCCCCGGTGTCTCAACCAAATGCCCAGCGAAACTGAATTCTCGGTGAAAATGCCGGGTACCCGCAGAAAGACGGAAAGACCCCGTGAACCTTTACTGTAGCTTGGCAGTGATCTTTGAGGCAGCATGTGTAGGATAGGTGGGAGACTTTGAAGCCCGGACGCTAGTTCGGGTGGAGTCATCCTTGAAATACCACCCTTGCTTTCTTAGAGATCTAACCTGCGCCCGTTATCCGGGCGAGGGACACTGTCTGGTGGGCAGTTTGACTGGGGCGGTCGCCTCCTAAATAGTAACGGAGGCGCGCGATGGTTCCCTCAGACTGATTAGAAACCAGTCGTCGAGTGTATTGGCATAAGGGAGCTTGACTGCAAGACCTACAAGTCGAGCAGGTGCGAAAGCAGGCCAAAGTGATCCGGTGGTCCCGCGTGGAAGGGCCATCGCTCAACGGATAAAAGGTACTCCGGGGATAACAGGCTGATACCCCCCAAGAGTTCACATCGACGGGGGTGTTTGGCACCTCGATGTCGGCTCATCTCATCCTGGGGCTGGAGCAGGTCCCAAGGGTTTGGCTGTTCGCCAATTAAAGAGGTACGCGAGCTGGGTTCAGAACGTCGTGAGACAGTTTGGTCCTTATCTTCTGTGGGCGTAGGAAAATTGAGTAGATCTGTCCCTAGTACGAGAGGACCGGGATGGACGAACCTCTGGTGTTCCTGTTGTCACGCCAGTGGCATTGCAGGGTAGCTAAGTTCGGAAAGGATAACCGCTGAAAGCATCTAAGCGGGAAGCCAACTATAAGATTAGTTTTCCCTTAAGATTCCTTCTAGACTAGGAGGTTGATAGGTTGGAGGTGTAAGTGCAGTAATGTATTTAGCTGACCAATACTAATATATCGTTCGACTTTAAATGTTAGAGAACTTAGGTTTTCTAAGCACACTTAGCTTAGACTGCTAAGAATGATTTGAACGAACTTAATATCTATAATCTTAAGCGAAACGACCCAATAGTAAATCGTATTAGCAAAATTTTTAATTAAAATTGATCTTGAATTGAGTTGGTTTTAACATTTTATTAAAAATTTTATTAACTGGTTCAGTTCTGATTTGAGCACTTATTCATGATTCGATAAATGGCGTTGATAGCGGCGGGGAAATACCTGATCCCATCCCGAACTCAGAAGTTAAGTCCGTCAGCGGCGATGGTAATGCGGTTTCTTCCGTGTGAGAGTAGCACAACGCCAACTTTTAGTTTTTAAGCCCTGTAAGCAATTACAGGGCTTTTTTTGTTTGGATAACCGTTGATATATTTTATGAGCGAAATTTTGTTGATATTAGAAGCTATGGAGTCTGAGTAACCTATATTGCTGAGCACTACTGCTGAAATAGTGGGTTGTTTTGGACTGTACCTCTTGATCGGTCTATTTGTTGCTGAACCTGCATTAGGCGACGAACTTCGGACTGAACTTCAGACGAATTGAGACCTAAGCCTTTTGCCTTTATATGGTCTTGAATAGCGGTTAATCTATTTTTTATTTGTCTATCTGCAAGATTGTAAAACCCGTTATATCGGGCAGCTTCGTAAGGATTTAGTGATTGCGGAACACGAGACATAGAAGTCAGCGCCGCCTCATCGGTGGCAGGCCACCCCTTTGGTAAACCAAGTCTTTCGATATCATCAGCCAAGTCGTCTAATTTTGCAGGTAATGCTCTGGCACTTCTACCTACACTTACAAGTAAGAGGTCGCTTTGAGCGTGTTGATCTAAATTATTCCTGAAGGTCTGTTGACCTGCTTGGGCCCTTAGCCTGATCTGCTGTGCCATTTCGTCAATTTGACCGAATTCTCCGTATTCAGCACGTTGCCGAATGTCGGCAACGGAACTACTAAATTCAGATGGTCGAGCCGTTGAAGATTGTATTTGTACTGTCTTCGGCATATTTCTAGGCAGATTACCTGCAATGTTTCCGGCATAGCCCTCATCTAGAATAAGCAAAGTTTGTTCCCTTGAAAATCCACCTTTCCTCATAAGTATGCTTGCTTTACGATTACGCTCTAGTTGGGTGTAGGTTCCTATTCCAGCACCTGGGTTGCCAACGGCATGAGCCTCTAAAATAGCACTGGCTTGGGTCTCAGTTAACGAGTCCCCGATGTTTGGGCCAGATTGCCGAAGACGTCGGGTTGTCTCTGTAAGTCGGTTTGTATCTGTTAATCCAGCATTCCTAATAAGTGTTTGTTCACTAGCTACTCTTGACCTTGCTCGGTTAGCAGCTTGAGTTGTTGCCTGCCGTCGGCTTTCGCGTGCGGCCGATTGGGCTACAGCGGTTGCTCTATTGACTGCGCTTGTGCCTAATAATTTTGCTAAGCGAAGTGCCGAGTATCCAGCAGTGGCAGTACCGACTCCCTTCATTGCAATTTGGCAGGCAAACTTGCCTAAAGCTCGCTTGTTGAAACATTGTGACGATTTGAAGTTTTTTAGTTCGGGTATCAACTTATCTAAAAGGCTTAATTTAGGTGAAACATAGGATAGCTCCTGGATACATGCGTCGCATCCATTCTCGCCAGCTAGACGTAACATACAGGCTTTCAACTGACTGTTTCTTTTTTGGGTTGTTTGTCGCCGGCTACCTAAGTAGCCTCTACACTCTTGATTGAAAGTGTTCATCTTGGCCTTATGATCTTCTACTTTATTTTGAACTTGGCTTTTTACTCTATCAGCACAATCATTCCATGTGGCCAATGATCGTTCGTGGTCGTTAAATCTTTGCTTTTCTGCTTCGCTGCCTTGACCCCGATTTATCCTTCTTTTTAAGCCATTGCTTATAGTCGGGGGATCCAAGCATTCTACTTGAATCTCTTGATCATAATTTTCAACGCCAAGTAAGCTTAAAACTCCTTGGACTGTTTTTTCTGGAATTTCTAAAAAAGCACTTCCACAACCGGAAAAGTATTCTTGTTTGGGTTCAGAAATATCACACGAATCCCGTTCTATGATTTCGTCGACGTCTATTGGAGTTTGTATTCCAAATTGAGAGAAATTGTTTTTGCACTTATCATACAACTCGTTTCTAGCGTCGATGTCGCCAGTAGAACATTTTGTGAGATCACGACCTACAGGTCTTCTATTTTGTTTTCGCCTTTCATATCTGCTGTAACTTGAGGCCTCGCTATCTGAAGAGCCAGTTTCGAAACTAAAACTGGAGTTGAGACCTAGTATTGTACTAAGCATAAAAAGTATAAATTTCAAAGTTACCATGTCAAATTATCGGCAATTGGTAGCGCATAGTTTAAAATAAAAGCTATGTATGTAGCAATTTGATAAATTTGTATAAGAACGTATATTATAGCTGCCTAAATTAATATCACTGATTTCAATAAAAATAAATTTTAGAATCATAGTATGTCGGGTAAATAGCCGAAAAACCTAGATGAATCTTCCTCAGGTCCTAGAATCAATAATCGAGCATCTTCTTGAATACACCTTACACACCTCGCCTCGAATAGATCATATACAATTCGCCTTAAATACATCTTAAATGTTTCACTTTGAGTACAACGGGTATGTGCGATTCATTTCCCACAAAGTGTTTTCATTTTCAGTGTCAATTATGTTGTGCTGTAACAAAAGTTGAGCTTCGTTTTTTTCCGACTTGTGCGACATTATTGAAACTTCTAGCCTATAAGGCCCATTCTTATTAATTTTTACAGGAGCTTGAAGGTATAACATAAGCTCTTTAGTTAACACGTCGGTCGGTAAAAATACGACCTGACTTATTTTGGTCCAAGCCTTAGGAACTAAACCTTTTTTTATAAGTTTCTTGAAATCACTTCTCCAAACTTGATTTATCACCAAGTCTTTTTTCTGCGAAATGTTGTTGCTTTCGACCCTATTCGAATCATTTGGTAAAAAATCTGTTTTCAAATCCTCTAAGTAAATTCCTAGAGCACCGAAGAACGCCACCGCAACAAAAAGAAATCCAATCATTTTTTGCTTTATCATTAATCCATTACAGTGAAAAAATAAGTAATTTGCAATGCTTAGTGTTACCCGATTCAATTTCACCAGTGAAAGCACGCTCAAATGTACGTTCAAAAGCGTTTATAAAGCGATTACAATTTCGAAGGGATTGTCCAAAGAATTTAGATAAGTGCGGAATTAAAGGGAAAGCTTTGGGCCGTAGATTGTCATTAACGTCTCTTTCATAGACACTTCCTGTATTGAGTTGGATGGGGGTGTGCATGATAAAGCCTAGTAATTATAGTAGTTTATGTTTTGAACTGTCTATTATTTGACGGCACAAGAGTTGTAATAAGTAGTGTGGAGGTTTCTTATGAAACAGGGGAAAATACTAAGTCTACTTTCATTAAAGCTGGCTGTTTTTACAATATTTGGCTTTTTGATTGCGTGTTCAGATACAGAGTTTAGCCAGACTCCACCTAGCAAGGTCGAACAAGAAGTTGGTGTTAGTAAAATTGATATCTTATTTGTGGTTGATAATTCAGGCTCGATGTATGTAGAGCAAGTAAAATTAGCAGAAGCGTTTTATAATTTGTTGGATGGTCTGCTTTTAAATAAGTTAGATTATAGAATAGCCATTACAACGACAGATGTTGTTTCATCCGTTAATAAGAGAAAAGCTTTAAATGGCCTACCCGCAGGAGCCTTACAGGATGGTAATTTTATTAGTTTTCCTGATGGTAATAAGTTTCTCGATAAAAATTCAGCAAATATACAAAGACAATTTGGGCAGACGATACGTCGCCAAGAAACTTTAGACTGCGAGGCTTCCAATTTTGAAGTGGCCAAATGTCCATCAAGTGACGAGCGCGGTATTATGGCTGCAAATTTAGCCCTAAGAAAAAATACAGATTTTTTTAGAGCTGGCAGTCATGTGGCTTTTGTTTTTTTAACAGACGAGGACGTTCGTGGTAATGCTTTGAAAAACCCTAAAAACAGGC
The DNA here is from genome assembly GCA_963803705.1 of uncultured Pseudobdellovibrionaceae bacterium. Taxonomy (GTDB): domain Bacteria; phylum Bdellovibrionota; class Bdellovibrionia; order Bdellovibrionales; family UBA1609; genus JAMLIO01. The sequence continues at coordinate 827,686 of CAWDNU010000004.1, read as the reverse complement.
CGGAACTTCAACCTGAATATGGAGATTACCCAGAGTCATTAATAACTAGCGTTTTTGAGGGCCTGGGTGCATCGCATACCATGAGTTCACACGCTATTATCGTCGAAGAAGTGCTTGATCCAAGTTGCCTGTCAAAACAAAATTATCAAATTGGAAATGAAAATATATTGGGTAGAGTAGGTACATTTTACCGAAGCCTATCTAATCCTACTTATTTGTCCAGGCTAGATCCAACAAGAAATCTGTTGTCTTATGCGCCAGGAAAAATGCTACAAGGCACGGTGGGAAGTATTTGTAGCAACAACTATGTGTCTCAGATTGGCAGCATGGTAAATATTTTAGCCCAGGATTCAAACAGATTGATAGCTAAAAAAGATTTAGACTGTACTCCAGAGCCTGACACATTTAGTGTTGAAAGCTGTCCAGCAGGCGTAACTTGTAGGCTAAGCAGTGATGAAAAATCAGTAATATTTATTCCATCACTTCGACCTGACCAGACGGCGTCGTTTAGTTACCTTTGCTATAAATAAAAAATTTTTTTGATAAGGGGCAATATAGAATCTATTGCTTTTTACAGAAGTGAGTAGGTCTCAGAGCAAACTTTGCACAGAACCGCCTAAATTTAAATTTAAATCTAAACCTAAACCTAAACCTAAACCTAAACCTAAACCTAAACCTAAACGTTTACTAATTAGAAGGTACTTCTTCTAAGCAGACTTTTTCAGAGTGTCACCAAACTCTAATAAGGTCGCAGAGCTTAGCATATATCCCTTACCATAAATATTTATTAGAGATGGGCTTAGTTCTGGAAGCGTTTTTTTTAGCTTGGATATATGAGCATCAATTGATCGATGAGAAATTGGGTGATCGTCCCATATGTTTTCCTGGAGCCACTGTCTTGTTAAGAGCTCGTCTGGTCGAGTCACAAACGATAAGATAAGCTTAAATTGTATAGGAGTGGTTTTTAGTGAACTTCCATTACACTGTACGAGATAGTCGTTAGGAAATATTTCTATAGGTCCTAAATTTATACGAGCCCGTGTATCCTTTCGGGTCTCAGATTGTCTTTGGTTGATGGCTTGAGTTCTATCAAGCCGTTTCTTAAAACCAAACAGAGTCAGTTTTAACTTTAAAGAATTTGAAGCGTCTCTGGTGTCATAATAATCGCAACCTGCCCGGAAAGCATTTTCCAAGACACTTTTAGAGGATTGGCCATAACCAATAAGTGCAATGTTGTAGCCAAAAGATTTTCTTAAAGTTTGAACTACATTTCCGATCGGAGTGTCAAAGTCTATTATGACTAATCTGATATTTGCTTCACGAATTAAAAAAAAGGCAACTTGTTCTGAATTCGCTCGTTGGATATCAAAATCAGTGGAAAGTTCAGAGCTAAACTCGCTCATAAAATGCTGATTATAAGATACAATTAAAAGTTTTTCTTTGTTTGGCCACATCAGAAAAGTTATCGTCACAAGTTCTGTATGTCTTAACAGTGTTATTTTAAAAAAACGAAATTATTGTATTGAAACATATGTTAAGTGTTTGAAAAGACAGAAAGTCGTTCTAAGGTAAAGAATGTCTCTTAATGAAACTCTTTTTATCTCTTCTGAAGATGATTTAGATTTTATATCTCAATTTAATACGGATAAATTAGTAATAATCGCGCCGAATTTGGATTCCAAGAAGAGATTGGTAGATAGTTTAGCTTTGAAGTTAGGAACTGTGCCTGACACATTAGTCTTGAGATTAAGTGAATTCTTTACGACTTTAGTTCAAAACTTGCAGCCTGAAATAGAATTTTTAGATAAAAAACTTTTTCAAAATTTTCTAAGGCAAGAATTTGATCGACTGGGTCTACCAAATTCGGATTTATACATGATTGAAAAATCAGTGGAATATATTAGTGTTTATGCTCCTATTTTAGCACAACAAAAGTATAGATCTATTTTCGAAGAGTACTTGGCCGAAGACGAAATTTTCAAAAATATTTACACAGAAATGTATCCTATGATGACTAAAGTCTGGGACATGGTTCTATCGTCGCCCTACATGATCAACCAATGGTCACTGGGTTGGCTCTATAAGAATGTAGAAAAGCTATCCCAGCAGGATATTGATATTGTGATATATAAACCGAATTCCCTTAAGAAAATTGAGTTAGATTTTTTTGAAGAGATGGGTCATCACTGGAACGTGAACTTGCTGAGAAATAATATTAGTATTGATTCTAACATTAACTCGGATCCGTCGATTGATGCCAATTTTGCAAATACAAGAAATGATACCGGAAGCACTGACCATTTCCATTGGCACAAGGTCACAACCGCGTTAGATGAAATTGAGCTTTTGGGCGAGTTGATTTTCAAAGAGAGCACGAATTTTGAAAAAATCAAAATTGTTATACCTAGAAAAAAAGTCGAATACGTCAAATGTCTAGAGCTTTTCCTAAGCTTTTATTTTGATCTTGAAAGCGATAAAGAAGAAGGCACAGATAAAATTAATTTTCATACCCTTCGTGTCTTTACAGAAGATGTCTTAAAGACTTTCAGAATAAAAAAGAATGAATCTGAGTCTACGGACGTGCAAAATGTTTTAGAAGGATTTAAAAACCGCTTCAAAAGTAACGATGAATTTATGAAGCATACATCATTGGTTTTTGATCCTAGTCAAATTAAACATGATCTATTGATAAATGAAAAATTAGATAGTCATACCGAAGAAGGGTTGACTGGGTTAAACAGTTATTTTCAAACTGAAGATATAAGCTTAGGTAACAAAATCAACTACCATCAGTTTTTGATTAAGGTAGAGAAATCTTTCACTGATTCCAAAATAGAAAAGCCAAATACCGAAAACCTAAAGAGTATGGTGTTTGACTGGACCAGCAGTTTAATTTCTAAAATACCAGTTTTTATAGAGCTATCCATTGAAAATTGGTTTTTGTATTTACAGGCACTAATTCAAAATAAAACTGAACTCGAATTAACCAGAACAAAGCTACCAATACAATTTTTTGAAGATGTGGAGTTTCGCAGCGATTACAAATATTTTATATTGGGTTGTAGCCAGCAAAACTATGAGAGTTCAAATTACGCTTACCTGTCAAATCTAGAGATAGATAAGCTAAAGTCTGACCTTGGTTTTAACTTTGAAAGCAAAGAATTTTCAGAACAGTTTTACGACGACTTTATCAATTTGACCAAGTTCGAAAGCAGACCTGAGATACATTTTATATCTTCGCTATATTCTATACAGTCTGACAAAGAAAATGATGCTAAGTTTTTAAATCAATTATATCAAGATAAGCATTGTACAGTAGTCGATCACAGAGATAGAAAAATTTTAAAGTTTGAAACTGCTGGTAAGCTTAATGTATCGGACATCAATATTAGTAAACAAAGTTATAAAAATTTTACTCGTGATTACCAATCCGCTTCTTCAGTTCAAAAATACATTAATTGTCCCTACACTTATTACTGCGAATACGTGTTAGGAGTAAAGCACTTAGAGGATTTAGACCTAGAGCCAAGCGGTATGATTAGGGGCAAAGTGTTTCATAATGTCTTAGAAAAATTCGTAGATGACAGTAGCATCAATGAAAATAAAATTACTCAGTTTATAAAATTAGATCTTTCTAAAACTTATTCTCACTGGGCTGATACAGATATTATTGAGGAACAAATGAGAGCAAGTTCTTCTAAAGTAGCCGATTATATTCTATTTGATATAAAGCTTAAGAATGAGCAACAAAGAGTAACTAGATTTAGAGAGTTAGACAGTTCTTGTTATTTCAACGAAAAAAATGGCATTTTCAGTAAAAAGCGCATGTCAGAAAATGATATAAAATTTATTGGAAAGATCGACCGTATAGACGTCATTGACGAAAAAATATACATTCTAGACTATAAGCTTTCTGATGGAAAATCTTTGAACGATTGGAAGAAAAACTACCTTGTTCAGATGCCAATCTATGGCCTTATGTTTATTGATGGGGTTTTGCCCTTACAGGGCGAATTAAGTCAGCTGTCCTACATCGCTATTAATCAAAGCTTTAAGTTCAAAAATGGGCTGTCGATCAAGTATAAGGATTCTAAATTTAATTTAGGTATGTTTTTAAATAAATCTAACTCACAGCCGGACCCAGAGGCTTTGAAAAAAGAGCTAAATAGATTCAGAGAGCTACTTAAAGCGTCTGTTCAGTTGATTGGTGACGCTAATTTTTCTCCAGCGCCTATTGAGCAGGAGTATTGTACTAAATGTGATTGGAAAGATACCTGTCACGCTAGCCATCTTTACTGAGGTTTTATGGACAAAAAAAACTTTGAGTTGTTAAGCGATAGCAGTTTTATGGTAATGGCGGGAGCCGGAGCGGGAAAAACCACTCGCTTGGTGAATCATATCGTCGAAAACTTCTTAGCTCACAAAAAAACGTATGGAAAATGGCCAAGGATTGTTGGTACAACCTTTACTAAAAAGGCTGCTAGTGAAATCCAGGATCGTGTGTCAGTATTATATCAGTCTTTCAATGATCCTGAAATATTTGACTTTGCTTATTCCAACCACCTAAATGTTGGCACGATTCACAGTTTGTGTTTACAGCTTTTGAGAAGCAAATTCAATCACCTTGGCTTTACCCAAGACTTAAAGGTTGTAAACTCTGAGAGTCTGCAATTTCAACAGAAAAGAATTTTGTATGATGTTATACGTACAAATCATAAAGCGATTTTGTCGGTTTATGGGTTTAATTCTTTAGCTGGTATCGTTGCCTTTATTGGCAAGAGAAAGGAGATAGAGTTAAAGCCAGTAACTGTTGAGTGTCAAAATAAAATCCTGCTAGAATTGATCACGGATTCTTATAGTAAACTAAATGTAAATCTTGAAAAAATTACCCTAGAAAATCTAGCAGGCATAAAAAAAGCTGACCTTGCGTTTGAATATTTAAAATCTTTAAAGAAATCTCTATTAGACTCTGTGAACGCTAATGACTATCTACCTGTATTTAATTTTTTTCAAGAATACCCGTTCACAAAACCCAGATTCAAACTAAAAGATTTCGAAGCTCAGAACATCTGGGAAACAATATGGCAGTTTCGAAATTCTTTGAAGAGTGATCTAGAAAAAAACTATTTGAAGGTTTATGACAGATCTAGTTTTGAGACTCTGTCTAACTATTCGTCCGATATTCTTAACATCGAAAAGTCATTTAGAAAAAAATTATTGGATTACAAAAAAAAATCTTCACTCATAGAGTTGGCAGATATAGAGCCTTTAACCTTGGAGCTTTTAAAAAACCATAGGGACTCCTGCCAAGACTTTATTAAGCAATGGGATTATTATTACATAGATGAATACCAGGACACCAACACTGTTCAAAAAGAAATATTTGATATTCTGTTGGAAGAGACTTCTTTCTTTAAGGTCGGCGACCCTCAGCAAAGTATTTACCTATTTAGGGGAGCAAAATCGTCTATCTACCAAGAGGAGTTTAAATTAGCTGAAAAGAGCCACAACATTTCAGTGGACTATTTGCGAACAAATTACAGATCTGAAAAAAACTTACTGATGGGAATCAACGAGTTATTTGAACATATTGATTCTAAAAACTTTAATCCGATGCACGCTTCAAAAGAAGATTCCGGTGCATCTAAGGTGAATGAGAAAACTAGTAATCGAATCTTTATAAATCACAATTTATCTGATGATTTAGAAAAACAACAAGTTATTCAATTGATCGAAAATAGAATTAAAAGTGGGGTTCGCTTAAACGAGATCTGTATTCTTGCTAGAACAAAATCTTTATTATATCAATTTGAAACTGAACTTCAAAAAGCGAAAATCCCATCTGTATTATTAATTTCTGGAAATTTAGAGAATCGGATGGAGATCAGACAATGCCTTATATTTTTGTCTTTCTTAGAAAATCCAGATAACGATCTGAACTTTCACGCAGTTTTAAAATCTAATGCCTTTAAAGTAACTGACGATGAAATTGCAACTCTCTTTCGTGATTATAAGGCAGCAAAAAGTTGGTCACTTTGGGTTTTTACTAATTCTGAAACATGTCAGAATTTGGATTGGATGACGGATCTAAGGGATTATATTGGCATTTATAAGGAGCGTGGGATTGTAGCTGCTTTCGAACACTATCTTTTACAATCTAACATTTTGAACTTGGCAAAAAGCGAAATGGATTTAAACCGTAAGCATTCAAATATACATAAACTTTTCGCTGAAATCGTTAGTGAAAGTTCAGATAGCTTAACTTTAGTCGATTCTCTTAAGTCTATCCTTTCAAAGAATATAAAGTCTACAAATTCTGAGGCAGTATTTTCATCTTCAACCTCTGGCGTAAAACTAATGACAATTCATGGTTCCAAAGGTCTTGAGTTTGACGAAGTTATTGTCGTTGGATGTCATAGGAAGGGTAACTTAACATACACGGAGGCCGTCGAAGTAGAAGAGAGCGGCCAATTTGTGACACCATTTACCGACGTGAACAAAAATGAAAAAATATCTGGACCATTGCTTGTCAAAACAAAAACTTTTAGAGTTGATAGCGAACGCCAAGAAACGCTAAGGCAAATATATGTGGCGGCAACACGTGCTAGAAAAAATTTACATTTGTATGGACAAACAAGGTTGGGTGACAACTCGATTTTTAAAAATCTGAAGCTTGATCAGAAATCAGCGTTTGATTGGGTTGACCTCATGGACTATGCAAGTGAAAAAAACGAAGAGAATTATGGTGCAAGAAATTGGGATTTCAAAAGCTATCAAAATGAACTTCTACTTTTTGCTAAGCCGTTTGATGCCGTTTTTTACAATAAGATTGAAAAAAGTGAAATGGGCAGCAAAAGCAACAAGCTGGACAATATAAGTGTCACTAGGCTGGTGAGCCAAAGAATGAAAGAAACTAGTTATTCGAAATATCGAGTTCTAAATGAAGTAGCTTTTGAAGGTTTTAAAATCAAGAATAGTTTGCGTGGATTTGAAAAGAAGATGATTGGTGATTTATTTCATAAATACCTAGAGCTCTATGGTAAGGGTGTTTCTGAAAAAGATCTTATGCTTAAGTTTAATAAAACCTATTTTGGTGAGTTAAGCGGGCTTTCAAAAGTTGTTGGATCATTGATGAAGTTGGATCAACCTAACTTCAAAGAGTTATTTAGAAATTGCAACGTGGAGTGGGGGTTTAACTCATCAATAACTAAAGGAGTTTTAATTTCTGGGCAGATAGATCTTTGGGGTTTCGACGCTGAGGGCATACTACATGTATTGGATTATAAAACTGGTCGTAGCGTTTACCAAAATAAAGCGGCCATACAGTTAGGTATTTATAAACAGGTTTTGGAGAAAAAATATCCAGATGTAAAGATACAAACTCATATACTTTATTTAGCTGACGGAAAATTAATCACTGTTAGTGGGCATTCAAATGCAGTGTAAGGTGCAAATGCCCTTGGCGTTAGAAGGTACAGTTTGAATTGTCAAAATTTAAAACCTTGATCGATTTTTAATTTAATATGAAATATAGGTATCGCTAACTTGAATTATATATTTTGATAGACCTAATTCTAATAGTAAAATTATTTATATGGAAATAGAGCGTAACCAAAAGGGCTGGTTAAGGTTATGACCTGAGCTTTTAATTCTGACTCTAGGGTAGAGACAGGGAATTTTAATATAAATGCCCGGTGCCAGATTGTGTGATGATCATAAAGACTTTCGGTTTTATAGCTTTGCTTGCCATATGCTTTAAATGTGCCGGGGTAAAGTTGACCGTCGACTTCTAATGTAGCTGTCCACCCCACATCCTTCATAGTTAAATTGTTCATCTCTCTTTTAGGAGTGAATGAGCTAACGAAAAATGCTGTTTCACTGGACATAGATTTAATTAAGTTTTCTCTTTCAATATTGGCTTTATCTGTAGCCCACTGACTATAATTGGCTTTTATTTTAAGCTGTTTGATGCGAATATCTTGGTTTAATTTTGTAATGCTAATATCAAATTTATTGTAAAATCCATCATACTTCTTTTGCTGATGAGTATTTTTTTTAATTGCTTTTCGGTAATCCGACATATTTGGATAATGCCAAGAGGGGTCTAACTGGGTGTTGAGTGGTTGGTTCGAGGCGCAAGACAAAAGCGCAACTGCGGTTGATGTGCCTAGCGCCAGGATAAATAATCGGCTAAATAATAAACCAAAAAAACTATTGTTTTGAAGACTGGAGTTTAAATTTCTAACCATTAATAAGTTCCTTTTAGAAAGTCGATTATATCATCAAAAGCTTTAGATTTACTTAAGTCATTAACAATTTCATGACCTGACTGGGGAAACAGTTCCAGTCTTGCATCCTTAAAATTTCTACTTAACGTTTGCGAAGCGCCAGCATCACACACTTTATCATTGGGTGAAATAAGAAACAAAGATCTGTTTTTGATCCCTTTAATTTGGCTGGGAACTAGTGTTGTGTTTTCTTGAAGTTCGACAAATAGTTTAGAAGATATTTTTTTATGTCTTAAAGGATCAGTCTTATATCTTTCTAGAACCTCTTGATCTTTAGTAAGGTCTTTATCATTTATCTCGTTTCCCAAAGTCAATCTAGGTAAGACTTGGGCTAAATTCTGAGCCATAGCTAGTTTCCACTGTGGAATTTCTACGTTTATATTCACTAATGGATTAGAAAAAATTAAAGCTGTGTTTTCATTAAATGAATGCGTAAGCAATGACTTTAAAGTCACCAGCCCGCCCATGGAATGGCTAAATATGCTAAATTGAGCTGAATTATATTTTTCAATAAGAGTTTGATGCACAAAATTAAGCTCATCAACGAACAGTTCAAATCTTGGAATGTATCCTCTTTGGCCAGAGCTTTGACCATGACCAAAAAAATCAAATCCATGACAGCTGATCTTGTTTTCCGTTAGATACTTGGCCATGTGTGAGTAACATGAGGAGTGTTCTCCTAGGCCATGTACTATGATGATATGATGCTTAGTCGGCTCAGTAGGTAACCAGCTTTGCATAAAAATATCGTACTTCTTGAACTCTATGTAAGACTCTGTATTTCTCATTTATACCTTTACTGATTTAGTTTCACATATTCGACTTGATGTCCAAGTCGGCAAACACTCTTCTTAATAATATGACTTCTTTTAGGATAATTACTATTAAAATGACAGCCCCTGCTTTCTTTACGACCTATTGCAGATGTGACCATAAGTTTTGCCACTAAGCATAAGTTTTCTAGTTCTGTGTATTCCTGGTGCAAACTCACTGAAGGCTCCGAGGCCTTGAGTTGCTCAATCTCAACCTGATAAAAATTAATTTTACTAAGTGCCCCTTTTAAAAGCTTATTTGTTCTAACGATGCCCATCCTATTCCACATTGTGCTTCTTATTTCTTCCCATAGCACAGTGATTTGAAACCTGGCCTCTTGTGAAAGCACTATGCTGTCAGACTTTTGCATCACCGTAAACCGAGTTCCTTTCTTTAACAGCTTATCATTTTTTATTTTTTGAAAAGCATTGTTGGCAGACGCGAGGCATTCTAACAACGAATTACTTGCAAGGCGGTTAGCGCCATGAAGACCTGTATAAGCACATTCGCCAAGTGCAAAAAGATTTTTAACCGTAGTTTCTGAATTTTTATCAACAGAAATACCACCACACATATAATGTGCTGCCGGAACCACAGGTATTGGTTTTTGTAAGAAGTCTATTCCAAGTTCCGCGCAACGCAGATAAATCTTGGGAAATCGAATTTTTAAATCAGGATTTTTCAAGTGAGTTAAATCTAGCCAGACACAGTCTGAGCCCAAAGATTTCATCTCTTGATCAATGGCTCTAGATACGACATCCCTTGGGGCAAGATCCGCTAGGTGATGATAGCGACTCATGAAAGCCTCATGCTTTGAGTTTAGCAGAGTGGCACCTTCACCCCTTAAGGCTTCAGAGATTAGAAAGTTTCGGGCCTCGGGGTGAAACAGGCATGTTGGGTGGAACTGAATAAATTCCATATTTGAAACTTCTGCACCTGCTTTGTAGGCTAGTGCAATTCCGTCACCTGTGGCACCACTCCAATTTGAAGTGTACAAAAAGGCCTTACCAGCGCCCCCAGTGGCCAAAAATATATAAGGAGCGTAGATTTGGTAAACTTCTTTTGAATTGTAAGCATCTATGCCAATACAGTTCTGGTTTTCGGTAATCAAAGAACTAACCTGTAAATGCTCTTGCAACTCTATCTGCGGGTTTTTTAAAGCTGCTTCAATTAATTTCTGATGTAAGGCCTGTCCAGTGAAGTCATCTATATGTAAGATTCGTCTTTGACTGTGACCGCCCTCTTTGCCCAGGTCTACTTCGTTGTTAACAGCATCAAATTCTACACCTTGATCTACCAATTCACGTATTAGCATTGGCCCTTGCTCTACTATTTGGGTGACCGCGGGTTTAAAGCACAAACCATCACCTGCAACCAATGTGTCTTCTATGTGCTTTTCAAAAGAGTCTGATTTAGAGGTAACGGACGCCACTCCGCCCTGAGCTCGCCAGGTATTTGTTTGAACCAACTGGTCTTTGCTAATAACCAAAACAGAGCCCAATTCAGCAGCCTTGATCGCGAAGCTTAAACCCGCTAGTCCAGTGCCCACAACAATAAAGTCATATGGCGCATGATTTGATCTATCCATGATGTTGAACATCTTATACAATTTAGCCTTTGATAGTAACCGGAGGTTGCTGACTTCGTGCATTATCAACATGGTCAGAGCCCAAGTATAAAGTTAAAATTTCTACATCGAGGATAAAATATGAAAGTTTTAAATTTGAAGTGGATTTTGATCGTTTGTGGTTTTGCTTGGGTAAGTTTCAGCTTTTTTTGGTTCACTTCAGATTTTGCAAAAAAAAATGGTGAACAAATCGCAAAACTTTCGATTGAAAGATCAGAGTCTGAGCTTCTGCAGATTTCAAAGGATCTTAAATTCAAATTGGGCCAGTGGTCTTACAATTATTATTTAGTGAAGACCAGAGGCCTTGATTTTGACCAGGACGCTTTTTTAAACTCGGAATTTGACGAAATCTATTTTTTTAAATTGATCAAGGGCGAGTTTCGAGCACAGTGGGTGAAATCAAAAGATATGGCTGCTGCTGTTATACCTGAAACACTTTCTTCTAAACTAGGTAGATGGTCAAAAAGTCAGGTGCTGGATCAGGAATTTATTTATTTTTCTGAAAAATCGTCTTCTAATATTTCAAAAGTTTTTTTTGGTTTTCCAATTCTAGATGAATCCTTGGGAGAAGGCTTGCTGTTAAGTGCTTTGGATTTGGACTATGTACAGCTTATAAATTCTAGTTTGAACACCTACTTGGTCGACGCTAAAGGAAGGTATGTTTTCCATCCCAATAAAGAGTACATAGGCCAAAACTCCCTAAGTTTGCTAAATTCCCAGGACGAAGGCTCTATTTCTAAGACCGTACCTATTAAGTCCATGGACCTTGAGCTTATTTATAAAAAAAAGATGGATGCAATCTTGGCCCAAATACTTGGCCCAAATTTGGTAATGTTTATGGGTTTGTTTTTAATATTTGGAGTTCTTGTCTTCGAAATCTATATGAAGGCGCCTTTAAATCTAAAATCATCTTTGGATATTTCGCAAGCTATAGATGCTGACAATGAGCTCTCTTCTGATTTTTCAAAGGATGAATACGGTGCAGTTTTAAAACTAAATGAAGTAAGAGATTCATTAAACAAAATGTCTTTACTTTCATCAGCTCTAACCGGAAGGCTTGATTTAGCCACTAATGAAAATATTGATAAAAAACTGTTCATAAACATTAAAGATGATTTTAAGAACTTAGATAAAATAATTGATTCAGCTTACAAATCCTCGCAAACTCTTGAGTCTTTAGTTGAGATACCAGACTTAGAAGATGTTGATGCTGACGGCCCCGAGGCACTAGGCTTTAATGCCAAAGAGATAGAATCAGTCAGTTTACAGCCAAACGAGTCAGATCTTGCAGATCTAAGCATAGCTGAGAATAAAAATTCTGAAGACAAAATTGAAAATTTTGTTACCGAAGACTATTCAAATTTAGACGTAGAAAATGAGGATGGCGTGGTTTTTCAAGAATATATGGGCGCGGAAACAGAGTCTAATGATTGGGCCAAAATCATTGATGAACTTACCGAAGAAATAAACTCTGCTGAGTTAAAACCTACGCCTGCGAACAAGGATGTTTAGTTGGTGAGCGATGATTTTCTGGATTCTTTCGACCATGGCCAGTCGGCTTTGGAAAGGCTAGATAGATGGACGCTGCAGTTACACGCTGTTCAACATTTCGATGAAGCCGTCAAAGTATTTTCCAGCGAAATGTACGAGGGCCTTCAGAGCAGGGGTGTGGTTTTTTTCAAGTATTTAAAACCTTTTAGCTCGTTGCTGGCAACCTACTCGGAAGGCATTGCTTTTGAAAACGTTCGTGGGCTTGGCTTAAACTTTTCCACAGATAAAGATTTTTCTCCAATAAAAGACTTTCTTCGCATTGGGCAAAACAAATCCTTTCTAGAGATTATGAAAAAAATTTCTCCGAATCATAGTTTTGTCACAGCACTTTGTGTAGTTCGGGGTGAAGTTAAGGGGCTTTTCGTTTATACTGATATCGAAACTGATAAGTTAGAAAGCTCGTACTACAAACTTGCAGAGCGAATATTCAGCCACTGGGCTTCAGAAATTTACCTTTTAGATAAAATTCATAATCTGAACCGTTTAGATGATCTGACAGAATTACTAAACAAAAAAGTGCTTTCCGAGTATGTAGCGCTAGAGGTCGGGCGAGCCCAACGCATAAAGCATCCTGTTACATTTATGGTGGTTAGACTTGATCACGCCAGTCAGTTAAAGAATTTTCTAAATGCTGATAGGTACCACTCTTTGATTCGGATGATCGCTAAAATAATTTCTCAAGCGGTGCGGAAAACAGACTATGTTGGAGCTCTTTCAGAGACTGAATTCGGAGTGCTACTTCCACACATGAGCATTGAAAATGCTAGGAACAAAGCTAAGCAAATTCAAAATATTTTAACCGCATCAAAATATTTTAGCGACTTGAATATTAATATCCAAACAGAATTTTCTATATGTATTTCGGAGTACCCAAAATTAGCCCACGACTTTGAAGATTTACAATTGGCGACTATCCAAAAGTTAATACTTGATACAGCAGGTTCACAAATTTTAGAGGTGGTCAAAAGTGACAGCTTCGAGCCGGACTTTGTATGTCGCAAATTAGAGAAAAAAAATGAATGAGTGCTTTTTAGAAATAAATACTGACAATTTAAGGCACAATTATGCCTGGTACAAATCCAAGTCTGACTTCGTATGTCCAATGATAAAAGCTAATGCTTACGGAGTTGGAGAAAAGCAAGTTTTTGAAATTTTAAGATCGGCAGGAGCTAAATATTTTGGGGTCGTCAGGTTGTCAGAAGCTTTATCTGTCCGCTCGATGGACGATAATGTTGAAATACTGCTATTTAACCCTTTAGATGAGTCGGATATTCACAAAGTCATAGAAAATAAAATAACCCCAGTTATTTCAACATTTTATAGTTTGAAGGTTCTACACAATTTTTTGAAAACCCAAAGATTACCATGTTGTGACATTCATATTGAAATTGATACGGGTATGAACCGATTGGGCTTCAAAGATTATAATTTGGTGGAGCTAGCAGATTTTTTAAAATCACAGAATAAAATTAAGATTGCCGGAGTATTTTCTCATCTGCTTGAGGCTGCAGATTGGCCCAGCAAGACCGGAAAAAGTTTTAAGCAACTAAATCACTTTAAGAGCACGGTTAGTAAATTTACGGCGATTTTCCAGGACCAGCCCAAATTAAGATCCTCTAAGGGTGTAGTCTTCCACGTTTCTAGCTCTAAAGCTTTGAACGATAATTTTCTGATGTCTGACGAAGACAATGAATTGCTAACCTACGGACTTAGGCCAGGGCTTGGACTTTACGGAGTATCACAGTTAAACAAACACTTAAAACCGGTACTGTCTTTAAAAGCTCCCATAGTGGATTTGAAATGGGTATTTAAGGGCGAAACTGTTTCATACGATGGGGTATGGCAAGCCGACATTACAACATTGATTGGAATATTGCCTATAGGATATGCAGATGGCTTTCCTAGCTCTTTACTTGGGAAAGCGTTTGTAATTATTGAAAATAAGCAAGCGCCAGTTATAGGTAAAATTTGTATGGACTTTATAATGGTAGATCTTAGCCATTGGGCAAATCAGATTTTGGGGAACGACTTGTCTTCCATGTCACCATCTGATTTAAATGATAGCTTAAAGCATAGTGAATTTCGAAGTTTGGTGTCCAAAGTGGTGACAATATTTAGTTCAGATTTAACCGCAGGAAACTTCTCGCTAGAGTCGCTGGCAGAGCGCGCAGGATTAACTACTTACGAATTTTTAGCCCGATTAAGCGCTAGAGTTCAGCGACGCGTGATAGGAAGCTAGATAGTGTTCGGATTAAATTTAAAACCTTTTGAAAATTTGCTGATCACTTTGGGACATTTTTGTATCTTTTCTTGTGCTGCGCTAAGGGCGATTTTTAGAGGACCTTTTCGTTTCGAAGAAATTTTCAAGCAGTTAGAATTTGTCGGCAACAAATCTATGAGTATTATATTTCTTACCGGAGCTTTTACTGGCTTAGCTCTATCGCTACAAATTTATTTAGGTTTCAGTATGGTCGGAGCTCCAAATCTAGTAGGTCCAACTGTGGCCCTAGGCATCTTTAGAGAATTGGGACCAGTGCTTTCAGGTCTTATAGTAGCGGCTAGAGCGGGTGGTGCGATGGCAGCACAGCTAGGAACAATGAGAGTTTCTGAACAAATTGATGCAATCAAGGTTATGGGGGTTGATCCGGTTCAGTACTTAGTTGCCCCCAGGGTAGTTGCCTCGATAATCTCACTTCCTCTGCTATGCGGTTTTTTTGACTTTGTAGCCATGGCGGGCTCGCACACCTTATGTGTACACGTCCTTGAAATTGATAGCGCCATATTTTGGGCTAAGATTACTGATTGGATCGACCCCAGTGATGTGATCCAAGGATTGATAAAAGCTGGATTTTTTGGGCTAATTTTTTCTCTTGTGTGCACCTATCGTGGATACTACACCACTGGCGGCGCTAAAGGTGTTGGAGAAGCCACCAACAAGGGCGTTGTGACCAGTATGGTATCAATTATCATTGCAGATTACGTATTAACTAATTTTATTAGACTATATTTTCAACTGGTGAAGTGAGCTGATGGATACTGCAATACACATCAAAGACTTAAAAAAATCCTTCGACTGCGGTAAAGAGTTTGTCTTGAATGGAATTGATCTAGATATTATGAAAGGTAAAATCACTATGATTATTGGTTTCAGCGGAACCGGTAAAAGTGTTTTAATGAAGCATATTCTAGGATTGATGTCGCCCACATCTGGTACTATAGATATATTAGGCTCTGATATTAAGTCCATGTCTTCCGCTGAAAAGGCGAAGTTTCGTCAAAAGATGGGAGTT
The DNA here is from genome assembly GCA_963803705.1 of uncultured Pseudobdellovibrionaceae bacterium. Classification (GTDB taxonomy): domain Bacteria; phylum Bdellovibrionota; class Bdellovibrionia; order Bdellovibrionales; family UBA1609; genus JAMLIO01. The sequence goes on along the minus strand of CAWDNU010000004.1, from coordinate 812,117 downwards.
ATGTTTCAATATGCGGCCTTATTTGATGATATGACGGCACTTGAAAATGTTTGTTTTCCATTGAAAGAACACAGAAAAAAACTGTCTATTAAAGACAGAGAAAATATTGCTAAAAAGAAGTTAGAAATGTCGGGCTTGGATGCGAAGCACCATTACAAGTTGCCCAGCGAGCTAAGTGGCGGAATGCGCAAAAGAGTGGCGCTAGCCAGAGCTATTGCACTAGATCCTGCAATTTTGCTTTATGATGAACCAACGACTGGATTAGATCCTATTTTAACAGAGATGGTCGATAACTTAATTAAGTCGACCCACGAAAAGATTGAGGGCGCGACTTCGGTCGTGATTTCCCATGATCTTCATGCAGCTTTTCGTATCGGGGACTTTGTAATAATGCTTCATGAGGGTAAAGTGTTAATGAAAGGAACGCCGGATAAGTTTTTAGAAACAGATCATCCTTTGGTGGAAAAATTTGTTTCGAAGGGAGTAAGAAAGCAGTGAAATCTACGCAAATGAAAGTTGGCTTTTTTGCTTTAATCGCATTAGCAGTTATTGCTATTATGAACGTAAAACTATCTAAAAACCCTTCAATTTTGGGGGCTTCGAATAAACTTTATTTTTTAGTTGATGATGCGAGTGGTTTGATTACGAACACCGCCGTCAAAGTCGCTGGTGTTAAAGTTGGCATTATCGATTCAATCACATTAGAAGACGGCAGAGCCCGGATCGAGATCTTGTTGCAAAGTGGATTAAACCTAACAAAAAGTGTTAAGGTTGAGATCGTATCTAATGGTATTTTAGGTGACAAGTTTGTTTCGATCATAGGTGGGGACCCCACAGATACTAAGTTAAAAAGTGGCGATCAGATTGAGAACGTAGTAACTTCGGGCTCTTTAAGCGATGCGATGAGTGAAATCAGTAAAGTAGCAACATCGCTACAAGATGTTGCGGCTGCTTTAAGAGAAGCCACGGTTGAGGGAAGCAACGCCACTCCGTTAGGTAGAATCATGATTAATATTGAAAATCTAACTGAAGATTTGGCAGAAGTTACAGCAGAAAATAAAAACAAAATTAACAATGTAATCGATAGCGTTGAAGAGTTAACGGGCACTTTAAAAATCGCATTTGGTGAACAAGGCCGAGAAGAATTTAAAGAAGCTTGGGGAAATGTGACTCAAGGCATGGGACGTTTAGATCGATCGCTTGCAAATATAGAAGACGTAACTGGTAAAATTTCCGATGGAGAAGGTACCATCGGTCGACTGATAAATGACGAAGAAACTGTCAATGGTATTAACAAGGCCGTTGCCAATTTAAATCGTGTTTTGGGAGGAGCCTTAAATCTAAGGACAACTTTTGATTATCACTCGGAGTTTATGACTGAACGTTCGGATATTCAGTCTTTTGTAGGTTTAAAAATTCAGCCGGGTTTGGATAGATATTATTATCTGGGAATTGTGCAAGATCCATTAGGTGTTACTGAAAATACTGTAACAAACACTGAAACCACCACCACACCTGGTTCGACTGTAGTGACAGACACCGACCGAACTCAGACCGACAAAAATGCAATTAAATTTACAGCGATTTTTGCTAAGAACTTTTATGATCTAACTTTAAGAGGTGGCTTGATTCAATCCAGTGGTGGTTTCGGCATTGATTACCACCTGTACAGAGAAAAAGTCAGCTTCTCTGCTGAAATGTTTGATTTTGGTGATCCAAACTTACGTGTGTTTGCAACTTGGAGACCCCTGAAAGGCCTTTATCTAGTAGGTGGTGGTGATTCCATAATTCAACGTGAAGAACGTGACTTTAACCCTTTCATCGGTGGCGGAATAACTGTAACCAACGACGACATAAACATTTTTGCGGCTCAATTTTTTAGATAAGTTTCACTTTAAAAAAGTCTTATTTGCTTCATCAACTATATACTTCAAAAGTTCGAACAGACTTTGTCACTGGCCTTGCCTTCGCAAGTCAGCGCGCCAAAGAACTCACTTTTGAAGTATATAGTTGATGAAGCAAATAAGACTTTTTTAAAGCGAAACTTATCTAATTTTAAGCCAAAGGTTTTATGACCAAATGAAACGAGCTTTCTTGCAAAGAAAGGCTCGTTTGATCTAAATTTTTTTAGATTAATTAATAGAGTATTAGCCTAATTGTAATCACAATCAATTTTTACTGGCTTTTTGTATAATAAAATTAAGTTTTGGAATTGGTATATTTGCTTAAATGATATAGGTTCTAAAATCTAACCTGTGAGATAAACTAATCATGAAAAGAAATATTCTAGTAAGTGTTTTTGATAAAAGTAATTTAGATTTTTTAGCCGAAGTCTTTGATCCTGAAGACGATGTCATCATAAGCACGGGCGGAACAGCTAAAGCGCTAAGAGCTCTTGGCATGACTGTAAAAGACGTAAGCGAGCTAACTGACTTTCCTGAAGTCATGGACGGTAGGGTGAAGACCCTTCACCCTAAAGTGCACATGGGCCTTTTGGCACGTAAGGATAATGTTGACGACCAGGAAACTCTTGAAAAATTTGGCATTGAAGCATTCGACATTGTAATTGGTAATTTGTACGATTTTGAATCGGGGATTAGAAACAAAAATTCTGATGAAGATCAGATTGAGCTTATTGATATAGGTGGACCGTCTTTTTTAAGGTCCGCAGCTAAGTCCTTTGAACGAATAGCCGTTTTTTGTGATCCTAAAGACTATTTACTTCTGAAAGGCGAAATCACTATGAACCAACGAAAGACCTTGGCGGCTAAAGTGTTTCGCCATACATCGTACTATGATTCACAAATCGCAATGTGGTTGTCTTCAGACATTATGGAAGAGCACACTTTTTCTGCTAAAAAAATATCTGAATTAAGGTATGGCGAAAATCCTCAGCAAAAAGCTGTTTGGTTGAAAAAGGGCGATAAGGGTTTGCATAACGCAAAGATTCTTCATGGCAAAGCACTTTCCTACAATAACCTTTTGGATCTAGATGCCGCAGTTCAAGCTGTAATAGAGTTTGAAGACCCTACAGTGGTTTGCGTAAAACATACTAACCCCTGTGGTGTTAGCTCTGGGTCATCATTCACAGACGCTACCAGAAGAGCCATCAGCGCTGACCCAATCAGTGTTTTTGGTGGAATTGTAGCTTGCAACAGACCTGTCACTATCGATGAAGCAAAATTGTTTAACACGCTATTTTTAGAGTGCATCATCGCACCTAGCTTCACCAACGATGCTTTTGCATTGTTATCTAAGAAGAAAAATCTGCGACTCCTTAGTTGGCCAGATATAGGGGCTTACCAATCCGAAAAATTGCTGCTTAGGTCTATCGCCGGGGGATTTCTGGCTCAAGACCGTGATGTAATTAGTTTGAACTCTGAGTCATGGAAAATATTTGGTGAGAAACCTAGCGAAGCTGTATTTCAAAGTTTAGTCTTTGCATGGAAAATTTGTACCCATTTAAAAAGTAATGCAATTGCTGTGGCTTCGGGTTTGAGCACTGTAGGTCTAGGTATGGGACAAGTTAATCGTATAGATGCTGTCGAGCAAGCTTTTAAGCGGCAAATGCAATTTTATCCTGACGCAAAAGATTTGGTTGTCGCTAGTGACGCCTTTTTTCCATTTTCTGATTCCGTAGAATTCATTCATTCCAAAGGAGTGAAGTGGATTATTCAGCCTGGTGGGTCTATAAAAGATGAAGAAGTTATTTCCAAAGCGGAGCAATTAGGTGTTACCATTATTATGACAGGCGAAAGACATTTTAAGCACTAGAGGTTTACTGGTTTGAAGCAGTATAATGAAAAGACACAATGGATTGTAAAATCATCGTCTCAAATTTTAGGGCCTTACTCTACGAAACAGGTTTATAACTTAATTGAAAAGAAAAGCATAATACCGATTGACGAAATTATTCCTGAAAATGGCTATTGGGCTTATGTGCGTGACGTTAGTGTATTTCAGAATGCGTTAGATAAACAAGCGCAGATTGCTGGAGTAGAAGTTACAAAGACCCAGAATTTAACCAGCACGTTCACCGACGACATGACTTCGACCGCTCTACTTGATGATACTGAAGAGCTTTCAAGGATCGAAGCTGTCGACCACACCCAGCCCAATCCAAAAATCGAGCCTCTACAAAGCTCAAGCCTGCCAAAGCCCTCTATAGAGGATTTTTTAGATGGAAAGCCAAAGGCGAAAAAGAAAAAATTTCCTGTTTTTAAACTAATGTTTTTAACTTCTATAATTGTTGGGATAGCAGGTTACTATAATCAAGCTTCGATCCAAAGATTTAAAGGTAGTTTTTACAGTGCCAATACCATAAAAATGGTTCAGCAAAATATTGTTGAAGGAGATTACAAAACGGCTTACCTAATGTTTCAAGACTTAAATCAAGCAGATGGAATCAAAGCAAATATGCCTGGATTCTACGTGCAATTTGCTGCCCTTGTCCTAAATCAGGAACGGCAAACGGTTTACGCAAGAGATTTATTAGAAAAATCGAAAGCTTCAATTAAGCAGACTCCCGAGTGGTTAACAGCTATGGGGTTAAGTTACCTTATTGATCAAAACTACTCTGAAAGCTTCAAGTTTTTAAATAAAAGCTTGTCAGTTAATCCTGAATTTCTGCCTGCTTGGGTAAATTTGGGACACCTTTATTTAAACCAGAACAAATTTCAAGAAGCTTGGGATTTCTTTTATTCCGCATATTTGCGAGGCCACTCAGAAGGCCACATACCGGTCTTTATGTCTTTGGCCCTGATTGAGCAGTGGAAGGTTAATGGGGATAAGCGCCTACTTCAAAAAGCGAAAGAGCTGATCAGCAACTTTTTATCAACGAGTGCTGACCAAAGATATTTAAACCAAATACTAAGAATTTGGTTAAAGATCAAAACAACAGGAAGTAATTCTGAAGCCCTGAATGACGACATTTTAAGTTTTATTCAGTCTGATCCGTATATTTCTAATCTGTTTAAGCGCAATATTTACGAGTATGCTTTTGATAGTAAACGTTTTGAAAATTTTTGCTCCGAAATAAACAAATTTCTACCTTCTAACCAGTTAAATGCTCTTTTGTTTAAGAGTCTTTGCTACCATCAATTGGGATTTATGGGTCAAGTCACCGAGGCACCTATACAAGCTGCGGAAAGGTCATTTTCAAAAGAAACTTTAGTATTTGCCATCAAGTCTGTCATTTTAGATAATGCGGATGAAGCTTACCAAAAGAGTTTGTTAATTGGTCGCGCATTAAGTTCAGATTCTGCTTCAGCATATGTTTTGCCACTAATACTTCAAGCCAGATTTTGCGAGCAGAAAAACGACTTGAATTGTTCAGCCAAATACTGGAATTTAGTTTTTGAGAGAAACAAGTTAGAAATTGGAGCCTACGTAGGTTTGGCCAGATATAGTGGCAGCAAGGGTGAAAAACAGGCTGTCAGAAATTGGATTTCTAACGGACTTTTGCTTGCGCCTTCTTATATGCCATTGATCAAACTTAGTGAATGATATCATTTCCAGTAAACGATTACTTATTGTTGCTGCGCCGTTGACGTAATACAATAATACTTTATACATGCGCTGCAGTTAATTAATTACTGTTATTGATGCAACACTTTTACAGGATTTTTTAATTCTTATGATCGACTTTCTAAATGCTTATAAAAAACTTGATCCAAGCGCTTCAGGGCTTCTAGAGATTTTTTTGCTCTACCCCGGTCCAAAAGCTATTTTCATCCATAGAGTGGCAAAACTTTTCTATAGAATTAGACTTATATTTGTGGCTCGATTGTTTTCAGAAATTGCAAGATGGTTAACTGGTATCGAAATTCACCCAGGAGCCACTATTGGAAAAAGACTTGTTATCGACCACGGCATGGGAGTTGTCATCGGCGAGACTGCCATCATAGGAGACGACTGCCTAATATTTCACGGAGTAACCCTAGGCGGAACAAGTCGAGTTAGAAATGGTCGACGGCACCCTCAAATTGGAAACTTTGTTATGATCGGCGCAGGAGCAAAAGTCTTAGGACAAATTGAAGTCGGGGACCATGTGAAGATTGGAGCAAATTCAGTGCTAACATCGAGTTGCCCAAGTCATTCTACAATTGCAGGTATACCTGGCCGCCGAATAAAGTAGTTTGAGCAATCAATTCCTATAAAATTTTAGGCTATTTATTCGGTAGCTACATGATAGCTTTGATGACGACCGAGTATATAAGAGACTCAAAATTTCAGACTCAAATGCATTCAGAGTATGGTGAAATTAGATCTTTTCGATTGAAGCATGCTGACAGGGTTGGTCAACGGGCAGTTTATTCAAATAAACAGTGGAGACTAATTTATACTATAAACAAAATTAAAGGGGACCAGTAACCTTTGGAAAAATTTTACTTACTTACAGACTAACGGAAGAGATGTCCCAAGAAAATTTAGGAGAAAAATTAGGAGGGTTAAGTAGGGGTATAATTTGCGACTATGAAAAAGGTCGCAGAATTCCTTCAGTAGAGAAAGCGGCGGCTATAGCAAAGTCTTTAGGTGAAATTGAGTCGTAGTTGGCAAAAGTTGCTATTCAAAATGTTTATATTAATGTCCTGCGACCCTTTGGTGAAACAGTTCGCCATAATTAGTGAGAAGGTGAGATTTAGCTTAAACCCTAACCAATTATTTACAGTGGCCTGAGGTATTAAGGACATTTTCAAAATTGGCGTTTTCGCGAAATATTTCTTCCCATACATTTTCAATGCATGCCTGCAACCTATTTGAAGTTGGAAGGTGCCCATCAGACTCAATTCTTAAGAAGCTTATGTTATGTGAAGCTAGCTGGCTTTTATAGTGATACTGAGCTGAAGCTAAAGGCGTTGATGTGTCCATATCTCCTTGAATGTAAATTAGCGGAACAGAAAGTTGGAAATCTTTTGAGTCATATAAATTCTTTGTAGAAGGAAATGTTGCGCATGGATTCTTGAATTTGTGTTTCTCACTTAAAATAAGCACCCCATCTGTTATTGTTATCAAAAATTTGTTTGAACCAAAATCACTAAATTCGGTGCACCATATCGAGTGGTAAGTATAATCTTCAATTAAACTTAGATTCATATCAAGATTATAACTAGTAAAGAAAGCATAACTCTTTTCTAAATATTCACTATTCTCAACACTAATACTATTGCCGCTCCTAAATTCAGCAGCTATTTCTTTTATTTTCCAATTTTCTTCTGGATATATAATAATTCTACTTGAAGTGCCTAAAATAGATCCCCAAAAGTCATATGGAAATTGCACGGGAAACTTATCTAAATTTTGAACTAGATAATTCAAATCAGGATCATACTTTATTACCACATTAGTTACTTCGTTCAAGCCATAGTAATCTGAAGCAATTGTTTTCGCTGACCCCATGACACCTTCTAAGATAAGTTTTTTAGGCTTCATTAGTTCTTTATGATCGTTTAGTTTTGAAGTTAAAATAGTTCCCAGAACTGTTCCGTATGAATGACCATAAATATAATAATTTTTTAAGTTTTCTTTCCTAATTAAAGATACGATCTGGGTTGCTGTATTTTCAGTTGATGCTAATTTAATGGAGTCTGAATTATTTTTTGGATCAATCCAATTGCAGCCCACACCTAAAGGATCTATTAAGATGATATTAGCTAAGCTATTGTTAATCAGCTCTACTAAGCTTGGGTAGCCATCAAAATCACCCATTGATCCACTACCAGGACCACCTGGTAGAAAAACGACCGTTGGTAGACTCTTGGAGATTTTTACGTGCCTATACCAGAACTCTATTGCTGAACTAGTAATACTACTCCTACCGGCAGCTACTGATTTTAACTCTTGCAAAGGTATGTTGCTGCATTCGGATAAATCAATAGATAAATCAGACTCAGGATTCTGGTTGATATAAGCCTCTAAATCGTAATTCTGATAAGACTTAGCGTAGACATTACAAACTAATATAATATGAACTATACTAAAAACAGAAATCTGCCTGTAACCCATTACACAACCTCATTTTAATTTGGCAAATAACATAATTGTTGCTGTAATTCATTTTCCAAAAGAGGTCAAAAGCCAAATCCTTTTAAGCCCTTACATCGTTTCTGAGCTAATCCAAGCATTTGGAGGTATCCAAACGCTTCAATGCCATCAATACCTGTAACTATAGAACCAACTCCACACTGTTTCAATGTCTGAAGCTGAAAGGGCAATAGCAGTCTCGAAAAGACTTAACAGCAGTGTTGCAATAAAAATTTTTTTTTCATATATATAATCCTTAATAAAAATTCTATCGCGTTTAACGTAACCAAAAGCCAATTTTTGTTACTTATAATCTATGTCTGAACAGTTTTGTAACTTTTTGCGCAGGATTATAAGGCACAGAGTTTGCTATGTTTATCAGGATAATACCCAGGGATTAGTTTATGAAACCAATTTTACAAATAATGCTAACTGTTGTGATTTTTACCAGTTATGCAAAAGGCTACAGTTCAGCTGATTACCATGAGCCGGAATTTTCTGGCTGGATCACCGCATGGGGCGAGGGTCAAGACTCTTTTCTAGATTATATGATGCTAAATGGTGAGGCAGCCAGACTGATACTTCAACATATACAAGGTAAAGAAGATGCGACCCAAAAGGTGATTGACGATGGCACTGGCATCGAACTTATAGAGGTAAGCTATAAAGATTGGATCTGTGTGAAGAAAACCAAGCTAGGTAACGTTAAAATATGGTTGAAATATAATTTTACCAAACTTACCACTGGAAAAATTAGTGGCGATGTAGTCTGCCGAAGAAAAGTCTTCTAGTGAGCTTTTAAACGTAACTTAAACAGAATTTGTTATTTGGGCTTACAAAAATTTTACTAGAAAAAAAAGGTCAAAACATAACTAGATAATTTAGGTTAAGTGCCTTAAAAAAAATTAAGAAATAAAGAAGTTAGGTTCGATTGATTTTATTTCTGGATAGATCTCAGCTCTACCAGAATTAACGCTATCGATATAATAAAGTTGTATAGCAGAGTCCTTATCGAAAACAGCATTTAAGATTACAGGTTCGTTTTCAAAAAAATGGATTTCACTGAAATTGGTTTTTAGTTTAATCAATTCGTCTAATTTATATTCGTGGTCTAATAATGACTTATCGGGTTTTAAAATAAGTTTGTTTCTTTTTTCATCCATGGGAAATTTAGATTTCTTAAGCTGTTCAATAGTTCCTTCGCCCATTCGTGCTATATCTCGACCTGTTAAATAATAGACAGGTGATATCCGGTCTAATTGCTTTAGGAGTTCTACAGATCCTGGGTACTCTTTATCAAAATGTAAAAAATCTTTTGTGAAGAAGTTTTTTGACCAGTGCTTTTGTATTAATTTAATTACTGTTTCATCGATAGGTAAATTTTCGTGAATTCGCTTTAAGCCTTCTTTTATGCCCCAATCTTCTGGTTTTGATTGAAAACCCTCTAGGGCAGATTTTAACTCGGGCGGCAGATTTGCCGTTCGACCAAAATTTCTTACAATCTCTTGGTTACGAGGGATAACATCATAAAGCGTAGAGTCGATATCAAAGACAAAGACTCTGGTATTATTTGGCTCCAAGGAAAGTAATTTGCTGATTGTAGATAACGTTTCGCTCACTATATAACCTTTTCTATTAAAATGGGTTTGTCTCTTAACAAGTAACACTGATTTAAAGTAGCAAGCGAAATACTTATGCTGTCATTGACTCCGTTACCTTTTAAACTGGTTGCTAAAACATGACCTGCTCTAAGTCCACCTAATACTTTACGATCATCTGAAATATAAACAATGTCGCCACTAAATGCACCCATTTGCTCCATATACTTTTGTGGAATAAGGATTTCATTATCATTTAGTGTGTTATCAATCTGCAGGCTGAGCCCTCTAACTGTAAGTCCTGGGGCTTCATTAATTCTTGGATCACCTTTATATTTTTGTTTGGCCTGCTGAATTGTATCCACCGTAAGCCCAGATATATCTTTTTCTGATGGTTTCAATAAATGGGTAAACGCTACTCCGATAGTCATTGTCGTAAGCATCCCGAATAGTGCATTCATGTAAATATAGTCATCTCGAATTTTTGCGCCAACGAACCACGTAACTGGTGTGATAAGCTCTGGGAACCACAAAGTAGAAAGGGTTAAAATTGAACCAAGAAACATCGCTAGGCACGCTGCTTTGGCGTGGAAGCGTGGCCAAAAAACTCCCATAAAAACTGTTGTGACTATTGAAGGAATGATAACCATCAAGCCCTTATAATGAAGTGTCATTAAGCTTTGGTCAGCACCCTGTTGAACATTGAATATGTAAACTAACCCTAAGCCAACAAAGGTAGAGCCTAAGGAGGCAAGCTTAGCCACAAAAAGATAGTGCGAATCTGTTCCTTGGGATCGAACAAACGGTTTATAGATATCGTAAATTATAATAGCAGCACATGCATTTATTAAAGTGTCTATAGTGGACATAAGAGCGGCGAGCAGGCTTGCAACTACAAGACCAAAGATCCAGGGGTTCTTTTGCACCACAATCCAACAAACCATTAAAAAAGTTTGCGAGGTATCTGTGATGTTTAGTAAATCAAATCCGCTTAAAGCCCCACCATTTGCAGACTGTTTTTCAACCAATGACTTACCGATCCAACCCATTGCGCCGACTAGAATCGCACATATTGGCATGGTGACAATAAGGTTGAAAAAAGCGGCCTTTCGACATTCGTTGATATTTTTAATCGTTAAATATCTCATGATGAAGCCTTGATTTAAAAAAGCAAATCCAACGCTACCTATTAGTGCTTCTCCCCAAAATAGGCCTGTCGTGTTGAAGTCTTTATTTTCTATAAGATGCACAAAAGGCAGTTTATGGGACCTAGGCAAGTATATCCAAAATTGGTCAAGCCCTCCTAAGGCGGTTACCCCGGCTAAAATAGCAAGACCACCGCCAATAAAAAGTACAAGCCCCTGAAAAAAATCTGTAAAAATTACCGCAGTTTGACCTCCAAAGGTGACATAAGCTGACAGGAAAAGCGCTATCAGTGGCACTGAAACTAGCTGAGGCACAGCAAATAAACCCTCTATGACAAGCCCCGAAGTGTATAGATTAAAACCTATGTAGAAAAACATATAAGAAAGAATAATTACCAGCGCGAGTAAGCGAGCTAGTTTGTTAAAGCGTCTTTCGAAGTACTCGGGAATAGATTTTATCCGAGCGTAATAAATGATTGGCAACCAGCCAAATAAGAAAAAGGGGATAACGAACCAATCATTTAGGTAGGTGATGGCGCTGCTCATGCCAATTTTAAAACCCTGTTCAGAGTACTTCAAAAAGCTATATGACCCTACGCCGGTGGCAACCATACTAGCGGCAGGAAACCACCACGAAAATCTTTGGCCGGAATAAAAGTAGTCGTTAATATTTTTGTTAAATCTAGTGAAGTATCCTCCTAAAAATACAACTACGCCTAAATATAATAGAGCAATTATTGAAATTGAAATTAACGCTGGCCCTTCAATGTGTAGTGATAAATCTTTCATCAAATAACAACCTTTATAGCAGCGAGCCTACTTAATACGTTAGTGAGTAATGTATCCATAAAGCATGAGTTGTGAAAAAAAACAGAAAACCTAGTATCATATTTATGAACCAAAATTTGTCTTTTTTATTCTTAAGATTGCATGACTTTGATTTTGTGATGACAAATAAACCACTGAAAAAAAAGAAACCGCCAAGGGTGTACAGATACCAAAAGCTTGACCATGGATTGGAAGGCTCAAAATAAGCCGCTAGAATTCTTGGCAGGAAGAACACCAAAGACAGTATAAATATTAAAATAACGGCTGCAGCATCGTTTCGTAACATGTCATAATCTAATCAAACTTCTGGCTGAAAGTCTTTAATATTAGTGTGATTGAAGAAAGCCCTAGATTGAGCCTGAAATACGCACACGAAGATTTACTTTCGGTTTGTCTTAAGTTCTAAAACGGTACGGATTAAACCAGGTTAGGTAGCATTAGAAGAATCTAGACCATTTAAACAGTACACCTTAATCTAGTTTTGATGAAAACTAAATAAACACAACTGCTTACATTTACGCCTCAAATTAAATCGTACCTTGAATTTTCAAATTTGTGACGAATTTATGATTAAAATGTTTAACTTTGGTTTTAATTCACCGAAATCTATATGGTATGTCTAATGTTAACGAAGATTCAAAATGGTTGATACTTAAAGAAGGTAAAGAAATTGGTCCTTTAGACTTTTATGAAGTTATCCGCTTGATCAAGCAGAATAAAGTTCATTCAATGGATTTTATTAAGAAAATTGCTGATAAATCCTGGTGCCAAGTTGCAGACATTACTGACTTTCAATTGCAGAAATTTAAGTCTCTGTCAGATTCAGTAATAGGCCATAGAATTCCGCTTTCCAACCGTAGGCGTTACAATAGATTCAAAGTTGTAGAAAAAATTTTACTAAACCACGAAAATATTAATGTTTGGGCAGCAGTTTCTGAATTGGGATCAGGCGGGATAGGAATTGAAACTATTTATGGCCTTCTTAATGTGTCGGACATGGCTAAGGTCCATATCAAAATAAAATCAAGTTCGATCAATGCAATCGCTAAAGTTGTAAGTAAGCGAGATTGGAAGAACCCGGTGGATAATACTTTCGTATTCAGATACGGACTTAAATTTGTTAAGTTTGATTCCAAGTCTCAGTTATTGCTGAGCACTATTATTAAAGACCTAGAACTAAACTCAGAAGAAGCTGCGTAGGACCGCCGCAGGTGCGGATGTACAACTCAACGGTGAGTGTCCTCACCGCAAGTGCTGCTAGGCTGGACTATCTTTGGTTCAACAGAATTTGTTTAATCAACCCATCCTAAATTAAGTCAAGTTTTCATTTTTAGGAATTTCAAGATCTTAATAGATATATCAGGAAAGCCTTGTCACTCACATTGCGTTCGCAATGTATCGCGCCAACGAGCCTGATATACCTATTAAGATCTTGAAATTCCTAAAAATGAAAACTTGACTGAATTTTTAGATATATTCCCGGTGGTCCAATATGAGACCAAAGTCTTATTATAGTGTCGAAAAAATCACTTCGTAAAAATTAAATTACCTCTGATCAAAAAAAAGTTCGGGTCCCGTTAACTTTATTTCAACCACAGCCGAATGTTAACTTGTAAAATAATGTTATTAAATATTTAAAGGAGCCAAAAATGGATAGCATTTTAAAAATGATTAGTGATAGTGGAACAGCGGGTTACGCAATTGTAGCATTTGCCGTAGTTGCGTTGGGATTATCTTTGGAAAGAATCAAAGCTTTGTTTATAGATTTAAACTTAAAGTCAGACTCTTTTATGAAACAACTTCATAGCCTGTTAATTGCTGATCAAATAGAAGAGGCAGTGACTTTTTGCGAAGCTAACAAGAAAAAGCCAATGGCTCATATTATAAAATCTGTTCTTGATCGTGCTGATCGAGATGAAGAGTCTATGAAAAAGTCATTTGAAATTGCATTTACTGAAGTCATGCCTAAAGTCACTAAACGATTAGGTTACTTAGCCATGTTATCAAACGTTGTAACTTTACTAGGTCTACTTGGTACCATTACAGGATCTGATTCAGGCCTTTAAGGCGGTTGCAAGCGCTGATCCTTCACAAAAGCAAGAGATGCTTGCTGCAGGTATTTCAGTTGCAATGAATACCACTGCCATGGGTCTGAGTGCTGCAATCCCAATCATGATTACCTTTTCTATTTTGAATGCAAAAAAAGACAGTATCTTAACTGACTGTGCAGAAAACGGATCAAAAGTTTTAGACCTACTAACTAGTAGAATATACAGAAGTGATGAAAGCACTGCTTCTAAGACTAAGGCTGCGTAATTTCTGAAATAGTCAACGTTTGGAAGAAAAGTTTGTAAATATAAAAGAGGTGTAAAGTGGGAATCGTAGAAGATATAGTTTACAACAGTGGTAATCCAGAAGAGGACATGGAGTTGGATTTGGCTCCGCTACTTGGACTTATGGCTACCTTAATTCCTGTTCTACTTTTAGCGCAGCCTTTTTAAAACTTACGAGTTTAAATGCTAAAGTGCCAGTAATTGGTGAAGCACAAGCCGCAATTGATAAAAATGTTGAAGAAAACAAAGAGAAAAAAATTGGCCTTTATGTTTTAGATAGTGGGAAGCATAGTGCTTGATTTAAAACCTGAAGAAAGGTGATGAAATTCTTCAGACTTCAAGAATTCCTGCATCAGTTGATGCTAAAATTGATAAACATAAGTTCATCTGACGAGTTAGTAAAAATTAAAAAAGAGAATCCAACAGTTTTCAGAGCAAGATTGAATCCGACTGAAACAGTAAAGTATGAAAATATTGTCGGTCTCTATTAGATGCTATGAAAATTTCGCCAAACAATGAAGAGTTTCCGGTCAAAGATAAAGATACGGGAAAAGTATTTAATACTCCGGTGATGTTCGATGATGTTACTTTCGGGAATATAATGGGAGCGGATGAATAATATGTCTATCGTCAAAAGAATGCTTAAAAACGCGCAAACAAGTAAACCGGTGACTTTACAGCTAACGGCTATGGTGGACATGTTCACAATTCTGGTTGTGTTTTTGCTAAAATCTATGTCAGTAACTGCGATTAAGCCACCTCCAGACTCATTAAGACTGCCTACCTCGTATCAAGGTGAAGAGCCCAAAGAGGCGCTGTTGATTCAGATTGCGCCAGGTTTTATCACCGTGAATGAACGACAATTAGTACAAATGGATAACGGAAAGATTTTTAAAAAAGATTTAGCACCTAACGATACATACTTAATTCCTGCTTTAGAAAAGGTTTTATTAGCTGAAGCTGAAAAAAGTAAACTAGTCGAAAAAAAGACTAATGCATTGGTTAAATTTACAGGAACAGTTTTTGTCCAAGTAGATAAAGAAATGGATTATGCAACAATAAAGCGTGTTTTATACACTTCTTCTGTAGCTGGTTACGGAGATTTAAGGCTCGCAACTATAAGTGGCGGTGAGTAAAATGAAAATTCTTTTATTCTTTCTAACTTTTTCATTAAGTTTCAATTCTATAGCTCAGAATGCGAAAAAAAATGCCGGAGAAGCAGTTAAAAAAACACCGGCTGAGTCGGCAAGCTCTCAGCGAAGACAACCCAATCCTAACGATGAGCTAGCAACTGAAGTGCTGGCTTCTGGCAATGAACAAAAAGCAATAGAGCAGCTAAAAGTTTTATTAAGAAAATATAAGGGAACCGACACAGAGGCCTCTCTGCTTTTTAGACTCGCTGAACTTTACATGAATAAAGCTAGATCTTCTAGAGTATTCGAGATGTTTCAAGAAGAAGTAGAAGACGGCGCAGATAATGTGTCAGCAAGTTTTATTCCTAAGAACGTTGTTGGAAAGGAAAAATTATTTATTTTGGAAGCTGTTAAAGTTTACGAAGCTATTGAAAATACACATCCTACATTCAGTCAGATGGATGCGGTAATATACAACAATGGTTATGCGCATTTGCAAGCAGAGATGAAAGCTGGTGCAGAACTTGTTTTTACCCGCATGTTAAAAAATAAAAGGCTAAGAAATTCACCAATGATACCTGATGCGCTGCTAGCTTTGGGTGAAATTGCTTTTCAGGCAAATAATTTTCCAAAAGGTTTAGCATTTTTTGAACTTATTAGAAAATATCCAGATTCAAAAGTTTATCCTTACGGAATTTACAAATCTGCTTGGTGTCACTTTAATATGAAAAGTCCAGAGAAAGCACTAGTAACTATGGAAGAAGTGGTGGCCATAGGACATAGAGTTGAGAAAGAAGGTAGTGATCTAAAATTAGATATACGAAAAGAAGCACTTAGCGACATGGCTCTATTTTACAGTGAAGCCAATCCGTCTTCTAAAGCTATAGACTATTTTGTGGCTCAGGCGCAGAACATTAATCCTACTCCTTACTTAGAGCGTTTATCTAAAATTTACAATAAGCATGGAAAAATTAAAGACGAAGAGATGATTCTTCTTGGTTTAGTGAAACGTTTTCCAGACAATGCAAGACGTCCATTTTTTCATAGACGTTTAGCAGAGACCTATGACGGCCAGAATCGTTTGAAAGAAGCTATTATTAACTTAGTTAAATTTGATAGAAGTTGTGATGCTGTTTTAGCTAAGGGTGAAAAAATTGAAGACCCAGAAGTTGAAGAGTGTGCGGACTCAGTGGATTCATACTCGATCAATGTGGCCAAAAGCTGGGTTAAAAGATGGAAAAAAGAAAATAGTGAAAAGTATGCAATCGCATCAGAGCAAGCTTTTAGGGTGCATTTAAGAAAACAAGAAGCTATCGCATCCAATGCTGAAGCTAGATATGTTTTTGCTGACGTTTTGTTTCATTTGAAGAAATTTGATGAAGCAAGTGTAGAGTATGAAAAAGTGGGTATGTCAGTTGAAGATAAAGTTAAGGCTCACGATTCTAGATATGCAGCCTTAGTTTCCCATGATAAAGCAGTTAAAAACGATTGGACTGACGAAAACGAAACACGTTTGAAGCTTTTAGCTGAAAACTATTTAGCTAAACATCCAAAGGGCGAACATTATTTAGATGTTTCCTTTAAAGTAGCACTGCTAGATTATACTAAAGAAAAGCTTGAATTAGCTCTGCCAAGGTTTTATCTGTTGGGGCAAAGATTTCCAGATGAATCAAAAGGTAAAAAATCCCAAGATTTATATCTAGATATTTTAAATAAAAAGAAAGACTACATAGCTTTGCAAAAAGGTGCGTTAGAGTGGAGATCCTTAGAAAAAGAACCAAAACGTAAGGCAAGTTTGCAAGTGATTTTTGAGCAAGCTTATTTCTCGCATGTTCAAGTGCTAGTGTCTGATAAAAAGTATGATGAAGCTATTGCTTTATACAGAGCCTTTGCTGTTAACCATTCTGATTCAAAGTTGGCTGATGAAGCCCAGTGGAATATTGTTGATCTTTTCTTTAAGAAAGAGGATTTTCCAGGAGCAGCGTCAGCTTACCTAGATTTCTATAAAAAGTTTCCAAAACATGAAAGAGCGGTTGAGGGTTTGATTTTAGCGGCCGATTTGTATGAACAAATGGGTATGCCTTCAAGTGCCTTAGAAGTTACTAAAATTTTAAGTGTTGCTGATTCTAAAAACGTAGCAAGCTGGTTGTTACTTAGTGGTGACTTCTACGCGGCATCTGGAAAATACTACCAAGCCATTGCTGAATTTAAAGGTATATTTCAAAACCCAAGGTTCGCAAGTCAAAAGAGCATAACTGACACCGCAAGCCAAGCTATTGATCGAGTTATATTTTTATCTGATCAATTAAGTAAAGAAGAAAGGTACTTAGAAGTTCTAAAAGATATGTCTTTAAGTAATGTCTCTGCAATATCATCACCTGCAATTTCTACCTATGCAGAAAGCTTAAAGAAAGCTGGTAAAAATTCAGCCTTAGCTGTCTGGACAAACCAAGGTTTAAAAAGAAATCTTTTGGACGAAGATAGAGCTAAACTTAACTATTTAGAGGGAACTTTAAAAGAGATCTCATATTTAAATTACAAAATTGATGACTCTAGTATGAGTAGATTGACCCAAGGTATTGATGCAAAAAGTAGAATGCTTGCGGGTGTTCAAGCTTCATATCAAGCAGCTACTAAAGGTGGAGATGCTTTTACTACAGTGAATAGTTTGGTTGGTCTTGCAGGCTTGTATCAAGGATTTGTAACTAGTTTAAACTCTATCGAAGGTCCAGCTAGCTTTGGAGAAGATGAGCGCACTGCTTTAAAAGACGAATTATATAATGTGGTTTTTCCTTTTGAAGAAAAAGCAGTTCAAACTATTGATACAGCCCTTAAATTTGCACGAAAGTCTGATTTAAGAGATGGATCAGTTGGTAAAGTGCAAAGAATACTAGATAATTTGAATATGAAAGAAAGAAAAATTTCGTCCATAGAAACAGATTTGCCAGGACCAGTTTTTGCCAACGATAAAAGTGATAAGGGGGCTAAGTGATGAAAACTCATAATACTAGTTTAAAAAAATTACTACTAGGCTCATTTGCAGTATGCTTTATCGTAGGTTGCGGAACTTCTGGACCAAAGCAATCACGATTACTTAAAAAAAATAGAACTGACAGAGTTTCAGACATCGGGAAAAAAGAGCTTGCTGGTGATTTGAAAGAAAGACTTGCAAGGTCAAGATACTACACGCAGAACAATTCTTTATTAAGTGTTCTGAGTAAAGATAAGGTTAAAGAAAAGTGTCGCTTCGATGCTAAAAAAGATTTTGAAGATTGGGGCAATATGCTTCGGGTCGGATTCGTGTGTGTTAATGAAAAAAAATGGGACACAGTAAGACTTATCGGCGAGACCTTCTCAGTGCGCCATATTGACGCCCCTTGGGGAGCTTACTTCTTATCTTTAGTTTCAGAAAAAGAGGGCAATATGCCTAGAGCTCTATGGATGATAGGTCTTGCTGATAGAAAATCACCTGAAAACGGAATTATCGAATTTCAAAA
The DNA here is from genome assembly GCA_963803705.1 of uncultured Pseudobdellovibrionaceae bacterium. GTDB lineage: Bacteria > Bdellovibrionota > Bdellovibrionia > Bdellovibrionales > UBA1609 > JAMLIO01. The sequence goes on along the minus strand of CAWDNU010000004.1, from coordinate 793,561 downwards.
AGCAAGACTACTATGGTTACAAGACCAAAAAGATGCTGCTTTTCAATCTGCAAAAAAAGCATTAGAGCTAGAACCAAAACTAGCAGAAGCTGCTTTACTTATGGCCCAAGTGTATTTTAGTGACTACGAATTTGAAAATGCCCAGACTTATTATCGAAAGGTAATCGATGCTAACGATGAAGTTTTCGGAGCGGTTCTAGGAATGGCAGATAGTTTTGCTCAGTTAGATAAGTTTAAGGAAGCAGTTCCTTTCTACATTCGAGCCATCAAGCTGAAGAAAAACAGAATAGATCTAGCTTATGTTTTGGCTGACATCTATGAAACAAAAATAAAAGATTATAAACGAGCTTTGACTTGGTATGAAAAAATTAGCGGTGTTTTTCCGAAAGAGGTTGTCTCTAAAGAAAGAACAGAAATTTTAAATAAAATCGCTACATTGAATACTAAAATTGAAGAGCAAACAAATCCTGTAAAAACACAGCAAGCAAAAAAACAACAAAATAAAAGAGTTCCCGCTTCTACAAACCAATCAAATGAGAAGCAAGTAGAAAAAAATTCAAATACTGATTCTGAAGAAGGAGGACAGTGATGAAAAACTTTATAATAATTTTGTTAATTTCATCCTTAAGTGTTGTGGCCTCTGCGCAAAAAGGTAAACCAAAGCGAATCGATTTTGATGCCTTAGATGTCGATGGAGAAGTAAGAACTCCTGACGGTCAGTACATTATGCAAAAAAGCGGCGTAGACTTTCTGCCAATTTACGAAGTTAAGACAGAAATGCAAAACGAAATTAAAAAATCAATTTACTTCTTGAGGTAATCAGATGAGAAAGGTTGAGCTTAAAATTATTCACAGAAATGGAAAGCAGACCCTAAACCACTTTAGAGTGGTTTCGAGTTCTGAAGTGATTACTGTGGGATCTTCACCAAATGCCAAGATTAGAATTATAGATAAAAAAGTAGATGACATACACGCATCTATAGAACAACGGCATGGTCGCTGGCATATTGTCGATCTAGCGAGTCAACATGGCACCTGGCAAGGTAAGGATTCGATCGATGAAAGCCTTATTGATCAAAAAACTATAATTAACTTCGGCGACGAAACGTTAATGATCGAACCTGTTCAAATTAATGCAATTAATTTATTTTTAGAAAATAAGAAAATTGAGCTAGAAGGGGACAACTTAGTTGCAGCCCAGCAAGTCATTGTTCTTTTAGGAACTGAAATTTTAAGTTCTGAAATGATTCAAGTTGGTGAACCTATCAAGCTTAGATATGCCGGTGAGGATAAAACATTTCAACCTGCAGAATCTGAAGACTGGCTAGAAGATAAATTAGGTAGAATTACAGTTAGAAGACGTAATGTTCAAGCACCTGTATTTATAAATCCAAAACCAAAAACAATTTGGGGCTACTTTCCAGAAGAGATAGTAAAGTCTTTTGGCGTTGCTCTTGGTATTGCACTTTTCTTTTTTTTAACGGCGTGGTTAATGCCTAAATTGATGCCTAAAGATCCTAACGCTTTAGAAAGTAATAAATATACCAAAATGATTTTTGATCCTGAAGTTATTAAGCAGCAGCAAAAAGAAGCTAAAGAGATCAAAAAAGATATAGAAAAGAAAGAGAAGAAAAAAATTGTTAAGGTTGAACCTGAAAAGAAAAGACCTGTTGCAATACCCAAAACTGAAAAAGCGAAAAAAATTGTAACCATTTTGAAAAAATCAGGTTTAACGGACAAGATATCCAAGATTGCAGCGATAAATTTATCATCAGATTCACTGCTTGAAAACGCCAATAAAAGCGTTAGCAAATCTAGAAATAGATCATTTGCTTCTAAGGGCGTTGCTGTAAAAGGTGCAACCCTATCAAAAAACGCTGGTTCGTTTAATGTGACTTCGGTTTCGACCAACGGAGTAGAGGGCGGAAGTGCTGCAGCTGGAAAATTAGGTGGCCTGTCTGCGGGTAGTGTTGGAGGCGGTGGTGTTGTTGACGCCATTGAGGAAGAAACAGAAATCAGTGGTGGTATTGACCCCGCTATCATTCGTGATGTTGTTCAAAAAAATATGGGCCGGATACGGTATTGTTATGAGCGAGAACTAGCTGCAAAACCCGGTTTATACGGCAAAGTTAAATTAGCGTGGATTATTACCGCTGAGGGGACTGTAAAAAATCAAAAGATCGAACAAACCACGATGAAAAATAATATGGTTGAAGGCTGTATGCTAAGAATTGTGAAAAGATGGAAGTTTCCTAGACCCGACGGTGGTGGGGATGTGATCGTTGCTTTCCCATTCTTCTTTAAGGCTAACAATTAACGGGGTATAGTATTTAAGTAATAATTTTTTTACAACTAACTAAAAACAAATAATAAAAGGGGTACGTTTAATGAAAGCAACTATGATAATCAGCACGATTTTAACTATGTTCTTGGCGTTTCAAGCTAATGCTCAGGATAAAAAAGAATCAGAAGCACTAGCCACAGAAGCACCAGCAGCCGCAGCGCCAAAAAAAGTAGATATGAAAAATATTGAAGACAAATATTGGCAGCCAAGTGATCAAAGTTATTCTGTGGTGCAGAGTCGTACTTACGCAAAAGAGAAAAAAATTGGAGTGTCTTTGCTTGGAGGACCAGTGCTCATGGATGCTTGGTCATCAGGTTTCAACCTTGATGTCGCTGTTTCATACTACTTTACTGAAAGATGGGGCGTTGAGCTTCAAGGTGCAGTTTATTCTTTGGATGACAACGATGCGACCAAGAATATTTTCGAACTAAGTGGTGCTCCAGACTTTGGACGCGTAACTTCATTTTATGGGGCAGTTGCTAGATGGGTCCCTTTTTACTCTAAGATGAGCTTTATGGGGACGAAAGTTGTCTATTTTGATATGTCATTTGGCTTGGGCTTAGGTCTGGTTTCTTATGATCAGCAAAGACAAGTAAGCACTGTGGACTCAACTAGAACGGAGGTCTCTCAGACAGCTCCAGCTGTTCAGTTTGACGTTTCTCAAACTTATTTTATCACGCCTAAGCTAGCTTTTAGAGTGGATTATAAAATGAGATTTTTCAATGAAGAGATTGTAGCTTTTAATACAAAAGGAACTGGTGAACAAATAGGTGAAAAATTGAGAGATGAACTAACAGATATTTCGTCACTGAACTTAGGTGTCACTTACTACTTTTAACAAAAATAGTTTGGGAGTTGGTTATAGTACCAACCCCCTGATTTAATCAGGAGTGCATTTTTTATGAAAAGAACATTTATTTTACTCAACATACTTTTTTGTTCAGCTTATAGCTATGCACTTTCTAGTGGTCAGACTTTGAAGCTGTCTGAAAACACTGATGTTTACGTATACAAAAATCCACCTTTAAAGATAATATCCATACCGATCTTTGACTTTATTAACAAAAAGTTAAAACAGGGTGCTTTAGTTCAAGATGTTAGGGAAACTGTTCCTAAAATTGAAATAGGTAAAGAGCCTGAAGTTATTGTTCCTAAAAAAATTGTTGTAGAGATCAAACCGTCAAAAAGTATAAAGTTTAATAACTTTAAACAGTTACCGGCAAAAGAGTCACCACTATTAAGTTTTGACTTAAACTCTTTAGAATCAAAAAAAGTTGCAGAAGTTAAAGAAAATATGGGGCTATTTAAAGATACAGAGGTCATTCAGCCTCAGGTGGTTGCGGCCTTAAAACCTAGCCTATCAACACCTCAGCAGATAACGCTTAAAGCTATGTCTAATGAAGACACTAAAGAGCGCGATTTCTTATTTTTATCTATTTTGTATCACGATCAAATGGCATGTCCTGAAGTTATCATGCTTTCACACTATCTTCTTAGTAAGGGATATAATAAGCCAGAAGTTAGATTTTTCTTAGGCTCATGTCAGCACAAAAGAAAGCTATATTCTGAATCAGTGCCACTACTTGCCTCAGTAATTAGAACGGGAATTGATTACTACACTCAGGAAGCAGTCGAGCATTTGCTAGATGATCTGCCAACAGGTTACGAGTCAATCATTGCAGAGGCCTTAGCGCCAATTGAAGTTTATCGAAAATTAGTGCAAAAACAAAAAGACTTTTATAATTATATTTTAGCTAAAGGGCGATTTATTGAGGGCAAATTTTTGGACTCTAGTAAGCTTGCTGAAATTGTATCATCAAAGAGCAAATTCTACAGAGATGCCCAGTTCTTACTAGGGGCTTCAGAGTATCTAAGAGACAATACTGCTGGCGGTATTAAGATCCTGTCAGCTCTATCCAAAAAATTTACTGAGTCGGAATATACTTCAGATCTTTACAGTTTAACTCAGCTAACTTTGGGGCGCTTTAACTTTGAAATCGCTGACTATAAAAATGCGATCAAAGCTTACGATAAAGTCAGTAGAAAACATCCTATGTGGTTTGATTCTTTAACTGAAAAAGGTTGGACACAGATTAGACTGCAAAAATATCCTGAAGCTATTGGTAATATGTACACTTTGCATTCACCATTCTTTAAATCTGTATTCAAACCAGAAACTTACGTTATTAGAACTATCGGTTACTTAAATATGTGTCAGTTTCCAGATGCCAACAAAGCTTTAGGGTATTTAGAAGACGTCTATCCAACCTGGCGTTCGATGGTTAGCGACTACTCTAAGGATTCTAGTAAATCGGCTTACAAGACAGCTATGACCTACCTTGCTGGTAGCTCGCAAGAAGACGTTGATGGTCTGCCTTTTCCCATAATTCGTGAAATGATTCGGGACAAAGAGTTTATAGTGGTGCAAAAAAAATTGAATAATATCATTGATGAAATTACATTTTATAATAATGCAGTTAGCGAGATTATTGTTATCAGGAATAAAATAAAAGATGAAATGGCCGGAGCTAAAAAAGTTGTAGCTCAGCTTGAAAGCGAAATTAATACGCTAGATAAGAAGAAAAAATATAGCAAAGCTAAGGTAAAAGAAGAAGATCTATCTACAGCTAAGCAAAAGCTGATCACTGGGGCCTACAGGCTAAGTTTAATAGATCAAGGCTTTGTAACTTACAGAAAGCTTACTGGAGATTCCACTAAGCGTGTTATCCAAATTAGAGACGCATATATTTCGCAAGCTGAACAGACCCTTAGAAGAGCTTTGGGTTCTGTAGATACAAAAATGGCAAAAGTTATGAAAAATAACGAACTTTTAAGATACGAGGTCTACGCCAATTCGGGTAAAAATATAAGATTTAGGTCTGCAGGTGGTCAAGTCCAAGGTAGGTCACAAGCCTCTATATCGGCTAAGAAGAAAAACGGAAAAGGTAAGGATTACGGTTGGAAATTTAAAGGTGAATTTTGGGCTGATGAAGTTGGTAAATTTGTATCTAACGTAGAAAACCTTTGTCCAAAAAGATAAATAATTAGTAAGGGGAAGTTATATGAACACGACAATAAAAAGTACAATATTTTTTTTAGTAGGTTGCTTACCACTACAGACTTTTGCTCAGGTTGATATTGAGCAAAGAATGAGTGTTATGAAAGCAAATGTTGATAACTCAACTTACAATTTTGAAAAGAACAAAGAGAACCTAGAAACTTCTGCGGCGAATGTGAAAGAGTTATCAAATGTCTTGAATGAAATGAGCAAGTTTAAGCTTCAAGGTGAAAAAGACTTAAAGGTCGCTAACGAAAACTTGCAAGAGTTGTCAAAAGCGAAGCAGACATATGAAGGCTTTATTCGAGCAGAAGCGGATGCTATCGGGGCCGAGCAGCAAAATATTGAGAAATTAAAAGATTTGACTCGTAAGGTACTTACAAATATCGACCAGAGAAAAAAGAATATTTTGGCTTACAAAAGTTTTTTAGACAAAGTAGATCAAAAGCTTAAGGAATGGGACGTTAACCAAAGGAAAGTAGCTTCAACTCTTGAAATGGTCGAGGCAAAATCTAAGAACACAACTAACGAACGTGGAGTTTGGTTGGATAAAACAAAGCTTTATAAAGACGAGGCATCGAACTGGGCTAAACAAAAGAAAATTTCTGAAGTGAATTACGAAATGTTTTCTAAAATGAGAAAAAAATAACTTCTATTCCTTAATGTAAATCTTCATTTGATTCAATGTACCTTCAAAAAGCTCGGACATACGTTTGAGCTCTTTTGGCTTATGCCAAAGACCTCAATCCGAACTCGTTTTTGAAGGTACATTGAATCAAATGAAGATTTACATTAAGGAATAGAAGTTATTTTTTTCTCACTTTAGAAAGCACATTTTGATTTAATTTGACGTCAAGCGCGCGTTCGTCTGTGATGTCAAATATAAAATCAAATAAAATTTAATTTATTGTTTCAGAATGACACAAAAAGCCAATTTTTTGTTACTAGAAAACCGCCAAAAAGCCGATCAGTTAAGGATACTTTGTCTTTAAAAGACATGATTGAACGTAATTGGGGCACTTGAATGTTTATTAGTAATATAAAATTACTCTTCATCTATTTGAGAGTAATTTTTGGATTATTAATTTTAAGCTCATGCGGAGGAATTGTAAGTTCCGGAAGTTCTACTGTTGAGACCAATGTTATCGGTTGGAGTCATATATCTAATATAAACTCAGTCAACATTTCTTCCTACACCTTATACGGCACCTGTATGCCTGGGGGTGGTGATGTAACTCTTGAAGTTGGCTTGCCTTCAATCCTTACCCAGTCATTAACTTGTATAAACGGTATGTTTTCACAGATCATGAATTTAAGTTCTATTGGCTTAGCGGATGGCGCTGTACAACTAAGCGCTTTTCAGAATGACATCTCAACCAGTGCAATTACGAGTGTTCTAGTTGACACCTCTACTCCGCTTGCTCCTGTGATTATTAATCCCACAAACAATTTTTCAACTCGTAGTCGGAATATAATAGTAGATGGAAGTTGCGAGTCTGGCACAGTTTTAAATTTTTCCGGTGGTATCACTGGAGGTATAATAAACTCTGACTGTATCGGTAACTCATTTTCGCTTAATTTGAATTTGAGTGCTGGGATAGGTGCAAAAGTTATAGCTGCAAGTCAAACTGATTTATCTGGCAACATTTCGCCATCAACCTTTGTCAGTGTAAACTATGACGATACGGCTCCACCCGCTCCGGTCATTACAGCTCCGATAAACGGTGCAAGCTTTAATCAAGTAGCGCAGACAGTAAGTGGTTTTTGTGAAACTGAAGCCACGGTTACTCTTAATGGTGGCTTTTTAGAATCTCCAACAATTTTCACGTGCATGGCTGGTTCTTATTCACAAGATATAAATTTAACCTCTTCTGACGGTACTAAAAGTTTAAACATAAGCCAAGTAGATCTAGCAGGTAATATTTCAGTTACTACTTCAGTTAATATTATTTTGGACCAGACAATTCCTTTAGCTCCGTCTTTTATATCCCCAAGTGAAGGTCAAAATATAAATCAAACAAATCAAATTGTATCTGGTGCCTGTGAAACCAATGCAGTGATAAGTATTACCGGGGACATCATTGGTGGTTCCGTTACTGCGGTTTGTTCGGCAAGTTCTTTCGCCGTAGCCACTATGATAATATCTGGAGATGGAATAAAAAGTTTAAATGCTACCCAAACAGATCCAGCTTCAAATTTTTCGCCTATAAGCTCTGTCTCTTTCAACTTAGATCAAACACTTCCTTTGGCTCCAACGATCACTGCCCCAGTTAATAATTTGAACACCAACAATTTGTCGCAGACAATTTCTGGTGCTTGTGAAAATAATGCCACCGTAGACATTGCAGGTAACATTGTGGGTAGTCCGGTGAGTGTGATTTGTGCAGCAAACTTTTATTCTAGGTCGGTCACTCTAGTCTCTGGTGCAGGCACCAAGACAGTTAGTGTTACTCAAACTGATTTATCAGCCAACACTTCGGCTGCCACTTCAATAGTTATAAACCTTGATCAGACTGCACCGCTTCGGCCTACGATCACTGCGCCACCAAACTTGGCAGTGCTGAACACAAATACCCAGTCTGTCACAGGGGCTTGTGAAACTGGCGCAAACGTCACTTTGACCGGTGACTTTACTGGAGGCGCACTCAGCTTTGTCTGTGTTGGCAGTGGTTACTCGGAACCCATAAGTTTAATAGCAGGGGATGGGACAAAAAATTTGTCTATTTTGCAAGTAGATGCCGCTGGAAATACCTCATTAGCCACTACAATTGATGTTATCTTAGACCAAAATATACCGATCGCTCCTACGATAGTTTCGCCAACTAATGGTTCAACTACTAATTCTTTAAATCATACTTTTAATGGCGCATGTGAAACAGATGCTACAGTTAGTATTTCTGGGAACATCGTAGGTGGTCCTATTAGTGTCACATGTACTTCTAGTTCGTACGCAGGTTCTGTAACATTAGTGACTGGTGATGGGGTAAAAAATATTAGTGTCACTCAGATAGATTTGGCTGCAAATATTTCGCCCGCAGCAGCTCTAAGTTTAAATCTTGATCAAACAACACCTATCGCTCCGTCGGTGAGTGCTCCGACAAGTGGATTAAATACAAGTGAAGCGTCTCAAACTTTCACTGGAGTATGTGAAACAAGTGCTACGGTCAGTATCTCTGGAGATATTCTAAGTAGTCCCTTAGAACTAACTTGTGCAGGAAGCTCTTACTCACAGATTGTAAATTTGGCTTCTGGTGATGGACTAAAAACTATAAACTTAACACAGACTGATTTGGCTCTTAACATATCAAGTGCGACTACCGTCACTCTAAACTTAGATCAAGGGATTCCTCTAGCTCCAACTGTAAATTCACCAATTGATGGTGCATACATAAACACTTCGTCCCAAGTAATTTCAGGTGCGTGCGAGACGGATTCCACATTAAGTATTTCTGGTGATATTGTAGGTGGTCCAATTAGCTTTTTATGTGTAGCTAATTCTTACTCTCAAGCAGTTACACTACAGGGAAGTGACGGAGCAAAAAGTATCAGCGTAATTCAAACGGATTTAGCTTTAAACGTATCACCAGTGACTCAAGTAAATGTAAATTTAGATCAGTCCGTGCCTTCTGCTCCGACCATATCTTCGCCTGCAGATGGGCTAAATACAAACACCTTGATTCAAACAGTAACTGGGGTCTGTGAAACAGGCGCCACTCTAAATATTTTAGGTGACATTGTAGGTAGTCCGGTAAATACACTTTGTGCTTCGAGCACTTATTCTACAGATGTAACGTTGAATTTTGGGGACGGAGCAAAAAACATTAATGTAACTCAGATAGATGCAGCTACAAATAATTCGCCTGCAATTGCAATCTCTGTAAATTTAGACCAAACAGCACCCTTTGCGCCATCAATAGCTTCACCAACTAACGGATTAAATACAAGTAACGAAACACAAACTGTTTCAGGAAATTGCGAAACCAATTCGACCCTTACAATTTCCGGAGATATCTTAGGAAGCTCAGTTGATTTGGTTTGTGCTGCGAGCGCCTATTCCCAGACGGTGACGCTTACTTTAAGTGATGGTGTTAAAAACTTAAGTGTTACTCAAACAGATTTGGCTTCGAATATATCTGCAGCAAGCGCGATAATTGTAAATTTGGATCAGTCTGCGCCTTTAGCTCCCACAATTTTTAACCCAACCGATGGATTAAACACAAAATTTTTATCGCAGACTATTTCTGGTGCCTGTGAAACTAATTTAACCGTAAATATTTCAGGAAATATTCTAGGAAGTCCGGTAAACATAGTTTGTTCAGCTAATGCTTACTCTCAGTCAGTTACACTATCGTCAGGGGACGGAATCAAAAACATTAGCGCAACTCAAACTGATCTTGCTTCAAATATATCTTTAGCTACTTCAGTAGCGGTTAACCTTGATCAAACCTTGCCTTCAGCGCCTACTATAACTTCACCAGTCGACGATTTAAATACTAATGATCCTTCACAAACAATGATCGGTGCTTGTGAAACTGATGCGAATGTGACCGTGTCTGGAAACTTCACTGGAAGCCCATTAAATTTAGTCTGTGTTTCAAGTGCTTATTCTCAAACTCTTACTTTGACGTCTGGAGATGGGGTTAAAAACTTAAGCGTGATCCAAACAGACCAATCAGGTAATGCATCTGCAGCAACTGCTATTGACATTAACTTTGATCAGACTTCACCTCTTAGACCCACGGTAATCACGCCAGTAGATGGATTAAATACAAATGATACTTCTCAAATTTTTTCAGGAGAATGCGAAACCGGCGCTACCGTAAGCCTTTCAGGTGATCTTGTAGGAGGGCCCGTAAGTTCGCTTTGTGCGGCTAATTCTTATTCGTTATTATCTACATTAAAACCTGGTGACGGAGCTAAAACTATCAATGTGACCCAAACAGATTTGGCTTCGAATATCTCTTTGATCACTTCGTTGATTATAAATTTAGATCAAGCTGCGCCTGCTGGCCCTACAATACTATCGCCACCAGATGGTCTAAGCACTAACCAGACATCACAAACTTTAAACGGAGCGTGTGAAACAAACTTAACGGTGAACGTGATGGGGGATATTTTAGGTAGTCCCTTGGCAGTTAGTTGTGCATCCGGATCTTATGCTTTGGCGGTTACATTAACATCTGGTGACGGAGTTAAAAATTTAAATCTCACTCAAACTGATCTAGCGGGCAATGTTTCAGTGGCTTCAACACTAACTATTAATTTAGATCAAACTGCGCCAGCGGCTGCAGTGATAAGTTCACCTATAAGTGGGTCTGCAATCAACAGTGAAACCCCTAATATAGTCGGAACTTGCGAGGCTAATTCGCAATTGACATTTGCTGGCAGTATAATGGCAGGCCCAGTTATAAGTACATGCGATTCCGGTGGCAATTTCGATGTTCCTGTAAATTTTAGCTCAAGTGATGGAACTAAAACTTTGACACTATTGCAAACAGATCCCTCTGGAAACCAATCCGCCCAAGCAACGATTACGATAGTTTTGGACACAACAGTACCTGCAGCACCTGTTATATTTAGTCCACTAAATAACTCTTTTACCAATCAAAACACTGAAACGGTTTCTGGTGAATGTGAAAGTGGAACCACGGTTTCAATTAACGGAAATCTTGTGGGTGCGCCCGTAACTACATCTTGCGTTAGTAGCACCTTTTCGCAAGCCATCAGTTACGTCGCTGGAGACGGTGTGAAGAATTTAAGTTTGTCTCAATCGGATTTGGCCGGTAACGTTTCGGCCATTTCTGCAGTTAGTGTTACACTTGATACCGCGGCCCCAGCTGCTGTGGGAATTGCTAGTCCAAGTGAGGGTGAATTTGTAAATTCGATCACTCTAACTCTTAACGGAACGTGTGAAGATCTGGCTAAAATTAGTTTGACCGGTGACTTAACTGGTTCACCCGTGCGGTTTTCATGTAATGGTTCAGTTCTTATTGTAAATGTATCTTTAACTGCAGGCGAAGGATTGAAAACAGTAAACGCTATTCAAACAGACTTGGCAGGAAACGTATCTGCTTCAACTACGCGAACTGTAAACTTAGATCTAACAGCGCCTTCGGCACCAACGATTACAAGTCCCCTAAACGGAACCTTTACAAACACTAGAAATCAAACTGCTTCGGGTGTATGTGAAACCGGTAGTACAGTGTTTATAGCAGGTAATATTGTTAGTTCAGGGGTAAGCTTAATTTGCGCCGGCGGGACGTACTCTCAAGCTGTTGTGCTGACCCCTGGTGACAGTTCAAAAGTTGTTACAGCTCGCCAAACAGATATGGCTGGCAACATTTCCGCTACTACCAACATAAATCTAACCCTAGATCAAGTTGCTTCCGCAGCTCCATCGATTGCTTCACCAACTGACAACTTAGCTACTAGTAATCCTGCGCAAACTATATCTGGGATTTGTGCAACTGGTGATACGGTACAGGGCTCTGGTGATTTTACAGGATCTCCTTTCTCAATAAGTTGCTCTGGTGGCAGTTATTCACAAACTGTAAACTTATCTGCGCCTGACGGATCTAAACTCGTAAGCGTGACACAAACAGATCCTGCGAATAACACTTCAGCTGCTGTAGCCATAACCATATTTTTGGACACCACTCGGCCGCCCTCGCCTACAATCACATCCCCTATGACAGGAGTATCTTCGAATCAGATAACTCAGTCGATTATTGGTAATTGTGAGAACGGATCATCGATAAATATAACGGGCGATATCAATCCAAGCCCTGTGTTAGCTTCTTGTTTAGCTAGTAATTACATGATTGATATCGATCTTTCGGTTGGAAGTGGTCTTAAATCTGTGACGGCCATGCAAACTGACGGTGTTGGCAATACTTCACTCGCGTCAACAATCACTATAAATTTAGATCAGACACCTTCTGCTGCACCCACGGTCTTATCGCCAGCAGATGGACTTATTACCAATCAAATATCGCAGACCCTAAGTGGCAGTTGCGAAACAGGTGACACCGTAAACGTTATTAGTAGTGCGATGACTGGATCTCCGTATTCTGTGATTTGCGCATCATCGTCTTACTCTGTAAGCGTAAATTTGACCGCTTTAAATGAATTGAAATCATATTCAGTCAATCAGACAGATTCAGCAGGAAATATTTCTACTAACGTAACTCGGTCTATAAACTTGGACACCTCGGACCCATCACCACCGGTGTTTTCTTCGCCTATTGATGGGGCGTACATTAATGCTGAGGTCCAAAGTATTTTGGGCACCTGCGAGGCGGATGCAACGTTAAGCTTAAGTGGTGATATTATCGGAGGCCCACTAAGTATCACGTGTAGTTCTGGTAGCACGTTTTCACAATCGGTTAATTTAAGTCCAACCGATGGTCCTAAAAATTTAAGTTTATTTCAAACTGACCTAGCCATGAACACTTCGACTCCAACAGTTTACACCTTGAACCTGGACACAGTGGCACCAGTGGTTACAATATCAAGCAGCGAATCAAGCCCCACGATATCGAACCCGATAATTTATTCTGTGTCCCTAAATGAAAGTGTGCAGTCTTTTGACCCCAATGACCTATCTATCACAAACGGCTCTATAGTCACATCGTCTGGCGGGCCACTAGTTTATTCAGTGACTATAAACCCTAGCTCTGCGGGTGACGTCAGTGTGCAGTTGCCTTCAAACCAAGTGCAGGATTTAGCAGGAAACTTTAATGTAGCGTCTAACATAACAACAGTTGAATATTTACCGCCGCCCGCAAATGCTTTTGTGACTTCTTGGTCAATACCTGCAGATAACACCAACGTTACATTACCTTTGGCTGCAGGTTTTAGTTATAACTTCACCATAGATTGGGGTGACAGCACCCCAATTTCTACAGTTACATCATTCAATGACCCGGATGGCGTACATACTTATGCTCTGGCAGGATCTTATATAGTTACAATGACAGGTAGTCTAGACGCCTTTGGCACCGCTATTTTACCAAATCCTTGTTACATATCGAGTGTTTACCAAATAGGGTATATGGGTTGGTTAGAGATGCAAAACATGTTCAAAGATTGCACGCTTCTTACTACTATCCAGGCCAATGGAGACGAATTTTCAACAGTCACTCGAATGGATGGAATGTTTTCTGGCAGTACTCTGGCTAATCCTGAAGTCAGTCTTTGGGATGTTTCCAGTGTAACTAGTTTCTACCAGATGTTTTTTAATGCAACATCAGTAACACCAAACACCTCTAGTTGGGATGTCTCAAGTGCAATCGATATGGAAGCCATGTTTATGGGAGCAACCAGCGCAAATCCAGACACCTCTAATTGGGACACAAGTAGTTTAGTAAATGCTCCTCAGATATTTGATGGAGCATCTTCAGCTAACCCTGATACTACGACTTGGGACTTGGCTTTGGTTGGTGACCTTACAGATATATTCTACAATTCAGGTATTAGTAATGCGAATTACACTAATTTTTTGATCATGGCTGATAGCACTTCGGTCCAGACGGCTATTTCGGTGGGTTCAGTGCCTGCACAATTTCAACCTGCCGCAAGTTCTTCCAGAGCAAATCTAACCTCAACAAAGTCGTGGACTATTATGGATCTTGGGGCTGAATAAGCGCTACTTCATAAATAATTCCGCTGTCTATCGTTCAAGTTGGTCAAAGACAGAAAACACCTGGGCCTGTTGAAAAAGCATCATCTTCGTTGTTGTCTTCGCTTAAATCTCATTCGACGTAGATAAACTACGACTCATTCGATTTTAAGCTTGGACGCCTAGAATCTAGTACTTTTTCAACAGGCCCACTTAGCAAAAACTAAAGCAGTTCGTTGTAAAAGGTATTAAATACAGATTCCGGATTTCTAAGTAATTCGTCAGGATGACCTGTCTCGACTAGTTTACCATCATTTAAGATTAATATTTGATCAGCTTTCAGGACTGTTGTTAGCCTATGAGCAATCACAATAGATGTTCGACCACTCATAATTTTATCAAAGGCCTTAAGCACTTTTTGTTCAGAAACGGTGTCAATATGAGATGTGGCTTCATCTAAAATTATTATCTCTGGGTCGTAAACCATCACGCGGGCAAGCGCAATCAGCTGCTTTTCGCCAGCACTTAAATTAGCGCCCATTTCATCGACTTCTGAATCTAATGTTAGTTCTAAACCCACTTGGTCCAAGATCTCTTTTAGTTTATAATCTGTAATGGATCTTTCCCCAGAGCTTATTAGAATATTACTTTTAACCGTACCTTTAAAAATAAATTCATCTTGTCTTACGACCAAAAGTTTCTTGCGTAGAAAATCGATAGGTAGGGTTTCAATCGACATGTTATAAATCTTCATGGACCCAGTCGGTGAAGGATAAAATCCTTGAAGCAAGGATACTAAAGTGGTTTTACCACTGCCTGTGCGACCGACGATTGCTGTTTTTGATCCTGACGTGATTTCAAAATTAAGATCTTTTATAACTTTATTTTTGCCGTCATATGAAAAATTCAAATTGCTAACTTTGATCACTGGATCTTCAAAATCTTTACCGAAGTCTAAAGCTTGAACGGCCAAATCACTGCTTACTGAATTTGAATTAGAACTGTAGAATTCTGTGTTTTCATTGAAAAGCTTTATGATTCTTTGAGAGCTAGTAACCCCGTTTTGAATTTGATTATATTTTTCTAAAATAAACCTAAGCGGTCTAAAAAAGCTTTGTAGCAATAGTACAAAAGCGCCAATCTGGCCAATTGTTACTAAATTATCGTTTAACAAATAAAAACCAACTATTAAACTTATTAGAATTGAAAAAACCTGAAAAAATTCGATTATAGGCCATAATAAAGCAAAGTATGCTACAGAATTTAACTGCAAATTCTTGTACTCATCAACGTTCTTATCGAAATTACCTGCAACTTGGGTTTCACCGCCGTAAAGCTGTAATACTTCGATGCCGTTTAAGTTTTCGGCACTAAAAGCATTAATAGCAGATAGCTTGGACTTAATTAAAATAAATTGCTCTCGAATTTTATCACTAAGAACTTTTCCAAACCACAAGACTGGAGGCAAAATTAAAACAACACATAAAGCCATATGCCACGAGATTAAAAACAAAGCTGCTAAAATAGAGAAGATCTCGACTATGTTAATGAAGGCTCCCGATAGCCCATCGGCAAAAAGATCACCTAGACTTTTGGTGTCATTGGAAATACGGGTAACAATTTTCCCAGAAGCATTTTTATCAAAAAAACTTATTTTAATCTTTTGGATATGTTCAAGTAAATCACGGCGCACTCGATACAAAATTTCTTGACCCATAAATCTAAATTTAAAAGAAATCAGATAAGATACAACAGCCCTGATTGAATTACAGGCGATCAAAGCAAAGCCACACCTGTAGATAAAATTAATATTTTTATCTTTTATGCCGTAGTCAACAGCCCAACCGAATATAAGCGGAATCAATCGACCCGAAATTATAAAGATAACGATAAGTGCAACTAGAATTACTAGCGTAAGATTGTAAGATCTTGCGTATTTATACATGAACGACACATAGTCTTTTAAATCGCTGTAGGGTGTGCTCTTTTGTATAGTATTATTCACGCTGTAAATCCTGATTGTCTTTAGAAATATTTCTTTGGTTCAATGTTTCACGATCCCGACCTTTGTGACTTATAGCTTCAGAAATCCCATTCTTCTGAGAGCTGTAAAGGTTTCTGTAAAGATCGCACCTTTCGTAAAGTGATTTGTGATCGCCAATGTCTATAAGCCTGCCTTTGTCTAAAACCAAAATTTGATCTACCCAATCTAAATTCTGAATCCTATGAGAGCAGATTATAAAGTTCATGATTTGATTTTTCTTTTTTGATTTTAGATCTCTAAGTATTTTCTGTTCAGTTTCTATGTCTATCGCACTTAAAGAATCATCCATTATAAGCCACCGCGGGCTTAGTGCTAAACCCCTCGCCAAAGCCAACCTTTGTCTTTGCCCCCCCGATAAGCCCTGTCCATTTTCCTCAAGTAGGGTCTCTTCTTTTAGGGGCATCTTATCTATTTCATTGTAGATATGAGCCTCCGTAAGCAGTTCCGAAAGGGAGCTTGAAAAGTCTAAGGCTTCAGTAGATTTGTTGTTAAAGTCTAAAACGTTTTGCTTGATGCTTTTTTTAAATAAAAATACTTTTTGAGGAATCAAAGTAGCAACAGCTCGGTAACTTTTCGTATCGTAATCACAAATCGGTTGATTTCCGTATAAAACCTGACCCCTCGTCGGAGGAAGTGAAGACGCTAAAATCTGCACTAGTGTTGATTTACCAGACCCCACCGCGCCGACTACGGCCATTGATTGACCGTGCTTCAATCTGAAATTTATATTGGTTAAGGCTAAGCTTTTTGCGCCAATATATTTAAAACTTAAATTTTTAATTTCTAGATCTTGATTTGCTTCTGCCAATTGCTGCCCATCGGGAATCCAATGTTCTTTTTCTAGCACGTTTCTTATTCGATCAAATGAAGAGTCAGCTTCTTTGTACATCATAAATGAAAAACCAAGTGCGGTCATTGGCCAGATCATTCGTAATAGGTACTGATAAAATGCAAAAAAGTTGCCAACACTAATTTGCCCTGAAATAACTTTATCAGCACCAACAAAAAGTAAAGTGGCTGTTCCGATCATTACAAAAAATTCTAGGCTAGGTCCAAACGCAGATTCAAGCCTGTCTACTCGAATACCGTACTTTTTCAAATTCGAATTGGTATGGTTGAAAAGACTTAGCCGCGAGCGATTTAGTCCCAAAGATTTAATAACTTTGATGCCAGACACAGACTCTTGGGTGAAACTGGTGAAATTTCCAGTTTCATCTTGGACTTGTCTGTAGTTTTTATTCAGTGTGTCTTCAAGTTTATAAATGACAAAGGGAATCAGTGGCATCAAGGCTAGACACTGCCAAGTCCAGCGAACGTCGATCATCAACATTAGTGGTATCAAGGCACTAACGTAAATCATTGCATCGAAAAGAATTAGTAGGCCCGGCCCAATTCCCATTCTAAAATTTTCGATGTCCTGGGTGATCAACGTCATCTTTTCGCCGGTAGGAACCTTTTGATGATAGTTCTGACCAAGATTTAACATTTTTTTGAACACTGTCTTCCTTAAGTCTGCTGCAACAGAATGATGGAAGTATCCAAAATAAATGCGCCACACATACCGGAAAACTGCAGTCCCAATTGAAACGCACAGAAGTAGGCCCAGGTTGAGCTTCAAACTGCTCAGGGTGGCCCCTGGCAGAGCATCAATTAGTTTTCCAATCAGGTAGGGTCCCATGATGTCGAACCCATTGGTTAATAAAAGAGCAATAACACCCAAGCCAAAAGATCCTTTATACTTACCGATGTAAAACTTAAAGGGGTGCCTGAGCCAATGTTCCGAGCGCATTCAGAAAGTATAGAGTAAGGGATTAAAGTTTCAATTTATTTGATACAGATTCTAATCTTTTATTTTTGCTTTTGATGACACTAAAAGCGTGTAATGGTATTAAAAACGTATTGATAAATGTTAAAAAAATAGCATTAGACCAGTCGCAGATTTAAAATTTTGTGTAAGAGTTTTTAACACCTTCGAAGGATTGTAAAAATGGATAAAAGCCGCCAAAAAACGGTTCAAGATTTAGACCTAGAGGCCCAGGCCAGCCAGTTTGCACTGACGACAACTGTGAATGCTCTAGTAGCTTGGGGCCGAAAGCACTCTTTGTGGCCGCTGCCCTACGGAACTGCCTGTTGCGGGATTGAATTAATGTCAGTGATGGGTCCTAAATATGATCTTGCAAGGTTCGGTGCTGAGGTCGTTAGATTCTCACCACGACAGGCCGATCTACTTATTGTGGCTGGTACGATCACAGAAAAAATGGTTCCAGTATTAGTCAATATTTACGAGCAAATGTTAGAGCCTAAATATGTTCTGTCTATGGGCGCTTGTGCAAGTTCCGGTGGCTTTTATCGCGCTTATCATGTTCTGCAAGGAATTGATAAAGTTATACCGGTAGATGCCTATGTACCTGGTTGCCCTCCGACACCAGAGGCAGTTATGGATGGCGTTATGACAATTCAAAAGATGATTGAAACTGACCACCCCAGACCTTGGAGAAAGAACTGGAAACGACCAGAGTTCCTACAGTCACCCTCATAAGTGTTTCTGAATTCAAAAAAAGGTCACTGCCAAAATAAATTTTCGGACAATCCAAAAAAGGAAAGCTAAGTTGGAATTAGAAGATATAAAAAGCCAAATAATAAAAGATGGTGCGGCAACATCCGTGCGAGAAGAGATTCAACTTGGAGACCATATTCTTCATGTCGATTCTAAAGACATCCTTGCAGTGATGAAATCTCTTCGTCAGATGAAGTTTGATTTCATGATGGACCTTTGTGGTGTCGATTATCCAGAGCGTGCTAAAAGGTTCGATGTGGTTTATCAGCTTTACTCTTCGTCAATGAACCAGCGGCTTAGAATAAAAACACAAGTTTCAGAGACTGAACCCATAGAGTCTATAACCCCTGTTTGGAAAGGCGCTAACTGGTTCGAGCGAGAAGCTTATGATTTAGTAGGTGTTCTATTTAAGAATCATCCTAATTTGAAACGGCTGCTAACTCACAGTGAATTCGTAGGGCATCCTTTGCAAAAAGATTACTATGCAGACCAACAGCAGCATTTATCTCAATCTATGCCAGTACATTTTGATCCAAGCTACGAAAACGCAGACCTAGGCGGCGACAACCTAGTGCCGCTAAATATTGGTCCTTCCCACCCAGCCACACACGGAACCTTAAGGGTGATGGCCGCACTGGATGGCGAAAAAATTGCCAAAGCCAATGTGGAAATCGGCTACTTACACAGATGTTTCGATAAAATGGCCGAGACTCATCCTTACAACCAAGTTATTCCCTATACCGACCGTCTTAATTACTGTTCAGCTCCCATTAATAATGTTGCCTACTGCGCTACTATCGAAAAGTTGTTAGGCGTAGATATCCCACCAAAGGCTCAAGCTCTTCGTGTAATTCTATGTGAACTTTCTAGAATTATAGATCACATAGTTTGTATAGGGGCCGCTTCCGTAGATATCGGGGCCCTGACAGGTTTCTTTCATTTATTTACCTACAGAGAAATGGTTTACACTTTGTTTGAAAAACTTTGTGGAGCAAGGTTAACCGTCTCTTTAACAAGAATTGGCGGGATGGCTCAAGAGCCACCACCGAATTGGCACAAAGAAGTTTTAGAAACGTGCAATACGATAGAAAAAGGAATTCAGGATTTAGACACTCTTGTTACTGGAAACAAAATTTTTATACAACGGACCTCTGGAGTAGCCGCGATTTCCACTGAAGAAGCCGTAAAATGGGGATACACTGGACCCCTTTTACGTGCCACTGGAATGCCCTATGATTTAAGAAAAGTTCAGCCTTACTATGGATACGACCAGTTAGATTTCGACGTTGCCATTGGATCAACTGGTGATCTTTATGACCGTTACCTAGTTCGAGTTGAAGAGATGAGGCAATCGATAAGAATTATTAGACAAGTGGCAAAAAATATTCCAGAAGGTGATTACACCATCAGAGATAAAAATATTGTC
The DNA here is from genome assembly GCA_963803705.1 of uncultured Pseudobdellovibrionaceae bacterium. Taxonomy (GTDB): domain Bacteria; phylum Bdellovibrionota; class Bdellovibrionia; order Bdellovibrionales; family UBA1609; genus JAMLIO01. Next base: position 773,512 of record CAWDNU010000004.1, on the reverse strand, counting down.
CTGCCAGAAAAAAGAGATGTCTACGGAAATATTGAAGGCCTTATGAACCACTTTATGCTGGTAATTCATGGTTTAAGGCCACCAGTAGGGGAGACCTATCTGGCCCATGAAGGTGCAAATGGTGAGCTTGGCTTCTACGTAGTTAGCGATGGCAGTGGAAAACCTTACCGTGTGAAAGTAAGGCCGCCTTGTTTTCCAATCTACCAATCTTTTCCAGAACAGATTACAGGTGGATTGGTTGCTGATGTGGTCGCTGTACTAGGAAGTATGAATGTAATCGCAGGAGAATTAGACCGATGAGCAGTGCTGATATTGTAGAAATGAGTCATTTTGGAAAGAGCGTGGATCTTGGCGATAAAAACAAAGTTTGGATCGAAGAGGAAGACAAAAGCTACATTTTAAAAGAACTTAAGCGATACGAACATCATTACTCTGCGATTATCCCGTCGTTATTTTGCATTCAGAGAAGGCACGGCTGGGTCCACCCACAGTCAGTAGTTGAACTTGCAGTAATTTCGAAGATTCCGGAAGCACACATTAGTGAAGTTTTAAATTTTTATACGATGTTTAACAAAGTTCCTGTAGGTAAGTTGCACGTTCAGGTTTGTACCAATGTATCCTGCGCCATGAACGGTGGAAGAGAATTAGCTGATCATATCTGCAAAAAATATAAAGTAAGGTACGGTGAAGTTAGTAAAGATGGAAATGTAACTGTTAACAAGGTCGAGTGCCTGGGCGCGTGCCATAACGCACCTATGATGCAAATTAACGATAACTATTATGAAAATCTAACTTCTGAATCTGCAATCGAAACCATTCAAGAACTTTCAAAGGGTGAAAAATAATGGCCGCTAAAGAAAATAAACTTCTATCTGAATTTTACGACTTAGACGAGTACCGCTATATTAAAGGCTACGAAAATAAAAGCGGTTACAAAGTTTTAGCCAAAGCTCTAAAAATGAAGCCGCAAGAAATAATCGACGAAGTTAAAGAATCGGGGTTAAGAGGCCGCGGAGGTGCGGGTTTTCCCACCGGTGTCAAATGGGGCTTCTTGCCAAATAACGATAACACCCGGTATTTGCTATGTAACGCAGACGAAGGTGAGCCAGGAACATTTAAAGATAGAATGATGATGGAAAGAGCCCCTCACCAATTGATTGAGGGTATGGTCATTTCAGCTTTTGCTGTTAAGTCTCCAAAGTCTTACATATATATTCGGGGTGAATACGATGAAAGTATTCGTGTCGTAAAACAGGCATTGGGCGAGGCTTATGAAGCAGGTTATTTAGGTAAAAATATTCTAGGTTCAGGTTTTGACCATGATATGGATATTTATGTCGGAGCAGGTGCCTACATCTGCGGTGAAGAAACCGGAATGATCTCTTCTTTGGAGGGCCTGAAAGGTCAGCCAAAACTAAAGCCACCTTTTCCTGCGGTGCAAGGTTATTTAAAGTCACCGACAATAGTAAATAACGTCGAGACTTTAGCCGCCGTGATTCCTATCATCGACAAAGGTGCTAAGTTTTATAAATCTATAGGTACTGAAAAGTCTTCGGGGACTAAACTTTTTTCTGTCAGCGGTTCTGTCCTAAAGCCAGGAAACTTTGAAGTTGACCTTGGAACTTCACTTATGGATCTGATCGAGCTTGCTGGAGGTCTTAAGCAAGGCCGCAGGCTAAAGGCTGTAATTCCAGGAGGATCCTCGGCCCCGGTATTAACTGCAGAAGAATGCTTATCAGCTAAAATGGATTACGAAGACCTTGCTGCGAAAGGCAGTATGCTTGGTTCAGGTGCTGTGATTATCATCGATGACTCCCACAGTATGGTTGACCTTTTAAGCGTGGTAATGAATTTTTATCATCACGAAAGCTGCGGCCAGTGTACACCATGCAGGGAAGGGACCGGTTGGTTGGACAAAGTTGTAAAGAGTATATTGAATGGCCAAGGTAGAATTGAAGACTTGAACCTAATTTTAAAAGTAGCTGAACAGATGAAGGGAAAAACTATTTGCGCCCTTTCAGATGCAGCGGCCCTGCCAGCAATTAGTTTTGTTTCTAAATTCCGTGACGAATTCGAAAAATACATTCTAGAAGGACGAGCTCCAGTGGAGGACATGATCCATGCCTAAAATTACAATTAACGGTAAAGAAATGGATGTAAAAGATGGGTCAACTGTAATAGAGGCTTTCAAATCCTCAGAGCAAGACATTGCTCATTACTGTTGGCACCCTGGTTTACCAATTGCTGGCGTATGTCGACTCTGTATGATTGAAGTTGAAGGTAATCCAAAACTTCAAATTGCATGCAACACAGTTGTTCAAGATGGGATGAAAGTTTCAAATCAGTCTGAGAAGGTAAAAGAAACAGTTCGCTGGGGAATGGATTTTCATTTGATTAATCATCCACTTGACTGTCCGATTTGTGATCAGGCTGGCGAGTGCGGTTTGCAAGAACAGTATATGAAATACGGTCAGTACGATTCAAGCATGTCGCAACCTAAAGTCAAAAAAACTAAAGTTGTAGACCTTGGAGAAAAAATTGTTTTAGACACCGAAAGATGTATTTTATGTTCCAGGTGTGTCAGGTTCACAGATGAAGTCACTAAAACCCATGAGCTAGGGATTTTTAACCGTGGTGACCACAGCGAAATAGGCACTTTCGGAGACAAAAAATTAGAAAACGACTATGCTTTAAATACTGTGGACATTTGCCCTGTGGGCGCTTTGACCTCTAAAGATTTCAGATTTCAACAAAGAGTTTGGTATTTAAAAGATGTAGATACAACATGCCCTGGATGTTCAACTGGTTGCAGCGTTAAAGTGTATTACAATAACGAAGGATTGTTCCGGGTTAAACCAGTGGTGGATCACAGCGTAAACGGTTACTGGATGTGCGATGAGGGCAGACCATTATACAAATTTGCAAATAGTAAATCTAGAATAAAAACATATATCAGGGTTACAAAAGGAACACCCGTACCTGTAAGTTTCAAAGAGTTCGAGGTTGAAATTTCAAATATCTTCGCATCGCAAGAAAAAGTGGGTTTAGTTTTAACAGGCCAAAACACCAACGAAGAGTACGCTTCATTAGATAATTTCATAAATTCCTCAGGGACTTCTGCAGATTTGTTTTATTGGCAGAATAACAAAGATAGTTTCGACGCTTTTGACGGTCTGCTCAAAAGAGGTGATAAAAATCCAAACACCAAAGGCTTGCTAAATACATTTTCTAAGATGAAGCCGTTAGAAGAACTTTCAAAATCTGACTTAAACACAATTGTCGTTTTTGCTCCGGAAAACATTTTTGCATATCCAGACTATGGACAGGTTGTGCAGGATTTAAATAGTCAGGGAGTTCGCGTAATTTTCGTAGGATCGCAAATGACCACAGAACTGTATCAGCTTCCGGATGATTCGCTGTTGGTGCCTGCCAAAACTTTTTTTGAAAAATCTGGCACTTTTACAAACTATAAGGGATTGGAAAGAAAAGTTAGAAAAGGACAGGTTTTAGTCCGCGGTGCTATCGACATGATCGAATTTATCCAGATGTGTGAAATGAAATTTCAGCCGGACCAAATTGTTAAGACCCGCAAGTTTAATGAGATGGCTAAGGAAAGAGGAGTACTATGAGCACTATTGTAGTTAAACGAGAGAATGTGGATGCTAAGTGGTATTTGCCAGGTATTTTTAAGGGTATGGGCCTTACTTTCAAGAAAATGGTTTATAATCTTTTTAACAAAAAAAAGATGCCGACCTTAAATTATCCAGAAGAAAAATACGAGTATGGTCCCCGATTTAAAGGTAACCATATATTGACTGTGAAAAAAGACGGATCTTTGCGTTGCACGGCATGTATGCTCTGTGCTACCAACTGTCCTGCTGACTGCATCACTATCGTAGCTTCAGAGCATAACGATCCCGAAGTCGAAAAGTTTCCCATCCACTACGAGATCGATATCCTAAGGTGTGTTTTTTGTGGATTTTGTGAAGAAGCTTGTCCTGTTGACGCCATTAGAATGGGGCCAGAGTGGCAAACCGCAGGTCTGAATGGCGCAAGCTTTAGTTATGACATCAAACATTTGGCTCGCAGACCAAGCCTTGAAGGCGGCATTGTATCTCGCTTGGACGACAAAGAAAGAGCCAAAGCCGGTATTTAGGCTAAGTAGTGCTATCACCTAGATAGTCTTCCACATAAAGCATTTTTGTAAGCAATATCAACACTCCGGTTAAGGGTGCTGCTAGGGCCAGACCCATAATGCCTAAAGTGATCCCAAACAATACTTGAACGGCTAGAATCAATGCAGGTGGTAAATCTATTGTCTTCTGCTGCACCAAAGGGGTTAAAAAATAGCTCTCTAGAATTTGGGTGCCAAGGTATAGCAGAGCAACATAAAGAGCTATTTTTGGATCGTTCGTCAAACTTAGAAGGATAGCTGGGACCGCGGCTAACACAGGACCAATGTTAGGTACGAAGGTCAAAACTGCTGCAATTAAGCCTAGGATGAAGGCCAGCGGCACATCTAAAAAATATAGCCCAATCATCGTCGATACACCTATCACACTCATACTAAAAAATTGGCCAATCAACCACCACTTCAAAGTATCAAATGTTTCTTCCAAAACTACTTTTGCACGTTTCCTTTTAGATATTGGAATAAGCTTTAAAAATCCACCCTGATACAGCTCGGGATCTGCTGCACCATACAAACCAATAAAAAGAATAACCACTAAGTTTCCAAAAAAGCCTAGCACACCAAAAAGTCCCGTTAGAGCCCCGCCAAATCCACTTGCGGTTCCACCGTTGCCACCAACAATCATTCCGGCGTTGACATGATCAAGCAGATACCTTCCCCATGTGTAACTTTCGATTTGCTTTTGAAGGCTCGCAAACGTTTTGGGGATTTCTTTAACCAACTCATCAAACTGCCTTGCGACACTTGGAGCAACAGCCACGACCACTGCAACACTGACTAAGGTCAATAGAAGAATAACAAATGTAAGTGCAAGTCCTTTTGAAAGTGGAAGATATTTAATTGTTAGATCTCTTAAGCTTACTAGTAAAACCGAAACTAGGGAGCCTGCAAAGATTAGTAAAAAAACTTCTGGCGCAATGACAAATGTTGTAACAAAGACAGTTGTAAACAAAGTTAACAGGAGCACATATTTCGTCTTATCTTTAAATTCCATACTCACCATATTGTCCTCGTTAAATATTAAATCTAATTACAATTATTAGAGTATGTGGTGTTAATGCAATTAAAAAATTTTATACAAAATATATGCAGTAATCTAAACAATATATTACACCGAAATGAATATCGCAGGCACTAATATTCTGTAAGCTCTTAGTTAGCAGTTATTCAAGCTCATTAACAAACAACAAATAGAACAACTTTAGGAGTAAACGTGAACAAAATTTTATTAGCTCTAGTATTTTCAGGACTTTCAATTCAGTCTTTTGCAGACAGCAAATCCGGACCTGTCGAACATAAGACAATATCCTTTGAAAAGGGTTCAACTAACCTTAATGAGTCCCAACGAACAGAAATAAGCAAACTTCTTAAAAACTTTATGAAAAAAGGTAAAGATGTAGACATTTCTATAGCTACATGGTCTGACGAACCTATTCCAAGTAAAGGCAAATCGTTAAGCTCAGCTCAAAGAAAAATTGCTGACAAAAGGTCAGAATCAATTAAGGCTTATGTTAAACAATTAAAGCTAGATGTTGATGACTACGAGGTTTTCAATATGGCCGAGAGCCCTAACTTTTTGGCTAGAACATTCAACACCAAAGAAAATAAAGTAAAATCAGCTGTTAAAAATGAAGCCGCTGAAACTTCACTTTTAAAATCAAAGTATAAAATCATCAAAGAAAATGGTGACACTGGTAAGTCAGTCATAATCGTTAGGTTTGACGATTAATCGCTCTAGGTACAACCAGTTAATAAATACTAGCTATTTATTATTTACTTATTATTTCTATCTAACAGGTTAAACTTCTGTTTTCCCTGTTAGATTTATTATTAAATCTATAGTTGCAAAGAATAAAACGACCTTAAATCCTTACGCATCGTCCCCAGCTCAAATCGACTGACCGCTTTATAGTAAGCCATGCAAAATGTAAAAGGAATTATTTTAAAAAAAATTCTATATCAAGAATCCGACCTAATCTTAAAGGCGCTGCTTTCCTCTGGCGAGAAAATTACCTTGTTTGCTAAAGCGGCCTTAAAAAGTAAAAAAAGATTTGGTGGGGGATTGCTTGATCCTTTGAAATATCTTGAACTGCAGATTGGTCCGAAGAAGCCAGAATCAGAGTTTCATTTTTTAAGTGAAGCCCAAATCATATATGACTTTCCGAAATTAAAATCCGACTACGACAGAATAAAATTGTCGCTGTACTTTCTAAAAATTCTAAATAAGGTTCAGATTTCAAGTCTGGATGATTCCACTCGGGTCTTTGATCTGCTTATTCACACATTAAGAAGTCTGGAGACTTGTAAAAACCAGTCTGTTTTAAAAGCTCAATTTGAGCTTAAATTTTTAGATTTACAGGGAGTTTTAGATAGAACAAACGACCTAGAGCCTTTTATCACTTTATCCCTGTACGATTGCGACAAGATTCCAGTGGGGCATAATTTAGAGCCTGTTTTGCGTCGTAGCGCTTTCGAGATCGAAAACTTTATTGAACAGCTTCTAGAAGTTTGATTGTTTTCAAAGATGCTGCAGTTTCTCGCCTGTATATTGTTTTATATTTTGGTAAGGTACTAAAAGACTAAACTCTAAGTGGTGCTACTTGAAATATTTACGACGAAGTCGAAAAATTGTATTTTTAGATCGGGATGATACACTGATTAAAGACTATGGTTATCTAAACGACCCTAGTAAAGTCGTTCTACTGGATGGTGTCTGTGCAGCCCTAAAAGTGTTCAGGAATCTAGGTTTTGAATTCATAGTAACCACTAATCAATCAGGTCTTACCAGAGGTTTAGTTAGCCCTAAGAATTTAGAACTCATACATAAAAAGTTACAAAATATACTAAATTTAAACGGCATCCATATTTTGGATTTCTACTCTGCTCCTTACCATCACAGACATTATCGGCGTAAGCCCGGACCGGGACTAACAAAAAATTCAACTTCCGACTATGAAGTTGATTTAAAAAATTGTGTATTTGTTGGTGACAAATGGCGAGATCTTGTAGTGGGTCACGAACTTGGTGCCAAAACAATTCTGGTTAACGAGGCGAAAAATCAAACGCCACTATTTAAAACATTCGTTCCTGATATGTGTCTGAAGAACTGGGATAAACTCACCTTTTTGTTAGTAAAACAATTTTTGAATGGAGAAGAAACAAATTTTTCCGTCTCCAAAATAAGAGATAATTTGAAAATAAAGTTAAAAAAATCAGACCAACGAAAAAAAGTTTTAAAGACAAATTCTTCGAAGATGAAGTAGTAAATAACTAGATGAATCTTCCACAGGCCCTAAGACCCGGTCAAATATTTTAAAATTCTATTCAGCTACAATATCTTTCCACAAATCAGTTGAAGATTCTTTCAGTTGCCTACTGTAGATACTTTGAGCCTGACTTTTAAAGCCGCTAATTATGGCCTCTGGATGTTTAATAAAAATAGCATTTATCTTAGCAGGTGAAAATTCGGCTTGGGGCCCAACGGTTAGCGCTGCACTTGCAAGAAAGTAATCTATACTTGTACCAAAAAAGCTGGGACCTTCTACGGAATCACTATCTATAAATCCTGCCTTAAAGTTAAAGCCTGCTGATGCGCTCACATCTTGGGAATAGGCTAAGCCCCAGCCATATAAATCTTCTGGTTCTAGAATTTTATATCCACGCCACCAAACTGGTGCGATTCCAACCCTTAGACTCAAACCGCCACCTAAACCAGCTCCAAATGCTGGAGCAAAAATAATTACAGGTGCTATGTCTGGATTATAGTAGGTTTGAACTTCTAAAGAATTTGCAGGATCAATGCCCGTTAGCGAATTTTTAATGCCAAACGCAACTCTAAATGATTCATTAAAATCCACACTTACTGAAGAAAATATTTTTTTTATCTGAACGAGCTCTAAGTCACTACTGGCACTCTCTATATAATTGTTGAGTTCAGATTTTTTAATTCGATCAATTTTATCTATAAATATTATGAACCCAACCGTAGCCGAACCGCTAACAGAAATGCCAACACTTAAAGAACCGCTAACACCGCCAAAGACAATTAGACCTTTAGGTAGTAAGTCAGCAATGTCCCAACCTCGGGATTTAGTTGAATTAGCGAAGGTGCCAATTTGCAGATTTAAATCCTCTAAGGCTTTATCTACATTTAAAACACCCTCGATCTGATCTTGAATCTGTTTTAAGGCTGATGAGTCAGACTTTTTTGTAACATCAGAAATTATTTTACGAGTCAGGTTTAATGATTCAACAGTGGCTGCATCAATCAATTTAGCCATCAATTGAGTGTCATCCAGGTTAATGTGAAAGGGAATAGAACGGTAAATGTAGTCGTCATCTTGATAAAACATATCTGAAAGTTTGGGTGATACAGAATAACAGACCGAAGAAAATATTAAAATCGAAATGACCAAAAACAGTGCTTTCATAAAATGAACTCCTTATAGCACAGAGATTTACCATATTAGATATTTAATACTAGGGCCTGTGGAAGATTCATACAGGTTTTTACTACTTAATCTTCAAAAGAATTTGTTTTGTGCTCGCCTTCACTTTTTGATGTCACTATCTGATAAGGGATGGAAGCTTTCTAAGCTTTGAAGTATCTGGTCTTTATCAAGGTGAGTGTAGCGCTGGGTTGCTACTAGCGAACTATGGCCTAGCAGTTCTTGAAGATGTCTTAGATCAGTTTTTTCTCGAAGCATATGTGTAGCAAAACTATGTCTGAACATGTGGGGATGGACGGGTTTATGTAGACCGGCTTTAAGGCCCCTTTTTCTAACCCAATTATAAACTGTGCGATTTACTAAAGCTTTCTTACCATAAAGGTAGTTATCCGTTGGCGTCCAAAGGGCCTTAAGTCTTCTAATCACAAAATCTGGTAGAATAGCGAACCTTTCTGTAGAGCCTTTACCTTTGATTAGTATTCTGCAATTTTTTAGATCGATATTTTCAGACCTGATATTGCAAGTTTCATCTAGTCTTAGTCCACATCCATAAAAAACTAGAAAACATAGTAATTCGTTTTGATATTTAAAAGGTTCATTTTCTACATCTGACCTTAAAGATTCGTAGTAAACTAAAATCTCGTCCAAATTTAAATACTTTGGAAGTAGTTCCTTTAATTTTGTCGTTGGAGCAGATCGCATAGGGTCAGAATCTATAAGTTCTTGTTCTAAGCACCACTTGCTGAAGCCCTTAAGCGATGAAAGCTTACGACGTCTACTTGTAGGCGAAAGGGTTGAAAGTTTTTGTTTTGAGTGATCGTACGCGATTTTTATAATATATTTTAAGCTTTGAAAACCAATTGGTTCTGTCTGAGAGACAAGCTGTCGACTTTGAGCTGCGGTAAAAGAAGCATCAATGTTTCCTTTATTTAATTTTTTAGCCCGTATTTGCTTAAAGAAAATGCATTTATTGCTATTATCTACCAAAAACTGACCCTGTAATAATGGGGTAAAGTATTGGTTTAAGTCGGACAGGTAGTTTAGGCTTGAGTTATAGCTGTATTTTCCAGAAAAGCACAGAAAATTCAGGTAGTTAACTAATATATCTTTGATGTTTTGATCGTCGCTACTAATGTTAAAATTCCTCCTTAACTGTAAATATTATGCTTTTTTTAAAAAAATTACTTGCATATTTTTCAAGCATGCAGTACAAACGTCCTGACGCTAAGTACCAAATTGAGACAAACGTCCGGTATTTAGAGGTTCACTCGGCAAGGTTTTTAAGTAACCAAACTAAGGAGTTGTACGTATGTCCGAATATTCTAAACCGACCTCATTGTCTGTTGGTGAGCAAACTCGATTTGTACCAAAGATCGAGCCATTCACACCGAAGAAAACAATTGTTTATAAGTCTGAACTCATGGATCAGTTAATAAAGATGGTAGACAGGGTGGCTCCATCCAGTGCAACCGTCTTAGTTTTAGGTGAAAGTGGGACCGGTAAAGAGCTAATAGCTCAAGCCATCCATGATCGAAGCCAAAGAAAGAATAAGCCTTTCGTAGCCATCAATTGTGGGGCTTTAAGAGAAACTCTTTTGGAAAGTGAACTTTTTGGTCACGAGAAAGGAGCTTTTACTGGAGCTTACGCTAGAAAAATAGGATTGGCAGAAGCTGCCAATGGTGGAACCTTATTTTTAGATGAAATTGGTGAGTTAACACCAGGTATACAGTCTAAACTCTTACGCTTTCTGCAAGAGGGTGAAATATTTAGAGTTGGTGGTAAAGAGCCTATAAAAGTTGATATTCGTTTAGTTAGTGCCACAAATAAAGAGCTTGATAAAGAAGTAGCCAGAGGAAGCTTTAGGGAAGATCTTTACTACCGGATCAATACTATTGTGATTAGTTCTCCGCCATTAAGAAGAAGGAAAGAGGACATTCCTCTTTTAATTGATTATTTTCTTAAAAATGGATCTCACCGATACTTAAATCGTGGAATCTCTGTGAACCCAGAGTCTATGGACGTTTTATTGAAGTACGACTGGCCTGGTAACATCAGAGAACTTCAAAACGTCTGCGAAAGGCTACAAATATTATCTGAAGGTGAAATTATAACACCTAAGGATCTACCTGATTTTGTTAAAAGCCAGGAAAGCCGTTTTGTTATGGAAGATTACGATCCAGCTATAACGATTCATGAGCTTGAGAAACGGTATATCATCAAAGCATTAAACCATTTTGATGGAAATAAAACGCAAGCAGCAACAGCTTTAGGAATAACTATTAAGACTTTATATAATAAGCTGCACGAGTACGGTGAATTTGATAGATTCGCAGTACATACTAAGATTCCAAATGGTTAAGTTGTAGATCCATTCAAGAATTCCAAAAGGTTCTAACATCTTGTTAGGACCTTTTTTTAAAGAAAAAATTCTTAAAAAATGCATTATTTTATTTGAATTAAATAGCATTGGAATTTTTTTACCATGTATCCCGTTTTTGATATATTTTTTAAAATCAAATCGTTTTAGTTTGTTATAAATTATAGGCCTAAAAGTGAGCTCGGATTGTAGCATTTTGCTGATGCAAAAATGCTACAAACGTATGATCGAGCTTTTAAGGCTTATAATTTATAACAAACTAAAACGATTTGATTTTAAAAAATTGAGAAACGTTGCGCTTCAAAGCTTCCATGATATCATGCTCACATGGAACTCATTCAAAACCTTGCATCTGTCGAAGCTTTAACTGCATTACTTACTTTAAGCCTAATGGAAATCGTTTTAGGTATAGACAATATCATTTTCATCGCAATTTTAGTTGCTAAACTTCCCGATAATGAAAGAGAAAGAATTAGAAACCTAGGCATTGGTTTAGCATTGATTATGAGGTTAGGACTTCTATTCTCCATAACCTGGGTTATGGGTCTAACTGAGCCACTGATTTCAGTCTTTAACTTTAGCTTTTCTGGGCGAGATTTAATCTTACTTTTTGGTGGCTTGTTTCTAATCGCTAAATCTACGTTAGAGATCCATCATAAGGTAGGCTTAGTTGGTGATGCCAAAAGCGAAAATCAAGATTTTGCTGAAACTCAACCCAAATCGAAATTTGGCTTGAGCGCAGCACGGTCAATTTTGATTCAAATTATAGTTCTGGATATAGTTTTTTCCTTAGACTCTGTCATTACCGCCGTTGGGATGGCTGATCAAATAGCTATAATGGTTATAGCCATGGTTTTCGCTATGATAGTTATGCTTTTATCAGCCAAAACCATCGGAGATTTTGTAGAATCTAACCCAGCTTTAAAAATACTTGCTTTATCTTTTCTGCTGCTGATTGGTGTGATGCTTGTGGCTGAGTCTATGGGAACCCATGTAAATAAAGGTTATATTTACTTTGCAATGGCATTTTCGGTATTGGTTGAAATTTTAAATATGAAGTACCGAGCTACAGCTTCTCAGAAATAATCGTCTTCATCGTCGTCTTCATCGCTACCTAGATTATTGTTGTTTAAGTTTGCATTAAGGTCTTCGAATAGATCATCTTCTTCATCCTCTTCGTCCAAATCTTCGAAGTCGTCAACCGATTGAAAGGTTTTTTTAGATGAACTAGAGTAGTCAAAGATTTCGTCTTCATCATCGGTTTCATCTACGATATTTTTCTTTTTTTTCTCCACTACAATGAATGGGTTAATGGGCTCTGCAATAGTCGAGTGTCTTTTTCCTATTATTTCATGTAGATCGGGTGCCTTTGGCTTGTCATTTTCCTTCGAAACTACAACTGGCTTAACCACTACCTTAGGTGCAGTTAAGTTTTTGATATCTTTTAATATATTCAAAGTTTCTTTTTCCGCTTTTTTTGCACTTTTAATTTTTTTCTTAGAATCGTTTAAACTTTTCGTTCTTGCTGTGTTTTTATTGGCTGCAGAATTTTTTGATGTTTTTTTCTTAGAAACAGGTTTTAGAGATTTCTTTTTCTTTGGACTTGGTTTTTTATCTGCTTTTTTCTTAACTTTTTTTGCAACTTTTTTCTTTGCAGACTTTTTCTTTAGGACCTTCTTTTTTTTAACAATCTTTTTTTTGTTGATTTTTTTCTTTGAGCTAACTTTTTTTGTTACTTTTCTTTTTGAGGCTTTTTTTCTTACAGCTTTTCTAACTGACTTTTTTTTAACTTTTTTTAAAGGCTTCTTTTTTTTAGGTGCAGTTTTTAACTTTTTTTTCTTTGATTGTGCCACGAAGTTTACCTCGATATGAAAAATGTTTACTTAATTCGACGAAGCTATGCAAAATAATAGGATGCCCCAGGAACTATTGTATTTTTTTAACACTAAGTCGCAACAAAAAAGATGAAAAATTATAATTAAAATTGGGCTAAGGACGCTAATTGTACTAAGAATTTAGTATGCCTGATAGTTTCTTCGCGAATAAAGTTGGGTGGCTTTCCATAGGGTGGTGTGACGCTTCAGGGATCTCGTCATAATTAAGCCGCTGATTTTGACCTAAAAAAGCTTGGAAACCAGATTTTTTAACCACTTTGTCACCAGTGCCCCAAATGAAGAAGTAGTTCTCGACCTTGGTTGGTATTTCAAGTTTTTGCTCGACGATTGAGATCAGCTGCAAATACTCTATAGACGATCTAAAATGCTGTGGATTTCTAAATTTACAGAAGATAGTTAAAATTCGTTTTATCGACTTTCGCACCGTAGTTTTTGCAATCCTCGCATATGAGAAAGCAATAATAATTGGGTTGACCATCAAATTAGCTACAGGTGATAAAAAACTTATTTTGTATAATTTAGCGTTTAGAAACGCGGTATTAAAGGGCGAAGCAACGATAATGCACTTATCGAAGTAGTCTGGATATTTAACTTTGGCCAAATAAGCAGCTAAACCGCCTAAAGAGCAGCCCACAATCGACGGCGAATTTAGCTTTAAATGCTTACTGAAATTAAAAATAAGATCTTCTATTCTATAAACTGGAGTCGCCAGATTCTTAGTTTGGCTTTCGCCCATCTGTGGCAGATCAATGGATATATACTCGACATTTTCACTTTTAAATTTTAAGAAGCTGTCCCAACAATGTAAATTGGAAAACATACCATGTATCAGTAAAACTTTTTTCGACCCTTTTCCCGAAGATCGATAATGCATAGTGTAGCCATCAATCTCAACTTTTTTGTAAATCTTGATCTGCCGATAAGCAAGTATCAATCCTGTGGCGTGAAGCAGTACCAAAATAATTAAAGTGAATATTATAGTTAAAAATAGAGACATTCGAAAAGTATAGCATTTTAATCGATTTCGATAAATCTACAAAAAAGCATTTGCCCACTCAATTCAAACTTTCTAAGTTGGGCCATTCGTAAGTGAGCGCGAACGGAAAGTCCAAGTACACAGGACTCAGTTTTGGAATTAAAATAAGAGCAGTCCTCACAAGCAAACACCAATTTCAAATCTTTAATATCTTGGGCTTGAACTCGATCTGGGCGGATCGTCATTTTTGGCATAATTTAGTGTCTATCTTACTAGGCTTGACAATGCACCATTAAAACTCACCTTTACCTTGTAGGTATGAATCGCGATGCTAGATACGAATCACTAACAAGGACCATATTTTGGAATTTTCGCAGGACAAGTTAACAGTAAAAACAAAAGAAGCGTTGGCTTTCGCTGTAAAGGCCGCATTTCAAGAAAAGGCTTCGGAAGTGCATTTAGAGCACTTTCTTTTAGCTCTAAATTCTCAGGTCCAAACAATTTGGTCATATTTCCTGCAAGGTGATCTTAAAGAATTAAACTTAAAATTAAAGAGTCACTTAGAAAATGCACCAAGATTAAATGAAGCTACAGAAAATATTCATTTGTCAAAGAGGCTATCTGATTTTTTATTGTCATCCCAGCAGTTCCAATCACTCTTGAAAGATGATTTCTTATCCACAGAGCACTTTTTACTTCAAAGTTTCGAGGTGAATAATTTAATTGGGCAGGTTTTAAAAGCGAAATTTAAAAATATAGACAATTTGAAGGTGGCTATAATGGACTTTAGAAATAATGACAGTGTGACATCAGACCAACCAGAAGATTCTCTTAAAGTTCTGGAAAAGTACTGTAAAGATCTAACAGCTTTAGCCAACGAAGGTAAGCTTGACCCTGTTATAGGTCGTGACTCTGAAATTAGACGAATTATACAAATTTTATCTAGAAGAACAAAAAACAATCCAGTTCTTATCGGCGAGCCTGGTGTGGGTAAAACCGCAATTGCTGAAGGTTTAGCAGTTAGGATCATTAATGGGGATATCCCAGAAGGATTAAAGAACAAAAAATTGTTAAGTTTAGATATGGGTCTATTGGTCGCTGGTGCTAAATACAGAGGGGAATTTGAAGAGCGATTAAAAAATGTGATCAAGGCTGTTTCACAATCTCATGGACAAATAATTTTATTTATCGATGAAATACATACGCTGGTAGGTGCTGGAAAGTCGGAAGGTGCAATGGACGCCGGTCAGCTTTTGAAGCCAGCATTAGCCCGTGGAGAGCTTAGATGCATCGGAGCGACCACTTTAGACGAGTACAGAAAATATATAGAAAAAGATAAAGCACTAGAGCGCAGGTTTCAGTCAACTCTTGTTGAAGAACCGTCTGTGGATGACACTATAACAATTTTAAGAGGTCTTAAAGAAAAGTATGAAGTTCACCATGGTGTAAAAATCAAAGACTCAGCTTTAATAGCGGCAGCCACCTTGAGCGACCGCTATATTAGTTCTAGGTTTTTGCCTGATAAAGCCATTGATCTAATTGATGAAGCTGCAAGCCAGCTGAACATCGAAATCCATAGTGTGCCCAAAGCTTTGGACGAAATGAATCGAAAGACAACTCGCTTGAAAGTCGAGTTGAAAGCATTAGAAAAAGAACAAGACGTGCTAACGGACAAAGAAAAATCTGCTGAGACAGAAAAAATAAAATCAATCAAATCACAGTTGAATAAGCTTCAAGAAAAGCAAGAGGCTCTAAATTTAAAGTGGAATAAAGAGAAAGAAGGTATTGCCGCCGTACAGGATCTAAAATCCGATATAGAATCTATTAATTTACAGATACAAAAAGCAGAGAGAGACACAGAGTTAGAGGAAGCCGCCCGGTTGAAATACGGCATACTTCCCGAGAAGATGAAGGCCCTTAATAAGCTTGAAAGCCATGATAGCTCGGGGAACGAACTTTTAAAAGAGATCGTCGGTCCTGAAGAAATAGCTCAAGTAATATCTGCGTGGACTAAGATTCCGGTCAGTAAGTTGACTCAGGAAGAGTCCGAAAAGTATTTACACATTGACGATTATCTTAAAAAGCGAGTCGTCGGACAGGATGAAGCATTGTTCGAAATAGCCTCGGCAGTTAGACGCTCAAGAGCTGAAATATCTGACCCCAACAGACCTATCGGAACCTTTTTATTTTTAGGGCCTACCGGCGTAGGTAAAACCGAAACTGTAAAAGCTTTGGCTGAGAACCTTTTTGATTCAGAGTCACATATAATTAGAATCGACATGAGCGAATATATGGAAAAACATTCGGTTGCTAGACTGATAGGCGCTCCACCAGGATATGTCGGATTTGAAGAAGGTGGTCAATTAACTGAGCAGGTCCGACGAAAACCTTTCAGTGTAATTTTATTCGATGAGATCGAAAAAGCACACAAAGACGTTTTTAACATATTCTTGCAAATATTTGATGAGGGCAGACTTACTGACGGGCAGGGAAGAGTCGTTGACTTCAAAAATACTATTTTAGTTATGACATCAAACATTGGATCTGAATTTTTATCTGACAGCACAATAGCTAAAAGTGAAAGAATCTCTAAGGTTGAAGCTATGTTGAAGAAAGATTTCAAACCGGAATTCTTAAACAGGCTAGACAGCGTAGTTTATTTCAATCCGCTTTCAAAATCTAATATTGAGGACATAGTCTTGGTCCAGATGCAAATCATTATAAAACGGTTGAAAGTTAACAAGGGTATCGAACTTAAAATAGAGCCTTCAGCACAATCATATCTTGCGAAAAAAGGATATGATGCAAATTTTGGCGCCAGACCTTTGAAGCGACTTATAGACCGCGAAGTATTAGACAAAATTGCAACACTTATAATCTCAAATCGAGTCAAATCGGGAGATTCGGTTTCTCTTAGCGCCACTGATTTAAGTTTGGTGGTAGACGTCTTACCTAAGTCCATAGACTAAGGTTTAGTTTTTTTTTTAAACGCCGATAAGATAGTTATGAAGAAGTTAGCTCTTTATCACATTGGTGCACTCATACTTTTAATGTCAAACTCCGCTTTAGCCGTAAAGTTCGATATAAAAAAAGGCTTCGTATATGAAGAAAAAGAGCTTGAAGCTCAGAAGCAGGCTGAAATTGAAAAGAAAATATCTCAACCCTTTGTAAGAGTCTTAAGACTTTTTAACGAGGACAATAAGATTTCAGATCCGGTGCTTCAAGTAGAAGGTTCTGGATCAGAAGACATTCAGTTTTTAACGATTGACGATAGTACGTCTTCTGCCAATGAACCTGGACAAATTCCAGAACAAAGGGAAATTGCAAGCTTAAGCTCTACTAATTTAAATTGGTTTGTCATTGAAAAAAGTTTATTAGAATTAGAATCACAGTTTGGCATTAGATCAATGCCAGTAGTGCAATTTACGAAAAAAGAAAACTTAGATAAAAGATCTTTCGCCCACAGGGTCGAGTTTCTAGAAACAAAACTTGGAATCCAGCCAGACAGTACAAAAATTGCGGCTATTCCCCAACGATTAGTAACCATAAAACAAAAGCTAAATGTTGAAACTGAAACCCTAGGTTTGGACATCAATTTTTAAAAAAATCAGAAAGATCCCAAATATGGACCTCTTTTACTTTTTCAAGTAAGTAATATCAAAAGAATGTAGGCTGCCTATGGCGTACTTAAATCATAGTGTCACTTGTTTATAAGGTCTTCAATTGATAATTGCCGTGTTCTTATCAAGTTCTAGCTAGTCTTTGCTTGACCTTTAAGCTTGGTTTGATAAAAAGTTTAGGGTGTTCACAGGTATAGTAGAGTCTTCTTCGAAAATTACCCACTTTGAAATCCCCGGTAGTTCGATTTACCGCATCCATATTTCAAGGCCTTCAAGCTTTGATGACATTAAAACTGGCGACAGTGTTTGTGTTAACGGAGTGTGTTTAACTGTGACTGCTTTCAACAGCGAAGTGTTAGTTTTCGAGGTTGGACCAGAAACTATTGATGTAACTAAGTGGGATGAAACTAGGTTACTTAACAAAAGTGTCAATTTAGAACGATCGATGAGATATGGTGACCGCGTCCACGGCCATATTTTGAGTGGACACATCGATGAGGTTGGACGGGTCATCACAACTGCGGCCAACGGAGAAGCCTGGGATCTAACTGTTGAAGTCACTGATAAAGCAAAAAGATTCGTCTGGAAAAAAGGCAGTATAGGTCTTTCAGGCGTCAGTCTGACTGTCAACGCATTTGAACGCAGTAAAGTCTCGGTCTGTTTAATACCAGAAACTGTGAAGCTTACTAATTTAGCTGACTTCAAGCCCGGTGAACTTATAAATATTGAATTTGATTGGATGGCAAAAGCTTTTTTGAACCAAATAGAAAACATTCCCTTAAAGGAAATTTTGAAATGAATACACCCCTGGAGCTTATAGAAGATATCAGAAACGGCAAAATGGTTATTCTAATAGATGACGAAGACCGGGAAAACGAAGGAGATATAGTATTAGCAGCAGATTTTGTCAGCCCAGAAAATATTAATTTTATGGTTGCCGAGGCAAGAGGCCTAGTCTGCTTAGCGCTTTCTGAAAAGCAAGTTAAGCGACTAGACCTTAATCAGATGGTGCCAATACATAAAAACAATTCTTCGAACCAAACTGCTTTTACGGTGAGTATCGAGGCCACAGAGGGTGTCTCAACCGGTATATCTGCTGCTGATAGAGCTCACACAATAAGGGTCGCAGCCCATCCGAACGCTAAGTCTAATGAGGTTTCTACACCTGGACATGTGTTTCCTATAATGGCTAGAGAAGGTGGTGTTTTAAAAAGAGCTGGTCATACTGAAGGAAGTGTCGATTTAGCAAGGCTTGCTGGTCTAAATCCAGCTGCCGTTATCTGTGAGATTATGAATCCTGATGGAACAATGGCTAGAGTGAAAGACTTAAAAGTCTTCGCGAAAAAACACAATATGAAAATCGGGACTATAGTAGACCTAATCAAACATAGGCTTAGTAGTGAAAGCTTAGTTGAAAAAGTAGCTGAATCGGAAGTTCAAAATTCATTTGGTAGCACCTTAATGGTTAGCGTTTTTAAGGACACTTTGACTGGTGATGAACATTTGGCCTTTGTAAAGGGCCAAATTACTGGTGAAGAGAATATAACTGTGCGTATGCAATCTCAAAATATAATAGACGACATTGTTGGAGGCGTTTCCTTAGGCCATCAAAAAATTCAAGCTTGTCTAAACTACTTTGAACTAAAAACCAGCGGAGTTTTAATCTACATTCGGAAAAACGAGAATTTTGAAAAGAGGCTAAACTATAACGAGATTGACCCTGGCATGGATGAAAAAAATTTTGGAGTAGGCGCGCAAATTTTGAAGAAAATGGGATTAACTAAAATAGACTTAATCACTGACTCGCCTAAAAATATGCACGCTTTAAAAGCTTTTGGTGTAAAGATTGTATCTCATACATCTTTTGACCATATCAAGTCTGAATTAAATAGTAGCGGTAAAAGCAACCGATTTGGTATCGGTAAGGTCTTGATATGAAAGCTGGAATTATCAGGGCCGAGTTTAATGACAAGTACACTCGGGCGATGTCCGACAGTGCTTTGCTGTTTTTGAAAAATAATAAGATTTCGAATTTCGTAGAGCTAGATGTGCCTGGCGCCTTCGAACTTGGGTTAGGTGCAATTCATCTGCTTGAAAATGAAAAATGTGACTTTGTAGCCTGTATGGGTGTGGTGATTCGAGGGGAAACATCTCACTACGATTACGTTTGTAAGGCAGCTCAAGAGGGCTGTCTGACAGCGTCCTTACAGACTAAGAAACCAGTTGGATTTGGTGTCCTGACTGTGGACACCTATGAACAGCTTTACGACCGAATCTGGGGTGTAAAGGGAAATGTGGGTGAACATGCGATAAAAGCAGCTTACCTAATGGCATTAAGAACTAAGAGTGCTCAATAGGTCACCACACTTAAATATTTAAAATTTGTGTCCTTAAACTTATGAAATTTTGATTCGGGTAGAGATAATACAGAATGTCCAATGAAGTGAAACGAAGAAGATACGAGACTTACAGCTTAGTGCCAATTATCATAGTCTTTATTCTACTAACTTGGTTTCAATTTAGACTGTTTGCTCTTAGCGAGTCTTTGCCTTTTCACTATGCTATTTTCTTTTTTGGTTTGGTGAACGTAAATTTAATCATTTTTTTAATTTTACTATTTTTAATTTTTAAAAACTTAGTTAAAATATACTCAGAAAGCAAAATTCCAATTTTTGGAAAAACATTAAAAGCAAAACTTATTATCGCGTTTTTTACATTTGCTTTTGTACCTACTTTTTTAATGTTTTTAGTGTCCATATTTTACATTAATAGTAGCTTTGATAGATGGTTTGCAATTAAAGGCATGGGCATACTTGATGATTCTATTCAAATCTCTGAACTTTACTATAAAAACATTAAGAGAGAAGGATACTATTTTGCAAACTTTGTAGAGCAACAAATGGATGGTTCTCTAAATTTTAAGGCTAAGCAAAATATAAAGAAGTCACTTCAGTCTTCACCTATAGACTCAATCGAAGTTTATGATCTTACCAGTCAAAAACGTTGGTCTGACACTTTAAGATCAGAAAACAAGCTTCAGATACCAGATATCAGTTGGTCAGATATACGTAAGATGCGAAAGCCAGGATACGAATCTACCAGAAGTTTAGATCTTAAAAATAATCGAATTCTTAGAACATTAAGATTTTCAGAAAATGACAAGTATTTAATTGTTGCTAATCGTTTTATTCCAGGTTTTTTAGTTGAACAGATTAACAATATCATTGAGTCCAGGGATGATTATAGGACCTCGACTCCTTTTGAATTCCCCCTAAAAACAATTTATCTCATAACTTTAATTTTAATGACTCTGGTGATTTTACTCGGGGGAACCTGGTTCGGGTTATACTTAGCAGGACAATTGTCAGCCTCCCTAGAGGCGCTAAGTCAGGCCACTAGGGAAATTGCCAAAGGTAAGTACGAGCCTATCGAGATGAAAACCGGAAGCTACGAAGTCGAGCGACTTGTTAAAAATTTTAATACCATGTCGAAAAAACTTAAAAAAAGCACTGAAGATACTGTAAAAGCTAATAATTCCTTAACAAAAACATTGGTAGAACTTCAGGACTCTAAAACTTACACCGAAACAATTTTGGAAAATATATCTACCGCAATCGTTACTATTAATAACAATGACCAAGTGACTTTTTTAAACCGCGCTGCCAATCTTTTTTTCAAAAAAAATGGCTTAGCTTTAGAAAAGCTGGACGGTAATGATGTGCTTCCCGCTTCAATAAATGAAGTTTATCAGTATTTAAAAGTCAGAGTATTTAGCCAACTAGAAAGTGTTCAAACTTTAGAAAGAAGGCTAGTTGTCGATGAAACTAAAAGTATAAGTTTAAATTGCGCCCTATCAGTTCTGGTGGACAAAGACAAAGAGCCCGTCAATTTCGTTTTCGGATTCGAAGATGTTACTCCGCTTGCAAATGCCCAAAGAGCTGAAGCTTGGGCTGAAGTTGCAACACGGGTAGCTCATGAAATTAAAAATCCGTTAACGCCAATAAAATTATCTGCAGAACGTTTGCAAAAAAAATATCCTAGCATGGATGCGGTTACCTTTGAGCAGTGCACTCAAATGATTATCCAACAGGTGGATATTGTTAAAAATTTGGTCAACGAGTTTAGCTACCACGCTAGGTTGCCCCGTTTGAACTTGGTTAAAGGGTCAATCCATAAAATTATTGAAGACAATATTTGGCTCTACCCTCAAAAAATTAAGAAGTTAAATGTTGAATTTCGAAAAGATAGCTTGGCTACTGATTTTTTCTTTGATCCAGATCAAATGAAGCGAATCATTATTAACCTTTTAGACAACGCTGCTGATGCCTGCAAGCAGATGAGTCACCCAAAAATTTGCGTTCAGACTAAAGTGATAGAAGAAATGGAGCAGATTAGAGTGGACATTTCAGACAATGGGCCGGGCATAGATGAAAAATCTAAAGGCAAAATTTTCAAACCGAATTACACTACAAAAAGTAGCGGAACCGGCTTAGGCCTTTCTATTGTTAGAAAAATGATTGAAGATCACGGCGGTTCAATTGGAGTAGAGCGCCTAAACGACTTAACGATTTTTTATTTTATTTTGCCTTTTCATAAGAAATAGTTTTAAAACAGACTAAATATTAATCAGGAGTAATAAAGTGAAAAATTCAGACGTTAAGATATTAGTTGTCGACGACGAAAAAGCCATCTGCGAGGTTTTGTCAGCGTCTTTAAAAGACGAAGAATTCCACGTTACGGTAGCGTCTGACGGCGTAGAGGCTTTAAAGGCTTACGACACTTTTCAACCGCATATCGTATTACTTGATGTTTGGATGCCAGGCGATTTGGACGGCGTTGATGTTCTAAAAGACATTAAGTCAAAATCAAAGTCTGCTCACGTTATAATGATGTCAGGTCATGGAACCATTGAAACCGCTGTGCAAGCAGTAAAAAATGGCGCGTATGATTTCATAGAAAAACCAATTTCATTTGATCGCATTTCAATATTGGTAAACAACATAATTGCCTACGAAAACGAGCGACAGGGTAAACAAAACTTACTGTCCCATATTCAAAATAGTTTGCGCATAGTTGGCATAAGCGAAGAGAGCAGAAGAATAAAACAACTTGTAACCAAAGTTGCAACTAACGATAGCTGGAACTTGATTCAAGGCGAGCGCGGAGTTGGTAAGAAAACTATATCAAAAAATATCCATTTTCTTAGTCACAGAGTGGGCGGACATTTTATTGAACTTAAATGTGCTCAGATCCCAAAGCCTTTGCTGTTTGGTGAAATTTTTGGCCACTCTAGGAATTCACAGCCTGGGTTGATGCAAGACAAGAAAGGTGTTTTAGAACTTGCTCACAAAGGAACTCTTTATTTAGATGGGGCTGAGTCTTTGACGGATGAGGTTCAACATGCATTGATTGAATACTTGAAAACAGGTAAATCTAAAAGAGCAGGGGGACATGACCCCTACACCTCTGATGTGCGGATTTTATTTGGAACAGATAAATCTCTAAAATATTTAGTGCAGTCAGGCGAGTTCAGGGAAGATTTGTTTTTCAGAATTAATGTATTACCTTTTGAAATAAAACCGCTAAGAGAAAGAATCGAAGACATACCAGTATTATATGATCACTTTGCGGATGAGGTTTGTCGAAAGATTGGGTCTGTTAAAAAAACAATCAGACCAGAAGCTTTAGATATTCTAAAGTCCTACAAATGGCCAGGTAATGTCTTAGAGCTTATGAACTTGGTAGAGCGGCTGTACATACTTGCGGACCAAGTCACTGAAATCGGAGTTGAAGACTTAAGTTACGCTGGCCTGACCTTATCTGGAAAAGCAGGCGCCGTGTTCAACAGTTTTGGCACCTTTCGAGAAGCTAGGGCTCAATTCGAAAAAGAATTTTTACTTGCTAAAATTGAAGAAAATAATGGCAACATAAGTAAGACATCGGAAGCGATCGGGCTTGAACGAAGCTACCTTCATCGTAAAATCAAAGCCTATGGCATAGAAGTGAATTAACCGTTTAAAATTTAAATCTTGTTTTATACTTAGATGCTCTATCGAAACGCTACTTTATCATAAGTGCAACAAACTAAGAAAAACCAGATGCAATATTAAGCATTAGCTAAGTCTGATAAATAAAAAGCCTGGGGGCCTGTTGAAAAAGCATCATCTTCGTTGTTGCTTTCGCTTAAATCTCATTCGACGTAGATAAACTACGACTCATTCGATTTTAAGCTTGGACGCCTAGAATCTAATACTTTTCGACAGACCCCTGGGGTTTAAATCAAGAGGAGATGAAACTTGTTAAAGAATCAAAGCAATAATTAAATCAACTAAGCCTCAGGTTTTAATGGTTAAGATAAAATCTGGCTTGCTTTGAAAACGGCCACCTGGCAACTTAAAGCTATGAAAAAAATGTACTGGTCAAAGAGCTTTCATAAAACAATTAAAGATGATCCTTCAGATGCCGAAATTGTAAGCCACAAGTTGCTGATACGAGCTGGCCTCGTAAAAAAGGTAGCACCTGGAATTTACACCTATGGGTCTATGGCCTTGAAATCAATAAGAAAAATTGAAACTATTATTCGAGAAGAGTTAGACGACGCTGGCTGCCAAGAGCTTCTGATGCCAATGGTTCAGCCCTTATCATTGTGGGAGGAGACCGGACGAGAAAAGACTCCTGAACTCCTAAAATTTAAAAATAGAAATGATCAATCTTTTTGCTTAGGAGCCACTCACGAAGAGGTCATAACTGACTATGTAAGAAATGATCTTACATCTTATAAAGAATTGCCAATATATTTATATCAGGTGCAAAACAAATACAGAGATGAAATAAGACCTAGATTTGGCTTAATGCGTGGTCGTGAGTTTATAATGAAAGATGCCTATAGCTTTGACGAAAATGAAGAGCAGGCTAAGCTTAGCTACCAAAAGTTAAAGATAGTCTATATCAAGATCTTCGATCGCTTAGGCTTAGATTACCGCGTGGTTCAGGCTGACTCTGGAGCTATCGGTGGATCATTATCAGAAGAGTTTCAGGTTTTAGCCCAGTCAGGTGAAGATCTTTTGTTAGTATCCGACAAATCTGAGTTTGCAGCCAATAAAGAAATTTGTAGCCGAGCATTTAAAGCCACCGATTTCAACTCTTTATCTTCGTCTACCATTGGCGAAATTTCTGAAAAGAAAGAGTTTGCAACACCCAACGTGAACACAATTTTGGATCTGGCTAAACTAACAAATATTAATGCAAACTGCTTAGTGAAATCTTTGTTTTTAAAAGATGATGACTCTAAACCATTTGCAATTCTACTTCGTGGATCCGATGAATTGAACCCTATAAAGCTCAAAAAACATCTTAATTTAAAAAATGAGCCTCAGATGTTAGATGACAACGAAGTTTTAAAACTGACCGGAGCCAAGCCAGGTAGCTGTGGGCCCCAGGGTTTAGAAATTCCAGTTTATGCAGATCACTTTCTAAAAGATTTTGAAGTCTTTATAGTTGGGGCCAATAAGACTGGATTCCACATGAAGGGATTAAAACCAGAAAAAGATTTCATTATCAAAAGTTATATTGATATTGCATTTGCAAATGCTGGCGATCTAAGTCCTGACGGCATTGGTTTGCTTAAAGAGATAAGAGGTATTGAAGTTGGTCACATCTTTTATTTAGGAACCAAATACAGTGAAAGTATGAAGGCATTGTTTCAGGACAGAAACGGTAAAACCCAACCCTTTGAAATGGGTTGTTATGGGATAGGAGTAGGGCGAACTATGCAGTCTGCGCTAGAGCAATCTCATGATTCCGATGGTATTATCTGGCCTAAGTCCATAGCCCCATTCGACTTTCACATAGCGGTTCTAGATCCCAAAAATGAACAGCTTATGAACTATGCTAACCACTTAACGAAGGGTTTTGCTGCGAGTGGCTATGATGCATTTATTGACGACAGAAATGAAAGGCCAGGTGTAAAATTTAAAGATTCAGACTTGATCGGCCTACCAGTAAGAGTCACTTTGGGAATGAAGAGTTTTGAAAAAGGAAATGTCGAAGTGCTCACTCGTTTTAACGGCGAAAAATCAACCTGCGATTTAGAATCTGCCGTTGAATTTAGTATAAAAAAATACAGCTTCTGCCGGTAGATTGTATTTTCGTTTAGAACAAATTTTTTTTTCGCTAAAGTAAATTTTTTTAAATAAAACTTTGGTTGAATTTAGAGCTGACATTTTAATAGGAAAGACCGAAAAAAATGAAAAATCCAATATTTTTAAGTTTAGATCTAAGTACCTGGGATGAGGCCCACGAGTTGTCCCAGCTTCTAAAAAATGAAGTTGGCGGCTTTAAGATAGGACCAAGGTTGGCGGTGAAAGCAAATCCAAAAGATTGGCAAAAAATTTCTGATTGCGGACCCGTTTTCTTTGATCCCAAGTACTACGATATCCCCAATACAATGGTCGAATCTATCAAGGCTAGCGTAGATCTTGGTGTAAGCTATATTACTGTCCATGCCTCTTCTGGTGTGCAAGCTTTAACACAGGTTAAAAAGCTTGAAGACGAAATTAATAGGTCGCATTTCTTTAAAGTTTTAGCCGTTACAGCACTAACAAGTTTTGGACCCGAAAATCTAATGCCAGGATACAAAAATCAGACCAATGAATCTATCGTCTTCGAGTTAGCAGAGTTAACGATCAGCTCTGGCTTAACTGGAATAGTCTGCTCGGGGCAAGAGGTTAAAAAAATTTCAAAATTAAGTAATGACCTTTTCACAGTAGTTCCGGGTATCCGCCTATCTGGCTCTGCCAACGACGATCAAAGTCGAGTTATGACTCCGGATTTGGCCCTGTCACTAGGTGCTAAGGCTTTAGTTATAGGTCGACCTATTATTAATGCTCAAGATCCCTTAAAGGCTGTCAGGCAATTCAATGACCTTTGCAAAGGTTAAATAATTTGTTAGTACCAGACACGTCAAATTGTTTGGAGGAGCCAGCCCCAATGCTTAATGAAATTGATCCAAAGGTGTTTATGAAAATATACAATGAAGTTCCCGAATTAAGTTTTAGCAAATATACAGAAGGCTCACCAGAAGAAAAATCTAAATTTATTCAAGATCTTTTTGAAGGTTTGAAGTACTACGGATTTATCATTTTAAAGGATCATCCTATTTCTACTGATAAGCTAGATTTAGCTTATAAAAAAAGTGCCGAGCTTTTTAGTTTAGATATCGAGAAAAAAAAGAAGTATAACGTAGGTAACAACCGAGGTTACACACCTTTTGGTGTTGAGCACGCGAAGGACTCTGATTCCCCTGACCTTAAAGAATTTTGGCATGTGGGCAGGGAGCTGCCCTCAAGCAGTGCTCTCATAGATGCTTACCCGAATAATGTCTGGCCAGAAGAAGTTGAAAACTTTAAGACAGTTTTTTTAGAACTTTTCGAGAATTTGGATATGGTGGGTGAATCTTTACTAGAAGCTCTAACGTTTTCGTTAGATGTGCCGAACGATTACTTTAGGAAATTAGATTTTGAAGGCAGCTCTATTTTGAGATTGCTCCATTATCCACCGGTTTCTAAAGACATTGATCAAGGCTGTGTTCGCGCCGCTGCCCATGAAGATATCAACTTGATCACAATACTTGTCGCCGCATCTGCATCGGGCCTAGAGCTTTTAGACCGAGACGGAAAATGGCTACCCGTAGAGACTGATAAAAATAATTTAATTGTTGATGCAGGTGATATGTTAGCTCGAATTACTAATGACCTTATCCCATCTACGACTCATAGGGTGGTAAACCCAAAAAATGAACAAAATGAAAGTCGTTATTCTATGCCCTACTTTATTCATCCAAATCCAAATTCAATGCTTAAATGTATTCCCAGCTGTGTATCTGATGAACAGAAATACCCTCCGATAAGGTCAGAAGAATTTTTGATGCAACGTCTTAAAGATATCGGACTGGTGAAATAATTGGGAAAGGGTCGACATTCAAAAGTCTTATCTTGCAGGGTCGTGGTGGGGTGGCACTCATGCATGGAAACCATACAGGTCCGTCCAGAGGCAATTCTTAAAATATATATTGAAGACAATAAAGCTTCGACTTCTAAAAATAGCACCAAAGAAAAATATAATTTTTTAGATGATAAATTTTTAAAGGCTAAAGTGTCTTTTAAGCCAAGAAGTTTTTTTGAAAAGTGGGGCACGGGTCATCAGGGTATTGCTTTAGAGGTTGATTCCGAAGAACCCACTTTAGATTACGAATCACTTAATAGTAAAAAATCTATGCTGATAGCATTAGATGAAATTGAAGATCCTACAAATTTAGGAAATATTTTAAGGACCAGTTGGCTAATGGGTGTAGACGGCATTTTAGTTACGCAAGATCGAAGTGTGAAATTAACGCCTCAAGTTTGTAAAATTGCCTCGGGTGGTGTTGAACATGTTCCAGTTGAAGTCGTGCATCCTTTGTCTAATATTTTAGAAGATTTCAAAAAACAGGGTTTCTGGGTTTATGGTTTAGACGCAAATGCGGAGCAAACAATCTATGATGTCCAATTTCCAGACAAAGTCATTTTGGTTGCCGGAAATGAGGGCAAAGGTTTAAGAAAAACAACTTTGAATGTGTGTGATCAAACTTTAAAAATTCCCCAGATTTCTAGTAGCGCGAGTTTAAATGTAGCGACGTCTATTGCGATAACAGTGTCCCATGTGCAAAGAGCCTTTTTATCTGTTGACGAAAATAAACTTAAAAAATAAAACTAAACATCTTCAAAACTTGGTATATCTTTTTTGAGATAACCATGTTTTAAAGCTTTTAGCTTTTGGCTGGATTAGCTCAATTGGTAGAGCAGCTGATTTGTAATCAGCAGGTTGCGGGTTCGAGTCCCATATCCAGCTCCATTTTTAATCACATGACTTTTTTGTTAATTTGGTTTTGAATGGTAGCTGAAAATTTATGTGGAGGAATGCCCGAGGGGTTAAAGGGGACGGACTGTAAATCCGTTGGCTTATGCCTACGTAGGTTCAAATCCTACTTCCTCCACCACTTTTTTTGTTTTTTTACCAGAGCGGGAGTAGCTCAATTGGCTAGAGTATCAGCCTTCCAAGCTGAGGGTTTTCCACACTTTTAGCACCTTTTTCCGGTAGTTTAATCTTAAACCGGAGAGGGTATTATGGATCCTAAATCACACAGTTTTAGCTCAGCCATTGAGCAAATAAGAGCCTTAGATAGCAAATGGTTAGACACTGACAATGTCGGGCGTTGGATCATATGTAATGAAAAGGAAGGGCCTAGGATTAAAAGAACAATTCGAACTGCTCAAAAAGTATCATTCCAGCGACTACCAATTTTAATGTATAAAAGCTTAAATTTTAAACAGCTGGAAAATTTAGTGTCTACCCTTAATTATGATAAGGATACAGACCTAAGAAACGCATTTATATCACACTCAACATATTTGCCAGACGAATACCTGAAAGGTTTTTATAATCAGCTTGAAAACGAAATACCCACACCAGCGGTCGTGAAGCATAACTATTCGCATTTGAGAAAGTACTTCTTAAACTTCTTTCTAGAAAAATCACCAGATCCTAAAAAATGGAAGGATGATTTTGAGCTTGATTGGTCTAATTACCTTCTATCAACGAAACTTAGTCCAAGATCGCTTAGAAATATTATTCATATATCTAATAGATTCATGAAGTATTTAAACCGTAAAGATGCTAGCGCCTTTAAGGTTATTAAATTTGAACCAATAACTAGGGCGATGTTTAGAAAGTACAGTTCCGATTGGGTTGAAAACGAGAAAAAGAAATTTAGACAGTTTGTGCCAGAGTCATTGTACAAGAAGATGCTATCTAGAATGCCGAATGAGCTAAGGCCAGTGTTCATTCTTTGTTATCAGTTTGGTTTGAGGCGCAGTGAGTCACTAGGTCTTTATGGTTCAAAAAGTGCGGTTAGAAAAGACTACCTAAGGGTAGAAAGACAGTTAAGGCGCTATACGAACACAGAGGGGCCTATATACGATCGAACTAAGAATAGGACAGGCCGTAAGGTGCCCTATTGGTACAGCTCACCACAAGAGGCTTATGGGCTTATCAACAGTATAGTTCCCTTAGACCCACACAAATATTCGAAACTATTCACCGCATTCAATGAGGCTGAGGGTTTTACCATTACACTTCATGACCTTAGACATACATTCATTACAAACGCTGTGAATAATAAAGAATATGGCATAAATGATGTGAGATTAGCCGTTGGACATTCAGATTTATCTATAACTAGTAAATATTTAAAGGATAGTAGAGACTTTGATGAATCAGTTTGGGTGCCAAGTGTGAAATAATGACAATTTTTGTCTTTTAAACCCAATTGAAACTCAATAGATCTACTTTTGACTGGTATGAATATTGATAGGTAATTATGAACACAATCAAGGAGATTTATAATGAGTAAGTATGTATTAGCTAGTTTGTTAACTGTTTTTACAAGTAGCGCGTTTGCTAAAGGTGATGTTTGTGAGCTTTCAATGAAAATGGCGCAAGCGTCTATAGAAGGTATACAGTTAGTTAAATCCACATCGAATGTTCAGGCTTTACTGACACTAACTGAGCTTGCGGGCAAAGTTGCTGAAGTTGCTAGTGGTAAAACTGGAACCACTAATGACTTAGATAATGAAAGAGCTGTTATATCTAAAAATGTCAGAATAATTGCTGACCAGTTAGATAGTTATAGAAATTCATTAAATAGCGCGGAAATGATATTTCATGAAAGAAAATGCTCTTTTGGGAATTACGAAAATTTTAAATCTTATATAGATGCTAGAAATTCTGTATCTGATTTATTGAATTAAACCTTTTAAAATCTTTTGGCCCCTATTGTGGGCCGATTGGTTACTTTCAATTTTAATAGTTATAACTATCAAATAATTAGGCTGATCATAGCCGTACTTTGCAGTTTGCAAATTGTAAACAAACTTATCATCAATACAAATATTACTAATTTGAAATTCCTTAACCACCTTCTGAATTTGCTTCTGGTTAAATAGACAATCAATAGTTACCTTATTCATATTATCTACATCAGAAGATCGGTGGGATACATAGCCAGCCTTAGTGTACATCTCACTTTCTGGCAGAAATACTGACATAGTAACTTTCAAACACTCAGTCATTGGATCGAAAGCTTTAGTAAATTTCTGCATATCTTTCTTGTACTTCTGTAGCTGAGTAAGAAACTCAGTGATGTATGCCCTTGCTTTTCTATTATAGATCATGCGCGACTTATAATAAGCATCATTAACGCTAATTGGTTTTATCCCTTTAATTTTTAAGCGTAAGTGCCTCATACCTTTACTTGGTATTTTTCAATATTTTACCAAGAAGTATTAAGGGACCATTTGCGGCGCACTTAATTGAACCTAAAAAATTCCTTTAGTCGCCCAAGGTTCTGCACAAATAAATTTACTAAAAATATATGAATTTTACCAAGTAATAGTAAGGGCCTGCAAAAGCGTTCAGTTTCTCGCTAGTCGCATTACTCCGCTGTGGCTAGTGAGAGGCTCTTATTTTAGTGGAGAATCGCTTTCTACCTGAAAAAGATGAAAGCAAACATAGGCACCATAATGGCCCTATAAAAATGGAGAAATACATGGCTAAAGATAAAAAGAAGAGAGTACCGAAGGATTTAGAAGATAAAGTTAATTCACTTAAACAACTGATTAATATTCACGACCTGTTAATGCAGGGTCAATACCAGGGACATACAAATAAGCGCATCGGTGAAGCAATAGTATTCATAGAGTCTTTACATAAGAATCTTTTAGACGAAACACAAAATCATCCAGACGCAGCTCTTATTCCACAACTAGCTCAAGAGCAGGCTAAGTAAATGGCCGTTGCTAAGAAAAAAGTTGTTAAGAAAAAGCCGGTAAAGGAAGTAGCAAGAATATTTCCTCTAGTTAAGTCTATCACTGTTCATAAAATTTCATCAGGTGAAAACAAAGGTAGTTGGATGTGTTCAATTATATCTACTCAAGACGACAAAATAATAAATGTAGAGCAGGGCACACCAAACATTAAACCAATTGTAATCGATGAAGCAAAGATAGCTTTTTATAATCTTTTTATGAAGGACTAAATGGATAAAATTAAAAATGTCAGTAGACGCTTCTTTTCAACTTTATACAGGTTCTTCTTCAGGCCAATAAAGTTTCCATCATTTAAATCTTGGACAATCCCCAATGTTGGGATGTTTCTTTTCATATTCTCAGCGCTAATCAATCCGAGTGAGATAATTACGCCCATTTGCTTCTCAGTTATGGGCCTTATCTATTGCTACTCCAAATACACAGAGCAAAAGAGTAGGGATAACAATATTAAAGCTAGCTTAGAAGAAATTAATGCCAGGATAGACCAGGTAGATTCAAATGCTACTTCTGCAAGAGAAGAAGCTTCAAAAGCATCACTAAAAATGGGCCTTGAAACTAAATCTTTTGGAGCTAGACGATGAATAACCCATCTTTGAATATCATTGAAAATGAAATTACCAGATTAGAAGCAATATCAGAAGAAAGGTCTTTACAGTACGAAGAAGTTAAAAAACTTGAGGCTTTAGTAAAAACTCGGCAGCTACTCCTAGGTGAAGCAACTAGCATTTCAGGTACGGCTAAAACTAATAAGCTAAGTGATTCAGAAGTTCTAGAAAAGTTGAAGCTAGTTAAAAAATGAGTGATATGCCTCTAACGGATGATCAGTCCATTTTTACAGAACCAGAGTTATTAAGAGTCGCTTGGGAAAGAGGGCTTTTACAGCATTTACTTAGAGACTATCAAGTTCAACTATTTGATGACCTATGGTCTGCGATTGAAAACAAAGAATGTCTTAAGTTTGTCCTTAACTGTTCTAGGCGTTGGGGCAAAAGCACGCTTCTTTGTCTTATAGCAATAATGTACTCGATTAAATACCCAGGATCGCAAATCAGATTCGCAGCTCCAACTGCTAAAGCTCTTAGGAAAATAACTAACCCCATAATTAAGATGCTACTAGCATCATGTCCCCAAGACCTTAAACCATTGTACAAAACACAAGACGGCGTTTGGGTGTTTCCTAATGGCTCTGAAATACATTTAGCAGGTACTGATAATAATAATTCAGAATCACTAAGGGGTACTGCTAGTCATTTAAATCTAATTGATGAAGCAGGCTTTTGTGATGAACTAGAATACGTTGTTCAAAGTATTTTAATACCTCAGACACTAACCACAGGTGGAACTACACTATTAGCTTCAACGCCTCCTAAAACACCTGCACACGACTTTTCTTCTATAGCACAAGAATGTGAAGCTGAAGGTCACTATAAGAAATATACAATCTATGACAACGAATCTATTTCTAATGAAGAGATAAATTTATTTGCTAAAGAGTCTGGTGGTTTTTCTTCTACAACTTGGAAGCGTGAGTACATGGCTGAATTTGTAGTTGACGAAGATTCACAAATTATTCCTGAATGGTCTGATGATTATATAACTGAACATAAAGTAGATAGCCTAACGCCATTTTGGCATAGATACGTAGGCATGGACCTGGGTGTAAGAGATTTTACAGCCGTTCTTTATGCCCATTACAACTTTAGCGATGCAACACTATATATTGAAGATGAAACAACCATAGCTGGTGAAAAAGTAACTACTGAAAATTTAACTAAAGAGTTAAAGGAAAAAGAGAAATTAATCTTTGGTGACCTTAAACCTTATAGAAGAGTTTCAGATAATAACAACTTAATGCTGCTAAATGATTTGCACTCAGCACATGGCATGCACTTTTTGCCAACTGGTAAAGACTCGCTAGATGCAATGGTAAACGCCGTAAGAATGATGGCCCAAAAAGGCCAAATAAAAGTTCATCCAAGATGCACAATGCTAATTGGTTGCTTGAAGTACGGAATATGGACACAAAAAAGAGATAAGTTTGGAAGAGCAAAAGTATATAAGCATTTTGATCATCTAGCAGCCTTAGTCTATTTAGTTCGTAACCTATCTAGAAATACAAACCCAGTTCCAAATACACACAACATGTCTCAGTACACGCATTTTATACCGGAAGGTATGAACCAAACACGAACGCAGGAAGCGTTTAAAAACCTATTTAGAAGGAAGAAATAAACTTAATCAAGTTGAAGGAATAACTTATGAGTGAAAAAAGTAGACAATATTGGGCCGCAAAAGATTCAAAAGAAATTGGCGACGAGATATTAAAGAAATTTGAAGAGTATGAAATGCATATTTTTACTTCTGGTAGATTAAATCTATGGAGAAGATCTTATGAGTATTATTATAACCCAGCTCTACATGGATCACAGTTAACTAAGTCTGGTGAGCAAGGTGAATTTACAAATATAGCCGTAAACCATTATAAGAATTTGCTGACGCATCTAAAGACAATGACCACTCAGCAGCGACCAGCTTTTGAAGCAAGAGCAGTGAACAGTGATGCTAAATCTCAGCAGCAAACTATATTAGCTTCAGGTCTTCTAGATTATTACATGCGTGAAAAGAAATTAGAAAGATATATCAAGCAAGGTGTTGAACACGCCCTTATGTTTGGAGAAGGATTTGTATCTGCTGCTTGGAATGCAACCTCAGGCGAGACTTATGGAATTAATCCAGAGACACAAGCGCCTATTAAAGAAGGTGACCTAGAATATGAAAATCATATACCGCTAGATGTTGCTAGAGATTACACTAAGAATAATTCTAATAAGCATGACTGGAATATAGTCAGGACTTACGAAAATAGATACACACTAGCTGCTAAATACCCAGAGCTTGCAGATAGAATTGAAAATCTAAGCACTAGATCAGAAAACCAATATTCCCTCAGACAAGGTGATAAGTTCTTAGGTGATTCTGATGATGTAGAAGTTTTCACTTTATATCATAAGCCAACAGATGCTTTACCAGAAGGTAGGCTGACTATAGTTTGTGACTCAGACATAGTTTTAATAGACGGCCCACTTCCATATAGAGAAATACCTGTTTATAGAATCATGCCAGAAGATCAAGTCGGATCTATTTTTGGATATACTGTCGGGTTTGACCTAATACCTGTTCAGGAAGCGATCAATTCTCTTTACTCAACAGTTTTAACTAACCAAGTCACCTTTGGTGTACAGAATATAGTAAGTCCTAGAGGGTCGAATATTGGTGTAACTGAATTGTCAGGCGGTCTTAACCTGATTGAATATGATAAACAGTCAGGCCCCCCACAGCCCTTAAACCTAACTAGCACACCTCCAGAAATATTTAATTTTATTACTCAACTAGAACAGCTAAGTGAAACGCTATCTGGTGTTAACAGTGTAGCTAGAGGTAACCCAGAGGCGAGCTTAAAGTCAGGAAGCGCATTAGCATTGGTTCAGTCTATGGCTATTCAGTTTAGTATTTCACTTCAACAATCTTATGCTCAGTTATTAGAAGACTTAGGAACTGCAACAATAAATATTCTACGTGATTTTGCAACTGTGCCGCGTGTGGCGATGATCGCAGGCCGCTCTAACAGATCTATGATGAAAGAGTTTAAAGGTGACGATCTAGACAGCGTCCAAAGAATAATCGTAGACATGGGCAACGCTTTATCTAAGACAACTAGTGGACGTTTACAGCTAGCAGAGAATTTACTTCAAAATGGAATGGTTAAAACACCAGATGAATACATCATGGTCTTAACTACCGGAAAGCTAGAGCCAATGATTGAAGGTACTCAAGCAGAGCTTATTAATATTAAGTCAGAAAATGAAGAGCTAGCAGATGGTAAACAGGTTCCAGTAATTATAACCGACAACCATATGACTCACATTCAAGAGCATAGAGCTATATTGGCTAACCCTGAAGCTAGGCGTGATCCTAATTTGATTGCTGTAGTTACAGCTCACTTGCAAGAGCATTTAAACATGTTAAGCGACCCAGCTAATGCCACAATGCTAGGTCTTTTAGGGCAACAGGCAGTACCACCACAACCTAATCAACAAGCTATGGGAAACACAGCTCAACTAGAAAATTCAACACCAGAAGTATTGCAACAAGCTGAAAATGTAAATCAGCCTTTGGCACCAACTAATCCTTTAACAGGCGAAACAGTAACTCTAGCATCAGGCTCAACGGGAAGGAATGAAGGAGAGCCAACATGATAGCAAAACTATTTCTTTTGTTTCTAGTCTTTAGCTCTTACGCTCTTCAACCAGTACAGGTAATGCAGATAAAAAGTATCAAAAAGCTAAAGCAAGTTGTGAAGCATACCAAGCCTTTGAAAAACTCATATGGTCAGAGATTCTGTTCTTCAGTTTCTATCAAATATAAAAAAGAGTATTTCAATGTAACAAATAGACACTGTTGCAATGTCCCTGCGGGATTTGAAAAGGGCATTGTTCGGGTAGGTGACTCTTTAGAAAGAATAATAGTTTCATCTAAGTATCATGATGTTTGCGTACTAACTAGCCGAGATAAGAAAACCCCAATTAGGTTAGCTAAAAAAGAATTTAAGATGTTTGATAGAGTAACCTTACTTGGCTACCCACGCGGAGATGTTTTAACTCCAAGGGACGGGTACTTAATAAGTCTTAATATACCAGTCGAAGTAAACTACGGTTTTCACACAATAACTAAAAGAAGTAACTACATTAGCACCCTAACGTTCGGTGGTAATAGTGGCTCACCAGTATTTAATTCTAAAGGTGAATTAGTAAACCTACTTTATGCAGGACCAACGCCAATATTTATGTATGGCGTAACTGTTCCTCATAAGTACGTTAAAGCCGTAATAGAACACGCATATAAAATTAAAAGGAAATAAACAGTCTACCCGATTTGGGTGACACATTAACCGCTATCAGGATGACGCGGTAAAGGAAGGACAGTATGTCAGAAGAAGCAAGTGCTCCAGTAGAATCTAGTGAAGTAGTAGAAACAGCCGAAGTTAATGAATCAGTTGAGTCAAACGAGTCTCAAGATAACGAGGTTACACCAGATAAAGGGACTAAGCCAAAAGTGCAGCCTGATGACGGCACTGGAATAAGAAAGTTTAAGGTCAAAGTTAATGGCGAAGAAATAGAAGTGGATGAATCGGAATTAGTTGCCGGTTACCAAACTAGAAAAGCGGCTGATGAAAAATTCAGAGAGGCTGCTATGAGCAAGAAGCAAGCTGAAGAATTTATCAGCCTACTTAAAACTAATCCAAAGAAAGTGTTGGAAAATCCAGCTTTAGGTTTAGATCTAAGACAGTTTGCTGAACAGTATCTATACGAACAATTAGAAAAAGAACTTGAAGAAGATGGTCTTACTGATGATCAAAAAGAGCTTAGAAAATATAAAGCAATACTAGAAGAACAAGAAAATCAGAAGAAAGCTCAACAGCAAGAAGAAGAGACAAAACAAGCTCAAGCCCTTAGAGACAAATATACACAGGATTATTCAAAACAAATTACTGATGCATTAGGAACTTCAGGACTACCCAAAAGCGAACATACAGTTAAGCGTATGGCCTTCTATATGCACCAAGGCCTTCAAAGAGGAATTAATGTATCAGCTTCTGATGTAGTGGATATGGTCAGGCAAGACTATATCAATGAACAAAAATCACTATTCGGCGGTTTAGATGCAGACGCACTTATCAAAATTCTAGGCGATGAGACTGCAAACAAGATCCGAAAGTGGGATGTATCCAGGGTCAAAGGTACTAAATCACAACCTAAAACACCTGATGAACAAGGTACTGCTAAGGTGCGTGAAACTGAGTCTAAGAAAATCTCCAAAGATGAGTGGAGAAAAAAAATGTCACTTTTAAAAGGTGAATAACCCAATTTTTACCAAGTAATAGTAAGGGCATGAATATTTGCTTCTAGTAGCTCGGTACGCCAAAGCGAATGAAACAACTAGGTAAGCCCTTACAAGTATTTTGACTTGATTATTAGATTAGTCGCTACGGCCAAACTAGCTCTTAGATCCAAGATCCAAAATAGGAAATTGAAACTAAAACTAACCAATAAATAAAGGAATATTTATAATGGCAACAAGTCCAAGCGACCTAACAGGTCTATTTAAAGAAGCATACGGCGATGAGATTCAAAATTTAATCCCAGAGTCAGCAAAATTAACAAAATTAATCCCATTTGTTTCTAGAGAAAAAGAGACAGGAAACAAGTATCATCAACCAGTTATCGTAGCTAATGAGCAAGGCGTTACTTATGCAAACCCTAATAGTGGTGCATTTGATTTAGAAGCATCTGTTCCTATGGCGATGCAAGATGCACAAGTACAAGGTAACCAGCTTTTACTTAGATCTGCTCTTTCTTATGATGCAGCGGCAAAAGCCTCTAGTGGCCAAAAAGCATTCGTTAAAGCTACTGAGCTTTTAGTTGAAAACATGATGGAGAGTATCACAAAGCGTTTAGAAATTTGTATGCTTCATGGTCAAGTTGGAATTGGTGTAAAAGCTTCTTCTAGCAATGTTGATACTACATCTACTATAGTAACACTAACTGATGCTTCATTTGCAGCTGGAATTTACAGTGGTGCTGAAAAATCTAAAATAAACTTTTACCTAACTTCGAATGGTTCACTAGTATCTTCTGGCGACAACGCCGTGTTTACTATTCAATCGGTAGATGTAGATAACAAATCTATTACTGTTACTGGTACTTCTACTGGAATAACGGCTCTAGATGCTGCTGGTGCAGCTGACGTTTACTTTAAAGGTTCACGTATTAGTGCTTCTCAATGGGCTGAAATGGCCGGAATGAGAAAGATTATAACTAATACTGGTGAATTATTTAATATCGACGCTAGCGAATATAACTTGTGGAAAGGTAATGTTGAAACTGTTTCAGGCGACCTTACTTTAGCTAAACTATTGAAAGCTGTTTCAAAAGCAGTAGTTCGTGGCTTAGATGAAAAAGTAGTTGTAGCAGTTAACCCCGACACTTGGAGCCAGTTATCTTCCAACGAAGCAGCTCTTAGACGTTATGATGGTTCATACAAAAAAGATAAAGCTGAAAACGGTTTTGAAAACCTTTGTTTCTATGGTCAGAACGGCCAAATAGAAATTATCTCTCATAACATAGTTAAAGAAGGTGAAGCATTTATTTTCCCTCCAGAAAGACTTAAGAGAATTGGTGCTCAGGATGTAAGTTTCAATACTCCAGGAAGAAAAGATGAAATATTCTTACACCTTCCAAACAATGCTGGGTTTGAAATGAGAGTTTACAGCGCACAATCTTTGTTCATCGAAACACCTGCAAGATGTGTTTACATCACAGGAATTGGTGCATAACCACAAATTTTAGAGGTTAGAGGGTTGAAGGACCCTTTAGCTTTAATTGTACTTTTCAACTCTGGTTTGCACGGATGCGGGCCAGGGTTATTTTTTCTAAAAGCTACCGAATGGAGCAAATTATAAATGGCAATTAACCTAAATATTAATAACAACAATTACCCATTTCCAGAGCCAGGTGATTCTGACTGGGGTGGACAGGTCACAGATTGGGCTAGTGCAATCACATCAGGCCTTTTACAAAAAGCAGGTGGTAATTTTACTTTACTTGCAGATGTAGATTTTGGATCAAGCTTCGGACTTAAATCTCTATACTACTCTACTAGGACAACTAACGTAGCAACAGTAGGTTCATTTAGACTTGCTAAATCAGACTCAATCGCATTTCGTAATAACGACAATTCTGAAAATTTATTTTTAACTTTAGATGCAGACAATGATTTAACTTTTAAGGGCAGTAAACTAGCACAAGCTTCAGCTATTACTAATGCTGACATAGACCCTAGTGCATCTATAGATATATCAAAACTACAAACTATAACCGCAACATCAATATTAGGTAGAGATGTAAATTCAAGTGGATCAATAGCCGAGATTCAAGCTGGTACAAATGATAGAGTATTAACTAGAACAAGTGATGCTTTAGGTTTTACACAAATTAATAGTAACATGTTAGCCAACTCAATACCTTATACAAAGCTGGAGGATATTCCAGCATCAAGTATCTTAGGTAGAGCTTCAACAAGTGAAGGAGCAGTAGGAGGCATTCAGGCTCTTACAAATGGCCACGTACTTAGACGAAACGCTGATACAATTTCTTTTGGCTTATTAACTAATAACTCTATAGACAATTCAGCAAACATATCAGTATCTAAGTTAAATGGAACAGGCGTTAATGACAGAGTTTTAACTATTGAAGACAACGTCGCGACGTGGAAGCTTCCTACAGTGCCTGATAATTCAATCACTAACTTAAAGCTAACTGCTAACTCAGTTACTACATCTAAAATAACAGATTTAAATGTCACCAGTGGAAAATTGGCTGCAAACTCAGTTGTTACTTCCAAGGTACTTAATAATAATATTACGAAAGAAAAGCTTGCACCGGAAGTTTACCATGACAGTGAGCTTACAATTTCAAATTCAGCTAATGTGGACATAACGAACTATAAAGGGCCGAACATAGTAGTAAGAATCACTTCTGTGGGAGCATTGAACCGTACGTTAACCGTACCAACAAATTGCACCTTTGTTCTATTTAACCCTCAAGGTAGTTCATCTAGCTTAACGATCAATAACGGCGCTTTCTCAAAAATAGTAACTTCTGCAAATCAAACTGTAAGGACAATAATTTGTAACTCAAATGGAATATATGCAGTGGCAACAATAGGTGTAGCACCTTTAGCTTAATAACTAGAACTAGAATAAGGAAATAAAAAATATGTTAGATGATAAAAAAATTAAAATGGAACTTCTTGAAAAACTTATGGGCGAAATGGATGAGTATTCTGCTAAGAAACTTATGCCTAAAAAAGAAGAGCCAGTAGTTGAAGTAACCAAAGTCGAATCTGAAGAAATGCCAATTGATGATGTAAAAGAAATGGTCGAAGAAAAACTTGAAACAGATGCTCCTGAAGAAGAAGAGTCTGAAGAAGAAACTGAAGTTGAAGAAGAAGATTATGGCGATTCTAGATTAATGAAAAGACTTGAGGAATTGAAACGTAAGAAAAAAGAAATGGAGTAAAACATGGCTGTATCATATACTACAGACAAATTAATAGCTTCAATCAAGAGACGTGGTTCATTACCTACTGACCAACGTTTAATGTCGGATCAAGACTTTGTTAATCTAGCTACTGATGAGTTAGAGACACTATTAGTCCCTTTGTTAATGTCAGTAAGAGAAGAGTATTTTCTAGCTTATAAAGATATTTCTGTAACTGGGTCATTACCTTATACCGTTGAAATTCCTGACGATGCTATTGGTATGAAACTGAAAGAGGTTGCCACAATTGTAAATGGTAGGCCACAAGACTTACCTAGATTAGATGTAGATAATGAATATAGAAATACTTCGGGCTTTCGTATTGAAGGCAACAAGATTATTATCTCAGGTCAAAGCACAGAAACTGTCAGACTTTATTATTTTAAAAGACCTTTGCAACTAACCACCTTGTCTTTATCGGGTCAAATTACGTCAATAAATGCACTAACAAATGAAATTACCTTAAGTAATATTCCAGCATCATGGACAACTAGTACAATATTAAATTCAGTAATTAAGTCCCAGCCCTTTTCTACTAGTGCTGAAGAAATACAGATAGTCTCCCTGTCAGCGCCGACTTTAGTTATTAATTCTGTGGAAGGATTAACAGTAGGTGACTGGGTTAGTGAAGAAGGTTTTTCTCCCATCCCACAAATTCCAGTTGAAGCACATAAGGTGTTAGCTCAAGCAACAGTGGTTAAGTGTTTAGAAGCTATGGCTGACCCAAGCGGCATGGAAGCGGCTAATGAGATGTTAGAACGAAACTTGAAAGATATGCTTACAATTATTTCCCCAAGAGTAGACGGCGCACCTAAGAAAATAGTTGGTCGTGGGATTTTTAGTTATTCAAACAATAAATATAGAAAATTTTAAGAGGTTTAATGTCCCAACAACTTAAGCTAAAGATAGCTGGTTTATATACAAATCCAAATGATCTTTCGTCGGTCCCAGAAGGAGCGCTTGCTGTAGCCAATAATGTGGTTATAGAAAAAGAAAGTATCGTTGAGACTAGGAAGGGGCAAAACTTTTACGGCAATAAGCTAAATCTACCTTCAGGGCAAATTAATAAGCTTTTTAATTACAAGAGAGCACTTCTAGTTCACGCAGATAATACTCTATCATATGACTCAGATAATAATGGTAACTGGGTTGCTTACACTGGTACATATTTAGCGCCTGAAGTTGCAACACAAATCAGATCCTTAGAATCTAATAGAAACTTCTATTTCACTACTTCCAAAGGTATATTTAAATTAGACACTCTAACTTCAACACCAATGCAAAGTGGAGCACCAAGAGGTTTAGATGGGAGTGGAGTTGTAACTGGTTCAGTTGGATTTATGCCAGATGATACTCAAGTAGCCTATAGAGTTGTGTGGGGTTATAAAGATGCTAGCTCTAATCTTATTATTGGTTCACCTAGCCAGAGAATTATTGTTTCAAACTCTGCTGGTGCAAGTAGGAATGTTAATGTTACCTTTACAATTCCAGCGCGGGTAACTAGTAACTGGTTCTATCAAGTGTATAGATCTAGCCCTACAGGCTCTATTACATCTTCACCTGATGATAACCTTCAGCTAGTATTAGAAAAAACTCCCACAGCTGGTGAAATTACTGCACGTGAATTAACAGTTCTAGATAACACTCCTGAAGACTTAAAGGGTGCGACACTTTATACTAGCCCTTCACAGCAAGGTATTGCACAAGCGAATGAAGAGCCACCTTTAGCTAAAGATGTAGCCGTTTTTAAGAATCATGCATTCTACGCAAATTGTAAATCAAAGCAGAGACTAACTTTGACATTAATTTCTGTTGGCAGCAACTCGCTTAAGTTCAAAACTTCGCCTGGGGACAGGTCTAACACCTCTAATATCTTAAGTAATTTGTCAGGCACAAGTGATATGAGAGTAGGGATGCGTGTTATAGGTACGGATATACCTTTAGATACTCGAATAGCCTCAATTGATTCTGCAACCCAAATTACAATGACAGAAGCTGCAACATCTACGGCTACAGGCATGAGCCTAGAGTTTCAAGACAGACTTAGTATATCCACTGTAGATTATTTTGCAGGATCAACACAGAATGTAAGTTTAAATCAATTTAAAGTGGAGACTAGTTTAACGCCTGCTGAAAACATTAATGAAACAGCCTTATCTATTATTGAAGTTGTTAATAAGACTCTAGATAATACTACCGTCTACGCTTACTACCTATCCGGCTTTAATGATCTTCCTGGTAAAATTCAAATCGAAGAAATTGAGTTAGGTGGTGCAGACTTTCCAGTTACATCAACTGCCGGTTCTTCTTTCAGTCCAACGTTACCTACCACAGGTACAACAGTAAATTCAGATAACGATGAAAGAGCTAATAGAATATATATATCAAAAGTTAGTCAACCAGAAGCAGTGCCACTTTTAAATTCTTTGGATATTGGTTCACAAGACTTTCCAATATTAAGAGCTATAGCATTAAGAGATTCGATTTTTGTATTTAAAGCTGATGGTATTTATAGAATTACTGGTGAGTCAGTAGGAAACTTTAGAGTAACCTTGTTTGATTCAACATCAGTGTTAAGAGCGCCAGAATCTGCTGTAGCATTTAACAACCAAGTGTTTACCTTTTCTGACCAGGGTGTAATTGCCGTTAGTGATACTGGAGTAGCCGTTGTATCTAGACCAATTGAAGATCAACTATTAGAAATATCCAGTGAACAGTATACTAACTTTGAAACTGCAACTTTTGCTGTAGCTTATGAATCTTCAAGGCAATACATACTTTTCACTGTCACTCAGACAGCTGATTCTTATGCAACGCAGGCTTATGTCTATAACTCATTTACCAAAACCTGGACTAGATGGAATATGAACCGCTCATGCGGAATAGTTAACCGTAGAGATAATAAACTATACATGGGTCATCCAACTAATGATTATGTTTACAAAGAGCGTAAGAACTTTAATTTATCTGACTATAGTGATGAACAATACGAAATAGAAATAACTAATGTCGATGAAACGCTAATTAGTGTAGCTGACGCTAACAACGTATCGATAGGACAGACTTTAAAACAAGGCTTTAGAGAATCAGTTATTCTCAGTATTGATGGCAATGTTTTAACTGTTAATAATATCTTAGGATATGCAAATGGCATTGCCGAGGTACACACACCTATTGCTACTGAAATAAAATGGGTGCCGATGGATATTGAAAATCCTGGTATTTTGAAGAGATTTAGAGAAATAACACTTCTATTTAGAGATGCAGCATTTATTGAAGCTTCCGTAGGGTTTTCCACGAACTTCTCACCAGATGTTACTAGTGTAAGCATTAGACCAATCAGCAAGGGTAGCTTTGGCTCTACACTTTTTGGCAGTGACCCATTTGGTGGAGGTATTGGTGGTAGCCAAGCATTGCGTACGCTAGTGCCGCTAGAAAAAGCTAGAGGATCTTGGTTGAACATTAGCGTATCTACAGCCCAAGCTTTCACCTCATTTTCCTTAAGTGGAATTTCGATAGTCTTTAACTCAATGACGGAGCGGTTTAAGTAATGGCAAAGCTTCCAGAGCAAAGACGTATTTTAAAAGAAGATTTGCAAGATGCACCTTCATGGATTGATAAGTTAATATCGCCAATCAATTCATTCTTTGAAGATCTATATTTTGCACTTAATAAAAACATAACATTTAGAGAAAACATAGCTGCGCAAATTAGAGAGATAGATTTTGAAACGTCTAGTGATTATGATCCAGGAGTGCCCGACACTACTGCACTACAAGCAGAAATTGATGCGCTAGATACACGAATAGACAATGTAGAAACTGATTTAACTGACCTTTC
Organism: uncultured Pseudobdellovibrionaceae bacterium; assembly: GCA_963803705.1. Lineage (GTDB taxonomy): Bacteria > Bdellovibrionota > Bdellovibrionia > Bdellovibrionales > UBA1609 > JAMLIO01. The sequence goes on along the minus strand of CAWDNU010000004.1, from coordinate 729,084 downwards.
TAGTGAAGTAGCTACTAACACAACAGACATTGGTCTTAACTCTGGAAATATCACAGGCTTAGACTCGAGAGTTACAAATAATGAAATTGAAATAGCATCCCTAGCGAGCGCTAAAAGCTACAAAGCAACAATGTCAGTATCCAGTACATCTACATCGAGCACCGATTATCCTCCTGATTTTAGTGGAACCTCAAGTACTGGCTCATTTACAAGAAGATTTAATGAGATTAGGGGAATTAATAAATCAGATTTTATATCTCTAAATACAACTACAGGCGATTTTACTATAACCAGATCTGGTCACTATAATTTTAATGGTTTGTCTTATGGTGAAAGAATTGGAAACTCAGGGATACACATTTTTAATGTAACGGACAATTCACCAGTGCTTTTCACAAGCAACTTTTTTATATCAGACTCTGGAAATTCTTTTGACATGACTAGATCCTTTCTAAGATTGAGCGGAACAGCATATTTAACTTCAGGCAGAGTATACAGAATGAGACAAGTTAAGAGCGATTCTTATAGTGGTAGCCAAGCATTTGGTGACGCAAATCTAGGGTCGGGAATTAAAATAGTATGGTGCTCTTTATCTTTAGAGTGGCTAGAGGTTTAACGTGGCAAGTTTCATAAATGGAAATATTAAATTTAACAAAGAGTTAAGAACTAAGGCAGACGGCCTACAGGTTTTACAGATCATAGACAAATCAACTGGCGAAGAAGTGAAGCTAGGTGTGACTGTAACCTGGGAAGAAATTAACGGACAGATAATCATTAAACATATAACGGGCTTAAAGCCGGAAGCGAAGTATTTCGTCAGACTTTTAGTAATTTGAGACAAAATTACCAAGTAATAGTAAGAGGATAAAATTTGGCATATCAATTAAAAACTAATGAAGAGTTAGAAGAGCAACAGGAGCAACCACAAGTTCAAGCTCAAATCGCTGGATCTAACCAAACAGTTATAAATAATACTAATCAGGGTGAAGAACCTAATGGCACACCTACATTATCAGGGCAATCAGTACAGATTGGTTCAACCCCAAGTGCGAGTGGAAGTAGTTCAATTGGCAACTCATCAACAGCTTCTGGCTTTACAAATGTATCAGACTATTTAGATCAAAATCAGAATCAGGCGTTAGACCTTGGAAGTAAAGTTGGGTCTAAAGTAAGTGAAACAGTAGATCAAGCTAAGAACACACTAGATAGTGCTCAGAATAACTTTAACAATTCTGTTCAAGCAAACACTGTTCAATATAATCAAGACCTAGTGAATAAGGCAGCTCAAGATGCGCAGGGTGTTCTAAACAATGACAACGATAAGGGCGCATTTCAAAAACAATTGAATGCTAATTACACTGGCCCTAACAGTTTTGAAACTTCTGAATATTACCAGCCCTTAAACCAAGATATAAACAAAGCTAAAACTGTAGTTGATCAGATAGATGATGCAGGTGGAAGAAAAGACTTAATTAAATCAGTGCAACAGTCAGATAGAGCAAACACTGGTGTAACATCTTTAAATAATTTATTACTTCAATCTAGCCCCGATGCTATCAACAAAGTACAAGAATCAGCCAAACCATTTCAGGATATTTATAATTCATTAGATGGAATTAAATCTGAGGCAAATAATAATGTTTCAAATGCAAAAACCACCACTGAAGCTACTCGCAATCAAACTAGAGATTATTTTACTGGTGATAATGGATATATCAAAAACTTTGAAAATGATTTAAATAGCCGCGTTGAGCAAACTAGACAAGATGCAATTGGCACTCGTGATGCAATATTAAATAATACAAATAATCCAAGTGCTTTATCAGATGATCAGTTAGTTCAATTAGGTTTAGATAGAGCGAAGTTTGACCAAATTATGTCTAAGAACAATCTTTTAGATCAGCATTATGGGGTTGATAAATTTAAAGACTTTTCGCCATACGTCTCACAAATAGATAATCCTGAAGCTTCTATAAATGCGCAGAACGTTGCTACAGCAGAAGAGTACGCGCAAATGCAAGCTCTATCAGACCTATTGGGAGTAGATAATACTTTGCTAGCTGACCCATCTCAATCAGGCACTGCTAACAATGATTACGTAGATTTTAATTTAGAACAATATTTATCAGATAGAGATGCAGTAATAGCTCAGCAAAATGCATTGGATGAAGAAGCGGAGCAAAGACGGATTAGCAGTATCAAAGCTTTACCTACGGGTGACCTATGGGGCTACAAAGACACAGTTTATAAAAGTAAAGGTGCAGCAAAAAAAGCTGCAAGAGCTAATAGTAAAAGAAAATATTTTGAAGAAGGAAACGATTAATGGGTTTATTTGATAGCGTATTTAATATTATAACCGGTGGAAAAGACGGCGATGCAACAGAAGCATCACAAGCTGCTGTTAACCAATTCAAGAATTTAAAAACACCAGAGATTGCAGACATGCAAGTTCAACTAGAACAGCTAGTGAGACAAGGACAACTTAGTCCTGAGCAAGCTAATGCTATCTTGATGGATAATTCTGCATATGAAGATATAAATGTAGATGCAGGCACTAGAAATGCTCAGATGAATGCTTTAGGTCAACTGCAAGATATATCAGATCAAGAAGGTCTTACGGCTATTGACCGAGCACGTATAAATGACATGCAGACTGAATTGAATAATCAAGAGCGTGGTTCTAGAGAAGCTATATTACAAAATGCGCAAGCTCGTGGAGTAGGCGGCTCCGGTTTAGAATTAGCTGCACAATTACAGAACCAACAAGCTAGTGCAGGTCGAGCGTCACAACAGGCTATGGATATTAATGCACAAGCCCAGCAGCGCTCGCTGGACGCAATCATGCAGTCAGGGCAACTTGGTGGACAAATACGTCAGCAAGATTATTCTCAAGCCAGCGATGAAGCTAGAGCGAAGGATTTAATTAATCAATTCAATACACGAAACAGACAAGATGTAGAAAATAAAAATGTTGATTTAAGAAACAATGCTCAGCAATTAAATTTACAAGAAAAACAACGAGTAGCTGACTCAAATACGAATACTAGAAATTTACAGCAGCAATATAATAAAAATTTATTCCAGCAAGACTTTGATAATAGGTATAAAAAAGCTGGTGGAACGGCTGATGCTTACAATAACCAGTCTAAATTATTCCAAGCTCAAGGTGCTGCAAGACAAGAACTTATTGGTGGAGCTGCAGAAGCGGCTGTCGCTGCATCCGATGTTAATGTCAAAAAGGATATTGAAGAATTTAACGCTAGTGAGTTTTTAGATCAACTTACTGGCTATAAATACAGTTACAAAAAGCCTGAAGAGCATGGGTCTGGCGATCAAGTTGGAATAATGGCCCAAGACTTAGAAAAAGTTGCACCACAAGCAGTTCAGGAAGATGAACAGGGCACTAAGACAATTGATTATAATAAAATGGGTGGACCGATTTTAGCGGCACTAACTGATGTTGCTAAAAGAGTTAAGGATCTAGAAGGGGAGGACAAATAATGTCTGATTTAATTAATAAACTAAAAACCGTTAGCCCTGAAACTCCAGATGAAGAGATTGTCCAAGGTGTAACTAAGATAAAACAAGTTAAGCCGCAAATTAGTGACGATGAAATTGTCGAGACTACAATTGAAACTAAGCCAATGGATGATAGCAAAAGACAAGCTCTTAGGTCTGCACTTATTGATAAATATGGTATTGGAAAGAGGCAAGAAATAGTAGATCAAAATACTGAAGAGTCTAAGGGGTACAACTGGAAAGCATTAGGTGCTGGCTTAGGCTCTGCTATTGCTGGACGTGGTGCTAAGGGTGCCTACGGGGTATTAGAGCGTGAAGAAGATCAAAGGAAAGAAAGACTAAGTGAATTTGATAAAGGTAGAGCGCAAGCTGAACGTGATGTAACTCTCGATAATAAGTTTACGCAAATGGATCGAGCTGATGAAGACTTTAGTCAAAAACAAGAACAATTACAGAGGATGCAAGATCCAACTTCAGAAGATTCTAAACTAGCTCAAACACTAGCTTCTAAAATGTTGCCTGCTAAAGACTTTAGTCAAATGAACGCTTCGCAAATTAATAAGTTAATACCTAGTATTTCAAAGATATACGAAATTGAACAAAGGAAAATAGAAGCGCAAAGAGCAAGGCAGGACAAGCGTATCACTGCATCACTTAAAAAGAATGTAGATAATTCTGAATTAAGAACACCACTAGGTATTGCAAACACTAAGCAAGACGCTAAAGATTTAAAAAATGCGTATGAAGCTAAACAGTCGTTTGATAATAAACTTCAACAGATGATTGAGCTGAGAGAAAAGTATGGCGCTGAGAAGTATAATAGAGAAGCTGTAGCTCGTGGCCAGCAGCTAAGTAAAGATTTGCTTTTAAGTTATAAAAATATGGCTAAGCTAGGTGTTTTATCTAAATCAGATGAAGATATTGTGAATGCAATTATACCAGCTAACCCATTAGCTTTCGAAGCATCTAGCTTAATAGGTCAAGATACTATTTTAACTAGATTAAAAGCATTTCAAAAAGATTCAGACTTAGATTTTAAAACTACGGTTCAAACTAGAATAGCTGAACCTATAGAGCCAGCAACTGAAACTAAGACAGAAGTAAGTGAAGTTGAGCGTATGACTAAAGACGGCCGCGTAGCAGTTTACGACGCAAATACTAGAAAGTTCTTGAGGTATAAATAATGTCAGAACCTAAATGGGAAGATACGATTGAAATACAGGCGGAAGATGCACCTTCTTGGGATGATACTCAAGAGATTGAGAAAGATTCTGCTTTAGAGTCAGTCGGTCGCGGTTTACTTCAAGGTGGTACTCTAGGATTTGCTGATGAAGCTTATGGTGCATTAGCTGGTCTTTATGATGTTGCAACTACTGATAAAGAATTAAAAGATTTAAAAGAATTATATAAAAAAAATAGAGATGAAGTAAGAGCTGCAAATGCTAAATCTAAATCAGATAATCCAACGGCATATAATGCTTCTGAAATTGGAGGCGCTATTGCAACTTCTTTTATTCCAGGAGTAGCGGCAGCTAAAGGTGCGAGTGTTGCTAACATAGCTGCTAGAGGTGCGCTAGAAGGTGCTGCATACGGTTTAGGTAATTCAGAAGCTGAATCATTAAAAGGTTTAGCTAAAGACACTGCATTAGGTGGAGCATTTGGAGGGGCCGGTGGTGCAGCAGGAGCGGCTATTGGTAAGGGCGTTAGTAAGGGTGCGACTGCTGTTCGTAATAAACTTCTTAGATCTAAGCTTTTACAAAAAATAGGAGATAAGAGTGATGATGCTGCTTTATATTTTGGTGGTAAGGCGCTAGGTGCTGACAAAGCTAGAATAAATAAGATAGGTGCAGATAAAGTTAGAGATGTAACTAGATACGCAATTGATGAAGGTATTATAGCGCCTCCTAGTTTAACCGCTAACTCTACTGAAAGTTTAATGAGTCGTAATCGAAAAGCTTTGAGTGAAGCGGGTGAATCAATTGGTGATATTTATAAAACTATAGACGACAAAGCATTATCTTCATTTGATCCAACAGTGGTTAAAACACAAACTGAAGAAGCGTTAGGTGGTTTTTATAACAGCCCTTTAAATAGATCTGCACGTAACCAATATGAAAATACTTTAGAGGCAATAGCATCTAGAGGTGAAGGAAACATCCCATTAAAAGTAGCTCAAGAACTAAAAGAAGAATTGGGAAGAGCGGCTAACTGGAAGAATAAACTAGTAGTATCTGAAAAAGAACAACTAGCTAGAGATGCATATGGAATTGTTAATAAAGCATTAGAAGAAGCTACTGATAGTGGTGCAGACTCTTTAGGTGATGCTTCTTTAAAAGAAGTTTATAAAAAAGCTAAGAAAGCTTACGGCTACAATAAAACTATTGAGGAATTACTAGATAACAAAGAAGCGCGTGAACAAGGCAACAACTTTTTTGGTCTAGGTGATTTAGTTACCGGAGCAGGCGGTTTTGCAGCTATGGGGCCAATAGGAACTGCTAAAGCAATAGCGGCTAAGAAAGTAGGGGAAAGAGTTTTTAGTCCAGCAAATAATGCTCTAGTATTTGATAAATTAACTAAGGCTATTAGAAGCGCTCCAACCAAATTAGGAAAATACGCTCCAGTTCTACAAAATGCTTCACGTAGGGGTGGTAAAGCATTAGCTTCTGCAAGTTTTGTTTTACAACAAACGGACCAAGACTATCGCCAGAAATTAGAAGAGTTAGAAAATGAAGAATCTAACTGATTGGGCAAACATCTTTGTGGCATTAGGTGGTTTTACTGGTCTTTCATTACTAGTTAAAGAATTTTACAAACTCTATATGCGTAAGAAAAACACTGAAGTTAATTTAGTAATTAAACGCGAATCACAAATTTATGACCAACTAGATAATATCTTACAAAAATCCTCAGCACAGAAAGTGGTTTTGTTAATGCTCCATAATGGCGGTAACAGTCCTCGCGCAGGCAAACCCTTGTACAGCTCTATTACACATGAAGTGTCCACTAAGGGACATGCCAGAGTTGCTGACTCTTGGCAGAACATGAGAGTGGATGATCATTATGTAAAGAAGATGTGTTCTATGATCGGGGCACCTAATGAGCTGCTTTTAACTAGAACAGAAGATATGCCCGAAGGCTCTAAACGTAGAATAATATGTGAAAGCTTAAATGTAGTTAAGACTAAGATTTGCGTTGTTTATACATTCGTTCCTACTACATTAAAACTGTTTAAAAGAACTAAGGACGAAACTACCGGTAAGCTCTGGTACATCTCCATAGTCTGGACAGAGGATGTTCCAATTACTGCTGAAGATAGAGGAATTATACTATCAGGAATAAATAACATTCGAACGATTTTAGAAAAGCAATATAAATACGACTAAAGGATTAGTTATATGTTTAAATGGATAGCGTCACTTTTCACGCCTGTTAATGAAGTTTTAAAAACCATTGATGTTTCGGGTAATGATAAAAGAAAATTAGAAAATGCTTTTGCTGAAATGCAAGCAGAGCTTTACAAAAATGCTATAGATTTAGAAAAAGCAAAGCTGGATGCGCACTCTAAAATTATAGCTGCTGAATCTCAGTCAGCCTCTTGGATAGGAAGAAACTGGCGGCCCACTGTTTCATTAACTCTAGTAACTATGTGTATAGTAAGTACGTTTGGAATATTAACTCTTACTGAGCAATTTTGGGAATTAACTATGTTGTTAGTTACAGGGCACAGTGCTTCAAGAGGGTTTGAAAAAATAGCAAATACAGTTAAACTTAGGAAGTAAGGTCACCTTCAACGCCTCTTTCTATCTAGTCTTTGACGATGATAGTCATCCCAAAATTCGTAAAGTAAAAATCCATTCAATGCGTCACAAATGGCAACTTGAATCTCATCATTTCCATTTGAATAGATTGCAGCTATCTTTACAATTTCTGGTTTTAGTTTATCTGTGGGAGTATAGATGCTTTGTAAAAAATTAGATTTATAGAAGAAATGATTGTAGGCTAGGCCGTAACTTTTTATATACTCATCGTAATGTTTGTTATCCTTATCCATACCTAATTTATCGGCGTACGGAATATAAAAAAATAGGACCAATACCTTAAATATTAGCCCTTCTCTTAAATATATATTAATTTAGTTTATAATTTTATTTAGGTACGCAAACACCACCGTGACTCTTAGCATCTCGCTTACAATCAGATAAGCTAATGTAGTAACAGAATGATTGAAAGTCAGTTACTCGGCACCATCCTGCACTAGCCTCCGTACTAGCTGCATACAACAATGTAAAACTTATTGCTAAAGTGAGTATCCCTTTTAAGATAAAATATGGTCTGGTTTGTTTAGCTGTTTTCATTCATATCCTTCCTGTTTGTATTGTAAGCGCGCCATCTATCCCACCTTCTTAGTTTCATTTAAAAATGCTTCACTTCTTTTTATTAAGCTTTCGACCTTCTTCAATTTTTTATCCATAGAGACTAATTTCTTTTCAATTTTACTCAGATTCTTAATCATAGAATCACTGTTCTTCATGTATTCATTAATCTTTTTATTTTCCATTTCTTTCTCCTTTTTAATTTTTAAATCCAATAGACTATTAAGTGCATCTATTCTCCCTTCGTTTTGCTGTACGCTTAAATATCTGAGCACCTTCTCTGGAATATTGTTCGAGTCAGCAGGACCTTCTTCGCGCCTCCAATAAGTTGCAATGTCTCTGCGAGCCTCATTGTGCTTATCACTACACGATTTTCGTTGCTGCTTTGTTCTATGAAGTGAGTCTTTCTTTTTATAACCAGATGCTGAGTAATATTCGTCGTTAAACTTATTTAAAAACAATAATGCTTCTTCAGCCTCTTTCACTTTTTCGGGATTATCAGATTCAAGTTGCATTTTTAACTTTGGTAAATAGTCATAATCCATTGCCCATTTTCTACTTTTCTTAAACTTCTTTCTTTTAATTTTAATAGGTTTTTTCTTTCTATTTTTGGTTGCACTTCCTGTGCTCATTTACGCATCCTTGCTAAATGTTATAATTAATTTCTCCTCATGTGTTTTTAAGCCACTTTCTCTGGGCTTGATTTAGGTAAGCTATCTAAAGGGTGAAGTTTGTCGTTAGGTACGTAGTATGCGGTCGTATAAACAGTTTTCTCCCAATCAGGGTTGATTGCGTCCTTAGCGTAGTACCAACCCACAAGAGTAACTTTTGCATCGCCACACTCTAAATCCATTTCAACTCTAGATAGAATAAACGGTGTATTAGCATTCGCTTTTAGGTCTTTGTCTTTGATTATTAATTTGCCGGTAGAGTAATGAGTTGATCGAACCTCATAATCTAAAACATCATTTATATCTTCTTTGATTTTAGAAAATTCTGATTGCTCATATACAAAGTCGTGATTCTCAATGTCCACGCCAAGATATTTAGCTACGGCTATTTCACCAAGCATCCCAATAACGTCACCGTAATAAGGGACCTTACTGTCGTACATTTCAATTTTAGGATTATTTGCTTTTCTGTTTGAATTGTATCTTGCTTTTGCTAAATCAACTGCTTTCTTAACTTCTGTTTCTGTAATATATATATTAGTCATTTAATAAATCTCCGTTAATCCCTAAGACAAGGGGTTATTTGTTATTTTTAAGTTGTCTTTGGTTTTTCTTTTTGGAGATTTTCAGACTCTTACTTCGAACTTGCCTTAGGCATTTATTCTTTTCAGTTTATCATTCAATCTTGGCCTTATATTTAGGCTCCGGAACCGGTTTACCTTGATAATATTTAGCCGAACATACGTGCTTTAAAACCTTACATGTAGAAATTGTTTATCAACAATTCAGTACATACCCTACTGTATCAGATAAAGAATAAGAATGCAACCCCCTTATGCAAGTTTTTTTGCATTTATTTTGCTAGATCCACTAGGTTGAATCTGAGCTAAATTATTATAAAATTATTTATAATTAGTAGGGGACATAAGATCTATGAAGACTTTTCTTTAGCTAATTTAAAGTCAACGAAACTAAGTTTCTCTTTCTTTTCTTCATAATCAGACCCAGGAGCTATTAAATAGACCTTCTTTTTGCCTTTTCCTTGCGATTTAATTTCGATCTTTAAACCTTTGCTACTAGCTTTTTTACCAAACCAAATCTTGTTGTACGGCTTACAGTTACTCTCTACACACCACTTTTTATAATCTGAGTAGATGATATTAATATCTAGTTTGAATCGCTCACAGCCGTCGACAGGAGGGTACACGCTACGCTCTGAGAAGAATGCATCAATGTCTTCTTGGATCATCAATTCATCTTGAGTGACCTTGATTTGATCTAGGTGATTATATAGGTAACCACGTTCTGACTTTTCATTAACACCTTTCCATAGCGCTATATAATTAATTTTATTTAACTCATCCCAGTTAAGAATATCTAGACACTTTATTTCCCAGAATCGTCTCATACCAGTATGGTCGATTATTTGTTCACCGACAGGCTTATTGGTAGCACCAATAAAGCTACATGATTGCCGTCTTTTTAAAACTCTATTAGTTCGCATGATTCGCGCATCATTCCAGTCACAGGTAATTTGATTTTTTAGTGAATCAATATCAGTCCTGGATACACCTTGCATTTCATCAAACACAACTACATATCTTTCGGACATAGCTTCGAAATATCTATCATCAGTCATCTGATTCATTTTTAAATTCATTCGATAATCACTAATGGGTTTAATAAACTTGTGAAGAGCTACAGTTTTACCACCACCTTGTTTGCCAAATAGGATAGGCATTATATGGTCTGTAACATCTTGCTTTAACATTTTACGCTTAACCATCCATATCCAGTGTGCGAGCACGGCTACATCAAGTTTGTCTATTTGACCCTTAAGACTGAAGACAAATCTTTCTATCTCTGTAAGGTCTTCTTTATCACAAGCTATATTCCTATCAGTCGATTCTTTAATGTGAATGCGCCCACGATCGCAGTATTCATCAAGCGCCTTTTTAAGGTCACGCTCTAAAAAGCCTTTGATAGGTTGTCTATCTTTTTTACCTAAGCTTTCTTGACCGGCGTTGTAAGCACTAAGTTGCTCTAAATAATCTAACCACATAGTATTAAAAATATCTAAGCTTTCACCAGCTCTTTGAACGCAAAGTTGGCCTTCAACATTTACTATATAGTTCTTCTTCATAATCCAAGCCGATACGTAAGATCTTGCATTAGATAAATCATGAATATGTTTCTCTTTTACTTCTATCATTTTTTACTCCTTACTTCTAAAGCCAAGTATGGAGCATTAACCATGTACTGCTGCTTTAAAGTTTTACTACATTGCTTCTTATAAAATAGTTTACCCATGCGACGACCGAATTGTGTTTCGGTTACGTGCATCTTTCTTTCATCAGCAAATGCTCTAAAGAGTTTAAATAAATCAGTTGAATCTATAAGGATTGCGCCCTTTTCTAAATTCAAATCATCTATCCAACTTTTAAAGATTATATCTAATTGCTGGGCTACAGTATTACTAGGCGACATTACTCTGCTCCTTTTCAAGAGATTCAATAATGTCTCTAAGCTGTCTACCTGAATTAATAGCTGACATGCATATTTCAATCTTAAGTGCGGTTTGTTCTATTAGTTGTTGAGGTGTAAATATGTCACCCTTCCTTAGCTTAAAGAATGTGTGTTGAGCTAAAATAGAGTCTACATCTTTATCAAATCCCACTACATGAAGTGCAGGGCCAGCTGCTGACTTAAAATACTCCCAGCGGCCTAAGGCTAAGTCCCTTAAGTCGCTATCTTTCTTATTCTCTAGGTATACATTTCTATCAGCTTTTAATAATGATCTTAAATGGCGAATTACGAATACATAGGCTTTGATCGAATTAATTAGTCTCATCTTAGTTTGCCTGCCTGATTAATATTATTTAATCGTAATTTTGTTTCTTTAAAATTGTCTGCCTTATCCTTAGATCCGAAGGTCCTAACTCTTAATTCCGCTACATCATTCTCATCAATAGTAATGGTATATTTTATTAATACTCCATCACCTTGTGGGATATTCTTCTCGTATACTTTTTTATCACTCATTTTTCGCCCCTTTATGGTTACTTGGTTAAATTTGGCTATTTAAATAAAATATGCCCTGTCTACACCTTAGCATAAGAACTAGACGTAAGTCAAGAACTAAATGAACTGTATGCAAACTATTTATGCATTTTGCACATATTTTTGTAATTTAATGAGATTATTAGTGGTAACTGTTATAGAGGACATAAGAAATTCTTATAATGCAATACAGTTTACTATTCTATAGTTCTAGGTAAGTTTTAAGCTAAGTGATTGATATGGCTTATAATAATGGGGTTAGGGATGAGGGAATAGTAGAATTAGAATTGTTCGTTTGTTTATATATAATATTTTACTTTAAACTTATACTTATCTACTTTTTATCTATCTATTATACTATCTACTATATTCTATAATTAAATAATCCAATTAATCTAAATACTTATAACTAATCTAACTAAAAGAATATTAATTAAAAAAATAGGGAGCCAGAACATCCCCATATTATTCTTAATAGGTAATTTAGCTATGATACATAACATTTTAGCTCAAATCTAATATAAAGCATTTAGCCCCTTTTAGAGTATATAGATACAGGACTATCAAGCTAGTGATTAACAACCTCTGGTAACTAAAATAGCTCACATAGCTGGTTAAATTACCAAGTAGTTATAAGACCCTTAATCCAAGGAGATTATGACAGTCCTAGCGCTTAATATAAGAGGATTTGCCTATAATGTATTACTTTATACAGTTAAAGAGTTTGAAGCGCTCTATGGCCCTGATACGGACGCTATATGCTCTTCCAGCACTTACTCTCTAATATTTAAGGTAGACGCTATAGATAAGGCGACTATTGGACATGAATTATGCCACGCCTACCTTAATGGCTCTTTGTTAGAATCATCTAGTTTAGATGTTAATCAGTTTGAAGAAGCGGTTTGTGAAGTAATGGGGCATTTTTATAGTGAGTATGTAGCTAATATAGAGCTTATTTATGAGGCGCTAGTTGAATGTAAGGATAAAGTAATATGACTATAGTCTCCCTCAGGAGCATAAAGGGCTATTTAAGCCATTTTGATACTAAACCTATGTCTAGGTATGGATATTGCCTTAAAATGAGGCATATAAGCTGTAAGGAGCAAATTAAATAAGCATATAGTGCGATTATTAGTAAAATAATTACAAATAATGCTTGCAAACTAGTCAAAGGTCGTGTATATTAGAATATGAGTATAAGTTCGTGGAGCTGCAAACACGACATTAAAGAAGAACAGCAGGGTTTGGTAAGCCTGAAATTACTCCGGGAGTGAATGGACTTAATCCGGTAATTCAAACAAGAGTCTCCGAAACTAGTCATCATTCGGCTTTCATTGATGCTTCCAGACAGCTCCACTGGGTTTACAAGAGCATAGGATACGCAGTAGTAGAAAACGACTAGAGTAGGGGTGTAGTTAGCCCATTATCGCAAACAAAACTAGTCATGTAAGCGATAGCACAATAACTCTGTTACTTAGTTGCAGTAGTCACTAAAAGCGTTGACAGTTGCTCTCTCAGTTAGCAATTTTTAATTCATTTTATCAGTAGTCGTCACCCCCGTATTTTCTTTTTGTAAATTTGAAAGAGGTGTCGAAGACGAAGAGGCGTCAGCCTCTTTTTCTTTTCCTGGAAGCGGTTCTCCGTCCATCACATAGCGCTCATAGAGTGCGTAGCCCTGCTCCAAGGTTTCATAGGGCGTTTTGCCCTCGCAGTGCTTTCCTTGGTTTGTACGGTCCTTATTGTAGTAGTTCATAAACACATCCAGATCTTCTTGGAGTGTTTCAAGTGATGAGTACAACTTTTTTCTAAATGCAATTTTATAAAACTCTTCATAAATTGTTTGATTTAGTTTCTCCACGCAACCATTAGTTTGTGGGCATCTGACTTTCGTTCTTGAGTGCTCAATATCGTTCAAATGTAAAAACAATGTGTACTTGTGCTGATCCTGTGGACCACAGTATTCACGGCCATTATCAGTCAGCACTCGAAGCACTTTCATATACTCATCATCAAAAAATGGAAGCACCTTATCATTTAGAGCATCAGCAGCAGACAGAGACGTCTTGTCTAAATACAATTTAGCAAATCCAACATTTGAAAACGTATCAATCATCGTTTGCTGATAAATCTTTCCAACGCCTTTAATGTAGCCTACATAAAAAGTGTCTTGTCCAAGCAGGTAACCAGGGTGGAAGGTTTCAACTTCGCCGTGGGCTTGTTTTTCTTCTTTAGCATCTTCTAAGGCTTGCACCTGACTCTCTGTTAAAACAATTCCTGCCTTTGCAGAGTGTTCTTCTAGGCGTTTCAACCTCAAGTGCTTTTTCTCAAGCTTGTGTCTTAACCAAATACTTCTGATGCCACCAGAACTGACGTTCACACCTTTTCTTTTAAGTTCATTTGCTGCTCGTGTTTGACCATGAGTCGGCCACTCTAAAGAGTAATCTAGAACTGCTTTTTCATAAATTTCTGACACTCGGTTTGCAACTCGTGCTCTCGACCTAGACTTTTCAATTAATCCATCCACACCATTCTCCATCACTGCGTCTTTGATATCGTAGTAATGTTGGCGGCTTACGCCAAGTCTTCTACATGCCTGAGAGATGTTTCCTAACTTTTCTCCAAGATCTAGTATATTTAGTTTTCTGTTTATTATATATTGTTGTTGAGTCATGGGACTCTTCTCCTTTGTTAAAATTTTTGTTTCACAACTTAATTCTAACTGAGAGAGTCCCTGTCTTTTTAGTCCTACCCAGACCTTAGTGATGTAAACGCACTATGATCCTCTGGCAACTTAGTAATTAGATGCTAGAGAAAAGGCTATGAAACTAATCTAAGTAATTATGGACTGAAGCATTAAGCCTGTAGTGGTACAGGGGAACGGCATAAACCGGATAGCTTCACGAGGAAGTAGATACTAAGTAACTGTATCTCATCTGTACTTATCACAGTACCTAATACCAAAGTTGCGTCTAAAAAATACTAGATACATATATTATCGGCTTAGTATTAGGCGACTTTTTACGGCCCTGAAGGCCGTTACGTTAATCGCCTTTTATTATTAATAACTAGTCACTAAATGGTCTAACAAATAGTATAGATGGTCTTCGCAATAGCTATGTCTAAAATTCATTTACTAATACTATAGTTCTTTTGTTAGTAGATAAGTTGTAGATAAGTCTATTAGCTTTTCTAGTCCCTACTTAGTGATAGGGCGAAGCTACGGTGCTCGCTTGAGGCTCGCTAAAAATCGCCAGTAATACACTAATCTAGTTCCACTTTCTTTATAATTAATCTAGCCTCCTTGGCCAAGCGGCCTAGAGCTAAGTATTAAGCCGCTTTTGTAACATATTTGTATAAGGTGCAGGTAAAGACGATCTTTGTCTGTAAACCAAAGGAGAATGAATGTTTAACCTCAAGAGAAAGTCGGTCATCGTCCGCAAAGAACTAAAGCAATTAATCGGCCCTTTATTTCTAGGTTAAAAAGGCAATGAAAGCATTTAATATCCTAACGGATATGGGCCTATTAAATTTATATATTATTTTAACACATTTTTTGATGTAAAATTGTGACACTTTTGCCGTTTATCTGAATAATATTAGTAACATACCTAATTGCAAAGTAATATTTCATAATAGTGGTACAAACAAACGGCTTAATTATTATAGCTAGTTATGGGTTTAAACTTCTAAAAAAGCCCTAAATTATTTAGTAGACAGGTTAGCTCTGCACGTGTAAGTTTAGTGTAAGTCTAAAGCGTAGTAGGTGGGGCACATGAGAAGAGCTGATAAGGACAATCTAAAGAATTTATATGATTTATGGGAACAACCTAAATCTGATGGAAAGCCTATGTATGCACAAAGATCAGCTGAAGAAAGGCTACAGATATTAAAGAACCTAAATCTGTCTGGTCATGAGATAATAGCTAATGCTCAGCACCCAGGGTCACCAACTAGGTACAAAGCATTCTGCTGCTACGCTGATGGCACTTTAAGATGTAGATCAACAGAGGATATTCAGCTTATCTCAACTATGCAGCGTGGACCCAACATAGGTAAAGATGAGTTAGATTTGTTTCCACAATTTATAGATGTAGTGGATAAATAGTGGCGTACTGATTGTAAGTAGTTACGGGTTTGAACTTCTAAAAATGCTATTATTCAGAGTCAAAGTTGTTCAGTATATTTCAAAACTTAATGATGATTATCCTAAATTGCTTTAAAAATAATGGTAGTTGGACATTAAATAATTAGACAGACTATTTAAGTTTTGACTTGAATTTAAAATTCAAATACACCAGCCTATAGGAAAAGGGGAACTACCAGAAAGTGCAATATTTGGATGTTCTTAAAGCAAAAATCAACTACCAGGCGGTAGTAAAAACAACTACCAGAAATTCAATGTAATTTTTGTTTAGTTTTAAAGGTTTTTGTGAATGAAAATTACTTTAGAGCGGGAGTAGCTCAATT
The DNA here is from genome assembly GCA_963803705.1 of uncultured Pseudobdellovibrionaceae bacterium. GTDB lineage: Bacteria > Bdellovibrionota > Bdellovibrionia > Bdellovibrionales > UBA1609 > JAMLIO01. The sequence goes on along the minus strand of CAWDNU010000004.1, from coordinate 712,994 downwards.
GGCTAGAGTATCAGCCTTCCAAGCTGAGGGTTGCGGGTTCGAGACCCGTCTCCCGCTCCAACCTTGAATTTTAAAATTTCAGCCCGTATGGCTCAGGGGTAGAGCACACCCTTGGTAAGGGTGAGGCCGTGAGTTCGAGTCTCACTACGGGCTCCATTTATGTTTGACTGACCGAGCTAGATTTATCCTAAGTGCAAATGTTTAGTGACGTTCTAATGTTTGGATGGCACTTACCTCTTTCTGAGCAATTCGTGTGTGTGTAAGGTGCTTGTAAATTTGACCGTGAAACCATGGGCAGCGCAAGGTGTTTGCAAACTTGATCGAAAAGCCGTGCGCAGCGCTAGGTGTGCAAACCTGATTAAGAGGCCGCGCGCAGCGCTAGGTGTGCAAACCTGATTAAGAGGCCGCGCGCAGCGGAAAAAGCAGTGGCTTGATTGACTAAGATACGACCTTGCGGTTGGATAAATTTTTGATTTGAAAACAATTGATTTTAGTGTATTACAAAATAACAACTATAAACGAAATGCTAGGAGGACATAGTTCATGTCTAAAGAAAAATTTGATCGTTCGAAGGAACACGTAAATATTGGAACCATCGGGCACGTTGACCATGGTAAGACAACTTTGACAGCTGCAATTACTACTGTAATGTCAAAAGCGATGGGTAAAGGCACAGCCATGGCCTATGATATGATCGATAAGGCTCCAGAAGAAAGAGAGCGTGGTATCACTATTTCAACAGCTCACGTAGAGTACGAAACTAGCAAGCGCCATTACGCTCACGTTGACTGTCCAGGACACGCTGATTACGTTAAAAACATGATCACTGGTGCTGCACAGATGGATGGAGCGATTCTTGTTGTTAATGCTGCTGATGGTCCTATGCCTCAAACTCGTGAACATATTCTTCTTGGCTCGACAGGTTGGTGTTCCAGCTATAGTTGTCTTCATGAACAAAGTGGACCAAGTCGATGATCCTGAATTACTGGATCTAGTTGAGCTCGAGATTCGTGAATTATTATCAAAATATGAGTTTCCAGGTGATGATATCCCAATATTAGAGGGTTCAGCATTAAAAGCTTTAGAAGGTGATGAGTCTGAAATCGGTTCGAAAGTCTATTCAAGAATTAATGGATGAAGTTGATTCGTACATTCCAGCTCCAGAGCGTCAGGTAGATAAAACTTTCTTGATGCCTATTGAAGATGTATTTTCAATCTCTGGTCGTGGTACAGTTGTTACTGGTCGTGTTGAGCGTGGTATTATTAAAGTTGGTGAAGAAGTCGAAATCGTAGGTATTCGTCCGACTCAAAAAACTATCGTTACTGGTATTGAAATGTTCAGAAAGCTTCTTGATCAAGGTCAAGCTGGGGACAACTGTGGTTGTTTACTACGTGGTACTAAGAAAGAAGATGTTGAGCGTGGTCAAGTTCTTGCTAAAATCGGTAGTATTAATCCACATAAGAAATTTCAGTGTGAAGCTTATATTCTTACAAAAGAAGAAGGTGGAAGACACACTCCGTTTTTTAATGGTTACAGACCACAGTTTTATTTCAGAACGACTGATATCACTGGAATCGTAACTCTAAAAGAAGGCATTGAAATGGTAATGCCTGGTGACCGCGTTGAAATGTCATGTGAACTTATTGCACCAATCGCAATGGAAAAAGAACTTCGCTTCGCGATTCGCGAGGGTGGTCGTACTGTTGGTGCGGGTGTTGTAACCGAAATCAAAGAATAAAATAAATTTAAGCATGATTGTCCGTCGTTACCGCACCATCGACGTACTAAAGTACGCCTTCAGGTTTGTGCCTTGGACAATCAAGCTCTAAAATTTATTTGCTCTGAAATCAAATTAGTGTTTTTAAGATTAGAGTTTGTTTAGAAAAAGAAGTGTTTTGCCAAAGAGTTCATTGAATATGCTCTTTGGCTTTTTAATTTGAAAGTTTTTTTTATTTGGTGTAGGGTAGTAGCTCTAATTGGTAGAGCGGTTGACTCCAAATCAATAGGTTGGGGGTTCGAATCCCTCCTGCCCTGCCATTTTAAATTTTGAAAGTATAATGCATTTCGATTTAAGGAACTAGCACAATGGAAAAGCAAAATATTAATAAGGCCGTAACTTTTTCTTTTGCAGCCGCAGCTATCTTAGTCTGGTGGGTTTCTGGGGTTATATTCGAAACTTTAGCTGCTGGTCTTCCAATGGTTGCTAAGCTTAGGTCTTACAAAATCGGCGGAATAGAACTGTATGAAGTCGGATTACCGGTTTTATTGGCCCTTGCAGCGTTTTTATATCTTCAGTTAAGTCCGAAGAAAAGGACGTGGGCAGAAGAAGTCGTTACCGAAACATCAAAAGTGGTTTGGCCATCTCAAAGAGATGTGCAATTATCTACTCTTGTAGTTTCTTTTATGCTGATACTTTCTGGCATCATCCTTTTCGGGATGGATGCTTTATCAAGCAGTGTTATTGATTATATTTTAGGTCGATAGAGGATAGTGATGGAAAAAAAGTGGTACATCGTTAACGTTCAAACCAGCTGTGAAGCTATAGCAAAATCTGCAATACTGGAGCGAGTTAAGTCGAACAAAATGGACGAATCGTTTGGTGAAGTTTTAGTTCCCACTGAAAACGTTGTGGAGCTTGTAAAAGGTCAAAAACAAACCAGAGCCAAAAAGTTTTTTCCAGGTTATATTTTTGTGCAAATGGTGATGAATGAAGACACATGGCACTTAGTCCGTGGGGCTTCAAAAGTCACAGGTTTCGTTGGTAGCTCTTCAAATAAAATGAGACCGCCTGAAGTTCCTGAAGAGCAAGTTAGAAGAGTAACACAACAGATGGAAGATGGTGCTGTAGTTTCCAAACCTAAAGCTGATTTTACCGTAGGCGAAACTGTAACCGTCGTTGATGGTCCATTTAATAACTTTCACGGGCACGGTCGAAGAGATTAATGATGAAAAGGCGAAAGTTAAAGTCTCAGTAAGTATTTTTGGCCGACCTACACCGGTTGAACTGGATTTTATTCAAGTTCAAAAAAACTAATAGCTAATCAATTCAACTCAATAATTATTCAGTTAAATCTTGTTTTAAGCTAATAGTTTATTGACATCTTTAGCCTTTTGGCGGATTACCAGTAGTTCAGTAAAGTAACCACCCATTTAAGATTATTTAAATGGGAATGCTAGGAGTGGGTCATGGCTAAAAAAGTCACAGGTATGATAAAGCTACAGATCCCGGCAGGGAAAGCGAATCCATCGCCTCCCGTTGGACCGGCACTCGGACAGCACGGTGTAAACATTATGGATTTTTGCAAACAGTTCAACGCAAAAACCCAGGCTTAGGTGATACGGTAGTTCCTGTTATCATCACTGTTTACGCTGATCGCTCATTCACGTTTGTCACCAAATCAGCGCCGGCATCTGTTTTATTAAAAAAAGCAGCTAATATAAAAAGCGGTTCTAAAACACCCCAGAGCAACGTTGTTGGTAAAGTTACCATGGCTCAAGTCGAAGAGATTGCAAAAGCAAAGTTGGAAGACTTAAATGGTGTGTCGTTAGAATCGGCTATTTCCCAAGTTCAAGGCACTGCGAAAAGCATGGGCCTAGAAGTCGTTAATTAAGGAGCTGATGATGTCAAAAGCAGGAAAAAAACTAACAGAATCCAGAAAAAAAATTGATAGAAATAAGAAGTATTCAGCCCAAGAAGCAGTAGCTTTAGCTGTTGATACGGCGCCTGCAAAATTTGATGAGTCCATTGATGTGGCCGTTAGAGTTGGGTGTTGATCCGAAACAAAGTGATCAACAAGTTCGTGGTGCAGTAGCCTTACCTCATGGTTTGGGTAAAACTGTACGAGTTCTGGTCTTTGCTAAAGGACCTAAAGAGGAAGAAGCAAAAGCAGCAGGTGCCGATTTTGTGGGTGCTGATGATATCGTAGCAAAGATCCAAGGTGGTTGGTTAGATTTTGATAAAGCCTAGCTACTCCGGATATGATGGCTACGGTTTCTAAAGTCGCAAAGATCTTGGGCCCTCGTGGATTAATGCCTAACCCTAAAGTTGGCACAGTGACTATGAATGTGACTGCTGCAGTTGAAGCTGAAAAGAAAGGTAAAGTTGGACTACAGAGTCGATAAAGACGGAACTGTTCATGCGACTATTGGTCGTAAATCAATGGGATCTGAAAAACTTACTGATAATTTTAGAACCTTCATGGCCTCAATTCTGAAAGCAAAACCTTCTTCAAGTAAAGGTATTTACATGAAAGGTATAGCCATTTCATCCACGATGGGTGCTGGTATTAAATTAGACACTGTGGAGTTTAGCAAATAATAGAATTAGTAATTTTAAATTTTATACTGTCTTCGATCGAAGAAAATAGGTGTTCCACTTAACAGAACTTAATTTCCTATCGAGGGGTAAAATCCTCCACCTGAAGACAGTAAATCTAATAAAGGAGGTAATAAATTGATCAACAATAAGGAAAGTAAGGCAGAACGAATACAAAATCTGTCTGATAGTTTTGGTAAATCAAAAGCGTCATTTCTTGTAGATTACAAAGGTATGAACGTTGCACAAGTGACCACGCTGCGTAAGCAGCTGAGTGAGGTTGGAGCTACAATGAAAGTTGTAAGAAACACTCTTAGCTCTTCGCGCTCTATCTGAGTACAAAACTGCAAATGAAGCGCTTAGTCCTAAGATTGTTGGGACGAACGCTTTTGTATTTGCTTTTGATGAAGCTAGTGGTCCTGCAAGAACAGTTTCTGAATTTGCTAAAGAAGTTGAGCATTTTAGTTTCAAAGCCGGTGTCATGGGTGAAACCATACTCGATGCACAGAAACTGAACTATCTTGCGACTCTTCCAGGCAAAGACGAGCTAAGGGCTAAACTTCTTGGAACACTACAAGCACCAGCATCTACATTTGTTAGAGTGTTGAATGCAGTTCCAGGTGGGTTCGTAAATGTATTAAATGCTTATAAAGATAAACAAAATTCATAGGTTAAAAAATTAAAGGAGTTATAGAATGTCATTAGATAAAGAATCAGTCGTAGAATACCTTTCAAAATTGCCGGTCATCGAGCTTGCTGAGATGATCACTACATTAGAAGAAAAGTGGGGCGTTAGCGCTGCTGCTCCAGTTGCAGTTGCTGCTGCCGGTGGACCAGCTGCTGCCGCTGAAGAAAAAACTGAATTTGATGTTATACTTACTGCCGCGGGTGCCAGTAAAATTAACGTCATTAAGGAAGTTAGAGCAATTACTGGTTTAGGCTTAAAAGAAGCCAAAGACCTAGTCGAGGCGGCCCCTAAAGCTGTTAAAGAAGCTGTAACTAAAGATGAAGCTGCCAAGATTCAAGAGGCTTTGGAAAAAGCTGGAGCAAAAGTAGAAGTTAAGTAGTGCAATGAGTTTAGTGGTCTTAGTTTCTAAGGCCACTAATACCAATTCTGTGAACTTGTCCACTTATAACAGTATAACTGCGAAGTTTAATAAAAGGTCCTCGGTTAGAGCAGTAGTGAACTAGATAGTAGAAATGGTGTGAATTTTAGATTTAAGTTTTAGAATAGGATTTACAAGCTAAGGTTTAAATTTAAAATTTTCCAGACTCATAGTGTTCCTTTTTAGCGTTAAGTGATAGGAATTGGATTGATAGAAAAGAAATCTAAAATTTTAAAGTTCCCTAGTTCAAAAAAACTCTCTGTTTATTTGAACTTATTGACGTTTTAATTTGCCCTAAAATTATAAATAAAAAGTCTTAAAAGTAGGAGACAATACATGTCAAAAAATTCTGTAACAGGTTCTAACATAAGATTACGTAGATCTTTTGCAAGAAATCCAATAGTTATTGATATTCCAAATTTAATTCAACTTCAGAAACAGTCTTATGAAGACTTTTTGCAGAAGGACAGTGATCCTGATCGTAGAGATGGATGATGGTTTAAATGGAGTGTTTAAATCTGTTTTCCCAATTTCAGACTTTAACAAAACTGCAAGCTTGGAGTTTGTTAATTATGCACTTGAACCACCTAAGTATGATGTTGATGAGTGTCGTCAAAGGGGAATGACATTTGCTTCACCAGTAAAAGTTACATTAAGGCTTATTGTTTTCGAAGTGGATGAAGAGACAGAAGCCAAGAATATCAGAGACGTAAAAGAGCAAGAAGTCTACTTAGGTGAGATGCCTTTGATGACACAAAATGGTTCTTTCATTGTTAACGGTACAGAGCGTGTTGTTGTGTCCCAGTTGCATAGAAGTCCTGGTGTTTTCTTTGACCATGACAATGGAAAATCAAGCACAAATGGTAAGATTATTTATTCGGCTCAGAGTTATTCCTTACCGAGGTTCCTGGTTAGATTTTGAATTTGATCAAAAAGATTTATTATACTGTAGAATTGATAGACGAAGAAAGTTTCCTGCTACCATTGTCCTAAGAGCACTTGGGTTTTCAGTTGAAGAGCTGCTAAATTACTTTTACGACGTGGACAAAGTTGTCTTCGAAAAGGGGAAATATTATCGCTATATCAATATTGAAAAAATGGCTGGTCAAAAAGCCCTATCGGATATCGTAAATCCTAAAAATGATGACGTTTTTGTCAAAGCTGGTCGTCGTATAACTCGTGCAGTTGTCAAAAAGGTAAAAGAAGCAGGGTTAGAACGAATTGAAGTTTCTCCAGAAGATTTAGGTGGAAAAGTCTTAGCAAAGCCTCTTATTGATATGACGACCGGGGAGATCATCGCTGATGTAAATCAAGAGATTAGCGCTGAACTTCTGGAGATTTCTGCTAATGCTGGAATTAAAGATTTCTCGCTTATCTTTTTTGATGGTCTGAGCGTTGGCCCTTACCTTCGCAATACCTTGTTAGTTGATAAGGTAAATTCTACCGAAGAAGCTATTCTTGAAATTTATAAAAGGTTAAGACCTGGCGAACCACCAGCAGTCGATGCGGCCTCAGGTTTTTTTGATCGTTTATTTTTTAATCCCGAGACTTACGACTTGAGTGAAGTAGGTCGTTTAAAAATTAATCATCGTTATAATACATCTTTCGATGAGACACCAGTAGAGCATCGTACACTTACAAAAAATGATATTATGAGCACAGTTAAAACTATGATCGATCTTAAAAACGGTCAGGGTATTGTCGATGATATCGATCATTTGGGCAATAGACGTGTAAGGTCCGTTGGTGAGCTTTTAGAAAACCAATACCGTATCGGCTTAGTTCGAATGGAAAGAGCCATTCGAGAAAGAATGAGCTTACAAGATATTGACACAATGATGCCACACGATTTGGTTAATGCAAAACCGGTATCTGCTGTCGTTAAAGAGTTTTTTGGATCTAGTCAGCTGTCACAATTTATGGATCAAACAAATCCGTTATCAGAAATTACTCATAAAAGAAGACTATCAGCACTAGGACCCGGTGGATTAACACGTGACCGCGCAGGTTTTGAAGTGCGTGACGTGCATCCAACGCATTACGGACGAATTTGCCCAATTGAAACTCCCGAAGGTCCAAACATCGGGTTGATTGCCTCCCTTGCTACTTACGCACGAATTAATAAATATGGATTTATTGAAACACCTTACAGAGACGTAAGTGAAGGCCAAATTTCAGCAGAGATAAAATACACTTCTGCCTTAGAAGAAGCTGGGCATAGAATTGCCCAAGTTTCACGTGACCAAAAAGGTGTAAAAGAAATTACGACCGAAAAAGTGAATGTTCGTCACGATGGTGAATACGAAATCATTGAAAGAGATAAAGTGTCTTTAATGGACGTATCCCCAAGCCAGTTGGTCTCTATCGCAGCTTCACTAATACCTTTTTTAGAGCATGATGATGCAAACAGAGCTTTGATGGGTTCGAATATGCAACGTCAGGCAGTTCCCCTGATGAGATCTCGTGCTCCACTTGTTGGAACTGGTGTAGAGCGTCTAGTGGCTCGGGATTCTGGTACAAGTGTAGTGGCTCAAAACGATGGTATCGTTGAAGAGGTCGATGCTTCTAGAATTGTTGTTAGACGCTTCGCTAAAGGTGGCGAGCTAGGTGGTAACATTGATATTTACAACTTAACAAAATATCAAAGAACGAATCAAAACACGTGTTTCAATCAGAAACCTATCGTAAAGGTTGGTGATGAAGTAAAACGTAACGACGTGATTGCCGATGGTCCATCTGCAGAGCTCGGGGAACTTGCACTAGGCCAAAATATCTTAGTCGCGTTCACACCTTGGATGGGTTACAACTTTGAGGATTCAATCTTAATTTCAGAAAGATTAATTAGAGACGACGTTTACACATCTGTACATATTGAAGAATTTGAATGTGTAGCTCGTGATACTAAACTAGGGCGAGAAGAGCTTTCCAGAGATATAGCAAACGTAGGTGAAGAGGCCTTAAGCGATCTTGATACTTCAGGAATTATTAGAATTGGCGCTGAAGTTAGACCTGGCGATATACTCGTTGGTAAAGTGACTCCGAAAGGCGAGACCCAGTTGTCTCCAGAAGAAAAACTTTTAAGAGCTATTTTCGGTGAAAAAGCCGGCGATGTCAGAGACACCTCACTGCGGGTTCCATCTGGTGTATACGGTACTGTGATAGATGCTCAGGTGTATTCACGTGAGGGTTCTGAAAAAGATGAGCGTTTAATGTCTATCATTAGTGAGAAAAGCACTAAGCTTGAAAAAGATTACGGTATCGAACAAAACGTTATTAGAAATAGTGCTCTTGATAAAATCAAAAACTTAGTTGTCGGTAAAACAACGACAGGCGAGCTTTTAAACGAAGATGGTTCAAGAAAACTTTTAGAAAAAAATCAGGTTATTGAAGAAGACGATGTTGAAAGTATTCCTTTTGAACTTTTAAGTTATATCCCTTTAGATGCAAGCATCGAAGAGCAACTTTCTCGTTTAGTAGACTCAGCCCGTAATCAGTTAGACGCTATTAAAATGGTTTTTGAAGATAAAAAAGATCGTTTACTCAAAGGCGACGAACTTCCTCCAGGTGTTATAAAAATGGTTAAAGTTTACATTGCGATTAAACGTAAACTTCAGGTTGGTGATAAGTTTGCCGGTCGCCATGGTAACAAGGGTGTTATTTCAAAAGTTGTTCCAGCTGAAGATATGCCATATTTGGAAGACGGTTCCCCTGTTGACATGGTTTTAAACCCATTGGGAGTACCTTCTCGTATGAACATCGGCCAGATTTTAGAAATTCATCTGGGATGGGCTGCCAGAAACTTAGGTCGCCAAATAGGTGACATGCTTGATAATATGGATATGGACGGCATTAAAGCAAAGCTTGCAGATGTTTATACGGATGACGAGTTTAAATCCAAAATCGGAAGTGCTGACGATGAGTCTTTAGGTAAAATGGCGAAAGCGGTGAAAGACGGCGTCCATTTAGCAACTCCAGTGTTTGACGGTGCTCGTGAAACTGACGTTAAAGACCTTTTAAACAAAGCTGGTGTTTCAGATACTGGCCAGTCAACATTGTTTGACGGTCGTACAGGTGAAAAGTTTGAAAACCCTGTAACAGTTGGCATTATGTATATGCTTAAACTTCATCATTTGGTGGAAGAAAAAATTCATGCACGTTCTATCGGTCCTTACTCGCTTGTTTCTCAGCAGCCTTTGGGTGGTAAAGCTCAGTTTGGTGGGCAAAGACTTGGAGAGATGGAAGTTTGGGCTATTGAGGCTTACGGTGCATCTTATGCACTTCAAGAGTTCTTAACAGTTAAGTCAGATGACGTTGCAGGAAGAACTCGTATGTACGAAAGCATCGTAAAAGGTGAGTTTGTGCTTGAGCCAGGCCTACCAGAATCCTTCAATGTTCTGATCAAAGAGCTGCAAAGTTTAGCTTTAAATGTTCAGATGGTAGAATCCGGTTATTTAACTGAGGATGATGAAGGCGCTTACAAATCGAAAGCGGAGCTACAATAGGTAGCTCGCTTTTTTTAGTTGTTTTTTGTTTATAATTTAATTTTTTTCCACGTATAAGCGAGGTTACCCTTGAAAGACTTATTAAACTTTTTTGACAAACCAAAAGATCCATTAGCTTTTGAATCTGTTAGAATTTCTTTGGCTTCTCCAGAAATGATTAGAGAATGGTCTTTCGGCGAAGTTAAAAAGCCGGAAACGATCAATTATAGAACTTTTAAACCAGAAAGAGACGGTTTATTTTGCGCTAAAATTTTCGGACCTATAAAGGATTACGAATGTTTATGCGGTAAATATAAAAGAATGAAGTACCGTGGAGTTGTTTGCGAGAAGTGCGGCGTTGAAGTAACTCAGTCTAAAGTTCGTCGTGAACGTATGGGTCATATTGAGCTTTCAAGCCCAGTCGCACATATCTGGTTTTTAAGATCACTTCCAAGTCGTATTGGAAATTTACTTGGGTTAACTTTAAAAGATGTTGAGCGAGTTTTGTATTGCGAAGCCTACTTAGTAACTGATCCTATGGAAACGACCTTAGAAGAAGGCTCCGTTTTGGGAGAAGAGGCTTACCAAAATGCATTGAATGATTTTGGTCCAAACTTTAAAGCCACTGTTGGTGGAACTGCCGTTTTAGATTTACTTAAAAAAATTGATACAGATTATTTATCTAAAAAACTTAGAATCGAAATGAAAGAGACTAAGTCTGAAACCCAAATGAAGAAGATCACGAAGCGTCTAAAAGTTGTTGAAGCTTTTAAGGGTTCAATCAACAAGCCTGAGTGGATGATGATTCAAGCTTTACCAGTTATTCCACCGGATCTAAGACCTTTAGTTCCTTTAGATGGTGGACGCTTTGCCACATCTGATTTGAATGATCTTTACAGACGAGTTATCAACAGAAATAACCGCTTAAAAAGGTTACAAGAATTAAATGCTCCAGATATTATTATTCGAAATGAAAAACGTATGCTTCAAGAAGCTGTAGACGCCTTGTTGGATAATGGACGTCGCGGTAAAACTTTTACCGGACCAAACAAGCGTCCATTAAAATCATTAAGTGATATGCTTAAAGGTAAGCAAGGGCGTTTTAGACAAAACTTACTTGGTAAGCGCGTGGATTACTCTGGTCGTTCGGTTATTGTCGTAGGACCTTATTTAAAATTACACCAGTGCGGATTACCTAAAAAAATGGCTTTAGAATTATTTAAGCCCTTTATTTATAATAAATTAGAAGAAAGAGGTTTTGCGACCACCATTAAGCAAGCCAAAAAGCTTGTGGAAGAAGAAACCGTAGAAGTTTGGGATATCTTATCTGAGTGCGTGAAAGAACATCCTGTAATGTTAAACCGTGCACCAACACTTCATAGGCTTGGAATTCAAGCTTTTGAACCTGTACTTCATGAAGGCAAAGCTATCCAGTTACATCCACTTGTATGTACTGCTTTTAACGCAGATTTCGATGGTGACCAAATGGCCGTCCATGTTCCGCTTTCACTGGAAGCACAAGTTGAAGCTCGTGTACTTATGATGTCCACGAACAACATATTATCTCCGGCAAATGGTAAGCCAATCATCAACCCTACTCAGGATATAGTTTTAGGTTGTTACTGGATGACTAGAGTAAGACCAGGCGCCAAGGGCCGCGGTAAAACTTTCGGTAGTGTGTCTGAACTTATTTACGCTTATGAAGCAGATCACATTGATTTGCAGGCCGAGTGCAAGGTTCGTATCCAAGGTAAACTGCGAGACACAACGGTTGGGCGTGCGATTTTTTCAGATATTGTGCCTCCGGGTGTTCCTTTCGAAGAGGCCAACAGAACCCTTGGAAAAAGACAGCTTGCTGAAGTTATAGATAAAGCATTTAGAATTTCTGGCGGTAAAGCTACTGCAATACTAGCTGATAAGATTATGCAGCTTGGTTTTAAATACTCTACTAAAGCTGGAATTTCGATCTGTCTTGATGACATGACTATTCCAGAAAATAAAAAAACTATGATTTTAAATGCTGAAAATGAAGTTGCAGAGATCGAAGGTCAGTACGACGAAGGTTTGATCACTGATGGTGAGCGCTATAATAAGGTTGTAGATATTTGGGCTCAGACTGGTGACAAGGTTGCCAAAGAAATGATGAGAGGAATAGAGAAGCAAACTTTCAATGTTGACGGAAAAGATATTGAAACCGACAGTTTTAATTCAATTTTCATTATGGCTGACTCTGGCGCAAGGGGTTCAGCAGCTCAAATCCGTCAGTTGGCAGGTATGCGTGGTCTGATGGCCAAACCATCTGGTGAAATTATCGAAACACCAATTGTTGCAAATTTCCGTGAAGGCTTATCAGTTCTTCAATATTTTATCTCTACACATGGTGCCAGAAAAGGTCTTGCTGATACGGCTCTTAAAACTGCAAACTCTGGATATTTAACTCGTAGATTAGTCGATGTATCTCAAGACGTAGTAGTGACTGAAAATGACTGTGGCACAAAAGATGGGATGGAAGTTAAGCAGCTTATTGAGGGCGGAGAAGTCATACAAAAGCTTGGAGATCGAATTCTTGGCCGCACAGCTCTGGAAGATATTTTAGATCCTAACACAAACGACGTTATAGTAGCTGCTGGCGAAGAGCTTGAAGAGGCTGACGTGAATTTGATCGATGAACTTAATGTTGAAAAAGTAATGATCAGGTCAGCTTTAACGTGTCGGACAGAACGTGGAATTTGTATTAAGTGTTACGGCCGCGACTTATCAAGAGGAACTACAGTAAACTTAGGTGAAGCTGTAGGTATTATCGCAGCTCAGTCTATCGGCGAGCCTGGCACACAGTTGACGATGAGAACCTTCCATTTGGGTGGTACAGCTTCTCGTTCAGTGGAACAATCTGTTCATGTAGCAAGGGTAGATGGAACTGTAACTTTAGATTCGGTTCACACTGTTGAAAATAGACAAGGAAAACTTGTTTCTATGAATCGTAATGGTTTTATAGTTCTTACTGATGAAACGGGTCGTGAAAGAGATCGTTTGGGTGTGGTCTATGGAACTACTTTAAATATCAAAGATGGTGAAAAAGTTACTAAAGATATGGTCCTGGCAGAATGGGATCCTTACTCAAACCCGATTGTAGCCGAAGTCTCTGGTACTGCTGCTTTCGAGGGCATTGAAGAAGGGCAATCTTTAACTGAACAAGTCGACTCGGTAACTGGTTTTGCAACAAAAGTAATCACTGACAGTAAAGCCATGGACTCTAAACCTACAGTTTATGTTGTGGACAGTGCTGGAAATCATATCCCACTGAAAGGCCGTGATGCTGATGCAAAATATATTTTACCAGTTGGTGCTCAGTTGTTAGTCGCTGAAGGCGAAGAGATTCACTCTGGTGATGTTGTAGCTAAAATCCACAGAGAAACTTCTAAAACAAAAGATATTACGGGTGGTCTTCCTCGTGTGGCTGAACTTTTTGAAGCTAGAACTCCGAAAGAGGCTGCAATCATCACTGAGATTGATGGGTATGTAACGTTTGGAAATGACGTTAAAGGCAAACAAAGAGTCGTCGTGACACCTGAAGTTGGTGAGCCTAGAGAGTACTTAATTCCGAAAGGTAAGCACATTGCAGTCCGAGAGGGCGAATACGTTAAAGCTGGCGAGGCTTTGATGGACGGACCTACAGATCCGCACGATATTTTGAAGGTATTAGGTGACAAAGAGCTTGCAGCTTATTTAGTGAACGAAGTCCAAGAAGTTTACAGACTTCAAGGTGTTGGAATTAACGATAAGCACATCGAAGTTATTGTACGTCAGATGCTTAGAAAAGTAGGTGTTGATGATTCAGGCGACACAGAGTTTTTGAAAGGTGAGCAGGTTGAAAGATATCGCTTTGAAAAAACAAACGAAGCAGTTGTGGCTAGCGGTGGGTTGCCAGCAGTCGGAACACCACTTTTACTGGGTATAACTAAAGTGTCCCTTGGAACAGAAAGTTGGATTTCTGCGGCTTCTTTCCAAGAAACTACTAAGGTTTTAACAGAAGCAGCTATCCAGTCCAAAATTGATAATCTTCAGGGTTTGAAAGAGAACATTATAATGGGCCGTCTGATCCCTGCAGGAACGGGCGTACCCGCTTACAAGCGCTGGAAGATAAAGGTGGATGAGCGATCTGAATCAAGCTCTGGAGCAGTTCTGCCAGGAGGGATGGCAACAGGTGTTGTTGAAACAACTCAGAACCAACCTGTAAGCTAGGTTTCAGTATTTTTAATTGACTAAATGAAGAGGGGAAGGTTATTTTCCGCTCTTTAGAATAATTTTTAAAATTTATGTGTGTTTCAGATACTTAGTATCATAATATTTGAATCAAGTTTAATGACTAAAACTATAAAAGGATAATGAGATAAAATGCCTACGGTAAACCAACTCATAAGAAAAGAAAGAAGAGTTCAAAAGAACAAAACTACATCACCGGCGCTTCAGGCCTGTCCTCAAAGACGTGGAGTATGTACCCGTGTTTATACAACAACTCCCAAAAAACCAAACTCTGCTTTAAGAAAAGTAGCTAAAGTTAGGCTTTCAAACGGCTTCGAGGTTATCTCTTACATTCCCGGGGAGGGTCACAACTTACAGGAACATAGCGTAATTTTAATTCGCGGTGGTCGAGTGAAAGATCTGCCAGGCGTTCGTTATCATGTGGTCCGCGGAGTTTTAGATACACAAGGTGTTAGCAACAGGAAGAATTCAAGATCAAAATATGGAACAAAAAGACCTAAAGGTTAAGAGGAAATAATGTCAAGACGTCGTAAAAGTGACCAGAGAGAAGTTTTACCAGATCCAATGTACAATGATGTGGTTGTTGCTAAATTCGTAAACCGCTTAATGTATGGTGGACGAAAAACTACTGCACAAAAGACTCTCTATGCTTCATTTGAAATTCTTAAAAATAAAGTCTCCGAAGAAGAACCTTTGATGGTTTTTAAGAAAGCTGTCGAAAATGTTAAGCCAGCTTTGGAAGTTAGATCTCGCCGAGTTGGCGGGGCAACTTACCAGGTTCCAGTAGATGTTAGACCGGTAAGACGTTTAACTTTAGCTATGAGATGGTTAGTGGACAATTCAAGAAAGCGGGGTGAAAAATCGATGGCTGAAAAGCTAGCTGGTGAGTTAGCCGATGCTTTCCATAGTCGCGGTAATTCAGTTAAGAAAAAAGAAGATGTTCATAAAATGGCTGACGCCAACCGGGCCTTTTCTCACTATAACTGGTAATTATTTATCATACCAAAAAATAAAAAAGCTCTGTAGAAACAGAGCTTTTTTTTGGTTTAATTTTTGTTTTTATCGATACAGTTAACTAGAATATGCAGATTTCTTTTGCGAATCGTCGAATTTCACATATTGTAGCAATACTGTTTAATCTTCCAATGCAGCAAGGTTTTTGATCACAAGCTTAGTTTCCTCAGAAAGCTCCTCTGTAGTTGCGCCGTTAATGTCGCTTCTTAAATCTTCTAAACTTAACTGTTGTGTACCATCAAAACCATAGTCGGTATCGTGTTCATAGTCCTCGTCTGGTTTCGAGATATTTTTAAAATACTCTTTATTGATTTGAGCATAGGGATTTTCATTATGGTAAGAGTAAATCACTTCCTTCTGATCGTTAGACAAAGCATTCCAATTTTCCTGAATGTGCCGCGGAACATTTCCTAATTTTTTAGGTGCAAGCTTAGCCGTTCTGGAAAGCACTTTCCTACTCTTTTTAGTTTTATAAGTGACTGTTTTATTGCTAATATTAACCTTAGAATTAAAAGTTAAGTTCTTGGCGGATTGATCAGTCATTCCTAAATTATCATCTAAAACAGCGTAGCTGCTCTGAGCAAAAAGAATGCTAAAACCCATAAGAACTAGTTTAATTGAATTTTTCATAACGTCCCCCAACAACTATAGTAGAAAGCAATTCTTGTACCAGACTAAAGTCTTTTTAAAGGGGGCTAGCTATTTAAGGATTAGTCACTGAATAATATCTATACACAAAACTGAAATTTTCTGACTTAATTTGAGAAAATTATGAATGTTAAAAAATGAAAAACAAGTTTCAGTTACGGTATCAGTGCTTTAACAGCTAGCTTAAGAAAAATTTCGGCCGTTGAAAATTTTTAAAGTGTTAGGGCCTGTGGAAGATTCATCTAGGTTTTTACTACTTCATCTCTAAAAGAATTTGGGCCTGTTGAAAAAGCATCATCTTCGTTGTTGCCTTCGCTTAAATCTCATTCGACGTAGATAAACTACGACTCATTCGATTTTAAGCTTGGACGCCTAGAATCTAATACTTTTTCAACAGGCCCATTTGTTTTGTGCTCGCCTTCGCTTTTTTCGATGTAGCTATAGCTTCACTTCAAAAACCTCAGTCTGCGCTTAAAACAACTTCAATTGAATCTAAAGCATTTAAAACCTAAATGAATCTTCCACAGGTCCTATTATTTCAAAAATCTTATTTTAAAAAATAGTATGTTAAATTTGAAAGCATATTTGCATGAAAATGAGACAAGCTTATTAAGAAAATCGAAAAAATCATAGACAGTTTTGATTCATTAGGCTTTATTTGTAGACTTGAAAGGCTTATCGGGAGCTCAGTTGGGATTAAAACCTGTTACAAAAATTGAAGATTTAAAGTGGACAAGAAATATTGGCATTATGGCTCATATTGATGCTGGAAAGACCACTACCACTGAACGTATTCTTTTCTACTCTGGCAAAAGTCATAAAATCGGTGAGGTCCACGACGGGGACACCATTATGGACTGGATGGAACAAGAACAAGAGCGCGGCATAACGATTACTTCTGCCGCAACGACCTGCGAATGGGAAAATCATAGAATAAATATAATAGATACTCCTGGACACGTGGACTTTACAATAGAAGTTGAAAGGTCCTTGAGAGTGCTTGATGGTGCAGTGGCTGTATTTGATGGAGTCAGTGGAGTTGAGCCTCAATCAGAGACCGTCTGGAGGCAAGCAAATAAATATTCTGTTCCTAGAATTGCATTTATAAACAAGATGGACCGTGTGGGGGCTAACTTTCAAGAAAGCTTAGTTAGCATCGAAAAAAAACTTGGCGGTAACCCTGTTGCACTTCAGCTGCCTATTGGAAGCGAGGACCAATTTGTTGGTGTAGTAGATTTGGTTCTCACGAAGGCTTATGTCTGGACAGCAGCTAGCGAAGATAAAGGGCTAAATTTTGAAACTCAGGATATACCAGAGAACATAAAAGTTGAAGTTGCAGCAGCTAGGGAATTACTAATAGAAAAAATTTGTGAGACCAGCGACCTTCTGATGGAAAAGTACTTGGAAGGCATTGAGCTTAGTGCTGATGAAATACAAACAGCATTAAGATCCGCGGTCATAGCAAATAAAATAACGCCTGTTTTATGCGGTAGTGCATTTAAAAATAAAGGCGTCCAGCCACTTTTAAATGCTGTGCTTGCTTATTTGCCCTCACCTTTGGATCGTGACGATGTAGTTGGATTAGATCCAAATAATGAGGATAAAAAATTGGTTTGCAAAACAGATTTTGAATCTCCTTCGGCGGCTTTGGCTTTTAAAATCGCCTCTGATACTTTTGCTGGCTCGATGACTTTTATCAGAGTCTATTCGGGGGTTATTTCTGTTGGAGACAACCTACTGAATCCAAGGCTTCAAAAAAAAGAGAAGATACAAAAGCTCTTTAAAATACATGCCAATTCCAGAGAAGAAATTACAGAATTAAAAGCAGGTGATATAGGCGCTTGCATTGGGTTAAAGTTAACCGGAACTGGCGACACTTTGTGTTCTGTGAAGAGGCCAGTAACTTTAGAGTCAATCCAATTTCCAGATCCAGTTATCTCTGTTGTGATAGAACCAAAAAGTGCTGCCGATAGAAAAAATCTTGAAGTTGGTCTGCAATCTCTACTTAGAGAAGACCCTTCCTCTAGCGTTCATGAAGACCCTGAGACAGGCCAGACTTTGCTTTCGGGTATGGGTGAGCTTCACTTAGAAATTCTTGTAGAAAGGCTTCTAAGAGAGTTCAAAGCTAAAGCCAATATAGGACAGCCACAAGTATCTTACCGTGAAGCTTTAATGTCGCCTGTTAAAGCTAATGCCAGATTCGAGCGCCTCATCAGTGCAACCACAGAATGGGCTGAAGTATCAATAAACCTTTCTCCCCAAAGTACTGGCAGTGGAGTTACATATCAATTCAATGAGAATGCAGATACTGGAATCAGAGAAGAGTGGAAAAACTCTTTAAAATCAGGAGCACTAGACGCTATTCAAGTTGGGCCGTTGGCCGGTTATGCACTGATCGATATAAAGGTGGAAGTGGTGAAATTAGGATACGACAAGTCGGTCACCACAGAAGGTGTATGCCGGGTTGCCGTGTCGCAAGCTGTTCGAAAGGCCTTGCAATCAGCAAAGTGTGAACTTTATGAGCCAATATTTAAAATGGAAGTGATCACACCTGAAGACTTCGTTGGGAATATAGTTGGGGACCTTAATTCCCGGCGTGGCAAAGTTTTAAACATGAGTTTGAAAGGCGTGCAACAAGTCATTGACGCTGAAGTTCCGTTGGCAGAGTTGTTTGGCTATGCGACAGATATTCGCTCGCTATCTCAAGGGCGCGCAAGCTTCACAATGAAGTTTCACAACTACAGCTCGCTGCCAAAAAAAAATCAAAACGAGTTGCTTAAAAAAATGGGCCGAATTTAGACCAAATTAATACAAACAAAAATTATAGATTAATTATCTCTCGATTCTCTTTCAAGTTGACCCAATCGGTCGCTCATCTCGTCGACCTGTTGTTTGATTTCGTCCCTGCTGCCACTAAGGTTTCCGACCTCGTTCTGCAAATCCTGTCTAAGTCTTATCACTGAGGGCTCGTAAGAGCGCTGGGGTACCCTGGCTAATTGGTTCTGCTTGTCAGAAAGCCGATCTCTGATGTCGTCCAGGTCTCTTTTTGCTTTAGCTAAGTCTTCTTTCAAATTATTGATCTCTTCAACGACAAATTTTCTGCGCCCCTTTTTATAGCCTTTCATAAAATTAGTTGCAGCTTTTCCAGAGCAAATTTTGGCCTCAGCGCCGCCGTCAACGGCCACTTTATAACCTGTAGCAGCTGTGCAGTACTCAAAAGTTCCTTTAGAATAGCCTTTGTTATAGGTTGGAACTGGCGAACACATTGGTTCTTTCAGCTCACCGGAAAAAGCAGTTTTATGGCCTTTATTATAATTGCAATAAGTCATTAGGCCCCGACTGTAACCCTTATTGTAAGCACCACTATTGATGCTCACACCCTTTTTTTGGCACCTAGAAGCATAAAGACCAGAAGCATTGTCTTTCCCTGTTGAGGCCTCAGAGTAGCCCATTGTATCCCAATTGGTGCTTTGACACTTGTCTGCGGACCAGGTTGAGCAGCCAGAGACAGCTACCAAAGCGAAAATTATAACCAGACTATTGCGAAAATAAGTCATTGATGCTCCTAAAACTAGAATGTTGTTTTTGAAATGCTATAAAATCTTAACAACTAAGTCACATAAAAGTTTCATCATTATCTAAAATAATAGAATAATTTATAAACTAAAATTTAAGTTTGATATCTAAGTTAAAATCTAAGTTAAAATCTAAAATATTTAAGCTATTCAAACAGACTCAACTAAAAAATGTTTTGCAAACTAAATTTGCATTTTCTTTCCATTTAGAAATACAGAAAGAAGCCCTGTATTGTCGAACACAGAAAAAGTTGAAGGGAGTTCTTTGTATCTTGGGTGGATAAACATAGGCCAGAAGCTAAGTAGCTCGGTCGATGAATTAAAAAAATCTCTGAAGCCCTCTTCAAAGATAAAGCCTAATCCTGGATCTTTAATTGGGGCATCGCTACCAAAGTGAACCGAAAAACCATTGCTTAAAAGTTTGAACCAAGGAAAAACGTAAATGTCTGGAACTACTTTTTTTACTCCCTCAATTTTTTTTTGATCTGCAAGATAATGACTTGGTTGAAAATGAAAAGTAATTAAATTTTTAAATCTAGGTTCAAGTGAAAGTAAATAGTTCATTGTTTTCATATTGATCAATTCACAGTGTTCAAGATGAATCCGAGTTTTTAATGATTCTTTAACATTGTTAAATGCGTCTAAAATCTTTTCAACTGCTCCATCGCCCATAGTGTGAAACGCAATTTCTAAATTTTCTTCATTCACAAGTTTCAGTATATTGATTAGGTCACTAGTGGTGTACCTATCTTTTGGCCTGTGTGAATTAATATGTGAGCATGTTAAATCCACTGTATTTTGTGAAAACGTCCCGTCTACGAAAAGCTTTACCCCTTTATGCTGAATTTGAGGTCCTAAAATATTCTCAGCTGAAAGTTTTTTTGCCAACTTAGAGTCGGCTATTAGTTTTGAAACTTTAGTTCCAAAAAAATCAGAAAAAAATGTCTCTGTTCGTAGGTCGAACAAACCATCGCTAGCCAATAAGATCAATTCACGAAATTGGGTTAGATCACTTGTTAGATCCCTGCAATGGGTGATGCCCTTGGAAAAAAGAATACTTTGAGCTGCAAGTAGGTTTGCTTTTTGTGATGAGCAATTACTGTTTCGAGTGTGAAAGTATTGATCAAATAAAAAACGATTACTGTCATCAAATAAAAACGTTAGGTTATCAAATCTTTTTTTGAAATGTCTAAGCTTATCACCAGCTAAGCCTAAAATTTGTGTTTCAAATTTGCTCTTAAAGTCAGCTAACCAGGTGCCGTGAAAAAGCAGCTCGTGTCCGTCTTCTAAAACTAAATAGTAATTAATATTTTTCGTGTTAAAATTCTTAAAAGTATCGCTTACTTTTTCAAAATTTCTAAGCAGATCCTTTCGAAGTCCAAAAGCTTCGATCGTTTCAGAGTTTTGATATTGAGTTTTTTTTATAAATTCTTGAAGCTGATCTAGATTTTTGATCTGATTTAAATTACTTTTTTGTTGATATTTGCCTAGGCCCTCTAAGTGCAAGTGGCTATCATAAAAGCAAGGGATGGAAAAATAATTATTTCTGTTAAAATCCTTTAGATTGACTAGGCTCATAAGGTTTGGAGTTATCATTGTTATCGGAAATCAACACGGCTCCCAACGTCACTGCAAGAATTGAAGAAGCAACGTATATCCAAGTGTAATCGTTGTTTTTTTCTTTAATCTTATTTTTAGTTTTAAACCCTGCTGTCTTAAAGTTGTTAGTGTGTGACTTAAAATCTTTACTGGCAAGGTTCAACTCCAATTTGGATTTTAAGAACTTTTTCTGGGGTAAGTGGAGTGCAAGCTTAGTCTCTCGCTCTTGCTCTTGGTTTTGCTTTTTAGAATGGTCAATTGCTACTAACGTGGCCTTGAAGCTATTTTCGTCATAGTTATCAATCTGATTTCCTTTAACAAATTTGGGTTTCAAATTCGGATTTGTTATAGAATCCAGTCTGTAGATTTTATTTTTATGCACTTTTGAAATATGTTTGGAACTATTAATCAATACTTTTTCTAATTTAGATTTATTTATTTCAACAAATAATGAATTTAGATTCGCCATTTTGTATTTATCCACCAAATTTCTTGGTGTGATTTCATTATTGGGTTGGAAATCGGGTGCAAATGCAATAGCGCTCATGACCCACTTATCTGCATTAGTTTTGTCTAACTGAGCCATTCTATAGTGTGCTTGGTAAATTGTGGTTCTAATCTTGTCCGTCCAAACTTGATCTAATGCCATTTGCACAATTTTTTTGTAGGTTTTTCGAGCATTAGTTAGGTCTGAATCTAAAAATTCTATCTCGGCTGCGACTTCTAAATTAGTTATTATCTGTGCCCGATCAGAACCGTGTGATGGCTGTGCCACAAAAATCGCGAGCAGAATTCTAAACATAAAATTTAAATGGTAGTTTGAGGTTGAGCTGAATTTAAGGACAAATCCTGAACTAAATTTTCGCTTTAGACCTAACCTAGAACATGTCTTCATATATAACTCTTTTCTTTTTTTTTGATCTTATCACCAATTCACTTTTGTAGAACTTACTTCTGCTAATTGTTGCGAAGTAATCTGGACCCCAGTCAAGAATAAAATCTACAAAATCATTAGGCACAATAATTCCAAACTGAGATGGGTCAAGGGGTGCCCTCAAAATTCGAATTTTTTTCACTATCTTCGGCCCTTTTTTATACCCTGATTCGCTGGTTGTTGCCGAGTATAAGTCTATCCATCCAAAATTTTCGATTAAACTGCCAAGAGATCTCTGATTCACCAATTGAAGAGGAATCAAACTATGACCCTTTGGAATGTACGTCGCAGCGTCTAGCGATTTTTCAGGCTGCATTAAGGTTTGTGAACCTGGAGCTAATAGCAGATGAAAGAGTAAAGCTGTTATAGCAGCTAAGCTCAGTATAGAGAAAAATTGAAAGCCATTTGGATTCATAAAATATAAATTTTGTATATACTCATGGTATTTTTTTAAATTCATATTTAGCAAACTCCTTTATTAGGGGTTGGGCTTTAAATTCAAAAAACACAACAAGTGGTAAAAATATAAAAATTAAAATAATTGATAGTTCAAATATTACGTGTCCAGATACGAAAGCTTGGCTATAAAATTTTGCTGGAATGTTTTTACGTAGCTTCCGCATTGTCCAACAATTGATTGGTTCAAACTGTTTTTCACTTTCCATGATATAATTAACTCCTGCTTTGTAGTTAAATCTTTAGGGGCATAGTAAGATGGTGACAGTGAAAGTACGGGTCTTGCCTCTAGAGCAAAAGGTGGAGAATTGAAGCCAGAGCGGCCGGGCGCTTTAAGCATTTCATACTTAGCTTTGGATTTCGAATTTATAATTATTTTTTGCTGCTTTAACTTAAACGCCAGTTGTTGGGATGTTACAAATGCCAGATACGCAGCAGCTGCAGCTTTAGCTCTGGGGTCTAAGGCATATTTGACCGCCCTGACCGCAGATCTTTTTCTTGCTCTTAAACGCTTAGCCTGCAGGTTCAAACTGGTTAGTAAATTGAAGCCTTTAATAATCTCATTTTGGGCTTTAAAGGCTTGAATTCTACATTTATTTTGTACTTTTCTTTTAGAGTATAATAATAATATATTGTTCAAGGATAAATTTAAGAAAATTGCAAATATCGGGAGAAAAATTAGCAGTAGTATCAAAGCTTGCCCCCGGACACTTTCAGTTCTTTTGAAAAGGTATGCTCGAGACCCAAGAAGTCTATAACTTTTAATTCTACGTTTTGTGTTGCCGCTTTTTTTACCCATTTTACATTGATCACCTTAAATAAAAATTGACCAGATTTTACATTTTTGTGGAAAAGTTTTTTGCAGTTAGCGGTGGTGTTGTAGCTTTCTCTACAAATCAAACTTTCATGCAGACTATGATCAACCCAAACCTTCATCCACAAAATTACTAGCAAATAAAAAATAGCTTTCAAAATTATTAAAAGCAAAGTAGTGCCAATAACGGACTCTATGATCACTTGGCCTATTTCAAAATCTTTAATTACCGTTGGCACTTTGACTTGAATTTCTTGTAAAATCGCTTAGATCTTTTTTTGAATAAAGACTTTCATGAACACTGTTCGAATTTACTTTTCGGGAAGCCTTACCCTGCAATGACAGGGTGATGTTTGCCAACTGTGTAGATGTGACTTGACCCAAAGCCCTGACAACACCAATAGAAGCAACTGCTATAATCGCCACTAAAATAATATATTCGATTAGACCTTGGCCTTTCTGGTTTAATTTTTTTTGCAGGGGTGGGCGTTTTAGCTGCTTGATTCTTTTACTTAATCTAGTCATTTAATGCTCCTTTGGTGATCGCTGACATTCTGAAGTATTCAAAGCTAATATTTTGCAGTTGACGATTATAAGCTTACCAAGACATTTTTTGTCCGGTTCAGGTAATCATCCCTTAGTAATTATCCTTTAGGTAAGCGTCGATTTTTTAAGGACTTTGATTTTTTTTTAAGTTACTGACTAGGGCCTGTGGAAGATTCATCTAGGTTTTTACTACTTCATTTTCAAAGAATTTGTTTTGTGCTCGCCTTCGCTTTTTTCGATGTAGCTATAGCTACACTTCAAAAACCTCAGTCTGCGCTTAAAACAACTTCAATTGAATCTAAAGCATTTAAAACCTAAATGAATCTTCCACAGGCCCTATTAGCGAATCAGGATTTGCTTAAATCTTTAAAAAGGTTGAAATTAAGAACAGGTACTTAAAAGTAAGCGATTTCGGATGGGTATATTGGCACTAAATTTGTATAATTAGAGTGAGAGGATCAGATGAAACAGCTTTTACTATTACTACTTTTTGGTTTTGATGTGCATGCCATCGAGTTGGGTGAGTATAAATGTGCTAACATAAACGAAGAGATTGCCGCAGAAGAAGGTTCATTTAAAGTTACCATTACTACCGACAATGTAGTGGTCTACTATGAGGGCGAAGAGTCCTATTCAGCTACCTACTTCATTGCGGATCAGAGCGTCGAGTCCACTAGGGAACTAAGTGAGGATGATAAGCGCGTCGGACTAATCTACTACAAATACAAGCTCTATAGAGTGGATGAGTCTTTTGTGCTTAAAGGAAGACAATTGTACGCTGAGGACCAGGTGGAAAGCACTTTTTCAGCGGATTTGATAAAACTTTCGCAAGACCAAATCAAAATGATTTCAAAGTATTTTACAGGAGAGGAGGTTTACGTAAATGAAGATCTTTGTACAAAGGAAGTGTTCTTGTCTTCGTAGAATCTAATTGTTGATGGGTTTTGATACAAAGGAAAATAAATTAATAACCTTCGAAATAGCTACTTGGGACTGTTGAAAAAGCATCATCTTCGTTGTTGCCTTCGCTTAAATCTCATTCGACGTAGATAAACTACGACTCATTCGATTTTAAGCTTGGACGCCTAGAATCTAATACTTTTTCAACAGGCCCACTTACTTTTTTTTACTTTTTTTTGCTGCTGCTTTAAGCTCTTTAGCCAGCAACTTTCTTTCAATAAGCATCTTGTCGATGATGTCGTAGGCCTCGACTCTTAAATCATTTTCGAAAACGAATCTGTAAAAGCCTTCGATCTCTGGGCTCT
Source organism: uncultured Pseudobdellovibrionaceae bacterium (assembly GCA_963803705.1). Taxonomy (GTDB): domain Bacteria; phylum Bdellovibrionota; class Bdellovibrionia; order Bdellovibrionales; family UBA1609; genus JAMLIO01. The sequence continues at coordinate 687,977 of CAWDNU010000004.1, read as the reverse complement.
GGCGCAATTTTTTGACATTAGTAGGTAAGCTTTCTGCTTGCACAAAATCAATATTACCATCATTTGCAACTTTAACTTTTGCCATAGAAACCTCTTACTCAAAGTCTTAACTTAATGTACATCTATTGGCAACTCTAAGGAGGCCTTGTGATTTTACTTAATGGCAGAAAACTTGCCGAGAAAAAATACAATGTGCTAGCAAAAAAGGTTGAGGCTTTTAAAGTGACTTACGGCCGCGCCCCAAAGCTGTCAGTTGTAATCATTGGTAACGACCCTGCGAGCCATGTTTACGTTAATAACAAAAAGCTTGCCTGTGAAAAAATTGGTATGTTGTCAGAAGTAATCAAGATGCCCGAAAATACTTCTGCTGAAGATTTAGAAGTAAAAATTAAAAGTCTAAATTCTGATTCTACAGTTGACGGATTTTTAGTACAAATGCCACTTCCAAAGAGTTTTCAAGGCTTTGATCCCAGTGGTCTGATAAACGCGGAAAAGGACGTAGATGGATTAAGTGCTCTTAACATGGGCTTAATGTTATCAGGAAATGCCTACCACGAGCCGTGCACTCCAGAAGGAGTGATGGAACTTTTAAAACACTACGACATTGCGCTTCAAGGTCAAAGTGCTGTCGTTGTTGGTCGAAGCCCTACTGTGGGTTGGTCTATGGCATATATGCTAACTAGGGCAAATTGCACTGTAAGCGTTTGCCATAGTAAGACCCCGAATACTTCTGAATTGACCAAAAAAGCTGACATAGTTGTCGTCGCCGCAGGAAAACCTGGCTTGCTTGGCATCGAGGATTTCAAAAAGGGTGCAGTAGTGATCGATGTTGGTATACACCGAAGAGCCGATGGTAAAGGTCTTGTCGGTGACGTCGATTTTTCTTCTTTAGGAAAAGATCATATTTATGCTATAACTCCTGTGCCGGGTGGAGTCGGACCTATGACCGTGGCGCAGTTGATAACTCACACTTATAAAGCTGCTGAAGGCTTTGAACTTAGAAAACTCCATGCAGCAAAGGCACCAATATGAACGAAGATAACTATGTAGTTGGTAAAACAATTCTTAATGAAGAACATAGAAGGTTGGGCGGCAAGATGGTTAACTTTGCTGGTTGGGATATGCCCGTGGAGTATTCAGGACTCCGTCTAGAACATATGGCAACTAGAAATTCTGTAGGACTCTTTGATGTGTCTCATATGGGTGAGGTGATGGTAGAAGGCGAGAATAGCTTGGCTTTCTTGCAGAAAATTTTAACCAATGAAGTTTCCAAATGTGCTATTAATCAGGCCCAATACAATATGATGTTAGATGAAAGCGGCTTTGTTATCGATGACTTGATTATTTATCGTTTGGCCGAAAAAAAGTATCTGCTGGTTGTGAATGCATCTAATAAAAATAAAGACGTTTTGTGGATCCAAAAAGTTGCTAAAACCTTCAAAAATTTGTCCATTGAGGATCAGAGTAGTGATTGGGCACAGATCGCGATCCAAGGGCCTAAGGCCGTTGAAGTTTCGAAACATTTGTTTTCAGACTGCACGGATATAAAAAGATTTAGATTTAAAGAGTATGAGTGGAATCAAGCTAGGTGGTTAGTGGCTCGTACCGGCTATACTGGCGAAGATGGCTTCGAGATCTATGGCCCTTTAAATCAGGCTGCAAATCTTTGGAACGAGCTATTGGTTAAAGGCCAGCCATATGGCATTCTGCCCTGCGGCCTTGGCGCTAGAAATACGCTTAGAATAGAAGCTGGCCTTCCTTTGTACGGCAACGAGATTCAGGGATCCAGACTGCCTTTAAACGTGGGGATGAATTGGGTTCTTAAGGTAAACAAAGAGTCAGAGTTTTTTGGTCAGACACCCTTGAAAAAAGCGATTCTTACCCAAAATTCTGCAAATACTAAAAATCTTGTCGGTTTAGTGTCCATGGAAAAAGCAATCCCCCGTGACGGATACCGAGTGTTAAGTTTTGACAAGACACAGATTGGGGAAGTAACTAGTGGAACGTATTCGCCAAGTTTAAATCAACCCATCGGTATGGCTCTTGTGGATAAGTCCTACGTTGGTGAAAAGTGTTTGATTGAGGTGAGAAAAAATTTGGTAGAAGCTAAGATAGTCAATTTACCATTTGTTAAAAAGAAATAGGAGTCATTATGGCGTATCGAGTTCCAGAAGAGTTATATTATACTAGAGATCACGAGTGGGCATTAGTAGAAGAGAATATCGTCACAGTTGGTGTTACAGATTACGCGCAGGACACCTTGGGCGAAATTGTTTATGTTGAGCTTCCAGAAGAAGGTCAAAAAGTGACTCAAAATGAATCTTTTGGTGTTGTAGAAAGTGTGAAGTCGGTCAATGATTTGCTAGCGCCAGTTTCTGGAACTGTAATTGAGGTCAACTCTTCACTTAGCGATAATCCAGGAACCATCAACGATGACGCTTGGAACGACGGTTGGCTGATAAGAATTGAAATGGACACTGAAAAAGAACTGGCCAGTTTAATTCGTTCACCAGAATACAAAAAATTAATTCAAGGGTGAGCCTAAATTCCATAAGTTATTCCCTTCTGAATAACTTATGTTGATAATCATTAGTTAAAAGTTTAATTACTTAATTTAAGGGGATACATGAAGAAAATTTACAAGTTTACTAGGTCTTATCACTTTGTAGTGGCGCTTTTTATTTCGTCCTGTGCACCGTCATTAGTGCATGCCCTTGAAGTGGATGTTGATACAGAAGCCTTGATTGTGGAATCAGTTGATATCGAGCTTAGTCATAACTTAAGCCTGAAAGATCCTGTTGATAATTTAGCGTTGAATGTTTTTTATTCCAACATGGTTGTTGTAGGTAAGTCTATTCAGGTTTTACCCGACGCAGACTCTGATCTTTACACTTACCAAGTTATAGTTCCTTACAGCACGTTAGATGGCGAATCTGGCAGCATAATTTGTAGCGCTTCTTTCACTGAAAAAAATAATGTTAAGAAAGCTAAGCAAGGCTAATTGCGAATATAATAAAAGTGCAGATATGAGTGAAGAAAGTCCATTTTTGATTGATGAGCCTTAGTCAAATTTGAAATTTTAGAAATCCAGGGCCGTGTGAATCTTCAACACACCCTAATATTTCAACTTTTTTAGTGTATTTTCATTTTCTTTAAGATAAATTTTTAACTTCAGTTATTCTGTGCCCGCGTGGTGGAATTGGCAGACACGCTAGACTTAGGATCTAGTGCCGCGAGACGTGGGGGTTCGACTCCCTCCGCGGGCACCATTCAAAATTATGAGCTATAGCTTTCTAACTACTGAAAGTAAGAATCAAATTAGTGTACAGAAATTTCGAAATTTACTTAGATCTTCAAGTGATTCAGCAATGATATGACAGTCTGGTCGGTTTGCTTAGCTATAATGAGATTGACTTTAAAATATTAAAAAATACTGTGTAACGAGTTCTAAAAGGTTGGTTCCATGAATTCTTCTTATTTATCGAAATTTAATTCTGTACTCCCCGAATTTAAAGTGAGTCACGAAAGTGCACTTAAATGGTTGCGTTTAGCTTATGGTCGATCCTTAGATCAGAGGGGCGAATTAGACGAGCCAAAGCTTAAGTCTTGGATCGAAAAGTACTCTGTTTCAGAGTCACAAATATCAGAACGTTATACAGAGATAAAAGATTTTACATTAGATAATTTTGAAAACAATTTTATCTTTAATAATACCAATAATGTTGAGCTTGGTGTGGACTTAACCAACCGGATGAAATTTTATGATAAGATTGTTAACCAACGCTTAAATCAGCTTCTTGAAGCTCAAGACGAAGAGCCTTACCATTTTATTCACACAACGTGTACTGGGTATCTATCGCCTAGTCCTGTGCAGCGCTTGTGTTCAAAAAAAGGTTGGCATAAAACTGAAATTACCCACGCTTATCATATGGGATGCTATGCATCCATGCCTAGTGTGAGGTTAGCTAATGCGCTAAGTGCAGATGGCGAGGTTAAGATCTTTAATTCAGAGCTTTGCACATTACACTTTTCTACGAAGGACTTCACTCCAGAGCAACTTATTGTGCAAAGTCTTTTTGCCGATGGTCACATACTTTATAATTGTTCTAAGAAAAGATCAGACGAACCTTCTTTAAAAATTCTGTCACTTACTGAATCCAGAATTCCAGATTCGGAGGAAGATATGACCTGGGTTCCTGGTTCAAATAACTTTAATATGAGTATTTCAAGGGATGTGCCTATGAAGTTGGCTTTGAATATTCATGATGGTCTTAGCCATTTATTCGAAAAAGTCGGAAAAGATCGAGATGACTTGATGAAGAATGCTAAGTTCGCCATTCACCCGGGTGGTCCCAAAATTTTGGATCAAGTGTCCATGTTACTAGAGCTAAAAGAGGATCAAATAAAAGAGTCTAGGCATATTCTTAAAACTAGGGGAAATATGTCTTCGGCTACTTTGCCTCATATTTGGAAAGAAATTCTTGAAAACAAATCTTTAGAGGATGGCCAAAAAGTCGTCTCTTTAGCGTTTGGGCCTGGACTTAGTCTTTTCGGAAGCGTTTTTGAGATATGCAAGTAAATCAGTTTATAGATCAGTATTGGTTTTTACTTATAGTACCCTTTCTCGTACAAGCTATCGCAATTGCTGTCGACGAATTTTATTTTCATATAAAACGTGGTTTAGGCAAGTGGGAGAAGGTAGGACACCCACTGGACACCTTGACGGTAGTGGCATTATATATTTTTTGTTTAATACTGCAATTTAATGTCTTTAATCTGGTTGTATATATTGGTCTTGCAAGTTTTTCCTGTTTATTTGTAACAAAGGACGAGTTCGTTCATAAAGAACTTTGCGAACCTGCAGAGCAGTGGCTTCACTCTATTTTATTTCTAGTCCACGGTTTGACAGCTGTTGCATTGGGATTTCTTTGGGCAATTTCAGAAAGCTTGGGATATATAGGACCAATTAATATTGAAATTTTTATTTTAGCCCAATCGATTATCCTTATTATCTTCTTTTTGTATCAAATCACTTACTGGAACTTCAGAGCTATAAAAGGCGAAGTATGAAAAAATTAGAAACTGATGAACAGCATCCAATCAACAACAAGTTTTATAATTCTCTTGGAGACAGGTGGTACACAGCGAAAGATGATCCGGTGGCTCTGTTAAGAGCTGAAAACAAAGTAAAGCTGCCATGGATTTTAAGCGGAATTGAGAAACACTTCAAAGATCTATCTACTCTGAAAATTCTTGATGTTGGTTGTGGAGCTGGATTTGCTACTAATTATTTATCTAATTACTCTAAAGACATCACGGGCATTGATTTGGCAGACGACGCTTTCAGAACAGCTAAAAAATTCGGAAGTAGTGACGTAAAGTACATCAAGGCCGACGCAAATTCTTTGCCTTTTGATAGTGAACAGTTCGATGTGGTCATTTCCTTAGATTTTTTAGAACATGTCAGTGATCCAAAAAATGTTATTTTCGAAATTTCAAAGGTGTTAAAACCTGGTGGGCTTTTTTTCTATCACACTTTTAGCAAGAATTGGTTGTCCTATCTTGTCGTTATCAAGGGTGTAGAGTGGTTCGTTAAAAATACACCAAAGCATATGCATACTTACGATCTTTTTATTAATCATCGAGAGGTTAAAAATTGGTGTGACTCATATGGCTTAAGCCATCAAGAAGTCACAGGTTTGAAGCCAAGGATTAATAAGCATTTTTTTAATCTCTTAAAAACCAAAATTGTGCCAGACCAATTTAGTTTTGAGACAACCAATTCACTTTTAGTGTCATATCTGGGATATGCAAAGAAACTATAGAGAAAATTGAAAAAAAATAATTTCGTAAGGGGCACAAATCTTTATATATTTTTCAAACTGATAAATTTGAAACTCATATCCTGACCTAAATTTCAATCTTCCTTAGGTTTGTTTAGATTTCACAAAACGGTCGCTGCAGTATCTGTTTCTTGATTATGCACCAACAAAGCCGACATAAGTTATTCAGTTTTTTTTAAAATTATGTAATTTTTAAGTCTATCTGATTCAAATAGCATCCAGATCAAAACTAGACCCATTCTTTTAGATTCAAAACCTGATTTTTGTCTTGATTGCCGATCTGCTTAATATGAAGAAATCTGATATTCATCTAAAAAATTTGATGATTTTGACGTTTGTCAGCATTTTAGGCTGTGACCAAGATTTGGAAATCGATGGTTTCGAATCCAGAACACCTGACTCTAGTAAAGATCTAAGCGTCAGTAGTTCTTGCACTGGTCGAGTCCAGACTAAGGGCGGTCGGTTGAATATAAGATATACCGATAATATTTCAGATAATATTTGCGCCAGTCTAGAAAACGGTACACCTGTTACAATCAGCTTAGATCAAATTGAAAACGATTTTTTGAAGATAAAATCGACTGAGTGTTCAGAAGCCAAAAGTGAATTTAACATAGAGTGGGTTTACGCTTCGAAAAATTTTATAGCTTTAAATTCCGATTGCTTTGAAATTGCCGAGCCAGGTACCAAAGCAGACAAACCAAAACCTAAAAGAGAGCCAGGAAATACAGTTAGCAGTCTAATACTTGATGTATCAAACTATATATCTAACAATTTAGAAAACGTTCGTATCACCAGGCCTTTGCTAAGAAGTGGTGCTAATGGCTTAGTAGATCTTTATAAGCTTCCTGGAATTGCTGAAAAATCAATCTGTGGATCTAAGCATATTAGAAGCCAAAGAAGCGCAGCTTACATGGAAAAAGGCACTATGTGTGCTTGGACCTCGGTGGCACAAGAGTGGGCTAAATTAAACTGCCCTGAAGGTGACTCAAGCTGCCGTTTACTGCTTGGTGATGCAACCTTCGGCCGTGTTCAACCGTCTAGCTGGCCGCACTCTACCCATCGCAGGGGTTGGTGTATGGATATATGGCCGTTAAGGAAAAAAGGTTGCTTTGAAAAGGAAGTGCGATGGCAGGATGATTGCTACGATCGAAGAAAAACTCAAAAATTGGTAAAGTTGCTAATAAAAAATGGTGCAGATGTAGGAAACCAATTGTTTTTTAATGATCCGGAAATCTCGGAAACAAGGCGTTTAAGCAACCATGACGATCACATACACGTATGCTTCAAACCCACTAATTCTACTGTTCAAAGCAGCTGTAAAAATTTGGAATTAGACCGAAATTATTGCCCCGAATTTAACTAATTATCTAACTACTCAATTAATTTATTCACTGATCGTCTATCCCATCAGTAATCTTAGAAGTGGTCTGCGAAAAAAAACTATCGTCAAAAAAAAATTAGTAAGTGGCTATCGTAAATTCAAGATATAATCTTTAATTATTTTAAATTTACTCCAAACAAAAAAATGATTTGAAGGATAGATTGCAAGATGGCTTTTTTTGTTGTTCTTTAATCTGAATTGGTGGGCCCACTTTGAATGGCTGATTGACACAATTCCATCCTCAGAGCCGTGTAAAAAGTGTGTTACTCCAGTGTAGTCGCTAAGGTACGATTTAACCTTCTGAAGATTTTTGTTAAGACCTAGCATCTCTTTATTAGATATCACCCAAGCTGGTCCCAAGAAAAGGCTTACAAAGCTCAGCTTGGCGACAGTGTTATACCATTTGACCATATTTAGCTTAGGGTCAAATGGACCTGCCATCATTATTAAGTCTGCATTCGATTTCAATTCTCTTTCTATTAAAACAGATAATGGGGCTCCATAGGAGTGTGACACAATATACGTTTTGGTCTTTAATTCGCTAACTGAAAATTTTTTTTCTAAATACGCAGAGATTAGTTTTGCTTGTGAAGACATAGAAATATAGCGTGCAAATCCTTTTGACTTTCCATAGTTGGGCCGATCTATCGCTATTAGATTAAATGTTTCAATGAGTTTTGGGTCATTTAGATATTTATTGAATGTTCTGCTGGTACCTGGTGAGCCGTGAATGAAAATAAGAGTAGAAAGCCCAGGGTTTAAAATCCTGTTATTTTCAGCCGAAAAAATAGCTGGTTGTGAACCAGCTACATTAGTACTCAGAAAAACAAGGATAACAGTTAAAAATAGATTCAAAAATCACTATTTATTTGCAAATTCAGGGCTCAATTTAAAAGTAATTATCTTACCAAAATCGTCGCCAGAAAATCTAACTTTCTTGTTTTTATTCACAAGGTCTCTTACCTTTTTTATCTCTGTTTGAAATTTGTTATCTGGACCACCTGACCACATTACAATTTCGCCTTTAGCAGAACTTTCAGTTTTATTTACAAGATATTGGTACGGATATCCCCATGGATCAAGTCCTATACCGCCCTCTAGAACTTGAGGTTGATCTACGGATGCAAGGCCTCTAACTGGATTTGCAGGAGCATTCATTAGGTCTTGGTATGTTGATTGAAATCCACTTTCAATCAATTGTTGCGCGTACTTGTCTGCTCTAGAAAGAGCTTGAACATGGTCCGAGCTTTTTTCCATCGTATTTAAAACAAATACAGCTACGCCAACCAATATTAATCCAAGTATAAAACTGACCGAAGCCAATGTTTGATCGTCTTTTAACTCTTCAGTTCTTTTTGCATCTTCCATTTATTTCTCCTTCTTATAAGCTCTAAGCTTTATAGTTCTACCTATAGGTCTATTATTTTGCACAGCAATATGAACCTGTAACTTCTGCCGGACCACGAAGCACTGGTGTAAATATTAATTGATTGTTTATAACTGAAATCCATTGACTTGTAGGTGCAGGTCTTACTCCAACTTTTGGAGATTCTACCGGAGCACACTCTAGATCAATCGCTGACATTGTCTGAACTATGTGATCGGCAAACAGATTTAGGTGTGGTCTGTAATCCGAGCTACAGATACTTCCTATTCCGCCTTGGGTTTGTTTACCTGATTTCATGTTAGACAAAGCCATATATTTTGTTCCATAGAAACTTTTTGCTCCTGCACCTTGAGCATCTTGCTCTGCTTTACATTGAGCATCTTTCACGATGATAGAGTTTACATTGAATTTTTTGTCGTTCCCAAAGGTATCTCTGATCGTTTTAGGGAATGATACTGGTTGATTTAAAGTCTCTAAAGGTTTGTACTGAAGAGTGCTTAGGCTTGAATTTCCACCAACAGATCTTTCATCTTCATCTGATATAACAACCACTGAAAGTGAGGCGTTAGGTCGATAACAGTTGGACCGTGAATTATCTAGCACCGAGAGATTCATGGCTTTGATACCCTGTTCATCGTTGCTCCAACCATGGCCTATCCATTTAATAGTGTTCAAGAATACAGAATCCAAGTTAGGTGTTGTGGGCTTTAATATATGATGACCCAAACCTTGCCACATAATTGGTCGGCCTTTGAAATGGTCTACATCAGTAGTGGTAACGCACATTTGCCAGTCAACCTTACATCTATTGGTAAGATCATCAGCGAAACCTTTTAGTCGATTGGCAAGTTTCAAGTTATCAGCTGCCATTGAACCAGAATCATCCACTACCAGTAAGATATCTAATTGCGCTGATGATCCTTCTATACTTGCGTTCACAACTCGAGAATCAGTGCAAACACCGACGCAGGCCTGGGTATTACATGCCTGTGTGCTGTTGGGTTGAGCACCTGTACAAAAGCTACCCGCTACAAACTGACCATCAGTTCTTTGACAAGATACAGATCTTGTTTGTGTTCCATTTCCACAAGTTTTCGAGCAAGTGCTCCAGTCGCCAGTGATCCAACTGTATGTAGATGTACATGGCTGGGTGTTACACAGCTGTTCAGATGGAGGCTTAGTGCCAGTGCATAAACTTGCATCGGCGGTTGCACCTGTTTGGTCGGCACAGTAAACAATTCTAGTTTGTGTTCCGTTACCACAAGTTTTCGAACAAGAGCTCCAGTCGGTAGTTTTCCACGAGTAGGTTTTTACGCAAGTCTCTGAGTTACAAGGCTGCTCTGAAGTTGGTTTAGGAGTCGGGCAGTTGCTATCCGTAGCAGTTGTTCCATCTTTGTACTTACATACAATTGATCTTGTTTGAACACCACCGCCACAGGTTTTGGAACAGGTGCTCCAATCGCCTATAAGCCAAGTGTAGTCACTAGTGCAGGTTTGTACATTACATATTTGACTTGTAGTTGGTTTGTCCCCGGGGCATCTACCATCCGGATTAACACTGCCGTCTGGATCTTTACACACTACGGTACGAGTTTGCGTGCCACCATCACATGCGGCGTCGCAAGTGTTCCAAGTTGATATGTCCCAAGAAAAAGAAGAGTTGCAACCGTCTTCGCTATCGCAGCCTTCAGTTGTAAACTCGCTGTCAGAGCACCCTGCAGACATTATCAGCAGAAAGCAGATCAATAATTGATGTAAGTTTATTTTGCACGAGATAGCATACATATGACTGTCCTTTTCTATAAATAAAAATTAAAAAAAATCTACTCTAGAGATTGTATCGGATTGAGATCTCAAGGACTTTAATGGTCTGTCTTTGACTTTTTTAAAAATAGGACATAAGTCGTATCTATGATTCATTCGGTTCAAAGTTTTGCAGATTTTTTGCTACCTTACGATGTAGTCGTGTGGGATTGGAATGGGACATTGCTTGACGATTCGTTTCACACTCATAAAGTGATCAATCAAGTCTTAAGCGAAGAAGGTATAGACCAAATAACTATGAGCGAATATAGAAGCTGCTTTGGTTTTCCTATATCTAAGTATTACGCGTCACTAGGCTTACCGTCTTCTGGTTCAGAGTTCGATCGAGTAGCCAATAAATTTATGACTATTTATAGGTCTTATAAAAAAGAGCTTAAACTATATAATGATACGATTGAAATTTTAGATATGGTTAGAAAATTAAATATTAGTCAGTATGTTTTATCTGCTGCAAATATTGAAGACCTTAAATTTCAAATTAATCATTTTGAAATTACCCAGTATTTTAACAGTATTTCAGGTGCAAGCGACATCTATGCACATGGAAAAATTGACCAAGCAAAGGCCATGAGTTCTGTGTTTAGAAAAAAAGGTTACAAAAAAGGACTGTACATCGGCGATACTGATCACGATTTTGAGGTGAGCCAAGAATTGGGCTATGACTTTTGCTTTTCTGAAGAAGGCCATCAGAGCTTACCAAATTTGGATTTAACAAAAGTGTCGTATGTATTATCAAATCGTAATCAAAAAAAATAGATTTCTTTCTCAATCTGAGCCGCTAGACCTAGATGTGACAAAGGTATGTGCATTCTCAAACACATTATTTTAAAATCTTTAAAAGAATAGTTAGTCTGGACTGAAGTCTACCGAGATTTTAGTCATGGAAAAACTAAAATCACCCCTTGCTGTATTCGTTATTATTTTTAGCTGTCTATTTCATTTGCCCTTTAATTTGGGAGGACAATTTGCTCAGGCCCAAAAAGTAAACACTGCTGACTTTTGGATGTGTCAAAGCCGACAAGGTGGAAGCTGGACAGTAGGTCGTGCCGCAAACATCTGTCTGGTAAGTCCGTTTCAAAAACCAGCTGAAGTTAAATCCTATTGGTCCCAAGTTACTTACGACGATAGCAAATACAGCTCTTCGAGCACAGCAAAGAAAAGAGAAAACACCCGTTACAGTAACGAGATGAACGGATTGATGACCGGTATAGCTACAAAATATCTTAAGAAAAGATTGCCAGCAGCATCTGACGAAGAAACAACTGCATGGGCTGACGCAATTTTGGCTGTATCTTACCACGAAAGTATCTGGACACATTATCGAAAGGGCACTGATGGCCAAATGAGGATGTTGCGTGGAGATTTTGGACATGGCCACGGCCTTATGCAGGTGGACGACCGGTGGCATTTTTCCTACGTAAAAGGCGGTGGGGCAGCAAGGCTTCAGGATAACATAATATATGGCCTCGATCTTTTCTATAGCCTTTGGACTAAAGCTGGACGGGCTAGCTGCGTTGGAGGAGCCGGAAATTATTTAGCTAGAACTCGCGCAACTTACTCAATGTATAACGGTGGTGAGGGAAGTGTTTGTAGGTGGAAAAACACTTCTCATCGTTGGTACAAAAATGATAGAAACTTTTGGGATCACTATAAAATTAAGGGATGGAAAAAACATCTAACTAACGCAAACACTTTTGACTATAATTTTTCCTGTTTAGTTCAAGACGGTGGTTTGCAGTGTTTTGACTCTACTGTTAGTCCCTTACCACCAGTTGTTGTTCCGACCCCTCCAGTTGGGACTCCATCTGACGGATTTAACCTGTCTGTAGAAAATCTTTACGAAGTTAAAAGTAAAAATTTAAGCTGTACGTGGAACAACTCTTTTCTAAGCTGCTTGCCATCAAACTTAGGAACTCAGTGTTTGGTAGATCTCTTCGGAATTGATTCAGATAAGAAGCTTATTGATTTAGAATCTGAAACTGATAAAGACGTAGCCACACGGATGATAAACCCGGAAACAAAATGTTTTCCTAGTGGCGAGGTAACTATCGGTGATTTTATACTGACTCAGGCAAATATTAATTTAAGAAAAACTCCTGGTGGTGAAAGAATTACTACAGTGTCTGAAAACAGCACTTACCAAGTCTTAGATATATATAGAAATGAGCGAACCAAAATTCTTTATTACTTAATCTCATCTAGTAATGGCACTGGCTATATCTATACTGGAAATGAAAATAATAAATCAAGATATACTAAAAAATCTTATTCAAATTCTGCAAAACTATTTATAGCTAATCAAGATGATATTATAGAAGTATCAGCAGCTTCAGGTATAAATATGAGGTCAACACCTGGTGGATCGCTACAGCTGACTGTTCCTGGTTCAGAAAGGCTAGTTGTTTTATCAAGAGTTTTTCGCGGAGAAGATAAGCATGTTTACTATCGAGTAGAGTACAAGGGTGAGAAAGGATTTATCTATTCAGGTCGCCTTGCACCGACTCCGAACGTAACCAACTGGACAAAGGTGAAATGATGAAAAAGTTCGACTTATTTTTAATAATAATAGCATTTGCTTTAGTGGGATTTGGATTTTACTTTTCAAAGATGTTCAAAGCTGACTCTGAATTCGAAGTTAGCAGAAAAATTTTTGAGCAAGGAAGTGACACTAATTTAAATAGGTATCCGTCCCAAATTAATAAAGATGACGATAAAATAAACCAACAAAATGCAATTAATAGTATTTCCAATCCAGAGCCAGCGGACACATTTTTTGTAAAAAAATATGTAAAGTTAAAAAAATGCGTTGAAAGTCAAGATTGCAATTTTTCTCAAGCAGATCCTCGCTCCTATGAGCTTGAGATCTACAAATCAATAAATGTTCATCTTCAAGATGTTAGTTTGTTATCTAATCCACTAAAAAATAAAATTTTAAAATCTGCAGCCAAAATTCCTGACGGATACGTTAAAAAAACTGTTCTATCAGAGATTCGGAAAGACAAACTTCAGTCTGACGAATGGCGCGATTTAGTTTTGGATGAGTATATTAGCTATTACAATGCGCGCTTAATACCTGAAACCATCGAGTATTTAAAAACCTACACTGGTGAAGCAGACAAGATTGTAATACATCAAAGAATTTTTTCAGAGATATCAACTGGCAGTCCGAAGGTAGCTAACGCATTGGCTGAAAATTTAAAAATTTTGCTAGACAACAGCACAGCATCTTTTTACAAATCTAGAATTTCAAATTTGGAAGATGGACCTATAAAGAAAAATCTAAGTCGTGAAATTCTAGACTATGAAATGTTAGCTTCTGCCGGATAACCTTAAAATGGATACCTGCCTATCTGAGCTGTCGTAACATAAAATTGTTTTTTGTTAAGCTACTAGTAATTGATTGGATAGGTGGGAGCATCAATTTTGTAAGCCTGATAGAATTTCAACGAACCACTTTGCCTACTGTTTTTATCTGGTGTTACTAAAAAAATTTTATGTATTAATTTCTTTAAGTAGTTTATAGCCCTTTCGTTTCCGTATTTATTCATCAAGTCGTCATATTCGTTAAAAGAGTCTAGAATAAGGCGACGACCTTTAAATTTTACATCTAAAATGGCCCACCCAGCCGGTGTTTTAGTTATATAATATTGAAATTTCAAACTGTTTAGATTCATAGACTTGCTGCATGCTAAAGCCGGTGAAAAAACCACTTCTGCTTTTAAAATCTGTTGATCGCAGGGATAAATGTTTTTTTCAAGGGATCTGCAAACATGATTAATTATGGTAACCGGCTGTGGATATATGGGTAGCTTGTAGATAGAAGCGTAGCTGTCAGCCAAAGCTTTATTGTTTGTAGTTAGGAAGCCTTGATCTTCTTTTAGCAAGGCTTGTTGCTGCAATAAACCCCAATATTGAAATCGGACCCAATTCCAAAAGAAGGTAAATTCATTTTTTTTAGCAAATCGTCGGTTCCAGTAGGGGGTGTCAAAAACCATATCAAACATTTTAGAACGAGCTTGAACGGCTTTATTAGAGTTAAAAGATTCATTTGTAAGTTGCAAGCTGAGGGCAAAAATACTGTCTTTCAAAAATTTTGAATCAGCTGAATCTATATTTCGATTTTCAAAACTGCAATTGACTGCAAATACGATGCTTGGAAAGAAGTAAAATAGAATAAAGCAAATAAAAAAAATCTTTACTTTCATGTTTATCTTATCCCTTCTGTTTTTCTTTGCTTATTCTAAGTTCATTTCCTTTGATTTCATAGTCAAAAGAAAAATCTTTTAGATCTCCCCGACCAAAATCCGTTAATTTTTTGAACGCTTTTTTGTTTTTCTTTAGATTACTTATAAATTCTTTGGAGCTTGAACGACAAATCTGTATTTTCTCTTTACCTTTCTCTTTTTGCCAATCCCCAACCGCTCTAAATTTTCTGATATTTTTTTTGAGGTCTTCTTTGGTTAAGTAAAGATAAGAGAAAGTAAGATAATTAGTTTTAAAAGGAAGATTTTTATAAAGCGGCTTGGTTAAATCGGGTAGCTGTATGTGAGCTCTGTCAAAGCACCAGTCTTTTTTTGAATGAGCCAGCATTGGACATTGTTCAGCATGTAGGCAAGGGGCTTTGGGGCTGAACCCTTTTTCGATGGCCTTTGCTCTTAATTCAATCAAAGACCTAGAGGTTTGTTGATTTGAAGGTTCAAGAATTAAAATTTGATCAAAATCCCAAATTGCAGAAGGCACTGAATCTAATTCATTTAGTGAGTACGAAAGCACTAATGTTATTCCTTGCTTGTCTGTAATTTCAAGTTGGTTTTCTTTTTTTGACTGAACTCCGGTTCGACCCGTGTGTTTGTAAATTGAACTTAAAATTTTTTCACCCAGATATACAGGTAAATCGTCCTTCTCAACGTAAGAGTAACTTATGTCCTTATCGGGATACTTCAAGTGGTATGCTATTTTGAAGGTTAAGGGACCTGCGCCAAAGTCTAAAAAGTTTTTGCCAAAGTTAAGATCGCTTTTTTCCATGCGTTCAAAAAGTTTCAGCCAACGAAGAGTGTTCATGGGTAAAAAATGAGCAATATAAGCAGCTTGAAAGTTTTTGTTTTCCCAGGGTGAAGGGCCTGCGTTACTAATAAAATATCGTGAAGCCTCCAAAATGCTTTTTGATAAGCCGGCTGGTTTTTGATATGAAAAACCCAGCCCTCGCAGCTGCTCATCGATGGATGCGTACAATTGGTTAATCGGAGTCGTCATTGCTTAATAAGTCTATCATAAAAAAACACATTGTTAACCTAATGCGACTTGGACATAAGCTGAGCCATAAAAATTTCGTTTCTTCTTTCGACGGAAACCTAAGTGTGCGCCTCGATGAAGATTTGATTCTGATCACTCGTTCTGGTTGTATGAAGGGTGAATTAGAAGCAAAAGATTTTGTGCTGATCAATTCTGCTGGTCAAAAGCTAAACATACCTGAATTGTTGGATTTTGATCAATCGACCGTGGCCTCTTCCGAAACATCAATGCACTTGCAGATTTACGAAAACCAACCCTTAGCTAAATCCGTATTTCACGCACATCCACCAACCACTGTCGCGTACAGTGTTGCTTTTCCAGAAGAAAAAAATTTTCCTATGAATTTTATTTCTGAACTCGTACTAGCTTTAGGTTATGTGCCGATCGTACCATATCAAAGGCCGGGCACTCCGAATATGGGTAAAGCATTGTGTCCATTTCTAGATGAATCGAAAGTTTTAATCTTGCAGTTTCACGGTGCTGTCAGCTGGGGCGAAAATATTGAGGAAGCTTACCGAGGACTAGAAAGAATTGAACACGCTGCTGAAATATTTTTGAAAGCCAAAGCAATGGGGTACGTACACTGCTTACCTAAAAATGAAATCGAAGAGTTGATAAGACTACGAAAGAAAATTGGTTTTAAAACTTTATAACGGATTTAGTATGAAAAAAGAACAGACAATAAGTATAAAGTTTAACGAAAGTCAGCTTGAAATCATAGATCAAACTCAGTTGCCCTCAAACGAGGTGTGGATCGATATTACAAAACCCAAAGATGCAGTTCAGGCTATAAAGTGTTTAAAAGTGCGTGGAGCTCCGTTAATTGGAGTTACAGCTGCTTTGAGTTTTGGATTATTTTGCAAACTGGAAAGTGATAAGTCCAAACGATTATACTGGTGGAATCAGCTTATAGAGTCTAGACCCACGGCTGTTAATCTTGTTCACTTGATGAACCAATTAAGGCCATTCGTAGCTGGTAATCAGGCAGGAGACTTAATTTTTGACAAAGCATACGCTTTTTATTTAGAAGATCGAAAAAAATGTCAGGATATATCTCTGATAGGCTTGAAAGTTTTATGTGATCAATTAGAGATGAATAATAGCGGGGATAAAAAGATTTCTTTACTAACTCATTGTAACACTGGAGCATTAGCAACTGCAGGAGTGGGAACAGCTTTGGGCGTCATCAAAAAGTTTTCCGACGAGTTTCCAGATACTATGACCTATGTGGATGAAACGAGACCACTCTTGCAGGGCGCGCGCTTGACCACCTGGGAGTTAGCTCTAGGAAAATATAAGCATAAGTTAATTTGTGACAATATGGCTGGTTTTTTAATGATGCAGAAAAAAGTAGATGCAATTTTGGTAGGCGCGGATAGAATTGCATCAAACGGTGACTCCGCCAATAAGATTGGCACTTACAGTCTAGCCGTACTGGCTAAATACCATAATATTCCATTTTATATTGTTGCCCCTACGACCACCGTCGATAGCTCTGTTGGCTCAGGCCTGGAAATTCCAATTGAATTGCGAAAACCGGAAGAAGTTCAGGGTTTTGTGTCCACCAACTATTCAAGACTTTGGGCTAATAGCTCTACGGAAGTTTACAACCCAGCCTTTGATTGGGCACCTGCAGATTTGATCACTGGCTGGATTACAGAACAATCTTACTTTAATTTAGAAGACGTGAAAGGCGGAATTTTTAAGAAATATCAAAAGTCAGGAGCAATTTAAAATGTGGGCAGTTATTGGTGGTTCGGGTTTCGAAAAATTTGACAAATTTGAAGTGGTTGAAAGATTAAATACTCAGACTCCTTTTGGTCAGGCTTCATCAGGTATATGTAAAGCCAAACTAGGTAATTTGGAGTTTCTGTTTTTATCCAGACATGGGTTCAAACACGAAAAGCTACCCAGTCAAATAAATCATAAAGCAAATATTTACGCTTTAAAAAAGAATGGTGCCAAGGCTGTGCTTTCATTTTCGGCAGTAGGATCTTTGCAAGAAGAGTTAGAGCCTGGCGATCTTGTGGTTCCAGATCAGTATATCGATAGAACAAAAAAGAGCATGGATACAACTACATTTTTCGGAGACCCCGTGATGGGCTGTACAGTAGGACATTTACCTATGGGTAATCCTATAGATTTAAGAATTTTCCCGGTTCTTGAAAAAATTGTTAAAGACAGTGACTTTAGTTTTAAGACTCATTTTAAAAAGACTTATATCTGTATGGAAGGTCCGAACTTTTCCACCAGGGCAGAATCCATAATGTATCGGATATGGGGTGCAGATATAATCGGTATGACTAACTTTCCTGAATATGCTTTGGCGGCTGAAGCTAATCTTCTGTATGTGCCAATGTGTTTTGTAACCGACTATGATAGCTGGCGTATGGAAGAGGAGCCTGTCACTTTAGAGCAAGTTATACATTTGATGAAGCTAAACAATAAAAAGGCATTATCTTTAATTGAGCCTGTATTTAAAGATCAGGATCTAAATGATCTTCTTATGAACTGTCAATCGGGCCTACCTAATGGGATGATGAGTTCTCTATCGGATTTAACCAAGGAGCAAGCAAAAATTTTAGAAGTCCTATCCTAACTGTCAGTCTAGTTGCCTTGGGATCATATTATCTCTAAAATTAAAGGAATATATTTGAAGGGGATCTATGAAGCTTATATTGATTTTATTTATCATTTTTTCTGTCATCAATTCGTTTGGACGTACAGATCCAGAAGGAGTTGGGGACTTAACTTTGGAAGCTCCGAAGAATATAGAATCTAAGAATGTAAGCGAGAAAGCTAATGACACTTCAGATGCGAATACTAAATCTAACAAGCAAAAAGCAGCAACCACAGAAGAAATTTTAGCAAAGCAAGGTTTTGGTAAAGAAAATGCTGAAGAAAAAACAGCAAGAGAGATTATTGAAGACAAAAGAGAATCAGCAGATTTGGGTGAGTTGACGGGTGTCGAAAAGTATAAAATTACTTGTGTCCTAAATGATGACACCAGAGAAATCACCGCTATTGAAACAGAAGATGGCACTTTAGGTATCCGGTACACAAAGTTTGGCTCTAGTAAAACTGTTGCTATTGCTAAAAGTAATCCAGACTATGTGAATCAAGTGGCTGAAAAAATTTACAACAATTTGGCAAATGGTCAATATCCTTACTCTTGCACCAGAACTGAAGCTAGTAATTAAATTCATAAAATTTCAAAGATAATAGGCTTTTAAGTTTTAATATATATACGTCAAAAGTGAGTTCGGATTTGGTATTTCGCGTAAGTGGAAATACCACAAACGTATGTTCGAGCCTTTTGATGTATTTATAAATTAAAACTTAAAAGCCTATTATCTATGAAATTTTATGAATCTTCCTCAGGCCCTAGTAGAAGACTCTGCTGCTCATTCCGTAGCGGTTTTTGTTAGCCTGTATTGCCCATGCCAGAAGCTAATGCTTGAATTGTGAGTAATAAAGATTTCTTGTCGGCTTTGGAAAAGTTCTCATTGTTAGCTTGGGCTTTAGCTAACATATCGATTTGTAAATTGTGTAAACTATCTAAGACCTCTAATCGACCATAAAGTTTTTCTTCTAAGTTTTGATGGTTTATCTTGTTTGGATCTACTATTTGCAACAAACACTTTTTCAAAAGATCATATTCGGTAACAATATCACTTTTAAAACTGTAACTTCCTGCCAACTTTTCGTCGTAGCGTTTGAATACATCCATTTCAATTTTTAAATACGTCATATAGATTAGATCCAATGTAGACCTGAACAGAAAAAATGATTCATACAAAGACTTCAGCTTATCAACACCATGTGAATTTAGAGTATGCTCTAGAGCGGTCCCAGCTCCATACCAGGCAGGCAATAGACACCTGTTTTGGGTCCATCCAAAAACCCATGGAATCGCACGATAAGATTTTTTCGAACTTTGTCTTTTAGCTGGCCTACTGCCGATATTTAGTTCTGAAATATAGTTTACTGGCGTAACTTTTTCAAAATAATCTAAAAATTTTTCCGACTCTATTAGTTTCCGGTACTTGATTTTAGAAATCTCACTCATTTCAGAAAAAATACTTTCAAAACCCTTAAGCTCAGTATTCTGCTTTCTTTCAGAGAACTGATAATTAATCAAGCTCATTACGTAAGTCATCATGCTCTGAACTGCTATGGAAGAAAAGCCGAAGCGGTCAAAAATTACTTCACCTTGAATTGTCATTCTGAATCCCTTACTCATGGATTCAATAGGACAAGATGAAATAGCATGTTGAACTGGCCCCCCACCGCGACCGATACTACCACCACGACCATGAAAAAACTGGCACTCGTAGCCGCTTTCAGTAGCCACTTTAACAAGTTTTTTTTGTGCCAAGTACAAATTCCATACCGAAGCTAAACGGCTACCTGTTTTTGCGCTATCAGAATACCCTAACATGATAGGCAAAAAATTTCCCGAAGTTGAGTTTAACCTGTCGTATTTTAAAAAGGGTTCAATAATCGCTGTAGAATTTTCTAGGTCTTCCAAAGTTTCAAACAGAGGGACTACCTTAGTTTGAATTTCAAAAATTTTAAATAGAATTTGCATCAATAAAAGGTCTGAAGAAGCTCTGGTCATGGAAATTATATAATAAGGAATAATTTTTGAACCTAATTTTTTAATTAAAAAAAGGCTATCAACAAAATCTTGAGATTCATCGTTGGAAAAATTTTGTCCGTTATCTAACAATCTTTTTTCGATATCAGAGACATGGTTCTCTAGCCAAGCTTGCTTTTTGTTTTCCGGCATTTCGCTATACTTAAGGTTATCAAATAAGTCTTGAAATATATTGTCTATTATCAGATCGTGGTAAGCGCTTTCCTGTCTAAAATCCCATCTCATCCCCAAAATCCCTAAGGTTTCAAGTCGGTCAATCAAACTCCGCAGTCTTTGATCTGCCAACGATTTAGCGTTAAAACCGACTAATAAATCATAAAGTTTTTTTAAGCTTTTAAGTATATCTATTTCAGCCTCTTTGATATCAGCGATTTTGTAATCATCACGTATTATTTTAGAAAGTTGTTTTTGAATCACTTCAATTTTTCTTTCTATCGAAATACACTCGTCACCAATATAAACATCGAAGCAAAGGTCTTCCTTTAGTCTTTTGAATTCTCGGAAGTAAAGATTTACAGATTTTTTTGAAAAACTTTTTATAATTTCAACTGTAGATTTTGTAGTCACATTTGGGTTACCATCTCGGTCTCCACCCATCCATGAAGAAAATTTAAGCAAGTTCTTATTAGTAGTTAGCGGTAAATTATATTTGCGCAGATTATTATGGAATCTTTTTTTGAATTTAGTAACACCATCCCAAAGCGAGTATTGAAAGATAAGTTGGGCAAGCTTGGCTTCGTCTTTGGCTTTAGGTTTGGTCAAGCCAAAATCTGGCGCAAGCCATAGACTTAGTAGTAGTGCTCTTCTTTCTTTGGTTAGTCTATTGTGAATTCCAAATTTTTTACTATCTTTGACAGTTTTTAGATTTTTATGAATTTGAATATATTTCTTAAGAATTTTCCTTTCAAAAATTTCGGTTGGATGAGCCGTAAAGACTAAGTCAATTTCTATGTGGTTCAAAAAGGATTCAAATTTTTCGTTAGAAATTCCTGGTCTAAGCTTATCGAAATCTGACATTAATTTTGGAACAACATGTTTTTCTTTTGCCAGATAAATTCTGTGGAATCGCTCGGCAATGTGGTTAAATTCTAAGTAAAATTTGATAAATCTAATTGCTGAGTGGTCCTCATTGTTTTTGCTTTCAATATTATAAGGCCTTGATTCTGAGTTTAATAGGTCAGAAAGAATATTACTGATTTCGACGCTAATTTCTGGCTCAAGCCTGGACTCAATTGTGCTGTATAGCTCTGACAATAAAAACAAGGCCGTATGACGGGAAGACTCAAAAACATTCTGATTGGATATGGAAAAATTCATTGTTAAAGTATATGTTTTAAGTCTTAAGTTGAAAAGCTTTACCCATAGGATTCATGATAATGCAGAACGTTTACAAACCCCTAGAGGAATTAATTTTTAGTCTTGAGCCCCTTCAAAGGCGCATCATTCAGTTGCGCTTGCACCTAGACTATTAACCCTTGGGCCTGTTGAAAAAGCATCATCTTCGTTGTTGCCTTCGCTTAAATCTCATTCGACGTAGATAAACTACGACTCATTCGACTTTAAGCTTGGACGCCTAGAATCTAATACTTTTTCAACAGGCCCCATTGTTTTTTTATGTCTTTAGCTTATTCATAGTCTGAAAGTGGAGGGCAAGAACAAATCAACGACCTATCACCAAAAGCGTTATCAATGCGTGCAACCGAAGGCCAAAACTTGTTCGTAGGCTTTGCAATAGTACCTTTTTCCATTGGAAAAGCAGCAGTCTTTCTTGAATAGCTGTAAGTCCACTCATCTGCAGTTACTTCCCCCATAGTATGAGGAGCATTTTTTAAGGGATTCTGAGCTTTATCATATTCGCCCGATTCGATTTTTTGAACTTCTTGATAAATAGAAATCATCGCATCACAAAATCTATCCAACTCCGCTTTTGATTCAGATTCTGTGGGCTCAATCATTAAGGTGCCGACAACTGGCCACGACATCGTAGGGGCATGAAAACCATAATCCATCAGGCGTTTAGCAAAATCGTCTACAGTAACTTGCGCCGAAGCCTTAAATGGACGGACATCAATAATGCACTCATGGGCAATGAAGCCACCTTTTCCAGTGAACAGTATTTTGTAATAAGGTTTTAACCGTTCAGCAATATAGTTAGCATTTAAAATCGCAACTTGTGTTGCTTGCTTTAGACCTTCAGAACCCATCATCTCAATATAGGCCCAAGAAATGGGAAGGATGCTAGCGCTTCCCCAAGGAGCCGAACTTACGGCACCGATCGCCATGCCATCAGAATTTACTTCAGGTTTGATACTGTGTGAGGGTAAGAAGCAGACTAGATGTTGAGCCACGCCGATAGGGCCAACACCGGGTCCACCACCACCGTGCGGAATGCAAAAAGTTTTGTGAAGGTTCATATGGGCTACATCGGCACCAAGTTCAGCAGGCTTCACCAAGCCTACTAGTGCATTTAAGTTTGCACCATCAAGATAAACCTGACCACCGGATTCATGCACCATGGAGCAAACAGTTTTTATTTCACTTTCAAAGACCCCATGAGTTGATGGGTATGTAACCATAAGAGCTGCCAGATTATCTTTGTGGGCTAAGCATTTTTCTTGAAGATCATTTAAGTCGATATTTCCTATGTCGTCGCATTTTATGACTACAACTTTAAAATTAGCCATAACAGCCGAGGCAGGATTTGTTCCGTGGGCAGAAGATGGGATCAAACATATATTTCTATGGGATTCATTAATGGACTCGAAGTACTTTTTTATCACCAGAAGCCCTGCGTACTCTCCTTGAGAGCCTGCATTAGGCTGAAAGCTCACCGCTGAAAAACCAGTTAAATTTTTAAGTCTTGCCTCTAAAGAACTGATAAGTTCATCATACCCAAGATGTTGATCCGCGGGTGCGAACGGGTGGAAGTTTGACCACCTAGCATCACTTACTGGAAGCATTTCTGTTGTTGAGTTTAATTTCATCGTGCATGAACCAAGCGGAATCATAGAGTGAGTCAGCGACAAATCTTTATTTTGTAGTTTGTATATATATCTAAGCACTTCAGTTTCTGACTGCGACCTGTTAAAAATTTCGTGCTGAAGAAATGGTGTGGTTCGTTTTAGTGATTCGTGTTTAAAGGTTGTTTTTTTCAGTTCTACCTGTTCATCATCGTTAATTTCGTCTACAGATTTGATCTCACCTTTCAAAATTTTGATAAAAGCCAAATAGGTCTTATCCGTCCAAAATTCATCTACTGAAAACTGCCACCCTTGACTCCAGCGACCTAAATTAATTCCAGCGACCCGAAATCTGCTAATAACTTCTTCTCCACTTAATGGTCCGTCGGTAAAAGACAAAGTGTCAAAACTGGTTTCGGCTAAGCATCGGTAGCCTAATTTGGTAATTTCTTCCTTTATGTTTTCGGCATAGTTGAAAATGCGGTCAGAAATTAGTTTTAAGCCCTTGGGTCCGTGAAAAACCCCGTACATCGAGGCCATAATGGCCAACAAAGCTTGGGCTGTGCAGATATTACTGGTAGCTTTGTCTCTGCGAATATGTTGCTCGCGAGTTTGCAAAGACATTCTAAAAGCGGTGTTGCCCAGGCGATCTTTTGAAACACCAATAATTCGACCAGGAATTGATCTCTTAAAGTCATCTTTTGTAGCAAAAAAAGCAGCGTGCGGGCCACCAAAGCCCATTGGAACACCGAAACGCTGAGCGCTTCCAACGGAAATATCGAAGCCTAATTCACCCGGAGGTTTTATCTGAGTTAAAGCCATCAGATCAGAACAACAGATTGTGATTGTTCCGTCCATTTTGGCTTTATTTACTATGGCACTAGGATCTTTTATTAGACCTAATGTGTTTGGGTACTGAGTTATAAGGCAAAGGTCCTTTTCTTTGTCTGGTGTCCAGGTAGCCAAATCCTGAATCACTAAATTTAGTCCAATGGCTTCAGCTCGTGTTTTCACGACTTCCATTGTTTGCATAAATAAATTTTCATCACATATAATTTGGCTGGCTTTTTTCTTTTTAGTGACAGCAAAGGAAAGACTTACAGCTTCAGCTGCAGCCGTTCCTTCATCTAGCAAGGAAGCATTAGCTATTTGCATTCCGGTTAAGTCACAGACCATTGTTTGAAAGTTTAATAGCGCTTCAAGACGACCTTGCGAAATTTCAGCTTGGTAGGGAGTATATGAAGTATACCATGCCGGGGATTCAAAAACATTTCTTAAAATAACTGTAGGAGTATTTGTGTTGTAATAACCTTGTCCGATAAAAGACAAAAAGCTTCGATTCTTGTCGCCGATACGGGCGGCTTTCTTTAACAGTTCTGGTTCAGATACTGGCTTTAACTCGTCAAAATTTGATTTCGCTAAAATGGAATCGGGGATAACTTTTCCAGTAAATTCATCTAAGGATTTAGATTGAAAACCTGACAGCATATCTTTAATTTCAATATCTGAAGGGCCAATGTGACGTTTTGCAAACTCAAAGCTCATGCAGTGTTCCTTTATGAATAAAAGCCCAAATTGATCGATCTTGTTTTAAAGATCAAATTTGGGCTTCTTAAAATTTAATATCTTAGCCCGAAAAGGCGCTAATCAAATGACTACTTCTTTTTTTTACTTACTTTCTTTTTAGCTACTTTTTTCTTGGCCACTTTTTTCTTAGTCACCTTTTTAGCGACCGATTCTTTCTTCTTACTTGTTTTTTTGGGACTGGAAACAGAAGCACTTTTTACTGCTTTCTTTAAACGTTGGCTTTCAGTTTCAACGGCTTTAGTAATCGTAACCAAGGATTTTGTAGCTTCTCTTTGAGCGGTTTTAAGCGTTGAATAAGCTCTGCTCATTTCAAGATCAACTTGTTTTTGAATTTTGTTAATTTGAGATTTAATGCCTTTATATTTCGAATCTATGTCATTTAGCCTTTTTGTTGCTGTTGACTCAATAGTTTTTGTGAACTCAAGCTTTTTTAATTCTTTAGCCGCTTTGTCCACTTCTTTCATCAAAGACTTTACTCTTGGATTATTTGTTACAGATTTTATTCGTCTTTCAAGTTCTTGAGATATGTTCATCTAATACTCCTTTTAGGGTCTTTCAGCCGTACAAATTTAAATAAATTGTACTATATACGTTTCTCGTGAACTAAGCTTGGGGTCAAGATATCTTTAATAAAAGCAAGGACGAATCAATTAATGCAAGCTAAGATTGGAACACATCAATGCGAAGGCGGAACTAAAAACGATAAGGGCAAGTTGTATGAAACGTATTTCAATCGATGAACATGCTTCTAGGGTTCCGCATTACAAAGCTTGGATTCAGTTTTTAGATTTATGCGAGGAAATTTTGAAAGATCAAGGCTTTCAAAAATTGCTCACTCCATATCTGGTCACCTCTGGCGCTTTAGAGTCCAACTTGGAACCATTTAGCTTTGACCTTCAGTTTGGAAATATATCTAAAAAGGTGCAGCTGCCTACAAGTCCGGAGTTTCATATCAAGAAAGCACTTGCTACAGGTTACTTTGAAGATGTTTTTGAGATAAAAACTTGTTTTAGGAATTTAGAAAGCTCAGCTTGTCACAGTTCCGAGTTTAAAATGTTGGAGTTTTACAAAAAAGATTGCGGGATGGAAGAATTTATTAAATTTGTTTTGCAACTTTTAAATCAAATTCATTCTAAATTGGCAGGTGGGCTTCCTGGCTATAGTAGGCCGGTATGCAAATTTGATGGTTCGAATGTGAAACTTCCATTTACTGTCGTGAAGATAGAAGATTTGTTTTTCGAACTTGGCATTGATTTGCACCCTGAATCGACGAGTTCTGCACTAAAAATTGCGGCCCGAAAACTTGGAATCCACCACTTAGAGGAGGACAGTTTCGATGACCTTTTTTTTAGAATCTGGCTTGGAAAAATTGAACCAAGTTTTGATCCAGCTCGACTAACTGTTGTTCATTCGTATCCCCCTTCCCAGGCGGCACTATCTAAAGTAGGTTCGGATGGGTGGGCTAAACGCTTTGAAATATATGGTTCAGGGCTGGAACTAGCCAACGCTTTCGAAGAGCTATCGGACTCTCAAACTATTTTGTATAGGTGGAGGCAAGAAAATGCCAAGCGTATTTCAGAAGGAAAAAATCCCCATCCTGTGGACCATCAGTTTATAAGTTGTTTGGACCATTTGCCTAAGTGCAGTGGTATCGCCATTGGTTTGGAAAGGCTATTTATGATGTTTTACGGGTTTAAAAATATAAATGACTTTAATTTTTTCAGATAGATTGTTGGTTATTTTTCAACATTTAGCTCTTCTCTAAGTTCTTTACCCACTTTGAAAAAGGGAAGTTTCTTACTATCCACCTGAATAATTTCGCCAGTTCGAGGGTTACGCCCGGGGCGAGCTTTATAATCGCGATTAACAAATGATCCAAAACCTCGAATTTCTATCCTATCGTTGTTTTTTAGAGTTTCGGCCATGCTGTCAAAAACTGTGTTGACCACTGCCTCAGCTTTTAATCGAGTGATATTTGCTTTCGAGGCTACCAAATTTATAAGGTCTGATTTTGTCATTTGAATATCATAACAAAAACTAATTCAAACCCAAGTTTTTTATGTAAATTTAAAGACTTAGCTAGGGTGTGTTGTCCTTTTCTACCATAAAAAACACGCAGGTATCAATTCTGGGCTAATCCATATCGAAAGAGCCCTCTTTCGTCTTTGTGCATGCGAATTTGACCCGTGATTGCCCCTGGGACTAAGACCAATCCATTGAAGTTCTTTTCAACTATTGGGATAGTATCTAGACACTACTGATCAGGGTTAGCTTGTGCTAGTTGATATAAAATTAGTGATAGAAGCAATGTTTTCACGTCTATTGGACTTCAAATAGTGTGCCATGATGGTCTGAAAACCTAGATGAATCTTCCACAGGCCCTAAAATCAGATAAAATTTTTATGAGTGCGTTTAATTATACTTTCAAAGGCTTCGGCGGCATTTAAAGCCAATTTTTTTCGATTCAATGTTTCTATAACTTTTGCTCTAGCTTCTTGGCCAAACTCTAAATACGCACTAGGATTTTCAAAAATATCGATTATATAATTGGTCAACAAATCACTTTCGCCAGGTCGAATCAACAGACCGTTCGCTTTATCAGTTATAAAATTAGAGATTGGGCTAAATTCTGATCCTATAACTATTTTTTCTTGAGACATGGCTTCAAGAAGTGCAATGCCAAGCCCCGAAGTGTGGCTAGATAATTGGACAAAAATGTCACCCAAGTTAATATAGTTTAAGTAAGATTTTTTGCTTAAGCGACCTAAAAATGTGACTCGGGCGTCTAAGGCTAGTTCAATGCAGATTCGCTCGGCTTCTTTGAAGTGGGCACCATCACCAATAATTAGCAACTTAGCCCTGGGTTTTCTAATAGCTACTTGCTCGAAAGCTGTCAGTAGAAATTCTGTTTGTCTAATGTCGTGGAAGCTATCCCTTGCAACAACTATTTGGCTATTAGGTTCCAAATTCAATTTAGCCATAAGCTCTTCGCTCTTTTCTTTTTTGGGAAAATAACCAGATGCTAAACTAAGTGGGATTTGGTAAGTGCGAGTCGTTGCATATAGATAATATCTATCAAGAGCCAGAGTTTGCTTTGGGCTAGTCACAAAGATTCCGTCGGCTTGGTTAAGTAACTTATAATCTTCTAAGAAAAATTTTTTAAGAAACCAAATTATGGCGGAAACCAGTGAGGTTAGTGCCGATAAGCCTGAAGTGTAGGTGTTTGAAAATCTAGCAAATACATCCATCATCGATGTACATTCGACGCCGTAGCTTAATGCAAATCGTTTTTTTGGAAATACCTTGTTAAAAGATTTAAATTTAGTGTCAAGCGAGTGCACGATATTGATAGAATCTGCTTCATGAATTTTTCTAATTCTGTCCAACGCTAAGCCTGGAAATTCTTGGATCGATTTAAAATGACCTACTCCTAAAAAGTCCACACTAATACCGTCTTCTTCGTAAGACTTATTGTCTGAACCCTGGGGCTTCCAAGTGATGATGTGAATTTTGTGACCTAGTTTTACTAGGTGACGAGCCGTAGGAAGAATGTGCCCATAGTCATTTAAACCAGTTCTGGATATGTCATCATTTTTAGTTACGAAACAAATATGCATGGGCTTCCAATGTTTGAGCTTTCGAATGCTTACATCTAAAATAAATTTAGACAATTATTTTAAGTAATTCGGGAGAATGCTACACTTACTTCTTCAAGATTTCTGTCAATCGGTCCAAAACCTTAAAATTCGCATCCGGCAAATTTTCTTTATTTAAGTCATCAATCTTGACCCATTTAAGCCCACTATGGTGCACAGTTTTTGGCTCGCCTGACCAATAGTTCACTTCAAAAAATAACAGCAAGATGCCGGTGTCGCCATAATCGTGCGTACTTGTCATACAAACAGGGCCAATTTTAGCAACAATGCCAAGCTCTTCTTCTAATTCGCGCTTTAATGCTTCTTCGGGCTCTTCGCCTGGTTCTAGTTTTCCGCCAGGAAACTCCCAAAAGCCCGCCAAATTATGTCCTTCGGGTCGAAGCCCCAATAGCACTTCGTCTCCTCTTTTCATAAGAGCCGTGACAACAGGAATCCAATAACATTTGCGCTTACGAGACATGCTTTTAAGTCTAGTAGAAGAGGCAAATACAGTCACATCATAATTGCTGTTCTACTAGCGTTTTTAAAAAAACTTGGTCCTTGAAAAACCAAAGCTGTATATACCTGTGTTAAATCTGCCCCAAGGCTAAGTCTTCTCTGGACATCGGCTTTAGAAGAAATTCCGCCTGTTGAGATTATTAAGCTTTTCGATCGACGCGAACCTAAAAGACTTTGGAAATCAATTAGCATCTTCTCTGATTTAAAAGACAGAGGTTTCCCGGATACTCCACCTTTGTTAGTTTCAAAATTCATTTCAGCAGATCTCCACTGGGTTGTGTTTGCTAAAATCCATCCTTTGATTGGCAAATCTTCAGTGACTGTAACTATATTTTCAAGAGAAGCTAAATCCAAATCAGGACTGAGTTTTAAAATTAAGGGCGGTGCCTTGTGATGCAAAGCAAATTCACATATCGGTGTAAGAAAAGATCTAAAATTGTTTTCGGTAAAGAGGTCTCGAAGACCCTTAGTATTTGGGCTACTTATATTTATTACTAAAGCGTCAGCGTGATCCTTAAATTCGCTAATGAGTTGAATATAGTCTTTATGAGCGTCTATGTTTTCAGTCCACCTATTTTTACCAATGTTAACAAATACAGGTGTTATTCGGTTTAGCTTAGGAAACTTCGCTAGTCTGGTCTTTAACTTGTCCGCCCCATAATTAGGAAAGCCTAAACAGTTCCAAAGAGCTTCCAGCTTGATGTCTCTGCCAACAGTTTTTCCTGAATTTTTCGTTTGAGGGTATGGGGTGACGGTACCAATTTCAAGAAACCCAGCGCCCAGGTTCCACCACGCGTTGATATTGACGCCATTTTTATCTAAACCACCAGCAGTTCCCATGGGATTTCTAAAATGTAAACCCTCCCATTCAATCTCGTTCCAATGGTAGGCTAAATTTTTTTTTGCTTGAAGGCCATGCATTAAATTTAAGAAAAGCGGACTTAAGCTATGCGATAGTTCTGGGGGAAAAAAAAGCCAAGGTTTCTTCAGTCGATTGATCAAAGCTGCCCTCTAAAGTCACTAAGTAAATACAAAAGCGCTCTCCAAGGTTCTAAATCAAATATTAAAGACAGTTTATTTAACATCCGTATTTATTTTACAGGCTTCGCTCACTCACATTTACAGAAATAGCCGGCTACTGTATAGCTTTAAGTCATTATGATGCCAAACTTTTTTGATTACACATTAAGCGATTTAAGGACTTTTTTTAATGAAAAGTTAGAGAAGCCGTTTCGTGCCGCTCAACTTTTTAAATGGGTTTATCAGAAGCAGGTCCTAGATATTAAGATGATGACAGATTTATCATTGTCTTTCAGGAGCACTGCTACTGAGTGGTTAAAAATAGAGCTTCCGTCCATCGTCGAACATCGTAAAAGTAAAGATGGCACACAAAAGTTCTTATTTGATGTAGGGGATGGATTGACTGTTGAAACTGTAATGATTCCTACCGGCACTAGAAAAACGCTGTGTGTTTCTTCTGAAGTTGGTTGCAATTTGGGTTGCAAATTTTGTTACACTGGTAAAGTAAAATTGAAGAAGCGTTTAAGTGCGGGTCAGATTATTGGCCAATTTGTATTAGTTCAGCAGGAATTGCAAAAACAGGGGCTGTCTGGTTTATCTAATGTCGTATTCATGGGAATGGGCGAGCCCTTGGATAATCCCAAGGCCGTCTTTGATGCCATAGAAATCTTAAATGAGCCTTCAGGTTTAAACTTTTCTAGAAAAAGAATCACTGTTTCCACTTCAGGATTAGTTCCTCTGATACCTCTAGTCACTAAATCTAAATCCATCCTCGCTGTTAGTTTAAATGGTTCCAACAACCAGGTAAGAAGCTCTATAATGCCAATTAATAACAAATGGCCTATTTCAGATTTGCTGGAAGCTTGTAAAAAGCACAGCAGTGAAACAGGCGATGACGTGACCTTTGAATACGTTTTACTAAAAGATGTTACCGATCAAACTCAGCACGCCCGGGAATTAGTTCAGCTTATAAAAGGTTTGAAGTGTAAAGTTAATCTAATCCCGTTCAATGAACACCCTGGCTCTGGCTATTTTAAACCAGATGATCAACAAGTTAGCAAATTTCAAAAAGTGTTACTAAAGCACAAAATTCAGACCTATGTGCGCCAGACTAGGGGGGACGATATATTCGCTGCCTGCGGACAGCTAAACGCCGTCAACAAAGAGCATCCCCAATATCAATAAAAAAAGCCTAAGAGCAAATTAAGTTAAAATCGTGTTTTAGCCATTGCCCCTAGTTTTATAAATGAAAATATAATATGTTTTTGCTATGAAAAAATTCTTCCTATTTGCATTTCTAGGCTTTTTAATTTCGTGTTCATCAACTCAGACCAGATTTACTCCTGAAGAGATTCAAAATGAATCTGCCAAAGCCAACGTGTTTTTTGAAAAGGTTTTTGACGAAGCTACAGAACGCTCTCCAGAGTTTTTGACTTTTTTGGGAAGTAAAAAAAAATATGACCAATTGGACGATACCAGTTACGAAAATTTTTTGAAAGAAGTAGAAATAGCTAAAGACTCTTACCAAGAGTTAAAAAAAATCGATCGTAGAAAACTAGATGAAGTCAGTCAAATAAGTTACGACCT
Source organism: uncultured Pseudobdellovibrionaceae bacterium (assembly GCA_963803705.1). GTDB lineage: Bacteria > Bdellovibrionota > Bdellovibrionia > Bdellovibrionales > UBA1609 > JAMLIO01. The sequence goes on along the minus strand of CAWDNU010000004.1, from coordinate 656,279 downwards.
CTTTGAACGCGATATTGAAGAACTAGAAGAGCAAAAAAAGTTCTATTACCACAAATATTTACTTAACCAGTTATATGGAAGACACACAGAACTAATAGATTTTATGCTCTACGAACACTCTGTAATTAACGAGCCAGAGGCTTGGTCTTATATATCTAGATTACAGAACTTTGAAAAAACTCTTGATGAGTTATTGGAAAAATTGAAGGTTCAGAATAAGATTGGTGTGACTTATCCAAGTTTTGTTTTCGATCACCTCATTAGGGATTGCAAGAATATAGTTTCAGGATTTCCCTTCGATAAAGTGAAAAAAGATTCGACTCTTTATAAGGATTTTCGAACGAAGGTTGCTCGTTTAAAAGTAAAATCTAAAACTAAAAATCTTTTGATGAATAGAGCCAAGGTCTCGTTAAAAAGGAATGTAAAGCCGGGGTATTTGAAACTTATAGCTTACTTAGAAAAATTACAGAAAGAGCAAACAGAAGTTAAGGGGGTTTGGGCTTTACCTAAGGGTAAAGAGTTTTACGCCTATCGCATACGAAAAATAACCACTACTGATCTAAACCCCCAAGACATACATAAGTTAGGGCTGTCTGAGGTAAAACGCATACAAGCCGAGATTCAACAGGTTGCAGAAGAACTAAAATTTGACGGCTCATTAAATGATTTTTTTGAAAGTGTGAAAGTCAATAAAGAGCTTTACTATCCTAATACTTATTGGGGTCGAAAGAATTATTTGAAAGACACAAAAAAGATCATCGATGACATCTCTGCTCGGATAGACGAATTATTTAACACCAAGCCTAAGGCTGAACTGAAGGTGTTGGCAGTAGAAAAATTTCGTCAAAAATCTGCAGGAGTTGCTTTTTACGAAAGGCCTGCCCCGGATGGTAGTCGACCCGGAAGATACTACGTAAACCTTTACGATATGTCTGCTGTGCCAAAATACAGTATGGAGGCTTTGGCCTATCATGAAGCAATTCCTGGACATCATATGCAACTCGCCATCGCGCAAGAGCTAGTTGGACTGCCGAAATTTAGAAAGTTCGGCTTTCATAACTCTTACACAGAAGGCTGGGGCCTGTATTCAGAAGGTTTGCCTAAAGAGATAGGATTTTACAAAGATTTGTATTCTGATTTTGGACGTTTAAGTATGGAGCTTTGGAGAGCTGTGAGGCTGGTGGTAGACACCGGTATACATTTTTACAAATGGGACAAGCAAAAAGCCGTAGATTACATGATGAATAACTCTGACTCTTCAGAAGAAAAAACTGTCAAAGAGATCGAACGGTATTTTATGATGCCTGGTCAAGCGGTGTCCTACAAAATAGGGCAGTTGAAGATTCTTGAACTTCGTCAGAAGGCCAAACAAGCCCTAAAATCCAGCTTTGACCTGAAGGAATTTCATGATGTGATTCTTAAAAACGGTCCAGTTACCTTCACAGTTCTAGAACAAGTAGTAGATAGTTATATCAAAACGAAACTAAAGACCAAATCTTAGCTTTTTTAGTTCAGCCTTTCGAACTTAAAGCCGATTTCATTTAAGTATGATAGCTTTTAAAAAGTTAGTATTATTGGGTTTAGCAGCAGGATGTATCTTGTTGTATCAAAACTGCACGCCCTTCGAAGGGATAACAGTTGGAGCTAGCTCGTCCGAAGTAAGCTTCTACAAGGGCCTAAACGAGAAGGTTTTCAGACCCAAGTGTTTGGAGTGCCACTCTAGCTTAACTACGGCGGGGGGACTCGATATGGCCACTCACAACTCTATAATAGTTTCGGGCACTGTAAGCGCAGGTAACGCCTTAAACAGTCTGCTGTACACAGTGGTTTCAAACGGTTTAACTGCGAAACATGCCACTGTGACCGGGCTTGAATTGGAAGGCCTTGCCACTTGGATCAACTCTGGTGCGCTTGAAAATGAGATTCCAGTAGTGAATGCAGGCGCTGATGTGATTGTTCGTTTACCTACAAGCTCCGCCTCAGTTACTGCACTGGCATCGGATTTAGATGGTGAAATAGTCAGCTATTTGTGGGAGCAAGTTTCAGGTCCCAATACATCTGTGATAGCCGACCCTACAATTGGGATAGCAAGTATAAGTGGACTAGTGTCAGGTCTTTACAATTTTAGCGTCACTGTTACTGATGATATGGGAGCTATGGCCATGGACTCTGTAAATGTCTCGGTTACCTTGGCTGATAATATTCTACCTACCGTTAACGCCGGTGCAGATAAGGCCTTAATGTTGCCAACTAATTCAGTGTCAATAATAGCTTCGGCTTCAGATCCTGATGGAACCATAGTTTCTTATGCATGGACTTCACTTTCAGGCCCAGCTATCCCTACATTGGCAAATGTTACCACATCAACTTTAACTGCTAGTGATTTAGTAATAGGAACTTACGTATTTAACATAGTAGTAACAGATAACAGAGGTGGTACTGCGAACGACACAGTATCTGTGGTAGTTTCAAACGTGGCACCAACCTATACGCAACTAAATAGTGATATTTTCATAGCAAAGTGCACCAACTGTCATGGTAATGCAGTTGCTAGAGGTGGCTACAGCATGGCAACCTATTCGGAAACTTTACTTCGAGTTGTCCCAAACAATGCAAATGGTAGTCAGTTATTTTTAAGAACGAATGACAACTCAATGCCGCCAGGTAATCCACTTAGCGCAACAGATAAAGCAAAGATTCGTGATTGGATAAACGCAGGTGCTTTGAACAATTAAGTTCAACTTGAACTTATCGGCGCCTTCTTGGCGGTCGGTCGGCTTCCCTATATTTTTGACGGATATACTTGCGCTCTTCTGGCGTGGTTCTTTGTTTAAAAGATTTCCACTTTCGTTGCGCATTTCGTTTTTCAGAAGGCGAATAACGATTATAGCGATTTAAGTTTCTATCAAATTGTTGCCTTTCAGAATTTGATTTGGATTTGTATCGGTCGTAGCGGTTTGAATTTTGATTTCTTTGAGCTCTTCTGTTTGGAGTGGTAGCGGATGTATTGTCACCATAATTAGTACGACTTCGATAACGCTCTCGTCGCTCTGCCAGCAAAATATTAGGAGCAATCAAAAGAAACACTAACAGCATAGATAGTATTTTCATGATTTAGGTCCTTTTTGTTTCTTCATTTCGTTTCTAATTTGTTCTAGGTCAATATCATTTAAATCATCGATAATATCCAGGTTTTCGACAAGTTCAATTTCAGCTGGCGTCAATAAAGCTAAATCATCAAATGTTGTTGTGGGCGAAGTCAAATCAAGCTGACCTGTAAGTCGAATCACCATAACACTAAGTAAAGCTAACCCTGCAACTATAGACCACGTCCAATTTAAATTAAATCTTGCTGCAAAAGACGGTGTCCTATTTTTATCTAGCTCAAGGTGGACGGCTTTAAATACTTTGGACTTGAACTCTGTAGAGATAGGTTCCTTCACCCAATCTAAATTCCTGTTTTTATCAGAATTGTTTTTCATAAAACCTCCTTTCGAGGTTTAGAATAATTGTGATTAGCCGGGTTTTGATCGCCTAACCTTTCGTTTAAGGTTTTGCGCGCTCTGTGTATCAAAGATTTTGTAGCGCCTAGTGAAATTGAAAGGCAATTTGCGACCTCTTCGTAGCTTAAACCCTCTACGGTAACTAGCAACAAGCACACTTTCTGGTTTTCAGGCAATTCAGATAGTATCTCGTTGACCTGGCCCATTTTGGCGTCGCTCAGCATTTTGTCTTCGGCTGTAATCGAAGGTTCTGCAAGCTCACTAAGTTCTGTCATATCTTCTTTAAATTGAAGCCTTTTATCTGCCTTTAACTTATTAAAACACATGTTTCTAGTCATCGTAAAAACCCAAGCCTTAAATTGGCCTTGAGCTTGATACTGAGGTGCCACCTTTGCAATTTTCACCCAAACCTCCTGAGTTATATCCTCTGCGGTAGCTTGATTTTTTAGAAACTTGTTAGCGTATCCTAAAAGAATTGAACCATAAGCCTCAAATAAAGCGGCAAAAGACTTGGAGCATCCTCGAGCTATTCCGTCCATCATTTCATCTTCAAAGCTCAAAGACACATGACTCTCCTAAGTTAAAACACTTTTTAAATTAAAAAGTTTCGGTGTAGTATGAAAAATTGTATCATTACGAGATCTTAAGTCCAATAAGTTGGCTTATTTAGTTTATATCAGCTTTAATCCTTTGAGTTTCATTAGAGTGCCACGTAACTCTTTAATATATTTGTGTTTTGTCCGATTCAAACTTATGGGAAAAAATAGTTTGAAGGCTGGCGACTTTTTCGAAGAAATATTGTCAGAAGAGATTGAGCAGAGCGAAACCCTGCCCGATGCGGGCACTCCTCCAGAGATATCCAGTGTTAAAGAGTTTTTACCTCCAAACTCTAAAAATGCGCTCTTAACAAACGAAACCTTAGATGAAGCGTTTGGGGGTACCTTTGAAAATCAGTTTCAAGGCGTTGAAGCATCAGAAATATTTCCTTCTGAGGCCAAAATTGTAAATCGAGATACCGAAAAAACCAAAGCCTTACCTATAGCCGAGCCTTTTGAAGTTCCTTTTGTTAACCAGAGCCTAGAACCAGAAGGACTAGCTAAAAATGTTGTTAATCTTCAAGAGCACTTGAAGTCGTCGAACTACCTTGAGGTGGCCCAAGATAGAGTGCTCGAGCTAGAAAAAGAGGTGCAAAAATTAAGGCGAGATGGTGAGCAACTGGCAATCGCGGGCAAACATTTCAAAGAGATGAACGACAGCTTAAAACATCAAGTTAAAAACGCAGAGTCTAACTATCAAAATATGCAGGATATCGCACAAGAAGAAAAAAAGATTCTTATGCAGAGCCTAGAAGCAAAAGAGATTAAAATCAGTGCGCTACAAGACAGAGTCGTTGACGTTGAACAAAGGCAGGGTTCGCAGTATGAAAATGTCCGGATCAGAGAGCGTGAACTTGAAAATCGATTAGAAATTATGAAGGCGGAAAATGAAGCTTTAGTGCGGTCTAAAGACGAAATGATATTAGAGCTCAAAAAACAAGTGCAACTGATTCAATCTGATCTAGAAAAATACAGAATACAAAACCAAAAAATGAGCTCAAAAATGGAAAACAAAGAAGAACTGTTAAGACGAACAGTAAAGGCTTTAAGAATTGCCCTGACTATGTTAGAAGGTAGCTCTTTAGAAGAGGATTAACAAATTTCTATGAGTTCTTTAATCTCTGGCACTGGTGAAACCCCGAAACGTAAAATTAAACTTGTTATGAGTGATTTACACCTTGGTGTAGGCCAAGGTCTGCCTGATGGTACTTTAAATCCCCTAGAAGAATTTTATTTTGATCAAAAATTTGAAGAATTTGTCAACTTTTACACCACAGGAAAGTTTGAAGAATTTGAAGTAGAACTGATTTTAAACGGCGATATTTTTAATTTTTTACAGATCGATTATAAAGGACATTTTGTAGGTGTTATTACAGAGCCGATTTCTGTAAATAAGCTTTCCCGAGTTATCAGTGGACACCCTGTGTTCTTTGAAAGTTTGAAAAAGTTTTCTGACTTGGGCCACAAAATAACCTATATAGTAGGTAATCACGACCAAGAGATGTTGTGGCCTCGAGTTAGAGAGCTATTGAATGAAGCTACCGGGCAAAGGGTAAAATATAAAAACATTGTTTACTTTTTTGATGGTGTTCATATAGAGCATGGGCACATGCATGAAGCCGCTAACAGAATGAACCCAAAGAAGTTTTTTCTAAGGAAGAATTTGCCAGAGCCAATTTTGAACCTTCCTTTCGGCTCTCATTTTTTTGTTGATTGCGTGTTAAAATTGAAATTTGTTTACCCTCATGTGGATAAGGTTCGCCCCTTTGGTAAGGCCCTAAAGTGGGTTTTGTTTAATAAGACTAGTTTTGCTTTTTTTGGTTTATACAAAGTGCTTTGGTATTTTATAAGCTCGTTGTTTCTAAATGATCCAAGGAAAAGCTGGGGTTTTGGGACTTTATTAAAAGTCGTCAGAGAGTGTGCGATTTTTCCTGATCTTTCTTTAAGTGCTAAGGCCATTTTAAACGATGACAGAGTTCATACGGTCGTGTTTGGACACACTCACGTTTATCAGTATAGGCAATGGCCCGGAGGAAAACAGTATTTCAACACTGGAACTTGGACGGATTTAACTTCTTTAGATGTGCAGTCATTGGGTAAAATAACTAAACTGACTTACGTCTTATTTGAATATGCCCAGGACTCTCGCAGGCCTTATGGCCGATTAAAAAACTGGAAAGGTTATCATCGTGTTGATGAAGAAGTCTCTATTGCGTAATATGAAGTAATCACTTTAAATAAAATTATGTATTAAACTGCTAAGTTGGGAATAGAAATGGCTAAATTTGATCCTAAGGATGAAGACAAGACAAGCATCATGACGAGTGACACTTTAAAGGTCCACTTAGAGCGTGCTGACAAGACGCCTCCTACGCTTGTACTTTTAGTTGGTCCAGCCAGTAGTATCGGTAAACAGTGGAGCCTAGAAGGTGATAATTTGGTGATTGGACGTTCGCCCTCTAGCACAATTTATGTCGATGACCGAAGCATTAGCAAAAGTCATGCAAAAATAGTTGTTCACGGAAGCGAGTCCCATATTATGGATCTTGAATCAACTAATAAAACAATTGTTAACAATAAACCGGTTTCTCCATTAACCACTGCGCCGCTTAAAAATAATGATCAGATCAAAGTTGGTAATGTTATTTTTAAGTTTTTAGAAAAAGGTAATATTGAAGCAGTTTCAAACCAGAAGACTTTCGACAGAACTCAAATTGATGCGATGACTGGGGCTTACAACAAAGGTGCATTATTAGCTTATGCCCCAGAAGCTATTAAACGATCTGACCTTGTTGGAATGCCAATCAGTCTGATTGTTTTTGATATTGATCACTTTAAAAAAGTAAACGACACTTACGGACACGCGGCGGGTGACTACGTTATCAAAGCTTTGGCTTCATTAATTAAAGACAAGCTTACTCGTGGTGAAGATTTCTTTGCGCGCTTCGGTGGCGAAGAGTTCGTACTGGCTTTATCTGGCGCACCCTTGCATGTTGCCGCAGAAGTTGCAGAGCGCATCCGGGCAAACGTTGAAGCTTATAAATTTGAATTTGAAAATGTTAAAATGCCTATCACAATTTCGCTTGGTGTTGCTAGTCGGGATGCCGGTGGAGATACCTGGGATCTGCTTTTTGAAAAATCTGATCAGGCTTTATATAAGTCAAAAAAACGCGGCCGCAATCAAGTATCCATCGGGTAGTAAAAACCTAGATGAATCTTCCACAGGCCCTAAAAAAAACATAGCTCTATTATTTTGATGTATTTGCTGCTGCGATTAGCCTAATTCCATTTTAAGATAATTCGAGGATAAAGGCAAAAAGGTTTTGATCGTAAACTTTAACTAGAATATTTATCTGTCTTGATTATAGCCAAATTTCTATTTTATTTTTAATTTTGTATCGTTTTAAAACAACATTTCAAATTTTCTGCTTATAAAGTGTTGAATAATGTTTTTTTATAGATCAAAAAAGTGGGCAAGTTAATAAAATGCATTATTTTTATTAATATTGTATTAATAATTCCGATAAGTCTTAAATGAAATACTCGTTTAAATCATTAAACTATTTTTCTGCTTTATTAGCATTAACCACTTTGGTTGGATGTGCGAAGTTTGATTATATCGCAAGCTTTGGCACTTCAAGTATTCTTGCAAGCTGTTTAGAACCGGCGGCTACATCTGATTTTCAATCTGGAACAGGCACCACTGTAGACCCTTACGTTATATGTAGCACCACTCAATTTTTAAACCTTGCCAGCAACACTTCTTATTTTGGGAACCACTTTATCCAAGGTAACGACCTTAATTTTTCAGGTTTAACATTTGTACCGGTTGGTATATATGACAATAGTAATCCTTCGGCAGCTCTACCGTTTACCGGCACTTACAATGGCAATAATTCGACCATTCAAAATATTGACTACACCAGTCCAAGCGGATCTATATCAGCTGGAATTTTCGCACATACCAGTGGCTCTAATATTTCAGCCCTAAATTTAGTGAACAACACTATTAGAAGTTCCGGTAGGTCTGGAATTTTATTGGGCTTTGGTATTAATTCACAATTTAGCAATATCAGTTCGTCAGGTGGAGGGCTTCGGTATGTAAGCAGTGGGAATCTAAATAACTTTGGCACAGGGACTATGGTGGGACTTATGAGATTAAATAATTCGGCAAATTTCACATTGGAAAATTTAGCGAATAGCTCGCCGATTGAAGGCGCTGACCGGATGGGTGGTATTTTTGGTGCTATAGAGATAACTAACGGATCAAACCTAACTCTAAGAAACAGCTCAAATTCTGGAAATATAAGTCAGCCTGCCAGCGCAGTTGGAAACACTAATGGTGCGATAGGTGGAATAATTGTTGCTAACGGAACTTCCGGCACTGAGGTTAGAATACAAAATGTCCAAAATTCAGGTGGTTTAACAACCTTAGAGCCATTATCAGGGGCCTGGGAAGGCCTTCTTCTTGGTCAATTACACATGACTAATGGAACAAATAATTTTTTAGAAATTTCTGATGTGGATTTGGCAGGTACTATTACATCATCCGCTGATTGGAGCGCCTTATCTGGCGCACTTGGTGGAATAACGGGGAACCTAGCGCTGGGAAACTCTACTAATATGACAGTCAATATTGTAAGGGTTGGTGTAAGGGGCTTGATTCAAATACCTACACCGGGTGTTCGAAATAAGTCTAGAATCGCAGGACTTCTTTCACATTTGAACATAAGAAATTCGGTAAATCTAAATTTTTCAATGAACCATTGCTACTTTGACGGTACAATAGATATTAATGCTAATGCATCAGAGATAGGTGGTTTGATAGGTCGATATGAAAATCCGGGTGCTACTGGCTCTTCAGTTAATATCTCAAATAGTTATGTAAATTTTCGCTCATTTGCTGTGTCAGGCTCTTTGGCAGATTCTTTTGCACTTATTGGAGACCTTTCTTTTACAGGCACTGCAAATTACTCATTTAATAATGTATATTATAGGGGTCCAAATATTTTGGTGGACTCGGTCACTGTGGCTGCAGACCCAGGGGATTTACCTGGATACAGTAGATTAACCTCAACATCAATACTTCAGCAAAGTTCTTATGTGGGCGCCGGATGGAATTTTGCAACCACCTGGTTGGCACCTAACGGAGTAAGACCGCCAAGGCTTCGATAAAACCTAGATGAATCTTCCACAGGCCCTAATTTATTAATAATTAGTAGTGCCTATTAGTTCAGTACATCGATGTAAATGAATCTCAATTGATGCATTAAAAACACTTATTTCTGGCAAAGTATCAATTTTTAGTCTTTTTAAGTTATAATAGCCTATGGAATTTAATCAAAAAAATATAATCGAAACTTTAAAAGTAAAAGCTTTAGAAGGTGCCTTTTTCCTAAGGTCTGGGGTTTATTTGGCTGAAAGTTATCCACTGATTTATTTAGATCAATGGATAAGGTCCGGTAAGTTACATAAACCCGTCGAAGGACTTAACGAAAAAGAACTTTTTGAAGAGGTCAAAAATCTAATTCAGCAAGATGTTGAAAATATTAATAATGGTATATATGGCCTTTCTGCAGTTAGAATTGAAAACCCGTTAACCCACGTTAAAAATCTAGTTAAAGTTTACAGAGATTCTTTTAACGTTTCAAAAAGGCGAAAAGAAAAGAAATCAAAAGTCTTTTCTAAAGAGGCGCAAAAAAAACACAGCGATTTGCCAGAATATTATAAAAGAAACTTTCACTTTCAGACTGATGGTTATTTCTCTGAAGAGTCTGCCAAAATATATGATCATCAAGTAGATATCTTGTTTCGCGGAACCGCAGACGCCATGAGACGTCTTATTTTAAAGCCGATGGTTGAATCCTTAGCTCCTGAACGTAGACACCAAATTCTAGAGGTAGGCTGTGGAACTGGCATCTCAACATTTCCTGTAGCAAACACATATAAGAAGTCCAGGATTAAAGCCATAGATTTGTCTAAAGATTATGTGGCTTTTTGTAATAAGGAATACAAAAATCTTAAAAATGTAACCTTTGATGTTGCTGCCGGTGAAAATCTGCAGGCTATCAAATCTGAAAGCCAGGACGCATGGTGTTCTACATTTATGTTTCATGAACTTCCTAAAGATATCAGAACAAAGACTATTAGCGAAGCCTTTAGGGTTTTAAAGCCTGGTGGCCATATATTTATTGTCGACTCTATACAGGTTCACGATCGCCCTGACTTAAAACCAATAATGGAGCTTTTCCCAAGAGATTTTCACGAACCTTTTTATAAAAATTATTCAATCACCCCATTAGAAGCTATGCTAAAAGATGCAGGGTTCAAAGGTGTAAAATCTAAAGTAGGATTTGTAACAAAGGTGTGTTGGGGCAATAAAAGTGATTAAAAAATATCAGTTTAGGAATTTAACTGATGACATGTTAGCTTCCACAGGCCCTAATCTTCAAAATTAAATAATTCTATTATTTTTTTGGATTTTAAAGATTTTAGCAATCTAATAAATTCTTTGATGTCGTTTTTACCTTGCACTTTATAGACGCTATCAAATTTTTTTTGGTTCATATGGTAAGTTTTCTGAGCCGCAAAAAATGCATTATTTAGATCTGCTTTAAGAACGAAGTCATATTTGACATTGATGATCTTGCTAGCAAAAAAGTCAGAGTAGTCTTGCTTTATGAATTCAAACAGTTCTGATTTTTGTTTCAATGTGTGGCTAGATTTGTTTTTGTAAAAAAGTTTAAGCTTTCGATAGCTTTGCATTAAAAAATCTGTGAATAGGTCTTCATCCTTTTGGTCTTCTAGGATCTTAGTGTAGGTCTTTTTAGATCTATTCTTGTAATATGCTAAAGTGGCCTTTCGAGCTATGAAAACCGCAAGCTGTTCATTAAAATCTACATTATTTTTTATAAATATGGTTGCGTGCACTGATTCATGAATGATTGTTTCAACAAGATCGTGGTCTGGGTACCTCATCATGGTGGAAAGTAAAGGATCATTAAACCAGCCAAGTGTTGAGTATGCTGTAACACCTCTTACATAGGTGTCCATGTTTTTTTTGGTATAATATTCAGATGCTTTTCTGGCCTTTTTTTCGCTGTGGTAGCCCTTGTAAGGAAAGCTGCCCACGATCGGAAACCACCATTTTTTTACTTTTAAACTGTAAGCAGGTGTCACGATTAATAAATGACTGATGTATGGCCGCTTTAAATCTACGAATGACTGGTAGTTTTTTGTTATCTTAAGTCCAAGATCTTCTATATAGGGTCTTATCTCTAATGTTAGATACAGCTTTGCTTTCCATTCTTCTGGTAGGTCCGGGTTCTTTAAAGCTTTTTGAATGTCCTGCTTAGAATTCATAATTTTTAGGTGAATCCAAGCGCTCTCTATAATGTAGGGTATCTGGCATCCTGTTGCTGAAAGCAACATTACGATAACGATTAAACCAAGAAGACAATGCTTTAAATCACTAATTTTAACCTTTGTGTTCATCCCCTAAAGTTTAACCTACAGCATCCCGATATGATACATATGCTGCGGGGGTCGGGGGACATGTCTAGTAACGTTATCGATATAACACAAAGGTTGAAAGCCAAAACCAATCACAAAAAAACAAAGTCTTTAAAGGACAGAGATATTGCAAACCAGGTGACTGATATGACATCCTTGCGACAGCAGGTCATTGCAGAAAACCGCCGTAAAGTGAAGCGTACAATTTTAACCGAGTTTATTGGGACACATTTAGTTATACCTGGTTTAGGTTTAAAAAAAGTCTGCCTGTATGACATCTCAACTCATGGTGTCTCTTTTGATTTAGAAAAAAAGTTAGGTAAATTTAAGATAGGCGAAGAAGTGTCCATGCGAATTTATCTCAATCACGGAGCTTACTTTCCTTTTACTATAAAAGTTTCTAACGGAAGATTTGACCAAGAAGAAAATATATACAGGCACGGTGCCAACTTTATCAAGGGCACAGTCAATGAAGAGGCTCTTTTTCACTTTGTTAAGTTTTTAGAAACAGTGTCAACAAGTTTAAAACAAGACGATGGTGACATTTTAGTTTCTAATATCAACAAATAAAGAACCCTGTTATCTAAAGTGACTAAAAAGTTAAGGGTAATGACGCACAGAAGCTCCACACACTTCAACCAGTTGGTATCCTTAGATAAGGATGGGGGTGAGTTTTTTGGGAACTGGATCGCAGGTAAACACGAAAGTTGTACTAGATACTAACGTAATTTTATTTGATGCATTGGCGGTGACTAAATTTCACAACGCCGACATTTACATACCGATTTCAGTTATAGAGGAAATCGATCGCTTTAAAAGAGATCTAGGTGAAAACGGTAAAAATGCTAGGCACTTTAGCCGCTTTGTAGATGTCTTAAGAGAAAAAGGTAAACTTGCCCAAGGCGTGTCTTTTGATGAAACTTCTAATTCTAAGATGTTCGTGCAGATCGATATTGAAGTCGAGGGATTACCTGAAGAGTTAGACAAGCAAAAAGCTGACAACAGAATTTTAGGCACAGCTATGTATTTACAAAAAAAATATGTAGGCGAAACCATAACTTTGGTCACTAAAGATATAAATTTAAGAATTAAGGCAGACGTTTTCGGTATCGAAGCAAAAGATTATGAACCTACTAGCGTTGGTTCAAACGATGACTATTACACTGGCAGCACAGAAATCGAAGTTGAATCTTCAGTCATAGATAGTTTCTATGAAAATAAAGTTGTGACCGCTCCAGAGAATAATCAGTTGTTAGCAAATGGGTATGTTGTTTTAAAAGATAAAAACAATCCAAATCACAGCGCAATAGGACGTTTTGTGAAAGACGAGGGTACTGTAATTCCCTTGATCACTCCGACAGATAGCCTTTGGGGAATTCATCCAAGAAATGTAGAACAAAGTTTCGCCATTGATGCTCTACTTAATGATGAAGTTTTATTCGTATCTTTAATTGGTAAAGCGGGCACCGGAAAAACCTTAATGGCTTTAGCTGCAGGACTTTACAAAACATTAGATGAAGGACGCTTTCAAAGGCTTCTGGTTTCACGTCCAATTTTTCCTATGGGGCGTGACATTGGATACCTCCCCGGGGATGTGGAACAAAAGTTAAACCCGTGGATGCAGCCAATTTTTGATAACGTAGAGTATTTAATGGGTGCAGATAAAAAGGCTGCAGGGCGAGCACAAGAGCTTATAAATCAAGGCATGTTAAACATTGAACCTCTTACCTACATAAGAGGGCGCAGCATTCCGAACCAGTATTTAATTGTGGACGAGGCGCAAAATCTAACCCCTCACGAAATTAAGACTATTGTTACTAGAGCCGGTGAAGGCACAAAGGTTGTTTTAACTGGTGATAGATATCAAATTGATAACCCTTATGTTGATGCAGCCAATAGCGGCTTAAGCTATTCAGTAGAAAGATTTAAAGGTCACTCAATAGCAGCCCACGTGACCTTATCTAAGGGTGAGCGGTCTGATTTAGCGGAACTAGCTGCAAATATTTTATAATTTTTATTTAAAACAAGCCTTAAGGCTTGTTTTAAATTTAATGGTGAATCTATTAAAACCGATAAAGCCATATGCAATCGTGGTTTGTATTAAAAAGCGGAACAGTATTAGGACCCGTAAACTCAGAAAAAGTTTTATCTGATTACAATAGTCAAAATGTTTTGGTATGGGGACTTAACTGTGATGAGTGGTTGTTATTTAAAGATTGGTCTTATCAGTTAAGCCAAGGCGCCTTTAATATTAAGCCTGACCTTGGTATCTTGATAAATCCCGAATCAAACGAAAAACCAGAAAAGTCTAAAATTTTCAAAATTAGACCAGAATCCAACATGCAGCATGATACACAGCAGCATAATGATTCTGCTGAAACACAAGTGTACGAACCCGAAGGTGCACCACAGGTGAATCTAGCCCCTTTACCCCTAATACCTAATGTTGATGACATATTTTCTGATAGTGATAGCTCAGCTGACACTGAAGAAGAAGTTTCAATCGTACTACATAATCAGCTTAACAATATCCTGGATCAACCTGTTGTAGATGAAGAAGGCCATACACTTATTCAAGCGACCATGGAAGACCTTACTCAAGAGCCCGCGACCTCAGATTCAGATGACGATAGTGCCACAAAAGTACAGAGCCGCGACAACTTAGGTTTAGGCCAAGCCGAACAAGATGGATCTACCAAAATACAAAGCTTAATTGATGTTACTTCAGAAACTGTAGAAGAAAGCCCAACAGAGATACAGACTGCAGAAGATGCACGCGCCACAGATTCTGCAGACCCTAAAAGCGCAACTAAAGTTCAAAATTTTGAAAATTTTGATTTGAACTTAGAAGATATTGAAGATGATGGTCCTACTAAAGTGCAAAGTATGGATGATTTAAGTTTGGAGCTTCAATCGGGTGAAGCCACAAAAGTGCAAAGTAAAGCGCTAGATATCGACGAGTTTGATTTAAGCTCTGACAACTTAGCTCTTGGTCAAAGTGACCAGGCTTCAGAGGACTACAATTTAGAAATTGATGTTGATAGCGAAATAAAAAAAACAGCATCACTAGAAGAGTTTAGCCTAAGCAGTGACCAAGACCTGTTAACTGAATCTTCAGATGAAATACAACAAAAGGTTCAAGGCGAAAAATCAGTTAGAATAGCTGATAAAACCACAGATGTGCGGTCGACTGATTTGGGATTAAATGAAAAAACTAACGTGGCTCAATTAAAAGAAGTGGCTCAACATATAGAGCAAAAAAAATTGCTAGAAGCGCCAGTTTGGTTCGTCGCTTATGACGGCGAGTCAGAGGGTCCGATGAACGTGGAAACACTTTTTAAAAAACTTGACAGTTTTAAAAACCCAGACTTTGTTTACCTTTGGAAGAAGGGCATGAAAGATTGGCAGAATCTTTACGACACACCTCAAATTTCTGTTCAACTGGGTATTGGTTTTAGACGACACGAGCGCTTTGCATATAGTGGTACTGTCAAAATAGAATTCAACGGGAATACACAGATCGGACAGCTTGAAAATCTTAGTTTATCAGGGATCGGTGCTACCGGTTTTGGCCCTCTGGTATTAGGCGAAGTTGTTAAAGTAACCCTTGATTGTTCCGAACTCAAAAATGATATCGAATTTGTAGCGCAAATTAGATTCACCAGTGAATCTGGAGTGCTAGGGTTATCTTATGTAAAAACGGAATATGTTGAAAATGTGAATAAGCTCATTGAACTTGTGAAAGCACAAGGCTCTTTAAGGGCAGCTTGATTTACGCTAATGTTCCCATTGCAAGTGGGTTAAAATAAATTAAGTATATTTTGCTATACGAAAAGTGTGAATTTTCTTTTATGTCGTGAAGACAAACACCATTATCTGAATTACATTCAAACTATGGGTTTTTGGATTCAATTGGGCGTGTTATTTGCGACAGCCTTTTACTTCTATTTTCAAACTGACTTAGTGGTAGACTTAGTTGATAAAAAATCCAGCCAACAGCATCAAGAAGAAAGTTTTGGTCAAATTATGAAGAATCTGTCGCTAACCGAATATAAAATAAATTCATCTGGACAGAAAGATTGGAAATTAAACGCTAAAAGTGCCAGAAGTGATCCCAAGGACGCAGAATGGAAAATTCAAGGCGCTGAAGTTCTACTTTACAAAGATAACTACAAGGTCGTAACTATTCTATCCTCTTATGGCACGGTGAATACTGAAACCAAAAATTTTATTTTAAAGGACCAGGTCGTCAGTGAAACCATAAGTGGTTATAAGTTTAAATCATTTGGTTTAACTTACGATGCATCGAAAGAGACTTTTTTTTCAGACGGAGAAATCTATATTGAGGGTCCCAAAAGATCGACAATTCTAAAAGGAACTTCTTTTGAAGGTGACATGCAAGCCGGTCGTGTTGATATAACTGGTCCAATTTATTGCGAGCAAGTAGTTCCAGATTACGACAAGCCAATTATAAAAAGTCTTAATGCAAGCATAGACATTGAAGATAAACACGTAAAGTTTGTAGGCCAGGTTTTAATTTTAATCGGTGATATGACAATCACCGCTGAAGAGGCAGAATTTAAATATAATAAACAAAAAGGTGATTTAGAGTCCCTACTAGTTAAGGGGCAGGTCTTTGCAGCTCAAAAAAATCAATCCGCTTCAGCAGACCTGTTGGAAGTCAGAGTAAAAGATGGTGTTTTTTTATTTCAAGGAAATCCTAGATTTGTATCTGGGGAAAACACTTTAGTTGGTAGTGAAATTCTACTTTATAATAAAGGTAGAAGTGTGCAGATATTGAAAGGAAAAGTTAAAACCGAATCCGAAATCAATTTAATTCAGGGTGAATAGAATATGGCAAAATTAGAAGTAAAAAATATACATAAGAGTTACAAATCTAAAAAAGTTGTTCAAGGAGCTTCATTCACTGTTGAAAGCGAGCAAATAATCGGTCTTTTAGGTCCTAATGGTGCAGGCAAGACAACAAGCTTTTACATGACTCTTGGTGTGGTTGATCCTGATAAGGGTCAGATTCTTTTAGATGGTGAGGATATCACTCATGATAAATTGTCTCAAAAAGCGAAAAAAGGTATAAGCTATTTACCGCAAGAAGCTAGTATATTTAGAAAAATGACTGTGGAAGAGAACATAAATGTAGCTTTGGAAATTCAAGAGTTTAATGCTCAGAAAAGGGCTTTAAAGCTGCAAGAGCTACTGTCCGATTTCGGACTTGAGAGTATCCGGAAAAGTCAGGGGATGAGCTTGTCTGGCGGCGAGAGACGCCGCGTTGAGATTGCAAGAGCTTTAGCTGGTGAGCCTAAGTTTTTATTTCTGGACGAACCCTTTGCGGGCATTGATCCTTTGGCAGTGGCTGAGATAAAAAAAATTATCAAAAAGCTACAGTCTAAGGGTTTGGGAATTTTCATTACTGACCACAATGTTAGAGAAACTTTAGAGATCTGCGAATATGCATATTTACTAAAGTCTGGCACGGTTATTGTCGAAGGTACTCCTATAGAGATCACCGAATCGGCTTTGGCCAAAGAGTTTTACTTAGGTGACAACTTTAAATTATAAAGCCCTCAAGGCGTTTAGCTATGAAACCTTCAGGGTGGAAACTATAAAGCTTGGGGCATAAAGCCCTTAAGGTAGGAATTGTAAATACCGGGGCAAAGGAAAGTGTTTCATGTCGATGCAGTTAAAGACAAGCCTAAAATTATCTCAAAATTTGCGAATGACGCCTCAACTTCAACAGGCTATCAAAATGCTTCAGCTTTCGAGGATGGAGCTTGAAGCCGAGATCCGAAAAGAAATCAATGAGAATCCATTATTAGAAGAATTTGCAGACACTGTCGAAGACGATCCAAGTGCCGAGTTATCTT
This sequence comes from uncultured Pseudobdellovibrionaceae bacterium, assembly GCA_963803705.1. Classification (GTDB taxonomy): domain Bacteria; phylum Bdellovibrionota; class Bdellovibrionia; order Bdellovibrionales; family UBA1609; genus JAMLIO01. The sequence goes on along the minus strand of CAWDNU010000004.1, from coordinate 638,786 downwards.
CTGTCTCACAAGAAAAAGACAAACAGAATGAAGATCAAGATCCGCGTTCTCAAGAAGAAGCTGATTGGGAGGATTATTCTGATCTTCAGTACAAAGGCTTATCTGCGACGTCTTCCATACCTGAAGACATCAATTACGACAATTTCATCTCTAAGGCCCAAACTTTAAAAGATCACTTGCACTGGCAAGCAAGCCTTAGTGGTTTTAACGAAGAAGAGATGGAGCACATATCTTTACTGATCACTCACATTGACGACAATGGTTACATCAAAGTCCCACTTGATCAGATTGCAAAGGAGGAAGAGATTCCTTTAGTTGACCTGGAAGAGATCTTGCCATTTTTGCATGAATTTGATCCCCCGGGTGTTGGAAGTCGCGACTTAAAAGAATGCCTACGTTTGCAAGCTGAACATTTTGAAGAAGCTACAAAAGATGTCTTGCACGTTATAGAGCATCATCTGAAAGATCTTGAAAAAAAGAACTACGAAGAGATCGCAAAAGAAATGAATCTAAAAATTGAAGAAGTGATCGAAATTTGTAAGATCATCCTTTCGTTTGATCCAAAGCCGGGTCGTGCTTTTCAGTCAGAGGACACACACTATGTAACGCCTGATGTTTATATTTATAAAGTGGGTGAAGAGTATGTTGTTGCTCTTAACGAAGATGGAATTCCAAAATTAAAAATTTCGAATTTGTACAAAGATTTAGTTAAGAATCAAGGGCCCGGTGGAAGCAAGGAAACAAAAGAGTATTTGCAAGAAAAACTTCGTTCAGCAGTTTGGTTAATTAAGTCTATACAGCAAAGGCAAAAAACAATTTACAAAGTGACAGAAAGTATTATTAAACACCAGCAAGAATTTTTTGAAAAAGGTTCTGCTTTCATTCGTCCTATGATTTTAAAAGATATCGCAAATGACATTGAAATGCATGAATCCACTGTAAGTCGTGTGACTACGAATAAATACGTTCATACACCGCTGGGTGTTTTTGAACTGAAATATTTTTTCAACTCAGGAATTTCTAGATCTGACGGCGGAGAATCACTAGCTTCCGAGTCCGTTAAACTAAAAATTAAAGCACTGGTGGCTCAAGAAAATACCAAAAAACCACTATCCGACCAAAAGATAGTGGATTTGTTAAAAAAAGAAGGACTCCAAATAGCTAGGCGAACAGTTGCCAAGTACCGAGATGTACTTGGGATATTACCTTCTAGTCAGCGTAAAAAGTTTTTCTGAATCTAAGCAAGGTTATTGGGGCAACAAGGGAACGCTAATGCCTAGAATTAATTACTAGAATTGGTATTTTTAGAGGCTCATCGCAATTTACTGTTTTTGATATAATTCTTGATTATAAAAATTAAGAAAAAACCGTTTAAAACCCAATAAGCATTTCAAATCTACTATATAACTTATAATTGAGGCAGGCCTTGTCACTTGCTTTGCAAAAAGCGCATGGTTATTTATTACATTTTTTGTTGGATCAAAATCTTCGAATTTATAATACATATTATTTTAGCAAAGCTTCGCGCCAACGAGCTCAATTATAAGTTATATAGTAGATTTGAAATGCTTATTGGGTTTTAAACTGTAGCATTTTGATGCAAAGGGTGTTCCCCCGCAGTGTGAAAATTAGCCATTCTCACTTTATCCAACTTTGCTATCGCCGATTCAGAGGTAGCAGATTCAAATGCAGCGCAAGACCACAAAAGTCCACCTAAGGCTTATCGGCCTAAGATTAAATTAAAAGAACCAATCAAGAAAATAGATGAGCCAAACGAAATTCGTAAATTAATCAAAATTAAACACAAAGTCGTTTGTAAAACTGCAGACTCCTTTGCAATCACCCCTGAAGAATTTAGAAGTAGAGCAGGAGTGCAATCTGGATTACTCAGAGATAGTGATAATCCATCTAAACGATATATTTATGATGGCCAAACCTACTATGGGTCGAAAATCTTACCAGAGTTAACACAGATGGTGGTCACTGCCTCTTGCAGCCTGAAAAACTCTTTAGAGCGAGCAGGGCTGTCAGAGACGATGATTCATTGCTTTTACTCGGAATTCCAAAGTGCAGAATTATACACTACTAACAGCACGGACCTTTCAGAGTGTGAACCAGCGTTAATGATGTAACGATGAATTTTTCGAATAAATGCTCCCTTCGACTGGACGATGTCCTGAAGGTTTAGAGCCGGCAGAGGGGTATACAACCGACAATTCACGGCACTCAGGTAGCAAAAATGTCATCGTGACATTTTTTGTCGTCATGTAAGATATTGATATATCTCATCTTTTTTCTTTTCCAGAACTGGCACTGAATGTGGATAACCGGGGTAGCAGGTCCTCAAACCCATTCGCCTGCTAGTTGGACGTGAATATGGATGATAAAATTCTAAACAGAATAAATTCCAATCCTTTTTCGAGGCTAAGTTTTATCCACATTTTAATTTTATGGACGCTTTCCTTTTTTATCTCTCAGATAGTAATGGCTAACCCCGATACTTCAAGCCTAGATAATGACAATTTAGCATCCCTTGGGTCCGCTGAGGTTTCAGTTGAAATTTACGAAAGTGAACAAGAGTATCTAAATAAAACCCGAAGTGCTGAAACTAAATTAGATCCCTCAAAAACTATCGAAGTACTCACTCTGGTGAACCCCAACAGAGCTGCAGAGATCCAGTCCGAATGGACGAACACATTAAAGCCTGGGATGAACTACCTACAGTATCCTAAAAAGCAACTGCAAAAGCATTTTACTAATCATGCCTCTTACTACATATCAGATAAAATGGCTTTGGTGGTCTTAACCGTTTTTACAGGCACTGCAGCGATCAATTGGTTCGTATTTGCTAACAACGCTACTATAGGTCAAAAATCATTTTTGGTAGCCCTTAACTCGCTGCTTTACGCTTACTTAATTGTTAATGTGAACAACTGGCAAAGCTATTTAAGACATGCTGAAAACCTAGTTGAAAAAGTCAGGCGATATCGAAATATACATCTAGAAAATAACAGTCCAATTGTAGCAAATATGAGCGCTAATTTTGCTTTCTTTCTAGTTTACAATTTAGCTGTACAAAGCATTTTAAACTGGTCAGACCTTTCGCAAATGTTTAATGGTGACCTAATAGGGTTGATGCTAGCAAATTCAACCTTGGGCGTTGCAACTACTGGTATTTGGGACACAACTTTTAGAAAATGGTTCCTAGAGGGTCGTATTACTACCCGTAAGTTAACTCGTTTAAATTGGGCTGAAAGTTTCGCTATGACTATCATGCATTCTTCAATCGCCATGGGAGTAAGTGAAGGTTATTTAGCACTAGCTGCTCACGGTGTTGCTGGGTTGGTAGCCCTGGTTGTAACTTCAAGCAAGGCCTCACAAGTAGTGTTAAATATAAAAAATAAACTTTCCTGGACCCATAGACGTGGAAGGATCAGCTTGGCCGACTTAAATGAATCACAGTTCTCTACCAACGCTGGCTACTTAAAATCAAGTAACCCAATGTGTTTCGATTATTTAGCCATATAGTGCTCTAGATTGAGATTTAAAACCATATTTGCCTAACCCATAAAAAATAATTTTAACTTAACAATTTTTTTTTAAAATCCAAGTGGTTCAAAATAGGAGACTCTTCTAAAGAATTCGCTGAACTTTAAATAAAGTGTTGTACCTGACTGTTCAAAATTTTTTTTAAATCGAAGTAAACACCTTTGAGAATGTATCTGTCGATGTTTACGGAAAAGTAAGAAAAAAAAACGAAATTTTTGTCATTTTTGAAAAAAAACTCTAAGGTTTTTTTTACTTAAGTCACTAGGCCCCACTCCGATGTGTTTATATATCTTTGGAGGGAAGTTTATGAAAGTTAAGTACACATTTCGTAGAAGAAATTGGTCAAATTATTTAGTCGAATATGCCGCAAAAAAAGCTCTTAAATTGAAAAAATATGAGAGCAATCATCCCTTCCAAATTTCGGTCACATTTATGGATGACAGGCATGAACGAACAGTTAATGTTCTAGTTGAAAGCGACGGCGACACCTTTACAGCGAAGGCTAGAACAGATGACTATTTTGATGCAATAGACAGCACTTTCGAAAAGGTCACTAAGCAAATCGAAAAGAAAAAAACAAAAACTAAATCAAGCAAGATGAGGCGTCTAAAAAGTCAAAAGGCGAACCTTCAAGCCATGGGCACATTAAGGCGAAAAGCCGCTTAATACCAGCTTCGAATTGCCACCCAGATAAGTCTTTGGTACTACTAACCGGTAGATTCCAAAAACTTTTGGGGGGGATAGGTTATGTCAAGACAGTTTCTTTTTACCAGCGAGTCAGTTTCCGAAGGACATCCTGATAAAGTTAGTGATCAAGTGAGTGATGCAATACTAGATGCTATTTTGGCCCAAGACCCGGAAAGCCGGGTGGCTTGCGAAACTTTAGTGACAACTGGCCTTGTGATGATTGCTGGGGAAATTTCGACTAAGGCCTACGTTGATTTCCCTGAAGTGGCTCGTAGTACGATTAAAGAAATTGGGTATGATTCAAGTGAAGCTGGGTTTGATTATAAGACTTGCTCTGTACTGAATTCGATTGACCGCCAAAGTCCCGATATTGCCATGGGTGTAGACTCTTCTTCCGTAAAAGAAATGGGGGCAGGGGATCAAGGGTTGATGTTTGGTTACGCCGTAAACGAAACCGATGAACTTATGCCCTTGTCTTTGACTCTCTCTCACAAACTTTTGCTAGAGATGTCAAAAGATAGAAAATCTGGTGCCATTAATTTTTTAAAGCCTGACAGCAAAAGTCAGATTACAGTTGAATATCGTGGGCGTGAGGTTAAGCGAGTTGACGCAGTGGTAATTTCAACTCAGCATTCCGAGACTGCCTCAAATGGCGATATCCAAGGTTACGTTCGAGAACAACTAATACCTAAAGTCATTCCTGCTAAATATATCGACGCAAAAACTAAATTTTTTATCAACCCCACTGGACGGTTTGTCGTCGGCGGGCCCCAGGGTGACTGCGGGTTAACTGGACGAAAAATTATTGTGGATACTTACGGGGGGCACGGTGCTCATGGTGGCGGTGCATTTTCTGGTAAGGACGCTACAAAAGTAGATCGCTCTGCTGCTTATGCGGCACGCCATATAGCTAAAAATATAGTGAAGGCAGGACTTGCCGAAAAAATTTTGGTGCAGCTTTCTTACGCTATCGGCATCGCCGAGCCAACAAGCATTATGGTTGAAGACTATGGAACAGCCAAAGTCGATGTTATGAAGATTGAGAAAGCTGTTAAAGAGCTTTGGAACTTAAAGCCCTCTGGAATTATAGAGGCCTTCGGCTTAAAAAGACCAATATATAGTAAAACGGCTGCATATGGACATTTTGGTCGTGAGGACCAAGGTTTTACCTGGGAATTAACAAACCAAGTGGATCGCCTTAAAGAAATATGCCTTTAATTTATCAAATACTTTAATTCAGATACGAGACCATTGATGAGCGAAACCAAAAACGAATTGATACGAAATTTTTCAATCATTGCTCATATTGATCACGGTAAAAGTACGCTAGCAGATGGAATTCTAAAATTCAGTGGTGCTCTTTCAGATAGAGAGATGAAAAATAAAGATCAGTATCTCGATAGTATGGATATAGAGCGCGAACGCGGCATTACCATTAAAGCTCAAACCGTTCGGATAAACTACAAAGCCAAAGACGGGAAAACATATCAATTCAATCTGATCGACACACCCGGACATGTTGACTTTAGTTACGAAGTTTCAAGGTCTTTGGCTGCCTGCGAAGGGGCCTTATTAGTTGTAGATGCTGCACAAGGAGTGCAAGCGCAAACCCTTGCAAATGTCTATTTGGCACTTGATAACAACTTAGAGATCATACCTGTTTTAAATAAAATAGATTTACCTGCCGCAGAGCCTGAAAAAGTGAGACAGCAAATTGAAGACGTAATTGGGCTAGACGCGTCTGAAGCTATATTGGCAAGTGCAAAAGGTAAGATTGGCATAGAAGAGATCTTGGAAGCGGTAATAGTAAAAATTCCTCCTCCAGACCAAAAAAACGATGAGCCTTTAAGAGCGCTTATTTTTGACTCATGGTTCGATAGTTATCAAGGGGTCGTGGTTCTAGTGCGACTTAAAGAAGGTGTTCTAAAACTTAGAGATCGAATTCGGTTAATGGCCGGAGGCGTTGAGCACGAGGTTATAAAGCTAGGGGCATTTACTCCACACCCTAAAGAGCTTAAACAACTTGAATCAGGTGAAGTAGGTTTTATCATTTGCGGAATAAAAGAGCTAAGGCAAGTTCAAGTTGGGGACACAATAACCCACGCAAAAAAAGGTGCAACTATACCGCTCGCAGGTTTTAAGAAAGTTAAACCTATGGTTTTTTCTGGCATCTTTCCAGTAGATTCGTCTGATTTTAAAGAGTTAGAAGAGGCGTTAAACAAATTATGCTTAAATGACTCTTCGTTGACTTTTGAGCCCGAGAATTCGTTGGCCTTGGGGTTTGGATATAGGTGCGGTTTTCTAGGATTACTTCACATGGAAATCGTGCAAGAAAGGTTAGAGCGAGAATTTGATTTAGATCTAATCACTACATCTCCTTCAGTTGTTTATAAAGTAAAAACTGTTAAGGGCGAAGAGTTCGAAATAGAAAACCCTTCCAACCTACCGGACCCTACCCTAATTGATTCAATTTATGAACCTTGTGTTTTGTTGGACGTACACACACCTTCAGAATATCTGGGTGCCATAATTAAGCTGTGCGAAGATAAGCGTGGAGTTCAAAAAAAAATGGATTATATATTGGCTGAAAAAGTTGTTATTCAATATAGGCTTCCTTTAAATGAGATGGTTTTTGATTTTTACGATCGATTAAAATCCTTGACGAAAGGTTATGCCTCGATGGAGTACGAGCTGAATGGTTACGATGTTTCAGATCTAGTCAAAATGGATGTTTTAATCAACTCTGATCCAGTCGATGCCTTATCTATGATCGTTCACAGATCCAAATCATTATTTAGAGGTAGAGATCTGACTAAAAAATTAAAAGAGATAATTCCTAGGCAGCAATACCAAGTTAATATTCAGGCTGCGATTGGTGCTAAGATTATTGCCCGTGAAACCATCGGAGCTTTAAGAAAAGACGTTACTGCCAAATGCTACGGCGGTGATATTTCTAGGAAAAGAAAACTTCTAGAAAAGCAAAAAGAAGGCAAAAAGCGGATGAAACAAATTGGCAAAGTAGAAATTCCTCAAAAAGCATTCCTTGCCGTTCTAAAGTCTGACAGTTAATCTAAAACACTAAAATGCAGCGCGGGGATAATTAATGATAGCTACAGTTAAGAAAAATTTGTCAGACAGAAAATTTTGGACAGATGGACACGGTTCATTATTTTTGGCAATAATGGTTGCACTTACAATTAGGTGGCTGATTCTTGAAGCCTTTGTTATTCCTTCTGGCAGTATGCTACCCACTTTACTAAAGCACGACCATATTTTTGTGAATAAGATGGCCTATGGTGTCCGCTTCCCTTTCAGTAAAAAATGGATGATTAGATTTAGCGGACCTAATCGGGGTGAAGTTGCTGTTTTTAGAAACCCTGAAGACGAGGTCTTCTACATCAAGCGAGTTATCGGGTTACCTGGGGACAAAATTTTTTATGAAAAAGGTAATTTATATATCAATGACAATTTAGTCGAGAAATCGGTACCAGATGAAAACAAAAAAGATTGGGAATGGCTGCGTGCTGATGATTTTGAGTTCAGAGGCCCGGAAGCTTTGTCTATGTACGTTCATTGGGAAGAGACACTTAACAAATATCATTACAGCGTTCTTTTGCCTAAGTATGAGTTTGAAAAAGAATATGGTCCTTATCAAGTACCCGAAGGACACTATTTTGTTATGGGCGACAATAGGTACCACTCGAAAGACAGTCGACTGATGAAGCCTGAATTTAGATTTATTCCTTTTGAAAATTTTGTTGGTAAAGCGATGTTTGTATGGCTGTCATGTGAGAAAACTTACAGCATAGTTCCACTTTGCAAACCAACAACAATTCGTTTCAATAGATTTTTTCATTCGGTACATTGATCAGGGCTGTTCGACATGTCTAACAACGAGCTTCGCCCCAAATTAAGTTCTGTCTGTTTGCAATTTGTGGGTTTAATTCTGGCTCTGATGTCAGTAAGGTGGTTTTTTTTTGAACCATTTACTGTTCCTTCTGGCAGTATGTTTCCCAACTTAATGATCAATGATTATATTTTAGTTAACAAGTTGGCCTCTGGTATAAGGGTGCCTTATTCAAAAACTTGGCTTCTCGGTCCAAAGATCCCGAAAAGAGGAATGGCCGTGGTGTTTTGGTCAAAAAAAAGCCAAGTGTACTTTGTGAAACGCCTTATGGGTTTGCCTGGGGACTCTATAAAAATTAAAGGCCATCAAGTTCTGGAAATTAATGGCCAGCCTGTCGCTACAAGGCCAGTGCCATTAACCTGGAACTATTTGAAGGAAGACTTTCCTTATGAAGAGTCTATTGGTGTGATTGCGTTTAAAGAACGTTATTCTAAGGTTTCAGATATGGAACAGGAATCAATTACTTTAATGTATGCTCCTATGGATGATCAAGTTGATCAAAAAGAAAAAGTGTTTAATGTTCCTAAGGAAAAACTTTTTTTTATGGGCGATCACCGCAGTGCCTCAAGTGATAGTCGCAGCTGGGGCTTTGTTGATGTGAACGATCTAGTAGGCCCTGTGCAGCTTATTTTATTTAGTTGTGCGAAGAAGAATGTCACCACTCAATTTTGTGATCCAAGAACTATACGTTGGAATCGATTTATGACTAAGTTCCATAAATTTGATTCTATTGATTAATTTCTTTGACTGAGGCCTTCGCTAATTAGTCTAAGTCATCAAATTAGTTAATTATCTTGGTGTTAATACTGGACGCCGGTCAGGATAGTAAGTAGTGTCAAGCTTTGAAATGTTCGAAAAACTTTGCTCTTTTAATGATCTTCCTTCATCAGATATACTCGATTTTTTTGAATCCACCGAAAAACTCAAAAATAGGGTTTTAACAAGTGGCTGGGATGCTGAGCAAATAAAAGATCCCAAACTTATTGTACAGATATTCTTTGAAGCAAGCACAAGGACTCGGGTGAGTTTCGAGCTAGCCGCCCAAAGATTAAATATAAAGATAAGTCATTTCCAGATGGATGAATCTACAAGTTTAAGCAAGGGCGAGTCAGTACTCGACTCCCTTAGAGTCTTTGAAGCTTTAAGGCCTGATCTGATCATTTTTAGATCCAAGTCCAACCCAGATATCGATCTTTTTATGAATCAAACAAAAATTCCATTTGTGTGTGCAGGCTTAGGTCAAAATTTTCACCCAACTCAAGCCCTTTTAGATGCTTTTACAATGAAAGAGGCAACTGGTAAAAGATTTGAAGATATGGCAGTTTTATTTGTAGGGGACACGGGAACTAGTAGAGTCGTGGGGTCACATCTGGAGCTGTCTAAAAAACTTGGATACAAAGTTTTACAGTGTTCAGATAAGGCTCATAGTTCCAAAGCGATGGAAAATATCGAAAGTTTAGACTTAGCTGCTGAACAAGCAGATTTTATAATAAAGCTACGGACTCAAAAAGAAAGGGGATCACACGACTTGGGGGCATCTTTCAAAATCACATCATCGCATTTGCAGAATAAGAAAAAGTTTCTTATGCATCCCGGTCCCTTTTTAAGACCAGAAGAATTTGAATCTGGCTTGCCAGAAAGCTCCCAGTCATTGATTTGGAAGCAGAAAGAAAATGGCTTGTATATACGAGCTATGATTTTTAAAAAAATTTGGAGCACTATATGAATGGCTTTTTAGTTCTTGAAACTGGCGAAGTGTACCAAGGTATGTGGATGGGTGGATCCGCGCGAGCCGGGGAAATTGTCTTTAACACAAGCCATACTGGTTTTGAAGAGATGGCAACTGATCCCTCTTATTTTTCTCAGATTTTAGTGACCTCAGCTCCAATGCAAGGAAACTATGGGGTAGAGGACAAAGTTTGGGAGTCTTCACAAATCCATATCCGAGGATTTGTATGTCTAGAGATTCAAAATTCTAAACGGGATTCTTCATGGCTTAACAGGTTGACCCATCAGCAGATCCCGGTGCTAACAGAGATAGACACACGTAAGCTAATTTTTAGACTCAGAGACAAAGGCACTGTTTGGGGTGCACTGGTACAAGAAAAAACTGAATCGGAAGCCATCGCTGAAGCTAAAACTTTGATTGAGCAGGCCAAAATGAAAGAAAAGGATTGGGCTCATTTGGTGAGCGTCAAGGAACCCACAAGATATAAAGGATCAGACTCTAAAGGTCCAAAGATTGCGATGCTTGATTTCGGATTTAAGATGAACATTCTTCGCGAGCTACAAAAAAGAAGTAGCGAGATCTGTGTGTTTCCCTCAAGAATAAGTTTTGAAGCTATAGAAGCTTGGTCCCCAGATGGGATTTTGCTTTCTAACGGGCCTGGTGACCCTAAAAACGTGATCAAGGCCTTGGACACTATTAAATCTTTACTAGGCAAATATCCCATATTTGGTATTTGCATGGGACATCAGCTTTTATCACTATCATTAGGTTACAATACTTACTCTTTAAAGTTTGGACATCGAGGTAGCAACCACCCAATCAAAGATAGTATTTTAGGTAAAGTTTACGTGACGGCGCAAAATCATGGCTATGCTGTAGAAGACACTGGGGAGCATGTAGACGATATCGAAGTAACTCATGTCAATTTAAATGACCAAACTATTGCCGGTATCCGTTCTAAAAATATGAAGTGCATGAGTGTTCAGTTTCACCCAGAGAGTCACCCGGGGCCCCATGATGCAGAAAATTTATTTGATTACTTTATTAAGGATATGGTTGGTTATGGCTCAGTTTAATGAACATTTAGATCAAATATTTTCAGAGTTTTCAAAACCAGAATACGTTCCTATGATGGGTAAAGCAAAAGTTCAATTTATTGATTTTGCAGGTCCTTTCGACGAGGATAACCTGGACATAGAGATGAAATGGTCTCAGTTCAGGGATTGGTTTTTGTTTTTGTACCCCGGAGACATAGACAGTGGCGATCTGTCGCCAAAAAAAATGATGGCATCGGACTCTTTCAGGTCAATAGTTAATCTTCCAGAGCCCATAATGAAAGCGATCGATCAGTCTTACTTAAGCATCTTTCAACATATCAAATCTTACAAGGATCAGATAAAAGTGCGCGATTTAATACTTCGAACTAAGCACTATATTTTTGATCAGAACGTTCAACTTATTCTGGAAAAGAATGACTATATCCAAACTCGAGTTTACCATCTTGAAGGTAAACGTTACTTTGGTGGAAGTTTAGTCGTCCATCCCCCGCTAGCTAGAAAGTATATCGACAAGAAAATTAAGCTACTTAGAAAAGAAAAGAATTTAGATTTAAAAGAAGAAATTAAATTTAAGTTTTTAGAAAACATTTTTAAGATGTACTATCGAGCGCTAAGATTCAGGCAAGTAAATATACAAAAAATTTACTCTGACGAACCACTATTCGAACGTAAACCACAGGTAAGTCCATGAACCAAAATGTTGAGCACAAATATAAGAAAGTCCTGATCATTGGAAGTGGTCCCATTGTGATCGGTCAAGCTTGTGAGTTTGATTACTCCGGCACACAAGCTTGTAAAGCACTTACTCAACTTGGGATCGAAGTGGTATTGGTGAATTCAAATCCAGCCACTATTATGACAGATCCAGATGTAGCCTCAAAAGTTTATGTAGAACCTTTGAAAAAGAAATATTTAATTAAAATCTTAGAAAATGAAAAACCACAAGCAGTAATACCTACGTTAGGCGGTCAGACAGCACTAAACCTAGCCTTAGAGCTTCACGCTGATGGCATCTTTGAAAAATTAGGGATCGAGATGTTGGGTGCAGATCCGGTCGCAATTCAGAAAGCAGAAGATCGTGAACAGTTTAACAAAGTCTTAGAAAAAGTAGGTGCAAAAAAAGCACAAAGTGTGCAAGTGAGCACCTTCGAGCAAGGTATGCAAGAGATCGAAGATTTTGAATTCCCAATTATTCTGAGGCCTAATTACACCCTTGGCGGCGGGGGTGGTGGAGTCGCTTACTCCGTTGAAGAGTACAAAGAAAAGCTTGCTAATGCATTACATGAAAGCCCTACATCGGAAGTTTTGGTTGAAAAAAGTTTATTGGGTTGGTCTGAATACGAGCTAGAGGTTATGCGAGACTGCAACGGAACCTTTGTAGTTATATGTTCAATAGAAAATGTGGACCCGTGTGGAGTGCATACTGGAGACAGCATAACTGTTGCGCCACAACAGACTTTGACTGATCAAGAGTATCAAGAGATGCGCGATGAGGCCCAGGAAATTATAGCTGAAGTGGGGATTCAAACTGGGGGCTCAAATATTCAATTTGCTGTGCACCCAGTGACCAGACAAAGAGTAGTGATAGAGATGAATCCCAGGGTTAGTAGATCCTCTGCGCTTGCAAGCAAGGCCACAGGTTTTCCGATTGCAAAAATTGCTGCTTTACTGGCAATTGGCAAAACCTTGGACGAGCTTAGAAATGACATCACAGGAACCACTCCTTCTTGCTACGAGCCAGCGCTAGATTATGTGGTTGTTAAAATTCCAAGGTTTGATTTTGAAAAGTTTTCTGGATCTGAAGATTTGCTGACCACCCAAATGAAGAGTGTCGGCGAAGTTATGGGCATCGGTCGTACCTTCAAAGAGTCCTTCAATAAAGCATTTCAATCTCTTGAAAAAGAGCATAGTTCGAAGTCCCTTGTGACATTAGACAAAAGTAAATTAAGTTATCCTAACAGCAAAAGAATGATCCACCTTTTTGAAGCATTCCGAAGCGGCGTTTCGTTAGAGGAAATTCACGAGCTCACTCAAATTCATCCGTGGTTCTTAGAACAGTTTGAAACTTTAGTGAAATTTGAAGAGGTGATAAAATCTTCACAGCTATCAGACGTGCTTTTGAATGCTAAGCGCTTTGCCTTCACCGACCACTCTATCGCAGAACTTGTTGAGCTTCCAGAGACAGAAATAAAAGCAAAGAGATTGAAAAAAAATATCAAACCTTATTTTTTTCAAGTCGATACGTGTGCCGGCGAATTTGCTTCTGAAACTCCTTATTTTTATTCGACCTATTGGGGCTCTGGTAAGCAAGACCTTAGTTGCTTTAATAAAACTGAAAAAGAAAAGATTGTAATTCTAGGAAGTGGTCCAAATAGAATCGGTCAGGGTATAGAGTTTGATTATGGTTGTGTCAGAGGCGTAAAGGCTCTTAAGTCTTTGGGCTACGAAGTCGTTATGATAAATTCCAACCCAGAGACCGTGTCGACGGATTACGACACTTCTGACTTTTTGTTCTTTGAACCCTTAACGCCAGAATATGTAATTGCAGTTTGTGAGCTCGTCCAGCCTAAAAGTTTTATTTGTCAGCTTGGTGGGCAGACTCCACTAAAGCTTGCTCCATTCTTACAAGATGCTGGGTTTGAAGTTCTTGGATCTTCGTTAGCAACTATAGACTTAGCAGAAGATCGCGCTCAGTTCGTGAAAATAGTTGAATCTTGTGACGCTAAAATACCTAAAGCTGCAATGGTCTCTTCGATCGAAGAAGCTTTAAAAGCAACTCAAAGTATCAGCTTTCCAGTAATGGTTCGACCAAGTTATGTCTTAGGCGGTCGACGCATGGAGATTGTCGAAAATGAAGACGAACTAAGCAATTATTTTAAAAAATATAGTAGTGATATCAGTCATATAGCCCCATGTCTGCTGGATCAGTTTTTAGAAAATGCATTAGAAATTGATGTAGATTTGGTCAGGTGTCGAAACTGGAGGCTAATTGGCGGAGTCATTGAGCATATAGAGGCTGCAGGTGTGCATAGTGGTGATAGTATGGGAGTGCTACCACCTCAAAGACTTAAGCCTGCTACCCAAGATTTAATTGAAGAGATCAGTTTGAAAATCGCCGACAAAATGGATGTAAAAGGTTTCCTAAACTTACAGTTGGCTGTAAAAGACGACCAGATCTATGTGATCGAAGCAAATCCCAGAAGCTCTAGAACTATACCTTTCATAGCAAAGGCCACCCGGATTCCTTTAATTGATCTGGGTTTGCGAGCTATGTTGGATATAAATGTGGATCCTAAGAAATACAATTGGAAAGATGTAGATAAAGTTTCTGTAAAGGGGGTTAGCTTTCCGTTTAAAAAGTTCCCAAATGCAGACTCGATTTTGGGACCGGAAATGAAATCAACTGGAGAAAGCATGGGTCGAGGTGAAACCTACGACGAGGCTTTGCTGAAAGCTATGCTTTCAACGGGGATTGTTTTCCCGAATTCTGGCGAGATATTTTTAAGCTTAAGAAACAAAGACAAAGAAAATTTACTTACAAGTATAAAAAACTTCAGTAAAATGGGATTTACATTTAGTGCAACCGGTGGGACTGCTGATTTTTTAAATGCCCAAGGTATTGATTGCCTAAAGGTTAAAAAAGTTCATGAAGGTCGTCCGCATTGCGTCGATCGCATTCGCTCTGGAGACGTTGCTTTAGTGATCAATACCACATCAGGAAAGCAGTCTATCGATGCTAGCTTTGGCATTCGAAGGAGTTGCATCGATTATTCCATACCATGTTTGACAGAAAGTGATGCTGCTGAAGCTTTTTTTCTTGCCTTGGAAAATCAAAAGAGGGGACTATTGAATGTATACCCGCTTCAAAAAGCAATAGAGCTTTAATTCTGAAGTGGTATTGAAACTTAAGGTGAGTTCATGGAATCAGTAATACGTGTTGAAGACGTTAAAAAAGATTACTATGTAGGGCTAAAAGCGGCAAAAGTTGAGGCCTTAAAAGGCGTTAGCTTCGAAATTCCTAAGGGCTCGGTCACATGCTTTCTTGGTCCTAATGGTTCTGGTAAATCCACGTTTATTAAAATTGCCACAGATTTAGTAAGGCCTACTTCAGGAAATGTTCTTTTCTTTGAAAATCTTAAGTATAGCCAGGCCAGATCTAGAGTTGGTTTCGTGCCGGAAAAGCCAAGCTTTCCAGGTTTTTTGACTCCGATTGAGTTACTTGGGTTCGTTGGCGCAATATCCAAAAATTTCAAAAAAGAAAAAATTGAAGAGACTCTAACTATGGTGGATTTACTTTATGCCAAAGATAGGCCCTGCGGTGGATTTTCCAAAGGTATGAATCAACGTCTGGCTCTTGCACAGGCTTTACTGTCAGAACCTGAATTGCTGGTTTTAGACGAGCCTTTCAACGGTTTAGATCCAGACAGTCGTATCAACTCGGTGCAGATTTTAAAGGCTTATGCAAAAAAAGGAAAGAGTATTTTTTTGACCAGCCATTTGTTGGAAGATGTACAAAAAGTTTGTGATTATTTAGTTGTTATTAAAGCCGGCAAAGTCTTATACAAAGGAGACGTTCGAAGCTTACTTAAAACCACAACTTTTAGTTTAGATTATAAGTCGGCCAGCACCGGCGAACTTTTAAGCCTTAAGGTGCAAGAGTCAGAGCTTAGCCCAACTCTTAAATCTTTGTTGGATCAAGGTCACCGTGTATGGAACTTGCGGCCTGATAATCAAGAGTTAACAGATATTTATAAAATGCTATTGGAAGGTAATAATGCGGTCTCAACTACTTAGCTTAAGCCACTTTACTTTTATGAGTTTGTCTCACAAAAAAATCTATTTTGTGGGCTTAAGCATAGGCGCTTTATTAACCTTGTTAAGTTTGCTTCTTGGTCCATTAGGATTTGAAGAAGAAAAAAGACTTTCTATTAATTTTGGGTTAGCAGGAGCTCAAGTAGGTGCAATTTTTCTAGCTGTTTTGTCAGGAGCATCATTGTTAAAAGAGGAACTAGAAAACCAAACGGCTTTTATATTTTTATCTAAAGATATAACTAGAAGCCAGTATTTACTATCTAAGTTCATTGGATTTGTCTTTAGTTTGTCAGTCACTTTAGGAATTTTAAGTGGCTTTTTTTTTCTGACATCTTTTTTGACAGGTTTAGAGTGGTCTTTAAAAATACTTATTCCATTTAGCGGAATTTTTGTAGAGGCCCTGGTTTTGTTTTCCTTTGCTCTTCTGATATCTCTCTTAACTTCATCTTTGCTAACCACAGGTTTATCTTTTTGCTTCTTTCTGACAACTCATTGGGTGCAAACTTTGGAGTACTTGATAAAGGAAAATTCAGGTCCATGGCTTAAAACAATCGGCCCATTCATTTCTTGGGTCATACCAAATTTAGAAAGTTTAAACTGGAAATCTCATTTAACTTATGGTGAATGGTCCGAGCCTCAAGTCTATCTGTTTTCTTTGGCCTACGGCTTATGCTGGGTCATAATATTTTTATGTCTTGGAATTGTTGTGTTTAACAAAAAAGATTTAGGATAGAGCTCTATCTCTAGAACGTAATTGTTTTTCATTTTCAAATTGTTCAAGATTGAAGTAGTCTACTTACAATGGTTGATTACTTATATCTTTCTTTTTCGTTTGTCATCGGAGTCTGTTTCGGTAGTTTTGCTAATGTGGTGATTTATCGTTGGCCAAAGGAGCAAAGCTTTGTAAAACCTAGAAGCAGATGCCCAACTTGCGAAGCTCCGATAAAGCCCTACCAAAATATACCGGTTATCTCTTGGATTTTTTTAAGGGGAAAGTGTGCAGAGTGTAAAGCTGCAATTTCGATTGTCTATCCTTTGGTAGAGTTACTTACTGGGTTGATTTTTGCTGCAGTATTCTACAAATCAGGATTAAGCCTTACCACCTTAAATATGATGATTTTCACTGCACTGGCTGTGCCATGTTTCTTTATTGATCTGAAGCATATGTATTTGCCCGACGTTATGACCCTGCCTGGTATTGCTCTGGCATTGTTAATATCATTAATCAATTCTAACCCCAATTACACCGAATCTTTCGTAGGTGCTCTACTGGGGGGAGGACTATTGTGGCTACTTGCTTACTCATACAAAAAATGGAGAGGCGTTGATGGCATGGGCGGTGGTGACATAAAGTTACTTGCTTGGCTTGGAGCTTTACTTGGTTTCAAGAGCATTTCTTTTATCTTATTCTCATCGAGTGTAGCTGGAACAGTTGTTGGTGCGTACTTTTTGATTTTCAAAGGAAAGAACTCAAAAACTTTTGTTATTCCATTTGGGCCTTTTCTGATATTTTCAGGTTATGTGTACTTCTTCTTGAACTTCTAATCTAGACCTCAATTGTGATCTTAGTCTGGGATGTGATACAGTTGTTACTACTGAAGACCTTTGACACTTTTAGTCTAGTTCGATGTAATTTAAATTGAGTAAGAGTTTAATTTGACAAGCAACTTTTGAGGAACACAACACTTTGGCTTTATTCGGTTCTAGTAAATTAATAGTTGGACTAGATATTGGCGCAAGCTCAATTCGAGCATCCGTAGTTAAGGTAACCCAATCTGCAAGCCAGCTTGTTAAATATATCGAGGAACCTATAATCGGTAATAGCCTGAGCTCTGGTGAGACTCTTCCTCCAGAGGCATTGCTTGAAACACTTATCAGGTTATTCAAGTCATTGAAGTTAAAAAAATGCGAGGTCGTAGTGGGCCTTTCTGGCTCCTCGGTAATGGTGAAAAAAGTAACCATACCCAAAATTGAAAATCAGCTTATTGCTGACCAAGTTAGATGGGAGGCTGAGCAATATATTCCTTTTGATTTAAGCTCAGTGAATTTGGATTATGTAGTCTTAGAATCATCAGAATCTGGCGATGATTCAAACGACATATTGATTGTAGCTGCACAGAAAGATCAAATCCAATCTTTGGTGGATGTGGTGAGCTCTGCGGGAAATTTTAAAGTTTCTACTGTTGATGTAAATGGCTTCGCACTAGCTAATTGCTTTGCTTTCAACTACGGAAAGATTCAAGGCCAAGCTGTTGCCTTAATCGATATCGGTGCTTTTTACTCTCACTTCGTTGTGGTTCAAAGCGGGGACGTAGTATTTTGCAGAGACTTGCCGGTAGGTGGCGTCCTCATAAATCAAGAAATACAGAGTGCCATGGACATTTCATATGAAGAGGCCGAGAGGTTTAAACTTGGTGCAAATGTGCCAGACGAGGTTGCAAAAGCTATTGAAGTTAGCTTTGCAACCATAGCCGATCAGATCCAAGGAAGTTTCGAGTTCTTCATAAATACAACTCAAGGCGTTAATATTACAAACATCTTTTTAACAGGTAAGGCAGCATACGCAGCTGGCCTGCTCGAAGTTCTACAGCAAACTCTAGATATCCCCTGCGAGTTTCTTAATCCAATGAGAAACCTCCAAGCATCACCATCCATTGAAGATGTACAGACATTCCAAAAAACTGGAGCAGTGTCGATGGGTCTCGCTTTAAGACGTGAGGGTGACGATGATTAAGGTCAACCTACTTAAAGATAAAACTGATCAGGCCCACACCGGGGCAATAGAAAATACAAGTCACCGAGGCTATAAAGACATTTTATCTATCGGAGATAACTTTGCCGAGCCAGAGGTGGGACCAGCGATAAAGCTATTGATAATAGTGATTCCTGTTGCTCTGTTTTATTTCTATGAGATGAAAATTAAAAAGGATGCGCAAGTTAAAGTAAGCCGAATTACCGAAGAGGTGCAGAGAACGCAGACAATTCGCGACGAGAAAAAAACCATAGTTGATGCTTTAAGTCTACTCAAAACAGAGTACGACTACAGAAAGCCTATCTTAGACGAATTTAAAAAAATTAGTTACGAGAAACTGCATGGAATTAAAATTTTAGATCAGTTGCAAGATTTATTACCGACACAGATTTGGGTCACCAGCGTAGATTTAGATCGTACTCGGATAGACGTGGCAGGTTACTCAGTGTCAGATAAGGCGTTAACTGTCTTTCAAAAAAACTTTGAAGATAGTGCCTATTTTAGGAATATTCTAATTTATAATTCGATTGAAGAAAAAACGCAGAACGGGGATTCTGTAACTTCGTTTAAAATGAAAGCCAACTTTAACGCCGAGGCGCGCCGTGGAGGATAGCATACGCAATCTTAGCATTAAGTATGTGCTGGCTATCGCAATAGGCTTACCTATTCTTTATTATGTTTTTTATTTTAAGCCTCCAAATGAGTTGGCCGTAATTTCTAATTTTGAGCAGCAACTAATAGCTCTTGATGGCGAAATCAAAAGTTTGGATCGGGCTATTGCAGAAGGTGACCAGGTTAAGGCTAACCTTGAACTTATTAAAAAAGAGATCAAAGCTTTGTCCACTTATTTTATTGTGCCTCCAAATGCAAAAAATATTGAACAGATAATTTCCGAAGAAGCCCGTGCCACTGGGATTTCATTCACATCTTTGAGGGCTATAGATAACCAACCTGATTATGTGGCTCCGCTGCCAGCTGGTACAGTGCCTCAGCCTAGTGCTGATGCTTATATTAAAAGAAGTATTATTGAAGCTAACTTTTCAGGGACTTTCATTGAGCTTATGAGATTTCTATCCTACTTATCTCGGACTGATCGAATTATTTCACTAAAAGAAATTCAACTAAAAAGTGGCCAAGATTTGAATCAGATTGTCAAAAGAAGAGCCAACGTCAAGCTTAATTTTTCGGCGGACTTTGAAACTTATGAAATTATTAAAGACGTTAATGCAGATGCTTTGGCTCCTGCTCCCCCACCTGCTGAAGGCGCGGCGGTGGCTCAATGAAGTTAAATAGTCAGTATCTAGCTGTAATTTTGATCTGTTTGTCGATTGGCATTGCTACCTCAGCTTTTGCTCAAAGTGATGGCTTAGACAAAAATTCTTTCGACCCACCGGCATCAACTAGTGAAGACATAAACGAAGAAGATTCTGATGAGATTTCTGATGATTCAGAAGATGAGAAGTCACCCTCGGAAGAGGACTCGGAGGACTATCCAGACGACAGCACTCCAACTGAAGGCATTATGGAAGGTGCACCTCCGTTGCCCAGTGATCAAGGCCTAAACTCATTCGATAATGGTGTCCTGCCCCAAGATCAAAACCCCAAAAGTCTGTCTAATCAAATACGTGATTTAAATCCGGACAGTATGACTGGTGAGCAAGACTATTTTCCATCATTTATCTACGACGAAAGAGGCCGTAGTGACCCGTTCGAGCCTAAGCTAAAAAACGCTGAGCCAGTTTATCAAGGTGATGATGAAGTTGTGCTAACCGAAGAACAGATAGTGCGCGCTGGATTAATGAAATATGAACTGTCGGCACTCACGTTAACAGCAATTTTAATTAGCACCAAAACCAAGGCTAAAGCCCTGATCAAAGATCCCACCGGAACTGTATACGTCATTCATGAAAACGATTCTGTAGGAAGAAATAATGGGGTGATAAAAAAAATCCGCCAGGGTCAGGTTGTAGTTTTAGAGTATCGCGATCAACCGGAAGGTGGCCGTCTTTACACCACCCAAATTTTAAGCCTTGGAAAATAGCTTTTTAAATTTTAAAATCCAATATACACTACCATATGTAACAAAGGAGTCATGGATGACCTCCCATCTAAGATTTTTATACACTTTAGTTTTAATCTGTTCTTTGGGTTTAACCTCATGCAGTAACTCTTTGACTACAAGAGGCGAGTCTCAAAATGTGCAGACAATCGATGAATCTTTTCCAGATGTCGACGATGAGCTAGCAGATTTTGACACTGAAGATTTATCGGATGAAGATTTCGAAAATTTTGATGACAGTGAATTGGCTCTCGGTGAAGAGACAAGCCTGGAAGACGGTGATGATTTAGCTTTTGATGATAGTGAATTAGATTTTGATGATTCAGATTTAGCTGCTCTGGAGAGCGAAAATACAATTGATGGCAAAAATTCAAATAACGACTTTGATTTCGACGATGAAAGCTTTTCAGGTGATCTAGCTGCAAATGAATTAGAGAACTTTTCAGATGCAGAGTTAAGCGACGAATTAGATAGCGAATTTGATAACGAATTAGAGGAAGACTTTGATCTTACCCAGGATAATTTAGAACTAAATCCGTCAACAGCTGACAATGGCGCAGACCCATTCAGTGATTTCGAAGAAGATAGCGTTTCAGGTGCACCTGAAAATTTTGTTACAAATGACATTAATGATACGAACAAAGATCCCTTCGCAGATTTTCTGAGTGAAGATCTAGACGACAGTTTTGACTCTGACAGCGAGTTGGTAACAGACTCTGAACTAGATTTAGACTCAGACTCAGATCTTTCGGCAGGATTAAACAAGTCAGGTGAGTCGATTTTAGGTGCAGAGGATGAACTTTTCATTGATGAGAATTTGCAGGCTACTAAGCCTGAAAAAGACTTCGAAGGTTTTGGAAACGATGAGCTAGATGGATTTGAAGAATTTGGTGATGTGTCTGACTTTAGCGATGAACCTTCAGGCGTGCTACCTAATAAAGAATCAGATAGTTTGTTGGCTGATGAGCTTTTCGAGGATTCGTCAAATTCTAACGATGTTTTTGAAGATGGACTCACCGAAGACTTTGCAGATGTTATCGACAACCCTATCAGCGGTGACCTACTGACAGTCGAAAATGAATTCGAGCAAAACAAGTTAACTATTCTAGAGTACAACTCTCAGAACACTGACGGCGTGATTGTCCTTAAAGCAGAAAAACCAATTTTATTTTCTACGCAGTATGAGCCGTCATCATCTCAGTATATTGTAAACCTCCAAAATATTACTGTGCCAAGTATCTTACAACGCCCGTTATACTTGAAAGATTTTGAACAAAGTTTTGGAGCTGTAAAAGCGACTCCCGTGAGTGGCGGTCTTGTGCAGATCGTAGTAAAAGTTAACAACGATAAAGAGCCTAACGTTCTTACTAATGGTAAAGAGTTAATAATTAGTCCTGGGACTGATGCGATAGCTGGAAAAATATCTAAAGTTTCAGATTCGGTTCAGCTTAACCCTAATGGTAGTGTCACAGCTGTAATAAGCAAAAACCTAAATATTCCTATGACGGCAAGCCAGGAAGGCGAAAAAACTTTATCTGCGTCTTCCCTTGAAGAGTTTTTGCTAGAGACTGGAACATTCTATGGAGACCCAATTAATCTTCAAGTGAACGAAGAAGAAATTGGGACTGTGATCGGTTTTATAGCCGACTATTCTGGGGCAAATATTGTGATAGCTCCCGGCGTTACAGGTAAAATAACAATCAAATTAAGGAACGTGCCCTGGGATCAGGCTCTATTAACCATAATGAAAACTAAAGGCTTAGGTTACGTTCGCACAGGTAATGTTTTACGAATTGCGCCTTTAGATGATTTACAAAAAGAAGCTTTGGCAGCCGTAGCCGTTCGTCAGTCTCAAATCCAAGTAGAAGCTACTATTTTAAAGATCATTCCTCTTGAATACGCGACTTCATCTGAAATTTTGCCGCAAGTGACTCCATTTTTAACGAAGGATCGGGGGACAGCAACTGAAGATAAAAGAACTTCAAGTATCGTGATAAACGATACAAAATCTGTTGTGAAAAAGGTGTCTCAACTAATCAGAGAGTTAGATCTTCCTCCACCTCAAGTTTTAGTTGAAGCAAAGATTGTTGAGGCTACTAAAATTTTTGCACAAAGCCTAGGTATACGTTGGGGTGCTACAGGGGTTAATACTCAAGTGTCTCCGACCGGCGGGACTAATGGTCAACCTATTAATGTAACTCCTAGATTTCAGATTAACGGAACTCTAGCTTCAGGAAGTGTGGTAGATGGCCAACCTTTCTCTGGTGGTTTTAATTTTGGTGTCCTAGACTTTTTTGGAAGTATCGATGCTGCTATGGGTATTTCAGAAACAGACTCTCAAATTAGAATCATCTCGTCTCCAAGAGTTACAACCCTAAATAATGTACAGGCAACTATAACCCAAAGCTCAGAGATTATTAGATTACAAAGCATTATAACACCGGGTGCCCCAGCTCAGATTACACCAGTGGCCGTACCAATAGCATTAGAGCTGAAAGTGACCCCTCAAATCACCTCTGGCTCTAGTGTGCTGATGCAACTAGATGTGAAGAATGAATTTCCAGGGGATGCTGTAAACGATCTTTCTCCCAAAAACACAAGACAAGCAGTCGCGAAAGTCTTGGTAGAGAGCAACAAAACAGCCGTGATCGGTGGAATCTTTGATAAAAGCTCGTCAATCATAAACGTTGGCGTCCCAATACTCAAAAATATACCGTTAATTGGTTGGCTCTTTAAAACTAAGCAGGTTTCCAAAAGGGACACAGAAATAATGATCTTTGTGACCCCAAGAATTCTGGATAAGAACTACACCACAACCTCATCGAATAAGTTATAAAAAAGCTTTTAACCTCTAGGTTGGAAGCGCTAAATAGCTTTATTTATTGGCTAATTACAGTACTACACCAAGTTTCAAATTCTCTACCAAAAATAAATCTGGTTTCTTGAATTATTTCACCCACTTTGTTGACAAACCGGCTAATTATTAGCAAAACAATGGTTCTTTCGTGTATTGCAAAAACCTCATTAAGGGCTTTCACGCCAACTGATAGGGTTTTTGAGATACACTTTTTTTGCGCCTTAAAAGTTTATGGTATTTTTTGAGTGGTAAATATAGAGAGTCTTATTATTAAAGTTTATTTTAAAATTGAATATAGCAAGATAAGTAAAAATCTTAAATAAATCAAGAGGTTGAGAGTGCAAAATCAAAAAATTAGAATTCGTTTAAGGGCCTTTGATCATAAGCTTTTGGATCAATCTACAAAGGAAATTGTAGAAACAGCACAAAGAACCGGAGCAAGCGTTGCTGGTCCAATTCCACTCCCAACGCGTATAAATAAGTACACTGTTTTAAGATCTCCTCACGTTGATAAAAAATCACGAGAACAGTTTGAAATTAGAACTCACAAAAGACTTTTAGATATACTTGACCCAACACAGCAAACTGTTGATCAGCTTATGAAGCTTGATCTATCAGCTGGTGTAGATGTGGAAATTAAACTTTCTTAAAGATACTTCGACTAATTTAAAGAGGATTTTATGTCTCAAGATAACAATGAAACAGTAAAAGAAATTGCACCTGAAAGTACATCACCAGTTGCAGAAAATAACGAAACTAAAACTGCAGATACATCATCTGCTCTTAAGTTAGGTGGTTTCTTCGGTGTCAAATCAGGTATGACTTCAATTTACACTGAAGAAGGCGTGCGTGTTCCGGTCACTGTGCTTGAGTGTTCTCCTTGGACAGTCACTCAAATTAAAACAAAAGATATGGATGGATATGAAGCTATTCAAATTTCAGGCCTTCCTAAAAAACTTAAAAGCTCTTTGAAAGCAGAGATTGGTCACTACAAAAAATCTGGTTTTGAAACTGGCATGAGATACTGTAGTGAAGTTAGGCAAGCTCTTCCAGAGGGTGCTGTTTTAGGCCAAAAAGTAGATCTTACAGCTTTTGAAAAGGGCGATATTTTACAAGTCTCTTCAATCTCGAAAGGGAAAGGCTTTTCAGGTGTTGTGAAAAGATACAATTTCGGCGGCGGACCTGCTACTCATGGTTCTGGGTTTCACAGACGTCCTGGTTCAATTGGTATGTGCGAGTTCCCTGGTCGAGTTATGCCGGGTAAAAAGATGGCCGGTCAGTACGGAAACAAGAAAATTACAGTCAAAGGACTAGAAGTTGTTGATATTTTGTTAGATGAAAATGTCTTGCTAGTTAAGGGAGCAATTCCTGGAGCTAAAAACACACTGGTCGAGTTTAGAAAAATTTAGTTTAAAGAGGATTTTATGGCTACAGTAGATGTATTAAATTGGAAAAATAAGAAAGTGGAATCCATGGACTTGTCTCCTGAGGTTTTTGAAAAGCCTGTAAATATAGAGCTTATGCAGACGGTTGTTAAATGGCAGTTGGCTTGTAGAAGGCAAGGTACGCATATGGCTAAATCGAAAGGCCTTGTCAGTGGCGGTGGTATTAAGCCTTATAAGCAAAAAGGCACCGGAAATGCCCGTAGAGGTTCAACTCGTTCACCCCTAATTCGTGGAGGTGGTGTTATTTTTGGACCGACGCCAAGAGACTATTCTTATTCTTTACCTAAAAAAGTAAGAGCTTCCGGCCTTAAGTCAGCTCTTTCTTACCTTTATTCTGAAGGCAAAGTTAAGGTCGTGGATACGTTGGACTGCTCAGGTAAAACAAAAGAAATGGCTGAAGCTTTGAAAACTATGGGCACTGAGAAAACTCTTATTGTTGGTAATGATAAGGGTAATTTGATGAAACGTGCCTCAGGTAATTTAAAAAAATGTCTATACCTTTCAACAGAAGGTTTAAATGTTTTTGATCTGCTGAAATATAATCATGTAATTTTCGAAAAAAACTCTATAGATCAAGTCCAGAAAAGACTTGGTGTGGAGGTTTGATATGTTAAACGCAATAAAAAAACCCTTAATCTCTGAAAAACTGACAGCTTTATCTGAAGTTGGGATTTATGGCTTTGAAGTAGATAGAAAGAGCTACCAAAACTGAAATTAAGTCTAATTTCGAAAAGCATTTTGATGTAAAAGTGGAATCTGTGAAAACTATAGTGTGTCGTGGGCGTTCTAAAAGAACTACTCACGGCTCAACTAAGCCCAAGTACTGGAAGAAAGCTTTGATTAAGCTTAAGCCCGGTGAAAAAATCACACTATTTGAGGGAGCGTAATAAATGGGTATCCGTGTTTTAAGACCTAGAAACAACAGCTTACGAAATCGTTCAGTCTCTGATTTTGCTGAGATTACCAAAAGCCAACCTGAAAAGAGTTTGACCGAGCCATTAAATAAAAAAGCAGCTCGGAACAACCATGGACAGATAACCATGAGACACATTGGTGGCGGTCATAAAAGGCGTTACCGCGTTATCGATTTCAAACGGTATAAGTTTGACATTCCTGCAACTGTAAAATCGATTGAATATGATCCAAACCGTAATGCACGTATTGCATTGCTTTCCTACATAGATGGAGAGAAAAGCTATATATATAGCCCCGGTAAAGCTTAACGTTGGCGATAAAGTGATTTCCAGCGACACTGCTGATATCAAAGCCGGGTAATAATCTGACTTTGACATGCCATTCCTGTTGGGACAATTATTCACAACGTTGAAATTGAGACCTGGTAAAGGCGCTCAATTGTGTCGAGGTGCTGGAACTTCTGCTAACTTCGTTGCAAAAACTGGAAAGTACTGCCAAGTAAAACTACCAAGTGGTGAGGTGAGACAAATTCTTTCTACTTGCAGAGCTTCTATTGGACAAGTTGGAAATACTGACAGTGAAAACATCAAAATTGGTAAAGCAGGTCGAAAGCGTTGGATGGGAAAACGTCCTTCTGTTCGTGGTATGGTCATGAACCCAATCGATCACCCTCTCGGTGGTGGTGAAGGTGTTGGTAAAGGTCATCATCCGGTGTCTCCTTGGGGTCAGCCTTGTAAGGGATATAAGACTAGAAAAAACAAGAAGACAAATTCAATGATTATTAAGAGAAGAACTAAGAAGTAGGAGAGTTAAATGGCTAGATCGTTAAAAAAAGGTCCTTTTGTTGATGAGCATCTTACAAAAAAGATTAGATAATGCAATTAGAAACTGGGGACAAAAAAGTAATTAAAACTTGGTCACGTAGATCGACTGTAACACCGGAATGTTCGGGTCTAACTTTTGCTGTTCATAATGGGAAAAAATTTGTTCCAGTTTTTGTATCAGATAATATGGTTGGTCATAAATTTGGAGAATTTGCTCCGACAAGAATTTATAAAGGTCATGGCGATAACAAGAAAAAATAAGGTTCTGTGAAAATACTCAGAGATTAAGGATTGAATATGGAAGTTAAAGCACAACTTAAAATTTGCGAGAATAGGAACACAGAAAGCTAGATTAGTGGCTGATTGCTGTTCGTGGAAAAAATGTTAACGAAGCACTGAAGACACTTGCTTTTATGCCAAAGAAAGGTGCTGACATGATTATGAAACTTGATCGAGTCTGGTGTTGCTAACGCTGAACAAAAGAAAGTCATTGATGTCGATAATTTATATGTAAAAACAATTGAAGTGAATAAAGGTCCGCATTTGAAAAGGTCACGACCACGTGGAAAAGGTAGTGCTTCTCAAATTTTGAAGAAAATGAGTCATATTTCAGTTACTTTGGACGAACAGTAAGGGCGGTTTTAGTATGGGACAGAAAGTAAATCCAATCAGTTTAAGAGTTGGTGTCATTAGAACATGGGACTCTAGATGGTATGCAAATGCAGATTATGCAAAGAATCTTCATGAGGATATTAAATTCCGCTCATACATTCAAAAGAGCTTAAAGCAAGCTGGTGTTGCTAAAGTTGAAATCGAGAGAGCTGCTCAGAAAGTCAAAGTTATCATTTCTACAGCGAGACCAGGTGTTGTTATCGGTAAGAAAGGTGCAGGCATCGACAAAATCAGATTAGAACTTCAAAAATTTAGTAAAAGTGAAGTTTTTGTTAGTATTCAAGAAGTAAGGAAAGCCAGATTTGGATGCTCAACTAGTTGCGGCCAACATTGCTATGCAGTTAGAAAAACGTATCTCCTGGAGAAGAGCCTTGAAAAAAGCCATAGCAGCATCTACTACGTGGCGGAGTTCGTGGTATTAAAGTTCAAGTTGGTGGTCAGTTTAGATGGTGCAGAGATTGCTAGGTCTGAATGGTACAACGAAAAAAGTGTTCCTTTACATACTTTGAGAGCTGATATTGATTATGGAACCGCTGAAGCAGCAACTACTTACGGTATTCTTGGTGTGAAAGTTTGGATCTACCGTGGTGACGTCCTTTCAATGAGAGAAGCAGAGGAGGCCGGTCGTGCTTAGTCCTAAGAAATTTAAATGGAGAAAACATAGAAAAGGTCGTATCAAAGGTAAAGCAACTCGTGGGACACTGATCAGTTTTGGTGACTTTGCGCTTTTAACGACTGAGCCAGGTAGAATTACTGCTCGTCAGTTGGAAGCTGGTCGTATTGCCATTAATAGATATGTTAAAAGAGGCGGTAAGCTTATGGATTACGTGTCTTTCCAGATCGTCCAATTACCAAAAAACCTGCTGAAGTTAGAATGGGTTCGGGTAAAGGAAGTGTTGAGTTTTGGGTTGCTCCAGTTAAACCAGGTCGAATTTTGTTCGAAATGAACGGTGTGACGAGAGAACAAGCTCAAGAAGCTTTTAGACTGGCGGCACACAAACTTACCGTTAAAAACTAAATTCCTCGCTAAGGAAGGTATGTAATGAAATTTTCTGAAATTAAAGATTTAACAGTTGATGAATTAAGAAAGAAAGAAAGATCTCGTTAAAGAAGAATATTTCATGCTCAAAATGAAAAACCCTTTGGGTCAAGATCGCCAACCCTTTGAGTATTCGTACGGCTCGAAGAAATATTGCTAAACTGAAAACAGCGATCAACCAAAAGCTAGCGAAGTAATAGGAGCTAAAATTAATGAACTGAAAATAACCGCGGTAGAAAAATTGAAGTTTGTTGGTGAAGTCGTTAGCGACAAAATGAATAAACTCAATAAAGTTAAGATCTTTAGACTTGTTAAGCATCCTAAGTACCAGAAATATATGAAAAAGAACTTCTGTATTTATGGCTCACGATGAAAATAACGAGCGAAGATTGGTGATAAAGTTACGAATAAGAGAAACCCGTCCTTTGAGTAAATTCAAAAGATGGAAATTGTCCGCGGTTCTTAAATGCTGAAGGTCAAAGAGGTGGCTCAATGATTCAAGTTCAAAGTCGTATGAACGTGGCTGACAACTCGGGTGCCAAAGAAGTTATGTGCATCAAAGTTTTAGGCGGTTCTAAGCGAAGATATGCATCTGTTGGTGACATTGTTGTTGTGTCTGTGAAAGATGCACTTACCTAATTCAAAAGTGAAAAAAGGCGATGTCGCTAAAGCTGTGATTGTCAGAACTATTCATAAGATCAAAAGAGCCTGATGGAAGTTATATTCGTTTCGATGAAAACTCTGCTGTATTGGTTAACGCAAACAAAGAACCCGTTGGTACGCGTATTTTCGGTCCAGTAGCCAGAGAGCTAAGAGCAAAGTCTTTTGTTAAGATTGTATCTCTAGCGCCAGAAGTGATTTAGGAGTATTTTATGAGTATTAGTAAGAAGAAGTTTGAAAATGAATTGAAAGCAAGCTTAATGAAAAGCTTTAGGTTTGGACAACGTAATGAATGTTCCAAGAATTGAAAAAGTCGTCATCAACACTTCAATTAGCGATGCTGTTCAAAACCCTAAAGTTTTAAACACTGCCGCAGATGAATTGACTGCGATCACTGGTCAGAAAGCTGTCATCACGAAAGCTAAGAAAGCGATTGCGAACTTTAAATTAAGAGAAGGAATGCCAATCGGTTCTATGGTGACTTTAGACGTGAAAAAGCATGGACCTTTATGGATCGATTGATCCATTTGTCTTTACCGAGAGTTAGGGACTTTAGAGGTCTTTCACCAAAAGGGCTTTGATGGTCGCGGTAATTATAATATGGGTATTAAAGAACAAATTATTTTTCCAGAAATTAGCTACGACAAAGTAGATAAAGTGCGTGGAATGAATATAACAATTTGTACATCAGCAAAGACAGACGCTGAAGGCAAGGCTCTTCTTGAAGGTCTTGGAATGCCATTTAGAACTAAATAATTGGGTTGAGGTAAAGAGGAATTATGGATACAATTGCAGATTTCGTAACAAGAATAAGAAACGCTGGTTTAGCGAAACATGATAAGTTAGATGTGCCTAGTTCAAATATGAAACAAGGTATAGCTAAAATTTTGAAAGAAAAAGGCTATATTAAAACCTTTCGTGTAGCTCAAGATGGTAAACAAGGATTGATGAGAGTGTACTTAAATTACACTAAGAGGGAACTCCAGCTATTGTTAACATTCAAAGAGTAAGTCGTCCAAGAAGAAGAATTTATGTTAAAAAAGATGATATTCCTCAAATTAGATCATGGTTATGGGATATCTATCTTAAGCACTAATAAAGGTGTCTTAAGCGGTGAAGAAGCAGCGACACAAATGTTGGTGGAGAATTGTTGTTAAAAATTTGGTAATCAGCGTTTTAGTAATGCTGGGTGAAGTTAAAAATTAATTGGTAGGTTATTTATGTCTAGAATTGGAAAGTTACCCGTAAAAGTTGAAGATAAAGTTAATGTTGATATTAAAGAGCATCTTCTAACTATTAAAGGTGCTAAGGATACTCAGTCATGTATCTATGACTGGTAAAGTCAAAGCTGAACTTAAAGATGGTTTTGTTGTTATCACAAGAACTGCAGACGACGCTGAAAGCAGAGCTAAGCATGGTTTGTATAGAAGTTTGGTCCAGAATGCTATGACTGGTGTTTCTACGGGATGGACTAAATCACTAACTTTAAACGGTGTTGGTTATAGAGCAAACGTTTCAGTGGAAAAAATTCTAGAGCTAACCTTAGGTTTTAGTCATCCAATTAAATTTCCTATCCCTGACGGAATTGAAATCTCAGTGGATAAACAGACAACGGTTCTAGTTAAAGGTGCTGATAAGTCATTAGTCGGACAAGTCGCTGCTAAAGTCAGAGGATTTCAGACCACCAGAGCCATATCTTGGTAAAGGTGTTAGATACACAGATGAAGTTATACAGAAAAAAGCTGGTAAGTCAGGTGGTAAGTAAGGTTTATTATTTATTTAGGAAGTTGATCAAGGTTTATTATGAGATTAAAATTTAAAAAAAAATGAGTGATCGCTTAAAAAGTAGAGCAAAAGTCAAAAGTCAGATTAGAAAGAAACTTGAAGGCACTGCTGAAAGACCTAGGCTAAGTGTATTTAGATCCTCTAAGCATATGTACGCTCAATTAGTTGATGATGTGGCGGGTAAAACACTTGTTTCTTTTTCATCTGATAAAGTTGAAGGTTTGAAAACGACTTCAAATTGTGACGCTGCAAAGGCAGTTGGTGAGCTAATATTGCTAACGCTGCGAAGTCTAAGAATATCACTAAAATAATTTTTGATCGTAGTGGCTATGTATACCACGGTCGTATTAAAGCTCTTGCGGATGGCGCAAGAGAAGCTGGACTTGAATTTTAAGGGAGAGTCACTTGATGGATCAATCACAAGAATTTGAAGGTAGAGTTGTTGCTATTAATAGGGTGGCTAAAGTTGTTAAAGGTGGACGTAGATTTTCATTCTCAGCTTTAGTTGTTGCTGGTAACGGGACCGGTAAAGTTGGTTTTGGAACAGGAAAGTCTAATGAGGTTCCAATGGCCATATCTAAGGCTGAACGACTTGCTAAAAAAAATGCGGAAGCAATCGTCATGAAGGACAACAGAACGATTCCTCATGAAGTCATAGGAATTTTCGGAGCTGCTAGGGTGATTTTAAGACCAGCGGCACCTGGTACAGGTGTCATCGCTGGAGGCCCTGTTCGCGCAGTTCTAGAGTCGGTGGGCATCAAAGATATCTTAACTAAATGTGTTGGAACTCGTAACCCAAATAATGCAGTTTTAGCTACTTTAAATGGCTTAAGCCAGTTGACCGACAAAACTTTGAAAGAAAGACTCGAGCTATAATTTTAATTTTTTTTTATTTAGGAAGGAAAAATGGCAAAACAATTTAAGGTTAAGTTAGTTAAAAGCTTGATTGGTGCAACCAAGACCCAGAAAGAAACTTTAAGGTGTTTGGGCTTACGTAGAATAGACTCCGAATCCGTTTTGAACGATAATCCCGCAACTCGTGGTCAAATTATTAAGATGCAACATCTGCTGAAAGTTACACCTATAAAGTAGCACACCAGCTTCAAATTATTTTATATAGGAAGGAAATATGGCAAATTTATTAAGTCAACTTACGAAACATTCAGGATCAACGTCTTCTGCAAAAAGAATTGGCCGTGGCGACGGTTCCGGCACAGGTTCCACTGCAGGTAAAGGACATAAAGGACAAAAGCAAAGGACTGGAAGCAGCGTCCGCGTTGGTTTTGAAGGCGGCCAGATGCCTTTAATTCGACGATTACCTAAGTTTGGATTTACAAATGCTAAATTCAAAAAGCACTATGAGATAGTTATGACAGGTGACCTAAATAGTTTAAGTGGTGAAGTTAATTTGTTCACCCTTCAAGAAGCGGGTTTGGTTAAAAAAGGTGACGTAAAAGTTAAAATATTGACCAAAGGTGATTTAACGACGAACCTCAATGTCAAAGTTCATAAGTTTAGTGAATCAGCAAAAGCGGCAATTGAAAAAGCCGGAGGAACAGTCGAGGTCATCTAAGTGTCAACAGTTGAAAGTCTTACTAAAAATAGCAGTCTAAAAAATAAATTACTTTTTACCTTAGCTATGCTTCTAATTTACAGAGCAGGTGTCCAAGTCCCAACTCCCGGTTTGGATGGCGTTGCTGTTTCAGAATTTTTTAGAGCTCAGGGCGGCGGCCTTTTCGGATTATTTAACTCATTTACTGGTGGGGCTCTAGAACAGTTTAGTATTTTTGCTTTGGGCGTAATGCCTTACATTTCTGCGTCCATTATTTTTCAACTTTTACAATCAGGTATTCCTGCTTTAGAAGCCCTAAAAAAAGAAGGCGAACAGGGCCGAAAAAAATTAAATCAATATACGCGCTACGCTACAGTCTTACTTTGTTTAGTTCAGGGTTACGCAATGTCAAATTGGATGGCCAATGAAAGTTTCAACGGTAATCCGTTAGTTATAACTCCTTACTTCGGATTCTTACCTTTTCAAGTTATTGCAATCATCACCCTTACCGCAGGAACATGTTTTTTGATGTGGTTAGGAGAGCAGATAACCGAACGTGGTATTGGAAATGGCATGAGTATGATCATTTTTGCCGGTATTGCTTCGGGAATACCTTCTGGGACTCAGTCGTTGATCGAACAGGTTTCTAAAGGACTAATGTCGCCGTTATTGGCAATAGGCTTGGTTGTCGCGATGGCGTTGGTTATTGCATTCATTATATTTATGGAAGTGGCCCAACGACGTATTCCTGTCCAGTATTCCCAGCGAGGTATGGGTAAAGATTCTGTCCAGTCGCCTTCTAGCCATCTTCCTCTTAAACTGAACTTCGCAAACGTTATTCCACCAATTTTTGCATCCAGTCTTCTGATGTTTCCAGCTACATTGACCCAGTTTGTAGACAGCCCGTTCTTGAAGTCTCTTCAAGAATCATTTTCGCCAGCAGGTGCACTTTATAATGTGATTTTTATTGGTCTTATCGTGTTTTTCTGTTTTTTCTATACTGAAATTGTCTTTAATCCGAAAGATGTGGCCGAGAATTTGAAAAAGTATGGCGGCTTCATCCCAGGCGTTCGCGCTGGTAATAGTACTCAAGATTATATCAAACGCGTTCTTGACCGTTTAACTGTCATTGGTGCCATCTATTTGAGTTTTGTTTGTATAATGCCAACCATAATGGCCTCTGAGTTGAAAGTTCCTTTCTATTTTGGTGGAACTTCACTGCTAATTTTGGTTGGTGTTGCCTTGGATTTTGTCCAACAGGTTCAGTCACATTTACTGTCATCTAAATATGACGGTCTAATGAAAACAAATAAAATTCGTGGACGGAGAGTGCAGTATTAGTATGAATGGTGCAGAAAAAAAATGCTTGTTATTTTTTGGTGCACCAGGTTCTGGTAAGGGGACTCAATCCGAGATCCTCGTAAAGAAACATAATTTTACTCATATTTCTACTGGCGACATTTTCAGAGATAACTTAAAAAAAGAAACGGCCCTTGGCCTACAAGCAAAAAATTATATAGACAAAGGTGATTTAGTTCCTGATGAAATAACCACAAATATGTTAAAAGGTGCTATAAAAGGTATAAAGACTGATAAGTTTATATTGGATGGCTACCCTAGAAATTTAAATCAAACCAAAAAACTCGAGGCTCTCTCTGAGGAACTAAACTTTAAGATTAGAAATGTAATCTTTTTAGAAGTTCCTGATAAAGTGCTTTTTGAACGCTTAACAGGTCGTCGCGTGTGTAGAAACTGCGGAACTGTATTTCATACCAGTTACAAACCAACTTCAAAAGAAGGGGTTTGTGACGTTTGTGGTGGTGAAGTGCACCAACGTAAGGATGATTCGAAAGACGTGATAGCGCACAGATTAGAGACATACGCCAAAACGACTTTTCCGGTGAAAAAACATTATGAGGAATTGAAAATTTTGGAAGTTGTTGATGGACAAGGCATGTTAAGCGATATAGAAAAGCGAATAGAAAAAGTTGTAAAAAAAAATTGAATTAACTATAGACTTCCAAAGTCGGCGGTGCTAATTTCACGCGTTCTAGTGGAAATCGCGCTCATTTTGGGTGGTTCAGTCGGGAGTAATCATGAAGGTTCGTCCATCGGTAAAGCCAATGTGTAATAAATGTAAAGTGATCAAGCGAAAGGGTGTAATACGCGTGATCTGTGATAATCCTAAACATAAACAAAAACAAGGGTAACGAAAATATGGCTCGTGTAGCAGGTATAGATCTACCTAAAAATAAGAGAATGGAAATAGCTTTAACCTACATATATGGAGTTGGGCGTTCAAAGGCCCTGCAGATGTGCAAAGATTTAGGCTTTAAAAAAGAAATGAAGTCTGACGATTTACAAGATTCAGACATCGCTAACCTTAGAACTTACTTTGATGAAAAGGTGAAAGTTGAAGGTGATCTTAGACGCGAGGTTGGTTTATCCATCAAACGCTTGATGGATTTGGGCTGTTATAGAGGAATGAGGCACAAATCTGGATTACCTGTTCGTGGTCAAAGTACTCGACAAAATGCTCGTACTCGAAAAGGTCCTAAAAAGACAGTCGCTAACAAGAAAAAAGCAGTTTAATCTAGGGGCACAAAATAAATGGCTGATAAGAAAGTTGTTAAAAAGAAAGTTAAGAAGAATATACCTAATGGAAGGTGTTATGTTAATGCCTCTTTTGGTAACGTAATAATCACTGTTACTGATCCTGCAGGAAACGCTATAGCGTGGTCATCAGCAGGTGCCTTAGGTTTTAAAGGCAGCCGCAAGGGAACCCCTTATGCTGCTCAGTTAACTGCAGAAGACGCAATTAAAAAAGCTCAGGAACAAGGTATTAAGTCCGTTGATGTTTATTTGAATGGTCCTGGTGCTGGTCGTGAGCCCGCTGTTCGTGCCGTTGGGAATGCAGGAGTCAGAGTAAATTCTTTAAGAGATATTACTCCGATTCCTCATAACGGTTGTCGCCCACCTAAACGTAGAAGAGTATAAGGAGAAGGTCATACATGGAACAGCATTATTATAAATTTTGGACCGATTTAATTGTCCCAAGAAGTTTTGAAACTGAAGACAAATCCCTTTCTTATGGAAAGTTTAAAGTAGAGCCTTTGGAAAAAGGCTATGGAATGACTCTTGGTAATTCGTTAAGAAGGGTTCTTTTAAGCTCTATGATGGGCTCAGCTGTAACTGCTGTTAAACTTGATGGTGTGTTGCACGAATTCAGCACTATACCTGATGTTATGGAAGACGTGACCGATATTATATTGAATTTAAAAGAGGTTCGCTTCAAGCAATTCTCGTCTGACCCACAGCTTCTTAGAATTACTAAGCAAGGACCAGGACCAGTGACAGCGGCTGACATAGCTGCCAATTCGAATGTCGAGGTTCTAAATCCCAATCAACATATTGCAACTCTAGGAAAAAACGCATCATTTAGTGCGGAAGTGCTGATAGGATTTGGCCGCGGTTACGAGCCAGCGGAAGTGCATAGCGAAGGCTTGGACGTGGGTTTTATTCCGGTGGACTCGTTATTTAGTCCAATCAAAAGAGTTAACTACCAGGTCTCTAATGCCCGAGTTGGTCAGAGAACTGATTATGATTCTTTAGAAATCGAATTATGGACTGACGGGTCGCTTAGACCTGATGAAGCATTATCCTTAGCATCGAAAATTTTAAAAGAGCAATTGCAAGTTTTTGTAACTTTTGACGAAACGGTAGAACCTGTTGAACAAGTTGAAGAGGCTGAAACCCCAACTCTTAATGAAAATCTTTTTAGACCTGTTGAAGACTTAGAACTAAGTGTAAGAAGTGCTAACTGTTTGAAAAACGCTAATATTCGATATATAGGCGAGCTGGTTACTCGCAGTGAAGGCGAGATGCTAAAGACAAAAAATTTTGGTCGTAAATCTCTTAACGAAATAAAAGAAATTTTGATTCGTATGGGGTTAAACTTAGGTATGAAAATCGAAGGATGGCCGCCTCCAGGTTGGGATCCCAATAATCCTCCACAGGTCGCAAGAAACACCGAAGAAGGATCAGTTTCAATTGATCCAAGCAATGTAAATTAAGGATTTGTTAACATGAGACATAAGGTCATTAAAAATTCATTTGGTAGAAGAAACGGTCCCCGAAAGGCTTTGGTCAGAGGACTAGTTGACGCCTTAGTTGAAAACGGGCGGATCAAAACGACGCTAACAAAAGCAAAAGTGCTTAGATCAAGAGTTGAAAAAGCGGTCACTCGGGGTAAAGACGACACTATCCATAGTCGCAGAGTGCTTTCCTCATTGTATCCTCACGGTAATACTGTTGACACAATTTTTAAAACTATTGCTCCTCGATTTAAAGATAGACCAGGTGGTTATACCCGTATCATAAAACTTGGCGAAAGAGCTGGCGACAGTGCGCCGATGGCCTACATCGAGTTTGTTGATTTTTCAACGACCGAGAAAAAAGAGATTAGCAATAAGCCGGACCTTGATTCAAGCGCCAAGCTTAGAAAAAATAAAAGAAAAATCCAAGAAAAATCTAGAATTGAAAACAGATAGGTGGGATAGCGATTGTGCTTTTTAATACCTGTCGTAGTTTTAAGTTTATAAAATTAACTTGATAAAAAAAAAGGCTCTGAATCTAGAGCCTTTTTTGCGTAAAAAAGTATATGTAGAGGGGAACCATATGCGAAGCTTTAAAGCGAGCATGCCTTGGCCTGCGTGAGCTGATAGCTATCTTGTGCTGCAGGGGGAGTAAAAAGTGCTGCGCAAGCCCGTCTGTTTCTGCTTGGCAGTTAAGAGTGTGTTAGACAAGTCTTTTTAGGAGATATTATGAGCTTAAAGTGGATTGTATTTATTGGATTGATTGGGGCCTTAATTTCTGGCGCAGGTATCCTGTACACGAAAAAAATATACTCTGAACTTGGGCAGGATGATATTTACAAGACCCTGTCTTCAATAGGTAAACTAAAAAAGATGAAATCAGAAGGCGCCTTTGATTTCAAATTTACCGAATTAGACAGTGGTGAAAAGCCAAATGCATCAAAGATCACTAAGTTATCTGATCTGAAAGGCAATATTTTACTTCTAAATTTCTGGGCAAGCTGGTGTGAACCTTGTATTCAAGAGTTTCCAGATATGATTGGGCTAATTGAGAAAAGACCCAACGTGAAAATAGTTGCCATCAACAGAGATCAAAATAAAGAAGATGCTATAAATTTTATTAAGTCTTTTCCAGAGGCCAAAGGTAAGATTTTTTTCTATTGGGACCCTAAGGGTGAAGTAACTAGCTTGTATGGGACAGAGGTTTTGCCTGAGTCTTATTTGATAGGGTCTGATTTTAAGGTTTTAAGAAAAATCGTGGGGATCGAGGATTGGGACCATCCTAACGTTCTTAAATTTATAGACTCACTTTAATTTCGAACTTTAGAAATAAGTATAGAGATAACCTATAGCTTAAAAACGAGTTCTTTGGCATGCAGGCTTGCACATGCTTCATAGCTTAGAAGTATAATTACTTATTATTGCAAGCCCAATGACAAAGTATGTTTGAGCTTTTTAAGCTATAGGTTATCTCTATACTTATTTCTAAAGTTCGAAATTAAAGTAAACCTGCTATGCAAGATAGTGACTTTTTTTACAGTTTTTATCTGGATTTACAGCGCAAATCTTGGCCGGGTAGATTTCTTCTAAAGTTTTTTGCCAACTGATCAGTCACGGAAGTGCTACTTGTCGCCCTCAAATTAAGATCTACATTGGAAATAAAGTAATTATGTTGATTCCATACTCCTCGAGTTGGCATCCACTGATCTGTAGATTTATTTGCAGTGTATATTCGAAGTCCATTTTGTCCACTAGTGCCAGAGTACACTTGATTTGAAACTACGATTATTTCTGGACTATAATCATTGTCCAGATCAGCCACTACTGGGTACTCCCATAAGGTTCCGGTTGTATTAGGTGTTTCCCACAAAACTTCTAAATCTGCACTATTTTCAACAACCTTATAAACTTTGAAATTAGTTTCATCATTGTATAGGATTTCCGGTTTGCCATCTCCGTTAAAATCAAAAGAGGTTACACCGGTTGCAAGCGACGAACAATCATTTGTCCTACTACCAGCAATTTTGTTTCCTGACTTGTCGAAAATTGTAAGTGAGCGCCCTGTGGCTATTGCAAACTCTACCGTAGATTCGTCACCATCAAAGTCACCAATTGTAGCAGAGCCGCCGCCAACGCGGTCCCCATCACTATATACACATCTGTCTTCAGGATAGTGATCCGTTAAATTTTTGTTGGTTATTAACTGGCCAGAAGCTGAATAAATCCTAAAGGATCCTGCTCCGGTGTATATAATTTCTTTACCAGGAAATGTAGAGTCCACATCTGCTGCACCAGCAAAACACGAAAATCCACACTGTAAGTTGATAACTGAAAAACGTGGTGAATATTGACCGTTTCTTAAGTCGTAAACTCCTGTGCTGTCAATAATAGACATGCTAGCATCGCTAGTGGTTAAGTTCATAGCGAAATGTGAACAACCGTTGCCGGTTTCTTTGTAGCGTCTTACCATAACATTATAAGTGCCATCTGAATTTTTAACTTCATATAAAATTTCGCCATTTTTTATAATTTCTGCCGTGCCGTCGCCATTAAGATCCGCACCAGAAAACCCTCCGTAGCAATTGTAGCTAAAACTTGTATTTGCCCGCCATCGTAGGCTTCCGTCGTTATTTAATGCAATAACTTCGTTACTATTATAATAGGGATAAATTATTTCTCCTTTGCCGTCTCCGTCGATATCAATCAGAAGCGGTGTAACACCGCCGCTGGGTGCAATGTCTAAGGATCCTATACTAATAAGCTCGGTTTTAGTTTTTCCATCCAGAACTCTAAGAACCCCATTTTTATTGGCTTGGTAATTAGTTCCTTGGAAGCTTACGAATGCAATCTCAGGGTAGCCGTCAGCATTAATATCACCGACAGACGGGGAAGCTATTACTTGTTTATATATTGGAAAGCTTGTAGGTGTAGCCCAGCTGTAATCTAAGGTCGGATTGAAATTTGAGCTGGAGAGCACTTTACATTCTGGAACTTTATCTTCTGGAATAAACGAAGTGAACTCATTGTCACCAGAGCCCGTAAACTCTGCGCAATTCTGGTAAGTGAGTAACGAGGTTAAAACAATAAACCCCAAAGCTATCTTGATTGTGTTTTTCTTATTTGTTTGCATACTAAAAGTTTCGGTCGATTAGCGTATTATATTAAGAATAAACTCTCAAAAAAGAACACTCGACCTAAGTGTTGCAAAAAGGTGCGTAAGCGCCTAATTGCTTTCAAAACTGAAGGGTGGTGTATAAACATTACCTTTGCTTGGCGGCCCATCTAGTTTACTCGCTTCGCACGCTGCAACTTTTAGCAGAAAGCAGTTAGTAGTGCGCGATTTTAACTAGTAGCTGTTTGGGTCACATGTCGCGGCCTGCTGGAACTTTCCTTGCTGTCTAGCGCTCTTCGTTGGCGCTTTTCTTGTCTTTAGGTTTTCCAAAAAGTTTATCGGTGAGCTTGCTACCTACCTTATCGGCGATCGTTCCAAGTTTAGAGCTAGAGCTTTTTGATAACAACTTATTTACGACCACATTTCGGGAATCCAATTTTTGCCTAAGGTCACTTAAAATTTTATCAATGTTTTCTTGTTGGGTATCAATTTTTGAAAATACTTTGCTACGTAAATTTTCTGTCTCTTCACTGATTTTCTTTTCAATTTTAGAGTTAAATTCAGCAAGCTGGCTTGCAACCTGATTCTTTAAGCCCTTGGAAACTTGATCCGCGAGTGATGAAAGAATCTTTAAATTAGGCTTTCTTAGAGGACCGTCTAAAAATATATCCATATTGAAGTCTGAAATACTAGTAAAAATTGGTTCGAGCCATTTGTTAATGTCAGATTTAGATGAATAGAAATCAAAGTTCACTTTGTCCAAAGAATTTTTTATAACCATATCCCTGACTTCACTTTTTTGGATAGATCCATTAATCTTTGTATGAGAAATAGCTTTTTTGAGATAAACCTTCAGCGAGTTGTCATCAACGATTTTAAAGGAGCTTATAGGGTAGGTTGCCGTAATATCGAAAACCTCGTTTAGTTCTTTGACGTGATGATTTAGCAGTGCATTGATTTTTAAATCGTAAAAATTTTCCTTAGGGAGGTCTCCCTTAAACGTTATTTCAATTGGTTTATTAATCAAGAATTGATTATCTGAAATATTAAGTATCTTTCCTGTAAAATTTTGTAAGTCTTGATTGGCTTTAGAATCACCACTAATTAAGACTTTCTTCATCCAAAACTTAGGGCGAGCACTGTTTCCAAAGCTTATGTACTGAGCATTTTTTAGCTTTGCATCAGCGATATTCTTCTTTATGGCTTTCTCTTTTTTGGAAGCTTCCAGAGTTTTTTTAACTTTTGATGAAACCAGTTTTCTTTGGGATTCGGTGAGCACTTTAGATGTGGTTTGCTTAATTTTGTCCTCTGAATTTTTACGAATTTGCTCGATCCAGTATTTAAAAAGATAAAATCTTGTACTAACAGTTTCAGCAAAAAAATCCTTAGCAAGGGACTTGGGGCTAATATCCGGGATTTTAAATTTGTTTTTGATTCCTGATTTAATGCTGCTTAGATCTTCTTTAAAATCAGTCTTCACTTTCTTTAAATCAGAAAGCTGATTTTTGACCTGAGTATTTAAAGTAGAAATTTTGTCTTTTTTGCTTTTGATGTCTTTCAATAAGTCCGTGCCTAAAGCTAACACTTGCACTGGGCTACCCTTTTGCTCTATTAATTTTTTCAAGCTGGCAACTTTAGTTTCGATTTTCTGAAGCTCAGCTTTATCCAGGCTATTTTTGTAGTCTTCAAAGATTTCATTTTGTACCTTTAATCTTTGGGTGTATTTTTTCGACATAGCTTCTGTGTTCAAATCTTTTAAAATGTTTTTTAGTTCGGCATCCAGATCTTTCTTCTTCGAAAAAGACATCGCATTTTCTAATATATTGCCACTGGTTTTTTTGTTTATAACTGCTTTTTTGTTTTCCTTGAGATCTAGTGATAGCGAGATTAATTTTTGACTTTCAGCACTAACAAAACCAACACGCTTACGTTTTCGATCTATTCTTACCTGGGCGATTTTTGCCTCTTCAGCAACCAATGAGGCAAACATCAGGTCATTAGTGTTAAGTTTCAGACTAACTTCGCCTAGTTCAAACAAGTTA
Organism: uncultured Pseudobdellovibrionaceae bacterium; assembly: GCA_963803705.1. Classification (GTDB taxonomy): domain Bacteria; phylum Bdellovibrionota; class Bdellovibrionia; order Bdellovibrionales; family UBA1609; genus JAMLIO01. Next base: position 597,236 of record CAWDNU010000004.1, on the reverse strand, counting down.
TGTGTTGGCTTTTGATGATTTGTAAATTGAAAGTTTCTGAATAAAAGACCTGGGGGCAAATAGTTCACCTCGACTGAACTGATATTCACCTCTGCGCCGTAAATTTTAGTCAGTGCTCTTTGAGTCACCCATTTTAAATGCCATGCAAAAAAAATGGTGAAATACAAAATTAATAAAACGGCTATAAAGCCAATTAGTATAAAAGCTTCCTTCCTAAATAAACTTTTCTTTTTCTGCGTGGTTTGATTCATAGGCGCTCTTTGTGTGTAAGTGGTAAACTTAAAAATAATTAAAGTTGGTAATCCATATTCTTTTTTGCCTTAAAAATAATGCCGACTGACTTAGTTTTTTAAAGTTTTTAAAACATTATTGTATTTAATAATAAGGCTAGACCTTTCAAAAAATCTATAGAACTTCGTATTTCTAAATCTTACCACTACGGTGGTTTTATACTTTTGTATTATCTTTTTGAGAAAAATAAAAACGAAAGGCAAAGCAATTAATGCGTAGATCTGTCCACCTACAACTAGGGTGTTATTAAAATTAAGCCAGTGCATAAGTGGCCACTTACTTGCTGAAAGCCAAATAGGTTTTAGAGATGCTGATGTAAGAATTTGATATCCTAAGCTATTCATCGGCCTAAGCAGTAACAAAGAGACTAACGAAAAAAAGAAATATCCCAGAAAATAAGCTCCCATCTGGATTCTAAAAAAAATAACGAGTAGTAAAGTCAGCAAACCTAGCACAGAAGCAAAGCCTGCAAAGGCGGGTAATAAAGCAAGGCTAAATCCTAAGGCTAAGCTTGCCGTTCCTTCGTCGGTATGAAGCAATTGAATCAATTTAATGAGTTGTTTTAGTATAAACATAGACAGATATTAGTCTATTTCAGTATTTCGAAGTAGCTCTAATTTTAAAATAATCAATCTTCTTTATAAAAAGCAATTTTTTTAAAATCTTGGTTAGAAGTGCACAGTCCAATATGCAAACGGATGTGGTGTGACACGTTATTTTAAGTTAACCAAGATGTGCACAGCGTATAGTTTGTTTTTGATTGATTTATTTGGCATAAAACAATCATGTCTTTAAAAGTCAGAAAAGCAATTATCCCGGCAGGTGGTCTAGGTACACGTTTTTTACCTGTCTCAGCTGCTATTCCTAAAGAAATTTTTCCAGTTTTCGATATGCCCCTTATTTATTACGCTATAGAAGAGCTAAAAGAAGCCGGTGTCGAAGAGATTTGTTTAGTTGTAAGCCCCTGGAAAAAGCCGCTTTTTGAAAACTTCTTTAATATTAAAGAAAAATACTCTAAAATTAATGATAACCCTGCAAAATCTAAGATATTACAAAAGACAAAGTTTCTAGAAACCTGGCCTGAAATTACCTTTGTGATCCAGTATGAATCAAAAGGTTTGGCAGAAGCAATCGGCCTATGTAAAAAATCAGTCGCTGAAGAACCATTTTTTGTCCTATTACCTGATGAAGTATTTATTAGCCCGACAAGTAACCCAAGCCAAAAATTGCTCTCGACCTACCAAAAATTTGATCAAAGTGTAGTAGGTCTTTTTGAAGTTCCGAAAGCTGAAGTCATTCGTTACGGTATAGCAGATCTGGGCGACAATTTACATGAACAAACTTACGAGCTTAAGTCCTTAGTTGAAAAGCCCAGCGCTGATAAAGCTCCTAGCCCTTACATGCTGCCGGGGCGATATCTTTTTAAATCTGACTTTTGGAGTTCCGTTGAAGAAGAGTTGGCTCAGATAAAAAATTTAAAGGAAAGCGAAGAGCTACACATAACTAGAGCGCTAGACAGAATGGCCTCGGCAAAGAAACTTCTGGGCGAAGTTGTTTTAGGTGAACGTTTTGATGCTGGTCAGCCCGAGGGTCTGTTGGCGCTTAGCCAGTTTGAATTCTCTAGAACTAATCGGTAATTTTTCCAAGTTCTCAATATTTAAAGCTAAAGAGGTTTTAGTGGTAAAGGTAGTTAGTCACAACTTAGCACTTAATAGCTCCGAGCTTTTAAAAAAGCAATATGAGGATTTTATTGAGTCTAATCATTCGTTTGTTAAAGCTTTGCAAAATCAGATTCTATGGCAGGTGACTGGTGAATATGCGCGTCACTTGAAAGACAATTTTTCTGAGCTAGTAGTTGTCGGTATTGGCGGTAGCCATCTAGGTGCAGAGTCTTTTATAAAAGCTTTAACCTTTCCGAGAAAAGTTATTTTTTTAGAAAATCCGGATCCTGTTGGTTTGACTAGACGATGGAACACCATTACAGATTTGTCGAAAACGCACTTTTTATTTATGTCGAAAAGTGGGGGGACTTTTGAAACCCTTGCAGTTGCAAATTGGGTTATTGATCAACTTGAAAAAAATGGATTAGACGTACCTAAGCATTGTGCGGTTTTAACAGCAAATAAAGACTCAGTACTAAAAAAGTGGTCTGATAAGGTCGGAGCCTGGTGTCTGTTGGTGCCAGAAGATGTTTCGGGGCGATTCTCTGTTTTGACTCCAGTAGGGATGCTTCCTGTTATGTTTGGTATGGATCAAGATTTAGAGTCTTTTTTCACCAATTTTTATTCGGGTGCTGATTCGGTTTTAGGTTCCAATATTAGGGGCATTGAGCTTTCATCTATTTATTACCACCTAATTGAAAATCACATTGGAACTCTTAACTTTTGGATCTATTCAGATCAAATGTTGGGCTTTGGAAAGTGGTTAAGGCAACTTTGGTCGGAAAGCTTAGGGCAAGCAAACTTACCTAAAGGTTTGTCACTTCCTGTCTTTGTGCTTTGCAAAGGTGCAAGTGACCAGCATTCTTACCTACAGCAGGCTATCGCTCAAAGCCAGAAAAGCGTAAATTTCGTGCTCACCTTAAAGGAACTTGGCGATAGCGTTGCTAGCCAAGGGCTAGATCAAGACCATTTTAAATCCAAATGGGACTTTTCAGGACAGTCGTTTTTAAACTTGTTCAACACCGAATCACTAAGTTTGATAAAGACCTTTAAAGAGCTTGAAATCCCATTTGTTCATTTGGAGCTAGAAGAGATTAGTTTAAAGTCTTTAGTTGATTTTGTTCTGATTCATCAAATTTCTATTGCTTGTTTAGGACAGTTTTTAGAAATAGATCCCTTTGAACAGCCTCAAGTTGAAGAGATGAAAAAACGTATTTCTGAATTACAAAAGATTAAAAATAAAGCACCTAACACATAAAGTTTTGTATTTACTAAGTTTTTACAATATAAATTGAATCTTGAACTTCATATCTTTATTAAGTTCTCATTTTTTGGTGGCGTAGCTCAGTTGGATAGAGCAACAGCCTTCTAAGCTGTGGGTCGCAGGTTCGAATCCTGCCGCCATCACCATTCTCCGCAGGCGTATTTAGAAAAAGTAAGATAAATAGCTAAAGTTAAAAGCGAATAGATTCAATAAGTTACAGACTTTCAAAAAAGTTTATCTAACTATAAAGAGTTATGTTTAACCACTTTATGTGGGTGTTGTGTGGGTGAAATGTGGGTGCAAAATGCTAGTTATTATAAATCTTCTTCATACCAGAAGAGGGTTTCAGGCTCTGCTTTTCTGTTTGGGCTTCCCCAGTGAATTGATGGAAGTATTCCAGACAAAGCAACTTTAAGTTCAAAAAATTAATCAAGGTTTTTTGAAAAAAGAACATCTCTATGGACGAAAATTTTTTTTTGAACCGGCTTTAGACAAAGCTTCCTAAAAGTCGCCAGGACAGGTTCATAAAATAAGTGTAGAGATTTTATCTAAGCACTCATCAAGGACAGCGTTGTCAGATTTTTCAATAAATTTAATTTTTCGAGCTTTCCAGTCTAAGTTTCTAAGATGATCAGAGAGTATTGATCCTTTAACTTTTTTACCTTCAACCTGAACTTCAAAAGGGTAGCCTTTAGTATGTGACGTGATCGGACAGCATAAAACAAGTTTGGTTTTTTAGTTGTACGCTTTAAGGGAAATGACAATAGCGGGCCTTTTGCCTGTTTGCTCATAGCCAGCTTGAGTTGTGAAGTTAAGCCGGGTTCAACCTCAGGACAGGTTGATGTTTTAGGCTCTATGAAATCAGCTACTTAAGGTCTATAGCGACGCCACCACCAATTATTACTGATGCATTTCAGATTAGTTTTTATTCTTAGTTTAGAGTAAACTATTCCAATGCTACAATTTATTTTAAGCCCTTATTTTAGAACAGCAGTTAATCTTGGCATGAACCAGGCAAAAAAATTTGTAGATTCAAAAATTGAAGAAAGAGTTATTCTTAGAGTCCAAGAGCTTGTCGAAGATGAAATTAATCGATTTTTTAAGCTTATCTGGAAAAGATCAAAAATTTATTTCTTTCTTATTCTATTAAACGTGCTATCCATCGTAGTTTTAATCTTTGCACAAAACTTTTATTTCAGTGCAATTTGTGCACTTTTATCCATTACTTTTTTTTGCTATTCAATTTTTACCCACATAAGTGGTGCTAAAAAAGTCCTGTATTATTTTGAAAATTTTGAGGTCCATCTAAAAAAGATGATAGTTGACGAACTTGAGTCAGCTAAAGCCGAAGATATGAAGACTAAGATTGCACTTTTAATCAATTCAAAAAAGGCAGATGACTACTACAACCTTGTTCTGGACCAAGTTGTCAAATGTATAGCCGAATGGTTGAAATCAAATAAATCTGTATTGTACGTCAGGTTTGGTTTTTACATTGCGTCTACAGTTTTGTTCTCTCTGTCCTTAAGAGAAATGCTTTCTGCATTTTATTTATAGGTATTTGTTAATAATTCTCCACATCATTTTGCTATCGTCTTAATGAGGCACTTGATATCTTTCTTTAAAACCTTAGGAGATGAACATGATGAGACCAAGTACAGTAGCGCCAGCGCTTACGATAAAAACACTTGCTGGAAAAACGTGGAGCCTATCAGAACAGAAGCCAAATAAATTTACAATGGTAGTTTTTTACCGGGGTGATCACTGTCCTATTTGTAGAGACTATCTTACAGATTTGGCCGCTAGGCTTGATGATTTTAAAAACTTAGGCGTATCAAATGTTATTGCTGTGAGTGGTGATACAGAAGAACTGGCTAAAAAGACGCAATCAGAAAACCGCTTGGGCGAGCTTACCTTAGGTTTTAATTTTGATCCTAAATCGATGGTTAATTGGGGTTTATTTATTTCCAATTCAATAAAAGACGAAGAACCTAAATATTTTTCAGAGCCTGGATTGTTTTTAATAGATTCAGATGGAAAACTTTTTTTCTGTAGCACGAGCAGTTTACCCTTTGCACGCCCACAGTTCGATGACCTGTTAGATGGCCTAAAAGTTGTGGCTCTTGAAGATTACCCCCGCCGAGGAACCATTGCCTATAAGGAGATCGATAAAGTTGGTCAAGTTGAGGAGAAAGATCAAGTGGAGTGGAGCTCAGAGATTGAGATGGCCGACAACCATATCATTAACGAGCCTGAAGTTGAAAAGCCGACTCCAAAACTCAAGTAATTAAGCTGTTAGCTAACGCTATTTTTTTGCGATGTGAGCGCGAAGAGAAAGGTGAGTACCTAAATCTTTAGGCCAATAAGCTTGAGAACAGCTTTCTCGCCTTCGCTAGACCTGACTGTGACCTCTGAAGTGAGCTCGTTTTTTACCTCTCTCAAATATGGTTTTATGGTTCTGCCTGCATTATAATGTTTGATCACCCGTGGGTCTATGTAGCTAGATTTAGCGACTGCTCTGGTATTTCCTAAGTGCTTAGCCACTCCATCGACAGCTTTTACAATATTCTTACTAATTAATTTTTTGTCTTTAGAAATCTCAAATTCAGAAAGTAGTATTGCAGCCAGGCATGTACCTGCCCAAGTTCTAAAGTCTTTAGCTGTGAAGCCTTTACCTACAACATCGTGGATATAGTCATTTAAACAGTTTCTATCAACATCAACAACTTTTCCTTTTTCATCAACGTATTTAAAAATCTCGAAACCTGGTAGTTTGTCTATTTTCAAAATTATATCGACCATCATTTTGTCATCGACTTTTCTAATCTGCTTTTTGCCGGACTTACCGGTGTAGTGAAACTCAAGGTGGTCTTTAAAATCTTTAAGGTGCTTAGATCTTATTGTAGTTAGCCCGTAAGTCTTATTTTCTTTAGCGTATTTTTCACTTCCTGCCCTAAAGTAGGCTTCGTCCAAAAGTTTTACCATGCACGCTAACACTCTTTTTTTATCTAAACCCTTGCGCTTAAGATCTTTTTGAATTCTTTTTCTGGTTTTGGGAAGCCTTTTTGCAAATTCAATGATGTGATCGTATTTTTCTTTTTCTTTTTTAGCTCTAAAATCTTGGTTATAAATATATTGCTTTCTACCTTTAGCATCACGACCCCAGGAATGTATCTTAGCTTTGTTATTTAAATCTATTTTAACCTTTGTCCAAGCGGGTGGGATTACCAATGACTTAATCCATTTTTTTAAAGCAATATCTTTAATGGTTTCTCCACTTGCTTTATAGATGTAGGTAAAGCCTTTACCGCGGGGCTTTCGTATTGCAAGTTTTTTTGCCATTTACATGATCCTTTTCTACTAAATTGATAATGCCACTACTAATATCACTGAATTGTTTAATTCTAAAAGCGAAAATTAATAAGGTTTTAGACTAAACATAGGCTATTTTATAAATTCTAACCCACTCATTTTGTTTAGGTTTTTTGATCAAAACTTCATCATTTAAAGATTTGCCAATTAGAGCTTTAGCGACAGGACTCTTCCAGCTTATCTTATTTCCCGTTGTATCGATTTCATCTTCACCGACAATTTGATAAGTTTTTGATTCAGCGCTTTCAAGCTCAAGTGTGATTGTAGCCCCAAAAACGACTTTATCACTTTTAATAAGTTCAGGGTGTACTATCTGTGCGTTATCCATCTTAAGCGCTAGAGATCTTAATCTTCCATCAATTTCACGTAGTCGTTTTTTACCGTAGTGGTAATCAGCATTTTCGCTACGGTCACCATTGCTGGCAGCCCAACTTACCACTTCGACAACTTTAGGTCTTTCGACGTAAAAAAGCTGGTGGGCCTCAGCTTTAAGGTTTTCAAAACCTTTACGGGTGATGTAATTTTTGGAAGCGCTGTTCACAACTTGTTAGATGTAATTTTTAAAGTATTCGATTGTTTTATCTAACCCTTGATCAAGTTTGACACTAGGGATCCAGCCTAGTTTTTCTAAGGCAAGGCTGATATTTGGACATCTTTGTAATGGATCATCGCTAGGTAAAGGTTGATAGGTGATTCTAGATTTTGTTTCAGTTTTTAAAATTATTAAATCAGCTAAATCTTTGACTTTAAATTCATCTGGATTGCCTAGGTTTACCGGTTCTGTGTATTTAGAATCAACAAGTTTATGGAAACCTTGAATCAAATCGTCAACATAACAAAAACTTCTAGTCTGGGTGCCTTCGCCGTAAATCGTGATATCGTCATTTTTTAAAGCCTGCATAATAAAGTTAGAAACAACACGACCATCTTTTGGATCCATCTGAGGGCCATAAGTATTAAATATACGTGCCACTCGCACATTTAAGTTATGCTGTCTTTGAAAGTCATAAGCAAGTGTCTCAGCAACACGCTTGCCTTCATCATAGCAAGCCCGAATTCCGATGGGATTTACGGCTCCACGATAGTTTTCTGTTTGTGGATGTTGCTCTGGATCGCCATAAACTTCACTTGTAGAAGCTTGAAAAAAAAGCGCATTTTTCTCGCGCGCTAATTCTAACATATTTAATGCCCCCATAAAAGAAATCTTAGTCGTGTATATCGGGTCTTTCTGATAATGAGGTGGGCTTGCAGGACAAGCCAAATTCCAGATGGTGTCAATTTTATCCTTAAAAACTAGTGGGTTGATAATATCATGCTTAATAAGCACAAAGTTTGGGTGGCTTAAGAGTGGTTCGATATTTTGTAAGCGGCCTGTAAAAAAATTATCTAAACAAACCACCTTTTGACCTTGATCAAGCAAAGTCGAGCACAGATGACTCCCTAAAAACCCGGCACCGCCGGTAACAAGTGAAGTTTTAATAAGTTCCTCCAATTTAGGGTACAAACTAGGTTTTGATTAAAATACTAGCATAAAATCTAACACTGAATTCTTTGCTCAATAAGTACTTTTTAAATTTCTAAATTATATGTATATCTTAGACTAACTTTAAAATCAAAAAGGATCAAAGGTATGAAAATTAGTGGTTTCACTTTTATGCGTAACACCTCGAAACTATTTTATCCATTCCTAGAATCCTTGAAGTCTGTCCTTCCCTTCGTGGATGAGTTCGTAATAGCTATGGGTGACAATGACCCTGACGACACGACGTTACAGTCCGTTATTGCTTTAAATGACCCAAAAATTAAAATCATACAAAGCCCTTGGGATACCAAGTCTTTCCCAAAAAACACCGAGTATGCAAGACAAACAGATATTGCCATGGATGCATGTTCAGGGGATTGGCTTTTTTATCTGCAGTCGGATGAAGTGGTTCACGAAAACGACATTCCAGACATTTTAGAGAACTGCAAAAAGTACCTCAATGTCCCAGAGGTTGAAGGTTTTTTATTTCAATACAATCACTTTTGGGGGGACTACAACCATGTGCAAAGATGTCACGGACACTATTGGAAAGAAATTAGAATTGTTCGAAAGCAAAAATACATTCATTCTTGGAATGACGCCCAGTCTTTTAGAAAAATCTATGGCTACAAGGGCCATTACACAGATTATTTTAACAAAGAAAACGCTGAAAAATTAAAAGTAATAGAGCTTAAAGCGCGCATCTTTCACTATGGACATGTCCGTCCCCCTGACATCATGTATAGAAAAAACATGATGATGCAAAAAACTAAACGGGGTGGTGGAGCTTCGGATTACTCTGAAATTGTTCCAAAAAAACTGGTGGATTACGGACCCTTAGATCGTGTTCCTTTGTTTAAAGACACTCATCCAAATGTAATGTTAAAGCGAATTAAATCTATGGATTGGGATCATCTGCTGCAAAAATCTGGACCAATTAAGAAAGGTCGAGGACTAAATAAGCATGAAAAATTTAGATATCGTGTGGCATCTTTTTTAGAAAAGTTAATAGGTCGAGAAATAGGTGGGTTTAATAATTACAAGGTAATTAATATTAGCAAACAGAATTTAAATAAGGGAAATTATGAAAATACTTAATTTTTTAAAATCCAAACCGAAAGAAAGCTCAACTGATTATTTCACAAAACACAGTCTTAAGCCTATATCAAAAAGAGAATGCCCGATGTGTGGTTTTAAAGGCTGGTTTGGTTTTTTCGGACGTCCGCCCAGATTAGATGCTCAATGCCCTAACTGCAAAAGCTTGGAGCGGCATAGATTGCTTTATTTAGCTTTTGAGAGAGGTGAGATACCGACTACTGACTCTAACCTAGAGCCATTGCTACATTTTGCACCCGAAAAAATATTTGAAATGTACTTCAGATCAAAATTTAATGATTATAAGACGGCAGATCTTTTTCAACCAGCTGATCTCAAGCTAAATTTAGAAAATATTGAATTACCTCCTAACAGTCAGAATTGTGTTGTTGCAAGCCACGTCCTTGAGCATGTCGATGACTATAAAGCATCTTGTGAAATCGCTCGTATTCTCAAGCCTGGTGGTGTCCTCATAGCAATGGTGCCCATCATTGAAGGTTGGGAAAATACTTATGAAAATAATTCTGTTGATTCTGATGAAGATAGATGGATTCATTTTGGTCAAAACGATCACATAAGATACTACGGTAGAGATTTTCGAGACAGATTACAAAAAAGTGGATTAGTTCTAGAGTCTGAAATAACCGCTGAGTCTGAAGACGTTATTAAATATGGTTTGCTTCGTGGCGAGAAGGTTTTTGTATTTAAAAAACCTTCAGTTGGCTTATAGTTTTAAGAGTTTGAAGAAAATAGAGGTTTTATTGAGTAAAGTCAAAAGTAGCAGTCTAAAAAACATCAAAACAATACTGCCTTATTTAAAGCCATATTGGTTCAGAGCAACCTTAGCAGCTGTTCTATCCGTCCCTGTTGGATCTATGGATGCAATGATTGCTCTTGCGCTAAAGCCATATATGGATATTATTCTAATCGAAAAATCTGCAACCAATGTATCATATATACCAGGCTTAATTATTGCTTTTGCACTTATCCAAGGATTTCTTATTTACTCAATTAGTTATTTAAACACTTGGGTGGGTAGTAAAATCACCAATGATGTTAAGCACAGTATGTTCAACAAGCTTATGACTTTTGATGCAGCATTTTTTGATCGATCTACATCCGGTGAAGTTCTTTACAGATTCAATAATGACGTTGATATGGCCTGCAATGGCTTACTTACAAATGCAAGACAGTTTCTAACACGTATTATTTCGACCTTATCTTTAATTGCAGTGCTTTTTTACAATTCATGGCAGCTAGCTATAGTCTCCGTTTTCGTATTTTTACTGGCATTATTTCCATTGACGTTAGTCAGAAAAAAATTAAAACAACTTATGAGTCAAACAGTTCAAACCGGGTCTGCTGTAGTTACTCATTATAATGAAGCTTTTAGTGGAAACCGGGTTGTAACCTCATATAACTTATCAGAACACTTAAGTCATAAATTTAGAAAATCTCTAGATTCCGTTTTTAGTTTAAATATTAAAATCACACAACGAACGGGCATAATTTCACCTTTAATGCACTTTATCGTGTCCATTGGAATTGGAACTGTCATTTGGATTGGGCAGCTATTTAATTCTAAACAATGAAATCTCACCAGGTAGCTTTGTTTCCTTTTTAACGGCCTTGCTCATGCTGTATACACCCGTTAAAAGCATAGGAAATAATTACAACTCCATTCAGATGTCTATGCTCGCCATTGAAAGAATCAACGCCACAATGGACAAGATTCCGTTGGTCACAGATAAAAGAAATTCATTGAAACTAGAATATATAAAAAACAATATAATTTATAAAAATGTAGGTTTTGAATATTTAAACAGATCGTCCAGTATTAAAAGAATATAAACGTTAATATTAAGGTGGGCGAGACCATAGCACTCGTTGGTAACTCGGGCGGTGGTAAAACTACGTTTGTAAATTTATTACCAAGATTTTATGACGTCGTTCAAGGCGAAATCTTAATAGACGGTATTAATATTAAAGATATTAATTTAAAAAACCTTAGATCACACATCGCTATAGTCTTTCAGGATAACTTTTTATTTGCAGGAACTTTTAGAGAAAATATTCTTTTGAACAATAAAAATGTCAGCGACGAAAAAATCTATAAAGCATTGAAAAGTGCTTGTCTTGATGACTTTGTAAAATCCCAAGACCGAGGTTTAAACACACAAATTGGCGAACGAGGCATAATGCTTTCAGGTGGTCAAAAACAACGTCTTGCCATTGCAAGGGCTTTTATAAAAAATTCGCAAATTGTAATTTTAGATGAGGCCACATCAGCCTTAGACAATAAGTCTGAAGCCGTAGTTCAAGGGGCTATTCATAATTTAATGAAAGATAGAACAGTCTTTATCATTGCACATAGGCTCTCGACTGTTCAAAATGCAGATAGTATTCTAGTAATAAATGACGGACATAATTGTTGAAGAGGGCAATCATAGAGCTTTGGTCAAGTCGAAAACCGGAATCTATTCGTCTTTATATCAAACTCAATTGATCAATTAGTAAAGAGGTTTTTATGCAAGAGATAGATGTTTCAGTAATTATACCAGTCTATAACGTTGAGAAATTTATTGAGGAATGTCTTAAAAGTGTAATTGTGCAAACTCTAAAAAACATCGAGATTATCATTATAAATGATGGTTCAACCGACAATAGCCTGAAGTATGTGAGAAGTTTTTAGCTAAAGACGGAAGAATAAAAATATATAATCAGGAAAACTCAGGCTCAGGTCCCGCGCGCAACTGTGGAATTATGCTAGCCAAAGGGAAATATATTTCTTTTATTGACCCTGATGACGAATATTTTTCAAAAGATAATCTTAAGACCCTTTACGATAAGTGCTAATCGAAAAAAAATTGATTTGTGTGGCGGTAACTTTATCGCAGTAATAAAGAATAGTAACAACTATGATTTTGCTATTACTAAAAAATTCAAAAAAGAAGAATATTATGATGGCGATTATGTCCCTAATACTGATGGTTTTTTTTGGAGATACTTGTTTTTAACCAAATTTCTGAAAAATAATAACATATTATTTCCTTCATATATAAGAGGTCAAGATGCTGTCTTTTTGATGAAGTGCTACTCAGAACGACCGGCTGTCCAACTAATAAAGGATAATGTGTATAAGTATAGAATTAATCATAAAAGAACAGATTGGGATCAGCAAAAATTGTCAGACTGGCTTTGCGCGCTTAAAGATGTATTAGACATCTCTGAAAATCATAATTTTTATGAAATAGAGTTGAATAAAATTTTGTGGGCCAAAAAAGAGTGGAATATTATAAAAAATAATTTTGAAAAAAACGCTTTCGATGAATTAATTACTGAGATAAACAATTTGGTCGACTGGGATAAAATAAATGCAATTAGTACCATTCCAGTTTCAGTTTTTGAGACTAAATTTGCTATAATGCCAGCCTTTGATAGTAACGCCGTAGTTATAGCCTTAAGTGCTGATGAACACTTTATCAATGTACTTGTCAGTGACTCTTCAGTCAATTATTGATAGTTCGTCTGAAAAGGTTAATTATGATGTTGTTCTATTGGTACTTAATCATAATAAAGATGACGAGTCTCTGTTAATGTCTCAAATTAAAGAAAAATCAAATTTCAGATTGCGTTTTATTGATATGCAATTATATCTTTCTGATGAAAACAATAGTTTCTTCAAAACACATTCTCACTTTACATCAGCAACCTATCTTAGGTTTTTTATCCCTAGAATTTTCCAAAACTATTCAAGAGTTTTATATCTTGATAGTGATATAGTAGTTAGAAGTAGTCTTATTGAATTATTTGATACTGATTTAGGTGACAACTATTTGGCAGCAGCTAGGGATCCTTGGGTAATTCATTCGTACTTGAAAGGATCTTTTAAAGCATATTTTGAAAATGTTCTAAAGATTGAAGAACCCACGAATTATTTCAATGCAGGTGTTTTGCTGTTTAATTTGGAAAAGTTTAAAAAATCAGATTTTGTCCACGTGTTAATTGAGACACTTAAAAACGTAGGTACACCAAAATTAGTAGACCAAGATATATTAAATATTGTGTTTCATAACAAAGTAAAATTGATAGATTCCAAATGGAATTTTACAGTTCATGCTTTTAAAGTGCCAGGGATTTTCAAGAATTTGCCGGTACAAACTTTTGAAAATTTTTACGAATCTTCAAAAAACCCCCATATTATACACTATACTTCTGCTGATAAACCTTGGAATAGTTCTAACGTTTTTCTCAGAGATCAATTTTGGGAGTCAGCAAAAAATTCCCCCTACTATCATGATATTGCTATGTCTTTTTTCACATCATTTGAGGCATGACAAAAGAGTTAGAAAAAATCGTATTTTAAAAGTAATTATATATTTCATTTTTTCGAAACTCACATTCGGCAAAACAAGACGTAGATATAAGAAGAAAAAGCTAAGAGCGATTAGTTCCTGAGATTTTTACAGTTTACAATTACACCTAAGAAATAACTGTATTGATAATACTTAAACCTTTTTGTTTTTAAAAATTGAACTCCAAAAATATAAATAGAACTTTTATACTTTGATTTTATAATTGTTTTATATGGTAAGTTAAAGAACTTATCTCTTTCCATGAACAATCTGTTATTAGAAAAGACTTTTAATCTCTGGAATGGCCCAATTTTTGTGAGTTTTATATTTTTAAAGCTACATGATTAATTCACTATCCAATTCTTTAAAAACTTCCTTTATAAGTAAGTCTATAAACCTGATTTTATTTCTTGTTTTTAAACATGGTAAAAACCAATTTATCTTTTTTGTTATAAAATCATTGATAAAAATTTTGTTAAAGATCTGATCTTCCCTAGTGAACTTTTTAACCGTATGTCTAATCGACATTACTGATTCTTTAAACTTTGAATTATGATCCAACAACGCCATGACAGATCCACTTCTAATATAATAATTGTATAAATTCTCATCTACAGCAAAGTAGTTAGAGCTGAAAGCGATGTACTGATTCACAAAAGAATCATCGTCAAATTCACACCCATCAGGAAAGTCTATGTCGTGTTTTTTTATTAAATCTTTTTTAAAAATTTTATTCCAAAGCACTGAGCTTACTAGTTTTCTATTGTTATCATCAAATTTATTCGTCCTTTTTTATGTTTTAGAATAAAATTCTTTATATTTTTTTTATTCCTATTTTTCTTTGGATTTTCTACAATTACATTTGAATTGCAAATCCCAATATCAACTAGATTACTGTTGAGTATGTTATGCATTGTCTCACACATCTTCTTTTCGTATCTATCGTCACTATCACAGAACATTATATAGTTTCCCTGAGCTTTTTCTAATCCAACATTTCTTGCAGATGCAGGCCCTGAGTTATTTTGATGAAATACTATAAATCTTTTATCAGAGTCTGCGTAATTTCTCAGTATCTCCAGAGATCTGTCGGTTGAACCGTCGTCGATACATATAATTTCAATACTACGAAACGTCTGATGTTTAATGCTTTCTAGACATCTTACCAAATATTTTTCTGTATTATATACAGGAATAATAATAGAAATCTCAGGTGAGGTTTTTTGATTCACACTTAAGTTCATCTTCTGTATTTTTACTCCATTTAGAATTTTCTAAGTTCAAGAAGGTCTATTTATTATTGAAACTATGTTTTTTTCCCACGCCCAAGCAGTCTCAATAATTTCCTTGATATTTTTGTATTTCGGTTCCCAACCGAGTATCTTCTTAGCTAAATGAGTAGATGAAAAAAGTCTATCGGGGTCGCCATCCCTTCTGCTGCAGAAGCTTATCGGACATTTTTGTCCAGTAACTTCCTCAGCTGCTTTTATTATGTCTAGGACAGAGGTTTCTACTCCTGAGCCAAGATTTATACATCCAGTAAATTCGGAAATTTTACACATAGCTAAATAGTGTGCAGCTGCTAAATCTTCAACATGAATATAGTCCCGAACACATGTTCCATCTTTTGTATTATAGTCCGTTCCATATATCTCTAAAGCATCTTTGTTGCCTTTGATTGCTCTTAACACTAATGGGATTAAATGTGTTTCGGGTTCATGTTGTTCGCCGATTATTCCCTTCTGAGTCACAACCTGCGGCGTTAAAGTAACGCAATGATATATATTTTAATCCGTAGGCTTTGCTATAGTCTTCAAGAATTCGTTCAACCATAACTTTTGTGTGCCCATAAGGGTTGATTGGAACTTGTGGATGTTCTTCGTCAATCGGTGAGTATTTTGGATTACCATACGTAGCGCAACTACTTGAAAAAATAATTTTTTTAACATCATTTTTTATCATTGCTTCAAGTAGGTTTATAGAGCCTACAACATTGTTTTTATAATATTTCTGTGGGTCATTAACGCTTTCATTTACATAAGCAAATGCTGCGAAATGTATTACAGATTCAATTTTGTAAGTTTCAAAAACCATATCAATGGCAGATTTATTTAGAAGATCAGCATGAATGAATTCACAGTCAGTTATAAAATCTTTATTACCATAGACAAGATTATCCAAAACTATGCATTTAATTTTTTTACTTTTAAGAAATTTAACAGTGTGCGAACCTATATATCCAGCACCTCCAACTACAAGTATATTCATTCGTACTCCATTTTTTGCTGATTCTTTTAGTATTAGAATACAATTTTAGTTTGAATTATAAGATTAAGTTTCTATGTGATCGAAAAATCTAATGAGCTATTAAGAATTAAAATATTTCTTCAAATTGAAGTTATATAGTACATTATAATGAACTACCGGTCATAAATGCAATTATTAAGGTTTTAATTTACACAATTATTTGAATTCTTCAAATAATTTTTACTAAAAAATCTCTTTTTTCCTCATATTTAATTCTTTTATCGCCAGTTAATATTTTTGAGAGAAACAAATACCTAAGGTATTTAAAAAATAAGTATATATTTTTTTTTCTCTTTAGTGTCTCTGTTGATCTTGTTATTAACTAGATAATCATGGAATGGACTTTTAACAGAATACTTATAATATTGATCCTTGTTTTTAAGCTAACAATGTTCCATCTCTTTGTTTGGATACAGTAAGTTATCATTCGTATTTCTCTCAGTGACTGGGGAACTTCGTTGTTGTAGTCATCAGTCTGAATTTCACCTAAATTACAAAATCCATCCTTTAAGTAAAAATTTTGTTTTATAAATTTACTCACATTTCCATCTAATAAAGAGTTATTTCCATAGGGAATAAATTTATTGTTTAAATCTAAAATTAATAAATCCGAACAAAAGTTTTGTGAATTTTCAATTTGATCTTGTTCATTTATTTTTGGTTCTTTTTTACCTCTGGATTCAAAAATTGCCCCTGCTAATTTGTTTTCCAATTTTACTGAAAATAAATTATTGATGTCGTTGTCAATTATACTAAAGTAACTTAGAAAGATTATTCGTTCGTATTGACTTAAGACTAGGGCAGACAAAAGTAAGTGGTTTTCTAACCGATTTTTATCTTGATACAAGTGTTTATATTCTGAAAACTTGCATAATCTTGAAACATTATAAAATCTTAGGGATATAAATTTGTTTTTGATTTGTTGGTTTAAAATATTCTTATTCATTGATGTAATGTTTTCATGAGTAACGATCAAGTCACAATATGTCTCAGGTTTTAAATTATCTATGATCGACTGAACGGTAACTGATAATAAAGCAATATGCTCATCCTTACTGGGTATAACTATGCAATTGGCAGAATTCCATATTGGTTTAGGTTCTATTTGTCCGGTATAACGTCGCCTTCGGTTTAATGTAAATATATCTAATGTATAGGTTAATGCATTTAATGAATCTGATTGTAGTTCAATGTCTTCAAGAATTTTATCACTGAATTTCTTAAGTCCAAGATATTTTTTTATCCTTTGAACTATTGGGATTAGTACTTGTAAATACTGCTCTACCCAATCATCACCAACAGATTCCCATGAAAATCTAATTTGATGGACTAATAAATTATTTAAAAAGTCAAAATTTTCATCAAGTATTTTATTTGATACTAAAAAATCGTGGAATATATCGACAACTATAACTCCGTCAAGGACCTCATCAATTGCGATATTCCCTTTTCTGTAATTGTCCATAATCGAATCATCTCTTTCGACATGGTTATATAGCTTTTTGTTTAAATTATAAATGCTTTTTGATACAGCCATGTATTGGTAAACGAAACAATTGTCATCGGATTTATGATAGTCAGGAAATTTAATATTAAAGTCTTTTATAAGCTTGTTCTTAAATATCTTATTCCAAAGGAAAACATTAATTTTGGATTTGATTTTTGATGTGACTTTTAATTTACCTTGCTTCCATGGAAATAAATAATTGTTGTAACGTTTCCCAGTTATTGTATTACACATTACAAGATCAGATTCATTAAGACTAATTTGGTTGATCATTTCCTGACACATTTCAGATTCATACCAATCATCACTATCGCAGAACATGATATATTCACCAATAGCATGCTTAAGACCTGTGTTTCTTGCTTTAGCTGGGCCAGAGTTTTGCTGAGTATAAACTTTAAACCTTCTGTCTCTATTGGCGTAGTCTTCAAGAATATTTAATGAATTGTCATTAGAGCCGTCGTTAATGCAAATGATTTCAATGTTGCTGAATGTTTGATTCTTAAGAGCAGACAAGGCCTTATCTATGTACTTATCTGAGTCATAAACTGGCAAAATTATTGATATTTGTGGTTTTAAACCAATTGGTTCAGACATCCTGTATTTCCACTCGAAAGATATTTGAAATAAAATTATCAAATATCAAAATTAAATACCATAATACTCATAGCCATACTTTTTAGCATTTTCTGACTGTATGATATTTCTAAAATCATAAATATTTGCAGAACGCATCAATGGTTTGGCCTCATTAAGATCGATGTTTTTAAACTCATCCCATTCTGTCAGTATTACCATTGCGTCGGAGTTTTTAAGTGCTGCAAAAGCTGTCTCTGCATAATTTATTTTATCTCCAAGCAATACTTTTGCGGCATCGCTTGCCTGTGGATCGTAGGCTGTTATTAAGATTTCTGGCTTTTTATTTAAAAGATGTTCAATGACTTGTATTGCGGGGCTCTCACGGCAATCATCTGTTCCATTTTTAAAAGCCAGGCCTAGAACAGCTATTTTAGGATTTTGAGTTTTTTCTAACAAGCTAATAATTTTTTGAGCCACTTGTGCTTTTCTTAAGTCGTTCCCCTTAATAGCTGTTTCAACTAAACTAAGGTCAACATTGTTCTTACGACCCATGTGTGCCATTGCCAAGGTATCTTTAGGAAAACAACTGCCACCATATCCAGGTCCGGGATTTAAGAACCTTGGCCCTATACGAGTATCTAATCCCATTCCTTGCGCGACTTCAAAAACATTAGCATTAACTTTTTCGCAAAAATTGGCCATTTCATTGATATAATGAATTTTAATGGCTAGAAAGGCGTTTGAGGCGTATTTGATCGTTTCGCTTGAACGACGACTCACAAATAAAAAGTTAGTTTTACCATCAAAAGCCTTATAAAGTTCTAAAATAGCAAGTCTAGCTCGCTCATTATTTGTGCCAACAACTATGCGGTCGGGATTAAAAAAATCATAGACAGCAAAGCCTTCCCTTAAAAACTCAGGAATTGAAACAACGTCAAAATTAGCTGAGGGGTTGTGTTTGTTTATAATCTTTTCAACTTCATCGCCAGTGCCAACAGGTACTGTAGATTTGTTAGCAATCACCGCGTACTTACTTAAAAATGGTGCCAACTCTTGAGCTGCAGCATGAATATACTTCATATCTGCTTCTTGAGTTTCGGGGTGGGGTGGGGTTCCTACCGCTATCATCACAATGTCTGCATTTAAAATACCCACTTGCATTGAGGTCGTGAAACTAATTCTTTTGGCATCTCTATTTTTAATAAAAAGCTCTTCTAATCCGTCTTCAAAAAGAGTTATTTTGCCTTCATTTAAATCATTGATTTTTTTTTGGTCCTTATCAACGCATATTACTTTATGGCCTAATTGAGCTAAACCAATTCCTGTCGGTAGACCTACATAACCTGTGCCTATTATTGCAACATTCATATTCTTAACCTCTAATTTTTTCAAAGTACGTTTGCATCAAAAACCTTAAAACTCTATCTACAACTGGTTTTTCTTGCAACTAAAAACACCCTTTTAAAATAGTAATAACTCGTAAGCACTTAAGTTTAGGGATCAAGTTTAGAAGATTTATCATATTCTGAGCAGGTTTTGGTAAAGCCCTGTTACTTGTTTAAGGTCATCATGGCTACCAGACTGAACAACGTTCCCCTGATCTAAAACATAAATCAAATCTACATTTTGAATTGTAGAAAGCCGATGCGCGATAACTAGCGAGGTTCGATTCTGCATCATATCATTTAGGCTTTTTTGAACTTCTGCTTCACTTTGATTGTCTAAGGCGCTTGTGGCTTCGTCTAAAAGTAGTATGGGGCTGTCTTTTACGATGGCCCGAGCAATTGAGATCCTTTGTTTTTCACCACCACTAAGTCTGGCACCGGCATCACCTACCTGGGTTGCATATTTTTCTGGAAAAGACTCAATAAATTTATGAGCGTTGGCCGATTTAGACGCTAACAATAAATCATCTTCACTGAGTTTTTGAATTTGGTTACCGGATAAAATATTTTCTTTGATAGAGTCATTGAATAGAAAGACATCTTGGGAAACGAGTGCAATATTATCCCTGAGTTCAGAAATTTTGATATCACGAATATCTGTTTTGCCAATTTTAATTGAACCTGATGTAGGATCGATAAAGCGCTCAAGCAAGTTGATTAAAGTTGTTTTTCCAGATCCACTATGGCCAACCAGTGCCACTTGTTCACCGCGCTTAATTTTAAGACTTATATTTTTTAAAATCTCAGTGTCAGCAATTTTATAACTTACATTTTTAAATTGGACGTAATCCCAGTCTTTCGGAAAAGGTTTTGGATTTACAGGTTCTAGAATTGTGTCCACTTGGACTAAAAGGTCTTCTAAGCGTTGGCGGGCGACTAAAGACTGTTGTACGCGCATAAAAGCGTCCTGCATCTTTTTACCGGCGTCTGTGCAAAAGCCAACAGCGACCACATAGCCAATAAAATCTGGCATGTTCATTTGGTTCTCAGAGATCAGCTGTCCTATTAAAATCAAAACAGTGGCAAAAGAAAAAGTGATAAGCATTTCAGACACAGGACCGGAAAGCTCTTCTCTTTGGATGATTTTCTTTTTTGTGGCAAAGTAGTTGTTGATTTGTCTTTCAAAATCGCCACGCATTTTTTTTTCTAAATTAAACGATCTAATAATTTTTGACCCATCTAAACTTTCTTTTAAAGTCTGAGCCAAAGTCCCCAGAGATATTAAGTTTTTAGCACTATGTTTTTTTAAAGATTTAACAAATCTAGAAATTACAAAAAATATAAGTGGCATTGAACATAACAGAATCATAGAAAGAAAAGTGTTTATGTATATGATGTAAACGAGCGTTACAACAAAGACGACGGGCTCTTTAATAATATCAGCAATACGGCTATAGCCGGCTTGTATAATTGAGATGTCTTGTAACATTCGGCTCATTAAACCACCACGACCCGAGCTCTCTAGGCTTAATAAATCTAAGGATGAATACAAATACTTATCCAGCAGTCTAAGTCTTAAGTTTAGGCACAGCCTTTCAGAAATAAGTCGCATATTGGTGGTGACGACATAGCGAGACATATTGCTGATGATTAAGCTGATGGCTATTAAAAAAGGAAGTTGTAAAGACTTGGTTTCATCAAAGGGTTTATTCTGCCAGATTTCACCGAGCTGTTGAATAAACATAGCCGGGGCAGATTTAGAAATACCTGCGACAACACCTAGAATCATAATTAGGATAAATACTTTAGAGTGAGGCTTAATATCTTTAAGTAGGTTTTTTACAGCCATATAATTTTGTTTTCTATAATAAAATCTACCTCGTGGCTATAGTTAAGGGTTTTCATGCGCCTTAAATTTGGTCAAATATTAAGCTTTTATTTATTTAAAAACTGAAGCGGTATCTACCTTCAATTTTTTTAGTTGGTTTTACCCTTGAAAGTAAGATAGTTTTACAGAATTAGATCAGGGGGCATAAAATTGAATCTGTCTGTCATTCTTTCTACTTATAATTCACCCGAATGGCTAAAAAAAGTACTCTGGGGTTATTTAGCTCAGACCACGGATGACTTTGAGATCGTCATTGCGGATGATGGATCCAATGTTGAAACCAAGCAGCTGATCGATACTTTTCAGGGAAAGTTCAAGCACCCCATCATTCATGTTTGGCATGAAGATCAGGGCTTTCGGAAAACCATCATTATGAATAAGGCGATCTTAGAGACCAATTCAGATTATCTGCTTTTTAGTGACGGCGACTGCATTCCTAAAAATGATTTTGTTGAAACTCATCTTAAATATCGTGAACCAGGTTATTTCCTTTCTGGGGGCTATTACAAGCTGCCCATGAATATTAGTGAGCTGATCAGTGAGGATCATATCAAAAGCCAACAGTGCTTTGATATCAAATGGCTTAAATCCAATGGACTACCTTCAACTTATAAAAATTTAAAATTCATTGCCAAAGATTGGAAGCTAGAAAATCTACTGAATAGAACCACAACCACAAAGCCTTCATGGAATGGTCACGGGGCCTCTGGTTGGAAAGCAAACCTTGTTAAAGTTAATGGCTTTGATGAGCGTATGGAGTGGGGCGCCGAAGACCGTGAAATGGGTGAGCGTCTTTGGAACTTAGGAATTAAGTCTAAACAAATTCGCTATAGTGCAATTTGCATTCACCTTGATCATTCGCGCGGGTATATTCGTCAAGAGGCCGTTGATAAGAATATGAGAATCTGGAATGAGACAAAAAAAACAAAAAAATACTTTACAGATTTTGGAATTCAAAAGTTGGTTTGATTGTAGTTGAGTTTTTAACGGAGATTAGGTTAAAATGAGTAACATCGATTCTACGGGTTTAAAAAAAAAAACATCAAAAAAATTTTTAAGAAAATCAGACTTCGATACATATTGCCTGAAACCAGATGGGCAGATAAATTTATTGGGTTTTTGAAGTTTATAAGGTCACATAAACGTCTGCCAACCAATAAACTAATTTTTAATGATTATTTATACAAAATTAAGACAACAGATGAAATTTTAAACCCTGTTCGGGTGTTTGTTTCTGATAAAGAATTTGTTAAACTATACGTCAAAGCTAAAGTTGGTGATGAATATAACGTTCCAACAATTGGTATTCTAAGAAGCTTAGATGAGGTTGATACCTTTGAATTTCCAGAAAGATGTTGTATAAAACCTACACACTCAAGTGGTCATTACATAATTCGTAAAAACAATGAATTAGTTGATACAGGAAAAATAAAATCATGGTTTTCAGTTAATTATTATACTAAAACTCGTGAAGCGAACTACAGAAACCTAACCAAAAAATGTAGAGCCACTAGTTTTTGATAATATTGATTTATATGACTACAAATTTTTTTGCTATAATGGTAAAGTTAAGCTTATCCAAGTAGACTTTGATAGGCAGACTGATCATAAAAGAATGATTTATGACTGGAATTGGAGATTGCAAAGCTATTCAATTCATTATCCAAAATCAGGCTTTGATTTAGAAAAACCAGCTAATTTTGAAGAAATGCTTATGTTAGCTGAAAAATTAGCAATAGATTTTAATCTTATCAGAATAGACTTATATAGTGACGGAGCCAAATGTTTCCTAGGGGAAATAACAAACTGTAGTGGTAACGTGCCAGAGGATCATAGTGCGTTTACATCACTAAGGTCTGGGTAGGACTAAAAAGACAGGGACTCTCTCAGTTAGAATTAAGTTGTGAAACAAAAATTTTAACAAAGGAGAAGAGTCCCATGACTCAACAACAATATATAATAAACAGAAAACTAAATATACTAGATCTTGGAGAAAAGTTAGGAAACATCTCTCAGGCATGTAGAAGACTTGGCGTAAGCCGCCAACATTACTACGATATCAAAGACGCAGTGATGGAGAATGGTGTGGATGGATTAATTGAAAAGTCTAGGTCGAGAGCACGAGTTGCAAACCGAGTGTCAGAAATTTATGAAAAAGCAGTTCTAGATTACTCTTTAGAGTGGCCGACTCATGGTCAAACACGAGCAGCAAATGAACTTAAAAGAAAAGGTGTGAACGTCAGTTCTGGTGGCATCAGAAGTATTTGGTTAAGACACAAGCTTGAGAAAAAGCACTTGAGGTTGAAACGCCTAGAAGAACACTCTGCAAAGGCAGGAATTGTTTTAACAGAGAGTCAGGTGCAAGCCTTAGAAGATGCTAAAGAAGAAAAACAAGCCCACGGCGAAGTTGAAACCTTCCACCCTGGTTACCTGCTTGGACAAGACACTTTTTATGTAGGCTACATTAAAGGCGTTGGAAAGATTTATCAGCAAACGATGATTGATACGTTTTCAAATGTTGGATTTGCTAAATTGTATTTAGACAAGACGTCTCTGTCTGCTGCTGATGCTCTAAATGATAAGGTGCTTCCATTTTTTGATGATGAGTATATGAAAGTGCTTCGAGTGCTGACTGATAATGGCCGTGAATACTGTGGTCCACAGGATCAGCACAAGTACACATTGTTTTTACATTTGAACGATATTGAGCACTCAAGAACGAAAGTCAGATGCCCACAAACTAATGGTTGCGTGGAGAAACTAAATCAAACAATTTATGAAGAGTTTTATAAAATTGCATTTAGAAAAAAGTTGTACTCATCACTTGAAACACTCCAAGAAGATCTGGATGTGTTTATGAACTACTACAATAAGGACCGTACAAACCAAGGAAAGCACTGCGAGGGCAAAACGCCCTATGAAACCTTGGAGCAGGGCTACGCACTCTATGAGCGCTATGTGATGGACGGAGAACCGCTTCCAGGAAAAGAAAAAGAGGCTGACGCCTCTTCGTCTTCGACACCTCTTTCAAATTTACAAAAAGAAAATACGGGGGTGACGACTACTGATAAAATGAATTAAAAATTGCTAACTGAGAGAGCAACTGTCAACGCTTTTAGTGACTACTGCAGGTAACGCTAGCAGAAAGTTTACTCCGGCAGTAGGGGAGTACGAAGCTTCAAACACAATTTTTAGTTAAAAGAATATAATCAACTTAAAATATTTAAATTAGGAAGTGGCGAGATTCACCCATATACGATGTTTCCAACATTCTCTGCTGACATTATTTATTTGTAATCACCATTATCTATAGTTAGTGATTCAAGACGTTTTCTAAACTTTTCTTTTGTTTTTTTATTTACAGCAAGACATGCGCTAATTTTTAAAGAATTAACTTTAATTATGTAATTTAATCTTGTATCATTAAAATTAAATTTTTTAGTTTTAAATTCAAATATATCTTTGATCTCATCAAAGAATGGACTATTCTTTGAGCAAGTCCAAAAATGATCGCTAAACTTTACTTTTTTTGAGTTCCAGGGTTTATACTTGTTGCAATAGTGAAAGATCTTAACATTTTCTTCATCTGAAAGTCTGCTTTCGAATTTTTGATAATTCCAAAATTTATTTATTATTTTAACATTTTTATAAAAAACTGAGTTTAAAACATTTTGGTCATGAAAAAATTTGTTGTTAATTCCAGCTACCCGTATGAGCTCCTTTTCAATATTCATTTCTAGTAGCTTCTGAATGTTCACAAGCAGAACTCCAGAGTTAAAATAGTTTGCTACATCATCTATTTTTAAGGTTTCTTTGGCGTATGCTTGAAAGTTTTTTTGAGTTTTTGAGTCTTGTTTGCTTGATATAAAAAAATCCTTTACAGCGGCAACTGGGAATTCTTCTAAATCTATATTATACAATTCTTGTATATCAGTATTTAGAATTAGGTCGCCATCTAAATAAATGACTTTCTTAAAGTTCTTGAATACAGAAGCCATGAAAAGCCTATAATAAGCTGGCTTTTTTATATGGGAAAGAACTATGGATGCTGAAAAACTGTATTTTTCTAATATTTCTTTCATGTTAAAAAATTTAATAGAAAAGTTAGGTTTTTGGGCTATCTGGGAATTAATCTTACGTTGATTCTCTTCGCTGATGTCCTCTGTCAATATAAATATATCATAATAGTTTTTAGCACTGCTATTTTGAATGATGGACTCTATTGCTACTGATGTATATTTGGAAAACTTGTCATCTGAAGCAAAGACTACAGGTACAGCGTCGGGTTTGCTAGGTTTTAAAAGCTTACCTATTTCTTCGTCACTTCTACTTTTTAATTCTGAGGGTATGCTTTCTTCGTTCATTTTTCTGGCACCTACTTCTATAACTAAATTTTAATAACGTAGAGTTTCTTAATATCTTGTAACATTATTAATCGAAAGGTATCAATATATTTGCAGTGGATACCGAGTTTTAGTACAAGGCAATTTTATGAAAACTTCAATAATTTTATCAACTTACAATTTCGCAAAGTGGCTTAAAAAAGCGTAGTGGGCTATATAGCTCAAACTGAGAAAGCCTTTTTGGTTGTTATAGCTGACGACGGTTCCAACAGTGAGACCAGGCTACTAATTGGAAAATAGCAACCCTATTAGAGAAAACCACCAGGACAAAATCATCTTGGGACGGTCATGGGGCCTCTGAGTGGAAAACCGACCTTCCTGAAGTCGATGATTTTGATGAGCGAATAATGTGGGCAGGTGAAGCTCGTGAATTGGGTGAGTGCAGTTATGGACTATAGATCTTCAGTCTAAGCAAATGAGACGCACCGCTATTTCAATTTATCTAGATCATGCTAGGGGATGCGTCCTTAAAGAGGTTGTAGAAAAGAATAGAAAAATTTGGAACGAAATAAAAAATTAGATAAAAAACCCACAGATTTTGAGGTTAAGAAGGTTATGGGAACCTATGCCGAGAAATGATTAAATCAACCTGATAATTGAAATAATTTTAAAAAGTATATCAATAAAATAGCAGCTAGCTAGGCGGGTGTTCAACGCCTTGTTGTTCATTGCGAAATATAATTTTAGTAAATGGAATTGATCTACAAACGCTTAAGTTTGTGTTTATTGCCTTCTAAGACCATTCCCCTCAACAAAAGACCCATCCTGAAATTCAGCTCCACTATATGGGTGAAAAACAAAAGGCAAAATATGAAAATCGGACCACTTGTAATGGATGGTTACATAATCGCCCTTTTCAACTTGGGCAGGCTCTTCGCCTGGTAGGCTGTTTTGTTCATTTAATAAAACACGGACTTCGTAGTTTTTTAAATTAGTGTCACTGTTGAAATATACAGTCTCCTGAAAACGAACGGTTGCCGTATTGTTTTCAACACTTATAACACTTCCTTCAGCAATCATAGGGACGTTATTAACATAGTAGGCAGAGCTGCCTGACAGTAAAGTGAGGGCCGTGACTCCTCCTGCAACCCATTTATTCATAAACATAGATAGAGCAGAACGGCCAGAAGTTATAGTTTCTAAATGATCTGGCGTAGGTTGAATATTTCTTCTTGAACGGGTCGTGGACCCTGGGCCTGAGGCGTTTCTATTCACTTGATTTTTTGTCGCTTTATCAGAAGCGTTCATGATATCTGGTAAATGATAAATGTTGGTTTGAGGGACTGTATCTGAACAACCCGAACACTTTACACCTTCTTTAGGCTTGGAAAGCGTCATGGATGTGACGGAACAGTTGGGGCAAATAGCAATATGCTGAGCAAGAGCTAATCGATTCATGTTAGAATCTTTTCTAGCTAGTTCTTGGTATTCCTCTGGTAATAAAACATAGCGTTTGCTTCTTGCTTTGTCTGTTAATATTTCTAATCGTGTTGTAACTGCCATAGGCTTTGGTGGTTCACCTGGTCTGCCTAAGGCCCATAATGGAGTGTGACCACCACAGCCATCACATCTTAAGCTTGCTCCCGCCTGGTTAGGGGCTTTACCGCCAGTTTGATTTTGTAGGTTAAGTGCCTCTTCGGCACTGTTTACAATACTGATTCGAGAATCTTTTAAGGAGGCTGGCATAAGTTGTGGTTCTTTACAATAATCACACTTTATAGCCCTAGGAATAACTACGCCAGGTCCAGCATAAATTCGAACTAAGTCAGGCTTTACATTATTTTGCAATAAAAAGTCTTCACATTGATTGGTAGCCCATGAAAGTTGACTCACTGAAACGAAAATAAAAAAAGTAAATAAGTTTTTCATTACAAATCACCTGCTTGAATTAGGGTAGGGCGTACAAACATTGCACTTTGACTATGAAGTGATTTACCTATAGCTGGCAAAGTGAACATTTTGTACAGGTCAAAAGTTCTTTCGTAATTTACAATTAGTGACCTAGCCCTTTTATCTGCATATTTTTTATAAGCGGTGACGTACTCGTCAAATTGTTTTTTTGTTTCACCATTTAACTGATCTGAAATATCTTGGACTACTTCTAAGAGATCTTTATTATTTGCAGATTTACCAAACACAAAAAGGGCGGCACTAATTCGTCCTAAATAAACCTTGGCACTTTTGAAGTTTGAACTTGCGTTTGCTACTTTTAAAAACAACTTGATTTTATCCATATATTTATTTTTTTGGTTATCACCTTTTGAGCCTGCATAAGCGTATGACGCTTCAATCAAGTCATGCAGTAATGCAGTAGTTAAATAAGATAAATATTCTTTATTCCCTGATTTGGCGGCATGTAAAAAACTACTAATTTTAGCGTTTGTTGATAAAGATAGAATCAAAGGTCGCAGGTTTTGTTCGCTTTGAATAAACCTGGCATCAGACATTGTCCTTTGGTTTGCAGGATAAGCTACCATTGTCCCATTTAACTGCGAAAGGCTTGGATAAAGTGCCAAGTGAGTCTCTTGACCTGCATTAATAAATACCAAAGATTGATTTTTGTTGATGTCAGACCTTAAATACTTTTGGGCTGCTTGATATGTTTCCTGGCTGGCTTTAGGCGTTAAGTAGGCTTGGTCTAAAGTTTCATCGGATCCAATAATGTCTAAAAAGATCTCTTTGTTAACTAAGGTCGGTGAAAGCTTGTTTGGTGTTAGATGCATTCCAATTAAGCTTGACTTTAAATCTTGAGGTTCGCCACCTAAAACATAGAAGTTAATATTTTTCTCTAAAGCAGCTTGATAAAACTGCGATCTATTCAATAATCTTAGACTGCGATAATTTCCGTTATCTGGCATAACACTATTTAGAAGCACAATAGTATTACCATTGTAATTTTCTAACAGTGATTTGCCCTTAATATTTTCGTTTAAATCTTTAACTAAATTTAGATACCTATTGTATGAAATGTCCCAAACGTCAGCTTTTAATCCTAGATCTGCAAAAACCTGAAGCCAGGTCTGATACTCTTTGGTATCAATTCCTGAATGGGTTAAAAGTAGAACTGAGGCCCCAGGAGTATACCTGTAGGTTTGTGAAATGCTGATCCTGTGACTATG
Source organism: uncultured Pseudobdellovibrionaceae bacterium (assembly GCA_963803705.1). GTDB lineage: Bacteria > Bdellovibrionota > Bdellovibrionia > Bdellovibrionales > UBA1609 > JAMLIO01. The sequence continues at coordinate 568,488 of CAWDNU010000004.1, read as the reverse complement.
ACTCATAATTGGGGTCATATTGGTAGTGCCTAAGAGTTCTAAGCCTAATGACGAGCGTAGTTCAACATTGGTATAGGGTTGAGCTTCATCAGAAAATTCGATATGGCCAGATATTATTATAGACTCTTTAGATTTTAGGTCCGTGATTGTTCTTAAAAAAGAATGGCCGGGGCCTTGTTCGTTAAGCTCTATTTTCAACTTATCTATAGTTTCTGCCGGCGCATTCCCACCAGATCTGGTAAGAGTGGTCTCAAGTTTTCGTTTGGCATTATTAAGACCGATGAAATTTCTTTGTGATGTATTGGTCACTCGCCACTGGATTTGGGCAGTTTCACCAGGTCCAATGACTGAAACAGAGCTGATTGGTGTGATCTCTATAGGAAAGCTCATATAAACTGTTTTGGGTAAACTAAGCCCCTCTACAGTGCGGCTGATTCTAGGTATGGATCCTCTAGGAAAAATAGAATCGGAAATCTGCCAAGCTTCACCGCGTCCGGCAGTAAAACTGTTTTTGACTTTAGCATAAAATATTTTGTCTAAAGTCGCCTCTTGCCCACCTTTTAGATAAGGTATGAGCACTTTGTCTATAGGATTAGTGATTATCCAGTTAGACGTCTGTAAAGATAAAATGACGTCGGTCAATTGAGGGCTGGGCATTTGATTTGTGTTTTTAATACGCAGATCAGTTATAGTTAAGGTTTCCCCTGGCTCAAAAACACCATCTTCATTTCCGCCTGGCAATAAGTCACGAACGCTGTAACTTAAAAGCTCGAGATTAAAAGATCGGCTGTAACTTTTTTGGTGACCGTCAGGCTCTTCCACAATAAATTCAAAACTTCCGTCATTGCCAGGCCTTCCGGCTGTTGTATCACCACGGCCATGAGGACCAGGGCTACCATCAGGACCTTTTCTCCCGCCTGGAGATGTATCATAAATAGGTGTCCTGCCGCCGCAAGCGTAGGCGGGGCTAACGCCAATAAGTGTAGCTAAGACATCACCAGCTATTTGCCCGGCCGTTTTAATGTTTTCTAGGATATAGGGACTGGCATCACTTTCAAAGCTATCATAGCCATTGCCAAGATCATTGATACCACCACCTCCGCCGTTAAATCCGCCACCGTTATCAGGTTCTGGACAAGCAGGTTCATCTACATAATGATCGATATATCTTAACGAGTCGCCACCATCGCCACCGCGACCAGGATAACCAGGTAGGCCAGACCGACCTGGCTCGCCACCAAGACCAGCTTCCACATCAGCACTAACGAGCAGTGCAAGGTGAGTTTGATCTGCAGGGATAAACACTCGCACCTTACCACCATCACCACCATTTTGGGCTGCCGACGCATCGCCACCACCGCCACTATTACAGCCAGGGCTGCCGTTGCCACCAGCGGAGTGCTCAGTAGCGTTCGACCCTTTACTCCCATGGCAACCATCTTGCCCCTGACCGCCTATACCACCCCTGGCTCCTTTCCCGCCACTGGCATCAATAAAAATGGATGAGTCTAAACTTATACTTTTATCGATAGTTGATTGAGTCCTACCAGTTTTAGCGTCGTAAATGGCGCCGTAAACTATCACATGACCATTCAAACTTTGATTTGAGTCTTCTAATCGTAAATCTAAGCTATCAGCGTGATCACCTGGTCCCCCTGGCGAGGCATGATCCCCGCGCCTAGGATTAGGTGATCTAGTTGAGTTTGCACAACAGCTTCCATCGGTGGGTTCAAAACCCTTTTCACCGTAGATGCCAATTGTCATAGTTTCAGCGAAAGAAACTGTTGATATTAGAAGGACTAATAAAATAAATTGGAATTTAAATAATCTCATTACTTTTTACCCTTTTATTTCTTATGTTTCTGCGGTGCATGTTAAAAAACAAAGGAGAACCCGACGAACTATTTCAACAGTTTTAACTGTATAGCTAATCCACCAGTGCAACTAATCTAACAAAGCAGCTAAAGTATAGCAGTAATAGTGCCAACTGCAGTTCAGTCTAAAGCCATTTGGTTGTGTAAATTTTTGACAGGTAGCTAACTAAATTCACTGTATAATTCTTGATGAGTACTTGTAATTACAAATCGATTCGTACGTTGGGCTTAAGCCGGGTATCTTGACTTAGTTTTTTTCTATGAAAATTTTCATGACATCTTCGGGTCTAATTACCCCCTAAATTAAATTGTAAGCTTGGAAAACCTGATAATCTTTGCCGTTGAATTCAACTTGCGCCATATCACAATAGGGATCGTGTTCAAAAAATAAATGCCATTTTTCTTCGGCTGCTTTGGCTAAAATATTAGTTTTTTCTTCCATGATCTTTAACGGATTTAGATCGTAGCCCATCACCCATGCTGTCTTTGTATGAGTAGAAGTTGGTATTAAATCAGCGCAGTAAAATAAGGCTTGGGTGTCATCCTTAACTAAAACATTTTGTTGAGCCTTGGTGTGACCATATGTCAAAGACAGATGAATTCCTGGAAAAAGTTCCTGTGGTCCATCTAAGGTTTTTAGACAGTTAGCAGCAAGTAGGGGTTCAAAATTCGGCTTTAAATAACTAGCTCTTTCCCTACGATTTGGATTTAAAGCTGTCGTTAGGTTGTCATTTTGCACATAGTAAGTGGCATTTTCAAAGGTGGGAACAAGTTCACCTTTTATATCAGTTGTAGACCCACCTGCATGATCAAAATGCAAATGAGTTAAAATCACATCAGTGATATCAGAAGTTTCAAGGCCTACTTTTTTTAAAGAGCTTGCTAAATTAACGCCGCCACTATCAACTCCGTAAATCTGCTCAAACTTAGCACCAGCTTTGTCCCCAAATTTTAAGCGAAAGTCACTTCCATTACCATTGTCTACCAAAATATTTCTATCAGCCGATTGAATTAATAATGCACGACTCTCCATTAAAATTCTATTTTGATCGTCTGCAGGATTAGTTCGTGACCACAAAACTTTAGGCACAGTACCAAACATAGCGCCACCATCTAGTTTAAATTGCCCGGTGGGAATGCTTTTAAGTGTATAGCCTGAAATATTTAAATTTATGCTTTTAACATTCATTTTCCACCTCGATTTTTTTTTCAGCAGTTACTTATATACCAAGTTAAACATATTTCAAATTTCTATAAAGTTATTGGCCTTAAAAACGAGTTCTTTGGCATGAAGGTTTGCTGAACCGACATTTGTAAATGGTATAACCATAAGGAAAAAAAAAGAAATAGGTAATCGAGAATCTGCAAAGCAAATGCCAATGCTTGCTTGAGCTCTTTAAGGCCCATAACTTTATAGAAATTTGAAAATTTCGATCGGCTTATCACCTAAAACTATCCATTAACTCAGCAAACTTGTCTTCAGGTATTCTTAAATCTTTTTCATTCAAACTATAAAGTTGCGAATTGATTTTTAACTTATAAGCTAAAGTCGGCTTTTTATCATTTAACCTAAAGAGACCAGTTAGAATTTGGCCTTGATTCTCGGCCTCTCTCAGTGCCGAAATCACTTCATCTACCTTTTGATCGACAATACTGTTCATAGACTTTTTAAGGCGAAGCACTGAACCATCTGGCCAATGAATCTCGCTGACTTCCCCTTGGGCGCTGTCTATTTCTTGAATTTTATCATGGGTTAAAAATTCAACCTCTTGGTAACTGCTCAAATTAAGTTTTGCAAAATCGTAACTTTTTGTAGAGCCTTGGTGATTAGCGTATGTCACACAGGGGGAAATAATATCCACAACAGCCGTGCCATTAAACCTGAGGGCTGCGCTTAAAACAGCGTTCATTTGCTTGGTATCTCCAGAAAAACTTCGTGCTACAAACCCGCAGCCTAAATCCAATGCCATACGACAGATATCAATGGGATGAGAGGTTGGCACCTCACCAAGTTTACTTTCATGATCAATAGAAGCTGTTGCAGAAAACTGACCCTTAGTTAACCCATAAACCCCATTGTTTGCCATTATGTAAACTATTGGGATATTTCTACGAAGCATGTGAACGAAGCCGCCAATACCAATACTTGCTGTATCGCCGTCACCAGAAATACCAATAAGCTTTTGCTCTGAGTTTGCAAGGTGAACACCAGTGGCTATTGGCGCCATTCGGCCATGTATCGAATTAAAACCATGGCTTTGGTTTAAAAAATACGCTGGAGTTTTAGAAGCGCATCCAATTCCAGAAAGCTTGGTTATTTTATAGGGCGATATTTCAAGTTGATATAATGCGTTTATAAGTTGTGTGGTGATGCTGTCGTGACCGCAGCCAGTGCACAAGGTCGAGGGAAGCCCCTTATAATCTATCCTGTCAAAACCAAAAGAGTTCATAAAGTCTCCTTCAAATAATTACAAATTTGTTCAGCGATTTTATCAGCTTGAATGCACCAGCCATCAAAATGAGTGATGGCTTTGATTTTTTCGGAGATGTTTAAAGCTTCGCTTTGTAAAATTATGTTTTTTAATTGGCTATCTCGGTTTTGCTCAATCACAAATGTAACTTCATGCTGTTCAATAAATTGGTACACTTGCTTGTGCAGCGGTAAGGACTTAACGCAGCAAGTATTAAGTTGAGCGGACAGTATAGGATTCAGTAAAGTATCCAACTCCGGAAAAATCTGCTGGGTGCTTCCGTAAAAAATTGCTCCCCATTTTCTATCAGGACTTTTCAAAGAGATATCAGGCATCGGTAAGTCTTGCCTCGCATTTAAAATCTTTAGCTTCAATCTTTCCATCAAATTTACATAGTCTTCGGGGTGTTCCGAGTAACCTGCGGACTTGTTGTGACCACTTCCTCTAGTTAAATAGGCGGCATCGGGGTGATGCGTCCCTGGAAGAGTTCGTCTGGGAATTCCATGCTTGTCACCTTCATAACGTTTAAACTTTTGACCTTTAGCATTTATGGCTTCTAAATCTGGTTCGTTTAAAATCTGGGATCTCTCGAAGCCTTTTTTTATACCGTTAAAGCGTTTATCAGACCAAAGGTTCATACCCAAATCTAAATCAGACAGCACAAAAACCGGCGTTTGATACTTATCAGCAATATCAAAAGCAGCAGCACTCATTTCAAAGCATTCATTAGGATCAGAAGGTAGCAGAACAGGGTGGAAACCATCTCCATGGGAAATTTTAAAAGCAAACTCTAGATCACCCTGAGAAGTGCGTGTAGGTAGCCCCGTCGAAGGACCGACTCTTTGAACATCGCAAACTACTGTAGGAATTTCAGCAAAGTAGCTTAGACCCAAAGCTTCACTCATCAAACTAAGACCAGGTCCTGAAGTTGCTGTTGCTGCCCTGGCACCTGCCCAGCCTGCACCTACAATACTTGATATCGCCGAAATTTCGTCCTCTGACTGCAGGATTGCAACTGAATCAGACTTGGGTCTTAAATGTTTGGCGTAATCACTAAATGACTCTACAAGTGATGTAGAAGGAGTGATTGGATACCATGTGGCCACGGTGCAACCACCTTCAACCCAACCCAATGCAGCAGCTTGATTACCTTCTATTAAAATTTTTGAGCTATTGTCGCTTTTAATTGAAGGGTCTAGATCAGCACTTGGAACTTGAAAATCTGAACTGCCATTAAATGACTGCCAGCCTTGAAGCATGACTTGAATATTTTCTTCTGCAACTTCGCCATTCGAAAATTGCTGGTGAACGAGTGTTTTTAAATTGTCCAAATTTATATTTAAATAATGAGCTATCCAACCAACATAACTCATGTTCGACATTCGTTTTTTAATTTTAATTGGCGCTTTCGAGTTTTTTATTGTCTGCTTAAAACTAAAAGTCTCATAGAAGTTTTGCTGTGGGACTTGAAGCTTAAGATCAGTATTTAGTAAAAATTTGGTGTCATGACTTACCAACGTTTTAAGGTCTCGAAAGTAGGTGGCTGGGTTTAAACCCACATAAAGTTCATTTTTACTTTTCAGTGACTTAGAGTCTTTCGAAATTCTTAAAAAATAATAAGTCGGCAGACCTTCAATATTAGAAGGAAAAAGGTTTTTTCCGACCACATTGTAGCCTTCTCGAAACAAAGCCTTATGTAAAATTCTGTTTGCAGTTAAAGTTCCGCTCCCGTTTATAGAGGCAATTACAAGCTGCAGGTCTTTATCAAGTGAGGTCATAGTCTAGCTTTAAGACTGTCTCTGCTGACCGTCAAGTTCGTGGTAAGCTTCAATGACTGTTTTGTTCATCGAAAAAATTTATTGATCGTCAAGTTCATCATATGCTTCTGGGTTAATACTTTGGACCCAGTCTTTGTAGGCTGACTTTACGGTTTCAATGTCACCGGTGGGTGGTATAACCGGCCCAATATGAACATTTAAAACCCCTGGGCGAGGCAAAAGCAGACCTTTTGGCCACAATCGAGAGTTACCTTCAATATATAAGAATAAAATAGGAGTCTGCGAACTAACAGAAAATATGCTTACGCCTCGTTTGAAGCTGTGAACATATCCATCATTTGACCTTGTCCCTTCAGGAAACAAAATCAACCAAATCCTGTCCAAATCAGACAGCAACGAATTTATTAGATTTACCGCCTCTGACTTATTTTTTTTTCGATCGATTGGGATAGCACCAAGGCAGTATTTTGAGAAAAAAGTAAATAGCGGGTTTCTAAACCAGTAGTCTTTAGCAGCAGAAATATACAGGTCACCCCAATACCTCCAGGGCACAGCGGCTGTTATGGAGGTAGCGTCTAAGTGTGATGAGTGATTACTTATGATTAAAAGTTTTGGGTGTTTTTTATAAATTTCTTTGAACGAGCCATGAACCTTAAGTCGAATATATAGCCCAAAACCTATGAATTTCAAAAAAAAGGCCCAAACAATGCTGATAATCCCTGCGGTAATATCCCTATGGCGAGTAAATAAAGGTAGATGTTTTAGATGGCTTGGAAGCTTAGTCCACTGTTCGTTTTCGTAATTCCAATTTTTCATTTTCATGGCTTAACCTGCAGCTTTAGAACTTAAAAGTTGGACTTGATCTCGACTAGTTTTACAAAATAGTAGTAAGCAGGGAAGACAAAAACTACTTTATTTACCCGGCTTAAAATATTACTTCTACCGATAATAAACACACCATGATCTTTTATCTTTAAGTCCTTTCTAATAACAGAAAGTGTCAAATCCCCTAAAGTCGAAAATATAGCGCAGATCAAACCCACCGTTAGCCACTCACTTTGAAGTTCCACCGGCATCATTCGTCGCCAAATCCAAGCGATAAAAACGGTGAGAACAGTGGAAATAACAAATCCTTCAAGCTTAATTTTAGAATTGATACGATTTCTAAGTGGAATTTTACCAAAACTTAAGCTTAGGCTAGAGCTAAGAGCGATAGAAAATTCGCTTAGAGCATAAAGGTAAATTAAAGTGTAGACGCCAAAGCTGAAAGTCAAAATTTCGGCACCGTGCAGGTAAAACCATCCGTATACCGAAAAACCTATCAATGAAAGCCCGATATATTGGACCATGTAAACGTAGTTATTTCTTAAGATCGCGACAAATATATACCCCATAAGTGCAACCATTGGTAGGGCGGTGAAAAAACCCCGGTCCTCGATAAAAATAAGGTAGGTTCCAAGAGCGATAAGCAAATAACTTAAGTTAACGAAATAATATCGATGATAAATTCCGGTCATCTGGAAAAAAGTTTTCAAAGAGTAGATAGACATCAAACCCAAGATTACTAAGGGACCAGGCTCTGGCAATGCAAAAAAAATAAAGATAGCAGGTAAAACGTAGAACCAACTGACAACGCTAGACCAAGAGGTCTGATAATAAACGCCTTTGTCTTTTAAAAAATAAAGGGGAGTGGCAATTAAAATTAAAAAGCCAAAAATAAAGGCGAAATTCTGCAAATAAAATGCATCAAAAATCAGAAAGTGATCGAACATAATAACAAGGTCCTCTTAGTATTAAATCAGAATTTTAATTTATAGACACAGCTTGCTTCAGGTTTTATAGGATTAGTGAGCGTAAGCAATCCTGGTCATGAACCACAAAATTTAGGACCAGGATTGCTTACGCTCACTAATCCTATAAAACTTATAGCTTAGCTTTCATAATAACTCTACCTGTAACTCTAGCTTTCAAGGACATTAAAAACGATGAACGCACTGCTTTTAGAAAAAGTTCATAAGGTCGTAAAAACGCAATTGGAAGATGCTCAAATAAAGGTTTACGAGCACCCCGCGTCGGAGACCGGCCCAGAATTATCCAAACTTTTGCTTAAGGTAAGCGTTTTGGGTATTAGATCAAAGTCATTGGTCACCAGCGAAGTTTTGCGAGCTGCAGCTGAACTACAGGCGATCGGGGCTTTTTGCATTGGAACTAACCAAATTGATTTAAAAACTGCCACTCAGTTTGGTATTGCTGTTTTTAACGCTCCATTTTCGAACACTAGGAGCGTGGCAGAACTCGTAATAGCTGAGATCATACTTCTGGCTCGGGGACTATTCACAAAAGCTTTCCAGATGCATATGGGGCAGTGGAATAAGTCCTCTACTGGGTCTCATGAAGTGCGTGGAAAAAAATTGGGTATTGTAGGGTATGGGCACATAGGCTCACAGTTAGGAGTAATAGCAGAGTCATTAGGTTTGAAGGTGCATTATTACGATATTCAGAAAAAGCTGCCGTTAGGTAACGCTGTTTCCGAAAGCACTTTAAGGAAATTACTTAGTCAATCGGACTTCATTAGTCTACATGTGCCTTTAACTGACCAAACTGAGGACATGATTTCAGAAAAAGAACTGAGTACAATGAAAAAAGGAAGTTTTTTGATAAATGCTAGTAGGGGCACCGTGGTAGATTTGAAGGCCTTAAAAAAATCTTTGGTTTCAGGTCATTTGGCCGGGGCCGCTTTAGATGTTTTCCCAACAGAGCCAAAAGCCAATCAAGATAAATTTGTATCAAATTTACAGAAGCTGAGTAACGTGATTTTGACTCCTCACATAGGCGGAAGCACAGAAGAGGCTCAGGTTGCGATTGGACAAGAGGTCAGCGAAAGTTTGATAAAATTCATCAGAACAGGTGATTCATTCGGTTCGGTTAATTTTCCAAATCTAAATCTGCAACCAATTGAAAAAGGATTTAGAATACTAAATGTTCATCAGAATGTTCCAGGGGTTTTAGGCGCTATCAACAAAATTATTTCAGAACATGATGTGAATATCTCTAGACAACAACTGTCTACAAATAGCCAGATTGGCTATCTAGCTATGGATATCGAGAGAAAGCCCAAACCGAAAGTTTTAGAAGAAATCAAAAATTTAGAGACGTCAATAAAGACCAGGCTGATTTAGTAGAAGACAAATTTTTTGATTCCAATGTATCCTAAAAGTACAGAAATTGTCATAGCAACAAGATTTGAAATCATTTGGTGATAGCCATAGTGCTTTAGCAATTCTAAACTAAGAAGCCCTATAAGTAGGGCTAAAATGCTTACAAGTATATACAGACCAAGGGTACTCCACCTAAATTTTTGTTTGTAGTTGAAGGTGTAGCTTTTGTTGAAAACAAATCCTAACAGTGTACCAACGAAAAAGCCCACTGCTGATGCTAAAATATAATTTAATTCGTAATGCTTTAGTGAAAGTGCAAAGATTAAATAGTTCGAAAGGATTGAAAGGACACTGACTAGTAGATATCTAGCAAACTCATTCTGTAAGACTTTTTCTAATTTCATTTTCTGCAATAGATAACATAACCATATAATCTTCAAGAGTAGCGTGTATTTTTTTGTAAGTCAGCGCCAAACTAAGCTTGGAAAACAGACCTTCACAGAAAACAAGTTTGGACCGCAAATTAAACATAGCGTCAGTTTGCTTATATCCTTTTTAACCCTCAAACTGTATTCACAACTAATTTAGGCTTCAACTTAAGTATCAAAAATAGGGCTTTCATCTATGAATCCATCGTCTATAGAACTCATTGGAACAATTTGTTTTGCAATTGCAGTGCTACACACTTTTACTGCAAGCTATTTCCAGAAGCTAGCTCACAATCACCCCGAAGGGTCAGTCGGAGAGAATTTTTACCACCTGTTGGGTGATGTCGAAATTGTTTTTGGTTTGTGGTCAGCCATATTTCTTGTTTTTTATTCTTTAATAGATGGCTTTGCCATTTACGACGAGTCTCATCACAAAGTCATTGGCGGGGCGCTTCACTATCTAGAATCTCAGAACTTCACTGAACCTGCATTTGTATTCGTTATTATGTGCATGGCTGCTACACGACCGATTATTATTTTGGCCGAAAAAAGCATTCAGTTTGTGGCTAACATTTTGCCATTTAAATCCAAAAAATCTTTTTATGTATCTGCTTTAATTGTGGGACCAATACTTGGATCCTTTATTACAGAGCCAGCTTCGATGACAGTTACTGCCTTAATTTTGTTAAACTATTTTTATAGTCAAAATATGTCTGTTAAATTTAAATACGCTACCTTGGGCTTGTTATTTGTTAACGTTTCGATCGGCGGTACCCTGACTCATTTTGCAGCTCCACCTGTTCTTATGGTAGCCAGCAAATATGGATGGGGTTTTGAATTTATGATGTTAAATTTTGGCTGGAAAGCTATTGTTGCAATTTTGATAAACACATTAGTGATTTCTACCCTATTTAAAAAAGAGCTCACAGGGGAGATGGTAAAGCCAAAAGATGATGTTTTTCATATATACCCAACCTGGTGGATATTTTTAATCCATATCTTGTTTTTAGCCGGGGTGGTTGCAACAGCTCACCATATGGTTTTCTTTGGAGGACTATTTCTGTTTTTTCTTGGTTTTTTGAAAATCACCGAGGAATACCAAAACACTGTAAAACTAAGAGAGTCACTGATGGTTGGCTTTTTTCTAGGCGGCCTAGTAGTGTTGGGCTCAATTCAACAATGGTGGCTTCAAGTTGTACTTGTAAGCATGAGCGATTTAGCGCTTTATTTCGGAGCCACAGGCCTTACAGCTATCACTGACAATGCTGCCTTAACTTATTTGGGTTCTTTAGTAGATCTTTCTGACACAGCCAAATATTATTTAGTTGCTGGTGCTGTTACAGGTGGAGGGTTAACTGTTATTGCTAACGCTCCAAACCCAGCTGGTTACGGTATTTTAAAAGGCTGCTTTGAAGATAACACAATAAAACCTTTAAACCTTTTATTGTGGGCAATATTCCCAACTGCAGTTGCATCCTTATGCTTTTTGCTTTTACCTAATCTAATGTAAGGAAAAGTTCTAGCGAGCAAAGCAAGTGAACTAGACAGCAATCAGCTTACCGGGATTCATGATTCCGTTAGGGTCAAAAACTTTTTTTATCTTTTTGAACAGTAAAATTTCTTCTGGCGACCTCGTATAGTGTAAGTGGTTTTTTTTAAGTAGTCCCACTCCATGCTCGGCTGAGATGCTTCCCTCAAATTTTGATATTTGATCGAATAAAACTGGGCTTTTATCTGAACACATCTTTTTAAAATCCTCTTTGTCCATATCTGTAGGTTTTAGAATATTGATGTGTAGGTTGCCGTCACCGATGTGCCCAAACCAGACGACCTCGCAACCAGGAAACTCTGTCTGAATGTAGTCTACAGCTGTGGTTATAAATTCTGGAATCCGGCTTGTCTTTACAGATACATCATTTTTGTAGGGCATCTGCGAAGAAATACTTTCAGAAATATGTTCTCGGTAACCCCATAAGTCCTTATATTGGGCTTGATTCTGACTTAATACGCCATCACAAATAAAGCCCTTACCAAGTAAGTCTTCAAAAATTTCTAAAGCCTTTTCGGTCTCATTTAGTTGGCTTTCGAAATCTACAATAATATAAACTGGGTGTCTTTCTTGAAACGGAGCGGGTAATTTAGAGTGTTTCATAACGTAGCTTAGGCCTAAATCCGAAAACACCTCAAAAGCATTTAAGGTTAGGGGCCTAAAGGCTTTTAAAATTGGTAAAATATGTTTGGAGCTTTCGCAGGCCAGTAAAAACACAAGGGGGTCTAAAGGCTGTTTAGTTAACTTTAAAGTGGCTTTAGTTATAAAGCCCAGGGTACCTTCGCTACCAATAAACAAGTTTTTTAAATCATAACCTGTGTTGTTCTTTTCAAGGCCTTTATTAATGTGAAGCACCTCACCTTCGCCAGTTACAACTTCTAAAGAGGTGACCCAATTTCTAAACATTCCGTATCGTATAACATTTATTCCGCCGGCGTTGGTTGCGATGTTGCCCCCAATCTGGCTTGAACCGGTGGCCGAAAAATCTACAGGAAAAAAGAATCCTTTATCAGCAGCTAAATTCTGTATGTCCTTGGTTATGGCACCAGCTTCACAAGTGATCGATAAGTCATCTTCGTTGAAGTCTATGACCTTATTCATTTTCTCGAAAGAAACTATAGCTTCTTTGTCTAAGGCGACTGCGCCACCACTTAACCCTGTTCGCCCACCGCTTGGAACTAGTCCAACTTTATTGTGATTGCCCCAATTAACTATCTTTTGAACATCTGTTGTGGTCTTTGGAAACAATAAAACGCAAGCATCTGGGTCGTAAAGTTTTGTCCAATCTTGACCGTAATTTTTAAGTTCGGAGGATTCAAATATAATTTGGTCAGCAGATAGAATCTTTTTTAGTTCGTCAAACATGATCCTATACTTACCTTATTTCTTTAAAGTTTCCAGAGCTGATTGCAAGTTTTTATATCTAGGGTCACGACCGATGTTAAAAACTTTATTTTTTGACCTTGAATCGTATATATCTTTGAACAAGTCATAAGCATCTAATGCCCAGTTCATTTTTGGCTGAAATTCAGATAGAATTAAAATCTCTTCAAAAAGAGCTCCTAAGTCAGACACTTCAGCTAATCCGTAGGTTCGGCCTGTACCTTTAATTTTGTGGAATTCCTCTCTTAAGGATTTGAAGTCTTCTACTTGAATCAGTTTATCCATTGTTTTTATTTTATCAGGCATGTTTTTAATATATTTTTTTTGTAACTTAGCCAAGATTTCGTCTAGGTTCATGCTGCAACTCCAGGGCGCGTTTTTCTGTACTTCCATTTGGGTAGAGTGAAATAAAAAGAGCTTCCTTTTTTTGGTAAAGATTTAACATTAATTTCGCCACCATGTTCTTCAATGATGGCCCGGGCAATAGCTAGCCCCAGCCCCGTTCCTTTAACCAGTGGACTACGGTCATTGGTAGCTTGTCTAAACTTTTCAAAAATTTGCTTTTGATCCTCGGGAGCTATGCCGCGCCCTTGATCTGATATTTCAACAACTAGTTGATGGTGACCATTTACAAAATAGTTTACTGTCACAATACCTGCATGGGGACTGTATTTTATAGCGTTAGAAAGCAGATTGGTTAACACTTGGTGGATACGATCCTGATCAATAAAAACATCAATTGGAAGTTGATCTTTAATCACTAGTTTTACCTTAGTAGCTTCTGTTAATCCTCTTAAACTTTCAAAAGTTTCGCTGATGACGGATTCAATCTTATACCATGTTTCATCTAAAGGTAATTTTTTAGCTTCAATCTTTGCAAGATCTAAAAGGTCGTTTATCAAACGAATCAGTCTATCCGTCTCTGACTCTGCGATTAAAAGAAGTTTCGACGAGTTTTCATTCAGTTCACCACTGACACCGTTTCTAAGAAGACTTAGTGACCCCTTGATTGAAGTCAGAGGTGTTCTTAGTTCATGGCTTGCTATGTTTAGAAATTCTGTTTTTGCACTATCTAAAGTTTTTAGTTCTTCGATGTTATTTATAACTCGTTGTGCAAGCGAGTTAAATGTAGATTGTAAATCACCAATCTCGTTAGCTTCTGGTGCCTTAAATTCGTAAGTATACCTATCGTTTAAAAAGTCTAGCATCCGTAAGTATAGATTGTTTAAAGGACTAAATATCGAATTTTGAACATAGATAGACATAAACAAAGTGACTACAATAAAACACACTATTACCAAGTATAAGCACCAGATTATTTTACTTCGAAGCGCTTCTAGCTTTTTTCCTAAAAATTTTCTGTAAACATCTTCTTGATTGATAAAAAACTTAGTCTTTTCAGTGTAGGTCCGTGTCAGTCGATTGTTGATAGCTTGAATAATAGAGCTTAAAGCTTCTTTTCTGAAGTTTGGCTTTAGCTGTTTTCTCCAGGTTACTAGGACTTCGGCGTCACGAGAGTTGTAAGGCATTGATTTTAGGTAGGCTTCAATCTGCCAGCTCTCTTTAAGCTCTGCATAAGAATCCCGCCATTCAATGAACGAGTCTATGCAAACCAGCAAGCTTGAACCAAAAACGAGAACCGAAACTAAAATGAAAAAACGTATTTTAAATAAGATTGAACTCACAAGAGTTTATCGCCTTTCAGAATTTGTAAAATCTGGTCGTTTAGGGTCATTGGGTCAAAAGGTTTTGGGATAAAACCGGTGCCAATTGCTTCGAAAACTTCCACGTCAGTCAATTGGGATTTAGCACTTAAAAATATAATAGGAGTTTTTATTTTTTTTGCCCTAAGTTCTTTACACACTTTAATACCGTTCATTCCAGGCATCATTTCATCAAGAAGTATGACATCGAAGGTCTCAACTAGAGCTCTTTGGTATGCAGCTTCGCCGTTATCTACTGTGTGCACTTCATGAGAACCTAAAGTTTCTAAAGTCATTTTAGAAATTGTCGAAATATTCGGGTCGTCTTCAGCTAAAAGTATTTTCAAAACTACCCTCCTATGAAGAGCTAAATCTTTAAAATGCCTAAAGATTTATCGGAATTAACACACATCTTATTAAGACGAACAAAGGTCCAGGTCTGACGTAAAAGTACTGAATTTAAGTTATATAGTTTTTTAAAGTTTTAATAACGAACACTAAAAAGGTTCGATCATACGTTTGTAGTATCTGCATTCGCAAATACTACAATCCGAGCTCACTTTTAAGTGTCCGTTATTAAAACTTTAAAAAACTATATAACTTAAATTCAGTACCTTTACGTCTAATCATGGACTTTGATCTAGGTTTTCAAAATTTAAATTTTTGCATCACAGGGTTAGATTGATGCTATATAATAATTCTCATATGGAAATTAACAACGATTTTACTAAGATGCTAGCTTGCAATGTACCTATCATTGCAGCTCCGATGTTTATTGTTAGTACGATAGATATCGTTGTCCACACTACAGAGTCTGGCGGAATTGGAACTATCCCGACGCTAAACTTTAGAACTGTAGAAGCTTTGGATCAAGGGCTTGCAAAAATTAAATCTCTGACTGACAAGAACTACGGCGTAAATTTAATAGTGCATAAATCGAACACAAGGTGGCGGCAAGATCTAGATGTTTGTGCCAAGCATAAAGTCCCATTTTTTATTACAAGTTTAGGATCACCGAAAGAAGTTATCGAAAAAGTTAAAAGTTACGGCGGTCTTGTTTTTTGTGATGTGACTAACACTAAACATGCTCAAAAAGTTTTGGACCATGGGGCCGACGGCATCGTGGCCGTTTGCGCAGGTGCAGGTGGGCATGCAGGTCCCCATTCGCCATTTTCTTTGATTTCAGAATTAAAAAAAATGACGGACAAACCAATTATTGCGGCTGGGGCCATTGCAAATGGTGCTAGCATTTTATCGGCTCTGGCCCTTGGTGCAAGTGGTGTAAGCGTCGGTACTCGTTTTATTGCATCTGTAGAAGCAGAAGCCTCTGAAGGCTATAAGAATGCTGTCATGAAGTATAAATCTGAAAATATACAAAAGTCGCAGAAATTAACTGGTATACCAGCATCAGTAATTAGGACACCTGAGTTAGAATCACTTTTTAAAAGCCCAGGACTTATAGAAAAGCTTATCTTTTTAATCGAGACCCGAAACCAAGGAAAGACTAAAGCATCTAAGTGGCTAAGAAAAACCTTTAACTACGACTGGAACTGGAAAAATGTTTGGAGTGCGGGTGAGTCTGTTGGGCAAATTGACTCTGTCCAGTCGGTCGATCAAATAATGAAAGATTTAAAAGATGAATTAAAACAGAACTTAGAACGTCTTAACTCTTGGTTTTAAATTAAGCTTCAAAAAGTTCTTTTAATTCACCAGACTCATACATTTCCATAAGTATATCGCTACCACCAACAAGCTCTTTCTTGAAATAAAGTTGCGGGATTGTTGGCCAATTGGAATACTCTTTTATACCCTGTCTTACAGATTCATTTTCTAAAACGTTAACACTATGAAAATCCATACTTAGCTCTTTAAGGATAGCAACTGCACGAGCAGAAAATCCACATTGAGGGAAGGCTGGCGTTCCTTTCATAAACAGAACTACTGGTTTTAATGAAATAGCATTTTCAATTTCGGTTTTTACAGTTGCATTCAACATAAGATTTATCTCCTAAATAATTATAGACAAATTGGTTTCACAGTTAAGGCATGCAGTTCGCCTGATTTAAATTCACTATCAAAAAGACTTAAAATTGCCTGATGCCTTTTAATTCTAGATAACCTATTAATAGCTTCTGACGAAATCCGTATTTCGAAATGATCTCCGTTACCGTTAGAGTCTAGGACTGCTATTTGTGCGTCAGGGTAGGCTTTTAAAAGCCTTTGCTCTAAGTCTTCAGTTTTCATAGGAATCCTAAATTTTTAAGCTCAATCAGTTAATTTAAATGCGTAAACTACTTTCTAAAAAAACTTAGTGATTTATACAACTGTTTTATGCAAATACTTTAGTCACCCGGTTAAGCTCGTATTTGCTCTTGCTAAACAAACCTTGAAAAGGCAGATTACGGCCATGTCTTGGTTCACACCCTCTTCTGAGGCCCATGTAAAAAAAGAAAAGGAAAAAGCGCGAGCCTTAAGAAAAACCCCATGGTGGGACCAGCAGCTTTCTTTGCAAAGGTGTCATTACTGTGAAAACAGTTTTAAAAAGAGAGAACTAACTATGGATCATAAGGTTCCAATTATTAGAGGTGGAAGATCTTCTAAGTCCAACTTAGTTGTTAGTTGTAAAAATTGTAACTCAGTCAAAAGTCATAAAACAGATGTTGAATTTTTGGCTTCTCAAAAAAAATAATGAACCAGGAGCTCGCCTCAAAAATAAGCTTTGCAGTGCAAAGACTTGCATTCAAGTCATTTTCTTTTCAAACTAAGAAGTCGTAATCCTATCTTACCACTCTTCCGGAGGAACCTTTGGCTCAAATAACATCCAGCAGTACCGCCGAATATTTTGCCAAAAATTTACAGCAGGTTGGATTTTCGTCTGCAACAAAAGCTGTTTTAACTACTTTGAAAGAGTCTATCGATAACTCTTTAGATGCCTGTGAAGACCACGGTATACTGCCTGAAATTATTATTGAAATTGAAAAGATTGGTATTGGTGGTTCCAAAGGTGCGGACTTAATTAGGGTGACCATTGAAGATAACGGTCCGGGACTTAGCCCAGAAGATCTTCCTAAAGTTTTCGGTGAATACTTAGCTTCATCAAAGTTTGGGCGCGGACGATGTTCTAGGGGTCAACAGGGTATTGGAATTTCAGCAGCAACAACCTGGGCTCAGCTTACAAACGCCAAAGGTGTTTTTGTTAGAAGTAAAACAAAGAGTATGCGTAAAGCCGCTGAAATGAGAATTGATGTTGATATTAAACTAAATAAAGGCTTAGTGAAAGACAAGGTCACTGTAGATTGGGATAAAGCCCATGGATTAAAAGTTGAGTTTATCATCGATGGTCGCCTGCAGCTAAATGGTGATGGTGGAATTTTAACTTATCTAGAGGGAACAGCTTTAGTAAACCCGCATCTGAACCTTAGATATAAAATCAATGATGATCCGGTGATTAAAGTAGATCGCGTCACTAATATTGTGCCAAAGGCACCGGCAGCCACATTGCCCCATCCTCATACTATGAAATTGGGCGAGTTTATGACCCATGCCTTGCTATATGGAAACGTAAGTCTAAAAAACTTTTTAAAATCAGCTTTTTCTAGAGTCACCGATACAACGTTTAAGGACTTTGTTAAAAATGGGATGAAGAAAAAGTTTTTAAATCAGCCTATTGCTAAGACTAGCGAGACTGAGTTCAAAGAAATTTTTAAAGCTATTCAAGCAACAGATCTGCCGAGCCCATCTACAAAGTCTGTTCTGACAATTGGGGAAGAGTCTTTAGCCAAAAGTATTCAACGCCTGGGCGAAGTAGATTTTTTTAGTGTAGTGGCTCGCAAACCTAGAATCTGTGATTACAAACCTGTGGTTGTAGAGGTCGCAATTGCGCGTTTTATCAACAGGGGTTCCGAAGACGATCAAGTGCAACTTTTAAGATTCGCAAATCGAGTGCCCCTGCAATTTGATAAAGCAGGTTGCGCAATTACAAAAGCAGTTGAATCAGTTAATTGGCGGTCTTACGGTTTATCTCAATCTAGAAATAGTTTGCCCCAAGGACCCTATGTTTTTGCAGTTAGTGTAACCTCACCTTTTATTAAGTTTAAAAATGCATCTAAAGAGACTGTTGATGCCAGCGAGGATCTAGTTGAAGAGATTCGCAGAACCTTAATGCAAACAGGCCAAAAGCTATCCCGTCACATCAACAGAGAAAACAGAGCAGCTGATTTAGAAAGAAAACTAAAACACATTGAAAAATTCGGACCGATCTTAGTCAACGGATTAGCAGCAATCATTGGTGCAAGTGAAAAAAGAAAAGACAGAGCTACCGAAGGCTTGAATAAGATTTTAGGTCGAGACACCAACGATGCTGAAAAAAAATTAGAAGTAGCTGAGGTAAGATTACAAAACCTAAAGGACAATCGTTCTTTTGATGTAAGCACAGTTGAGGCCCAACCGACTATAGCCGAGCAAAGACAAGAAGCTAAGCGTTTACGTAAACAAGGCAGTTCAAAAAAAGCTGAAGCAGCAGAAGAGTCTGTAAAAAAGTTGAAAAAAAGTTCGAAAAGATTAGCTTCTAAAAAGAAAATTGAGAAAAAATCCAGTGTAAAAAAGAAAGTCTTAAACAAAAAAAGTACTAAAAAGAAGAAAGCAGCTAAAAGCACGACAGTTAGATCAAAAAAATAGATACAAGGAAAATTTATGGCAAGAGTTGGAGTTAAAGCAAATTCCGGAGTCAGTCAAAAAGATATGATTCAAAAAGCTAGAATGCTTTGTGAAGGAATGCTAGCTGATTTAGAAAATTCAAAACGGCCCGTTTTACAATCTATTAAATGCAGTTTGGATAACTCAGAGTACAACTCAAAAGTTGGCTACCTAACCCCAACGGGCAAGATGGTTCGTAGCGAACTAAATGTTTCATCCGTGCAAAAACTAGCTCGAACTGTGTTTATGCTAGATATTTTACTTTCAAATGTAGACTCTGGAAGTGTAAATAACAAGAGAGAGCTTTATTATATGGCCAAAGGATTGGTCAAAAGAAGTAAAGAACTTAAGCCAATCGACTTTGATGATCAGAGCGAAAGTGATTCTGTTATAGACTTTATTACAGATATGCTTGAAGTTTACCGCGAGGAGATGAACTGCTTTGCGAATGACCGTGGTGGACAAACCTACTCACAAAATTTAATCGTCACTGAGACACTCACGGACGGAACTAAGGCAGTTATCGACTTAAGCACACTAGGAACTACACCCTTTCAACCTAAAAATAAGCCTCAAGCTTTGAAACTTAAAGCCAAAGGAAAAATTGATTTTTGCCTGGTCGTAGAGTCAGAAGGTACTGCAAATACGTTAGTAAGCAATGGTTTCACTAAACGAAACAAGTCTATATTGATG
The DNA here is from genome assembly GCA_963803705.1 of uncultured Pseudobdellovibrionaceae bacterium. Taxonomy (GTDB): domain Bacteria; phylum Bdellovibrionota; class Bdellovibrionia; order Bdellovibrionales; family UBA1609; genus JAMLIO01. Next base: position 548,756 of record CAWDNU010000004.1, on the reverse strand, counting down.
GGCGCTCAGGGAGTACCGAGTAATGGGGTAAGGGGCTGGTGTAAACTTATCCAGGAACAACTTAAGGTGCCTATCTATTTTTTCGGAGATTTGGACGCCTACACTTTGCAAAATATTTTTAGAACACTTAAGGCAGGCTCTGCTGCAAGTTTAATTCGAAACAAAGATTTTTCAGCACCAGACGTTAAGTTTTTAGGAGTGTTACCTGAAGATATTGAAAAGTATGACCTGAATTATTACGATGTTAAAACATCAGATGTTGGCGAAGCTAGAGCGCTCAAAAAAGCTAAAGATGTGCTTGAAAATGACCCATTTTTTAAAGATAGGAAGAACAAAAAATTGGCTGATATTTTAAGGTTTTTGATCAAGAATAAGATCCGTTGCGAACAGCAAGCCATTTTTAGTGTCGCTCCAAAAGACCCCTTGATGCCAGAAAAGATAATTTTGGAAAAGATTAGAAAAGGATCCTGGGTTTAACCTCTGATTATAATTTTTAATTATCGGTTTAGTGTTTGGTTTTGCTAGCTAATTAGGCAAAAAGCTAAGACATCACCTGCTTTTTCTGGACCGTATATTGCTAGCTAATTGCCAAACCAGCACTTTTGTAAGAGTTTACAATATCTAATTTAAGGGGTTTAGTTTTGGTGGGATACTTTAAGCTTTTTATTGGTTCTTTCACCTTCCTGTTTAGCTTGAGCGTAAGCAGCATGGAGTGCAGTGGCTTTTTATCTCAGAAAGTTCCCACTCTGGCCCAATTTGCGCTTCACCAATTTGACTTCCCTAAAGATGCAGATTTTTACACTTTCGAAAGAAAATTACGAATTGCCATTCATGAGGCCTTCGAGGGTAAGGATTATTACACTGGATTGCCTCTTCCATTTGATCAGATGTCCATAGATCATGTATTGCCCAGATCATTAAAAGGTCCAGACAACTTTTATAATTATGTGCCTACCACCAGCGAGATCAATTCAGCTAAGGCAAGCAATTTCGACCCAAGCCATGTGCATGTTCTTAAGCATATTCAATCAGTTTATACTCCAAGGGTGCTTGCCCTTTTGAAGCACTATGGTGCTTATGAAAATCGCGCGGAAGATTATTTGGCAGCTACGACAGCTGCTGCCAGTAGAAAAAGATATCAAAGTAGAGCCTTGGGGCAAAAATCAGTTTCGAATGAACTGTTTGGTGACGGCCCTACTACATTTAGGCGAACAATGAGTGACCCTTCAGACACTGTCATAGATATTTTATATTTTGTTGCTCAAAAGCTATCTGAATTGGATGAAGGGGACCTCGAGCACACTTTGAACTTACGGTATCTACAATTTGAGATACCATTGAAAATTGTACCTGAAATTAAATCTGAAGAAACTTTGATTCACCACATTCAACTTTCCCATCGCAAAGCGATGGCCAAGTTGGATGAAGATGCGCTGTCTTCAGAGGGCTTATTGTTCAACATCAAAACCTACGACTATGATCGGAGGGGTAATGAAGTGCATGTGCAGATTGAATTTCACCCTATGTTTGCATTAAAACTATTGGAGGCACCACGTTCTAAGCAGATTGCACTAGAATTTATCAGTAGTTTCTTTAACCCCGTAGACATTACAAAAGAAGAATTTATTGAGTGGTCTGAATAGTTACAGATTAAACACCAAAAAACCCAAATCCTAGCCTAAGATGTACCAAAATTTGGGTCAATTATATTGTAGTTTAGAGGCAAATTCCTAAACGTAGCATGAAACTACATAGAGATTTTAACACCAACTAAACCAGTCATAGAATCTAGCTCTGTATCATCACCTTCATCGAAAGGTTTAGAATAACGTCCCTCAACAAAAATACCGGTCTTGTCAGCCACACTGAAATTTAACGTTACAGTTGCATCCAAACCTAGTTCGACGTCATCATCAGCTTTTGTGTCTACTGAACCACCGACACCACCGATCTCAAGTGTATTTTTGACATCACCAACTTTAAAAGAGGCATAAGGACCGATACCGACCGCTAAAAAATTTGTAGGCCAAAATTTTACAACTGCCGGAACATGCAAGCGTCCAACCTCTTGAACTAAAGAAACAGGGCCAGATCCATATTCATACTGACGCTTCACGAATATAGCTCCAGTTTCGATACCAAGAAACCCATTCACGTTAGCTTCGACTAGGGCACCGGCACCAAAGTTATAACTATTGTCTCGGCCGGAAGAGCCATCATCTTTAACGCTGTCATTAACAACACCAAAAAGAGATAATATAAGCTCACCATCAGTAGGCCTTGCCGCCTGTGCAGAAAGAGAGATAAGAGACATTGGAACTAAAAGAAATTTTACTAATTTTAACATTTTTCCGCCTTTATTTATGATTTAATTTTTTTATCATATCGTTTAATTTATTTTCTGCTTCTTCTTTCTTCATACTATATTTCTCTTGCAGCAGCCCAAGAGTCTTATCATAATCACCCTCCATCTTGGTGATCTCGTTATCAGTCAAGTCACCCCAAGTTTGTTTTATACTGCCTTTGATCTGATTCCAGTTCCCTTTAAAAAAATTTTTATCCATAGATTCTCCTTTAATAAACCTTAACATTAAAAATTTTATCTTTGTCTTTATCTAAATATCTAATTATACTTAATATCTAACTGTGATAATATTTTTTTACTAATTTTTATTTTTCATAATTTAATCCATCTGACCCTTGGATAACCTAAATCGCTGTGAAATAATGAGTAGAAATTTACACAGCTGTTCTGCCAAGTTAATCGCTGGTAACCATTTAAATTAAACTAAACCCACAATTTTTTCGATCAACTTAGACTTGTTGACCGGCTTAGAAAGGTAATCATCAAAACCAGCGTTCAAACATCTTTCGCGCTCACCTTTCATAGCGTGAGCTGTAAGAGCCATAATTTTACCTAAATAGCCAGAATCCCTCAACAATTTCAAGGCCTCGTAACCGTCAATCCCTGGCATTTGAATGTCCATTAATATGATGTCGTAATTCATATTTAGAGCCTTCCTAACAGCGTCTGCGCCTGAATCCACTATCTCAATGTCGGCACCCTCGTTTTGTAAATAAATTTGAAATAAAATTTGGTTTTCTCTAGAATCTTCAGCCAGAAGAATTTTCTTATCCAAAAGCCTCTTGGGTTCGATCAAATCGGACTCTTCATCACCTGGATTACTTATTTCTCTAGGAATTTCTTCTGAATCAAAACCTTCTTGTTCGAAGAAATTATCAGTTTCAGCCGCAATGATTGGTAGTGTAAGCCTAAAGTGACTACCGACACCGAGTTTGCTTTCCACAAGCTCTAAATTACCGCCCATAAGGTTAGCAAAAGTCCTTGAAATTGATAGGCCCAAACCGGCCCCCCCATACTTCCGGGAATGAGCATTTTCCACCTGGTGGAAGGTATTAAATATCAAAGCTTGCTTATCCTTTGGAATTCCTATGCCTTCATCATTTATGTCGAACATTAGTTGGTCAGATTTGCAACTGACTGTAACAGTTACGCTACCATTCATTTTAGTAAACTTAATAGCATTTGAAAGTAGGTTTAATAGAATCTGTCTTAGCCTTAGTGGATCTAAAAATAAAATTCTAGGTATCTTACGATGGATTAGAAATTTAATCACCAGACTGTTATCATTAGCAGTGCTGCTAAAATTATCTTTGACGTCTAACAGTGTCTGAAGAATATCTGTGTTCTCAGGCACTATGTCAATTTTATTAGTCGTAACTTTCGATAAATCAAATAAGTCTTCAATCAAGCTAAGTAGATGAGCTCCATTTCTTTTAACGAAAGATAGGTGGCCCCTGGTCTCCAAGGTTACAGATTTGTCTTCCAAAGCAAGATCAACAAAGCCCAGAATTGCACCTAATGGGGTTCTAATTTCGTGACTCATATTTGCTAAAAAAAGATCCTTAGATTTGGAGACTTCAATAAGTTTAGCCATCTGTTTTTGATTTTTTAAAACAATATCTCTGTAGTTATCTACTAACAGCCGAAATTGCTTCCTTAACAGAAAATACATAAATATCACAAAGGCAAATATTAATATGATCTCTAGCAGGTAATTAACAGAATTTGCATATCTCGTTCTTTCTTCTAGCTTAACACTAATCAGGTCAATATCGTTATTTAACTGTAAGAATTCTCTTCGAATTTTATCAAAGGCTTTTTTAGCGTTGAGCCTAAAGCGATCGGTTATTTCAAACTGGTTGTTTTCAAAATCAGCCACAGGTTGTGCGTATTTAATATCCCAGTTATCAGTGGCTCTGACAAGATCCTGAAATTTCTTCTGGAGTCCTTGGTTGTTAACCATGAATTTGTAAATAGTTTGCTTAATGACTCCAGTCTTAACTTGGGCTTCAAAATAAGGCTCTAAAAATTTGCTATTTTTTGTTATTATGTAGCCCCTCAGACCTGACTCCATATCAACAAATCTACGTAGGTACTCTGAAACATCAAGCTTTAACTGGATGAGCTCACTTCTATGGTTTCTATTATTTTCTCGATATTCGAACTGAAAATGTGTAAAAACTATAGTCAGGACGAAAAAAATTGAAGGTATCCCAACCATATTGATCAGGCTTTTCTGAAAAACCTTGCCATCTATATTTCGGGATTCGAGATGCTCAAGCTCATCTTTTGAAATCATCTAGAAATTCCTAGTTCTAATATTTGAATGATGAAGTGCAAAACCATAACTTACATTATTGCCGTAATTTTAAAAGCAAAATTACAAGTTAGGTAGACACAAAAATATCATCATTGCGTAAAGTTCATGACATCGTACAATTGCATGCAATTACTGTCTAAACACTTTTTAATTGTGTACATATTTACAAATTAGTTCATATTTTGGGGATCTAAATTATCTTTTATTTGCTTACACTAGATCAGATTTAACAATTAAAATTATTATTTGATCAGATCATAAATTACTTATATAGCATCATTGTTGGTGTGGTCAAAAAAAAAACTACAGGGAGAAGATTATGTTAAGCTGGGCAGTTACATTTTTTGTTATAGCACTTATAGCGGGAGTTTTAGGTTTCGGTGGAATTGCTGGTGCTTCTGTTGGGATCGCAAAGATTTTATTTCTAATTTTTCTAGTATTATTTGTAGTATCACTTATTTTTGGTGGCATAAGGTCCAGAAAGTAGTTTTACTACCAAGCTAATTCGAGATTTTGAAATAATTTTTAAGTGCAGAGGAGATCAGTTGTGGAGAGCAAGACAGGCAGCGCCAGTGACGTAGCTCCAGATAAAGATATTATAGAAAATTCTACACCTTGGTTTAACAAGGTGCTTAGGGGTGAAATTTCAGCAGTTGAAGCTTATGAGAAAGTTGAGCTAAAGTTTAATGACGATGCTGAAATCGCAGTTATCAAAAGTATTCTCAATGAACATAGAAAAGCTGTAAGCAGTTTGAAAAATTACATAATGGCAGTTCTAGAAACTCCAGATAATAGCTCTGGAATATGGGGAGCGTTTGTAACCTCTGTTATTGGGACAGCCACTAGTTTAGGTGATACCGCCACTTTAAAGGCATTGATTGAAGGAGAAGAACATGGATTGCAACAGTACAATGATATGTTGTTAGACAGTAGTTTAAATGCCTTGGATAAAACTTTGATTTCAAGTGAATTTGTTCCTAGGCAAGAGAGACATATCTTTCAATTGAACGCTATGGTAGGTAAGTAACATAAATTTTTAATAAATGAAGTAATTAACAACTATCTAATGGAGGATAGAATGAAAACATCAACAGTAAAAAATGCAGTGAATGAGAACATCAACAATGCCGGTAAACAAGCTGACTACTTTATCAATGAGGCAGAAAAAACGATCGAGAATTTGACAGAAAGAGTGGAATTTGCGACAGAAAAGCTTAAGTCTGCAAGTTCTAAGTTTGCTACTCAGTCGGTAGATTTCGTTAAAAGGTATCCGCTACATTCAGCTGTCGGTGCTACGCTGATCGGTTTAGCTGCTGGTTATATTTTAGGCAGACCAAGCAGAAAGGATGAAGAGTAAAATTAAGTATTAGCATTTAATTTTAATGATCGGAGAAATCGTATGTTTGGTATATTTAAGAGTTATTTGAAAGCCAAACTTATTTCTTCGATTTTTAGTAAGGTTGCGGTTAAGGCCAAAAGTACATTTATTGTTGAATTCAAAAATTTTATCGTGAATTTGGTGCTGATCAGCTATACGCCTTTGGTTTTTATGGCTTCCTTGATCTTTTTGATTCTAACTATCGACCGTTATTTTAAAGACCTTCCATATTTCTTGGTATTAGTCTTTTCTTTTCTTTTTTTAGGAATGGGTATATACCTTGTCATTCGAGTTCGCTCTTATATGACCAACAAGCTTAATGTGATTAATAGAGTTAAAAATGTTTCGAATCCATTGGAAGTTTTTACAAGACATTGGGTAGATGAGTTAGCTAAAGAACAACGGAAAATGGTAGATAGCAAAGGCCTGCAGTGATATGGGTTTATACCATTTCGATAGGTAGTTTACTTGGATTTCTTTATGAATTTGTAGCTTCAAATAACGAAACTTTAGGTCTACGGATATCTGCTTTGGTTGGTGCATGCGGTTCACTTGTGACTTTGATTTCTGGTAGATTAACTGGCTATTATCAAGGTAATGAGCCGGCGGGTTTGCTTGCAGTTATTTTGGGCGCAACGGCGTTAATCTTAATTTCTAACCTAGTTTTTCTAAATAGAAAGCACTAACAGATTTCGTCTATTTTTTTAGATCAATCGCAATGGCACTTTCTGCAGAACTACAAGGCTTAATAATTAAATAATTTGAGCCGTAGCTTAGGTTGCAGGCCGGAAGGAGAAAAAATGAGCAAAGACAAAACAATTTTTGACAGGCTAAGAGACGACCATGATGTACAACGAAAACTTTTAGAAAACTTGGTCGAAACTGACGCAAATTCTGAAGATAGAATAAGAATTTTCCAGAATTTAAAGCTCGAACTTGACGAGCATGCTAAATATGAAGAAAGATTTTTCTATAATCGGCTTATAGAATCAGACTTGACACAAGATAAGGCTAGGCATGGTATTTCTGAACATAAGGATATCGACGATCTATTGGATGAACTAGGTAAAATTGATCAGAAATCCAGAAGCTGGTTACCAGCCGCTAAAAAATTAGACGAAAAGGTTAAGCATCATTTGGAAGAAGAAGAGCATGAGTTTTTTCAGATAGCAGGCAAGGAGTTAAATGAGAAAGAGAAGATCGATTTAGGTAAAAAATATAAGAAAAATATGTCAGATAAAATTAGCCGTTACTAGTCGGCTGCATAAATTTAATGTTCTTCGTGCTCCATGAACCACTGTTTATGAATATATTCATCTGGTACTTCGTTTAAATTTAGGGTTAGCGAGCCCGTCGATTGCACTATAATATTACCATTTCTTAATTTTTTTAGATGAATTGAAATAGACTCCCTGGCAGTTCCCAGAAGCTGCGCCATTTCATCTTGGGTTATAACCGCAGGAATAGAGTATACATTATACCCAACTTTGTTGCCTACTTTGGCACACAGATAGGGAAGGAGCCTGACTATCTTTTCGTGGGTGTAGGGCATTTGAAGACATTTAACTCTTTCCAACAGATCCCAGCATATGTGCACGAAATATTCTAGGCACCTTTTAGATAGGTTCGGATCTTCAGCCAGTTGAGCCTTCAAATCGCTAAGTCTTATAGTTGAACTTTCAACTTCAGTTAAGCACTCATAGTCGTAAACAACCTTGCCCGGATGATCAAAGGCCCAAATTAGCGGCATGCAGTCGCCCTTCTTAAGTATAAGAAGGGTGCGCTTGTGGCCTTGATCCGTGACTTCAGACACTTTGACTAAACCACTCTCGATTAGATAACAAAATTCCGTCTGATCCCCACTGCGCGCGATAAAACTTCTGGGTTTGAAAGCTTTAACCTTGTCAGTAAGTTCAGGCCTTAACAGCTTAGCAAAATAGTAAGACTTCAATTTGTGACCCCGTTATGTTTTAGAGCTTATAGCTTATAACAGCAAAAATTTAAAGACCACCCCGAGGCCCGATAATTACCGGTGGGATCACTAATTCATAGTTGTTCTGCAAATTTTGGCAATATGCAGATAGGTCATACTTGTAAAAGTCACAAATTTTGATTTGCTGTTGTAGGGAACACTCAAAACTAAAGCCTTCATCGATTCATTTAGAAATTCGCCAAACCTTTCAATTCCGAAAGGCTCAACCGACAAATAACTATGAAGGCTCTTGGGGTGAGCTTTGTAGGCAAGTTTCAACAAATTTAAGATCACATAATCATAACTTTTAAGTTCGACATCACATTGTTCGCTTCGCTTCAAGTTTGGGATACTATCTGAAAAATCAATGGACAATAGAAAGTTGTATAGCTTAGCACTAAGATCGTCGCTACTTCGCCTAAGGCTAAGATGCTCATAAAAGACAACACGAAGAACTGTCATACTATTTAAGAATCCCTCATCGGTAAGTGCAGTACTTTTCAGATTACTGAGTAGTGAACCATGTACTAAGTGCTTCAACCGTGTAGGTTCAAGTAAAATCGAATCTGTAATTTCTGTGTTCAAGTGGAATCCTAGGCTATGTGTAATAACTAACACAATTCAATATAACACAGTTTGCAGCCTAAGTTTGTTAAACGTCTCACACCAACCAAATATGCTCAATTCTTCGCTGTAGGTTCTGAAAATTTATACCCGGTGCCGTGTATTGACTTAATATAAGTTGACGCGGAACCAAGTTTTTTTCGCAATTTACTAACATGGGTGTCCACTGACCTGGAATAAACGTAAACATCCTTACCCCAAATCTCATTTAAAATCTCATCTCTAGGTATAACATTTTCTGCTCGATCTGCCATGTAGGTCAAAAGCTTAAACTCTATATGAGTTAAATCAATGTCAACGAACTTTTCTTCCTCTAAAACGCGAACGGATTGCCTATTCTTATCAATTTCAAGCGCCTTCCACTTGGATATTGCGGTTAGCTTGCTTTGGCTACTAATCTTATTAACCTTCGCCTCAACTCTGGCTTTTAACTCTAAGGTTTGAAAAGGCTTAGTAATGTAATCATCAGCACCAGCGCTAAATCCTAAAACCTTTTCAGATAAATCATTGTGTGAAGTGAGCAAGAAAATTGCTTGGTTAGGGTTTTCTGCTGTCAATTTAGAGCAAAATTCAACACCATTGCCATCAGGAAGCTCGATATCTAGAAGAATTAGAATGAAGCCATTTGTGTTCAAAAGCACTTTAGCCTCTTCGATTGTTTGAACCCACTTCAAGTCGTAAAGCGAGCCTATCGCTTGATTTACCATCACATAGATTTCTTTACTGTCTTCAACCAAAAGTAGTTTGCTCATATTAATAATCCCATTTTTTTTTGTTAAATTTGATTCATGCAAGTTTAGCAGTGACTTTTGATAATTACATCAATAAATTCGGCAAATGAAAATTTTAAATGAAAAGCCCGAAGAGGGCCTTGAAGCTTTTGTTGGTGAATTCTTGGAAAGCAGACTTCAAGATATCGACAGACTGTCATCCCACATTGCAGGATCTGAATTTATGGCGATTGCTGATTTGGCACATAATTGGAAAGGTTTTTCGCGCCCCTATGGTTTTATTAAATTAGAGGAGATAGCGCAAAAACTTGAAAAGTTTGCCAAAGCTCAGGATTTGGAAAACTGCAGAGAAATGGTGGAAGAGGCTAAAATCTACTTGCAGCTAAAGGCGGACCAAGCTTAGGTCGACCATTATGATGGTTTGATTCTACATCTATTCAGTCAAAGTTAGTGTTGTAATAAATTGCTTAAAACAAATTAACTAATATTCTTCTCACAAAAAATTGAAACATCTATTGGGGGCACTATGAGCTTCATAAAAAAAAATTTACAATTAGTTTTAATCATACTTACTGGACTGACTGCGCTATCTTTTTGCTTGCCCTTTGTTGGTTGGATTTCTTTTGCAGCGGTGCTGGCCTTCACCATTAAACCTATTCAAAACAAGATACTGATCAAAAAGTTTCATATCAATAAAACCCTTTCGGTTTACATTATTCTAAGCTCTTTGATATTAGTGCTCTCACCATTTATCTTGTCGTTTTTGAGCTTTTTTTCTGAAGGTAAAGAAATATCAAAAGATATTAGCAAATCTCAAATTGTTAGAACATTAGATGTATTTGTGGATAAAGTTTACGTGACGATTCCTGTTGCAGATAAACTCTCTTCTAAAAGTAATTCAAAAAAATACTTAAAAAGAGCTATACAAAGATCTGTAAGACCAGTCTTAAATTTCGTTTCTAGTTTTTTTATGGGCCTGCCAATGTTTTTTTTGGGACTATTTTTCTTTTCTGCAAGTTTATTTTACTTCATTTCTGATTCTAATTTATTTTATAATTTTGTAAAAAGCTTAGACTTTATTAGTAAAGATGAGCTTTCAGAGCTTGTCAGAATTACCCAAAAGGCTTGTCAGTCCACTTTGTATGCAGCTCTTTTCACAGGTTTTGCTCAGGCGGCAATACTTTCCGTGACGTCTTTATTTCTAGGTCTTCATTTTTTCTTTACTATTTTTTTTCTTACCTTCTTTGTGGCCCAAATTCCATTGGTTGGAACCTTCCCCATAAGTTTAGGTTTATTTATTCACAGTTATTACCATAATAACACAGTGGGAATGTTTATAGCCGTAACCGCCGGGGTTGTTGCTGGTTTGAGTGATAACGTCATCAGGGCATGGTTTTTAAATCGTTACGATAGTCTTCATCCGTTGGCAGGCCTAATCTCTACTATCGGTAGCTTGATAATTATGGGACCGATAGGTGTAATTATTGGACCTGTCATCACACTTGTGTTCATCGGACTTTTAGAAAAATATAAGACTAAAGCACATTAGGTCACAGCACGATAAACTGCTACTAACTGAATCACTAAATTTAAATTTTCAAATTTACTTGATATCTATTTTTCGCCTGTAAAAAAGTCCAACAAGCACGTGGTCAGCTTTCTCAGAGCTTAATTTTGTCCAGCTGTAAGAGTACCGCATATCTAGATTAAGGCCGTTTTTTTGATCTATCTCATACTCAAACCTAAAAGAGACATCAGCCCCGTAATTTGTAATTGTTTCGGCTGAGGTTTTAAAATCTGCAGGCAAGGCAGAGGATTGATCTAAATTTTTAGCATCACCCATGGTAAATGATGAAAAAATTCCCAAGGCTGTTGAAAAGTAGGGGCCCCACCAGTACCTATATCCAGTTGTAATGTACATACGTGTAGTTTTTTGAATTAGAAAGTTTGGGCCGTCATTTCTAAAATAGGGTTTTTGTAGATAAAAAAATCCTATTTCAAGTCCCGAGTTTTTAGCAAATATAGCTTCAGCAATTAAAGAGTAACCAAGGCGTGGGTTAGGGTAGAAATTACTGTTACTTGTATTACTATCTGAATTAAAAAGAAAAGGGCCAGTGGAAGCTGATACCCGCCCAACTTCTGGTACGTAAGCTAAAGTTTTAATTGAAAAAAATGAAAAGCATAAGACAATAGAAATAAAGTTACCATAAAATAGAGGCTTTGATATACCAAAACCAATGAGATTGTTCTTAAAAACCTTCATATCAGTATTATGTCTGCATCGAACTGCCTTAGCCAATGAAAAAGTGTTTGAGTTTAATAAGGATTTTTCATCGTGGATTGACCGGCAAGCTCGCAGTTTGGATTTAGCATTATCTGGAGCTAAGTATACTAATACGAATGAAGATTCTAGAGCAATTGTCTCTCAAGAAGTTTTTTTTGTTGAGAATGAAGCTATTAAGTACAGACTAGACTTTGACTTAGATTTGGCTCTTCCAAATGTTGAAAAAAAATATAAAATAATGTTTTCGAATTATAATAGAAACGAAGTGCGACGAAGTGGTTATTCCCGAAGACAGTTTCGGGATGATGCTAGAGATAACTATGGTGCAACACTGTCTTTTCTGCAGAAAGTTGGGAGTTTCGACATTTCTTTTCAGCCTCGAATTAAAATAGCAGATCCAATTGCAACTTACTATAACTTGCGCCTAGGTAGCAGAGCAGAAAGAGGTAACTACGATCTAATCACTCGTATAGAATTTTTTGCTGATTCCGACAAAGGCACCGGCCAGTTTTTAAGCTTTACACTTCGAAAAGTCTTTTGGGGTAATTGGGCGCAGTCACTAGTTTTAGAAGAGGAATATCAGGATGCTGAAAATTTGTTATCCACTCTTCAAGGTTACACAGTTCATTACCAAATTAACGAAGAGATGACCTTAAACCAATCATTAATCCTGAGTTCAAATAATGAAGAAAACTTTAGATTAAATAATATTTCAGTTGGTCCATCGTTTACCCACATGGTTTTGCCTAATGAACTAGAGTATTCGGTGAACTACACACATCTTTTTAACCGGGAACATAACTTCTCGGGTAGGAGTTCAGGATCAATCTTGATAAGCCTAATTTTTTAACGCTTTTGAATGCACTAAACAACAAAAAAAAATTTAGACTTAAATGATCTCGAAGAAGACTGACGTCTTAACTTTAGTGGATGATTTCACCTCGTAAATTTCAAGAACTTCCTGTTTAAGTTTATATCTGTTTTCTTTAGCCCACTGCTTTAGTTTTGGATACACTTTTAGCGAAACCAGGGCCGGCGACCCTTCAAAGACTCCAACAATGTAGTTTTTAGAGTCTATAAACTTAATTTTTAAATCCGCCTTTGATTCGGTAACAGCATTTTCTAATTGTTTTTTATATTTTTGGTCGAATAAGCACCCCAACTCGCTTCTTAACCTAGGCTCATCAACTTCATTTGGATTATCAAGATATAGTCCAAAGCTTCTGCTACAAAGTAGATCAAATTTTTTCAAAATTTTTTCAACTTTAAAAAGCGTTTCGGCACTTTCATGGTAGGGCCCCAAACGAAATTGATACATTGCTATAAATGGCCCTGCGGATACCTTGCTAACAACTACTTTCTTAAAAGATCCGCTTTTGAAAAATATGTAACCTACCATCAAAAAAAGCCCTAGAAAGACTCCAGCAATAGTGCCACCCACCCATTTCATCTTTAGAGTTCGCTCCAAGGAATCTTCTGCCCATCATCTATAACAAGGTCGCCATTAGATAGGAAATTCGATACATTATTATTGGGCCACTTTTTAAGTGCCGATAGAATTTCTCTTCTGTAAACAGATGGTATTTCCTTAGACTGACACATATGGGACGCTTCCATCAAATTTTTGTTAAGTGCACTTAACAATCTGTGCCATCTGCTAGCTTTAACTTCGGCGCCAATTTCTTGCATCAAACTTGATGATTCAGAGATATCACCAGGAGAACTGTTTACGTTCAAGCCGATCCCTACACAGATAAAATGGCTTTCACCTTGGGTGATTGACTCCAAAAGTATTCCGCCTACTTTTTTTAAATTTACATAGATGTCATTTGGAGCTTTAATACTTAAGCCTAAGTCAAATTCGTCGTTAAGAGACTTGTAAACTGCCCATCCAAAAATTGGCGAAGAAATAGGTTGGGGAGCTACAGTCAGTTTGAAGCACCAAGTCGCTAAAAGTTGATCACCTGCAGTTGCATTGGACCACGTGTTTTTATTTCGACCGCGACCATTAGTTTGAGCGTTTGTTATAAAAACCCAGCTTGTTTCATTCTTAAAACCTTCAAGTTTTGCAATATCATTAGTACTTGTGGTTTCTTGTTCGAACCAGGAACTTAAATCAATAGACTTTGCCCATTCAAATGTAGTTTTTCCAACATCTAACATTATACCCCCTTAAAGTTTTACAGATTTATGAAAAACTTTAAATTACACTATAATGAACCTAAGCGCTAGAAAGACTCGAACACAGCTAAATTTAATAGTTACCTGCAGACTAAGGCTCTAGAAGAAAACTTACGTCCGAGCAATTCACCGAGTGAGTCAGTGCACCGACACTAATGAAGTCTACCCCTGTTTCAGCTACCGATCCCACCCGCTGTAAATTCATGTTGCCACTGGCCTCAGTCTTTATATTATTTGAAATCAACTTTAAGGCTTCTTTGGTATTTTCAATATTCATGTTATCTAGAAGTATTTGATCAATAGGTGCATTGCTTACATATTTAACTTGATCTAGATTTTGACATTCAACCGTGATTTTGGTTCGCGGATGTTTTTCTCTTAACTGGGTAAGGCCTAAAGCTAGCGAACCCTTGATTCTGCAAATGTGGTTTTCTTTAAGCATTATTTCAGTTGATAGATCAAGTCTATGATTAATACCTCCGCCATGGATTACAGCCTTTTTTTCGTACATGCGGTAAAGCGGGGTGGTTTTGCGTGTGTCCAAAATTCTACACTTTGTGTGTTTAACACTTTTAACATAGCTATTAGTCAGAGTTGCGATTCCACTAAGTCGACCTAAAATATTTAAAACTGTGCGCTCGACTAAAACCAACTTATTCCATGGCCCGTAAAATTGGGCAATTTTTTGACCCGTTTTTACGAATGTACCGTCGTCATAAAAAGTTTCAACATCGATATCTAAATTTAATTCGGCTACAATTTTTAGGAACTGAATACCACTTAAAATTAAATTTTGTTTAGCTATAAAGTATCCGATAGTTTTTTCTTGACCTACACCAAGATCGACGATCAACGAATTAGTGGTCAGATCTCCAGCTGGAGCGTCTTCTTGCAGTGCTGCAATAACAATTTCAACAGGGGTCATAATTTAATTCGGGTCAGAGTCTGCAAGTAGACGTTTAATTTCTTTTTCTATCATCTGTTTTGACAACTCTGGCACTAGCTCCCAGACAATTGACTGGATAACTTCTTTGGCTTGCTCTTGGACAATTTTTTTTATTTCGTCTTTACTAAGTTGTTGTACAAAACTAGCATTCGATTTGCTTTTATTTTCAGGAGTACTTAGATTACTTACAGATTCACCTCTGTCAGACGGCAGACCTTCTGCTGATGGCAGTAAACCCATATCCGAATTATGAATGTCGTCCACATTCCTGTGGATAGTTTTAGAATCGCGACTGATCGAATCTTGATCATCCGAAAGTAGGTCTTTGAAATCTTGATTGTCTGGATTTAACTCTTCACCAAAAACATCGCTTAAGTCCTGAGCAGGATTAAATTCCGAGACTCCACTTGTATCTGTTATCTCCGGCGAGCTCTCATCAGCTAAGCTACTCATATCAAAATTAGGATTAGATGGCCCATCACCCTTATCTAAATCACTTAGGTTAATTCCGTGCCTTATATCCGTGTCTTCATTAAGCTTTTGAAGTAACTGTTGCTCTTCTTCTAGAGTTGGAATGGCAGTTATTTCTTTATAGTCGTCGGAAAAATCAGAAGATGTATCTGAATCGTCATCTCTGTCATGAAGATCTAATGCTTTAAATTCGTCCAAACTAAATTCTTCAACTTCTTCGCCATCATCCGAATTGTAGTCGTTATCTTCTGACTCTAAGTCACCTTTTAGTAAAAGATCATCCGTAATGCTAATCGACTTAACTTGCTCTTCAGCTACTTTCAAATTTGGTCTTAATGAGTGTGGGGACAGTGGTGGTGGTGTATCTGACGAGGCAGCTTTGCTAAATCCTTTAGAACTAGTTTCAGCTAGGCGCTCACCAATTGGCTTTTGGACTAAACTCTGAATCAAATGCATAAGTTGATCTGCTGAAAATGGCTTTTCTAACTTACCATTTGCCTGACTGGTGAAGTATTTATCCTCATCAATATCCATAAACCCTGACCACATGAGGACAACGGGAATTTGACTGAGTTCTTTGTGCTGCTTGATCTGAGAGCAAACTTCGTAACCGTTCATCTTAGAAATCAAAACGTCAGCAAATACTATATCTGGATTAAAATGTTCAGCCACTTCCAAGACGTCAATACCATGCTGCACATTTTTTATTTCAACACCATAACTATTTAGGCCTATTTCAAAAGCCTTTTTAATAGTTGAACTTTCATCTGCCAGTAGGATGCGTAAGGACATATCTAAGTAGAAAAGCAGACGCGCAAAGAGTCAAGCGCTAGGCCTGCGAAAAAGGGGGCGTCAACTCTTTAAAAAGAATAATGTTGGTGCTTTTCAACACTTTCACGTAAACTAGACAAACTTTGAGAACCTTAGATGTTTTTATTTTACTTAGATTTCTCCTGTATTTTATAGGATCTTTGGCGGTATTAGTCGTTTTATTTGTAGCTGTAGACATAATGACAAACTTAAATCGGTTTGGATCTTCCGCAAGCGTATTGATGTCGTATTATGTTTATTACGTGCCATTCGTTGCTTATAATATGATCCCTGTCTCGGCACTTTTAGCTGTGGTTTCTTTAGTTTCAGGTTTTGTTAGGACCAGCGAATTAGTAGCTTTACACTCTTTGGGTTACAGCATCAGTTCGCTGCTTAGGAGTGTATTTACTGTCTTGATTCTTATGGTTTTCTTCTTAGTTTGGGTTGGTGACGTGCTTATTCCATTTGCCATGGAGAAACGCAATTATATTTATTATATCGAGATGAAGAAATCCCCGGGCCGTTATGCTAAGACTAAAACTAAGAATATCTGGTATAGAACAAAAAGCGCGCTCATCAATTTTGAAAATGTTTTAGATAAAAACAATGTAGAAGGTGCTCATATCTATTTCTTCGGGTCAGATTGGAATTTGGTTCGTATGGTTGAATCTAAAAATTTGGTTTTTAGTCAAAATATGTGGAAGTTGAAAGGAGTTAAAGATTCCCAGCTAATCCCCGCTAAAGAGACCTTCAGCGTAACTGTTCACGACCAGCTAGATATCCCAGCATTAACCGAACTTGAGAGTATGAAAATGAGTGGTAATGCCACTGATTTTCTGAGCACTAAAGAGCTACTAAATTTAATTGAAAAAAATGAAGAGATATCTTTAGATACCAGTCAGTTGAAAGTGACTCTGTTTTCCAAATATTCTTTTGCACTTTCAGTTTTAATATTACCTTTGCTTGGTCTGTGCACTATTTCTGTAAATAGAAGGTCAGGTAATGTTTTTTTATCTGGGGCTACGGCGGTATTGTTAGTGTTTATATACTGGATGCTATACAACTCTATGTTGTCTTTCGGTAAGGGAGGGGTGATTAACCCTTTGGTTGCCGCAATGATAATTCCGCTATTAGCCTCTATAGGTATAGCCTTTGCCATTCGTAGGATTTTAAACTAATGTAGGAATCTGATCGTATCGTAAGTTGTTTAATTATTATAAGGTTTAATTATGATTTTAGATGTTTTGAAATTCCCAGACCCAAGGCTAAGGAAAAAGGCAAAGCAGGTCAGCGAAGTGACCCCTGAATTAAAGGCTTTAGCCGCGAATATGCTGGAAACTATGTACCAATGTAATGGAATAGGTTTGGCAGCTACTCAAGTAGGGCAACAGGTAAGTTTGTTGGTGATGGATACACGGCCTAAAGAAAACGGGCGTTACAGTGCTGATGACTTAACTGATCTAGAAAAAGAAGTTAGTCAGCCTATCGCTATTTTTAATCCTAAGGTAATTACTACAGAAGGTGAAACAACTTTTGATGAAGGATGCTTAAGCGTGCCGGGCTATTTCGAAACAGTCTCTAGATTTAACTACGTCGAAATTACAGGATTAGATAGAGAGGGTCAAAAGTTGACGATTAAGTCTGATGGATTAGTGTCCATTTGCCTTCAGCATGAAATGGATCATCTTGAGGGAAAACTTTTTATTGATCGCCTTAGCGTTATTCGTGCTAATCGTCTAAAAAACAAAATTAAGAAAAACGGTTATCCTAGCTTAGATAAACTTTCTGAAAACGAGAGCGAAGATAGCTTATAAGTTTGTATTAGATTCATTTCAAACATCAGGAACAACTTGAAAGTAAAAACCCCTATTGTTTTTTTTGGCACGCCGGACTTTTCTGTTCCCTCACTTAAAGCCCTGCACCAGAGCGATCAGTTTGATATCAAACTTGTGGTTTCTCAGCCGGATCGACCATCGGGTCGAAAGCTAAAATTGACCTCTTCGCCTGTAAAAATTTGGGCTGAAATGAATAATTTGAAAGTAATAACTCCAGAAAATTGTAAATCTGAAGAGTTTATATCTTTTTTTGAATCCTTAGGCGTAGAAGGTGCTGTGGTTGTTGCTTTTGGCCAAATTTTAAATCAAAAACTTTTAAATTTATGTCCATCAAAATTTATAAATATTCACGCATCACTTTTACCTAGGTGGCGCGGAGCAGCCCCAATTCAGCGGGCGATCATGGAAGGGGATAGGGTTACTGGAGTTAGTCTACAGGTGATGGTTAAAAAATTAGACGCAGGCTGTGTAATCTCAGAATCTAAAACCGAAATTACACCCGATGAAAATTCTATTGAACTTCACGACCGCTTGTCACTTTTAGGTGCTAAATTGGCACTTAAAAGTGTTAAGAAATATTTTCTAAGTGAAATTCAACCAGCGGCCCAGCAAGAATCTTTAGTTACCTATGCTGCAAAAATTGAAAAGAATGAAACTTGGATAAGATGGTCTGAATCTAGTCAGCAGATCTGGAACCACATCCGAGGACTTGCTTTGGGACCTGGCGGCTCTACCTCATTTAAAAATAAGCGCCTAAAAGTGATTAAGGCTAAGCCTATGTCAGTGAAAAATTTTGAACAGATAATGGATTTAGCTCTTATCTTTGATTCCAAAAAACCTGGCGAAATTTTAGTGTCGAATTCAAACGGATTTTACGTGTTTTGTGGGCAAGACGAGAGTTCATTTTCAGTGCTGTTTGTCGACCAGGTCCAACCTGAATCTAAGCCTAAGATGTTAGCTTGTAGTTATGTTAACGGCAGTGGTTTAAAAGAGGGCAACATTTTAGGCAAATAATATTAATTCTGCCAACTATAAAAACTTTTTTTAAAACTAGCTAAAGTACGCAAGTTATAAAGCAGCATTTCTAACCATTAAGAGCAATTAGAAATGCCAAAGAACTTTTAAATTATTCTTTAACACGCTGAATGCTGGCATGTTGCCAAAAGCCCGTCTATAAATACGGTGATGAATAAATTTATAGTTGCTCCAAGTATACTTTCTGCAGACTTTTCTAAATTAGGCCAGGAAATAAGTGATGTGGTCGAGGCTGGCGCCGATTGGATCCATATAGATGTTATGGATGGGCGATTTGTTCCGAACTTAACTATCGGTGCACCGGTGGTCAAATCCATAAGACCTGTCACAGACAAAACTTTAGATGTTCATTTGATGATTGAAAAGCCGGAAAATTTGGTGAATGACTTTGTCAAAGCGGGGGCTGATATTATTACCATTCATGTTGAAGCCACGAACAAGGCTTCAGAAATTTTCGAATCTCTTAAAAAATCAGGTGTAAAGTGTGGTATCACCCTTAAGCCAAAGACCCCTCTTGAAAACATTAGACCATTTTTAAGTATGGTAGATCTTGTTTTGGTTATGACGGTGGAACCTGGTTTCGGTGGTCAAAGTTTTATGGTCGATCAAACACTTAAGATTGCAGAACTAAAAGAATTACGAAAAGAAAATGGCTATAGTTATTTGATCGAAGTTGACGGCGGCATAAATCAAACAACAGTAATACAGTGTAGGGATGCGGACGTTCTAGTTGCTGGAAGTTTTATATTCAGCGGTGATTATAAATCACAAATAGATACATTAAAAAATGCAAGATAAGAGTGCTTTTTCAGTTGGCTGTTAAAATAGCTGACGGGATAAAAAGGTCAGTTTTCTAAAATTATTCGGCTCTAGGTGGTCCATATGTTAAAGGAAAAAGAAAGTTCATTGGAAATAAGTGGCTACAATTTAAATTTGGATAAAGTATGGGTAGTGGCTACTGAAAATAAAAAGGTAGCTTTGGCTGATACAGCCAAAGCTAAGGTTTTAAAAGCTAGAGCTTATTTAGAAGATAAAATGGCTAAGGGGGACGTCATGTACGGGGTCAATACCGGCTTCGGACACTTTTCTAATGTGCAAATTTCTGACGATCAACTTGTGGAGCTTCAAAAAAATTTAATACGTTCCCACTGTTGTGGCGTTGGTAAACCGTTTACCAAGGTGCAGTCCAGAGCAATCATGCTTTTAAGGGCTAATGCCTTGTCTAGTGGACATAGTGGAGTTCGGACAGAGGTGATTGAAAAAATTCTTGAATTTTTAAACAATGATTTGATACCTGTGATTCCAGAGCAGGGGAGCGTTGGTGCAAGTGGTGATCTTAGCTCCTTTATCCCACTTGGCTTTGGCTTTGATGGGCGAGGGTGAAGTTTGGAATAGTGAAGGCACCGAAGCAGTGATTCTGCTGAAAGCGCATTGAAACGAAACAGGTATTTCGCCTTTAGTTCTACAAGCTAAAGAGGGCCTGTCACTTATCAATGGCTGCCAGGTGATGACGGCTGTTGGACTACTTGAACTGAAAAAAATTGAAAACTTACTTTTAACAGCTGACATCGCAGGCAGTTTAACCCTTGAAGCCTTGCGGGGTTCAAGAAAAGCTTTTGATCCTTTGATTCCCAGCCACCCGCAAGCACCCAGGTGAAGCCATAACTGCGCCAATATGAGAGAATATTTTAGGCACGACATCCAAAATTGCTCGCAAAGTCATGAAATGTGCAACCGTGTGCAAGATGCTTACTCGCTTCGTTGCATACCTGCAGTGCACGGAGCAGCTAAAGACACATTTGTTCGAGCTGTAGAAATTTTAGAAACGGAGGCCAACTCTAGCACCGATAATCCTTTAGTTTTTGCTGAAGAAGATAAAATTCTAAGTTGTGGAAATTTTCATGGTGAACCGGTTGCCTTCCAACTGGATTTTTTGGCAATAGCTGTCAGTGCTATGACTAGTATGTCAGAGTGTCGTGTTGAAAAACTGATTAATCCGGCTATGAGTGGGCTACCAGCTTTTTTAGCTCCTGCTGGTGGATTAAATAGCGGAATGATGATTGTGCAAGTAGCTTGCGCTTCTTTAGTTAGCGAAAATAAAATTTTGTCTCATCCCGCCAGTGTGGATAGTATCCCAACCTCTGCGGATAAAGAAGATCATGTGAGCATGGGAACTATTGCTGCACGAAAACTTAGAAAGATTGTTGAGAATTCAACAAATGTTATTGCCATGGAACTTTTGTGTGCTTTGCAAGGTTTGGATTTAGTGGGCGATGAGAAGCCCGAAGGCAACTTGAAGAAAGTGTATGACTTTGTTCGAAAGGAAGTTTCTTTTGCTGAAAAAGATCGGGTCTTTTCAAAAGATATTCTGAAAATAAAATCTATGGTGGAACAATTTGCAATTAGAAGGTGTTTAGAAACCTCTAATCTAAAAACCCATTAACGTGAACCGTAAGTCTTGAAATAAAGCACAGACTTTAGTTATAATAGTTTTCGCAGTAAGAAATATAGCATTGATAACCAGATTGAGTGCCACATTCCCATAAGGCTGCGTCTGCAGCCCACCTGTCATTCGGAGCTTTTCCCCAATATGTGTAACCCCAAGGGTCAACAGCAATACAAACCCGCCCCTGATAGTGACGATAATTATAATTGTAAGGTCTTGGTCGGCGGTGAAATTGCCTAGGTTGATGATTGTGATAACCATGTCTGTGATGAGCTACTTCCAAGGTGTTCTTTGGTGTTTCTAAAATGTTACTTTCAATTGTATCAACATAGAGGTCATCAACTAATCCGGATGAAACACCTTCTGGAAAATAGTTCTGATCTGCCAATGAAATTTTAATTGAATCAAGGCTCTTGGGTGAAATGCTTGCGAAAGTGGTCAAGCTTGATAGAGTTAAGATAGGTAGAGTTAAAATAGATAGAACAAAATTAGTGAACGAAAAAATTTGTTTAAAATACATTTTAAGACTCCTTTTTAAGCTATAAATATCAATTTTGGGCATAAGATCAACGCTTAAAACAAGTTTTATATTCTTTTCACTGAAATTCTAGGAGCTCTTAAATCCTTTGTCCTGACTGAATATCTTGGATCTAAGGTCTCAGGATAATTTTTTAAGTTTAGGCCCCTGGCTTAAAGCTCTTACTGCGTGCTGCATATATACTATGAATCTAATTCAATCTTATTACAAAAAAGACGGTCGGGTCTTTGACGGCGGAATGTATGCTAAAATAAAATCTTAGGACTTGAATTCCATATTCGAAAACACAGGAACTGTATCGAGGACAATTGAAAAAGTACGACTATAAAAAAACTTTTATTACTATAGCTTTAACCTTGTGTTGCATGGCTGGTGGCTACTCTTTTTACAAAATCAACAATCAAGACACTTTCAACGCCGTGTTTTTCACTATAGGCATCTTAGGTATTATGCTAAGTGTTCTTAGGCAGTCTTCCAAAAAATAATAGTCTATTCTTTGAACTCTGCTATTATCTGGTCGACAACTTCTGGATTTAGAAGCGTAGATGTGTCACCAAATTTGGTCTCTCCGTCGGCGATCTTTCTTAATATACGTCGCATAATTTTTCCAGATCTTGTTTTTGGCAGACCTGATATTTGAATCACTCGCTCTATTTTACAGATTTTTCCCATTTCTTCAGTAAGGCTAGTGTTAATTTCTTTCAGTAGCATTTCGTTAGATTGTTTTTTATCAGTGATAACAAAGGCCATAAGACACTGACCTTTTATATCGTGGTGTGCTCCTACGACTGCCGCTTCTTTAACTAAAGGGTGGGTATCTATGATGTCTTCTACTTCTGCAGTACCAATACGATGTCCTGAAACATTGACTACATCATCTACTCGTCCAATTATTTTGAAGTCTCCGTTTTCTGTTCGTTTTGCTCCGTCACCTGTGAAATAAAACCCTTTATGAGTTGAGAAGTAAGTTTGAACAAATCTGTCATGATCACCAAAGATTGAACGAGCAATACCTGGCCACGGGCTTTTTATACATAGATGCCCTTCTGATTCGCCAGATAACTCTTTAGAATTTTCATCTAATAAGACCGCGTTTACACCAGGCAAAGGTAAAGTTGCAAATCCTGGACGCTCAGGAGTAATGCCGGCAAAGTTAGAGATCATAATTCCACCGGTTTCAGTCTGCCACCAAGTGTCCACCACTGGGCATTTATCATTTCCAATTTCTTTTTTATACCATCGCCAAGCCTCTTCATTTATCGGCTCACCGACTGTTCCTAAAACTTTAAGTGAGGAAAGATCGCTTTGCTTAACAAATTTTATGTCACAAGCTTGCAAGGCTCGAATTGCAGTGGGTGCGGTATAGAAATGA
Organism: uncultured Pseudobdellovibrionaceae bacterium; assembly: GCA_963803705.1. Lineage (GTDB taxonomy): Bacteria > Bdellovibrionota > Bdellovibrionia > Bdellovibrionales > UBA1609 > JAMLIO01. The sequence goes on along the minus strand of CAWDNU010000004.1, from coordinate 525,448 downwards.
CTAACTTTATATTTTTCAATTAAGTTCCAAAATCTTGCAGGTGTAGGCCAAGTTGGTATGCCTTCAAACATCACCTGGGTTACACCGTTCGCCAAGGGTCCATAAGCAATGTAAGAGTGCCCAGTGATCCAACCAATGTCGGCTGTGCACCAGTAGACGTCGTTTGCATCGCTCATTTGAAAGACATTCTTAAAAGTCTCGCTGGCCCAAACCATGTAGCCCCCGGTGGTATGAAGTAGACCCTTTGGTTTGCCTGTAGATCCAGAGGTATAAAGAATAAATAATGGGTCTTCAGCATTCATGGGTTCTGCTTGAAAATCAGTGGTTTCTAAATTGATAAGGTCTTCAACAAAAAAATCACGACCGGCAGTTATGGGAACTGTCTTTGAAGAGTATCTCCAGACCATTACTTGAATTTTATAATCAAGGTCTATTTTTTTTAAAGCCTCGTCGACAACGATCTTTATTGGAAGGTCTTTGTCTCCTCGGAAGCCCGAGTCGTTGGTGATCACTAATTTTGCTTTGCAATCTTCAATTCGGTCAGACAGTGCTTTAGCTGAAAATCCGCCGAAAACCACCGAATGTATCGCCCCTATCCGTGCGCAAGCTAGGGCACTGATTAAAAGTTCAGGAATCATAGACATGTAAATACAAACAACGTCGCCTTTCTTGATATTTCTTTTCTTTAAAAGTTCTGAAGTTTGACAAACTTTAGCGTAAAGTTCTTTGTATGTGAGCTGTACGGAATTAGCATTTGGGTCGTTAGGCTCAAACAAGATGGCAACCTTATCTGGCTGGGTTTTAAGGTGCCGGTCTAAGGTGTTTTCAGTAATGTTTAACACTCCATCTTGAAACCACTTTACCTGCATGTCTTGAAAGTTGCCAGAATGAATGATTGTTGGAAACTTGTGCCACTGATAATTAGACGCGATATCTTTCCAGTAAGTTGCAGCAAAGTTCAAGGATTGATCTGTTGCTGTTTCAAGCTCTTTTTTGTTTTTAATCATTTAAAACACCTTGTTCTAGATTTGTTACTCTAGCATACAATACTTACATAGTTATTGATCTTAAAAAACCCTTATGTTAGCTGATAGCAGTGGGTTTTAAAGTGTTAAATCAATTTTATCAATTCAGTGTACTGAACAAATCATTTGCTGTTCTGCTGCTTTTGAACTTGGTTCTTTGGCTACTGCCATCAGAAATGACTTCGGTGAATTATGCAAAAATCGAATCTTACGGCAATCAAGTTTGCGAAGTAGTGGTCAACTGGGAGAAAAGGTCCTCGAAAGACAAACCTTGGAGCTGTGCTCACCGGGTCTTACCTGCAGCTGTATGTGGTTCAAGTTCAGGATTAACTTTAAATTCAAAGTCTGATTTAGAAACGGATTCCGCATTAAGCTTTTATACAAGAAAATTTGGTAAGTTTGGTCAGCTTAACTTTGGTTTGCTTTATTCAGATCTTGATTTTTCATTTTTTGATTGTGATACAATTCGCCAAAAATTTACTTCTATTATATTTTTAAGCGCACCTTTTAGAGGCCCACCGCTATACTCTTAATTTTTTATAAAATTAAAAGTTTGGTTACATGATAAAGTAGATTGATTGATTAATTAATTAATTAATTAATTATTTATTTAATGGCTACTTTCCTGTAATTCAACTGTCATATTTAAATAAAAACTAAAATTTTTTAAGAGGTATTCAGTGAAACTCTGCCGATATTATTTATTTTTTTTGCGTTTAGCCACTATATTATTTATACAAAACCTTAGTTTTGCGAACCCTAAGTCGTCTTTACAGACCTCTCATCCCGACCCTAATCCCAGTTTTCATTCGATACCACCCACGAATGGTTATTTAGCGCCGGATAGCTTTGAGTCTGAAGATTCAAGGTATAAGCTGTTGGTTTTCTTATCAGAAAAATGTCCTTGCTCTAGAAGTCATATCCGACACATAAAAAACTTAATGAATGCTTACCCCGATCTTAAGGTTTATGGAGTTATTAGTGAGCCTGCAAAAAACAAAAAACAAAAGGATCAAAAAAATCAGTACTTTCTAAAAACTGATTTTGGATTTCCTATTATTGAAGATACAGATCAGCTATTGGTTAAAAAATATAAGGCGCTAAAGACCCCTCATGTGGTTTTGGTAAAACAAGAAATAGCCAATCAACCAGCGGTAATTTACCAAGGTGGACTAACGGATAGCAAAATCTATAGCTCTAATTCAAAAAAGTACCTTGAAACAGCAATGAATGAAAGTTCGAATGGAAAAGACGTAAAAGTTAAAAATGGCTTTTGTATGGGCTGTTACATAAGAAGGTTTTGATGGTTAAGCTAAAGTTAATCCGAGCTTTTGCTTGGTGGTTCTGGATTCTTTTTGTCATGGGTTGTGACTCTCCGCTTAGAAACAAAGTTTCTTCTGAAAGTTTTAAAACTCAAAATAGTAAAAACGATCTTTTTTTTAAGAACTTGGACTTGAAAGTTAAATACTTATGGACAGAAGGTGCTTATCCTTCAGTGGCTAAAAACTCAAAGATCATTGTTTTTATTTACAATGGAAAGGACCAACTAACAGATTTGACAGAAAAAAGTTTTCTGGAATTTTTTGCCACCATGCCGGATATGAGAAATCACGAATTACAAGATGTTGGCGAATTTGAACGCTTATCAAGGGGTGTCTATGAAAACACAGGTGTTGTTTTTCAAATGGGCGGCTGGTGGTCTATGGATCTTTCTATTTTTGATCTTGAAGGATCTGAATTAGATCGTGTCGAATGGCAGGAATTCCTGTGAAAAAGACTATCTTTTTTTTGAACATTTATATTTTTATAGCTTTTGATTTTAATTTAGCTTTGGCAAGTTCCTGCTGTGGCCAAAACTCAACTAATTTAAATGTGATGGTGCAAAGGCAAAGTTACAGCTTAAATTTAAGCCATTCTCTAGTTAGCGGAGTGGGTCGAGTTTTTGATCCTTCTAATGGCTTTCTGGTCTGGCAAAATGAAAAAAGCAGGCAAGTACACTTAACACAAATTGGAGGTGGATTTAAAATCGACTCCAGGCTTCAAGCTTTTGTAAATGCAGGATATCAAACGGGTATTTTTGAAGAATTTAATTTTCGTCAAGCTGAATCTGAAATGACGGATACGAGCCTTGGTATCACCTACGAGTTGTTATCTGAATATACATTTAGCTACTACAAGCCCACCGTATTTATTACAACTTTTATTAACCTACCTACTGGGCGATCGGTTTACGAAGGTCAACCTGGTGCAGAAAATATAGCTGTCAGTGGACACAATCAATGGGGTGTTGGTCTTGGCGTCACCTTATATAAGGTAATTGCACCATGGTCGATATTGATCCAAGCCAGAAGCCTTAGGCTTAGTTCAAAACAGTTTGGCGACGTGAATGTTCAAAGTTTCTACGACAGCTCAGTTCAGATGATATTGGGTTACAGTTTACCCTTCTGGAAGCTGAACTTAAACTTAAGCTTAACTCAAATGGAAATGTCAGACGGGTCGGTCACATCAAAGCGCGTTAGTCAGTCACTAAATTTTGACCAAGATGCAAATTCTAGATCAACAGCTTTAGGAATTGGTTTTAGTAGGCTGATTACTGAAAAAATAAACTTAAATTTTATTTATACGGACCAGTCTTTGATTGGACGTCCTAAGAACACACTTATTACACAAGGAGCAAACATTGTACTATCTTATTCAAATTTTTAAACAATCACTTTTACTTACAACTTTGTTTTTTCAACCAGCACTAGCAAATAATTGTCCCAATGAATTTAATTACGATTCAAAAAGCTATTGCTTAAATTTTGAATGGCAAAAAACAGCAACACGAAAAAAACAACAAGGTGAATACATTTTCACTGAGGCTAAAGAAATAAGCCCTGTACTAAATGCAGCAAGAACTCGCTCAAGGCAAAGAATTTATTCCAAAGCTAGAATCGAAGTCTGGCAGAAAACTGATCCCAACAAAAACTTGGTTTATTTGGATGATTTGTCTGTTGCTCCAATTATGATTATGCCGAACGAGATGAGTCACCTCGATAGAGCCAACTTTAGCTATGACAGAGCAAACAATATTTATATTTTATCCGAACTTTACTTTTACGATATGCCCGAAGGAGGTTGTTGGAGACTAGTTCTAGATAGTGGTCAAGGCAGTAAAACCCTGATGAATGTTGACAGGTTTTCTAACTTAAATTTTTCTGAAAATCTTGAAGTTGATCTGATGTGCTCGCTGTGCCAAAACAACGACTCGGAATCCCATAGCTCCGGCAGGGCTCATGGTCATTCTCATTGACCCAACAAGGCTTTCAAAAGACATGATCTAACGTTAGACTTTCAGTAAATGTAACAAACTAATTAACTGAAACTAAAGTCATATTTAGAGTCTGGGAGGACACAAAGTGAAAGCACCAACTGGAGATACACTAAATTGCAAAGGTTGGCCGCAAGAAGCGGCTTACAGAATGATTCAAAACAATTTAGATCCTGAAGTAGCTGAGCGTCCAGATGAGTTAATTGTCTACGGAGGGCTTGGCAAAGCTGCCAGAAATCAAGAGTGTTTAGATAAAATTTTATCGGCACTCAAGACCTTAGAAAATGACGAAACCTTGTTGGTTCAGTCAGGAAAACCTATAGGTATTATAAAGACTCACGATCAAGCACCGCGTGTTTTGATTGCCAATTCGAACTTGGTGCCTAAGTGGGCCACCTGGGACAAATTTCACGAATTAGATAAACAAGGGTTGATGATGTACGGGCAAATGACTGCTGGTTCATGGATTTATATTGGAACCCAGGGAATTGTCCAGGGTACTTATGAAAGCTTTGTTGAGGCTGGGCGTAAACACTTTAATGGTAGCCTTAAAGGAAAGTGGATTTTGACTGCTGGTCTTGGTGGCATGGGCGGCGCTCAGCCGCTGGCTGGTGTCTTTGCAGGTGCAAGCGTTTTGGCTATCGAAGTGGATCCCGAAAGAATTGAAAAAAGAGTAAAAACTAAATATGTGGACGAAGTTGCGACAAGCTTTGAGGACGCTATCGAAAGAATAAAAAGGTACAATCAGCAAGGCGTGGCTAAAAGCGTTGCCCTGTGTGCTAACATGGCTGAAGTGTTGCCAAGATTTGTTAAAGAAAACATTATTCCAGACCTATTAACAGATCAAACCTCTGCTCATGATCCTTTAAATGGTTATATACCAGAGGGCTATAATTTAGAACAAGCTGATCAGCTTCGAGAATCTGATCCAGTTAAGTACGTTGAGCTTTCAAAAAAGTCCATGGCCGTTCACGTTCAGGCAATGCTTAATATGAAAAAACTAGGCGCAATTACATTCGACTATGGTAATAATATTAGAGCCATGGCCCAAGATATGGGTGTTGAAAATGCATTCGATATACCAGGTTTTGTACCTGAGTATATTCGTCCTTTATTTTGCAAAGGCAGCGGGCCATTTCGTTGGGTAGCTCTAAGTGGGGATCCTGAAGATATTTATACTACCGACGAGGCATTAAAAAAATTGTTTCCGCAAAAGACCCATATGATTCATTGGTTAAACCAAGCTCGAGAACGTATCGCTTTTCAAGGTTTACCGGCGCGTATCTGCTGGTTGGAATACGGCGAGCGTATGAAGGCAGGTCTTATGTTTAACGAACTGGTTAAACAAAAAAAAGTAAAAGCGCCAATCGTTATAGGTCGAGATCATTTAGATTGTGGGTCTGTAGCATCCCCCAATAGAGAAACCGAAGCTATGCTAGATGGTTCAGATGCAGTTTCAGACTGGCCACTTTTAAATGCGATGGTGAACACCGCTTGTGGCGCAACTTGGGTAAGTCTTCACCACGGTGGGGGAGTGGGAATGGGCTATAGCCAGCATGCTGGGCAAGTTATTTTAGCTGACGGCACTGACAGGGCAAAGCAGTGTCTTGAAAGAGTGTTGACTGCAGACCCTGCAATGGGTGTCTTCAGACATGTGGATGCGGGATATGAAGATGCTGTTCAAACGGCAAAGGATAGAGGAGTGAAATCTTTGTGGATATAAATAAACCTAAACCACGTTTGACTTTACAAGTTGGGGCTGAGGAGGCTTTGACCCTTAAGGGCGTTGTACAAAAGAAGGGTCGATACGTTGAGGAAAAAGACTTGGGCTTAATAAAAAAGCCACTTTTACTAAAAGATAATAAAAAGATTGTCTTTGTTGGTACACAAAAAGAGTTCAATGGTTTTTATAAAAAAAATAAAAAAACTCTTGGTCAAATCAGTGAAAAAAAGATTTCAGGTTTTTTAATACCAGGTTACGTCGAATCTCACACGCATTTGGTCTTTTCAGGAGACAGACAACACGAATTTGAACTTCGAAATCAGGGTGTTTCCTACCAAGAGATTGCAAAGCTTGGTGGTGGTATCAAATTTACCTGTCAGCATACTAAAAAAAGCTCTTTTGAAGAATTAAAAGCTTTGGCTCAACAAAGAGTTAATAACTTTAAGCAACAAGGTGTTGTTTTGCTTGAGTCTAAATCTGGATACGGTCCAGATTTAAAAACAGAACTTAAATGTCTAATGGTTATGGACTCACTTACGGGGGTTCTGATTCGTCCTACCTTTTTAGGACTGCATGCTATCCATAGAAAGTCTAAAGTAGATTACGTTCATGATGTGATTCATAAATATTTACCTGCTGTTCATAAAAAAACTAAGGTAAGGCATGCAGACATCTTTTTAGATGAAGGCTACTTTGAAGCTGTAGATTTGAATGTTCTAGTTCATGAGATAAAAAAATTAGGGTGGACATTTACAGCCCACACGGATCAACTTACATCACTTGGATATGGTTTAAAGGCCGCAAAGCTTGGGGCAATGTCTATCAGCCATTGCGTAAATATGAAAGACAGCGAAATTCAAAAAGTGGCTAAACTGAATACAGTTTTTAACTTGCTACCTTCAGCCGATTTCTATTTAAAAATCAAGTATCCTAAAGCTAGAAAAATGCTGGATGAGGGTGGGCAAGTAAGTCTAGCTACAGATTTTAACCCGGGAAGTAGTCCCACTCAAAATATAAATTTCGTAGGTATTTTGGCCCGGCTTGAAATGAAAATGACTTTACCTGAAGTGATTTGTGCCTACACATATAATGCAGCTACAAGCCTGGGCTATGAAAATCATTTTGGTGCCCTGTTACCAGGGTACACTTCAAAGGTTCAAAACATTCAATCGTCTTGGCGTGATTTGTTTTATAGCGTTTAGATTTCTTTCGATTCGTTATGTAGTTTTAAATATCAAAAAATTAAATCCAATTTTGTAAATCACCCCTCAGTAGCGATAAGTGTTAATAATCCTGGTGAACGGATCTCTGGGGTTTGTCATATAGAACTTGTCATAGACAGTTATCAAAGAAATGTATTTGCAAATAAATTGCGAATACATGTGACGATTCAGAACAATTTTACAGACGAACTTGCAACCATCAAAGAAGTTTCACACGAGGTTTTTGAAAATTATACAACTTTTATTATTAGACCAAGATCTTACTGAAACTTTTAAGCGAAATTTTAATTTAGGTCGAAAAGCAAAAAGTCGGCGGTTTTACTAGCTAAAATTCGAATAGTTTTGGCGCACGTGATTTCTAAACCGTCGCCAGGTCTTAGCTTTTCTTCTAAAAAACCACCTTGAAATGCAGATGTATCAAGTGTTGCTACGACAAGTTCCCCTGATATAAGCTGAATCCAGCCGTATCTGTTAGAGTCAAATTCAAAATTAAGCTCATCGTTTTCCTCTAAAATACTAGCATAAAGACATACACTTTGGTGAATCTTAAGTGCAGCTGAGTTAGCTAGTTTGGTTTGATGATCATGGGGCTCGACCACTAGTTTAAGTGTGTTAAGTTTATCTTCTTTTTTAAGTTTAAATTGATCATAAGAAGGCGCGTGACCAAGTCTGTCTGTTGAAACCCATATCTGCATCAATTCTAGATCATCTTTATCAGAAGGGTTAAATTCACTGTGGCTGACGCCTGTCCCTGCAGACATCACTTGCATTTCGCCTTCGCTAATTTCGTATTCATTTCCCAAACTGTCTTTGTGTTTTATAGTTCCGCTTATCACGTAAGTAATTATTTCCATATCTTTATGTGGGTGGGTGTTGAAACCCATCTTAGGCGAAACTATGTCTTGGTTGATTACTTTTAAATCTCTAAATCCTGTAAATTCAGGGTCAAAATAGCTTGCAAATGAAAAAGTGTGTTTGGCTTTTAGCCAACCGTGGTCAGCGAAACCACGGTCTTCAGATTTTCTAAGTTTGAACATATAGAGCTTCTTAAGCCTTTTTAAACAAAGACTCAAATCTGTTAAAGTGCACATAACCCATTATAACTTGTCCTATCACTAAAATTATTGGAAGCATTAAGCTTTCAACACTAGGGTCTAAAATAAGATGATATAGAAAAATATTAATCGTAATGGGTGCTAAAATAATTTGTGCCAGTGGGAACCAAAAACCTGTCAAAAGTAACAGTCCGCCTGTAATTTCAGTCAGTTTAATTATGGGGAACATGTATCCTGTTGCAGCTAAAGCACCTAAAAATGCCCCCCCTTCTGGAGAAGGTGGCGGTAAGGGTATAAACCCTAGAAAACCATTTAAGCCAAATATCAAAAATATCAAACCAAGCAAATATCTTGCTCCTAGCGCTGCTTTATTCATTAGAACTCCGTGTTTAAATCGTGAAAAAAATACCTTCCATTATTATTCACTGGGGAATGGTTACTGACATTATGAGGTGCGGCTTTAACTTGCTTGTTAAAAGGTACGTTTTCTACTTGGGTTAAGGGTCTTGAAAACGCTCTAACATGGTATACACACTTAAATCTTATAAAATGAACTGCTAAGGCATCACTTAAAAAGTCCGCCTTAACAAAGCCAAAAAAATAAGTTATAGATTCTAGAAGTTTTAAACATTTGATTTGGGGCGTTATTATTTGTTTAAAACAAAGTTAATGACTCGAAATGTAACTAGATTAAGTTCTGGTGTTCGTTCAAGTCTTGGCAGTAAGCTGCCTAAGTTACCGAGTTGTTCAAAGAGGGGATCTTTTGTTTATTATTAAGTTTTTAGTGATGTCTCTTAGTTTGCGCAATCAACATAAAATTTATTTACTTATGTACCAGAGTTCTGTCCTTAATAAACTTTGGACGTGTATACCGCTGGTTTTATTAGTCTTCGCCTTAAGCTCTAAAGCTCAAGAAAATAAGAAAGATCAAGTACAGCGAGTCCAAGACGAGGGTCAGCAAACTACAGGCGCTGAGGCGGAAGCTACCGATTCGGAGAAAAAAGCTAGGGGTGCAGAGCTTGAAGCTGCACAAGCTGAAAAAGAAATTGCAAACGCAGAACAGGAAGCGGGTAGAGCCAACCAAGAAGCAGAAGAAAAAAGAAATGATGAAGCTTACGGCGGCGATCCTGTAGATAACGAATCTGAAGAAACTACTAACCCACTGGTTACAGGCCAAAGAGACGAAGACGCTTTAGTGGTTACAACTGATGTTGTATCCTCACGATTGAAAAAAATGGATTTAGCTGGTCCTGCTCCCGAAATACGTATCAGTGTCGAGCAGATTTTTGCCTCTGGTCAGACATCAATTGCAGATTTTCTACGGGATAATCCGGTTTCAGCTTTTGGTTCAACCCGTGAGTCGTCAGGTTTATCGTCAGGGGCCGGTGCAGCAGCTGTTGATTTGCGCGGTCTAGGCGAGGCTAACACTCTGGTTTTAATAAATGGAGTTCGCTTCCCCCCAAGTAGTGGTGGCGATGTAGTCGATATCAACCGTATACCACTTGCTATAGTTAAAGAGATTGTTGTCATTAAAGATGATCTATCGAGTATCTACGGGTCCGACTCTATTGGTGGTGTAATAAATATTATTACACAAAAAGAGTTTGATGGCTTTCAAGTTAATGTCGGCGCAACGCAAACTACGTTAGGCGGCGGAGAAAAGTTTGACTTAAATTTGTTGGCAGGGGCTTCCTCTGCTAAAAGCAATGTAACGTTTGCTCTGAACTATACGCAGAAACAAAACATTTTTGCTCGTGAAAGAGCCTGGTCAAAAGATAATATAATTGAACTAGGTAATCCTGGCAGTTACAGGGACGTGGGCGAACCTTTTTCGCCGTCTCCACAATGTGATCCAGATGATTTCTTAGTCACCTCATCCGGAACCTTTTGTAGTTACAATGCCGGTGATCAGGCAACCACCCTGCCAGAAATAGATCAGCTGGCCATTTTTACCCATTTGGATCACAAGTTCAGCGACTTTACTCGTGTGTACTCTGAGTTTTTTTACAATCGATCCATTACCAATTATGTTTTTGCTCCTGCTCCAGGTTTTTTTACAATACCAGCCGCGGTGGCTGACACCTTTGCGTTGCCTAACCATACTAGTGGTAATGATATGGATATTGGCTTCAGAGCTACCCCACTAGGAAATCGTGACTCCTCTCAAGAAACTAATTTCTTTGGTTTGTCTTCAGGCTTAGTCCACGAGTTTTTTGACACTTGGTCAGTCACTTTAGCAGGTAGTTATGGTCGCGACCGAAGTGAATCGGTCAATTTGGGTAACGCAGTAAAAAGCCAGCTTGTAGATTTGATTGGAACGGATGTGGCTGGAGGACAGTTCAATCCATTTGCGCCGCTTGGCGCGCAAGGCAGTCTAGATGCGGCATCTTACACACCGACTGCAACTCAGATTGCAAACTTCTATACTGCAGATCTTAAGTTCAGCGGTGAACTTGGCGAAATTTTCGGGGCACCCTACGTCTTGGACATGGGCTTCAACTATATTAAAAGAGATTACACAAACACTGTTGATAAGCTTTCTGAGCGCGCGGAAACACTTACCGGCGCTGGTTCCAATGGTAGCGCCGAACGTGATATTTATGCTGTGTATGGGCAATTAAACGGTAGACTTTCAAAGTCAGTAGATGTTTATTTGTCTGGACGATACGATAAATTCAGTGACTTTGGTGATACTTTTAATCCTAAGCTGGGGATCAAATTCAGACCCACGTCTGATCTGATGTTTAGATCAACTGTAGGCACTGGATTTAAGGCTCCAGCCTTATTCCTATTGTACCAAACACGAAGCGACGGTTTTGAACGGTTCATAGATAATGTTGCTTGTGACCGCGATGGGCCTGGGTCCACTAGTTGCGATCCGAATCAGTACCGGGTTGTTTCGGGTGGTAACGAAGACTTGGACGCTATAACTTCGTTTTCTTATTCTGCTGGTTTTGTTTATGAGCCTTCTAACTTGTTTGATATCTCGTTAGATTTCTGGGCAGTCGATCAAGAAGGTCTGATTGCTGGAGGAACACCTGGAACACTTTTCGAGGCAACTCAAGCTGAGTTGCTGGGCATTGACCCATCGACTGTGGGTTTTCAAATGAACCGAGATATCAACGGAAATTTAGACCAAACTAATCCAATCGTTGCACCACTAGTAAATCTTATCGACCAAAAAAGCGCAGGCTTGGATCTAGGAATAAATTATAAGTTAGGACTTCCTTTGGGCACATTGATATTTAGCGAAGCTGCTTCATTTAGGTTGTGGCAAGAAGCTATACCATTTCCTGGGTTAGATTCTAGAGACGATGTTACTGCCGGTTTAGTGCCAAAGTGGAGAAATCAGTTTAGCGTTGCCTACAAACTGCTAAGTAATGATCTAAGACTATCTGTTGTATCTACTGATAAATTTAAAGGTGCGGACCGGGCTACCTATGTGGACTCTTATTCTCGCTTTGACCTTTCTTATAATTACTCTGGAATAGAAGATACTAATTTAACTTTAGGGGTCATCAACTTGTTAGGTACGACACCGCCATTAGACTCATCTAATCCTAATGACCCCTTTAGTCCGGGGCTGTTTTCCCAAAGGGGACCAGAGGTATTTATGAGACTATCTAGAAACTTTTAACAGTAGTGATAAATTGAAAGTAAGGACATGAAATGAAAAAAAAATTTTCAACTAAAATTTTAAGATCAAAAAGCTACGAGGCTAATCTATGAAATATGGTTCAACGAAGTTTCTAAAAGATGCAAACCAATATTATTTTGATGTGGCACCAAATTTGATGCCGGCGAGAAAAAAAATGGAATCATTAAATGAGCTATACTATCAATCAGTAACAGCTATTTGGTTTTTAGCCTTACTTATCTTTTTTACCAATCTGAATATTAGCTCAGCTGCCACCATTAAAACGGCAGAGGCTGAACAAAAAGCAAACTTAGAAGTTGCAAAAGAGTCACAGAAAAAAGTAGACAAAACCTTTGAAGAGACTCAAAGTTTAAAAACCAAGTATCGGCAAGTGCTTCAAAGTATTGAGAATACAAGAATTTACAATGATCAGCTTAAAGAAGTGATCGCATCTCAAAAAGATGAAAAAGCTAAAATAGCTGAAGAGATCATTAGTGTTCAAGAGACGACTAAAAAAGTTGCTCCGCTGATGGTGAAGATGAAAGATTCCCTTGCAGAATTTGTCGCAGCCGATTTACCGTTTTTACCTAAGGAAAGACAAAAGCGAGTTAAGGATTTAGAGGCGCTGTTTGTTAAATCCGGCGTTAGCTTATCAGAAAAGTACCGGAAAGTTCTAGAGGCTTATTTAGTTGAAAATGAGTATGGAGCAACTATTGAAACCTATATGGATACTATTGACCTAAAAGACCAAGAGCAAAGTGTTGAGTTTTTAAAAGTGGGGCGCGTTGGGCTTTATTACATTACAAAAGACCGAAAAAAAGCTGGAGTATGGGATCTAAATAAAAACGCATGGTTACCTTTAAGTGGTTCAGAAAGGTCTTACATTGAAAAAGCAGTTAAGGTTGCGAACAAGCAGTCCTCACCAAGTTTACTGACCCTACCTATTATCAGGTCTGAAGTCGGTAATTTGAGATCATCCAGATTAAAATCAGCTAATTTGCAACCAGCTAAATTGAAACCAGCTGAATCAAAACTAGATAAATCAGATCAAGACGAGGTGAGTTTATAATGTTTAACTTAGTCCTAAAACCAACTCTATTTATTTTAGCATGTAGTTTTATCTTCACCCCTAGTTTTGCAAATAAGAAGCTAGAGGTACTGCTTCAAAAGATTCAAGACGAAAAATCTAACGAATCAGAGCTTTGGAAAAAAAGAGAATCGGAATTCGAAACATCCAAGGCCAAACAGTTGGCCCTAGTTAATAAAGCTGGACGCGAACTTAAAAATTTGCAAAATGAAAGTCTTAGTTTGGGAAAATCGTTTGATACCAACGAAAAAGAGCTTCAAGCACTAGAAGAAAAGAAAAACCAGGTAATGGGTGCTTTCGGTGAACTTTACGGAACCCTGAGACAGAGCGCTGGGGATTTTAACACGCTAATTTTAAATTCAGCCACCTCAGCCGAAAATTTTAAGCGCTTTAAGGATATTCAAAAACTTGCTCAAACAAAACGTTTACCCGAGTATGCAGAGCTTGAAAATTTTTGGTTTCTGTTGCAGCAAGAAATGACCTTGCAAAGCCAGACTCCGAATTTTCAAACTAAAGTGATGAATGAAAAAGGCATTAAAGAAAATAAAGTTGTAACCAGAGTCGGAGCTTTCAACACGTTTACTGGTAACAAATTTTTGAGTTTTGATAATAAGTCTAAAACTTTGCAGGTCTATCCTAGACAACCATCTAGGACCTTTACAAAAAACTTAGATGATTTTACTGCTGCTAGCGCTGGAACTTTATCTGTTGTAAGCATCGATCCTTCGAAAGGGGCCTTACTTGAAACTTTAATTCAAGCTCCAACAGTTATGGAGCGCTTTCATCAAGGTGGCCTTGTCGGATATGTGATTTTTGTTTTATTGATTGCTGGCTTTGGACTTGCTCTAGAAAGATTGATCTACTACGCCAGACTAGAAAGACAGATGAAACTACAACTTAAAAATATGGACAAACCAATACAAGGCAATCCTCTGGCCGCGCTAATCGAAGTCTTTCAAAAGTACAAATATGACTCAGAATCAGATGCATTATCTTTAAAACTTTCAGAAGTCGTGTTGCATGAAAAACCAAAGTTAGAGCGTGGCTTAAGCACAATCAAGACGTTTGCAGGTGTTGCTCCGCTTTTAGGACTGCTTGGAACTGTCACAGGTATGATTTTGACTTTTCAGTCTATAACAATGTTTGGATCTGGAGACCCTAAATTAATGGCCGGTGGTATTTCGCAAGCTCTGGTTACAACTGTGCTGGGCTTGGTCTGTGCCATTCCTTTGCTGGTGATTTACAATCACGTAAACACTAAATACCAGAAAATTTTAGTGTTTCTAAATGAACAACTTGCTGGGATGATGGCTGAAGTCGAATTAAAGAAAAACAAGGGTAACTCTTAATGCCTGTTGGCTTTTTTGTAGACTCTTTTACAAGTATTTTTGAGAAAGGCGGCTTTGTTCTGTCCCTGATATTTATTCAATTTTTAATTATGTGGTTTTATGCCACTCAAAAATATTTCTATTTTAGAAATGAGTTCAATGAGGACTTCACTAAGTTTAAGTCTACTTTATCGCAGTTAGAAAATAACCATAATATTATGGAATCTGAAAGAGTTGGAATGCACCTTTCGCAACTGAAGCAAAAAATGAAGTCTCATATTTCACTTATTCAGCTTATGGTTATGCTAGCGCCACTTTTTGGTTTGCTTGGCACGGTCACCGGGATGATATCTGTTTTTGACGTTATGGCTGTGGCCGGATCTGGAAATGCAAGGGCAATGGCTAGTGGCATTTCTAAAGCCACGATTCCTACAATGGCAGGAATGGTTGGAGCCTTAACCGGTCTGTTTTTCATTAATTATATAAAGGCACAGATGAAAGCTAAAGGCGAATTGATCACCGAGTTTTTAGCAAAGTGGTCCATGGGAGGCTCTGTTGAGTAAAAGATCAAAAGTAAATATTGATTTTAACCAAAGTACCGAAGAAGAGGCACAGGTAGATTTGACACCCATGTTGGACGTGGTTTTTATTTTGCTAATATTTTTTATTGTATCAACGTCTTTCGTCAAAGAGTCAGGTTTAGAGGTTTCAAGACCATCTGCAAAATCTGCAGCTACCCAGGACAACGCCCACATTCTTGTTGCAATTTCTGCCACTAACGATGTGTGGATTCAAAATAGACAGATTGACATACGAGCGGTTCGTTCGAACATCGAGCGTTTGAAAGCAGAAAGCCCTGATGGTGGAGTGGTTATACAAGCAGACAAAGGCTCTGAAACGAATACACTAATTGAAGTAATGGACCAGGTGAAACTAGCCGGTATAGAAGATATTTCTATCGCTGCGAAAAAACCTAATTGAAGAAAAGTTCCAGCGAGAGCTGTAAGCACGAGTGAACTAGAATAGGGAAAGTTCCAGCGAGAGCTGTAAGCACGAGTGAACTAGAATAGGGAAAGTTCCAGCGAGAGCTGTAAGCACGAGTGAACTAGACAGAAGAAAAGCTCCAGGCTAAATCCGGTCACGGCTAAAGCTGAGCTAGACAGTTAATATTAAATTTTAAGACGGTAAAGGTTCAATGAAAAAAGTAAACTCTAAACAAATCGCTTTTTTAGTAGCACCCTTAATTGTGATGGCTTTGTTTACATTTATGGGGGTTTTGATTTTTCAAGATGCGAACTTAAAAAAACCTGAGTCAAAAAATATCAATGTGCAGTTTCTAAGAAATTATAAAGAACGCGATGTTGAAAATATTTCCAGACAAAAACCAGAAAAGCCTAAAGAACCGGTCAAGGCGCCGAACGCTCCGAAAGTAAACGTCAATAAACCCCAAAAACAAGAACTTTTAAAGATGCAGACCTTTGCGCAGTCATTTGATGCTTCAAGCGTTGGGACTGGCGTTGGTGGTGGTAGTTATGGATATGGATCCAGCGAAGAAAATTCCACACTAATCCCAATGGTCGCCGTTCAACCAGAACTACCTACGAGAGCTCGGATTGAAGGAATTACTGGTTCTGTCACAGCTATTTTTGACGTAAACAAGCAAGGTTTTGTGGAAAATGTTAGGATTGTTAAGTCTAAACCCTCAAGGGTTTTTGACCAGTCGGTGATTAGGGCGTTATATGCCAGCAGATATCGACCTAAAAAAGTCGATGGAAAGCCAATCGGCGTAAAAGGAAATATGCAAATTTTTAACCTTGGTTTTTAATTGAATAAATTTCTTCACGTGAAAAGAGTTTAGAACAGAATTTATATGCTTAAAGAGACTATATTATGATTATTTATCTAGAAAAAAATAGTTTAAACGGCAAGGCAAAATTCTTTGCAGTTTTGTGGATGGTCACCGTGGGCTTTTCTGTAATATCTTTTGGGACACCGAAATCTAAAGCAACGATCAACAGCAAAAATAAAAATTTGGTAGCTAATAAATCTTTAAAGAAAAACGCTAAAAAAAAATCCCTGATCGGTTCAAGTAAGCCAAAAAAAATTGAAAAAAAGCTACTTCAAAATTTATCTGCAAAACAAATCGATACTTTAAAGTTAGAGGGCCAAAGAACAAAAAGAAGATGGCAAGTTCGAAAGTCACAATATTTATCTGAAGCCACCTTAAAGCGCCACTTACGTGCTCAGCAATATTTAACTTCTAAAAACTTTAAAGGTGCGGTCAACATTTTGAAACGAGTCGTAGAACGAAACAGTTCGACTCGGTATGAAGTGGCTAAGACCAAGGTTTTGATGAGCAAAGCATACTCTGCCCAAGAAAAAAACGACCTAGCCGAGCTTTTTGTTAAAGACGCCTTAGAGCTCGATGAACTTAGTTATAATGAAAGCTACGAGGCCTTGCTTCAGTTGGCGCAGATTCAAATGGTGTCAAAAAATTATATTGAGTCAAAAAAAAACGTATTAAAATATATCGAGATAGCGCCGAAATCATCAGTTCCTCTAGTAATGTTATCTGCAATCAACTTTCAGCTAGAAGATTTTAAAGAAGCGCAAGAGGCAATTGACAAAGCCCTTACTATGACAAAGAAACCTCAAGAGCCCTGGATTTATTTAGCAGCTAATATACATTCTAAAAACAAAAGCTTTAAAATAGCAGAAAAACACTTTAGAAATTTAGTCGAAGTCAGACAAAGCAATAAAAGTTACTGGATGGGCTTGGTAGCAGTGTTATTTGAACAGAACAAAACCTTTGAAGCACTTACCCAGTACGAATTAGCTGTTAAATTAGGTCATGTTAAAAACGAGTCTGAAATCTTAACTAGAGTGGGTTTGCTTCAAGCTTCGGAAGTCCCTTTCAAAGCGGCCGCGGAATTAGAGAAAGCTATCAGCGCTAAAAAAGTTAAAGAACAAAAAAGCACCTATGAAAGCTTAGCAGGCTATTGGTTTGCATCTAAAGATTTTGCCAAGGCTGTCCAGGCTTATGAAAAAGCTAGCGAATTTTCAAAAGACGGAAAAATTGATCTGATGCTAGGTCAGGTCTACTTAGAAATGGAGAGTTGGAGCAAAGCCCAAAAGTCTTTTTCGCAAGCACTTAAAAAAGGTAATCTTAAAAAGCAGGCGGGCCAGGCTTTTATGGGATTAGGTTTAGCTTCTTTCTTTAATCAGGAAAAATCAAAAGCTATAAAATATTTTTCCAAGGCAAAGGACTTTAAAAACCATAAAAGTAGTGCTGAAAAGTGGATAGGCTTTCTTAACTAAAACCTAACAATTTGAATATTATTTGGGATGTTAAAGTTTTTAAATGACTGGAAGTCTTCTAACCTCAATGTGCCAGGCCTGAAGCTCTTTGTGGCATTTTTTGCATTTTACATAGAATCTAATTTGATATAAGAGTATTCACTAGTAGTGACCTAAACCTTTAACTTGGAGCCTTTATGTTTTCAAAATTTTTTAGTGCGATCTTAATTCTTCTTTTCTCTTTCTTTTGTTTTGCTAATCAACAGGTCGTTGAAGATATAGAAGATGCCTTGGCACAATTTAGCGGTGAGGTGTGTACAGGAGATGATTATCCTGAAGATGATTATGTGCAATTTGGAAAAATGTTTAAAAGTTTAAGTGATTCAGTGGATGCTGGTGAGCCTTCAACAATTGATATGACGGACTACTCTTCGTACAGTTTGACATTACTTGATTCCAGTACCGGCCAAGAATGCACTTTGCATCACGATGTATATGATGGACGATGCAACTTCGCTCTTTGTTTTTAGGTTTAATTTTTTTAAATAGCTTCAACTTTTTTGTTGTTGAAGTGATTTAAAATGAAGCCAAGAACAGAGCCGCATATAATTCCTATTAGCAAATCGGTTGCCAAGATCGTAATTGAAGTTGCGCAAAATATTACGATCGATCTGTAATTTCCATTAAAAGTTTTTTTAATCTGTTCGAAGTTTATAAGTTTTATACCAACATATATCAAAATTGCGGCAAATGCGGATAAAGGAATTTGATTTAGAAAATCAGAACCTAGTAAAACAAAAATCAAAATGAAAAAGCCGTGAAAAAAATTAGATAGTCTAGAGGTTGCGCCATTTTCGATATTCACGGAGCTTCGGACTATCTCAGATATCACGGGGATACCACCAATTAACCCAAGAATCATATTACAAAATCCTTTAGATATTAAATCTTTGTTTAGGTCTGATTTTCTGTGAATTGGATCTAAATCATCTACAGCTGAGGTGCTTATAACTGATTCGATAGAAGCCACTAATGTAATAGCTAGAACAGAAAATAAAAAATTATAGCTTAACAAGTTTTCAAATAATGGATGATTGAAAAATCCATCTATAGTTGAGGGTACAGTTAGAAAAGATTGGGGTTCTAATTTTATTGATAAATTAAAAGAATGTAGAAACCAATCAGGATATCCATTAAGTATCTGTGAAATTATAACACCTACGGATATCGCAGCTAAAGGTCCTGGAAGAAATTTATTAACCTTGGGTAATTTTCTGAAGACTAAAAGTAGGATGAAACAGAAAGTTCCAACTATTAAAGCTGCTGTGTTAAAATTTAGTAAAGCAGTTGTAGGAATTTTAAAAAATTGGACCAAGACAGAAGTTGAATCAACAGGAGCGCCTACTAAAATATAAATTTGTTTAGTCACTATAATAAACCCAATTGAACTTAACATACCCTGCACAACGCTACGCGGAACTAGAAGCGCTAAGGTCCCAGCTTTAACCATGCCTAATAAAACTTGAATTAAACCAGCAAAAACAATTGCAGCGAGCGTAAGTCTGAAGCCTAAAAGATTATTCCCGTTACCAAGCGTGTGGATTGATTCCAAAATTACAACAATAAGTCCAGCCGCTGGGCCAGAAATAGTCACATAGCTTCCACTGATTGCAGAGCCGATAATTCCACCAACAGTTGCAGCGATAAGACCTGCAGATGCAGGTGCGCCTGAAGCGATACTGACTCCTATAGACAAGGGAAGAGCTATTAAGAACACGATGAAACCAGAGATGAAATTGGCTCTTATATGTTTTTTATTTATCAACCAAGCAGAAGGTGAAAGTGACATTAAATTCCTTTTTGCTTTAGGTCCTTAAAATATTTGTTTAGTTTATTATTAAACTTTTTGCCGGTCCAATCAATGGGACCGTCTACTTTCATCAAGTAATCGCTTGCTGGACTAACAAGAGCAGCAGTTGGCAGCACGTCAATCTTGAAGGCCTTAACTGACTTTCGCTCTTTATCAATGACAAGAGGTATCCCAGACTTTAAGGACAACCAGTATTTTTTGATTTTAGCCTGGTGGGGCTTCTCTTCGATATTTACAGATAAAACGTTAAATTTTTCTGAATTTCTTTTATTAAACGCACTAAGATTATTTACTTGTGCTTTACAGTTTTTGCACCAGGTAGCCCAGAAAAAAATAATTAGAGGTTTTGAATTTAAGTGTTCTAAAATATTAGGGACTTCTGTTTTCAAAAGCTTAAAGCTGTCAAACTCGGTGATTCGAAATTGAAAAGCTTGATCTGTAATTTTGCTATATTTTTTATCTATTGACTGTTTTCCTTCAATAATCTGTGGATTGTTGATTGTTCTGGTGTTTAGTCCATCTTGGCCTGGATCAAGGGATAGCTGATGGGTTTGAATATAAACTCCGACAAGCAGAATACCGATAAGAAAAATAGCCGCCAATTTCATAAAGCGAAAAGGAGTCTTCCAGGGTGATTTATCTAAAGGCATTGTCCATTGTTAGGTTGATCTTGTCTGGTTGTCAAAATCGTCCTGAAATTAAGTGCATTTTATCGAAGATAGGTTTTTTAGACCACTTGGATGATTCACCTAAAAAATCAGTGAAAGATGGCCAAGAAGGTCAACTGATCATAGAGTACGTTTTACTACTTACTGTCGTTACCCTGCTTGCCTCGCAAATTATTGGTCTAATGATCGGCCAAGGAGCTACAGCTGATGAGCAAGGTCTGGTGATTCGGAAATGGTCTTCAGTGATCAATGCAATTGCCGCAGACCTTATTGATAATTAGTCTTTAAAGTCTATTATAAAATTCATGAAGAAATACATTTTATCAATAGATCAGGGCACAACTGGTTCTACAGTTGTTGTTTTTAATTCTGAAGCGCAGGCGTTAGGTAAAGGCTATTCTGAATTTTCGCAGATTTACCCAAAACCAGGTTGGGTTGAGCACAATCCAAACGATATTTTAGAGTCAGTGAAAGCAGCTTTAAAACAAGCCTTAGAAGAAAGCTTAATAAATGTCGACGACATCGCATCTGTAGGTATTACTAATCAAAGAGAAACAGTGGTTAGCTGGAATCCTAAAACCAATGTTCCTAATTACAACGCAATTGTTTGGCAGTGTCGTCGCACATCAAAATTCACTGAAAAGCTAAAACGTAATAAGCAAGTGGCTAGCAAGATTTTTAAAACAACAGGATTAGTAGTAGATCCTTACTTTTCTAGTAGTAAAATGCGGTGGTTGATCCAAAACAGCAAGCATACAAAAGGAAGCTATTTAGGCACTATCGACTCTTTTTTAATCTGGCACCTAACATCTGGCCAAAGTTTTGTGACAGATGTTACCAATGCTTCTAGAACTCAATTGATGAATTTAAAGACTATGGAGTGGGATAAAAGCTTACTTAAATTTTTTAAAATTAATGAATCTTATTTGCCCAAGATACTTAAATCTAACTCTTTGTTTGGAGTGACCAAGAACTTTCCTTACCTTCCAGATGGTCTACCCATCCATGGAGTGCTAGGTGATCAGCAGGCAGCTTTGTTTGGTCAAGGAGCTCTTTTGCCCGGCGAAGCAAAATGCACTTTTGGCACGGGCAGTTTCATTTTAATGAATATTGGTGAACAGTTAAAGTCATCCAAAAACAAAATTTTGACAACTGTCGCTTGGCAGATCGAGGGTCAACTTCCTATATATGCTTTGGAAGGCGGTGCTTTTATCTGCGGCGCAGCTGTGCAATTTTTAAGGGATCAACTTAAATTTTTTAAAAAATCTGAGGATGTAGAAGCTTTGGCACTAAAAGCGAATCCAAATTCAGAAGTTTTGTGTGTGCCAGCGTTTTCAGGTTTGGGCGCACCTTATTGGGATCCGGATGTTAAAGCTGCTTTCTTCGGATTGACCCGCGGTGACGGCCAAGCGGAATTGTCTTATGCTACGCTAGAGTCAATGGCGATGCAAAATACCGTGATACTAGAGGCCATGCAGAAGGACTCTGGCAAGCGCTTAAAGCAATTAAGTGTAGATGGGGGAGCGGTAAGTAATGAGCTATTGATGCAGCTTCAATCAGACTTATTGCAAAAAAATGTTCACCGCCCTGAATGGATTGAGACAACGGTCTTAGGAGCGGCTTTAATGAGTGGCTTAGGAGTCGGTTTTTGGTCTGATAAAAAAATAAAGAGCTTAGTTTTAAAGAATAAAAAAGAGTTCAAGCCACTTAAGACGAAAGCCTGGGCGAATGCAAAAAGGCAAAAATGGGATAGGGCTATCGCTGCCCTGAGATCAATTTAATTGGTGCTTATTTCTTTTAGGTCTATTTACTTTAAGTTTTTATCAATCAATGATTCATTTAAGTTTAAAGCTAACTTTGATCCAAAAATCGAGCTCTTTGGCGCTTGGTCTTGCATGGATGAGAACCAAAAAGGCCTGAACCTAGTTTTGCAAGGCCACGTACCAATGTATGATTGAGCATTTTTGGATCAAAGTTAGCTTTAAACTTAAATGAATCATTGATTGATAAAAACTTAAAGTAAATAGACCTAAAAGAAATAAGCACCAATTAAACTGGTCTACATCCTTAGAACGCATCATTTTGATAACACTTTAAAACTGGACCTAAATGACACACTGTTAAGCTAAAGCTTTGTTTTTGAACGGCCGAAAATCTAAACATGAGACATCTAATAAAAAATGCAGTTCTTGTTGTTGTAAGTTACAGTTTGGCGCTAACCACACCAGTTTTAGCCAGAACTGATTCCACCCAAAGCTTTAACCGAGTGAAAAACTATATAAATAGTTCTTCAAAGAAGAAAAGCCTACGTAAGTTGATTGTCATGATGGAAAAAGACTTACCTGTAAGTTTTTACGATAATGCTCTTCAGCAGACTAAGGGCGCTCAAGGCCGAAAGTGGTTTCAAGCTGCTAAAGTGGCTAACAACTATGTGTACTTCAGAGTGGGCGATTCAAAAGTTTTTATCAGAGTTACTCAGGAAAAAGATAAAACAGTCTTTTATGCCAACGGTATAAGAATTCATGAAAATGAATTTCGAAATATCAATAACGTAAGTAACAAATTAATCCTGTCTTTAGTGGCTGGTCTTTCTGGAAAGAATGTGTCTTTACTTGAAATGCTAGGCTTTAAGAGCGCTTTTGCCGGAAAATTCCAGGAGGCTGCACCTTCTACCCCTGTGATCACTGAAACACCAATCACAGCGGTTTCAGGTGAATGCGATATTTTAGCTCAAACAATTACAAGTAGTCTTCAACAGAATCCCCCCGATAAAAGGTCAGCTGAAGAGATGTGTCAGACTGATCAAGTTAAGCAGTGTAATTTACCAGCTAATATTTGTTCTAATATGCCTATTGCTGTAAAAAAAGCGGGCACTGGATTTTTTAATAAGAATAATATGGGGCCGATCATAGCGGGTGTGATGGGTCTGGCGTTTCTTTTGATTATTATGATGAGAAAGAACAAAAGAAATAATAAGAAAAAGCCTGGCGAAGTTCCTGAACCAACCACCGGTGTTGGACGAGATCCAGTGGTGCCAGGAACAGGCGTAAACTGTGGAGGCGAAGGCGCTCAGTGCGACCCAATGCCTGGCCAGCCGACATCTCCGCCGACTGACGTGAATGTTTATGATCCAAATTACTTTGGTGAAACAGTGACGCCAACGCCTACCAACACCAATACGGAATCAACCAATGGTGTTGGTCGCCCGTCAGTTCCAATGTTTAAAGCTAAACCTAAAAGGTAAGTGAACTAAATTTAAAATAATAAGTTTTGATTAGAAAACCCCAGTTTGAACAAAACAGGGGTTTTTTGTTATTTAAAAGCCCTAATTTTAAAGTCTTATTTAAGAATAGAAGTGACTGAAAACCTATCTTCTGCAATGTTCTTAGATCTTAATATATTTTATAAATTACTACTAAAAAATCTTAATTTTTTTTGTATTTTCCAAGGGTTATCGATGGGTTTATTTTTTAATTCGAAAAAATGGCTTTTTCTTTACCTAACTTTTTTAACATCTACCACTTATGCTCAAGATTTATCTGTCAAAATTTACGGATACCCACAGTTCGAATCAAAAGCGACAAGTGTGGATAACCTTAATCCCCTTCAGCCCGAAAACTTAAGCTTAACTGTTCCTGGTTTGGTTATGCCTAAGCTTGGTTCATTAGGGCAAAAAACCAGTCTTAGATTTAACAATTACACAGCCGGAGACTTAGTGTTCTTGCTTGATGGTTTTGAAGTGTCGGATCCAACTGAGCCAGCTGAAGGTTTTGATATTTCAAGCTTTTTAATGACTCCGAAACTTGATTTTAAAGTTTCTAATGAGGACTCGATTGGTCTTTTTTCAAGGCAAGCTGGCGGCATAATTTCGGTGGAAACTACAGATGACGAATCATCTTATATACATTCTGCCTTTGGATCTTTCGGACAAGGTTTACTAACGGTGCAAAAAATTATCTGTGATAGTAAAGAGTGCTTTAACTTCGGCTTGGGCGGCACTTTTGCCGATGGGCAAAGTGCCTCTTCTAATTCAAATGGAAATTCAGGTGGACTAGAGTCTGACAATGCCCATGTAGGCTACTTTTCTTTTACCTGGCGTAAGCAAACTAAAGCCAATGAAATGATAAAGTTACGATTTCACAGCCGATTGTCACAAACCGATATAGACGATTACGACAATGAGTTTTTAATTCGCGACGATCCAAATGCGAAACTCAAAAACAACAATTACTTTCTAGGAATTTCATATCTATTGAATCGGCAGGAATTTTTTTTTGAAAATACTTATATTGATCGTGATATAGATAATGACCCTGATCTAACCAATCCCACAATAAGAAAAGAAGCTTATAGAGTCTATCGTTCAAAAGTTCGAGCAGCTCACAACATCTACAAAAGTAGAAAGTCTTTTTTAACTGATCTGGACATTTACTGGTATGGTCAAAGTGTAAATTTAGACACTAGTCAATTGGCGTTAGTTAGCGGAAATCAAAATAGGTTTAGCCTTTCTAAGTTCGAATCAGGTGTTCAGCTTGATCAAAAAATTAATTTTGGTTCAGTTGTCGGAACTACAAGTGCAAGCTTAAATATTTTAGATGGCTTTGATCAAAATTTTGGCTTGGTGCAAACTTTCGGTTCCAATGTTTTTAGCTTTGCAAAAGCTAAAGGCAAAGCAAAAATTAATTTAGGGTTAAAGCAAAGGCGGCCCAGTTTTTTCCAGCTTTTTGATCCAGAGTTTGGGAATTTAAATCTAACTAGCGAAAAGTTATTTTACATCAGACCCGAGACGTTCATAGTTTTAAAGAGTAAGAATTTGAAACATAATATTTCTTTGCAATATTTTTTCGAAAATATAGATTCGCGAGTCGTCTTTACTCAGGCAAATACTGGCTTATCAAAGTATGAAAATATAGGTCGTTTGAACTCAAATAGTTTTATATTTAGCTACAACATAGACGCTTCACAATTTCAGTCCCACGCATTTTTTAGACAGTCATTTGACACCGAAGAAACTTTACGTCAGCTGCCTTGGTTGGCTAAGCAAGAGTTGGGTTTAGGTTCCAGTGCAGCGACCCGGATAGTAGGTCAAATTTTTGATGTTGGAATAAATGTGAAGTGGCTTTTAGGGATGTATAATCCATCAGGCAAACAAATTGGCAACCTAGTCCAAAGTCAGGCTCAGGTTTCGTACCACCTTGATACAACTGATCGAATAACTTTACAGTTGAATAACCTTTTTAACGATAAGAAGATATGGGACGAGGGGTTTCAGCGCCAACCATTTTCTTGGATGTTGAGTCTTACTAAAACGATTTAGCCTTTTTCAATTTTTAGTAAAGGTAAAGAGTTTAACGCTTTTTTAAATAAGGTTATCTGTGAAAATAATTTTGTTATTTTTAGCATTTTTTTTTAACACCTTATTTGCCTACGCCTTTAACGCTTCGACTCCTTTACTGTTAAAAGCTGTTCCAGAATTACACACAAGAATTGAAGCAAATAGCAATGATCAAGATCAAAATAATGACCTTACAAATTTTAGCCATGGCGTGATGTCTTTTGAGCGAAGGGAATTCGCACAGGCCAAGGCTTACTTAGTTGCAAGCTTAGCTCAAGTTGAACTAGCTCCTTACACTTATTATTACCTGGGTAAAGTGGCAGTGGAGCTTAAAAACTATAATGCCGCCTACGCTGCGTTTGAAGAAGCGTTGAAGTTTCGACCTCAGTATAACTTGCAAAGAAATATACAGTTAGAAATGGCTAAGATCATGTTTATTAAAGCCAAGTGGCCCCAATCGAGACAGCTATTTTTAGTCTCAAGAAAAAAGTTTAAACGAACCGAATATTACCCAGAAATTTTGTGGAGCTTATTTCTTATCGACACCAAGCAAAATTCTAAGTCGCAGTGTTTTTGGTTCAAATCTATTTTTGAAAGCTATCCGAACTTTCGGTCTGCAAATAATTGGACTTTAGATGACTCTACTTGGGTCCATGATAAGAAAGCTATCAACTGCCGACTAAACTTTATCTCTAAGTACAGGCACATTTCTCAACTTATTGCTCTTGGTGATTACAAAGCTGTAGAAGAAGCTCTTGCAATTGCAAAAACTTCTTTACCACGCATGGACTATCTAGAACTTCTTTCAAATTACGAGCTAAGAGCGGGAAATCCCGTAAAAGCTTTTGAAGAGCTTAGTAGAGATTTTAAAGTGCAGTCTAACAACAGAAAGTTTCTTCAACTTTACATAAAGGTTGCTTCTAGGTCGCTAAATCATGATCAGGCGCTTTCATCTTATGATAAAATTATTTCACTAGAAAAAAATTTAAGGATTAAAGCGGGATTAGTATTTAGAAAAGGTTTTTTACTTTACGAATTAGGACAGTACAAAGCTTCTTATGATACTATGATGTTGGTCCAAAAAACTTTTGCAAGACACCCTTATCAAGGGGATGTTATGTGGTATTTAGGTTGGACTGCTTATCTACAAAAAGAATACGACTTAGCGCTGACCCATTTTGAAGAAATTTACAGCTACGCTAAAAGAAAAAAGTTTCTTCGAAGCAGAGACCACTACTCTAAAGAGAGAATTGGATACTGGATGGCCCAATCTTATCGGGGTCAAGGAAATCAAGAAAAAGCAGCAGAAATGTTTTTAACGGTAATTGCAGGCGAGCGCCTTAATTATTATTCTTTTTTATCCTCAGCTTACCTTCAAGAGGTTTTACCTAAAGCAAAAAAATCTAAACTAAATGAAAGACTGCTGTCTTCACTAAGTGTGCCTTGGCTTCAGGGAAATATAAGAACTGGCGCAAGTTCTTCTGACTCTGAGGATTCAAGAAATTACGTTTTAAGAGATAACTTTAACCCAGAGACAGACTCGTATTTAACCCAAGCGCAAGAAGATGAGCTAAGTTCTGTTTTTGAACATGATAGATACAAAAACGATTTAAAAAGGTTTAAATTTTTGATAAAATTAGGCTTTTATGAAGATGCTCGTTGGGAACTATACGGGCTCGAGAAAAAATCTAGATCGAAAGTTCAAAAGAGGCAGCTGGTAAAACTTTACAGGCAAATTGATGATCTACCTAGAGCTTCTAGAATTATGACTCTAAGTTTTAAAAAAGAAAGGCAAAGCAAAGTTGTTAAAGGTAGTGAAGATCCTTTCGAAGTTTGGGCTCAAACCTACCCAAGGCCTCATAAAAGCTTTGTATCTAGTTCTGCAGACGAATTTAAAGTTCCCCAAAACTTAGTGTATTCTATAATGCGTGCAGAAAGCTTTTATTCTAAGACCGCTATGTCTGGAGTAGGGGCAAGAGGTTTACTGCAACTTATGCCTCATACCGCAAGTAGAGTTTCAATCTTACTTGGCGACGAAGAAACTTTACGACCAGAGCAGTTATTTGAACCAGACACTAATATAAATTTGGGCGTTAGGTATTTAAATAGACTTCTTAAAACATTTTCAGGCGACAAAATACTTGCAATTGCAGCCTACAACGCTGGACCTCATAGGGCAGAGTGGTGGGTGAACCAATTCGGGGATCTACGTCAAGACGAATTCATCGAGCACATTTTATTTATGGAGACTCGAAAGTATGTAAAGAAAGTGCTTAAGTTTAATTGGATATATGATTTATTATACGATAACCAGGTTTCCTTTGCCGAGATCAAAAGCCCACTAGAATTTCAATTAACAGGACAACCGTCTTTAACAGAGCAGTGGGATAAGCAGCCATAAAATTGAAAATTGACCACATCCTTAATTTCTAATTTTTTATGAAAAACGGACTCACAAAGGAGCGTTCTTTAATTCAAAAGAAAGCTGCAACTTTAAGAGCAGGCTTTCTTAGATTTCATTTTGATCGAAACCAATGAGTTTGAATAAATGGTTTTTAGACTCCGGTAAAGCTTTTGCAAGGAAGAATTGGTCCAGTGGTAGCTTCAATTGGATAGTCAATGTCTAAATCTGGAGCGCCATAAAGATAAAGTTATTGTTCTACAATCTTATACCAAATCGGTTCAGGGTCTCCATCAAATATTAATTTACCATTCTTATCATCTGATGCGAACCATACACCTTCATCAACAGTATAAATACCTCGAAGGTGGCCTGACAGAATGAGTTCTCCATTTTCAAGAATCGAATAGCGTCTATCATCGTATTGATGACACCAATCGCCCACAATCGAAGATTCAGCAAGAGCACTCGTAGAAATCATAAAAGTGATTAGAATTGTAACATATATCACTTTCATTATTGTGCCCTCCATTCAGTAGCCCCTAACTAATATTCAAGAACCGTGCACACTCAACCAATCTCAAAAATGAAACTCCACATCGAAGTTCAAATCAAAGATATGAAACTTTGAAGTCTCAACTCAAAAATACAAAGGTTTTAATTCTGACTGGTCAGAAAACCTAAAATCTGTATTTGCGGCCCCGGACTGTCAGGATCTTTTACACCACGGTGATAAAAGATATTTTACGGCTTTCTGCAATCGAGTTGAATGTGCTCTTGTGCCCTTAAATTCATTTCAAGGATTACTTAAGTGAGCATATTATTTGCTTATGAAAGTTGAACATTTTAAAAAGGAGAATTAAAAATGAAGAAACTATCAGTGTTGGCAGTCTTTTTATTAAGTAATTTAGTATACGCTGGCCCCGTTACATTTTCTGGAACTAAGGCCGAGTTGATGGTTCAACTGTTAAGAGAGTATGATAGCTGTATAGACGCTGGTCAGCCGGGACCAGGTCAGCCAGGATACGCTGATGGTGAATATTCATTTATAGTCGTTTGCAGAAAAGATAATGAAGAACAACATATTGAAACTATGACATATCAAGAATCCGCATATGACAAAAATGGCCTTACTGTAGGTTATAGGTTAATTAACAGACCTCTGCCCTTTTAAAATTTATTCTTTAAGAGCCTTACTAAAGGTAAGGCTCAATTTAATTTATACCTAGAACCCTTGGTTTCGGTCTGATCTTTCAACGTTCTATTGTGCCTTTTAGTATCAGCTAGAAGGCACAAATTTATCCTAGGCTCTAGAAACTGAGTTGATCTATATTTGAAATTTTACCATGACGCTAAAAAATTATTGCGCTCATATTCTTAACTTGATAGGGATTTGATTCAAGAAGTGGCGATATCCGCCCATACACAAAATTTCTTACACTCTCCTTTTCTGCGAAGAAGGGCTTTGTTTTATTTGGTCATAACGTCTAAGACTTAAAACGAAATCAAAAGAGTTAAAGAATATTTAACATCTACTGTTCTTGAACAATAGGGCAAACAATCATCCACAGAGTGGCATACATACAATGACAATTTTGGCGTGAAAATTTAGCTCTTCAAAAATTTAAAAGATCAGGCCTACGTTAAAATAGATTTCTCCACCGAATAGTGAATCTGTATTGCTAACAACTTCCTTATCTGAATCATAGTTGATATCAAATGGTTTTCGATATTCTATTCCAAAAACTGGATCAAACCATTGACGAGTTTCATATGTTTTAGAGTAAAAATTAACTCCAAACGAAATTGGTAGGATAACAACGCTTCCATCGTAAAAATTATCTGGAAGATTTGAAGCACCAACGCCAAGCTTTGAATAAAAACTGAAAAGCTCACTCATTATTGGTGAATCGACCTGAACACCAACACTGTAATCACTGAATGTCTCTTCAGAACTACTACCTAGGGAGTTTAGAGTTTGTCCAACAAAATCAGCGTAAATTCGAACCCAACCCCCTTCTTTAAATTTAATATAACCAGGGGTAGTAACTCTAAACGATGATATAGATGTAGAACTTGAAGAAATACCAAAGCCTAAGTTAAAACCCCACTTAGATCGTATGGTTTCGTTAAATTCAGTTTGAGCGTTTGCTGTAAGACTTAAACTAAAGATAAATAAAACACTAATATACTTTTTCATGATATTCCCCGTCTATCTTACAAGAGATGCACAGTTCATCTCATAAGTATCTTTACCGTCATAAAAAACAAGAGAAAAACCACTGTTATTTAAGCTAATTTGTTCAAAATTAAAGCCCACGTAAGTTTTGTCCTCTTTAACAAAAACAGTAATGCCGTCCGAACCAATTGTGCCTACCTCGATCCCCTGATGTGTAATAATAGCGTTTTCACTAATTGTAATTAAATGATCATTATTAAAAAATTCAATTGTATCGCCCCCGAGCTCTACCGAGATATTTAAAATTGAAATATCTTGTTCGGAGTTAACAATCATTACACTTCCTCTCACATCTGACTCAACGTCGGGGAATTTAATAGAACAACTGCCTCTCCACGTACCCGAAAAATCAACAACCTGACCTGTTCTCGCGCTTTGAGATAAAAACCCATTAATAATTTGATCGCTATTCTTGTTGTTATCAGAAGAGCAACCCAAAACAGTACTTAAATAGATTAAAGCAAATATGTATTTTTTCATTTTTCCCACTCTCTTTTTGTTCTTTTTGTTTTGAAAATTATATATTCATATATCCAACAACAACAACTAGGCAGCTGACTCACTGTTTAATTAAAATCAAACATTATCATAACAAACTTTATTTATAGCTGAACCATTTCCTTTAAATCCCTCATTAAACTTAAAAACCCTTAAATTTCCATCCCTATAACCACCATAACTCAACTAACAATCCTTACTCCAATCCCTCCAAAACCTTGACCATCTTCACGCATAAGTTGTGTACGTTGTGCGGGGGTTGGCAGGATCCGGTGAAGATTAAACAAATAGTAGTTTTGCAGTGACAATTTTCGCACCCATTTAGACAGTTTTAATGTGCTCTAATATTAATAATTTCATTCTTATCATTTGGTTTTTTGAGCATAAATTTTGCTTAGATATATATAAATTGTTTAAAAAAGAGGTTTACAGATGAACAAAGGGATAATTATAGCTCTATTAGCTATAAATTTTAATGCTTTTGCAGATGTTAATATTGGTGCTCAATTAAAAAATGGCTTGCAAGTTGATGACGTAGCAGAATTCGTAACAGCTGATGGAGAAAGAAGAATTCGCAGGGTTTATAAAGAAGCAGATAGCGATCTCGAACTTAATGGCTTAATAGTTTTTAAAGAAAACAGAGCCAGCTCTGAATATCATTACAGCCTACAAGCTAGTTTACTGCTAAATAGCGAAAATAAAACTACAGCTGATGGTGTCACAGGTTATCTTGCGACTATATATGGTACTTACCCAATGTGTTTTAATACGGTTGTTTTACTGTCAATTTCAAGCAACAAAATTCTAATTTCTGCTCAGTCTACCGAAGAAGTTAACAATAGAGTTGCAGGAAACTGCTTAAAGGCAGAAGATTTAATTGGAGAGTTCAATAAAGAATGAAAACAGATTGCCTTAAAACACTTGGGCCTGTTGAAAAAGTATTAGATTCTAGGCGTCCAAGCTTAAAATCGAATGAGTCGTAATTTATCTACGTCGAATGAGATTTAAGCGAAGGCAACAACGAAGATGATGCTTTTTCAACAGGCCCACTTGCTAGAAAAGCACATCATCACAGGTCTGATGTGCTTTTAAGTAGATTCTCAAAGTCCTTTTTTTAGACTTAAGGGTTTCGACTGTAAGAGTATTTGCAAGTGACTCTGAAAAACTAAGGTGTTTTGAGACTTGCTTCAAGGTTTCACATCTTACATAACAGTGGAACTCTTGAGTTGTATAGCCTCATCAAATAATAGGAATGCCTTCGTAAAATATTGCAACCAATTCAAAAATTAGTTGATTTAAAGGCGTTCGACCGCTTGCTTGCTTCAGAGAACTTAGTTTGTAGAAATCTAGATAGTTAGTACACAGAACTAAAAATACAAAATCTATGCAAAGATATATATTATAAATATCCGCTGCTATCTATCGACGACGAAAATCGACGACAACAATCGATGACGAAGTCAAACTTATTAAAGTTATCGATTTGGGCAGATAGTGTAATTACTTAATCTCAATTTTAAAAGGGGTTTAATATGAGAGACCAAAACAACAGTAACAGAACTGGCAGTAGATCGGCCAACAGCACTAATCGCGGCCAGCAAAACAGTAAGCAGGCCAGACCTAAACATGAGGATTATAAGTCCCCACGATACTCTGAATCTGACGGCTCATATGAAGAGTTCATAAATGATCATAGCCAGGGCGATGGTTCACATTCACCATGGGACAGCTACAACAATCACGATGATAGTGATTACGACAGCGGTAGAAAAGCCAGCAGTCGGAACAAACGTTCAGCGTCTGACCATTCAGAAAAAAATTATCCCAGCAAACAGCACTCTGAAGGTTCTGGGTCTCACAAAAGTACTAGTTGGGGCAACACACGCAAACCCAACTATGAAACTTTAGAAAATTCGGGAAAAGGCGGATCAAATCCAGATTACCAAGGCCTTAATAGCCATCCAAGACACGAATTTGACGGGAACTTGCATCCCAAGCATCAGTTCGACTCGGTGTTCGAAGACGAATCTGCAATTCATAAAAAAAGAAAATCGTACAAAGGTATAGGACCAAAAAACTATAGAAGGTCTGACGAGCGAATTAGCGATGACATCAACGAATGCCTAAGTGATCACCACGATATCAATGCAGCTGAAATTTCTGTTTCAGTTAAAAATGGTAAGGTCACTTTAAGCGGAACTGTCGATGATAAATGGATGAGCTACACCGCTGAAGATCTAATCGAAAACTTTACAGGAGTTGAAGAGGTTGAAAATAATATCAAATCTCTAAAGAATAAGAAATCAAGCAACAAAAAAAAGAAACCCACTAGTAGTGACGAGCGGAAAGCGGCTGAAGAACTTTGAGCCAATTTTGACAGTTAAAAAACATTTTTTTTTTTTCGAGCCTACCTAACTAAGCTCGAAAATCATAACGCTATTTAACGCACTGAATATCCCCAGAGCTTCAGGTAAACTGTTAACTTCCTACTTCTAATCAGGAGACTCGGATGCTTAAATTATTTGCTGCTACAACCCTGCTATTAACCTGTCTTTCTTGTACTAAAAAGGCTACATCCACAGACTATGGCTTAAATTTACAGGATACTATCAGGTTAATTGTTTCTACTGAGCCCCCATCTTTAGATTGGAATAAGTCATCTGATACAACCTCAGCTTTTATCACTGAGAATATAATGGATGGACTAGTTAATTATGATTTTCGTGAATCTGAAGTAGACTTAAAACCAGCTTTAGCAAAAAGTTGGTCATCGTCGAACAATTCCATGAGCTGGGAATTTGAGCTGCGCGACGACATAAGCTGGACAGATGGAAAAAAATTAACACCTCAGCAAGTTTTAGATGGGTGGGAAAGACTTTTGAATCCCAATACAGCTTCGGTGTACGCATACTTTTTATATGGAATTAAGAATGCGCAAAGTTATAGTAATGGTTCAGAAAAAGATTTTTCTAAGGTTGGGGTAAAGATTGTAGGTCAGAAAATAAAAGTTGAATTAAATAAACCAGCGAACTTTCCTTATCTGTTAACTCACCATTCTACCTACCCCATAAGAAACGACGTTATAGTCAAGCACGGTGACCGTTGGACAGAGGCCGAAAACATAGTGACCTTAGGGGCATTTAAATTAAAACTTTGGGATCACGATAGAGCTTTGGTTTTTGAAAGAAACGATAACTATTTTGATAAAAAAACAAAAACTAAAAACATAATCGCATATATTATTGAAGAACAGGGTACTGCTTTAAACCTGTTTAAAGGTGGCCAAGTAGACGCTTTGTTGGCACTTCCATCTTCGTTATTAGGTGTGTTGAAAGATATGAAAGAGTACCAGCAGGGTCCTGCTTTGGTGACCTACTATTTCGGATTTAATATCAACAGAGCGCCAATGGATGATGTATATCTAAGAAAAGCTATTATTTCTGCCGTGGATCGAAGACAAATCACCGGGATGTTGCAAGGTGGGCAGACACCCCTGTCTGGTTGGATTCCCAAAGGAATGTTTGGTTTTGATGAAGCCGCAGGAATTCAGTTCAACTTAGCTCAAGCCCTAAGCTTTTACGAAAAAGCTGGCTTTAGCATAAAAAAACCTGCGCCAAGTATTACTCTTGCTTACAACACAAATGAAGACCACAAGCGTATAGCCGAAAATATTCAAGCGCAGCTGAAAAAAAACCTAGGTTTAACTGTGAAGATTAATAATGAAGAGTGGAAGGTCTACTTAGGAACTTTGCAGTCCGACCCCCCACACATGTATAGGATGGGGTGGGTTGCCGATTATCCAGACCCATACAATTTTTACGAGCTGATGACCTCTACGTCTGACAACAATCACACAGGCTGGAAAGACAAAAGCTTTGACCAAGCCTTGATAAGTTCAGCTAGAACTAACATCTTAGATAAAAAAAGGGAGTTCTATGCTAAGGCCGGAAAAAAGCTACTAGTTGAAGCAGCGGCTGCTTTTCCGATTTATTCCGGAGTTACACAACAGCTGGTTTCGACAAGATTAAATAATTTTCCCAAAAATGTAATGAGTCGCTATAACCTTAAAGATGTAGCGGTAGTTAAGTAACAACCGCGCACGATAATATGCTAAATCAAATGTATCTTAAATTTAGACTGTTAATTAGGATAGCAAAATTAAATAGAAATTAAATAAGAAAATTAAATAAGAAAATTAAATAAGAAAATTAGACAAGTTAGTTAGACAGTCTGAAGTAAAAAGCTAAAGTAGAAAACTGAAGTTAAAGCTATTGAACAGGTAAAATACTATGGATAAATTGCTGGAAAATTTTTTGGGACTGGGGCGTTGGTTTCCATTAATATGGTTATTGTTGTTGTTTTCGGCAATAGGTTTAAATCTTACTGACTATATTATTCCATCAGCTTTAACTTACACTTTACTGATCAGTGCGCTCTTTGGTTTTCTTTTTTTTATCATTCGTCAAAACATCGTTTTTTATACAATCAAACGTCTGATCGAGGCTTTTTTCACATTATTTATAATTGTAAGTCTAACTTTTGTTTTACTTCGCGTTGTTCCCGGTGGGCCATTTGACCAAGATAAAGCTTTACCACCGGATATAAAAGCCAACATCGAGCGAAAGTACGATTTGGATAAGCCTTTATTTTTCCAGTACACCAGTTATTTAACAAAAATTTTGCAAGGTGACTTGGGTGAGTCTTACAAGTATGTGGGCCGTCCAGTTACTGAAATCATATCAGAAAGTTTTCCTGCATCATTCTTGTTGGGTTTCTATGCACTTCTTTTTTCATTTTTAGTGGGTATACCGCTTGGACTTTTTGCTGCATCTAAGCACAATCAACTTGCTGACAATGCTTCAATGATTGTTGCCATAAGTGGGGTCAGTTTACCTAATTTTTTAGTGGCAGCCTTATTGGTACAAATCTTTGCGATGAATTTAAGATGGGTGCCACCAGCAGGTTGGGGTTCCGTGGCTTACTACATTCTTCCAGTATTTTGTTTAGGAATGAGACCTATTGCATTTATTGCAAGGTTGACCAGATCTAGCGTTTTAGATGTCATCGGGGCTGACTACATTAGAACAGCAAAAGCCAAGGGTTTAAGTCATAGGACCGTGATGTATAAGCATGTTCTTAAAAATTCTTTGATACCTGTTCTAACTTATTCGGGCCCATTGGTTGCTGCCATATTAACGGGTTCGTTTGTGATCGAAATTTTCTTTGCCATACCTGGTATTGGAAAGCACTTAGTTCAAAGTGTGTCTAATCGTGATTATCCTTTTATTTTAGCTTTGACCTTACTGTATGCAGGCTTATTAGTTTTTGCTAATTTAATAGTTGATCTTCTGTATGCCTACTTTGACCCAAGGATGCGGTTAGCATGAAAAAGCGTTCTAAAAGTTTATGGCAGGATTCGTTTTCAAGACTAAAGAAAAATTTTGGTGCAATGGTTTCATTATATTTTATATTAGTGATCTGCTTTTTTGCAATTTTTGCGTCGCTAATTTCTCCGTATTCTTTTGATCAGCAAAATATGTCTGCTATTTTCAACAGCCCGTCCCAAGCCTATTGGTTTGGGACGGATGGCTTGGGTCGCGATTTATTATCTAGACTCATCTACGGGGCAAGGATGTCCATGGCCGTGGGAATATTTACGGCTATGATCTCTATGGTGTTAGGCACAATCTATGGCTGCATAGCTGGATGGATTGGTGGGCGCACTGACGCCGTGATGATGAGGATTATTGATATCTTGATGTCATTCCCATCGTTGATACTAATGATATTGGTTAAAGTTATTTTTGATTCTGTAGAACTTGTATCAAACCCAGAACTAAGAGCTTTAACCTCTATTTTGATAGCCTTAAGCGTTGTCGGTTGGGTGACGTTAGCTCGAGTCGTAAGGGGACAAGTTTTGCAAGTTAAGCAGCTAACTTATGTTGAAGCAGCACAAGCGTTGGGAACACCATCTTACAGAATTCTTATTCGCTATATTTTGCCGAATATATTGGGGCCAATTATTGTTCTGCTGACTTTTCAAATTCCATCAAACATTCTGTACGAATCATTTTTAAGCTTTATCGGACTGGGACTTCAACCTCCATATAGCAGTTGGGGAGTGCTGGTCAAAGATGGCTACAGTGCCTTTGGTGCTTATCCGTATCTGATCTTTCCACCGGCCCTGGCTTTGTTTGTAACGATGTTAGCCTTCAATTTATTTGGTGATGGCCTTCGCGATGCTTTTGATCCACAGATGAAAAAATAATTTTATTGATAATTTAATTGTAAAGAATATTTAGCTTATATCTGCGTACATAAGGCCTCCGCAAGCTGGAGGCGCTTTTACCCGCAAGGGTAAAATGCGGTAGAGGCAGGACAGCCGTGCCTTAATGTATGCAGATATAAGCTAAATATTCTTTACAATTAAATTATCAATAAAATTATTTTTTCATTTGTTAGTCAGAACTAAGCTCAATAGCTTAGTTCACCAAAAATCGAGTCACATAACTAACATCTATTGACACGCCTTGCTGGGGAATTGCGCTGCCATAAAAGCTAATGCTTTGGCTGTTTGAA
Source organism: uncultured Pseudobdellovibrionaceae bacterium (assembly GCA_963803705.1). GTDB lineage: Bacteria > Bdellovibrionota > Bdellovibrionia > Bdellovibrionales > UBA1609 > JAMLIO01. The sequence goes on along the minus strand of CAWDNU010000004.1, from coordinate 488,170 downwards.
TTATAATCCCAACCGTTGGAAGTACTTTTTGCGATTGGGTTGCCGCCGTTAACACCTGCAATTTTTACTTCGATTGTGCTGACAATAGGCTCGTGCTGTAAATAAAACTGTGAAGCCCTAGAAGCCAAGTCATCAGCAAGGCTTGCCATTGAAGGTCCAAAAGCAGAGCAAATACTTAATTCTAATCCGCCAGTTAGGCCTGCCATCTCTTCATAGCGGCTTCCCAATGAAGCATCGCCATGCATAGGGCTTCCAGGATTGTCAGCACCATAAAAACCATTATTTTTGCAAGAGTTTGAGTCTACCACGATTGAATGAGTTGAAAAAAGCAAATCGTCATCAGTTGAGCCAGTCAATGTTTTTAAATAGTTATAAAAACCTGAAACTGGATTTGCTGCTCTACAAGCTGCTGCGTTTGATGCGTTGTTTGATCCGCAGTCATTTTCGTCAGCTAAAAAGATAACAGCCAAATGAGCGTCGCTGCGTGGAAAGGGTTGGTTACCGCTGCTACTTAAAACCCGCTCCATACTTTGCAAACCTCTTTCATCGCCAGTTCCACTTACTCCTACATTTGCATTTGCTGAAAACTGAGTTTGCATCTGGCTTTGACTTAGGCTTGAGGAAAGCACTCCGCCTTTAAATCCAGCGCTTTTTCCACTTTGATACTGAGAGGTCGCAGCCACAGCTACTCTAAAGTTAAACCCTCTATCGTAAAATAAATTTATGAAGTCATTGATGTTCGCTCTAAGCGCGTCTTGGCCTGGCTTCATAGAGCCAGAGTCATCTATAACCCACAAAACATCTATGTTCGTATCTGCATTACTAACCTGGGAAAACTGTTCACCTTGGCTTCCAGTTGAAACAGACGAGCCACCGCCGCCACATGCAGCAAAAAAGAAAGTAAAGCATATACTAATTGTAAAAATTGAAGCTTTTCGAAATACGTACATTAGACACCTCATGACAAAAGTTGAGCTAAAAAAAATCTTACTAGTAGCTATCGTCTTTTTTGGTTTTCTTAAATAAATATAGACTGAATACAGATTATTATTTTGAGACATTGAGACACTAGACCCGTCTAATAGCGACCATTTGTCTAAAAGTGCAATCTGAGACACTTTATTTTCGAAAAAAGTGTCAAACTTAAGTACACAAATGTTGCAACAAAACCTGTAAATCTAGGACAGTATTTCAGCGATCGTGACTCCATCGCTTTGGTTAAATGCTTTGCCCGAAAGCCAAGATTTTATAAATGTGTTTCTAGATAAAAATGTGCGAACAGATTTTTTTAACCTGTCTTGGTCTCCATGACCGTGGATGATTTTTAATTTAAGCAAGCCACTTTGAACAGCCTGATCTAAAGCCATGTCTAACTCATCAAGCGCTTCATCTACGGTCTTACCCCTTAGATCAATATCCTTCTGGGTAAGGTCGTGTGAGGTAGGTAAGCTACTTTTGACCTGTTTTAGCTTATTTGAAGAGCTTTGACCTGTACCCGGCAAAATATCAGTGTAGGGAACTTGGATACGCATAGATTCAGACAGTACGGTAACCTCGCCTTTTGAGTTCGCTTTGCTTTGAACAATCCCTTTTCGATTTAAACTTTTAATAAAAACGGATGTTCCCGCAGGAAATTTGATGGCAAAATTTTCAGGATTAACTTCAGGGTTATCTTCCAGCTTGTATTTTACGATGGTGGGCATCTGTTGCTTGATCGCGTCCAAGTTTTTTTTGTTTTCAAAATTAGATTTTATTTTTTCGTACTTGATCAAGTCTTCGATCTTTTTCTGATAGTCGTTTAAATCTTCAGCAAGCCCGGTAGATTTTAACTCTTCTAACTTGGCCTGATCATTTTTAATCACTATTTCTCGTTTCTCAAGATCTTTAAGTTTTTCCTGATACTGTTTTTGAAGTTGGATAAGTTTGTTCTTTAAGTTTTCGATCTCTTCTAAACCCGAAAATTTTTTTTGAGCCTCAGGGGTTAAGTAGCTTAAAGCGGCCTTCATAATTTTTTCATCAACCCCGTAGCGCTTGGCAGTTGGAATAGCCATGGATTCACCTGCCAATCCCATAATGAACGTGTAACTGGGGGACTGAGTTTTTGGATCATACTGCATACTGCCATTAATTACGCCTTCACCCCAATTTGACCTGAGTGGTGCTAAATGACTTGTGATAACAGCGAAAACTTCATTGGACTTAAATTCTTCTATGAAGGCTCTTGCTAAAGCAGATCCTTCTTGGGCTTCAGTAGTTCCGCAGATTTCATCTACTAAAATTAAAGTATGTAGGCCCTTAAGTTTAGCAGCTTGATTTAGCTTAATCAGATGCCCACCGAAAGAGCTAAGGTTTTCTTCTAAGTTTTGCTCATCACCCAGTGAAAGGAAAACCTCATGGATAAAAGGAAGCTCTGCTGATTCCGTGCTTGCAATTGGTAGTCCATAGGTTGCCATCTGACAAGCAAGGCCTATGCTTTTTAGTAACACTGTTTTCCCCCCGGCATTGGGACCTGAAAGCACAAGAATTCTATTTTTCCTGTTAAGCTCTATAGTATTACCGACAATATCTTCTATTTCTAAGCTAAGCATTGGGTGCTTCAGATCAGGCAGATATATTGTATCGTCTAGGCTCCAATTAAATGAGTTTAGTTCAGCGTGAGAAGCAAAAAAACCCAAGGCATACATTTTGTCGATTTGAATTAAAGTTTCAAAAGAGCTTTCAAGTTCATCAAACCTTAAGTGTATAAACTTGCTAATTTCTCTTAGAATCTTTTCGATCTCGGCTTGTATTTTTATCTCGAGCTCTGAAACCTTATTGTTAACAGGTACAACTTCTTGAGGCTCCATAAAGACTGTCTGTTTACTTTGGCTCGAGTCGTGGATGATTCCGCTGAAATCATGTCTCATCCCGCTGATCACAGGTAAGACGAGCCGCCCTTCACGGGTGGTGACAAATCTGTCTTGTAGGATATTTTCTAAATTTTGGTCTTTAACAATTTTCTTTAGTAAATTTTGGACCTGCATATTTAAGTTTTTTTTGTCTTGAAAAAATTTGTACAGCTCTTCGCTTGCGTCAGAATTGATTTCGCTGACAGGTGAAATTACAACGTTAATGTAGGCCAAAATCTCTTCAGCTTCGATCAATGTATCTAAAAAATAATCAATAATTGGTACATTCTTATTATTGAGAAAAATTTGCTTCAAGTGAACTATGTCTTCTAAAAATAAGCGGATATCATTCAGATCAAGTGGCTGCAGAACTTGATTTTTCTTTACTTTTCTAAGCCAATTAAGACTTAGATCTAAACCGGTGAGCTCAAAGCTTAGTCCTTCTAAGGATATAAGTTTTTTTAGATCAAGTACGTCCTTGGCATGTTGTTTTGCTTTCTTGGGGTTCGTAAAGACTTTAAGGTTTTTTACGGCTTCTTGGCCAACAACCGTTTTACAATAGCTTTGAATGTGGATTAAAACTTTACTAAGTTCAGTGGTGTTCATTTCGATTTTTTAAATCTCCCATGACCAAAAATCAATAGGATCAACAAAATTAAAATAATGGGGTGTAGGTTTTTCCCCCATCTTTGATAAATTGTTTGACTGTTGCCTTCTGGATATTTGACATTATAAACCCCAGCCCACTCTTCACCTCTAGGAGAGATCTTCATAGGCTGACCATTGGATTTTATCACAGTTGAAAGCCCAGTGTTTGTAGCCCTAATAACTGGCCGTCTATTTTCTAAAGCGCGACCTGCGGTAATGTATAGATGTTGCTTTGGCTCAAACCAATCGTCATACCAAGAGTCATTTGTTAAGTTGATTAAGACGTGGCTTCCAAGGTTGGCAAGCTTTCTAGAAAAGCTAGGGAACAAAGACTCGTAGCAAATCATGGGTCCGAAAATTACATCGCCTATGGATCTGATTTCAGGCCCTGGGCCTCTGACAAAGTCAGCGACCTGAGGAAAAATTTCTTTTAACTTGGGAAATGTTTCTGATAAAGGAAGGTACTCGCCAAATGCCAATAGTATACTTTTATGAGAAGGTCGATCAATCACTTGACCACTATTATCAATATACAACATGGCATTAGCCACCAGGTCACCTGGTTGAACATCGTAGAATCCTGTGATCAACGCCACTTCATTATTAACGGCTAAGTTCGAAAGCACCGGTGCGGTATTTTTAAAATCCAACAGATTGATATATTTGGGATAAGCTGTCTCTGGCCAAACTACTAAATCTACACCATCTTCATTTTCTAAAGCATCTGTTGTCAGGTTAGCATATTTGGTGACCACTTTAGTTCTAAATCCATAGCCGCTCAAAGAAAGCTGTTTTTCAAGATTTCCGATATTGGCCTGGGTGATTAACACTTTTAGACGACCTTTTTCTTCAGGTACAAAATTCAGGTGAAGTAGTCCAATTGCATTAATGCTTATAAAAACCACAAATGCGCCCAAACCGTAATAGGAATACCTTTTCGTGACCACTGCCAACAAAACTAAAAAGTTTATAAAAATTGTGACTGTAGAAAGACTGATGACACCAAACATATCTGCAAGCTGTGCCCCTGGAAGGTTGGCGTAAATCCAGGCGTAGCCAAAGTTCCAAGGAAATAGCGTTGGTACAAAGCTAATTGAAATCGCTGTGACGAAAGGTAGCAGCCAAAGACTGTGCTTTTTAGAAACTTGTAATTTTAGAATGCCCCAAATTATTGCCGATACAACCAAGTGTAAATTCGCAAGCAGTGAAAATAACATCAGCGCTAAAATTGACATGATCCAAGGCGCTTTTCCGAATTCGTGTGCCGTGATCGCAATCCAATAAAAACCAATACTACAAGCCACTAAACTACAGACTAAGGTCCCGAAAACTTTCTTTTTAAAATCTGAGCCAATCCAAAAAATCCACAAAGGTACTAGGCTGAAAAACAAAGCCCATGGTGGAAAAGGTATGTAGCTGGTTGCTTGAAGCACACCTGATATCATAGGCAATTTGTATGTTTTTACAAAATTAGTAATGTAGCTAAAAAAAATTCTTACTTTAAATGGCATGTAAATTTATCTCATAGGTATTACAAATGGGCTAGCAAAGGATGTTGCTACATGGTTTAAAAGCTAAGTACCTCAAAAAAGTTCTTGCCCCATGTCCGTCTAAGAGTGCTATTATTAAAAGAAGTGTTAGGGGGATTAAATTTGGCAGAGCCATCTGATTATGACATCCAAAAATCAAACTCTAGAAAAAATTCTGAACAAGAATCTACACTAGATTATAAATCAGATCAGCTGACGAATTCTATGAATAGTTCGACAACGAACAAATATGCTCAGCCTGAAATTCGAATGAGATGTCCGAATTGCTTTAAGCTTTACGCTGTAGATCCTCAAACCATCTATGTTGAAAAGCCAGAGTTTGACTGTGTGTCATGCGATCAGAAGTTCTGGATCTCTTTTCCTGAAGCGTTGGAACACTCGGAAATTGTAGCATTTCCAATCGAATGGAGTGAGCAATATAAGTCAGAACTTGAAGCAAATGATAGGGCCTACGGAAACGCTTCACTAGAAACGGAAGAAACCTTAGATCCTAAAATTATCGCAAAAATGTCTATGGATATTTCTGATAAAATTAAAGCACCTGAAACCGACGGAACATCTGGTATTCGTAAGGTTGGCTTTATCGATGACGTAGAGACAGAGCTTAATTCTGAATATTGGTTTTTAGAAAAAAGCTGGGAAAAAGTTCTTAATAATTACGATGTAAAATCGGTTCACAAAGACTTTATCCTTTCTGCTCGTGCTAAGCAGAGTCTTGATTTTGCTTTGGGAAAGTACAAAAGCTTTTGCGAGGCTAATGGTCACGACCAGGTTTCAAAAGAGATGAAGCTATATTGTGAAAAACTAATACAAGATTTTGCAATTCACCAAAGTGTATTAGGCAGCAAGTCTAAAGGTAAGAAAACTTATTTAAGGCTAATTCCCTGGGTGGTTATAAGTATGTCTGCCGGACTGATCGGATTAGGCTTTAGTAACGAAAGTTTATCTGACTTAGCTGGTTTTGGCTTCGCTCTTATATTTTTAACCGGAGCTCTACTGCTTCTAAAAGAGTCGGATCTTTAGTTAAAATCTAATCTAATCTGCGCGAGTTTTAAAAATATTGATGATTGGCCGCTTCAATATTAACGACTAGATAATTGCTTTAGAAATTTGTTCAATCAGTAATGATGATTGTAGACTGAAATAATTGTCAACAAGCCAGAAGCGTCTCGCATCATTTCAGCATGGGCTCCAAAAAGAACGCCTAAATTATCTGCGAAATTCCCCAAGTATGAATTGTTACTAGAATAGCCACCGTCATGTACACCAAAAAGAAATGGGGACGAACTATTGTAATTAGCGGAGGGTTTATTCGCTCTTAGATTATAAGCTATAATCTTATTGCCTCCAAAATCTCCGATATAGGGGTTTTGTTTTACCAATTTACCAGAATCATCTGAAGCAGCGAATTCTAATGATTTGAAAATATCAACTAAGCTAGGCTCATCCATAACTATGGAACCGTAATTGAATGCATATTCTTTAAAAGCACCACCCATTTCGCGGATCAAATGAAGAGCCGGATTTTCGATTAATTTTTTTGCTAAAGGACCTTGGATCACTACAAGTATTGAAGTGCGCGGAAAAGGAGGTGGTGATCCATATTTATGATTGATGCTTGGATGTCCGTTAGGCAAATTAATAATGACGGATTCACCAGAATCTATTGTCCCAAGCCTTCTGATGTGCTCTGCAACTACAAGTTGACGTTGGATATTTTCAGCGACTTTAATAATATTTTCATCATTATTGTAATCCTCTGTGCCTTCTGTTGGAAAAACATCGACAGTTGCTCTTATCAGATCTTGGCCACTATCAGACGCATTGGAGTTTCCAAAACCGAAAGGTGAAGAGTTAATCAACGGTAAGATAAATTCGTTAGCAGCTAAAGTTGTTTTTTGAATAATATTTCCTTGGCTAAATCTGACCAGTGCATTCTCTATGCCTTCTTCCATTTGAGCAAGTGGCAACTCAAACTTCTTAGAAGTCAGGAGCAAAGCTCTTTGCACAACAGTTTGCAGATTTAGTATTGAATCCTTCAAAAGCTCAACTAGCAGAGCCAAGTTCGCATCGACAACTCTGATTCTTTTTAAAGTTTGAACTGGACCGAACTTTTTTAAACCTTTACCGGCAACAGTGGTTTCAATTCCGTAAAGGTTATATACTCCTAATTCTTTTTTTAGATAACCTGGTAATATATGACCGTTTGTGTATATAAAAACTCTGTTCGAAGCTTCGTGTACTTTTTTTCCATGAGTTCTACGAATTAAATCATACAAAATGGTCCCAGAATAACACTGAAGTTTTCCCTCAAATAGTGGTGAAAAGATTGTTGAATGCTCAGAATTGTACATAAGACTATTATGATGGTGGTCGCTCAATTTCTTTTCATATGAAACCTTATTTGCTACTTGTGAATCTTGACCATCTAACAAAGTGGAAAATCTAATATGAGCCAGTATCATTAGATCTTGATTTTTATTTTGCTGGTCAAATATTGGACTTAGGACAAATGACCGGTAGTGTTGCTCCATTATTGCCGGACCAATCATATCAAAATCTGCATCATCAGATTTTGTGATTTGCAAAGCGATAGCTTTGCTGATTGGGTACATGGCTTGAATTTTATCTGGATTTAGCTGGATATTTAATTCACTAGTTGAAATTGCAAAAGAAACGTTTGCGCAGAATGAAATAATGAAGATTGACCCTAAAAATTTTATTAGTCTTGGCATCTAAAATCCTTTTTTCAAGTTTAATTTAAGGTATTTCTGAATTCAAATTCAAATTTTTAAGTAGATTCTGACCAAAGCCTTTAAACGCTTGTAAGGGGTTCACAGTTTGCGAAGATCGATCTGTTGCAAAATTTGTTTTCATATCATCGGTGTTACCTGCGATCACTCCCATTGCTCCAATACCTTTATCTAAAATTGTTAAAGCTCTGTAGGAATTTAATCTACGGTTGTACAAAGTTTTTCCTTTTAACGAATCCACAATGTCACCAGTGTTAGTTAAGTATTTAGCAACTTGAGTAGGTTTATAGTCTTCGTGATGAGCTAAAACTAGTGAAGCAACGCCACTGACATAGGCTGTAGCTTGGGACGTTCCAGTCATAAAACCGTACTTGTTATTCGGTAATGTTGAATAAATGTTGTTGCCCGGGGCGCCGATGTCGACTGTAAGGACACCATAATTGCTTGATGGTAAAACTCTTGTTTTATCATCGATAGCTGTTACCGATATTATATTATCTAATTTGTAGTCTGCTGGATAATATTTTTTTATGTCTGAATTAGATCTTTCATTTCCTGCAGCCGCTATAAACAAGATTCCTCTTTTTCTAGCTTTTTCGATAGCAGCCTTTTCTTCAGAACTATACTCTAAACCGCCGCCCGAATAATTAATTATGTGTGCCCCGTTATCGATAGCGTAGTGAATAGCTTTAATAGTATTTTTTAAATTATCTTCACCATAACCTTTAGGGTCATAATATTTTAAAACCATAAGACTAACTTGTGGGGAAACGCCACTAATACCTTTGCCGTTACCACCTACAGCACCTATAATTCCAGCGATATGTGTGCCGTGACCATGATTGTCTTTTAGGTCGTTATCATTAGCCACAAAATTCCAGCCATAAACATCATCTTTAAAACCGTTGCCGTCGTCATCAATACCATTGCTAGATTTATCGCGACCTAAGTTATCAAACCCTGTCTCGCCTTTATTAACCCATAGATTGCTTTTCAAATCTTCATGATTGGTATCAATTCCAGTGTCTATAACTGCCACTTTAATTTTTTTGCTACCTTGAGATATTTTCCACGCTTTACTGATTTGGTTTTGAACTAGGCCCCACTTTTGATTCATTGCGGGGTCATTTAACAGAACACTTACGTCTTTATTTTTGATTTCAGAAACTACCGCTTTTGAAACTATAGTCGCACGGGTAGGGGATTGAATAAGAGCCATGCTAGTTTCTCTAGAGTCAATTTTTTGAACTCTTTTGGAATAAAAATGATCCATCATCAGAAATGTAGATACCATTATTATTGCTAGATTTTGTGTCTTCATGGACTTCCCCTGTTGGACTATAAATAGCAATAGGAGTGCCAAGTTATCTATTTTAACCTGTTGAAATAATTGACCTTTTTAATGGTTCTAGCTATGTATATGACCACAAAACTTGTGTGTGTAAAGAATATCAACAGAGCATTCAGGTGCCAGGTTCCAAATGCTTGCCGTGGAGCGGCAAGCATTTGGAACCTGGCACCTGAACACCTGAAAAAGTATTGAAATCCTGATTTGAGACAGTTAGCTTAAATATGACATGCGATCTGATGTAAATATTTTGGTAACAGCGTTTGAACCGTTTTTAAATATTGGAACCAATCCAACTCAGTTGGTTACAGAGTCTATAAATCAAGATTTTGAAATACCGAATATAAAATTTAAAGTTAAAGATCAGCAAGTTCGAGGCGAAGCCTACAAGACTAAAGGTTTAGAAACTAAAACAGATCGAAATGAAAAGAAATTAGATGACAAGTCTTTAAAGTTTTTAAGCCAAGTTTCAGAATTTAAAACGGTTGTTTTACCCGTAGATTTCAGGGCCTGTTTTAAGGCATTCGAGGCCGCCACTAAAGACTTTTTTCCCGACTTGGTCATTTGCCTTGGTGTTGCATGTGAAAGGAATAGTATAGATCTTGAGCGCTTGGCGATTAATTATATGTCCTGCAATCACCCTGATAACTCTGGTCATAAGCCAACTTCAACTAAAATTGATAAGACTGGACCTGATGCTTATTTTTCTAATCTACAAGTCGATAAGATCTTAAATCAATTCGGCGATAATAATTTATTAAGCGAAAGTAAATTTTTGGACGTGAAAAGCACAGCTGATAGTTTGGATATTAAAGTATCCAACACAGCCGGAACTTATGTTTGTAACTGCTTATTTTATCAAGTGCTACAAAAAGCTTATGAAGAAAATTTTCTTGCTGGATTTATTCATATTCCTAATAAGACAGATCCGCAATTCATAAAAAAAGTTAAGAATTCAATCTACAAAGTTCTAGAGATTATAGCGCAGTTGGAATTTTAGATTTTCTTTTTTCAAAGTCTAAGGCTAAAGCCAATTCTAAACTGAAGCCTTATGTGCCTCTAAAAAAATTAACAATATTTCGCCAAAAATTTGAACCACTGGCTCTTTGCACCCTCGGTCTATTTTGAGACATCTGGTTTCTATTTTTTAGATTTTTGCCTGGTTCTGAAACTGAATTCCATGCAGCTTGGGTTGCAGCTGCACGGTCATGATAGGCGATGTTTGGTCCATAGATTCTATTTGAAAATCCAATATGAATAACTGTATTGCCCTCACCATAAACCCCGACACTTGCTGGTTTTTTATATTTTTGCCTCATTGCTAATGCTGCCCGTAAAGCTTTCTTTTTTTCAGCAGGGGAACAGAATTCTATATCAATAGCGCCAGCAGACAAATGTTCACTATTGGATGAGCCTTCAACACGGCTGTTGTAAGGTTCAGGTCTGTACCAATTTCTTATGGCGCATATTTCTCCGTATTCAGATAAGCTTTCTGCAATCTGTAGCAAATAAATGCCTTTGTTCCAACTACTCTGATGAGGCATCAAAATATGTGGTTGGCCTGGATAAGTCCTGTAGAACTTATTCTTTTCCTTTTGTCGGTCAATTGGAGAAGTCAATTCACGACAAAATTTTTCACGCACGCCATATTTTAGACAGGTATTAATAAAAGAAGACTGAACTTGCGGACTGTGCATTGGACTGATTCTTGTGTTCGAATGGGATTGGCGACTGGTGCCTGTCTCTATGCCTGCCATTGAGGGGGCGCTTATAAATAGTAAAATCGTAGAAAAAAGGCCAAGGTTAAAAGTTGATTTAAGGCTTGCACTCAATTTTCACCTCACTGATATAAACTGGTTTAGAATTGTACTGCGACGAAAAACTAACTTTTGTGTTGAAGTTTGCTGGAAGTCTGGTGAAAGTCTTGAGTTGCTTTTCTGAGCTCTCTTCCTGCTCACTTCTAATATTCAATCTTTTTTGTGCATCTAGATAAAAGCTAAATCCTAAGAAATCAAAAATATTGACGTAAATACCCTTGGTTTGGCCGTTAAGATCTTTATTTAGATCCGTAATTTTGAAAACTTCAGAATTTAGTCGTATCTTTTTACTGTCAGAAATAGCTACAAAACTGCATCTTATTTTTTCAAGATTTTGAATTCTAGGGTTATCTTTTACTGATCTTGATTTTAATTCCACCGAATAGGACTTTAGCGAACAAAAAACTAATAATAAGATAGATATTTTTCTTAAAACCGCCATAGCTCTATATCGTCTTGAAATGAGTCTAACTTAAGATTAATTCTAAACTCCCTTTGGAAACCAAGACTTAAGAATTAAATCATCGTTGTTGCTGTAAATAAGAAAATTTCTTAAAACTAATTTGTTATAATTTCTGGTTTCATTATAAGGGATCTCTTCGATGAATTTAAGCCAGTCACCCTTAAACCTAGTTTTATACCAGGTTTTCGCGCGTCTTTTTTCTGCATTATATCCACAAAGTCCCATGACCAAGGAATTGTCCATCTCTTGAATTAGACTTTTAATTAAGTAAGTTCCGTAGTAAATATTCTTCTCCACGCTATATAAATCCAGTGGACCACTATATTCGACCTTTGCATCTTTCGAAATGCTTTTGGCTATTGAAGGTAGAAGCTGCATCAGCCCTCTGGCATCAGCCCAACTTTTAGCAAGTGGATTAAAGATAGATTCCTGACGAATGATCGAATATATAAGTTCTTTCGGTACTTGGTATCTTTTAGAAGCAAGAGTAACCCTTTCTTGATAAGGTGTCGGAAATAGATCCATGCAAGGGGCACCTTCACGAAAACAGATCTCTGGATTGGCTTCAAGTTCTATAAAAAGCTCGGTGGTTTCACCATTTCTTGCCAACAGCCTTTTGATTAAAAATCGTTGGCTCTTTGAAATTTTACGCCTAAATTTGTAGTAATATTTTCTTAAAAAACTTTGTGTCGCAAGAGTTGAAGTCTCTTGAAGTTTTTTATAAAACTCTAAGTCAAAACTTTTAGGAAGTTTTTTATAAGTCTTAGAAGAAAAGTCGTCTAGATCTGAAGGTTCATATTTATAACCACTGTGTTTACGTATTAGCGCTGTGTAAAATGAAATAGGGTATTTAGATGTAAGCGTTTCTGTATGATCATCAATCTGCTGGTCAAGTTTTTCTATAGCCAATTTAGACTTCTTAATTTTATCCTGTGAATTCTTTTTAGAATTTAATTCATTTAAATTTCCCTGAAGTTTTATTTTTTTTGTTTTAAGGGTATTTATTAACCAGTAGTAAGTTCTGGATTGATTTATAAAAGGATCTCCAACTGATAAAGACTGATTTAAGGCGTTTTCAGCCTCTTGCATTTGCTTAAGCTCTAAATGATTCCAAAACTTCTGCCAATAAATATCAATCAAGTCACCATCTGAAATAGGTTTTTCTTTTAAAGCTAGTGCTAAGTATTTCTGGGACTTTTTTAGTTTGTTTTTTTCTTCGGCCAAGCGTGCGTAAATCCAGTAGACGGTTTGCAGTGAGTGCTTAGAACTTAAAATTTGCTTCATTTCACCTAAGTAAGTCATAGCGTCTTTTGCTGACTGATATGTCCATACTGCGCGCACGTGTTCGATGCCAACTTTGTTATAAAGCTTAGCTGGTATCTTTCCTTCTTTGAAAGCATCTTTGGTAAAATTATAAGTGTTTAGGGAAGCAGCCAAAAAATCTTTGCCTCGGTGCTTAATTTTTTGAGTCAAAGTTATTTTCTCTAATGATCTAATTTTGGACTTAGGTTTGGTGTAACACTTAAAAGCCTTATTATAATTATCAAGACTTGTGTCAAACTTTCTAAGGTCTCTGAAAACGCTTCCTTTTTTATAAAATCCCTTACAGTCTTTTACATTTTCAATAGGCGAAGTTATTTGTAGAAGTTCCTTCTGAGTAACCTGATCATCTAATTTTAATTTTTTCTGTAAATCAGCAATGCTTTGCAAAACTTGTATCTTTGTAGGAGCGAAAGAGGTTTTTTCTAAAACTTGCTTAAGTAACTTAAGTTTATCATTAGAATCTGTCATAGAATTTGCGAATTCCAAATCAGTTTTTAGCAATTTAATAATGTAATGCTCGATCCAGCTGTGATCTTTTTTGTGGTTTAATAGCTCGTTAAAGTTATTTTCAGATACAGCTTCTAGCAACTTTTTACTGTTTCCAGCAAGAGCAGAAATTTGAAAAGATAAGTTCAGTGACAAAAGTAAAAGAAAGGCTGTAGATTTCATGATTTATATTATGACTTTTTTTGACTTAAAGTCCAACCTACGCCAAGCACAACGCACATTGCTCCTAGGCCACCAATCCAAGTGATGTACTCTAGCGGAATCCAAGAAAGTCCAAGATACTGACCTAACCATAAAATTAATAAAGTCCCCAATGGATTTATTGTAATGACCAGACTAACTTCACTTGCCGGGGCATACTTTAGCGCTTCAGCAAGACACCCGTACGCCACTAAAGAGTTTAGTCCTAAAAAGAATATCAGGGCCCATTCTAGAATTTTGAAATCTAGACTTTGCCCAAGGTCTGACATGGGAAGCAAAACTAAACTACAAACAAAATAAATGATTAAATTCAGGGTTTGAGGATTCCAATGAGCCGTAAGTTTTTTTTGTAATACAGCATAGATGGCCCACGTTATTGCTGCGGCAAGAATCCATAAGTTTCCAGTGTTCAATGTACTATTTATGTCAAAACTTTTTTGGTCGTAGTAAAAAAGTACAAAACCCAAAAGCGCTAAGCAGATTCCAAAAATTTGCCTACGGCTAAAGGATTCCTTAAAGATAGTTAAACCAAAAACAATAAGTAGTGTAGGACCCAGCTGTATCATAATTTGTGCGTTGCCAGCGCCGGTGTACTCAACCCCTTTCATGTATCCGAAATAGTTAAAAGATAACATCAGACCGGCTAAACCAGCTAAAAGCGGCGGATTCTTACAAACTTTTTTAAGTTCACCCCTATTTGCAACCAAAAAGTAGGTAAAAAGAATACAAAATGAGATTAACATTCTAAACGCCACTATATTTTCAGTCGAGGTAAAGGTTAGGGCTTTTTTTAAAAAGATGGCTAGCGAAGCCCAACAAAAAGCTGTGACGCCAGCTAAGATCAAGCCTTTAGAGCGATTATCATATTTCACTTGATCACATATACCTGAACTTAGCAGCTAAGCCAGGAAGTTTTAAAAGTATTACCTTTATAACTATAAAGAATTAGAACGAAGGGCGTGTATCCGCTCTTCTAAAGGTGGGTGAGTCATAAACAGCCGTTTTAGAAATGACCCCTTACTGTATCCAGAGATTTTAAGTGCTGCTACCGCTGCTGGTTGATCACTGTTCTTCGGTGGCACTTGATTTTTGACTCTTCGCTGTCCTTCTTGAAGTTTTTCTAGAGCCTTAACCATCTTATCCCGACCTGCGTACTTAGCCCCACCGTGATCTGCGCGAAATTCCCTGTGTCTAGAAAACCAATTTACCACGATGGATCCAAAGATTCCCAAAATGTTAACCACAAACATATAGATAAAAAACTGTGACATTCCTCGACCTTTAGAATCCATTTTAGATGCGATCACTTCAGTAATTAATCGAGCAAGTAACATGGCTATGGTATTCACCACACCTTGGATAAGGGTCAATGTAACCATGTCCCCATTGGCTATATGAGCAATCTCGTGACCTATTACTCCCTCGACTTCATCTTTGCTCATGGATTCTAGCAAGCCTGAAGACACTGCAACCAATGAATTGTTTTTCGAGGGGCCTGTAGCAAATGCATTCATTTCAGGGGAATTATAAATGCCTACTTCAGGCATATTTTTTAAACCTGCACTTCTAGCATACTGGTAAACAGAGTTCAGGATCCACTTCTCGGTAGAATTTTGAGTGGTGGGTGAAATCACCTTAACGCCCATGCCACGCTTAACCATCCACTTTGAGGTGAATAGTGAAAAGAATGCGCCACCCATACCAAAGATGGTATAAAGTGCAATCAAGCCAGTGAAATTTTGTCCTAATGAATAGCCAGTGTAAGCCTCAATTCCAAAAACGAGGGCTGACAGAGTGGTTATTATCGCTACGTTTACTAAAATAAAAAAGAAGGTTCGTTTGATGTATGTCATGTTTAGGTCACCTTTATACAAATGTTTGGTTTATAGTAATTTTGCTGAGGATTTTTAATGTTTTAAATTTCTTGCTTATTACTTAAAAAATTTTGCACAGACCTTGACACTTACATTGCGTTCGCAATGTTGCGCGCCAACGAGTTCAAAACCTTTTAAGTAATAGGCAAGAAATTTAAAACATTAAAAATCCTCAGCAAAATTACTATAAACCAAATATGAGTCTTAAGTCTACTGGGTCAAGCCCGTCGCAGCAGCTGAGGTCATGGGAATCTGCCTCATAGCATTTTAAAATATAGAATAAATTGATTGTCTTAGCCTTAAAAGCGAGCTCGGCTTGTAATGTTCTGCGACTGCAAGAATATTACAAACGTATGACTGAGCCTTATGAGGCTAAGACAATCAATTTATTCTATATTTTAAATGCTATGAGCTTTGCTTAAGCTGAATCTTATCGTCTTTGACTTCAAGGCTCATAGTTTTGGTTTCACCTTTCTGAAACAAAAGTGGCTCTACAAGGACTTTTTTCACGTGAGCGCTTATAGTTCTTTGGAATGGCCTTGCACCCATTAGTGGATCGTAACCTTTCAGAAATATATACTGGGGAACCGCGTCGGACCAACTTAAATCAACACCTTTTTGTTTCACCTGATCTTTTAGCTCATTTAAAAACTTTGTGATAACGTCTAATAAGTGTTCTTTTGGTAGGGCCGAAAATTTAATGATGCTAGTTAATCTGTTAATAAATTCAGGAGAAAAAAATCTTTTTACAGCTTCATCAGTGAACCTACTTTCGCTACTTCTGACTAGACCCATTTGGTTTTTATTGGCTTCTCTGGCACCAAGGTTTGAGGTCATAATAATTACTACATTTGAAAAGTTGACAAGCTTGCCTTGCGAGTCTGTTAAAGTTCCCGAGTCCATGACTTGCAATAAAACGTTTAACAAATCAGGGTGAGCTTTTTCAATCTCGTCTAAAAGTAAAACTGCATGGGGGGTTTCACGAATAGTGGTTGTTAGCTGGCCGCCCTCGTCGTAACCAACGTAGCCTGGTGGGGCGCCAATTAATTTAGAAACGCTATGTTTTTCCATATACTCACTCATATCAAATTTTATAAATTTAACGCCAAGATTTTCAGCCAAAGTTCGGCTTACTTCGGTTTTTCCGACCCCAGTGGGACCTGTAAATAAAAAGCTGCCAATAGGACCTTGTTTTGGTCCTAAGCCCGATCTAGAATACTGGATTGCTGCAACTAGTTCCTTTATAGAACTGTCTTGCCCAAAGATTTTAGACTTAATATTTGACTCAAGATTTTTAAGAAGTTGAACTTCATCTTGTTCTGCAGTTTCTTCTGGGATTTTTGCCATCTTTGCAATGACCTTTTCTACTGTTTTCAACGTAACATTTTTTAGACTTAGTAGTCTTGTCATTGAACCAGCTTCGTCTAAAACATCCAGCGCTTTATCCGGCCATTTACGGTCAAACATATGCTTTCCTGAAAGTTTTATACTTAATTCAACAGCTTTTGATTGGTACTTAACATCGTGGTGGGTTTCATAGCTAGGTATTAACCCTTGAACTAAGTTTCCACACTCATCAAAACTTGGCTCTTCCAGTTCAAGTTTTTGAAAGAGCCTAGAAAAAGTTGGATCTGATTCCATATTCTTCCTAAAGTCTTGGAGGGTGGTAACGCCTATAAATCTGATCTTTGATGCTTCTAAGAAAGGTTTAAGCAAGCTGGATAAGTCTGAATTTGACCCTGAAGTTCTACCTGCGCCTACCATTAATGTATTTCGTCAATAAACACAACATTCATACTTTCTTGTTCAAGCTCTTTAAACAAACTGTCTACTCGAGACTCTAAGTCTCCGCGGTATTTGGTACCAGCCATCAATACACCAAGTTCTAAATAATAGACTTTAACATTCTTCAAAGCTTGTGGTACGGTCTCATCAAGAACGGCTTGCACAAAACCCTTAACAAAGGCTGTCTTACCAACGCCTGAGGGTCCAACAATCAAACAGTGATTTTTATTTTTTCTCAGAAGTGTTCGGTAAAGACTTTTTAAGTCTTCTTCACGCCCTATAAGTGGGTGCGGATCATTATAAATAAGTAAGTTAAGATCTTTAGTGTATTTCTGGGTCAACGAAGTTGTCATATCTTCACCTGAATTCTCGGCTAAGAAAGTCCATCAACAGCAAAGGATCAATTCCATTTTTACCTAGAATGTAAGATGCAAAACAATCATCTTCGTCAAAAATGGCAATTAAGACGTGACGCTCTGAATCGAGCTTTTACCCGCCGACTGCGCCTGATTCAACGCTCTATTGATGCACCTATGCACCGCCAAGGTAAGATCAGGTTGTACGCCACTCTTAACAGGGACATTTCTTTCAATGACATCCTGCGTTTCAATCAGTACAGGCTGCATAGGTATTCCCGCCCACGTGAAAAACTCAGTTCCCTCATTCGAAACACAAAACTGTTCAAGTAAGTGCTCAAGGGTAACAAACTCGTGATTCTTTACAACCGCCTTTTCAGTGGCTTTTTGAAGGATAATTTGAAGGTCAAATGAAAGCATTAGTCTTTCTCCATTTTACACCGTAAGGGAAACTTCTGGTCTTTGGCAAGTTGGCCGACCTGATCAATTTTAGTCTCAGCGACTTCCTTCGTGAACTGACCTGCGACTCCAGAACCTTTTTCATGAATCGAAGTCATAATTTCATGAGCGCTTTCATGGTTAAAGACGTCTTGAAGAACATAAATTACAAAATCCATAGGTGTAAAATCATCATTTAATAATATAACTTTATAGATAGAAGGGATTTTAATTTCTAGATGTCTCAAAATGATCAACTGTCGGAATGTTGCTTTGTTTTACTCATTACTTAATCCTTAATCCTTTAGTTGCAGGTTACTACAGACACCACCTTTTTGTTGTTATTGTCCCTAAAGAGCCCAAATTTGAAATCTGGACTAGCATTTACCTTTTGTTTAAACCTAAAATGACGATAAGAACATATGCAAAAAGACCTAATAAATTTTAACAAAAGATTAAGGAGTATTAAATATGAAAAATCAAAAGGGCTTTTCTTTAATTGAATTAATGATCGTGGTTGTGATCATCGGTATTTTATCGACGATTGCTGTTCCACAATATCAAAACTTCCAAAAGAAAGCGAAACAAAGTGAAGCTAAGACAAATTTATCTTCTTTATTTACTACCATGAAAACCTTTCAAGCAGAATGGAACCAGTATTATGGTGACTTCAGAGCTCTTGGTTATGATCAGTCGGGAACTATAACTTAGGATTCGGATGGCGCACCCACCAATGGTCCCCCAGGTCATCCAAGTTACACGAGGTGTCCCTGCCGTCCAGGTTAGAGCAAGAGTAAGATGTGCTTAATTGTAGGGGTTGAGTGTGAAATGGGGCCTTTGGCTGCTACCCTACCGGGACAGTGCTAATCGCAGTCACCTTTATTGCTGGTGCTCACGGAAATATAGATGCTGATCCAGTTATAGATCACTGGAACATGAATCACTTCAAAGTATTAACTCAGCCACCTGGTGACGAGATGTTGAGAACTAAAATCTAGTTCAATAGTTGAAGATAAAAAAAGGCCATAAATCACTTTGTGGCCTTTTTTTTTGGATTACAATTAGCATATGACCAGATTTAATTTCACGAATTTTATTTTAATTTTCACATTTATTTTCATGAGCCTTATTTTATAAATAAACTAAATTTCAAAAACTGACAAAGTATTACCACCACCTCAAGGCATGGAGTACGCCCACTTTGGTTTCAACGAGGTTTTATCTGACTTCCTTTGGCTTAACTATGTTCAAAATGTCTGGAATTGCAAGGAAGCTAACCTATGCTATCAGAATTGGGGATTTCGTGTTTTGGATGAGGCCTGATTCTTGCTCCTAGGTTCAAATCTCTATATGTTTACGGAGCCACTGGCCTAAGCATTATGCTGGATGATGATTACGGGGCCAAAGTGATCTTTGACCGAGGATTAGAAGCTTATCCCGATGACTGGGTGATTAATTACCGAGCGGGATACCATTATTTGATTGAGCTTGGTGAAGACCAAAGAGCGGCAGATCTTCTTAACCAGGCAGCCGATAATGGCGCACCATTTTGGACCAAATCATTAGCAGCTAGATTATATGAACGATCAGGAAGCTTTGAGGTGAGTGAAGCTCTAATTGCGAGCATGATTGCCTCTACGACATCAATAGAATGGAAACGCAGCTTAAATGAGCGTCTTGAGGCATAAAGAATAAAAGAAGCTTAAATCTGGAAAAAAGAACTGAAAAAACTTGACCCACGCCGAAATAAACTCAAGTTTGCCTTATGGCCAAACAAGACTATTACGAAGTGCTAGGTGTGACAAAATCCTCATCGCGGGTGAGATTAAAAAAGCTTATCGTAGAATTGCGATGGAGTTCCATCCAGATAAGAATCCAGGCAACAAAGAGGCTGAAGAGACTTTTAAAGTGGCAGCTGAGGCCTATGAGGTCTTGAGCAATGCTCAAAAAAAAGCCAAGTATGATCAGTATGGACATGCAGCCTTTAGTGGTGGTATGGGGGCGCGGAGGTTTTCATAATGCGTCTGATATTTTTGATAACTTTGGTGATATTTTTGGAGACTTCTTTGGAGGCTGAGCGGCAGAGGTAGATTGGCAGAAGCCAAAAAAATGGTCCTAAAAGAGGTTCTGATTTAAGATACTTTTTGGATTTAACTTTGAAGGAATCGTACACGGGGCTTTCTAAAGACATTAGTTATGAAGCCGAAAGAGACTGTTCTACTTGCGATGGTTCAGGAGCTAAGAAAGGGTCTAAGCCCGAAACTTGTCCTTACTGCGGAGGGACAGGTCAGCTGGTTCAAAAACAGGGTTTCTTTTCATTTGCGACAAGTTGTCATCACTGTAGTGGGTCTGGTCAAATCATCAAGGACAAATGCAAGTCTTGTGCTGGAGCAGGAAGAGAAAGTGTTCAAAGAAAAATTTCGGTAGATGTCCCAGCAGGCATCGAAAACGGCACTCAACTCAGAGTCAGTGGCGAAGGGGATCGTGGCTCTAAAGGCGGACCTGCCGGTGATCTCTATACAGTGATACGTGTTCAGGAAGATAAAAAATTTCATAGAGATGGTCTGGATCTGATTTCACAAATCGAAGTGTCTTATTTGGAAGCTATTCTAGGAACTGAAGTGGATGTAGACTCATTTGATGGTGATAAAACTGTCACCATACCTGCTGGAACTTCTCCCAATGATGTTTTGAGAATAAAGAAAAAAGGCTTTTCCTCATTAAGAAGCAGTTCTGTGAAAGGGGATTTGAAATTTTACGTTAAAGTTAAAATCCCTAAGTCTCTTGAAGCCGCTGAAGAAAAGGCACTGCGTGATATTGCTAAGAAGAAAGGCATAGACGTAAAATCTAAATCTTGGTTTCTGTGAACCTTGACAAAAGTTCTAGCGAGCTAGAGCGAACGAACTAGAAAAGTTCGCCGCATTTTTCCAATATTAACCAATTAAATTTTTCGAGATAGTTTCTAAAAGTAAGACCGGAAAAGACACGCGCGCCATAGTACTTTCTTTATTAAGACAAACAAGATCTAAAAACTGAAAGGCCAGGGCTTGACATCCTTACATCTGGATACAGCTTTTACGTATCAAAAAGATTTTGTATTTTAGATATTTAAAAGGAGTATTGAAATGGGAAAAGTAATAGGAATTGATTTAGGAACTACAAATTCAGTTGTTTCAGTGATGGAAGGTGGAGAGCCAAAAGTAATTGTTAATGAAGAGGGCGCACGTACAACCCCTTCTGTAGTTGCATTTACGAAAGATGGTCAGAAATTAGTGGGTCAAGTTGCAAAAAGACAGACTGTGACCAATCCAGAAAACACAGTTTATTCTGCAAAAAGGTTTATTGGACGCAAGTTTGAAGAAGTTCAAGACGAAATTAAAAGGTTTGCTTACAAAGTTGTCAAAAAAGATAACGATTGTGGTTTTGATATCCAAGGCAAAATATACTCCCCTGAAGAGATCTCTGCCGCTGTTTTAGGTAAACTAAAAAAAGTTGCTGAAGATTATTTAGGGCAAGAGGTCACAGATGCTGTAATTACTGTACCAGCTTATTTCAACGATGCTCAAAGACAGGCTACGAAAGATGCAGGTCGCATCGCAGGACTTGATGTGAAACGTATTATTAACGAGCCAACTGCTGCTGCTTTGGCTTATGGTTTAGACAAGAAAAAGGACCAAAAGATTGCCATTTATGATTTGGGCGGTGGTACTTTTGATGTTTCCATTCTTGAAGTCGGAGACGGCGTTGTAGAAGTAAAGTCCACTAACGGTGACACTTCACTTGGTGGTGACAATTTTGATGAATTGATTTTAGATTGGATGGTTTCAGAATTCAAAAAAGACCAGGGTATTGATTTATCGAACGACAAGATGGCTCTGCAAAGACTAAAAGAAGAGGCTGAAAAAACTAAAGTTGAATTAAGCTCTGTGACTGAACGTGATATAAATTTGCCTTATATTACTGTAGGTTCTTCTGGCCCAGTGCATTTACAATTAAAACTAACAAGAGCAAAGTTTGATCAGTTAACCGAAGAGCTAGTTAAAAGAACCCTTAAGCCTTGCAAGACGGCAATGGACGATTCTGGATATCAGAAGTCTGAAATTGATGAGGTTGTTTTAGTGGGGGGCTCGACGCGAATTCCTGCTGTTCAGAAAGCTGTTAAGGACTTTTTTGGTAAAGAACCAAACAGATCGGTAAACCCGGATGAAGTAGTTGCTTTGGGGGCAAGTATTCAAGGTGGCGTTTTAGCTGGTGAAGTAAAGGATGTATTACTGCTTGATGTGACACCATTGTCTTTGGGTTTAGAAACAATGGGTGGAGTTTTCACTAAATTGATTGAGAAAAACACAACCATTCCGACTAAGAAATCTCAGGTCTTTTCTACCGCAGCTGACAATCAGCCAGCCGTAGACGTTCATGTCCTTCAAGGTGAGCGTGAAATGGCTGCCGACAATAAGTCTTTAGGTCGATTTGAACTTACAGGTATTCCAACAGCTCCACGAGGCGTTCCTCAGATTGAGGTCAGCTTTGATATTGATGCTAATGGAATTTTGAATGTGACTGCGAAAGATAAGGGCACTGGCAAAGAACAAGCTATTAAAATAACTGCCAAATCAGGCTTAACCGAAGAAGAGATTAAACGAATGGTTGAAGAGGCAGAACAAAATGCTGATTCCGATAAGCAGAAACGTGAATTGGTCATGGCTCGAAACAATTTGGATAATCTGGTTTATCAAAACGAAAAACTGATTAAAGACAGTAAAGATAGCATTAAAGCCGAAGACCTAAGCGATCTTGAAGCCGCAATTAAAGAGTCTAAGGACGTGTTGGAAAAAAGCGCAGATAATTTAGATGCGATTAACACCGCCCAAGAGAAGCTTATGGCTGTTGCGCAAAAAGTTGGTAGTGCTTTGTATGAAGCTCAAAAAACTAAAGGCGAGGGTGAGGCAGCTACCGATGGGGCTGATCCAGCTAAAGCTGATAGCAACAGTGCGAGTGGCAAAAAAGACGACGGAGACGTTATCGACGCCGACTTTAAAGACGTAAACTAGTCCAGGAATAGCCCTCAGCTGAAAAAAATTCAGCTGAGCTAGACAGCGCACTAACAACAGCAGGTGCGGATGCGAAAGCTCAACGGTGTTGATCAACCGCAGGTGCGGATGCGAAAGCTCAACGGTGTTGATCACCGCAGGTGCGGATGCTAAAGCTCAACGGTGTTGATCACCGCAGGTGCGGATGCGAAAATGTAGAAATTCGAAGAAAATGGGGTTTTGCACAAAACCTCATTTTTTTTTACCCAAGTCATGATTTTTCTGTTTAATGTTGTTGATGCAAATAAGTAGCTTTATCAAAGCGTTCATCAATAATCCGGCAGGTGTGTCTACTATCTTTCCGGCCTCAAAGTCATTATCCGTAGCTATGTCTACAGGATCAGAAATAGCCCAAAGATTTAATATTGTAGAAATTGGAGTAGGCACAGGTGCTTTGACCGCTGCTATGTTAAATGACATGGGCGACCAACACACCTACACAGGTTTTGAAATTGATAAGACTTTTTTTAATTATTTGGGTAAAAACTTTACCACTAAGCATAAGGCTCAATTAGATGGGCTTAAGGCTTATGAATTTAAAACTAATTCTGCAGAATCTTTGTCAGAC
The DNA here is from genome assembly GCA_963803705.1 of uncultured Pseudobdellovibrionaceae bacterium. Lineage (GTDB taxonomy): Bacteria > Bdellovibrionota > Bdellovibrionia > Bdellovibrionales > UBA1609 > JAMLIO01. Next base: position 464,561 of record CAWDNU010000004.1, on the reverse strand, counting down.
TTTTTTAAACCTAATTCTGTAGATGTGGTTGTATCAAGTTTACCTTGGTCAGTGCTAGACTCTGATTTACAAACTTCTATTTTGACTGAAGTTCATAAAGTCTTAAAGCCAGGTGGCATTTTTTCTTTTTACAATTTCGTCACTGGAAGCCAATTTAGTGCATTCAAAAGGTTTAAGAAATCACTAGAACATACATTTTCAAGTGTTGCTCCCCAGGCTATAGTTTGGGCAAGCTTACCGCCAGCCACCGTTTGGGTTGCAAAAAAGTAGGTTTACGAAATTAATTCTTACAATTCTTTTAGGTTGGATGCATTAATTTAAAGCCTACTTCTTTATTGCCATAAACTTCTTTGTTGGTTACCAAAGTCCATATTTTCGATATGTCTTTTAATATTTCAAGAGTACTGGGTTAAAATATTTAGATGGAAAGGCAAAATTTAGAAGTGGTAAATCAAGTTTTAAACGATGTAGGGCAGTTTATCATTGGAACTGTCGGACAGCATTCATTAGATTGGGATTACGCTTGTTTTATAAGCGCCAAAAGTGGAGTTATTTCTAACGGTAGATTTTATTTATTTCATAAATCTCAGGTCGTAGGTTTTAAGTCCTCCCAACTTATTTTAGTATTAGACAAATTATTTAGCGACTACAAAAAAGCATTGAATTTAAAAGAAGACAATCCAGACGTAACTATAAAATATGTTATAAAAAATTCGGATTTAAGATCAGACATAAAAATCGACAAAAACTTAAGCGAACTTTGGTCATCCCCTCAAATTGAATCTTCAGATAGCCTTTTTAAAGACTTAGTTGGTGACATACTTTAGATTATCTTAGAGCCAAACATGCTCATAGTACGGTAAATATTTTAGCCTTAAAGCAAACCAAATGCCTTGGCCTGTTCAGCTTGACTAGCGGGGCTTTTTTTTAAAATATGAAAATGAAACAATCAGCATCCCAAAGTTTTTAGCACCATCTTTTGTTCGAACAGAGTGGTGTATGTGGTGAGCCATTTTCACACCATTGATATAAAACCCTTTGTTTAAGCCTTTTAGATTGATTCTTCGGTGAATTATAATTTCATGAACAAAGAAGTAAGCCCCGCCATAGGCCATGATGCCGAAACCAAATGCCCCTAGTAATGGTAGTCCGTAGATCGATGACAAAAGGATGCTAAAAAAACTAGGTATAGCGAAAAAAATAGCAAAAAAATCATTGAGCTGCCACCAGCGCTTTTTGTTAATCACATGATGGTCTATGTGCAAGCTCCATAAAAAACCATGCATCACATATTTATGAAGCCACCAGGCGGCGAATTCCATACCTAAAAAAGTAATTAAAAAAATCAAAAAACATTCTAAGGTAAATTCGACCATTGATTTGAGCCATCTGCTTTAGTTGCGATTAAATACTGTTTTAACAGTGTCCCTCATTATTACAAATAATAGAAGACCTTGAACGACCATGATATTGGTAATCAAAAAGAATATCATCTCTTCGATGGGTAAACCTGAAAACTCAAGACCGATAGTGTACGTTTTAGAAATGCTCCAAATGCCATCATTAATAGCGTAAAGATCTGCGTACCATAAGTATAAAGTAGGGGTTATGACACATAAAAAAAATGAATTCATGTTGTTAAGAATGTGCTGCCCACCAATTACAAATTGCAGCAAAACTATGGGTGTAGCCCATGCCAATATAAGTCCAAGATAAAAAGACTGTTCAACAAATAGTGACCTGATTCCATAAATCCACAGTCCAGCAATGGCGGTTGCAATTATAAATTTAAATCTATTTATAGTTTTTGCATCAGGTTTTGCAGGTCTAAGTGAGGGCGAGTGATTTAAAACTAAATGAGTCCAAAGCCCAGTTAATATAGTTTGTAGCAGGAAAAAGCTATATTCCTCTATAGGAACATAACCAATAGTAAACATCACTCGGTCGGGGCCGTACCACCATACCTCTTTGGCCAACAAATAATTATCCCAAGGAGTTGTGTACACAAAAGCCAGTCCACATAAAACAGCAACACCTTTTAGAATATAAGCTTTGTCTTTATTTGGATAATGCGTGGTATATACAACTAAGACAGCTAAAGGTATTGCGATAAAACTCAGTAAGAAATCAAAATAGGTCAAAGTTGGATGCCTTTTAAAAATACTAGTTATTAAAAAATAACGAACTTTTTATATAGTAGACCTCGGCTTCAACGGGCACAAATATAACTTAGATACGCTGTGCGTAGTTCGCTATTTGGGCCTAGTTATCCTTAACAGGCTTAGCCAACAGCCAATCGTCAATTGTCAATCGACTTCGGGTAGGTCGTGAAGGGACGTGTGTAGTTTTGGGTTATGAATGCCGGCAAACCAGAATCTTGGATGCAGCATTTTAAAAGTTGATATAAAGCACACGAAAAACTTTTCAGTTTTTGAAAGGTAGACTCGGCCGTGCAGTACGTTATAGTCCTGACGCCTTAGTTTTTTGCCTATAGCTTTGTAGATTTCAGACGCATATAAAATGGCAATACGTGGTCGTAAAGGTATGTAAGCAAAACCATAAAATGAGCTTTCATAATAAACGTCAGCTAAATTTAAATAGTTTTCTATAAGGTTTTTAAGCTTGTCAGGGGTAGGGCCTGAAACTTTCAAATCCTCGATCGAAAGCCCAGCAATATGAAGATCATCTGAAGGTAGATATGTTCTGTTATTTTTGGCATCTTCAAGGACATCCCGGCAAATATTTGTGATCTGCATCCCGATCCCTAAATCAATTGCAAAAGCAAAAGCCTTTTTTTTAAAGACTAAAATTAATGGGCACATCATAAGACCTACAACACCTGCCACATGATAGCAGTATCTTAAAAGATCCTTTAGAGTGACTATTTTCTGAGAGTTCACGTCGAATAAAGCACCATCGACTAAAACTTGTAAGTAAGATCTTTTCAAATTAAAATCAAAAAGTTTTTGAATCAATTCCTTAACAGTTATTTCTGAAGCTTCAGTTGGGACTCTTGAACTTGCAACAGTCTGTCCTGAATTTAAGATCTGATTGATGGCTGTCAAATCTTTAAGTGCTGACTCTGGCTTTTGCTCATCAGCTGTGTCGTCGATAAATCTACAGAAAGCATACAAATAAATTATTCTTTGGAATGTATCTCTAGAAAATACCTGAGCTGCAAAATGAAAAGACTTGCCATGTTTAAACATCATCAGTTCAGGATTTTGAATCTTAAGATTTTTCACGTTTAACCTTCATGCATTTAAATGATAGCAACAGCTGTGACTGCCAAATGTAATTACCAAATTTTTTTCAACAAAAAAGTCACTAAAAAGCCATTGGTACAACTCTGTCTATAACTTTGGCTGAATTCAAAACACCAGGCACCCCTGCGCCGGGATGCGTATTAGCACCTACAAAGTATAGACCACCAATATCCTTACATCTGTTATGAAACCTGAAGTAAGCTGACTGGGTAAAGCTTGGCTCAATTCCAAAAGCAGCCCCGTGTTCGCTTTGAAGATCATATTCAAAATACTTAGGGGTTACTGATAGGTCGACTTTTAGGTTGGACTTAAGATTTTCTAAAATTTTTGATTCAAGAAAGTTATAAATTTTTTCTTTGTAAATACTTTCTTCTGTGGACCAATCAACCTTACCCAGTGAATTAGGTACAGGTGATAATACATAGAAACATTCGTTTCCAGCCGGCGCTAGGGACTTATCAGTTCGTGTTGGAGCATGTAGATATAGGCTGAAATCTTCTGCTAAAATTTTTTTGCTGAAAATATCATTTAGCAGACCTTTGTACCTAGGTCCCAAAATGATAGTGTGGTGGGCTAACTTTTCATAAGTCTTATGGGTGCCAAAATAAGCTACGAATAAACTCATGGAATGAGTTTTTTTGTTTAGCTTTCTGTTAGACATCGAAGGTCTGCTGGATGAATCAATCATATCCCGGTAGACTCTTACGGGGTCTGCGTTGCTCACGACCACATCTGCCGAGTAAACTTCCCCTGTGGTTGTAATTACATTGGTAACAGATTTGTTCTGGACTTCAATTCGACTAACACTTTGGTTCGTCTTAAGGATTGCTCCTTTTTTTTGAAGCAATTTTACAAAAGCTGAAATAAGCGCAGTGGTACCACCTTCAACAAAATGTACTCCCCATTTTCTTTCTAACCAATGTATCAAAAGATAAATAGAAGTAATTTTGAAAGGATTTCCTCCTACAAGTAATGGCTCGAAGCTAAATGCCTGCCTTAGACGCTCGTCTTTTATATACTTTGAAACCAATGAATAAACACTTTTATAGTTTTGTAACCTAATCATATCGGGTGCTACTCGAAGCATTGATGCAAAAGTGTCAAATGGTTGATCGGCAAGATCTGTGTAACCAACATCGAATATACGTTTTGCGTGATCTGCCAACTTTTTATATCCATCAACGTCTTTAGGGCTAAGCTTTCTTACGTTTTCGATAATCCTTTCTTCTTCGCCGACATAATCGAATATAGATTCGTCATCGAACATAATTCTATAAAAGGGGTCGATGGGAAGCAATCTGTAATACTCGTCGGGGTTTTCATCAAGTGATTCAAAAAGTTCAGAGATAAGGTGGGGGGCAGTGATAACCGTAGGGCCAGCGTCAAAGGTGAATCCTTCTTTTCTGAAAACTCCAGCGCGGCCACCAAACTGGTCTCTGGCTTCAAGAATAGTGACTTCATAACCTTTTTTAATCAGATGGACTGCGCTCGCCAATCCGCCAAAGCCCGATCCTATCACAATTGCTTTCTTCATAGCTTCTCCTTTAGTTTCAAGACTTCGCAGCTTCACTTAAAGGCCTTCCCGGCCCCGGCTTCATAGCGTCGCACTGAGGCCTTCCCGGCCCCGGCTTCATAGCGTCGCATTGAGGCCTTCCCGGCCCCGGTTTCATAGCGTCGCATTGAGGCCTTCCCGGCCCCGGCTTCATAGCGTCGCATTGAGGCCTTCCCGGCCCCGGTTTCATAGCGTCGCATTGAGGCCTTCCCGGCCCCGGCTTCATAGCGTCGCATTGAGGCCTTCCCGGCCCCGGTTTCATAGCGTCGCATTGAGGCCTTCCCGGCCCCGGCTTCATAGCGTCGCATTGAGGCCTTCCCGGCCCCGGCTTCATAGCGTTGCGTTGAGGCCTTTTCGGCCCCGGCTTCACAGTTTCACTTAGAGGCCTAATTTCAGTTTTTAGCAGTCGATCAATCAAACAAAAATACAGCCCGTAATTACCTTTAAAGTGTTTATGGTGAAGGCTATGGTGTGTTCCAGAAATAAAGTGTTTGTTGAACGCTTTGAAGGGAAAAATTTCAAAACCTAAATGATTAAAAATCGCAGTCAAAGTCATAAAAGTTAAATAACCAATTAAAACAGTAGGGTGGATTGGAATAACTATAACCATCAAAGGTAGAAATGCTGCATGAATGAGGCATTCGTAAGGATGAAACGAAAATGAGGCCCAGGGTGAAGTAGGATTGGAAAAGTGGTGCACGCTGTGTACTTTTTTAAAAATTTTGGGTTGATGCATCCAAAGGTGAGTGAAGTAAAAATATACTTCGTGAAAAAAAGCAAAAATGAAAAAGCTAACTAGAAGATAGGTATAACCAAATTCATCAAACTTTAAGTAAATTTTTGTGAGTTCTAAGTCCCATAAAAGCGCTATCAAGTAACCACTTAAGCTAAAAAAAACCGTGGACAAGATCGAATATCTGATTTCATGCCTAATTTGTTTATGCTTTAACTTAGACTTTACCAAAACATTTCTTAGAAAGTGAAAGGGTGAAACCATCAGAAAATACCTGAATATAATAAAGGCGCTCAAGGTTAGGTTAACGACAATAAATCCATGTAGATTAAGTAGGTTAAGACTCACCGGAATATAAGAGCTATAGGTTTCAAAATGTTCTAAATTCAAATTGGCAGACACGATCAAGACATCCTAGATTTTAAATCCTTGCTTAAACCAGCATAACTTAAAGCAAGAAAGAGCAGTCCATAAATAAACAAACCAAAAAGATACTCAGTATCAACATTTTTTTCACTCACTATAGCCCACAAGACTTCTCCGTAGTGTCTTGTGGGTAAATACTCGGAAACCCCTTTAATACTGAGGGGTAACTGAGAAGGTGGTTTCCATAGGCCACCAGCAAAAGTAAGAGGTAAATAAATAAGATTACCAATAGGTAAAGCTGTTTTTTCTTCAGCCCAGTAACCCAATGTTAAACCCATCAAACAAAATATCAGACCTAAACCTAAGTGGGCCAATGAAAAGTATAACCACTGCAAAGGGGTTAAGCTTGCTAAGGTGAACAGTTTAGCTAAAAATACAAGAACCAATATGGATAAAATAGCAAAAACATAAGAAGATAGAAATCTTGCCATAATCAACTGAAAATAATTTAACGGTAGAGTTCTTAAATAGTGATACCAGGATTTAGATCGCTCTTGAGCCACGCCAACACCAAACTGCAAAAATAAAACTCCAAAATTTGCAAACCCACAGAATGAAGCCAAAAGGAAATTCGAAGACTGCTCTGTGTTGGATTCAGGAATGGCAAATATAATGTAGAACAAAGCAGGGAAGGCTAAAGTTGACACTATATATGCTGGTTGGCGTAAAAGCTCTAAAACCATCCAACTAGCGTGTGTCAAAATTAATCTCATTAGCTTTTACTCCAAAGTTTTAAAAAAACCTCATCTAATGATGTTTGCTCAACAGTCAGATTTTTAAAATCTATTTCTCTTTCAATAATCTCTTTGATAATTTTATCGCTGCTTGCACCAAAAATTTTGTAGCTAATCGTTCCATCGATGACTGCTTGCCGCTCGATTTTTGTCGATGAAGTAAGAATTGAATCAAAAGAATCTGCACTGAACTTCACTGTCATAGATCCAAAAGACTGTTTGATTTGCTGAACATTTCCATCTGCAACGATTTGTCCCTGATTGAGTACTATAACTCTTTTAGCAAGTTTTTCGACTTCACTCATTTCGTGAGAGGAAAATAGAAAAGACTGGTTATAATCCTTGATATGTTCAGCAATAATTTTGTGAATTTCGGACTTAGCCACCAAGTCTACGTTAGCGGTCGGCTCATCAAGGATTAGCAAAGGCCTGTGACCTATAAGAGACAAAACTAATCCTAGTTTTCTTTCCTCGCCGCCGCTTAGTCCTGAACAGTACCTGTCCATTAATCTATAAAGGTCTAACCTTTCTAAAAGGTCTTTTAAAACTTTGTCATTAAAGTGTGCTTCAACGACATTGATAATTTCTTTTACCTTTAAATACGACGGAAACTTCAACACCTGGGGCAGGTAGCCGATTTTAGACTTTACCCTAGGGATAAGGTTTTTTGAGTCGAATACAGATATGTCGCCAGAAGTTTGCTGCCTAAGCCCAGTGGCTAAATTAATAAAAGTTGATTTACCAGCACCATTACAGCCTAGTAGAGCGACTTGCTCATGGGGCTCGATGGTTACGTTTATATTTTGAAGCGCTAGTTGGGTACCATATTTTTTAGAAACGTTTTGAAATTTTAAAGCAGGGCAAGTCGTCATCTTTACGAACTTAAATCTTTCAAATTTGCAAATGTTTGGTTATCGACTTCAAAATTATTGTCTAATGCATCGATTTCAGATTCGAACTTATATCTGTTTTGTTCATAAACATGCTGAATAGGAGCTAAAATTTGCTCTATAAAAGTTAAGACTTTGCTAACGATGTCTGCATTGTAACCAGAATCTTGCCTGTCTGACATGTGAGCCTTAAGCTCGTTTATCTTAGTTTTTAAAAACACAATACAGCTATTCAAAGTGCCTTTTTCGATAAAAATACACTTTAGGTTTTCAATGTCTTCGATTGTAGTGTCATTTCTTGGTTTTTCTAATATTGAATTAATATAGGCTATATCTTCTGGGTAAGAGTCAAAGTGAATAGCGATTAAAACGCTACATTTGCCCTCCCCAATATCTGCACCCTGTGCCCCTCGTTTTTTATCACCGAATAAATCTAGCAAGTCGTCTTGAATCTGAAAAATTACGCCCAATTCTAAAAATATATCATCTAGATACCTGCGTTCGAACTCGCCAGTGGACGCCAAAAATGAAATTCCAGTTGCAAGACTTGCAAATAAAGCTCCAGTTTTACCGCGTACGCAGTCAAGATATTCGTCTGTGATGGATTCGTTTAAAACTTTAGTTTCTAAATCTAATGTGGAATTAATTTTAGTTTTACCCATATCAAACTCGTTGGCCTGGCCTTGAACAAGCTTCAAAGACGTTTGCACGTGAAGGCTGGTTAAGCGTGATGATAAAGACCCTAAGGGTTGGTAAGAAAGCATAAGTAGAAAGTCACCCAAATTTATGGCCTGAGCAGCACCATATCTAAACCAGACCGATTTTTGATCTCGCCTGATCTTATCGCCATCTTGCAGATCATCATGGATTAGGCTTGCCTCGTGCAAAAGCTCGCATGCCATAGACCACTTGAGCAGTTGTGTAAGTGGAATATTGTAACTAAGTCCTAACTCATAAATAATTTTTGATCGAATCATCTTTCCAGGTTTATTGAAATGATAAAGCCCCATATCTAACAAAGTCTTTTTGCAACTTATGTTTATAAGCTCCACCATAGAAAAATAAACGTCTGAAAGGAATAAAGCTTCTTCTTTATTCCTTTCGTTATCTAATATCGGTAAGTCTAAATTACTATCCAAAAAGGCCTCGGGAAATTACATTTTGTAGCGAGCTGCAAAACTAAAGTAAGTGATTGACTCTTCAATATCAAAACCGGCCTCGCCGAAGAATGTTAAATCGTCGTAAGCTTCAAAGTTGACCTCAACACCGAAAGTTAGTTGTGCCGTAAAATCAAATTTGTCACCTGAAGTGTCTTTAAGTATTTGGCGAGCCCCTAATGGCAAGGCGGCGTAGGGAGTCATTGAGCCGTACTCCCACTTCAAATCTTTACTGATGATTGGCGCTACTCTAAAAGTTAAAAAATCAGTGTCTTCATCGCTGATCCAATCAAAATCAAAAATAAAACCTAGTGCGGGTTGCTTTTGTAAATCTGGAATTGGAATCCATTTAGCAGCGACCCCCAAGTTGACATCGGTTGCTCCTGTTCCAAATTTAAAACGGTAATCTACGGATTGAGATTTCGTTGGAAGATCGATAAACAGTAAAAGGTTTGCTCCAGATGGTTCGTCGGTCAATATCTGAAGTTCGGATCCAAGTTTATAGCTGCCGGATTCGGTGACAGCTCCAGAGTTAATTATGGAATTGTAAGCATGAGCTGAGTTGAAGCTTAAAATAGTTAGCACTGCAAAAAATGAATATGAAAAAAAAGCTTTAGAAGACATTGTGATAGCCCCTTTTAATGGTTGGTTAGATTATTTAGTTACGATAAAGGGTATCGTAAAAGAGTCTGAAGACAAAGCCTCAGTTTAAAAAATGTCGTTAAGCGATAAAATAATAATTATCTTTTGAAACCAAGAATTCTATTGTTAGACTTCTAATAGCTTTACATAGGAGGGCTGTTTTGAATTCACTGAGTCCCAATGATATTGAAACTAAGCTTAAGGTTTTGATGGGCTGGTCATATTCAGCCCAAAAAAAGTGCATTCAAAAAAAGTTTGTCTTTAAGGATTTCGTTCAGGCGTTTTCACTTATGACCCAGGTTGCTCTATATGCTGAAAAAAAAGAGCACCACCCAGAATGGAAAAATATATATAATAATCTATGGGTTGAGCTAAGAACTCACGATGCAGATGGGGTGACCGGTAAAGACCTAGATATGGCAGCATACATCAACGAGCAAGCCTGGGAGATAAAATGATTTTAAAAGCTTTAGCGAGTAGCGATAGATCAATTACTTTCATTTAATTTAGGACTCTTGGTTTAAGACTTTAACCTGTGCTAACATCAAACTATGAAAATTCTTTTGACGGGTGGAACAGGCCTAATAGGTAGCGAATTGGGTAAAGACCTTGTTAGAAAGGGGCACCATCTATTTGTTCTGACTCGAAATGCAAAAACCTCTTCGGTTAAGTGCCCTTACCCGCACACAGCCATACAGTGGGACGGTGAAAAAGATTCTTTAGACTCAAAGCACTTCCAAGGCATAGATGGGGTGATTCATCTTGCTGGCGTAAGTGTCGCCGAAAAAAGATGGTCAGATAAGTTTAAAATTCGTCTTGAAAACAGTCGTATTTTGCTTACAAAAAATCTTTTAAAAAACGCCCCAAGTAATCTTAAATTTTTTATCGGCGCTTCGGCTATCGGTTATTATCCAGAAAATTCAAAACCTATGGATGAAAGCGTTGCTCCGGCGGATAATTTTTTTGGTGAGCTATGTAAAAATTGGGAAGCCATGGCATACCAAATGCTTTCAGGTCAGCCAGCAACAAGGGTGTGTCACATCCGCACCGGAATCGTGTTGTCAGCACAGGGTGGTGCTTTAGAACAAATGCTTCCTCCGTTGAAAAGTGGTCTTGGTGGACCCCTTGCAGACGGCACGCAAATCATGAGCTGGATCGATATTCAGGATATCGTTGGCATTTATCTTTACGCCTTAGAAAATAAAGATGTAGTTGGACCAATCAATGGTGTTGCGCCAAATCCAATTTCTAATAAGAAATTCACTAAAATTATTGGACAAAGAATTTCTAGGCCTGTTCTAGTGCCCGTGCCCCGATTCTCACTTAAGATTATAGTAGGCGAATTTACTAAGTATCTTTTAATGTCACAAAATGTTTCTGCACAGAAGATAGTGAGCCTTGGTTATAAATTTAAATTTGATACAGCGGAATCAAGTTTAGAGAAAAACATCCCAAAGCTTAAAATCGCAGAGGCAAGGTTTGCGTCCGAGCTTTATGTAAACGAGTCTGTAGATAAGGTTTTTTTATTTTTTTCAAATGTAGATAATCTGGAAAAAATAACCCCGCCAGCTATGAGGTTTAAAGTGATCTCTAAGACTACAGATAAAATTGAAAAAGGCACTTTAATCACCTACAAATTATGGCTAGACGGAGTTATTCCATTGAAGTGGCAAACTCTTATCACAACTTGGAATCCGCCGAATTCGTTTTCAGATATGCAAGAAAAGGGTCCTTACAAAAAATGGCATCACACCCACTTGTTTGAGCCATTGGGTGCCGGCACCCTTGTGAAAGATCAAGTAGATTATAGTTTGCCACTGGGAATTATCGGTTTAATCTTCGCTGGGTGGAAAGTGCGTCGAGATATAAATAAAATTTTTAAATATCGTACTCAGGTGCTTAATAGCACGTTCAAATAAGGAGTTGTTTGCATGCCGCTTAAAAATGAGTGTTTAAGCTCTCAATTTAATCTTGCCCACGCAGTTGGCGAGTTTATGAAGTATTGGGGTTTTAAGTCCATTCATGGCAGAATATGGTGTTTGCTTTATTTGTCCTCAGTACCCAGGGATGCCCAGTACTTTATTGATAATTTAAAAGTCAGCAAGGGGCTAGTAAGCTTGGCGATAAAAGACTTAATTAAAAATAAGGTGATATGTAGGGTCGAATTAGATTCACCCTCTGTCTTTCAACATTATAACGCTAACCCTAAAGTTTTAGAAGTGATCTTGAACGTACTGAAGCGACGTGAACTGGTTATGCTTGAAAAAGTTAAAGATCTTGCCGATCACTTAAAATCTTGTGACGAAAAAACCTTGAAAGAGCTTGATGTAGATTCTGAAAGGTTAGGACAACTTCAGGATATGACATGTTTGGCTCACTACAGTCTATCAAGTGTTTTTGATGACGACTTTGAAACCCACTTTGGTTTGGATAAGATCAACAAGTAGCGGCTTTGAATATTGTATTTTTTAGCTTTCATCATTGAGTTTAGATGCAAGATCTTCCACAGGCCCTAACTAAAAATTTGAAATAGCGAAGTCTATTTTTTCATCAGTTGTGGCATTTTTATTTTTGATTAAAAATTCATTTACTTGTTTTAATCTTGGTAGTAGTCCGGTCTTGTTGGCTAGTTGAATAGAAAGACCAGGTCTCGCATTCATTTCTAAAAGCATTGGTCCTTTTACTGGATCAATTACTAAGTCTACACCAAGATATTTGATGTCAACCAGTTCAGAACATTTTGCTGCTAGATTAAGTACGTCTTTCCACTCGGGGATTTTAAGGTCAAAAATCGAGATATCAAAATCAGGGTGCTTTGTGATCAACCGGTTGCTTTGTATGGCACCAACGACAGATCCATCAGATATTTTTAAACCAAGCCCTACTGCACCCTGATGCAGATTGCCTCGTCCAGAGGATTGCTCGGTGGGCAGCCGGGTCATCGCCATAACAGGTATCCCATAAAATAAAATCACTCGAATATCTGGCAAACCTTTAAAGCTAATACGCTTTAAATTCTCGGTTGAATCCAACTTTTCTTGAACCAGCACTTGATCCATATCTCCGTTTAAAGAGTAAAGGCCACTTAAAATTGAACTGATATGATATTCGACCTCCGAAAAACTAGTCATGTTTTTCCTAGAGGTCATAAATTTAGTTTTATTAGGCTTTGGGTCCCAAAGAATTTGGTTTAAAACTAAAATGCCATTTCCCTGAGAACCCCTGGCTGGCTTTATAACAGCGGACTCAATATCTTTAAAAAAGGAATGCAAAAATTTTAGGTCACCAAACGTCCTAATATTAAAATAAAGTTTGGGCCCCGCTATACTGTTTTTTATTGCTAATTCGTGAGTCAAAAGTTTGTTGTCTACAAAAGGGTAAGACTTACGCTTGTTGTGGGGCAGAATAAAATCTGTGATACGGCCATTATTTCCTAATATGCCTAAATCTTTCAAATACTTGAACATGTTATTTAGAATCCTTAAGCCCAGAGAACCTAAAATACTCGCTTAATCTGTAGCCCTTGTAGCTTCCAATCAAAATATTTAGGCCAATTGAAAGAAGAAGTAGTTCTGGATTGTTAAAAATTAAAGCCTTTAGCCAGTGCACAGAAAGTAGCATGTAGCATAAGGTTGACACAAATAGAGTTCCTACTGCGGTTTTCATAGTGTTAACTAAGCCTTCTTCAATATAGTAGACAGAAAATCTTTCGATCAGAATACTTATAATTACAATAGGGAAGTAGTTTACAGTTTGGTTATTAACAACTAATAGTCCAGTGCTATCTGCAATGATGATATAAAGTGTGTAAACAATTATCGTCATGGTCAGTAAAATTGAAAGTCTAGGTACGGCCAAAATGTGAAAGCGATCAAGTAAATATCTTTGAGTGAATCCTAAGATGGCTACGAAAAAGAAAAGTGTAAAAGCAAAGACAAATGAAGTTTCAAGAAAAAATAGAGTTAACAGTATAGGCGTAAAAATACCAAAAGTGTTTATACCTAAAAATACGCGGCTAAAAGAAAGGATAATAGTGCCAAAAGGTATCAGCAAAATCCCAAGAAAAATTGCTTGAATAGAAAGCGAAAACCTGTGGAGGGAAAAGTAAGACCAAAATGTGCTTTGCGTCTTAAGTTTTTTCATATAAGATTCAGACGAATAACTCATAAATTTCAGAGGCTCGATCATTATTGATAGCATGTTTCTGTCATTAAACAGATCCATATACTTTTCGCTATCCCTGTGAATTACAATCATGTCTTTGTTTGTTTGACCAAACAATTTATAGTGGGGACTAATAGGTATCCACTTGTTGTTCATCAAAGCTTCAGTATAAAAGACCCGACTATATTTACTTTTTCTGTTTGTTCTTGGATCTAGAATTTGAATGCCAAAAGCAACCCTTGACGGAATACCGTTTAGTCTTGCAAGTGCGGTCATAAGTTTTGCTTGTCCTAGCAAACTTCCGGATGACAAAGTTAAAGTGTCCTCAATTGAATCTAAACCTGGTTGTAAAACAATTTCATCAGAAACGTAAAAGAAAAATTTTTGTAGTCTTTCAAGTGGACCGTCTTGACTAAAGCTAAGTGATGAAGAGAGTTTTTTAAGGGACTCAAGCTCAGCGACAGAGTAACCACTAAGATTCTTATACTTACCTAATTGAAAATCATCTAAGGACTCATTTTTTACAACGTTAGTTCTAGAGTTTAGTTCGTAGAGCTGAATTTTTGCCGTGATTAAGGTCTGAACATTTTTGTTAATGTAGTCAGAAGATAAAAATAAGACCGGTCCGCCTTCAATCTCTTGGAGAAGTTTAATATTTTTTTCTGGTGCAAGCTCTATGCTATTGATTGTCTGAGAATTTGTCGAAGTTGGAACGGGAATGACAATTTCTCTTGGCTGTCCTACCAAAAGTTTTCTTAAATTTTTATGATTAGCTTTTATTTCAACTTGCCACAGGTCTAAAGCCTGTCTTGGTATAATTGGTAAACCTAGCTTCTGACTTTTGTAAATCAACATATAAATTGGTAAAGCGATACATATGAAAATTATTATTTTTTTTAGTAGCTTAATTGGTATCATTTATTTGTCCAGTAGGCGTGATTGAGAAACATCTACAATATAGTCACCAAGTAAAAGATTGCGACCCACCAAAAAATTATGTTTTAAGTGGGTTCTGTTGTTCAAATTAACGTTTGTTGAAATTTGACGGCCACCAAATAGTAAATCTAATTTGATGACGTAGCGTTTTCTGGACGCACCAGAAGTGCTTTTAACAATAGTAGTCTTAATAATTTTTTTTAAAAACGAATGCCGTTCACCTTGTTCGTCTGTTGTGACAAATTCAACGTAGGGCACACCCTCTTTGGATACCTCTGTGATTTTATCGGCGTGGATTGAACAGGTCTGGGCACCGGTATCTATTCTGGCTCTAAATTTTACTTCGGGATCTGTAGTTTTGATCCATTCTACTCTTCCGATAATAATTTTTTGTAGAGCCTCACTTTTAATTTCATTTTGTTTTTTTATCGTTCTTCTTGAGTAGATAGATATTTCTCTTAACTCAGGAACTATTTCATTTCGAATGACCCTAGATATTTTTTCTTCAAGATTTTTTCTAAAGATTTCGTTGTCAGATTTCAGGTCTTTTTTTAGTAGTTCTATTGGATCTGGTTCTGGCTCCTTACTAGATTTAAAATTTAGATGAGAGCAGCTGGCTAAAAAAAGTACAGCTGACATCAATAGCAAACCAAAAAATGAATTTAAGTTTCTAATGTGCAAAAAAAAGCTCCTGGCTAGTTCAAAAGAAAGATACCTTAAAAAGGGTTTTAACTCATCTCCTATTTATATTATCTGATTTATATTATCCGACCAGGCTAAAATCAATTGTAAATATGTACATCCCTCTGGGGAAAAGGAATTGATAGTTTGGCATTATCAAATTTTTCTTTAAGACTATTGTTTATATGGAAATAAACTTCCCAATAATCTTCAGTTTTGCACCAGACTCTTAGAATAATATTTATGGAGCTGTCTCCATAATTTTTGATGCCAGTGAAGGGTTCTGGTGTCTTAAAGACCTTATCATTACTTAATGCTAAGTCTTTTAAAACTTTGGCGGCAAGATTGTAATCATCTTCATAACTAATACCAATTTCTATATCGACTCTTCTTTTTTCAAGCTTGGTGACGTTTACAATTTTATCCCCAGCCAACGGACCGTTTGGTAGAACAATCATCTTATTGTCAAAAGTTCTGACATAAGTGAAAAAAATATCAATGATCTCGACAATGCCTTCTTCTCCTTGAGCCTTGATGTGGCTTCCCACCCTAAAAGGTTTGAAGAAAAGTATAAGCAGTCCGCCCGCAAAATTTGCAAGACTTCCTTGCAGCGCCAGCCCTATAGCCAAGCCTGCAGCACCTAAAAGCGCAATAAAAGAAGTGGTTTCAATTCCAACCATCGCTGCCACAGAAATAATAACCAGAATTTTTAAAGTGACTGATAAAAAGGAGCCTAGCCATTTGGCAAGCGATGGGTCGATCTCTTTAACACTTAAAACTTTTTGTATTGCGTTCGCTATCTTTCGTGAAATCCAAAATCCAACGATCAGAGTCAAAAGTGCAAGCAAAAGCTTAGGGGCATAGCCTATAGCCATAGTCATTAGGTTGTCGATTGTTTCTTGATTTAAAGATAAGTTATCCATAGCAGCAAATACTATAAGATATGAATTGCAGTATCAAGGCATGAATCTTCCACAGGCCCTATCATAATTTTCTTAGTTGGTTACCGATTTGTGGGTTGCAAACTTACAAACACTGACCACAAACATAATTTACATGTAAATAGGATATAGTATTCGCTTGAAGGTTTAAGATTTTGGCAACTTTTTGCTCATCAGCGGAACTTAAGTGAGGTTCTAAAGCTTTACTACACCTGTTGCACTCCAAACTTAAATGAAAAGCTTGCTCGCAAACTAAATGAGAGCATAGTTTAACCTTTCCATTCAAGTGCACGTGGACAATATTCAGATCCTTAAAAGCTTCTGTAATTCGGTAAACGGAGGCCTCATCAATTTTAACATTTTTATCGGACATTCTAATAAATAGCTCTTTAATAGATAAGCTTGTTTTAGATTGGTTTAAAACTTCGATAAGAGCGCGTCTTTGAGTTGTCATCCTTAAGCCGTTTGCTTTAATAAGTCGTGCTATCTCATCTGTGGTAGATGAATGACCTGTCAGACCGTGATCAGGGTTTTTAGCTTTTGTGTCATTCTCAACCATTTTTTGATCCCAAATTAAACAAATTTTCTGAGTTGACCCTACAAAAGTCTGGCTTGTAGGACAACTCAAAATTAATGATCAGTGTTCTAGACTCATGCACTTAATTTATGAAGCCGAAAAAGTAACTAACAAGGAGCAAAAGCTTGAATAAATCCTCGGCTTCAGGGCTAATTTTAGCACTATTAGTGTTTTTGACAATCGCATTAACATCTACAAAAAACCCTTTAGTTTTTTTAGATTGGCACGCGGGTTTAATAGTAATTGGCGGAACGGCAGCCGCTGCAATGTTAAGCTTTTCAGCGAAAAACATTGTTTTACTTTGTAAAGTTTTTGCCAGTAAAGTGCTAAAAAGTACGCAAAAGCAATACTCAGACGTCATCATAGAAATGGTCGATCTAGCGACTAATTACAGAAATGATGACACTTATCTTTCAAAAGCTGTTTCGAATATAAAGACCCCTTTTTTAAAAGAAGCTATTGAACTTACTATTGATGGAGGGCTATCGGAAAAAGAGATTGATCTGATACTAACAAAAAGAGCTTCTACCCATTTTAAACGCTACGGAGAAGACGCCAGTATGTTTACAACTTTAGCCAAATTTCCACCAGCATTTGGCTTATTAGGCGCAGTCGTGGGAATGGTTGGTCTGATGGAAAGCTTAGGTGGTGCAGATGCAATTAAAAACGTTGGGCCTAAGATGGCCGTGGCACTGGTTGCAACGCTATATGGTATAGCCTTATCAAATTTTATCTTCATACCTATTGGTGAAAATTTATCTAAGTTTAACCGTCAGGACAAAATTACACGGCAAATGATCATTGATGGTATGAGAATGATACGTGCAAAAAAGCATCCTCTATTAGTAGAAGAAAACATTAAAAGTTATTTACTTCCAAGTGAAAGGGACGCTTTAAAGCAAGTTGCCAGCAGCTTGTCTAATAAATCGAAGAAAGCCGCCTAGTTGGAGCCGATAAGATGAGTCAAGAACCTTTATATTCAGTTGATGACACTTCACACGAAGAGGAATTCGGAGAACAGCTCTTAGAGATAGAAGAAGAGCACGGTGGACACGAAGACACAGAAGGCGTTTGGCTTATTAGCTACGCCGATATGATGACTTTGTTAATGGGTTTTTTCGCATTGATGCTTTCAATGTCTAGTTTTGACGAAGACAAATTTAAAGCCGTTGGTAGTCAAACTGCCTTATATTTCGGTGGCGAAGTTGTAGAGCCTTTTGAAAAAGCAGGTAAAGCTATAAAAAACTTAATTGCAGAAAGAGGGCTAAAAGACCAAGTTAATGTAGCAATTGCACAATCGGGAGTTACCATTACTTTCGAAGGAACTTTGTTTTTCTTATCTGGCTCATACAAGCCTCGCGCAGACGCTAAAATCCTTATGAGTGAATTACTGAGGGTCTTGAGCGATGAAGCTGGTGACAAAAAATACTTAATTGAAGGACATACAGATGACACTCCAATAAGTAGAGGCATCATTGCCAGCAATTGGGAGCTATCGAGTCTTCGGGCTAATGCTGTTGCTAGATTATTTGAAGACTACAGTTTCAACCGAGATCAAATACTGACCATTGGTCTGGGTGAGACCAGGCCGATTTTACCCAATAGGACTGAAAGTGGCGGAGCCATTCAAAAAAACCAAGAGCAAAATCGCAGGGTCGTCATTAAGGTTTTGAATAAACTTCCCATATAAATCTGCTCATCTATTTAATCTAATTAAATTGATCTAATTAAAAAAATGACAAAAGAGCTTCATAGGTTGAGGATTTTTTTTTGTATTTACACAAGTCAATTGCCTAAACCAGGCCTCTGTTCTAGATTTCAGGTGTTTATCTGCCGGTTTTAAGGTCGTTCAAATAAAATCATAACTACCTAAGTTGGGTTTATCCTTGTCCCAATACTATTTTCATCAATCTTTGATAGCATTTAGAGTGTGAATACAGATAAAGCACCAGACACTGGTAATGAAAATTTTCTAAACCCTAAGCAAATTGAGCTCGGCCACGAACTAGGTGATTGGTTTATATTTCGCCAGACTAGGCATTTTGGTCCACTTACAACCAAGCAGGTAAATCAGCTGCTCTTAAATAGGCTGATATCAATTGATCACCATATTTGGCGACCAGGACTTAAAGCATGGATTTCATTAAAGTGCATCGAAAGTTTTCGTTCTTGCGGGACCTTTGATATCGAAAACATTTCAGATAATGACTTTTCGTTTCAGGCCCAACTTGGGTCTATCGATCGAATTAAATTTCAAGACAAAGAAATGAGCTTTGCAAATTTAGACTCGGTAAAAGTAGTCAGCATTAAAGGCCAAGATGGTTTGGTTGATAAAATGAATAGCTTCAAGTTTATAATGAAACAAAGTGCTTTTTTATTAGGACGTCAGTTAGGACTTAACAAAGATAACATAAGGTATTACCAAGTTGGATTGGGCCTTTCATCAATTGCCCTTCTTTTTCTTTTCGGGATTTTAATTAACAATCTGTATTCAGCGAAATCATTTATCAGCGACTTACCCACCGAGATTAAAGCTCAATTGATATCAAATGCAAAAAAACCGGCTACAACAAAAGACCCCAGCTTAGTTTTTTACGAAAAGGATACGCCATTTAAAGACCCGGTTTTTGTCGGTAGCGTAAATTTGCCTTCAGCATCTAAAATTAGGGTGGACATTCAGGGCAATCCTGATTCTCTTTTAAATGCATTTAGGTTTGGTAAGTCGGTAGAAATAAACCTAACAAGCCCATATTTTCAAACCGGCGCAATTCGAGGCGATCAAGGCGAGTACCTACCTGCAGGAGAGTACAACGTGTCTGTTACGTGTTTGAGTTGTGATAAGAAAAATTTAGAACTGTATAGCTCTACCCATAAGTTTGGTCTGTCGGGACTTAGTAGTTATAATCAACAACTGGAAAGTTTTCATTCTAAAGCCAGAGAAAGCGCGTCGATAGAGTTAAATGAACTGATTGATCTAAATGAAACTTTATTAGGACAGTATCAAAAGTCATTGAATATATATAATCGCTCGCTGAGTAGCAAAAATTTAGCCGCCTGGAATCGTTTTTCAGTAGACTGGCTTGGAACACAGAAAAATATCGTAGAAATGTTTGAGCAGCTTAAGTCCGCTGACTTGAAATCAAAAATTTACTATTTAACTCTATACCAAGCTTACGGGACAGTGACTCAAATGATTTTCGAACTTCATGTACTGCAAGATAGCTTTCTAAATGGGAAAGATAAAAGTTTAGAGTTGGCTGGCAAAATTAATAATTTAGCCCAAAACATTAAACTAAAATCAACCTATTTGAAATCACAAGTAGATCTAATGAAAGTTAATTATGATGGGTCCAAAGCGCTGCCGCCAAAGACAGGTTTGAATTTAAAAGATTTTAAATAAGGGTTTATTAATGGAAAAAAGACAGGTCGTGCAAAAAAAGTTGAAGACAAAAGACAAGAAAAGCCTTAGCGCAACTGATCACAAGTTGGCCAAGATTAAACAGGCTTTGGAGGGTGTCAATTGGAACCATCAAAGTTTATTTAATGATATTAATGGGTTTATTGAAGGGCATGAAAAAAACAATCAAAAGATAAAAATGATCGAGAGTGAAAAACAAAAGATTCACTCTGAATTGATAAAAAGTGATCAAAAAATTAGTTTTTTAGGCAAAAAACTAGACGAAAAACAGAGTGAGCTGCTTTCGATCAGGAGAAAGTATCAGGAAAGAGTAGATACGCTGCTTAAAATAAGAAACGATCTTTTAGAAAAATTTGAAGATATTAATAATAAGAAGCAAGCCAGCGAAAGCAAGATTGACCAGTTTCGAGAAGTTATTAAATCTAAAGAAGCTAAGCTTAATGACTATCAGCAGCAAATAATGAGAAAAGATAAAGAGATAGAAGCAGCTACTCAAAGTTATGAGCAGACGATGCTAGAGACTAAGGCTCTACTGCTGAAAAAGTCAGAGGACAAAGAAAGGTTAGCCCAGGCAAAAAGCAAAAGAATTCAAGCTGAAAAAGAACAGCTACAAACCTATATTTCTGAACTTGCTGCAAATAATACTAAATCAAGTAATCAATTAGCTGAAGTAAATAAAACTAACGAAGAGATAAGTAGCCAAAATCTATCATTAAAATCCGATAAAAAAGAGTTAGAACTTAAATTTAATAAAGATAAAGAAGTTTCAAAAAAAATAATGTCGTCACTCAACACTGAGTTGAACGAGAAAACAAAAGAAATTAATTACTTAAATAAAAAAATTGATGACCTTCTTTCTTATCAAGAAAAATTCAAATCATTTGAACAAGAGCGGCTAAGTTTAAATCAAAAAGTTATTTTAGTAAGCAAAGACCTTAGTTTATCAAAATCTGAATATAAGAAACTAATGGTAGAGAGTGAAACAAACCTTAAAAAAATCAACGAATATAAAGCTGAAATCGAATACTTAAACCGCGAAAACAAAAGTTGGACAGAGCGATTTGACAACTTGGTTTTGGAACACGAACAACAGTCTGAAAAAATACTACTTCAAAAATCAGAACTACAAGAGTCTTTTGACTTAGTGGCGACCGATCTAAAAAAAGCTGAAGAGCTAATAGGAAAAAAATCAAACGAGTTGCAAGTCCAAAGACAAAAAATCGATCGTTTTGAAGCCAGCATAAAGGCTTCAGACACAGACCTAGAAAACAAGAGCCTGGATTTAAAAACAGCTTTAGAAGATAATAAAAATTTAAGAGAGCAGATAGTAATGGTCGGGCACCAAATGTCTGTTTTAAGAAAAACCTTTGAAAGTAAAACTGACGAGATGGTTGAGCTTGAAAGACAACTAAAAGATTTTTCAGAACTGAAGGTGAAGTTTAAAAATTTAGACAAAGACTTAAGTTACGAAAAAGAACAAAATCGATCTGTACTGGAAAAATTGTCTGTGGCTTTAAATAAAATAGATTTTTTAGAACAAGATTATGGCGTCAGTATAAAGCAAAGTGAGAGTCTTGCGGCTAACAATAAAAAGTTAGAACTAAGCCTTAAAGATCAGAAAATAGAATTTGAAACAGAAATTTCAAAACTAGAAAAAGATAAAAAAATTGAGATTGATAAAATTTCTGAAATTCTAGTTCAGGCTCATCAAAAGATAGCAGATAATTTAAGAGATTTAGAATTGCTAGAGATTAAAATTAACGGATTGGAAACGCAAGAAGTCTTGCTAAAGAAAAAAAATGAGGATTTAACTGCGGAACTTTCTTTGTACCAGGATGAAGTTTTAAAATCAGATGATTTTAGGGCTGAGTCTGAAGATAAAATATCTGCTGTAAACGTTCAACTAAATGAGCTTCAACTAGAGATTATTGAAAACAAAAAAAGCATGAGTGTAAGTGAACAGCGACAAAAGTCGCTAAATTCAACAATTTTAGATGCCCATCAAAAAATTGAAGAGCTTAAAATTCAGTTGTCATCAAAAGAGACCGTGCTTATTTCCAAGCAAAAGATAATTGATGATTCTATTAGGGACCATAAATCTTCAGTCACACTTAATGATGGGCTGAAGGAAGAGGTTTTAGGTTTAAATCAGAAGTTAGAGTACAAAAATAGTATGCTTGAAAAACAGCAAATATTATTTGATCAATTAGAATTCGAGAAAAAGGACCTAATTGCTGAAGCCACTGGCTTACAGGATAAGATTCATGATTTAAAAGAGAAGAATATTTCCCTGCAAAAGGATTTAAGTTCGCAAGCTTTAGAAAAAGAATCACTGTTAGAAGAAAAAAGATTATTAGGTTTAAGCTATGAAGATAAAAAAGCAGAAGCTGATTCGAAGCAAGGACTTATTAATAAATCTTC
The DNA here is from genome assembly GCA_963803705.1 of uncultured Pseudobdellovibrionaceae bacterium. Lineage (GTDB taxonomy): Bacteria > Bdellovibrionota > Bdellovibrionia > Bdellovibrionales > UBA1609 > JAMLIO01. Next base: position 442,023 of record CAWDNU010000004.1, on the reverse strand, counting down.
TGAAGAACATGGTGTTTTGATTGGTATAAATAAAAATTTGGAAAACCGGATCACAGACTTAGAAAGTCAAATTGCTAACAAAAGTCGTACCCTAGAGATTCAAAATGCTCATCTTTACAAATTAGAACTGTGCGAAAAAGAGTTTGATGATAAGATAGTGGACCTAAATATTGAAATTAGTGGACTTATTGAAGAAAACAGTTTTTTACAAGCTGATATAAGTCTGCTTATGAATGATAAAAAAGAACAGCTACTAGAATTGAATGGGCTTCAGGCCACCTTAGATAATAAGAACACTGAAATTTTATCACTTAAAGAAGTGTTGGATGTAAAATCTGATGAATCTGATGAGCTTTTGAAAAAAAATCAAAGTTTAAGCGATGAAATTATAGATTTAAACATAAACTTAAAGCAGAAAGATTTTGATTTCAACCTTCAATATGCGACCTTAACCAAGTTAAAAGATGAAGCTGAGATAAAAGAAAAAGATTATAAAGAGCTTGAAAGAAGAACCACTATCGATCTTTCTGAAAAGACAAAAAAAATAGAAATCCAAAAGCACGAGAATGCTAAGTTGGCGGGCATCATTAAAGATCTTGAATTTCGATCCGTCGATCTAGGGTCCAAAATTGTGGACGCAGGGACTAAGTACGAATCTGTATTTAATCAAAAACAGAGTTTACAAAATGAGATAGACGAAAACAAGGACCTATATGCAAAGATCAAGAAGAAAAATCATGAACTTGATGCTGCATTACACAGTATTAAGAAAAGGGAAGAGCAATTGAGTCTGTATTCTAGATGGGTTGATTCACAAAAAGGCAGTTTACAAAAACAGATAATACAAATTTCTTCGGAATTACGTGCTACCAAAGAGTTTAATCCACTAAATCCTTACTTGAAAATAACCGAAAGAGAGATCTCTAAGATTGAAGTTTTAATGACTAAGTCTAATGTTTTTGGACCTCAGCGAGCTTTACTTGAAAACCAATATGAACAATTGGTTAAGCAGCGTGATGAGGTTAAAGAGTTGTTGGTTAAAACCAATCAGGAAGTCGACAAAAAGGCTCAATCTTTAATTTTAAGCTTAAAGTCCAGCGAATTTATACCCGTGCCGCCTTTGCCGCCTGGCAAAGTTGAACCGAGTGAAACTGAAATTCCAAGTTCATAAAAATTGTCAAACTTATTTGCCCGCATTTTCGTCTAGAAATACTACCTAGACCATAGATTATACGGGCTAATAGTCCGAAGTAGTACTTATGTTTAATCAACTACTTAGCATTATAATTATTTGTTTGATGTCACTATTTTTTCTTGCTGGATGTTCATCAAGTGGACAGTTAGAAGACCCGGGTTTTCGGCAAAGAGCTACAGCAGCAACAGATGCAGTTCCGATCCCAGTTGAAATTGCAAAAGATATTGAACGCATTACAGAAGAAGGATTGCTGATTTATTCTGATACCCCAGCTTACTCTGGAGCGATACGGACTTTGCAAAGTCATATAGACACAGATTCCCGCTTCGAAACCGAAAACGGCGAGACTAGATTTTTAAGTGAAGATGCAAGACAAAGTTATGAAGCAGCTAGGCAAAGCTATGAACTTGCTAAACGAAACTATGATCTAGCAAAGAAGATTACCGGTCTTGAAGCTAAACCTGAAAGAATAAGCACTTCTAATAAGTTTGTGGCTGGTGCTGACCAAAACGCTGTGCTTACAGAAGATGAAATGATCTTAAAATCAGAAGGTCCACTGGGAAAGTCATTAGTTAGAAAAAAACAGGGACCGCTAAGCTTTAGATCAGGTATAAATGGAGTAGCTTCTGGATCCAATAATGACGTGAAAACGGTAAGCTATATAGTCCGATTGGGTGACACGTTAATGAAAATAGCCTTCGAAAAATATGCTAATTATTTGAAGTGGAAAGATATATACAAAGTGAATAAAAATAAAATTAAAAAACCTGAGCTTATGCAAGTAGGAACTGAATTGACCATCAGAAACGTCAAATATATTTACATCAAGCGAGATGGAAAACCTTACTTAATCAAAAAAATGGACACTTTAAAATCTATTTCGCAAAAACTTTACGGAACACCGGACCGTTGGAAGGACATTTGGAAGAACAACCCCCAACTGGTTAAAAACCCTAAAAAGATTTACGCTGGATTTACGCTTTATTATCCGATTAAAGCAACATTTGAAAATCCTGAGCTTCGACTTCCTTCGTCTGACCCTAAGCCTAAGCTACCCAATAGAATTGAGTAAAGAAACTTGTATAAACAATTGCTTTTTGAGACCCTTATACTATGTTCTTGAAAGCCTTCTTTTCATTTGTAGTAATTAGCCAGTTTATTTCAACTGCAAATGGTGAAACCAAAGCTGCCGTTGGAATTTCGGAAAAAAAAACAGTGGAACCTGAAGCGTTAAAAACTAAACAAGCTTTGTGGGTGGCGCACATTCTAAGAGACAAGCAGGCACCAAGTCGGTTACCTGAGCTAAAGCTTTCGCAGGTGCAGCTGCCAGTTTATTTAGTGCCTCAAGGCGAATCTTTCAGGCCAATGGTAAAGATGAAACTTGATTATAATAAACCTGGATGGCAACTGTTTTTAAGCGATAAGGAACCTGTCAGAAGACTAGATGCAGAAGGAACGCATGTCGTTTACGCTTATTTGCGATCAAGAATAAGCACACTTTTTTTGACGTCTGTAGGTCCAGAAAATGAAGTGCAGACAGAAACATTTTACCTGTTTGCTCCAGAGGCTAGAGAATTTAAGATGGTGTCACTATTTGACTCTGTGTTCTTTAGTATTGGTCATTCATATTTAATTTATAGACAAACCTCATTTGGAACTTTTGTTTCTCAAGCTATGTTAGTTGGTGTTAAATATATCACTCCAGAAAAAGGACGAAAAATTGGCTACTTCGCAGACGCCAACTTAACATTATTTACCTATTCCTCATCGCCAGTGGATGAGAACCCTCAATTTTTTGACGCTAGGGCCGGAGCAAGTTTGCTGGTCAAATTAACTAAAAATCCTAAGTATAGAAGTCGATTAACCTTCGGAGCATCAACAATAAATTTATTTTCTTTAGGCAGCTCTTTTGGTTTCTCGGGTTTATATGGTGCTAATTTTGGTCTTCGAACAGAACTTTACAGATCTGCAAAAGACAGCTACTCTGCGGAATTACAAATTACACCTTACGATTTTTCAGATCCTTTCGGGGAACGGACAATTAAACTTAATTTGGATTGGACTAAAAATTTAAATAATTTAAGGCGTTTGCAATACGGTTTGTCATACGCTAGTCACAAATTTTCAGATAAAAATGAAAGTATAAATGCTGATCAGTTCAACGCCTTTATATCACTTAGTTTTTAAAAAAGTAAATTCATATTTAATTTAAAAATTAATCTTAAATTCAATTTGCAGCCCCATCCATCAATTTAAAAGATTCTCCTTAAAATAGTGTTTCATACTGAGAATTTTCGAAACTTATTCAACTAAGTTGTCGAACTTCTATATTTTATTAAGCTGTAAGCCCTGCTTAATCTTTGCCAAACTAAGTGAACCTTGACCTAAGTTTACTGTATTAATCTAAGCCATGAAAATTAAGATAACTTAAATTTACTGTAAAAAAAGCTAGAGAGATTTTCTATAAAAGTCGATAAATACTATATAGGTTATGCCCCATTAACGAAATCTTTATATAAATTTAAAAAGGCGATATATGATAGAAGTAATCTTTAGAAATATGAAAGCCCACAATATTGATAAGACTCTGTCGTTTTTTAAGTTGATAAAAAGTGGTTTTCTAATTCTTTTATCCGTTTTCTTTTTAATCTCATGCGTGCCCTCAGAAAAAAGCCTAACTCAAGAGTCCATCGACGGAGATACAACTTTTGGTGGTTTCACTGGTGTTAATGTTGTTCAGACTTTGTCTGCCAATCAAGTCCGAGTCAGTTGGGTCAGATCACCATTAGATAAAGTCGTTTCATACAATATTTATAATGCCACTTTGCCCACGGCCCCAGTGTTACTTAAGACAGTTGATGCAGATACGACATCGACGACGATCAGTGGTTTAAATAGAAATATCTTATATCGTTTTAGGGTTAAAGCTGTTGATGACTTGGGCAATGAAGACATAAATATTAATGACGCGCCAGGGATCCCCTACGGCGGAGCAACGTCTGTAAGTGTTGTTTCAAGTACTTCAGCACAAATTTTTTATAGCACTACTAGTGGCGGAGAAGCTTTAAACGCAGCTGCCTACTGCTTTACAAATATAAACCCTGGTTATCAACTTTACGAATCTATTACAGACATGAGTTTAAGTTCTGTAATCATATCAGGTTTGCAAACAAACACTCAATACACATGTAAAGTAAATGTGTCAGTTGATGGGATTGAAGATAACAATTTGCAGACAGTAAACTTTACCGCGTTAGGCAGTGCAGATCGGTTGGTATTTTTAACACAGCCAGGTAACGCAGCAGCCGGTGATTTATTAAATGTACAGCCAGTAGTGCATGTCTTAGATGAAAACAATAATATTGTTTCTGGTGGTCCAGATGCAACAGCTCTGATCACTTTAGAAATTTCAACCGCTTCACCAACGGGTGGAACAGTCAGAGGGACTTTTGCAATCAACGCGGTTGCAGGGGTTGCTACTTTCAACGATATTTTTTTTGAAGAAGCGGGTTCTAAAATTCTAACAGCGAAGAAATCCGATACCTCTTCGCTTAGCTTTGGCACACCGGTGATGACTGTAAATTCTAATGCTTTTAATATAACCCCGGGAGCTGTTCATCCAGACTTTACCACAATCACTATTGATCCGCCTATTCAGCCCCCTTTCGATGCTTTAGTAGCTAATGGAACAGACTCTTACCAAGTTATATTTAACTTAAAAGATAGATACGGCAATGCAGTGCCTGGGGTAAGACCACAATTTAGTTCCAGTGTTCCTGGTGATTTTTTAAATCAACCTTTACTATCAACAAATGCATTAGGTGTAACATCAGGATCGATTTCGACAACTACAGCTGATACCAACCCTGCAAGAACTTTAAATATCACTTCACCCGCTGGTCTTACTGGAATTGCCGTGGCGGCTCCGTTTAAGGCCGGTTCGCCCAGCAGATTGGCGTTTATCATTCAGCCGCAAAATTCCCCAGCTGGAAATAATGGGATGAACGAAATTCAAGTGGCTGTTCAAGATGCTCAAGGAAACTTAATCTCATCCGGACCTTCAAGTATCGGATCCATCGCATTATCTATTTCTAATAATGTCGGGGCTGCTAATTTAACTGGAACTCATCCCAAAAATGCAGTTGGAGGCCTGGCTACATTTAGTAATCTTGGAATAGATCAAACGGGAAGTGGCTTTCGTTTGGTCGCAAGCTCAGGTGCTTTAAGTCCTGCTACTAGCAATAACTTCAATATAACCGCAGGTATTCCAAGAGTTATATCAATGCAAGGAGCTTCGTCCGTCAGATCGGGACAGTGTAGTTCTGCGATCACTTTACAACTAAGAGATTTTGGAGGTAACCCTTCAAAAGCTACAACTAATACAACTGTGCAGCTTACAGGATTGGGAACATCACTTTTGTATTCTAGCAGCACCTGTGGAGGTGCAGCGTTAAGTACCAATGTGACTTTCACACCTGGCACTGACACAAGAACTGTTTACTTAAGAAATAACAAGTCACTAGCTTTAAATATCGTAGCCTCGGATTCATCTGCTGTTTTGACTCCGGCAAATTACACTTTAAATGTGACTCCAAGTAAAATAAGTGTTTTAGCAGAAGCCGCTCCGCCGGCAGCTCCAGGTTCAACACTAACTGTTTTATCCGGTGAGTGTTCTACTAAAATTGTTATTTCTCCGCTAGCAGAAGATAACTCGGCAGGACAGGTTTTTGGAGCCACGAACATTTTGATGACAGGTATCACTGGATCGGACGCAAAGATTTATTCTAATGACACTTGTACTACAGAAATTTCGCCAGCTGGTTTTCCAATGAGCCAGGGTGTATCACCAAATAACAAAACACTTGTGTACTTAAAAGATCCTAAGGGAGAGAACTTAGTCATTACAGCCTCAGATCCACTGGGTAATATAGCCACTATATCACCGTTTCAAGATGTCAAAGTACTGGCTTCAAAAATTATTTATAGCGGACCATCAAGCGTTGTGGCTGGACAGTGTTCAACAGCATTTACAATTCGTTTAAGAGATACATTAAATAATAACGTGCCTGCCGATAGAACCTTCAACTTAAATGTTAATGGTGTGCAAGGGGCATCCTCTACGGGTCGCTTTTATACTTCAGCATCATGTTCTGGTGGTGGCTCTAACACTAGTGTTACTGTCCCAGAGGGATCATCAACGGTAATAGTTTATTTTAAAGGCCAACAGGCAGAAATTCTAAACATTTTTATTTCTGATCAAGCTGGTTTAATGAGTCAGTCCGCAACTAGACAGTTAACAATCAGTCCTTCAGGTTTACGCATTACGGCACCTGCAGCGCCTGCAAGCTCTTTGACAAGTGCGTGCCGAGGACCCTTTCGTGTGGAAACTTTAGATGGTGACTCAACGGTGGCTCCAGTTGTGGCTAACACTATAGTTAATCTTACCGGAGCAGGTGCAGCTGCTGGTTTTTACAACGATAGCATTTGTGAGATTGGAATAACTTCAGTGACTTTTTTACCCGGTCAAAGCTCAAAAACTTTTTATTTTAAAGGTCAGTATCCAGAGGCGCCTTTGACTTTAACCGCTACTGATAACGCAGCTGTATTGACTCCTGCCACACAGGCTTGGTCAGTAATTGGTGACTGGGGTTGGTTAGGGACTGATTCGACCCAAGAAGACGCTGGTGGAAACCTACTTCCTTTTAGAATGGGCTTAAAGCCTGTTTCTGCAAGATATGATGGTATTCGCGGAGCGCAACAAATTGCCTTCACTCCAAATAAACAATTTCTATTTGTTGCAGATGCAGATGCCCATAGAATTATTAAGTATGACTATCAGAATTTAGAATATCGTGGCTGGATTGGTAGAATGCTTAAAGAAAATGGCATCGGGTCGAATGGAAGTAAGCAGCCGGTGCCTAGTAATGCACTTTGTATTTCCACAAATGATAATCAGGACCTACCTGGTTGGTGTGTAGGTGGACGTTCAAGAGCCACAGGATCTACGACTACTGGTGGACTTTATCAACCCTGGGGTTTAGTTTCTGATGACACCTATGTATATGTCTCTAATGTTAGTGGTGATTCCGTCACAAGGCATAGAGTAGACACCGGTGCATTTGATGGTTGGATTGGGCAAGTTAATAACTCTACGCCAAGTGGTACAGGCACTGGTGGGGCCGCAGGTTGTACATCTGTCAGTAACGGCGCTGTTACACCGGGCTGGTGTATTGGTGGAAACCAAACAAACAATGATAGTAGAGTTGGTGATGGCCGCATGCTAAACCCTCAAGGTTTAGAAATAGACAACACGTTTTTATATGTTGGCGTTGCTGGTGCGGTTTTAAGATACAATAAAACCACAGGTGCATTTCAAGGTTGGATTGGTATGGTTGACAATACACCTAGTAGCGGTTCTGCAGGTTGCACCCTAAGCTCGAGAGATCAACTGACACCAGGTTGGTGTTTTGGTGGTAGTTACAAATCAGTAAATGCTAGAAGCCAGAGTGGTGTTCAAGGTGGCGTAAGAGAAGCCAGAGACATTATTATCAACGGCACAAATATGTATGTATTAAACAGTGGTGATGGTGGTGTTATTAACCGGTATAATAAAGACACTGGCGCTTTTGTAGAAAGACTTCCTAATTTGAACTTTACCTGGACTAATCCCCAGCAGTTTTCGTTCGACGGTACTTATTTTTATGTTTCTGACGATGAAAGAATTTTGAAAGTCGGTACAACAGGGTTGATCGAATCTTGGATGGGTAAAGTGTCTAACAATTCCGGTATGTCGGGAAATGCAGGATGTAGTAGTCTTCAGCCCAATGATAATACACCGGGTTGGTGTTTGGGTGGATCCCATAAACCAGGATTAGGTGAAAGATCATTTCTAAATAATTACGGTATTGCATTTGATGGTGCGGGTTCATTTTTAGCAATCAGTCGTGAATTTGCAATGCTGAAAAAATTTAGTACGGCAACAGGTGTCTACCAAGGGGCTATTGGTTTAGAAAGCAAAAGCCCTAAAACATGGACATCCGACAGGACTAAACCTGCAGAGTTTTATGGGTTAGATGACAACTCAATGTACAGTCCTGTGGGTTCACTGGTAGTTGGGGATTTTTTATTCGTAACTGAAAGAGAAGGATCTAGGGTTAAAAAGATTAGTAAAAATACTGGTCAGTTAGTGGGATGGATAGGTGGTATCACATCTGTTCCAACCGGTGGTCAGACAGCAGGATGCTTATCTGCAAATGCTATGGGTCCATCACCAAGTTGGTGTTTAGGGGCCAGTAGTTACCCAACGTTTACATGGAACGATAATAACCTAATAGATGATTTAGTAGATGGAATTATGTATAGACCACAAGGTTTAGCTTCAGATGGTACTTGGTTATATATCACTGATAACAGTTTACACCGTATCCAAAGATTCCGGGTTGATAGTGGAAGTTATGGCGGTTGGATCGGTCGAATTAGTACTAGTAGTGGTTCAAGCCCAACCGGCGGAGCTGCAGGTTGTTCGGGAGCATCATCAGGTACATTTACCCCAGGTTGGTGTTTTGGTGGTAGAAGCACTAGCGGGTCTGAAGACGGAATGCTAAATAGTCCTGGGGGCATGACCTACTATGCGGGTTCGCTTTTTGTAATCGATATTTCAAACCATAGGGTCTCTAAGTACAATGCAACCACTGGTAATTTTGAAGGATGGATTGGGCGAGTAAATTCTAATCCAACGTCTGGGTGTGGTGTTGCCTCTAACGGGGACTACAATATCGCTAACGGTTACGAGCCTTATTCTGGAACTACTGGCTGGTGCTTTGGTGGAACGTCACGAGCAGGAACAACCAGAAGTGATAATGGTGGGGGATTTTTTTTCGAAAACAGCAATGAAACGTCAAGCATCCACACTGATGGAGTATTTCTATTTGTTACTAACACAAGAAACAACCGAGTTGATAGATTCAATATTAACAACGGTACCTTTCATTCTGCTGCCAGAACAAGAGAAGACACTGGTCAATATAGTAATACTTGGGAGACTGGTCGCACCAACGTTAATAACGTAGGAAATAGTTCTGACTGTTCTAGACCAATAAGTATTTGGGTCGACACAAACTTTATTTATGGCTTAAACTCTTACCCGTGCCAAAGAGAAAGTGATGGAATGAGTTTGTGGAAAATGGATAAAGCCACTGGTAACATGGTAGGTTGGAAAGGTGGAATTTCTTCTAGCGTTCCACCAACCGGCGGTGACCCAGGTTGTGTTGGAGCGACCGCTTCTACACCCGGTTGGTGTCAAGGTGGGCGTATAGCAAGTGGAGTTTTACTTGGGCAATGGAGCGGCATTCGCGGCATGATTTCAGGCGATGCAAATTATCTTTATGTGACTGACGGCGACGCAAACCGAGTCGTTAGGGTGCCTAAATAGAATGTTAAATTATTTATTACTTTCACTTTTAGCTATTTTAGTCCTGCCCGGTTGTAAAGGTAACTTAGATGTAAAATCGGGTAGTTTAGGGCCAAGTATTGGCCAGCCCACTATCTCTATGCCTACAAGCAATCCATTTTACTCGCAAGGTTCAAATTTAAATATTCAAGGGCTTTGTCAAACCGACAGTCGAGTTATTTTAAGTGGAAATCAATCCGCCCAGGTTGATTGCGAAGCTTCCGAATATTCGTTTGATCTGTTAGCAAGTATTGATGGGACTTACACCTTTTCTATCACCCAAGATGTTGCAGGTAAAATATCTTCACCAGCAGTATTTGTCTGGAACAGAAAGACTAGTGTTTCTGTTCCCTCTATAACAAATCCGATCGGAAATCCATACAGTTCAAGTGAAGCCGTGCTAAATATTACCGGAGGATGCGAAAACGGAGCAACTATTAGTTTGCATTTAGATGGTGCTGGAAGTGTTAAATGTGCAAGCTCCAGATTTAGTATCAATCTTCCAAAATTTGTAGACGCCAACTACAATATTGAAGTTCGCCAGACTGACCAGGCTGGAAATCAGGCGAGCGCTAATTTTGTTTGGCAGAAGCTTTCTTTAAATGTAATTCCAGCTAACCCCCAAGTTGCGGTAAATTCTGATGAAGTATTTAGCATCACAGGTGGCACACCACCTTACAATGTGCAATTTACAGCAAACCCATCAGGTGCAACTTATAATGCAGGAATAAGGACCTACACCGCAGGAACAACTGCTGGCGTAACAGATGTTTTAAGAGTCACTGACAATCAAGGCTTCACTCGGAATATAAATGTTCAAGTTTTAGCTGACGTACCTGATCACTTTGAATTTCCTACTGTAAATGGTGACAATCAATCTTCTTACGTTGGTCAAAGTTTTTCAGAGCCACTTGTAATAAAAGTTGCTGACCGGTTTGGAAACGGAGTAAGTAATTTCCCTTTGGTTTTTCAAAATACGTCAGGTGATGTCCATTTGATTGGTAACCTTAATCGCACTACTAACGCTAGTGGCCTAGCTACCGTCTCGGTGATTCAGGGCTACACCGCCAACAGGTCTTACGTATCAGTTTTACCACTAACAGGATTATTACCTGATCTAGCTGGAACTGGAAACGCTAAGGCTAGATTTTTACTATTAAGCCAGTCTAGAAATTCTGGATCTTTTGATTTAAATTTTCAGATTGGTAACAGTCCTGACGACGCTGTAGTTGCTGACTTTAACAATGACGGATTTTCAGATGTGTTGGTCTTAAATAAAGGAGAACCTTCAGTCAGTGTGAAGCTTGGGCAAGGAAACGGTTTATTTGCTAGTCCTCCAAAAATCAATGGGCTTTGTAATAGCCCCTCTAGTATGAGCTACGGATTATTTAACAGTGATGCCAATATGGATCTTATAATGACCTGTACAGGTAGTGGAAGCGGACAGTACTCGTTTTTAGCTGGTCGAGGTAACGGTGCTTTTGATCCGCCACAAAATACAGCTGTAAGCAGTTTTGAAAATTTTCCAGTTTCTATATCTACAGGGCGCTTTAATGCAGATGCATATCTAGATACAGTCATTGTTTCAGTGGCAGCCAATGTGATTGCAGTTCGTATGGGAAACAGTAGTGGTACCTTCCAGGCGCCAGCAATCTATAGCACCGGACAGGCACCTACTAAAAGTGTGGTCGGTGATTTTAATAATGACTCATTTGATGATATTGCAGTACTAAATTCAACTGACAATACAATGAGTGTTTTTATAAATAACGGCAATGGAACCTTTCAAACCCAAGATGTTTACGGCACTGGTTCTGCACCTTCGGACATTGAAGTGGGTAAAATAAATAGCGATAACTTTTTAGATATTATTGTCACCAATAATATTGATAATACTGTTTCAGTTTTCTTAAATTTACAGAATGACAGTTTTGATTTGGCTATAGATACGCCTACAGGTTTAAGCCCTATCGCAGTTAAACCCACTGACTTAAACGCTGATAATATTGCGGATCTAATTATTGCAAATATTGGGGACAGCACAGTTTCGGTTCTTTATGGATTAAATAATGGTGGATTTAATGTTCAGCAACCAATACAAACTTTAATAAATCCAATTAATATTTCTACTGGTGATTTTAATTCTGACACTCTAAATGATGTGCTTGTGGTTTCAAGTGGCGAATCTAAGTTCCAAGTTTTACCTGGACAGTCTAATGGCCGACTTGGCTTTGTAACTTCAGTTGCTAGTGGACCGGTGAAGGTGATAAGCGCAGATTTAAATGCAGATGGAATCCTAGACAAGGCAGTTGTAAGTCGCTCAGCTGGATTGATTTCGTTTTACATGGGTAATGGCGGCGGGCTCTTTTCAGCGAATGGAAACATAGTGGTTGGAAACAGTCCTACTGACGTTACTTTTGTAGATCTGGATGAGGATGGAATTCTTGACATCGTCACAGTATTAAATGGTGGTAACGCTATCAGAGTTTTTATCGGTCAAGGTAGCGCTGTATTTACCCCAGGCAACAGTTACGGTGCCGGTTTACAGCCCACATCCCTGGTGCATGGCGATTTTAACAAAGATGGACATGAAGATATTTTAGCGACGTCCAGCGGCCAAAACCGGGTTTATTTTTATCCTGGAGTTGGCGATGGAAATTTTGGTGCTTCTTCCTTCACTTCAGTGGGGGCGCAACCGACACATATAACAACTGGTGACTTTAACGAGGACTTTATTTTAGACGCAGCTGTCGTTAATCAATCTGACGGTACTATCACGACAATGTTGTCTAATGGCAGTGGCGGTTTTTTAACTTCTCTATCCACTGTGCAATCAGGACCTAATGGAATCGTTTCTGGTTTTTTAAATTCAGATGGATTCTTGGACCTTGCAGTTTCAAATAGCCTGTCTTCATCAGTAAGTATTTTGAAAGGGAAAGGCGATGGAAAATTTGAACCAACTTTAAGTTTTTTTGCAGGCTCATCACCCAACGGTTTGGTGAAAGGTGATTTTAACTCTAACGGACGTCTGGATTTGGCAGTCGGAAATGGGACTGATCAAACTTTGACTCTGCTGTTTGGTTCTTTTACGGGTGATTTTTCAAGTAATCAAACTTTGCCAACGGGACTAAGCACAAATGCTTTGCTTGTGGATGACGTTAACAATGATGAAAAATTAGATATTACAGTTTTAGACGATATTAATGCAGTGATGAAGATAATAGTAGGACAGTGATACAGCCTTTGACTCGTGGGGAATTTATCAGTGAGATTGGCATAAATAGTAAAAGTTTTAATTCAAGGTGTTTGTGGAACGTAATTTGTTAAAAGAATTTATTGTGATTTTGTTTTTTTTGACGGGGTGTCAAGAGGGCAAACGTGCGTCTGATTCTTCTGGCTCATCACTTTCAGTAAGTTCTATAGAAGTTATTGATTACAATTCGACCTTTGTTCAGCTTCGTATTTTGGGTGAAACCAGTGGGACGAAATACGTGAATCTTGATCGATTGGATTTTTACACCAACGATGATTGTTCAAGCTCTGTGATCGGGCAGTCTTTGGTAAATAATTTTAAGTCTCAAGGTGCCTTGGTACAAGTCGAAGTTAATGTAGCAGTTGATCTATATGCAAAATCCCAAGTTGTTGGCAAGTGCATTTTCTTACAGTCCTATTCTAATCCAGCTCTAATCCCGAGTGCTCCTGTATTTACAGCCGTTTCACCTATGTCGCCGTCACGAGTGACTACAACCCCAGGGCTTTTTGGACAGGCCCTACCAATTTCTGCCACGATTAGATTCTTTAGCGACCTAAATTGCTCTGTTGCACTATCCAGCGGGTCGGCAAATGACTTTTCTCAGATAGGTATTGCCGTGCCAGTTAATGCGAATAATACAACATCTATTTATGCCAGCACCTTAGATCCTCTTGGCACTCCATCGGCTTGTACATTTATGACCGACTTCGCCCACTCGAACGCCTTTAGCCCATTTCCTGAATTAGTATCGTTAACCCCTGAATCACCAAGTAACCAAAGTACAACACCTGTGGTCAGAGTGTCTTCAGATGCCAGTTCAGTTTCTGTTTCACTGTATTCGGATTCGGGTTGCCAAACCGAACTTGCAGCCGGAGATCCTGTTACATTTCTTAACGATGGCTATCAAATCACTGTAGGAGCAAATCGCACTACGACGCTTTATGCAAAATCAGTCGACAGCATGGGTGAGCCTTCTTTATGTGCTTTACTGACTACTTACACTCATGATGATATTTCGCCACAAAACTTGGTTTTTAACTCAGCCGATCCTGTGTCTCCGACCAATCAGACCACTCTTCCTAAAATGCTAGGATTTGCCAGTAGTGACACTGAATCTATTGTTTTTTATGACTCATCGCTTTGTCTAAATGTGATCGGTTCAGGTAGCCGAGTAGACTATAATTCGAACGGCGTTGTTGTTAATGTAAGAGATAATGATACCACGTCTATTTTTGGAAAAGCTTTCGACGCTGCAGGAAACACAACTACCTGCGACAGTTTAACTACTTACGTCCACAATACCTTTGCTCCTGACAGCCCAGTTTTTACATCTTTGACTCCGAATTCACCGTCGAACATCACCACGACACCAATAATAAAGGGTGATGCTTCTAACAGAACAGTAGAACTTACTTTTTTTAAGAATGAATCATGCACTCTACAAATTGGCCAAGGGATGACCGATGATTACGAAGGATCTGGTATCTTAATCACTGCTGAAGCCAATGATACTACTCCTATTTACGTGCAAGTAAAAGATCTAGAGGGCAACGTATCTGCATGTTTCTTTCACGCAAGCTACGCTCACTCTGCGAACCCTGCACCAAACCCAGTTTTTGTTTCAACTTTTCCAGCATCACCATCAAGTGGATCTTTTACGCCTTCAGTACTAGGCACAGCTGACTCAAGCATCGCATCAGTGATCATCTACAGAGACAATATTTGTTCTGGGCCGATGCAAATAGGTTCGGGATCAAGGGGTCAGTTTACATCTTCTGGGGTTATAGTTACACTACCTCAAAATTCAACAAATGCACTCTATGGGCGCGCTTTAGATGTTTTTGGGAACTACTCGTCTTGCGTTTTTCTTACAAACTATATTCATAATACGGTTCCTCCAGAAAATCCGACCTTTACATCTACTACTCCAATTTCGCCTAACAATCAGTCTTCTGCTCCAACAATTTTAGGTCAGTCTTTAATGAAGCCTACTAGTCAACTTCAACCTACAAGAGTAGATTTTTATGACAGCATGTCTTGCGTAAGTAAGCTTGGTGAAGGAACTCCTGCACAGTTTGAGACCGCGGGTATTTTGATCAATGTAGCGGAAAACGCTGAAAGTTCAATTTATGCCCGCGCCTTTGATGATGCTGGTAATGCGAGTGATTGCACCTTTTTAACTTTCTATACTTTCAATAATTTAGTGCCAGCGGTGCCGAATTTTTTATCGACGAACCCAGGTTCACCTTCTTACAGTCCAAATATTTTGATTCGCGGATCCTATGGCTTTAGCACAGATTTTATGAATAGGGTTGGGTTAGGAATTTTTTCTAATTCTAGTTGTTCAAACTTGATTTCTAATCATAACCCTAGCTTACTTACCTCAACAGGTGTGCCTGTGACTTTAGCTTTGAACCAACTAACTTCAATATATGGCCAAACAATTAATGAAGTTGGAACACGCTCTGCTTGCAGGTTTCTAACAAACTTCACACACTACAACTTACCGCCTTCAAATATAACAGCGACATTAAATGTAAATGGAACGGTTCGAATCAATTGGTTTCCAGACACATTTTCTAACCCTGCGCCTATGTATAATGTAGAACGAAGCTTATCTTCGGGTGGTCCATTTACCTTAATCAGTGGCTCACAAATTTCTAACAATTTTACTGACCTTCAGGTTTCTGATAACACAACTTACTTTTATAGAGTGTATTCAAATAATTCTACAGGTCGAAGTCAAAATTCCTCTGAAGTTTCAATTTTAGTGACAGCCCCAAACCCTGTTCAAATCAATAGTTTGTCAGCTGTTATTTCTGATGCCGAGGTAAATTTATCTTGGAGTGGCTTTCCTCAAAACATGACTTATAGGTTGTTTAGGTCCATACAATTTGGTGGCCCTTTTACCGATTTGTCTGTTAGCACATCGACAACATCCTACAGAGACCAAAGTTTAACTAATAACCAAACCTACTATTACTACGTTGTTGCAAGTAACCCCGCTGGTGAAAGTATGCAGTCTAATATTGTGACGGCCACCCCAAAACAAATTCCTAGCCCGCCTATCAATTTTACTATAACACCTGTGAGCAGCTCAGAGCAGTGCTCTGGTTCAAGAGGAGTAAGGGCCGCATGGACTGCCCCCCCTTATTTCGAAAGCTTTAGAGTTTATCGAGGAAACAATAAGGGCACTACAAATACTATTGCTACCGTGTCCACAACTTTTTATAATGACTGTAGTTTTAATTCGAATAATATTTATTATTATAAATTGGCAACCGATTGGGGATCTGGCGTAAGTGGTGAATTTCAGTTGTACGGTTTTTACTCGTCCGATGCTCCGAACTTAACAGTTAGACCAGGTGACGCAAGTATTAACTTAAGCTGGAATGCTCCAAATGTTCCTTCAGGATTTTTCTCGGGTGATTTGAAATATGATGTTTTTAAATCCACAGATCCCGATGGAACCTTTACAAAAATAGCTAACAATATTTCATCAAGAAATTTTGCGGATACAAGTCCCAATGGATCAGGCGCTTACTATTATGTCCAAGCACACTTAATAGATGGGGATGGCGACTACATCTACGTAGCTTATCCTTCTACCCTTAGTTCTGGTCGATCATTTACCAATCCTAGCTTGCCTAGTAACTTAGTCATAAATTATATAGAAGAAGAAGCCAGAGCTCAGCTGTCTTGGACATCCCCAAGTCATTTCAATTCATTTAATATTTATAGGTCTTCTAACCCTTTGGGCCCATTTACAGTTGTTAGCACATCGCTGAATGCAAACATAATTTCAGCCCCTTTATCTGTAGGATTAAATTACTTTAGAGTCACGGCTTTATGGGGTGGATATGAAACTCCAGCTTCTAACACTGTAGAGTATCGCCACGCGCCCATTGGTGACTTAAGTTTAATGGTGCAAACTACCCAACTAGTTTTAAATTGGTCCGACGTCAGCGCAGCAGCTGGCTACATTATTTCTAGGTCCAATACTATAACGGGTCCATTTGTTAATTACGACACATCGGTGAGTTCAACTTATTCTGATACAGGGGTTGTCACTAATACCGGGTACTACTACAAGGTTCGGGCTAGATTTTCAGACTTAACGGAAGGAAAAAAATCAAATGTAGTGACTGGACAACGATCAGATTCAACTAGGCCTTCAAATGTATCAGTGACAGTCACGGGGAACACCTCGGCGGTCATAAACTGGCCAAGTGTCAGTGGTGCAACTAGTTATCAAGTTTTTAAAGCTTTAAATTTTTCTGGACCCTTTACTTTAGTTTCAAATTCGCTAAGCACCACCCGAAATGTTTTCGGACTAAGCCCGCAGACTGAACATTTCTTTAAAGTTCGGGCTATCATAGGTATGTCATTTTCTGATTCTGATGTAGTGTCAGCATACACTTTTGGTTTACCTCAGCAGCCAGCGGGAACAGTGGGCAATAATCAAGTTCAAGTGTTTTGGTCTGCCGTCGGCGGAGCTATTAGTTATGATCTGTTAAGGTCTACTGACGGAGTCAACTTTTCAACAATAGCTACAAATTATTCTATGACCAATTTTACAGATTTAGCAGCCACTAACGGACAAATATACTTCTATAAAGTTATCGCTCACTTTGGTGTGCTTGATAAAGAATCACCTGTAAGTTTGGGTTTTAGTCCCGGAATTATACCCTTAGCGCCATCTAACTTAAATGCAGAGAACAATAACACTGGTACAGAGATTGTTTTAACTTGGAGCGAGATATCAAATCGAAACTCATTTAATGTATATATGTCCACCACTTCGGGATCATATGGAGCGCCAATTCAAAGTTCTAATACTTCAAGTGGGACTAGAATTACTGGTTTAACGAATGGTACAACTTACTTTTTTCGTGTAACTGCATTAAATGGATCTAACGAAAGCCCTGCTTCAAATGAAGTAAAGATCATACCCTCTTTAAGGCCAGATAAACCTAAGGCTCAATTTCTTTCTGCTAATGAAGTTAGGGTGAATTGGGATGCAACTTTAGGTGCTACAACTTATGATATTTTAAGGTCGACGAATGGGGTCACCTTTCAAAAAATTGCTACTAATTTAACTGCTTTAACTCACACAGACTTGGTTGTAGATCCTAGCTTAACTTATTTTTATAAATATCAGCCTTTCAATGCTAGCGGCACCGAAATGAGCGTGTCGCAAATTAGTGACCCGATTAATTTGTCCGTTGTGCCTGAAGTACCGCGAGCACTCTATGCAGTAATCAACTCAAATAGTAGTTTAACCCTTCACTGGTCGGCAGTTCCTAATATTAAAAACTATCAGCTGCTTAGATCTACAGTGAAAGGTGGACCCTATGCACAAATAGCTTTGCCGACATCCGGCGATGTAAATTTTAACGATACCACCGTAACTTCCGGAGCAAGTTATTACTATGTTATTAGGTCAACTAACTCTTCAGGGGTTATGTCTGCAAATTCTAATGAAGTGGGCGTTATCTTAGTGAGTGGCCCGGCAAGTTTGACTGCAGTTAATGGTTCTAACTCAATTGATTTAAATTGGAACAGTTTAGCTGGTGTAGCTAGTTATAATATTTTAAGATCAAAAAGTATTACGGGACCATTCGGCGTGGTTGGGACTGCATCAATACTTAGCTACCAAGACACTGATCTGATTTCTGACACGACTTACCACTACAGGGTTGAAGGTGTCTATGCTGACGGAAGAAAAACTTTGTCGTCAAATGTAGTCTCCATTCTTCGAGACGGCTCACTTAAACTTCAGGTCCCGATAGAGTTGACTGACACTCCGATGTCTTCAAGTAGCATTACAGATCTAGCTTTTGAAAGAAGTCAGACAACGTTCAATGTCAGTGATTACGATGGCATTACAAGCTACCAGATCGAGGTTATTGCTCAAAATGCTGACAGTGTTTCTCGCGCAGTTGTGATTGTGGACAGCTCGGATGCAGTGGTTGACTCTATAAACGTTCCAGCAAACACCTTGGACTTTACAAGATTTAAATCAACTATAAGTGGTTTTACAGGAAAAGACATTTACAGAGTTCAGTTAGAGCAAACAACAAGTGATGGCGAACTAAGCGTTTTAACCGCAAAGCTTTTAGTGAACCAAACTAACGCTACAAAAACAAAAATATACTACCCACTTATTTCATCCTTGGTTTCACCTTCGAATACGGACTCTGACATTTATGCATCATCAACTAATCAAAATATATATAATGACTATTCCAGCTCAAGCAGGTGGATCAAAAATTCAAATCTACTTTCTAAAATTTCTAATTTCAATGGATGGACTTTAGAAGCAGTAGTTTCAACTGACGGCGGAGCAGAGGGTCAAATAGCTCTTCAAAATGTTGGAAATTCTCAGATTGTTCCATTCACAGAGACTCGCTTTACTGACACTAGTTTACGGCTAGCCGAGGTTCCATTTAACGAGGGAGTGCAGCACTTTGATTCGGCAAATAATGGCCAAAGGTACCGACTTGTGATGAGGTGTGAATTTTATTGCTCATCTGGACAGGTTAAAGTGCATAAAGCAGGGCTGTGGGTAAAACTTACTAATTTGTCTAAAGCCAGTGTTGCTTACAGAATCACTAACCAAAAAGATTTTACGTCTTCTGATACAACCTACTTCGATGAAAAAGTTCAGATTGATTCTAACCAATTTTTAGCCCCTAAGTTTTATTTTCAGGCTTTGGTTGAAGACAACGGATTTTCTGATGGACTGGTAAGTTTACAATATCACAATCAAAATAGCGGAAGTATGAATCTAATAGACCTTGGATTATCAGAGCGTTCTGTAAATTCAGACAATATAACTCTCTATGTAAGTCCAGAGTTAACAGGTTTTCCGGTAAACCAAAACTTTGTTACCAAAGTTAGTCCAAGTGCAGGAAATCTAACTCTTAAGCAGTCGTCTATTCGTGTCGACGTTGGTCTGTAAAACTTTCGATTCTGGTGCAACAATTTTATCTTAAATTTCCAGACCTGCCTTAGGTATAGAATACCTGTTTTATGTATCAAGCAAAAGGCCTAAAAACTCGATAAAATATAGGAGAAAGAAGGGTTTTCTATGAATAGATTTTTATATGGTTTTAAGTTAGTTTTGTTGCTTTTAGGTACTACTTCTTGCGGCACAGCGTCTTTTAAAGTTGTTACTGACCCCGAGCTGGCAGAAGTCTTCGTTGTTAATCCAGAAACTAAAGATGAAAAAAACCTAGGCCAAACTCCTTTGTTGAAAACCAGTAAAGAATTAGATGAGCATCTAAAAGGTCAGAATTATCCAGGTGGTTTAGTTAATATAATTATTCGTAAGGATGGTTTTAAAACTAAAGATTTATGGGTGCCTATAAATGCTGGTGGAAATTTAGGAACTCAGCTGGTTTTAAAATTAGATCCAACAACTAGTAGCACCGATGAGTTGAAAACAGCCCAAGACTTACTGCAAAAGTTATTTTTATCCCAGCAATTTGCACGCACCTCGCAACTTGAACGCGCGCTGATAGAAATTGATAAGATTTTTAGAAGTCTTTCCAAAGTTTGATCGAGCGCTAAGTATGAAGGCTGCCATTCATTATGCCAAAGGCGAGTTTCAAGAAAGTTTAAAATGGTACGAAAATGCCCTTGCCGTTAATCCTGAACTAAAAACTGCTATTGATATGGCCGGTAAAGTAAGAGACACGCTAAGAATTCCAACACGATTGCCTGCAAACAATCCAGCTATAAACACAAATATTAAAGATAAACCAGAAGACGAAACTAATACAAAAGCTAAGGATGCTAAATGAAATTAAAGTTAGCAGCACCAATTTTGATTATTTTTTTTTCAAGTCATGGCTTTTCCCAAAACACAAAAAAAATAAGTAGCAACAAGTCGGTCAACGCTGTTTCACCACTAAAAAGAGCTGATGAGATTAGCGTGAAAGCTGCGCTTGAAGACATGATTGTTCGCAGGTATTCTCAAGAACTTTCTGCATTGATCACTTTTGAACGTTTTAATGTAGGCGCAAGGTTTGAATTAGAAACTATGGATGAGAGCAAGGATAAAAACCGAAAGCTATCAAGCCAAAACGATCAGTACACAGATTTAGACTTGGGATATTTAGACGCCGACACTTTGTTTGATCGCTACCAAAGTGTTGATGCTGCAAGCGTAAGTCCTTTAGCCAAGTATGCAGTTAAGTCTGTAATGGTTAATGTAGGCTTACAAGAGCGTATGGGCAATAAAATTAAAAGTAATATTGAAGAGTGGTTGCAAGCGCGGGTTAAAGAAGAGTTTGGCGCTTTGGGTAAAAGCCAAGTGCAATTTATCCAATCTGAAACAACTAATCCATCAACCTTAGACCGCATCATTCAGATGCAGGGTTTGGTGGGACAGCTTATTTTGGCACTGGCCATACTGTTGGGCGTTGTACTGTGGCGACTTTTAAGTGGTGGCAAATCTAAAGATCAAGCCCAGGCCGCATCTGTTAATATTGAAAGTAAATCCGAGATGACTGCAACAGAAGGTCTAGGTGGTTCAAGCCCTTCGAAAGAATCTAACTTAGCTGCCATAGACTTGGCTTTAGACACCAAAATTGAAGCCGTATCTGATCAGATAAAAGACCTATCGCCTAAACTTGTAACGCAATTGGATCAGCTAGTGGCACAGTGGTGCGAGCAGGGCGAAACAGGTTTAATGCAAATAGCGTGTTTTGCAGAAATTTCTGGAAGTGTCTTAGGAAGCTTGCCTATTCCAAAGGAACATAAAAAGGAAATGGGTAATGTTTTTTCTAAAATGTCAGAGTTGCCATTAGAAAAAAGATTAGATGTAACAAATCGTACTTACTGGGATCTAGTGGCTTCACTAAATCTTGGTACTGACACTTTACACAGACCTTTTTCTTTCTTAGGTAGCAGCTCGCTTGGCACTGTAAATCAGGTACTGCTAGGTAACGATATCGATATTCAAACCGTCGTATCGCTGTATATGCCAGAGTCTTTAAGAAAGAATTATTTTTCCAAACTAGCTGATGATAAAAAAGTTGAGCTCTTAAATACAGCAGCAAAATTAAGTTCCATCAGTCAAGATAAGTTGAACGATATAGAAACTCAAATTGCACCTTACTTCGAAGAAAAGGTTGCCGAATCTGAGGTATCAATGTCAATGACACTAAATAAGCTTGTTGAAAGTATGTCCTACATTGACGCTTGCAAAATTTTACCGAAAGTCGAAGGACCCGTAGTTGAAACTTTCAAGCAAAAAAATCCACATATAGGTTTTTTTGCTGATTGGAAAAAAGAGTCTCAAGAGGTGGTAATCAAGCGTTCTACTAACGAAGAGTTGATGGCTTACTTAAGGATTGTTCCAAATATGACAGATACAATTTTAGGTTTAATCTCCCCTAGGGCTAAGCAAATTCTAGAGGACGATCTATCTCGCAGTGATTTGGTGGCTGTGGTTGAAAAAGAGCGCTTAATTTATTCTTTACATAATAGGCTTGAAAAT
This sequence comes from uncultured Pseudobdellovibrionaceae bacterium, assembly GCA_963803705.1. Classification (GTDB taxonomy): domain Bacteria; phylum Bdellovibrionota; class Bdellovibrionia; order Bdellovibrionales; family UBA1609; genus JAMLIO01. The sequence goes on along the minus strand of CAWDNU010000004.1, from coordinate 419,618 downwards.
CTAGTCTTAACTAATGTTATTTCATTGGAAGACGCGATTAAAAAGAAAGATGATAACGCTAAGGGATTGTCAGTTGCAGCCTAGTCGTAAACGCTTTTATATTTTTTTTCTGATATTTCAGTTTCTATTAATCAATGAAGCCCACGCTTTAAGGTTTAAACCCGATTTCATATACGGCGGGATGATTGGATATGGTGGATCGGGCATAGATAAAGAGGTGATAGTTGAAACTCAAACTTTTGATTTATCAAGAGCCGAAACCCCAGGCATGCTAGGTGTAAGCATTGAAACATTTATAGCCACAAAGTATTCTTTGGCATTTAGTCACAGACGGGGTTTTAGATTAGGACCTTTCAGTTCCGGGGTCAGTTTTTCTGGCTTAATTCTAAGGCGCTATTTTTATAATTCTCCGCCCATCATACCGACTGGGGGATTAGGATCGGCTATAACAGTGCAAACTTGGGCTCCGTTTATTGGCTTGGGCACTGGATTAGCAATTGCTAAAACGAAACGCGAAACAGATGTGATTCAAGATGTGACCTCTTCACAAATTTATATGGGTGTTCATATTGGTTTTGATTACCAAATTTCACCTAACTTAATTTTAAGGCCAGAAATTTTTACCTCGTCTTCAATCGTAGACGTTTCAGATACTCCAGCTACTTTAGAAGAATTTGGTGTGGTATGTGGATTTCATTTTAGACTTTAGTGCTAAGCGGAAACTGAAAGTTGAAAGTTGAAATTTAAAAATTAAAATTAAAATATTCACCCATCAGTTAAAAAAAAATTGCGAGCCTTTAAAGGTTCAATGCTAGATTTTTAAAAAAAATTATTACAATAACAAAACAGCTAGAACACCAAGTATTCCGACACCAACAAGCACGTCTGTTGTAGTCACTGGTCTTTGTTCGGCAATGATTCCAGAAGTTCTATAAACTGTTTGTGTCTGATGAACAACCGGTGGTCTTTGACGAGTTCTTTGAATTCTATCAAAATCAATATAGTCGTAGTTGCTGTTATGATCTATATAGGCCCACTCTCTTCCATCTCTGCGTCCATTATTATCAAACACGCAAACTTCTTCGTACTGACCTGGATTTCGATGATAATTAGGTCCAACATTTAGACCCGCTGAAACTTTGATTTCAAATTCAAGGTTAAAGCTAATCGGAGATCTAACAGCAGTTTCGCCTTTTCTACACCTGCCACTTGAGGTCTGCGGAAGAGGGTTACAAGAGGTCAGATCGTGTCTGGAATTATACCACTCGTCTTCATAAGAGTCATAGTATGGATTACTTGGACATGCTTTGGTGCTTGCTTTACTTCCACCACCGCCGCCGCCACACCCAATTAGGTTCATGGCAAAAATAGTCATTAACACTGCGCCCACTTTACTGATAACTTTTGGTTCTAAGTTTTTCATACCTGTAAAACTGCAAATCTAGGACCCACTTTTGATTAGCCAAAATAGGTCATAACAGTTTTAAGCTGCTTGAAAATGGCGCCCAACAGATTCGCTGACAATTTTGGGCCCTTTTAACATTATGAAAAACATTATGAAAAGCAAAGGCCTTGCAAAGTAACCAATATGAAAACTGGAGAAATTAAAACAGTCACAAAACCTCGCTTAAAATCGAAACCTGAAGACCCCGAGCTTAAAAAAGAAGTCTGGGACTGGATCAACAACACAGGCTCTAAAACTTTTGAAAGGGATTTAATTTAATGCTCAGAAATTGCAAAAAGGGGTTGATGAGTAAAGTGTTCATAAGAGCTAGCTATCATACGAAAAAAAACAAAAGCCTGCGGAAACGCAAGCCTCCTTACATTTAGTTTTGATCAAAACTAAGTGATTTTAGTGTGGGTCAATAATCACGAATTCATCATTTTCGTCGACAATTACATTTGGGCTAGCATGAACACTTATAGTAAATGTTTTCAATAATCCACTTTCTCCAAATGGATTCAAAAGCTTTAGATTCATACTGTTAGGAATACCTTCAAAATTAGGTAGAACAGTTTGAATAAAGTTGTAATAGTCATATTCATCAGACTCGCTATCTTCTATTTTTTCGCGCATAATAAAACTAAAGTCACTTGGATTGCTTAATATGTATTTCTCCAAAGCCAGGAGTATTTCATGAAATCTAGTAGCATATCGCCGCTTCTCATCATCTGAAACTAAAGGTGAGTTGATAATATCATGATAATAGTTCCGGCCTTTGATATGCTCACTCACCAATACTCCATTTAAATCTATTCGATCCACCCATGTTTCAGTTTCAAGAGCTGTTTCAATTCTATGCTAGGCTAATCGAGATAGAATAGGATCTTCAAGCTTTGAAGCTCTAACAAAATTCAGAGGTCTTATACCTTCAACTCCTGACTTAATAATTATAGAGTTCAGTGTTGAGAGTAGTTGAAATTCATGACTAACTACTTGATAGCCGTCTCTCAAATAAGTATCAACGGCATCAGGATTATATGGTACTTTAAACGCCTTGTCCTCTCTAACGAAAACAACTCCTGTATACCCTTTATCTAGGTATGTGTATCCACCATTATTTGCTAATAACGAAACGCAGGTCATCGAGAAGCAAATTGCTGAATTTATTAGGACAGCAAAAAGAACTATAAATTTCATGTGTTTATTTTTGCAAAATCTGTTCCTTAAAACCCAATCTCAAGAATGAAGCCTTATATTAGAGTTCAGATTCAAAGTATGAAGCTTAGAGGTCGCATTTCAAAATTAAGAGGGTTTCAATGTAGGTTGGTCAGAAAAACAAAAATCTTAAATTTATGACAAAAATTGTTGTTTTTGCGGAAAACCCTAGTTCTACAGTACTGCCAACAGTTCAGAGTTTGCAAATTTACCAAAATGCCAGATCGTTCCTAGACTTGCAGATCAAGGTAAGTACGTTGCCAGTGAGAGCACTTTCAACCGGGTTTTGAATTCGGAGAGTATGCTTGCCCACAGAAGTAAGTCACAGCCGCGCCCGTATGCGAAACCAGAAGAATTCTTAGCTATGAGTCCAAATCAAATTTTGTCTTGGGACATTCACCCAACAGAAAATGCCAGCCTAGCAAGTGAGATGATCGAAGCAGCCCGTATTAAGCACAATACTCACAGAAATTAAATTACGCTTCATTCAGATAATGGTGGACCGATGAAGGGTGCAACAATGCTTGCAACCCTTCACAAACTTGGAGTTACACCATCTTTTAGCCGTCCTAAAGTTTCAGAAGACAATCCATACTCTGAAGCCCTTTTTAAGACGCTAAAGTATTGTCCGTTGTACCCGCAAGGAGATCGCTTTTCAGGTATAAAAGATCCACGAGCATGGGCGGAAAAGTTTGTTAATTGGTATAATAACGAACATCTATATAGTGGTATTAATTGGGTTACACCTGCATCTTGGCATTTTGAAAAAGATAAAAAATTTTGGAGAATCGAAAGTCTGTTTTCGAAAATGGTCGAAGACAAAATTCAATTCGTTGGACGAAGGATACGAGAAATTGGTCTCGTCCCAATATTCTGGAGCTAAATTCAGGAAGGCAAACTAAGAAAGTACAAGACTTGGCAGCTGCTCAGCAGGCGTCATAAAAATTAAATGCGACATCTTCCTTGAAAAATTCCGGATACTAGAGACGATTTAATTAAGATGACTTCAGGTAATGTGGTCGAAATTTTTGAAAAATATTGAGTGGATTTCTACACGAATTGAATTCGATGGTTCGGAAAATAAGTTATTTAAATACAAGTCTAAACTACCACATCTAAAAAGTTTAACTTTGTAAGTTTATAACTTTAAAGAAAATTATTAAAATAATATGTTTTCTATATCGTCTATGTCTGATTTTGTGAAAATATATAGTATTCCGTAAGATCCAGTGGGTTTATGAATAAATGGCTTTTCAGATTGCTTTGCGTTTTCAGACCCAGACGCCACGATGCTAATAAATTTTATTTTTTTTCTTTCAAGCCCTGAGTTAATTAAACTTCCTTTTTTCAAAATCCAATTTTCTAACTTAGTTAAAATGCCAATTCCTTGGTTTCCAACAAAGACTCTGCTGATTGGATATAACTGCCTTTTGATATCAAGAGCTTTTTGTAAGATTTTACGATACTGATTTTCGATAGAAAAATTCATCGATTTTGTTTTAAACTCAATCTCATTTAATCCAATAAAGTCGCTAATAAAACTGTTTTTATGGGCTAAAGATAAAATACCAGTTTTTTGATCATGACCAATAATTAAACCAACAATTTTATTTTTATTGCCTACCTTACATATTAAACCACTTCCTGAGTCACCATGGCTAAATTTTGGTTTTTCAGTTTGAAGATGCACAGGTAAGCGTAATTTTTCTTGAGATCGCAAATAACAATTTTCACCCGTTAAAAGGTTACACATAATATCCATATAAGAATCGCCATAATCTGAAGGGGAAATAGATTTTTGTTCACGAAGACATCCTTCGCCGCCTGGACTGTGGCAATAGTCCCTGGAAAAACCTAAGAAGCTACAGTTTTTATAAGTATTATTAGAAGTTGTCTCCAATGACGGATAATCATCAAAAGGTGTATGGCTAGTATAAAGCAGAGCGATGTCATTATACTTAACTAAGCTGGCGAATGATTGAGGATCAATTAAATATTTAGTATTCAACGCGGTCGAGTTAAATGCATCAAGGTCTTCGTCATTAAGAAAATAATTAGGGTGAACAGCGATATTTTTAACGCTTACAAAATCTTTTAAGTTTGGGCAGTCCACTAAATATTCAAAATTTACGTCCTCAGAATTGCCTGCAGATAGTATATCAATACAATGCGCCGCTGTTAAAAAAATATTATTATTTAAAAAAGTACCTGAGCATTCGCCTACAGTCTTACTAATAACTAAATCGAATTTTTGAAGCATACATTGATAGTCTTTCCAAGATTCTCTCTGAGCCTGAATGATAGTGCTAATAAGCATTAAAAATATAAAAATAATAGTAAATTTCATATAAATCCTCGATCTTTTAATAATAAGCAATATTTAGACCACTTAATTACTTTCCTAATTAATCATCACTTTGTTCTGGTTTTTACGATGGAAATTCAATAAAGCTCAAGAAAGTCACTTTTTAAAATTTTAATTGGTTAAAAATTTTCAGGATATCGTCAGGTCTATGGTGGTTAGACCATGGTGTAGTTCCGTGATGGCCAAGTTGGGGTGGTATAATTTATGCAAATACTTCACGTGTTTAAAATAGTCCTTATAATGTTGTGTGTACCTTCTCTTGCATTTGGTTTGCAAAGTCATGTTTTGTTTGGTCAAGATAGAGTCACGCCAGGGTATTATATCTACAATAATTCCGAGCTTATTGTTAATGGACGTAAGGTAAATTCCGGGGATCACCTGGTGCTTGAATCTGGAGACATCATTGTTTTCAATCAGTTTTTAGGGTCAGGAAACAACACAATTGTTTTTGAAGACGATAGGGGAAACGCGGTTCGTTTAGCTCAGTTCGTCGGCTCTAATGACCTTAAAATATCAACCAGTGGTTTAGAAGCTAGCCATTCTGTTCAAATGGCGCTTGGATTTATGGAATCCTACTATTTGCTTAGATCTGTTGTTAATCCAAAAAGCCTTGTAAAAATCTTAGACCTTCAATACCAATCTGACTTTGTAACAGTTGTAGAATACTTGAAGGTTACAATGACTTTAAACACGTTTTTGAGTGTAGCACCTAATTCTTTTGATCCAAGATTTATTGACCTAATTTTATTCCTAGAGTCATTCGAAAAAGTTAAAGTGTTACCTGATTTTTTACCTTTTCAAATTGGGTATGTTAATGGACGCGGTTGGGTATTAATGGACTACGGCCTGGGGGTAAAAATAAAACACTCCTCAGATTTAAGTAGCTCTGTTTACGATTTAATTCAAAATTGGAAACCTCTACTTCGACCAAGAGCTTTCGAAATGGTTATGAAAGCTCTTAATCACAATCAAAAGAACAAAATTCATAATCCAAGATCCTGTGCCCTTTTTTTAAGATAAAAACAAAAAATACATTGCACATATAAAACTTAGCATCGCAAGCCAAAGATATTTTGATGGCCACCTTTTAAGCCAGATAGACTCGAAAAAAGTAGACATCATCGGGTCAGTTAGAACAATGGAAGTCACTGCAGCAAGTTTTCCAATTTTTATAGCCTGCATGTAAAATGCTAACGATAAGAATGTACCAAATACACTTGATAGTACGGCGACACCTCTTTCTTTTTGGGTCAGTGAAAAGTAGTTAGCGATCACGTCTATTTTAACAAATGGAATGAAAAAAACAAAACTTACAAGTGCTGCTAAAGTTCTGATATATTGTGCGTCCAATCCACTGATATCGGGGCTTTCATTAAAACCGTATCTGGTTAAAATTACGCCAACGCTATCCAGGGTTACCCCGGCAAGGGCATATAGAAGTCCAGTAAAATCCCATTTTCTATTGACCTTAAATTTTTCAAAGCTAAAAATAAATAAGCATATTATAAAAAAAATGATGGCGATAAGTTTTCTTGGGTAAATTGTTTCGCCCCAAACATAAAAAGAAAATCCCCCAGCTATTAAGGGCTGAAACCCAAAAAGCATCAAAGTTCTGGCCGGACCAATTTTTTTATAAGCGCTTAGTAACATCCAGTCGCCTAAGTTCAAACCAATAATTCCACTTAAGTAAAAAGGCCACGACTGTTCAAAGGACCAAAGTGCGTGGTGGTTTAAGTATAAAATGATTGGTAAGCTAATTAGAAATGAAATTATGCACTTAAAGATATTCATCCATAATGCAGAAATTTTTTGTGTGAAATACGTAAATCCAACTGCGGAAATCGAAAACGAAAATACCGCAGAAAACGCGTATAGGTAAGATTGGCTCTCTACACCCACAAGCTACAATTTTAACTTTTTTAAAGCAGCGAAAGGATTACTGTCGTCGACTTTACTGTTATCATTTTTAACTCTTTCGTTTGAGGATGAATTATTTCGGGGTTGATTTATTTTTTGGTTTAAAGATTTTGAATTGCTGTTTGTGTTTGATTTGTTTTTTGCATGACCTGAATTTATTTCGGGATTGGATTTAAGCGATAGCGAAATTCTTTTTCTAGTTGGATCCAAATCAATTAATCGCCCTTTCACAGACTGACCTACTTTTAACACCTTAAGTGGGTCATCTACAAATTGGTCTGAAATTTGCGAGATATGAATTAAGGCATTTTCTTTAATTCCTATATCCACGAACGCCCCGAATTGAGTGATATTAGTGATTAGCCCGGGGTAAGTCTGGCCAATTTTTAAATCAGACATTTCTTTAATATCATCTCGGTATTTAAAGCTTTCAAACTCTGTGCGTGGATCTTGTTTGGATGCTGTTAAGCACTTTATAATATCATCATGGGTGTACTTTCCGATTTCTATTTGAAGATCTTTATCTTTTATTAGCAATTCTATGTTGTCTTTATTTTGTGGAAGCTCACTTAATTTTATATCATTTTTTTTGCACCAAGATTCTAGAATTGGGTAGGCCTCGGGGTGAATAAAGGTTGCATCTAATGGGTTCTTGCCACCATGGATCCTTAAAAAACCGGCTGACTGTTCAAATGTTTTAGCGGTGTAGCGGGAAACTTTCAATAGCTCTTTTCTATCTTTAAAACCACCAATCTTTTCGCGAGTTTTAACGATGCTCTTTGCGACTCCAGGGCCGATGCCTGATACATAGGTTAAAAGCGAGTAACTAGCGGTGTTTAAGTCAACGCCCACATGATTTACACAGGCTTCAACGGCGTATCCCAAAGATTTTTTTAATTTAATAGGATTAACGTCATGCTGGTACTGCCCAACTCCGATAGATTTTGGGTCGATCTTTACCAGTTCGGCTAAGGGGTCCTGAAATCTTCTAGCAATACTAATGGCCCCGCGAACAGTTACGTCCTTGTCCGGAAACTCTTCCCGGGCCACCTGGCTGGCTGAATAGATACTGGCACCATCTTCATTAACCAGTACGGCCTTAATTTTGCCTGACTTTACATCGGGAATACTTTCTTGCAAAAATTGTAAAGTCTCTCGTCCGTAAGTTCCGCTGCCTATAGCTATGAAATCGATTTTAAATTTTTCTAAGAAAAGCAAAATTGTTTTAGCAGACCCTACTTTATCCACTTTAGGTGGATGAGGGTAAATAACAGAGTCGATCAAGTAGTTGCCGTTTTGATCAATAGCTACCACTTTGCAACCTGTCCTAACGCCGGGATCGATCCCTAATATTGCCTTTTGTCCTATGTAAGGCTGTAGCAATAAGCTCTTTAAGTTTTCGCTAAAAATCTGTATAGCAGAATCGTCACCCAGATCTTTAAGTTCACTTTTAATCTCGTTGTCTAAACTTCGATGGATATACTGAGAGTATGCCTTTTGGCCGCACACTTTAAGTATATCTTTAAATCCAAGCCTGTCTAAATTTGGAAAAGTTTTGCCTAGAACAAGTCCCACCAAGTGCTCCGAATCAACGACTAAACTCAAGTTTAAGATCTTTTCATTAGCACCTCTTTTTAAGGCTAAAAATCTAAAATTACTTTTAGGCTCTTTAAGTGTAGACAGCTTCTGTTCAAATTCGAAGTAGTCCTTGTACTTTAAATGCTGTTCGACCTTTTCTGCACCTTTTTTTAAGTTAGACTTAAGTGTGGCCTGTTCCCAATAAAATTTTCTAAATTCATCTTTAAGTTCAGGGTTATTCGAAATCTCTTCTATGACAATGTCACAAGCGCCTTCTATGGCTTGATCGAAAGAATCAACTTTATTGTTTTTACTTATAAATTCAGCTGCTTTTTCTTTTTCTAATTCTTTGGGTTTTAGTGCTGTGGTCTTCATAAGTTCAGCCAAAGGCTTTAAACCCTGCTCAATTGCCACCTGAGCTTTAGTTTTAACTTTACTTTTAAAAGGGGCGTACAAATCCTCTAGTTGATTTAAGGTTTTGGCTGCTAATATTGAATTTTCTAATTCTGAAGTCAGTTTTTCTAATTTCTTTAAGGTTTCTAAAATAAATGACCTTCGATCTTCTTTAGCTACAGTGTCGTTGTAAGTATCTAATATTTCAATTAATGCTACATCATCCAGTCCACCTGTGGCCTCTTTTCTGTATCTTGAAACAAATGGAATAGTGGATTTTTCAGTGATCAAAAGTTCTAAAGATTTTAATATTTGCTCTGACTTATAATTCAGCTGATTATTTAAGGCTCTAACAATTTTTGAATCTAGATCTGACATTGCTAAAGGGTATCACATGGCAAGGGCCCTCTGACATAGGTAACACTTTGGGCCAGAAGCGTTAGCTTATTATGATCTGGATCAAAAATGTAGACTAATAATGCTTTGACGAGTCGTGTTTTCAATTTGGATAATCTAGTTGTGAATTTCCATTTGGACTAAAGAATATGGAAAAATTCGATCATAATTATTATATTTATATTTCCCGCTGAAGGAAAAAACTGGGACACTACTACCTCTGTATTCGCCGTAGCTACTGAGTAATGCTTTTTTGTCTATTTCCGGTGCATTCGGGTCGACAAGCTCTAGGGTGTTTCCGTTAAAACTCTTCACTATAAAAATATGGTAGCCTATCTCACCTGTGCTTTTTAGTCCTGCAACTGACATCATCAAAACACTACCTGGTTTTGGCTTGAGATCCCCAAGGTTTAGTCGTTCGACTTTTCTGAAGTAAAACGACTCTGTAATATTGCCAGTATACTTACCACTAATCGCTACGGCGCTCATGTAGGGGAAGTATGTTTTCTTAACTATTTTGATCATATGAACTAAGCCATCTTGGCTCAACCCCCCAGTGGGACGGGTCCATTTCAGTGCTCCTTCAATTAAGAGCTCTTGCAGATCCAATCTAGGTGAGTGCCCATCATGAACCAAGAGGATTTGTAGGGCGTTAAAAACGCAAGTAATCCCGCATAGACCTGAACGTCCTCTTACCGAATTTTGATTTACCAATAGGTTTCGTGAAACTAAATTATCTACGACTGCGCTGTCTACAGTTTTGGAAGAAATAAAATTCTCGCAAGAATTTCCGTAAGAGCTACTACTAAACTGAAATAATAGTAAGAAGATTATTGCTAGGTTCAATTTCATAAAAGCTCCTAGCCAATGGCTAGCAATTGCCATACCAAATACCACCTAAATGAAATGGCAATGCCTTTAAAGTACTGTTCTCTTACAATTCTTCGTCTATAGTATCTCGGCAGATATACAAAGCCATTTTCTATACTAGTGGTAAATTAACTCCGGCTAGCTATAGATCCAAAGATAAAATCTTTTTTTTCAGTATCACTTTCCGATCAATAAATTCCACAGCGGCATCGATGACTGATTGATCTTTCAATATGCGGTAGTGACCCAAACCCTCAGTTATCTTTAGTTCGGTGCTTGGCCATAGGCCGTGTAAGTCTTTTGCGTTTTTCACGTCCACAGCCTTATCGCTTATGTCGTGGACAATCAAAGCACTTACATCAAGCTTAGAACCAATCAAGCCAATGTTAATATCTTGCGGATCAAGACCTGTTCTTTGTTTTAGGCTTTTATAAAAATAGTTTTTAGACCGACTGTTTAATCCAACTCTTTTAACAAAAAGTTGGATCATCCGGTCGTACTTAGATGGTCCGGCTATCAACACTAGTTTCTGGACATGCAAACCCATTGAAGTTGAAAGCACACAGCAACCTGTGCCAAAAGAGTGTGATATAATTGCTTTGTAATCGCCAAGTTGTTTCTGCGTTTCTAGTAAAGCGCCAGAAAATTGTTTAATATCAGTTTTAGAACCAGGTGAATCACCATGAGCAGGCCCATCAAGAGCTATGACCCTGTAGTTAAGACTAATTAATGGGGCTACAAAATGCCCCATCTGTGTTCCACGCCCGTTCCAACCATGCAAAAGCACAACTAGTGGATCAGAGGCCGCGCCCCACTCGAAGGCCTGAAGGCCCGAGTCCAACTTGTATTTTTTTGCTGTCTCATAAAATGCAAGTTCAGAGCTAGGCCGCGGAACTCTGAACGTCGAAAGAAAAAAACTTTCAGCAGATTTTGCAATCCATCTTGGAAATAGAAAACAAAGGTAGCGCCATGAAGATATCCATATTTTTAACACACTATATTGTATCGTTTTAATTCTACTTGAAGCAATTCATTAATCTGTCCAAAATTCTTTCTCGAACAAACGCTTATCTACAAAATTTAAATGTTATGAAAGAAACACAGGCACACATAAAGGTCCCCCAACTGATATCCACCAATGCAAATTTAATAGGGTAGCTTTTCAAAATTGCATGATTGGTCAAGTCAAATGTGGCAAATAGGCCAAGCCCTAAGAAAGCTCCATAGATTGCGGCATTGAATTCAGTTTTTGATTGAGGAGACAAAATAACAAAAACAGTTAGAACAGCGCTCATTATTAAATAAACAGCAATACCTGAAGGGTAAAAGATGTCGGGGCTTCCATCTTTCATTCTAGCTATATGGCCCATGGTATCCTTAAAAAAGCTTTTAGCCAAAAATCCCCACCATACAATGTCAAAGATTATAAATAAAATAAAACTGATGATAAATGATTTCAACATATTTAGGCCTACAGAGGTTAGAAGTTGTGAAGACATGCTTATTTTTTAAAATATAATATGTGCCAGTTTATATTGTATCTTCTGTTTGATACAATTTCTTTTAGAATTTAACACAGTGGGGATAAAGGTGAAGTATTGCCGTAGCCCTTTACATATCTTACTCTTTTAAGGAAGTGGGCCTGTTGAAAAAGCATCATCTTCGTTGTTGCCTTCGCTTAAATCTCATTCGACGTAGATAAACTACGACTCATTCGATTTTAAGCTTGGGCGCCTAGAATCTAATACTTTTTCAACAGGCCCAAGTGTTTTATTCAAATTCACAATCGGAGGTGTTTATCAGACAGTCTGATTCAAAGCTTTTAAACCCCATCTTTATAGATAGATGGTCGCCCAGGTCTTTTTTAAGCGAACCAGTTCCTGCAGCGCATATCAAGGCGATTTTTGAAGCCGCCAGGTGGTCGCCTTCCTGTTTCAATGAACAACCCTGGATGTTTGTGTATTCAACAGATGTCGGCAAAGATTCTAACTTTATTCAAGGACTGGCACCTGGAAATCAGAAATGGGCTTTTAGAGCACCGCTTTTAGTCTACGTATTCGCAAGAAAGGTGTTTTCGGCAAACGGAAAAATTAATGAGTGGGCGAAGTTTGATACAGGTGCGTCTTGGATGTCCTTAAACCTTCAAGCTGAGCAGTTAGGTTATCGCTGTCACGGTATGGGCGGTATCGAAAACGAAAAAGTTTATGAAATCACCAAGGTTCCCGAAGACCAATTTGAAGTTATTTGCGCCATAGTTATCGGTAAGCAAGGTAAACCAGAGTCCCTTCCCGAAGATTTAGCAAGTAAAGAAAATCCTAATGAAAGAAAGTCTGTAGACGAATTCGTATTTAATTCTTCTTACAAAAAATGATCTGTTCAAAAAAATGATACGACTAAAGTGCAGTTTAATTCCGGATCAGCTCAAAACAATAGTTTTTTTAAGTTTAATACTTTTCTTAAGCCCAAATATATTGTTTGCCCAAATTGGTGGCCCACCGCCAACCAAGAAGGCAAGATTAGTCTTTGATTATATTACTGATACGTTAATGCTAAACTCTCCTCGGCAGATTAACGGTGGGCAACGGGTAGGGTTTGCTGACCTAGACCTAAATATAATAAAAAATAAAAAGTATATTTTAACTTTAAGCGCTGCCATCGAAAGTCTAAACACTGGCTTAAATGACTTAGAAATAGGCGAAAGTAACACTTTGGTAAATAATTTTCTTACTAACCAATCTTTTGAAATTTCTGGCACCAAATTTATTAATGATAAGGGTAAGAGCACTAGCATCATTGTGAATTACGGATCTGCTAGTGATAATCCTTTCGGTCGGCAGCAAGACTCGGCCATAAATCTAACAGCTCTTTACAGTTTTGAAAGACAGTCTAAATCTCAGTGGTCAATACTTGCTAATTTCTCTAACAACAGAGCTTTTCTCAATAATATTCCGCTGCCTTCATTTTTATATCTTTACATGCCTACTAGGTATTTTACTGCGACCATGGGTTTTCCATTTGTAAGCTTTAGGTGGATGGATTTTAAATCTTACGTTTACAGCGTATTCCTAACTCCATCAGGCGCTGGTTTCGATTTAGCTTGGAGAATCTTTGGACCTGCCATGTTTTACACAAAATTTAGATATATGGTTCAGACATTTATGCACGAAAATAGAATAAAAGAAGAAGATCGTCTTTTTTACGAAGACAAAAAACTTGAATTTGGTATAAATAGCTTTCTTTCAAAAACCTTAAAGGCAAGCATTGGTTTAGGTTACAGTTTTGATAGAAAGGTTTACGAGGGAGAAAGTATTTTCAATATTGAGTCTGCTAGAAAAAACTTAAGTGAAGACTTTTACTTAAGGACCAATTTAACTTTTAATTTTTGAACGGCGTTAATAAAAGACAAATTAAATCGAATCTGTTAGATTAAACCTAGATCGCGGCCTATAAACCCGCCTTTCTCCAAATAATAACTAGCGCCAATCCGAACACTCAACTAAATGAAATAAATTCAGAACCACCCCTTAGTGTAAAAAAGATTAACAAGTAACTGCCGTTTAAAGGTCAATACTAATGCGTAGAACCTGGCACAACTAATGCTAGATCTAAATATCGACATTTAGCTGAGCTGCGTGGTAGATCGCGGTAATTAGATTTTACGAGTTTTAATGCATTAATAATATATAAAAAAAGGACCTAATGACTCATTTAATTGTATCCATTGTGTTTTCGACTATTTTCTCAATATCTACGTATGCACAAAGCGGCGATAGACCAGCAAGGCAACTAGAAGTTACAGCTGACTTAGTTTTTGATACTCAAGACTACTTAAAAAAATGCGGTGGAAAAATTTATCCTCAATGCGACACAGATGAACTAAATCAATTGACAGTTTATAAACACGCTGAAGCCGTAGCAAAAGCTACTAACAGATCAATATTTTTAATAGTGGGCGCGGATTGGTGTCCCCCATGCAAAATGGTTGATGCTGCATTAAAATCAAACCCAAAAATTAAAGCCGAGATTGAAAAAAAATTTGTTATCGTCAGCTTATCTGGTGATTCTAATGCGACCAAAAGCTCGTCGACTCTTTTAGATTATCTAAAAATCTCTTTGCGTGGGTTTCCAACTTTTATTACCGTCGATCCCATCACCAATAAAGCCAGCGTATTTGTGACTGCATCATACGAAATTAATGATCTTAAACAAGCATTATTATTGGATGGCGATCCTCAGAACACACTGGAAGACATCGTAGCTGGAATAACAGAGTTATCTAAAGTTCCGGTAAATAAGTTAGATACACCACTAGATTTAAATGAAAAATTTGGCCAATATTCATATATAAAGAGCGGATTTTTAGGTCGTGAAACTCAAACTGATAAAGCGATCAATGCGGGAATTGCTCGATTACATAACTTTCATTATATCGACGCAGTCAGAGCATTTAGAATGGCTGTAAAAGATGAACCGGATAACGATCTGGCAAGATCTTTTCTTGCCCTGGCTTACATAAAATTTGATTTACGTTCAGGTAGTAAATTTGCAAATTTAGAATTATCTAAGGTGCGTCCAGATAGAATGAAGAGTAAAGATTTAGCTTGGTATCAATTTATTAAATCATATATATTTAAGACGGCCCAAAATCTAATCGGTGATACTGATGTTCTAGATATAAGTGATGCTTTAGCTAATTTAAATGAAAAAAGGCCTAACGATTTAGAAGTTCTAACCTTAGCTCAGTACTTGGCCAAAGGAGCAGCTGATCCAGCCCCTTTCCTTCAAGCACTGATCATCAACCCTAATCACTTAGGGGCAAATCATTACTTAACTCACCACTACGAAGAAAGTTTAGGTTACCCGTTTGCACTAGATCACGCAAAAGTAATGGCCTCCATCGCTACCGATTCTTCCCATGCTCAGCATATGTTAGGACACGTTCTTCCAAGATTTCAAGAGTGGCAGCAGGCCAAAGATCAATTTGACTTGGCAGCCAGTACACATAAATCCTGGAGCAAAAAATATAATTTTAAACAGAATTATGATTGGCATTACTCACATAACTTAGATTTGATGGCAATTACCTATGTTTCTTTCGGAAAGATCAATGAAGCAGTAGAGATGTTAAAATTCAGCTGTAAGAACGATGCTCGTGGTTGCGAATCACTGCTTAAGTTATCCGCTGCAGAAGGAAGGGTAAATGATATTAGTTGGGTCAAGAATCATTATATTTCTGCAGGTGCAGAATCAACTCGCGTAGATGAATACTTACAAATTTATAAAATTCAGGCTGAGTTAAAGTTGGTTTTAGATGCTCAAAGCGTATACACAGACAGCTATAAGCAAGAGGTACTAAGATCTGCATCAGACTTTGTAGCTTTCTCTAACGACAAAAATCTAGATGCTCAAGCAGGGGTGATAAAGTATATGCTTTATGTTTATATTTTAAACTATACTGCTTCTAAAGACCAAGAACCGCAGGTGGCTGAATATGAGTCTAAGGTCATAGAAAGTATTTACTCTTATTCAGAAGATCGTGTTGGTTGTTCAAGCTTTGACGGATGGGGTAAAGGTTTGCTTGATACCTATCGTTTTTACAGGTTAGCGCAATCTTTAGGGCAAGATAACTTAAGTGAAAAACTAAAGTCCATTTTAGTAACTACTTTAGGAATCTCTTATAAACTCTGATTTTTAGATTTGATTTGATGTCTGTTGTCCTCGATCCAGTGTTAACGAGCATGTAATTAAATCTGCGTGTTTTTTTGCTCACCTTATGCTTTCCTGGTCTTTGTTGTGATCCTGTCTTCAACAAAAAAAATGAGTTTGTAAATCACATTAAAATTTCAAGTTAAATTAGGGCGAAATGGGCTGCTTATCAACCGAATCGGCATCAGCCTTTTTAGCTTCAGATTCAGTCATTGGTTTTTTTAGTTCAGAGCACTTTTTGTTGTTTCCACCCAAAAAGAAATCAAATGTTATTTTGAAAACCTTGTCAAAAATTTCATCTTTTTCTATGTGAATAGAATGAAATGCCAAGGGTATGGTTTCAACTTTTACATTAGCGCTATCAAAGTTATATTCGTTACTGACAATAAAGTCCTTTTCTGACTTCATTATTAATATTGGAATTTTCAAAGATTTCATCTGATCGCTTTGTACTAATTGCGTTTCGGTCAATGCATCCACGGCCCACCTAAGACTTACTCCCGTTGACCCTAGTCCGTAACTTTTCTTAAGCTTTTGTAATCGTTTATATTTACCTTCGTCACTGGTTAGCTTATTTTCTGAGAATGGAACATTAGGGATTTTTTGAGCAACGAAAAGTCCACAACAAGAAGAATAAATTTTTTCGAATGTGGAAATGGCTGAGTGAACAAAAGGGTTGCTGACCCAGGGCTGTAAGTTCATTTTTATTAAAGGAGCCCAAAAACTCATTGATTTTATTTTTAAACTTGGAAGTTGTCGTTTGATGTCCTTAAAGGCATTTGCTAAGACTAAGGAACCAGTCGAATGTGAAATGACATAAACAGGATCTAGAAAACCATCTAAATCTTCTATACTTCGAAGTGCTGAAATCAAATCAAGTTTATAATTATCGAATTTTTCGACATGTAGAAGCTTAGCCTCGTTTCCCGCAACCCTTTGGGACTGACCTTGTCCACGTATTTCAATAATATAAATACTTTTGAAACCTAGCTTCATAGCATTTAAGGCCGTATCGAACCATGCAGGTACCGGGTCGTCAGCTCCGGTGATAATGATTAGTGGACTATTTATACAGTTATCTGGTTTATGAAACTTAGCGTAATAGTTATTTAAACCCGCTTCACCTTCATAAAACCTATTTAGCATATATTTTTGGATAAGACTTGATTCTGATGGTGGCCACAGTTTTTGAACAAAGTCAGAATTGGTTTCATCGGCCATTGCATGTGAGGCAACAAAAAGGCAAACATTTATAATGATTTTGTTGATATGTTTTAAATCCATTGTGATCAAGTGCCTATAAATCCAAGACAAGTTCAAGTGTTTACTTAAGGCTTCGGACATATTTATGACTGACCGATCTAAGTGGTAGCTTAATTAGCCAGAGTGAATATGCTGTGACCTGTAAATCACTTGAAATTTTTAAGTTCCTAGCTGTTTTAAAATCATCTTCATGTTAATTTGCTTTATGCAAAAATTAACTATTAGAACCCCGGATGATTGGCACGCACACTTTAGAAGTGGTGTAATTTTAAAAGAGTCCTTAGAGGCCACATCCAGATGTTTCGCCAGAGCAGTAGCCATGCCAAACTTGATCCCACCCCTGACTAAACCTGCAGCAATTTTAGAATACCAAAGACAGATTTTGGCTGAAATTCCTGAGGGTAAACAGTTTAAACCCGTTATGACGATGTTTTTAACAGATGAAACCTCGATAGAAGATATCAAAGAGGCATTTTCAAGTGGAATACTAGCGGCTAAGCTTTATCCTGCTGGTGTCACAACAAATTCAGCAAGCGCTGTTGACAGTGTGCAGGCGCTCTTTCCAATTTTTGAAGAAATGGCTAGTTTAGGTATGCTACTATTAGTACACGGTGAAGTGAACGATCTTAAGGTAGATATTTTTGACCGAGAGGCCGTTTTTATTGAAAAGCATTTGTTAAAGATTGTGGAAGCTTATCCTAAATTAAAAATTGTTTTCGAACATATTACTACCCGGCAAGCTGTTGAATTTGTACGATCGGCTTCAGATAATGTAGCTGCCACAATTACCCCCCAGCATTTGCTGCTTAACCGTAACGATCTTTTAGTTGGTGGCATTAAGCCACATAATTACTGTCTGCCAATACTAAAAAGAAGTACCCACCAATTGGCACTGCAAGATATTGTTCGAACAGGGTCCAAAAAGTTTTTTTTAGGAACTGACTCGGCGCCTCACGAAAAGCACCAAAAAGAGTCAGCTTGTGGCTGCGCTGGATGTTACTCTGCGCCGGTTGCCATAGAGCTATACACGCAGATTTTTGAAGACTTAGATGCATTAGATAAGCTTGAAAATTTCGCAAGTCACTTTGGTGCTGATTTTTACGGCCTGCCAAGAAACGAAGGATCGATAACTTTAGTTAAAGAAAGTTGGAAAGTCCCCGAGCAAATTAAATTAGCTAGCGGCGAGATCCTCATCCCATTCTTAGCAGGTCAAAACCTTAAATGGAAATTATGGGTTTAATTTAAAATAACTTTTACCAAAAGAAGATTTTTATGAATGATATGCCCATAGACAGTTTTAGAGCTCAAGTCCGCGAGTACATTCTGGAATGGCTTTCCGTATATTTACCCGGCTACTCAGAGCTGCTTTTTCATGGATTTGTTTTACTGTGGATAGCAATTACGGCCTTAGTTCTGCATGTGGTTTTACATCACATCGTACTTCGAATTATCGCTAAATTTCAGCTGGTTGATAGTGATGGCACTTGGTTAAATGCACTAAATGCGAACCGCTTTTTCCATGAGCTAGTGTTTATGATTCAAAGTGTAATTGTTCAGATACAGTCTAATGCTTGGTTTGCAGAAACCTCTCTTACCCACCGAGCAATAATTCTGCTATCTGACTTATTTATTTTGTTCTATGGGCTGATGGCCATATTTTCATTCCTTGATGCTTTTGAAAGTATGATGAGCCAGCGGATTCGCAAACTTCATATTCCACTACGCGGCGTCTTACAGACTATTAAGCTTGTGGTTAGTTTACTGGGCGGCTTAATAGGTATCGCAATTCTACTAGGTAAGTCGCCGGTTATTCTTTTGTCTGGGGTCGGTGCTTTGTCAGCCGTTGTGATGCTAGTTTTTAAAGATCCAATTTTAGGATTAGTTGCAGGCATACAACTTTCTGTAAACAATATGTTAAAAATAGGGGACTGGTTAGAGATGCCAAAGTACAATGCAGATGGCGATGTGATTGATATCTGCCTGACCACGGTAAAAGTGCAAAATTTTGATAAGACGATCACAACTATTCCCACCTACGCACTAATTTCAGATTCTTTTAAGAACTGGCGGGGCATGTCTGATTCTGGTGGACGAAGAATCAAAAGAAGCCTGTTGATAAACACTGCAAGTGTTAGATTTTTAACAGAAGATGACATCAATCGATTAGGCAAAAATAACTTGTTAGGTTCTTACTTAGCCGAAACAAAACAAGCTATTGAACGATACAATCAAGAGTCAAAGGTCGATATGTCCATCGCTATAAATGGTAGGAGACTTACAAATATTGGAACTTTCAGAAAGTATCTAGTGTCATACTTAAAAAATCATCCCCAAATCCAGCAGGAAATGACATTGCTGGTCCGCCAGCTAGCGCCTTCTGCCCAGGGACTACCAATAGAAATTTATGTATTTACCAACACAACTAAATGGAGTGAATATGAAAATATTCAGTCAGATATTTTTGATCACATATTTGCAACTTTAGGGGAATTCGACCTAGTGGCTCATGAATCGCCAGTGGGTAAAGACATTAGGGCTCTAGTCGTAGAACCCTAATAACAAGTGGGCCTGTTGAAAAAGCATCGTCTTCGTTGTTGCCTTCGCTTAAATCTCATTCGACGTAGATAAACTACGACTCATTCGATTTTAAGCTTGGACGCCTAGAATCTAATGCTTTTTCAACAGGCCCAAGTATTTATAATCCAGTATCCAGAGGCTTAATAGTAACTGCTATGGATTAGGTAATAGAAATTAGCTGCTAGTAATTTATTATATGGTTAGTTTGACATCTAAATTCTGCGTCATTGACTAAATCTTGAAAGATTCCTAGCACTTCATCCTCTGGTTTTGAATATATAAATTCACCATCTTTTAAGGTGTATCCACTTTCCATATCTACATAAGCAAATCTAGGGACAGCTGTAGGCATAGCCATTTGCATTCTTCCCAATGAATGTACTTGCTTATCAAGTGGCAACATTATTTGATCATCTTCAATAAAGACTTGAAAGTATTCAAACGAGACTGGTGAATAGCAAATCAACCTAAGCGGTTCGGCTGCGTTAGCTGTAAAAGATAAGCTCATAAGAACCGTTAATATTAAAAATTTCATAAATTCTCCTTTTTTGCCTTAAGCCTTATATCCAGCTCATAGGACTTTTCTGGGGTTGAATAGATACTAGTCAGCGTTTAAAAACAACTCAATAGAAAAGAACTTTTGTGTTACAAATATAAAAAAGTTCCGCATAGTGAACTTTTTAGCCAAAATGGGGGCCATTTGGAACAAAAAAACTTAGAAGAGCAAGAGTTCTTACTGATTATTTCGAGTCTAAAATCAATCTTAAAGCAGAAAAAAATCACTTATCAAAATCTGGCCAAGGGCTCGGACATATCTATATCTAGCCTTAAAAAAGTGTTCGCTGGACGTGATATTTCTTTAAAGAAACTTATAACTATTTGTAAGGCTATAGACATTTCTTTTTTAGAACTTCTTGAAATTGCAAAGCAAACTAAAAGCGAAAGTATTTTTAGATTCGATGAAACTATGGAAGATTTTTTTGTGAAAAACACAACTTACTTTTTATTTTTTCACAAAGTCTACCATGAAAAAAAACAAGTTGATGAGGTCCGAAATGAGCTGGGCCTAGATAGTAAAGCCGTAAAAAAAATTATCGATAAACTAATTTCTATGAAATTGGTGCGCGCCTACAACAACGATAAATTGGTTTTCAACATAGAAGGTGGAGTAAGATATAGGGACTCTGGTGCTTTGAGTTCCTTAATTATGGAAAGAAGTGCCAAAGGTTTAATAGATTTTTTAATAAAATCCCCCGATTCAGAGGATCTTTTAAAAGATCCTTTTTTAAGACTTAATTTTTCTTTTATGACTGCAGTGACATTTAAAAAGCTAGTGGCAGCATTGTCACAGGTTCATACGGAATTTGCTGCCCAATCTATTAGGGACAGAAGGTCTTCGAAAAAACAGGACCTTATCGCTGCAAGTTGGGTTATGGGGTTGGGACCTTGTAACGCTATAAATTTTTTAAATCGAAGTTTAATCTAATATTTTATTCTAAGCAGTTGCAGATTCTAAAAGTACTATGTCAGTTTTCAAAGAAACTTAGTTTTCAAATTTTTTTGCATTTGAAAGGTGTAAAAATTGAAAATGTTTTTCAAGATGATTTAAGGCATCTGAAATTATCTCGTCTTTAGTGTATCCATAGATATCATAGTTCTGGCCTCCCTGATAAATAAAAACTTCGGCCCTGTAGTAGTAGTTAGTCGTGTCTTTCATATAAGAAGGGGCAATAAAAGGGCGTAACCAAACCTGGTACCTGTAATTTTCAACATTTTCATTATGAATTAATAAAGTGATCGAATCTTTTTTTGAGACTATCTGAATATCAAATTTTTTTCCCCTTAATTCTCTGTGAACTTCACTAAGCGCAGGTTCAACTGTCTTTGTTAAAAAATTTTGAGCCTTAGTTAAATCAGGTAGTGCAACTAAGTTTTCTAGTCTTTTTTTCCACGAAGTGCCCGATTCAAAATTTTTATAAGACGGAGAATATTTCTGCACGGCCCCTAAAAGAAGATAATCCTCTTTTAAGCTTTTTATAAACGCCAACATACCTGCAGTGATAAAAAATATCATAGGAAAGGCAGAGGCAATAGCCATAGTCTGCAAAGCATCTACACCGCCTGCGACTAAGAGCACCGCAGCTACAAGCCCTTCTAAGAAAGCCCAATATATACGTTGCCACACAGGTGGATTCGAAGAGCCCCCTGATGCCAAAGTATCGATCACCAAAGATCCCGAATCTGATGAAGTCACAAAAAATGTAATAACAAGTAGAAGCCCAACTAAAGACAGAATATTTGACATCGGAAACAGCTCGAAGAATTTGAATATTGCTATTGGAAAGTTAGTGTTAACAGCCTTAAGCAATTCGTCTCCTTGTCCACTTAAAACTTTATTTATGGCCGAATTTCCAAAAACGGTCATCCAAAAAAAGGTAAAGCCGGAAGGTATGAAGATGACCCCAATCATAAATTCCCTGATTGTGCGTCCTTTAGAAATACGAGCTATAAACATACCTACAAATGGTGCCCATGAGACCCACCAACCCCAGTACATAAGTGTCCAGCCTCCGATCCAGTCTTGCTTCTTTTCGTAGGCATATAAATTAAATGTCTTAAATGTGATATCAGAAAGGTAGGCCCCAGTATTTTGGACAAAAGATTCCATCAAGCCCATTGTGTCACCAAGCACCAAAATAAAAGATAATAACACGCATGCCACCACAATATTTAATATTGATAGCCGCTTAATTCCACCATCTAAGCCTAGAACAACAGAAATCGTCGCAATCAAAGTGATAAGTGCAATTAGACCTACTTGTATGTTCACATTTTGAGGAACTGCAAATAAATAAAATAGCCCCGCGTTGACTTGGGTCACCCCAAAACCTAGTGAAGTAGCAACGCCAAATAGGGTTCCTATCACACAAAAAACATCAATCATTTGTCCAATCGGCCCAAAAATTTTATCCCCTAAAAATGGATACAAAATTGATCTTGGTAGAAGGGGCAGGTTTTTTCTATACGCATTATAGGCCAACATCACTGCGAATACCGCGTACATGGCCCACGCGTGAAGTCCCCAATGAAAAAAAGTAATCTTCATAGCCTCTTGAGCACTCTGTAATGTAAGACTATCTCCGGTGGGTGGGGAGCTTAAATGCATTAATGGCTCAGCTACACCGAAAAATAGAAGTCCGATCCCCATGCCCGCAGAGAACAACATAGAAAACCAGCTTAAATTTCTATATTCTGGAAGTGCATGATCAGGACCAAGCCTAATATCACCCATTCGACTGCAAATAAGCCAAACTGAAAAAAGAAGAGCATTCGCCATAGCTAAGATATAGATCCAGCTGGTATTAACGGTTAGCCAATTTTGAATGAAGTGAAAAAAATGGCTTGCCACATCAGGTTGAACTGAGCAAGCCAAAGTGATCCCAAATATAATAAGCGAAGAGAAAACAAAAACGCCAAAATCTATATTATTAGACCGATTGATTACAGCTCTCCTATTGTTTTTACTCACCACCAGTGAGAAAAAAACAATAGATCATATCTAAATGCCAATCAACTATGATCAGTGCTTATGATGACTGTGATCGTGACCACCTTGGTGTCCAAAAGAATCTCCTTCCTCAGAATGATCATCACTGGACTCTTCTAGATAGTCTGCAAAGTGCTCAAACATTTCCCTAATCTGGCTAAAATTAGCTTCTGTTACTTCAGACAAATCTTCACAAAGTATGAAGTCAAGATGACCTTCATGATCTAAAATAAAATCTAAAGACTTCGGCTCTTTAGGATTAGCGCTCTTAAGGCTCAATGACTCGACACTAGTCTCTTCTAAATGTTTGCTAAACGTGTAGGCCATTTCAGTTGAAGAATAAGCAGCTAGTATTTGATCAATGCCGATATACTTTGGATCATGAGCATCTATAACGATCGACCGTAAAGTAACTTCTGAACCATCTTGGGAATAGCCAGCTTCCACAAAACAGTCTTTAGAGTTGCCAAAAAAATTTATTTGTTCCCCAACATAATAGACCGTATCACTACTGTTTTTATCTATATCGCTTTTATTATCGGCCCAAGTTATGTTTCCAATAAGTAAGACCACTAAAATAAATATCGTATTTTTCATATGTTCTCCTGTTTTTTAGTTTAGTTTAATTATATTTTATTTATTTTATGCTTTACGCGTACTCTCGATTTTACCATTTTTAGTAGTCTACATTGTATTCTACTTTGTAATAGTTATTTAAATTTTATCCATTGAGCTTTTGTCATTCAAATTCAAAAGTTTTAAAATTTTCGTGCAAGCCACTAGGCCTGTAATTTTCTTTCCCAACTTTCCATTTTTATCAACGAACAGTAAAGTGGGCGTTCCTGCAACACCTTGATCTTTTTTAAATTTATCCTTAGCTAGAACTTTGTAGCCTTTAAATGTAGAGAACTGTAAAACCCTTGCAAGTTTGTCCCGAGTTCCGTTAATCCCTATGGCAAAAGTTGCAACATCTTCTGGAAGACAACTTAAGTCATTAAATTGAGATTCACAGCTGGAACATTTTGGTTGAAAAACAATCCACAACGACGGCTTTCCATTTAGAGTGTTGGCGTCAAAGGTATCAAATTGGTCCAATCTTTCAAAACTTAAATTATATAAAGATTTATAGGGACGATTCTGAGAATACGCTTTCGACCCCAAGCCAGAAGCCATGATAAGTACTAAAAAATTATAATTTATTGTTTTGAACATTGACTTGGATATAGCATAATATTATTTTAATGCAATATTTTTGCAATAAGCAATAAGCAATAAGCAATAAGCAATAAGCAATAAGCAATAAGCAATAAGCAATAAGCAATAAGCGATAAGCGATAAGCAATAACCAGCAACCAGTAGGCGGTCATTTCAAATGAAAAGTGTTTTAAAAGGTTTTTTTACAATTAAAGTCATATTATTTCAATTTTTACTAATTCATCATGTCGTAGTTAAAGCTGAAGCCATCACCGACACTTCTAAATATTTGATCGGACAGGTAGATGTCTTAATCTCTGCTAAACCGAAAGCCACTTTTCAGCCTATGGATTGCTATGTCCTTGTAGAAAACATTGATAAAATAAGCGATCAAACTGACGAACAATCAGCGTCTAAGCAGTCTGAAATTCCACAAAAGGTTTTGGTAAGTAGCTATTTAACCCTTCCTCATCTTGACAGGAATGATGGCGATGAAAACGGTGTGGTATGGCTTTCGGTTGAGCCAAGGCTTGCAAACCTGATTGAAATTAAAGATAAAGATGAAATTAGATTACTCTACCGTTTTCAGGATCCTACTCCCGCTGCTAAATATAAAGACCTGGTGTTATTATTAGATGGTGAAAGTAATTACTTCCAATTTGCTGTAAGGTATTGGCATGCAACGCATTACGATCCAGTCGTATGCAAGGATCTTATTGAACAAAAATCAGATCAAGAAATTAATGATTTTCTTGCCGTATTTCCAGCTTTTTTACATGCTGATGGCTCAGAGGTTTATTCTAAATAAAAATGCCGACAATTCTCAAATTGTTCATTCTAATAAGTGTGAATTTGTTTTTTTTTAGCTTTGCTCAAGCTCAAAAAAATGCTGGTGTGACTGACGTTGGAGCTAAAGATAGAACGTCAGATAGAACGACAGACAAAATTACCATTCAGTCCAAACATCAATATCTAGATTCTCACCGACACGACACTACGGAAAAAGTAGAAATTTTATCCAAAGATAAAATGGAAAAAGCGAATTCTACTTCACTTAATGAAGCTGTGGATCGAATGCAAGGAATAGACAGCCAAGATTATTGTGTAAACTGTGGGGCTAAGCGAATCAGCATTAATGGGTTACGTGGGGATCACACCTCGGTTCTAATTGACGGAATACCACTTTATTCAGCTGTTTCATCAGTTTATGGGTTTGATGCAATTTCACTACTTTCGGTAGAAGAGATTGAAGTACGTAGGGGCACTGGTAGTTCTTTGATAAATCCAGAAGCTATAGGCGGAACCATAAATATTATCACTTTAATGCCTAAAGAATCGGGCTCCAGAGCTTCTGTTTCTTATGGCACGTTTAACACCAGGGTAGCTGATGTGCTTCATAACTTTGTTAGCGATAAATATAAGCTTTCCATCGGTGGAGAGTTTAATAGACAAGAAGCTTGGGATGTGGACAACAATAATTTTAGCGAAAGTCCATGGAAAAGTAGATACTCACTTTTTACCAAAGAAACAATAAATTTATCAAAGAACACCCAGTGGGCAAGACGCTTTAGTTTTTCTAATTTAGAAATTATTGGCGGGAACACCCAACGTTTAAGGCTAAGTAAGCCTATAGAAATTCAAGCCGATGATTCGGATTTTGTAGATGGTGATGTCAGAAAAAAATATCTTGGTGACATTAGAAATATCACAGAATATGTCGAGGTTAGCCGAGTTGAAGCTACATCTAAATTAATTCATATTATAGACTCGTTGAATTCCATAGAGTGGAATTTGGCAGGCGCGATTTATAATCAGACGTCACTTTACATGCATGCCTATGATTATAAAACCGAAAATAAGACACTTTATTCCGATCTTAAATGGCGTAGTCAGATTGCCGAGGACCAAGCTTTACTCTTGGGAGTTGCCGTTAGGAATGAGTCTTTAAGATCTGATTCTGAAGTTATGTATGAGACTAATAATGTTCCGAAAGACAATTTTGATTACCAAGCTTACTCTGTTTTTGCACAACATGAATGGTTTTTGCCATATAATTTTGAGTTGTCTTCAGCGCTAAGGGTAGAACGGCTTGAAAACCGTTGGACTTTTTTAGGCGATTTAGATCGAACAGTAGCAGCACCAAGGTTGATGCTAAAATGGCAGCCCAGTGAACACCTTAGTCAGCAGTTCGCTTATGGTTATGGCTACAGAATGCCCCTGACATCAATAGAGTCTGCCCACGGAGCTTACGATGGATTTGTGGTCGAAATTGATCAATTAGAAAAGTCTCATTCACTGGTGTACTCAGCAAGTTATAATACGCCGAAATACTATGTCACACCAAGCTTTCATTACACTCGGCTAAAAAATATGGCTTATCCGCTTGAGCCCTTAGTTCCGCATAGTGGACCTTTGACATTTGTAAACGATGACGAAGATCACAATATTTATGTTTACGATATTTTAGCTGGCTACAAGCCAACGGAAAATTGGTTAATTGAATTTGGTTACGAGTCTTTTAGGTATTCTGATTCTTACAAAAATAAACTTCCGACGGCTGCCATCGAACAAAGGGTAAGTTTTCGTTCGGAATACGAAAACCGTAGTGGGCTTAGCTTTGTACTTACGGGGTCATGGATAGGCTCTAGGGATATTAGTAAATATAATCAATACCAAAACCATTATAATGTAAGTGATGGCCTTTTAGGTGTTTCTGATCAAAAGCGACAACAGGCGCCCAGCTTTTGGCAGTGGGACTTGGCTTTATTAAAAAAAATTAAATCAATAGAGTACATGCTAAGTGTTCAAAACATATTTGATTTTACCCAAACTGGTGACGGTGACAGTCCAGCAATGTGGCACCTGCATGGCTCTCACACTCATCTGGATAACCGCCATGTGTGGGGTCCCAATAGAGGACGCGAAGTTAATTTAAAATTGACGTATAACTTTTAACATACAAGTTTGATGCTTCTTAAAAGATGATTTTAAGAACAGTTAGTATCCAGATCTGATATCAACTGCAAGTACTAGGTTGGATCACTCAAGAATTTTTACTCACATATTGCTTTGGGTTTAAATCCTATACTATTTTTAAGTTGCTGAAATCTGCCGTCATCTACCGGTTGTATACGACAAGTCAAGCCGTAGTCACATTCATTATTAAAAACAGTATTTGTGGCAAGCTTGTAGCTTCCATCGGGATTAGTTGAACTTAGTTTATCATTGTCATCTTGCCACAAAGTACAACCTCTGCGACGTGCAGACTTAAGCACACATTTGCTGACACCACTTTGATTCATCTCGCATCTTGGGACAGTTGCTTCTCTTACTCTAGAGCTTCTTCTAGCGTGCCACGCCATACAGTCAGAATCACCCAATTCAGTTCGTTCAGCACTTATTGAGCAAGTATTTTTTGGATTGTACATTGAGTAGAGTTCTACTGCTAATTTGGAAAAATTTCTTTCTGTGTAGTCCTTCACATTTTTATTAAAAAAACCCTCACAATTTCTTGAAAGATAAGTGCTTACAGCAGTAGTACTTTTTGTGTTGAAAAAATTAGACCATGTGGCAAACGAGCCTCCGACTGCATCTTGGGACATTAAACTAAAGCCATTCCCGAAAAAGTCAAAAAAACCCTTCTTTGAATTTGTAAGATCTAAACTAACCTCATATATACACAAACCCACTATCGGAAACTCATCGCGAACATTTGGGTAAAGTAAACCGCGATCACCCTCGATAAAAAAGTCATCATCATCGTTCATACTGTAAGACACTTTTTCGACGTAAGACTTTGAATTTACAGGACGGGTAGAAGAGATCAGCCATAATGTCGTCTTGACGTTATATTTATAATTAAAAGAAGCCTTCACACCAGTGCTAAATGCCAAAGCCCCTACACTGACTTCGCCCTCTAAGGTTTTTGAAATATACCTTGGAGCCCAAATTCTAGGTAGTGCTGGCCAATTGATCTGCTCGCTTAGGTTGTCGCTATTTAGTAGCTGATATTCGATTAGATCGCCTATGTCCTGAGGAGCTGCACCCAATATTGGCGGAGCAGATATGTCCTCGATACCACGGTTTGGCGCAGCAGAAGTTCTAGCTCTGTTATTTGTTGATTGAGCGGTAACTTCAAAAATCATAAAAAAGAGGATAAATACATTAATAAAAATTTTCATCGTACATCTCCCAGAAGTATCACTTCACGAAGTATGCCAGCGTCATCTGCGAACACATGGAGGTCTAAATGGGTTTAAATTTAATAAAGACAATTTTTGTCATAAAAATTTATAAATTTTTTATCGAATCTTACTACTAGGTTTTTATAATTTCCCGATGTTATAACGTCATGAGGTAGCTCTTGGTATTTAGCTTAGGCACTCGGGGTAGTTAGATAGAGGTATTCATTATTTTTGAGCAAAAAATCTATTATTATTTTTTGGGCATTTTGCCAATTACCGTCACTTTTTAGATAAGCGCCAAGTAAATTTTAACCTGTATTATCTTTACACTCTTCTTAAGCATTCATTATAATTCAACATTTTGTATCCAGTGATCTGGCTTTTAAAGTGCTGTTTAAGCTGTGTGTCAGGAGACCACCCATGAAAGCAGTAATCCTAGTTCTTACCAATTTTTTAGCTATTATTTCATCCTACGCTGATACAGATTCGATTTGCTTAGATTCAGCTTACATCAAAACTAATTTAGCTGAAAGATCTGAACTTTTAGTTAAAGTGAAGGCCAAACTAACTGACCAAGCTTCTAAGTCGATTGAAAACTTAAGGCATGCAAGGAACTATCTTTTTTCATGTCGGAATGAAGAGTGTAAAATTTTTCAAGACCAATTCCTGGGTTCTCTGTCGGAACAGGTTCATATTAGCAAAGTGATTAAAGCCATAGTTCATAAATCAAACTTTCGAGTAGGTCCTAAGTCAAAAAAACCAATGACCTTGAAGGTTGCCTTAGCGTTAATTCGCGACCAAAAACTAGAACCTGAACACGTGGCTAACTTTAACATAGAAGGATTTTCCTTCAGTGTTGACGAAAAACATAGAGCCTTAAGACTATGGACTAATATTTTCGTGAGGTTGGTAAACACCTCACCAAACAGTACTTACAGGTCCGTTAAACGCAAGACCGACAATTATTTTAAACAACTTTCTTATGATTATTTGTCAACAAATCCACTTTTAGCTTTTGTGACTGAAGCAGATTTGAATCAGTTTAAGAATCTAAGACGACCCTTTGAAAAGATGATTGAATTTAACAAAGAATTTCTTGAACAGGTTGGTAATTATAAATCTTTTCACAAAACCTCTTTCTGGAGCTATTTAAATTTAACCAGCCCAGACCATGAAATGGGGTTGGTTAATTTTTCTGAAGTAATATCAGATGTGATCGAGCTAAATATTACCAGCAACAGCAATAAAATTACATTGTGCTCTGCTTGGATAGATCTAAAAAGACAGCAAAAAATTAGAATTCGGTCATCAATTGGCGTCGGTTTTGGGACTGCTTTCTTGTGCGGTGTAGGTGTTTGGTCTGGAATTGGGACTTTGCCGGCAGCTTCACTGTGTTCTTTTGCGATTGCTGATGGTCTGTGGGGGGCGCGCAGAGGCAGTCTAGACAACAATATGGCGAAGGCATCGCAGTACGCAGGCGTTAAAATGTTAGATGGCAGCACATTTTCAGAAGGTGTTTTTAGTCCTGAAACTAGTGCTCGGAAAGCAGCGCAAGGTCAAATTGTCTTTTTAATTAATATGCTTGGATTGGTGCCGGTCGGAAAAGCCATTGCTGCAACTGCAAAATCAGGACGCGGTGGATTTCTAGATCTGTTTAAGATACCTGGGTCTGACCTTACTGTATCAACTTTGGAATCTGCTTCATCTAATCTAGCCTACGCAACTTTGGTTATACGTGGTTCCGAAGCTATTCAGAATGAATTCAAAGAAGAGATCTCGCGCATGGTTTGGCTAGCGCTGTCGGTATAGTTAAAATTTGGAGCTTAGCTTAATCTGTTCGAAATAAATTGATCACTGCCTGTCGCAATTTAGATAGAGCAAAAAACTAAAAAAGCAAATAAGGAGCAAGAAATGCGAAGAAAAAACCCACAAACCAAAGTAGGAAAGAAACAGATAAAATACGAATGGACCACTTTCTACCGACTTTGCAGGCCCTGGCTTGGTCAGGGTCACTAGGGCAAGGTGAATTTCGATTAAAATAAATGATTGCACCACTGAAAATAATCATTGAGCCAGACAAGATAAAAACAAGAAGCTTGTTTTCTGAAAGCCAAACAACCTGCGGCACTAAACCAATTAATCCTGCAAAGCTCGCACCCAGCCCGATAGAAACCAACAAGCTAGGTAAAGCACAACAAATTATTGTTCCAAACGACGTGAACAAAGAAAGATAGGAGCTTAAAAGATTTTTATCTGTTACCAATTTAAGCAGCCTTCTTTTTTTTAGCTTTAGACTTTTCAAGTTTCTGGTTATCTAACTTAGAATCGTCAGCAGAAGTGTAGTTTTTTATACTAACAACTTTAAACCCTGAAGTGGTGATCATCTGTTTGAGTTTTTTATTATCAATTGATTTGCCTTTTTTGAATTTGATACTTACTTTCTTGCTTTCCAAATCTACATTGATCTTTTCAACAGCAGCATTTTTCTTGAACTTTTTTTCCAAACTATTTGAACAAAAAGCACAAACCATACCATGAACTAATGCGACTTTAGAATACTTGGGTTCAGTCCCTTTTGCAGTACCTTCGATCTTTTCTTTGGATGTATTAGCTATTTTTTCAGACTTTTCTTCAATGGCATGAATGTTAGCAATAAATAAAAAATTGAGTACCAGTAAAGTTAAAAATTTAATCATGTGTCCTCCTTAGGTGACTTTATTACAGTAAATTTTTTAATAAAAAATAAAAACCATTAAAATTGTGTTAAAAAATGGCCGTTAGAAAGTATTGACCACTATAAAACTTTACAAAAAATATCATCAAAAGAATACTAAAAGAATAAGTAGTCAAAAGCGAACCATAAAATTAAGCTGTGAGTTACCTTTAAAATCTTGTCCAACCTCCCACAAAAAGTTTTTATAAAAAAATCTAAGCATGGGTATATACATAAAGCCCCTGAACTCATTGTACGAAACAATTTTAAAAATCACCCAGGAATTAAGTCCATCATAATCACCCAAGTATGGCGCAAAACCCACTGCTGCACTTAACTGATTGTTTAAAACCTGGTTGTTATCGATAAACCGGTGTTCAATATATCGCACAAATGTGTAAATTCTTCGGGTCTCGAAATCAGTTTGGACCCCATATCTGTAAATTAGGCCATCAAGTTGGTTTTGTGCAGGCCTTGGCTCTAATTTTCCATGACCTATACCACCTAACAGATAAAGATTGCCTTGGGCTTCAGGCAGATTCCAGCGATTTACAAGCCAGCCCAATTGGGAAGTCACCAATTCGAATCTATCTGGCATCCGCATGGTCACTACCCCCGCACCTAACCAATATTTTGGCGAATAGATCATTGAAATTTCTTGAACTTCAGGGTGAAGCTCTGTCATAAGCGAGTAGCCATTTTCGTAAGAGGTCGGGTGAGCTTGTAAGTTTTGAGCTCCCAAGAAAAAAACTATTAAGAATAACCACTTCATATGCTTAATACGATTTGAACTCTTTTATTGTGACAAAATTTAAAAATAAAGCCAACCTGTCACAAATTGTTATTTAAGATCGTATTAACAGAAAACAAAGGTGCTTGGACTTGTCATTAAAGTTAGACCAGCTGAAACAGTTAAACCAAGTACAACTTGATCAAACTGAAGATCAACTGGTTGCTAGCATTCAAACAGGTTCAGATCAGGCTTTTGAATCTATTTATAAGAAATACGAAGGGCGATTGATGGGATTTTTACACTTTAAATTAAAGAATTCTGAAATAGCTGAAGAGGTGTTTCAAATCACCTGGTCTAAAGTTTTAGATCACATTCAAAATTATAAAAAAACTAACACTTTTAGCTCTTGGCTTTTTACAATTGCAAATAATTCTGTAAAAGACTGGTATAAAAAAGCTCACAACCAAAATAAACTTTTAGAATCTTTTAAGCTTTTAAACTCACAAGATGTGAATGAAATAAAACATCAATCCTTGAATTTAAGTTTTTTAGAAGATCCTTTTAAATCTGTGATCGAGCTTCAATATGTTCAAGGTCTGACCTCTAAAGAAATTTCTAAAGAGCTTAATCTTAGCGAATCTAATGTTAGAAAAATATCTTCACGTGCTAAGAAGCAAATTAAAAAACATATTTTAAATGGAGGATGGTTAAAATGAATGAAAATCCTTTTGATGTTTTTGAATCTAAGTCTGTTCGACCTGAACTTTCAAATAAAATTTTAAAAACATCAAGCCAAAGGTTAAACCCCGGCTTTCTGTATTTAAGTATTAAGTATGGAGCTCTTTTTATAAGCTCAGTGTTTTTAAGCCTCTCTATATGTCCACAAAGAGGGGTTGGGCTTTTTGGCAATGACTTTCCGCTTTTTCATCATCTTTTACACCAAAGCCAAATTTTATGCGGTCTATACTGTGGGTTGATGTTTTTTTTAACAACGCATTTATTGGCATTTTTTCTGCTCACTCATTTTGAACGCTTAAAAATTGTAAGTACATTTTCTTATTTGCCGTTGATCTTTGTCAGTGGATTTTTTGGTTTATCCATGACATCTGTTTTTTCAAAAGCACACTTTGATATATCTTACAGCTTAAGTTGGATTGCTATTGTTGGGTTATGTTATGTGTTCTTAAATTATCAACATACTCGCAGGTTTTGATTTTATCTAAACTCAAATAAACAACTAACCAAGAGTTTTTTTTCGTTATTTTAGTAAGGAGAAAATATGAAACAAGCTGTACTTTACCGAATGAAAACCGACAAACACATTTGTCCATTTGGTCTAAAATCTTTGGATTTACTAAAAAGAAAAGGCTACAAAGTAGATGATAGGTTATTAAAAAGTAGGGAAGAGACAGATCAATTTAAAAGTAAGCACGATGTCAAAACTACCCCCCAGACTTTTATAGATAATCAAAGAATTGGTGGCTTCGATGATCTTCAAGATTTTTTTGGAATAAAAAAGCCTGATAAAGACAAAAAGACTTATACGCCCATATTGGCCGTATTTTCTGTGACATTTGGCTTAGCACTAGCAATATGCTGGCTACTTTATAAAAGCTTTCAGCCTTTGAGCTTACTTGAACTTTTCGTTTCAATAAGTATGAGCGTGCTTGGTATTTTAAAGCTTAGAGACTTAGAGTCTTTTTCAAACCAATTTATAACTTATGATCTGTTGGGCATGAAGTGGGTCAGGTACGCCTACATTTATCCCTTCGTGGAAGCGCTAGCTGGTATATCAATGACTGCCAAGGTTGGCTTAGAGCTTTTTGCGCCACTTGCTTTTATAATTGGTTTAATTGGGTCAGTATCTGTAGTCAAAGCAGTTTATGTTGATAAGAGAGACCTAAAGTGTGCATGCGTAGGGGGAAACAGCAATGTTCCCTTAGGCTTTGTATCGCTAACGGAAAACTTAATGATGATTTTTATGGGGATCAGGATGTTATTATAACGTTTTCTATGACAACTGTGGCCCAACCCAATTTGTCCTGAGCGAAATCGATCTAAACTTCATGCAAGGCTGTACTAATCTACTTTGGGTTTGAAAATGTTCAGACCATTTTTTATCCCCCCACTGTTTCCAGATGAGCTGAAGCCCGGCCTACTACTGCAAATTGCTGGAAGACTAGAACCATAGTTTAGTTCTGTCACTGAAGACCAACCCCCACAATTAAGCGCATACCGGTGAGGGTTGCTAGATGTAGCAAGCACGATACCTTTGTAAGTCCACCTATGACCGCCACCCGGCCATGCAGTGTTTACTGAAAGTAGACCTCCGGAAGTTAAAGTGACCCCGCTAACCTTAGTCTTCCCTAGGTGTACAGTGAGCGAGCCTTGACTGGAAATACAGCTATTTTCATCTTCACTACCCCAGGTAATTCGTTTACGGTCAAATACCACCATAAAGTGTGTAGCTTCGGGCGGAACCATAATACTTTTTGAACCCCCGGTGCTATTCCAATATCCTGCAATATCAAGACAGTCAAAAGCCCCGCCAGACTCTGCGGCGCAAGACGTAACTTGGCCAGCAGCATCGAGTGTTAATATTCTTTTTAATCGAATTGGCTTTAAATCAGTTGCACCACCGCCGCTTCTTCGCCGGGTAAGGTTCACAACAAGGTCAGCCATACCCGTTGAATCAACAGATGGGATATCAAGGTTTTCTATAGCAATGCCAGTGATTTTTAAATTATCGAAAGTGTTTTTAGACGAGTCAGCGGCGTTATAGACAAGGTTGTTATCTTTATCTTTCAGACTAATGTTAGTCGGATTAGTCAAGTCCATTGTTACCCCACTTAAAGAGTTCATACACGCAGGCTCTCGCTCTAACATCATAGTTAGTTCCTGGGTTAGGGCAGCCTTCGCCATCCTGTCTTCCATATAATTGACCTGCTTAGATTGCGAAACTATTAAATAGCCAACATTCAAGGCCACCACTGACATCAAAGTTGTACCAATTATCACTTGAATCAATCCAAAGCCTTTTTCAGATTTTTTTCTTTTTATATTTTTCATACTTAGCTGATCGGCCAATATTACCAGATTTCTTTACCAAATTTATTAAAACATATTATAGTTATAACAAGATTGTATCATTTTGAAATAACTATATTAAAAATCGCAACACTACGTCCTAACCTAGTATTGATAAAATTTTTTTTATTTAATTAAAATCCACATGCCCATTAAGATAAAAGCGACACCAGAAAAGTACTTAATCTTTTCCGGGTTTACAAAGCTTCCTAGTAAAGCTCCTGCAACAACACCTAGAACAGTTGCAATAGATAGTGCAAGAATTGCCCCTAGGATTACGCTAGTGATGGCCTTAGATTGAGCGGATATCGCAAACGCAGCAATCTGGGTTTTATCCCCGAGCTCTGCAACAAAAATGGTTGTGAATGTTGCAAAAAAAATTTTCCAGTCCATGTAGATCCTTTTCAGATGGTTTACAAATATAGCTAGACCCAATTAGTATTTTAGGTTTCAAGCTTTAGGGTCAAGCTGCGGTATAATAACGAGACTTTTAATTTTTCAACCAAACACATTTGCAGCTCTTTAATGAAAACTAAACTTCAAAATAAAAAATTAGAACTATACTCTTAAATCAAACAACCTAAAAGACGAGTAGTTATTATATAAGGGGTGACCATGAAAACTACAAAGATGAAAAAAATTGCCAGTTCAATGGTTCTGCTACCGGTTTTATTGCTATTTACTAACGCTACCAATGTGTCTAAATCCACCCAAGTTCAAAAAGACTATAGTAAAACAATAAGTGTTGTAGATTGGATCTACTCACCTAAGCTTAAGCGTAGACCCACTAATAACTTAGGCTGGTTCTACGGCAATAAATTGAATTTCTGGAATTCTAAAAAAAATCCTATAAACGGCGCAGATGTTTCATTCGGATACTTACTTTATTACACTTACGATATGTACTGTAAAAGCAAAAATAGATCCAAAAACTGTCTGGGATCTAAGCTAAAAGTTTCTTACCGGATCGAAGGATCAAAAAAAAATGGTAGTAAAGTGATGCAAGTTAATGTGTTAGGTGGTTCCACTATCACCTCTAACTATTTTCAAGAGGTTATCTCTAAATTCTACGGCAACCTAGAGTCTATAGGAGGCAAGGCCTCTATTTCTAGCAGCGATCGAGCCGTGATTCAACCCAGGCCAAAACTTACAAGAGCAACAGCAAATTTTAAAACTATCATTTCTGAAAAATGAACTAATGCGAATAAAAAGTGGCAAAGCAGTAAGTTTGTTGGTCAGGTATTGAGTTCAGCTAATAAAAGTCTTTTTTGGTATTCAAGATTTTCACTGGGTAAAATTGTAACCCTCAAAGATCAAAGAGATTATGAATATAAGAAACAGGATTCAATATTAAAAGAACACTATAGCTCCAAGCACAGTAAAATAATGTCACGCAAATGAGCTATTGGTCTTCAAATTGTATTGTGTATATTATGTTCAAATTATACATTGTAACTAACACTGTTAGAACCAGTTGGTCCCAATTTATTAGAGCCCATTACTCTGAAGACGAATATATATATGTTAGTTTAGGTCGAAGCCTTACAATTATTTACATCTACCTTCGTCTGACAGCATCTAAAGTTCAAAACCTTCCAATGACCAGAAATCAAGATCTGACAATTTTATCCAGCGGCTATGAATTTCTGGCTGTGACGACAGGGTGGCAGCACCGAAGCTTACTTGCCAAAAGTTTTGCAGAAACAATTAAAGTTCCATATCAGTTTTATTTGCTTAGAACCATTTTTAGTAATTTTGTAAATGATCTGCGCCGCTCAAGTTTTGAGGGTTTCAGTGAATTCAGATCCTATCAAATTAGTTTGGCCAGGGGCGCCACACCAGTTCCTAATACTAATCATAAGTTGTTAGTTGGTGCTGTGAAGAATTATTTTCAATTGCCTAAAATAATTTCTAGCGGATCGAACTGTTCACGATTTTTAAATTTTAAAAAGTAGGGTAATGACTGGATGCTAAAGTAATTTTCAATATAACTGTGAATCTATAAAAAGTTATTTTTCTGGGTGCTACACTTTTGCTACATGTTGACTTCGCATAGTTTTCTTTAATTTATAACTTGAAGACCTGGCTAATTTGACAACTAATTATCTTCCTCCGGATGAACATTAATGGACGCTAACAACTTAAAATAATTCAAGTTTTATGCCAGCTGCTCAGTAATTTTATTGTCTTGGCGCCAAGGATTCAACGGATGACCAAGCGATAGACCATCTTTCAGATAAAGGTTTTTCACTGCAGGTGCAAATTGAAGGATCATAATCGCAACGGTTTTCCTGACTTGATACACATTTTAATACCTACTAACGCTGAATCTTCTTTTGCTCCATGAAAAATCTCATATTGAGCCTTTATGCTAAATTTTAAACATTTATATTTGTTATTTGGTAAGGATCAAAGTCTGTAAGACCGAAGAAAGTCTTATGACAGTAAATCAAATAGTGACTCTAAAACTGCTATGTGGACTTACCCTTATTCTAACTGGTTGTGGGGGCTTAAAAGCTGTCGACCTGTCTTCAGTCAGCGGCTCTGCTAGTTGCGAAAAGTCTATTGAAAATAGCTATTTAATGAGCGTCAAACCTATTTTCGAAACTAAAAACTGTGCCAGCTGCCATGGGACTGGAGGCTCTGCTGAAAACACCAGGTTCCAATTCGGGCCAGGTATTGCTGACAAGACTTCAATAGAATCTGTTTATTCTTTGGTTAATGTAGAAGCCATTGGTGAAAGCACCCTGTTGAAAAAACCTACTAATTCAGTAGCTCACTCAGGTGGAAAGTTATTTGACGTTACTAGTCCTGAATACAGAAGTATTGAAGCTTTTATTTCGGTTGTTGGAATCAATGATTTTTGCCAGCTTAAAAATTCTTGTACTCCTCAGCAAGAGGTTGCTTCTAAAAAAGTTCGTAGATTAAGTTCAGATCAATTAAGTAAAGTGCTTCGCTCAATATACGGCAACTATACAGGTGACAAGATTAATACCAAGATGTTTACCGTTTCATCGGTTCACACGGGTTTTGATAACGACTCTAGCAGACTAACTGTAGATCCCTACACCTTTAGACTATGGAGAGATTCTGTTTTTTCAAATGTCGGCAGGGTGCGTAATCATAATGCCCTTTATCTTAATAGTTCATGTCGTGATTCCATGATAACCGACGCTTGCCTCAACCATGCGTTTGAAAATGTTGCTGAAAAGTTAATTCGAAGACCAGTATCTACAGAAATGAAAACAGAAATAAGAGCGTCTTTGAAAAGACTAGAAGTCGCGGGTCTAAGTGCGGCTGATCAGTGGGACGCCTTCAACACTTACTTTTTATTAAGTCCCTCATTTCTATATCGTGCTGAAGTTGGATTTCTAGGCCAAGACACAGATAATCTATTTCAACTCGATGATTACGAGATCGCTTCATTTTTATCGTTTACACTTCTTGATGGTCCTCCTGATTCACAACTTTATGATAAAGCAAAAAAAGGGGAACTAATAAATCAAGTCGAACTAGTAAATCAGGTTAACCGGCTAACAGGAACGCAGTCAGCAAAAGATATGATGGTAACTTATCTTAAAGACCTACTAAAAGTCGGTAATATTGAAACTGACGATGGTAAAAAATATACTGACTTTGCAAAGTGGTATGTTAGAAAATATTTTGGTCCTGCATTTAACTCTATGGCACTTTGGACGTACGAGCGAGAAATTGCCCGCCGCCGAGACCTACAAAATGAAACAGATCGCTACATTGAAAGAAAACTTGGGAACTCACTAGAATATAATCGTATTTTTTCTGGTACGGATTATGATGTGAGCTTTAGATCTGCACCATTTTTTGGAGTAATTCCTAGTGTCCTAGATACCTATCCTGCAGATAGATCAGAAATCGTTGTAAAAAATTTTAGCAGTGACGAGCGTCACGGTATTTTGACCCATCCAGCATTCTTAGCCTCACACTCTAACCCAACCAACTCGGGAATGGTAAAGCGTGGGGTTTTTACAATAGAACAGCTTTTATGTAATGAACTACCAGCCGCCCCAGCAGAAGTTAACGCTGCCGAAGAAGAACCACCAGGATTCGATCCTACAAAGCTCACCAACCGTCAAAAGTTTGAGGCTTTACACTCACAACAAACAGCTTGTTTTTTCTGTCACCAAACAATCGACAATGTTGGCGGTGCTTACGAAAACTTTAGTAACCTTGGATACTTCAGCACTGAAGAGACTTTTCAGTACGAAGGAAGTGAGTACAGAGTTGATGTTGATTCTTCGGGGGAACTTAATGGAATTGGAAATCTGGATATAAATTATGCCGACGGTGTTGAGTTCGCCAAGAAATTGACAAGTACCAACCATTTTAAAACATGTATGAATCAGAGATTACAAGAGTACATTGTGGGCGAAAACAAGACCAAAGATAATAAATGTTTTTTTGAAAAAGTGGATAAGTCACTAAGCAAATCAACCCAACCCAATTTAAAAAATATGTTACTGAACCTTGTTAATTCCGTGACTGCGTTAAAACGAAAATAAAAAAGGTGTGATTACGATGGATTTTAAAAAGTTAAATCGAAGAGACTTCCTGAAAATGACTTCAACGGCTTCTGCCGGGGCATTCCTAGCTGGATCCTTACCTATTTATCGAACTTTCGCCGCTAGCGGAGCTACACCTATGCGTCTACTGATTGTGTCCAAGTACTTTGGTTGGACAATTAGGCAAGATAACGAGGATGAAATAGCAACAGTCGACGCGGGCGCTTCTTTAGGGTTTCGATTGCCGGATTATATGTCATCTTTGAACCCCTATAAAGAGCACGTTACAATTATAGAAAATTTGCGAGGAACCAATTGGGGAAATGCTCATGATCACTCATATGCAAACATTCTAACGAACGCTTGTGTGGAAAATGAAATGTCTTCAGCTGAGCTGCTATTCAATTCACCCTTAAGTGAATCATTTGATTGGTATCTTGGTAAAAAGTTAGATGCACGAGTGGCTCGTATCGCTAACACAACCGGAAGACATCCACTTTGTTTCGATGATCGCGGAACAGCAATTCGACCAATAGAAGCCCGAAACTTAGAACAACTATATAAAGAACTAATCACTCCAATTTTAAATTTTCAAGCGGGTGGAAATCCCGATGATTTAAAGGCAAAACAAATTAATGCTGAAGTGTTCAAATTGTTGGGTCAAGACGTAAATATCCTCAAACGATTAATCACTCGAGAAGGTACTGAGCGTTCAAAAATTTTTAATTTCGAAAAATCGATTCAGCAAGCTGATCCAGCTAATGATCAAATCAAATCAGTTCTTAAAGCGATTTCTGATCCTGGAAAATTTTCTGGAGATTTGGGCAATCCAATTGCTCGATTAGAATACTCTCTTCAAATGATGAAGTTAGCATTTTTAGCTGATACTCACCGTATAGGCGTTATGGAGACGACAGGGGACTTACCTGTTTCGGTGTTAAAGTGGACAGACAAAAGTGGGACAAACCACACTGGTATGGATTTAATAAACCAATCTTGGACAGCCACGGGCAGCAGCCCTGCAGACAATAATTTTCATCACTTGGTCTCGCACTACAAGTGGGGATTAGACAGAGGCGACATCAA
Organism: uncultured Pseudobdellovibrionaceae bacterium; assembly: GCA_963803705.1. Classification (GTDB taxonomy): domain Bacteria; phylum Bdellovibrionota; class Bdellovibrionia; order Bdellovibrionales; family UBA1609; genus JAMLIO01. The sequence goes on along the minus strand of CAWDNU010000004.1, from coordinate 378,812 downwards.
CCCAATGCTTTGCATGAAGGGTTCAAATAAAATGTTTTTTGATGCTATCGGCAGGTTTGTACAAGACTTGGCTACAACGAATGATGCTGATGGCCAGCCTTTGCTCGAAAACACCTGCATCATGCTCACAGGCGAAATTTCTACAGGAAATCACGATCGTCGAAGAAAGCCAATAATACTTATCGGTGGTAGGGGAAAGGGCATCCGATCAGGAAGAATTATTAGGGGAGAGCAAAAAATCGGAACTTCTACTAACCTTAAAACCCTTACCAGAGGTGGGGACTTAGTACCTTCAGGTTGGTCTAGAAGCGGAAGTCTAGTGAGTATGCAAACCCAAGGTGATGTATTTGTGTCTTTAGCTAGGTTAATGGGTGTCCCCACAGAGTACTTTGGATTTAAGCCTCAGAATTCTACACCCTTCAAACTCACTTAGCCGGACGCTATAATATCAAAGCTTTAAGTTAACTGTTATTTACTTGATTTCACGCCAGTTGCCGGTCTTATCACGATTAAATAAATTTTTCATATTCGCTTTAAACCTAAATTCTGTAGAGAGATCAAATCGAGTTAGTGAAAAATCATTTGCACTTTTGGAAATTTCGATAAAATTAAATGAGTTCGGCACAGACCTTGTCCGCCATGAAGTGGCAGTGCCCGCTACTGCCATAACAATATTTTTATTTAGTTCTGGTTACCTATCATTTGATAGAGCTACATGAGGATCATGAATATGCCCGCCCAATATTAAATCTATTCCAGCATTATGGAAATCGTGAACTCTGGATGTTCTATCTTTCAAAAGATTTTTTTCGTCCATAGGTTTACGACAATCCATTGGGTGGTGAAAAACAACCAGACTAAAAGCAGAGTCTTGTTTATCAAAAAGCTTAGTTAGCTGGCTCTTATCGTAACTGAAATCACCTTGTATATGTCGCCAGGGATTGGTCGAGTTTAAAACACAGATAGATACGTTGCTGATATTAAGAGTTCTGGGAAACATAATGCCGAAATGTTCTTTAAATTTGCGGTACGGATAAAATAATCGTTCCCATAACTTAAATAATGATATGTCGTGATTTCCAGGTACAATCAATTTATGTTTAACATCCAAAGATTCGATAAAGATCTTGGCTGCACGGAATTGCGAACTTGTAGCTCTTTGAGTGATATCACCAGAAACAATCAAAATATCTGCTTGCAAACTCTCTATTGCGACCTTCAACGCCCGTTCGACTTCTGGTAAAACCGTGCCAAAGTGAAGATCAGATATCTGAATAATCTTTACATTTGCTTTAAAGTTGCAAGCCTCAGCAGTTTTATTTAACACTTTCTGGCACCACCAAGTTAAGGCCTTTTGGAATGCTTTTGACTAGGAAAGGAGCGCTGATTTTCTTTAGCTCTCCATCTAATCCAATCATTCTACTCGATTTCTTTTGTTCAATTTCAAAATCTGAAGAACAATGACATTCCAACCTTTTCTCATCATCTAAAGACTTGAAAATTCCACGAATCGCAATTCTCACTAAATCCATTTGCGAAACTTTTTTCATGATCACTATAGCCAAAGAATTTCAGGCTTCTTAAAGCGCAATGAACACAAAGATTTAAAATGTTTAAATTAAATCATAAAATTCCAAATTAAAAAATCGTCTGTGAACTTTTATGCTGAATCGGACCACCTCTAAACCGCTCGAAGCAAGTCCACTAAAAAACCATTCGTATCAATCTGATTAAAGGGCACGACTCTAGCTACAATCTGCTTCATTAATACAGCATTCTAAGGCTTGTTGAGTGAACCCATTTACTTAATTAGATCGTAGCGTCAACAGACCCTAATTTTGAAAACTGGCAAGAGCAGATATCCATGTAAAGAATGTAAGCTGTGTCTTGTTCATTTGATTGTGTACTTTGTACATAGTACCTTCGTTTTACAAAAATATTGAAGATGTACTGGGTCCTTAGATGGAGGATTCAAAAGGGTTTTAAAAAAATGGTCAATAAAAAAAATTTTCTTCATAGATATAAAGAACGCCTTATTCTGATAGCAACCTTATTTGTGTTAATGGTAGTTTTATTTCAAGTGTATGAAGTTCGAAAGTATTCGGGTTCAAGCTACAAGGGAACTCTAAAAGCTATTCTAAAAAAGAAGACCTTAAGAGTTCTGACAACAGAAAGCAGCTTTAATTACTTTATTTACCAGGGTAAGCAGTCTGGCTACGAATATGATATGGCGAAGGCCTTTGTAGATCATATAAATAAGAAATATCAGTTAAATACAGTAACTGAAAAGGTAAAGTTAAAAATTATACCTACTAAGTACGATAAGCTTTTCAAAAAGCTCAGTGGTGGTGAAGGCGACATTATTGCAGCTGGAACTACTGGATCTTTGAAAAGATCAAAGGTGGTCGATTTTTCTGACCCATACAATCTTGCTGACGAGATTGTGGTAAGCCACAAAAAAATTAGTCTTAAAAAAATCTCTGACCTTCAAGGTAAAACTATACATTTGCGCCAAAGCAGCAGCTATTTCCAGACTATCAAAAAATTAAATGCTCAATTTTTAGCGAAAGGCATGAATCCTGTAGTTATTGAGCTAGTCAATGAGAATTTGGACACGGAAACTATCCTAGAGCTTGTCTCGCTCGGTAAATATGAATTTACTGTGGCTGATTCTCACCTGGCTTTTGTGGGTCAAAAAGTTTTTGGAAATCTTCACTTACATAAGAGCTTAGCTTTAACTCGAAACCAACCTATTTCTTGGGCTATCCAAAAGAAATCTAATCCATTAAAAAAAGAGATAAACATGTTTTTGGTGAACTACGCCAAGGGGACACTGTATGGAAATATGAATATAAAAAAGTATTATAAGAATATTCCTCAGATACAGACTAGATATTTTTCTAAAGAGAAAAACAGAATTTCGCCTTACGATGACGAGTTTAAAAAGTACGGCAAAAAGTATGGGTGGGATTGGCGACTTCTTGCAGCTCTTGCATATCAAGAGTCGCGTTTCCGACAAAATATAAAGAACAAGTGGGGAGCCATTGGAGTTATGCAAATCAAAAGGCAAGTTGCAAGTGAACCTTACGTAGGGATATCAAATATTGAAGGAAAGCAGAACTCTAAAGGAAACATTCAAGCCGGTGTAAAATATTTAAGTTGGCTCAAAAAAACATATTTTGATAGCGAAAGTATAGAGCCTCAAGCTCAGATACATCTTACCCTTGCCGCATATAACGCTGGTCCTGGGCGAATTAAACAGGCTCGTAAAAAAGCATCAGAACTTGGACTAGATCCTAACTTGTGGTTTGGTGCTGTAGAGCACGCCCTGTTAGAGATGAATTTGGTTGAGCCTGTTAAATATGTAGAAGATATCCACCGAAGGACTATAGCCTATTCTATCATCGGGCTATAGAAAACCTCTGGCACGCAGTAAGGCGTCCACCTTAGCATCCCGTCCCCGAAACTTAAGGTAAGCCTCATTTGGGTCAATGGTATTTCCGGCTGAGAAAATGTAATCCTTAAGCCTTTTAGCCGTTTTTTTGTCGAAGGTATTTTTTGCAGATGAAAAGGCTTCAAAAGCATCTTTTTCCAACACCTGCGCCCAAAGATATCCATAGTACCCGGCTGCATAGCCTTCACCAGCAAATAAGTGATTGAAGTGGGGTAGGCGGTGTCTCATTACAATCTCAGAAGGCATACCAATTTCATTTAAAATCTTTTTTTCAAAAGACTTAGGATTAATATTTTTTCGACCCGCTACTAAGTGCAGCTTCATATCCACAATTGCTGAAGCTAGAAACTCGACAGTTGAAAACCCCTGATTGAAAGTTTTAGCTTTCTGAAGTTTAGTTAACAGTTTTTTAGGGATTCTTTGTCCCTTGGAATTTACCAAAAATCTTAGTACCTCTTTCGTAGATAAAAAGTTTTCTAAAATTTGAGATGGAAATTCTGCATAATCTGAAAGTACATTTGTACCAGACAAAGACGGGTAGGTGACTTTAGAACTTAATCCGTGCAAAGCATGACCAAATTCGTGAAACATGGTTACAGCGTCGTCCCAGGATATTAGGACTGGTTCTCCTTTTTTACCTTTTATAAAATTAGAATTATTAGAAACTAAAGGAGCTATACTTTTATTATCCATATCATTTTGATCACGATAAGAAGTCATCCATGCGCCAGATCTTTTACCAGCTCTGGCAAAGGGATCAAAATACCACAACCCAACAAACTTATTTTTTGAGTCTAAAACCTTGTAAACTGTAACTTCCGGATGAAAGACTGGTACGTTCTCAACTTTTTTAAATTGCAGACCAAAAAGCTTTTTCGCAGTCCAAAACATAGCCTTGGTAATATTTTCTAATTGCATATAAGGTTTTAGTGAGTTGATATCCAGATCAAATTTTTCTTTTCGTACTTGCTCAGCGTAAAACCGATAATCCCAAGGCTTGATTTTAAACCCACCCTTTTTCTTATCCACCAAAGCCTGCATATCTTTAACCTCTTCCTTAGCTTTTTTCAAAGCAGGCTTCCAAACCTTCATCATAAGGTCTAAGGTAGCCTCTGGGGTTTTGGCCATTGTATTTGTCAGGCTCCAGTGCGCGTATGAGGGAAACCCTAAGATTTTCGAGCGCTTGGTCCTTAGCCTAACTATTTTTGAAATTAGCTTATCGGTATTGGTCTTTTTTTCACTATCACCGCGAGAAGACCACATCTTAAAAACTTTTTCTCGAAGAGGTCTGACTGAAGAAGAGGTTAAAAAAGGCTCTGCTGAGGACCGCGTGTTTGCGATTGCCCAAAAGCCTTTGTGCTCTCTTCGATTGGCTTCAGCAGCATAGCTGTTAATTAGCGACGGGGTTAGACCAGCTAAATCTTTATTCTTTTTTATTAATATAAATTGGTCTTGTTCATCCTTTAGAATCTTATCGGAAAAATCGTTAGATAAAGTTGCAAGTTTTTGGTTAATCGCAGCAACCTTCTTTTTTTTCGATGAACTTAGCTTTGCTCCTTTTTTAATAAAGCTCTTGTACTGAAGTTCGATAAGTCGAATCTGTTCAGGATTATAGCCTGATTTTCTCCGGTTTAAGTAAATAGATTCGATTCTTTTAAACAGGGCCGAGTCTTGAACAAAAGCATCGCCTAGGGCGGCTAATTTAGGAGCGTATTCGGATTGGATCTTTTGAAATTGAGACGTATTTAAATTTCCTGACCATACGCCATAGATTGGGATTAAGCGCTGAGCAGCTGGATTGATTACTTCTAAAGCCTCAATTGTATTTTCAAAAGTTGGGGTTGCTTTTAGATCACTAATTTTTTTTAATTCAATGTAAAACTGAGCTATGACCTTATCAAGTGCCGGTCGAAAGTGTTTTATTTCAACTTTATCAAAAGGTGGTGTTCCGCCATAGGGACCTATCCACTCTTTTAGTAGTGGATTTTCAAGTGATGTCTGCTGTTTTGCTTTCTTAACATCTTTAATCTTCGCGTTCACGCTAAAACCCACAAAAAAAAACAAAGCACTAAATAGAATTCTCATCAGCAACTCCTTGATTGGAAGATTACTTGATTTTCAATCGATTATCAAAAAGACTCAAGCACATTTATGGTGCCAAAAATCCTTGCAAGTGTGATTTTAAAGTTTTAGTTTTGTTCCCGCATGAATCAGTCACGAAAAATTGCCTTTAATTTTTATCAAAGCACAGATGTAGTCGGCCTTGCACGAAAAATGATAGGCCTAAGAATAATATCGAACATAAACGGTCAATTGGTTTCCGGTATAATTTCAGAGACTGAAGCTTACTGTGGGCTAAGCGATAGGGCGTGTCACGCTTATTTAAATAAGCACACTCAAAGGACACATATATTTTATCAACCAGGTGGCCTTGCCTATGTTTACTTATGTTATGGCATTCACAATCTATTTAATATTATTGTCGGGCCGAAAGATGATCCTAAGGCTATTTTAATTAGGTCAGTCATACCTGAGACTGGAATCAAAACTATGCAGACTCGAAGAAAGTTTGCCACAGATAGAATGAAAAATTTAACCAATGGCCCAGGCAAATTTTCTCAGGCTTTCGGTATTGATAAACAACACAATGGTCTACTTTTATACGAAAGTTCAAACTTATGGCTTGAACACACAAAGCTTAGCTATAAAGTTCAAGTGACTCCAAGAATTGGAATTGATTATGCCGGTGAAGATGCACTTTTGCCATGGAGGTTTGTAGCATCTAATACAAATTAATTAACCATTTAAGTTCAAATTCTAAATATATGAGGTATGTTAATCGTAGGTAGAAGTTTTTTTGAGTTTTCGAAAATGTAGAAATCGAAGGCTCTTTTTTGACTAGGTTGAAATAGAAAATAATCACTTGGACATTCGTTAGCGCTGCTCTTATCAACAACCATCAACCGTTCAAGGCTTAAAGAGCCATGGGTATAATAATCTATTTTTATATTCGTAGTGGTCCGATTTACATAGAACTTTCTAAAAAGTTCATAGAAACTAGGTTTTAGTAATTTTGTGTTTTTGAATGAATGAGATGATCCATTTAAAAAGATTATTTTTTCGCTCGGATTTCTTAAGATATGTTGGTTAGCAATCTTAAACATATGCTGGTCTCGGATTGCCATTTTAATATCAGGATCTATTCTAAGCCTTAAATCTGATCTTCGGTCTAATCCATAGATATCGATGCCATAATACCCAATAGCATCCGTGAGCAAAAGATAGGGTTCGGGATCATAACCCCAATCACCGGGAAGACCATAAGTCCTAAATACTTTTTCGCGATTTAGAATTGGATTTTCGTTAAATAGATTTAGTACTTGTTGGTCCTTACTTTCAATGTATTCGACGAAGATCGATTTATACCCCATGGACTTAAACACTGGAAGATAGTCGATTAAAAATTGCTTAGATTTGTAATCCCTATGATCTTCGCCGATAAAAATATATTGTGATGTTATGAAAGGGATTTCAGAGCTAGCGCAAACGAGTGGGTTTAAGACGTCTGCAGCATTAGATTTCGTAACAAAACAAAGATTTAAGCTCAAACTTAAGCTAAAAATAAGAAAAAATTTAAGTCCTAAAAAAATATCCACGCACAGAGCCTATACTTGAACCTTAATTGTACAAAGTAAAATTAATGGTAATGATGTGAGTCGAAAAATTTTATTGAACTTTCAAAAATTCAATAAAATTTTTTTGAAGGTTTTTCCCTTTAGTGATGGGACAACAAAGTTAAAATCTTGCTATAAATCTATGGATTTTGAATTTATCCTCTTTATAAGTGATTCTGACGAAACAAACTGCTTAGTCAACTTTCCGTCCCACAAAATACCTAAAACTTTACCTTTATTATTAAATACTGGAGCGCCAGAGTCACCGGGTTTGGCATCGCAACCCACGGGTATAGACCACGAAGATATTGGGCTTTCTTTGTTAGTTGGATAAGGGTCTGTGATATACCTCGAACCAGTATATAAAAACCTACAATCTGCATTTATGTCCTCTACTATAGCTTTTAGATCATTGGCGAAAATGTAAATATTGAAGCTCATGACGAAATTTAGCGTACAAATGGTGCTCTCAAGTAGAGGCGCAACAATTAAATTTCTATTTCGGCTTTGAGGCAGACCTTGTTTCGAAGGCTCTAGCACTGGTTAAATGAGCTATATTAGAAATTGGCATTATTTTGGACTTTACTTTTTATACAAAATTCTGTATAAATAAAAAGCGACTAAATTTTTTAAATTTAAAATTACAGTTAATAATTAAAAGATCACGGAAGTTATTATTGATGACCATTACAAACAAAAGCACTCTGACATAATCGACGGCCTTATTATCGAACTTGTTAAATTGTTAGATGAGAAAAGATTTGCAGGTCAAAAATCTGATTCTTATGAGTATTTTAAGTCTGAATTTGAACTCAAAGACAAACTCTACCGCCCAATCTGGATCTTAGAACAAGACAAAGTCTACGTGGGTGTAGTTAATGTTTATAGAATAGATAAAAGGAGTAAATAATATGGCCTTTCCCGATAAAAAAGAGCTTAAAAAGATTCGAGATCTTGCAGAGCAATTAGATGCAGATTTCGTAATATCAAAAGATGCAAGCCAGTCAAATAAAATCAAATATCAACTTTGCCAACTCTTTATAGCCTATATGCAAGATAACGACTTAACTCAATCTAGTTTAGCTGAAAAAATTGGCATTCCGCAACCAAGGTTAAATGAGGTCTTAAAATGTAAAATCAGCTTGTTCACAATTGATAGGCTGGTTGAGTACTATTCAAAGCTTTATCCAGGCTCTGAATTGACTTTAAAAGATGTTTCTTAACAGGATTTACTGTTTTGAATCTATTTAACTAGAACTTAAAGTTAGTTCGAGTTTACAGCTAACTGTGGAAGAAGAAAGTTTAATATTTCATTGGCTTCAAGCCAAAGAGAGGCCACACTCTACTGCCATTTAAACCTTGAGGATGGAAATTTAAGACTTAGAAAACTAACCCAAGAGGAACAGTTGGCTAAGGATATTAAGGAGCAGTTTGGTGGGAATTTGATCAGATGATGCTTAAGGAGAGATGGGAGCTATATGCAATATACTTTAACCTGGACCAACTCATGTTCTTTCGTTAAATTTATCATGTTTTTAGTGCCGGGAGAATAAGTTGTCAAAACAAAACCAAATTAATGAAATTATCAATCGAGAGACATCGGCTTGGAATGAAAAAAACATTGCTAATCTTCTATCTATTTTTCATACAGACATGGTGTGGGTTTGGCCGAAGGGATCTCAATGCCATGACCCTTTAATGTGGGAATGCCCTCAGGGAAAGTTTAATGAAGTTAGGTGGACAAAAGTTTATGAAAATTTATTTGATTCTTTCGAACTTATTCACAATAAGCGAGAGACTTTGAAGATTGAATTGACCAAAGAGCAAGATGGAGCCTTTGCGGTTGTTGATATAGATACTCTTTGGAAAAATAAAAACACGGGTGAAGATATGAATTGGCTGGGCAGGACATGTAAAACGTACTCTTTGCTGGATTCAAAAGAATGGAAGATGATCCATCAAGTTGGTGTTTTGGACTATTCATCAATTACCAACTAGATAAGCATTCACATGGGACTTCGTTCCTTCGCTTCATTTTGGTCGGAATTCTATCGCATTAAAATGACATTTCACGGCTCTGAATTTTGGATTTTAGACAGTTCTAATGTGCTCAGGCATCAATATATTCATTCTTGGCATTACTTAAGTGAGCATATTATTTGCTTATGAAAGTTGAACATTTTAAAAAGGAGAATTAAAAATGAAGAAATTATCAGTGTTGGCAGTCTTTTTATTAAGTAATTTAGTATACGCTGGCCCCGTTACATTTTCTGGAACTAAGGCCGAGTTGATGGTTCAACTGTTAAGAGAGTATGATAGCTGTATAGACGCTGGTCAGCCGGGACCAGGTCAGCCAGGATACGCTGATGGTGAATATTCATTTATAGTCGTTTGCAGAAAAGATAATGAAGAACAACATATTGAAACTATGACATATCAAGAATCCGCATATGACAAATATGGCCTTACTGTAGGTTATAGGTTAATTAACAGACCTCTGCCCTTTTAAAATTTATTCTTTAAGAGCCTTACTAAAGGTAAGGCTCAATTTAATTTATATGCAGTAGTCACTAAAAGCGTTGACAGTTGCTCTCTCAGTTAGCAATTTTTAATTCATTTTATCAGTAGTCGTCACCCCCGTATTTTCTTTTTGTAAATTTGAAAGAGGTGTCGAAGACGAAGAGGCGTCAGCCTCTTTTTCTTTTCCTGGAAGCGGTTCTCCGTCCATCACATAGCGCTCATAGAGTGCGTAGCCCTGCTCCAAGGTTTCATAGGGTGTTTTGCCCTCGCAGTGCTTTCCTTGGTTTGTACGGTCCTTATTGTAGTAGTTCATAAACACATCCAGATCTTCTTGGAGTGTTTCAAGTGATGAGTACAACTTTTTTCTAAATGCAATTTTATAAAACTCTTCATAAATTGTTTGATTTAGTTTCTCCACGCAACCATTAGTTTGTGGGCATCTGACTTTCGTTCTTGAGTGCTCAATATCGTTCAAATGTAAAAACAATGTGTACTTGTGCTGATCCTGTGGACCACAGTATTTACGGCCATTATCAGTCAGCACTCGAAGCACTTTCATATGCTCATCATCAAAAAATGGAAGCACCTTATCATTCAAAGCGTCTGCTGCTGACAGTGATGTCTTGTCTAAATACAATTTAGCAAATCCAACATTTGAAAACGTATCAATCATCGTCTGCTGATAAATCTTTCCAACGCCTTTAATGTAGCCTACATAAAAAGTGTCTTGTCCAAGCAGGTAACCAGGGTGGAAGGTTTCAACTTCGCCGTGGGCTTGTTTTTCTTCTTTAGTATCTTCTAAGGCTTGCACCTGACTCTCTGTTAAAACAATTCCTGCCTTTGCAGAGTGTTCTTCTAGGCGTTTCAACCTCAAGTGCTTTTTCTCAAGCTTGTGTCTTAACCAAATACTTCTGATGCCACCAGAGCTGATGTTCACACCTTTTCTTTTAAGTTCATTTGCTGCTCGTGTTTGACCATGAGTCGGCCACTCTAAAGAGTAATCTAGAACTGCTTTTTCATAAATTTCTGACACTCGGTTTGCAACTCGTGCTCTCGACCTAGACTTTTCAATTAATCCATCCACACCATTCTCCATCACTGCGTCTTTGATATCGTAGTAATGTTGGCGGCTTACGCCAAGTCTTCTACATGCCTGAGAGATGTTTCCTAACTTTTCTCCAAGATCTAGTATATTTAGTTTTCTGTTTATTATATATTGTTGTTGAGTCATGGGACTCTTCTCCTTTGTTAAAATTTTTGTTTCACAACTTAATTCTAACTGAGAGAGTCCCTGTCTTTTTAGTCCTACCCAGACCTTAGTGATGTAAACGCACTATGATCCTCTAGCAATTTATACCTATAACCCTTGGTTTTGGTCTGAGGTTTCATCGTTCTATTGTGTCTTTTAATTCCAGCCATAAGGCACAAATTTGTCCAAAGCTCTTGGAACTGAGTTGATCTAAATTTGAAATTTTGCCACGACGCTAAAAATTCATTGCGCTCATTTTCTTAACTTGATAACTAATTGGTACAAGAAGCGGCGATATCTGCCCATACACAAAATTTTTTACACTCTCTTTAAATCGTTTCAGTAAATAGTTATGAAGTGTCAATTGCATGAAATTATACTCTTACAAAATTTAATAATTTTGTTCCTATCAGCAGTCGAAAATTTTTGATGAGTGGTTTGCTCTGTCCATAGGTGCCCAGTGATTATTGTATGAATTTGTAGGCTTAAATCTTGAACACTAACTTCATTTAGATCTTTTCTCACTGTTTGAATTAAAAAACTTAATCTATTTCTGCCAACCTTAACTGCATCTGTATTAAGGTTATTATAAGTTTGATCGGTGGTAGTTTTGTACAAAAAATAAACCCATAATCTTGCTAATGTTGGATTTAAAATTGGCCACTCGAAAACTTTTTTAAAGTATGAGTCAAGTCGTTGTATTGGATCAGTAATTGAATTTAGATCATTGGTTACATATTTTTGGTAACTTAACCTTGAGTATTTTATACAGCTTAGTTTTAGGTCGTCCAGTGAATGATAGTAGTTAAGTAGCGTTGATCTATTTATACCCGTCTCTCTAGCAATTTGGGATAAATTTTTAAACTCAAAACCATTTTTAGAAAAGAACAATGCTACTGCTTCTAAAATTTCCAAAGCCTTTTTTTGACCTGGGGGTGTTTTAGCAGTTGAAATGTCTGCTTCTTGGAAAATTATAAAATCAAAGTGTTTTAAAGTTTTGTTGTTCATATTTGAGAATTAAGCACTTAAATCACCATAATCATACTTATGGCAAAGCGTATTAAGATTGATTTTTGTGTATTAGCTAAGTTGATATTGCAGTAGGATTGAGGACCATAAAATGGTACTTTGCCTGTTATATCAATGAGTTAAATATGTAATTAAAACTATTTTGTAATTCCACTAATCTTATCAAAATGATTATAGTAAGAATTTAGTCACTTCAATAATGAAGTAACTAAGGGGAGAGTCTTAAATGAAAAAAATAATATTTTCGATGTTATTAACCTACACTTGTTTTGCCAATGCGGAACTGCAACCAAATACTTACGTTTGTGATGATGGTGAACCATTTGAAATTATTGTCACTAGTAATAATATTGAGCTCGATGGTGATGTTTTTGACTTTAAGGTAAATAAATGGACAGACTTAGATAGTGATACAAATTATAAAGTCATAAAATACTCAAATCAAATATCTGTTTTATTTGAAAATATTTTAGAGGATGATGAACTTAAGTCTCACAGTATAACTGCTTTTTCTATAACTAAAGATATTGATGGAAATTATTCTTCAACTTTTTCGACTGTTGCATTAGGCGAAAATATTCAATCTTCAGATACAGATCAACCAAGTGCTGGAAGTATTACAGTGCCTTGTAAAATTAAATAAAAATATAAAATAATAGCCTCGGGGCTAAAAGCCCCTGAAGTTCGTTTGTTTCTTAGCTTTTAATTCTTATTGGTCAATTTTTTTCTATTTTGGTTTCTAAAGACAATATTAAGGTTTCTAAAATATTCATCCATTCTTTAATTTCGTTATATAGATTCGGTTCAATACTTGATATATCTTTATTAGTTTGAGTTGAAAAACGCTTCAAAACAAACATTAGTCTTGATAGGTTGTCATATAATTTTTGGCTTTTTATAAGCTCTTTCTTTAATTTTTGTTCGCTGATAGCAGTAGTCTCTAAGTTATCTAAAATTTTTGGAATATTTCGCTCGAAGCCAACAACTACTTCCTTTAGTAATTTTATAGTATTTTGGACTATGAGTTTCCTTTCAGGTTCGCTGATTTCCATCGGTTGTTGGTCATTGTTTTCATTGCCCTCTAATATGTTTTCGTTATCTAAGTCCTCTTCCTCTACCCATTGCTGATCCTCTTCAAACAGTTTAGTGCCGGTAAGGTCAATTAGGTTATCAGATGATAAAATATTGTCTAAGGCGGCTATTTTAATCTTCAATTCCTCTATATTTGATTGATTTGAGCTGTTTAATTTTATTTTAAAATAATCAGAATTAATTAAATCTAATTCTTCTGCTGTAATTTCTAGACCATGCTGACGGGCATATCTAATTATAAAATCATAGATCATTCCATACTTTAAGTGTACTGAAGCATCTTCTTCATATGTTTTAAATATTCGGCTCAATAGTGAAGGTGTATATCCCCCACGTAATCTTAAAATATGCGATATAAACTGACCGTCAGATTCTTGCATTTGCCAAACTTCTTCATTAAGAGTTCTACTTGTTTTAGTACTTTTAAATCCCATGCGATTATACATTAATCTACCTGCGCGGTCGCTATAGGCAAAAAACTGAGTAATATTAGGCTGATAAAATAGTTGTGACTGGGGCGTGTTGTAATACCCGCTGTAGTTAAAGTCATTTTCATAGCCCCAAAACAAAGGATCGCTTAGCATTAGCCTATTTAGCCCATATAATAATTCAGCTAAAACCATATTTCTTTCATCTTCTGGTAGGTTTCTTTCAATGGAAAAGCTACTCACCTCAGTTATATAACTAAGACTAGCTTGGTACATAACGCCATCAATTTGTATTTGAAAAGTGAAGGGGTTTAAGCGTTCTCTTTTAATTTGAGTATTAAAAAACTCTTCTACGGGTAATAGCTCAAATTGTGCATTATTTAAATCATCCCAGGTAATTTTTGATTTTACTTGTGTTAGTTCGCTGTTTTCAATTCCTAAACCTAACTTTTCTAGAATTTTGGTAGGTACTTTTGTTCTCTTGAATGGCAAAGGGTATAAAACTTCCTTGTTATCAACTAAAAGGTGAATATAAGGAGCGTATATTAATCGAACAGACCCGATGGCTTTACTATTAGCCGGAACATTTGGAGTTCTGCCATATTCATGTTTGTCGAAGACAATGACACTTTGTGATCGGTAAGTGTCATCAGTTATACTTTTTGTAACTTTAGAGACAAAGTCTTCATCCCAGGATCGCCTTGTGTAATTTCTACTTATTAACGCTAGTCTTTTTTTCCTAAGCTCTAATAAACCTGTTGTCCAACGAGTAGAGCTTGATCTGAGTTCTCTTGTTGGTTTATCAAGTAGAATTGTGTGACCAAATAAGGGACCTTTCTCAATATCTAAGTCAGTACCTAATGTATATCTCAGATCGATAGCCTCAGAAAAGGTATCGATATTAACTTGTCGTTGCGAAGCGATAGACTCTGGCTTAATATTAGAATGATATTCTGAAAAAACATAATCCCTATTTCTATTGTGATGATGAAGTAAAAGTCTAGACTTAGTAGCTTCTAAAATTGTTTGTGTTTTAGAATTTAGTAGAAAATCACTACACTCATTGGCATGGCCAAAATTTTGAACTGCAAAAAGAAAAACAAATAAAAATTTCACAGAATTAATCATAATTAATAGTCATACCAACAATTTATTACTTTTTCTGTAGGCATTGCTTCAGAAAAGAGTAGCGCTTTGGTGTTAATTGTCTGAAAGTTTCAAATCTAAATCCCGAATATAGCCGAAAAACATAGATTTATAGCCCTGATCTATAAGTATTTGGGCAACTTCTTGATTATCAGTTTGAATAAAACTGCCGTCTAGTTGGCTTGCAAACAAGTCTTCCCTTTCAAATAAAACTTCTATAATTTCAGCGTTGCTCCTTCGTAGAGCTGTTCTAACAATTGAATTGTAGCCACTATAAATCGAATCACCAGAATCAATAATTTCTAAGTTTAGACGACTATCAGATGCCAGTATACTCCTTAGGTCTTCCGAAGAGCCGTATTCAACCAAACTACGAATGATCTGATATTTTTCGAAATCATTTAAACTATCTGTTCGAATTCCTTCAAGCCTTATAAGATCAATAAGAAAATTATTATCAACTTGAAACCGTTGCCTAGGTAGGTTGAAAGTTTCAAGCTTTTTCGAGTCTTCATCCAAGCCTTCATGATTTAGTATAAAATCAATAACTTCTATGTTTTTACCTTTAATAGCCATGCATAAAACATTACATCTATTCACATCTGCTAAGTTTAGATTAATTTTTTGGACTGAAACAAAAGCCTTAACTAAATCTAAATTAATCAAGTTTACCATTCGATGATCACTAATTATCTGCATTAATAGAGTTTCACCATTTCTATTTTTTGCATTGTAGTCTACTTTGTTCAAACCCAAAAAAAGATATGCCAGCTCGTTGAAATCAACATTCACATTATGCCACATCGCAAACCGAAGGCTATGATATAAGACATCAGGACCTATATTTTTATTAGCCGTTTTTCTTAGAACAAACTGAATTCTTTCAAGATTTAAATTTCGAGATACAGAAACCAAAGCGGGCTCGCCTTGAACATTTAAATAATTGAAGTCTATGGTAGATTCGTGGTCTAAAATGAGTTGCTCTATGAATTCTGAAGGAGCAAGTCTTGCTGCTGTCATAAAATTTGATTCGTTATTTGTTCCTAAATCAATGTTAGTGACCCTGCTAGATAGCGCGTTAATATCGAAGCCATAAACTTTTGAAAGCTCTAGCGCTAACTCAAAGTTTTTGGACATTAGGGCTTGTCTGAATAAGTTTATTTGATAATTTGGACTATCTTTTAAAAAATACTGATTAACATCTTTAAATGGAAACTTATTAAAATAGGTAGCTACTAGACGCGTGTCCATCGAACTTATTTCTTCATAGGACAATTGCTTAAGTTGGCTTAATATTTCGCGCTTTAATATTGAGTCTGAACCCGCCCAACTTGAAACTTCAGCTACAACCAAGAGCCATTGATCTGGTCTAAAGTTATTGGAATTTAGAACTGAATAATCGTTGAAATGGGTTAAAAGTTCAGTCACAGCCGAAATTCTTTCGTATGATGTTGTGTTTTGACTTAAAACTAAATTAAACAGTTCAGCTTTTTCATTTAGCTGATGTTCAGACAAAACAGAATTTCGTTCTACCAAATTAGGATTCTCATTCTGTGCCGAAACTTTAAACTGATTGAAGAAGGACACGCTAATTAATATTAAGAGAAACTTTTGAAATTGGCTTATTTGATTTTTCCTTTTATTAATTTCTTATTTAACATGGTGTGCCATTAGCCGCTTTATACTGCAACTTTTAACCCAATTTATGAAATAATTTCTATATTTGCCTAAATATCGGTCTTCAAAGCTTGAAATATCTTATTTTTTGAAAGAGACGTTTCAAATTCCAGGTTAGTTGCAATCAAAATTATATAATTAATATTTGAAAGGTTAAGCTAAAAGAAAATCAACACACAGTAGGTAAACGTCTTCAGATCCTGACTGTTTCGTCAATTTTTCTTTCTTTTGAATAAGCTCGAACAGCATGGATTTTATCTCTTGCGCGTCTTTTTTTTCAAGCGCGAACAAAGATGAATAGTTGTAATTGTATTTTTGATTTTTTAGCAATGCATTAACTCTCAGACTATGGTGGTAGCTTTTGTACACAGCGCTTTCTTTTTTGAGGTGGGTTGAAAAACCTTGGTAGATAAACTTTTCGCTTTTTTTAAACACAAATTGGTTCTCTAACAAAAAACCCAAAACTTCTTGCATTTCCGTTTTCGAAGTTCGAAATCTTAAGCACAGAGATTCCAAGGTTTGAAATTGCACACAAGCGGTTGCTATGTGAGTTGCTATCATAAGATAATTTGAATAGTATTCGGCTATTATATCTTGCTGGTATTCAACTAAATTTTCAAATGTTGCCTGCTCGGGGCTTAGGCCCTTATCGTAGTAGTCCTCAAGTTCTTTTTCTAGATGAACCTTAAGCTCATTGGTTCCAGCATTAGCCAGATCTACTAGCAATAAGAAAAATGCTGTCTCTTTAGAGTCTAAACGAAACTTAAGGGCAAGCTTAAATGCCTGATCCTTATTTAAATTCGCTTTTTCAGCAGTTAAAACCTGAGATAAATACGAGTGACTACATTCTGTAGCTTCAGCCATGTCTTTCAGTTTTAGACCGTTGTTCAGAGCTAAGCTCTTTATAAGTTCTCTATAATTTTTATATTGAAATAGAGCTTTCATGGCATTTATGTAATCAATACTTACAATAATAGCAACAATTAATTAATTTTTACTTACGTTAATGGACTTATGAGTTTAAATATAGCATTAAACAAGAGGAGAAAAATTATGGAACTTAAAACAAAATTTATATTATTTGGCCTGATTCTACCAAACATAGCTTTAGCCGATTTGTATCAATGTTATCTCAATGATGATTCGCCCGGGGCCGTTGTTCATACTTTAAAAACAGTGCCAATTAGCGATGTGCCATACAGCAACGGAACTGGACGACAAGTGTCAGCTGATGAACAATTATTTTATAACAATGGTTTCTCTATAAGTATTTCAGTTTACGCCCAGTTTAATAGGGTGGATCTTTATATTAATAGGAGTATTCCTGAAACTTTTACTCCACTTTATGCCTCTACGATCACAGCGCTCTATGGGCAAAATATCCAATACTCAAAAGCTAAAATTCTCTCAGCAGAAGCTAATACTGGTGTTGAAGATTATGGACCAATAACTGTTAAGTGTATATTTAGCAATTCAAGTGAAGAGGTTAAAAATGATAAATAATATATATTATTTATTTATAAGTTTATTCATTTTTATCAATATAGGCTGTGGTTCAAAGCATACTAAAAATAATATGATCGATGCTAGTAACGGTGGCAACAAGGCTTTTGTTTTTAATCAGAGCATGGGACCTTCAGTATCAGGTGGTGGTGACGCCGTGGTATGCTTGGATCAAAAAGGCAATATTAAATCGGCACAACTCTTTGATTTATATGAAGGTGAAATATTATATAATTATGACTATGAATCAGAGCGTACAAAAAATCTAACTTACGAAAATTGGATAAGTATTTTCCAAAAAAGAATTGGCAAAACTGGATACGCAAATGAAATTAAATCACACTTCGAAGTTATCCATTTAAATCTATTAACAGGCAGAAATTTTATTAAAAATGCTGTGCTGAATGAAGTTAGTGATGAAGCCAACGTATTATCACCTGCGGACGGGTGTCAAATCGTTCAATTGGCTAGATACTTATCTCCTAATTCCGTACTTATTCAAAAAAACATTTGGGATCACCTAAGTGCTTTTGACCAGGCTTCATTAGTTGTTCATGAAACTTTTTATTCGATTGATCGTGTGATGAGTTCAGTTTTAGATTCAAGATATGCACGATATTTAACCTCAACATTTGTCGAAGATGATAATGAAAAAGAAATTGGAGTTGATCTTAACAAAATCCCCCCAGTTCTATGTGAAGGATCATCAGAACCTATTGACTCGGAATATAGTGTGTTAAGAACAAAACCTATTCGAGGAAGACGATTTGGCCTTAGACGTGGCGACACCCTTTTTTACATGCAAAGTATCAAAGGTCTAGATTTAGGAGGAACAGGCCCACTTAGACCAGACACTGATTTTATTGAAATAAGATTTCTTAGTCTAAATGGTAGAATGCTTTTAAAATCAACCCCTGCTTTTATCGAGAATTATATATGGTCGGACATAGTAACTTCATTAATTCACGGGAGCTATTTATCAACAACAGGATTAATTTTTTTTGATAGAGAAATCTTAAGAGTTAACATGAACGAAGGGATTTTCCAGGGCAGTAAATTTGGTGTAATGAATTTTACTGCAGATAGTGTAACTTCAGAATTTCCTCTAGTAACCAGGGAGGATACTATTTATTATAAATGCTACCCTTCTGAAGTGTATTACCCTAAATAACTATAAAATTATTAAAATTAGAGTTGATCTCTAGTTTTAAATGCCGTGCTTAATCTATCTTATGATAAGCTCCTCATAATCTTAGGCACACGTTTAATAGTAATGGTTCCTAAAAGGGGTGTAAAAGTTACAGTTCTCGTACCTCAAAAAACGTAAAACTGTAGGTTTTAATATGCCTTTGTTAGTTTATCTTGATTTAACGGGTTGGGTTTTGAGGTATGATTTATGCAAATCATTTTATAAATTAACTTATTAGATTATAGGAGATTCTATGAAACGTTTATTATTTTGTTCTTTAGTTTTTTTTACTTCCATTGCAAATGCAAATACGCAGGACTTGATAGCAACTTGGGTTCGGCACCATTTTTATATTAGTCCAGGGCAAACAATGGTGCTTATGGATTCATTGGGTGGAATCCCATGTGTTAGTTATTTTGAACCTTCAAAGCATGAGGTCATAATTAGTTTTGGTAGAAAGTTTAGTGTTGCTATTAACCAAAATCCTATTACTTCTTTAAATGATCAAGAATTATATAGATTGCTAGTTGAACAAACGGATTCCGCTCAGATGAACAGTTTTTTAGAATACGGTGAAAGTATAACTCAAATGCAAACTAATCTCGAGAGCTATGGTATAACGCCTTTTGGAAGAAATTCAATAAATTTAGCTCTTATTGATGATAACAACGGAGCTACGATTGAAGTTTCTTGTTTTAGCAAAACTGAAGTTAACTTGCAGACTGCTTTAGCAAGTTTAGTAAGGTCAGGTTATATTGAATTCGTGGATAATGTTGTAGATTAATTGTGTTCACTTTTCATATTGCTGAGCTTGATAAGATAATCTCTTCTTTTTGGTTTGAGACTTCAATTTTCTATCGTGCCTTTTAGTATTAGTTATAAGGCTCATTTATTTTTTGATTTCCAAGGCTTCCACAAATTGATACGTGGACTTTAATAAATGATAAAGTAACATTTCAAATGTTAACTACTTTATTTGAGACTTATTTTTAACCAACTGGATAAAGTAAGTTCTAAATAATTTTAATGACTTTGGCCTATATTTTAGCTTAAATCGTACAGCCTAAAATCAGCTCAAATTTGGCTAATGAAAAAATTCTATTTGTATCTACTAAAATTGATTTAGTTACGTTGCCACTATAAAAATAGGTGTTGTTATTTAACATTAGGGACTTCTGTGAAATATTTAATTTTTGTTTTTTTAACTGTATCAGTGAATTCAAATTCATTGGCTTCAATTTGCACAGAATATTTAAGTATTCCTTCTGATCCACAAAAATCATTCTATTTTCCCAATAGTACTTATACTGCTCTTAACTTTGCAAATAACCAGGTAAATGCTGCAGATTATGAATTAGACACGTCTGTCAATAATGTTTTAAGTTACTTAAACAAAGTGACGAGTTCACTTGGCAGAACATTTGGTGGAGTGAAGACAGTTTTATATCCTGCATCTGGTTCAGACGCTATTACCGCATTTCGCTCATTTGAGTCTGCAACCACAGTCATTGGGCTTGATTCAAATCCATTTATTTCAGACGACAAAAATGATATTAGTTTTCTAACTAAACCTAAAAACCGACTTAATTATGATGTTTGGACAGATGTAACTCGGGCAGATCGCAAATATATTACTGATAACAGCTATGTACCCATACATGGAAGTATCTTAGAAATTGTAATAACAGACCTGAAGGCACATTACCCAGATCTTGTCATTCATGAAGTAATTAGAGTTAACACTAGACCGGCTGGCCATGGAATTGATAATGAAACAGCTACTAACGGGATTGTGAGGTTTTCTGAAGAACCTGGTTCACCTATCAGAGAGTATATTCATGTACATTTACCCTTAGTCGAAAGAGCAGCTGCTCATGACAATAAACCAGAATTTTTATTTTTGATCGACCTAATTCTAGATTATGGTTTTCAAGGTTTAATATCTAAGGCCGCTATGGGCGGAATTTTTTATAAACCTACTACAGAAGAGGATTTGATTAGGAATAAAGAAATGTTTCCACGGTATCCAGATTTTGCTAATCCGGATAGGTTAAATAGCCCCGAAACCCCTGGCTTTAGAGCCATAAGGCATATTTCATTTAATGGTGGTATTATGATTGATGGTGACGGTGTTGGCAGGGTTCCTAGTGAAGTTTTAGACGCTAACTTTGTTAGTCTATCAATTAGTCCCGAGCGTACCGGAAACGAATGGATATACACTGGAACCGGGGGTGTATCTAAAAAAGAGTATGGTTATTATAAATATAAATTTGGTTACTCCGGCGAAAAAATTGAAGTCCTCCTTTATACTCCTCAAATTGACTGATTAAGATATGAATAACTTATTATCTAGAATTTCGCCTATTCTAACTGTTATGTCTGGTGTTTTGCTTCTGCTATTATCTGAGCAAATATCTAAAATTTATGGTGGATTTTCTTCCAAGTATATACTTTTAATTATGTTTGGAACTTTGAATCTCGTCCTGGCTTACCTTACAGGTTTAACTAAGCCTGCCATATCAACATATCGATTTTCAAAAATTCATTATCTTGCTTTGGGTATGTTAATCGGCTCGCTCATTTTAATACCTTTCATTATAGATTTACTCTTCAGTAAATTGGTCTATGTAACTTATGTTAAGCTCGATTGGGTTCCAGCCATTCTGGGTACCTTATGTATAGTTACCTGGGAAGAGCTTTGGTTTAGAGGGGTTCCCCTGCAGTTTGCAGCACAAAAATATTCAGAATTTGGTGCTTGTATTATTTTTGGTTTTTTATTCGCTGTTTTACATATATTCAACCCAGCAATGAACTTGCTATATGATGGTTTTTATCTATTCGTTGCAGGGTATTCTTTAGGTATTTTGTTTTTTTTAACTAAAACAATGTGGGCTCCAATCGGAGCTCATTTTTCGAATAACTTTTTAGAAATGATTTTAGCTCAAGGTAATTTGGGTGTGAATTGGACTCCATCTAAAGCTCAGTCTATTGGCGTCGAGGTTTTAGTTGCTATTATTCTGACTTACTTATTCATAATACAAAATATGAAAAAAAATGTACATAGCACTGGTTTGTCATAAATTCACTATAACGCTAAGAGCGTAAATTTATGAACTTAAGCTATAATAATCTTAATTTTTATTTAATAAATTGGATATGATAACTGGCTTGTGTTAAGTAAGGTTCAGATATTATGAATATGTTTAGAATAGCTTTTATGTTTATAATTTTTTTTAAATTTGAACTGGTCTTGTCAGCTCAAATCTGTACGAACTATTTGAATTCAATACAATTTAATATTAACAGCAAGGATCAGACGACCTCTCTTTCGGGTCAAA
The DNA here is from genome assembly GCA_963803705.1 of uncultured Pseudobdellovibrionaceae bacterium. Taxonomy (GTDB): domain Bacteria; phylum Bdellovibrionota; class Bdellovibrionia; order Bdellovibrionales; family UBA1609; genus JAMLIO01. The sequence goes on along the minus strand of CAWDNU010000004.1, from coordinate 356,513 downwards.
TTGATTTACCAGCTACAATTGAACCCCGAGGTGTAGTTCTATTGGTTCCTGGGTCAGGACTACATGATAGAGATGTTGATTTTGGCATTACTGATTCTACTGAAGAATTAATTTTTAAGAAGATCTCAGAGCAACTGACATCACAAGGATTTGCTGTTGCAAGGTTCGATTATCGTGGAATTAAATGTAATAAAAAGACTATGCCAATTTGTCATAACTGCTCTGAAGAGCAAATAATGGCTCATTTTATAAAACACTGTGTTGATCCGAATGTTCGTAAATCAGTTAGCCCTGCAAACATTAGAGAAGATATTGAATCTGTTTATAAATTTGCGGCTAGCTATGCTAAAAACAAAGGGGTCGAAGTTTTCACATTGGGGCATTCTGAAGGGTCACTGCATATCTCTAAGCTAATTCAAGAAAACCGGATACAACCTAAAGGTGTTTTGTTTTTAGGAGGTATGGCCGAAAGCATTGCTTCAACATTTGAGTGGCAAGTGAGCTTAAGACTTATTGATGCACCTAGTTCGCTTGATATAAACAATGATGGTAAAATTGATAATAGTGAAATTGCTATTGCATATAAGAATGAGCCAACTAACTTAGCCCGGCTATCTGTTGAAGATCTGATTTCGCCAGATGGCTATGTCGATCTTATAGGTTTGGCTGAAGAAGGTGCTCTTTCATATCAATATATGATGAATGAAGCGATGAGGAAAAATGATTCAGATCCATTTCGTGATTCTGATGGGACTATTATAGCGTCTTACAGCTGGTGGAAAATGTTTTTTTTAGATAATACAAGCGTATCAGATTATCTAAGCGATTATATGGGTCGGGTTGTTTATCTAAATGGTGATAAGGACGTTCAGGTTGATTTTAATCGTCAAAAAAATTTAATTGATTCACAAGATCCTAAATCAGGTCACCCAATACAATTAGTTAATGTGCATGGCACTGGTCATGCTTTGGGAAAGGACATGCTTTATGGACCTATGGAAAAAGCTTCATTAGATTTGATCATTAAATATATGGAAGAACTCTTGGCACAGTAATTCCTGTTTTTTGAAAAATAGTTAAAACTTTGTTTAGGTTCTATCAGATACAACAATCAATGGTATTCACAAATTTCTAAATTTGATAACAACGTATTTAACTTCTTAAACTCAAATACAATTTAGCTGTCTAGCAATAAATGACATCGTTAGCAAACCTGCTAATGCAATTTTCATATTTGCTAACTTTTTATTTGATTTTGTTAACGCTACGTTTTAATTGATTTGAATGGAAAACAGTAAAATTTATGAATTTAGTAACTATAGGTTGTTTTTAAACAACTATGCCGAATCCAAGAAGAAATTTAATGTTCACTGGAGCAAATCCCAATGGGCTAAAAAGTTAGGTTTAAAGGGTACCGCTTCACTTACAATGATACTAAATGGTGAACGAAAGCCTGGCAAAAAAATTACTTCAGCTTTTGTAAATTACTTTAAGTTTAACAAAAGGGAAAAAGACTTTTTTTTAAACTTAATTGAACTTGAAAAGACTTCTGATGAAAGTCTAACTAAAAATTTAATTTTAAATGAGCTGGAAAAGCTTTATCCTTATAAAAACTTTGAGCTTTTTAACTCTGAACACTTTAAGTTGTTTTCTAGCTGGGAGCCAATAGTCTTAAGAAGATTGGCATTTTTTAAGAACTTCAAATTTGATTTAGATCAAATATATAAAGGACTTCAATTTAAAATTTCTAAACATCAAATTAAAAAAATTATAAATTCTTTAGAGTCTTTTGGCTTACTTGAAATAAAAAACGGAACTATATGTACTGAAAAGTCTAATTTAAAAACAACAAATGACATACCTCAAGAGGCTATAAAAAAGTTCCATGAATCTGCAATTGAAAACTCACTGTCTTCGATTAGAAAACTACCTGTTGAAAAAAGAGAGCTTCAGTCATTAACGCTTGAGTTTGAAAGTAAAGACATTGCACTAGCTAAACAAGAGATTAGAAATTTTATTGATAGCTTTAACACTAAATTCAAGACAATAAATCCGAACAGTATTTATCAGCTCAATTTACAATTTATACCTTATTTTGAAATTAATAAAATAGAAACAGAGGGAGCTCCTAAGTGAATAAAATAGTCAAAAAATTCGTAATATTTGTAATGGCAATAACAACCTTAGTCTTAATGGGTTGTAACAATGATTCAGAAGTCAAAAGTTCTAAAGACCAGAAATTAGCCTTAAACGGTGACGTTATAGGAAATGGTGGGGACAGCGTAAAGATTGAATTTTTTAGCTATGTAGAGTTGATTAGGACTAATATAAAAAATAATTCATTATCCAATATCGATTTGTTAGATTTTGAAGAAACAATTGAAAATTTAAATGTAGTCGTGACTGACGACACTCTATTTGAAGCCGGAAGTGGTATAGTAGGCGCAGCACTTTGGCTCGGGATTTATTTGTAGAAAACTTTTCTTGCACTCTAAGTAAAATTTTTTCTTCTAGCTGGTCTTTAATACTATGTAGACCTGGCCAATCATCATTACCCATGCGCTCAACTAAAAGCTCCATAATGTTATCAATGTTATAAGACTGAGTGTCTTTGGAGTTTAACTGATTTGATTCACTCGCTAAGATTTTTCGCCAGCCACGGTAATCAATATCACCGTCAAATTTAACAGGGCAATAGATCATTATTCGCTCTAAGTCACTTTTAATGCCTCTAATGTTAAATGGAATATAATCACGCTGAAAATAGTTTTTTAAAATTGCTGGAAAATCTGTGTATGAAATATTTTTACCACTTTCTTCTTTGAGTGAATCCGTTAAATTTTGACATATGTACGGGATATCTTCTTTTCGATCCATCAAACTTGGCATCTGAATTTTTGCAGAGCACATCCGAGCCCTAGCTTTTGTTTTTATGATTTTAAAGCAGTCATATATTCAAAAGACAGAAGCTAAAATTACAAGTTATCTTAAGGATTGGAACTACGAATTTTCAGATGAAGTGTATCATAAAAAAAATTATGAACTGATAAAAAAAGTTTTAAGAACTCTAGAGTCTGGTGCAACTTTTGGCTTAATTGCTAAGTTTGTTACAGACTATATATGGGGCGATCAACAAGAATTAGAAGAGGCAAAAAAAGAGTTTGAGGATTACAAAGCTAAAAATGAATTTATGAAAATTGATGAAAAGCTTGGTTATATGATTGATAAAAAAAGTGGTAAAAGCGTTAAAGTTATTTATGAGATTCATAAGGGTCGAAAAGTAATTCCTATAAACGAGCAAGAAAAATACATTGCAGAAACTATTTTAAAGGCTAGACCTGTAAACCAAGATAAAGACTTAAATAAGGAAATTAAAAATTAGATGAAAAAATATCTATATAGTTTTCTTATCATTTGGTTATTTGTTATTCACTTTTTAGCTTATGAGAACCCGAGAGTTCAGACTGTTGTGAACTATTTTAGATCTAAAAATCAAGTACTAAAGCCAGTGCTAAATGTTAAAAATGATTACGAAATAATTTTAAAATTCTTGGCTGCATATTACCCTTTTGATGAAAACTCTAACACTAAACAAATTTTTAAATCAGTGGAGAACTTAGTTGAGTCTGAATCAAGGCAAAAGTTGCTAGAGGGTTATAAAGAAAATCTTGATTTTTTAATGAGTAAAAAAGCTAAGCGTTCTTACGATCTAGAAAAAATCATAAGAAGAAAAAAAGATGGCAAGTACGTAGTTTATCTAAACATGAAAAAGTCATTAGATGATTCCAAAAACTTTCCTTATGTATTTAAAGTCGTTTTTGATATTAAAAATAACAGTTTGGCCAATAGCAGCTCGGCTAAAATTCATAACTTTAAAGAGCTCATAGTCACAGAGCCAAGTGAAGAGCTGATTGATAAAACCTTGATGGTTGATAGTGACATAGTTACTAATTCAGACTTTCCCTGTGAGACCAATATTCTTTCGCCTATTACCAACAAAAATGAAATTGAATATAAAGTTTTACCCAGTGGAAAAAGAGTGTCCTTTAGCCCAACACAAGACTTTAAAGGTGAAGTCGTATTTAAAGCTGTTTGTGGCCGAAGAACTTTTGAATTTAAACTAGCTAATAACGAGATGTATTCGACCCTATACCAAAAGTTTGAGAACACGGATGGTCAATATAAACTAAAACCCTTGACTGAGAAAGAGCAGCTAGCAAAAGATATCAAAGAAGAGTTCGGAGGAAGCTTAATTGAATGAGGAGCGATTAATGAGCGATAGTAAAGTATTTTGGTTTAAAAAAAGAGATTATGGATGGGGATGGACGCCTTCTAATAGATATGGCTGGTCTGTAGTGCTTGTTTATATATTTACAATTCTTTCTACAACTATGTTTTTTGAAGCTTTCAGTAGATTACAATTTGGTTTTTTTATTTTTATATCAACAGTCACACTTTTGATTATTTGTTATTTAAAAGGTGAAGCTCCTTCTTGGAGTTGGGGTAAAAATGAGTAGCGCTGTTATGATTAATTCTATATTTACATTAATTTTATCTTTGTTAATGGCTAACAATTCTTTTTCTAAAGTTATAGAACCTCCTCAGATTAATGGCACTGATCTACCATTTACAATTGAATACCCTGCGAAGAATTCAAAAGGAACTGTGATTTTAGTTCATGGTTCAGGTCCTAATAATATGGATGTCGACTTGTCATCTATATCTTTACCTAAAGACACTACCAATTTATTTTTTAAAGATATTGCATCTACAATTAGAGATAAAGGTTTCACGACATTAAGATATGATAAAAGATCTTATTCAGCTGCTGAATTGATTAAAAGAAAAATAGGTTATGAAGAATCTGAAGAATACATAAAATTTTTAAACGACCCTATGCAGATATTTTATGATGATCTGCTTATTTTTATTAAATATGCCAAATCCCTAGATCCAAAACAAAAAATATACATCCTTGGACATAGCCAGGGAACTAATTTAGCTCTTTTTGCTTTAAATGAGAGCCAAGATGTTGATGGCGTAATTTTGATTGGATTTTATAATGAACCTTTAACAACAGTCTCTTTTGAACAGATTGTATATAGGTCTTCGCGATATTTTACATCCCTAGATATTGATAGCAATTTTAATCTTGATATTGTAGAGCTTAAACAATCTCCGCAGCTATTACGTAAGATGGGTACAATCGATCTTGATAGAAATGGTGAGTTAGATTTGACTGAGTTTAATTCTGCAAATTATTTGAATTACCTTTTTGTTGATCAATTTCATAATGCTTCAATTCGCAATTTTGAAATTAAAATGGGTCGCCCTTCAGACATATTAAAAAAGATTAAAAAGAAAGTTCTATTTCTTCATGGCGAATGGGATAATCAAACGCCTAGTTACGTTGTGAAAGCTATTGAAACAGCTAATAATATTGTGTGGAAAAACTCTAATTTAAAATTTAAGTATTTTGCTCAAAGAGGGCATGCACTAGATTTAAGGTCAAGTTTTGATGATGTCTTTTATCGAAAGCTTGATACTCCTGTTTTAGAAGATATTTCAAATACTATTGATTCATATTTTTATTTAAACTAACCAAATCCCTTGATTAGATTACGTGAATAAATCAGCCAAACAAGTCTCTGTTTTTTTTAAAAAACGTGCAGGAAAAAATTATAATGTCTAAATATGATTTAACTTATAAGTTCGACAAAGGTTTACGTGATGTTCCCTGTTCGCCTTCTGACGTTAAACTATACATTGAAGAGCTACTTGGAAAATTAGAAATTGTTCAAAGCGCAGAAGAGACAGTTAAAATTTTAGGTGAAGCAGGACCCTATTCAAGACTAATTGGCGAACTTGATCAAGCGGATGATCTTTTAACTGAAGCAATGGTTTATATAGAAAAAGAGCAAATGCCAGTGAACTTATGGCTTGTTAACAGCCTAAGATTGGCTCACGTCTATCAATGGCAAAAACGGTTTGAACTTTCAGATTTTATGTTTGAAGAGTGTCTAGATGCTTGTAAGACTGAAAATAGTTTACAAACTTATCTGCATTTCGCTCTTCAACACACGGGTAAAAATTTATTTGACCAATATGATTATGAATCAGCGCTTAAAGCTTTTGAAGAGGCTTTAGAAATAAGAAAAAAAATAGGTGACGAAACGCTAATTGCCTCCACTGTGTATGCAATCAGTCAGACAAAAATAAGTATTAAGAAATTTGAAGCTACTGAATTTTTAATGATTGATGCCGAAAAAGAAAAATCTAAGATCTGTGAAGAGATTTTAAGGTCATTACCTAAATGGTTTGGTATTGAGTCTGCGATAGTGAATTACGTCAAGGAGTCTAAAAAATTTCCTATGTACGCTATTCAGGTCAAAGGTGCAATTATTGGCTTTGTATCCACCAAAGTGCACTTTAAAAAATCTGTTGAAATATATGTTATGGGCTTAAAGGAAAAGTGTCATGGTAAGAATTATGGGTCTTGGCTATTAGCTTTTGTTGAAGATGACCTTTCAAAGCAGAAGTTTGAATTTCTGACCGTTAAAACACTGTCTGAGAATAGAGTTGATAAATTCTATGAAAAAACTAGGAATTTCTATTTAAAAAATGGATTTTCTCCATTAGAGGAGTTTCCTGCTCTTTGGGGCGAAGCCAATCCTTGTTTGCAGATGATTAAGACACTAAACTCTAATTTCATATTTTAGGCATAAAAAAACCCGCTTCAAGCGCGGGTTAATCATCAAATTTGGAACTTTTTTATTTTTCCCAGTCATACTGTTTTTTGGTTAAATTTTTATTGAAATCACTAAGGTTGTTTTGACCTCGGCTCAGCAATTTTGCTGTCTCTTTTTTTACAAATGTGTAAGCCTCTTTGCTCCCAAACACGATGCTAAAGCAAAAGGCTATTGCAATTATGGCGTCTATAATTTCTCTTATCATTTTGATTCTCCAATAAGTTTTGATTTTCTTTTTTGCTTTTGAAGAATCCAGAGAATTAGAGCGGCTTATGTATTTCGGCCAAATTGAAAGGCTTCAGAGAGGCTTCAGAGAGGCTTCAAAAAGGCTTCAAGCTGTGAAATACAATGAAATTTTATGAAATATCAGGCAATTGAACCTTGCTCAGATTGAATCTACTAAGTGTAGACAGTTATTTATGTTTTTTTATTTGTGCTAAATCTACTTCTAAAAATGGGGCGACCGACGGGGCTTGAACCCGCGACCACCGGAATCACAATCCGGGGCTCTACCACTGAGCTACGGCCGCCACAAACAAAAAAAATAAGTACTTCTCAGTAACCTAAAAAAAGAATGTAAGTCACATTATGAAAAATATCACGAGCCAAATTAAAATCAGCTTATGATTTTTAGGTTTAAAGCATCTTTGCCGCATATTCAAGATGCAATATTTTATAAATTGCTAAAAATTTAAGAAGAAGACTTGAGTAAAAACTTGATTTACGACCTAGGACGGTTTGTACCAACATAGGGGCCTTAGCCCGACGGAATAATTTTGTTTGCGGCTACAAGTGTTTTTTGAAGGATCATCTTTATGAACGCTGTTTCTATAAGTAACCGAGCACAAAGATCCCTGAAAATAAGTGTCTGTACGACACTGTCCTCGTGGGTGCTTAAAATCAGTTTTCAGAACAACTTCTGATGCGGGTGATTTTAGACTTGGCTCTCTCATAATGAAACGACTTTTAAAAATTTGACCTAGAACCAGCCCGGCAAGGCTTGATCTTACACAAATCCTTAAATCTTGATCCATAGTGAAGCTCTTCTCGCATTCGACTTTTGCATGTGCAACTTCAGCTGGCGGGTATTTAGTTAGATCAGAACTCTTAACACCATAATTATTTTTTTCCCCTTCAATTATTAAGTGTCTAAAGCACTTTAAGCTAGCATAATAATCAGACTCGCCTTCACTTGAAGCCCAACTTTCGGAACCAGCAATGTATCTAGTTGGATTTAAAGAATCTTTTTCTTCCCAGTAGGGTCGACCAGCCAAGTGATGGCCCAACTCGTGGCAGGCTACCATCCTTAGAGCATCTGTGGTCATATTTGGATGCCTTGCTAGACCGCCAAAAAAAGTAACCTGTCTATAGATACCGTATGGCACAGCATAAGCGTTTACAGCGTCATTATTCCATAGCCGCTCAACCACAAGTCTAGCACCACCTTCGGCATTATTTACTTCAAACCACATTATTCCTTCGAACTCGTCCAAGACTAAATCAAACTCTGGTTTGCTCAACCCTGTGGCCAACTTGGCATTTTCAGGGAAGCTCATATCGTTCTCTGGAAAACTCATATCATTTTCTGGAAAGCACAGCGTATGATAGCGATGGGCCTGGTGAAATGAAGTTAACAAAAAAAGTGATAGCAACGCTGTTACAAGTTTGCCCCACATAATGTCCCCCTGGATGTTTGAAAATGCTTTTATAGCAAATTTCACCTGAGGACTGGTCGAGCTGACCATAAATGAAGCATTCTGCAAGTCATAAGCAGATGTAATAGATTTAAGTCTAATTTATAAGCATTTAATTTTACTTGGGTTTTTAAAATTATGAAGGTAAATTTACTTTGGTCTTGAAGAAAAATCTAACCCCAAGTCTTAGGACAAAATGCGAGGTTTATAGCAATGTCTTTATTCAAAAAATGGACTGAAGAAAAGCTTCCGTCCTATAAACTTTCAGGTTCTGACCCACTAAAAGCAGGCAACCTGGTTATCGTTTCTGACAAAAAAGCATTTATTTTCGAACATGCAGAGAAGCATCTGGATAAATGGCAGGTCGAAAATTTGAAGAAAGAAATTCAAGTGGCTCACTGGTCTTATTCAACTGCAAAAAACACAGTCCATCTGTATCTACATTCAGATTTGAAAGATGTGAATGTGGGTGGATTCGAGTCATGCAAGTACTACGCTTTCAAGAAACTTTTAGGTCATAAATTGACCGCTGAAGTAAGAGAATTCAGTTTAATAATCGATCCTAAATTTGCAGACAGCGAGCTTTTTGTCCAAGCTTTCGCTGAAAGCGTTTGTTCGGTAAGCTATAGCTTTAAAAACAAAAAAGCCCCAAAAATTAGTATCGGTCTAAATAAGAAATGGCATAGCCTTTTTAAAACTCACTACTTGAAAGCAGAGGCAATAAACTTTGGGCGTTACTTGGTCGACTTACCACCTAACGATTTAAATCCAACAACTTATGCAAAGCTAATCCAGGACGTGTTGGGGGCTAGCAAGCACTATAGGTTCGAATCTATTTCTAAAGACTTGGAAAAGAAGGGTTACGGACTTATCCATTCAGTGGGTAAAGGTTCAAAAAATCAGCCGCAGCTTGTTCGGGTCTTAAGCTCTGGATCCCAAAAGAAAGTTGCTTTTGTAGGTAAGGGGATCACCTTCGACACCGGAGGGCTTAACTTAAAACCTTCGAAGTTCATGCGAAATATGAAAAAAGATATGGGTGGGTCAGCTGCTGTGCTTGGAGTGCTTTACTACCTGGTTCGTTCAAAGCAGAAGTATGATATCGACTTTTATTTTGCCCTTGCTGAAAATTCCATAGGGGATGACAGCTTTAGGCCTGGCGACGTATGCACAGCAGGTAATGGAATCACCGTAGAAATTGATAACACGGATGCAGAAGGACGTTTAGCACTTGCTGACGCTTTATCTTGGTTAGGTAAAGAGAAAAAAATTCCAGAGATCGTAATTGATATCGCTACTTTGACAGGTGCTATTAAAGTTGGTTTGGGGCCCCATATTGGCGGTCTTTTTTCTAACGATAAAAAGTTATCTGATGAACTTCATACTTCTTCCCTAGAAGTTGGGGACTTTGTTTGGCCTATGCCTATGCCTTTTTGGTCTGAAAGTGAAATGCAAAACTCAGATGTAGCAGACCTTGTGAATTCTGCGCAAAGTGGTTATGGAGGTGCTATCACTGCGGCGCAATTTCTAAAATTTTTTGTGCCCCAAAATTGTAAGTGGGCTCATTTGGACATATTTTCCTGGGTAGACGGAAAAAGGGACGTAGTCAGGCAAACTGGCGGATCCGGCCAAGGAGTCATGTTGTTAATCGATTGGTTGGAACATCATAACTAAGGTCAATGTCGCATTTTCTATAATGGATCTAAAAATAAATCATCAATATATGCGCTGATGGTATCGGCCTCGGTTTCATTTAACCCACCAAATGCAATCATATTGCCACTGCTTTGGCCCAATCTACTAATGCAGGTAGTGCTATTCACGCATTTATAAAGAACAGAAGCCGAGGCAGCGCCTTGAACGACATATCCATCTGCTATTAGTGTATTTAAGTTGATTCGACTGTAAATTTTGCCAGGCCCATGGCACCCAAGACATTTATTATTAAATACAGTTTGAGCACTTGAGAAAAGAGCTGCGCTAGGTGAAGGGTTTAAAACATAGTTCTCATCCACACCCCCGCCACTGGACGACTGTCCAATAATTTCATGGGAGTTCTCACACGCTGCGATGAAAATGGTAAACAGAGCTGATTGAATGAAAATAATCAGGTAACATTTCATACTTATAGTATCGGTAAATTTTGCTAAAGTCTTATAATTTGGCTTCAAGAAAATTTTATTTATTTCAGGGGTGTTTCAGTATGATTCGAAACTGTTTGGGGTTTGCAGCTATTTTTTTTATTTTTTCTGTATCGAGTTTCGTACATGCTGAGCCCTGGCTTTCTAACAGATTTGCTCAAAACTGCGCCGGCTGCCATGCCCCGGGGCGAGTAAACAGACCTGCGAAAAAAAGAAAATGTTCACTTTCGTGCGAAGGCTGTCACGTAAATCCAAATGGTGGGGGGCTAAGAAATTTTTATGGTAAGTGGGGTCAAAAGAAATGGCTTAGATCTTTACAGTGGGATAAGTGGGCAGCCGGTGAAAAATCCCCGGCACCAAGGTCCAAGCAGCTTTACGCCCACAGATACCCTAAAGAAATTAGACCTAAAATGTCTAAAAGCAGATACAGGAAGCTGCGAAAAATTTTTGGTCTTAAAAAACCAGTTCCATTAATCAGCACCAGGTCTGGCTTTGCCGACGAAAGAAATTTTCAGATGGACCGACACAAAATAGGTAAAGTCCTAGATCCAAGAGCAAGAGCTACAGAAAAAAATTTGGAAAAGGACAAGGTTAAAAGGTCCCAGTCTAATGATGAGCAGTTTGAAACAGATCCTGGACACAGTGTGATCGCTGACGATAGGCTTTTTGAATCACTAATCCCTAAAGACGACCCTTACTGGTGGACCAAAGAAGGTAGGGTAGAGGCAGGTCTTGACGCCAGGTACTTTTTTTTGAATACGGATAACAATGGCAGCTCAAGATCAGAGCAAGCTTTAATGGCTTTCGACTTTGGAATAGCTGTGAAGCCATTTATGCATAACCTTAGCTTTGTCTTCGAGCAAAGAAATTTTAACACCACACTTGATCCCGAGTGGGACGCTGTCTTCACTCGCGGAATCACCAGATCTGCTTACGTTAAGCTAAACGAATTGCCTTACAACACTTACGCCATGGCAGGCGCTTATCGCCCGATGTTTGGTGGGTACAATCCAAATCACCGAGCTTTAAGGGAAACAGTTTTGTTTGGGCAAGCTGCTGGAATACAAGGTGGTTCACAAAATGCTGTGTATGAAGGAATCAGCGTGGGTGGAGCACCCAACGTGCCGTTTTTCAATATGTCATACCTATTTAAAGGTTCGCCAGGCATTGGAAATCAATCCGAAGGCGTGGTTATAAATGTCGGTGCAAGGGCTGTTACAAACGGTTACTCAGGAATGTTATCGTATTGGAAAACGGACCGAGAAGCCGGAGGAAATAACTTTGCAACCCAAATGTTTGGTGCCACCGGAGGGTTCAATTTTTTTAATCGCTATATAGGAAACGGGGAAATTGTCCTTTTCGAAATCGACACTTTAGGCAGCGGCTCTAATATTGTTCGTAACAAAGGCTATCTGCTGGACTTAGATTTAAAATACAGAGTTTGGCGCGAGCTTTACCCACAAATAAAATACGCTATATCGAATGTGACCAGGCAACTGTCTGAGGGCTCTTCTCAAGAGATCTCTATCGGAGCAAAATTCTTTGCCCTTGCAGGGCTTGAGCTAGAACTTCTTTACACCTTGGGCGATGAAACAGTTAGAAGCCCAACTACAGCTAACAACGACTACACCTATTTTACCCTGCAAACTCATATTTTCTGGTGATGAAGGTTGATACTAAATAAAAATAGTTTATCGCTTAGGTTTAAAGTACTTACTGATTCCTTTTTCAAAGATAGAGGGAGCATGGGTAGCAAGCCAAACGCCAACTCTTTCAGAGCCACCTGGCATCAAGGTGTCTTGTCCAGATTTGACCGCGTCCCAGACAGAAGTCGCCCATTTTTCGGCCGGGATGCTTTTCAAAAAACTAAGGTCCATGCTTTCGCCGTACTGTTTTTGGATATCATCAAACATGTCAGTTTTTACACCCGGAGTTATCAACAGTAACGTGGATACACCGGTAGAATATAGTTCTTGGCGGATAGAATCTGTAAAGGCAACAACCCCTGCTTTGGAAGCAGCATAGGTGCTAGCACAAGGCATATACATTTTACCTGATACACTTGCATTGTTGACTATGCGTCCAGTTTTTCTTTTTAGCATCGAAGGTAGTAATAACCTTGTTAGTGATATAACTGCACCAAGGTTTACGTTTAGCATCTTATAAATTTCGTTTGGGTCCTGCTTTTCAATCAGTCCGCCAGTCAACAGCCCGGCATTATTGATTAAAATATCGATCTGGATATTTTTTGATTCTAAATCTGAAACTAGCTTTTTTATATTTTTTAGCTCACTTAGATCGGACTGAATTTGTAAAACATCCTTGGCTCCAAGTTCTTTTAGTTCTGACTCTACAGTTTCAGAGTGACTTCTTTGCACAAGAATAATCTTGTTTTTATCAGCAGCAGCTTTTTTCGCTATGGCTAAACCGATGCCAGAAAGACCTCCGGTGATCAAAGTGGTTTTGTTTACTGTGTCAAACATACAAACTTCCTTTTTTGTAAAAATATGATTTTAATAAATAGTAAGTGATCACAAATATGAACCCTGATATTAAAGAATCTAGTAACAGACTTTGCCAAATAGGACTTTTAATCTCTGCTAACCCTATCTTAGATATAAAAAAATAACTTCCAGGTAAAGCATAGCAGCCAAATAAAAAACTTGTAATTAAATTTTTAAACACGAAGGGCATGGTTCGCAACGTAGAGGACATAAATAAAGACCATAAAAATCCAAGCCATGGCGGAGCAAACATTATGGAGTTGGTAATGATAAGCGTTCCTAGTCTGGCCTCGACGCTTTGTAGTGTCCATCCTAAAAGACCAACTATTAGTAAAAGGATAAACGTTTTAAGTCTTTGGCGAACGGTCAAAATCTCGTACGCCAAGGCAACTATAATAATTGGATACACTAGATAAACTTGGTTATTGCTAAGGCAATATACCACTAGAACCCAAGCTAGTAAAAAAACTGCAAGCGCCATGTATTTTGATCTTACTACTTTAAATATCGTCAATTTAATGCATCCGCGGGTTTAATTTTTCAGACTTGTTGGATTTTATTATGTGCATATTTAATTTGTCACCAGAAACCTAGATGAATCTTTCACAGGCCCTAAGAACATCAAAAAAAAGCTTTAAGGTCAGCTGACTCTAGTTTAATATAACTTATGTTAAAAATTTTAATCATTTTAATGTTACCTTTTTATGTTTGGGCCGACACGATATCAGGAGTTGCTAAAAGTAAGTCCGGTATGTCCTATGTAGAAGTTCATAATTTTAAATATTCTGACGACAGCAAATCTGTTATATCAGAAATAAATACGGATTATAAAGACAAGTCGGGAAAAATTGGATTTCGACAGCAAGTTTTTACCGAACCTCATTATATTCCTAACACTGTATTTAAGGATTTAAAACACAATGACACTTACTCTATAACTGTTAACGGTAAGCTTGGCATCTTAAAGACCTATTTCAATGGCAAAGAGAAAACCTTAGAATTTAATATAAAAGCAGATTACGTAACTACAGCTTCTATTTCAAAATTCATATTTGAAAACTTTAAAGAGCTGTTAGAAAAACCTATGAATGTTCACTGCCTAATTCCGAAGTCCTTAAGACTAGTAAAGCTTAGAATAAGAAAAGAATCACAAAAAAACAGTCCGAAAGGAAATAATGTAACTTTTGTTGTTGAGCCTTCTTCATTTCTTATAAAGTGGTTGGCTTCGAAAACATATATTACTTTTAATATGGATTCTAAAAAATGGGTAAAATACCGTGGTTTTTCAAATTTAAAAAATGAGGATGGGGAAAGTCCTAAAGTTATAATCAAGTATCAAAGTAAAAAATGATACGCAAATATCTAGCGTGACTGTTCACTGAAGGGTTTTGATGAGATATTGTTTTCTGTGTTTTTTTATAATTTATCCTGTAATTGTGTTCGGAGCGAAAATGAAAAATATTTGTGGTGATAAGCCTAATTGCGTATCAAGCTATGAAATTAGAAAAAAATATCAGATTGCCCCCCTAAAAAATGTTACTGGGCCTTGGGCAGATATCAAAAATAAAATTTCAATTAAGATAAAAAAAATGACCAAAGCTGAAGTCGTAGATGAAAAAGAAAATTTTATCCATTTTGTAGCGACCACGAAAATTATGGGTTACCAGGACGACGTTTACTTTTGGTGGGACCCAAAGACTGAGCAGCTACACATGAAGTCAGAATCTAGAACCGGACACTGGGACATGGGTGCTAACCGAAAACGTCTAAACAAGTTTGTCCATAAATGGCCTTCTTAAATTTTAAAATTAACAAATTTTTTTTATCATTTTTTTTAATATATTTTTTAAGTGCAGGCTGCATCATTTTAGCAAACGCTAAATCGATTAATGCAGCCCAAGCTACTAGTTCGACCCAAAACAAACCGCCAACTTCGAATTCAGTAACAAATACAGATAAAACCTCAGCCAGGGCGATAAGTCAGTTAACCGGACTTATGATAGCTTCTAACGAAAAATTATTTGATTTCAGCACTGTTAATACTAAATACTCTACTTGGATCTTTTTTCAAACAGACTGTAAGGCCTGTCACAAAATGATGACATCCTATAAATGTTTTGAAAACAAAATAAACTCTGTTTATTTTGTTGGGCTAATGTCTAAACCTGCAGAATTAATTTTAGATGCAAAAAAAGATGGCTATGATAAATTAATTTTATTTGCTAAAGATGAGTTTGCAGAACCGTTAGAGCTTAGGGTGACCCCGACTGTCCTAATTTTTGAAGGTAGAGTCTTAAAGCACCGTCAAGATAACTATATGTCTTGTGCGGACATCAAATCCAAGATCTAGGTAACAGATTAAATTCTTTCCGTATTTAATCAACTTAAGCGTATGATTTTGAGACGTTTTAATGATTTCAATTTAGTATTTTATTTAAAATTATAAAAGTATTAAATGTTATTTCCGATATATAGTAATGGTAGTTTCTTCTAAGGCAGCGGTTTTTTTAACTATTTTCAACTTTATCTTTATGTTGAATTTGAACGCTAAAGAAATACTGACCTACAAACGTTTCCCGATGATAAAGCATGGTCGAAAGTTTCTGTACCCATTACGAATTCAAGTTAGTGGTGAAAATCTTAGAGCAAAAATTAATCCTAAAATGGGGACTCATTTCCTTTTAGGTATTGATCAGCTATACGTTTCTAAAAACTTAAAAAAGAAAATTCTTATCAAACAAGATGTTATTCCTAATTCAAAAAAAATATTGGGTAGGTGGGTTAAACTTAAGTCAGGTTCTGTATACCATTTTAAAAAACATAAAAGAATAGTCGCTGTGTATGTCGAGGGCTATCATGAAAGATCTTTAAGCGAGATTGAAAAACAGTTTGTTAGTTTAAAAAAAAGAAAAGTAAGCTACCAAATTCTTTCACCTTTCTTTAATGCTCTTTTCAGTTGTGCCCACGCTGAAGTGGGTGACAGCAGAACGGCTGTAAATTCTGCCACTTCAAGCATATCGTCCTCGGCAGGCAATTTGACTGAAGGTCCCCAAGCAGATCTTAAGGGGGACGAAGCCTCAGGTGAGGGACTAGCTAGGTGCCTTGCCCGTCAAACAGGTTCAAGCCTAGTTGCTATGGGTGGCTCAGCGGCAAACACTGCGGCTACAGCTGCTAAATCAATTTGGAATGATCCTATGGGGGCTGCCAGAGCTACAGGGAACTATTTATACGGCACTGGTCAGTCGGCAGTTAAGGGCGTTTATCAAGCAGGATCTGCGGTTGTTAGATACTGTTTAGAGAGCTGCCTTGATGCAAGCCAAATGTTTTCAGACGCAGGGGATGCTGTGGACTCGATGTATCAGTTAGGTGCTGGACTTGCTAACAGAATGACAGGCGCAGTCCAAGGATTTGCTAATTTAGAGCCTGCAGTTAAAAGTCGTTTAATTTGCGAAATGGGTGGTCAGTTGATTGCTGAGTTTGGTGCAAATGCTGTGTTGTCCTTTTTGGGAGGATCGGCTTTAGCCGCGCCAAGAGTAGCGCTGATGCTAACAAACTTAGAGCAAAAAATTTCGACAGGTATGGTTGCTCTGACTGCACTTGGAAAGTCTAGTATATCAACCGCGCTTCAACAAGATTATGTTAGTCGCTTCGTAAGAGGCAATATGACCGAGTCTGAAATTTTGGCAATAGTTAACCCTGAACCAAGTGGTAGTAATTTATCTGCGCGAATTTCAGCAAGTGCAGATTCAAGCTTAATCTCAGATCTTAAGCCATCAACAGCTGTGTCTGTAGCAGGTACTTCTTTGGATACTATTGAACAGATGTATGATGGTCAGCTAATCTCTGTAAAATCGAAAAGCGGAAATACGTACTCTGGGACGTTTAAAGAACTCTTTAAAGATTCAAGCTCTAATGAGATGGGATTAGTTCTTACTTTGCCTGATGGGCAACTTCAAAAACTTAGAGTTCGAAATTTGGATTTAGATTCAATCTCTGGATCTCAAAATGGCTTTTCAATAGTAGATGGTAAACTCATTCGACCCATTGCAGGTACGGAGCTAGGGGCGCAGATTGAAAGCCTTCAAGCGCGAACAGGTATAAGCTTGGAAATGAAAGAGGGCAATGCTTTAGGTGGTCAAGGATTTCATCTAGATTACGAAGCCGGTACTGTGAAGGTAGACAAATCAATTTTACAAAATCCTGATTTAATGAAAAGTTTTATAAGTCAAAAGTTACCTCGAGCCATAACGATAGAGCGACAGGTGCGATCAAACCTTCGGGATAACCATGGAATAACAGTGGCGGCTGGAGGGGTTATTCAGTCCGATAGCTCTACTTCAAGATTGGGTCGAATGGTTGAAGGACTTCAAAGGCGCGGCATCACAGTCAGGATTACAGATCCAAGTTTAGATACTAGGAGTTCTGCTGGTCTTGCTTACGGTTCCACTGACATAAGTATCAATAGTTCGCTCATGTTACCAGGCCGGGAGACAGATTTGGGCAGTGTCCTTAGGCATGAAATCAGGCATACAACTGATAAGAACGGAGTTGTGACACATCCGTTGGTCAACCCTGCAAACACTAGATTGCCTCCCACGCCGACTTCACTGGCTTATGCAGGACGTAACATTCAGTTTACGTCAGCACCAGGAAGTGACAACAATGGATTTGGTTCATCAGGTTTAAGCAAAGTTTACTCATCTCGGTTTAGTTCTGACGAATATGAAGCTAGGCTGACCCAGTCGCCCCGTGTTAATCCATCTGGTTCCTACAGAAGGGGTGGTAAAAATGATGACTCCCAAGTCTTTTTACAAAACCAAGGTCTTATGCTTTATTTAATTCAAGCAAATCCCCGCACACCGGCTGTTATTAGAAGGTCCGGTGATAGAACGATTGTAAGCTATCAAGTGGATAGTGATGGCGCGAAGTATATCGTAGATATTCCCATCAGTGGTCCAGTCCAAGGAAACCACCAAGCAAAAAGACTTGCTAGACAGGTTATTGATGCTCGGGTGAACTTTTTAAGTCATCAACACGTGCTAAGAGTTAATGAAGGAACTTTCAGACAACAGTAAGGTTAAAGATACTAAAATTACTGTTGCTAGCATTTTGTTGACAGGCTTTATCCAGATCAATTGATAAAGTTGGTAGCAGCTGCTTTCAAGCTTTTAGTCTGTTTTACTTATAAGTTCTAAGATTGCCTAAGACTGGCGGCGCTGGTTGGGGATAATCAAAATTTGTTTGTTGAGGTCCGCCTCCAGAAAAGGGATGATTTGTCCAACTGATGTTATGCTGGGAAGGATAGCTCATACAGGGAGCCATTGATGCGACTAGAATACCATCATAGTAATACTTTCCGCTTACATATCTTAGGGTTTTGCCCGCCAAGATCGCTGTGCCATTATTTTTGTGTTTACCGTTTAAAAGAGCTCGGATATTGATACCGCTTTGAAATGTTGAATGCTGATCATTATTTGGGGATGACCCGGTTTCCCAGTTGCAAGCTGATCCCTTAGTCGTTAATGAAAAAGCCTTTATATCTGACGGCATCGTATAACTGGAAATCGCTCCACTTATGCCACTCCCCTTAAAGTTTTTGGTTGTGACCAATTCAAGATACTCTCCTGCACCATTTCCAGAACAATTAGTTATTAGTCTCGTGCCATCGATAGTCACATTCTTTGGTATAGATATACTTTGCAGTGCTTGAGAGGCGATCCCTCTAATCCTGTTTACATCGATAAGTATGTTCACCCTATTACCTGAAGTTTCATCAACAACATCTACGTTTTCAATTCTGATGTTAGAGATCTTAAGCTTATCAAATTTATTTTTAGTATCATCAGACGGGTCGTAGATTAGTGCATTGGTTGAGTCTTTTATCACAATTGTACCTGCTGGATTAGTGGAGATACTACCTAAGGGCCCCGGAACTTTGACTGTACTTAGCATATTGGTACAAATGGTATCATCTCGAAGCAGTCTATCCATAGCCATCTTCATGTCTTGGTGAACTAATTTATCTTCAACATAAAACACTTGGTCAGCTTGGCTCTTGATCATCCCTGCAAGACCCACTGACATCAATCCCATAATCGCCATGGCTATGGATATTTCTATTATCGAAAAACCTTTTTGACCTATCATTATAAACTCCTCGTAAAAGTTATTCATGCAAATTTATATTTCTGATACCTATCTTATCGGTTTATGCGTTGTTGCCTAAGATGAAATTCTATTCAATTCGATAAAAATCTTCAAATTGTTGCGAAATTACTGTCTAAAACAAAAAAAATCGAGATACGAAAAAGATGATTCTACTCAAATCCAGATTCTACTCAAATCCCTTTTACGGTCTTTTTTTTTACATGTGTCAAAGTTGTGGACAATCGAATACTTCAGAAGTGAGTAGCGCTGCCAATTAATGGCATGTTAAGTGCTTTATTAGACGTATGCTTATCAAATGTCTGAAAAAAAAGTATCTTTTACTGTTCTTTATTTTATTTAGTTTTGAAATTGGCTATTCAAAAGACAGTTTTCTACTGACCTATCCCGAAGTAATAATGATGAAAGAGTCCAACAGGAATATTTACTTTCGAACTATTTCAAAAGCACTACTAAAATTTAAAACCAGATCAGAAAAAAGAAATAAGACAGTGTTTCAAATTCTATTTCAAACAGTTTATGCAGCGGGTGGTTATAGATGCGTTTCTGGCGGTGCTCCAGTTGCTGCTGGTCAACAGTGCGGATTGCAGAGCTATGCTGGATACACTTGTGAAACGGGTTTTAAAATTTGTAATCCATTTTTGTATGGGGTTAAGCCAGACGGTAACAATGACCCAGCAGACAATAAACCTTTCTGTTATCCAAACAGCATTTCAGATCTTTCACAGAAGTGTTTTGACAACATAATAGTGGTTCGTGATTCAGACTTCGAACCCGTCTTCAAGCTTGCTGGTAACGAAAGTGCTTACAATCAGTTTGTAGAAGATATGGATAAAATTTGTCATCATGTGGATTATAGAAATAAAGCCCCAATAGTTGATATAGTTGAAGGACCTAGAACTTTAAGAAAAGCCTGTCTAACTGTTCGCAGGCAGACTGATCACAACAGAAAAAAATTGCTTAAGGGATTTCCACCGATCACAATTGTCGCACCTTGTACAAGTGGTAATTGCAGTGATGAAAACACAGGTGCTATGACTCATCCATCATCAGGCGGAATTGTACCGGAAGATTGTGAAATTGAGCTCGGTGGTGAAAAAGTAAACTGTAATTCAAAATCTTTAACTCAAAGAACCTGGGACGGGGTTAAAAAGATGGTCTGTCTTCATCAAAAATCTAGTTATGATTTTTGTCCTAGCTCAGCTCAAGATAGAAGTGCAAATTCAATTAACGGCTATCTAGAACGCGTTGAAATAGCTGCTGATATAATGGGGCTAGATAAAAGGCAACTTGCTTGCTTAACTCTTGCAAAATCTGGATTTGATAAAAATGCTTTTTCAAATGATTTTAGAAAAGGTTTAGCTCAATTAACGACAACCTCTGCCAAACAATATTCAAATAGGATTAAGCAGAGCTATCAAACAGAGTGGACGGAGTTTCAAGATAGAACTGGGGAAAATTTCCCCCTGATGTTCGTAGAATCATCTAACATCACAAATGGTCACCCATCTTACGGTATTTTTGCAATGGCAGCATTTTTGAAAGACTCAACACATAGTTTTAACGGTGGAACTATAGCTGGCTGGAAAACCTATGTGCAGAAAGATGAAAGTGATTTTATCAATTATTTTCACGCTCAAATAGCCGCACACTCATGGCCTAACAAAACTAAAGAATTTCTTCAGCACACAACAGCTGGAAATAGGATGTCTGATTATGGACTGGTCACTGATTCTGAGGCAAAACTATTTATGGAAAAATTTGACCAATGCATGTATAGCGATCAAGGTTGGAGTTTTTTAGGTAGTAGGCCAGACGGGTCAAGACAGCAGCAGTGTAAAATCGTTGAAAATAGTGGAATTTGCAGCGGAGATACGAATTCAAATAGCGAAATGTTTTTTGAGGACTATGCACCCCAAAATGAAGAATCGATTGGTACAATATAAAAAATTAAATGTGTAGTTAGTTCAATCAATTTAAATAATTTAATCAGTTTAGAAAAAGTTTATGAGCTTTAATATGCTCAACTACTTTTTTGGGCACAAGCTTTTCCCATTCTGGATTTCCTTGACTTAGCATGTCTCTGACCTCTGAAGCCAGCTGTGTCACATTTACTTCATCACAACCAGCTAGATCTTTTAATTTGTTGTTTTTTAAAAGGTAAGAGTAGAGATCAATAATTTTTTCATTGGGAAAAAAACTTTTAGTTGTCGTACAGCTTTGCTCAGTCTTGTAAGGATACACGTAAACGCAAGTTTTAAGGTCAAACAGCCTAGCTGCATTCTCAAATAAGCCACCAACAGTATTTGTATGCCTGGATTCGTCAAAAAAGTAATCTAGCTGATTGCCACCAATAACCATGCCCAGAGGTTGTCTAGTTAGGCCACGCAAATACTCTTTCAGCTCGTAGAAATGCACAAAATCACTAATTAGCACTGGCACTCCAAGCTTGGATAAACAATCTACCCTGTTAATAAAATCTTTTCGATCTAAGCCCTTATCTAAATGATTTAGTTGAGCCATTGTGATTTCAAAAACAGCGATTGCAGGCACTGCGGAAGGGTAGTCGGATTGAAATTGCTTTAACCCAGCCTCTGAAATTTGTAAATTTACATTTGTTACAGGTCTGAAAGCTCCGCGCTGAATAAAAATCGATTTGTTATATATCAAGTCACCAGGCTGAATCATGCCTCCGTCAGAATTGAACATTACAGCTTGAGTCAGTTTTTGTTCAATCAATTCCAAGCACATTAACCTGTTATCGTAATATTCAAAGTCAGGACCTTCAAAACGAATCATGTCCACATCGATCCGGCCTAAACTTAAATTTTCAGTTAAAGAAGAGATAAAGTCTTTTGGCGACTCTCTTCTGTAATAGCAAGAATGAATCAAATTAACACCCAAATGTCCTAAGGCCTCGCTTTGCTGAAGGCGTGTATTATCTTTCATATTTACATGAAGTAACACCTGATTGGGCTCGGTGTTAGGTTGACCCTGAAATCGAACAGCCATCCAACCGTGCTTTCGGTTCGTAGCCACGGTGTCGGCAAAGGCGAAAAATCTTTTTTTTGCCTTTAGCCCTTCAAGCCTGTCAGAAATTTGACCAAATTCATGATCAAGCATTTTAATCACTCGTGATTCGCAAACGTATCTACCGCTTTCTTCTTTTCCGTAAATTGCATCACTAAAGACTGTGTCGTAAGCAGAAATCGCTTTTGCTACCGTATTAGAAGCGTTACCGGCCATAAAAAAGTGACGAGCGACTTCTTGTCCGGCACCTATCTCTGCGAAAGTGCCGTAAGCAGAGGGATCCAAGTTTAATTCAAAAGCTTTTCGAACAGAAGGTATACTTATTTTCAATATTAGCTCCTATAAAAACTTATCAGGTAAATCTTATTTTATTTTCATCTAAGACGAAATTTTAGCTAGCTCTTCGTCTCTCAATTCTTTTCGAAGAATTTTCCCTACATTTGTTTTTGGAAGTTCGTCTCTGAACTCAATTAAGTCAGGAGTTTTGTATCCGGTAAGACAGGTTTTAGAAAATGCGCGTATCTCGCCTTCTGTAAGGTTAGAGTCTTTTTTAACTATAAAAACTTTTACCTTTTCCCCAGACGAATCATCAGGAACCCCTATCGCTGCCACTTCTAAAATACCCGGATGTTTAGCTAATGCATCTTCCACTTCATTGGGGTAAACGTTAAAGCCAGAAACCAAGATCATATCTTTTTTGCGATCAACTATTTGAAAAAAGCCTTCATCGTCAACTACAGCAATATCGCCAGTTTTAAGCCAACCATCATTCAGCACTAATTCCGTTTCATCTTCCCGGTTCCAATAGCCTTTCATCACTTGGGGTCCTTTGACACATATTTCACCGCGTTCACCCATTGCAACCTCTTTACCGTCATCATCTATAATTTTACATTCAGTCGAAGGTAGCGGCACTCCGATATGATCTAGTTTATTTGTGCCATCAATCGGATTACAACATGCCACAGGCGAAGTCTCTGTTAACCCATAGCCCTCGATAATAGGTAACCCTGTCAATTTTTCCCAGCGGGTGCAAACTGCATTTTGCAAGGCCATTCCACCTGCGACGGAAACTTTAAGCTTTTTAAAGTTTAGTTTTTCGAAATCTTTGTGATTCATCAAGGCGTTGTAAAGAGTGTTAACGCCGGTCAACACAGTGTAATGTGTCGAAGCCATTAATTTAATAAACGCAGGAATATCCCTTGGATTGGTGATTAAAATATTCTTAGCACCAAAGTGTAAAAAGGCAAAGCAGTTCACAGTTAAAGAAAAGATGTGGTAAAGGGGCAGCGGGGTAAGTATGACCTCTTCTCCTTGGGTTAGTAGTGGCTTTTTCCATTCCAAAATCTGAAGCATATTTGCTGCAATATTTCTATGTGTAAGTTCTGCACCTTTTGCAACCCCTGTGGTCCCCCCAGTATATTGTAAAAATGCGGTGTCGTTGACGTCCATTGCAACTGCTGTGAACTTTTTATTCTGACCCAGGTTCAAAGCTTCGTGAAAGTTAAAGGCTCCTTTTACTTTATTTGAAGGCGCAGTTTTACCTTTGGCCTTAAACTCTTTTTTATTCTTGAGATTTAGCACAAAATTATAAATTAGACTTTTCGGAAACCCAAGCAAATCGCCGACCTTAGTGGTGATTATTGATTCGATATTCACTTCATTTTTTATGTTGTTGAGTTTGTGGGCGAAAGGTTCAAAAATAACTAATGCCTTTATTCCAGAGTCTTTGAATTGGTGAGCCATTTCGCTTTCTGTATAAAGTGGATTAGTGTTCACAACAATTAGTCCAGCTTTCAGCGCTCCAATCATTACTACTGGATACTGTAAAAGATTAGGAAGCTGGATAGCGATTCGGTCACCTTTTTTTAAGCCTAAATAGTTGTTTAAAAAAGATGCAAAGTCATTACTCATTTTATCAAGTTCATTAAAAGTTAAAGAGCTGCCAAAGTTCTCGAAAGCAATCTTGTCTTTGTACTCTTTTACAGAGTCTTTAAAAATTTGTGGAAGTGGTTTTAATTGAGATTCGTTAATCTTATGTGGTACACCTTTGGGGTAAGCTTTTAACCAAATTTTTTCCATAAAAAATCCTTAATGTTGAATATTTAAAATTAGTATTTATATTTAAGGTTAATAGTTACATACTAATAGAATATTAGGGAGGCCAGGCTTGAGTTTAACTCAATGGATTACAGACGGATTGCACCAGTATGCTTATCAGCCTGAAATCGTCTATCTGTTGGTGATTGCTATAATGCTTCTGGCAAGCTTCGGGCTTCCTGTTCCAGAAGAGGTTGTGATTATAACCACAAGTTTGCTTGCCTTTATGGCACTACATCCAGAGGACTACCCACCGCCACAACCTGGGGCTAGGGGCATTAATGTTTACGCCCTAATGATTGTCTGTTTTTTAGCAGTATTCTTAAGTGATTTTTTAGTTTTTCAAATTGGCAGGCGACTAGGGCGAGGACTGCCTGACAGGAAGTGGTTTAAAAAAATTATAAATCCCAAGACTTACAAAAAAGTTAAATTTTGGACGCAGAAGTATGGAACGGCGGCCCCGGGTCTTTTTAGGTTTTTACCAGGGTTAAGATTTCCAGGTCATATGGCTTGCGGCGCATTAGGTATCTCGCCATGGAAATTTGCAGCTGTAGATCTTGTTGTTGTCTTGCTTACTATCCCTACGCAGGTCTACTTAATAGCCCACTATGGAGAAGAGATCTTATTGTTTTTGAACAAATTTAAATATGTTTTAATTTTATTAGTCTTGGCTGTAGCAGGCTACATTTTTTGGTCGATATATTCCAATGTTAGGTATTTGAAGACTAAAGAGCTTGTCAGGTCTAAGAACAAAAAAATAAAGTTTAAGGATGACTTGCAGTAAATAAAACCTAATATCTGAGGCTTAAAGAGCTAAATTTCTAAAATCTTTTTATCAATTAACTTTAAGCTTTTCGAATCTAAGGTGTAGACTATGGGAACTGCAGTAGAGACCTCAACGTTCATTATCTTTTCACCAGACAATCCCTCTATCTCCATTATTAAAGATCTTAAACTGTTACCATGGGCCACTACTAATATGTTTTCACCCTCTTTAAGCTTTTTCTTTATCTTTTCGAAGTAGGGGATAACTCGATTTTGACAGATTTTTAAAGACTCACCTAAAGGAAAGTCATTTGGACTAAGACCTAGTTTTTTGTACTTTTCAATTTCAGTGTATTCAGATCCACTTATTTTACGCTCTGTACTTTCAAGCTTATTAAATATGTCCTCTGGTGCAGGAGGAAGGGTGTCGTAACTTCGCCGCCAAATCTGAACTTGATCAGCGCCGTACTTATCTGCAGTTTCCTTCTTGTTTAAACCTTGAAGCGCACCGTAGTGTCTTTCATTAAGCCGCCAAGACTTTTCATTTGGTAGCCAAGACAAATTAAGGTCTTCAAGTATCGCCCATAAAGTATGAATAGAGCGCTTCAGCACTGAACAGTAACTTCTGTCAAATTTAATGCCTTGTTTATGCAAAGCAATTGCAGCTTTTTTAGCTTCTTTTAGACCGAGTGGTGTTAAGCCAACATCGACCCAGCCTGTGAACCTATTTTCTAAATTCCACTGACTTTGACCGTGCCTTACCAACACAAGTTTTATGGTTGTGTAATTTAGATCGCTATTCGACATATTTCAAAACCTCTTCAATCATTCGAGCAGAATCTTTTGGTGTAAGGTTAGTCCAAAAATTATTTTGCGGCATCTGGCAAGCAGCAATGCCTTCAGAGCAGTCACCAAGACATCCTGAATTGTTGATACGAACATTTTTTTTAAACTTTTCAACCCCAAGTTTTTGTATCAGTTTAAATTTAATGTCATCCCTTAATTTTTGGCCACCTAAGAACGCACAGCCAGAGGGATTGGTGCAAACAAAAAGTTGGGTCTTAAAAGATTTTATTTTCTTATTCATGCTTAAATAGTACTAGTACGAAAGGACTCTGGTATCAAATGAGATTCAGGTGGGTACGCTGTATTAAAAAGAGCTTTACCTTGAAAACTGTTAGTTTTTTTAAATTCATCAACAATTACCTGAAAGGTTCTCATTTTATGTTTTGTCCATTCTGGCGCTATCAGTTCGTCATGTCTTGAAGCTAAAGCAGCTAACCTATGGACTGCAATATCAGGTTTTAAGTTTTCAACAAATTGAACTACAAGATTTGCATAGGCCTGAAGCTCGATCGGGGTAAATTTATTTTCCATGTAAAGATTTGCCAAGGGTGTATCAGATAAAACATGTAAGTTGTGAAGCTTAACATTTGAAATTGGCAAGTCGTTACAGATATGAGCAGCTTCGATCACTTCGCTTGCTGTTTCCCCTGGCCAGCCGAACATCAAATGTAATCCTAAATCTACAGATGTATTTTCATGTATTCGGTGAATTGCACTTATTGTGCTATTTGAATTGTGCCCCCTTTTCATAAATTCCAGATGCTTGTCATTAAAGCTTTGAGCACCAATTTCTACAGATACATATTTTTTTTCATGAAATTCTTGCCACAATTTAAAAAGTTTAGGCGAAATACAATCAGGCCTTGTACCAACTACAAACCCAAGTACATCTTCGAATTCTAAGCAGGTTTCGAACTGCTGACGTAAAGTTTCAATCTTTTCAAAACTGTTTGTGTATGCTTGAAAATAGATAAGAAATTTTTTAGCACCAAATCTATTTTTGATGTGAGCGCGATACTTTATAATTTGATCTTTTAAGTTCATAGTGATCGATTCAGCGCGGGCAGCTGAGCCCCACACATCACAAAATATGCAAGTTTGCATACCTTTTAAGCCCCTGCGGTTTGGGCAGTCGTCAACAGTGGTAACAGGTATTTTATAGACCTTTTCACCAAAGATTTGGTTGTAGCGCTCGCTTATGGGAAAATAGGGATTGCCTTTCCATTTTATACCGTTCATATGATGGTTATGGGTCAAAATTCAAACTTAGGTCAACACTTAAGTTCTTTAGAGCCTGGCAAGGGCAGTGAAACTACAAGAAATTCAATAGCAGTGAATTTACAACATTTACAGGTCGATCAGTCCATCCTAGATATTCAATGTTCGGCGGCGTGTTCAGAAAATTTTTTTAGTTACAGCTGGGTTTTAACCAAGGATGGGTCGTTGACCCTAAAGTCATTTTTAGAGCCATCAGAGTGGATGCATTCTTTGCAAGGAGCTTACTCTGAAAGCCAATTCATTTATGGGGACGCGGTTAGACAAGCGCTTAAAACTTTTGATCGAAAAAAGACTTTTAGTGTTTTTTCGATGGGGCTAGGTTTAGGGTATGTTGAACTTATAGTTATTTGCGAATGTTTGAAAGTCGGCCAAGCATTTGAAGTCCATACCTACGAGTCTGACAAGTCCCTACAGACATTATTCGAAATCAATTACCATTTGTTTTTGATGATTCTAAGAGGTTTGAAGATTGAATCAGATATCACTGATTTATACAAAACCAAATTTGATTTAAAAATTGAGGAATTAAAAGTTGGTTTTAGTGACTTTTTTCTAAGAGATTATAAATTAAGTTTCAGTCGAAACAAGATGAACCAGTCCGAACCAGAAACATCAAACTTGCAAAATAGCAGTGGTCAAATTTTTTTCGAAGGTCCATTTACTGAAAGTAACTTAAGTACTAATTCCAATAATTTTCATTTGATTCTGTATGACGCTTTTAGTTCGAACACTCAAAATGAACTTTGGAATGAGGACTTTCTAACGTTAATGATAAAAAAATTAGCTGATCCGAATTTTTGCATATTTAGCACATATGCTAAAGTTGGAAACCTAACCAGATCCTTAAAATCTTCCGGTTTTAAAATCGAAAAGAAAAAAGGTTACGCCTTCAAACGAGAATCCACTTTCGCCCACCGCAGGTGAGCACAAGAAAACCGCCAGCGAAGCGCGGTAAGTATTTCTGGCTACCACTTAGAATTTCTTACAGAGCAGATATAATCATCAACTAGCTTTCCATCTATTGATTTTTTATTGCTTGAATCAATCATTCTAGATCCATCTTTCATGCTAAGGCTAATCCTTGAAACACGATTTTTAACAGAAATTTCTCTATCTACAGTCTCTTCAAACTCCGTCAAGATCTGTTCAGAAATTGCAACCTCATCTGTGGTTAGGTTTATAAATATTGGTAGGGGGTGTGTTTTGGTTATAATTTTAATATCACCAAAAACTATGTCAATTTGTATGGTGGCACCCAAATTTGAACATTCATCTGTAGGGACATAACTTGTGCTATCATATGCCTGACTTGCATAGTGAAAAGATGTCGTGGATTAAAAAGTTCCGATATTTATATGGACCCGATTCAGGCTTTCGCCCCTGGATTTGTCACGATCTAGTTTGAATCCCAGGTCTATTGAAACGGCACCGATGGGAGTGTTCCACCTCAGTCCGAAGCCAGCAGCATCCCTGTAGGCATCTTTTTGAACTAGTTTATCAATCAGAACTGAACCGCCATCGTAAAACAAAGACCCCCAAAATTCGCTAAACAAAGGAAACCTAGCTTCTGCTTTGATCAAATAATAATATGCATTGCCCGGAACTTCTAGAACGCCACCCCCGCCAATGTCTACCCCAAGATCTTGGTCTGAGGGAATTCTTTCATTTACTCCATCACTTGGATCAAAACCGCGAATTGTAGATGATCCCCCTAAGAAAAAACCTCTACTTTTAGGAAAACTCGCTGTGCTGTCGCTTAGGTTTCTTAACCAGCCGCCACGAACAGTGTTAACAAAAACCAACTTAGGGTTAACTGTGGTGTACTTCGTGTAAGAACCTTCAGTCCTGAGGTACTTTACAATGTCTGTTTTATTGTCAGCGATGACTCTGGTCCCCAAATTGGGTGAAGCGAATTCAGCTTGGGCCGTGGCAAAATAACCTTTAGTGGGTAAAAGTATATTGTTACGATAGTCAAACTGTATACTTGGTCCGAAAAAACCAATCTGTTCACGAATTTCAGGGTTCAGGTTATTAATCTCAAATTCTTTAGTAAAATTAATTCCCAACACGGTCCATGAGGCTCTTATATGGCGGTTGAAATTATTTTCTAACACGAAATTTACACCCAAAGATCTAAAGATTGTAACCCTCTCATTTGTAATTTCAAAAATGTTTTCAGAACTATCCGCAGTCACACGGCCTCTAATAAATTTGCTAAAGATGTAGGGTTCATAATAGGATACAAAAGCCCTGTGTTCTGGATAAGCGTTTTCATTAATTCTAGACTGTAACTCGAGTCTAGTGTTTATAGCCCGTGCTGTTCCGCCCAAATTTCGGTATAAAATTCCTGTGTAACCTTTTAGGGATAAAGCCCTCTGGTTAAATCTTGCTCCAAAGCCTAGTTGAAAGACTCCGGGTGCTTTCTCTTCAACCTCGATAACAACTTTTCGGGCCTCGTTGTAGTCTTCATCATAAGTGATATCCACTTTGCTAAAAAGTCCACTTAGATTTAATCTGCTTTTAGATAAATTTATTTTTGCGACAGTTAGTACATCGCCTATTTCAAAGCCTATAATATTTTTAACAACGTAGTTTTTAGTCTTTTTAAGGCCTATGACTTCTATCTCACCAACGACCACTTTTTCGCTTTCAAAGATCTCAACTGTAATGTCTGCCCTTCGTTTTTCTAAATTTAAGTCTACAAAGTCGTTTTGTTCGGGATTTATTTCAATCTCTAGATAACCCGTGGATAAGTAATAGTCATATATCCTTTTGATTCCTTCTTCTAATTTGTAAAAGTTTAGAATATCAGAGCTTTCAAACCCAAGAAGAACTTGAAGCCACTCTTTATCAATGCTCTTATTTCCAATAAATCTGACGCTATTTACACGGACCGGTTGGCCCTCATACAAATCAAAATAAATATGCACTTTATTTCTAGAATTTTTTTTTGGTTCGATCCTTAAACCCGTGTACGATGCTTCTAAATAACCCAGGTTCTTTAAATGAGTCATTAGATTATTAAGACCATTTTCAATATCGGGTTTGGAAAATTTTCCACTTTTTATAAGCTGAGAGCTTTTGGATTTTAAAAATTTAGAATAATATTTTGGATTTTTGGAAAAAGATCCTCCAATAGTTATCCGATCAAAAGAGTAAACTGGGCCTTCCTCAATCACAAAAACCAAGCGTTTCGTATTGCTCTTTTTAAAGTCAGCTTCGTTTACATTAACTTTAACATCGCTAAAACCACTTCTCGTGTAGGCTTGACGAATTCTAAGAACCAAATCGTCCTTAATTGTTTTTTCTGAGCTCGTTAGATTATTTAAATCTACAGCATTTTTTATAAATCGTTTACTAAGTGAAGAATTTCCCTCAAATAAGATCAGGTACTTCCTAGCACTAGTAATACGAACAGTTCTGTCTTTCGAATTTAAACTAATTTTTGCTGTTAAATAACGATCAGACTTTAGTTTTTTCTGCAGCAAAGGTTCAATTTCTGAGATCTGGATCTTTTTATTACGCTTTAAAATAGATTTTACTTTTCTAGTTACAACTGAAGATTTTGAAATAACGGCCCAGGGTTTTTCTGACACCTTAGACTTAGCACAGCTATTGGAACTCAACATTGTACTGCAAATCCATACCCAAAACGTTGTTACCATCAATGAGACGGGCACGGTTAAGAGTTGCTTGATTATCGAGATCCAAATTTTCATACAAACCTATTATAGACAATTTTCTGTTAATTTTATACTCTCCACGCAAAGTATTTTTTTGAAATGCGCCGAGCGTTCTACTTCCTGAAAGTGAAAATTTAGCATTGAACTTCTTTTCAACCACTATCTTTGGGCTTACATCTTGATTTTCGTAAGATGATGTAAAGTTAAATTGTAACCCCAATCTATCTTGTATGTCTTTAGCAAACTTATTTTTCAAAAATATACCGCCAAGCTGGTATCCTGTCTGAGCTTGCTGATCTCCTAAGCTGATCTCTTGATTTAACGAATTATTTTCAAGCATACCAAATGCCAGGAACGATAAGATTTGGGGCTCTGTTAGGTCCGGTTGGCTTGAAAAGCTTATTTGCGGGTTAGATCCAGTGCCTTGAATCAACATTCTAATATCGTACTCCCGTTCAAGTATGTCGACAAAATCTTTAATTCTGGCACTTGCGTCTATATTCAAAGTGCCCCGTTCAGGACTGACGGAATTAAAAACAACAAGACCTGAATTAACATTAAACTTGTTGCTCTGAAAAATAATCTTAGAATCACTTAGTAGTCGCACCTGTCCTCTTAAAATTGGTTGAGAGGGAGAACCTTTAATTCTTAAGTCAGCGGTAGCATCACCATCTATATAAGAGTTATCGACTGTAATTGGTCTCGCACTTTTTACGTTAATGTCCAAATTCAATGCACTTACTACAGCCCTTGATTTAGGTAATAGTTTACTTGGAATTACAACATATTGTTCGGAGTTTCCACTTTCAAACTCCATTTCAAAATTACCTTTTAAAACTTTAAAGTCTCCACCAAAAACGTAAGGAAAGCCAACTCCTCTAATGTAGTAGTCACCAGAAACCACTGATCTAAAGTCTTGTGGAATATTTAGATTCACGCGATCAACTTTTCCTGAAATATCAACGCCAATACCATCTTCAAAAAAAACCTTACCTTCACCCTGAATTTGACCATTTGCAAACAATCCGTTGATTGATGAAAGATAAATATTTTCACCTGCAAAATTCAAATCTACGAAAATATCCTTAAAGCTGTGAATTAAATTTTCTATTCGTAAACTCAAATCTTTTATTTTCCCTTTACCTTCAACAAAACCGAACTTAGGCAGCAATACAAACTTCGAATCAAGCTCTAATTCGCCCTGAATTTCGTCGATATTAGGCAAAAGAGTTCTTAAAAACCCTAGTCCAATTGAGCCTTTAAGGTGATTATCGTTTTTGGTTAATAGAAGCTTCAAGGCGTTGTCTTGATGGTCTAAAAATTCAATTTCTCCTTCTGGTGATCCATTTACAATTTTAACCGTTGCCGAATCTTTCAAATTTAGGGTGTTTCGTTCCGCTTTAAAATAAACCTGAGTCAAAAGCAGTTCGCCATTAATATTTTTTAATTTTAATGTCGGGGCTTGAACGTCTATACGTCCGCTAAGCTCAGTGTTAGAGCCAACCTTAGAAATCTTAGAATCAAAAAGGCTCATAAATTTGAAAGGATCGAGCTTAGTTAGCTCCATGTTCATCATAAACTTTCCATCTGAATTATGTGGTATAAAAGCACTTCCACTTACCGAATCGAATGCATTTCCGTAAATTTCAGAATAATTTTTGTGAATCACAAAATCAAAACTAGAAGATCCAAGTTGGTTATACTCTTCATTGATATTTGCGGATTTAAACTGTCCCTTAACTACGGGAAGCAGTATAAAGTCTGTCAGGTGAACTTGAACCTGTGCTAAGCCAGAAACCTGGACACCTAAGTCTTTGACAGCTTTTATTCGAGACAAATTTAAGCTATCACCCATCGCAATAATATCAACAATTCCATTTGGGTCTGCTGATCCTTGAATATTTATTTTATCACCTAAATAAGTTAATGAATTTTCTGTAGTAACCTGGCCTCTGACAGCTTTTACACTTATTTTTAAATCTCTGTATCTGTCTTTGTATATCAAGCCTTCATTAAATTCACCGGCGATATCATAAGTCATCTGACCTAAATCCAAAGGTCCTTCAGCCACTATGTCAAGTTTACCGTCTCCAGATAAATAAACCGGAGGAACCGCGATGTCTTTAACAGCAAATAAAAGATCTTTGATTGTAATTTGTTTTGAATTGGCTACAGTTTTGATAAAGTTATTTTTTAGATCAAAACTAATATCTGCCTTAATTAACGATTCGCCAATCGCTGATCTTAGATTTTGAAAAAGTAAGTTCTGTTTTTCATATCTGAAGTCACCGACTACTTGTCCAAAGTTATATTTAAAAAATGAAAAATTGGACATATCTGCTTTAAGGTCTATTACGCCACCCATTAATGAACCAGAAGTTGTTCCTTTCACATTGCCAAAGCCTTTTACAGGTATGTTAGCTAAAGATTCTACGTCAGAAAAATTAAAAAAATCAGATACATATTCGACATTAAAGCCTTTTACATAATCTACTTCCCCTTCAAATGCGACCTGCGAGCTTTCAAATTCATGAAAAGAATTAAAAGACATTTTTTCATTTTCAAGGTAAGCCTGGCCTTCAACCTTACTTGGGCTAAGCTTTAAGATTGTTGTTTGTTTCTTTCGTTTAGAGTCCCCCCAAATATGAAGCTTACCTAGGCTTCCACTCACATCACACTTTAAGCCTAAACTAGGGTGTACCAAGCCAAAACACCGGTAAGTAAATTTGCTCGGCAAATTTACTGGAACCGTTCCTGTGCCTACATTATTACTTAGAAAACCACCAACTTCGAATGACTCTACATCTCCATTAAAACTCAAAGAGTAGGAACCGCCATTTTTTTTTAAAATTAATTTTTTACTTTTTAATACCAAATCGTCATTTTTGATTTTGATCGCATTTACCTTAATTCTATTGATATCTGCAATACCGTTTGTAGATAAATTTTTCACAAAAAAGTTATCATAATTTAAGTTTTCAGCCTCAACAGTAAACTCAAGTTCCTTTTTTTTGTTTCTCGCTGATTTGTAGACTAATATCTGTGCCTGACCAGAAAGTTTTTTCACTTTCTTGTCCAGATGTTTCTCAATTAAAAATTTAAAGTTTTCTAAATTTAACCTTGAAGTCATTCTGATATCAGTTGACTCCACAAAATTTAGTTTAAGCAGTTTTTCGTTGAAAGGCTTATTGATTTCAAAGCCTAACTGCAAATTTGAATCCTTAGACAACATACTAAGTTGTTGAAGCTTCGTTTTGTCTTTTTGTATGACCAAGGATAGTCTATTAACTTTTATATCAGGCGTGCTGTCAAAAAATCTTACTGTGTTTAAATCTGAATGAACCTCGAATCGATTCCATTTCCTTTTAAAACTGAAGTATCCGATATCTAAGTAATCAGAGTTATATTTGACCTTAGAGTCTTCAATGTAAACGCTCTTTACTGGCAGTGAAGTTAGTGTCGAATAGTTAAATTTAATCTGCAGAGGCTCTGGTTTTTTTGTCGCATTTTCAAACTCTAGATTTAGACCCTTAGCATAAATATTTTTTAGTTTAAATTCGAAACTTAGAAGCCTGATTATCTCAGGATAGATTTTTAGTCGCTGAACCTTTATTCTTTTGAGTTCTGGCTGGTCTGTCAAAAGAAAACTTACACTTTTAAATTCAACGCTCGGCGGAAGCAAACCAACTTTTAAGTCTTTCAGTTCGAAGTCGCGAATGGCTTGGATCGTAACAACCTTGCTGGCGATCATTTTTTTTATTTCAGTTTCAGCAAATGGCTTAAGCAGCGTGAGCACTAAGCCTAGAGTTAGCAGCAGTGCAAGTAAAAAAACATTTCGAAAATTAAGCCACTTCATTGCTATATTGCCAGAGATTTAAGTAAATCTGTGTTTGTTTGAACTGGGGTTTAATTTTAGCGATTGATTTCATGGTATCGAGAGCAGTTTGTTTGTCGTTTAGATTCCATAAGCATATTGCCGTAAAATAGTAGTAATTGAATTGATCATCGGTTGTCTTAATGTCTTTCATCTCTTTAATTTCCGCAAGTGCTTCTAAGTACCTTTTTTTAACAATCAAAAGATCAATAAAGTTCCAAAAAAAATCTATTTTTAACGATTTGTTTTTATTTATAATTTTTAAAGCGGTCTCGTCTTCACCTGCTAGTAAAAAAATCTCTAAAAGATAAACTAAATTCTGACCCTCGAAATCACCTTTAATAACCTCATAGACTTCATTTGCGTTAAAAAGAGGGGTGTAATTGGGCAGGCTGTGGCTGCTCTTTTTATGGTCAGCATAGAATTTTGTATTTTTATCAATTATTCTTGCAGCCTCTTTTTCAAAGTATAAGCCTTTTTCTTTCACGAAACTAGGATCTTCTGGAAACGCTTCAATTAGCTTTTCCAACGTCTTTTTGACCTCGGCCTCTAATCTTTGAGTTCTAGCAAATTGAAGCTTGTCCACCAAATCCTCTTTTGTTCTGTTGTATCTTTTCAAGTAAATGCTGTGTTGTTTTTCAAATTGCTCCAAGTAGAAATCTTTTTTTAAAGCAAATGGACAAAGATAAGTTTTAAAAAAAGAATACTCTTGATCTAATTTTGCAAAAATACTTTCAGAAATATTTAATTCAGTATTTTTGCTTATAAAATAAAACAATGCATCCCCTGGCATTTTATCTACTCGTTTGAAACAGGTTAAGATAAGCGTCTTAAGTGCCACCATATGATTAATCTGACATAAAAATGTCGAAATTTTCTGAATGTCTTTTCTTGAGGTCAATTCAATCCAATTTTCATCAGACAAATATTCATTCATAAGAAGAGCTATTACTTCTTCATCTGCCTTTGACTTTTTAACTGCATTTAAGAACGAGACCATACTTTCTTATCGGTGCTTTTTTTAAAATTCTTGTGTGTTTTTAGGCTGTTACAGGATCCAATTAAACTAAAGTCCTGGTTTTTTGTAAAAGTGAATATCTACTCTTTTGAAACTCTTTCGACATAAGATCCAGAAGCCGTTTCAACTTTAACAAGATCACCCTGATTGATGTGTAAGGGGACTTGAACTACAGCCCCAGATTCTAATGTTGCAGGTTTAGTAGTGTTAGATACCGTATTGCCCTTTAGTCCAGGGTCTGTTTGAGCTATTTTTAAGATAACATGATTGGGAAGGTCTATAGAAATAGCTCTTCCGTTAAACAGTATCATACTAACATCAAGGCTTTCTTTTAAAAACAGCCTTGCATTTCCCAACACGTCAGAGCTCAGTTGAAATTGCTCGAAATTATTTTGGTCCATAAAGTTGAAACTTGAATCTTCGTAAAGGTAAGTAACATCACGAAATTCTAAGTCTGGAACACCAAATTTTTCACCAGACTTAAAAGTGCGTTCTAAATTGCTACCGGTAAGAATGTTCTTTAACTTAGTTCGGGTGAACTGATTGCCCTTACCAGGTTTAACGTGTTGGAAATCAACAACAGCGTATGGATCACCATCTAATAAAATTTTTAAGTTTTTTTTAAAGTCCGACGTCGAGTACATGATATCCTATTTTTTTAAGTAAAACGAGCTTAGTAAAGTCTGCGATTTTCCACCCGCGTTAATAACAGATTTAATATTTCTAAATGCCGATTGGCATCTGTATCAATTTCACTTAACTTTTGACTAGAGTCCTCAAATCTTTGCGATAAGAAAATCTTTCGCCGTTGAAGTTCTGGGTTTTTATCAAACTTGTCAAGAGCCTCTATAACTGTGTTCGAGGCTTTCAAATAATCATTTCTAGAAATGTAAGCGTCAACCAAAGAAATGTAACGATCTAGTTCGTGACTAGAAGTTTTCAAAGGAGAATACTGTGAAGGTTTTTTAAAATTAGAAGGATTCAGGCTTGGCTCAGACAGATTAAATAATGACTCGTCTTCAAATTCGGACGCGCTCAAACTTTCTAATTTTTTGACCATTTTTTTTGCAAACTCATCCATAGGATCTAAATAAAGAGCCATTTTAAAAACCTGCAAAGCCTTAACTGGCAGCTTTAAATTTATATAAGTTTCCCCAAGAAGTTTATGAGCTAAAAAATTATCAGGTGACATTTCTGTCGCCATCTTTAAATGTACGATTGCTTTATCTCTTTCGTTCATATCAATCAAAATTCTAGAAAAAGTGACTAAGCCACTAGCAAATTCTGGATGATCTTCGGTTCCTTTTTTCGCAATTTCGAAGGCATGCTCTAGGTTTCCGGCTTTACGGTGGGCTTCAGCAAGAGGCGCAAAAATTTTTGATTCCGGATCGTTACGGTAAACAGCTTGATATTTATCTATCGTATTCAGAATCTTTTTAGATGTATCCGAGGGCTCTTGCATAACTTCCATATATTCCTGTCTCCATTTCTATACTGGCATTTGAAAACAGTAAGAGCAACGATCAATTTTCTGCCAAAATTATTACTAAATCTAATTTTAATTTTCAATAGCTTTTAGTTTGTACATAAGGCGTTTACAGGTTTAAAATTTAAAGATGTCGTCATCTGTAGTTCGCATTTTAGGTATTGATCCTGGCTCCATGAACTTAGGGTACGGTGTCTTGGAAGTGACGGGGAATAGGGTTAGCTATGTTGACCATGGCGTACTTTCAAATTCGAAATTGGGCCCTAATCAGAGACTCGCTTTTTTAAGGTCAGAAATCGATCAAATATTGCAGGAATACAAGCCACAGATGGCATCTGTAGAAAAAATTTTTTTGGGTAAAAACCCTCAAAGTGTTTTTCGACTGGGCTTAGCAAGAGGGGTTGCAATTTCGTGTTTGGCTTTGCAAAATGTAAAAATTTTTGAATATGCACCTACAAAGATGAAAAAAGCTATCACCGGGTCAGGCCACGCGGCTAAACCCATTGTAGCGCAAGCTGTCAAAAATCTACTAAGCTTGAGACAAGATTTACAATTTGATGCTGCAGATGCTCTGGGTTTGGCTTATTTACATGCAAGGGTCTATTCTACTGAAATAAAAATTCTTAACCAGACTAAGATTAGCACCGTGGGATATAAATTATGATTTCAATGCTGCAGGGAAAAGTTTTTGATAAAGAAGATGGGGTGGTCCATTTGGATGTGCAAGGAGTGGGTTACCAGGTTCTTGTTCCAGTCGGTGTACTGGCCACAACACAGATGGGCCAAAGCTTAAGACTTAGGGTTTACACCCACGTTCGCGAAGATCAGATCACGCTTTTTGGTTTTGAGTCCAAAAATCAAGATACTCTTTTTCAGTCTTTGTTAAAAGTAAATGGCGTAGGACCAAAAGTGGCTTTGGGGATTTTATCCGCCGCAACAGCGCAACAATTTCAACAGATGGTTTTAGAAAAAGATTTGAAGTCACTGAGCAAGTTACCCAAAATAGGCAAAAAGACCGCCGAGCAGATTTTATTGAAATTGGGTGAGATTGATTGGAGTGAAAAAAAGGTGGCGGCTTTCAACGAAGATATTTTGCTGCCAGAGATAAAAAAGTTAAAAGCCTCACTTATCAATCTAGGTTTTCCCTTGGCAGACGTGCAGAGTATAATGCTTGAAATCAACGCTGCTGATAGCTTCGAACTTAACTTTAAAAAAAGCTTAAATTTGTTAAGCCAAATTTAAGTTCCAATCATAACTTTAATACTAAATGAGCTTAAAATATTAATCTGTGAGCTAAGACTCAAATAAAATTGGAATTTAAAATGGACCCAAAAATAGAAACATGGACTGACGGTAATTTTGATGAAGTTAAAGACCAAAATGCAGACCGCGCTTTAAGGCCTAAAAGATTTGACGATTTTCCAGGACAAGAGGCTACTTTAGAAAAATTAAAAATTTCTGTTCAAGCTGCTCGTAGCCGGGAATCTAGCTTGGATCACGTCCTTCTGAGTGGACCACCTGGGCTAGGCAAGACTACTTTGGCACAAATATTAGCTAACGAAATGGAAGTGCCTTTCAAAGCTACCTCTGCGCCTGCAATCAGTAGAAAAGGCGACGTTGCCGCCTTACTCACTAGCCTTGAACCAAATTCAGTTCTTTTTATCGACGAAATACACAGACTTCATAGCGATATTGAAGAGTATTTGTACTCTGCGATGGAAGATTTTTTTATTGATCTTATAACCGGCGAAGGTTTAGGGGCTCAGTCTATGAGGTTTCAAATTTCTCCATTTACGCTAATTGGAGCTACTACAAGATCTGGTCTGCTTAAAGCTCCTTTTCGTGACCGCTTCGGAATCCAAGAGCGTTTGCAGTTTTACACGCCTGAAGCCCTAGTTCGCATTATCGAAAGATCAACTGGACTCTTAGATATTGAACTTGATGCAGAAAGCAGGATGGAAGTCGCCAAGCGCAGTCGAGGTACACCACGAGTGGCCAATCGTTTTTTAAGAAGAATCAGAGACTACGCAGAAGTAAAAGGCCAGAAGGTTGTTGATAAAAAGCTTGCAGATTTCGCTTTGAAGCATCTAGAGGTGGACGAGATGGGGTTAGAACGGATGGACCGAGCTTACCTGTGGGTTCTTAAGACAAAGTTTGGTGGTGGACCAGCAGGAATTGATTCCATGTCCGCAGCACTTAGTGAGGAAAAAGACACTCTTGAAGACGTCTATGAACCGTTCTTATTAAAGGAAGGATTGATCAGAAAGACGCCAAGGGGGCGTGAGATTACTGAACTTGGTCTTTCACACTTAAATTCAAGTGACTTTCAGTAGTGCTAATTTTTAGTGTGTTGATTGTTTACGGCTTTTCTGATTAATTCTTTCTATGTCATTTCAAAAAACTTTGAATAAAACAGTAGTGATTGAGGGCATCGGCTTGCACTCTGGTCAAAAAGCTATTGCTCATTTTGTTCCAGCCCCTGCGTCTTCAGGCATCCATTTAGTTAGAAAAGATTTACCTGGTGAACCTCACTTCAAACTTACCCCAGAGCAAGTTATGGCTACAGATATGGCCACAACTTTGGGACAAAATCAAAAAACTAGTGTCTCAACTGTTGAGCACGCGTTGTCAGCAGTAGCAGCATTGGGAATTGATAATTTAAACATTGAAGTTTTTGGTCCCGAGATGCCGATTCTTGATGGCAGTTCCAAGATATTTTACGACAGATTATCAGAAGCAGGGTCTTACGATTACAAAGAGCCCAAATACTATTTCAAAATTCAAGCACCTGTTCAAGTTGGAAACCATGAAAAGTATGCTCATATTTTCCCCTACAGTGGCTTAAAGATTTCAAACACTATAGAGTTCAACCACCCAAGCATTGGGGAGCAAAATATGGTTTTTGAACTTTCGCCAAGATCTTTTTCCGAGCAGATAATGGCCGC
Source organism: uncultured Pseudobdellovibrionaceae bacterium (assembly GCA_963803705.1). Lineage (GTDB taxonomy): Bacteria > Bdellovibrionota > Bdellovibrionia > Bdellovibrionales > UBA1609 > JAMLIO01. Next base: position 316,238 of record CAWDNU010000004.1, on the reverse strand, counting down.
CAGAACTTTTGGTTTTATGAAAGACGTACAGGCTTTGCATGCAAGAGGTTTAGCCCTTGGCGGTAGCCTGCAAAATGCAGTTGTTTTAGATGATAAAAAGGTATTGAACCCAGAGGGACTTCGCTATCAAGACGAATTCGTTCGACATAAGATTTTGGACGCCATAGGGGATATGATGACGTTGGGTCATCCACTTCTGGGCCATTTAGTGTTGTATAAATCAGGGCATGATTTGATGAATCAGTTGATGAAAGCTATTTTAAGTCAGCCTAATGCATATTCGATTTGCCAACTCACTGAAAACGATTATAAATCTGATTACAATTCTAATACTACTAAACAGAACTATTAAGAGGGGAATTCAAATGATAGTAGGTGTACCAAAAGAGATTAAAATATCTGAAAATCGTGTGGGCTTAACCGAAGCTGGTGTAAGACAGTTAGTTCTAGAGGGGCACACCGTTTATGTTGAAAAAGATGCTGGGCTTGGAAGCTTTATTTCTAATGAAGAGTATGAAAAAGCAGGCGCTTTAATAATCGACACGAAAGCAGAAGTTTATAAAAAAGCCCAGATGATTGTGAAAGTTAAAGAGCCTTTGCCTGCTGAATACGATTTGATGCAAGAGGACCAAATTATCTACACCTATTTGCATTTAGCTGCGGAGCCCCAGCTGACGAAAGTATTATGCCAGAAAAAAGTTAAAGCTGTAGCTTACGAAACTATTGAAGCCCCTGATGGAAGCCTACCGCTATTAGTCCCGATGAGCGCTGTTGCTGGACGTATGGCAACTCAAGTGGGTGCTTTTTACTTGCAAAGAGACAAAGGTGGTAAAGGAATTTTATTAGGCGGAGTATCTGGCGTGCACCGCGGTGAAGTGACTATTTTGGGTGCCGGAATAGTTGGAATAAACGCCGCCAAGATGGCTATTGGCTTAGGTGCGAACGTTACAATTTTGGACGTGAATCAAAAACGTTTGGAATACTTAGATGATGTTTTTCAAGGCCGACTGAGAACCTTATATTCTAATGCTACAAATATCGAAAATTGCGTTATGGCCTCTGACCTAGTGATTGGAGGAGTGTTAATTGCTGGTCGGAAAGCTCCTAAACTTGTGACAAAGGAGATGATAGGCACTATGTCTGAGGGCAGTGTCGTTGTTGATGTCGCTGTCGATCAAGGCGGATGCATTGAAACCTGCAAACCCACTTCGCACACCGAACCTACTTACGATATCAACGGCGTTATTCATTATTGCGTTCCTAATATGCCCGGTGTTGTGGCTAGAACATCAACCTATGCACTAACTAATGCGACATTTTCTTACGCTTCTAAAATTGCAGCACTAGGGATTGAAGAGGCTATTTCACATGACCCGGCTTTGCTCAAGGGTCTGAATGTTTATAATGGATATGTAACTTACGAACCTGTAGCTCGTGATTTAGATATGGAGTATCGCCCTTACAGATAAGATAAATTTGCAGGTTCCAAGAGAACATTAATTCCATTGCTTCTGACGCCTCTGTTTCTTACAGGTTTATTGCTGTGCAGCCTTAATCGCTTAAGTTTGTTATAGGCATCGAGCCAAATATAGCTCTAAATGATATTTAAATTCCAAAAAATAAATGCCCCCATATGTTTTTGTAAACCACAGGCAGATTCAGTTTTTGGAATTTTTTTTGAGTTTTTAAATGATGGTGGTAGGTGCGGGATTGGCTACCTGCTATACGCATTTTAAAACTTGAAAGAGCTCGTATTATGTCTTGATTTAAGTATTTAGGTTGTCCGTGATTTGGCAGCACCAAGTAATCGCTGAAGTCTTTTCTGTTTTTTCTATTAAATAAAAAATTCATACTGTCTTTGTTTAGATGATTAGGTATATAGAAATTTTCTTCCTTAAAATACTCTTGCTTTTTTTTCGCAGTCACTTGATCTGGCTTAAGTCTTTTGGCAGCACCGTGTCTTTTCAATTTAAATTCGGTGGCACCAAGTGACCTCATCTTATTATTATAACTTTTGTGAAATCGGTCAGGCTCTGTGATAGCCCAAATGTTTTGTCTTCCAGCGCACAAAGTGTAAATCGCTTCGGGAAACAAAAGGGTTCCTCCGGGATCGATGTGTCTACATCTTTGAGGTGTAACCTTGGTCATGAAGTTGCTGTAGCCAGTATTCCATAAAAAGTATCCTTGGATATTACTGTCACTTGAAAGTTGGCGCGGAGAAATTAAAATAAAGCTAAACCAGATCAAATTGATGATCCTATCAAAACTAATTCTAAAGTTCATAAGACAATAAGTGGTCAAATTTTTATTTCTGCACACAGCTTTCTTGATCTAAGGTACTGAAAATAAAGAGCAAGAGCGAGAATCAAAAATCCATAAATAAATTTTAATTCGCTGGGTAATCTAAAAAACGAGCTAGGCTTATCGAAATTTGTCAGTACGAATGAACGAAGCACAACTTCTATCATTACGAAAATCCACTCACCAACAGGTCTATAAAATTTTACGACCGAGTAAAAGAGCGAATTTAAAATCAGTAAAGGGGCAAGAACCGGAGTTATAACTAAATTTATCAGTACAGAGGCAACCGAGGGCACAGTAAAATTCATTATAAAGGGTAGTAGTCCAAGGTAAAAGACCAGTGACAACCTGATTGGATATCGACCAAATAGTCCTATAAAAAGACTTGCAGATAAGCTTAGCCAGAAAGATAATGTTAAAAAAGCAGCAGGGAAAAAGGTCAGGAAAATAAACGAAGATAAGAAAGTTACATTAACCTGTGACAAGGCTAAGGAGTGCTTTAATACTAAAAAAGAGATCAAGACTTGAACAAAACTTCGAGTGACTGGAGTGTTGAAGTTTGAAGCTAAAACAAAAATGAATAGCAGAATGAACACTGGGGCCATGCTGTTGGTTATAGTTTTAATTAGTAGGTTGCACCCAGATTTCAAAATTAGTAAATGCGTGCCAGAAGCCACAAGCAAGTGAAGTAAACCCAACTGTGAAAATATAAATATCAGATAGTTATCTGATATTTCTAAAGTTTGAGCACGTTTATTAGTGTAAGAGCAAATTAGTTTCAAGTTTAATGAATTATAAACTCCTGGTGTTTCTATGTATTCAATGCAAATTTTGTGAGCATTAAAAGAGATTCCATCCACACCAGTCCAGATTCCAGTTAAAAGTTCTCCTGACCACCAAATAAAAAGTGCCACTAAAATAGTTAAACTAAAAGACTGGGTTCCAGTTTTTTGCACTAAGTGTAGGTGCAAAGACACAGGTCAATTCAAAGCCTAGTTCAGAGCTTAGGTAAAAATCTGTCCGTAGTGGCGGCTTTTAAAAAATGCATAGGCACCCACTTGAGTTTGACAGAATCTTAAATTAAAGAATAATTTTGGGTCTTAAAATCCTATAAAACTTATTAAAATCATATAGTTAATAAGTTAGTTACTAATTAGGCAATCCGCTAAAAGCCGCTACCAAAGTCTAGACTCAGTTCTTTTATGCACACTAACACACACTTTGTGTGGATAACTTTATCCAGACCTCCTTTTGCAAAACAAACGATTTAAGAGATAATATTAATAGTGAAAGTTAAACTTAAATTAAGTGAAATTTTGACATATAAAAAACTTCATTTTCAATTAGGACTGCACATATGAAATTGGTTTTCTGCACTATATGTTTAGTTTCATTGCAAGCGCACGCAGCAGTGGAGGGTCGAGAGCAATTTGATAAAGCTTACAAGAAGTTTTGGTCCAAGCCTGTTAATAATTGGAACAAAATTGCTGAAACTAAGAAGACTGAAACTTACATTATCCGCCGTAAAGATACTCTTTCAGAATTAAGCGAAGTTTTTTTTGGAACTCCAAATTACTGGCCAAAAATTTGGTCGTTGAACGATTACATAGGAAACCCCCATTTAATTTATCCGGGAAATACTATAGGTTTTTATTTAGGTAGTACCGATGGCGGTGCCCCGCAGGTCTTTGTCGGCGTCAAATCTGAAGAGCCAGGTAATTCAATTTATGCTTTAGATGACCCAGAGGTTAAAATTCCCCCTGATCCTAAAAACGTTCCTGTCTTAAATGATTTGCCGAACAGTTTTCCAGAGTGGAAAAATACCGGAGAAGACCAGGGTAGCGCCGTTAGTCAAACTCAGCTTCAGTTTTCAAAATTAGACTCTAACGTTATGAAATTTAATTTATCCTCATTCTTACATCAAGGAGACCTTAGGACCTACGGAGAAGTAGAAGGCTTTTTGAATGCCGAATTTGATATAGCGGGGTCGTTCGATGAAGTTTTTATCAAACCCAACGAACCCTTGCCTGTTGGCAATGTTTACACCTTAGTGAAACCAAGAAAGAAAGCCAGAACCCCTGGCGGACGAACCTTAAGCGACATTAGGATTTACGAGTACGTAGGTGAACTCAAAATCACTGGGCGAGAAGACATTCAAAACGGTTTGGTAGCAGGACAAGTAACTAGAAGCTTTGATTTGATTGAAAAGGGAACTCTGTTAATCTCTGGCCGCGTGCCTCAATATGACCTTTCATATGATGCGAAAGACGTTCAGCCTGTAGACGCTGAAATTTTAAGAGGTAGCGAGCTTTTTGGCTATAATATTATGGGCGTTGGCCAAACCGTTTTTATATCACAGGGTGAAAAAGAAGGAATAACAGCAGGTTCGTTGATCGAAGTGAAACAAAATAGAAAAAAAAGAAATCCCCAGCGTAAACTATTAGGAATAGTAAATCGAATAGGTGTAATTAAAGTCGTATCCTCTACGCCAGATGTTTCTACTGGGATTGTCGTCTCTAGTCGTGATTTTATCGCGCCGGGTGATAAAAGTATAAAGTGATTCCATTTTTAAAAATTAGGTTAAAGCTATTTGGATATATTTTTGGCGAATTATTGTCCCCATATATGCTTAGCCTATTTATTTTATTGTTAACCATTTTAATGGTCCAAATGTTTCGGTTCACAGATGTGATTCTTATTTATGGTAGTGACCTTGGGTCTATTCTATTGCTGCTTAAGAGCTTAGTCATTTCCACTTTTCCAATTGTCATTCCACTGGCTTTTCTAGCCTCGATTCTACTGGGTTACGGACGTATGAGTCAGGATTCGGAACTGGTGGCCCTAAGTTCTTTGGGATATACAAAGCGCCAACTGTTGGCTCCGGCGGTGATTTTGTGTGGTCTAAGTTTTATCTTTTGCTACTACTGTGTTAGCACTTTGGGTCCCAAGGGTGTCGAAACCAGTAAAGTTTTGTCTTCTCAAATTGCTAGCGAAACTTTAGCTTCAAACCTGAAACCTGGGGTCTTTTTAACTTTGGGTCCAATGACGGTTTACGTTGAAAGCCTTGATAAGAAGAATCAGCAGTTTAAAAATTTCTTTATTTTAGATCGCAGAAACAAACAACCTGCTGTTGTCTTTTCTAAATCAGGTGAAATCTTGAAAAAAGATAATTTGGGTTCTTTTTTGAAGATGAAAAAAGGACAGATTCACTATAACCCAAAAGAAGAAAACCATGCAGTAATCGATTTTGATGAATATAATTTTATGACAAGTAGTGAAAGTAGAAAAAGATCTTCAACCTCTATCAGAGCGATGTCGAACTTCGAGCTTCAAAGGCGATTAAAAAGTTTTACACCTGAATTTAAAAAGTCGCACTTCACCTATCGACTAGAATTGCACAAAAGGCTTCAGCTTTCGATAGTGTGCTTTGTTTTCCTTTTTCTGGGAGCGGCTTTCGGTTTTAACATATTTCAACGAGTGTCTCGCTCTGAAAGCTTAGGAATATGCGTTTTTTTGGCTATGTCATATTGGATTTTGTACTTTATCTTCGAGTCCCTCGCTGGAAATGCAAAACTCATAGCTTATGTTTATATTCCAAATATTTTGTTCTTTATTTTATCTTTACTTTGGATGAAGTTCAAAAATGATACATTCTCAGATTTTTTCAAATTTAAATCTCGTCAATAAAACAATTTAGATCTTCGTGCCCTCTTAACATATTTGCCCCATCGTAAATTAGCTGTAGGGATCCAGAATAGCTTTGGTCTGTTGGAAATGAAGGTACCACTCCAAGATTTCGATCTAATTCTAGCGCATACATTGCCGTCTTATAGGTTCCACTTCTAATCTCTGCCTCTAAAATTATGACCTTCGAGGCCAAGGCTGCGATAATCCAGTTACGATCTGAAAAGTTTTGTTTTCGCATCTCGGAATTTGGATGGTAGGCACTTATAAATGTAGCTCCTGATTTAATTAGCTCTGCTGCGCTTGAGTTAAGATGTTTCGGATACAAGTTTAAGAGTCCTGAGGGCATAACGTATACTGTAGGGCATTCATTTAGAAGAGCCAATTGGTGTGCTTTGGTATCTACACCCCTTGCTCCACCACTAACTACAGTAGGTACTTTAGAGCTAAAAATTTTTGGCAGATTTTCTTCCATCCAATTAAGGGTGTAGGACTTTGCTTCACGGCGTCCGACTATAGCTATAGCCCCATTTAAATTTTTGAACGATCCCATTACGTACAGACTTGCCGGAGCATTTTCTAGGCTTAACAAAGAAGCGGGGTAGTCAACATCATCAATAGTAAGGATTTTTATTTTATGATGGCCAGTCCATTTTTTAATAGAGTGTCTTACTTCAGTGAGCTGGTGAAATAGCCAAGAATTATTGTATAATTTTTTGTAATTGTGCTGCCTTATTGTCCTAGGATTAAAAAAGCAAAAATTTTTTTCAATCAGTGACTTGTGGATAGTTAAAATGTCAGAAGTTTTTAACTTGATGTTGTTATTCTGAAGTAATACGCAAAGCTCACTTAGTTTAATCATATCAAGATTTAAGCAAATCGAAACATATAGTAAGTATCGGTTAAAATATTACCAAGATAATTCTGTCCTTCTGCCCAGATCTGAAGTCCGGACATATATTAAATATTTTATCTGAACGAGGCACAAGAGCTTGGTTGGGGTAAAGCTTTTTCAAACTAAAGTTTTATTTGATCCGAGGATTATCTTTGAACATTTTTCGAATGTTCTTTTAGGCGCCTCTGGATATTGATTTATGAGTGGTGTGCCTTTACAATCTAGTTTTTATGCACATATTTTAAAAATGACGCGATAGATTTAATTTATAAATTGTCCTCAAGGTGAAAACTGTAAATTTAAAGGCTTAATAGGTCTTAAGGTAAAAAATATGAATTTGGGGATTTAAGGAGAAAAGATGGCTACTACAGAACAAGTTACAGATAGCAATTTCGAAGCAGAAGTTATTAATGCTAAGGGCACGGTCCTTGTGGATTTTTGGGCAGAATGGTGTGGTCCATGCAGAGCGTTAGCTCCAAAATTAGAAGAGTTAGCTTCAGAGCTGGATGGAAAATTAAAAGTTGTAAAGCTAAATGTTGATGAAAACAGAGAAAGCGCAGCGAAATATGGTGTGCGGTCAATACCCATGATGGTTTTATTTAAAGACGGTCAAGCTGTAGATCAGATGATTGGAAATATCCCTAAAGAAGAGATCCAATCTAAGGTGACTCCACATATATAGTAACTAGGTTTGAAACAAGCTTCGGTTATAGGAGATACTTGAAATAAGTCCTAAAGAGGCCATAGTCGTAAGTAAAGAAGACCCACCATAGGATATTAAAGGCAGCGGAACCCCAACTATGGGGAGCAGCCCCATTACCATTCCAATATTGATGAAAAAGTGCCAAAATATTATCGACATAATCCCTACAACCAATATGCAGGCGTAGGGGTCTTTAGTATTTTGGGCGATTTTGATACCTAAAATAAATAAAACACCAAATAAAGCGATAGTTGTTATGCTCCCGACAAAGCCATGCTCTTCGCTCAAAACACTAAAGATAAAATCAGTGTGCCGTTCAGGTAAAAATTCCAATTGTGACTGAGTTCCTTTTCTAAACCCTTTTCCAAATATCTGACCGCTCCCCACAGCAATTTTGGATTGAATTGAATTGTAGCCTGCCCCGCGAGGGTCACGGCCTGGTGATATAAATGTCAACACTCTACCGCGCTGATATTCCTTTAGACCAAACTTCCATGCTACTGGTAAGGCAACAGCCATCGAGATTAGTGCCGCCACAATAACTGTCTTTTTTATTTTTACAAAAAGTAATGTGGTCCCGACTACGGCCAGATATAATAAAGATGTTCCCAAATCGGGTTGAACCACTGTTATGACAAATGGAACTAAAGTGATTGCGATGGGGACCATCAGATCTTTTAAGCCCATGCCCTCCTGACGAATGCGGTAAGTCAGCGCTTTTGCAACAACCAATACCAGCGCCACTTTCATTGTTTCAGAAGGTTGAAACCTGAAAAAGCCAAGATCTATCCATCTCTGGGCCCCCAGGGATTTTTTACCTACGAAGATCACGGCTATTAGAAAGATGAGGTTAATCCCGTATATATAAGTAGACCAACTTTTTATCAGGTTATAATTTAGAAATGTTAAAATTAGATATACACCCCAGCCCATAAGCAGCCAAATCATCTGCTGCCAAAATAGCCTACTAACTTCTGAAGTATTTACCCCATTAGAGGCGCTGTATAAGTTTATAAGTCCTACAAGATTCAAGGCCAAAACTATTAGGGCTAAGTTGAAATCAAATTTTTTGTTCTCAGAGTTATTTGAGATATCCATTAAACCCTACCTAATATTATAAGATGTTACAGTCCAACCACTTTTTCCTGGGGTGTTTTAAAAAGTTCAGGATGGTACTTACGCAAATAAGCCTCCATGACATCCCGGGCGAGCGGCGCAGAACCAGTGCTTCCATGGCACGAATGCATTGTTAGAACTGCTACAAAAATTTCAGGCTTGTCAGCTGGAGCATAACCTACAAACCAACCATGATGTCTGTCAGTGATAACCCGATTAAAGCAGGATTTGTAAATTTCTGAGCCACTAAATGCTCTGACTTGCGAAGTACCAGTCTTTCCAGCGATTGGTACGCCTGGGATTTTCCACCACTTGGCGGTTCCCCTAGTGCCGTTACCGACTAATTTAAGGCCCTTTTTGATAGCCGCAAAAGATTCAGCCGAAATCTTAAACCCATCCTCATCTTCTTTAGAAAGATCCTTTACAAGTTGAGGCTTAAATTCTTTTATTACTTCTTTTTGATTACTTCCCCTAAAGATTTTTTTTACAATCAAAGGTTTATACATTGGGCCTTCGTTACCTATAGCTAAGTATGCTAAGGCCATCTGCAAAGGTGTAACGTCTATAAAGCCCTGTCCAACCGAGTGGACCAGGTCTTCGCCACGCTGCCAGGGCTCGTTCCTGTTCTTCAGCTTCCATTTAGTATCTGGTATTAAGCCTGTAGTTTCAGCGTCGAACCCAACGTCGGTTCTAGAACCTAAGCCAAAAGCTCTGGCATATTTGGCAATCTTATTAATACCGAGCTCCATAGCTAATTTATAAAAGAAGACATTACTTGATGTTTCTAAGGCGGTAGAAATATTAACCAACCCGTGACCACCTTTTTTGTGGTTGTGGTATTTGCGGCGGCCAAGCTTAAAATACCCTGGTGAATCAAGTAAAGTTTCTGGTTTGATTACGCCGTTTTCCAAAGCTGCAAAGCCAACAAAAGGTTTAAAAGTAGAGCCAGGTGAAAAGTTATCCTGAATCACTTTGTTTCTTAAAGGTTTGAAAGGATTTTGAATCAGTTCTTTCCAGTCATCGTTTGAAATTCCATAGACAAATTTATTAGAATCGTAAGAAGGTTCGCTAACCCAGGCAAGCACTTCACCCTTATTATTTAGAGCAACCAATGCACCTATTCTTGGTCCAATTGCATCGTTTCTTTGAAAGGCTTTAGTTGCGACTTCCTGAATGTCCAAGTCTATTGTGAGCATAACGTGATTACCTGATTTAGAACGGATGGGGTCTAAGCTCGAACCTTCCAAAATATTATCTTCAATGTCTGTTACCCGCCCATGAGCATCTACCTGAACATACGTTAAACCATCTTGGCCGCGAAGGTCGAATCCAATTTTTTTTCGATACCTTTTTTCCCAATCATATCTCCTGGTACAAGCTTTTTCATTCGAACTTCTGGATTGTCCAACTGATTCTTTGAAACCTGGGAAACGTAACCATAAAGTTGAGTTCCACTGGATTTGAAGGGGTAAACTCTAGAAATAAACTCTTCTATATTTATTAATGGATGATCGATACGAAGCAACTTTAACGCATATGCCTGATCAATCGTTAAATTATCAGCTATGACAGCAGGGAAATATCTTCCATTTAGGACAATGCTTTTATTGATCCGTTTGTAAATTTGCTTTTCATTGAGCTCTAAGATTTTACCAACTTTTTTTGCTATAGACTTTTTTTCTGTGGCATCTAAACCCTGAAGATTAAGTGTAAGCTGCGACACAAGGTTATTATCTACTAGGACCCTGCCTTCACGATCCAGTATATAGCCTCTTGGGGACAGAATCTTTTTTTGTTTTACTCGGTTTTTAACTGAAATAACTTTTAAGACGTCGCCTTGGATAATTTGTAGGTGCCAAAGGCGAATGCACAATACAACAAAAAAGAATATAAGAAATCCGTAAAGAGTAAAAAATCTTGCTGACAAGTTGTAGATTTGCGTTTCTGAATCATAAATTACATTGTCATTTTTCATAAAAATATACACTCATGGTTAAAGTCGGCTTAAATTAATTTCGTTAACTTTAAGCATCTTATCAATCTTTCGGCACAGGAAAAAAAGAATAATAGACATAGCGCTTATCATAAGAGGTTGATAAATCCATTCCAAAAAATCTGGTTTAATAATTGTTGGCGTATTTCTAGATGAAACGGAAAGTAAAAAATGAAGAACAGGAAATAAAAACCCAATACTTAAAGATACTAAAAAATAGAATGAAAACTCGGGCCAAAAAAATCTTTGTTTAAAAAACTGTATTATAATGAACAGGATCATAAGAATGGCCAGGCACATACCAAAGGGCATCACAGAAAAGCCTGTGATTACGACTGAAGTCAGGTAAACGAAAAAAATACCAAACCAAAAGCTCTGATATAATATAATAAAGGCAAATGGTAACAGCCATAGTTGAGGTTCGGGCAAATTAAAGGCGGGCCAAACCACACCTTGAACCGCTAAGCAAATAGACACGATAAAACCATAAGTTAAGAAATGTATTAAACTTAGCATTGTATTGGATTGCATAATTTTAAGAGTCCTTATTAAAGTTTTTGATGACCAAAACGCGCTCTAATTTGTTTAGACTCTGTAAGGGTTTAACCACAATCTTTTTATTTATGTTGAAAGCGTCGTTCTTAGCACTTTCTACGATTCCGATTGGCAGCCCTTTTGGAAACATTCGACCAAAGGGGCTGGTAACAATCAAATCTCCCTTTAATACATCATCAGCTCGCCTAAAGTTTTCAAGCCTCAAACTGTAGGCGCTTCGACCCTCAAGTAGACCCCGGAAACGAGACCGTTGGGTCATAGCATCCACGACAGAGTACCTATCAGTTATTAGAAGGGCTGTGCTTGTCTTGCTCAGAGTTTGGATTATGTAGCCAACCACATTGCCAGACTCACTTAGCAGCCCCATCTCTTTTTCAATGCCGTGATCACTACCCTTATTGATAATAATAGACCTCATATCAGGTAATGCGTCGAAGCTTAAGACCTCTGCAAGCTCAAGCTTGTATGGACTGTCCTGGATTAAGCCCAATGCTGTGCGCAGCTTTTCATTTTCTAATTTCAAAGATTCATAGCCTGCGATCCGGGCCTTTTGAAGAGCCAGCTGTTTTCGGAACTCCTGATGCTGTTTTTTTAAGCCTAAAAGATCTACATAATCAGTAGCGGTTCCAATTGTGCTTTGGGTGAAGTTGTAAAAAGAATCAATTAGAAAGTGTGCAGAGGCTGTAAACGGCCTATGTGCCACTTGCCACCTATTTTCTTCTAGGTTGTAGGTCATCAATGGAATGACCACAATTAAGATAAACCCAAAAAAACGTCTAATATCAAAATTAGTATACACTTACTTCATTTTCCCTGCGCAGCTCCATTACTATTTATTATACTGTGAAATCTTTATTAAAATCAAAAACTAAGGCATTATTTTTAAATCATAACGAGGAAAAAAAAATGAAGCGAAACATATTCCAAAGATTACGACGCCCTGAAAGTAACAAAAGTGTTTTTACCTTTGCTGTTACAGCAATAATTTTTGGGATGATTATAATGAGTTTTGTTTTTATGACTCCAAACGGTGGTGGTTCTCTTTCTGGTAGTGCAACGGCTGCAACTGTTGGTGGTAAAGTGATCCCCATCCTTCAGCTGCAACAGCGAACACAGCAATTAGAAGAGCAGAGCCGAGCATTTTTACCTAACGGCAGCGATCAGTTTAAGCAGTTTTTTCAGTCTCAAGCATTAAACGAACTAATTAATGCCGAGTTACTAACGGAGGTTCGAGACGATGAAGGCTTATATATTTCGGACGGGCTTTTGGCGCAGACCATTATGGATATCCCTGCTTTTCAAGAAAAAGGTAAATTTCAGCGTGACTTGTACGAAAATTATCTAGCAAATTCGGGCATGAGTGCTGGTGCACTTGAAGAAAGAATCAAAAAAGACTTACGTTTAGGTATTGTTCGTGATCTTTTTTCTAAAGCATTTGTTGCAAATAATGCTGAAAAGACAATTTACAGTCAGCTTTTAGACTTTAAAATTAAGATGGATTATGTAGACTTGTCTAAAGCCAGCCTGGTTAAAAATATCAACCCATCAACTGAAGACGTTAAAAAAGCACTTAAGGATGAAAAAATCCAGGCCAGAGCAAAAGCTCTTTACGAGCAACAGGCTTTTAAATATCAGTCTAAGGACAAGATCAAAGCAAAGTGGTTACTTGTAGTTGCTAACGGTGGCTCGCCTGAAGATTTTAACATTGCGAGAAAAAAGCTAATCGATAAAACTGATAAGTTAACTGTAGAAAACTTTTCCGAAATTGCTAAGGAGATTTCAGATGACCCTACCTCTAAGTTTGGAGGAGACCTTGGCTATGTTGAAAAAGGTACTTTCGACAAAGCATGGGATGAGGTGGCTTTTTCGTTACAGCCAGGGGAAATTTCTGCTCCATTTAAAGTTGAACAGGGATGGGCGCGTTTGCTTGTGGAAGAAAAAAAACTTGGCTCTAAAAGTGGATTTGAGGATGTTAAAATGCAAGTTACTAAGGAATTACTTCGCTCTGACCAAGCAGACCTGGTTGTTGAAAAAATCAAAACAGCGGCCGGGTCTTCAGTCCAATTGAACCAGATCATGGGAAAACTTGGCTTAAAATGGCAATCTGCTCCGGAATTTAAATTGAGCTCAGAATCCATACCAGGTTTGGGTCAAGCAGATATAATCTTTGAAAAAATTCTTACTTTGAAAACAGATGGTGAAATTTACCCAGAGGTTGTTTCTAATGAGGGCAAAGCTTATTTAATCAAAAGACGTCAATTTGATATGGATCTTGATCCGAACCCAGAATATCAAGCTCTTTCCGGTCAAAGACAAAATTACGCTTTAGGTAATTGGTTTGAGGCTCAAAGAGAGAAAATTAACGTTAAAATTAACCCAATGTTAAATTCGAACAATTAAGTCTTAATTTTTTTTAGGTCGATGATGCATTAGTTGTTTCTGAACAACCATTCTTAAGAAAATTTAGAATGTCTCAATTTAATTCGTTTTCCTAAGTTTTTTTTTAAGTTCTTAGTCTAGTCTAGCCGAATAGTTTGGTATGCTAAGAATTCTGATAATGCTCCTGATCCTGTTTGTTTGCACATATTCTAATGCCTACAATTCTAAGGATGCGGTGCCAGGCGAGCTGATCGTAAAATTTAAGAAAAATCGAAACTCATTTGCTATACAAGGTAAACTGGCGGCCCAACACCAGCTAAAGAGCCAAAAATCGTGGTCTAAGCTTAACTTACACCACTTTAAAGCAAAAGACGGTGATAATTTAAATGAAGTGATTCGAAGTTTAAAAGAGGATCCTAATGTTGAATTCGCTGAACCCAATTTTTATGTCTATGCCAGTGATCTTCCAAATACAATGACATCCGCGCCGATAAGAGCCCCTGAATCTTGGGGGCTTCTGGCTGCGGCTGATGATATTGATCAGACTCCGATTGTAGCTATTGTTGATTCAGGTATTGACCTGAGTCACCCAGTCTATCAAAATTCATCACGTATTTTCGTAAACTCAGGTGAAATTCCAGGAGACGGAATCGACAACGATGGCAACGGTTTTATTGATGACGTAAATGGGTGGAATTTTGTAAACAACACAAATGTAGTAAGTGATGACACTGGACACGGCACTCATGTTTCGGGAATAGTTTTAGGGTCTTCAGAAGATATCTTTAATGTTAACCAAAACGAGACACCACACATCAGAATTTTACCCTTGAGATTTTTAAATAATGGCATAGGAAAAACATCTGATGCGATAGAAGCTATTAACTATGCTCTTGCTCGCGGGGCCAAGGTTATAAATAATTCGTGGGGAGGCCCTAATTACTCTTCGACACTTCACGCAGTTTTTAACGATGCTTATGATGATGGTGTGGTAATTGTAGCAGCAGCTGGAAACAGTAGCTCCAGCAATGACAGGGATGCAATTTACCCGGCCTCGTTGGATGTTCCTAGCCTTATTAGTGTAGCCGCATCTACAAGCTCCGACAACTGGGCCTCATTTTCGAACTTTGGACCAAATACTGTCGATATTTTTGCACCAGGAGTTGGTATTGCCAGCACTGGCCTTGATGGGCAGTTTATTTCGATGTCTGGAACAAGCATGTCTGCTCCATTTGTGTCAGGTCTAGCGGCACTGGTTGTCTCTGTTGCACCCAATTTATCGGGATTTCAAATTAAGGAATTAATTCTAGAACAAGGTGATTACAGATCCAGCCATTCGATGTTCGTTAAAAGTAGTCGCCGTATAAACTTTGAAAGCGCAATTCTTGAAGCTTTGGACCAAACTGCAGTCGCTACTTTTCAGCCCGATTATACACCCTTATATAGCCAGGGCACCCGAGGTTTAGCGTCTTCAAATAGTTCTAGCTCTGGCTTAGGTTGCGGACGAATGGCTGAGTTCTATGAAGATCAAAATAAAAACCTTTTTAAACAGGGTGAAAGTACGTCATCTAGCTTTCAAAAATCAGGTGTAAGTTTCAGCATACTGTTTTTGTTGCTACCACTGGCAATGATCGTATTTTTTAGACACAAGTTTCACAAGCTGAACAACAGGGTACAGGATCGAAAAATTATAGATTTGCCCGGGCAAATGATCTTGGAAAATGGTTGGGTTTTGCCCGTTAATGTTAGAGATATTTCAACTTCAGGAGCAGGCGTTCAGATACTAGGCGACGTTGGAGCTTATAAACTAGGTGCTGCAACTAACTCGCTAGTCTTAAATTTGATTTACGGTAAAGAGAAAAAAAAGCAGTTTAAGGCAAATATTGTAAGAACCACCCAAAGCGGTTTCGTAGGCATCAAGTTCAAAGCTTCTTAAATATATAAGAGTCTTTCCTGGAAATAGCTCTGCCAAAATCTAAACTTTGAGTTTTCTTAATAAGTTCAATTCGTTTTTCAATCGCAGGATGGGTTGAAAGGTACTCGCCGGCAAAACTGTTTTCAGCGGCGTTTAACTTCAGTTTTTTTAGCCGTTCAAAAAATGTCTCAACACCGTTCGTATGTCCGTACATTTTTCTTGTGGATTCAAGCGCAAATTTGTCGGCTTTTGCTTCCATTGATCTACTGTAACCTAATGCTAAATACTGTGACGTGGGTTTTAAAAAGTCGACAAAGCTAAATAGCATTCCCGTTACCAAATATACGCTTAGATTTTTCAGATTATCCCTGTTTTTCGCATGTCCCAATTCGTGACTTATAATAAATGCCAATTCATTTTCAGACTGAATATTTGCAAGCAGTTCATTGGTGATGAAAAGTTTATTGCCTAAAAAGCAAAAGGCGTTGGCTATCCCTAAGTCCACTCTAAAGACTTCAACCTGCTTATTTTCTGGTACCAACTTTTTTGCAAATTGGGTGAGCGGCTTAGATAAATAAGCATTTTTAAACATCATCTTGTGTGTGTTTTTAAAAATACGATTTTCCAATTCTACAGAAACTAAATAAGGAGAAAGATTTATAAGCGCCCTGGTTAATAAATAAATAGCCAGCAGCAGAACCACGATGCCGCCAATGGACTTAGATAGTGTACTGTACCCGGATAGATCAGAGATATTAATATCGAAAGGTTCTGGTGAGCTTGGTTTAAATTCCGGCTTGGATATGCATTTGTCACTGTCAGAGTTATTGTTATCCACGAAAAAACCTATTTGAAGAAACTAGTTTAAAAAAAGTGGATTTGCTTTAACTGCAGTCTTGCTCAGCAAAGCTGTTCCAAAACAAAAAACTTCAATTGAACCTGCGCCTCTTTTATTTTGAGCCGCCTGGATGTTTGTAGTTTCCATGCGGATATATACAACTTCTTTTGCACCTAAAGCCTTAGCTTTTTCTTTAAGTCTTAAAATTGCTTCTCTGCGGGCTCTTTCCATGAGTGACTCGTAGGGCGTTACACGGCCACCAAATATAAATGAAATATTAGACAAAAAAGCTTTAAATGCATCTTGGCCGACTACTACTGAGCCAGTCACCATCACACCATTAAATTCATTAAACTTTTCTTTTTTGCCAGTGTTACGCCATGGCAAAGAACTTAGCTTAGCCTCGCGATATAAGATACTTTGCAGGTGTTTATTTTCAGTCCACTTACCAAAAACTAATCCCAACAGTATCGGGGTGAATATAATAACAAGAGCGATCATGTTAAATAACCTTTACGGCCGTTCCGTAAGCAAATATTTCTGCGGCACCTGGGGCGATGGCAGAAGTTGAAAATCTGACGTTCACCACAGCATTCGCGCCTTTTTGCTGTGCCATCTGAATCATGCGGTTCAACGCTTCGTCTCTGGATTCGTTTAAAAGCTCTGTGTAACCTTTCAATTCACCGCCAAAAATATTTTTTAAACCAGCCATAAAATCACGACCAGCATGTTTAGCTCTTACACTGCTGCCTTGTACTACTCCGAAGTGGCTTTGAATTTCTTTTCCCGGGATCGACTCGATATTACTAACTAACACTTAGGCTCCTAAATTGAATTGATATTTAAATACAATCTAAAAACTTGGATCGCATTTAAATATCAACTCAATTATCGGGTAATCTTGTTGATTTTCAATAGTTATGTTAATTCGAGTCCCTATGTCCCAAAAAAAAATAGAATTAAAAAAAAGTGTAAGAAAAAAAATTAAAGCGAAGAGCGATAGGTTTCTGAAAAGAATTATGGTTTTAGGTTCTGGCGAGCTTGGTAAAGAGTTTTTAACATCTTGTCAAAAATTAGGTTTTTATACTGTTGCGGTTGATAAGTATAAAGATGCGCCTGCTATGCAAGTGGCCCATGCCTTTGAGGTCATCGACATGCTGAACCCAAAGGCGCTTAAAGCCACAATTTTAAAATATAAACCTGATATAATTGTTCCAGAAATTGAATCACTGTGTACCGAAGAACTAAGGCATTTTGAATCCCAAGGTGTTCAGGTGGTGCCGACAGCAAGGGCCGCTCACTTGACAATGAATCGAGACGCGATCCGCGATTTAGCCAGTAAGAAAATTAAACTTAAGACTGCCAAATATGAGTATGCCGAAAACTTTAAGGATTTTGAAACGAAAAGTGCAGATATAGGATTTCCCTGTGTAGTTAAACCTGTGATGTCTTCTTCGGGAAAAGGTCAATCAATAGTAAAGACAAAAAGTGACTTAAAAAATGCATGGCTATTTGCCATGCAAGGGATGCGCGGCAAAATCAAAAAAGTTATTGTTGAAGAATTTATCGAATTTGAAAGTGAAATTACTTTACTAACGGTAAAGCAAAAAAATGCTAAAACTATTTTTGTTGATCCGATTGGGCATAGGCAAGTCCGTGGTGACTATCAGGAAAGTTGGATGCCTGCTAAAATCAGTGAAAAACAACTTAAAAAAGCTAAACTGATGGCAAAGAAAATCACTGATGAATTAGGTGGGTCTGGTTTATTTGGAGTCGAGTTCTTTTTAACGAAAAGTGACGTCTATTTTTCTGAGCTATCTCCTCGTCCTCATGACACTGGCCTTGTAACATTGATAGGGCAAAATTTATCAGAGTTTGATTTGCATGCTAGAGCAGTTTTAGGTCTACCCATTCCCGAAATTGAAACATTTGGCCCCTGTGCGTCTGCAGTGGTACTGTCTGATATAAATTCTAAAAATTTTACCTATGTCGGAGTCGACGAAGCTCTTTCAAAAAAGAATGTAGACGTGCGATTATTCGGTAAACCAGAGGCCAGAGTTCACAGAAGAATGGGGGTCTGTCTGGCAAAAGCCAGAAGCGTAAAAGAAGCACGCCGGAAAGCTATAACTGGAGCCGATAAGATATCTATAGTTTCTTTAGATTGACTAAGAAGATAGACGTTACTTTTTACATTAAGAAAAACATAAACCAACAATTTTATCTAGGTGTTCGCAAACTAATGATGTCTATTAAACGGTAAGAGGCTTCGAAATCACCACTTGCTTGTAGAAAGGTAACCATGTGTCTTAGTGTTCGTTCAAACCTAAGTATTACGGCAGGTTTGATCTCTCGCATTCGTCTGAGCGCTTGTTTAGCGCTCTGAACGCTTTTGTTTTCGTTATATTCTAGGACAGCAAGGGTTAATATCTCGGGATCAGTTAACGCAGTCAACACAGCCTTACCACCATAGCCACTAGCAGAGGCAAGCTCTTGATAACGGTAAAAAACTTGAAGTATTATACCAATATACTCCGGGGGCAAATTAGAAACATAGTCCGAATTTTCTCTTAAATTTTTAGTTACTTTATTGATCAAGTTTTTGTGAAACAACATCCAATAGGCGGGCTCTATGTAGCTTGCCTCTATAACGGACATAAATGGTGTCTCTAGCGTGTTATCCAGACTGACCAAATCATCCATAGTAACTATTTTCAAACTTAGTTGTTTCACACATAAATTTTCAGAATCTGCAGAAGCTGTAAGACCCCAGAAGCCGGATAAGATAACTAAAATTTGAATTATTTTGTTCATACCATCCAGGTATCAAGGTTTATGCCATCTTGAAAGGAAATATCGCTCAAAAGGCCTAAATAAAAGTGTCTAAATTTTTAACGTTGGAGCCAGCATTGGGCCCCGTTTACTTACTACGTGAGTCTACGTGAGCCAGAAAGGCTTGCTATTTCAAATGGATGGGCAGTCACTATAAGTGGTTTAGTGATAGTAGCGCTAGGTATTTTACCGCAGATGAAAATGAGTAACTCCATTTACAAATAAAAGCTTGAAATTATGTTTAATAATTAGGTTGGCTTCAAAACTACTCTGCAAATAAATATACTAAGCATTTCAGGTTTACTAAGGCTCAAAAATCACTGCGTGAAACTAGAAGCTTCAAATACTTAGATCAAAAAGAGCTTAATCGAGCGGCTTTTAAATATCAAATAGGCATTGTTACGCTCAACAAGGCCTATTAGAACTAAAAATTTTTGAACTTATGACTAGTGTTTTCTATTCTTGGGTTTTAAACCTAATATATCCATCCATAGTTTGATTAAATCGCTTTATTACATCTTCTTTTGACATAGGACCGTCTGCCGGGGAAAAGCAGAACATCGGAAGACCAAGAACAGGCTTAGACTCTATAACGAGTGTCTCAAAGTCACCATTTTCATCAGCTACTCTCCACGCATCTAAGCGACCCGTATGCACTCTATCTCCTTTATCAAGTACTAGCATTTCATGTACTCCATTTTCATTAGTGGTTGTAGGCTTGAAATCTTCTACAAACAGATAGTGAAGATAGCAAAAAGGTTCGAATGGATATGCAATTAGTAAGTCATCATTAATACTAGATGGAATCAAGTGTTGTAAGAATGCGCCCATATGAGCTCCATAAAAATTATGAGCAAACCTCGCTTTTCTTTTAGCAATGAACATTCCAGGAGTTCCTGAGCTAGTAGCAAGCTCTTGCATTGTTTTTTTACTTTTTAACTTAATAGGCCATTGAATTTGAAGAGATCCATCGGCAACTTTCGTTTTGCTCATAGCGTCTATTTGATCAATTCCGCCATAAGAAAATTCCAATTTCGCAGAGTACCTAGGGCTTTGAAAATAATATCTTGGAACATTCTTCGTATCTTCAGTTAAGTTATTTTCTACCGTTTGCGCGTTAATATGCGCTAACGGAAATACTATAAAAAGGGCTAACCAGTGTTTTCTGACCATAAATTTTCTCCTGTTTAAAATTGACGCTCTCCATACTCTGCAAATGCTATGCTCAAAAATTTAATGCCATTGATGTATTATTTAACACTTAAGCGTATTAGAACTGGCCAAGCAATTGTTTTTATGGCTGTTAAATATCACTCACAAAAGTTAGCTTTTTAAGTAGGGCCCTTAGATTTCTTATCTGGTACTAAAATAATATGCTTATGATTCCGATAGACTGTCAGAATCACTTGGGACTAATTAGGTCAATTTGCCCTGGGAAAATATCAGCAATAAGCCCCGCACTTGAACTGCATATAAAATTAGTTTAGCGGCTTAGCCGGTTCTATTGAAATAAGACTAAATCGTAGATCGAGCAATCTTCTACATCTAGGGTCAACTGCATAACGAAGGATTCATTCGAAGCCAAATTTTGACCTGCTAAAGCATTCAAGAAGTAGACTTCGTACTTTTTCTGTTTGGTTCTGACTTGGCTAGTTTTCTGGATTAAATTCCGACCCTTCATAAAACTAACATCATCTAAGTTTAAGCTTACAGGTTGCGCTGCAGTAAATTGCCGAACTGATGCAACTAAGTTGTCATCTTTAATTTCTGATCGGCAGGATTTGCTAACCACACCTGCAAAGGACAGCTTGCAAAATAACAACATAATAACAGCAAGGTTTATTTCCAAAGTTTTTTTAAATAACAAGTTCATGATGACTCCAAGTTCTTTGTTCAATTAAACACCACACAATCCCAGCAAAGGGGGCGCCACCATCACTTATAAATCACAAAGTAAGCTTAAAAAAAAATTTGAATTTTATATGTGTTTGATATAGTTGGCTTTAGTGCGTTTCATCGGCTTGGTAAAGTTAGGAGTTCACATAAATTTTTTAATAAAAAAACTTACTAAGTGTAAATTTTTTTCAAATCAATAGGCGCAAAGTGACCTTTTGGGCCTTAATTAGGTGACTTATTATTTATGGGTGATGGGGTGCGCTCTTGCAAGAGTTTAAACCATAGATCTGAAGATGTAATGTGGAGCTACTTAACAGACTTGAAAATTTAAAAGTTCTTTAGTTTTAAGTGTTGCAAAACTTGTTTCAAAGATTTTTAAAAGCTTCAAAATGAGACATATCATACTATTTATTTACAACACCTGGCGGTGAAATCCGATAAGCCCTATGATGTCAAAGCACCACTTAAACCGAAAATGTAAAGCATTCGTCACCTTAATTTTTGGTGCTGTAACCCTTGGTTTGACTGCTTGTAATGGAATTACCAGCAGCCAAAGCTCTGTGAACTCTTGTGATCAAAACTCTATTTTAGAACAGCTAGATGATAGTGAAGTGCTGATTGGGGATATGATCCTTCCGGTCCACGAAGTTTATTCTTACTTAGATTTGGTGAAGCACTGGTCCTCAAGGTATAGCAACTTTAATAATTTAAAGAACCAGGGCTTTGGGACGACATCTCCTTTTTTATCTTTGTGGAACAACGGAGTTTTACCAATCATCTTTGAAAGTGATGTGAATATGGATTTAAAAGCAAAAATCTTTGCAGCTTGTGAAAAAATATCTGCAGTTTCAAATGTAAGTTGTGTAGAACATACTGATGAAGCTTACTATGTAAGGGCGACCACATCAGGTACAGGCTGTTTCGCGTCGGTGGGGCGTACTGTAAATGGAGTTATAAATTTAGAAGGAAGATGTAATCAAGAAGCAATTATTATTCACGAGCTGATGCATAACCTAGGGGTAAAGCATGAACAGCAGCATCCAGATAGGGGCAATTTTGTCCGCGTTATTGAAGAAAATGTCCAAGCAGGTCGACTTAGCAATTTTACCTTAGTTTCGGCAGGTGGAACTATCACAGATTTCGATTTTGACTCTATTATGATTTATAGATCTGACGCCTTTGCTATAGGCAAAGCCTATCCAGCATTAGTTAAAAGAAGTCCGTCCTGTGACCAAATAGTCAGAACTGGCTTCCCAAATGACTGTTTAATACCTTTTAATAGAAGCATAAGCCTAGGGGACGCTGAAATCCTATCGGCCCTATATGGTCCACCAGGCTCTGTGCCAGCCCCGGCCCCAGACCCCCCGATCACACAGCCCAATCCTGAAGAGCCCATGGTCTGCAACCTCACAATTTAATTTTTTTTTTCAATTCGTAGGATGGATGCTCTAAAATGATGCTGTAGACTGCTTCACATATAATAAAAGAATATAAGTAAGGGAGTAAAAAGTAATTTAAAGTTTAGTTCTGACGGGCACTCATTTTGACCTTGTAAGAAAGGCTGACAATGTGTGGAAAAAATCAAAATCCCAAATAGCCGATTCTATCGTCCATTTAAAGAGCAACTAAGTACGTATTGTACTTTATTTGAAGTGTCCCAACCGATTCGAGCTTCGTCTGCATGCCACAAATACAGGACTCTTAGTTGGTCGTTAGTGTGTTTTGTATCATCCAAAGCCATGTTTAATTGGCCTTTAACTAAAGTGCCCTTCTTAAATGGGATTTTGCTCTTAGAACCATGATATATTTCGTATTCAGTTAGGGAATTTGGAACACTACCAAGGTGTTTTACTTTAGTACTAGTCGTAAAATTATTCCAATCAACTGTAACGTAGAATTTAAATAACAATGATGGAGCAAGCTTTTTAAAGAGTGCTACTTTCGGACTGAATAAAATAGATTCATTTTTAGAACCTTTCTGAAGTTTGTTGATGGGTGTAAGCGGCAGTTGATTAAAACTTAGATCTACAAAACCAAAATCAACTGTCTTTGAATTCTCTAGAAAAATTATTTCGGAAAAGTCTACATCGGCGGGATTGCTTCCGGACTTTGTCTGGGCCATGTCACAAGAAATAGTATAACTGTTTGGGTAAAGAAATTCTGTAGCTAAGCTAAACGAACTAAATGCTAATAGAGTATAAATAAATAACGGAAATTTTTTCATGATTTGGCCCCCCAATCAGTACAAACCAAATTCAATCACCTAATTATGCTGTTGAGCAAGCTTGGTGCAGCATCAGGTTCTTTAGACGTTATATTAAAGCTGAGCCTTCCAACTTCTCTTTGGTCGTTGGTTTCTACTAGCACACGCCACTGTCCGTCAGAGTAGTTTTCTTTGTAGGCGATTCCTCTAAACCCTTCTTTTCGTCCACCGTAGATTCGGATAGGAATTCTGTCAGTGGACACCCAGCCTTTTTCGTTTTGATAAAGTTGCCAGTTTAAATATAAAGTGTCGTCAAACCTGGCAGGTGAAAAAATACGTGCAAATATGTAAACTTTGTCATCCACTCCAGCTTTAAAGTTTTCATCTCCGGCCATCCAAAATTTCCAGGTAGATCTTTCAAAAAATAGAACGTACTCACCTTGATCGTTTTTTTCGATATTGTGGTAAACACCTATCTCTTTCACCGACAGAGGAACAGGCGGAATCCAACCAAGGTAATAAAAAACAAGGAAAATACTTAAAATTGCACCAGAGGGCAAAAAAAGTGCTTTTCTAAGCGAATTTTTGTTCACAATTTTCTTAAATACAAGTCGGTAGAAAAACCACACGCTGAGCGCCGTAGATCCTAAGGAAAGTCCAAATGGAAGTTTTCCGACATGGCCTAAAACTACGGGAAAAATCATAGAAAAAAAAGAAAATACACAAATAAAATAAAGGCCTATTTTCAAACTTATTTTTTGCTTTTGTACAATTTGAAGTTCATTTGCCACCAAAATGAAAATCATAAAGGATATGAAGCCAAAAGAGGAAAATAAAGATGCACTTTTGATAAAAAACAAAGAGTAAACACTCAACAGACCGCCTAACATAAAATGTAGAATTAATTCTCGGTACTCCCAAATTTTGTTAAATCCTTTCCTGATTTTTAATGGTGTGTAGTAGTGAATTAAATCAAAATAAATAATAATTCCAATTAAAATTAAATAAAATAGCTGCTGACCTATACTAAAAAAGCTATCTATGTCATCAAGTGTAAATATATCAAATAAAACGCCACCTATAAAAAATAAAATATTAAAGAGCGTTTCATTTTCTTTATATTTGGATATAAAAAACTTTTTTTGTGTATCAAACATTAATTACCAGCCTATTCATTTGTTTTTTGTCCACACTTAAAACAGTAATTATGATTGCTATTTAAAGATTCATGGCATCTTTTACAAGGTATTGTCTTTGGACCATGCCGGTAGGATTCTGATAGTTCGGCAGACACAATTCCAGTGGGAACAGCAATTATTGCATAGCCTATTAACATCATGACTGAAGCGACAAATTTACCCAAAGTTGTAACAGGGACGATATCGCCGTAACCTACAGTGGTCATTGTAACGATGGTCCAATACATGCTTTGGGGGATGCTTGCAAAGCCACTGTGTTCGCCTTCAACGATGTACATGCAAGTTCCTAAAATTAGGACTATAGAAATTATAACTCCAAGAAAAATATAAATTTTGTGACGGCTTTGCTTTAAAGCATTCCCAAGAACACTTGCTGCAGTGATAAACCTTACTAACTTCAACACCCTAAATACTCTTAATAGTCGCAACACCCTGACGACCATTAAAAACTGAGTACCTGGTAAGAATAGGCTTAAATAAGTGGGTAAAGTTGCTAGTAGGTCCACTAAGCCAAAAAAGCTTGTCATATAGGTCCAAGGTTTCTTAGAAACATATAGCCTTAAAAAATATTCAATTGTAAAAACAATTGTCAAAAACCATTCTAAGTAAAAAAGCCCATTTCCAAAGTAATCAGTTATAGCAGGTTCGCTTTCTAATATTACCGCCAAGACACTGATTGAAATGGCCCACAATAATGCCACATCGAACATCCTTCCCAGGGGTGTCTCGGCCTCGAAAATAATTATATACAAGAATCGCCTATGGCCTTTCAAAGGCCTTGCAACAATGTCTGAATTCGAAGGTGCATCAATTGGTAAATTGGACATGTCTAATCTTCAGCTATTAGATCGAAATTATCAACAAATGGGTTCTAATATCTTGGGAGTAGATTTTAGATCTCAAGGTGAGCCTAATCCCAGATTTTGAAATCCAGAAAGATAGATTTTAGATCAAAAACTGTCACCCAACCTTATGTCCAAAACAGTTAAAGGATGTTAATTGCGCATAATGGTAGGATGGGGCTTCTAAAAGACGATAAACTGGCTCACAAATTGCTAAATCTATTGGGTGAGAAAAAAAATCAAAGCAATCTTTATAATTGCGTTCGGTGTCGGAACGCTACTTGTTGCAAAAATGTCGGTGAAAGCCGAAGAACGGTCGTTGAATAGAATTTATATATATGGCCTTGCAAGTGTTTTCGGTGAACTTGATAAATATAATGACATAATCCTACCAGGAGCTTTTTTTGAAGACATAAGGTCTTTTTACGCCGGGGAAAGAGTAAGTGGTAAAACCATTAAAATGCAACCCGAACACGACTTCAACTATTACATCGGCGTGTGGACAAATTTTAAAGAAACAGAAGAAGGACTTTATGTAGAGGGTTATATCGACTTAAATAGCCCTGCCACCCAACGTTGGTTAGCTAAGCTAAGAGTAAAAAGATTAATAGAAAGGAAACAGCTTATATCAGTTATTGAATTTTGGAACCATAACTTAGTGGTCAAAATTGACGAGGCCCTTGATCTATTAGAAAATTTCGGTGGACTGTCGGTGGGCTACAACATTAAGAACGGCTATAAAGAAAATGGATTCCGGTATATATCAGATCTGTATATGCATGAAATTTCTATCACAGAAAATCCAGCTAACGCCTCTGCTTTTTTTAAATTTCGATCAGAAAATTCTTCAAAATTTGGATCAAAATTTAGATGCTCTTCATTCCTTTAATAAACGTCATGTATGCATTATCTGCATTGTTAATTCAGAATCTTTGTCCTTAAAAAATTTAGTGGATTCTTATTCAGTTTTAGTACCAGGCATAAGTCAGCTCATAGAATATGGTCGTGACGAAAATCTAAAAGACTGTAGCAACGCCTGCTCTTATAGAGCTGTCAAAAATTACTTTTTTAAAAGCGGGGTGTATAGATACAAGATTCTAATGCAGTTAGGAAGCACTTCCAACTGATTGGATTCACCGCTATATTAGGCTTAGCATTCAAACAACTAGCATTAGAGGAACAAATGAGTATCAGCGAATTAACTAAATGGTTTGAAAGAGAACCTGCACCTAATGAAGTGATAAGCCAACACCTAGCCAAGGGCGGTGAGCCAAAGCAAGCCAATCTTGCGTTTTATGAAGTGCATGGTGCCGACTTGAATGCGATCAGAGAGTATAAAGCGCTTCTAGCTGCAAGTATCGATATCCCCGGATGCGAAGAGGCATTAAAGCTTTTAGATCAGCATCAGGTTGAAGAAAGCGGGGAAAATAATGGATGACAAAAACGAAGGTGACCAAACTTATTTTATAAGTGCCATCCGCAATCAGATTTACTTAAAGGCCAAAGATAAATTAGCTGAGAGCTTACCGCCTGAAGATCAAATTCACATCAACTTTGTTGGTGAGGACGCGAAAGGAAATTGTCATTACTCATTCGAATGGTTACTTAAAAAGGACGGTAAGGTTTTCGCTGCTGGCAATGTCACTGATTACAAAATTAAGAACACAGACGGTACCCTTAGGGAAATGAAGTGGAAGGTTAAAAAGTCCGAGGTCAATGAGCTGATCAGGGACGACTATGTTTGTAAGTATTCAGTAGCAAGAGTAGTAAGTGGATCTGCCTAAGACATAGCACAGTCAATTCCCTATGTTTCTGCCACTACAAGGTGTTAGGCGAGCTCTGGGGGCGGTTCTGTAACTTGTCATTGAAGCAGGAATTTGGTTGGAAGCTCCACGTATAACAAGAATTTTTCTGTTTATTTTTAGGTTTTTTAATAACCGCTAAGGTTTCATTTGACCAGTGCACTTAGTACAAATCACCAAAGCTATACATCTTACAAAATTGATGATTTATAGTTTATAATCTTTTTCAAAAAATGACTTATCTATTGCAATGAGTTCTTTTAGCACCTAAATTTCTGGTTATCGAATTAAAGGAATGTAGCGATGTTGAAAGCTGAAAGTAGGAAACACTTAAGGACATTTGAATTTGCCTCGCCATTTTCCCAACTGGTTGGCTTGTTAGTTGGTAAAGTGACTAAGCCATTTAACAAGACGAAAACGGATATAGACGGTAGCGAGGATTTCCTATTTCAGTTTGCCAACTCTTTGAAGGGTCAAGTCTTGCACATCTTAGATCTTACTCCCATGGAAAATCATTATTTTAGTGCATCTTTTGAAGAAGTCTGGGGTCGACCATTAACAGATCTTTATGAAAATCCAAAGAACTTCATAAATTATATTGTGCCTGAAGATCGACCTACTGTTCTTCGTATGATCAGTGAACGCGAATCCGGTCAAAGCACTGAAGGAAGATACCGCATACTTCGTCCAGATGGCGAAGTCCGGTGGATTTACGATTGGGGCTCACCTGTTTTTGATCGGTCGGGCAAAGCTATACGTATGGTTGGTTTAGCTGAAGATATCACCGCAAGGGTATTAGCAGAGGATGGTTTAAAGCTAAGTCAAAAACGCCTTCAGACCGCGTTATCTGCTGGTGAAATTGGCCTATGGGATCTAGACATTGCAAAAAAGCATCTTGTTCTTAGTGACACCCTAATTTTAGAGTTAGGACTAGATGCTTCTAAGTTTAATAATACGGTTGAAGAAGTTTTAACGCTAGTTCACTTCGAGGATAGGGCGCAGGTGAAAGACCTACTGCATGCCACGATAAGAGACAATCATCTTTTAGATATTGTATTTAGATGGGTTAGGCCAAACGGTGAAACTATATGGCTAAAGGTTAAAGGCGAGCAGTTCTCGGGACAAGAAGGTAATCTTCGGCTGGTTGGCGTTGTGCTAAATATTACTAATGATATCAAACGTTCACAAGAATTAAAATTTGCAAAAGAGGAAGCAGAAAAGGCCAGTCTGGCAAAAACCTCTTTCTTAGCTAACATGAGTCATGAGATTCGAACCCCAATGAACGCGATCATGGGATTTACGGAAATGCTAAAAGATAATAAGCTTTCTTCTGTTGAACGTGAGAGCGCAATTTCTAAAATATCAAGCGGGGGCGAAACCTTACTGGATTTGATCGATGACATTCTAGATATATCTAAAGTCGAGGCTGGAATGCTAGAGCTAAGCTTTTCAAGCTTTAATCCAAAAGCATTAGTTGAAGATGTTATATCTATCTTAAAAGTAAAAGCTGACCAGAAGAAATTAGAGCTATATGTTGAATACTCTGATTCAATACCTGAATTTACCAACTCAGATCCGCTAAGGATAAGACAAATCCTTATTAATCTTTTGTCTAATTCAATTAAATTCACAGTGAAAGGAAGCGTCACGGTCAAGGTTGATTTTTATAGCTTAGGTGATCAAGGCTATTTAGAATTTCACGTCTTTGATACTGGCATTGGTATATCAGCAGAAAATCAAGAAAAACTTTTTAAACCCTTTATTCAAACAGATACTTCAATCACTCGAAATTATGGCGGCACTGGCCTCGGCTTAGCCCTATCAAAGAAATTAGCAATTATGTTGAAGGGTACTGTGAAGCTAGTTACCAGTGAGCTTGGCATAGGTTCACATTTTTCGTTTGTCGTGGAATCGCAGAAAATGCGAAATAAAACTGATCAAAAGCTAGCGCAGGCAAACGTTGATAGCGAAAAGTCATTTTTGAACTGTAACATTGATAATATAAAAATTTTAATCGCCGAGGATAGTCCTGAAAATCAGATGCTTTTTAAATTTTATATGAAAGGTACAGGGTCTGTTGTGGACTTCGCAAACGATGGCAATGAAGCTGTAGCAATGGCTGCGAAAAACCATTACGACATCATTTTAATGGACATGCAAATGCCTGATCTGGATGGCTTGCAGGCCACTAAGCTAATTCGTAGCAAAGGCTTTACAAAACCGATACTTGCTCTTACTGCTCATGCAATGAAAGAGCACGAGGTTGAATCGAGGTTAGCTGGATGCGATGAGCACTTGACCAAGCCCATATCGAAAGATGTTTTACTTAGTTGCTTAAGGAAGCATGCTGGAACTGTGGTCGGACCCCATTGTTTAAAGCCTCACCTAAGTAGCTTGCAGCAGTAATAAATCTAACTAGTTTCAGGATTCTAAAGATTCTAAGCAAACGAAGGACTGACGACCATTAAGAATTGGGTGCCTGAAAACAGCTTAGGTTGCATTATCTGAGTCTGTAAAAAATTTAAAGAATTTGAGGAGAGACATTATGTAGAGGGTTACATAAAAATTAACAGTGTTAAGGCTCAGAGGCGGCCTCCAGCCATAGCACCTAATTTTTCATCCTCAGCTATTTGCAACTGAGTTTCGTGTTTCAATTTCAATCCTGAACTAAATCTGCATTATAAATTAGCTAGCACTACCGTTATTTTAATAGGTAGCTCTGCCAAAGTTATCAGTTGGTGTGGAAAATAAACCGAGCCCATTATTAAGGTATTTATCTATACATATCAGGTATGCTTTCTCAGTTCCATTAATAAACCTAAACCATGAGCTTCCGCGGGTTGCTTCAACCCTACATCCGCTTACAATTTTGTCTAAATCATAATCACTCGTTGTCGCTGAGTGAGTTTGATTTTTCCTAGCTATTGTTCTAAGGCACTTATAGCCAAAATCAAAAGAATACCCATTCTTGTTCAGTGCTATCGGTCCTCCATGGCAAATGGAAAGATCTCGCGGTTGAATTAATCCCGTTTTAATCCACACTCCACAATTTCGGGCTGCAGTAGTTTGGCCGTACCTATCGATACAAATTTCTGCAGTGGTGCTGTCCGGTCCAAGGCCTTCGCAAATCTGTATATCTTCTGAACAAGGTCCTACTGCAAAACATATGTTGCTGACAAAAAATAAAGCTGTCGTTAAAATAATTTTTTTCTTCATCTTCATAAATATCTCCATTGTTTATTATTTAGTTTTTATTTAAAAGATTTTACACAGACTGTGCCGCGCCAGACTGATCTTGGACTAACTCAGCTGTCCACGGCCTGAGCAGGCGTCTAGATTATGTTATGAGCTCTCAATTTGATACACTGAAAATTTTCATCAGATTTTGGCCTTTCTGACCTGTCTATATTAAAACCCTCTTGTTCTTGAGCTGGAGCTTTTAAACCTCATATATTGGATGTGATCTCTAATCTAGAGATTCTTTCATCTTTGAGATTTCGTTTAAAGGAATAAATCTTGCTACCCTTTTAAGATGAGATTCGTGATTTTTATTATATGGGCCTTTTCTGTAAATTCAGAGGCCTCGATCGAATGTTCTCGCCTCCTGCAAATTAGAAAAGCTTCTATTGCAAACCAACTAAATATTCAGAACAGCTTAATAGAGCGTTTTCAAACAGATGCTTATGTCCAGAACCTAGCTTTTGACCTGAAAAAATTAAACGCCTCCACAGGGCGCTTGGGGTTTTTAAAATATGGTTTTGTGCGAAACTTTCAGTCAAAGACGCTTGAAATCTATCATATTAGTATAGACGGTATAGCTATCGGTAATGTTTCAAGGCGAAGCAGCATTGATGTCGCGCGATTTGTATCCTCACTAGTTATTTTTATAGAGAATCAATTTTTAGATGATGAGCAAGAAGTGTTGATAAATTTTTCAGCGTTACAAAATACACAATTAAAGGATATGATTGTTGCTAGAGTCTCTTCAAAACTAAAGCTTGAAATATCAGAATCTTATGCGGGCGCTAATATTCAGTTAAAATTCACAAACCCCTAGGGCCTGTTGAAAAAGCATCATCTTCGTTGTTGCCTTCGCTTAAATCTCATTCGACGTAGATAAACTACGACTCATTCGATTTTAAGCTTGGACGCCTAGAATCTGATACTTTTTCATCAGGCCCCCTTGTTTTTAAGGTGAACGGAAACAACGAAGGCTTGCTCTAAAAAGCAGGCCTTTCTTTTAACTACATAAAGGTGAGCTTAAATGACAAACCTGCTCGACAAACCTCATTTCAAATTTCTGAGTGTCTTAAAAGAGCAATGAGTGGCGGCGGTAGAAACATGAGAGGTGGCGATTTTACGGTGGACTTAAGTAGAATCTTAATAAATAAGATCTATATTGGAGTTAAGTTTTACTATGAAACAAAGCCAAAGTATTTTGGTGAAAGCAAAATGTTAGAGGCCATTAATTATGAGCTAAATTACATGAAGGAATTTAAAGCTTTTTTAAGTGACGTAAGTTTACCGCTAACAAACAATGATGCAGAAAGGGCTTTAAGACATAGTGTACTTGGTAGAAAGAACTTTAATGGATCAAAGACAATTAATGGTGCTGATAAAGCAGCAAGTTTATACACAGTGATTGAAAGCTGCAAAAAAGCAGAACTTGATCCCAGTGATTATTTAAAATATTTAATTAGACAAAACAATTTAAAAATACAAGCTTTGACTCCGCTTCAGCTTGCCATTAAGCAAAACCAAAAAAAACTAAGTCAAGATACCCGGCTTACGCCCAACGTACGCATAAGCGCATTGAATCAGCTCTTTTAGAATAAAAATCTTTAGTTTGATTGCTGGACCATATTTCAACATCATTATTGTGATAGCTCTCGTTGCCACCAGTCCAGTCAGCATGAAAGTGGGTATTGATGGCTATGATTTTTTTAGGGTTTAATTTTTGTTTAATCCAAGCGACCATTTTGTTTGTTGTTACGGTGTCATACATTGATGAGGCAATGATAACGGTGTCATCAGGCATTTTAGCAACAAGAACATTTGTATTGTAAAAAGAGGTGTCTCTGACAACGAAGGTCTTTTTATTAATATTTATAGATTCTAACTGTTCATCAATAGAGGTTTCATTTTTATGAATACTGGAACAGCTTGCTACAGCAGACAGCAGACAGCAGCAAGATAAAAGTAAAATTTCTAAGCAGTTGAAACATGTGGGTATATTAGCCACTTAAGTTTTAGTCTTCAACGGTTAATATATGGCACAATTAGCCAGCTTGGGGGTCACAGAGCTGTTCTAAGCAGCTTTTAAATCATCTTTATCAATTTTGATTTTAAAGTTCTTCTTAGGAGCCGTTTCCTGAAGTTCTTCGTAAACTTTTCGTAAGAGGCGTGGCTTCATTTCATCGATAATTGCTAGGCGAATATCTTTTTCTGTAGACCAGTTTATGTTTGTTGGTTCGTCTTTAAATTTTTCCCATTTGATCACTGCTGAGTGTGCAACATCTCCAAACCTTTTTCCAAATGATTTTAGATCCATTTCAAAGTGGTGTCTGATGAACTTAATTTCATTTCCGTTAAGCCTAGCTGGCTTTACTGCAAGAGCCAAAAGAACAGCTTTTTCATATTTTTCAAAGTTTAAATCTAGGGCCCACTCGTCATTAATTTTCTTAAAAGGAGCATCTATGATTTGAACAGGAAAACCAAATCCGTAGTCTGTATAGTTTTTTTGAACTTTCTTATTTGCCATTTCTACTCTTCTCCTTTTACTTACTCAAATCAATAACAGTGATGATGAGCATGTTGTTTTTATTAAATGTGACAGCGACTCTAAGCTCTTTTTTATCAATAGTTTTACCACGAATAGAGTAGTTCCAAGCTTGATGATCTTCTTTAAACTCATCTTTTCTTTTTTCGTGGTAACCATTTTTGAGAGCCTGTTTGACCTCAAGTCTAGTCACTTCACGCTCTTGTAGTCTTTGTTGCGCGTGACCTACGTAAATGTGTTTGCCTGACTCTAAGTATTCTTTAGTCATTTTGAGCACGTGTTCTAGCTTAGAGTTTCTTATTGTTATCAGATGTTAATGTAACTCAGTTACATGACAAAATCAAGTTTTATATATAGATTTGAGAGGATCTTAACTTCAGGCAGTTGTGTGGTACTTTCTGCAACACTAGAGACATAGGACTTTGCATACATTGCGTGTACTAAAAAGGTAGATCTAAAACTTAAAAATTCAACTTAAGATTTTGTGTTTTAATGATTCATTGCTCAAATCAAAAATACGACCGTTAGAGACCTAATAATACAAACAGCAAGGATAGTACATCTGTCATGTCTACTGACCTAAACAAAATAAATTTATTACTATCTTGTTACACGGGTGTTTTTCGTGACACAAGTTTTCTGTAAAATTGACTTTTTTGAAACTTGTAAGTATTTAAAAATACTTATGAATTTCAAATGGTACCTCGAGCCGGACTTGAACCGGCACGCCGTGAAGCACCGGATTTTGAATTTCCCCAACTTTAATCTCCTAATCCTAGAGATATAGTTAGTTTTTACCTAGTGCAAGCAAATATTTCTTTAGTGTTTAATCTTCAAGGCTGTCTAAAAATTCTAGACTGATACACTTCGCTTTTTCATTAGATACAATATTAATATCTACAAGATTCACGTGGCTTTGATGAGTCTATTTGGGTGCCAGAATTGTAAAAATGACTTTTTTCGTCACTAAAATCTTGCTCACCTTCAGTTAAGCTATGCCTGACTGGCATGAGTATTGAATAGGTTATTATAAATAAAACAAAGGAGTTTAGAATGAAAAGTATTATGATGGCGATGTTAATATTTATTTCTGTGAATGCTTTTGCCGACAAGGTTAAAGTGACAAATGAGGGCTTAGTTGAAAAAACTTACTACTCGGGTATTATGGATAAGGTGAAATTTAAACTACTAACAATGGAAATGTATGCAGAAAGTAACCGGCATGCAGTAGAAGTTTTTGATAAAACCTGTGCTGAAGAGACTGATAAAGTTTCTAGTCGTTTAGACGGTAGTTTAAATTTCGAGGTTGATATAATAAATAAAACTAATAAAGCGGGTTATAACTACGAAGCAACTTGCACAATATTTGATTTTGATAAATAGAAGAGTTTTTTAGTTCAACTCACTTAAAAAAAATCAGAAATTTAAATAGTTACACTTTTTAAAATCTTTTGGCCCCACTCGTGGGCCGATTGATTGCACTCAATCTTAATATCAATAACAATTAAATAACTAGGCTGATCATAGCCAAACTTTGCAGTTTGCAAATCATATATGAACTTATCATCAATACAAATATTACTAATTGGAAATTCCTTAACCACTTTTTGAATTTGCTTCTGGTTAAATAGACAATCAATAGTAACTTTATTCATATTATCTACATCAGAAGACCTGTGGGATACATATCCAGCCTTAGTGTACATCTCACTTTCCGGCATAAATACTGACATATTAACTTTCAAACACTCAGTCATTGGATCGAAAGCTTTAGTAAATTTCTGCATATCTTTCTTGTACTTCAGTAGCTGAGTAAGAAACTCAGTGATGTATGCCCTTGCCTTTCTATTATAGATCATGCGCGACTTATAATAAGCATCATTAACGCTAATTGGTTTTATACCTTTAATTTTTAAGCGTAAGTGCCTCATACCTTTACTTGGTATTTTTCAATATTTTACCAAGAAGTATTAAGGGACCATTTGTGGCGCACTTAATTGAACCTAAAAAATTCCTTTAGTCGCCCAAGGTTCTGCACAAATAAATTTACTAAAAATATATGAATTTTACCAAGTAATAGTAAGGGCCTGCAAAAACATCCAGTTTCTCGCTAGTCGCATTACTCCGCTGTGGCTAGTGAGAGGCTCTTATTTTAGTGGAGAATCGCTTTCTACCTGAAAAAGATGAAAGCAAACATAGGCACCATAATGGCCCTATAAAAATGGAGAAATACATGGCTAAAGATAAAAAGAAACAAGTTCCTAAGGACTTAAAAGATAAAGTTAATTCACTTAAACAGCTGATCAATATTCATGACCTGTTAATGCAGGGTCAATACCAGGGACATACAAATAAGCGCATTGGTGAAGCAATAGTATTCATAGAGTCTTTACATAAAAATCTTTTAGACGAAACACAAAATCATCCAGATGCAGCTCTTATTCCACAACTAGCTCAAGAAGGGGCTAAGTAAATGGCCGCTGCTAAGAAAAAAGTTGTTAAGAAAAAGCCGGTAAAGGAAGTAGCAAGAATATTTCCTCTAGTTAAGTCTATCACTGTTCATAAAATTTCATCAGGTGAAAACAAAGGTAGTTGGATGTGTTCAATTATATCTACTCAAGACGACAAAATAATAAATGTAGAGCAGGGCACACCAAACATTAAACCAATTGTAATCGATGAAGCTAAGATAGCTTTTTATAATCTTTTTATGAAGGACTAAATGGATAAAATTAAAAATGTCAGTAGACGCTTCTTTTCAACTTTGTACAGGTTCTTTTTCAGGCCAATAAAGTTTCCATCATTTAAATCTTGGACAATCCCCAATGTTGGGATGTTTCTTTTCATATTCTCAGCGCTAATCAATCCAAGTGAGATAATTACTCCAATCTGCTTCTCAGTTATGGGCCTTATCTATTGCTATTCCAAATATACAGAGCAGAAGAGTAGGGATAACAATATTAAAGCTAGCTTAGAAGAAATTAATGCCAGGATAGACCAGGTAGATTCAAATGCTACTTTTGCAAGAGAAGAAGCTTCAAAAGCATGGAATTCCCCAAAAATGGCCTTTTTTATTACTTAGCCCCTTTGCAACTATGGGGCATGGATAAAGATAAGAAGCATGAACTGATACTAAAGATGTTTATGAGCCTATTAGCAGATAACAAGTTAGAGAAGCTTAAGGATGAAGAGCTAACGGCCATTCTCCTAGAATATGCTGAAGCTATCGTAGACTTTACTGAGCCGATTTAATCAAAGAATAAGCTAAGAACTAGTAAATAATAACCCGATACATTTGGGTAACACCTAATCTAGGGGAATGAATGAGTTATGATCTTGAGTCAGCCATCCTTCATCAGCTACACCATTTCTTAGTTAAATTAGAAGTAGAACCTGTGAAAGAGAGCCTTAAATTTACTATAGATCAGGAGCCTAATGGGCGCTTCCAAGTAAAGTTTGAATTGAATGATCCAGTCATAATTAAAGGTGAAGCTACTGTAGCACAAATGGGTGAGCGTGGATTAAAAAGATATTATATCGAGATTAAGATCAATGAGGCTCCAAACAAAAGCCTTGAAAAATATTATGACAAGATAACCTTTAGACTAAACCTCTAGTCAGGTACCCAAATATCATCATCTAGTTGCCTTGAGTCACGTAGATAGAGGCTTGTGGTGCTAATCGAACTATGCCCAACGGCCAGACGCACATCATTAATGCCGTAAAGGCCGCTATTAACCGCGTTAGTGATAAATGTATGTCTACAGTCGTGCAGTGTAAACGGGTAGCCCATAGCCTTACATGCCTCTGAGAACTTACGTGTAATACAATCACCGCTAATAAACCCTAGATTCTTAATTAGCCTGTAGGTTTTCTCTGCATCAATGAACTAATAGGGTACTTTCCGGTTCTTTCTGTTCTTAGTTCTGGAATATGTAGGGCCGTCAAATCGGTTATACTTCTCTAGCTGCCTATTGATTAGTAAATAGTCTCGTCTTA
Organism: uncultured Pseudobdellovibrionaceae bacterium; assembly: GCA_963803705.1. Taxonomy (GTDB): domain Bacteria; phylum Bdellovibrionota; class Bdellovibrionia; order Bdellovibrionales; family UBA1609; genus JAMLIO01. The sequence goes on along the minus strand of CAWDNU010000004.1, from coordinate 279,310 downwards.
CAGATTCTAGATGATCCTTAAGCCCCAAAGCTTCAGACCTTCTAAGACCTAAGTAGTAGCAGAGCTGATAGGCGGGTAGTATCTCTTTATCTAGTTTCTTAAGTAGAACTTCATGCTCCTCTTCAGTGATGTAGTTCCTGTGCTTTCTCTCGTCTTCATCCCAGTCAGCACTAGCTTTTCTAAATACCGCTTTTGATATTGGGCTTAATATATATAGGGGGTATTTCTCCCGATCTTGCTTATGCAAATACTTAAAGAACCTATTAGCCGTTTATATTATCCAGCGTAAACTTCTGGGTGATAAGCCGGTACTCAGTAAATACTTACCCCATTCAGTATCATATTTCCTTTGCCAGGTCGTATAGTCACAATCTTTTGAGCTAAACCAAGTGAGCACATATCTATCTAATTTAGACCAGACACATCTAGCCGTGTTTTGATTAGGAATATCCATCAGCAATCTATTTCTAAAATCCTTTAACAAAGGGGTTGGGATATTGGTTTTATTAACAAACCTTCTAGGTACCAACTTGCGTACATGACCTATGTTGAGCTGTTTAGCTAACTCTTTTTGTTCTTCTAAAGGTAAGTGCCTAAAGAATCTAACTGGTAACCTTTGAAAGGTAGGGCCACCCTTACTTCTGAATATGCCTCTTTTAATTACAATCTGGCCATTTACATAATATGTAGACCATCTTTGTAGCCTGTCTTTATTGTTCCACTTTGCATCTAACTTTTCTAACACATCGCTGGATATTGCCTTAAGTATCATCATTTTCTCCTGTTTGTAGCAGAAGATCAAAAAGATTGGTGCAAACCCCTGAAAGTGCAGTTTTGACCAACCTTTTTTAGAGCTAATTAATTAAGCAAGGGAAAAAACCCATGCTCATAACTATTCTAAAATATTAGGGAAAATCCAAATGGTACCTCGAGCCGGACTTGAACCGGCACGCCGTGAAGCACCGGATTTTGAATCCGGCGTGTCTACCAATTCCACCACCAAGGCACAGTAAGTAACTATTAAGTAGAAAAAGACTTTAAGAAAACCTAAGTTCTTTGGCAAGCTCGGAATGTCCAGAATTTTAAATTTATTCTCACAAGTTTCAAATGTCGGGATATCAGCTCAACCGACAGGCAAGTAATAGCTTCATGTTTCAGGATCACTGCTGTTTTTTATGTAAAGTAGGGCTATAGAATTAATATGGCTAAAGAGTTAAAAAATGTCAAAGTCGGTTTAAACGAAGATCTAGAAGAAAAACTTCAATGGATGGATCCTGAACACTCCTCTTACGTAGTTTTGAAAAAGTCTATCGATGCTCGAAAAAGAAATGATATTAACTTCATTTACTCTGTTAGGACATTTGCATTTGGCGAATCATTAGAAACACCTGAAATTGTACTTGAAAAGCTTCATCGCTTTAATGACCAACCAGTTCTGATAATAGGGGCTGGACCTGCGGGCCTATTTGCTGCCTACCGATTACAAGAACGAGGTATAAAATCCATTATTATCGAACAAGGTGAACCAACTGAGAAGAGAGTTGTATCAATTGCTAAGTTCTGGAGAAAAGGAATTTTAAACCCCAGCTCTAATGTGGGATTTGGCGAAGGTGGGGCCGGACTGTTTTCTGATGGAAAACTCGTGACTCGAATTAAGTCCAAACATATTCCCTATATTATGAAAAACCTTGTTAAATTCGGAGCTCCACCAGAAATTGAATATTTGTCAAATCCACACGTGGGTTCTGACAAGATTAGACGAGTTATACCTAAGATGCGCAAGCACCTTGAGAGCCAAGGTTGCGTTATACTTTTTAACACTAAAGTGAATAAGATTCTGTTTGATGAAACAAACAATTTTCAAAAAACAATTACAGGCGTCTTAGTTTCTTCAACCGAGGCCTTATCAGAAAGGGGTACTAGCGACAAAGTTAAAAACTCTTTTGAACGAGTTATCCAGGGAACAAAACTAGTGCTAGCAGCGGGTCATTCAACTGACCTATTCGAGCATCTGCACCACAATAACGTAGCAATGGAGGGCAAGTCTTTTGCGGTAGGCCTAAGAGTAGAGCACTCCCAAGAATTGATAAACAAGATTCAATATAAAGATGCTTGGGATAACCCTAAGCTAGGAGCAGCTAATTATAAATTGGCTCATACTGACAAGGATCTGGGACTTGGAGTATATAGCTTTTGTATGTGTCCAGGAGGGTATGTGCTGTCTTCTGGGACCCACGATGGCCTTCTAGTTTCAAATGGTATGAGCAACTATAATAGAAATTCACCGCATGCTAATGCAGCTATAGTTGTTAGCATTGATCACAATAAAAACTTTTCTGGTGATCTGTTTGGGGGCATAAAATTTAGAACTCAACTAGAAAGTGAAGCCTTTAAGCAGGTCCAATCTTTGAAGGGCAGTAAAGAGCTTCCAGCACAAAAGCTTAAGGACTTCATGAGCCAGAAAATTTCTACTGAAATTGCAAAAGCTTCATCACCATCCGGCGTGATTGCCGCCCCGGTACATGAATTGTTTGGCCCTAAATTTAGAAACCAATTTATCAAGTCCATGGAAATCTTTGATCGAAAAATGAAAGGATTTGCAGCAGATGAAGCCCTGTTAATTGGAGTGGAATCAAGAACTTCGTGCCCCATAAGAATTCTAAGGGACAATGTGACTTTGCAGTCTTTATCTCACCAGGGGCTTTACCCTGCTGGTGAAGGGGCGGGTTATGCGGGTGGAATCACAAGTGCTGCTTGCGACGGTGTAAGTATCGCTGACAAGATCTTTGAGTCTTATAAGTGACAACTAATATCTAAGAATTTATTTGAAAATAATTGTTTAAGTAAATATTAAATGTAAGTCTTAGAAATGAGTTCGGATTGTAGCATTTTTTGGTAGCAAAAATGCCACAAACGTATGTTTGAACTTTTTAAGACTTACATTTAGTATTTACTTAAATAATTATTTTCAAATAAACTGTAAATTGTAGGAACCTAAATCTTGTATGGCAGAAAGACCAAACTGGTTACAGGACCATCCCTTAGAGCTAATTTTTAAGTTAAGAAAAGAAAATCAAATAGTTGGAAGCATCTGGTATCGCGTCATCGAGGCAGGATATGAAATTGATTATTTGGAAGTTAAATCAAACCTAAGGCAAAATGGCTACGGCGTAGAACTTCTTAAAAGATTCATCGGGTTTTGCGTAAAAGGAGATAAGGATAAAGCATCTGAGATATGGTTAGAAGTTTCTAACCAAAATCTAAACGCTTTAAGTCTATACAAGAAAGTGGGATTTCAGAGTGTCCATATCAGGCCCAGATATTACAAAGAAGGATCTGACGCAGTGGTTATGAGCTTAGCTCTAGGAAAGAAGCAAACCTTGGAAAAATTAAGGTCGTCTATCTTCTTAAAGTGATTGTACCCTGGATAAGCAGCCCACTAAATCTTAGAGTCCGCGAGTTCACAATTTCTACGTTAGCAGAAATAAAAGACGTTGATAGGGTAAAGCGGCCCCTTCTAAGGCAGAACTTTACTGTCCTATTTGTAATACTTTTAGACCCTAAGTTACCTTTTAGGCGAACATTGTTGTTTTGATCCAAAGTGAACTCACCAACCACAGGATCTCCCTTGTAAGTCCCGCGCCATGTTCCCCAAAATGGATTCAGATCTTCAATAAGCTTTTTTAGTTCAGGCGGCGTAGCTTGATCTAGTTTCTGAGAGCAATCATTGTGCTGAGCCAGGGCTGGGGTTATGGATAGAAGAAATGAAAAGATTATAAAGAAATAACCTTTTATAGAAAATTTGACTGTAGATTGAATTAAGCGATTGCTCATGGACCAATAACCTCCGTGTTAGGACCTAAATTATCTACTTAGATTAAACCTGATTTTTATCGCAAAATGCTACCCCCAGTTCGAAGCGTCAAAAAATTCACCCCAATATAAAATTATTGGATGCACTTCAAAGATAAGAAAACTCATTTCGCTTGCCAGAGACCACGAATTTTGCTAGTTTCACCGTTCTTAAGCAAAGTTTTGTGAAAGAGGGTCCCGCAAAGACCCTCTTTTTTTTTAAGTGATATTTTTAGCGGTAATTTTTAATATAGATATTTGGTTATTTTGAGGGCAGTGGAAAAGTGAGTGACCTAGCTGAAACTTTAGAAAAATTGGCACTGAGTGTGGTCGAAAAAGAAGGCTTCATTTTGTATGATGTTGATTTTGTCGAGAAACAAAGAAAACTCATTGTGACAATCGACAAAAAGGACGGCGTTAGCATTGACGATTGCGCTAGTATATCTAGGGCTCTAAATCTGCTATTAGACGTTGAAAACATTGTTCCTGGTGACTCCACTTACGATTTAGAAGTTTCAAGCCCAGGCTTAGAAAGGGTTCTTAATAAAGTTTGGCATTTTGAAGCAGCGCTGGATAAACCAGTCAAAGTCGTCATCAAAAAAGGTGAAGAGAACGAAAGCTTTGGCAATTTAAGAGCCTTCAATGCAGTAGTGGATAAGATTGAGGGCCACGATATTTTTTTTAAAGATGTTGAAAACTCGAAGTTGAAAAATTTAAAGGTTCCCTTTGATGTAATCCATAAGGCTCACGTTGTTTTTGAGTATGGTAGGCAGAAGAAGCATTAATTAACAGTTGTATATATGGTTTAAAATTGAAGCTAGTTTAAAAAAGTTATTACTATAAAGTCCCTAGGGCGTAATTGTGAAGCCGTGGCGTAATAGCCCTCGATGCTGAAACTACGAATCTGGGGCATAACAGTCCTCGAAGCTGAAACTATGAAGCCGGGGCGTAACAGTCCTCGAAGCTGAAACTATGAAGCCGGGGCGTAGAAGGAGTTAATATGTCTGGGTTTTCTGATATGAGCCGAATGATCGAAGCTTTGGGTAAAGAAAAGGGCATCGATAAAAATGTCGTCATTAATGCAGTAACCCAAGGGATGTTGGCTGCCGCAATAAAAAAGTACGGAACCTACAGAGAGATCGAAGCTCAATATAATGAAGACACTGGTGAAGTGGAACTTTTTGAATTTAAAGAAGTTGTTGAAGACGAAAAATTTATTGATGACGAAGTTGAAATAATGATGTCTCAGGCCGTTGAATTAGATCCAAATGTTCAACTCGCTGACTCTATTGGGATTAGGATGGAGGCCACTGATTTGGGTCGAATTGCCACTCAACTGGCACGACAAATTATTACACAGCAAGTTCGAGAAGCTGAGCGTGAAATTATTTTTGAAGAGTTTGAACAGCGTAAGGGCGAGATAGCTTCTGGCATTGCAAGACGAGTAGAGCGTGGCGCGATCGTAGTGGATTTGGGTCGAACTGAAGCTTATATCCCTCAACGTGAACAGATCCCTGGTGAAAGCTATCGGCCAGGTGACAGAGTTCAGGGTTATATTAAAGAAGTGAGTCAATCTACTAGTGGCCCTCAAATCATCATGTCCAGAGCTGATGGTCAGGTATATGATGAAACTGTTTCAAAATGAAGTGCCTGAGGTCGAAGACGGAATTATCGAATTGATGGCAGCTGCCCGTGAACCTGGTCAGCGTGCTAAAATGGCCGTAAGATCGAACGATCCTGCAGTTGACCCAGTAGGGGCGTGCGTAGGTGTAAAAGGCAGTCGAGTTCAGAACGTGATACAGGAACTGCGTGGTGAAAAAATCGACATCGTTCCTTGGGATGACGATACCGTGACTTTTGTATGTAATGCCTTACAACCAGCCGAAATCTCTAAAGTGTTTATGGATGAAGATGCCAGAGAAATGGAAGTTGTAGTTCCAGATGATCAATTAAGTTTAGCCATCGGTAAAAAAGGTCAAAACGTGAGGTTAGCTGCAAAGTTAACTGGATGGCGCTTAGACATTATGGGTGAGTCTGACTCTGCAACCCGAACAGCTCAATCTGTATTTAATATCATGTTGATTCCAAATATGAATGAAACAATGGCTCAAAATATTGTTCAATCAGGATTTGGATCGGTAAAAACTATTGCAGAGTCTGAAGTTGAGATGCTAATGACCATTCCTGGATACGATGACCCAGAAAAGTCTGACGAGCTTAGAATTGCGGCAATTACTTTAATTGAGTCCTACGAGAAAGAAGGCAAAGAGATGCCAGAAGCTCCTGTTGTCGAAAAAGACAATAAGCCAAAAGGAAATGCTAAGATGGCTGCCGAAGAGAGACTGAAAGAAGAGATGGCACAGCTTTCCAAATCTGACAACGAAGCTTCAGCCAGTAATCAAGTCGCAGAAGATTCTTCAGCAGCAACCACTACGGCAATTACAGATACAGCAGAAAAACAAGATGATAAAGAGTCACAGCCTGAAAACTTAGAACCAGTGATGGCTAAAAAAGTAGAAGACTCACAAAATGAAGAGGCTGAAGTAAAGTCCGAAACTTAGGATTTAAAGGGATTTGATGTAAATGGTCACTATGTTAAGTGACTGGCTGCCGAAGTAGGGCTAAGGTCCATGGACAATTAAAAATAGGATACACAAAATTTTATGAAAGTTTTTGAATTTGCAAAAGAAATAGGATTAGAAACCATACTCTTAATGGATAAAATTAAAGAGTGGGGCTTACCTGTTAAAAGTCATATGGCCGTTCTTTCAGACGAACAGAAGTCAGATATCAAAGAGCGCTTAGAAGCTTCGAAGTCTTCAAAGAAAAAGACCAAAAAGAAAAAGACGTACTAAAAAGAAAGCTGTAGCTAAAAAGACTACAAAGAAAACAGATTCAGAAACTAAAGCTACGACTAAAAAAGTCACTAAGAAAAAAACAGCAGCCAAGAAAGCCGCCACAAAAAAGACTACTTCGAAAAAAACAACATCTCGAAAATCAGTGGTTTCCAGTCCAGAAAAAGTGGCAGTAAAATCTACTTCTAAATCGGCCAGCGGAGCAGCAACCGGTGCATCTTCAAAACAAACAAATCAAGAAGACTGCTACTACTAGAAGAATGGTGATTCGCAGAACTAGTGACGATGCTCAAGATGTTCAAAAAGGTTTGACGGCTGAAGACTTAACGGCTCAGAAAATAGGTTTCGAGTCAACGGCATCTAACTTATAAAAAAGAAGCTGCAAAGCCTGAAGAAAACTAGTGGTGTTTCAAAGCAGATCCAAATATTGAAGCCAAAACCGTTACTGCAACCTCTGATGATTCAAAAGAGTACTAAAAATCTACATAAAAAGACTGTAATCACTAGAAATAATATTATTGGTCGTATGGATTTGAGCCGAGTCAGACGTCCAGCCATCTGCTACTCATCCACTAGAACTCCACGTTCAGCTAGTGGCGCAAGCTCTGCTGCGTCCATCTTCACCTGCTAGAGGCCGTAATATAAGAACAGGCTTTATAGCTCCTGCGCCTATGATGCCAGTGGATGATTCCAAGAATAAACGAGAAGAGTTTAAAAAGAGAAAGCCTGCTGGTGGTGGTACTGAAGACGCTGCTGGTGTTAAAGTTGAAAACCCTGGTGTTTTTAAATCAGCAGATTTTAGAAAAAGAGAAGCTGTCTTTCCAACCTAAGAAGAAAAAAATCCCGACTCACGCAGGCAAAAAAACGGAGATCACTAGTGGCAGCCGCCCATAAAAGAATTATAAAAGTTAACAACTCTATGAGTGTTCAAGATTTGGCCCAGGCGCTAGGTCTAAAAATGCCAGCATTAACCAAATCATTAATAAAGCAAGGAATTATGGTCAAAGCCATCCGACGAGTTAGATTTTGACACTATTTCATTTGTTGCTCCAGAATTTCAGTTCGAGGCTGAAAATATTCATTTATCATCTGACGATTTGGAAGATCAAATGGCTTTCGGTAATCTGGAAGCCGAAAAAGTTCATAGAGCTCCTGTCGTTACAGTGATGGGCCATGTGGATCACGGAAAAACCACATTATTGATTCGATTAGAAAAGCTAAAGTAGCTTCTGGTGAAGCAGGGGGGATCACTCAGCATATAGGTGCCTACCGAGTGACCTTAGAGGGTGACCGAGTCATCACATTTATTGATACACCAGGCCATGAAGCGTTTACCGCCATGAGAGCGCGTGGCGCTAATGTAACTGATATAGCGATTATTGTTGTAGCTGCTGATGATGGAATGATGCCTCAAACTCAAGAAGCAATTAGTCACGCTCAAGCAGCAGGTGTCCCGATTATCGTGGCAGTAAATAAAATTGATAAGCAAGGTGCAAATCAAGACAAGAATCAAACAGCAGTTGGCGGATCTTACAGCTGGTTCCAGAAGACTGGGGTGGAACGACTATTTTCGCTCCTGTATCAGCTTTAAATGGTGATGGAATAGACGATTTGTTAGAAAGCATCTACTTAGTTGCAGAAATGCAAGAGCTAAAAGCCAATCCTGAGCGCTCTGGCACCGGTATCGTCATTGAAAGTAAAGTTGAAAAAGGTCGCGGAACTGTAGCCTCTATCTTAGTAAAAGACGGTTCAGTTAGGGTTGGTGATTCAGTCTGTGCAGGTGTTGTGACTGGTCGTATACGTATGATGACTAATGATCAGGGTAAACAGGTTAAAAGTGCTGGTCCTGGTGAACCAGTAGAGATCATGGGTTTACCTTCGACCCCTCAGGCTGGTGACAGGTTTGACATATGTAAAGATGACTCTGCGGCAGAGGAACTTGCAGCTTTAAGAAAGCGTGAAGAAAATTCTAAACTTGCATTACTTGATTCTGAAGACAAGATGTCTTTGGATCGTATATTTGCTAAAGCAAAAAACACAGAATTTAAAGAGCTTCCCGTTATCTTGAAAACTGACGTTGCCGGTAGCATCGAAGCTATTAAGGGTTTGATCGCAAAGATTGAAAGCGATGAAGTCAGCGTTAAGTTTGTTCATGCTGCAGTCGGCGGAATTAGCGAATCCGATGTACTTTTAGCCAACGCTGCCCAAGGCATTGTCATTGGATTTAATGTAAGACCGGATGCTTCTGCTAAGTCCTTATCAAAAGAACGAAAAGTTGAAATTAAATGCTACGAAATAATTTATGAAATTGTAGACGATGTTAGAAAAGCAATGTCTGGATTACTTACACCCGAAGTGGTCGAAAAAGAACAAGGTCGCGCTGAAGTCCGCGAAGTGTTTACGATCCCTAAAATAGGAGCTATTGCTGGAAGTATAATCACTGAAGGTAAAATTCAAAGAAACAACAACGTTCGGTTGGTCCGTAATGGAAAAGTTATTTACACTGGTAAGCTTTCTAGTCTTAAGCGCTTTAAAGATGACGCTAAAGAAGTAGCCTCGGGTTTTGAATGCGGTATAGGAATCGAGAACTACAACGACTTGAAAACCGGGGACGTAGTTGAAGCGTTTGTTATCGAAGAAATTGCAAGATCGCTATAGACGTGAACACAATTTCTAAAAAGCCTCTTCGTATACAAAAAGTGGAAAAAGAACTTCATCAGTGTATCGGACAGGCTGTCTCAGAGATTCTTTTTATTGAACAGGGCACTCTTGTGACTGTTGTCGAAGTGGACGTTGCCGCTGATTTAAGGTCGGCTAAAGTTTTTATCAGCGTCTTTCCTGACGACAGATTCGTAGAAGTCTTAGAAGAACTAAATGCTATTCGCGCAGATGTACAAAAGCTTATTTCAAAGAAAATTCGTATGAAATTTCTGCCCAAGTTGTCGTGGCACAAAGATAAGTCCGTGGACGAGATTGACCGCATTGGAAAAATACTTGCAGAGTCCAAAAAGCAGAAAGTTTGAGATGAACTGCGATACGAACTTCAATACGTTTTCAAATCTAGATTTTTAGAAAAATTTATGACAGGTCCAAAGTGATGAACGGAATACTTTTAGTTAATAAGCCCAAGGGAATCACAAGCCACGATGTGGTCGCCAAGTTAAGGCGGGTTCTTTCGACAAAAGCTGTAGGCCATGCGGGTACCTTAGATCCGATGGCCCAGGGTTTGCTAATTTTACTTTTAGGTGAAGCGACAAAGTTTTCTAACTACATAATGGGTCAGGATAAAAAGTACTCTGCCGAAATTCAGCTAGGGATAGAAACTGACTCATGGGACGCAGAGGGTGAACTATTAACTTCTGCGAAAGATTTTGAACAAAAAAAACTTGATTTCAGTGAAGATGACATAAAGTCTGTTGTCGAAAGCCTAAAAGGCGACTTGAATTTTCAGGTCCCAGTGCATTCTGCCATTAAAATCAAAGGAAAAAAACTATACGACTATGCTAGACAAGGCAAAGCTATTCAGGTGCCTACTCGCTTGATGAAGTTTTACAAAGCTCAGTACAAAGGGTCTCGCTTTAATGATTACTACATTCATGGAACAGACTTTAAAACTCAAATAGTTAGTGTAGATCTTGAGTGCGAAAAAGGATCTTATATCAGGTCATGGGTCCACCATTTTGGCCAAAACTTGGGGTGCGGGGCAATGATGTCAGGATTAATTCGTCATCAATCCGGTGACTTCGCTTTAACAGATTCGGTTGATTATAATCTGCTCTTAGAAATTGAACAGCATCAAAGAGATATCAAAAATTTTAATCTTAGTAAAAATATCAGTACAAATATCAGTAAGCTCGATGCAGATTCAAAACTTGAAGCACCTGAAACTGAAGGCAAAAACGGCTTTTTGCATATGTTACATTCTGAGAGTGTAAAAACGAAGCTTGAAGAGAGTCTAAAATTTAAGCTTGATCATTTAACAAAAAAAATCATTGATCTTGAGACCTGCATTCATGGGCCTTTCTACAGAGTCTTTGAAAGCGAAATCAAACTTCTTCAAAACGGCCAGGTGCCAAATGACTTAAATTTAAGGGTAAGGCCATTAGTTAAAATCTGTCAGTATGAAGATAAAAGCCAATTGGTTCGAATTTTTAATTCAGATTTAAGCAAGCTAGTTGCTGTATTAGAGTTGACAGCCAACAGCCGCCCGAAGATCATTCGCGCCTTTCAAAATTAGTTTTTTTAATTTTAGTAAGCGTCTTCTTAACTTTAAAAATCTTATTTATAATTTAAACTTGAGGCAAGCCTTGTCACTTGTTTTGCTGAATCCTAATAAGTGTATTAATAAATTACTGGAGGTAATTGTTCTTAAACGGTTTGGTTTTCTATTTTGCCCAATTTGTTTCACAGTTCAAGGCTACCGTTCAAGCTTACATTCACCATTGGAGTGAAGGACCATTGTTAATGTTTCATATACGCCTGAATCAACTTCATCAGAAACTAACCAGCTCATAAAAGGACCAACTGGTAGCTCCTGTAGACCTTGATCTTCAATTACTAATTTAATATGTAAATTGACATTATCATTACTTGCAGTGATGAACTCTGCAGCCGTTTTAGTAATTTCATCCAGGCAGGGAATAGAAAAAGTTTCGTCTGCAAATGCACTAGTGGATAAAAATATAATTAATCCAATTAGAATCAGAACTTTTTTAATCATCTTAAGCTTCCTATGTTTGGTTGTAAAAAGAATCAATTCAACATAAGTTGTCACACAACTAATTGCCAGTTGTTGTAATCACGTGGGTAAAAAAAATAAAAACGTCAAACATTTAGACATTGAGTAAACTTAAAGAATATCGCAAAAAATTGAATTTTTTGACCATCTACCTGCTTATGCCAGGGTGAAGCGAAAAGTATCGAATATTTTGGGTGGGAGTAATTCCAGCTAATGTAAGTAATGTGCTGAAGTGGGCCTTGGCGGCGCTTCTTTTACGCTAGAAAGGCCATTTAATTTATTTAAACTCTTGATTTTGCTTGTTTTTCTGCCAAATATTACTTAGAACAATTAAAGGCTCTTATGTACGATAGTCCATGACGTATATACCGGAGTTAACTGAAACAATAGTCCTCGAAGACGAAACTACGAAGTTGGGATGTAACAGTTCTTGTACTAGTACAAACAGATCGGGGCCCATAAGGAGATTAAATGGCATTAACATTAGAAGAGAAAAAACAGGTCGTAAATTATTTTAAGACGTCAGATTTAGACACCGGTAGCCCTCAGGTCCAAGTGGCAATGCTTACTCAAGAAATCCTAAGACTCACCGATCACATGAAAGAAAATAAACATGATTACTCTTCAAGAAAAGGTCTTATGCAAAAAGTAAACAAGCGTAGAAAGCTGCTTGATTACTTAAAAAAGAATAGCGATGAAGCTTACAAAAATCTAGTGAGCGAACTTAAGATCAGAAAATAAGTTTTAAAAAAAACCTCTTTAATAAAATAAAGAGGTTTTTTTATGCTTAACCGAGTATAAAATCTGGTTAGAGTCAAACTTGTATTAATCTGAAAAGTTAACCTTACCTATTGAATAATCAATTTTATAAAAACCCATTGAATAATCAATTTTATAAAAAAAAATGTAAAAAAAATTTAATACCGAATTTCTACAGGAGAAAAAATGTTCAATATAGTTCAGAAAAAAGTGATGTTTGGTGATCATGAGATCACACTAGAAACGGGAAGACTTGCACGACAAGCCGACGGTGCAGTTCTGGTATCTGTTGGTGACAACCGAGTGTTAGTAACTGTTGTTTCCTCTCGTAGAGAAACTGACATGGATTTTTTTCCGCTGACTGTCGAATACGCTGAAAAAATGTATGCGACTGGTAAAATCCCAGGCGGTTACTTTAAAAGAGAGGGGCGTCCTACAACATTATCAACTTTGTCAGCGCGTTTAATAGATCGTCCAATAAGACCTTGTTTCCCTGACGGCTACAATTATGACACGCAGATTGTGGCTACAATTTTAAGTGCTGATGGCTTGTTTCCACCGGAAATTTTAGCGAGTATCGGCGCTTCAACTGCACTTCACATAAGTGATATTCCATTCAACGGTCCAACAGCTGCTTTACAAATAGGGCTAAAAGGTGGCACGTGGGCTATTAACCCTTCACCCGAATATTTAAAAGAGTCAGAGGTTGATTTTATTATTGCCGGAACAAAAAACGGTCTTTTAATGGTCGAAGGCGAATCTAAATTTATCACTGAAGAGCAAGCTTTAGAAGCTCTTCAGTTTGCACACAAATCAATGGAGCCAATTTTTAAAGCTCAAGATGAGATGAGACAAGAGTGCGGCATTGAAAAGCGAGCTTACAAGATTTACGAAGTAGGCGCCGATGAAAGATCTAAGTACTCAGAGTTTCTTAAATCTAAAGTTGAAGCCGGTCTGAAAATAAAAACCAAAGCCGAAAGGTACTCATCATTAAGCCAAGCTAGAAAAGAGGCCTTAGCCTTATTTACCAAATCTGCAAAAGACAAAGATGAATCTAAAAAAATTGAAAAAGATGTGGGTATTGTTTTTGAAGACTTAAAATTTAAGACCGCACGCTTAATGGTTACAAAGGGTAAAGAGCGTATAGATGGAAGAGACATCACTGAAATCAGACCTATTGTGTGTGATACAGGATTACTACCTAGAGCCCATGGTTCTGGATTCTTCACTCGCGGAGAAACCCAAGTTTTAGCCGCAGTTACCTTGGGTACAAGCGACGACGCCCTATCTATGGAAACCTTAAATGGTAAAACTTCAAATCCATTTATGCTTCACTATAATTTCCCCCCTTACTCTGTAGGGGAAACTGGCCGCATGGGCGGACAATCCAGAAGAGAAATTGGTCACGGTTTTTTAGCTGAAAGAGCAATAAGAGCAGTTCTGCCAGATTTTGAAAAGTTTCCGTATACAATTAGAATCGTGGGTGAGGTGCTAGAATCCAATGGGTCTAGTTCAATGGGTACAGTTTGTTCAGGTATACTTGCCCTTTTAGATGCTGGCGTACCAGTGACAGGCAATGTTGCAGGGATAGCCATGGGGTTAATTAAAGAAGGTGATGATGTAGTTGTGCTTTCTGACATTTTAGGTGACGAAGATCACCTTGGCGACATGGATTTTAAAGTGGCGGGGACCAGAGATGGAATCACGGCTTTACAAATGGATATTAAAACAGATTCTATAAGCTTTGAAGTTATGAAAACAGCACTGAGTCAGGCTAAAGATGGTCGGGTGCATATTTTAGGTGAGATGGAAAAAGTAATGAGCGTACCTCGTGGAGAAATCTCTGATTATGCGCCTCGAATTCAAACCATAATGATTAAACCAGACAAAGTCCGTGAAGTGATAGGGCCCGGTGGTAAAGTAATTAAGGCAATAGTTGAAGCTACAGGCGTTAAATTAAATATTGAAGATGGTGGTAAAGTGAATATCGCATCCACAGACCCTGAAATGGCTAAGAAAGCCATCCAAATGGTGATGGACATTTGCGCCGAAGCTGAAGTTGGCAAAGTCTACAATGGTAAAGTGGTTAAAATTATGGATTTTGGCGCCCTAGTAGAAGTTTTACCTAATACTAGTGGTTTACTTCATATTTCAGAAATCGCCCATGAAAGAGTTAGAAACGTAACCGATGTTCTTAATGAGGGCGATATGGTAGATGTAAAAGTTCTAGATGTGGACCGAGCTGGACGTATTAAACTAAGCCGTAAAGTTTTATTAGACCATTGATCTGTTTTCTAAAAATGTCATGCACCTAAATTTTGTTAAGAAAGTGAAAACGATTATATTCTCCTCTTAATAACCGAGATCGGCTTGGAGCGCAGCTTGCCTTTTTGCAAGCGAGTGCCAAACGTATGATTGAAGGTTTTTAAGAGGAGAATATAATCGTTTTCACTTTCTTAACAAAATTTAGGTGTGGTGCTTTTTTTGGTAGTATGCCAGTATATTTTTAATGGATCCCTCTTTATTCCAAAAAACAGTTTTAGAAAACGGTATTCGGGTAGTTACAGAGACTCACCCTTGGGCTCAAACGGTTCATCTGGGATTTTTTATTGAGTCTGGCACCAAGCATGAGCTTGAGGGTCAAACCGGTATGGCGCACTTAACTGAGCACATGGTTTTCAAAGGCACAGATCAAAAGTCAGCACTTGATTTGGTATTGGACATTGAAAAAGCAGGCGCGGATATAAACGCCCACACTTCTAGGGAATACACTTGTTACACCACAACCAGTTTAAAAAGCGCGCTACCTTTGTGTCTTCAAACATTGACGGATCTGGTTTTCAATGCAGATTTTAAAACGGATGAATTTGAAAAAGAAAAAAATGTTGTAATACAAGAGATCGATATGTCTAAGGACAATCTTGAAGATTATATTTTTGACTTATTTTTTGAAAAAGCATTAGGACCTCATCCTGTTTCAAGAAATATACTGGGTACTGAACAGACAATTCAAAATATATCTAGACAAGATTTGATGACTTATTATCAAGAGAGTTACCAAACTACTAAAATGATTATTTCGCTTGCGGGTCCTGTAAGCCACAGCGATTTCTTAAAAATTATTAAATCTCAAGGGATAGGTGACCTTAAAAAATCCGAACCCAAAAAATACCAAGAAGAAACTAGTTTAATTCCACTTGAACAAAAACCTTTTAAAGAATGGATCAGTCGACCCTCCGAGCAAGCTCACTTAGCTGTTGGCTTGCCTTCTGTTAGCTTTTTGGATCCTTATCGCTTTGAGTCCTACGTGCTGGCTTCATACTTGGGCGGAGGCATGACATCTCAGTTGTATCAGTTGGTCCGGGAACAAAAAGGTTGGGCCTATAATGTCTATACGTATTTACAGTCATTTTTAGAAGGTGGCAGCTTAGCCATTTATTTAGGGACTTCGGCACGCTACGTTGATCCTGTTCTTGAACTGTTAAATGAAGAGCTAGGAAAGCTTTTGAAAAATGGAATCTCAGATAAAGACCTTGAACTTTATAAAACGCAAGTTAAAGCTAGCATTGTGATGGGTATGGACGATTTGGATAGCCGCATGAACTCGATCGGAGTCAACGAGATGGTCTTTAAAAAATACAGAAGCTCTGCTGACGTCATCGATGTTTTAGATAAGATTTCTATCCAGTCATTCAATGGTACTTTACCGACAAGCCTTGACCCGTCTAAAATAGCAATTTTATGTATGGGTGAATCCGGTCCTCTAGAAAAATTTAACAATTTTAAATGGAGTTTTTAATGATCAATATTGAAAAAATGAGTCAAACAGTAAAAGTTATCGCAGAAAATGCTGAAAGCCTTTTTCAGTTAGCTAAAGACCGTTTTGATATCGCTGATGACGAAGATCTTGATCATACTGATAAAGACACACCTAGCAAAGCAGGTAGCACCACCGATAAAATAAACGATAAAATAACTGATAAGATCAAAGATCAAATTAGCAGTAAACTTGAAGACTCCCACCAATTACTTCAGATGGCAGAACAAATGTTATCCCAAGTGATTGATCCACTGGTAGCTGACTACTTGAAACGTCACATTGCTTTTCACTCTAAGGTGAAGGTCAAAATAAAAACTCTTCCACACTTTAAAGGATCTATTCCTAAATACGAATCTGACGGTGCAAGCGGTCTTGATGTTCGGGCACAGCTGTCAGGCTCTATCATAATTAAACCATTTGAAAGAGTATTAGTGCCAACGGGGCTTTCGATGGAGGTTCCAATCGAGTACGAAATCCAAGCTCGTCCAAGAAGCGGTTTATCACTTAAAAAAGGTCTTACGCTTGTAAATACACCTGGAACTATAGACGCTGATTACCGTGGAGAAATAAAAATGATTATGATTAATCTAGGTCAAGAAGACGTTCAGATTGAAGATCAAGACCGTATAGCCCAGCTAGTGATAGCACCCGTCGTAAAAGCGCAGTTTGTATTTAGCGATGAACTTTCAAATACAGAGCGTGGCAATAGCGGGTTCGGTAGCACTGGAGCGAAATAGTGGGCGGGCCTACGCACCTTTACCATGGTAATTGTTCGCCATTGGTATGCCAGAATGTGCCGCTGTCTTTTTGATTTTTTTCGTCCAAAATTTTAATCAAACCTTCAGCTGACTCTGAAGTGGTGATTAAACCTTTGTGATCTGTCATATCAGTTTTTACATAGCCTGGATGCAAGAGCAGGGTAGTGATATTAAAATCTTTTAAGTCTTCACTTAATGATTTTCCGGCCATGTTAAGGGCTGCTTTAGACATCCTGTAACCGTACATTCCACCACTAGTATTATCTTGTACAGAACCCATTCGACTGGTGATAAGTCCAATTTTTGAGCCCTCTTTCATGTAAGGTAAAAAACCTTTGACAGCCAAGACTGGGGCTAAGGCGTTGACTTGGAACTGCTTCATTATATTATCTTCATCTAATTCGTCTAATGTGTCTTCAAACATAATTCCCGAGACATGAATTAAAATATCAAGGCAAGCCTCTTCTGATTTTTTATCCTCGTAGTCACCTTTACTGAAATCCAAATTTTTAAGGCTTGCCTGCATAGTTCTAATGTCTGTGACTTCAAAATTTTCTGCAATTGTTAAATCTTTTATTCTTTTTAAGTCTTCAGAGGCAGATCTGCAAAAAGCATAAACTTTGTTTCCACGACCTGCCAGTTGCTTAGTCAATTCTAAACCAATTCCCCTGTTTGTTCCCACGATTGCGATATTTAAGTTTTTCATCTGTTTCTCCAAAGTTTAGTTATCTATTCAAGCTTCTTTATAAAAATTAACGCACTGGATTTTAATTGTAAAATGTAAACTTTCAAATGAATAAGGGGAACTTTCAAAAGTTCCCCTTATTTATAGTAAATGCAAATTTAAGTGCATCAATATTTTTACAAAAATTTTTCAAGTGATTTCTCGAGTAATCTTTCGAGTTTCACAACAGTGGGGCAGTCAGGCTCTTGCGCCCTGCACTGCCTAACGCCGCCCAGGCGAGCTTTCGAAACCTTTGCCTCAAGCTACATCATGTAACGAACACCAACATTAACGCCAATATTGCTTCCACCATCAAAATCTTCAGGCTGATCCATGAAAAGACCATAGTTTATGCCTCCAAGTAACTGAAGTTTTTCACTCATTGGGACCCGAGTGTAAACCTTTAAGTCCAGTATAGACGTCTCGAAGTTATCCGGTACAAACATTCCGCCGAATGGTCCACCATTGCTCACTCCTGCAAGGCCTGCATCAATAGAATAGGTAGCGGCGTAGCCTACAATCATTTCAGACATTACCATCTCGTAGAAAGCAGATATAGCAAAAGCCCCATTTTTTTCGAAGTCACTACCATCTTTAACTTTACCATCTGTTGAAAACAAACCGATATCCAGAACCAATCCCGCCATTGCAGTGTCGTAGGTCATCAAATACCCTAATCGGGTAGCTAGAGTTATACTTCCATCGGTCCTATTTTCATCTTGCTCAGCTAAAACCCCAAGGCCCAGGTTTCCTTGTGCGTAAAATTGACCAGGGCCTGCTTTCATTCGGTACTTAACACCCAAATTAATTGGATTTAAACCATTACGATCTACAGTTGTAGGTACAATATTGACGATTTCCAACTCACCTTGACCAAACCCAATTGAACCATAAACAGCTATTTTATCTGACAGACCCAATTCGTACAAAGCTGATAATTCTAAATCAGTGTAATCAAGTTCACGATTCCCACCATCTTGATCTTGCTGACTAGTTAAATAGCCCAAGTTGCCTTGAATAAAGCTTTGACCTTCAATGGCTTGATATAAGAATTCAGTTGGGTCGCCTTCTGCGAATGCGAAACTTCCTGTAAATAACAAACTTGCTATAACTGCTTTTATTTTCATATTTTCTCCTAAGGTGGGTTTATGTTTGAACATTTAAAAACTAATTTATCCTAAAATCTATAAAAAGTTTAAAATTTTTCGTTCCTATTTTAATAATATCTTCGAAATCTTTTTGAAGTCTAGAGTTAATGCGAATTTTACTCTGCCAAATACTAAGATTAATTATGAAGATTAAATAACAATAAATTACGATTACACTACAGTTACAAACTGAGTTTTTGTTTGACTAAAGAAATTAAAATATAACTTTGTCTGCTAGACATAGCTTTTTCAACAGGCCTAAGGGTATTGAAACAGTCGCCTTTAAACCTTAGTGTTGTTTATAGTATACAAGTTTCGGTACATTTAACTTGCATACAGTAAAAAAATCTAACTTTTACACTCTTTAGAAAAAGTAATTGAAAGACCTGCCGCGTTTAGGTTTTACAGTGGTTGTTGACTAAACTTTCAGGATTGCCATAGGCTCTAATTTATTGAGTATCAATAAAAATAATAATAATAACAACATATAGGAGATAACTATGTTTAAGGGTATTTTAGGTTTAATAGTTTCATTAGGCTTTGTTGCAACTTCACATGCTACAAAAGAAATCCAATTTAACGGTTCGTACGCCGATGCAAAAGGAGCAACTGGCGGCACCAGAGCAGCAATCAGTTTAGGTGACGATGGAACAGAAGATAAAACAGATTATGGTTTTTCTGTTGAGGCTTACCACAGTTTATCTGAGGTTTTACAGGTTGGTGGTTTACTAGGCTACGCTGATGGTGATAGCTTTCAAGAAGCAGCTATAGCTATTGGTGCATTAGTTAGATATAATTTAGATGCAGACCTTAGAAATTCTATTTTCGTAGGTGGCGGAATTAGATATGCTGATTTCGGACCTGGCGATAATATTGCAATTTTAGCAAGTGTTGGTAAAAGATTTGCTATGTCTGAAACAATCACTTGGACTCCGAACGTAGCGATTGCTTTAAACGTTGCTGGTGACTTAGATAACGGCCACAACATCAATTTAAACATTCTTTCATTTTCTGGTTTCTTAGATTAGTTTTTAATAGATTCCAAGATTCATTGAGCGAGCCTAATCAGGCTCGCTTTTTTTTTAAGTTTCAAGCAAGTTACCTGCGTACAAGTGTTACCAAGCGCACTAACAATGCAAATAGATGCTTTTATAAACAGAGATGTAGGTAGTTAAAAAAATACACAAGGGCCTGTTGAAAAAGCATTAGATTCTAGGCGTCCAAGCTTAAAATCGAATGAGTCGTAGTTTATCTACGTCGAATGAGATTTAAGCGAAGGCAACAACGAAGATGATGCTTTTTCAACAGGCCCACAGGTTTAGTGCCGATAAGTCGAATTGGTACTGCTATCTGCCCACAATACTGCTATGCACACTTAGAGTCGTAGTATGTTTTAGTCTAAGGTTTTAATTGAACTTTTTGGTACGTTGACGCAAATAAATATAAGCCTAATACTTGTAGTTAGCGATGTACTGGTTAGGTGAATATATTATTCAGTTTTATAAATTTCACGTAGGTTTCTGGTTACAGAAAGTAGTCCGATTTCTTAAGATTCTTATTAGCTTAGGTCTGGTCCTATCACTTTACTCTTTTAGTGTAAAAGCGCAAAACGTTGTGACCTTGAAACCTAGAAAAACTAAAGCTGCTATTTACAAAAAACCAAATTTTGACGCAAAAATTATCTATCTTTTGCCAAAGGGTAAAAAAGTTTTAGGCACCAGAAGTACTGTTGAAGGTTCAAATGGATTGGGTCTGTTCCACAAAGTAAAACTTGGCAAATCAAGGTATGGCTATGTTTTAGATACCGAGGTTAAAATTTCAGGATCAAAACCTAAAAGTAAAAAAAAAAAGTAGTTTTAAGGGAATAAAAAAAAATATCACTGAATGACTTATCAAATGATACAATAGGCGAATCTGTAAAAAAAGTCAAAGACAAAAATTCCAGAGCTTTAGAATCAAAAAAACAACAACAAGCTTTACAAAAAAAAATCGTTTAGATCAATCTAAAACTCAAGTATCCTACTAAACGCTCGTTATACCCCGCTAGATTTGCTGGTAAAAAAAATGCCCCGACATCTGGCGGACCATTAATACTTAGTACTTTAGTAGGTGCAGCATTAGGCATCGCTAATTACAGTGAAAACGTTGGCGGTGGAAAAAAGAGCTCTAAAGAAATAATGTATGGACTTAAAATAAGTGGTCCAAATTTAATCTTCAAGAATTTTTTATTAGATATTACCGTCTTAATGCATTTCGGGGCACCCCAATTTTTTGAGGACTTTTCTTCTGAAGCATCGGGTTTTTTTATTTTAACCGACTTTACAATGCCTTTTGTCTTAAGTCGAACAAGCTCCACGTTATATCTACGGCGGGTTTAGGATTGCTGCTAAACGCTTCATTTCTTGATTTCGTCATTCGCAACGAAGATGAATCTAGCAAGAACCTTACGTTTAGGTGGAGTGGGCACTCTCGGGATTGCCTATAAAATAGGCAGTTCTTGGGCCTTAAAATTAGAGGGTAAAGAGTATTTTGAGAAATCCAGTTACTGGGGTGTCCTTGCGGGAATACAAAAAAGATTTTAGATTCAAGTAATGCAAATTCGAAGATCATAATGAAAACCAGAATCTAAGTATAACTGAAAATGGAAATCTCCAGAATTATCTGCATTTAGATTCCAGTGTTGTGGATCAAATTGCAGCTGGTGAGGTTCTAGAGCGACCAGCCCATATGGTTAAAGAGCTCATTGAAAATGCAATGGATGCTGGTGCTAAAGATATAGAGCTACACCTTGGTCCAGGCGGAAGATCACTCACTTTAATGATAATGGATGGGGCTTTCACCCAAAGACTTAAAAACTAGCTGTTCAACGACACACGACAAGTAAGCTTAAGAAGGCTGAA
This sequence comes from uncultured Pseudobdellovibrionaceae bacterium, assembly GCA_963803705.1. GTDB lineage: Bacteria > Bdellovibrionota > Bdellovibrionia > Bdellovibrionales > UBA1609 > JAMLIO01. The sequence goes on along the minus strand of CAWDNU010000004.1, from coordinate 257,756 downwards.
GATCTTATGGTCTTTATCGACCTACGGTTTTCGCGGCGAAGCGCTTAGCAAGTATTTCTGCAGTGTCACACCTGAATATTAGAACGCACAGAAAAGGTGAATCCTGCGTTGAGCTTAAAAGTCATGTTTGGTGCAATTAATGCCAGTCTTAGATTCAAGTCATGACTACGGCACTCGAATCGAAATCGATAAACTTTATGAAAATACGCCTGCACGTCTAAAGTTTTTAAAGACTGATGCCACAGAAGTCATGGAAATAAAAAAAGTTTTACATGCATTTGGACTGTGTCAGCCACAAGTTGGAATAAAGCTCTTTTACAAAAATAGATTAGACTTTTTTTGGCCCAAGATCTGAAACCAAATTTTCTACAAGTGTAAATCTAAACGAGCAAGGCATCACTGACACCATGATGGACCTAAATCTCTGGAGATAGTAAAAGCCTAGAATCATTAATAAACCGAAATAAGACGATTTTGGGAACAAAAGAGCTTTATAGTTTTTTTAAAAATTTTGGTGACATTAAAATTCAGGTACAATTTTCGCCACCTCATGAAACAGCAAAGTCCAATCGAAAACTTTGGACCTTTGTGCAAAAACGTTGGGTGCACGAGCCGATGATCTTAGCTGCCATAAGAGATGGATTTCAGAACACTTTACTTCACGGCGAGTACCCCATAGGCGCAATCTTCATAGACGTGCCAAAAGACTTCGTGGATGTAAATGTTCATCCTACAAAAAGTAAAGTAAAGTTTAAAGAACAGTCCCAAGTGTATAAAGCTATTAGACATTCACTTTTAGAATTCGTAGAAACCAGCCCCTGGCGAAAAGAGTTTTTACATTCAAAATATAGATCAATGGATTTTAAGGATCGGGATGAATCTAATCGATTTGATGGCTATATTCTAAATGAAGACTCTCAGAGTGGTTTTGAGCTAAAAGCTTTTAGGTCAAGCATATCCAGTGCAGCTGATCAAAGTGATAAACTCTACTTTCAAAATAAATCCTTCGAGCTAGGATTTTTGCCTTCCGTGATTTCAAACCCGCAGTCATCTCGGGTGCAAAAAACTTAGATTAGCTCATTGAAATCAAATCACTTGTCGTAAGTTGAGATAATAAGTGCTAGAGAGTGTCTTTTTGGTCGAACCTAGCCATTATCGGACAAGTACGAAAAACGTACTTGTGTCACCCAAAACTTACAAGAGATTGTATACATTGATCAGCATGCGGCCCATGAAAGATACTTGTTTGAAAAGTTATGGCAAAGCTTTAAAAATGGTGTAGAGCCTTGAAACCCAAAGACATTTACTACCTATTTCGTTTAAAGTCGATGACGAATCTGTAGTTGAAATTTTGTTTAAGCAGCTCTCACGCCCTTTCTAACTTGGACTTCATTTCGAGCAAAGTGGTCCTTGTCAGATTGAGATCATCGAAACTCCTAGCATTATAAAAGATAAAGCTATTGTTAAGGCGCTTGGAACAATATGATTGAACAGATCTTAAAATTTAGTGAAAGTTTTGTATTTGAAGACGTGATAAGCGATATTTTTGCGACTATGGCCTGTCATTCTGCAATACGTGCAGGACAGATTTTGACCATGCCAGAAATGGAAGAGCTGCTTTTGCTGATGGATAAGTATTCAACGACAAGTTACTGTCCACATGGCCGACCTGTTTTCGTTAGATACTCTTTTGATCAAATCGAAAAAGATTTCTGTCGGAAATTGTAAAGTTTGGAACTTTTAAAATCGGGTGATCTTTTTATAGTAGGTAGCAACTGCAACTGGTAAATCTAAACTTGCTTTAGATCTATCGAAACCTTTAGATATGCCAATCGTCAACTGTGATAGTCTGCAGTTTTTTAAAACATTAAAGGTTGGAACCGCTTTTCCCACAGCAGCTGACTTTGAAAAAGCTGAACACTTATTATTTGGAATCGCAGAGCCAGGACAATTTTTTAGCGCCGGCAGAATTTGTTCGGCAATTCAAAAATCTAAGAAAAGTGGTCTCTTCTAGTTGCAAGTACAAATCAGATTAAGGTGTCTGCTGAAAATTCGAGTACTGTGGTTGACATAAAATTAGTCGAGCAGTCTAGGTTTAAACCTTGCTCGCTACTTAACAGAAAAACTTTTTAATAACTGGTGGTAGTGGATTCTATATTCAGGCACTTGAAACCGGCATGGAAGATATTGATGAGCTAAGCACAGCTATGAAACATAAGATTTCTATTCCTAGAAAAGTTATCCAATTTAGAAAAAGTGCAAAAATTAAAAGAGATAGACCCAAAAGCTTTAGATTTTATACATCCCAACGATCACTACCGAATACACAGAGCATTAGAAATTTATTTTTCACAAGATCTTAAAATTTCTGACCTGAAAATTAAAAGTCAGTCGAGCAGAAAAAATCACTTAAAATTAGGACTGTACCTTGAACCGCTCAGAGCTACTTACCAGAGTTCGTTTGCGTGTCGGGCACATGTTGAAAAGTGGATTAATTGAAGAGGTCAGATTCCACCTAAGTCTTGGTTTAAAGATGTGGAAGCCGCTACAAAGTGTTGGTTATAAAGAAGTTTTGATGTACTTAGATGAAGATCTTGCCTTATCAGACCTTGAAAATTTGATCGTAAAAAATACTATGCACTTGGCTAAAAGACAGATGACCTGGTTCAGATCAGATAATAGCGTTGTTTGGTTTCACGCTATAAATGAAATTGAAAAAGCTAAAGCTTTGGGCTGCTGCACTTCGCCTTGGGTAGCAGCCCAAACGGAGGAATAAAATGAATAGCATGACCGGGTGTTCCGACTTTAAAAAGTATCGATCAAATCAGTTTGAAGATTAAAAGTGTAAATCACAGATTTTTTGACTTTAGACTACACGGTCCCCAAGATCTGATGTTCTTAGAAAAGGAAGTTCGTCAAAAAGTAAATAAAACAGTATCGCGGGGAAGTGTTGATATTTTTGTGCAAGTCCAGTCTAGTGAAAGCTCATCACAAAATGTATTAGACTTGAATAAGGCCAAAGAATTCCACGAAAAGTTAAAAAAAATGTCTACGGGACTTAAAGTAAATTTAGAAAACGAAGTTGATCTTATCTTAAGGTATGGTGATGTTTTTGTACGCCCAAAGACTTCAGTGAAAGCCGATCTAATATCATTGGGTCAGATAAAAAAAATTGAATTTTTGAAACTTGTAGATGATTTAATAAATGATTTTCAACTAGAGCGTCAGCGTGAAGGCAAAGCCTTACAGAAAGAGCTTTCAGCTTTGCTAATGTCGCTTGAAAAAGTTCGACTTAAATTAGAAGTGCTAGCTCAGGATCATGTGGTAGAACTTAAAGAGAAGTTGGATGCAAAGGTTAAGCAGTGGAAACAAGAGTTTGACCTTGAGCGCTTGAATCAAGAACTACTTCTTTTAGTAGACAAATCTGATATCAAAGAAGAGGTCATCAGATTAAAAGAGCACATAAAAGCTTGTAAAAAATTACTAGTGAGTGCTGATTCCCGAAGGTAAAAAGTTGGATTTTTATGCTCAAGAGCTTTTTCGAGAGGTTAATACCATAGGCTCAAAGTCGAGTTCTGTGAAAATAACCCAAGAAGTGATGCAAGCTAAATCAATTGTTGAGAAAATAAGACAGCAAGTACAAAACATTGAATAAAAGGGATTTATACAGATGACAGAAAAACTCATCATAGTTGCCGCTCCTAGTGGCGCCGGAAAAAACACCTTTATTGACGAGGCTTTGAAAAATTTTTCCCAACTTCGAGACGTCACGACTTTTACGACCAGACAAATGAGAGCGGGTGAATCTGAAGGTGATCCTTATCATTTTGTGTCCGAGCAGAAATTTAAAAAACTTGTAGAGGAAGACTTCTTCATCGAATGGGCAAATGTTCACATTTACAGTTACGGGACCCCTTTGGACGAGCTTCGGTGGAACTGGGCAAGGAATCGAGCTGTAATTATGGATTTGGATGTTCAGGGTGCGCAAACTTTTAGGGAAAAGTATCCTCAGTGTTTGACCGTATTTATCCAGCCGCCAGACATTGATGTTTTAAAAGACCGTATCTTAAAGCGAGAGGGCGAGCTGCCACCAGATATTGACGTGCGCATGAAAAGTGCTGAAGAAGAGATGAAAAGAGCCTCAGAGTTTGACGTACAGATAGTGAACGATGATTTCGCAAAGGCTTTCACAAATTTTAAAGATGTTTTATCAGCCTACTTAAAAGACAACTAAATTAAAGTTTTAAAGAAACCAACGGCTAATAAGTTCTCCGGTGCCTGACCAGCTTGTGTAGGAAAGCAGAAGGACAAAAAACAAGAAAAAGCGCATGAAGACTCCTTTTTAAATTAAAAGCAGTAAGTGTGCCATACTTAGAGTGGTAAGTGATGGTTTCAAATGACAATTCATTGTCATCGAAAGCCCAAATAAGGCTTAATCCCCTTGAATGCATGCCGGAATGAGGCTATATGTTTAAGACTATTGGAGGTCAATAATGGCTCGAGTTACGGTTGAAGATTGTCTTGAAAAAGTTGAAAACAGATTTGCTTTGGTATTATTAGTGGCAAAGCGTGCTAAACAACTGATTAAAGGGTCCCAGTTAACTATTCCTAAAAGCAACAATAAGTATGTTGTTAATTCACTTCGAGAGGTCTCCGCGGGAACTGTTTCCTTTGATAGGAACCAGTGGGTAGATTCAACTCCATCTTCAGAAATTCAGAAAGACCTTTTACGAGGTTCGTAATAGTTTCAAAGGTCCTAACCTTACTTTCTTAAATGGGACCGAGACAATTAATTAAAGTCACTAGTTACCGAGGAAAGCTTAAGCTTTCCTTTTTTTATTAATTTTTGTTTGCTTTTGAGCAAGTTTAAGTTTTTTTTTAAGCAAATTTCCTAAGGTTATGATATATTTTAAGCTTGGCACTAGGTGATAAAAAAATATGCATGATAAATTAAACGACAAGTCCTACTCACCAAAGACCATCGATGAGCTTTGCGAAATTGTTCGTCATTATAATCCAAAAGTTGATTGTGAGCGCTTAAAGAAAATTTATGCCTTTTCAGAAGCGGCTCACGAAGGTCAAAAGAGAAAAAGTGGTGAACCCTACATTTCACACCCTCTTGGTGTTGCGGCTATTCTAGCTCACCTAAGACTGGACATGGACACCATTGCCACAGGCCTACTGCATGACACGGTGGAAGACACAAAGGCGACCATTGATGAAATAGCAAAGAAATTCGGACCAGCTGTGGCTCACTTAGTGGATGGAGTGACCAAAATCACTCAAATGAGCTTTCGAAATACCCATGAAAAGCAAGGCGAAAACATCCGTAAAATGATCGTCGCTATGGGGAAAGATGTTCGAGTTGTCCTGGTCAAATTAGCGGATCGCCTCCACAATATGAGAACTTTAGATCATATGCCTTTTGCTAAACAAGAGCAGAAAGCCAAAGAGACTCAAGATATCTATGCTCCGCTTGCTAGCCGCTTGGGTATCAACTGGCTGAAAGTCGAACTTGAGGATTTGAGCTTTCGATATGGCAACCCCGAGGCGTACTATGATCTAAGCCAGCGGATTCAGAGCAAGAAAAATGAAAGAGAAAAATATATAGAGGACGTAAAGAAAGAAATTTCTAAAGTCCTAGCTTAAGGGTTGTTCGCTAAATTTAAAGTGAAAGGACGCCCAAAGCATTTATATTCAATTCACAAAAAAATGATGAATGATAATATTGATTACGAGCAAGTGAATGATGTCCTTGCATTTAGAGTCATCATGAACAGTGTGTCTGAATGCTATGAAGCTTTAGGACATATACATTCTGTCTGGAGACCTGTGCCAGGTAGATTTAAAGACTTTATCGCCATGCCAAAGTCCAACAACTATCAAAGTCTGCACACCACAGTGATAGGTCCTGGTCTCGAAACGTATCGAAATTCAAATCCGAACATCCGAAATGGACATCATTGCAGAACAGGGAATTGCTGCTCATTGGAAGTATAAGGAGACTGAATCTATCGGCAAAAAAGACACTGGTGAAGTTTCAGCCGAAGAGTTCAATTGGCTTCGCGAATTAGTGTCTTTACATCAGCAAACAGGTGATTCTGATGAGTTTTTAGAAAACGTAAAGTCTGATCTATTTGAAAGTGACATTTACGTATTCACACCAAAAGGCGAAGTAAAGGCTTTTCCCGATGGGGCGACTCCTATTGATTTTGCTTTTTCAGTTCACACAGAGGTAGGACTAAAATGTGCTGGCGCAAAGATCAATGGAAAGGGTGTGCCCCTAAGATACAAGCTTAAAAACGGGGACTTCGTTGAAATTTTAACGCTCAATAACCAAAAGCCTTCAAAGGACTGGCTTAAAATGTGCGCTACTTCCAGGGCAAAAACTAAGATCAGAGCCTTTATTAAAACCGAGGAGCGCCAAAAGGCTTTTGAAGTTGGTAGTATCTTAATTGATAAAGCATTTAGAAAGGTGGGATCAAGTTTTTCTAAATATTTAAAGAATCCAGAACTTGATAGATTTATGAAAGATCGGGGATGTAATTCTACAGACGATCTAAAAGTTCAAGCAGGCTACGGAAAAATTATTCCTCAGCAGCTAATCGAGTTGTTCGCAGATTTAAGTAAACAGGTCCAAACAGAAGAAGAAGAACAAGGCTATATCAAAAAAGCATTTAAAGCTGCTGTCGAGAAAAAAAGAAAATCCTCTTCGTTAGTGGTTGTAGATGGTATGTCAGAATTTTTGGTTCATTACGCCAAATGCTGTAACCCAATACCAGGCGATAGCATCACTGGTTTTGTAACGTTGGGGCGAGGTATAGTGATTCACAGAGCTGACTGCCCGCGGACTTTCGAGATGGACGAAGACCGCAGGGTTGATGTGCAGTGGAATGTACAAAAGTCCCAGGTAGATCGTCTGGTTCGGGTGCGAATTATTAGTTCCGACACCAGAGGACTACTTATTAGATTAAGCGAGGTCTTTAACGCAAAAAGCGTAAATATCCACAATGCGCAAATTAGAACGACCCGTGATAATAAAGCTATCTGCCTATTTGACGTAAGTGTTAAAGACACTTCCCAGTTAGCTTTAGTTATGCAAGAGCTTCAGAAAATACCCGAAGTCATCGGAGTTACAAGAATTTCGCTTTCGTAGTTACAAAAAAATTTAAAATAGCTTTCAATTTTTTTCAGAGACTTTTTTTTTGTCGTTTTGATTTAACAGTTTCTGATCCAGAATTGTATTTATAATAATTCCAATTTTTCTTATGTCGTTCAAATAAGTTCTCTGTTCGACAAATCTTCTTAAGGAATTACCCTCGTTATAGTCCTTTAAAACAGCAAAAATTTGTTCCAGAGGGACTATAAGTCCGCCAAAAAACTTTGAACGAAAAATCAACTGAATACTTAATGAAATCAAAATTAAAAAACCCAAGGCCCACGAACCTGTAACACCTAGCCTTTCTGCTTTATTTTTTTTTTGCTTCATATCCTTAAGATTCATCTGAGCTAGTTTAGTCAAGTAGCCAACTAACTTATCTTTAGATTGGGTTGGATCTTTCCAGTAGACTTTAGCTGCTATCCTAATTTCTGAAATAAGCACGCCCTCGTTTTGGATCGTAATATTTCCTTTCGCATTATCAAAACTGTTCCAGAATATTTCTTCGTTATCGTTTACTTCTGTCGAGACCGAAAGAGTATCCATCATCTCTACAACGGCGTTGACCGAATAAGCATTGTCATCAAGAATTTGATTGATAGCTGGTATAATTCTTTCGACCAAAAAAATTGCACTTAAACCTATCAAAATATTTAAGATAATAACAGTGGCTGAAATACTTAAAAAGTAGGATTTAGAGTTCATTCTTAGGAACCTTCTTTATCTAAAAGTTTATTCATCGCATCCTTACTTGAGGCTGAAATCAATATGTCTCCGACATTAATAATATCGTCTGGTCCAGCTTGCTTTACTTGACCAGTCTTTATACTTTTCAGAGCTATGACTGTAATGCCGTATATCCTTCGAAGATCTAAAGCAGATAAGGGCTTTCCACAAAGCTTTTCTGGAGCGTTGATTTCTGTAACAACCAGATCGGCATCTAGTACCATTTCTCCAATCACATTTTCACTGAGCACCCTAGGGGCGTAACGTGCTCCAAAATCCCATTCTGGATTGACCACTTCGTTCGCACCGACTAATTTTAAAATTCTTGCATGCAGATCATCGTTAGCTCTAGAAATTATTCGCTTCGCGCCTAACTGTTTAAGTAAAGCTGTGCAGATAATTCCTACTTCTTTAGATTCATCACCAGTGGCGCAAATACAAACGTCTCTAAGGTCGGGTCTAATTTGTGAAAGAGCCTCTTCGTCTGTTGCGTCTAAGCATAGTGCCTTTGAAACCCAAGCTGAAGCTAGATCAACTCTTTTCTCATCCCGATCAACGGCTATAATTTCAGTGTTGGTTTCACTTAAAGCCTTGATAAGGCCCAAGCCGAACTGCCCCAGACCGATAACAACCACTTGTTTTGTCATATTAGAATTCCTTTTAAAATAGTTAAGTTATATAAATGTTTTCCTCTGGTGTTTTCCATTTCTGTTTGGAACGACGTTTTAAAAGTAATAAGATGAAAGTTAAAGGGCCCACCCGCCCGGCAAGCATGCAGAAAATGATGATGATCTTTCCTATTTCATCTAGCTCTGTGGTTGCCCCTGTACTGAGCCCGACAGTGCCAAGCGCAGAAAAAGTTTCGAACAGCAAGCTAATCGGATCAATATTCTGTGTCATGCTTAGCAAAAAAAATGCAAGGAAATGAACTCCAAGTCCTATAAAAACGATCAGCGATGACCTGTAAATTAATTTTTGAGGGATACGTCTATTAAACACTAGTGCCTGATCATTTTCTTTCAATGCATTCAGTGCCATTATAAAAAGTACTGCCATGGTCACAGTTTTTACGCCACCGGCTGTGCTTCCAGGGTTACCACCAATAAACATCAAAAAAATCATAAAAAATTGAGTAACGCCCCTGGTTTCCGTAAGATCAACCGAATTAAACCCTGCAGTTCGCAAAGTTACACTTTGAAACCAAGCATTAGCAACTTTGGCCGAATGTGAAAGTTGAGAAAGCGATTGACTCCATTCCACCGTTAGAAAATACAAAAAGCCAACAAACAAAAGACTTAGAGTAGAAGTGATTACTATTTTTTCTTGCAGATTTAACCTTTTATTCTTAATTTTGTTTGGCAGATCTAATGCCATTAGCGGTGCAAACCCACCGGCGACAATAAGTAAACTTACAGTGAACAATATAAATATATTATTTTGATAGGGTACTAAGCTGTCTGTTTGAAGAGAAAATCCAGCGTTACAAAATGCAGATACGCTGGTAAAGATTCCTTTCCATAGAGCCAGAGGCCAAGGTTCATAATTTAAAAAACCCAAAAATAGTAAAAACGCGCCTATGGATTGGATAGTTAAAAAATAAAAAACAATTCGTTGTAAAAAAGACTTGATGTCAAATTTAGTTGAATGCCCTGACATACTTTTTAAAGTGTCTTCGTGTGTTACGCTCAACCTACCAGAGCTTAGCATTAGTAGACTCCCAAGCACTTAACGTTGTAATACCTAGGCCACCTAGCTGTATAAGAATTAAAATTATAAACTGACCAAAATAAGTAAAATCAACCGGTGTGTCTAAAACTATTAGACCTGTTACGCACACAGCACTTAGTGCGGTAAAGAAACTGTCAACAAGAGATGATCTGTTAAGTGCATCCACCTGAGCCAACGGAGTTTGCAGAAAAAAGGCTCCTATAGCTGCTGTGAATAAAAAATAACCAATAACCACTGGTTGTGGCTTGGAAAAAAGAAATTGGTAATTGTTACTAGTAAGTATTTTTTTTCGCGATTTAAAAGTTATATATAGAAATGAAGTTAAGCTCAATATCAGGCAAAATATTTTATAAATATACAAAAACCTAACATATGGTCCAAAAAATAAAAAAGATGCAACCAATATAAGAGTCGACAAAATTATGATAGAAGTTTTTCTTAAATAGAACTTTAAAAAAACAGAGCATAACTGCAAGACTGAAATAGATGATAAGGTCAGGGCGAAATCATAAAGGTTTTCATTGAAAACAGAAACTTTGGTTATTAAAAAGAGTGGGGTCAAAAGCAAACCAACAGAAACAAGAAGGTTTGACCATTTTATATTTAAATTACGAACAAAGCTGTGGTCTTTGTTTAAAAAATGAAAGAAACCAAAAGTGAAAATGCACAAAACAAGAGTCCCTAGGGTAGGGTGCAAGTAGGTGCTATTTACTGTTAGTAAAATGCTGATTCCAAGTGTAAGCGGTAAAAAAAATGTCTTGAATTTGCTTTTGTGACCAAGGCTAAGCAAAAAGCTAAAACTGATAAGTCCAGTGAGCGCTAAAACGCTTTGCTCGTAAGAAAGAAGTTCAATTGCAGGTTTAAATTTGATGGTTGCTAGCAAAAATAGCAATAGCGAGAAAAGTTGTAGCTGATGCGCCATTTGAGCAAACATTCAGAAAGTATAGAAATTTGAACCTTAAGATGCAACGAGTATATGTAATTTTAAAGAAAGCTTTATAGTTAGGTGTTGGAAAAGCAGGAGCCAATTGATGCTAAAAAAAATCCAGTCTTCACTCTTAGTCTTTGAAAAACTAATAATCGAGAAAGATCCTATTAGGGTGTTATCTTTCGGCTACGTCAGCTACATGCTTTTTGGTTTTTTGCTATTACTACTGCCTTTCAGTCAGACCGTTTCAGTGGGGATACTGGATAATCTGTTTACTGCAGCATCAGCGGTTTCTACAACGGGCCTAGTTACAATAGATCCAGGTGGTAGCTACTCTTTTTTTGGTGAGTTAGTTATACTACTCTTAATACAGTTAGGCGGCATTGGGTATATGACCTTTGGTTCTTTTATTATTCTGCAAACAGGTCACCGGTTTTCATCTACTCGTGAAAATATGACTAGAACTGCTTTCCCACTGCCGGAATCAGTTGACGTGCATTCTTTTTTAAAAGGAGTGATAGTTTTCACTTTTGTAGTTGAATTATTAGGGGCTTTAGTTCTTGCTCTTTTGTTTTGGCTTGAAGGAGTCAAAGATTTTCTGTGGCATGGATTTTTTCATAGCATTTCTGCATTTTGCACAGCAGGTTTTAGTTTAAACTCCAATAGTTTTGAATCTTATGTGAATCATAATGCGATCAACATGGTTTTATCAGTGCTTAGCATATTGGGAGCAGTCGGCTTTATAGTGGCGATTGATGTTTGGAGCAAAATAAGGGGAAAAAAAGACAGTTTGTTCTACACTTCTAAAATTATACTTCTGATAACAACATTATTTTTATTTTTCGGAACCACGCTTATCTTTTTGTTAGAGCCTTTGCTCAGAAACATGCCTGTAGGAGAAAGACTGCTGGCTGCATTTTTTCAAACTATGACTTCTACGTCGACTGTTGGGTTTAATACCGTTCCAGTAGGCGAGTTGAGTTCTGGGGCTATATTAATTCTCTATTTCCTGATGATCTTTGGTGCTTCTCCATCTGGGACGGGGGGCGGTTTAAAATCTACAACCTTTTCAGCGTTAGTGGGCCTAGTGAGAAGCACCTTAAAAAGAAGACCCTACATCTCTTTTCTCAACCGTAAAATTCCGCCGAAACGCTTACAGTACGCGGCCTCATCCTTTGTGTTCTTTACATTTGTCTTAGGGTTAAGTGTATTTGGATTGAATTATACTGAGTCCTCTCAATTTGAAATTATTTTGTTCGAAGCCATTTCTGCTTTAGGAACCGTGGGCTTAAGCATGGGTTTAACCAGCGACTTATCATCTTTCGGTAAGTTAATAATTATAGCTTTAATGGTAATGGGTCGGGTTGGTGTTTTAAGCTTTGGACTTTCAGTTTCTGCAACAGATCACGGGGATTATCTTGATGGAGACAATGATTTGATCTTATAATTTCCTGTGACACTTTAGTTGGGGTTTAAGGGGAAGTAAATCTTTAATGATTGCCATGTAGGTTTAATGCTGGTCTGGCTTTTAGTTTTATATAGAGATATTATTTGAAATTTTTATCAATGGTTTTAAGCTTAGGTGCTATTTAATTAATTTAATTAAAAATTAAACAACTAAAAATTTAAACTACAAGGAAACTAATATGAAAGTAAATAGCTTACTTATCGCGAGTGCCATTGTTCTAGCCTTCAACCCAATATACGCTAGATCAAAGGCTAACAAAAAGTCTACACAAGCTGCGAAGCCTGCAGCTGAAGTTACAGTTACAGTCGGTGGGGCAGAAATGTATCCTTCAAAAGATATTATTGAAAACGCAGCGAATTCAAAGGACCACACAACTTTAGTTGCTGCAGTTAAAGCTGCTGGTCTGGTTGAAACTTTGAAAGGTCCAGGACCTTTTACAGTGTTTGCTCCGGCAAATTCAGCATTCGAAAAATTACCTAAAGGCAAAGTAAAAAGCTTACTGAAGCCTTCTAACAAAAAGAAATTAACAAAGATCTTAACCTATCATGTTGTCGCTGGAAAAATGACAGCCGCTGATCTTGTTGATGCTATTAAAAAGGGGAAGAGCAGAGCTAAGCTGAAAACTGTTTCTGGTGGAACATTAATGGCAATGATGGATGGAGAGAAAGTGATTTTGACCGATGAGAAAGGCAACAAATCAACAGTTACTACTTCTGATGTAATGCAAAAAAATGGAGTTATCCATGTTGTTGATTCAGTGGTCATGCCTAAGTAATCAATATCAATTGGCTAAATAGAAAAAATTAAAATTTTTAATTTGTGAGTTAAATAAAGAGCTTCGACAGAATTGTCGAAGCTCTTTATTTATAGGAGCTCAGATTATTAGATTTCGACTTGTAATTTTTTGATTTTAATAATTTGGTAAGCTGTTGGTTTTTAATTCTCTGCTGGCATGAAAGACGTTTTGGGCATCTACATTGGCGATAATGAATCCTCTACATTTTGGCTCTCGGTTTTAACAGACCTTCAAAATCGAGGGGTCAGTGACATTCTAATAGCTTGTGCGGACGGGCTTAAAGGTTTTCCTGATGCTATAAAGAGCATCTATCCTAAAACTGAAGTGCAGACCTGCATTGTCCACCAGATTAGAAATTCGCTTAGGTATGTTGGCTCAAAACATCAAAAAGAATTTTTAAAAGATTTAAAGCTTGTTTACCAAGCTGCAACTGAAAAAATAGCCATAAAAAGTCTTGAGGATTTGAAAACCAAATGGGGTGAAAAGCATCCTGTGGTTATCAACTCTTGGACATCTAACTGGTCAACACTTTCAAGCTATTTTAAATACTCTCATCATATTCGAAAGATCATTTACACAACGAATATTGTTGAAAATGTTCACAGGCAAATGCGAAAGGTTACAAAAAACAGAGCCTTATTTCCAACAGACGATGCTCTATTTAAAATCCTTTATTTGGCTGTTAAAAAAAACTTCACAAAGGTGGAAAACCCCTAAATGGAACTGGGGTCAGGTGATAGCTCAGCTTTCAATTCACTTTGAAGACCGGATAAAGCTTGATCTGATTTAGTAGTTAGGGCTAAAACCAAAAAAGTGACAATTTTGGTACCGACGAAAACGCTTTTTTGTCGGTTTTAATGTGTCTTTGTGAGTTTAATTTGATTTGAAGCATTATTTTTTTGAGCATGAGTTTTGCTTAAGTTAGACCGAACTTAACAAAGGAAGTAAAAATGAAAAAAATTCTATTATTAGTCTCTCTGTTGTCCTTAGGTCAGAGTGCATTTGGCGCCTCTGATTTGACAGTATACAGTTGCTCTATGCCCACTGTTATATCTGAAGCTAAGAATTTAGTGAAAGGCAATCAAATGGAAAAGGCTATTGAAAGAGGGTTAACCATAGAAATTATCCAAATTGGCAATTCACCACTAGATAGGGATTTACTAACTATAATTAAAGAAAATTATTTGAATAAAGTTGATATATCTGAATTCGGTGGTGAAATAAATTGGACAACAATTCATTCTGCAGATGTTATTTGCTTGAGAAAGTAAATTGCAATCCAGCAATTGTACTTATAACCCCTTGGTTTTGGTCTGATCTTTCAGCGTTCTATTATGCCTATAAGTATCAGCTAGAAGGCTTAAAATTGGGCCATAACTCTGGAAATTGGGCTAATTTATATTTGAAATTTTGCCACGACACTCGAAAAATATTGCGCTCATATTCTTAGCTTGATAGAGATTTGGATCAAGAAGTGGCGATATCCGCCTATACACAAAATTTCTTACACTCTTAAAAAAAGAAAGCTAGTTCTGTCTTTCAAGCTCGCAATTTGTTTTTTTTGAAGTCTCTTTTAACGGGTCCTTGGCAATAAATACGTAGTGTATTTTGTTGTCCTCAAACTTAACTTTTAAAGTTCTAATGTTTGAAACTAACAAAGGCTCTTTACAGCTCTGAATTTCGGTGCTTTCTAGTTCGTTTTTACCGTTGATCAAATTGAAATATATAAATGAGCAATCTTTTTCTATTCGATTTTTAACTCGTTGGTCTAAATGATCCACCAACACGCCTTTTGAAGTTCTTAAAAAGACTCTTCCAGTCTTTGGCTCTTTAAGCATTCTGTATTCACCTTCAATACAATTATCAGGACCGAAAGTTTTTTTATAAATTCCTTTATTAAAATTAAGTACTTCATAAGGTAGTGGCCCGACTTTCATATCTATAGCTAATGGTGGATTCTTTGGGGGTTCGGCAAATACAGAATTACAAAACACCGTGCTAAAAAATGTATAGCTTGAAAGAAAGCCACCTTTGAACACTGCTTTTGCAAACTCAGTTAACGGCTTACGACTTAACGAGCAGTTTTGCATAATGGGTGCCTTTGCATAAGTTCAAAAACTTTTCGTTGATTAGTTAAAAGTTGCTCCCAGTAACTACCCGAATTGACTACACTTTTACCACATTGTCGATTAAACATAATTGAGGCTGCGCACCTAGATTGGAAGTACAAGTTTTTGGTTCCACCAAATTCTTCTGGTTCTTCTCTGTGCGGGCAAAACCTAGGGTCACGGTCGTTAACTTTTCTGGTGTCTTCAGAATATTCTAGGCCGAACAGGCCATCAGCTATATTTTTTCGACCAAGTTCCAAATTATCTATCCCTTCTGCATCTACAGCCGGATCACAGCTAGATTCTGCTTGAGAAACTGAAGCCCACAGCCAGACCCATACATGATCCTTTTGCAAAGGGGACAAGTATTTAAAGTTAGGACAGGCTCTGCCAAAGTCAAAGTTCTTTCTAAAATCACAGTTTTTATAAGCGGACTTGTAAGGGTTTTTCTGATTTGTTGATTGCACTTGTCCCATAGCTTCTAACATCATTATGCCCGTTTCGCCGTATTCGCCTTGTTCGGTGATAAACTCAGAACATAAGGGGTTAAAAAATTGACCATCCTTTTTAAAGTTTTGAAAAGGTCCAGGGCAAAATTCACCACCCGGGCAAGCCAAAGACTTTAAGGATGCGGCTTGGATTGCAGTTAATTCTTTTAGGGGCCCAGGTTTAATAAGAGGTCTTGCACTAGTTTCAGGGCTTAAAGTCGCACGCTTGGGCGCGGGTGGCTTTGTTCGAGGACGGGGACTCACTATAACTGGTGACGGGTAGTATGCCTCTTCGCTGTTACCAAGCTCTTGTGCCTGCAGTGGCAAGAAGTAAAAAGAAGTAAAGATAAAGAATATAATAAAGCGTAAATTCATTACTCTATAATATTAATCTAATTAAAGCCTCATTCCAAGGCCAGCTTTAATGCCGATGATGTTAGCAGAGACCTCGTCGTTCGGTGGAAACAAAGTGTATTCTAATGATACAGGGATATAGTACTTTTCATTGATATTATAATCTAATCCACCACCTAAACCGAAAATCAAAGTGCTACCCACATCATCTGCGTTGACTGCATTGGTGTCACCAGTTCCGGTCGGGAAGATCAAACTGGCACTTGCTCCACCCCAAAAACGGGTTTTAGCTGTCTCTGGGTTAAACATATACCTAGCCCACAGAGTCGCTCCTAAGTAGCTGATGGCCATTGAACAGGTTGAACCACCACAGTTGTTTGATGCAACCTCTGCGTTGAATGGTATAGTTCCAAATTCACCACGCAAATTAATTTTTTTATTTAGGGGGTAGTCCCCAAAAACTTTAAAGCCTATTGATGACCCAGAAAGTGAATCAGAGCTACCAGATGTATAGTTCACAGACGCACTGTTTTGCTGGTAGGCAAGTAGGCCTCCTAAGCTAAAGGACTTTTTGCGGCTAGACCTATAATTGGATTTATAGTTTGAAGAATTATCAAAGCTTGTTGAAGGTGTCTCGGAATATTTATCATAGTTTTTCGTAGAAGGAGTTTGGCTTTTTTTAGCTACTTGGTTTCTTGATTTAGATTTTCTGGGTCTATAAACCAGACTAAAGCCCTTGCCTGCCCGACCTTTAAGTAGTTTGGCTAGTGCCTTTCTGCCCTTTATTTTCAGAACTTTGATTATACCTTTTTTCTTTCCACGCTCTACAACGTAGTAAAGACCGTTGGTTTCCAGATCATCACCCATCACTAAAACTTTTTTTCCCTTAACGGCAGCAACCTGAGCTGCAAACACATCGTTAAAAGCATTTAGTAGAAACAAAACCATCAGTACTAGTGTGAATTTGGGCGTTAATTTCATGTTGAAAGCTCCTGGATGAAAAAACCTTTAATCTATATTTAAAAAATTGTAGTCACACTCCCATTGAATCAGAAAAGAAAAAAGATATCAATTTAGCTTAGAAATTCTAGCCTTGGCATAAGGATTTGCTGGCTGGATTTAGAAATAAAAAAGACGTCTTACAAGACGTCTTTTTTATTTTGATGATTTAGATTTCAAACATCCAACAGGTGTTAGTTGTTTATAGATTTTTTTTTCTAAAATGGAATCTCTTCAGAGCTATTGAAGGAAGGTTCCGGTCCAAAGTCATCAAACGGATTTGAAGATCCACTAGAAGCACTTTGTCCACCTGCATCTTGTGAAGCACCTTGAGTAGAGCCCAAAAATTGCACGGTAGAAGCAACAACTTCTGTTGTATATTTCTTCTGACCTTGCTGGTCTTCCCATGAACGAGTTTGTAAGCGACCTTCAACGTAGGCTTGTCTGCCTTTAGCCAAGTACTTTCCACAAAGTTCAGCTAGTTTGCCCCAAACAACCACGCGGTGCCATTCTGTACGCTCTTGTTTTTGACCCTCTTTATCAACCCAGTTTTCACTGGTCGCGATACTTAACCTTGTGACAGTGCTTCCGGTAGAGATCGTTTTAACTTCAGGATCAGATCCTAAACGGCCAATAATCATAACTTTATTAATTCCAGACATATAATTGCTCCCTTTTAAGCTAGTAGTTTATTGAGTTCGGGGTGTAGATAGCAATCACAATGTCAGAACATCAACGGTGCATCAATGCTAAAAAGCCGACAATGGTTCGATATTTGGGCTCGAACCCGGAAATCCCTTAAGTCCAAGCAAATAACGCGCGCCTCCGTCGACAGTAGGGGATTTACCACCCTTGCCATTCAGAAGCACCGTGCTTAACAAAGTTCCAATCTTTTGCTCGGAAACCTTGTCTAAATTTAAATCCAAAGAAAAATCATACTGAGATGCTCGAGGAGTTAACCGTCCACCCAAAGATCTAAAAGTTAAACCCATGTTACCTTTTATTCGACCATTGATCACGTCGCTCGGTGCACCTAAACGACTTTCTAACAAAGTAAATTGTCCAGCTGCAATTTTGCCCTTCAAGTCTAAGCTTTTCCATCGCCCTGAGGGTAAAACCAAATCCATTTGCATAACTTTGACTGTCGATGGAAGTTTAATATTAGACCCTTGGATGGAAAAAGCGCCTTCCGGCTGTTCGAAAGCTTTTTGGTCCAAAGTCATATTGATTTGTCCAGAAATAGAGCCAGCGGTGCTAAATGGAGCCTTGTACCAATTAGCCAATTTATTTAAGTCTATGTTTTCAAAACGAGCACCTATTCTAACCATTTGAGCTTGCTTATTATTTGATGTCCCTTGCCCAAGGTCTGAAAACTGCAAGTTCAAAAGTCCTCCCCACATATTTTCAGCAATTAAAACGCCACCTTTTTTAAATCTCAAAAGATCGGCTATGGATGGCCGTATATATGCTTTTTTAACGAAAAGTGGTGAAGGTAAGCTAGGCATAAATATTGATACGTTTTCAGCCGAAATACCAAAGGGCACTATACTTAAGCTTAAGTCAGTGAATGAAACTTGAAGCTGACCCCGGCTAGATTTGCTAATTTGGTTTTCAATTAGACTCGACAACTGATGATAGGGAAAAAATAAAACATAAAAAATAATGGTAGCAAATAATACAAAAAAAATTTTAAACTTATGGAATCTAAAAATATTAAGTATGGGATCTAAAATATAAGTTCTTAAATTATCCACTAGCGTCCCCGAAGCGACGAGGGACTGGATTCAGTCTCACTTTGTGGCGTAGAGTAGTTTAGCAGTTTAAATTCAGTGTTGAAGTAATGTGGATCTTCAGGACTAGCAGCAGATCTGAAACCGGTAATTAGTATCGAATCACTAAAGTTTTCTATTAAACTTGAAACTCTTGAGATTTGCCTGACATTTAAATTAGCAAGGTTTAGTTTGTAGCCTTGGGTGACGGCCTGTTTAGGTATTCCAAGTAGATCGGGTGGAGTAGAAGAAATTTGGAACTGTTCATCCGAAACCTGAAATGTTCGCATTTGATTTAAAAGCTCCCGTTGCAAAGTGACTTTAGTGAACTGTTGTGGTTCAAAGTCGGTTTGGCTTTTAGCCTTTTCAGTAACTTTCAGTCTTTCAACAATTTGTTTTTGTTCTTTGTAGGTTTGAAGCTGCTGATTAGATTTTATAAACGCTTGAATAGGTATATTCAGCAGCAATATTAAAGTTATCAAAGATCCCAAAATAATAATAAGTTTTTGCTGGCGAGAGGGTAGATTGTTGTATGCCTCGCTAACTCTATTAAAAGATTCACTTTCAGTGATCTGAGACTTAATACCCGAAAAGGATTCTTTGATTTGTTCTGATAAATTCTCGAAGGCCATAGGGAATTATCATCTCCTGTTTTACTAATTTTTTAAAGGATGAATTTGAATCTGATAGTTAAATGGGGTTCTTCCGTTGCTGGCTTCAAGAACTTTTTTTTGCTGCAATTTATTTTTTGTTGAAAGTTCTTTCAAAAGATTTTCTAAAGCCAATAGCTGACCCGTCGAGCCAACAGTTCCTTTTAAGGTCAATTTTCTGTCGCTGACATCTAAGAGCTCGATATCTAAAGAAAGCCGTTGCTTGTTGGGAGCCTGGTCGTGCAACTTTCGAATATAAAACGCAGCCTGTTTGTAATTTTTAAGTTCTTTAAGCTTTTCAATTAAATTTGCTCTTTGTTCCGCGTCTCTAATGTATCTATTAAGTCGGGTTGTGTTTATCTGAGCTCTCTTTAGTCCTAAGATTTGAGCGCCCTGGTCCTTCATCGTATCATAAGATATGTCAGCTAATTGAACGGCCCACTGTGTTCTTAGAAAAGTCCAAATTATCATTAGAATAAAAGATGCTGCCAAAATTTGCAGTGAGTAGGACCAGGTTTCTACGAAAGCTTCTAAAGTTTTGTTTTTAATCGCAAACTCTTTTCGCCTAAAATTAATGGCTGGATTCTTTGGCTTTCGAACTCCTTCTAAGGCTAGCCCAAGTGCAACTATAACATTTAGCTGTTTAGCATTATCGCCCTGAAAGCTAAGCTCGGGGAATTGGTTGAGCTCTGTTAAATTATTTGCGGCCACTTGCAGGTTTTGTGTGATGTAAGGGCCTAAGTTTCTAAGCTGCGAGCCACCACCTAAAAGTCCGATTCCTGCGACGTGAACGTGACGTTTACTTTTAATTTCAAGTAATGAGAGTTTTAACTGAGTCAAAAAGGGTTGAAGAGAATGTTTAAGAGTGTCAGATAACCGCAGGATATCCTTAGATAAATCCGCTTTATTGAGTGCCAGTGCACCCTGGTTTTGCAGCATGCTTATGGCTTCTTTATAGTGAATTCGGTACTCCTGGCACAAAGCATCTGCAAGATAGTGACCGCCAAAGCTAAGCTCCCTAATTTCAGCTAACCCGCCAGAGCTTCTTACCAAAAGAATCGAAGACTTATGTCCAATTTCTAATAAGGCTTCACCTTGAGTATACTTGGTTTCTAAACCTAGATCATCTTCATCAATGTCATCCTCGAAAAATAGAGGTTCTAAAGACTTTTCGATGCCCCCAAATATGTTTTCGAACACATTATTTAAGGCTAAACCTTCTACGCTCAGAATTTTTGGTTCAATGCCAGCATCTTTAAAAACCTGAAGCCTTTTTTTTATAACTTCTTTTTTTGCGGCTACAGCTAGCGCATCATAACCGTTGGGGTGCGTTTTAAGTATCTTCAGGTCATAAATTGCGTCTTCTGGATCCAGCGGAGTCATATCGGATAGCACAAAAGGCAAGCTTTCTAGAAGTTTAAACCTAGGCGCAGGAGGTTGCGCCAACCTGTGTAAGCTACTTTGTATTGTTGGTAAGCCTATGCAGTAAGTCAGATCAGTGACAGCACGATTTTGCTCACGAACCTGTCTTAAAATTTCTAAAATTTCGATATCTTTGTCAGCGGCAGGATCTTGGCTAAGATGATACTCTTTAAAGCCCATAAGCTGGACGGACTTAGAAGTGGCAAGAACCTCGGCCACTTTTATGCTGAAACTTCCGATATCAATACCAATAGATCTCAATGAACCCGCCTTTTGATCAGTATAACTGAATCAATCATAGAATCATTAAAGAATTTTGAATGATTTGACCGTCCCTGGGCTTTGGTTTGGGCGTCGCTAAATGCAGGTGAATGGCTTGTAGCGCTAAGTATAAAATGGGTGAATTTTAAATTTAATACCAACACCTAGAGGTTTACATATGAGGTTTTTTTGAAATATAGCTTTCAGTTGTATCCCATATTTAGAAAGCTTAGTTCTTAGTGTTGTTAAGTGAGTTTCAAGCATATTTAGCTTTTTATTCTTGAGTATTACGTAATACTGTATTACTATAAAACTATGAGAGCCTCTAAATTAACTTCTAAATATCAAGCCACTGTTCCCAAAGAAATCAGAGAATTTCTTCATCTTAAATCTGGAGACGGAATTGTTTGGGAAATAGAGAACGATGTGGTTGTTATAAAAAAAATATCGAAGGTAGATATCGAATGGCATAAATACTTAGAATCAACACTTACTGAATGGTCAAGCAAAGAAGACAGCGAGGCTTATGACTCCCTTTGAGCAATTTGATGTTATAACTGTACCTTTTCCTTACACCGATAGAAGTAAATCAAAAAAAAGACCAGCTATTATTTTGAGTCATTCACTTAAGTTTGACAAAAAAATAAATCACAGTATTTGTGCTATGATTACAAGTGAAAAAAACAGGTCGTGGCCTAATGATGTATTAATAAAGAACCTTAAAATTACAGGTTTACCTGCGCCCTCAGTCATCAGAATGAAGATATTTACGCTAGATCATCAAATTATTATTGAAAAAATTGGAACTCTGTCTTCAAAAGATCTTGCTACCCTTAAAAAAAGTTTTAAGGCTGTGTTCTTAAATCTATAGCTTATAGCGGCCTGTTGCCTCAGTATTTTCACCTGAAAAATTAAAACAACAATTTTTGTCATAAGTTCTCGACTTATATAGTCTATAGACTTCATGCTAATGATTTTACTTAGTCCACCGAACCGACACTGTGGTTCATCTGGAACAATTGCCTTCAGTGTGCAAAATTACATACCTAAAAAATCCTCACACTGAATGTATGGCAGAGTTACATTTATATAATTAGGATTGCCAGGAGGGTAAATATAAAGCCCCTCATCTCGTAAAGTGAAATTAGAAATAACCATAGGGAAATTTGGAAACATAATCTTGTGCCACATCACACCACTTCCAGCTTCACGGTCCTGCCATCTGCCATTCTGAACAAGATTAGAACCACGAAAAGTTGCTGTAAACGTTAAAGTTCCATCTGCCATTATTTCAAAACGCCTATTTTGTGGTGTATCACGGTTGTCATCTGGTCCACACCAACTTCCAACAATCGAAGTATTGGCCGAAGCCACCATAGCTGTAAGAATACATAGAAACATAAACAGTGCTTTCATTATTAAATTCCTTGGTTAATAGTTTACTTCTAACGTACTTTAGCAAAATCTGTGCCTAGTTAGCAGAAATTCCACTTGAAAGAAGTTCTAACCAAGTCCAAACTAGAAAATATCTGTTAGCCTATTTCGGAGATTGAAATGCAAAAATCAAATAGAAAAAAGATATCTATAGTTATGATCATACTGTTTTTAGCTACAGTCATTGCTTATCCACTACTTTATTCCCCACACAGTACCCCCGTAGATGAAGCGCCCGCTTCGATTTCGCCCAATCAGCCTTAGGGTTAGCTACTTATTGAAAATTTTCATAAAAAAAGTGAAGAAGATTATATCCTCCTCATAAAAACCGAGCTCTTTGGCGTGAAGACCTGCTAAAAGATTTTTGGAATTAAATCCCTGAATTAAAGAAATAGTTACTGCTACAATATATTTTGCAGGGAAAATGCCAAAGTATGACTGAGCGTTTTTATGAGAAGGATATAATCTTCTTCACTTTTTTTATGAAAATTTTCAATAAGAAGCTAACCCGGCCTAATATATTAAATAACTTTCCGGTACATAACCGGTGGCGGGCCCGATGGTATCACTCGCGCAGGCTTCTTCTTTTCTTCGCTAGGCTGCTGAGTCACACCCGTTGTTCCTACTTGGTTTTGCTGTCCATTTTCTGGGCTTACAGCAGAGCCTGAAGTGGGATATTGCTCTTCATATGCTTTTTCAAGACCTGAAACCATAGCTTCTAGTAATTCTGTTTGGTCATAGACATGGCTAATGATTGTCTTAGTAATTTTTCCAGAAATCCCTATGCTCTCAATCTTAAAATTTGCGATAGCAGAGTATAGTATTGGAATCTTGCTAGAATTAAAATCACTAAAGCTTCCTAGTTTCTCTTCGATCAATTCTTTAAATAAAGCCTCGTTAAAGGGTCCGTGATCAGGATCTTGCCTACGCTTGATAATTTCATCGGCGGTTTCATCGTTCATTTGTAGGTCCAAGGACATCAGCACATCTTTTTCTGCAGAGTTCACGTTTATACCTGGGTTACCTAAGGTAGTGATCGAAGTTTCTATCACTTTGAATAGATCTTCGTTCATACCTTCAACTAACATAAGCTCGTTTATCACTTTAAAATGCTGGTTAGGGGGAATATTTCTTAACTGCCGAGAGGCGTATATAGCAGATTCAGATCCACCATTGATGGCGTCTTGATCTTCGTCAACCCAATCAATCATATTGTTAACGACAGTTTCAATTTCGTCTATATTGTAGATTCTCGAAAAATTATTATCCTCTTCAATTCTTTTTCTATAGATTTCTAAAATCAAATTTTTTGTGGAATCGGCCAGAGTCTTAGATGGAGAATCTAAGTTGTTGATATCAATCAATCCTCCGAGATCTATTATTAGTGGCGCGTAAGTGGCCTTTTTAAACAAAGTTTCTTTTAAAGTAGTTTGCAATTCACTTTTAGCATTTAGTGGAGCATCCTCAGGCAGTATAGGAGGCCACATAAACGGAAACTCCCAGATAATATTTGCCTTGTCAGCAAAAGGTTTGGCCACTTCACCTGCACTTTCAATTTGACTCTTTATAGTTAAGAAAGCTTTTATTCTAAGTAAGCTTACATCTTCGCCGGCTTTAGCCGCGTAATAAGCGCGAAGCTCGTGAATATTCTGTGAAGCCGAAATGGACTCGTACAAAGTTTCTTTTGAAATTTCAAAAAGCAGAAAGCTAATCAAGGCTGTGAAAAACAAAGCAATCATAAGTGCTACCCCGCGCTCTGACTTTTTTCTTGATTGCATCAAAATGCCCCAGAATTGAACCCAGTGGGATTTGGTTGCCCACCTGCAGCAGGTGTTGTGGTTTGGGGTTGTGTAAACGGCGCGGACTGTCCTTGCGCTGGATCAGTTAAGGGGTTGCCTTTAGCATTCATCTCGTTAATTTGTTGGACGTACTTATTATTTTCAAAATTAATTGGAACATAGGCAACGACTCTTTTTGTCTTTAGATTTTTTTCGGCCTTATCTATTGGCTTTGAAACTTCTAAACTTATTTCAACTGCTAATGGAAGTCGATTTTCGGTGTTGGCGTCACCTTTGATCCATTTATCCCGCCACTCTAATTCTTCGTCTGCTTTTTTTCTTAAGTACTTAAGTTTAAAATCAGTCACGTCTTCGATTAGGACCGACTCTTGTCCACCTTCTTCAACATCTCCATCTAAGTAATACGCTAACCGACGCCACAAACAGTCAGTAGACTTTTGTGCTTTGCCCCTTCGTTTACATGATTTAACTTCGTAACCTATTTCAACAAGTTCACTGGCATTTGTACTTTTTCTAATAGCGTTTCCATTTAAAGAAGAAAAATTCAACTTGCTTTCAGTCCCTACAAAATCTGTAAGTACAACTTCTGCTCTAAATTTATACTCAGGAGGGGGACTTTGATTTTGCTGCACTTGTTGCTGCGGCGTTACCGGTGCGGCCGAACCAGGCGTTCCAGTTCCAGCGCCAGTTCCTGCAGGTTTATTCTTAGCCTCTTGCCATCTACTTATATGTTCTCTTTGTGCCTCGTTGTAGACTGCAACATAAAGGTCTCTGGAGTTAAAGGCACGTGCAATGTCCGTCTTCAATAAACTGATCGCTGCATGCACTTCAGAATTTATATCTACATCTGTTTGAATTTTTTTGCTAAAAGTCACAGTCGTTCTAATAGACTGCGCGGTGTAAAAACTAATAAAAGCTAAAATAACAAGAGCAATCATTAGCTCAACTAAGGTAAAACCACTTTGTAAATCTAATCTTTGCCTGGTTTTAACTTTTATATTGGTGCTAATCCTAAAGCTGGGGTTGGCTGTAAAGAGAGTCATATCTTTTAGTTTAAACATTTTAACGACCACCAGGTGTGCCACTGCCAGAGCCCTGGTTACCTGTTGGAAGGGCCGAACCGCCATCTGCTCCGGCAATACCCAATGAAATTTGGTTGTCAAAGTTTACAATATAAAAAGGTACAGAAAATTTGTAGGGCTTTTCTTTGCCCTGCTTATATTCAACTGTAACTAAGACCTCTTTGATAGATTGATTTAGGTAAGTTCTAAAATTATCAAGCACAGCGACTACTAAAGTGTCTTGACCATCGGTCTCAACCAGTGCTGAAATATCCGGGATATTTATCTCTTGGGATTCCCACTGCCACGAATAATTTTTAAAGCGCTCATCTTCAAAAGTTCCAGTTTGTTTTTCAGACGGAAGAGAATCGGCATTACCGGTATATTCGGCTTCAATCTCTATAATTTTTCGCTGCAGAAGTTCTACAGCATTGACCTTAACTTTAGATGACTTAAGACGAACAACGTTGCCACCCCAAGAACTGCTGACTATTACAGCTATGGTAGCTAATATAGTAACTGCTATTAAAACTTCAACTAAAGTAAAGCCTTTAGAATTTAGTGGTAAACAATTTTTGGTTTTTGGTGTTAGTTTCGAAAAAAATTTAGTCGAATCCATTTTAAGAATAAAAGTGCCTTTAGATAAAATCATTTTCTATCTTCAATCTGTTCCATATTAAGGTGTCCTTCGAAAACATCCATTCTACCGATTAAGGGCGAGGTCACCAAGGTCCACTTAAGGGACTCTGTCCTAGTCTGAACTTGAATAACTGCAAGTTCAACATAACCCTCTGGCATAAAATAAATAGCGACCTCTCCTTCAGTGAAAGGCTCCTTGATTCCCTGCAGTTCAATTTGTTTTATTGTAAGAGCCTCCATCAGTTTCATCGGACCGTCTTTCGAAAATCGATCAACTGGTTTAAAGGGATTGGTTTTCTGATAGGCTTCCAACTCAGCGTCCGTAAAGTTTTTCTGACTGTTGATAAACTTTAAGCGCTCTTCGGGGTCATCCAGTCTTACTTGGCCCAAAGCCTCTTCGACTGCAAATGTAACTTGTTTTTCTTTAATAATAAAAGCTATGCGGTGAGTGTTTTTAGTCAAAACAGCGCGGTTTCTTACGTCTTTAGCTAATAAACTTAGCCTTCTAACTTCTCTTCTTAGCTCCCGATCAGACTTAGTAAAAAAACCTGGAGCTAAGGTAGCAAAAACTCCTGCAATAATTATTATAACTATTAGCAGTTCAATTAATGTAAAACCAAACTGCGTCTTATAGGTCTTCAGAGCTTATGTCCGTGTTATACTCATCTCCACCTGGCTGTTTATCTTTACCCAAAGATCTTACGATAAAACCGCCACCTTCAACTTCATAAACAAAGTCATTTTTCCAAGGGTCTTTTAAGTCTTTTGCACTTTTTAGGTAGCCCTTGGGTTGCCAATTTTCACAAACATCTTCGCTTGGCTTTTTGATCAATTGCTCTAAGTCCTGTGGGTATTGGTCACAGTCATTATAAAAAAGCTCGATAGCACTAGTAATCTTACTAATTTGAATTTTAGCCACTGTCACATTTGCGCGGTCTCTTTGCCCAAACACTCGACCACCTAGAAGTGTAAATAAGCCACCTAAGATCACTAACACGATCATAATTTCAACTAAGGTGAAACCTTTCTCAGGTTCAGTTTTAGAGCTTAGGTTAAGATTAAGGTTTAGAGGATTAAGTGTTTTCAAAGTGGATGCTCCTTGGATAATTACTAAATAGATATTTCTTAAATTTTATCTGCCAATATTAACCTGTAAAGGCGGCTATTTCAAATAGTGGATTTAGATTGAATAGAAATTAGCTCATCATTAACGCTCTGTTTAATCGTTGGTAGAACTCTGTTCTTTAGGTGGTGCGCAATTAAACTTCTGAACTAAATTCTTTAAAAAAATAAATTTAAGAAATATCACTCTTAAAAACCGAGCTCGGCTTGGCATGCAGCTTGATATTTTTTTGCAAGCAAATGCCAAACGTATGATTGAGCGTTTTTAAGAGTGATATTTCTTAAATTTATTTTTTTAAAGAATTTAGTTCAGAAGTTGATGGCTACTTGATTCCACTTTAAACAATTAGCCTGTAAAATTCAGCATTTCGAACATAGGCATTAGGATAGCGAAGATGACGATAGAGATTACACCGCCCATTAAAACTAACATCACCGGTGTTAAAAGTGATGTCAGACCATCTACATCATTTTTGACTTGAAAATCATAGGCTTCGCTAACTTGATTGAGCATCAGTTCTAGTTCTCCAGTTTTTTCACCTACGTTGATCATATGAATAACAATGGGCGGAAACTGACCAGATTTTTTTAAGGGTCCAGCAATTGATTCACCCTCTCTGATATTGTCTGTTGCATTATCTATAGCTATTGCAAGAACTTGATTATTGACGACATTTCTGACAATACCCAGGGCGTCCAGCATGGGTACACCACCAGTAAGTAATGTTGATAGGGTGCGGGTAAAACGACTGACAGCAATAAGCCTTGCAAGCCGTCCTACAACTGGAAATCTTAAAATAAAGCCATCCCACGCTAAAGAACCTTTTGGCGACTTCTTCCAAGAAAAAAACATAAAAACGGCTAATGCAATACTGATGATAAGGGGAATATAATATTCAATTATAAAATCACTGGTGTCGAAAACCGCTTTGGACAGTGCAGGTAATTCTTGACCTTCACCTTCAAAGATTTCTCGCATGCTGGGAACTAAAAACACAAAAAGACCGACTAAGATCAGTAATGTAAATATAATCATCACGGTAGGATAAATCATTGCTGATCTGACTCTACTGGAAAGCTCGTGCTGAGCCTCTAAAAATTCTGCAAGCCGAAGCAAAATAAGGTCAAGTGTTCCTGACAACTCGCCAGCCTGTACCATTGTAACGTAAATTTTATTGAATACTTTTGGGTATTTCACTAAACCTTTGTGAAGTGTCTGGCCCTCGTTAACCATATTTCTAAGTTCTGAAAAGGCCTCTTTTAGGACTGAATTTTCAGTCTGTTCTGAAACAGCACCTAAACATTCAACCAAAGGAATGCTAGCTTTAACCAAAGTCGCCAGCTGCCGAGTAGTTTGAGATAAGTCCTGAATGCTTACTTTAGACTGGTTGCTTGAGCTTTTCTTTTTTGAACCTTTCCGGGCTTTAGATTTGTCCTTAATTTCACTAACAAATACGCCATCTTTTTTAAGTTTAATTCGAGCTGATCTTTGGCTATCAGAGTCTATCTGACCCTTTACAGTTTTTCCTTTTTTATTAAAACCTTTGTATTCGTAAATAGCCATGGTCTAGATTAAGAATCCACTTGAGTGTTAGACAAAACTTCTTGGACAGAGGTGATCCCCTACATGGCCTTTTTGATACCATGGGTTCTAAATGTTTGCATGCCTTCTTGAACTGCTTTTTTCCTGATCGTCCCACCGTCTTCACGGCGCATAATCAAAGCCTTTATGTCATCGGTGACGTCTAAAAATTCTTCAATAAGTGTTCGACCTAGATAACCCTTTTGATTACATTCATTACAACCTACAGGTTTACAAAATTTAGCATCTTTCACATCCTCGGGCCTAAGTTCCATAGACAAAAGTTCAGATGTTGTAGGAGTATAAGATTGTTTACACATTGGACAAAGCACTCGCACCAGTCGCTGAGCTATAACTCCTAAAAGCGAAGTTGCAATTAGAAAAGGCTCGCACCCCATATCGATAAGTCTAGGAAACACCCCTGAAGAGTCGTTGGTATGAATAGTGGAAAGAACTATGTGACCAGTTAAAGAAGCGTTGATTGAAATCTCTGCTGTTTCAAGATCACGAATCTCACCAACCATTACCACGTTCGGATCTTGACGTAAAATTGACCTAAGCCCCGCAGCAAAAGTAAGTCCAATTTTACTGTTGACTTGGATCTGACCTATTCCATGGATTCTTTGCTCCACTGGTTCTTCAACAGTTAAGATATTTCGATCGATAGAATTGATTTTTTGCAAACAAGAATAAAGTGTTGTTGATTTACCAGAGCCAGTCGGTCCAGTGACAAGCATAATGCCGTAGGTCTTATTTAAAACATGAGCAATTTTATCTAAAGACAGTTTTGAAAAACCAAGCTGAGCTAAATCTAAAATCACGTTGGATCTATCCTGAAGACGCATCACTATACGTTCACCAAATGCAGTGGGCAGTGTGCTTAAACGCACATCGATATCCTTACCCGCAAGTTTGAGTGGAATTCGCCGTCCTGGGGAAGCCGCTTTTCTGCTATATTTAGGTTACCCATCACTTTTATTCTTGATGTGATCGCATTTTGAAGCTTCTTAGGTGGTTTAAAAATATCAAATAAAACGCCGTCAATACGAAACCTGACTACCATATCTTTTTCGTAAGGTTCAATATGAATATCTGATGCTTTTTCTTTTACTGCCCTAAATAATAAGCTGTTCACAAGTTTGATTACCGGGGCATCACCCTCGTCGGCGTCAAGCAAATCGATAACCGGGTCGTCAAGATCGTATTCGTCTTCACCGATCTCTTCAATACCTTTGAAGTTTGACGTGCTTTTCTCGTATACTCGGTTAATTGCATCTTTTAAATTTTGTGAAGTAGAGACAATGGCGTGCACTGATTTCCCGAAGATGACTTTTAGATCATCCAGCGCCCTGTAATTCAAAGGATTTGAAATTAAGACAGTGACCGTGTTTCTATCATCTTTAAAGGGCAAAACTTCTTGGTTTTTTGCATAGTTAATTGGGATATCACGAACAAGATCTGGTGAAATATCGTTAATTGGAATGTCACTCATGTACTCCATTCCCAAAAGTGTACATAGGTCTTTAACCAACTGATCTGGTGATTTTACCTTTTTACTTTCTAAAATTTGTTGAATGGTAGATCCACCAGATATTTTTGTCTGGAACAAAGATTTGATTTCGTCCTTGTTCAGGCTAGTACTTTTAAGTAGTAAATGATCTATAGAGTGTTTACCAGCCATGCTTATATTGTAAACGTTAACGGATTGATAAGTCTAGTGTAATGATATTTCAAAAAGTATACGTCTTAATTTATATAAATCTTAGCTTTAAAAGGCTCGAACATGCTTTATCATTTAGCCTGCACGTATACACTCATGGGTTTCTAATAATTTTTTATGCCGTTTTATAGACACAGTTATTATCCAAATAGATTTTTGCAGACTTTCATGCCAAAGAACTCGCTTTTTAAGCTAAGATTTATATAAATTAAGACGTGTACTATTTGAAATATCATGGGTTTACAGAGTGCATAATTGGCTATTAATATTTAGGTATGAACGTGTATTTAATAACTGGCTCTACTGGAGCAGGTAAAACAACTTATTCAAGAACTTTGGCTAAAATTAAGAATGCTCAAGTGTTTTCAATTGATGAGTGGATGAAAACACTGTTTTGGATGGACGCACCAAGTTCACCAGATCTTAACTGGGCCATTGATAAAGTTGGTCGATGCGAAAAACAAATTTGGAATGTGGGTGAGCGGCTTTTAAAAAGTGGTGTGCCAATTATACTGGACTTAGGTTTTTCAAAAAAGAAGCAGCGAGATCATTTTATGCAGTTAGTTCTAAAGGCGGGATTTGTCACAGAACTTCACTTTTTAGATATTCCAATAGATATCAGAAAATCTAGAGTGCAAAAAAGAAACATTGAAAAGACAGACACTTTTGAATTTGAAGTGAGTGTTGAAACCTTTGACTGGATGGAAAACTACTTTGAGGCTCCAGTAGGTGAGGAGCTAAAAAGTTCAGTTGTGATAGGAAATTAGGATGACTAGGACCTGAATTAATCTTTGCATCTTAAAGCTTGCTGACAGAAAAATAATTAAGGTTTTCGGGTGTAAATACTTAATGCAAGTTTGCGATGTGTTTATATTAAAAACTAACTACACTATAAGCATTCAGAGCAACACTAAATTAAATAAAACCCCATTTGCTTTGACCAAAGTGCTCTAGAGCTGCCAGTTGATCAAGGGCCTTGCATAGCCATCTTAAATTATTGGGTAGGCTAGAGCCGCCTTTGGCTTTCGGATGGATATGATCGACTTCTAATCCAAAAATTTCGTGACATCTTTTACCAGCTTTGCTTACAAAGCTACAAGTGGCAGGCGAGTTTGTACCTTCAATAGGCTTATAATTTGCCGGAATGTTGTTTTTGACATTTTTTAAAGTGCGGAACTGACTTGCTTTTAAGTTGGGCCTGGCATCCGTTTCGGTGGTATAAGATTGAGCAGTGTTACTAGCTTTGCGATCTTTAACATTGGTATCATGAACAGAATCCAAATCTTTGTTTGTGATTTTGGTTAAATTTTGAATTGAGCTAATTTCATTGTTGGCTAAGATTATGGTTACTTTATAGTTTTGTTTTTCTTCATGTTGAGTAGCCCTAGGTACTGAATTACTGTTAGGGCTTAGTACAGTCATTTTTCTTATCTTTTTGTCTTGCTTATTGTTTTCAATCTTTAAATTAGAATCTATAAGCCATTCCAATAGATCGGCAGTGTTTCTTAAATCAGGCCGCAGTTGTTTAAGACGGTTCAATTTATTTATTTGTATATCAGATAAGGTTACAGTCAGCTCTGTTAAGTTTTCAGCAGAAGGTTTTTGTCGGTCTTTGGTTTTTGCTGCCTCTGGAGACATTTTTATGAATTCCTTTTGAACTTCATAAGATGTTTTAAATTCAAGTGATTTAAGAATTTTAAGTTTATCTATTTTATTTAAACTAGGTTTATCTAAAAAATGTTTATTTAACATATTAGATTTGTTAGCCTCAAGTTTGAGCTTACCTGAATTAGAATTTATTTCTGGACTAAAAGCATCGGTTATATCTAATAAGTTATTTGAATCTTTCTTCGTCTTAAGGCAGCCGAGTCTGAGTACCCTAAAGCATGTGTGCAGTATTTGAACAAGGAACTGAAACCTAGTTCTGCATACATACGTCTTTTATATATTTCAGTAAGATGATCTAAAATAACTGATAAAATTTTTCGTTCCGAGCCGACAAGATTTTTTAAGTTTTGATGTAGGTCTTTGTTAGTTATAAATTCCAGACCAGAATCTAAAATTAAGTTGTCTTTCCAGATTTCTTTTAAAATTTTTTGAGGATACGTGTTTTTCATTTAGGTAGTTTAACTTATAACGAATTAAAATCGACAAATAACGCAATATAAATAAAAAATAGTTGGCATAAGATTTTTATTTTCGGACAATTTTAGTATTTAGTATTTAGTATTTAGTATTTAGTATTTAGTATTTAGTATTTAGTATTTAGTATTTAGTATTTAGTATTTAGTATTTAGTATTTAGTATTTAGTATTTAGTATTTAGTATTTAGTATTTAGTATTTAGTATTTAGTATTTAGTATTTAGTATTTAGTATTTAGTATTTAGTATTTAGTATTTAGTATTTAGTATTTAGTATTTAGTATTTAGTATTTAGTATTTAGTATTTAGTATTTAGTATTTAGTATTTAGTATTTAGTATTTAGTATCTAGTATCTAGTATCTAGTATTTAGTATTTAGTATTTAGTATTTAGTATTTAGTATTTAGTATTTAAATCACAAACAAAAAGCTTCGCTTCGGTGGTATAAGTTTGGGCTGTAATTGATTTAGATAAAATTGTTGAATACACTGGGCTGACTTTGATCGGTCATATTAATCACTATAGTGTTGGCATATAATCTTGGGTCACCATTAAGGTCGACAAACCATATCTGGATTAAGTAGAGAGTGTAAAAAATTTTGTGTATGGGCAGATATCGCCGCTTCTTGAACCAATTTGTTATCAATTTAAGAATATGAACGCAATGATTTTTTGGCGCCGTGGCAAAATTTCAAATTTAGATCGACTCAGTTTCTAGGCCCTAGGCAAACTTATACCCTCTAGCTGATACTGAAAGGCACAATAAAACGTTGAAAGATCAGACCAAAACCAAGGGCTTTATTTAATTAAGAATCTTATCTTTAATTCATTTAATGCCTTCTCGATTCTTTCAAGTTCTTCAGAAGAATATAGCTCGGTCGCAAGTAATGCTCTTTCAAGCACGTCTACATCAGATGAAGTTATTACGGCAGTTGGCTTAGAAAACAAACTGTCAACCATATAAAGTCGAGTCGGAATATCGCAGCCGATTTGTTCTTCAGCACATACTATAGCTCTAGCAACAGCAGTTAGATCTACATCATTTTTTAGTGCTGTTATTGCCTCATCTAGGGTTAAACCGGCTCCGTTGGCAAATGACATCGTTGAAGCAAAAGATATAATAAATAAAGCAACTATTTTTTTCATAAACACCTTCGTTAATATACGAAAACCTTCGAAGCCCCATTGCTTCGTCGTCGTATAATTTAAACATTTACAGCATTAATTATGCCAAATTTTGAAAGAGAGAATGTGGCTCAGCAAGGAACTTATACTCATTTAAAGAATGTTTTAAATCCAATAGAACACACAAAGACACATAAAAACCGACAAAACAGAGTATTTGTCGGCGCAAAAAATGTCACTTTTTTAAAGACAACAGCTGTGCCATTAAATCAGGTCTAGCTTAATTCGGTCTTCAAAATGAATTGAAAGCTGAGCTATCACCTGACCCCAGTTCCATTTAGGGGTTTTCCACCTTCGTGAGGTGTCTTTAACAGCTAAATATAGGATTTTGAATAGGGCGTCGTCTGTTGGAAACAAGGCTCTGTTTTTTGTAACTTTTCGCATTTGCCGATGAACATTTTCGACAATGTTCGTTGTGTATATGATCTTTCTAATGGGATGCGAGTATTTAAAATAGCTTGAAAGTGTTGGCCAGTTAGATGTCCAAGAGTTTATAACTACAGGATACTTTTCACCCCATTTGGTTTGCAAATCCTCAAGGCTTTTTATGGCTATCTCTTCAATGTTAGCTTGGTAAACAAGTTTTAAATCTTTTAAAAATTCTTTTTGGTGTTTTGAGCCAACATACCTAAGTGAATTTCTAATCTGGTGGACAATGCAGGTCTGCACTTCAGTTTTAGGATAGATGCTCTTTATAGCATCAGGAAAACCTCTAAGCCCATCCACACAGGCAATTAGAATATCACTGACCCCTCGATTTTGAAGGTCTGTTAAAACCGAGAGCCAAAAGGTAGAGGACTCGTTTTCACCAATGTAGATGCCCAATACTTCTTTCATACCGTTGTGATCTATGGCTAGACAAGTATAAGCAGCTTTGCTTTTAATTTTACCCTCAACTCTGACTTTAAAATGGATAGCATCAAAAAATACGATGGGATAAATGGCCTCTAAGGGCCTTGCTTGCCATTCTCTAGCATGATCTAGGATCTTTTCAGTTATGCTTGATATTGCAGTTGGTGATATTTCTAAACCAAAATAAACCTCTTTTACATGACGTTCAATATCTCTGGTCGTCATCCCTTTGGCGTACATTGATATAATTTGCTCTTCTAGTTTTGAATTAACCCCTTCGTATTTTGGTACGGCTTTGGGCTCAAAAGTTCCGTCACGATCTCTCGGGATATTAAGATCAACTTTTCCATGGGTGGTTTTGACTGACTTTTTGTAGCTGCCGTTTCTAGAGTTTGAGGTCAATTTGGAATTTATATCACCAGAGGCATAACCCAAATGATCTTGAAGTTCTGCCTTAAGCATAGTCTCCATTGTGTTTTTAAGCATGAGCTGAAGCGCACCACCTTCTGAAAAGAGGTCATCCATTGTCTTGGCTTGTTTTAAAGCTATATTTACTTCCTCTGGATCAAATAGAAATTTGCTGTCTTGGTCTTTGGGCATAAATGTTTCCCCTTGTTAGATTGTTTCAAACAAGAAGTGGTGATGTCACTCATACACAAAATAATTTACAGACCCATTAAGTAAAACCTGCGGGGCAGAAAATAGTTAATTTAGCTAATAAAACCTACAGTGAACCTAGTTCTTTTACTCATTATCATAACCCTCTAATAGATTACAAGAGCTGTCGTAAGAAAAAAATTTGATGTCTTTAATTAGGACAAAGGGCATGACTGTTTCCAAATTTTAAATCGTACGCACAAGTAAAATCATTTTTCGCATCATTAGTAAGAATCTTTTCAAATTTATTATTAATGACGACCAGACTTGCATCATCCAAGAAGTTAATGACTTTATCGTCACTTGTCTTTAATGATGAAACATTATTGCTACCTTCCAGTGCTATTTTTTTTTACAAACTGTCCCCACCAGGCGATTCAGACAGGAAGTCTTCTAAGTCTTCGCTGAATTCGTCGTCAGATTCGCCACCAAATTCCCCGCCAAATTCACCATCAGAATCTGCAGGTGTTTTAAAATCAGACTCTGATCTTTGGATATCACCATCCCAGTTGTCATTAGAATTAATTGGATCCGGAATTTTTGAAATCTCATCAATTTTAGCTCCGTAAGGGTCAATACCTTGTGCCTCTTTTTTTATAAACATTAAGCGTTTATCGATTTCACTTTGAGTGATTCTTGTCATGGTCTCGGAGTTTCTAATAATTCTAGGAGTTAGGAAAACGACTAGATTTCTTTTTTCCTTCTCCACAGCTCTGGATCTGAATAACCATCCTAAAATTGGAATATCCCCCAACAGTGGAACCTTTCTAGTTGTTACAGTTTCTCTATCATTGATCAATCCACCTAAAACCGCTGTGTCGCCGCTATTTACAACAATATTGGTATCAATGTTTTTAGTGCTTATGACCGGGTTATTATTAATAACAGCAGCACCAAGTTGATCAACGGTTTGCAGTAATTTTAAACGGACTTTTTCGGTCCCTGGACTTATTGATGGTGTGATCTCTAGTTTGATTGTGACCTTTTTATTTACAAAAGTCGCTTGGGCTCCAGCAGCAGAAACGGTGGAACCACTTTGTATCGAAATTTCATCACCAACTTCAATTATGGACTTCTCGTTATCCATAGCTGTAATTTTGGGTGTTGATAATATATGTCCTATGCTGTTGGTTTCAATCAATTTTAAAAGACCGATAAGTGAAGTGATTGTGGTCTGGCCGCCTAATGCCCCGCCCGCTGCAGGCAAGGTCGTTCTAAATTTATCACCAGCACCAAAAGTAAAAATTCCACCGCCGTCTGGGTTGTCGGCAGGGTTAAAAACAGTGGCCAGTGCCCCTGCAGATCCGATAAATCCTTGCCTTGCGATGATATCCCTTGTGCCATTTGGAGTAACGGGGCCCGGAACTAAGTTAAACAAACTTAAACCCACTTCACGAGCTTTTTTGATATCGATTTCCATAATTGTGGTTTCGACAAAAACTTGGTCCCTTGGAATGTCAATTTTTTCTAAGATATTTATTACCTTTTCATAATCAAGCTTACTAGCTGTGATAATTAAACTATTAGTATTTTTGTCAGATTTAATAATAACATCATCACCAAAAGCTGCGCCCACTGATTTAGCCTTGGCCGTTTCAGGTAGGGTTGCTGCATTAGCACCGCTTGCTCCAGTTTTAGATGTGTCTTGATTTGCTTTTTTAGATTCATCAGCCAAACCTGAAAGAGTTTTTTGCACCTCTTCAGCATCGGCATGCTTAACATAGTAAACATAGACCCCACCTTGGGCGTCTGCGCTAACTTTAAAATCTAACTGTTTGACCAAGCCTCTGGCTTTTTCAATGCCGGTTTCATTACCGAGCACAATTAAAGAGTTTGTCCTTGTGTCAGCTGTGACAAATGACAAGCTTTCATTTGAAGATGCGCCGTCTGCCTTATCGTTTCTTCTGAAGCGGGGGACAGATCCAAATCTGCTGTTCTGACTGTTTTCACCTTTATTGATTACGTCATTGATCAGATCTGCGATATCTTTAGCCGCTGCGTACAAAATAGGTATGACTCGCATCTTTTCTTCAAAACCAGGTACATCCAGCTGCCCCGCAATTTTAACTATCCGATCCACGTTAGAGCCATAATCAGATATAATCAGCGAGTTTGTAGGCTCGTAGGCTTTAAGGTCTCCGTCTCTTGAATATAAAGACCTAAGACTTTTTTCCAGTTCGACGGCCGAGATATATTTTAGTTTTATAATTTTTGTGATCAATTGATCCGAGGTAGGATAGTAAGCCCCAGAATAAATTTCGATACTATCTTTTAAAGCGTCTTTCGAATTAATAACCTTTAGAAAAGCACCACTTTTAACCACTGTAATTTGATTGACTGCAAGAGCTGACAAAAAAGCTTTATAGGCTTGTGCAATGGTAATTGCGCTTCGTGCAATGATTGTTATGCGCTTACTTTTAACGCTGGGATCGACGATAAAGTTTTTTCCCGTCAGTTCGCTCATCACATCTACAAGATCTCTAATGTCTACATCGGGATAATCAAAATTTTCAATTTTATCAGGATAATTTTTGTCGTTAATATCTTCAGGGTTTGCCTGGCTAAAAGGGATGCCGCTAGGTGACACTGGGATTGGTTTTTCATCAGTTTCAGGCTTAAACTTTTCAGGATTATACTGCTGCGCAAATGAATTTGCCGAGAAGAAAAAAGATAGGCACAGACCAACTATTAACCCTAGGGCTGAAGTAAATTTGAAAAATTTTTTAAAATAAATCAACTGA
Source organism: uncultured Pseudobdellovibrionaceae bacterium (assembly GCA_963803705.1). Lineage (GTDB taxonomy): Bacteria > Bdellovibrionota > Bdellovibrionia > Bdellovibrionales > UBA1609 > JAMLIO01. Next base: position 219,966 of record CAWDNU010000004.1, on the reverse strand, counting down.
CACTCTAGTCGAGCGAAAATTTTATGAATCATAGATCCTCCTGATCTGATAATGCTGTAGGCCAAAGAGTTCATTTTTTGTCTTATCTGAACTTTCAAATTGCTGGCAGTCATACAAATATTTCTGTTAACAGGATTTTTCACAGATAGCTTGAAATTTTTTTTAGTGTTTTTTTTCATGGTTATCTCTCTGGTGCATTTAATCGATTTTTATCTTGCTGAAAGCTTAGCTCAAACTATTAATCACTTAAATTGTATTTTAAAGACTGGTCACTGCCACCACGCTCTACCCTGATATCTACGTTATCAATATCGTCAACAGACCCCTTCAAATTCGCGAAAACTTCCAAGGCCTTATTTACACTGTTAATTGGTTCACCATTTACACCTTTAATAACGTCGCCAGGTTGAATACCAAGCTTTTGAAACAGACTGCCGGGTTGTAGCTGAGTGACTTTAAATCCAGTCAGTTCCCCGGTCCTTGGATCAGTGTAAGGTACAGCCCTAGCGGTTTTCAGCAAAGACTGATAGTTATTCAGTTGATCCTTCACGTCGGCTCTGGAAACTGTAAAATCGTTACCGGCTTGTTTAATAGCTGGCTCTAAACCTGGTCGTTGAAATTTTGGTGTTTGAATTTGTGCTCTTCTAGATTTAATTTTAGGCTCTTCAGGGATTTCTACGAACTCTAATCTTTGATTTTTCATGTTCCTAAAAATGACCCGGCGTCTGAACACAGCAAGAATTTCTGCAAGATCCTTAAGAAATCCCCCCACTTTTAAAGCAGCAGGGTTTTCTTCGCCTTGCAGAGATAAGCTTGCAATAGAGCGGTAAGGATTAGCATGAACAATCGTACCAATAACTTCAATAGGTAAATCTGACTTAACTGGGGTGTCATTATCATCAATTATTTCTTCAGCACCACCGAACGGTGGTGGGATAATTCCATCAGAATTAAACAGGTTTCTTTCTGTTATCGTTTGGTATTTGTTTTGTGCTATTGGCGATCTAATTGAAAGTGCACCGGGATTAGGCCTTGTCCTAAACTGAGTCCCGGGCGCTGAAGGTGCAGACACACTCTCTAAGTAAAGTTGCGTTTTTAAAATTGCTAGATCTGAGACAACAAAGGCTAGAAGCGTCAAAAAGATATAAATGTAAAGACCTTCGAATGGTGGTCGTTTTTTTTTATTCAATGCTGAAGAACCCCAGTTGATTTTGTTATTGTGCATCTAAACTGCCCAACCTCTGTAGAATATCAATATTATGCCTTAAGAAGAAGTTTTTATTCGACCACGACCTTGGTCGGATGTTGCAACACGTTGAGTTTGTATAGTGGTGTAAGCTTTTAAGCTTAACACTAAGCAATAGAATCTCTTTCACGGTGTAGTAAAAAAAATATAGCATCGTGAATAACAAAACAAATAACACTTCACTTTTGATCATAAACATAATGTAATGAATTTAGGGATAGGGGAAATCATTGAAAGATACTGTGGTGATTTTAGGTGAAAGTTCATTTATTGAGTTTTCGTATTTAAGACAAATTCTTATTCGTATACCTGAAGTGTCAGATATTGTAGCGTCGGCTCAAAAGCATTGGGATACTCTACGAGGTGTCAAATCCATAGACTTAAACAACTCATTTTATAATTCTGATGAGTTCTTTAACATTCATCCAGAATTCAAAAATTTTTTAACAGACTTAGTGCAGTTTGCGCTTTTCCAAAGATTGAGAAATCAGGGAAACAAGATTGAGTATGTGTATTCCAACATGAGCTCTTCTCGTGCGCATCTATTGGTTTTAAAACTTCAAACATTAAAAGAATTTGTTATTAAACATCCGGCGGTTCGTAGCTTCAACAAAGAACCAAGACAAGTTAGAGCACTGCATGCAGTTCATATAAGTTCGAAATATAGCCTATATAGGTTTACGTCTTGCGGAATAAAGAATATTAGGACTTCTGCCCAAGCATCTGAAGTCTTCAACGAGATTGATTTGTTAAAGCCAGCGCTGCAAGTTTTAAACTTGGGTTTAGGGCAAAATTTGAAATTCCTAAAAGAGCTGACTACAAAACAACAGTTTAAAATTGTTGAATCAGTTAGTTTAGATGAAAAGCTAAAGCCTATATTTCAAACTTTTGTTAGTTTGGATCCCAGTGCAGTTTCCCTAGAAAATCACTGATTCTAGATCTGGGGTTGGCGCCATCCAATATGATTTCAAAAATTCTGGAGGATTTCTGTCAGCTGGCAAGATTAGGTACAAATCCATAGGAAGTGCGCCAACAATAAAACTTGATGGAGGCCTGGAGGTAAGGTTACCGGAATAGTGGGTGTAGGCGATTGTCTCGTTTCTTAGCCGCAATTTTTTATAGGCAAATCTTAGTAGTGATTCAAAAACATCGGGATTAGTTGCGTCTATCATAGATAAATAAAGGTATTTAAGCGGCTTTTTCATGTAAGGCGGTCGATTCGTCAATCTGAAAAAAGAGAGCAGTCGTTGAAACTGGAAGTAGCTTAGGGTTTCCGGCGAGGCAGACACCATTATATCCTCGCGGATCGAGTTTACCTCTTCAGGTAAAAACATCCCAACGACTTTGCGGTGGTGGTCCATGCCTAGATAAAGTCTTTCCCGAAGGGTTAGCAGAGCTTTGGATCTGATAAGGCCTTCTAGTTCTTGCTCTGTCCAAACCTTTTTAATCTTCTTTAAATTTTGTTGAAGTCGTAGAAACTCTAAAATCTCAGGTATATTTTTAAGTTCAGCCTCTTGGATGCGAACACTTTTTAAAGCATGTGATTTCCAAGGTATCCGGCCGTGAATTAACACAAAAGAGGCTTTGCGTATAAGAAAGTATCTTGGCATTTTCTCTTTTAACTTTACGGCTTGCCTGAAGTTTCTAATTTGAAGCTGTAAAGATTGAAAAACAAAAGAAAAGATATAATCACAATTTTTTTCTTTCAAACGCTCATGAATTTTTGGTAGCAGATGCTTAGCCCAAAGAAGCGTTGATTTAGCGTCAGGCCTAATCTTCATAAAACTCGTAATTGCAATTTTCTGTGACTTGCCTTCTATATCCATGTCTTTATAGATCAAGGATCCAGCTGCTATTGCTTTTTGTTCACTTTCTAGAATCCAGGTGTCATTTTCTTTACTAAGGTGATCTAAATATTCTTGTAAGCCTTTGGGAAAGCGAAACCTTAATTCAGCTGGCGGAGACGGCACGGCCTGTTGATCTAAAAAATCTTCGGCCAAGTTGTAATCTTTTTCGGTGTCGCAATAAGTGATCTTCATTTCTTTTGAACCCAAATAATGTCTTCAATATTTTGAAGTTTATTTAAATGTCTTGCTAGAACAAAAAAATAATCGCTTAAGCGGTTTAGGTAGATTAACCATATAGGATCAAAATCTTTTAGCGCTGCAACTAACCGCTCTGCGCGCCGGCAGACAGTTCTGCAGATATGGGCTTGGGAGGAAGAAGCGCTTCCACCAGGTAAAATAAAGTTTTTAAGCGGCATTAAACTTTTTTCGAGCTTATCGATGCCATCTTCTAAAAAAATAGTTTGGCAGGTATCAAAACTAGCAATCTTAAATTTTTGGCGGTCAGAATCTTCAAAACAGGCTAAGTGACTGCCTAAAAGAAATAAATGATTTTGAATTTCAAAGATAAAATTTTGCTCGATATCAGAGTTCGAAATATCTTTTTTAACGAAACTGAGTAACAGTCCCATATGCGAGTTTAGCTCGTCCACGGTTCCGTATGCTTTCAGTTTCGGATGATTTTTTTCGACGCGCTGGCCGCCCAAAAGTGAAGTTGAACCTTTATCACCAGTTTTAGTGTAGATTTTCATGATTATAGTTTATGATAATTCACAGGAGTTTGTCATGTCTAACAATGAACGTTTCTTTTTAACGAGCCCCCATTCTGGTGAACAAGTACCTGATGAAGTAGAGTGGTTAAAAAATTTAGATGAAGTCACGTTGATGTTCGATGTGGATCGTTTTGTTGATCAATTATATGAGACAGTAGCATTAGAATTAAATATTCCACTGGTGAAGTCACATTGGCATAGGTACTTTTCAGATGCTAACAGGTTACCTGAAGATATTGATCAGGGCAGTGTTGTTGGGGCTACTCAGGTAAAGGGCACTCATCTAACAGGACTTATCTGGCAGCAAACTAGCCAGGGTCATCAGTTGCTTAGCAAGCCGATCAGTCAAGATCTTTACCGGAGTTTGCTAACAAACTATTATCAAGAATTTCATACTGAGGTGCTTAAAACTTACCAGGACTTTTTTAAAATTAGCGACGAACCTGTTTACCAGCTAGATTTGCACAGTATGCCCTCTGTAGGAACTGAAATTCACAAAGATCCCGGGCAGACACGGGCAGAAGTCGTAATAAGTGACCAAAATGGAAAGAGCGCTGATAAAGCCTACTTTGATTTGGTTGTAGAATCCTACAGTGCGGCGGGATTTCAAGTAAAGACCAATTGGCCTTACATCGGAGGCCGGGTGACTCAGACTTACGGCCAACCCTCAAAAAATCAACACTGTATCCAAGTTGAATTAAGACGTGACCTCTATATGACAGAGGCAACAAAGCAAAAGGATGACAAAAAGTTTGAAGCAATTCAGGCAAGGCTTTCGAGTGCGATCGAGTCTATTTTTAAAAATATTAGTCAAATATGACTGTCAAATTGACCGACTAAAATGGTAGAGTGAAAATATGTTGAAGTGGATTGAAAAAATTTTTGATTTTATGGCTTCACTTCGGTTGGCAGTTATAGTGATTGTATCTTTAGGTGTAGTCTCCGCAGTTGGGACCGTTTACGAGTCCAAATATGATCGGATCTACGCTCAAAAGCTAGTTTATCATTCCTTTTGGATGTGGATGATTCTTGGCTTACTGGCTGTAAACATAACAGCTGTGATGATTGATAGATGGCCCTGGAAAAAACATCACATTTCTTTTATTCTTGCTCACATTGGTATCCTACTTTTACTTGCAGGTTCAGTAGTCAGCTTTATTTATGGAGTTGATGGTTCCATGGTTTTTGAAATTGGCGGGAAAAATCGGTTCATCAAATTACAAACCGATGAAATTGCTGTTTATACTTCGATGGACGGAAAAGACTATCGTATGGTTCACCAAGAGCAGGTTGATTTTTTTAATAGAAATTTCAAAAAAAACCCGCTGATTTTCAAAGTGATGGGTCAAGATTTTAAAATTTTTGATTACACCCACTTCAGTTTACCGCAAAAGAAAATAGCTAGGGCCGCCGAAAATACATCTAGCCCCGCAGTCCAATTTTTAATTGAAGGTAGTCGAGCAAATCAGTCTGCTTGGTTATTTAAGGAAAAATCTAAAGGATTTGACAACTTTCAGCTTGGACCTGCTTCGGTTACTTTGGCTGATTCGGATTATAAAAGGGTCGACAAGAACGAACTGATTTTTAGAGTCGATGAAAACAATAAGCTAATCTACGAAATTTATGGCAGCGGTCGTGATAAAGCTAGCATAAAGGGTGAGTGGAGCAGGGGCGACGTTATCCAGACTGGATGGATGGATTTTAAGGTAAGAGTGCTTAAATTCTATCCTGATGCTGAAGAGCAGGTGACTTACTTGGCCGAGGATTACCCATCTGTTCAAACCACTCCGTCGCTTAAAGTTATGTTTAAAGGTAAAGAGTATGCCCTTGGTCAAAACAGACCGCTAAAAATTTTTGAATCTGACAGAGTCCACATAATTTCTTACGGATCTATTCGTTATGATATTGGATTTAATATGAAGGTGGTAGACTTCAAGGTGGGTAGATATCAGGGAACTCGAAGGGCAGCATCCTATGAAAGCACAGTAAAAGTAGAGGGCGAAGATAAGCCTATAGTTATATCCATGAATGAACCTATGAAAAAAGCAGGTCTTACTTTTTATCAATCTAGCTTTCAAGAAGATGAAAAAGGTAAACCAACTCATTCTGTTTTTTCCGTGAACAAAGACCCTGGCAGATTTTTAAAGTATTTAGGGTCCTTGCTAATTTTTATTGGAATCTTTTTGCTGTTTTATTTTAAAGATATATACGCTGAAAAATATAAAAAACGTTTTGCAAACAAGGATATGGACTAATGCCAATAAAGATACTTATGAGTAATTTAAAAGCTTTAAAAATAAGCTCAATTTACATTTTGGTTTTTTTCTTCTTAATGCCTTTTATTCAATACGCCAAGGCGTCGCCCCTAGACCGAATTCCAATTCAAGATCGAGGTCGTGTAAAACCTTTTTTAAGTTTTGCTCAAGAGACCTTGCAACTTGTGCATGGTCGAAAAACTTTGAAATTAAAAGAAGAGTATAAGCCAGGCCAAACTAAGCCCCCTAAGGTAAAAAGAGAGACCTCGGAAGTGGTTATGACCTTTATGTTAGCCCCAGAGCAGTGGGAGACAACAAAAATAGTCAGGGTTGACTTTTTGGCTTTGAAAAAAGCGTTGGGATTTCCAAAGGATGAAAAATATTTTTCAGTACGAGAAATCTTGAAGGCTGAATCTCTGCCAAGCTTAATGCAAGCTATGGCAACAAAGTCAGAAAGAAAAGAAAAATTAAATCCTTTTGACCAAGCGGTTCAGAAGCTAGAATCGCAACTTGGCTACATAAGGCTTCTGCAATCAGGGGATGGCTTAAAGTTTGTGCCGGCTGAAAAAGGCGAACAATGGCTTTCGGTAAATCAAATTGAAGGAGCATCCAAAGAGGCTTTTACAGGAGTGTTGACATCTTTAATTCAAGTTATTTCTAAAAAAATGCAACCTGGGTCCAAAGATGTTTCTGACGACACTAGGGCTTTGGAATCCAAGGTCTCTGAATTTATTGCTGTGGCAAAAAAACAAAACCTTTCTGCTTATCCTAACCTAAAAGTTATTAATACAGAGCTCGTCTATCTTAAGTATAAGCCATTTCTTTGGTCTGCAATTTTTTATTTTCTAGCTTTTTTGACAATGATTTTGTTTTGGGTTTTTTCGAAAAGTTATTTTATCACCGTAAGTTGGACTTTTACTTTCTTGGGTCTGGGCTTACATATTTTAGGGTTTGCTTTAAGAACCTATATTTCCGGTCGGGCCCCAGTGACAAACATGTACGAAACAGTTGTCTGGGTTCCTATGGGAGCGGTTATATTCGGGATGGCAATAGAATATTTCAAACGAAATAAGTACACTTTATTGGGTGCAAACCTTGGCGCCTTTTTGTGTTTAATTTTGGCGGACATGGCACCCGCAGTTTTAGATCCAACGATTCAACCTTTAGAACCAGTTTTAAGAAGTAATTTTTGGCTCTCAACTCATGTGACGACTATAGTAATCAGCTATGCAGCCTTTTTTTTAGCATTCGTGCTGGGTGATATTAATTTGGTTTATTTTTGTTTGGGACCTAAAAAATGGGCCAAGCAAATAAAGTCTATCAATGACTCAATTTACAGAGCCATTCAGATTGGAATTTTACTTTTGGGTATCGGCATCGTCTTAGGCGGAATTTGGGCAGACTATTCATGGGGACGTTTCTGGGGTTGGGACCCTAAAGAAACTTGGGCTTTGATTGCTCTGCTTGGTTACATAGCCGTCTTGCATGCAAGACTAGTAGGATGGGTAAAACAGTTCGGAATGTCAGCTACAGCTGTTGCCTCTTTTTCTCTGGTCATAATGGCCTGGTATGGTGTCAATTATGTTTTAGGTGCCGGGCTACACTCTTACGGGTTTGGAGCAGGTGGCGTCGAATACGTTTTCGCTTTTGTTTTGCTTCATTTTTTATTTATCGGTATGGCTTGGCTTCTAAAGACCAGGAAAACTGCCAGCGAGAAGAATGGCCAAAAGTGAAGCTTTACAGCGAACTTACCATGATCGATCATTGAGTGAACAGGTATTGTGTGAACTGGACAGGTAAAACCGCCAGCAAAGGGCGGTAGTTTTAGATTAAGCCACTGTAAAATCTAAAGCATTAAATATACTGTCTAGGTTCGGGAAGTTGTTTAACGCTTTTAAAGTCGACATCGGCTACCAATGCCCTCTTGAAGGTTTTTATGGTTTCTAACAGAGGCCAAATTTCGTACAAGAAAACCTGGATTGGCGTCCACAAAGAAACCCACCCCAAGACGGTAAGGCCTTCTACAAAAAAACTAGAAAACAAAGATTCCGTCTGATCTTTTAAAATCTTTGCCATAAAAATACAAAAAAATAAAAAGCTTAAGCCAACTAACAAGGATTTTAACCCCCTTTTTACTTTTAATTTTATTTGATGCGTTTTAACTTTGGTCTCGAAGGCAAAAAAATCAAAATAAGACCGACCTAAATGTTCAATTTCCTCTTCTGAATCAGAAAACTTATCGAAATAAAAGACAACTCTAATTTTCTTTGCATGGGGGATTTCCCTGATTGAGTCGATAATGTAAGTTTCGACTTCTTTCTTAAGGTCTCGAATTCTAAGGGGCGATGGATCTTTGTCATCATATACATCAAAAGGTTCTTCAAGTCCCATTTCTATAATAACAGTATCACCCTCGATTCTATAACGTTCTAATGGGGCGTATTCGCTTGATTCTATCTTCATATGGTTTAGCTTTTATATTTATTTATTTATTTATTTATTTATTTATTTATTTATTTATTTATTTATTTATGCTTACATCTTGGCTAAGCAGCTTTTTATTATATGACATTATTAACGAAACATTAAACTTCGTCTATGATATTTTTGTCTTCAAAATGAACCTATCATACCATTGGAATAAGCCATCAGCCCAGTTAAATTAGTGATGACCTTAAATGTGATCTAAATTGAAATTACTTTTACATCATCAATGCTTCTGTGAATATACACGTGTATCCTTCGCCAGTCATAAGGTCGATACCTTTTACTTTTCTAAACGTTTCATTTTCAATTTCTAATGTAATTTCTGTATCTGCGACTGTGTATCTTTTTTCGGATTGATCGTAATCAAACTCTTGAATGCTAAATCTAGTTTGCTTATCAGTAATCTCTACGTTTTTCAAAACACTAAATTCGCTTTCTACTAAAGAAGAGTCGTCTTTTAAACTAAGAGTCATATCTGTATAAATTGCCCGGTATTGCATTGACCCGCTATAAGAATAAGAAATTCCGTCATCAAGTTCAATCTTAGGTGAATTGGTAGGAAACAACACTACACCAAAACTGCGGTAACCTTCAGAAGGCTCAGATTTGTTAATAATCACTAAAGAACAGTCTTCTGATGGGTTCTCTTCAACAAATCCTGGGTAAATTCTAACCTGATTTAAATTTGGTGAAATTCTGGCTGCTGAGCCAATTTTTGTTACCAAGTCTTTGATTGAAGAAGGCTTAGCCAAAGCTAAATGCGTATTTAATAATAAGATTGTAAAGAAAACTGCTTTCATGGGTTCTCCTGCAGTAGATATAGCAAATTAGGTGCCGGTAAAAAATTTAACAATTAAATTACGGATTTTTAGGACCTGAAAAGTTATCCCAAGGTGATTCTGTGGCAGTGGTTTTTTGAATTGAAAATGTCGAATCATCAGCCTGCGTTTCTAACGAAATCGGTTCGGGTAATTTGGCCTTGCCAAAGTTAGGTGGCTCTCTGTATTGAAGCTTAACTTTTGTGCCTACATTTTCACTAGGAAGTTCAATTTTTAGTGCGAATCGTTCCATATCATTTTGCTGGCTTCGAAATTTAGAATCAGGCAAGTTCAATACATGCCCCTTCACCAATGCCGCGTCTTTTAAAGATTTTTCGATTAAGCTTTCTGACTCAAGCACTTTTTTTTCCCAACCAGAGTCAACAGTAATCCTTTTTGATCTTTTGTATTTTTTTATCTCGCCTTCATAGTCCTTTTTGGAGTAACGAAATTCATCCTCTGCGACACGGATGACATTTAAAAATTTATTTTTCTTTACCGGTTTTGTAACTTCTTTTTCTGTCTTTAAGTGCTTAGCATCTTTAAACTTTTTTCTATTTTTGGGTGATTGGATATACTTCTTTAAAACGGCACCTCTATTCTTTTGCGAATCCAAAAAAAGAATTTCAGGCTTTTCTACACGGGTATCAAAGCTTACGGCTTTATCAGAGCTTACATAATTAATAAGGTCTATCAATTGATAGCCTAAGTAAGTACTAAGAAATAGAAGTGTCACAACAGTAAAGCGTTTTTGTCTCATCGTTTATTAATAGGCAATTATAAAGCCAAGAATGCGGCTGCAAGATGAATCTAGTCGTATCTTCAGTGACATTTTTCGGCTACTTGAACGAAATGTGTCCTAAAAGATGCAGCTAATTGCGCTAAATTTATGCACCTATTTTTTGAAAACTATTTGATAATCTTGTGAATTCCTTTATATCTTAAAGCTCAAGAGGCAAATTCAAGAAACAAGTTTAAGAAATTAACTTATATTTTAACAACTGTAGGATTTCTGCATATGATCAAAAAGCTCATCGGCGCTGTTGTAGTTCTAGCACTACTCATAGGTATTTATACTTTCTTTCATTTACTTGTGAATAATAAACTTAGCATTGGTTATAATAATGGTTACCAACCAACACAACCTCTTCCTTTTTCACATAAGTTTCACGCAGGCGAACTTGGTATGGACTGTAAGTACTGTCATGCGTCCGCAGAAGTTTCTCGTCATTCAGCCATTCCTAGTTTAAACGTTTGTATGAATTGTCATATCAATCTGAATAAGAAAAGTAAGTATCTAGACGAACTTAAAGAGGCCTACAACTCTGGAGATTCTATTGCTTGGGTAAAAGTTCATATGTTACCAGATCACGTTAAATTTAATCACGCTCCACATATCAAAGCTGGTAAAGAATGCCAAACTTGTCATGGGCCGATAGAGCAGATGGAAAAAGTGTATCAGCACTCTGATCTATCAATGGGCTGGTGTGTTAACTGTCATAGGGAGCAGATGGAATCAGCAGCCCACTCTTCTCTTGTTATTGACCTAGAGGCAGAGGCCGGCGACCAGAGAGAAATAGGCTACACTCCATCGATTATTAACTGTTCGACGTGTCATTATTAGGTGTCACTACTATTAATCAGAAATTAAATTTTAAATCACAACCAATCCAAAAATTTGAGGGTTAGAAATGCAAAAAGATTTAAACGAAAATTCATCACAGCCTAAATATTGGTTAAGCTTAGAGCAGTGGAGAAATGACGAAGGTTTTAAAGAATTAGCTCAAAAAGAGTTTATGAATTCCCCATTAGCCGAAGACAATAAAACACCTGCAGGTGGTTGGGCTAGACGTGAGTTTCTGCAGTTAATGGGAGCAAGCCTTGCGCTTTCAACCTTCGGATGTATTCGAAGACCTGTTGAAAAAATTGTTCCTTATGCTAAAAGACCGAAAGAAATTATTCCTGGTCTACCTAATTTTTATGCTTCTACCTTTGTGGACGGTTACGATATCGCGGGAACGGTAATTAGAACACGTGAAGGTCGCCCAATAAAAATTGAAGGTAACGAGTTTTATCCTGGTTCAGGGGAGGCTTTATCAGCTAGGGGACAAGCGCAGATTTTAAGTCTTTACGATCCCGACAGGCTAACAGCGCCCATTAGAAATTTGGTCAATGCAACAAGATCTAACAAAGATACAGTCGCAACCACCTGGGCTAAAGCAATTGGAACTTTAAAAACTGCATCCTCTAAGGGTGGAGTTTATGTTTTGTCGTCATCCAACCCTTCTCCGACTTCTAGATCAGTAATAAATAATTTTGTATCTCAAGCAAAAGGCCGGTATTTCGAGTACGATGCTTTGGACAAATCATCTTTAATGGCTAGCCAAGAACAGGTCTTTGGAACCTCTGTCATGCCTAATTACAATATTGAGGATGCCGACATTATAGTGGGTGTTGACTCTGATTTTTTAGGAACAGCCGTAGCTACAGTTGCTAATCAACGAGCTTTTGCTAAACGTAGAGATCCAAATGGCAAAATGAATTATTTCGTTCAGTTTGAATCCATGATGTCCCTGACTGGCACTAATGCGGATGAGCGTTACGCCATCAAGCCAAGCGATCAATTGGCCTTAGTTATGAAATTAGCTCAAATTGTCTGTGATCAAACGAGTACTAGCTTTCCTTCGGCATGGCGCGATGTTTACGGGTCGTTTAGTGCTACTTTAAAAGCTTTACCGGTGAGTGAAGAAAAACTTAAAAAAATTGGTGCTAAACTTGTGAAAGCTAAAGGCCGCTCGTTAGTCATTACTGGTGCAGAAACTTCAATGACTCAGAACCAAACAGCGGTTTACCAAGTTGTTAATTTTATAAACGGTGTTTTAGGTAATGATGGAAAAACGGTTCAATATTCCAATGCAATCACCTCTGTTAGAGGCTCAATCGAGGATTTAAATTCATTATTGGCTGCGATGAATGAGGGTAAAGTTAAAACCTTAATCATTCACAATTCCAACCCACTTTATACACTGCCTGAATCATTTGGTTTTAGAAAAGCACTGGCGAAAGTCGAGGCCGTTTTCTACACTGGTGATCGGGTTGATGAAACGGGTATCGCTGCCGATTTTATAATTCCAGATCATCACCCATTAGAAAAATGGATGGATATCGAATTTGTCTCAGGCATTTTGAGTTTATCACAGCCTACTATACAACCACTTTATGATACGAAATCTTTTGAAGACGTTTTGTTAGAAGTGATGGATTCGAAAACCACTTGGTATGAATCTGTAAAAAACTCTTCGCTTTCCAAAGTTGGTGGTGCATCCAACTGGACTGGGTTTTTGCAAAAAGGTGTTGATGGCACAATTTCAAATGCTTCGAAATCGGGTCGTTCTTACAGCGGGAAAGCTCTTAATATAAATTTAGATGAAGCTGCCGATTACGAGCTTGTACTTTACACTACAATTGGGTTGAAAGACGGTACCCTGGCAAACGTATCTTGGCTTCAAGAGTTTCCTGATCCAATAACTAAAATATGTTGGGATAATTATCTATGTTTAAGTCCTTCAACAGCAGCGAAGAAAAAACTATCTGAAGGCGACGTGGTGTCTTTAAGTGCTAACGGCATTACTCTTGATGTTCCTGTTCATATTCAACCGGGGCTTCACGATAAAGTCATATCATTAGCATTGGGTTACGGCCGGAAGGGCGCTGGTAAAGTCGCTGATGGCGTCGGAGTAAATGGGTATCAATTTGCATCGATAAATTTTAACCAGGCTATTTATTCTGGGATTAACGCTAATTTCAAGTCGACGGGTAAGAATATTGCTTTGGCCAATGTCCAAGGACATCACTCTATGGAAGGGCGTCAAATTGTTGTGGAAGCCACGATGAAAGATATTAAAGAAAATCCTCAGGCTGGCCAGCATAAACATAAAATATTTTCTTTATGGTCTGAGCACAAATATAAGGGCCACAAATGGGGAATGGCAGTTGATCTTAGCAAGTGTAATGGCTGTGGAGCATGCATGATAGCCTGCCAAGCAGAAAATAACATTCCAGTCGTAGGTAAACGTCACGTTTTAAACGGACGCGAAATGCATTGGATAAGAATTGATAGGTATTATACGGGCACACCTGAGCAACCAGATGTGGTTTATCAACCTGTAATGTGTATGCATTGTGATAATGCTCCTTGCGAAACTGTTTGTCCTGTTTTAGCCACAGTCCACAGCGATGAAGGCACAAATGATATGGTCTATAACCGTTGCGTGGGTACAAGGTACTGCGCTAACAATTGTCCATACAAAGTTAGACGTTTCAATTGGTTTAATTATTCAAAAGTTAGTAGCCCACTTAAAATGGTACTGAATCCTGAGGTCACAGTGAGATCCCGAGGGGTCATGGAAAAATGTACTTTCTGCGTTCAACGAGTGAAGGCTAAAAAAACAGAAGCAAAGCTTGCAGACCGGAAACTGGAAGATCAAGAGATAAAAACTGCATGTCAGCAGACTTGTCCTGCGGAAGCTATCGTGTTCGGTGACCTTAACGATTCGGGGAGTGAAGTTAGTAAAATGCAAAGAAGCTTACGATCCTATGGTCTTTTGGAAGAGTATGCAGTTATGCCGGCGGTCAAATACCTGTCAAAAGTCAGAAATGTAAGCCAGCTGAAAGGCTCGACAGGTCAAAATCATAGAAAAGAGGGTGGGCATCACTAATGGAAAATTACAGAAAGCCACTTATTGAGGGTCACAAATCTTTAAAGGATGTTACGGACGACATAGCATCCTTAGTTGAAACGCCGCCTGGTTTAGGCTGGTTAACAATGATTTTAGGATCTTCTTCAGTATTTTTATTTTATATTATAGTTGTTGGTATAATTGTTGGCACAGGCATGGGGCTCATGGGTGTTAACCATCCCGTTGGTTGGGGAACCGACATCGTAACTTTCGTTTTTTGGGTAGGTATCGGCCACGCAGGAACTTTAATTTCTGCAGTTTTATATTTATTTAGGCAAAAATGGAGAACGTCTATTGCTAGATCAGCTGAAGCAATGACTGTTTTTGCGGTAGCCACAGCAGGTATTTTTCCAATCATACATACTGGGCGACCATGGTTGGCCTTCTGGCTTTTTCCGTATCCAAATCAAAGAGGCCCGTTGTGGGTTAACTTTAGATCTCCACTAGTTTGGGACGTTTTTGCAATCTCAACTTACGCTATAGTTTCGATCACCTTCTGGTATGTTGGAATGGTGCCTGATTTAGCTACTTTAAGGGATAGGTCAAAAGGTCTTCGCCGTGTAATTTATGGTGCATTTTCTTTAGGCTGGAGGGGACGCGCTCGTGACTGGGGTCACTACGAAATTGTGTATTTGCTATTAGCTGGTCTTTCAACTCCGCTAGTACTATCCGTTCACAGTATTGTATCTTTTGATTTTGCGGTGTCACAGCTTCCCGGATGGCACACTACAATCTTTCCCCCGTACTTTGTTGCCGGAGCCATCTTTTCTGGGTTCGCCATGGTTGTGACATTAATGGTATTGATACGCATAGCAGTTCCAGAGTTCAAAAAATATATCACAATGGACCACATGGAACTTATAAATAAAGTTATCATGACTACGGGAATGATAGTGGGTTATGCCTACGCATCCGAGTTTTTCATCGCGTGGTACTCCGGTTCTAAATACGAGGTGTACGCTTTCGTGAACAGAGCTTTTGGTCCTTACTGGTGGGCCTACTGGACCATGGTTTCTTGCAACGTGCTGATACCTCAGATATTTTGGATGAAATGGGCGCGCAGAAGTATTCCGACAATGTTTATCGTGTCTATATTTGTAAATATTGGAATGTGGTTTGAGCGCTATGTTATTACAGTAACCTCCTTACACAGAGACTTTTTGCCCGCGAACTGGGGTTTATTTAATATGACGTTCTATGATTTCGGGGTTCTAATTGGAAGCTTTGGTATGTTCTTCACTCTTTTCTTGCTTTACATTAGGGCTATTCCTGCGATAGCAATAGCAGAGATTAAGCCAGTTCTTGGTTTTGGCCGTAAGAGTGATCACAATGGAGGTCATCATGGCTAAGACAGGTGGAGTGATGGGCATTTGGCTCACTGAAGATTCTATTTTATCAGTGGCCGAGAAAGTTAAAAATTCTGGTTATCAAAAATTTGATGCCGTTACACCTTACCCTGTTCACGGATTGGAGGATGCATGTGGGATAGAGCGATCATGGATACCTTGGGTGACCTTCTTTGCAGGGTTGACGGGCTGTCTGTTTGGTCTGTGGTTTACCTGGTGGACCTCTGCTGTCAACTGGCCTATTAATGTCGGCGGTAAGCCTATGTGGTCGTTACCAGCTTTTGTGCCGGTAATTTTCGAATTAACAATTTTGTTCGCTGCTCTTGCAAGCGTTGGGGCCCTATTTGCAGCCTGCGGCTTGCCTAGAATTGACCCACCCGTTGTTGACCCAGATCTAACTAGTCATAAATTTGGGCTTATTATTTACGAGAACGATCTCAAGTTTAATTCGGGCGAAATAGAATCTATGTTTAAACAATCGGGCGCAGATGCGGTTCATAAGGTTTCGGAGTATTAAGAATGTTTCAAGTTAATGGCAAAGACTCAGGTATATTAAAACTAATCTTTTTTAAATTAACGTCATTGGTTGTGTCCATTTTATTTGTTGGTTGCGGTCGAGGAGCAAGTTACAGAACTGAAAATCCAAATGTGGAATTGATTCAAGATATGATGGTGGGGCCTCAAATTAAACCTCAAGAAGCTGACTCAGACGGTAAAGCTACTGTCAGAGTGCCACCAGTCAACGCTATTCCAAGAAACCGCTATGTTCCTGAAGATTTGAAACTTGAGGATGCTGAGAAAATGCAGAACCCCCTTAAGGCTTCAAGTTTGGCAGCTGAAGTTGCTTTTAAGTACGAAGACCTAGGTCAGCAAAAATATGATATTAACTGCGCTATTTGTCACGGAGCTAAGGGCGATGGAAATGGACCATTGGTAACTAAAAGAGGCGGTCTGCTTCTAAAAAAACCACCCAGCTTATTGGATTCAACTTATGCAGGGTATTCAGATGGACGTTTATATTATGTCATCACCTATGGGTGGGGCCTAATGGGTAACTATGGCACTCAAATTACGGACGAAAAACAAAGGTGGGCTGTGGTTGACTACATCCGCCAACTGCAAAAAATGAATTCAAATCCATCAAAATCCGGAGAAAAATAAATGCACAAACATGTGGAGTTAAAATCACCAAAACCATTTGAAGCTTCTCTTCAATTGAAAGCTATTTTTTCTGCAATGATTTTTGTTGGCGCGCTGGCTTTCATTATATGTTTAATGACAGATGCCACTCGTGCTTGGCAGGCATACTTGTCTGGATTATTTTATTTTGTATCTTTAGCAGTTATTGCTCTGTTTTATGTAGCGATACAGTTTTTAACAAAAGCAGGTTGGTCGGTTTTAGTGCGACGAATTTTTGAAAGCTTCACTGCTTACTTACCTTTGGGAGGCCTCCTTACTTTGGTTTTAGCTATTTTCGGAGGTACGAGCCTTTATAAGTGGTATCGGCCAGAATACGTTCTGCATGATCCATTGCTGTTGCATAAGCAGAGTTATTTGAATCCAACTTTTTTTGTAATTCGATTACTAGTGTTTTTTGGAGCTTGGATTTTATTTCAAAAATTAATTGTTGGATCTTCTCTTTTGCAAGATAAAAACGGAGACAAGAATATTGCAAACACCATAGTTCCCAAGTGTATTGCATACATAATTTTCTTCGCTTTAAGTTACTCTTTTTACAGTGTCGATTTGATTATGAGCTTGGAACCACATTGGTTCAGTACTATTTTTGGTGTATATTTGTTTGGCGGTACATCTCAGGCCTTTTTCGCACTAGCTATTTTGGTTGCGATCTTTTTAGTTCGAGGTGGTTATTATAATGGCTTAGTTAACGAGAACCACATACACGATATGGCAAAGTTTTTATTGGGGTTTACAGTATTCTGGGCCTATATTGCGTTTTCCCAATTTATGCTTATTTGGTATGCTAACATCCCCGAAGAGACAATCTTTTTTAAACATAGGATGGAAGGTGAGTGGGCTATAGCATCTGTTTTGCTTCTAGTTTTCAAATTTATCGTGCCGTTTTTAGCTTTACTGCCACGTTGGACTAAAAGGGACTACAACTTTTTATCGGTGATTTGTGTTCTTGTTCTGGTCACCCAATATTTTGATCTGCATTGGTTAATTTACCCTAATTTTAATGACCACAGTGTAGTCTTCTCGTTTTGGGAGATTTTGATCTTTTTTGGTTTTGCCGGAACCTTTGGTATAGTTACAACTCGCTTTTTAAGTCAAAACTCTTTAGTTCCAATGAACGATGTCTTTTTGCAAGAGTCGGCTGACCACGAGGTCGTCTATTAATGAAACCGAAAGGTGCCAGGTTCCTAAAGCTGGCCGCAGCGCGGCCAGCTTTAGGAACCTGGCACCTTTTGTTGACATAAAATTGATAGATTGTGATAAAATAAAATAATGCTAACAGAGATTTCAGACAACAACCTATATCCTAATGTCGTGCTTTTGATTAATTGCCGCAGTGACTTCGAAATCAAAGCTTTTAAATCTGTAGTGACGACACTTACCTTTGTTTCTTAAAGCCTGAATGTCCGTATCTATAACCCTACCTGACAAAACTAAA
The DNA here is from genome assembly GCA_963803705.1 of uncultured Pseudobdellovibrionaceae bacterium. GTDB lineage: Bacteria > Bdellovibrionota > Bdellovibrionia > Bdellovibrionales > UBA1609 > JAMLIO01. The sequence continues at coordinate 201,823 of CAWDNU010000004.1, read as the reverse complement.
AAGATATTTGATCATGAACCTACAGTCCTTGAAGTGGCTCTAAGTATCGGCGACAGATTGGCTAAAGCCACAGTTGGCGGGATCGTTAACAACAGTCATCAGATCATTGACTTAAGGAGCACCTTAAAAGATGGAGCTGAGCTACAGATTGTAACGGACAATTCTGAACTTGGTCGCGAAGTGGTTCGTCATTCAGCCGCCCATATTATGGCGGAAGCCGTCCAACAACTTTGGCCGAAGACTAAAGTTACCATTGGTCCTGTGATTGATAACGGATTTTATTATGATTTCGAATCCGAGCACAAATTTACTCCTGAAGATTTAGAACGTATTGAAAAAAAAATGGCTCAGTTGATTTCAAATAATATCGAAATAATAAAAGAAGTTTTACCAAGAAATGAAGCTTTAAAACGCTTCGAGGCTTTGGGTGAAACTTACAAACTTGAACTTATTTCTGCTTTGTCAGAAGAAGAGCCGATAAGCATTTACACTCAGGGCACGTGGTTTGACCTTTGCCGCGGCCCCCATATCCAGCGCACCGGTCAAATCAAATCTGTAAAATTGTTGTCAGTTGCAGGGTCGTACTGGCGGGGTGACGAGACTAAACAGCAGCTTCAGCGGATTTATGCCACCGCTTTTGAAAATCCAAAAGAGCTTAAGGCTTACTTAAATCAGTTGGAAGAAGCAAAGAAACGGGACCATAGAAAACTTGGTAAAGAATTGGGCCTATTTATGTTCAGCCCACTTGCACCAGCCTCACCATTTTTTACACCTAAAGGCACGATTATTTATAACTCATTACAGAATTACATGAGAGAGAAGTACATCAAATTCGAATACCAAGAGGTTATTTCTCCACAAATTTTTGATTCAGAGCTTTTTCACCAAAGTGGACATTACCAAAATTACAAAGAAAATATGTACTTCACTGAAATTGATGAAAAAGAATTCTCATTAAAACCTATGAACTGTCCCGGACATTGCTTACTTTATTCTAATGATAAAAAATCTTATCGTGATCTACCATGGAGAATTGCTGATTTTGGCCGTCTTCATCGATATGAACGTAGTGGTGTTGTTCACGGATTAACCAGAGTAAGAACCTTTTGTCAGGACGACGCTCACATATTTTGTATGACTGAACAACTTCAAAGTGAAATTAAGAACTTTATGGTTTTTCTGGATGAAGTCTACCAGGAACTTGGAATGCCCAACTACAAAATATTCTTATCAACGCGGCCTGAAAAAAGAATGGGCGATGACTCTGTCTGGGACCAGGCGGAAGGCGCATTAAAGACAGCCCTAGAGCAGTTAGATTTGCCTTACCAGATTAACGAAGGTGACGGTGCATTTTATGGCCCTAAGCTGGATATTATGTTCGTAGACGCTCTGAACCGACCATGGCAGCTCGGGACCTTACAGTGTGATTTTAATTTGCCTAAGGCATTCGACCTTTCATTCACTGGATCTGCAAATAGTGAAGAGCGTCCGGTGATGTTACACAGGGCGATTTTAGGCACCTTGGAGCGCTTTATAGGTGTTTATCTAGAGCACACAGCAGGTAGACTGCCATTGTGGATGTGTCCCACTCAGGTCCGGATTTTAAATTTAACCGATTCGCAAATCCCTTACTGTCAGGACCTTTTAAGCTCGTTAAAAGAGATGAGTATCAGAGCCGAGTTCGACCAGCGTGCTGAAAAACTTGGGTTCAAGATAAGACAGGCTCAGATGGATAAAGTTCCATATATGTTGATCATCGGCGACAAAGAAATGCAAAACGGTGAGGTTTCTATCAGGGATTTAAACGGAGTTCAGAGTTCGGGGTTGCCATTAATGAAATTTTTAGCATTGTTAAATCAGGACATCGAGAATAAGGTTTTTGAAACTAAGCTTGTAGAAAGCTTAGCTAATTAAGTATTGATTTAGATTTAAATTAAATCCTTAAGGAGGATCAGATTAAAAAAGGAAGAGGATCACAAAAAAGAGATATGGGTCTTAAAATGAACCATGACATTCGCGCAACAGAAGTTCGTGTGATAGCAGATGATGGTGAAATGCTTGGTGTTTTTTCAGTTCCTGAGGCTGTAAAGATAGCAGAAGGCCGCGGGTTGGATTTAATCGAAATCGCGCCAACCGCTAAACCACCCACTTGTAAAATTATGGATTACGGCAGGTTTAAGTACGAAAATAAAAAGAAACAGACTGAAGCTCGTAAAAAACAAGTGATAGTCCACGTTAAAGAGATCCAGCTGCGTCCTAGAACTGAAGATCACGACCTAGAAACTAAGTGTAAACACGCTCGTAGATTTCTTTTAGACGGTGACAAGGTTAAAGTTAATTTAAGATTTTCAGGCCGCGAGATGGCTCACCAAGAATTGGGTTACGAGTTGGTCAATAAATTTGCAAAGATGTTAGACACCCATGCCATTCTGGAAGTCCCACCTAAAAAAGAAGGCCGTCAGCTATACGCCATAATTGCGCCAGACCCACTTAAAATAAAAGACATAAAGAAGCGTTTAAACAGAGAACAAAAAGATAAACTGAAAGAGAGTCAGAAAGCAGAAGCAAAAGCTGAAGAAGACGCCTCTGCTCAGGCATAAGTTGTTTCAATTGAATCTTAAAGCGAGGTGTTTATGACCCGGTTGTTTGTATTTGTATTAGGCGCCATGCTATTTAGTTACGGTCTACTTCTAAGCCCGTCACACGCTGCACTTGGCTTCTTCAAAAAAAAACCAAAACCTGTGGCTGAAGAAAAATTATCTAAAGACGATAAAATTGGGTTTGTAGATCGGACTGAAAAAGATTTAGCTCGACTAAAAAACGTAAAGGTGTTTGTTAGTGATGCGATTGACGCCAACTGTGCTTACAAAATAAAGTCGGTTTTGCAGGACAACCAGGCGATCTATAAAGTAATCCCTACAGATTTCAAAAACTATTTAATTTATTTCAACGAGGGTCAGCCCGTAGATACAGATATGGTTACAACACTAATCACTGCAGCTGGCTACAAGTCCGAGATTAAACCTTAGGAGTTTAAATGTTTACAAAAAATTCTATTCTCGGGATTGACGAAATCAAATGCGAGGATTTACTGAAAAACAAAACAAAATTTAAAATAATTGATGTACGAAGAGATGACGAGTTCTCTGGTGAACTTGGACACATTGAAGATGCTGTACTTAAAACCTTAGGCGAAGATCTTCATAGTTATTTACAAAACGAAGACAAAAGCACACAAATTTCATTTGTATGTCGAAGCGGTGGTCGCTCAGGTCAGGCCACACAAATGGCTAAAGATTTAGGATTCTCTAATGTTAGTAATGTGATCGGTGGTATGCTTGAATGGAACCGACTGGGTCTACCTAAAGTTTAAGCCTTTACAATCGACGCTGCTATCTACCTTTAATAAGCACCCAAGCCCTTTTTTAAACAAAAGCGCATTTGCCTATTTTTAAACCAGTACTGCGGCATCTTACAAATATTAATAGATTGAGCTTGAAAACAAAGCCTCAGTGTCGCCTGAGCTTGGAGTATAATGTATGCCTAGTGTAGGGCTCGATAATAGTTTTTTAGGACGATACCATCTTAAGCTTGGACCAAAGCCAAATCTAATTTTTTCTAGTGCAGAGAAACCATCTTCTCTGAGCCAACCGAAGCCTAGGGTTACATCAAATGTCTGTTGAAAAGCGTAGCTTATATCAACTCCCAGTTCACTAAGAGCACCTATTTCTAATGTGTCATCCTCACCTTGTAAGCCAATAATATTGGTTAATACAGTATTATAATTTACACCATATTTAAAATTTGAATTATTTGGTAAGTAATTAAATAAAATTTGAAAGGTGTTGATACCGACTTTTAGGCCTAAACCCCTTAGACTCGGGTCAAGATCTTCTTCATCGAAATTACTTTCGAAAATGCTAAAACCTGCAGACCAAAGAAAAGTGTTTGATCTCCAAAAATTATATCTTAAATTTAAGTTCCAACGGTGCAAATCAGAAAAGTAGTTACCTATTACTGTTCCAATTTCAAGGCGGTCAGTTAAAGCATAGTTAAAAGCAGAAAGAAAAACACTGGTGTTTAAATTGGCTCCAACACTTCTTTGAAATGAAAATTTTCCTTTTGGGCGAGTAAAGGCCTCGGCCGAAATATGAGGGGTAAATCTAAACTCTTTGGCCTCAGAAACAATAGGTTTTAGTTTCTCAGGTGAATTATTAGCACCTTTTTTTGAAGGTCCATTGTCTAAATTAATGGATCTAGCCTCAGCCGGGTTTAAAAGGGCTGTAAGGACGATTAGAGCAAAAGTTAGTCTTGTGAATGTTTCGACTTTGATAAAAAAACATAGAATTTTAATCTTGTCATGCTTATTGTTTTATCCTATAAAAATCAATCACCTTTTAGAGGCTTAAAAGATCTTTGAATTCACAAAGGCGCCTGTATGGGAATGGAGTAGTAATGGGTTACAAGTTAAAGTCTCACAGTGGGGCTAAAAAAAGATTCCGCTTAAAACCAGGTGGCAAGATCAAACGAAAAAAACGCGGTTTAAGACACATTCTTGTTAATAAATCATCTAATCGAAAAAGACATTTATCGATGATGGCTCATGTTGATAAGACTCAAGAAAAAACTATCAGAACGTTGTTACTAGGGTAGGTGAAAAATGAGAGTTAAACGCGGAACAGTTGCTAAGCAACGCAGAAAAAAGGTTTTAGAGCGCGCAAGTGGTTATTACTCTTCAGGGAGTCGCTTGTTTACTGTCGCCAAAGAGATGAATGACAGAGCTTTAGTTTATGCATACAGAGATCGTAAAGCTAAGAAAAGAGACTTCAGAAAACTTTGGATCCAAAGAATCAACGCAGCCACTCGTTTGGGTGATCTGTCGTATAGTAAATTTATGGGTGGACTTAAGACGCTAGGCCTTGATTTAGATCGAAAAATTTTAGCTGATATGGCTGTCAGAGATGCCGAAGGTTTTGCATCCTTAGTTGAAAAAGTTAAATCAATTTGATTTAACAAACTTATTGAATTCTAGTTTGTAAAAAAAAACCTATCCTTCATGATAGGTTTTTTTTTAGTCAAATTACGGTAAAGGTGGAACATGAGCATTGAGGACCCAAAATTTGAAACCAGAAAAAAAGATCACATATCGCAGTCTTTAATTAGTTCAAATCAAGTTGGAATTGCACCCTCTGACGAAATACAACTATATCACAAAGCCATGCCAGAAATAGATTTTGCTGACGTAAGTTTGCAAACAACAGTCCTGAATAATGTTAAGCTAGCAGCTCCTATATTTGTAAGCTCTATGACAGCTGGGCATTCAGAAGGAGAAAAAATCAATTATAAGCTTGCTAAAGCTTGTGCCGAAAAGAACTGGCTGTTTGCCGTTGGTTCCCAACGAAAACAGCTTTCTAATCCCGAAAAGGATAAAGAATGGACGCGAATCATAAATGAGTTTCCTGACTTAAGTTTGGCCGGTAACCTGGGTGTCACGCAACTTATAACTTCTGGTCCAGACAAGATGTTGAAGTTGATCGAAAGCTTAAAAGCTAACGCTATTTTTATCCACTGTAATCCCTTGCAAGAAGTTCTACAGGTTGAAGGCACCCCTCGGTTTAAGAATGGTCTAAAAGCCATAGAAGAGTTTTGCAAACTAAGCCCTGTTCCAGTGTTGTTGAAAGAGACTGGATGCGGATTTGATATGTTGACTTTAAAGCGGGTGTTTGAAATTTCAGATTTGTATGGCGTCGATGTTTCTGGCTTTGGTGGAACCCACTGGGGCCGCATAGAAGGGGGAAGAAATGAAACTAATAATATGGCGACATCTAAAAAAAGGATTTCGGGCAAAACTAGTTTAGAACAAAACATTGATCTTGATATGTATATAAAAGCCAGCAAGACTTATGCGAATTGGGGAATTACGACCGCTAAGTCTTTGTCCTATGCTGCAAAATTAATGAAACAAACTGGGCGTGATGGGAATTACTGGGCTTCTGGCGGGGTCAGAACAGGATTAGATATTGTCTCTTGCTTATCCATGGGTGCAGAAATGGTTGGTTTGGCACAGCCCATTTTGCGACATGCACTAGAGGGTTATGACATTCTTATTCAGTATATGGAATTATTAGAGTTTGAGACTAAAATAGGTTTATTCTGTAGCGGTTACAAAGATGTAGGCTCATGTCGAAAGGATGCTAAATGGGAATGGAAGATCTAAGCTTGTTTGAAGGCTTTTCCAAGTTAGACCGAAAGCAGAGGTTCGAGCGTCTAATAGAGCTAGGTTTCATCAGTAGGGAAGATGTAAAGCAGCTAAGACTTAGCAGCTTTATACAACCTGATTTGGCTGAAAAGTTTATCGAGAACTCGCTAGGTTACTTTCCAATGCCCTTCGGGGTCGCAACATATTTTAATATCGATGGGCGCGAAATTCCTATTCCTATGGTCGTCGAAGAGACTTCGATCATCGCAGCCGCTAGCAAGACTGCAAAATGGATTAAGTCAAAGGGTGGAATAAGGACCTCCATGCTTGGCCACCTTGGTATCGGTCAAATTCAGTTTGCAAAGCTTAAAGACTTTAAGAAATTTGAAGACACTATTTTAGCTAAGTTTGATGATATAATTAAAATGGCCAACGAGATTCCGGCATTTGGTTTGGTGAGACGCGGCGGAGGTGTTAAAAATCTTCGAGTCAGAGTCTTAGATAGACCTGATGGTTTAAAAATGGGCGTGGTACATGTCGAGGTTAAAACTTGTGATGCCATGGGCGCAAATATCATCAATCAGATATGCGAGTTTTTATCTGAGCCTTTAGAAAAAATTTCAAGTGAAAAAGTAACCATGTGTATTCTTAGCAATTTAACTGATACCAGGCTGGTTAAAGCCGAAGTAGAATTATTCGGTATAGATGAACAGCTTGGCGAAAAAATTAAAGAGGCTTCGCTTTTTGGGGCTATTGATCCTTACAGAGCCGCTACAAATAATAAAGGTGTTTTAAACGGAATCGACCCTATCTTAATTGCAACAGGAAACGATTGGAGAGCAGTACAAGCTGGCCTTCATGCTTTCGCGGCATCTTCCGGACAGTACAAATCCATCACCCACTGGGATTATGATTTAAAAAGTAAAAAGCTTTTCGGAAATATCGTAGCCCCAATCTCTGTAGGCACAGTCGGCGGTGTTACAACACTTCATCCTTTTGCAAAAATGTCGATGAGGATGATGAACATTAAGTCAGCAGACGAGTTATCCCGAGTATGTGCAGCAGTGGGCTTAGTGCAGAACCTAGGTGCTCTTCGCGCTCTTTCTACAGTGGGTATAATCGAAGGCCATATGAAGCTTCACATTAAAAATCTTGCACTGAGCGCAGGGGCCAAAGAGTCAGAAACCGTTGCTGTACAAAGCCGGCTAGAAGAAATTCTTAAGGCTACACGCCGGATTTCGCTGTCTAATGCGATCGAGGTGTTGGGCGAACTACGTCGAAGGGGACCTGTTGAAGATCCTAATTCCCAGTAAGACATTTTTATGGGGGGAATACAGCGCCCTGGTGGGTGGTCATGCTGGTGTGCTAACACATGACCCTTATTTTGAAGCAAATTTTAAGAAAGCAACAGAATTTTGTTCAGACACAAATCCAATCTTTCATCCCAAGTCACCAGCAGGTCAAATTTTAGAAAAGTGTGGTCGGAATATAAATAGCAAAGCATACATAGAATTTAATGATCCCCACGACTTAGCCGGAGGCTTTGGGAGATCAACTGCTGAATTTATCACGGCGAAATACGCTTTGGATTTGAAAAAGAATCAGCATAATTCAATAGATTTCTTTCATACGTGGAATGAGTACCGAAATATCTTTAAGGAGCATCAAAATATCCCTAGCGGATATGATTTATTAGCTCAATGTCAAAACACGCTATTTGAAAACTTGTCACTATATGAACAATATCGAACTAAAAAATATCCAATGAGTGGACAACTTTCTGTGATTAGTACAGAAGAAAATGAAGTTAAAATTTTAAAGTCAGACAAACTATTTTCAGGATTAAACATTCTTGTTTTCAAAACCAAGAAAAAGATAAAAACACATGAACATCTTGAAGGCCTTAAAAAAGAAAAATTCGAGCATTTAAAAGCAAGTAGCCTAATCGTTACAAACGCTTATGATACCAAAAATCAGCAGACTTTTTTAAATGCCCTTCAGGCTTTCGATTTGCAATTGTTGAAATTGAACTTAAAATGTGTGGCAACTCTTAAAGTTATCGACCGCATCCAAAAGATAAAAGGGGTCAGTTATGCTCGAGGATGTGGCGCATTAGGTGCCGATGTTTTAGCTGTTTTTTACCATGGAACTGGTTTCAAAGAGTTAGTAAAGAATGTTCAAAAAATAGAGGATTTAATATTTATTGCGAATGTAAATGGAATTGATTAAGGTTTGAAGCTATGAATAATCTGACATGGAAAAGCTCTGCCCCTTCAAATATTGCTCTTATCAAATACATGGGGAAAATCCCTGGCTTAACCAACCAAACTGTTAACCCGACTCTATCTTACACATTAAATCATTTAACTTCAGATGTAGAACTTATGTTAACTACAGATACCAAAGACCATTTTGAAGCTCTGCCAGGATCAGATTTAAATTTAAGTGGAGCTCAGGAAAAAAAGTTTTTAAACTTTTTTAACCTTATAAAAGGTAAGTTTAACTGTAAATATAACTTTATTGTTAAATCAAAAAACAATTTCCCAAGTGATTGCGGCTTAGCTAGTTCAGCAAGTAGTTTTGCAGCTTTGACTTCAGCTGCATCAAAAGCCATATGCGAATTGCAAGACCAGCCAATGTTGTCAATTCAACAGCAAGCGCTATTAAGCCGCGAGGGTTCTGGATCATCTTGTCGATCTTTTTACAGTCCATGGGGTTTCTGGAGCGAAGACACAGTCAGCGAGCTTAAGCTGCCTTTTAGTAAACTATACCATATGGTTTTCGTAGTAAGTCGCGATCCTAAAAAAGTAAGTTCTAGTGAAGCCCACAACAGAGTGATTACAAGTCAGTTGTTTGAGGGGCGAGCCCAGCGAGCAAGAATTAGGATGGGTCAGCTAGTAGAGGCCTTACAGATAAAAAATTGGCAAAAGACCTACGAGATCTGCTGGGCAGAATTCTGGGATATGCACGCCATGTTTGAAACCTCAATTCCAAGCTTTGGGTATATGCAGCCTCAGACTTTAGAAATTCTAAACTGGATTAGAGATTTCTGGAAGATGATTGGGGACGGCCCAATTATTACGATGGATGCTGGCCCAAATGTTCATTTTTTATTCAGGCCAGATCAGAAAATGATGATGGATAATTTTTATGATAAGTGGAATTCTAAATATCAAATTATGAGAAACTAGATGCAGTCTTTTCAAAAGTTTTTATATGCAAAATGTATTTTATCAGGTGAACACGCAGTACTTAGAGGTTCACCTGCCTTAGTTTTTCCTTTAAAGAAATACGCTATAGAGATGAAATTTGAGGATTCTTCAGATTATTTTGAATGTAAGTTTAGTGGACCTCACGGTGGCCCGTTAAAATTTCTTTTTTGGGGGCTTTTAGAAGAGGCTTTGTCTAGAGTAGAAAAGAAGCGCTCGGATTTAAAGGGTCAACTTAGTCTGACTAGCTATTTACCTTTGGGCGGTGGATTAGGCGCCTCTGCCGCACTTTGTGTAGGTGTTGGGTGCTTCCTTCAGAAAATGGAATTTATAGCAGAAAATAAATTGTTCGAGTTCTGTCGAAGCTTAGAAGACCAGTTTCACGGCGAAAGTAGTGGCGTCGACATCGCCATATCATTCTTCGAGCAACCTATTTTATATCAAAGAGATAAAGAATCTAAAGTTTTTAAGCCCAGCTGGAGTCCAAAAATTTATTTATATTACACGGGTAAAAAAGGAATCACATCCGAGTGCGTGAATTTGGTGAAAGCCTTAAAAGTGACTAACCCAAATGTATTTTCAAAACTTGACGGCCAGATGAAAGAGTCGGTCAAACTTTGTGTAGAAGCACTTTCTGCAAGTTCAAATCAAAGATCAAAATTCGAGCTACTTAAACAGGGCCTGGCTTTAGGACAAGACTGTTTTGCACAATGGGGACTAGTACCAAAGCTTGTTGAAGATTCTATTGCCAGACTTCATAGTGGGGGCGCTATACAGTGCAAGCTTACTGGATCAGGTGGTGGGGGTTACATCTTGTCTTTATGGGACCAAGAGCCACCAAAAGATTTACTGGATCAAATGGTAGAGCTCCAGTTTTAATAGAAGCATTCGTGTTTGAAATTTTCATGAACCTAGCTATACCTAACATGACTATGATAGGTATAGGGTGCCAGGTTCCGAATGATGGTCACACAGAGTCATTATTTCGAAATCCTTTCTGAAATGTAAAACTAGATTGAATTTAAATCCAACTCTGGTTACAAACTCCTAAATAGTTCGGGGCCCATAGCTCAGTTGGGAGAGCGCTACGCTGGCAGTGTAGAGGTCGCAGGTTCGATCCCTGTTGGGTCCACCAAATTTCAATATTTAATGGCGAGTTAGCTTTTGATATATTTGTTTGATCATGTACTTAAGCTTGATCAGTGGGCCGCAGTGTTGAAGGCTATTGTAATAATCGGTTATTTCTTCCACCGTAAGCTGTCCCAGAAGTGCCGTCATAAACCCAAGAACCATTTACGCACTTCCAATAGGATGTTTCAGCCCAAGTGTCCCCACCGCTCTCTCTGCCTGAAGCCGTGCGTTTTGAAAATATGTCTCCGTGTAAAAAATTGGTTTCACTTGATGCTACAACGTGGCAAACACTGCTACTCGCTCTTCCACTAGCGGCTCGACCGCTACAGTTGTTCTTTAAAGTTCCTGTAGGTGACATTCCACAAGCTTTTTCAAATTCGCTTCCCGAACTTCCAGACTGTAAACTACAAGTATCAATGTTGCCGCTAGCATCTGTGGTTACAGTAAGCTTAAGTTCTTTGGGGCTTAATTCTTTAGGACCACTGCTTCTTTGCCTTTCGATATTTACCAAAAGATTCATATTACCTGTTGAGTTAGGTGCGTTTGTAGCGTTATCGTTTACAAGCTTTATCGAACTAATTCTTATCATATCAAAAGATGATAAAGCACTTGCAGGTGAAGTGCTGATAAACTCGTTCGCATTCTTATCTTTTAAGTTTGTGATATTTTGTGTGGCAGCAATTGGTTTTCCCCTTAGCGAATTGATACAGGTCTGAGGGTAAGAAAAATTGAGCTGTAATTCATTATCCAAGGCCACTCTGGACAGCCTATCTTCAAGATAAGAGACCGAACTTGCTTGTGATACTATCAAAGTTGAAATAGCTAAGGCTATGACAGAAGCAATGCTTGCAGCCACCGCTACACTGACTATTGTGAAGCCGTCTTGTTTTTTGCAATTTATTTTATATTCCATAAGTAATTATCGGATTTCTTACTGCTAATTTTGATCCAAAAGACAAAATAAAATTAGCTAATGTAACAATTCAGAGAAAGTACAGGTAAAACGTTTGTAAAATGTTGCGACCAAGAGTTATTATCTCAAATTAGCAAAGGGTTGTCGGCGCAAAGGTCGCAACTTACAAGATTTGCTTTCGCAATATAAATCCTGTCAAGTATGTGGCCTCAAGTGCCGATTTCATTTGGCTTTTTAGATATGCGCCACCATTCATGCGTCTTTAAATACAAGACTACAAATTTGGATCATCTTGATGGCAGACCTCTGATCTAAACTCTAGTTCCAAAGTTGAGTGACTTATTTTAAATTGATTTTTAAGAACTTTTCTAATTTTTTTCTTTGCCTCTTCTGAATCAGAAAAGTCATTGGTGCTAAGCTTTATATGGGCTTCAAAAGATCTTAAATTATCAAATAAAGTCCAAATATGAATGTGGTGAACATCATTTACATTTGTAATTTTTTTTAGCTCTAACACAATTTCAGAGTGATCTAAATCTTCCGGCACGGCTTGCATCAATATTCTAATGCAGCTTTTAATCAGACCCACTGATTGATAAAGTATGTAAAAAGAAATCAACAATGTAGCTACTAAATCTACCCAATAAATTTTATAATTTATGATTACAACACCAGAAATAATAACAACAATAGATGCCATAGCGTCAGACAAGTTATGTATAAACGCTGCTCGCATGTTTATATTATCTTTAGACCCTGAATGGGTTAGCCAAGCCGTTGCTAGATCGATAACAAGAGCAGCGCTCGCTACCCAGATAACCATCCACCCGTTGACACTGGCAGGGTTTTGAAAACGCACCCAGGTTTCATAAATCAGGTACAAGCCCACAAAAACCAATGTTATACTATTTATCAGCGCCCCTAGAATCTGTGCACGTCCATAACCAAAATTCATGCCTTTGTTCGGTGGAAGTCCAGACACCTTTTGCGCGATAAACGCTACGATCAGCGATCCGGCGTCACTAAAATTGTGAAGGGCGTCCGCTAATAAAGATAGACTTCCAGAAAGAATACCAGCTATCACTTGGACAATGGTTAAAAAAACGTTGATTAAGATAGCCCAAAGAAGTGCTCGCGTGTTCATAACGTGTGAGTGATCGTGTCCCATTTTTTTTGTGCTTTCCTTTAGATGATTGTAGCAAGCTAGTTATTAGAATAATAGCATTCACTTAAGTTTATGATAACGAATGGCAGAAAAGTCAGCAATTCTAAGTAAATTCTGACATCAATTGTACCTTTCAAACAAAATCAACTAGATTGAAAAAAGATGAAAAAACAAAATTTCAAAAATTTAGTCTGGTTCAAAAAAGATCTGCGGACCACAGATCATAGGCCTCTTTATGAAGCTTTGAATAGTGGCTTAAGTCTAGCTGTTTTTATTATTGAAAATCGGTGGCTTGAAATGCCAGAAGGCTCTTGCATTCACAAACAATTTTTAAAAGATGCTCTTATCAAATTGCAAATTGACCTGCAAAAACTCGGTGTACCTTTGATAGTCAAACAAGGTTCAGCGAATGAAGTTTTAACTGACTTAAACGTAAAATATAATTTTAAGAATATTTACAGTCATGAAGAAACAGGATTGAACTGGACCTACCAAAGGGATCTTCAGGTCAAGACTTGGGTGCAAGAAAACAGCGTAAACTGGTTCGAGTACAAGCAATTTGCAGTAGTTAGAGGCTTAAAAAACAGAGACCTATGGAACAAGTTTAGGTCAAAAATTATTGAACGGCCTTTGATTCCAAACCCGCCTCAGCAAAAAATTGAAAATGTTGAAAGCTACGAATTTAATTTGCTTTCGATAGATAAAGTTCACAGAAACAATTTATTATCTTTAGGTGGATCTGGCCAGGCCACAAAAGTTTTAGGATCATTTTTTAGCACCAGAGGGCAGTGCTACTACAAAGAACTTTCTAGTCCAAACACAGCTTTTAAATCATGCAGTCGGTTAAGTCCATATATCACTTGGGGAAATATCTCAATAACTGAAATACACCATTCTATTTTAGCACAAAAAAAAACCTTATCCTTAAAAGGGGAGCAGCAAAGCAAAGCCTGGTACAGATCACTTCTAGCTTTTGAAAGTAGGTTGTGGTGGCATTGCCATTTTATTCAAAAACTAGAGTCAGAGCCAGAAATTGAATTCCAAAATATCAATCGTGCTTTCGACGGCATGCGAGAAGAGACTTTCAATAAAAATTTTTTTGAAGCTTGGAAAAAAGGTGAAACCGGGTTTCCAATTGTCGACGCCTGCATGAGAGCGCTTATTAAAAATGGATGGATAAACTTTAGAATGAGAGCCATGTTGGTAAGTTTTGCCACCTTTCAGCTTTGGCTAGATTGGAAAAAAATTTCATCTCACCTGGCTCAGCATTTTATCGATTTTGAACCTGGAATACACTTTAGCCAGTTACAAATGCAGTCCGGCGTCACAGGAATAAATAGCATCAGAATCTATTCGCCGGCGAAGCAGACCATAGATCGAGATCCTAATGGGACTTTTATCCGGCAACACTGCCCTGAGCTACAGTCCCTTGATGTTAAACACTTAGCAAATATTTCTGATACACCACCAATGATTTTAAAGATGATGAACGTCGAACTTGGTAAAAGCTACCCAAATCCCATAGTAGACTCTAAGGTTGCCTATGATAATGCAAAGCAAACGATTTATATGTGGAGAAAAAAAGAGTCAGTTATTAGCGAAGCAAAAAAAGTATACTTGAAACATGGAAGTCGAAAACATAAAAAGTTTCCAGATCAAGAACGAAAAATTTTTTAATTTTTAAGGAATTTCATGAACAAAAAAGTAATTATTATTGGGGGCGGCTTTGGTGGTGTCTCAGCCGCCTTAAAGCTTTCGAATAGAAAGAATCTTGATGTAATTTTGATAGACCGAAGAAATCATCATCTATTTCAACCTCTACTTTACCAAGTGGCAATGGCAGGCCTTAATCCTTCGGACATCGCAACTCCACTTCGTCGACTGTTTTCAAGGTCAAAAAATGTAAAGACTTTGATGGCTGAAATAGAGACAATAGATTTACAGGCAAAAAAGATTCTTATGAATAAGGCAAGCTTAAGCTATGATTATCTTATTTTAGCAACTGGCAGCAAGCACTTTTACTTTGGCAATAACGAGTGGGAAAGCATTGCTCCTGGTTTAAAAACAATAGAGCAAGCCACAGAGATCAGACGACGAGTTTTACTAGCTCTTGAACGTGCTGAAAACGAGACTGATCCGACTAAGCAGCAAAAGCTTTTAACATTTGCCATAGTTGGCGGTGGACCAACCGGAGTAGAACTTGCCGGGGCCATTGCAGAAATGACCCGTTCCACACTTTATAAAGACTATAAGAATGCAAACTTAAAGAACACTAAGGTTTTTTTGATAGAATCTGGTCCCAGAGTTTTATCAGCCTTTCCAGAAAAACTATCTTTAAGAGCGAAAAAGGACCTGGAACAGCTAGGAGTGCAGGTTGTGTTAAACAAAATGGCTAGCAAACTTAGTTATGACGGCTTAAGCGTTGGCGGCGAATGGCTTGATGCTAAAACTATCATTTGGGCAGCCGGTGTAAAGCCCTCTAAAATATCTGAAAGCTTACAGGTTGAAAAAATCAAAGATGGTAGGGTGCTAGTAAATCAAGATTTAAGTTTGCGAGCTCACTTGAATGTTTTTGCAATTGGCGATTTGGCGGCTTTCGACGAATCTTTAGATGGCAAACCAAAGTATTTGCCATCATTAGCCCCTGTGGCAATGCAACAAGGTCGATTTGTCGCAAGAGCTATCTTAAATGATCTAAAAGCAAAATCTAGGGGCAAATTCAAATATAACGATAAGGGTATAATGGCAACCATTGGTCGAGCCAGAGCAGTTGTAAGCTCGGGACCAATACAAATTTCGGGTTTTGTGGCCTGGGTGATGTGGGCCTTCGTACATATTGCATTTTTAATACAGTTTAGAAATAAAATGTTTGTACTTATGCAGTGGACTTGGTCTTATTTTCGATTTGGCAGCGGATCACGCCTAATAATACATAAAACCTGGAAGTTTTATTCAGGGGAAAAAATACCAATTTCTGGTCAGTCTTCCCAGCAAAAGACAGACACGACCTAATCTAAATCTTTGTTAAGTTTTTCAAATTGAGGTACCTTTTTAATATGAACAGTGACAGAACCGTTGATCTAGAAATCTTAGAAAGTGATGGTGTGAAACCACCCATTGTCATCGAGCAGAGTCTGATATCCGAAGAAATCTTACATTCTATAGCAGATGATTTTGTGCTTCGTGAAGGCACTGACTATGGATTGATAGAATTTTCGACCGAACAGAAAAGATCTAAGATTTTAAAACAAATAAAAGCTGAAAAGATTTTGATTGTCTTTGATCCTAATAGCGAGTCAGTAACCTTAATAAACGTTGCTGACTACAAACGCCTAGTTAATATTATTTGAAGTCTAAATATTATTTATTTTACAAGGTAATTTGGTATAAGCCGGTGACTCATCATCGAAAGTGATGCCCATAACTGTCTTTTCCGCACCATTTTCAGAAATTGTTTCGGTTTCATAAGTAATTGCTACATCTGCGCCAAAAAATGTTAAAGTTGCTTCAATTCTAAAACAGTTTTTATGCCTAAATTATCACCCAGGTTCAACTTTAGCTGTCCAAGAAAACTGTTTGAAGCTTATAATGCTGATATGATAATTATTCACATAATGGCAGCCACCGTCTTTTATATTTCTATTATGGGCTTTTTTACCTTCTTAGTGCGTAAAAAATCTGTTCAAGACAAACAAACTTCGCTTAAATATTTTAAGGCTTTTGAACCCCAATATGCTCCACCCGAGTATATTATTAGGGTTGGGCGTCACTTTGATAACTTGTTCCAACTTCCAATCTTATTTTTAGTTAGTTGTAGCATTTTAGTGTTTTTCAACTTAAACAGTTTCGAAGCTTTATTAGCCGCTTGGGCTTTTTTGGCATCTAGACTTATTCACTCTTATATTCACTTAGGTTCAAACCATGTCCTGTATCGATTTGTATTTTACGCCACCGGTTTAGCCTGCATAGCTTTTATTTGGTTAATAATTCTCTTAAATTTATAAAATAGTTTTAAATTATTTGATTTAATGTCAGCATATTAAGTATGAAAATTTTGCTTCTTGCAATTGTGTTACTGAAACCCATGTGGGCTTCAAATTTGGTGAGCGATATAAATCTCAGTCGTTCATGCATCCATGATCTAAGCAGCTTTAAGTGTGTAACGTATTTGAGAAACTACGACGGGGACACAATAACTTTTGACATCGATAGAATCCACCCTCTTTTCGGTCAGAAAATTAATGTAAGACTTTTTGGTGTAGATACACCAGAGATCAGAACTAAAAATAAGTGCGAAAAAAAGCAGGCCAGGGTAGCAAAAAATCTTGTTTCAAATTTATTGAAGAGTGCTAAACGCATTGATTTAGAAAATGTCAAAAGAGACAAGTATTTTAGAATCTTAGCTGACATAAAGTTTGATGGTAAAGATCTTAAGACAATTTTACTTAAAAACAATCTTGCTTACGTATATTATGGCAAAACTAAGTTTAGACAAAACTGGTGTAATTTAGGTAGAGGGTTGGCCAACCAGAAAAAGTAATAAACTTATAATTGCACTGCGTATCTACAATATGCTTTTATCAAATACAATTGTTCGTGTTAAGCTAGCTGCAAGCAAGTGGGCCTGTTGAAAAAGTATTAGATTCTAGGCGTCCAAGCTTAAAATCGAATGAGTCGTAGTTTATCTACGTCGAATGAGATTTAAGCGAAGGCAACAACGAAGATGATGCTTTTTCAACAGGCCCAAGTATATTTGGAGTTATAAATGGTAGAGTCACCTTTCAGTGTCCACGATATTTTGGTCTCTACTGTTTTTTTTCTGGCTGCCACATGTATAGCGGTGCCTTTTTTCAAAAGAATTGGATTAGGTTCAGTACTGGGCTATTTAACCGCTGGGATCATTGTCGGTCCTTTTGGATTTAAGCTTTACACTGATACAAAATCAATCATGCACTTTGCCGAAATTGGCGTAGTGTTTTTGCTGTTCGTAATTGGACTAGAGCTAAATCTAACGAAGCTATGGTCGATGAGAAGAGATGTGTTTGGACTAGGTAGTTTACAGGTTTTGATAACAGGCCTAGCACTGGGCGTCTGTTTATACGCATTACCAATTATTGCCCCCTTATCTTTTTCAATATCCATAGTTATAGGGGCAACTTTGGCTCTGTCTTCTACAGCATTTGCGATTCAGCTAATGAAAGAGAGAAATGAACTTCAGACTCCACATGGACAAAGTGCGTTTTCTGTTTTGTTATTCCAAGATCTAGCCGCCATACCACTGATTGCTTTAGTTCCTTTAATGGCTGCCTCTGCAGGCTTAAAGGAAATGGGATCAAATCTGGTTCCCATTTCCCAAGCCATTGCAGTCATTTTAGGCGTTGTTTTCTTTGGAAGGATTTTATTTGGATATCTTTTAAGATTAATCGCACAGGCTAAAGCCAAAGACGTTTTTACCGCAGCAAGCCTACTTTTAGTCATCGGCGTTTCGTTATTAATGGAGAGCGTTGGGTTGTCGATGGCCCTGGGGGCCTTTTTGTCTGGCGTTATTTTGGCAGACAGCGAGTATCGTCACGAGCTTGAAGCAGATATTGAACCCTTCAAAGGTTTACTGCTGGGCTTATTTTTTATGGCCGTTGGCATGAATATAAATCTGTCTACATTTTTAGAGAGACCTTTTACAATCTTTGGCATCACTTTTTTTTTAGTAGGGATTAAGTTTTCGACGCTTTATCTGCTATCTCGATCCATGAAAATGAACAGAACTAGCTCGAAGATGGTAGGGTTGTTGCTATGTCAAGGTGGCGAGTTTGGATTTGTTATCTTTGGTTTAGCAGAAGCTAGCCAGTTATTAGATATAAAGACTGTTGAACTTTTAACTTTAATTATTACATTTTCAATGGTGCTAACGCCTTTAGCGCTCTTTATTTTTGAAAAAATAAGAAGGGTTGAAGGCACTGATAAGGACAAATCATACAACACAGAGTTTGATATCTATGATCCAAAAGTCATCATTGCAGGTTATGGGCGTTTCGGTCAGATAGCAGCTCGAATATTAACCATGCAGAAAGTTCCATTTACAACTTTAGAGCACAGTCCTGAAAATGTACAGACAGCCCTGAAGTTTGGCTTCAAAATTCATTACGGTGATGCAACTCGCTTAGACCTATTGCACGTCGCTGGCGTGGACAAAGCAAAAGCATTTTTGATTGCAATCGATGACGTAGAGGTTTCGATTCACTTGGCTCAGATTCTAAGATCTCACTTTCCTCATTTGAAAATTTTTGCCAGAGCCCGAAATCGTCAGCACGTTTTTGATTTAAGAAAAGCAGGTGTCCAGGTCATTCGTAGAGAGCTGCTAGCTTCGTCGCTTGATATGTCAGAAAATCTTTTAAATGAACTTGGTGTTTCGGCGTCCAGAGCTAAAGAGATTGTAACTAGATTTAAAAATCACGACGAAGTTCTGCTAGACGCTCAGTATAACTTGCGGGCCGACGAGAAACTTATGATCAATAAAACTAGAGAGATGAACGCTCAACTGGAACAACTTTTACAAGAAGATTTAGAATCTATATCTTGATCGGGGCAATCTTTTAAAATGACGTTCAGACTATCTGGTAAGGTAAAAGCTATTTTAATAATCTCTTTGCTGTTATCTATAAAATTGATTTTATTGGATTATGACTATATCGACGTATTGGTTTCCAGAATTTTACAGATCAATTTTGAAGACCAAATATACCGGGCAAAATTTTTTTCATCGATGTTAAAATTTCCAGTTTTATCAGTCATTTTACTTCTAGCTTCATTTTTGGCATACATTCGCTGGGGTCGGACAAAAATTTTACTAAGCATTTCAGCTTATTTTGTTTCTAGCTCTATAGTCTATCTATTGTCTTCAATAATCTTTGTAAGTCGTCCAGATTCAGAACTAATTTTTGTAGATTTTTTTTCATTAAAAACCGGTTGGCCATCGCATTTTTGCCTAGTTATGGGAAGTATCTATGGGATGTTCTTGTTTAAGTTCGAAAATCAAAATGATCGAAACAAACTAGCGATTGTAATAAGTCAAATTATAGCTTTTTTAATTATCTTACTAGCTGTTTTATCAAGGACTCTTTTAGGTGCGCACTGGATTTCCCAGAGCTTTAGTAGCGCGCTTTTAGGAATAGTGCTTTCAGTAATTATATTTAAGCTATGCCAGCTACCTAAAATTTAATGTAAGCGGACAACCTCTGATAACAACCTTAGGTTCTAATTGAAAGCCAAACGCTTAGGGGCAACCGGTGCATTGCTGTTTTTATTGCCTATTTAAGGCAACAGGGCTAAATCTAAAGATGTATGGATGTTGGTTCAAAAATTAAGGATTTGCACATCGAGCTTTGGCCTTGGTTTGACCCTGGTTCAAGATTATATTTCATGAACTTACTTGTGGCCATGGTTGTAACCTTAGGTTTTTTTCTGTTTTTTCAAAAAAAGCAGATTAGAGTTTTGTTTTCAAGAACCTACTTAAAGTCATCTTTTAATTCCTACTGGCTTCATCCTTCTGCTCTGGTAGACTATAAAATTTATTTAATAAATGGCTTTATCAAAGTATTTTTATTTGCGCCTGTGTTAGGAGCTAGTTTTTATATTTCTAAGTATACGATTAGAAGTCTGTTTTTTATTCTGCCAGACTACAGCCCAGTGTCTGGCAATGGCCTAATGTTTTTATTTGCAACTGTTTTTGCTTTTTTATGGGATGATTTTTTAAGATTTTTTCATCATTACTGGATGCATAATATTTCCTTTTTGTGGCAGTTACATAAAACCCATCATTCAGCTGAAATTTTGACTCCTATTACGCTATTTAGAATACATCCCTTAGAATCGCTAATGTCAGCATTTAGAAACTCCTTAAGTTTTGGAGTCAGCGCGGGCCTATTTATGTTTATTTTTTCTGGTCAGGTAGAGTTCGTGACCTTGTTAGGAGTAAACGCCTTAGGTTTTCTGTTCAATATTTCAACTGGGAACCTTAGGCATTCAGCTCTTCCCATATCCTTTGGATTTCTAGAGCACATATTTATAAGCCCCAAGCAGCACCAAATTCATCACTCAAATCAGGTGAAACATTTTAATAAAAATTTTGGCGTTGCGCTGTCGATTTGGGATAAAATTTTTGGTACCTTTCTTAAATCTAAAGATGAAAATCCAGAAAGCTTTGGCGTTGAAGGCCTAGACGGCAAATCATTAAAGGCACAATTTTTACGTTTAGGTTAACAAATTCAAGCATTTAATAAACTAAGTTTAAACCTGTTTTATGACGGAAACTATTAGTCTTTACCTGATTGTCTGTTTCGGTTTAGCGACGCTTCGTAAAGCACAATTCCTAACGCTTGACTGGCATTTAAAGATTCTATTTTACTTGAAATAGGAATGCTTACAGGTTTTGCATTCTGTAAAATTTGCTTAGGGGGACCTTGCCCTTCTTCTCCGACTAAAATTTTGAAATTATTAGGCCAATTTATTGTATGTGCCATTTTGCCGCCTGAATCTAACACATACAAAGA
The DNA here is from genome assembly GCA_963803705.1 of uncultured Pseudobdellovibrionaceae bacterium. Taxonomy (GTDB): domain Bacteria; phylum Bdellovibrionota; class Bdellovibrionia; order Bdellovibrionales; family UBA1609; genus JAMLIO01. The sequence goes on along the minus strand of CAWDNU010000004.1, from coordinate 180,660 downwards.
TTTAGGATCTAAATCTTCAGCTTTCGGACCCTTAAACAGATTTAAGTGAAAGCAAGCTCCACTAGAGGCCTTAATAGCTTGCGGGTGAAACGGGTTTGCGGCTTCTTCAAGCAGCACCACATTTTCTACACCAAACGCCAGGGCGTTTCTAAGAGCGCCTCCTAAATTCTTAGGGTCTCCTAAAGGCAGATAGACGCAAGGCTTTTCTTTTAGCAATGTCACTTCTAAATTTTTAATCCTTGGAACAGGTACACAAAGCATCGGGTAGTCGACTCCTGTGGTGTTAAGCTCATTAAATAGAGCTTTGCTCAACTTAAACGATTTAGTTTTAGGTCCTAAATTGGCAGGATAACCCTGGTCAGCTGTGAAGATTATTTCAATATCTTCAAAATAAAAGTCTTTGAAATATTCGTGAACCAAAATCTTGCCTTGAACTAAAGCACGTTGCCGCTTTTTTATACCTCTAGAACTTGTCAGCTCTTTCCAGCCCTTAAACGACTTATTTTCAGCACTTAAAATTTCCTTATAGTTCAATGACACACCCACTCTTTGTGCAAAGCATAAAGTGCACAATAGCCATGGCGCACGTTGATTCTAAATCTATTTTCCTTCAATATTTCTAATATGTTACAGCAAAAACTCGAAGAAATATATGAAAAAGCTACTCAGTGTTTTTCAACCTCCGAAGACCGCACTATGCTGTACGAGTTTAAAGTTAAATTTCATGGGTAAAAATGGCGAATTGACCTCGCTTATGAAAATGCTTGTAGAGCTACCGAAAGACCAGCGACCCAAATTCGGCCAGCTGGTTAACGAGAAGAAAAGAGAACTTGAAGCAGCTGTATTCAAAAAAAGAGCAGCAACTTGCTCAAGTTGAACTCTCTCAAATAAAATTGCAACTGAAATCTGTGGATTTAACTTGCCTGGTCCTAAAGTAAAATACGTGGCAAGCATCCTATCGATTTAGTGATCAATGAAATGATAGATATTTTATGCCGCATTGGTTTCAGTGTTAGGACGGGGCCAATGATCGAATCCGATCATTACAATTTTGAAGCTTTGAATTTTCCCAAAGACCATCCTGCTAGAGATATGCAGGACACTTTTTACATTGATGATGATCATGTTCTTAGAACTCACACAAGTCCAATCCAAGTGAGGACCTTAGAGAACGAAACGCTACCGCTTAGGGTTTTAGCCCCAGGATCAGTTTTTAGATGCGACAGTGATATTACGCATTCTCCAAATTTCTACCAAGTAGAGGGATTGTGGGTGGATAAAAAAGTTTCTATGGCGCACTTGAAAGGTGTAGTTTCCTTTTTCATAAAGTCGTTTTTCAGTGAAAAGATAAAAGTAAGATTTAGACCAAGTTTTTTTCCTTTTACTGAACCTTCAGCTGAAGTCGACTGCACTTGTCCAATTTGCATTGGAAAAGGCTGTAGAGTATGCAGTCAAACGGGGTGGATTGAGATTGGCGGGTGCGGCTTAGTAAACCCTAATGTTCTGAAGTTTTCAGGTGTTGATCCAGATAGATGGCAAGGGTTTGCTTTTGGTTTTGGTGTCGAACGAATGGCTATGATCCGTTATGGAATCTCTGACATTCGTCTCTTTACCGAAAACGATATACGATTTTTGGAGCAGTTCTAATGAAAATTTTAATGTCATGGTTGAATGAATTTGTTGATGTTTCAGGTTTTGAAACTAAACCTGAAGAGTTGGCAGAAAAGTTAACTTCGGCAGGTTTGGAAGTTGAAGACATCATCCGTTTAGGCTCTATAGAAAATTTAGTGGTGGGAAAGATACTTGAGCTCAAGAAACATCCTGATGCAGATAAATTGACAGTATGCCTGGTGGATGTGGGCCAGGAAAAGCCCTATCAAATCGTATGTGGAGCGAAGAATCATAAAGAGGGAAATCTGGTATGCGCGGCCCTACCGGGTTGTGTATTACCAGGTGACTTCAAAATTAAAAAGTCAAAAATTAGAGGCATTGAAAGTCACGGAATGCTTTGTTCAGACAAAGAAATGGAACTTTCACCAAAAAGTGATGGCATTAGAATTTTGGACAATGACGCTCCCATTGGTGAAAGTGTATTCAAATATCTGGAGACGAATGAGATTATATTTGATATCAGTGTTACCCCCAACCGAGCAGATTGTCTTAGTCATTGGGGATTAGCTAGGGAAATTTCTTGTCTCATCAGATAAGCCACTAAGTTTTGAAGAGCCCTACGTGAAGCCAGGTAAGACCACTATAAATAATAGATTCAAAATTGAAATAAAAAATTCAGAAATGTGCCCTAGATTTATGGGACGATGGATTGAAAATGTAAATGTGAGACCGAGCCCACAGTGGATGGTGGACAAGCTAGAGCGTGCTGGATTTAACGCTGTAAATAATGTTGTCGACATCACCAATTATGTGATGCTTGAGCTGGGGCAACCTATGCACGCTTATGATTTTAAGAATATTGAAGGGCATGAAATAACTGTAGCTGACTCTAAAAAAGGGGAGAAATTTACATCCTTTGATGGCACTCAGTATGAGCTTACAGGCCAAGAACTAACTATTAGAGATAAAACTAAAGTTGTTGGTCTGGCTGGTGTCGTTGGATCCAAGGATTCTGGAATTTCTGATTCTACTCAGAATATTTTTCTTGAATGCGCCTATTTTGTTCCTTCCTCAGTTCGTAAGACAGCAAGGCGTTTGGGATTGAGACAGATGCTGCTTATAGATTCACTAGAGGTACTGATATCGATATGATACCAAGAGCGATCAATCTGGCGCTCAACTGATAGTAAATCTAACGGGTGGTGAAGCGGCAAAAGACGTTTTTGATTTTTACCCTCAGCCACTTACCAGACCAAAAATTAAAATCACTATCGAAGATTTAAGTGAGCGCCTTGGATTTAAAGCCACAGAAAAACAGTTTGAGTTTTGGCTTGAAAGATTGAATTGCGAATTTACTAAATCCTCTGACGGTTACACAGTCTTTCCGCCTGCGTTTAGATATGACTTAGGTATCAAAGAAGACTTGGTGGAGGAGTACGGTCGTTTAGAAGGATACAACAAGATACCAGAGATTCTTCCGCAGATGGTAGCTGACCCTAGTAATCATGACTCTGAATTTTCAAAACTTAAATTTATCACCGGGGCATTAGCCGAGCAGGGGTTTACTCAGACAATAAATTATAATTTTTCTTCGGCAGAAGTTCAAAAGCGCTTAGCACCTTCGTTAAATAAGCTATCCATTTTCAATATTGGTCATACGGGTGAAACCATAAAAATAAAAAACCCGATTAGCGATAAACTAGACGAAATGAGAAGCTTACTTTTTCCTCAACTTTTTCAAAATGCACTTCACAATTTTAAGCACGGTAAATCTTACGGACAAATTTTTGAAAATGGATCGGTATTTTACAAAAAAGAAGATAAATATTTTGAAGAGCTTAGAACTGCAGGTCTTCTTTGGGGAGAACCCCAGGATTACTGGCAATCCTCGAGAAAAGCTAGTTCCTATCCGGTATTCAAACTTAAGTCGTGCTTAGAAGTTTTACTAAAAAAATGTAAGGTTAAAGGCTACAGGTTTGATGATGTAAATAGTCAAAAAAATATACCTATCGAGGTTCCAGAATTTTTGCATCCAGGACAGTGGGCGTGCTTATTTGTGCGTGGTAAATACGTTGGAGTGATTGGTAGTGTCCATCCTAAAATTTTAGAGGACCATAAATTTAGAGAACCCGTGGCTTACTTTGAGCTAAATACAAACTTGATCACCCAGGACATAGGGGCATTTAATAAAGTGCAGGCCCTAATCTATGTGCCGGTCGTAAAAAGAGATTTAACCTTTGAACTTAGTGCTCAAGTGCAATTTAGAGATATCCACAAGGTTGTGAATAAAGCTGCAGGCAAGTTGTTTCAAAATTTAGATTTGAAAGATATCTATGTAGGTGACCGACTAGGAGCTGGCATGCAAGCAGTGACTGTGACTTTATATTTGCAGGATAGTCTTAAAGCTATTGAAGATAAAACTTTAGACCAAATTCAGGAAAAAATTTTTAAATCAATAAAAACGGAGTTTCAATGACAGAAGACGAAGGTGTAACGCTAACCAAAGCTGATATTGTAGAGCGCGTTTATAATAAAATTGGGTTCTCAAAGAAAGAAGCTTCTGATTTAGTTGAACTTGTTTTCTCGACTTTGAAAAATAGTCTGAACGAAGGCGAGCGCGTAAAAATATCTGGCTTTGGTAACTTTACAGTAAAAGAAAAAAAGGAAAGACCTGGCAGAAATCCACAAACTGGTGATCAAATTACGATCTCTGCTCGCCGCGTGCTAACTTTTAAACCAAGCCAAATACTTAAAGACTTAATCAATGATGATCAAGATCCAAGTTCAGAAGTAAGAGGATAAATGGATCAAGAAACCATAGGTGACAAGGATTTTGACTTAAAACTGGAATTTAAAAAAATCCCAGATCAAATGGCCTTTAAAATTGGTGATGTTGCGGATTTGCTGGGCGTAAAACCATATGTTTTAAGGTATTGGGAGCAAGAATTTAAGTCCTTAAACCCAAAAAAAGCCGCTAACAATCAACGGATTTATTCAAAAAGAGATGTGGAAACGGTAATATTAATTAAAATGTTTCTATACATAGATCAGTTTTCAATTCCTGGAGCTAGAAAGGCACTAAAGGATTATCGTGATTTACAGATTCAGAAAACTAAGGTTTTGTTGTCTCAGGATAATTCTTCAAATCAAAATTTGGCTGGACAAAAAAGCTCGGCGCAGTCTGCTCAATCAGCAGACTTATTAACCGAGAAATACATTAAAATTGAAATGTCCATATCTCATCTGATTTCAAAGATCAGAAGTGTTAAGGGTAAGTTGGAACACAAATTTCACCAGATCGGCCTTTAACGTTCTACTTAGACTTAATATTTATAAAAGGCATAGAATTGCCAAGCATCTGCTGAGGAAGTTTACCATCCCACTTTTGTACAGCTTCGTAATCTACAAGTCCCTTGTTAGCCCTTAAGGCTTCGGACCTGATCCGCATACTTTCTGCTTCGGCTTTGGCAGCGATTATCTTTTGTGAAGCTTCCTCTTTGATTTTCACAGTTCTATTTTGTGCCTCTTTTGCCTGTTCCACAGCTATGACTTTATTTTTAACAGCTGTTTCGAAATCATCATCGAAATTCATATCGTTAACTTCAAAAGCAATTAGATCAATGCGTTTTTTGCTGAACTCATCGGTAAGTTCTGTGATAATTTGGTTTACGTACTCTTGACGTTGCTCGATCAAGTCAACAGCTGCATACTTTCCACTGACTTGTTTGATATTGCCCTCTAAGATTTGTCGAATCAGAACTTCGCTCCAATTGTAACCCACTTCTTTATAGAGTTCCGAGATCTTTAGCGCATTGGGTTTGAAGTTTAGAGTGTATGTGATCTCCACCACCTGAGCATCTTTAGAATACACGTTCGTTGTGGCTGAACGTTTAACTTCTCTTACGTTTAGCTCCTTAATCGAAGTTGTCAGTGGGTTATAAAAATAGAGGCCTTCAGGTAATGGATCTCCTATAATTTCACCAAATCTAACTTTGACTCCGCGGTTACCCGTCTCGACGACCTTTATACCGCAACCCGAAAGAAATAAAAGTCCTACTGTTAGGATCAGTGCTGCTAGTTTCATAATAATTCCTTTTAGTGTTTGATTTAGATATGGGTCTATCATCGCCAATGGCGTATTACATTATAAATTTAAGATAATATCTGGTAAATACAAAAAGAGACTACATAGGCTAAAACAAGATAAAAACTTAGAGCTAAGTAAGCTGATTTTGAACTTATTTCTTTTGCCATTACAGAAACTGTGCTCATACATTGCAGGGCAATAGCAAAAAAGAACAAAAGTGAAAGTCCAGAAGCAAAACTAATATTTTGCATCTCAGATAGATTTACTACTTCAGAGCTATTCTCAGAGTTTAAACCATAAAGTAGCCCTAGTGTGCTTACAAAAACCTCTCTGGCGACAAAAGAACTTAAAACAGCTACACCTTGAATCCAATCCAATCCTATCGGGGTAAACAAAGGCTCTAACCAACGGCCTGCCTGAGCCAAATATGAAGCTTTCAAATCACCATCTGCGGTAGGCAAATAGCTTAATGCCCAAATTACAGCATTCAAAATAAATATTATTGGTCCAGCGTCCTTTACAAAGTCTTTGGTAGTTTTCAGTGCCTTTGAAATCAAAGAGTACATTTCTGGTTTTCTGTATTGAGGCAATTCAATAATAAAATCATCGTTAGTAGATGTAACCTTCGCATAAGAATTGATTAAGGCACTGATTAGTAAAGCTAAAAACAAACCAAAAAAATACATGAAAAAGAAAACCAAACCCTGCAAACCAAAAAGACCATACATATAGGTTTCATCAGGGATTAAAAGTTTAATGAGTAACGCATACACAGGAATACGAGCCGAGCAAACAGTTAAAGGAATCACAAATACCGTGATCTTTCTAACCCATTCGCTTTCGATATTTCGGGTGGCGTATATTGCTGGCACAGCACAAGCGTGACCTGTCATTAAAGGAACAAAGCTTTTGCCATGCAGTCCAAACCAACTTAAGGGTTGGTGGCATAAAAGTATAGCTCGGGCCATATACCCGCTTTTTTCTAGAAAAGTTAGGACGAAAGTCAGTATAAATATTTGTGGGGTGAAAACTAAAAAAGCTCCGAAGCCGGCAAAAATAGCGTTGTCCACAAAAGACTGCAAGTGACCTGAAAACAAGGGCGAGACCAGCTGGTTCAGGTAGGTGACTGAAGACTCGACCACATTCATGAAAGGCTCTGCCCAAGAAAAAATTGATTGAAACAATACAAAAGTGAAAAGTAAAAAAATTATAGGCCCAAACATGGGTGATAAGATAAATTTATCAATTCTATTTTGCATTCGAATAACTTTAGAAAGGTCTCCTAGGATATACTGTTTTAGCTTTGGTATCAGTGTTTCACTTGGAATAGACAAATTTTCTGGCGGAGACCATCTTTTATTTCTAAAAAAATTACTAAGCTCATTTAATCCGTAATTAGATTTAGCAGAGACCAAAAATACTGGTAGACTAAGCTCTAGTTCCAAGGCTTTAGTATCAAAACTAATTCCATGATGGTCGGCCTCGTCTTTCATATTCAAACAAAGAATCATTGACCTGTAGTTTTCTTCACACCACGTTCTTAACCCTAAAATATAATGAAGCTGGGTTTTAAGCTTTAAAGACTCAACGACGACACAAATTAAGTCTTCCGGAGCAGAGTTTGTTAAACTATTTAGTGCTAACAACTCGTCGGCAGAATTGGTGCTTAGTGAGTATAAGCCTGGCAGATCAGTTAGCGTCAGATCTGTGCCTGCGATGTTTTTAGATTTTTTATCGAAAGTCACTCCAGCAAAGTTACCGATTTTTTGATCGGAATCGGTTAAACGATTAAATAAATATGATTTCCCAACGTTAGGGCGACCAACCAAATAAATTTCACTCATTGAGACACTTTTTGAATAGGAATTTGAGCTGCCATTTCGAAACTCAACGAATACACAGTGTCCTCTAGAAGATAAACTCTGGGTCCGCCCATAGATGTTTTATAAAGGTACCTTGCGCTTTGACCATTGTTAAAACCATAGTTTCTCAAACGCTCAGTTAAAAAATTTGCGCTATCTAAGTTAACAATAATCCCTTCTTCCTGAGGTTTTAAATCCCATAAACACGTCAATTGTAGCCCACCTTATAAGAGCAACTAATTTGCTTTTATCATATAGCATAATCAACCTTTATAGGTTAAAAACTCAATGAACAAGCAGACTTAAAGCCAAATTGTGACGTAATTGAAAGCGAAATGAAAATTGCTAGTGCCACTTAAAGATGAGGTAAATTTATGGACCAGATAGCCAAATACATGACGAAAGATTCAAGCGCGCAGTTTATCTTTGTTAACGCTACACAAACAGTAAATGAAGTGATCCTTAAAACCACAGCGCTGCCTCCGGCGGGTATTCATCTTGGACAAGCTTTGATGTCATGCTATTTGGTTCATGAATTATCTTCCAAGGATCAAGATCATAGAACTAAGCTGCAGTGGAATGTAGACGGGGATTTTGGCAATTTGTACGTCGACGTAAATGAAAACTGGCAAGGGCGCGGTACAATTATTAATCCCAAAGCTTTTTCTGGTGAAATCACAGAATCATTGGGCGAGGGTACACTTCAAGTTTTACGAGATCAGCAGAAAACCCATACTGGAATTGTAAATTCGAAAGGTGACGTTTGCACCGATTTATTAGAGTACTTACATCAGTCAGAACAAAGGCGTTGCGCTATGAATCTATGGGTTAATTACGATGTAAAATCTAAAGATTTACGAATAAAGTCAGCCCTTGGATATTTTTTTGAAGTCTTTCCGCAGGAAGATGCTACAAAATTTGAACTGATTTCACATTTTTGGGATGAAAAGTTTGCTGAATTAGGAAGTCTTTCAGATTGGCAGTTAGATCTAAGTAAGCCAATTAAAAGTATGGCTGAAGTTGCACTTGAAAAAACAGGGGTCAAGACTTTCGATGCTCCTATAAGTTTTGGCTGTAACTGCTCGCTTGAAAGAGCTGAGCGTGCACTGGCCTTTGCAAATCAGCAGGAAAATTCACCAGAACAGAAAAAAGCGGAGATCATATGCGAGTACTGTAGCCAAATCTACAATGTCGACTTAGGCAGCTTTAATCCCAAGAAATAGGTATTAAGTCTTTGCTGGAATTGCATGTTGAATTTATTTTGTATATCGGTTTCGAGGGCCGAACTATTTGCAGCAGGACTTGCTTATCAAAGCCGTTGTTGAAATTATGGAATTTAAATTGGCTGCTAAGTAATCATTACACCTAGCCTTGAAAGGAGATTTTATGAAATCAATGATTCTAATATTCGCACTTACCTTTTTAGGCTCTACATCTTGGGCCAAAGACAAACCAGCTACAGAGTCTAGCAATCCGAATTTTAAAGAATCTCAGAATGACAAAAATTCAGCAGTGAAGACATCTACAGAAAGCACTGAAAACGTCGAAAACTCCGGTAGTGGTGAGCAGGACTCAGAACCTTCATCTGAAACCGTTCAGTTCGGGGACGTCACCGGAACCCAAAAATATAAGTTTATATGTACGTCCGCAAAAGATGTCCGCGAGATCACGGTTATCACACAAAAGGACGACTCGGTTGGTGTTGTTTATAAAAAGTTTGATACTGTGAAAACTGTGGCATTAGCCAAAACTGATCCGAGTTACGCTGACACTGTGGCTGAAAAGATTAAAACCAATCTAGAAACAGCAGGGTTTACCTGTTCGAAAGAGTAGTCATTTAAATTTTATTGGCGCTAAACTTTTTTTGATCAGTCACGCACACGAGCTTGATTGATAAAAAAGCAGATTTTTAAACTTGATGATTTGATGAGAAATGAGAAAAAAATTTTTAATTTTTTTTAAAAAGGTTTACAGACAGAAAAACCTTTTACTATACTTTTTAGGCTCTTTGATTGGTCACCTTATTTTGGTGGCTACGGTTTTAAGCTTTTTTAAATCGCTTAATTATACACAAAATTTACAGACTCAACCCATAGAGGTCGAGCTAGTAGATAGCGTAAACACAACTGACTCATCTGAAAATCGTTACAATCAATAATATAACGTTAGGTAAGTATTTTACTCGGTCGAACTGAACGGCATTCCTTGAGTCTTTTGATACATTCTAAATGGGAAGCGTGCCATTATTAGACCAAACACCAGTGATGAAGCGATTATCGCTACGGTTAAAATTTTAGAGTCTCCTGAATTAGCCCCAGCTCCCAGTGAGGTTGAGTTATATATTGTAAATGACAGGACTCCAGGGACCAAAGAAACAATTCCCGGCACCGAAAATATTTGACTGGGCGTCTTGAAGAGCCTTGAAAAACTTAAGCTAGTAAGACCAATAAATAATGCAGCTACGAACGAAGGTAAAGCATAACTAGAAGCATTTTTAAAAAGTTCGAAACCTATTTGACCAGAAATACCAGTTATAACGGCACATAAAATAAATCGTTTGGATGTTTGAAACTGAATACAAAAAGCAAACATGATACAAATGGTTCCAATAATCGAAGTGATTTGATCAACAGGTGCCTCCAGGGGGTAATCAAGGTTAAGCGGTAAAGACTGCGGGTTTAAAAAACCAATAATGTCTTTTCCGATGAAAAGAGCGGTTCCAATAGAAATTAAAATTAGCACTCCATTCACAAGCTTAACGGTGCCAGACACAAAATTATGTTCTGCAAGCTCAGAAACGGCAGTCGTCAGCATTAAACCAGGAACTAGCACAATTAGGGAGCCTATAAACGAAGCCTCGATAGGCAGCTGAAGGTATACTTCGATACAAGCCGCTAATCCGATAGAAAGTAGTGATGCAAAAAAAACATAGAAGATTCGCGTGAAAGCAAGGTAATTAAAAAATGGTTGAACTAAAGCAACCAATACAAAGCTTAGAAGACCGCTTACAACTCCCGAATGAACGCTTTGAAAATGTAAGTAACTAGCTAAAAAACCTACAACGAACGAGGCCACTGAAACCGAAGTTGGATTGTAGAGTTGATCGGAGTATTCTTTTTCACAAATATATTTATATGCTTCGTGCACTGTGAACTCTTTTTGAATCACTTTATCGAATAAAACATCTATTTTAAAAAGTAAATTCAGATCAATTGTCGACTCTTTGATTCGTTTTAGTGAGCTTGTAAATCTTTTTTCATTGCTCATAGCGCTAATCATAATTGCAGATGGGGTCGCAAAGACCTCTGGTTGTAATTCGTAAGAATTACCTAATTGAATAATCTTGTCTTCAAGTCTAGAGGTAGGACCACCAACTTCTAGGTATCGACATCCAGCAGTTAGAGCAAAATTTTCGAATTGATGGATATCTAAGGGTAATTCTAATTCTTTAGGTTTAGACCTCTTGATACGATTAGCAGCTGGCTTTGGATTGTTGGCGTCGGCATTATTCACTTTAAGAGAGTTTTCCTTAGGTTTCGAGCCCGAAATCATTTTTTAGACCTTTCTAATGCAGTTTCTATTTCTGATATTAACACATATACATTAGAATAAAATATATGAAAGTTATAAAAGAAAAAATCTCACTCTTAGAAGCCAAATCTTTGCAGTCCTTTTTATCAAGCTACAATATCAAAGCTCATTTATCTAATGAGTACGGACTAGACTCGCTGTTAGGTGAGGTAATTTCAGTGAGCGTGGACGAAGAAGACTTTAACCAAGCAGTCAGAATTCTTGCTAGCTTGAATGAAAATTGAATGATTGAAGCAAAAAAAATGAGTTATAGTTAAGTATGGAGTTACCTATTAAGACTATAGTTACCATTTACCTGAAGAAGATAGAATGCTTTGAAGTCCTAGATGGTTAATAGCTGAAAAAACCTTGGAATTTTCAGTTTCAAACCACTCAGTTTGGTTTGATTGACTTCGATATTCAATAAATCCTGTTTGAGTGATTAGCTTACTTGGCCTAGCTGAAATAAGCGTTTCGAATAATGACAAGCCCGTCGAAAAAGTCAGCCATAGTGGCATAGTCCTAAGAAGCTCCTCTGAAACCGGGGCTGCGCCGCTGCCGCTTAAAAACAAGGTTGTTGCTGCAGTCAACCCCACGGCTGAGTATTGCAAAGCATTTTTTAGTGCTATCTTCAGCTTGTGACTTAATGCTGTTTTTGCTAGATTTTGAACTAACATTTGATTTAAAGAGTACAAATATCTATCGCCATTTTGATCCTCGGCTAAGACCGAAGATTTATTTGTGATTCTGAAATCTAGAAAGTTTAAATAACTTAGTTTAAAGGCGTTGCCACTCATCGTTTTTTGATCATATAGGACTGCGTAAACAAGACCGTCCTTAGTAAGCCCCAAAAAAAAGTTTTTAGATGGATTTGCAGACTCTAGCTCTACCCACTTTGAAAATGAAAATGCTGACCTTTCTATATCAAGTCCCGACATCAGCTAAAGTCATATTATCTCTAAAAATGTCTTCGTTTAAGTAAAGGATATTTGATAGCATTAAATTCGAAGATATAAGGGTCATTTCACGCTCGCTCAATAGCATTTGAAAGCAGCTCTGATCCGCAGATGCCAAACAGCATTCAAGTGAAATTATTGCTATAAATAGCTTTTTAATTACCATCGTTGACCACTCATAAATAAATTTTGTACAACTTAGATGCACTTCATATTTTCTTTTATATTAAATCTAGTCTAATTAAGCAATTTTAGAGCCACTTACAAGAGCTTGAAATGGGGCCTTGTTTTTGAAGAGTAACCAGGGTTTTGACCTATACTTGAGTAGAAAGGTGCAGCTTGAAGTAAATTTTTGCAGAAAACCAGGCAGAAATTGAATTAAAAATTATTCAGACTGTGTCTTTCCCAATGTAAATCGATGTCATGAAGGTGTAGGACGATGGTCAGACCATGGTCAGTCCGAAATAGTGTAAAAACTATGGACACCTGGGTAGACTTTTCCCTGTTGTGAGACCTCATATCGAAATAAATACAATTAGAAGTGACAATTATTGGCCCTAGTTTTGCCTTATAGGTGTTATGACATTGAATTATAATCGCCCTTTTGTGGCAGTCCTTCTTACTACTGTATTTACAGTCTCGTCTCAATCTGAGGCTTTAGAGCTAAGTGAATTAGACCAGACCTATAAGGTTTTAGTCTCTTCAGCTGCTAAGTCTGCTAAACCTGTCATTTCACCGAAGGTTAGAAGTGCGCAGTTAAAAAAGATTTTAGAACTTACTAAAGATGACCAGTCTTATATTGTAAAATCAAGCGCAGGACCGGAGTCGGCTTTTTGCAAAGAGTTTGAAAGAGATGAAGACACTCATAAGTTCACCCCTTCGGTTTTTCATACACCAATGGGTCAAGAAGGTGGCAGCTGCTCTTTAAAAGATAGAAACGGTAAAACCTTAGTTAACATAAATTGTGATCTTAAAAAAAATTGCTTGATGCAAGGTGTATGTATTTTAGATCGAAAAGACGGTCGCCGCATTGGTTACAATTTTATAAAGTTTAACAAAACAGTTCACAAGATATCAATCAGCCCAACGCTTGCTATAGTGCCCAAAACTATTGTGACCAGACAAAGTGTATTTGCAGAGTTTGATAATAAAAGGTGCCCATTCGGTTACGGGATCTGGAGTAAAGAGCATAAAAAGTCCATCTGTATGGATCCATTCCGATCTGTAGCCGCAGATACGAGACATCACAAAGCGGGCGATGTTTTATTTTTTCCTGCTCTAAGGGGTTTGGTATTACCTGATAAATCCACTCATAATGGCTTTATGACAGTAAGATCTTCTGGCGGTCGTATCTTAGGTAAACACCGTTTTGATTTTTACACTGGTATTTGTAATAAAAGCCACGACAAAAAATTGTTATGTCAGGATTATGGTCCTAAATTTTTCAGAGAGATTGGATTCGGTGGTTACCTAAAACGAAAAGATAAGTCTTGCTTTTACTCTTACTACAAAATTAATAATGAATTAAAAGACTACGTCTTAACACAAAGAAACTTTCCAAACTTACCACAAAGTTTAGTCCAAAATACAATTATGGAAACCTGGGGGAATTTTATATCTTTAAATTCTAGTAAGGGCGAGGTCATGATAGTTGCGCCAGAAGAAGTGCCGGCAAGCGAGGCGGTTTTAAACTAATTTTTTTTTAATATAAACATTTTATACGTCCAGGGGGGATGGTTATGAAAACAAAAATGGGGATAAAAATAATAAATGTTTTAGGTTTAATGTTGGCATTAGCTGGCTGCAGTCTAAATTCTTCTGAAGGTGGCAGTTTAGTTGCCAACCAAGTTCGAACCTCAAGAACAGGTGGGGTTACCGCCGAAAATGGAATGCTAGCTATAGATATTAAATCGATAGACAGGCCACCTCTTGATTCGCCGAAATGGGGATATGTCAACAGAGACCTGGTCGGAGTAAACGCTTTTCTCTCAATTGCTGAAAGTAAGCAAGTTCAAATTTCACAAGAGCTTTTTGAAACGGTGGATATTTTTTTCTGGGGGGATTTGAATTCGAGAAGCACTTCTAAATTGCAACTTGGAAATCAAATTTCTGAAAATCAATTCTTTTCGGAACTTGATCCAAAAAACTTTCAGTTTGAGATTTCAATTTGGGATTATTACACTGATGGTATAAATCCTCAAACTAATAAGAAATTCGATTTTCTAGGCTACTCCTACTTTGGACGAAAAGGCTCGAGCAAACAAGTAGGTGTTCTAAATGGATCCTCGTACAGAGTTATCAACGGTAAGCCTTTGATAGAGATTTCATTTTCTGATTCGCTCGGAGAGATCAGCTTGGTTTTCGATATCGATAGAAACAACCAGACTATGAGCGGAGAAATTTATCTGCGTCCCTCAGCTAGCTCAAATAGCATTGTATTTTTTGGATATTTTACTAATCACAAGATTTGTGCATTGTTTAACTGTAACTAATTTAATTATATATTTCTTAGCCAGGGGCAGCTGACCCCCCAAGTCATGCCTCTGGCCGCTTTTAAGTGGTTTTAAATCAAGATTTAAGGGGACTTACGTGAGTAAGTCCCTTTTGTATTTTGGTGTTAATGATTGTTATATTCTGGTTGAATTGGTCTAATTCAATTGATGAAAAAAGTAAGTTTTAATCCATTCATACTGGGTAGTATTCTAGGAGAAGGTCAATCGGTAGATTTCCCGAGACTATTCTTACAGGATAGGGAAGAAGCCTTAGATTTTATTCATGCCTATGGTTATGATTTATCTAAGGTCAAAGACTTAAAAAGAGTTTGGACTTATCACCGACAAGCCATAGAGATTTTAGAAAGCGAAATTTTATTGCCGGAAGAAAAAATACCGCTGACTTTACGAAACAGGGAAGATCTTGGTGATATTACTACTCTTTTTTTGGCTGCAAGCTTAAGTTCATCAAATGTTGAAAGTCAGCAGAAATGGGCCTGTGCCATATTGCGGGTTATGCATGTGTTAATTCACTTAGACAACGATATCTTTACATCATTTGCTGACGATATACAGTACCAAATTTTAAAACCAATTTCGCAAAATATTCATAAAGAAGATGATGGCAGAATGTTTTTAGGTCAAGAATCTGACCGAATAGAAATTGTAGCTTTTGAGGAAAAGTCATTTAAACAAAATCATTCAGCTGTTGTAAAGCTTTTGGCTAGACAGGACCTAATTGCAATGACTTTGCTGGACCGTGTAGGCATTCGCTTTGTGACAAAAAATTTAGTGGATATATTTAGAGTGATTCAATTTTTAATCGATAAAAACCTGGTCAGCTACCCTCATGTGATCTCTTCATTATCAAAAAATACGATATGTCCAACACCTGTTTTTATGTCCGCATTAGAAAACTCAATGCTTACCGGGGGCAAAATAGATTTAGGACAGTTAGAATCGCGAGTAGCTGATAATCTAAAAAAAATTGAAAGCACTTCTAAAGATCTTAATCCGTTTACAAGTAAAGACTTTAAGTTTTTAAAATTTATTACTAGACAGTTTTTAAAAATTGATAGAGGTCCTGAAAAGTCTGAATTTAATTTTTTTTATCCTTTCGAAGTGCAAATTTTAGACAAAGAGACTTTTGATAAAAACATGACCGGGGCGGCTTCCCACGAAGAGTACAAGAACAGGCAAAGGCAAGCCGCTAGGCTAAGAGTTTTTGGTGAGCTTTAAAGATGAAATCTTTATTTAATTTTCTTCATTTGTTCCACTCTTTTTTAGCAGTTTTATTTATAGCCATCTTTACTTTGTTTTTATTTCCATTTTTCCTAGTTGTGGTTTTAATTAATGAGAAGAGAGCTTACAAAATTCAGTGGGTATGGGCTAAATTTATAATTCTTGTATGCGGCGTAAGACTAAACATTAAGTATTCGAAACCCATTCCCCAATCCGGGGCCATCATACTTTTTAATCATTGCTCGTTCTTAGATATTCCAGTTTTGGTTTTAGTTACAGGTCGGTTTATGTATTATGTGGCAAAAAAAGAATTGGAAAAGTTACCAGTGTTGGGGCTTTGTTTTAAACTTGTAAGATCGTTGATGATGCCTAGAAATGACTTAGAGGCATCAATACGTGTTTACGAAGAGGCGAAGCTTAGGTTAGCTGCAGGAGATCATTTTGTAATTGCACCAGAGGGAACTAGAAATCGGTCGGATGGAATTGCTGACTTTAAGTCAGGTCCGTTTATATTTGCATTATCATGCCAAGCGGATTTAGTTCCAGTTATTATTAAGGGAACCAGGAGCCTTTGGCCTGCCCAAGATCTGTTGCCGAACATGAGAAAAATGACATCTAGCGTAGATGTGTTTGTGGCCGAAAAAATTTCTACCCAAGGTTGGACGCCGTTGAATCGAAAGGCTAAGATGCTTGAGTTAAAACAAAAATTTGAACGCATATATTTTGAACTTTAAAAATTAGTCACAACAGCTTCATGGCGAAGCTTAGATAAAATAGCCATCAAAGTAAAACTGTGAGGCTATGGCGAAATAGCCATCAAAGTAAAACTATGAGGCTATGGCGAAATAGCCATCAAAGCGGCACTGTAAAGTTATTGGGTAGGAAGGGAGTAGTAAATGAGTTTTAAATCCGTAGGTATTATTGGTTCCGGTCAGATGGGTAATGGAATTGCGCAGGTGGTGGCTTTTAAGGGTATCCGTGTGGAAATGATGGATGTCTCTAAAGAGGCTTTAGACAAAGGCTTAAACGCTATTGGCAACAGTTGCGACCGCTTGATAAAAAAAGAAAAACTAACTGAAGAACAGAAACAAAAGATGCTATCTAAGATTTCGACCACCTCTTCAGTGGCAGACTTAAAAGATTGTGACTTAGTTATCGAAGCAGCTACAGAAAATGTAGAGCTGAAGCTAAAAATTTTCAAAGAGCTAGATCAAACTCTAAAACCAAGTGCTATTTTGTGTAGTAATACATCTTCTATCTCTATTACTAAAATCGCAGGCATAACCCAGCGTCCAGAATCAGTCATGGGAATGCACTTTATGAACCCAGTGCCTTTGATGGTTTTAGTAGAAGGCATAAGAGGACTGCAAACCTCTGACCTGACTTTTCAGGCTGTTCGTGAATTTGCAATACAGCTAGATAAAACATTTATTGAAGGTCGTGATATGCCTGGTTTCATCGTGAACAGGGTTCTAATGCCGATGATCAACGAGGCGTGCTACGCACTGTACGAGGGGATTGCCGATGTAGAAGGGATTGACCAAGCTATGAAGCTTGGTACCAACCAACCTATGGGTCCCTTAACTCTAGCAGACTTTATAGGACTTGATACTTGTCTGGCTATTATGAATGTCCTTCACCAAGGTTTCGGTGACAGCAAATATCGACCTTGTCCACTTCTAGTTAAATACGTTGAGGCAGGATGGATGGGCCGTAAGTCAGGGCGTGGGTTTTATCAGTACTAAAAGTATTTAAATTATACAGGTAGATCGTCATCTTTCGTGAAACTTAGAATAAGTACGAACGAACTTTATAAAGTGTGGAGTGTATTATGGTTGAATTGAAAGAATTAGAAAATGGTGTGTATCTATTAAAAATAAACCGCCCCAAAGTTCTAAACGCTTTGTCCAAAGAGGTTTTTGATCACCTAGATCAGAAACTTGATGAGTTGGGGGAAAAGGCCGGCTTCAGGGCGCTAATTGTCACCGGCGAAGGGGAAAAAGCTTTTGTCGCAGGAGCAGATATAGCAGCAATGCAGGAAATGAGCTCTGAAGAAGCTTCTCGGTTTTGTAGATACGGTCAAAGTGTTTTTTCGAAGCTTGAAAACTTAAGTGTACCAGTGATCGCTGCGGTAAATGGGTTTTGTTTGGGCGGAGGTTTTGAGTTGGCTCTGGCTTGCGATTTTATATTTGCATCTGAAAATGCAAAATTTGGACTTCCAGAAGTGAGCCTAGGTTTGATTCCAGGATTCGGTGGAACTCAACGGTTATCAAGAAATCTAGGCCTTAGTTACGCTAAGTATTTGGTCACTACCGGCCAAATGGTTTCTGCCGATGAATTACTCAGCCGAGGCCTAGTGATTCAGGTGGTGCCACAGGCTCACCTGTTAACTCAATGTATCGAAGTTGCCAAAACAATAACTAAAAAAGGTCCGCAAGCGATAAAAGCTGCAAAAAAATCCATTCACGAAGGCTTTAATAAAAGCCTGGAAAAAGGATTGAAGTTAGAAGAGGACTATTTCGCTTACTTATTTTCGAATCAAGAGTCTAAAGAAGGCATGGCCGCTTTCTTAGAAAAAAGAGCTGCGAAGTTCTAATTTTGTGATACAGCTTTTTTAAGCTTGCTACTAGTTTTTAAGTTAGAAAAAAAAGGTTTTGATATGTCTTACCTACCCGAAAATCCAATTCGAATTGTAACTGCAGCATCCCTGTTCGATGGACATGATGCTTCCATAAATATCATGCGAAGAATTTTACAGGACCAAGGCGCAGAAGTAATACACTTGGGACACAATCGGTCAGTTAAAGATGTTGTTATCACAGCTTTGCAAGAAGGTGCTCAGGGTATCGCCATAAGCTCTTATCAAGGCGGCCATATGGAATACTTTAAATATATGCGCGACCTACTAAATGAAAATGGCGCACCCTATGTCAAGATTTTTGGTGGCGGCGGTGGGGTTATTGTATTTGATGAGAAAAGAGAACTTGAATCTTACGGAATCACCCAAATTTTTCATCCCGAAGATGGCAGAAGGTTGGGTCTAGAGGGAATGATCGAGCTGATAATCAAAGAGTGTGATTTCAATATATTAGACAAAGCAGATCTAGATTTAAAGTTAAGTCCTAAAGGGATTCATAATTTAGGTGAAATAAGACATCGAGATATTGGACTTGCAGTTTCTGCAGTTGAATTGGAACACAGTCACAAGGTTATCGATATCCTCAATTTTAAGTCACAAACTAATGCTCCGCCAATTCTTGGTGTAACAGGTACCGGCGGCGCTGGTAAATCAAGTCTTATAGACGAGGTGATACAAAGGTTTTTAAATGTTTATCCAGATTTAAAAATTGGCGTTGTTTGTGTAGACCCTTCAAAAAAGAAAACTGGCGGGGCTTTGCTAGGTGATCGGATTCGTATGAACTCGTTAAGCCGGCCCAATACTTATATGAGGTCATTAGCTTCTAGGGGTTCGGGAAACGAAATATCAGGTCAGTTGCCGCAAGTTTTAAATTTATTTAAGTCTATGAATTTTGACTTTATTATTGCTGAAAGCTCTGGGATTGGCCAAGCTAACGTAGCCATTACGGAAGTCAGTGATTACAGCCTATACGTTATGACCTCCGAATTTGGGGCTCAAAGCCAGCTTGAAAAGATTGATATGATCGACTACGCAGATTTCATAGCAATTAATAAGGCTGATCGCAGGGGTTCTGACGACGCCTATCGTGATGTACATAAGCAATATAGGCGCTCAAGAAAGATTTTTGAGGAGTCTGCAGATCAATCAGCTAATCAACCTATATTTCTGACTCAAGCTTCGAATTTTAACGATAAGGGCGTTAATCAATTATTTTTAAATGTGTTTCAAACTCTAGAAGAAAACAAGAAAGATTTAGGCCAAATAGGAAATTTAAAGAAATGGTCTATGGATGAAAAATTAAAACAGACTTTGCGAGATACCGAAAAAAAAATTATCGTGCCGGCTCATCGTCAAAACTACCTAGCAGAGGTTGTACAGACCATAAGAAAGTTTAAATCAGATGTAGATAAAAAATCTCTAGACCTAGACTGGCTTCAGTCTTTGGTGGCCGTGGAAGAAAATCATTCAGATTCTGATATCAAGTCGAAATTAAGAATAGATGTTAAAAAATTGAAGGAAAAGTTGGGCACTGACTATCACGAGACTATAGCTTGGGACAGCTTTAAAGCTAAGTATGAGGGCCAAAATTATGTTTATGAGGTCCGTGGGAAAACCGTAGAGCAAAAGTTAAGGGTAACTTCTTTATCCGATGTTTCAGTTCCAAGAGTCAGTTTTCCTCGATTAAGTTCGTGGGGTGATCGCTATAGGTTCTTGAAATTAGAAAATATGCCTGGATTTTTTCCTTTCACAGCTGGGGTTTTCCCGCTTAAGCGTCAAGGAGAAGACCCAACTCGCCAGTTCGCAGGTGAAGGCCCTCCAGAAAAAACAAATAAAAGATTTCATTATTTATCCCAGGGTCAGCCAGCCAAAAGATTATCTACCGCTTTTGACAGTGTAACTCTGTATGGTCAGGATCCTGACAGGCGTCCCGACATCTTTGGTAAAGTAGGCGAAAGCGGTGTGAGCATTGCCACGTTAGACGACATGAAACGTCTATATGATGGATTTGATCTTTGTGACCCCAAAACTAGCGTCAGTATGACAATCAACGGGCCCGCACCTATGATTTTGGCCTTTTTTATGAACACAGCTATAGATCAGCAAGTTCTAAAAAAACAAAAAGAACTTGGTCGTGAACTAAGGCAAAATGAATACTCTGAAGTAAAAAACTTTGCCTTACAAAATGTAAGAGGTACTGTTCAGGCCGATATTTTAAAAGAAGATCAAGGCCAGAACACCTGTATATTTTCTATAGACTTTGCATTAAAGATGATGGGCGATGTTCAAAGTTATTTTATAGAGCAAAAAGTTAAAAACTTTTATTCCGTAAGTATCTCTGGCTATCATATCGCTGAAGCAGGTGCTAACCCGATCACTCAGCTTGCTTTAACTTTAAGTAATGCTTTTACATACGTAGAATATTACGTAGCCAGAGGTATGAGTGTTGATGATTTTGCACCAAACTTTTCGTTCTTCTTTAGTAATGGTATGGACCCCGAGTATTCAGTTCTAGGTCGAGTAGCGAGAAGAATCTGGGCCGTTGCGATGCGGGATCTTTACAAGGGCAACGATCGCTCGCAAAAATTAAAGTATCATATACAAACCAGCGGACGATCTTTACACGCGCAAGAGATTCAGTTCAACGACATAAGAACTACTTTGCAAGCACTGATGGCTATTGAAGACAACTGCAACTCGCTTCACACTAACGCCTACGATGAAGCTATTACAACCCCGACTGAAGAATCAGTCCGGCGTGCTCAAGCAATTCAGTTGATAATTAATAATGAAATGGGCTCTGCAAAAAACGAAAATTCTTTGCAGGGAAGTTTTTTTTACGAATGGCTAACTGACGAGGTTGAAAGCCTGGTGCTGGAAGAGTTTCAAAAAATCAGTGAAAGGGGTGGTGTTTTAGGTGCTATGGAAACCCAGTACCAAAGAGGTAAAATTCAAGAAGAATCCATGTATTACGAAACTTTGAAACATAGTGGTAAGCTTCCGATCATTGGGGTAAACACCTATATCGATCCAACAACTATGACAGAGGGTTACGAGCCACCCAAAATAGAAATGGCAAGATCATCAAAGCAGGAAAAAAATCTACAATTGGATCGAACTGAAGCTTACCAGAAAAATAATTTTGAGAATGCAAAAGTTAGTCTAGCTAGGCTAAAGCAAACTGCTATGGAGCAAGGTAATATTTTTGAAGCTTTAATGGAGTCTTCAAAGTGTTGTTCCCTGTTCCAAATGACCGAGGCACTGTATGAGGTGGGCGGCCAGTACCGCCGTAATGTCTGATGAAGGATTTAAATGACGATGTTTTTAAGACTTATTATATTGGTGGTAAAAAGGGCTTTTTATTTTAAAAAAACTAGTCTGCTTGATCCCTGCTTTACCTCTTTTTTTGTAGGCCCACTGGATCTTGATACAAATTTTCATGTGAATAATGGGCGTTATTTATCTATTATGGATCTTGGTAGATTCGATATGTTGATAAAACCCAAGGCATTTTGGAAGCTAATCTTATCGGGTTACTACCCAGTCGTGGTTTCAGAGTCGATTCGATTTAAAAGATCTTTAGGTTTGTTCAATTATTTTACTATTAAAACAGAAGTTGAGTCTTGGGATGAAAAAGACTTTTATATTCGTCAAACATTTTATCACAAGTCTAAAATTATGGCAGTTGGATATATAAAGGGACGCTTCATGAAGCGAGGTCAAAAAAAATCAGTACCAACTGGCGATGTTTACAAATTTTTAAACTATCAAATTGAAAACGTCAGAAAATCTGACCTCTCGAAAGCTCAAGACAAAGTAGAGGGTGAATTGAATAAAGTGATTTACGGTGAACCCGAGTAGCTAAAACTTAGTTATTTGATTTGAATTGATACAAATAAATGCTAATGAGATGCAAATTATTGCGATTACATAAGGAAAGGTTTTATAATATTAGTTATGCGAAAAAGACCTTGGCCAATAGTTATATTAGCGATTATCCACATTTTTGCTCCGATTTTTAATATACTTTTCAGCGGGCTTTTTAACGGCTTCGGAGTTATCGAGTCTTTTTCTCAAGCCTTACACTTTCAGAATTTGGCTGCCAATTTACATGTTTTTTTGCTACCAGTTTTAGCCGGTTTATCTATTTATGCATGCAAGAAATGGAGTTTTTACACTTATGTGCTTTGTAAAGCAGGCTTACTGTTTTTTAACTTTCAGTCTATTTCTACAGACCAGACACGATATGGCTACATAAATATAGCTTTCCTGTTTGCACTAAATATCCTTGTCGTCGGCTATTTTCTTGTACCTGCAGTTAGAAACCTCTACTTTTCCCGTAGAGCTCGCTGGTGGGAAAATCACACCCGCTACATTGCAGGCTTTAACTGTGAATGGTCTAAGGCAGAATCTAAAAAAAGTGTCACTGGTGTTGTCGAAAATATATCAATAGGTGGGTTATTTCTTAATTCTGCTAATGTGGAAGTTAAAAGCGACGATTTGATCTCTATTAATTTCAAGTGTGATAAACTATCCTTCAAATTTTTAGGCAAACCAATTATTCATCAAAAAACAGCGAGTAAAGGTTTTGGTATCCAATTTTTTCATAGCAAAGACAGCCTAAAGAATATAAAGAAATTAGTAGCACATCTTGAAGAAAAAGGACTTCGCTCGACTAATTTACCTAATACCTATGAAGACAGTTTTTCTTATTGGCTCAAAAAAGTGCTTACAAGTGGTAGAGGTCTTCTACCCGAAGCTAGTTTGACTAAATCCTAAAGTTACTTACTGGCAAATTTAACAGAGCCTTTGATAACTTGTGCAAAACACCGAAGTCAGTTGTGTTAGAAAATATGGCTTTCGCCAGGCAACGAGCAAAACGTATTGATTAGATCTTCGCCTGGTTTCCTTAACTTAAATTATTATTCAGCCAATTGAAAAGAGAATGAAGTTTGACCTGCACCCATAATAGTCAAATAAGCGCCTGTGTAGTAAGCATCGCTGAAAAACTCAGCAGGAAGGTCTAACTCTAGATCTCTTGTGATGAATGCTTCGCAAAAATCAGGTTTATCAGTTGTGTGCAATAAACTTAATGTACATTGTACGGGAAATGATTCCAAACATCCATTGATAGGTTCTAATTCAAAAGAGTGCTCTGAGCATCCACCGCCATAAGATACATTTAATTCAACTTTTTTAGTCACGGGATTAAACACACCGCCATTAATTTCAGCCGCACTAGCCATAGTTAAGAACAACACAGTTCCACTTACGATAGTCAGACATAGATTAAAAATTTTTTTCATTATATTCCCCCCAAGGAAAGTTATTTAATAAATTAATATTTAAATATTATTGTTCTCTTAAAATTCCAAGGTTCCTGGTGTCATAGCTTTTTCTGCAGATGCGTTACATCTATATGATTTAAATTGCTACCTTTAGATGTGACAGTACTTATGCCTAAGTTAGTTAATTTCGCGCATTTAAGTAGCAATATCTTTACTTCTTAAATGTAATCTACTTATAATTTAATCAAAGCTTGAGCACTTCTCGATATGTGCAAGCTACGAGGTATAATGAAAGATATTGTCTACGATATTAAAATTCAAGCTCAACCGACTGACACTACCTGCGGCCCCACTTGCCTAGATGGAATATACAATTACCTTAATATGCAAATTCCGATAAAAAAAACTATCGCAGAAGTTAGGTATTTGGACACTGGTGGGACTATGGGCGAGGCTTTAGGAATTAACGCTCTCGAAAATGGCTTAAAGTCCACAATCTACACACACAATCTTCATGTTTTTGACCCAACATGGTTTAAGCTTAGTAAAGCAAACTTAATAAAAAAGCTAAAGCGACAATGTAATGCTCCTAAAACACTAAAAATTAGAAAGTCATCCAAGCTTTATATCGATTATTTGAAACTGGGCGGCAAAGTTAAGTTCTCAATTTTGGATCGTGAATTTTTGCATAAATTGCTAGTAGAAAGGGGACCTTTAATTGTTGGATTAAGTGCGACCTACCTTTACAGATGTGAAAGAGAAAGAAATGATGACAATGAATACGATGATATCCATGGGTCGCCCCAGGGGCATTTTGTGATTTTGGCGGGGATGTCAAAAAAAGGAACTCAAGTTGAGGTTTACGATCCGATGGGTGATAATCCACTTAGTAAGACAAGTCGTTATAAGGTAGATACCACCTTGTTCATAAATGCTATTTTGATTGGGGCAATCACATATGATGCAGATGTGATTGTCATCGGTGGGTAGGTGAAAAATTTAATTATTGTTGGCAGCGAAAAAGAGAAAGAATTTTATAATGATACCAATGTGAATTATAGGATTCTTACTGCAGAAGAGTATTTGAAATCAAGTTCTGATTCTAATGTAATAAAAGATAGGAATAAAGTTTTTAATCTGTGTAATGACTACTCTTACTGCAAAAAGGGTTACTATGTATCACTTTTAGCTGAAGCTAGAGGGGATAGACCCTATCCACAAGTTGTATTGATCACCGAAATTCAAAACAAAGAGTCATTAAAGGTTTTTTCCGAACAAGTGCAAGAGTCCACCAACCGTTTATTAAAAAATTTGAAGTCTGACACATTTGACCTTAGTATCTATTTTGGCAAAAATATCACCGAGAAATACAACATCCTTGCCAAGCAAATATTTAATCATTTTCAAGCTCCACTTATGAAAGTGTTATTTGTAAAAAAAGAAGATACTTGGATCATGAAGTCAATTAGCCCGATTTCATTAAGATCAATTCCAGAGTCTCATAAGGATTTCTTAAAATTATCCTTACAAGAATTTTTTAATAAAAACAGAACAATTTCAAAGAATAAACCTAAAGTTTATAAATACGATCTTGCAATTTTGTACAATGACGAAGTGGAAATGCCTCCGTCTGATCCAAAGGCCATCAAAAAATTTATAAACGCCGCCAATGATCTACGAATTTATGTAGACGTTATTGGGCCTAAAGACTTCGGGGCTATTTCTAAGTATGACGCTTTATTTATAAGGGAAACTACCAGCGTATCAGACCACACTTATAAATTTTCACTTTTTGCCCAGTCAGAGGATATGGTTGTCATGGACGACCCTAACAGTATTTTAAGGTGCTGTAACAAAATATACTTAAACGATTACCTAAATAAAAAAAATATTCCAACGCCTAAAACCTCCATTGTTTTTAAAAACTCGGATTTTAGTAAACTAGATTTTGAGTACCCAGCCGTTATCAAAAAACCAGACAGTGCTTTTTCAACAGGCGTCAAAAAAGTAAAAAACTTGCAAGAGTTAGTCGAAATATCTGATGAATATTTCAAGGATTCAGACCTTCTAATTTTGCAAGAGTACGTAAAAACTAGTTTCGACTGGAGAATAGGCTTAATAGACGGAGAACCTTTTTATGCTTGCAAGTACTATATGGCAGAGGGCCATTGGCAAATTATCAAGCACGAAGATGGAAAGTCAGTAAATGGTAACGCAACCACTTTAGCTATTGAAGAGGTTCCAAAAGAAGTTTTAAACCTTGCTAAAAAAGCCTGCAAGGACATTGGGGACGGTCTGTATGGCGTGGATATTAAGGATGTGGGGGAAGGTCGATACCTTGTTATCGAAGTGAACGATAACCCTTCAATTGATTATGGTGTTGAGGACCGGATACTTGGCGACAGCCTATACAGTAAGGTAATGCTTTCATTTCTTAAACGTTTGGAATCAAGATGAAAATCTACCCCATTTTTAAGGCCTATGGTATCGAGCTTGAATACATGGTTGTAGATAAAAAAACCTTAGCTATCAAGGCCATTGTCCCAGAACTTTTTGAAAAAATAAGCGGAAAAAGAGTCAATGAGATCGTTCACTCAAAAATCACTTGGTCTAATGAGCTTGTTTGTCATGTTATTGAGTTAAAAAACGACGATCCAGTTGCAGATCTAAAATCCTTGGATCCCGAGTTTCAAAAAGAAATAAAGTTAATTAATGAAGAACTAATCGCTTTTGATGCTGTTTTGCTTCCAACAGCAATGCACCCTTGGATGAATCCTAATTTAGAGACAAGATTGTGGCCTCATGAAAACAATAAAATTTATGAGGCTTACGATCGCATATTTAGCTGCAAGGGGCATGGTTGGTCGAACCTTCAAAGTATGCATGTTAATTTATCGTTCGCCAATGACCTAGAGTTTGAAAAATTGCATGCGGCCGTAAGGCTTATCCTACCATTGATACCTGTTTTGTCTTCTAGTTCACCAGTGTTCGAAAATAGAAAGGGTGAGCACTTAAGCTCAAGACTTGGCTTTTATTTGGCGAATCAAAGGCGCATTCCTAGTATTATCGGTAATGTGATACCAGAAAAAGCTTGGTCCAAGAAAGAATACGAACAGATAATTCTAGAGCCGATGTACAAGGATATAGCCTCTTTGGATACAGAAAATTGCTTGCAAGAAGAGTGGTTAAATTCAAGGGCTGCGATCCCAAAATTTGGAAGAAACAGTATTGAGATCAGGCTTTGCGATACAAATGAAAACTCATTTATTGACATTGCTATAGCAATTTTTTGGATAAAGGTAATAAAATCTTTAGCCAACGAAGAGTGGATAGGAATAAACGATCAAAAAAAATTTTCAGAATTAGATTTAAAAGAAATTCTTGTATCTACAGTCACATTGGGTCAGGCAGCTGAAGTCAATCATGATCAGTACTTAGACCTTTGGGAATTATCTGAAAGTTGCAAATCTGTCAAAGTGGTGAAACAAGTTTTTGAATCCTTAAAGTACTCAAAGGAAGAAGCTAAATTTGCTGAACCGATTGAATATATTTTAAGCCACGGAACATTATCGGATAGAATTTTAAAAGCAACTAAGTCGGACTATACAACCGCTAATTTAATACCCATTTACAAAAATCTTTCTAATTGCTTGAACCAGGTCAAATACTTTGAAGCCTAAGGTTCTAATCACTTGTGAACATGCTGATTTCAGAATT
Source organism: uncultured Pseudobdellovibrionaceae bacterium (assembly GCA_963803705.1). Taxonomy (GTDB): domain Bacteria; phylum Bdellovibrionota; class Bdellovibrionia; order Bdellovibrionales; family UBA1609; genus JAMLIO01. Next base: position 153,197 of record CAWDNU010000004.1, on the reverse strand, counting down.
CCTGATTTTGCAAAGTCTAAGATTCCGGATGAGTACCAGCCAAACAAGCTTAAAGCAAATCACGAGTCTTACGATAAGCACGCGCTTGAAATTTCAAGGTTAGTTAAAGACAACTTATTAGCTTGCGGCTTAAAGACAGATCTTTTGTTTTATCCTTTTACTAGATTGATTCTTGACGCAAACAGAACCGAGTCTAATAAAAACTTTTATTCAAAAGTCAGTAAATTTTTAAATAAAAGTGAGTTAACAAAGATAAAGCAAACTTATAATTTTTATTTAAAAAGTTGTAATTCATGGGTTGAAAAAAATCTTAAAAAGGGGCCAGTGTTTATTTTTTCGATTCATACCTTTAGTCCTATATATAAGGACAAAAAAAGAAGAACAGATATCGGTATCCTATTTAGAAACAGCATATCAAAAGAATTGCAATTGGCTCAAAAGATTCAAAAAAAACTTAAAAATAATCACTCCGATATAAAAGTTCATCGAAATTTACCCTACAGGGGGCATACGGACTGCTTGTTGAACTCAATTTTAGACTGCTACAAAAAGAACCAAAATGTAAACGGAATTTTTTTCGAATTTAACCAAAATTATCTTGATAAAGACATTAAACTGAAAGCTGAGCTTGTCAGTCAGTCTTTGTTGGCATCTATTGTAGAACACTCTTAAATTTGTCTTCGTAAAATTAGGTAGTGTCGCTACACGTATTAGGGCACCATATGAAATATAAATTTTTTATTACTATTTTAGTTTCACTGGTAGGCATTTTTTGTCTTTATTCTTTTTTACATTTTCAGTTTAAGCCAACAACCGGTTCTGCAATCAAATCTAAGACTAACGATAAAGAATTATTGCACATCGACTTCTTCGGGGAAATTCCTCAATTTAACCCGTTGAAGCCTGATGGTCTTTATGTCTGGCAGTTACAGGGATTGGTTTGGGAGCGACTAGTTGAGATAGACGCAAATCAGACATGGCATCCAAGCCTAGCTCATTCTTGGAGTTTTAATGAGGATCGGACAGAGCTCTATTTGAAGTTAAGGCCAAATCTAAAGTGGTCAGATGGCCGAGCTGTTAATTTTAAAGACTTCGAATTTTCCACCACGTTCTACAAGATTAAAGCTCTTAAAGCAGCTTTATTTCAGCCACTTTTAGTGCGTATTTCCAGCGTTTCTTATAGTGATGGACTGCTGACTTTAAGGCTTAACCCGACAAAATCTGATGATCTTTTTTACGGAAGCTCTGTTTACTGGTCGCAAATTTTAAGCTCTTTAAGGCTTCTTCCGTATAATTTGCAAAAGAAAAACTACTTAGGAACAGGTCCTTACAAGGTCCAACGCTTTTCAAATTACAACCCATGGTTTATGGTCCCCAATTCTAAATCTTGGATATTTAAAGATCAAAGAGCACCAAAGTTGCCCCCGGAAATCAGAATTAAAACTTACAGATCTGAAACAGTCTTAGCAAAGTCCTTGCGGTTAAAGCGAAAATCCCTGCTGTTAGGCATTGACCTTCATCAACTGAAATTAAATTCATATGAAGACTGGTTTCCATTCAAAGATAAAGTTCTCACAAAGTCTTTAAAATTTAATTTAAGTAAAGTGTCATTTAGTGATCGACAATCCCTTCGGGATAGACTTTTAAGCGACAACGACTTGCAAAAACTAAACTTGAAACAGCAATACCGAGCATTTAGTCCTATTAGCGACATAGATATTAACAAGGTCACTGGTGATATTACACATTTAGCAAAGCCAGTGAAATCAATTAACTTAAATATACTCTACACCCAAAGCAAGGACTCCAAATGGTTAGTGTACTTGAAAGAAAGATACCGAAGATCCGGAATCAACTTAAATCTTATATTGGTTTCAAATTCAGTTTTCAACGAACATATATATAATAAGGATTTCACAACCTTTGTAGATGATTACGAGTCAGACCCGTTTTACCCATTATATTTAGTATTTCATTCTAAAGGTGAATATAACTCTACAGGCTGGAACTCAAAAGAGATAGATACTAACTTAGAAAAATTAGTGATTACTCAAGATAGAGCTAAGGCTAAACTTTTGTCCCAAGTCATTTTCAAACAGTTGAAAAGTAATGCTTTTGAAATCCCTTTATTTGTCTATAACCGATCTATGCTATGGACTAGAAATGCCTGTAAACCAATACAAAAGCCATTCCAAGGGCTGGGTCTTATATACAATGCTGTGATTTGCGCTGATAATTTATAGAGAAGTTAAAGGGGGCTTGATCTATGGCTAAGCAAATCGACGTTGAAGTGAATGAACGTAAATTAGGAAAAAAGAATTTGAAAGAAGCGAGGGAACAAAATTTAGTTCCCGTAGTTATTTATGGAAAAGGCAAAGAAAGCAAATTTGGCACTGTAAACGACCTTGTTTTTAGGAAAAATGTTTTAGCTCATGAGCACGCTCTTTTTTCGCTACAATTCAATGGTCAGAAGTTAGCTGCAGTCGTAAAAAATTTAGACATAGACAATTTAAATAATAAAATTGTCCACGCAGATTTTTATGAGGTTAATATGGCGCAAGAGATTGACGCCACTGTAAGTATTAAATTTGTTGGTGAAGCTCTGGGTATAAAAGAAGGCGGCGTTATGAATAAAGCCTTAGAAGAGCTTCATATTTTCTGTTTACCAAACGATATTCCGAATGAAATCGAAGTGGACGTTTCAGCTTTACAAATTGATGACAGGATTTCTATAAGTGATTTAAACCTACCTTCAAATGTAGAAGTTTTACATGAACCGGATCAAACTGTAGTCGCAATCGCAATCAAAGCTGAAGAGCCTGAAGAAGAAGAGCAAGCTTCAGAGGCGGCAGCTGAGGGTGAAGAGCCTTCAGAAGGGAAGAAGCAATCAGAGTCTGCGATCGCTAAGAAAGATGGTGGTGATAGCAGCAGCAGCAAAACTGACGACTCTAAGAAAGATAAAAAGGATGATAAAGCCTCTTAGTTAAAATTTTTTTGTAAATTGTAAACCATGCATTATTAAGAAGGGCTCTGCAGGGGCCCTTCTTATCTAAGGTTTAGGACTGATTGCAATTTGTAGGTTTCAAACATCTGTAAAAGGCATTGGGGTGAAATGTTAGTTGAATGTTAGACAATGAATGTTAGACAAAAAATTAACACTTTAATTTACATCTGTATAAAATATCTGCAACTCTGGATTAACTTTTACAAAAAAGTCCTAATTTTTCTATTAGTTTTTAAAACAATTTTTTAATAAATTTCATAAGTCGTGATTCCCTGATCGAACCATTATCAAACAAAAAAGATAGATTAATAGTCTAAAGACTTGAATTGGCTGGCTTATCGCCAATGATTGTACTTATGTAAATATAGTTTTCACACCCTTAGTCTTGTATAATAGTTCGCCGGTTCAGTCATAATTTCATAAACTAGTGGTTTGATTTGAAACATTCTTTTTAGCCTGAATAATTTTTAGTCACTTTTAGATGAAGTCGTGGGGCCAAGGTCTAGGACGATAAGTTTATTGTAACATTTAAGAAATAAAAAACCTTTTGGAGGAACGTGATGAAAAATTTAATAATAGCAATGATGGCTTCTACTTGCATGATGTTGACAGCGTGTGGCGATTTTCAAAGTATAAACAAAAGTTCAAACGAAGTGCTAGAGGCACTCAGTCCTTACCTATCTGATAACGATCAAAAATTAGCTAATGAGCTTTCATCTGTTTATGGCGAAGACATTCAGATCAGAGAAAATTTAATCGACAGTCAAATGATCGAAATAGAAATTGAAGGCAATATCGCACAGCTAGAAATAGTAAATAAAGATGGGGTCGCTTTCAGAGTTAACGGTAGAAACATTTATCTAGATGAGCTTAATAACAGTGAAAGCCTAGAATCGATTATATCTTCTAATTTAGTCAAAGTGGCCTCAGGAGATAACCTTTTAAGTTTAGTAGGCGCTAAAAAATCAGAAGCATTTATAGGTACGATGTTATCTGGTGTTTTCAGCCTTGTGATTAAAGGTGTATATAACTTTGCACTAGCAAAAATATCAGAAAAATCTGGTAAAGAAGTTGGAGATACAATAGGGGGACTAATTGGTGTTCCAAATCCAGACAAGTCTTCAGATGAGATTAAAAGTGATGTTAAAAACGAAATCAAAGGTGCTAAAGATTCAATCCTTGGAACATTACTTGGCACAATTTTAGGTGGATTAGGGCTTAACACTAACAATGCGAACAATAATACCAATGTTGGCACCGTCAGCCCGATCGCTCAACCTCAACAAAACTGTAATCTGTTTTGCAGTCTTTTAGGGCTACTAGTTAACAACTTTGCAAAATAAGAAAACCACCGAAGTTTTTAAAAAAGAGAAGAGCTAGACCGCTCTTCTCTTTTTTTGATGTAGCTATTGCTACACTTCAAAAACCTCAGCCTGCGCTTTAAACAACTTCAATTGAATCTAAAGCATTTAAACCTAGATGAATCTTCCACAGGTCCTAATTTTACATTCCGATCTTAGCCCAAAGGTTCGCTTTCTGGCGTCACTCGACCTTAGGTCCAATACATCTAATTATAGGTTCCTTATTGTATCATGGTCTTAGATAATGATTAGATGTCCAACGGTAAAATGATTTTTGATAACATTCACGGAAACATTCAACTGTCTAGAACTGAGTCCAGAGTTTTAGATAGCCCATACTACCAAAGATTAAGGTGGATAAGACAGCTTGGTTTAGCCTTTTATGTTTTCCCTGGTGCTACCCACACACGCCATGCTCATACACTTGGTGTTTTGCACATTATGGATAGAGTCCTTAAAAGTTTGGGCGTCGCAACATCTGACGAAGACTTTTATAATCCAGTAAAAACATCTGACAAAAAAAACTTTCATCAAACCATGCGCCTTGCTGGTATGTTACACGACATTGGCACTTTTCCACTATCTCACACTACTGAGCTTGCCTATATTAGACATTATAAAAAAAGAAAGCATAATGGCTTTACAGGTAAATCTGAAAATCACGAGGCTTTAGGAAGTCACATTCTTTGTAATACAAATTTTGAAGGTGGGCTCACTCGGATTTTACTTGAAGAGGGTATTGACCCTTTAGAGCTTTCAAATATTATTGCAGGTAAGTCAAAAAATATCCTAGCTAACCAGCTAATTCATTCTGATATTGATGCTGATCGAATGGATTACCTTTTAAGAGACGCCTATCATACGGGTGTGCGATTGGGCATTTATGATATCGATTTTTTAATCAGAAATATGGTTTTAGTAAGCGATAAGAACAAAACAGTTTTTGCGTTCAAAGAAGATTCCGTTCATGTTGTAGAAAGCTTTTTGGTAAATCGCTATTTTTGGTATTCGCAAATAATAAGTGACGGTACAAACTATAAATTTGATTTAATGGCTGCAAAAATTTATGAGTATTTTTTAGAAAATGGACTTGCTTATTCTTTTAAAGATTTAATTGCAAATGTCAGCCAAAACCCCATGGAGTACTTCACTTTCAACGACTCATATTTTTTGGCGAAGATTCACGAGTACTTATCTGGTCGAATTAACCACCCTGTGATTCGTGAACTAAGCTTGATGCTAACCCTAAGAATACCGCCAGCTCAAATTAAGATAGCCCCAGCTGTACCCACGTTAATTAAGAATATAGATGACAAGCCTAAGCTTATTGAAAAGGTAAAAAAATCTTTTGCATGGCTAGAAGAGATTATGGCCACTGACTTTCCAGATGACTGGCTTATTACAGATATTCCTGATAGGGACGTTTCGTTCACCAAGTCAAAAAAAGAGCTTGCAGATTCTAAAACGCCCCTTTTTAACAGCGAAGGCATCAAAATTGTAAAAAGAAATAGTAGTCTTGAATTACTTGTTGATCAAGAAAGTGCACTAACTTCTGTGTTGGCTGAGATTAAAAATTTCATTCCAAGAATTTATGTTAGCCAAAAAACCTATGACAAACTTAAAGAGAAAAAAATTCTTGATAAATTCAGAGAATTACTGAAGTAGCTTTGCACGCTGAGAAATGTATAGTTTATGATTAAAGTAAACTATAGAAGATCTAAATGTACCAATAATGCATGATTAAGTTCTTTTATTACATCCTGATTGATTTGCCCAAGTTTTTTAAATAGTCTTGATTTATCAAGAGTTCTAACTTGATCAGCTTTAGCTTTTGAAGGCTTATCAAGAGCTAAAATCAGGGTTTCAAAGTGTCTGATGCGGTCTGTGTTTATAGAAGTTAACGGAACTACGGTTACTGTACCCGCCATCTCGTTGTTAGCGTTGTTAGAGACGACAATAACGGGCCTCGTTTTTTTAATCTCACGCCCCACAGTAGGGTCAAGTTGGGCTAAAAAAATATCGCCTCTAAAAATTTTCATTATCAAGCCCGTCGCTTAAGGTGTGATCAAAGTCATTATTGATTTCTAGAGCTTCTCTTGAGGCTTCCTGGTATTGTACTTTGAGTTCAAGAAGCAGGTTTTCTTTTTTGATCTGCTCTACTCTCAAACGAACGCTCTCGGCAATAAAAGAGCTTTGTTCTCTTGGGCCGGCATGGTCTTTTAGTAATTCGATAACATCTTCAGGAAGAGTTATATTTATTCTAACGGCAGACATAAAAGGTCTCCTCTATGTGTATTAATATACACAATTTTATGCGTATAGTAAAGTTTTAAATATAAGGGAAAGGCTTATATGAGCTTTAATTTGAATACACATGAGTAAAATTAAGGCTTATAGCTTATGGTTAAAAGCTTAAAGGCTCAAAAGGCTTAAAAGCTACAGAAAAGACCATTTTGGGCTCTCATTCGAAACTTAGACAGTTTGAATTTGTCTTAGTGAATTTTATTACATTTAAAACATTGTTCAAACGAGCACGGTTCTTGTATATGAATATTACGGAGGCACAAATATGAAATTTTTTATTTTAATACTGGCAACGGTATTTTCCTTGAGTTCTTTTGCTGACAAAGATGTTCTTAACGAAGGTGAGCCCTTAACTGCCGCGCAGATAGCGCAAATAGAGAGCCTTATGGTCCATCAGTTTGCAGCAGTGATGCGCCTTAGCCATAACTTCGCTGGCAATATGACGCGAAAGTCTACCGACTTAACTCCTGAGCAGGAAGAACAATTTAAGAATATTTTAATGCATACTCTTGGCAGTATTTATGGTCTAAACCACAATTTCTCTGGCTCGGGCCAAGAAAGCATTATGGATTATCCTTCTAAAGACTAATTTCTACAGAAATTCATTTTAAACACTAGTCATCAATCTAAAAATTCATCGATCTAATATGTCTTTCGGTAGTATCGTTGGACTGTTTATCTGTTTTTAAAGCCGTGAAATGTCCCTGATAAAACCTAGATGAATCTTCCACAGGCCCTAGTATGTAGTAGCTATGACGCCGTTGGGCTTCCAGAGTACATTGGGACTACTCAGGTTAAACTGCGCGATAGAAACAGGATAATCACAAACCATTCAATGCATGGGCGAATCCACGTCTCACTTGGGGGCAGAGCCTATCTTTTCCTCCTAATATTTAATATAACTATGACTTACAACTAATGTTCAATGAATTTTAAGGAGAATTTTTATGTCTACAGATTCAAAATATACTGCTCTAACCCAATTCAGTGAAGATGATTTAGCATTTAAGCAAGCTGTTGCTGAATTCGCAGCATCCGAGATAAAGCCCCTTGTTCACAAAATGGACAAAGATGCTAAAATGGATCCTGGTTTGGTGAAGAAATTCTTCGAAATGGGTTTAATGGGTATCGAATCACCTGAAAACTACGGAGGCTTAGGCGCATCCTTCACCTCGGCATGTTTAGCTGTTGAAGAGCTGGGAAAAGTTGATGGATCTGTCAGTGTATTAGTAGACGTGCAAAACACATTAGTAACTAATGCATTTTTGAAGTGGGGAAGTGATGCCATGAAAGAGCGCTACCTTCCTAAATTAGCCTCTGAATGGGTTGGGGCCTACGCGCTAAGTGAAAGCTCTTCTGGTTCTGACGCTTTTGCTTTGAAATTAAAAGCAGAACTAAAAGGCGACAAGTATATTTTAAACGGGAATAAGCTTTGGATTACCAATGCTAATGAAGCTAATTTATTTATAGTGTTTGCCAATGTGGACCCATCAAAAGGATATAAAGGCATTACAGCCTTTTTGGTTGAAAAAGATTTTCCTGGTTTTTCAGTTGGCAAAAAAGAAGATAAATTGGGTATAAAAGCTAGTTCAACATGTGAAATTTTATTTGAAAACTGCGAAGTTCCAAAAGAGAATATTTTGGGCGAAGTTGGTAAGGGTTATAAAGTTGCAATTGAAACTTTAAATGAAGGTCGCATCGGTATCGGTGCGCAGATGATTGGAATAGCTCAAGGGGCTTATGAAGCGGCAAAAGATTATGTCGTAAGCCGAGAGCAATTCGGAAAGTCGATTTCTAGCTTCCAGGGCGTGCAATTTCAATTAGCCGAAATGCGCACTCAGATAGAAGCGGCAAAACTTCTGGTTTATAATGCGGCGAGATTAAAGGATAACGGCCAAGATTTTGTTAAAGAAGCTGCCATGGCGAAACTCTACTCTTCGCGAATTGCAGAGTCAGTCGCATCTATGTCGATCGATCTATTTGGTGGAAATGGCTTTACCTCTGAATATCCTGCTGAAAAGTACTTCAGAGACGCTAAGATCGGTCAAATTTATGAAGGCACAACAAATATGCAGCTTCAAACAATTGCTAAACTAGAGTTGTTATAGCATGGATATTTTTGCAATTGCAGAGCGCGTTTCTCTTATTTTTATACCTTTCTTATTTGCAATCAGTTTTCACGAGTGGGCTCATGCTTGGGTGGCAAGGCGCTTAGGTGACCCCACGGCAGAGACTATGGGACGTTTAACCTTAAATCCTATTTCTCATATGGACCCGTTTGGCACTGTCTTATTTCCAATGATGGCAATTCTTTCAGGAGGGGGGTTCTTTTTTGGTTGGGCAAAACCTGTTCCTGTTAGTACTAGGAATTTGTCTAACCCTAGAAAAGATATGTTTTGGATTGCGCTTGCAGGACCAGCTTCGAATTTCTTTTTGGCGTTTGTAGGGGCTTTAGCATTTGCTTTGAATGCTAGGTTCAACCCGTCTTTTGAAACTGCTAAAGCGGTGAACGCCATTTTACAATTTTTTGTAATTATTAATTTAGCCTTAGCTTTTTTTAATTTAATCCCAGTGCATCCGCTTGACGGCGGAAAAATCATGGCTAGGTTTTTGCCCGAGCGGATTAACATCTGGCTGGAAGATAATAGCCAAATGATAAGTTTTGTACTTTTATTTCTGATTATTGCGGACGGGTTTTCTGGACGGGGAGCTTCTTTTCTTTCCAAGCCTATTATGTTCACCGCAAATCTGTTTATTGGCCTATGGGGTTTTATCTTCGCAATACTGTAAGGATTTTTTTATGATTAAATCTATATTTATAATAAGTATTATATCTACTTTGAGTTTAGGTTGCCAAAATACGTCTGCCCCCAAAAATAGTATCGAGTGTTCAAGAATGTGTGGTGGCTTTGGCCAGGTTCCAAATTATGATTCTATGTCTGGAACTTGTGTGTGTGAATCTCAAAGAAACTGAGCTGTCTTAAACAAAAGGCCAAACATAAATTATTTGGCCTTTTTGAATTAGTTTGAAAACGAAAAACTGTTATTAAAAATCTGATTCGTTAAAATCAAAACTTGAACAGTAGTTCATCAAGTATAAAGAGCTTAATGCGTCAAAGTTCACTTGATAAAGTTTAAGTCTATCCTTTTTAGCTATATCAAAAGTTGCATCCCCGTCAGAAGATTTTAAAGTGCCTTTCAAGGCAAGTAGATTTAGGTCGCAAGTACTGTAACTTAAATCAAGCGTATCTCTTTCAAAATAAGTGTAGCCTGCTAATACTATAGTTTTATTTCTATAGGCAAAAGTGATTGTTTCTGCCCAACGAGATCGTCCGATGGCATCGTTATACGAGTAAACTTGTATTGATCCTTGTGGGTTTACTTGCAGCTTATTGCTCATTCCTGCCGAACCCGCGGTCATATTTGCCGTAAGCCCTTCAACTCTAAAAAATTCTTGGTCTGAAAAAAGCTTGATCCATAGGTCTAAATCGTCGCTTCCCATATCAGGTGACTTTGCTAAATAAGCAGTATCCATTAAACCATCTTCGTCGAAATCTAGCTCGACAATATCAACAACCAAATCTGATTGAGGTTGCGAAGCAGAGTTACCGGCATAAACGTTTGTACAAACAATAAAAGCTACAACTAAGCTTAAATACTTCATAAAAATCTCCTTACACACTTTATTAAATGTTTATTGTTTAAGACTTAAGTTTTTCCCCATTTTTAGTATCTAAAACAAGTTATACCGCGGCAGGGGGAAGTGCTCTAGCGTGAAGCTGCATAAATATGCGACTGATTTTTAATTAACGCTGGACCTAGGTTCAAGATCTTGGTTGAATACAGGCTGGTTTAAGCTTTGCTGATTGGTCTGTTTTATTTTAAGTGTAGGTTTTATGTCAGGTGTTACAATTCATCTAAATCAGTACGAGGGCCCCATGGGCTTACTGCTATTTCTTATTCGCAAAGAAGAAATGGATGTAATGAATATCAATATATTCCAGATAACCGGTCAATACTTAGCTTACATCAAAAACATGAGCACCTTGGATCTTGAGAACGCAGGTGATTTTGTAGCTATGGCTGCCACTTTGATACATATTAAGTCTAGAATGCTACTGCCGGATCACAATCAATCAGAAGACGAAGACTTGGTTGAAGATCCCAGGAAAGAGCTTGTTCAAAAGCTACTGGATTACCAGATGTTTAAAGAGGCTTCCCAGAACCTGTATGAAAGAACTCTTTTAAATCGTGATGTGTGGTCGAAAGGGGCTAAAGAACCTATGCCAGAAGGTCCTGGTGGTACTATTTGGGTCGAGGATAATGCTCTATTTGGTTTGATTACAAGTTACCGTAAAGCAGTGAAGCGAGCTAAAACAGCGGTGCACAAGGTAAGTGGGCGAATGCAATCTGTTGCTTCTAGAATTTTAGAAATCAGAAAATTTATAACCCCTGGCCAATGGATTAGTTTTTTTGAAATTTTAAAAAGTGAAAATGTAAAGCCTGAACAGACACGATCTAGCCTACTAATCACTTTTTTGTCTTTATTAGAATTAGGCAAGTTAGGTTTGATTAAAATTTTTCAAAGCGAAACTTATGGTGATATTCACTTAGAAGCCATGAGCACAATCGACGGGGACGTGATTTCACAAGTTGAAGAGTACGAAATACTTGATTCTGAAGAAAAGTCTAAATCCCTTTTTGATCCAAAGCGAATAGATATATCTGAAGATATGAATTTTGATGAAGAAGACGAGATAGCCTTCGCATCGCCGGATAAAGATGCTAGTGATATTGCGCTTTCGGATATGAAAGAGCTTACGCAGTCAAGCCCCGATGACAAAGACTTTTTGGCAACCGATGGCATTATAGACTCCGCCACTGATGAAGACATAGAAGAAGAAGAAAAGCTTTTGGGATTTGATGATGTATCGAACGATATGACGCAGTGATTGAGCTGGCGGCAAGCGAAGGGCGGCCACACGTGTATGATATTTACTGCGTTTTATTGAACTGCACAGTTTTACAAGTGGCTGTTGCTCCAAACGTTGTTTCTGCGTGAGGCTAATTGTAGTTAAAATTTTAACCAACGGACATTTTTATGAGTGATAAGAAAGCTATGGGTGATAAAAAGAAAAAAAATGAAGGCTCCGAAAGCATAGAATCTGGTAGCAGTTCAGATAATTTTTTTAATCTAAGCTCTGAAGAAAATTTAAGATCAGAAACTAGTCAGGCCCTAGCGACAGAAAATGCTTTAGAAAAAGATCCTTTAGATCTGTTGACCGAGTCCCTAATTCAGCAAAATCAAAACTTAGAAATTCTAGAAGACGAATCAACTGAAGTTCTTGATACGTCAGAGTTTGAATCTGTGAATAGTTTGGTGAGCGACTTGGCGAACGACCCTGTTGATGATGCCAAGAAAGACTCTTTAACTGAACCAGAGCAAGAAAATAAACAAGAACGGCCAGAAGTCATTCAGTTGACAGATGACGAAGCAATTTCAATCATAGAATCATTGTTATTCATTTCAGATAGGCCTGTAGGGCTTACGACGTTTAAATGTGCATTTTTAGACACTGACATAGACACTAAAAAGATAAAAGACCTTATTAACGACTTAAAAATTGATTTCGCAAATTCAAGACGTGGTGTAAGCTTAGAAGAAGTCGACGGTGCTTTTCAATTACGAACAAAGCCTGATAACCAAGATTTTATTAAAAAGATTTTGAAACCCAAGGTTTTTAAACTTACCGGACCTTCTTTAGAAACTCTGTCGATTTTAGCTTACAAACAACCTTGTATAAAATCACAGGTAGACGAGGTTCGAGGAGTAGAGTCTGGTCATTTAGTGCGCGCATTGATGGATAAGGGGCTTGTGGCCTTTGACGGCAAAAGTGATTTTCCTGGTCGGCCCATGTTGTATAAGACTACTAGAAAGTTTTTAGAAATTTTTGGCCTTAGAAACTTAAGCGAACTTCCTTCACTTTCTGAAATAGAAGAATTATTACCAGAGGGCATTGGTGAAGACGATGACAAGCCAACTTTGTCTCAGCTAGCCGGTAAATTAGAGGAAAACTTCGAAGCACAAAGCTATTCAATAGGTGAAGAAGAGTTAGGTAAAATAACCGAGCAGCTTTCAGTTATTTCCACAGAGACAGAGTTTTTTGAAGTGGAAAAGCGTAAGCAAAAAGAATCAAGAGACCGCGACCGTGCAGAGGGCGTCAGAGAGGCTTTAATTCTGGGCGATTTTGTCGACCCTAAAGATGAAAAATGGTTGCAGAAGTACGATATTAAAATGAGTCAAGATTTAGAAGATGGCAAATCAGTCAAAGAAAATGATGAAATGAACCACGAAGTTCCATCTGAAGCAAAAGATGATGAGAGCGAGCTTTCGAATTTGGTTAAAGAAGATCCACTAGATCTGCTTTGATTTTCAAATCTTCCACAGGCCCTAGTAAACCAATTGAAAAATAATAAACACTAGGCGCCCAGGTGTTATTGATTACACCTATTTTTTACCGAATTAAAATTCAGGTCTTTAGTTAGCTAAGAATCACTACCATCATCGCCAATAGCCTCGACAGGACAACCCTCGATAGCCTCTTGGCACTGCTCGATTTCGTCTTCATTTTCAGGTTGTTTAGATAACCAGGCATGTCCATCATCTTCGTCCATGGAAAAGTTATCAGGTGCCATGGTGACGCACGCATCGCAAGCTATACAAGCTCTATCTACATAAAACTTACCTTTCACATTTTCAGGGTATTTATCATCTTTATCAGCCATGGAAACCTGAATTTACGTGAAAACTTAGACATGTAAAGGAAAAGAACAGAAAAACTCCAGGTTAGGGCGAAGCTCTAACCGAGCTAGAAATCAGAAAAGTCCTAACGAGCGAGCAAGAGTGCTTTAGGCCAGTTTAGCCCTTTCATGGGCTAGACTAGAAACCATTCAGCGATTTTTTTAAATGCAGGTCAGTCGAATTCCATGTCCTCAACTGCGTCCGAGCTAGACAGTTGTGAGTCTGCTTGGTAACTTTCCTAGCCATGAGCTTAAAATTTGAAGACGAAGTATCTAGGCGGCGCACCTTTGCAATTATCTCACATCCGGATGCTGGTAAAACCACTATCACTGAAAAAATTTTATACAATGGTCAGGTAATTAGGGAAGCAGGCGAAGTAAAAGGTAAAAAGGGCACTAAAGCAGCCACTTCGGACTGGATGACCATGGAGCAAGAACGTGGAGTTTCTATCACCTCTAGCGTTATGAACTTCGACTATCAGGGACTTCGAATTAACCTATCTGGACACCCCAGGACATAAAGACTTTGGTGAAGACACCTACCGAACACTCCATGCTGCGGACTGCACAGCGATGCTTATTGACTCTGCTAAAGGTGTAGAAGCCCAAACCAGAAAGCTTTACGAAGTCTGTAAGCTAAGGCAAATTCCGATCTTCACCTTTGCTAACAAGATGGACCGAGAGGGCATAGATCCCTAGACCTTATCGACGATGTGGAAAAAACCTTAGGTATGTCATGTTATCCAGTGACTTGGCCCTTGGGCATGGGTGGACTTTTTAAGGGGCTTTATCACCGCTTTAGTAAAAAGCTATATCTTTACACCAAAGGTGAAGAAGATCCTGAAGTAATTGATAGTCTCTGGTTGGCAAGATCCTATTATCAAGACAAAAGGTTGGCCGCGAACTTTATGCTCAGTTTGCCGAAACTATAGAGCTGTTGGAAGGTGCTCTTCCGCCTTTTTCTAAAGAAAGAATTTCTTGCAGGGATTGATAAGTCCGATGACCTTCGGCAGTGCCAAAAACAATTGGGGTGTGGATTTGTTTTTAGATCTTTTTTGTGAGAACGCTCCCTGAACCAGATGTCAGGACGTACCTCCGAGGGATTATTAGACCCAAAAGATAAAAAGTTTTCGGGTTTTGTATTTAAAATTCAAGCCAATATGGATCGAAAACACAGAGACAGGGTTGCATTTATTCGAGTCTGCAGTGGTACATTTGATAGGGGAATGAAAGTTTATCATTCCGACTTGGGACGAGACATTCGCTTGTCTTATGCGACGCAGTTTATGGCTCAGGACCGTGAAACTGTCGAAGTGGCCTACAGTGGAGATATCGTGGGGATCACTGACACTGGAAACTTTCAGATTGGAGACACAGTCACCGAAGGAAAAAAATTTACCTTTGCCCAGATCCCCCGTTTTGCTCCAGAGATTTTTGGGCGAGTGAATATTAAAGATCCTTTAAAGAGGCGAAAAATGCTGGAAGCCGTTCAGCATCTTGTAGAAGAGGGTTTAATTCAGTTTTTCTACCATCCCTCTATAGGTCGGCAGGACGCAATTTTAGGGGTCTTGGGTGAGTTGCAGTTTGAAGTTTTACTTTACCGCTTGAAAGACGAGTACGGTTTAGAAGCAAAGCTTGAACGTCTTCCATTCGAACTAGCTCGTTGGGTTTTCGATCAAGATAAAAAACCCCACTTTGATGCGCCCAAGGGTTTAACAGATGTTTACTTAGATAACCAAGAAAATCCTGTAATTTTACTAAATAGCGAGTGGGACTTAAAATGGTTAGAAAGAGACAATCCAGATCTTAAATTTTCTACTGTTCCAAGCTAAACATTAGTTTTGCTGTCGCCAGAATTTTAGGAGAGCTGAATTACATTTACTGACTGTGATTGAGAATAAAGAATTGAGATAGCCAGCTTAAAGATTATCGTTCTGCCTATCTCTCAACTTGCTTAGGCTCTAACTTGAGATTCAGTATTTGGAATTCTTAATGCTTGTCCAGGGTAAATTTCGTTTGGATCTTTAAGCATAGGTCTATTAGCCTGAAAGATGACGTCATATTTTGCTGGGTCGTCATAGTACTTCTGAGAAATTTTTGACAGAGTGTCACCTGACTTTACAGTATAAAATGTAGGTTCACTTTGGCTCTCTACTTTTTTTTCAACCTCTATCTTGTCATCAACCTTTTCAATTCCCTCAACGTTTCCAACCGCTAAAATCAACTTTTCTCTATCAGCTGGGCTAGGACACGTGCCTTTGATTGATACATTCGAACCATCGACATCTGTTTCAAGATCTTCAACTTTAAGGTCTAAACTTTTTACGTAAGTTTGAATCTTAGCCTCTCTTTCTTTATTGTCAGTTTCATTGGACCCAAATAATGCCTCTCCTACAGATTTTCCAAAATCAAATATTCCCATGAGTAATCTCCTATGTTTGTGGTTTTTGATAAACGTAACCTGGATAAAAAATTTTACCCAGGTTAGACTGTGCAATTAGACTTATTGGGGCGCAACCAGTTAGACGCATCAAGCAATTTGAACACTGATCGCTGATTGAAATTTATCGGCTTAGGATCTTAATTTTAAACTAGAAGCGGCTATATAAATAAATAATGTTTTATTGCTTTTAAGAATATAGGCTCTAGATCACATACAGACAAAGGCAGCACCGACCCAACTAAAAGAATATAACGTGGCTGATGAAAATTTAATTGATGGTATAAAGCTACTTGGCAATTGAAAGTATGGGAAATAACATAGGTAAAGTTGACAAAAATCAAATTGTTTAGATTTAGCTACAAGATAACATTTTAAATTAAATAATTTCAACTGTTATAATCTAAACTTGGACTTAGTACTAATCTTTAAGATGACATTTATTCGTAATACCAAGGAGAACTCAAATGATGGCTTTTATATGGATGATTTTAATTGGATTTTTAGCAGGTTTGATTGCTCGGGCTATAAAGCCAGGTGACGATAGCATGGGTTTCATTATGACCACGATTGTGGGCATTGTAGGAGCTCTAGTCGCCGGTTTCGTTGGCGGAGCACTAGGCCTGTACGAGACAGGGGATGCAGTAAGTTTTATTGCTTCGGTGATTGGAGCTATTGCATTACTGTTTGTTCTGGAGCTCGTTAGAGGTAAAAATCTGAAGAAATAATAAACTATAACCAATATTTGAATCCAGCTGAAGTTCGCTCACGAGGAAATCTTTAGTGTCTATTAATTTAAGTAATGATCTATTGGTTACAGTTTCCCAGTGTGAAAAGGCTCCAACACCTTTGCTTTTAGATGATGAGTTTAGCGAAGATAGGTCTTATAAGGTCTTGGACGCTCATTCGGTATCTGAAAGTTCCGAGGCTTATTTTATTCTCTCAAACAATCACAACGAAATTTGGATTATATCTAATAGGCATTTATGAACTGATGGGCAGTTTATCAGGAGCGCAATCAACATAAATCTTGCCCCACAGTCGGCTTGGTAATTCGACATATTATATCCACCGACTTGCACACAGCGAATGACAGATTGTGATTTTAAAATAGGAATTGAAGTCATGAAAGAAAAAGTTGTTATCTGGTGGATTAAAAAAGACTTTAGACTGCATGACAACCCCGCACTTTTACATTGCCTAGATTCAGGCCTTAAGGTGTTACCAATATTCTTTTTTGAGCCATCATCGATCGAGGCACCTGAAACTTCTAGCCGCCACGTCCATTCATGGATCACAGCTGCCAGGGATCTTTACAAGTCGTTACAAAGACGGGGCGGCAAGCTTTCTGTTGTCTATGACGAAGTTATTAACGGTCTCGAAATTATATCGCAGTCGTATCAGATTGAAGAGCTTGTCAGTCATGAAGAGATAGGTTTTAAAAGAACCTTCCAGCGTGACCTCGACGTTAGGGTCTGGTGTGAAATGAACTCGACTAAAATGACTGAGCTTCCTCAGACAGGGGTCATAAGGCGTTTGCAAAATAGAGATGACCGTTCAAAATACTGGAAGGCTTGGTTTTATGACAAGGAAGCTACAATCGATTTTGATAAGCTTATTTATTGTGACGCCCTATCTATAGTTCCAAATTTGAAGATCTTGGGTGTAATTAACTTAACCTTAGATTCTTTGGGTTTTCAAAAATTCAAAAATGTTAGCCCATCCGTACAATCTGTTTCTGAGACCGATGCTTTCAAGGATCTTGAAAGCTTTCTATACGAAAGAGGGGTGGCTTACAGCGGGGGAATCAGCTCGCCAAATACAGCCTTTGTAGCTGGCTCTAGGTTATCAGTTCACCTAGCTTGGGGCACTTTAAGTCCAAGACATTTGATTTCAAGGGTAGGTTGGAGAATGGATGAACTTCTTTTCTCTGACGAACCCGGTGCGGGGCTTTGGCGACGATCCTTAAACTCATTTAAAGGTCGTATCAGTTGGAGAGATCACTTTATTCAGCGCCTAGAGACTGAACCTGAAATGGAATCCCAACCTATGAACAAAATTTTTGAAAACCTAGAATTTAACGAGTCACCTCAAACTCTAAAGGCTTGGCTTACTGGTCAAACTGGCTTCCCCCTGGTTGACGCCTGTATCAGATGCGCTAAACAGACTGGATTTCTAAATTTTAGAATGAGGTCGATGATCACTTCAGTGGCCTGTCATGCTTTAGGATTAGATTGGAAAAAGATTAACTTTCCAATGTCTAGCTGGTGGACCGATCTTGAACCAGGTATTCAAATTTCACAGCTTCAAATGCAAGCTGGAATGGCAGGAATAAATACTCTTAGAACTTACAACCCTGGCAAACAAATTGCGGACCACGATCCTGAAGCTAAATTTATAAAAACTTGGGTTCCAGAACTTCGATCAGCCGACCCTAAAGTTATCGTTGACCATCAGACAGAAAAGACAAGAGCATACATCAAACCTATTGTAGACTGGCGAGAATCCGTTAGCGAATTTAGGTCTAAATATTACTCATTAAAATCAACGACAGAAGGCAAAGCTGCTTCTGCAGAGGTGTATCAACGACATGGCTCCAGGAAGGGACCGGTTACAAAAAGAAAAGCTAGAGCTGCTAAAAAGGAGTCTTGAATATGACGTCAGTCAGGCTGCGAGATATGGTCGGAACCAAAAATAACCACCGAGTTCGACCAAGTCGAGATTATATATATGTGATACTTCAACATACTCTTCGCACTAATGATAATGCCGCCATCGAGTTGGGGATTTTAGAGGCAAATAAGTTGGGTAAAAAATTAATTTTAGTTCACTTGATCTCTAATTTTTATCCGTTTCCTTCTGCGAGATTCCACACATTTATTTTTGAGGCTTCTAAATCACTTGAAGATAATGCAGTATCTATGGGCTTAGGGTTTATTAGATTTGTGGCAAATAGTGAATCGGATTTAGAGCGATTGGCTTTTATACTTGAGGCTAATGCCTGTTCGGTTTACGCAGATACTATTCCTTTAAATTGGGCTAAAATTATAGAGGATAACTTTCTTCTTCCATGCCGCGTAAAAATGACTCTAGTTCAAACCTTATGCTTAGTACCGACAACAGCAATCGATTCTAATATTTTAACCACACCGCAATTTAGAGCCGCACATCGGGATCTTCGGCCACGATATCTTGAGCTGAAGTTTGATTCTAAAATCAAAAATAAGGTGACTAAGACAGATCATATCAACAATAAAACTAACAGCACCTTAATCGCTAAAGGCTCATCTATTTCTAAAATTGTGGAGAACTGCATGGTTGATCACTCTCTACCTGAGCTGAATGATTGGAATGGACGTCGAGAAGCTGGGTTGAAACTGTTAGAGCGAGCGGTTGATAAAATTGTGAAGCCCTACAAATGGATTCGAAATAATCCGGCACTAAGTGAATCGACCTCGGGGCTATCGCCCTACATTCATTATGGCATCATCTCGCCTCATGAAATAGTCAGGGCTATTGATAAGGCTGAAATTTCTGCTTCTGCATCGTGGAAATTCAAAGATGAACTTTTAGTGTGGCGTGAATTTGCATTTCACCAGATAGCAAATTCTGAGCTTTCTCCAACCGATATAAAGTCTATACCTGTATGGGCCTATAATACACTTGATGAGCATCGAGCGGATCCTCGTTTAAATGTATATAGATTAGACCAGCTCTTATTTGCCGAAACCGAAGATCCAATTTGGAACGCAGCTCAAATTCAATTTTTAAATCATGGATGGATGCATAATAATTTTAGAATGTATTGGGTGAAGCAATTTTTAAAGTGGACCCAATCCCCCGAAGATGCTTGGAGCTTTGCCATCTATATGAACGATCGCTTAAGTTTAGACGGTCGAGACCCTGCAACTTATTTGGGAATTCAGTGGGGATTTGGCCGCAGCAAAAAAGCTTGGCGAGAAAATCAGATTTATGGCTGGGTGCCAACTAAAACATCTGCCGCACTAAAAAAAAGAAAGGGAGTTAATGACCTTGTCGACGATCTTAGTTTAGAACAACGGCTAGATATAGAGCTTTACGACCCAAGTTCTGTATATTGGTAAATTAAAACTGTATCACACAATGACGCTGGTAAGTCATAGATGGCAGTGAGTAGTTTTGATTAACTCACAGCCTTTAAATCCTAAACTGCTTGATGATTAAATTTTTTGTACAGCGAATTAATTTGAGCGCCAAACAAGATAATAAATCCAGCAATGTAAAGCCACAGCATATAGGCGATAATCCCGCCCAGACTGCCATAAGTAGATTGGTAATTCCCGAAGTTTGAAACATAAAAATCAAAACAGATAGTTGCAAGAATTAATAGAAAGGCTCCAGCTATGCTTCCAGGAGTTATATACTCAAACTCTCTTTCTCCTTTGGGGCCAACAAAATAAAGAATGGCCAAAGCTAAAAGCGTAATTAAAAACGAAAAAAAGTAGTTAATTGAAGTGACCAGATATATTTGCAAGCTATTAAATGGGGGGAAATAACTATTTATTACGTCTGTACCTCGAAATGCAGCAAAGGTGCTTAAGCCGATGAGTATGATGTACGTAATAATGAGAAATAAAGATCTTAATCTCACTATCAAAAAAGATTCATTTTCTTTAATATCATAAGACACATTTAACTGTTGGATGATAGCGGCCATTCCACTAGAGGCCGCCCAAAAAGCTGCTAGAAATCCAAAAGATAACATCCCCGTGGACTTCTTGGTTATAATTTGTTTAAGATTAGTAGCAATAATTTCGCCGGAGCTGCCTGGCATATTTGACCGCACAAGCTCAATAAAAATTTTTTCGACGTTTTCAATGGGAAGAAAAGAAATTATCGAAAGTAGCGCAATAGCTGCAGGAAAAGTCGCTAAAAGTAGATAGTACGAAAGAGCTGCCGCCCCTGTGAATGTCTGATCTGCTTCAAGCTCTCCTTTTAATGCCAGTAAAAATTTTTTGATTTTCATTTTTAACTTATACACAATAGAGTGTAATGGATGTAATATATTCTATAGGACAAAGGCTCACTATGCCATGGTGAGTTAATCGTAGCCTATCTCAGGGATTCTCTTAAACTTATGTAAGTTAAGTTTCAGTCTATTCTATCTTCAGGAGTTCTTAAAATGAAATCAATTCTAGATCTAAATTTTAGTCTTTTTAATAGCACGGGTTGGCTATGCCTAACTGTCCTTTTTCTATTTAATTCGATATCTTGTCAAACTACTGAAGTTGCTAAGATAAAGCCCGCTAGCCCGACTTTTTCTGTCTACTCTGGAAAAACAGACCCCCTTATGTGCAATGTTCAAGGCGAAATGGAAGGGTGCCGTGCTGATTGGACAGTGACCTCTGGCATTTTAACTCATAGACAGGTTTGCGAATCTTTAAATAGAAAGTTTATCAAACCTATGCTGAAGGCAATGGCTAGAACCTTAAGTGATTCTTGCAATCTAAAAATTAAATACGCACGAGTTACGACAAAAGATGACCCTCAAGCAGAGATGAGACTAGCCAAAATGATGAGTCAGTCTAAATTATGGAACAGATATTCGCGGTCTAAACGGTCTGGTATAAAGGACAAAAAATTTGCAAAGTTTCCATCTAAATTTATAAAGAAAGTGGTTCAAGTGAAAGGCGTTTTTTCTGATGTGACCGAAGCATTGAACCAATATGGATATGATTTTGTTGTTGAAAAAGTAGAGGTTACGGATCTAAACCCTTTAACTGAAAGTCGCCACTTTAAAACTTTAATGAATATTAAGACTCAGAACAGCTTTATTGTGCCAGAAAACATAAGAATAGTTTGGTTGAATAAAGATTTTAAAGCAGGGCAACCGCAAAGGCTAAGAGTTCCACAAAAAATTAACGCTAATAAAGGCTTGCAAGAACGCCTTCCATCCAAACGAAAATTTTAGTTAAAATCAGAAAGTATTAATTTGAAATCTTATAGTAAAAACTAAGAGTACGTAATTAAGAGGGGTAGAGATAAAAAGGCATTACCGCAGGTAACGCCTTTTTATAAACTATTTAGAAAGCTTCATCGAAGCTAACTTCGCCGGTGACGCCAACTTGGTAAGCTGATACTCGACGTTCGAAGAAGTTCGCAAGCTCTTGGGTATCCTGTAAATCCATAAACGGAAATGGATTTTTAGAACCAAACACTTTAGGTAAACTTAACATTCCTAAGCGTTGATCGGCAATAAATTCTAAATAGGTCCTCATGTCCTTTGCAGATAGACCGGCAATTCCCAGGCCCAATGCATCTTCAGCAAACTGCATTTCACATTCGATAGCTTCTTTTAACATTTCTACAACCATGCTTTTCATCTGGTCATCCATCAGTTCAGGATCTTCAGCCCGAGCAATCCTAATGGCTTCCATGGCAAATTCCATGTGTGCACTTTCATCCCTAAATACCCAGTTCGTTCCAGAGGCAAGACCGTTTAGTAAACCTTTCGATCTTAAGAAATACACATATGCAAACGCTGCAAAAAAGAATAAACCTTCAATGCAAGTTGCAAAACAAATCATATTTAATAAAAACTTTCTTCTATCCTCAGTAGTTTTTATCTCATCAATTTTATTGATTGAATCCATCCATTTAAAGCAAAAATCACCTTTAGTTTTTATAGATGGAATATTCTGGATCGCAGAAAAAGCCTGTTCACGTTCTTTATGGTCTGGAATGTAGGTGTCTAGAAGAGTTAAATAAAATTGAACATGTAATGCCTCTTCATAAAGCTGTCTAGACAAATACAAACGAGCTTCAGGTGAATTAATATGCTTATATAGATTTAAGACTAAATTGTTGCTTACTATTGAGTCGCCAGTGGCAAAAAAAGCCACTAATCTTTGAATCAAAAACTGTTCGCTCTTGGTTACTTTCTCTTTTAAATCTTTAATATCATTTGTAAAATCGACCTCATCTACGGTCCAAGTATTTTTAATTGCATTTTTATACATTTCAAAAAACACAGGGTATTTCATAGGTCGAAGTGTAAGATCAAATCCTGGATCTAGTAACATGTTGTAATCTCCTTCTAGTTGGTCTTGTTCGTTAAATCTTCTGGCTGCTTACTGACAGGCATCACAAATTTCTGGATTTTCTAAAGAACAGGCTAGAGCCTCTTTTTCGGTAAATGTTTTAGTTGTAGCAATCTCTTCGTCATCAAGGTGGCTACTGCCGGCGGTGATCTTGGCGATTTTAGTGGCTGGGCGGGACCTTAAATAATAAGTTGTCTTAATTCCACTCTCCCAAGCATAAAAATACATACTTGACAGCTTCCCAATAGTTGGACTTTCCATAAATAAATTTAAAGACTGGGATTGATCGATAAAAGGGCCTCGTCCTGCTGCCAAATCAATTAAGGATTTCATTGGGACCTCCCAAGCTGTTCTGTAAATCATACGGATTCGCTCTGGAATTTCCGCTATACCTTGTATCGAACCCTCAGACTCTTTGATTTTCTGCTTTACTCTTTCCGTCCAAAGTCCGATCTTTTTTAATTCTACAACTAAATATTTGTTAATTTGAATAAACTCACCAGACAAGGTTTCGCGTTTAAAGTAATTTGAAACTTGTGGCTCGATAGCTTCATAGACACCTGTTATAGAAGCAATTGTGGCAGTTGGGGCGATGGCGATCATCAAAGAGTTTCTTAAACCGTGCTCTTTAATTTTTACTTTCAGTTCATCCCAGCGTTTCATATTCTCAGGCTTTATATTCCATAAATCAAACTGCAGGTCACCGCTTGCAGCCCTAGTTTGAGGAAAGTGTTTGTGAGCACCGTCTCTTTTAGCTAAATCCACAGAAGCACGAAGGGCATTGTAATAAATCTCTTCTTGGATTTTGTTAGAAAGGGCTAAGGCTTCAGAACTGTCAAAATTCAGACCTAATCTAAAAAAAGTATCTTGCAGCCCCATCACACCTAAACCAACTGGGCGCCATAGATTGTTGGAATATTTCGCGGATTCGATAGGATAAAAGTTGATGTCAATCACACGATCTAGAAATTTAACTGCGGTTAGAACTGTCTCTGATAGTTTCTGAAAATCAAATTCCCCGTCAACAACGTGTTGACCTAAATTCACAGAGCCTAAGTTACAAACAGCTGTTTGCTCTTTAGATGTTACCTCTAGAATTTCAGTACACAGGTTAGATAAATGGACAACGTTGCCCTCTTTGCCAGTTTGATTACATTTCAAGTTGCTGGCATCTTTAAATGTCATCCAACCATTTCCGGTTTGAGCTAAAGTTTTCATCATCCTTGTATATAGATCTCGGGCTTTAACTTGTTTCACAAAGCGCTCTTCTAATTCTGCTTTCAAGTATATTTCATTAAAGCGATCACCGAAAGTATCGTTAAGCTCGGGCATAACTTTGGGATCAAATAAAGACCACATCGAATCTGTTTTCACTCTTTCCATGAATAAGTCTGGTATCCAGTTGGCTAAATTTATATTGTGTGCTCTTTGCGCTTCGTCCCCGGTATTGTCTCTTAGCTCTAAAAAGGATTCGATGTCGGCGTGCCAAGACTCTAAATAAACACAAGCTGCACCCTTTCTTCGTCCACCTTGGTTCACAGCAGACACTGAAGAGTCCAAAGTCTTTAACCAAGGGATCAAGCCGTTTGACTTTCCATTTGTTCCTTTAATTAAAGATCCTCGCGAGCGAACACGGCTGAAAGAAACACCAATGCCGCCAGCAAACTTAGATAGAAGAGCGATATCTTTATATTTGTCGTATATTTCAGACAAGCCGTCTTCCGGGCTATCTAAAAGGTAGCATGAAGAAAGTTGAGGTCTTAATGTCGCTGAATTAAAGAGGGTCGGGGAGCTAGGCATATAGTCTAACCTAGAAATTAGCTCGTACATCTCTCTAGCTTCTTGAAAGTCATTAGCTAGACCGCAGGCCACACGTAAGAAAAAATATTGAGGAGTTTCGACAACGTGACGGCTTTCGGGATGCTTTAACAAATATCTATCGTAGACAGTTCGTAAGCCAAAATATTCAAATAGATCGTTTCTTTGTGGAG
The DNA here is from genome assembly GCA_963803705.1 of uncultured Pseudobdellovibrionaceae bacterium. Taxonomy (GTDB): domain Bacteria; phylum Bdellovibrionota; class Bdellovibrionia; order Bdellovibrionales; family UBA1609; genus JAMLIO01. The sequence continues at coordinate 128,217 of CAWDNU010000004.1, read as the reverse complement.
CAACAATTAAGTTTAAGGCCTCTTTATTTTCGATGATAAAGTTGTATTTCTCTTCAGAAATAAGACCTTGCTCAAACCCGATTTTAACTGAGTCAGAAAAGTTTCTAATATTCTGTAAAGCAACTTCCTCTTGGATATACCTATTAAGAAGTCTTGAAGCTAATTTTGAATATTCTGGATCTTCTGATATCAACATCGATGCAGTCTGAATACATAGCTCATCTAATTCTTCTGTGGTTGCACCGTCGTAAAGACCACTAATAGCCTTAGTTGCAATTCTCATCGGGTCGACTTGTCTTAAACCTGTTGAGCACGCAATAACGACATTAACGATTTTGTTTACATCAACTGCTACTAAGTTTCCATTTCGTTTGCGCACCCGCATAACAACAGGCTGTTCTAAGGTTGGAGAGGCCTCTTGACCGGGATTAATTGTGGACGCTCGATTCTGATCTGTAAGTGTTGTTTCGTTCATAGTTTTGGTCTTCATTTCGTCTTGAGTTAAGTTTTTATTCGCAGTCTTCTCTTTAATATTGTCGATAGTTTTATCTTCCGACCTAGTTACTTGTGTGTCCATTCTAGCCCCTCCGTGAACATCTTTTTTTCCTTTGCCCTTATGGCAGAGAAAAGAATTCCTTTGTGTCAAAATCTTTTCAACACTTAAACCTTTTTCAGGTCATCTAATTAAGTTTTCTAGGATCATGAGGTTTGGTATAAACCACAATCCTTTGGAAACTAAAACGCTATCAACGCGAAATTTCGAAGTCAATTTGACAATTTTTTTTGCTCGCGCGCGTTTTCTATTGCATGTGTAGAACATAAACTTTTCTGTTCTCGGTTTGTACGTAAACATGGCAAAGAAATAGATCACATTTAAATTATAAGGATTTAAACGCTAACTTTTTTAGTTTTTTTTTCGAAAACTATCTTTTTACGTGCAGTCATCTTTTTGACGCTGAATAGACAGTATTTTAGATTTTTTCTTTAAATGAGAACAAAGTGCCGACCTTGTATGTTTAAAGCTCGACCTTTATGCGATGCACAGTCCACTTTACCTATTTTTGTAGCAGCATATTTGTAAGGGTCTAAGTCGTGGGGACGACTAAGGTGCGGTAGCGGGGGTTACGTGAGGGCAAATTTTATACATAAACGCTACAAGCATGCCTTCGTCTTAATTACTTTTACTATATATAGGTACTTAACTTTAAATATTTCTGAGGCTGAAACCGCAGGTAAAAATCAACTTCTTTTTTCCATCGATCAATACCTAAACACATCTGAAAATAATTCGGATCAAAATATTTATTATAACATTGATGAATCTGTACGACTTAGTTCTGCACAGCGACTTGAGGTCGAGATAAATCTGAATTGGAGCCAACATGAAAATTATTTATACTTTCATGTCGAAAATTTTTATTATGGGATTAATGGCATAGATAAAAATATAAATGTTGGTTTTAAAAAGTTAGAGTGGTCAGAAAATATGGATTTTTTTAAATCCCAGGAATGGCAACAACAAATGCAACGAAACAGGTTAAATCCAATGACCGGTGGAAATCTGGGAGTGTTTTACGTAATTAAAACGCCGGGTTTAAACATCGACCTCATGTACTCTCCTTTTTTTCTGCCTTCACGTGGCCCTGATGTTGGTTTTGAAAATGGAAGGGCTGTAACCCAAAACCCTTGGTTTTTAGCACCTCCTACCGAGGTGCCATACGAGGGCGACACCTTTTCGACCCGTTACGAACTAAAAAATCCAGAGCTTACTGATTTTTTAAAACAACAAACAATAGCAATAAAGGCCCTAGCATTTGATAGTCAGCACTGGTCTTTAAATATTGGATATGCAAATAAACCCAGTCCAAGGTTTGTCACAGATCTTGATTTTCAAGCGAATATATCTGACCCATCAGTGCCCATAGATATTTCAATTCAACCTAGAGCTCTTAAGCATCAACTAATTTCAAGTGACCTTACTTATAATTTTTCGCAAAATTCTAAAATGACGTTAGGTTACATGAATGAAAGTTTTGCCCAAGAAAGCGCAAGCTCTGACAGTCAAACCTACATCCAACCAATAGATCAAAATGTCCTTAGCCTTATTTACTCACAAGAAACTAAGTCTTATGCATTTTCTTTCGGTGGAATTTGGCGAGAAGGCGGGCGAAGTCGGGCTATTGGCGAGCTTTCATCTGCCCTTGTGAATCAAAATATAAACTATTTATATGAAAGAGCTTTAAAAATCGATTTCAAGTATTTTAAAACATGGGGCTGGACGGTAAACACATCCGCGTCTTACGACTTTAGGCAAAATGGTATTCTAACAACTGTAAGTTTACAGACAACAATTAACGATGCGCTTTTAAATATTGGATTTGACGCGCTAGAGCCAATCAATGCCACGGATGAGTCTAGCTTTATTTACCAATTTAGGAATCTTGATCGAGTCTGGGCTGGTGTCAGTTATGTTTTTTAAGACAATGGTTTGTTTTATTTCAGTCTGTGCAATGATTTCGTGTTCGAACGACGCTATCCAAGACGAAAATGATCTAGTGGTGAATTTAGCATACAACACCGCGTGTTTTAACGGGTTTGGCGATCGATGGTCTGCCTGGTCAGAAGGCCAGGGTGACCAAGCTTCAGTTCAAAGAGATCTTGACTGTGTCGTAGACGGAATTTCTTATTTTATCATAAGAGTGCGTGGAGAAAAGGTCGGGGTCTACACATCTCAAGAGATCCAAAACTTCGCGCAAAGATTTTTTAAAAATTTAGATCTGTCTAAAAATAGAATTGATAATATACTTATGCTCAAAAGCTGGTTGATTGGTGGTTCAGATCAACAGGTTTCTTTTGAAGAGTTAAATTCATTATCTTGGTTTTTACGAACTACACAGGGCTCAGTAAAGAGCCTTACTTCTGTCGCAGAAAAAATTTTTTTCAAGAATTCAGACAGGCTATTAAGCGATAGGCAAGCGGTACTTGTTAAACAAGCGGTCTCTAACATAAGCAAAGAATTTAAAGTCCTTACTAAAAACACTAAAGCAAGTGTCAGTTATAGGGACTTTGCAAAAGTTATTAACGAGTTAACAGAGGATTTAAATAAAGAGCCTTTCGACGACGAACGATTAAGGTCTTTTTGGAGTCTAGCTAAAATCTCTACAGGTCAGTCCTCAAAAGAAAACCTTTCTTTTAGACCCGACGACGGATTATCTGATTTGGCTTTCAGAGCTCTGTACATTGCATTAAGATTTAAGTATGGCGTTTTGGATATAGGCTGGAGAGATTTGAACTCCTATGTCCACTTAGAGTCTGTGGCCAACGAAGTCTTAACGTTTTTGAAGAATATTGTTCAGTCTCAACCAAACGAAAAGGTCTCTTCAGCCGACTTTAACCTTCTGGCATTTGAAGCCTTTAAATTTTTGGATTTTAATTTCGATGCTTCTGAAGATTGGGTACAGAGTACCATGGGTATACTCTTTTCTAAGTATTTTAAATCAGACACATTTTCATTTCAAGAGATAGAGCTACTGAACAGTGAGTGGCAGTTGATAAGGGGATTTTATTCACAAACAATTGTTCTTCAAGGACTGGGCTTTAGTGGCAGCTTAGTAGTGGCAAAAAATTTCGTCGCACTGGACGATGTCAATTCTAGAGCTTTAGATTTCGCTTGGCCAATGCTTTCAGATGAGAAAGGTTATGTTCTGAATCCTCTGCAATCCACTGAAATTATTGCAAATTATGGCAACCTTTTCTGGGTCAACTGGCAAAAAACTTTGGCTACAATTTTTTTAAAAATGTATACGTCTGATAAGCTAAGAAAAGACAATCTATCGGGTGTTGATATTGGGGAGCTTGAAACAGGTTATGATGATGTTTTTAAAGTTTTGAATGGAATTAATTATCTTGGTGATGGTGAAGATAAGGCTTGGTTTAGAATTTTCAACGAGGCAAACCTATTTGTTCCAAGAGCTAAAGCTGACTCTTACCTGGGCTTTGAAGAGGGCGTTGATTATTTTGCGCTATTATTTTCAGGCATTGCATTTTCCAAAGATGTCTCGAATCTAATTGGCGAGGCTTGTCCAAACTTGACTAAAGAATGTCAGCTGAATTGGATAAGACTTAACGACAATCCTGTGTGGCAAAATTTTGCACCTGACTTTGCTGATTATTTAAGGTCCGTAGACGACAAAGAATGGGAAAACTTTGCAGAAGGTCTTGAACAGATGGCCAGGGGAGACGAGCAGGATAAACCTTTCGAGAGGTTTGAACTTTTAAAGGCTTCCATTGCAATTCAGTATATAGAAATTTTCTTAAGAAAATATGACAGCAACAAAAACCTTAAAATTAACTTTACTGAAACAGTCTACTCTTTCGATAAGTTTAAAGCAGCCTTATTATCCTTGCCTCAAATTAAAGGCACAGAAGCAGAAGAGGATCCTGGTACTTTACTCTCGTTTTATGCTTTTTTCTTAAGGCGTGGTCGCCTGCCTAGAAAAACCCTTGGACAGTACCTTGAACTTCTTGGTTGGCGAAAAAAAGTCCAAAACTGTGTCTTAGAAAATGCCGACGGTAGCTTTGAGGTGGTTGATCCATCGGGCTGTGACTACGAGTCCTCACGTGGAAACTTGATGAAGATCTTAGCCTTTTTATCGAACTCTTTGTAACTTTTACAATTTAACACAAAAATAACCCAAAATGGGGTTATTTTTCTAAGTATAAATTCGTGGTAAATGGTATAACTTTGCCTCTGATGGGACGCTTAGACTGGATCTTTTTTAATGTGTTTCTTACGATGTGCTTTAGTGCAGAATTTGTTTATGCTAAAGGTGTAAAAGTAAACCAAAGCTCGTATTTAACCAGAAACTCATTATCAGGTGAAGCTGCCCAGGTCCGTCTAGATAATTTTATATCTGTATCAAATACTAATCCACAAAAAAACCAAGATTTATTTGTGGCTCTAGAATCAGCCAGACAGTTTGAGTTTAACGCCATTGAATCCAGTTGGAATCTAGGCTCTAGGTACTCAGATCTAGAGGGTCTTCAATTGTGGGTAAGAGAGTTCAAAACAGAGTATACAAGTCATCTTCCAAGGCTTAGTACCAAGTTTGGAATTAAAGCGGGAAGATTTTATCAGACGAATCTAAATATGGATGCTATTTGGGGTTTAGGAATCGTCGAGCCGCAATTCAGAGGGGATCCCCTGATCCCTTTGCACCAGGGTTTAACGGGAGTCTCTGGGTGGGCGGAGTTAGGTGGCGTCAAATTTTCGCTCTTTGCTTCACCACTAAGTTTTCCGGACACCGGCACAGCATACGAAATACAAGAGGGCGAGGTGGTTTCCAGTAGTCATTGGTTCACCCAAGCGCCTAGAACTGTTATTTACCAAGGGCAAATAGTCCCATTAAGCTATAATTTGAATATCAACAATAGATTTGATCTTTTGATCAACACCACTTTGATTGGCGCTGTTCAAACAAAAGTATACGGTTGGAATTTTGAACTCCACGGAGGGGTGATGCCCTCAAGTCAATTTTTTTTAGAAGTAGATCCCAAGGCTAGGGTAAATAGCGACAATAATTCCTTTATTGAAGCTAACGTCGTTCCTCGTTTAGTTCCCAAAACTATTCTCGCTTTAAAATTAAATAAACAATATGAGAACACAGTTGTCTGGGGTGAAGCATTTACAGAGCGCCATCAAGATATTACAGATACTGATAATTCTGACATCTACCAGTCCGTAATCTTTGATAATTCATTTTTAGCAATTGGTTTTGACTCTAAGATTAAGTTTTCTCGGATTGATTTCAAATTCGGTGGGTCTTATTTAAGAAATCCTTCACGTACTTTATTAAATGAACAAAATAGTTTCGATTTTTCAAGTTACATCTTTAGAAATGCAGTTGAAACCAGATTAGCGATGACTGTTTTTCCAAGCAAATTTGATATGAGCTTTAACTTTAAATACGATCTTGATGAAAGTTCTTTTTTAGCTTCACCAAGATTAACATACAGGACAAAAGAAAGAATAGAAGTTTATTCTCAATATGATTTAATTGGCAGATCCGACAATCCCGAAATCAATGGATTTCTGGCACAGCAAGCAGGTAACGATAGGTTCACTGTAGGAATTAATTATGTCTTTTAGAAGCTTTAAAGGCTTTCCTACAGCTTTAGTGCTCGTAATGTCTTTGGCATTATCGTCTTGTAAGTGGACTGGCGAAACCGAGCTTAAACCTAAGCAGATAGAGATCAAAAACCAGGTTGGCAACTGTTTCACTGACTTTAGCTTAATCCTTGAAAGCTACTTGAAGTCAGAAATTAGTGAAGGTGATATCAGCGTTTTTTTAAGCTGTGCAAAGAAATCTATAGATGATTTTATGAGAAAGACAACGGAAAATAATCCAGATAGAGGGTATTCCCGAGTTGAGGTTCAAAGTTTACTTAGAACATTTCTGGTAAGCGATGGGTCCATCGTAGATAGTGAAAAGTACGCAAGATTATTTTTAATCATCAAGCGAGCTTTTCTTGGGGGCGAAGTCGATTTTCTTTCTAGATCTGAGTGGGCTAAATTAAAAAATATGCTTCCACTTTTAGAAGGATATTTAGTTAATTCCAAGCCTTACACTCAATATTACTATTTTTACGATAAAACTTATTACAAAGATAAAAATCATAATTTCAAGTTGCTAGATAATGGGCACGAAGAGTTCGAAGAAAGACTTATGAGTTTTTTAGAAGAGCTTAAAAATTCCGGTGGTCAACTTAACAAGCTTGAAGTCAAATATTTAAAAGATCAATTGACCCGGATTGAATCCTTAAAGCATATCGAACCACTTCTTGAGGAAATGATTCATATTTTTTACAGTTTTCCAGCAAGTCAGCACCAAGAAAATTGGATTCAACTGATTAATGTTGCAGAGAAAGGCTTAAGAATTATGACTTATGTCAAAAAATCTATTTTGCAAAAAAATCAAAGTATTTTCAGGCCGTATGGGGGTGTTGCGATTTCGGCTTTAATTAGATCTGTTATCCAAGCCTTCGAAACCACTCATAACGTGAATTCTAACTTAAACCTAGATCAAGAGTTGATCGAAAGGTTCGTTGTAAGCCTTAATCAAAGTGGTTTTTTTCTTAATGGAATGAATGATCCTGAGCAGATCACTGAATTCGTATCAAATGTAGGTAAGAGCATATTTGTCTACGACAGCAATAAAAAATGGCACATTTCAAATTTAAAAATTAATCAATTTAAGTTTATGTTTAATAGATGGATGTGGAGTCTTATATCTTCTTTTGAAGACAGCAGTTACTGGGATTTAAGAGAGCAGTATGAAAATTTAATTTTTAATGATGTCGATTTTGACTCTCAAAGCGAAATTGAAGGAAAAGGTGTTTACACTAATATTGTAAGTCCTTCTAGTATCAACTTGGCCTTCCCAAGTTCAAATTTTAAAGTTAATTTTCAAGTGCCAGATAAGACCAGCCAGATGGATTCTGTGACTTCTAAATTCTATCAAACTATGCTTACAAATGTGGTTCTTTTTGTTTTTGATACCTATGGCAAACAGTCTAGGTTAAGCCAAAATGAAAAAAAGCATGTCTCGGAAAATACATCAGCAAGATTTTATAATGATATTCGCAGTGTTGCGATCTCTGAAGGTTTGGGAAGTCCGCTTTCTTGTGACGGTGGGGGCAGAACATTTTTAGAATCAAATCTGTTTACTTATTCTGCTAATGGTAACGATAAAATAGAAGCTAATGAAGCCCTAGAATGGCTAGCTATAGTAACGTCCTCTGGATCTGTGGCTAGTCAGTTGTTTGATGATATTGCAGCTGTACCTGACTGCGCACTGCCAGGAACTAGCACATTTCAAAAAAAGCCGTACGTAAAAAAAGACTGCGTAAGAAATCATATTTTAGTTAACTATCGTAAGTATTTTAGTCATATGCCAAACTTGATTGAATTTATTGAATCACAAGACAAAGTTGATGACTTCTATACTAACCTATTTGAAGTCACTAGAACCTGTGCAGATCCAAAACTGCCAGTAACATATGATGAAATAGTTTATTCAGTTAGTTTACTCGGCTATATAGAAGCTTTATTTGAACGATACGACGTAGAAAAAAGCTCATACTTCTTTTTTGAAAGGTCCAGAAACGACTTGCTAGAGCTGGACGAACTTAGCTTAGCCTTCGATGAAAGATTTAAAAGTGTATTGAAAAGGATTGCTAAGCTCAGAAATGGGGTTGATCTTTCTGATGCTCGCGCGAAGCACTTGTTCAGAAAGCTTTTAATTTACAAAAAATTACCGCCAACACCTGCTACAACCTTAGAAGGCTTGTGGTGGCTAGCATCTGATCGTGGCGTAGCTATTCGTCCTTTGACTAGGATAGATATCTACAAAATTTTTAATAGTATTTTAATGTCTAATGAGGTTCCAGAAGTCAGCTCTAGATACTGTCATGGCTTGTCTTTGGCCTGGGAAGAATATCTGCAACAGGACGTCTTTGATGTTGAAGTTCCCGAGCGAGTGTGTGAAAAAATCCCTCCACTGGACATCAATAGAACCAACGTAAACATTAACCGCTGAATTTATTTTACAGAACCGGTCACAAAATTTCTCAAAAGTTTTTAATCAGAATCGACCGTGAAATGCCACAAATTGTCTTTTGTCACCGGGGTGTATAAAAACCTGACAGTCCGGGGTCATAAATTCAGATATTAGGTTTCCTGACCGGGCTTCACTAAAACCCTAGTCTTTTTGATTTAGATCCCAAAGCATCATATATTTTTGATCTGAAATCTAATGAATAGTTCCATCTTTGAGATTGTTTAAGTGAGTACAAAAATTGCTGTTTTAATAAATAGTATAGTTCGGTTATATTGGGAAAAGTGTCTTTCCTGAACTTAAAAATTGTTATATGACCTTCAATAAACCGTAATAGGGAGGACACATGAAGTTCTTGGTTACAACACTGATTTTATCTTTTTTTGTAGCTAATTCTTTAGCTGAAACAATACCTGCTCAAAACAAACTTCACCTATGGGAGGTTAAGAAAGGTGAGTCCATAGACTATATTTTGGGAAGCATACACTTTTGTATTGAAGTGTCTGATTTGTCCCCTTTGGTAAAAGCATTGCATGACTCTACTAATACTCATGCTTATGAGATGATACCAAAGCCGCCAGATTCAATGTTTGATTTTAGTAGTGCAGCTGACCTCAGAATTTTACAAGAGATGTACCGAACTTCAGAAGGCTTTGAGAACAGGTCTTATGAAAACAATAACCCTGTTCCTGTTGAATACTACAGTAAATTAGCACGTATTGGAGTTCCTAGTTTTTTTCATAGGTTTATGGTGAACGATGCTTTAGCCCCTGTAATTGGTGTTGAGTGTATGTTTAAAAGGCCATACAAGAGTATCGACCACGAGCTTATGGTGAATTCAATTGTAGCCAGTAAGAAAGTGATAGAATTAGAAAATGAAGATGTGCGTGAAACTGCTGAAACTCTATCCGGTGGGCCATTATTAGTTTCAGAGCTTTTAGAGTATTATTCAGATGATGAGATTAAGAGAATCCAACTTTCAATTCTCGACTTAGCTAAGAATTATCTTTCAGGTATTATTACGCCCGAGGACCTCACTGATTCTGATGGCCCTGATATGATCTTTAGAAATAAATATTGGATGACTCAGTTACCAACAATTTTTTCTGAAAATAGTGCTTTTGTAACAGTTGGTATGGGGCATCTTTATGGAGAAAACGGAATTTTGAAAATGTTAGAAAATGAGGGTTTCGAATTAAAACGCATTTTGCAGTAGCACCCACAAACCAAAGAGTATTTTTAATCCCCTTAGTTTTCTCGACGGGAAGCTGATTAAAGGTTCACTACTAAGTAGTGGACCTTTTTTATTTTCGCATCAAACATACCGACTAATCTAAAATCTCGCCAACCCTGCAAAAATGACATTTTTTGGCTCTTCTCACAAAGCTTGTACATTTTAGTCATTAAAATCCATTTACAGCCTTTTTGCCCAGAATTCTCCGTAGACCTCGTATTTTCGAGAAAGAGCTCCTAGAGGCTCATTTAATGGATCTGAGAACACGTGGAGACCTTCATTATAGAGATTTAGTTTTGGACAAAGTAATTTTCAAGATCTAAGGTTTCAGTATGTTAATATCACTTACCGAGAAATTAAAAATGTTTTTATATTGATGTCGCTGTGTCTACAGCCTGGCTGTATTACTCCTCAAAAAGTACGAATTGCTAACGAATCGCCAATTAAAAAAATACCTAAGATAGGGTGTATTGAACAGGCTCTATACAAATTCAAGAGAGTTGGCTTCAGAAAATTTACCGGACAATGTATTACACAACTCCACATCACTGCCGATGGACTTACTCGCTGCATTCCAGAGTATCGTTATGACTACCTCATTCCTAGCCCGAGCAGAGCTGAAGGCTTTTTCGCTTTAATAATAATAGAGTTAAAAGGTAGGGAGAATCTTTATGACAACTCATTCAACTCGAATGATTCACTAACTAGCAGTGAGAAAAAAATTATTGTAGAGACTTTAGCTGAAGTAGATGCGCATTTAAATAAAGAGTGTGGAATGAATCTATCGACAAAGCTGTCAAAGACTGGCAATAAAAAGCTCTCAAATTGAATAAACTCAATCTGTACGCCAAACACCAGGTAGAATTTAGACATCACATCAATTTATAGAGCCTTTGGATACTGCCAGGGGCTTTTTTGTTGGCTCTGGTCAACAAACCTTAATTTTGAATTTCTGACCAAAGTTTTTGAAAATTCAAATTTTTGGCTTAAAATCGTCACCCTGTAAATTTTCTGATCAGGTTGGATGTGCTCTACGACCTGTATATTTGTTTTAAGGATTGGTTTTTAGGTCTACAATTTGCTTCTCTTAAATCCATGTTGCTAAAAAAATGTTTCGAGTCTATTTCGATTGTAATTAAGAGCTTTATGATTCTGGTCTTCTCAGGAATACTTACTCATAATGCAGGGGCCAATGAGATTGAAGTGAAAATAAATGTTCTTGTTGAAGAAACATGTCAGTGATCTGTACACAAGAGGACCTACGTTAACAGCTCATTCACTTATTGAGACTAATGCGAGAAGCGTTTTAGAAAGGAATACCATCATTATCAATAGGTACACGCTAACCTATGAGACTCTTACTGATCCTGATTACGATGTACTTAGTCACGAACTAGGACACGTTTTATTAAATGAAGATCACAATCAAATTCGAGGGAATTTTCTTTCAGAGTTCTATGACTGTATGAATATTAGTCAAAATCAATGCAATAAAATCAAAACTCGTTGGATATAATATTTTGGTCTCATCCTATTTTTGCTTGTGATAAAAGAGAAGTAGAACTTATCAAATAACTATCTGATTGCTTTTCTAGCTCTGCTTTTGACCCTTGGTTTCCTCGACAGGAAACTGATTAAAGGCTCGCTTGTAAGAAGTGGGTCTTTTTCATTTTCACATCAGCCATGCCTTCTAATCTAAAATCTCGAGTAACCACAAAAGTTTTTAATCAAATTTAATTGAAAACTTATATATTATTTGAAGTCTACCTAGGATAAAAAGCCAGCTCTGTGGCGCAAAGCTTTGCTAAAAGGAAGCCTAAACTTGACTGAGTCATTCAAGTTTAGGCTTCCTTTTTTGCAAGGCGAGTGACAGCAGCTTGCTAGCTTTTTATCCTAGGTAGACTTCAAATAATATATAAGTTTCAATTAATAAAGTTGAGTTAACACTCTAATTTAAATTTTGGACGGCCCATTTAGCAACAATGTCGTGGCCAACCCACCATGTTGGGGCTTTACGATCTAAAACTTTTTGTACCATTATCGACCCACAGGCTTTAAAAACAACTTCGCTTAAATTAGATGTAATTAAATCTTTCGGATTTGAATGCATACCGATCAAATCAGCAGACGCTGCTTTCATCTTCTCCATTTGATTTGGCATATTATGGTGAGGCCAGGATTTAAAATCCTTAAGAGCGCTAAGGGTGTCAGAATTCAAATAGTTTTGCACGTAAGACTCAATATCTTGAAGCTTAAAAGGGGACTTTAGTTTTGCCTGACAGGCTTCAAAGATCGAATGTGTAGGCTGTAGGCCCTCTTTTCTTAAAGCACTTAATAATGGATATAAGCAGACCTCTACTCCAAGAAAAACACTGCTAGAATTCGTCAAAATCTCAGGCGCGTTAAAAACGCTGGCGTTAATTTTATTTTCAAAATGCTTTACAGCGAAAGATTCAAGCTTAAGCTTTGCCCACCCTTGCAAGTAAGGTGCGTAGCTTTGCCAAATGTAATCATCACCCACTAAAGCGTCTGTACCATGGTAACCAAAGGCCGTGTACCCAACTTTATAACCTTTCGACTGTCTTTGCTGTCTTAATTTAGCCGTTTGATTAATTAAAATATCGTAAGTGCTTGCTGTCACTTCATCAAAAGATTTCAAACAAATTTGACCTAAAGTTGTATTCACAAACTCTTCAGAGGACTGATATCGATCTCCACTTCCTTTGAAAATCCTATTCATTGTTGGCATCACAATCTTAGCTCTAGGGATACCCCCGGCCATAGTGTGTGCAAAAACTATGTTTCCATCCGAAGGCAATTCTTTTTCTAACTGATCTAAAAATTCAGACGTTCTTTTTGTAAAATCTAATTTAGACTTTTCAATGACATTTTCAAGTTCGACTAAATCTATTTCAATGTCTTTCCACTGACTCATTTTATAATGTGACAGCTTGTCTACTAAGGTTGTTCCGTCCTTCCAGGGAGTCATATCAAAACCTGCTTCTAACGGAATATTAACTAAAGGCCTTTGTTTTTTTTCGGTAATTTCATCTGCTGTTAGAAGCCTTAAATCACCACTACTGTCCCTGCGGCCCACGGTTGAATAAACAATCTTCATACCAAGCCGTTCGGCCTCTTCGATCATGCCGTTAACATAACCCCGCTGAAAAACCTCGCCGAAGATTACAAGAGTATCTTGACTTGGATTAGTGGTGGTAAATTTTGGTAAATGTCGAACGGGATTAAATATATTCATATTAGCCTCAATTTCGTTATCTGTTTTCATGAACTTAAGATCAAGCCGCCCTATAGTAGTAAACTTGTTGTGTATCTAATTTTATTCACTTTGCGCTATTTGTAAAAATAATAGCTATTGTCTTTTAAGTGTATAAAAATGAATCTTTACTAGCTGTCCCACAATTTTATTTTCTTACACTTTGTCCACCTTTCGTTAAATTACTGTTAAGAAATGCCATCCAAAAATCATGTAAATATTACAAAGTAACATTAAAGTATAGGTAGTTATGCTGTCTAAGCGCTTTAGCTTGCATCGTACCGATTTTAACATCGCTAGGCACATTTTTTTATTGATTTATCTAGGTAGTTTTTTCAGATATCTTAGTAATTTTTATAAAACTGTACTCCCTGCTGTAAAAAATCATGTTTATTTTTCAGAGAATTTCTGGTTCTATGGCATGTATTTTTGATTTGGTGGAATGACAATAAACGGCAGCCTAGTTTAATTAAGACTAAAATAGGCTTTTTTACAGAACCCAATTGCTGTTTATTTTGTTCTGACTCCTCTAAAGGTGTGAATGTTTCTTGAATTATTCATAGCTACTGTACAAGGGGTTAATTTGAGTAAAGTATTTAAGTTATTTTCAAAATTAGGAAATGTCGGAAGTAGACTTTGTGTTTGCTTGCTAGTCAATTTTATCTTTGAGCCTAATTCTTTTGCCCTTGAATCTACATTCAATTCCAGCCCATTTTCTAAAAGTTACAGCCAAGCCTTAGAAGATAAAGCTCTTAAAGATAAGAGTCGTATTTATGTTTTATGGGATTTAGAGAGTAGTGCAGAATCCTACTCGTCGGACATCGATAATTTCTTTTTCTTTCAATTCAAAGGCAGCGGTAAGCTTAATTATCAAATTTTAGAAAACTTAACTTTAGATTTAAAAGCCAATGTTCTATTCCAAGGTGGTCAGGCCCAATCTAGATTTGGAGATTTACTTCCTTCAGGTCCTGCTTATTTAAGTTACGGTGTGTTTAATTTAGATGTTTTTGGAAATGAGTCCTTAGAGCTTCAAGCTGGTGCTTTGTCACAGTACGAGGTTTTCGGAAATAACATATTTATTTCTAGACGGGCGTTTCCTGGAATTGGAGAATCCTTCAAGTTTAAATATGAAGATTTTAAATTTAAATTAACTGCCCAGCAAGTGGTTCCAACAACCTATACTTTTTCTACATCTTTAGTTGAGCGTGAAAGTACACCAATTCTAAACACAGGAACTTTAGAAGCGTCTTATTTTAAAGACAAATGGTCTATCGGAATAAAAGGTGGACTCTTTGAATATTCAAACCTACCAGCCTATGTAGCAAACCTGTCTGATGTTTATGGCAACACTGTAGATGGCACTGGAAATGCGGCTGTATTTAAATTTGATTTTAATGGCTGGTTAGCTAATTTTGATGTGGCTTTCTCCCCAACTAAAAACACCACCTTCAGACTTGCTGTTGATATGCTTGAAAACTTGGATGCCCCACTTACTTATAATCAAGCCCAACTCGTACAATTAAGTGCCCACCATCTTTTAAATAAATCTGTAGGATTTGATTTAGTAGTGAGTGACTTTTTTGTAGAATCCGACGCTGTTCCAGCTTTTTTTACTTCTAGGGCAAATGGGCAGACAAACCGGAAAGGCTTTTCCGTTGAAGCTGGCATCCAATGGGTTGAAAAGAAAATTAGATTGTCCGCTGGATATACCGTTTCAGACTTAATCAACCCTGATCTTGATAGAGCCCAACGAAATAGTGATATGATTTCAATTAATTTGGAGACCGCTTATGACCTTTTTAACTAAAGCGGCTCTTTCAGCTCTATTGTTTTTAACTATGACCTTAACCGGATGTATGAGGCATAAAACTCATGATAAAAATGTTAAGGCCGAGATTTTATTTGGAGATACGGCTGACTTTGACTTAGAAGGCGTTAGAGGAATTATACAACAAAACAAAGTAGATTTTCAGAATATCAGAGGCTGGCGAATTCCTCTTTATCAACCCTACCAATTCACAGCTAGAATTACTGATGCAAATTCTTTGAGAAGCTCATTAAGAGACTTTAAATTTGCGGTGCTAGACGAAGATGGTCAACCTATCTGCCAACTCCCCGTGGCTCTAGGTGGGGAGCCTAAATGTGAATACACTGTTAGCCCGGCATCTGAAATCGTCTGGGAAGAAAAAATACTTTACGACCATTTTAAAGCTGATGCTGAGCCGGTGCGTGTAATTAGAAAAATTAAAGGTCTAGGTGCGAAACGCGGTACTAGAACTGCTGTTTTAGAGCTAAATCCTTGGGCTCCATCGAGAAATCAACCCAATGCATTCATAGATCGCACTATTGAACTTTCATCTGACCAAGCACAGACTTTAGTTGTTCCTACTTACAGATCAGAGATAATGTTTAGGTACGCAGATCAGAACGATGCTTCTGAACTTGTCATTAGAGATATTGTTCGACAAACTTACCTATCTACCCAGCCCATTTTAGTTGAAAGATCTGATCCTGACTTAAAGAAACTTGAAACTAAATTCGGTTTTGAAAATTTGGTGTTCAGTAAGTACGCTCCCACAGAGTTTGTACGCCTAAGGCAAGAGGCGCAAGCCCTTCAAGGATTAGACTTTAAGTCCACAAGCCTAGAGCCACTGAGTGAATTGATCCAAGGGACCAATCGGATTTATGTCTACCGAGATAAAAGTGAAAACTTAGAAAATATTGATGGTCTTCGATTTGACTTAACTCTTTTGATGAAGCTTGGATTTAGATACCCTAACCTGATCGACGGGGTTGGCATCTCTGAAATCTCCGCTGGCCGCTTTCGCGTTCACGCCCATTTGGTACTTGAACCCGCAACTAGGTCACAGCCCGTGCTGTTAACCCCTGGGATTAATCCATTAGTGTCCGAGATAGCTCGAAATAACGATTTACAGTTAGATTACAAGGCAATTATTCCTTTTTATCCTTCTGCTGGAATGATTAAATTGGCCGTGAAAATATACCCCTTGGGTGTAACTGAAGGTTTAAAACCTTTAGACAGATTATTTACGGTTGGAACTTTTAATGACCTGATAGGTAGAAATGGCGGATTGATCGAAGATGAAGACTCTAGAAACAACATTTTTGATTTTGATGAATACATAAAAGCCTCCATCGATGGCGAAAATGCTTATCAACAGGGATATGTTGATAAGGCCCGTGACTTTGAATTAGAAGATTTAAGCATTCGCTTTAGTACTGTCGAGGCCGGTGAAACGGCAGCTCAAAGAACTGTAATTTTTAGAGTAGACACCAAGGCTTTTGATGAAACTAGTAACACCCCTGTCGGGGACAATGTTTCCTTTGAGGTTGTTTCACTTCATACGGACTACAATACTCCAACTGATAAATCAAAATGGAAGTTTTACACAATCACAGATGCAAAAAATCCTGAAGACCCATCAAGAGTGCGTCCCGGTGGACGTATCACTTGGTACGACACGATCACTCATAAGTACTATCAGACAGAAGAATTAGTAGAGCGAGACATTTTTATTTCAAAGTGGCGACCCGGCTTAGATCTAAGGAAAAAGGTAAAAGATTGGGCCATAAGCGCCGAAGGTATACCCGATGATAAGCTTTTACCAGCAGGGATTCAGAAACTAAAAATTTATATAAATCCTTGGGATGAAAAATTTGGAACTTTTGGTCAAGATGCTAGAATAGCATCTGAAAGTTTTTTAAAAAAGGTCAGGGGGCGAGAAAAAATCCAGCCTCGATTTTTTATTGGCGATTATGGCTACGAAACACTAAGATTTAGATACAAAATTGACAAAGACATGAAGCTTAATGTTAAAAAGACGGTTTTACTTTCAATGATGCCGAAGGTCTTAAGGTACTCAAGTATCTTAGAAGGCATAAATTCAATTTATAATCTTCGTGATGGTATCTATCTGATGAAAACTGCAATTCAGAAAGACTACCTAGATCCGTCGGCTAGAAATGAGTCTGATATTTTGCAAATTCCATTCGAGTTAGACGGTGAATTTAGTAATTTGCCTTCTCAGGAGTTTAACCCAGAAGATTTTAAGAATATTCCAGACATCGATATCGAAGCGCCAAATGGTGATAGCCAAGTTTTTTATGGAGGCAAACCGGTGACTGATCAATTTATAGACGGGCTTCCAAATAGATCAGCGGTTTCAATTCCAGTAGAAAATCCGATAAGTGTAGATGGATCCATTTCTTACACCGACCCTAGGCGTAAGCGAGCAATGTCCATGGTTAAAAAACTAGTTAGG
The DNA here is from genome assembly GCA_963803705.1 of uncultured Pseudobdellovibrionaceae bacterium. Classification (GTDB taxonomy): domain Bacteria; phylum Bdellovibrionota; class Bdellovibrionia; order Bdellovibrionales; family UBA1609; genus JAMLIO01. Next base: position 110,811 of record CAWDNU010000004.1, on the reverse strand, counting down.
GTAAATGCTGGAAGAGTGATTACTCCTGTAGAGTTTTCAGTTGAAGATTTAAGGCTTATGCGGATCAGACAACAATTTTTCGTCCAGTTGGAACCTGTAAACCAAGTTCGCCTGCAAATGGTTAACCTTATCAAAGAACGCTTTGAGCAGATCTTTCAAATTAAGCTAGGGGAAAAAAGTCCTATATTGGCAAAGATGACGCCTCAGGAAGAAGCTCGGTTGAAAAGTCTAATGACCAGAGCTTTAGACGCTGTGGCAGAAGCTGTAAGTGATGACGTCTATATTAGTAAGCTTGAGGACTTGGAAAACATTATTAATCACCCCAAGGTGAGTGAATCCTTTCAAGCTTTTGAAAGATCCCAATTTCGCGGGCAAAATTTAGACCTAAGACTAAAAGATATTTTACGTGAGATTAAAACCGATAAGGATGAGGCTGCAATTTTAAATATCTCTGGCGAAGATGTTGAACAACGTCTAGACCAAATTGAGCAGAATAAAAAGGATTTACGTAAAGAGCACGATCAAGCTTTAAACACTTTAGATGAAATTTCAGAGCTAAACGAAAAAACCAGAGATAGCCTGACTGTACAAATGCGTCAGTGCAGAGAACTCAGTCCAGTTACAGTTCATTATGATGAATCTCAAAAGACAGAATCTTCAACCGATAGAATAGATGCGGTCACGAAGGCGCTCATTCCCTTTGAAACAAATATTTTTGAAGATAACTATGCAGATAATGTGTCGAAATTTCAACCTTTAGGCAACAATGGCGATCAATTTTTCGAAAGCCTAATCAACCAGTCCACTTTAAATCAAATGTTAAAAAATGATTTCACGATAACCCCTGCTTTTAGTGCTGTATCTAACTTAGACATGCTAATTGATAAAAAATCTGGAATTAAGGGACGTACTTTTGTAGGTCCTATGACTTTTCTGTACAATACAAACAAAGGAAGTTTACGGCCCACTGATAATCTGGATGAAGCATATTGTGAATCTGATGATTGTAACTCGCTTAACACTTCGATTGATTCGCAATATGGCGAGATTCAAAACTACGAGTATGAAAAATCACCTTACCATGGGTCGATTGCACACTTTCTAAATGTGACTTTTAGCGATCAGGAATTTGTAGATCAGCGCACAGGACTTAGAACTAAAATCAAAGGCTTAGAGACTATGTTTCAAGAGCTACAGTCGGAACGAAAAGCTTATAGAAAAGTTGAAGGCCTGCTTACTAGATTTCTTGACTACTTTGATATGTCTTATGTGTCTTTAACTGATCGACCCCTTGATCGCTTAGTTTGCCGCGATGATATTGCGTCAAACAAATGCTTTAGAAAAGACACTGAAAAAACAGTTTTAGTGGACGACTTTTTATCTCAGTACAGTGACACTGTGAACAAACTTGTAAATCTGGACTATAGCCCAAACCAACCTGTTGAGCTTAAGTTTCAAAATATTGTTGGTTCACCTAGAAACGGATTTTCAAGCGATCGACTACTAGACCATAAAAACATCTCTGAGCTTACTATACCCTGGGGTTTTGTTAGTCCCGTCTTTAACAAGGATCTAGAGCGCTGTGTGTCTGATATTCCAGAGCTTGATAGTTTGTGCAGCTCAGCTAACGAGAAAAAGCGCTTAGGTGGATTAATTCGTTCTAAATTTGACGTAGAGGTCGCCTACGCTGAGCCCACTAAGAATGAGCTAAGAGATATCATACGGTATCAATTTAGTGGCAATGAAATGGTCAGTGCAAAGGCTGCCAAGTTCGACATTGGTGTACAGTCAAAAATGTGTGATTTGCTTATTTACGGCGAAATTGCTAAAAACGCAAAAAAGTTAGTGGTAACAGAGGCCGATAAATTGCAACTACGTCGTGATCTGTTTGATATGTCTTTAAGATGTCAGACTGACATTAAAAATGGTTTAGAACCCGTGGTGATCGAAAGAAAGTTTAGGATTTTTGAGACCGGACGTTATTACTTCTTAGGTGGTAAATCCATGAACATCAATGCCAGCCAAGACGTCAGAGTTAGCTCTGGCCTAAGAGTGGCAAGAAACTTTGGAGCCAGACCACTTAGACTTATTACTGGTATTATCGAAAAAGGAACTAATTTTATTAGTAAAACCCTTAGCCTTGTGGTCGGATCGTTTGACTTTTCTTACTCTATGCAAAGAGACCGCGGTTTTATTGAAAGCACTGGAATCTCGAAGGGAACATACCTTGTTATGCAAAATGCAGAATTTGAAGTTGAACTAACTAACTACGAACAATGTTTAACAGTTCGATGGAGTCCTGACTTGTTGAAAAGTATAGTAAAAATATTAGTTTACAGGTGGAAAATTTTCTGAATTTTATGTTGGAGCTCTGTACTTGTGTTCAGGACTGGTTGAAAAAACACCGATAGCGGTAAACGAAAAGTACTACTACTTCACTCAGCATTTTACGGAAGGGGACATGTTGGATCCTGCTGACATACATAATCACCCATGGTTGCTATGCGATTCGTGGTAAGCGTGAATTTAGTGCTTTTATGTTAGCCTTCAAGTCTTACGAAGAAGACTCCAATGGAAATACTAATCCAAAGTTTGTACAGGGTGAGGAAATGATTGGATATTTTAATTTCATAGGAAGTGATATCAAGAACGTTCAAAAAAGAATAAGTGGTAATCCAGAGCCAACAAGCCATTACTCCATAGCGGAACGTCAAGAATGGCCGATCAAACAGATGATAAATACCTATCAGCAAGTGTTACCAACCTTTCCAGGTACTGTACACTCAGCTTACAGAAGACTGATTACAACGATCAGCACTTGGCCTTGGCACACAGGCGAGCCTGGTGAAACCATGAAGAATGCTAATAGTTGTGGCCAATAAAATCTTTTAAAAAGCCTTTGGAAACGCTTCCTCCGAGTTCTATAAACTCGGGAGGATTAGTCTCATGATTCTTAAGAATTTTAATGAATAGACTTCTAATTTCTTGCGAACTTTTAGCCTCATTGACCGCAAAAAGATTTGACCCAGGTTCTATCTCAAGTTTCTTAAACAGTTGGGCTTCTCGGTTGTTTTGGTTTTTAGGTCCCACGATCACAGGCGTGTTACACCCAATGGATTCCATAACACTGTGGACTTTTCTTTTAAAAGATCCACCAACGAAAGATCCGTAACTATTTTTATAAAGCCGTGGCAAAACACCAAAGCGATCCACAATCAAGACATCAAAGTCAACATTGAGTTTTGTAAATTCCTATCGCATCTCCCAATCGAGAGTAGCTTGACTCCATAGTCTTTATTTAAAAAAATTTCTCATGCTACTTATAAAGACATCATCTTTTTCGTGAGGAACAATGACTAACTGGCCAAACTTTTTAGACCAAGCTGTGGACAAAAAACTAAAGTCTTCAGGCCAAATGGATCCCGCCACAAAAGTGGGTTTTAAAAATGCACTGAGGGGTTTTGAGCCAGCTTAAATTGGACCTGATCCCACCTGGAATCCCCATGAACAAAAACATTTGCTTGGGGGTGGACATTTAACACATATTTTTTATCATCAAGACTTACAACACTAATAAAAGTAAGTTTTTTAAAAATCCATCTGTAGTACATTCTTTTAAGTATGTTGTTGATGGGGACCTGCGTTCTAGAAAACAGCACAACAGGGGTATCTAATTTTTGTGCTTGTGTTAAAAGCTCTGGCCACAGGTCAGTCCTAGAGATAAAGACGGCTCTGGCCTTGGATCTTTTTAAAAAACTGTATGTTGGTCCGGGCAAATCCAAAGGAAGTGGAATCACCTGGTCGATATCAGGGTTGGAGTTTAGTGCATCAACATAAGAGTTTGAGAAAAAAGTCATTATGATTTTGCAATTGGGGCGCTGGTCTTTTAATTCGCGGATGATAGGAAACGCATACTCTGCTTCACCTGATGAAGCGTGGAAAACGTAAACATTGGCTTCATCAAAATCTAAATTTTTCTTTGAACTCCTAAGCCGGACTTGTATATAAGTTCTGGTTTCCTTAAAGATTATAAGTTTCAAAGGCAGAACAAATATAAAGTAAATGAAAGTAACTAGCCTATATAAAAACATGTTTTGCCGTTATTTTATTGATTATGTTTGATTTTATCATTGTATTATCACAGCTCACGATGCTTCTGTTAAATTTTGTTTGTACTTGATGCAACACTTGTTATCATACTTTATATCCATATTATGAACTATTATAAAGGAGCGTTTATGAAAAATTTTGTGATTGCAGGTTTATTTTTATTTTCAGTCCAGGCTTTTGCAATATCAGCTGATAAGTGCCAGTCAACAGACTGGTTTTCTGTAGGAAGAGACACTGGCGCAAAAGGTAAGTCTACAGAAAAAATTACGAAAACTCATGCTTCATGTCAAAAAAAAGGTGTTGATATTTCCTTAGACCAATACCAAAAAGGTTGGCAAATGGGGATTTCGCAGTACTGCAGTCACGACAACGCTTTTAATCTAGGCTTCAAGAAAAAAAGACCTTCGAAAAATTGCCCAATTGATCTTAAGCAAGATTTTGACCAATTCTACGCTTGGGGTAAAGAAGCTTACGGCTTAGAAAAAGAAATAAAAGTTAAAGAAAGAAAACTTAAAAGAAAGGTTAAAGACTTAAATAATGTATCTAAAAAGAAGAAAAAATTAGAAAAAGAAGTTGAAGACTTGGAAGAAAAGACTAAATCCTTAAACGAAAAAGTTAACGGTATTGAAGGCGAAATGAAAAAGAAACGATCAGTCTTGAAAAAATCATCCGCTGACAAAAAGTAAGTTTGGGTTTTCAAAATAGTAATTTTACTATATTCGGTTTACATTGAATTTTATGTTTGAAATAGGATTTATTTTAAGGTCACAAATCTTTTGCTGCTTCTACTTAACTGGTTTAATCTGGACCATCCAATTGGTTCATTATCCTGCCTACCACTTTATTGATTTAAAAAAATTTAAAGACTATCAAGCCTACCATATGAAGTGGATTACACCAGTGGTAGCGCCTTTTATGATATTTGAAGCATTTACTGCAGTGATTTTAGTTCTTAATAATCCTGGCTTAAATCTTTGGTCGATTAATTTGTTTGGTGTTATTTTAATTTGGCTTTCAACTTTTTTTCTTAGTGTTCCTGCACATAATAAATTGATGGACACCTATGACTCAAAAGCAGCAAAACATTTAGTGGATACCAATTGGATTAGAACCTTGATCTGGTCTGTAAGATCTATAGCTCTTTTTTACTACTTACAGGTTTATTTATGAGTAAAGCGCTATTGATTCTTGGTAATCAGCTTTTCCCACAAAGTTATTTAAAAAGGTTATCTTTCGACAAGATAATTATGTTTGAAGATCTAGGGCTGTGCGAGCATTTTAAGTATCACAAACACAAAATTATATTCTTTTTATCAGCCATGCGACACTATAGGGATGAGCTTATAGAAAGCGGTTACGACGTCCACTATGTACAGTCTTCTGATTTAGATTTTAAACTATCATATGAAGAAAAACTTACTAAGTACTTAAGCGCGAACAAAAATTCAAAAGAATTTCTTTACTTTGAAATAGAAGATAAATTCTTTGAATCAAGAATTAAAGCTTATATTAAAGAAAAAAAAATTAAGAGCGAAGAGCTTACATCGCCAATGTTTTTATGTTCTAGGACTGATTTTTCTGATTACTTAAAGAGTGTAAAAAAACCTTTTATGAAAACCTTCTACGAGAAAGAAAGAAAAAGGCTTAAAATATTAATCGATTCAAAAGGTAAGCCAGAAGGTGGTTCTTGGAGCTATGACTCTGAAAACAGAAAAAAATTACCTAAAGGCTTAAAGATTCCTCCGATGAACGCCAGTAAGCCAGATGAAATCACTCAAAGAGTCATGGCCGAGGTAGAGGCCATATTTCCTGACAATCCAGGCGAGTCTAAAAACTTTTGGATACCCGTCACACGTAGCGAATCCTTAAGCTGGCTAAATGCTTTCATCGATGAAAAGCTAAAGGACTTCGGAAACTACCAAGATGCTATAACTGATAGAAGTGATTTTGTTTTCCATTCGGTAATTTCACCTATGGTGAACGCGGGACTGATAACCCCCGGTGATGTGTGTGGTAGGGTGCTTAAGGCTTACTATAAAAAAGGAGTCGAAGTACCCTTAAATTCAGTAGAAGGTTTTATAAGACAAATGATTGGGTGGCGTGAGTTTATGCGCGGCATTTACCAAAATTTTCACGACAAGCAGTCAGGCACAAATTTTTGGAACCATCGAAGAAAGCTTAAGTCTTGCTGGTACACGGGTGACACTGGCATACCTGTTCTGGATTTTGCTATAAAAAAAGCAGATGCCTGGGGTTATAATCACCACATAGAACGCTTGATGGTTGTCAGCAATATGATGTTACTAACAGAGATTGATCCAAAAGAAGTTTATCGTTGGTTTATGGAAATGTTTGTTGATAGTTCTGATTGGGTTATGGAGCCAAATGTTTACGGTATGGGCCAATTTAGCGATGGCGGTCTTTTTGCAACCAAGCCGTATATATGCGGAAGTAATTATTATTTGAAAATGGGCTCTTTTTCTAAAGGTGACTGGTGCGAGACAGTAGACGGTCTTTATTGGCGCTTTATAAACAAACACATAAAGTTTTACGAGTCCAACCCTCGGATGGGTATGATGGTAAAAATTTTAAATAAGATAGATTCAAAAAGAAAAGATAATATTTTTGAAAAGGCCGAAATCTTTATTAAAAAAGTTTCTAAGTAGTAAAAAAATTGTGATCCCACAAAACAATCAAAAGCTTTGATCAAAGATGCTAATACACTGACTTAGAATTACTCAACACCAAGGCCAAGATCTTCTTTTAGATTTAAATTTTTACCGTCGATATTTATATCTGGGTATACATTAATATTGTTGTTAGACAGTAATTGGGGATCAACCTCTTTGACGGCCTTAGTTAAGCTATTGATAGCGTTTTCTGAAGAATCACTTAAACCCACTTTGTGATTCACGGTATGTTCTGTTTTCTTTAAGTCTTTACCCAATTTACTTACTGAAACCATGATGGCTACCGCTAAAAGTGCCAGGCCGCCAGCCACAAACCAACCCATAGGTAAAGCCTTACTGTCCATGGCTAAAAATGGTAATGTTAGACACTGTAAGAATAATTTTGATGGTGCAGCCATTTTTTTATTAACATCTAATGCGCCAAGGTCTTTATTTAAATTTTTTTCTAATTCATTTAAATATAGAAGTGTTACTGAGTTGCTTGAAAAGTCGTACGTCATGCCCTCGATATTAGAAATTAGCTGAGCTACGCTTCCGGTAAATAAGATCTTTAATTCGGCTTTGGAATTACTAAGCGTTAATACGCTGTTATCTCTTTTTATAGTAACGCCAAGATCATCAACCTCACCAGATAAACTGATTAATTTTTTGAAAATGTTTTCGGGTAAGGTGTTTGAATACTGTTTTAAAGTATTTTTTAATTTCACATTTTGTGTTTTACCATTCAAAAATTTAACTAAGCTTGAAGGTAGTGGCTTATACTTTGAATCGTTACTTACACTTGCAAGCTTCCTTTTGGACGCTAAATTCTGGTTTTCAGGCTTATCTGTCATGCTATTATTTATTGATTCCCGTTTAGGGCTACAAAAACTACTGTTAAATGCTAAAGATAGTACTAGGAACCAGCGTTTCATAAATTTACTCCTAAATACAGTTTTTCATTAAATCGGCTATTGTGAAAGGATTTGCGAACTCTGTTGTCTAGTTTTGAGTCAAAAGTCTAGTCAATTCACCGGGCAATAGCCACACAACTGAAGAGCCGCTTATAATTTGGCAGGGAGAATCACGTATGGTGTTATTTAGAAATTTATTTTTTGGATGCTTCCTCTTTTACAGTTCACAGGCTTTAGGCTCTTTGATTTACTTAAAAGTACAGCTTGGCATGTCTGTTACAACAGATGGGACTTTTGACGGCTCAGACGTTGACACCAAAATAGCGGCCCCATACCCAATCACCCTTGGACTAGGAATAAAAGTTGGAGCCATGAGCTCGCTTGCTCTTGAAATTAACTACGAAACTGCAGATATTGAAGAGCTGCCACCGTCCGTCACCGCTATTGGATCAGATACACAAACCCAAGTTTCAGCCTTGATAAATTATTATTTCCACGCACCTAAGTTATTTTTTCTTGAACCATTCTTAGGCTTTGGAGTCGGCTTTACAGAGCTAACAATAGAAAAAAATGAATTTGAAGGCGACAGCTTTACTTGGCAAGTGTCAGCGGGAACAGATATTAAGTACAGTGACTTCTTGTACTTGGTAGGAGAGCTAAGAGTGTTTAAACCAACCGAGTTTTCTTTGACGGATTCAAACGACGTTGAAGTCGGGGATTTTAACACCACTCAAGTGAAGCTTCTTGTAGGTTTAAAGCTTAAATTTTGATACTGAAATTAATGAGGAAAATAGTCAAAAAAAATCTAGATAATATTTAGATCAACATTTATTTATCATTCGAATCAACGTTGCCATGATAAGCATTTTCGGTGGTGTATCAATTGGGGATACTTTCAAAATTTTACTAACATTTTCTACACATGTGTAACAATCATTTGGCTCTACAGGTATTTAAAACAAGACCAGTTATCTAATGTATATAAATGATATCAATTATTTTTTATTTATCAAATTTTATTCAGTCTCGTGTGCAATGACCGACAAGTTCTTATAAACTTTGTCTGGGGCGTCTTATGAAAAAATTTTTTGTTTCGATGATACTTATTTCAAGTCTACTATTAACTGGTTGCCTTGAAGAGATTTTGGCCTCGCTATGCGAGTCACTGACTTCAAGTAATACAATTGTTGCCTCGCTTATGACATCTGACCCAAGCAGTTATTCTAACTTGAAAGTTGTGGTCACTTACAGAAATGAAACTAATTTCACAGACACAATGTTTACTGGCGAGACCGATTATACTATTTCAGACTGTGACAACGCTTTTAGCTTTCCCAGTGGTGAAAGAAAAATGGTGCAAGGATCGGGACCCGCAAATTCCATTTCTATGATTAAAGTTTTGGATTCTCAAGGAGAAGCTTTTTTTACTAAAGATGGCGATTTAAATGTGTCTGATGTATTTTCAGTAAATGCAGAGCTTTTTAGCAACTGCGATGATGAGGGGCCTGTGGGTGTGCCCGTTGCAACTTTTCAAACACAGATGAATAAAGAATTGGAATGGAACGGTGGCGCTGGCGGAATTCCAACAGAATTCCCTGGTATAGGCGAATGCACGATCACCGGTGAAACCGCAGTAGTTCAGCTGGATGAGCAGCTTTAGATTTGATTTTCTTACTAAGATAATTTAATAAAATTTATTTATTATAAAAATGCTACCCGGTTATGGCCGATTGTTTAATCAAAGAAAAGCAATTTTATGCCTCTTAAAAATTGAGCGTTCTAAATACTGTGTTAATAGCTAAAAGACGAATGGAATGTAATACTTTTTTGGTCTTAAATTTGGTTTCGGAATTCTTTTTGATCGTCTAGTTTCAAGATAAGGTATTCCAGTCACATAGGTTAAAAAATATGTGATAGTAATCGGCGACACTAACGCCAGCCACCCATAGGTAAATGGTAAGGCCAGAAGTCCAAAGCTTATCCATATCATAATCTCGCCTAAATAATTAGGGTATCTTAAAACTTTCCAGACACTGCCTGTGTAGGTGAAGTCCTTATTTTCAGGCTTGTTTTTGAACCTACGTAGGGATTCATCAGCTAAAACCTCTATTGTAAAGCCTATTAAAAATAGAATCAGAAGCGGAACATTCCAAAACGGTGCAGACCAGCCAAAAGAAGGGGCAAATAAGTAAACGTAAAAGCAAGTCGACATTAGAACTGAAACTGCGAACTGAGTTAAAATAATCTTGGTAAAGACTTTTGAATTAAATTTATCTGAAGGCCAATTTTTTGCAAATTTTAAGTACCTAATGTCTTCCTTTTTTTGACTAGCTCTTACACCAAGGTGAAAGCTTAGTCTTATAGACCACAGAAGCACCATCAAAAACAAAATTATGTTTCCGTGAGTAAAACCTTTAAATATGAAGGCTATAAAAAATTCGGGCAAAAAGCTTAGGCCCCAAAATATATCCACAAGGACCATTTTCTTTCGGTAAAGAATTAGGGCGTAACAAAACAAAAAAAGTACAAATTTAAGAACAATCGAACTTAAAATTAAAGTCATTCGTGGCCTCAAAGAGTTAAAACTGTTAACACTGCATTATGGGTTACAATTCAAAAGACTACTATACAAAAAAAGCTAAAGACGAAAATTATGCGGCTCGATCAGTTTTTAAACTTAAAGAGATGGACCAAAAGTATAAAATTTTTAAATCAGGACAGAATATTTTAGACTTGGGTGCAGCGCCGGGTTCATGGTCTCAGTATGCATCTGAAAAGATAGGTCCAAAAGGGTTTTTACTGGGCCTTGATTTAACTGAAATTAAATTAAAGCTTAACAATTCAGTTTTTATCCAAGCAGATATTTTAAATTGCAATATTTTAGACTTGCTTCAAGAAGCTAAGAATCTGAAATCTGGTTCAAGTCAGTCAGATCTACCTAGACTCAACTCCGTTGAGCAGCAATCAGGCTTAAGCACCCTCAACTCCGTCGAGCAGCAATCAGGCTTACGCACCTTCAACTCCGTTGAGCATCAGTCAGGCTTACGCACCCTGGAAAGTTTTGAAGTGGTTATGTCAGATATGGCGCCTAAAACTACAGGAATTAAATTAACTGATCAAACACGATCACTAGAACTTTGCGAAATGGCTTTAAGTGTTGCAGACAAGCACTTAAAAACAAACGGAATTTTCATTTGTAAATTATTTCACTCCGAGGATTTTAAAGACTTCCAAAATAAGCTGAAAAGCGCTTTCAAAAAAGTAAATGTGATCAAACCAAAAGCTACCAGACAAATATCAAAAGAAATATTCTTTGTAGCGCTCTCTAAGAAAGAAACATAATATTTATTGTTGGTTGCCTAATATTTAAAATAAAGCTTTATTTTCGAAAGCCTAAGTCCCAATGGGCCAAACTTAAAAATCAAATGCCTTTTAAAGCTAACTGAACAATACTAATAACTACGTATTTCAAAAATAATTAGATAAAGCTGCTTTTTAAAAAAATCAAAGCAGCGAAATAAAAATTTTCAACGAAGGAAGAACCACGTGACGAAAAAAATTATTTATACGACGAATGCTCCTCATCCGGTAGGACCTTACTCTCAAGCTATAAAAGTTGGAGATATGCTTTATTGTTCGGGCCAAATACCGATTGAGCCCCAGACCAACGAAGTCGTAAAACAAAGTATTGAGCAACAGACCGAGCTTGTAATGAAAAATGTTGGGGCAGTGTTAAAAGAGGCGGGTCTTGGATATGGAAATATTATTAAATCTACTATTTTCATCACAGATATGGCCAACTTTCCTAAAATGAACTCCGTGTATGAAAAGTATTTTAAAGAAAATCCCCCGGCAAGATCCTGCGTTGCCGTAAAAGAGCTTCCGAAAGGTGTCGATGTCGAAGTGGAAGTTTTAGCTTCATTTCTTTAATCTGAAATTTATAAAGTAACAAGTTTCTTTAGGTGCAAATGAGTTGGATTAAATCAACCAAATTATTTTTTACACTTATTTGCTTCATGGCTTTAATGCTGCTTAGCTGGATACTCTATGAAGTTTTTTTACTGAGGTCATTACCAGTTACTTCTTGGACCACATCAGTGAAAGGCGATTGTGCATTGGTTCTGACCGGAGGACCGGGTCGCATACGTGCCGGTTTTGATTTGCTGCAACGTGGGGATGTGCGAAAACTAATCATTTCCGGAGTAAACCCTAAAGTGACAATTGACGATGTTTTTCCTCAAATCGATATTTATCCTGGTGTTCAAAGATTCAATGTAATTATTGAAAATAACTCGCGCACCACATATGGCAATGTTGTTCATAGCTTGCCTTTGCTTAAAAATTTGCGGTGCCAGAAAGTGATTCTGGTAACTTCGGAGTTGCACATGCCACGGGCTAAAAGGCTGTTTAAAAAATTCTCAAACGAGCTGGTTTTTGAAGTTCATAGCGTATACTCTGACCAAAGCTTTGAAGATATTTTTTATGAGGCTTTGAAAACTGTCTTTTACAACCTTTGGTTTTAGGAAATTTTAATGACACTAAGACTATTTAGGGCCTACTTCTTGTCAAAGAAATCTGGAAGCACTGTAAAGGTAATGTCTTGGTTAAGCATTAGCGCTATGGCAGTTGGTGTTTTCGGATTAATTTTAGTGTTAAGCATCATGGCGGGGTTTAATGATAATATAAGGGACAGGCTACTAAGTTACGAACCTCATCTGGTCGTTTACACTGATAAAAAAAGCCTTAAAGAGATTAAAGATTTTTTATCTTTAAAAAGAGTAAAGTTTAAAGATGTATATAAATTTGAATCACAAGATATTATTTTAAGATCAGCTAACGGAAGCTTTCAAGGTGCAGAGGCCAGAGGCTTTTCAGCTGAAAGAATCACAGAAGTTATCAAATCCAATTTAATTCGCTTAGATGGAAGACAGGTTTTAAGAAAAAACGAGTTAATTTTTAACTTTGATTTGGCTAAATCATTAAAAGCTTTAGAGGGTGATTATATTGATGTAATTGCGCCATCAGCACTACTACAACCATTGGGTGCTGAAATGAAAATATCGTCATTTCAGTTAGCTGGGGTTTTTTTTACTCAATTGACTTCGTCTCAAAATGCTAACACGGTCATTTATTCTTTAGATTCAGTAGTGACACCTGACAGTCGTGGGCTAAAAAAAGGTTATGAAATCTTATTGATCGATCCTTTAGAATCTCTGAGAGTTAAAAATCTTTTATCTACTATGGGTTATGAGGATATACAGACTTGGCAGGAAAGAAACTCAAGCCTTCTGTTTGCGCTAAAATTAGAGCGCATGGCATTGGGTTTCTTTTTAATAATGAGCGTCTTAATCACAAGCTTTTCTATGATGACAGTGCTTCTTTTGTTACTTCACCAAAAAAGGCAAGATATTGGGATCTTAATGACAATGGGCTTGTCGAAAGTTCGGATTCGAATGATTTTTGGGCTTATAGGTTTCTTGCTAAGCTCGATAGGAGTCTTGCTTGGATTTGTTCCGGGTTTTCTAATTGCAAAGTATATAGAAGCCTCACCACTGAAGATCATGCCAGATGTTTATCAAGATCCCTACCTTCCTGCACGAGTGGATTTACAATTAATTTTATTGGTTTTATGCATCTGTATCATAATTTGCGTTTTAAGTTTAATAGTTCCTTTATTTAATATTTCAAGACTAAAACCAAGCGACGCTTTAAAATCAGTCGCTGCGTAATGATTTTAAGCCTGGTTTTTAAATGTCTTATTTTTCCTTCTTTGTATTTCCTAACCTAGGTCTAGTTTGGCCAAACAAATTCGCCATAATGTAATTTGTGTTTCCTATTGAGACTGTTTTGAACTAAAAAAATGTTTAGGGGGTTAATGATTTTTACTAAAAGGTCGAAATGATCAGTATGAAACATTCAAAACAACTGTTAGCTGCCGGTAGTCTATTAATCGCTGCAATCTTATATCAAAACTGTGCATCTCAAAATAAAAATTTTAGAGAAGTTCGCTTGCAATCTAACGCAAGATTAGATGTTGCTGATCAAAGTGGGAAGAGTTTTCTTAAATGGAACTTTAAGGCTGGCAACGAAACACAAGTCGAAATCACCAATAGCACTAATTCCTTTTGTAAAAGAGGCTTTATCTTAGACACTAATTCTGAAAAAGAATGGTTTTTTGCCTTTTCGAAAGTTCGGGACAAAAGAAAAACAGCTTCTGAAAGCGCTGCAAAAAATTTAAAAGTTGAGTACAAAGGTCAGAGCCATACATTAACTCAAAACGAATCTAAAAACTTTTTTGAGCTTATGGAAAAAACTAAAAGAAATCATGATGTAAAAATTATTGAATGTGATGGACAAAAAAGATGGAGTTTTAAAAAGGTTAAAGCAGAAGTCTTTCGCAAAACTAAGTTAGGTTCAAAATTTGTCCAGACTTTTACAATAGATATAATTAAAGAGAAGGTAAATATGTCTTTGGAAGAGCAACCCGTTAAAATTGTAAAGAATCAAGACGAAGCGTTTTGCAATTACACAGGAATGACCTATGCGCCTTCAAGTAAACTTCTAACAGCCATGTTTAGTATTGATGAAGTTTACAAAAATGAAAATCTTTCTGGTTCTCGCGGCCTAGCTTCTGCCAATCCAACTAACCCCATTATGTTAGAGATCGACAATAAAACCAAGTACACAGTAGAAGTAGATTCAGCCTTAGGACAAAGTCTAATAAGTGTGATTGGCCAGATGAAAATTGCAAAGGCTGCCCGAAAAACTTGTGGTTATACCTACTGATATCTTCTAAGCTTCTACGTCTCTGAGTGCGGAATTTAGTGATGTTTTAAGATCCGTTTTTGCGTTTCTTTTTCCTATAATCAAAGCACTTGGTATCATATAAGTTCCACTAGCAAATTTTTTCGGTGATTGACCAGGTATTACAATCGAGTTTCTTGGCACAAAACCACGGTGGACTTTCTCTTCAGGTCCAGAGACATCGATAATTCGCGTACTACCTGTAATGGTGACGCCTGCACCGATAACAGCACCATCTTCTATAAGCGCACCCTCTACAATGATCGACCTGCTTCCTATAAAAACATTATCTTCAACAATGACGGGCGAGGCTTGAAGAGGCTCTAATACCCCGCCGATACCTACGCCACCAGACAGATGGACGTTTGCGCCAATTTGGGCGCAAGAGCCGACAGTGGCCCAGGTGTCGACCATAGTGCCTGAACCTACAAATGCTCCGATATTTACATAGCTAGGCATCAAAACTGCACCTGCGCTGATAAAAGCACCTTTTCTTACTAACGCATGAGGCACGACTCTGACGCCCTCGGCACCGGACCAGGCTTTTAGTGGAATCTTATCTACAAATTTGAAGAGCCCCATGTCCATGACTTTCATCTTTTTTATCTTGAAATATAAAAGTATGGCTTTTTTAATCCATTGATTAATGGACCAACCCTCGGTGGTTTTGTTACAAACACGGATCTCACCCTGATCTAAAAGATCTATGGCATATTTAATATTATCTATATCTTGCTTTGAAATTTCGTCAAATTTTAAGCCCTTTGAAACCTCTTCGAAGCAGGCTTCGATACTAGTTTTAAGTTGATCTACGTTTGTCATTTTACTCTCCTCCGCGCGGTGGCGGCTTCATTGCTAACGCACTTATGGCCTGCAAAACCGGGATTCACAAGCTTTCAGGGCTAAGATTAATGCAGGAACATGTTTGGTAATAATTTCTTCTTGGTCCATTCCTTTTTCAAGTTCGTAGGTTAACGTGGGTATATTGCGATCATTAAATCCAAAAGCACCCAAACTACCCGGAGTAGGGTAGCCAATATCTGGTACTATTTTATAGCCAACTTTTTCAGAAATTACATCGGCCATTGGGCTGCAGTCACCATTTACATTTAGCATTGGTTTCCAGCTATGAAGGGTAAAAATAAAATTATATTTTTTTTCGTCTAAAATTCGAACCAGGGTCTGATTTTCGGGTTCACTTAAAGGCTTTTTACCGGGGTAATATCTAATTTTAGTGATTTCGGCAGACCAATCCCTAGTTGATAAATTACGATTTAGATCAACGCCATTAGCGTTTTGCCTGGTGTTCGCAAAAAGCCCATCTAAATTTAAGCAAGGTACCAGGGTCAAATTAAACGTAAAGGGATTGCTTTCAATCAGTTCATTTAGAATTCCCATGCACGCAGTAACACCTTCAATTTCATCCCCATGCACTCCGCCAAGCATAAGAATATTTACAGAGCTTTTATTATCCCATGTGTGTGCAAGAATCGGCTTTTTTTGGACAGTGTGTCCTACCACTAAAGTTTTCATAGGCCTTACTTATACAATCTGATGCAGATCTATCAATTGAAATTTGATATTTTTCCAGTCTAATGTGCTTTTCAGTGCCAAGTCCATAAAATGCGTGGCTTCATCTGTGAATAAAAAGCTTAAGCTTTGATCTTTTGCTGATTTTTTTATTAAACCACTATTAAAACTTAGTTTTAAATCACCACATAATGACTTGGCGGAATCTACAATCTTTAGCTTTGGATTTAAACTAACAACTTTATCGGCATGCTTTGAGCTGCAGTGGTGATGTATCCTTTTTTCGATAGTGTTCTTAATAAACGGGTAGTGGGTGCAGCCTAAAATTAATGTGTCAGCTTCTGTCTTGTTCATTTTCATCAAATACAAATCTATAATACTGTCGACGATAGGCCCTTCCCAATGTCCGTCTTCAACCAATGGCACCAACAAGGGGCAAGCAATCGTGGTACACTGTATTTTGGAATCATAAAAATTTATAGCTTTTTCGTAACTACCTTGCAAAGTGGTTGCACGAGTAGCCCAAACTGCAATTTTTTTATTTTTAGTAGTTGCCACAGCTACCTTTGCTCCAGGTTCTATAACACCAAATAAAGGTAGATCTTCCCAAAATTCGAGGTCAGATAAAACAGTAGATGCAGAGTTACATGCAATAACAACAGCTTTTATATCTTGGAATTTGATTAAGTATTTAATATTTTGTAGCACATATTTTTTAATCGTCTGCGCAGATTTCGAGCCGTAAGGAAGCCTTGCAGTGTCGCCCAAATAAACAAAACTTTCGTTTGGAAATGTTTTAGTTAGCTCCTTTAAAACGCTTAGACCTCCGACGCCAGAGTCAAACACACCAATAGGGCGGGAATCATCGACAATCATAACGAAGTGTTTAAACCATGGGCTCTACTTTCAGTGAATCCAGCAGAAGTCATACGCATAAAGTTGGCATTTTCCTTAATTTCTGGGATGGTCGATGCATTTAAATAAGTCATGCCGCTTCTTAATCCGCCCATTAATTCTTCAATAACAAGGGCTACCGGACCTTTAACTGGTATTTTAACGGATTCGCCTTCTGCTGCCATTCCTTTGGGAACACCACCTCTCCAGCTGGCTTGTGCAGATTTTGACGCCATTCCGCGGTATAATTTGTGTCCTTTTTCGATATGCCCCGGGGTCTCAAGTGTGCCTGATAATAAGGAGCCTAGCATAACACTACAGGCTCCAGATGATAACGCCTTCACGATGTCACCAGAGGTTTTAATACCACCGTCGGCGATGACTGGAATATCGTGCTTATCGGCTTCTAAACTGCACATGGCAACGGCTGTTAACTGTGGCATTCCACAACCCGTAATGACCCTAGTGGTACACATCGATCCAGGTCCAATTCCGA
This sequence comes from uncultured Pseudobdellovibrionaceae bacterium, assembly GCA_963803705.1. Classification (GTDB taxonomy): domain Bacteria; phylum Bdellovibrionota; class Bdellovibrionia; order Bdellovibrionales; family UBA1609; genus JAMLIO01. The sequence goes on along the minus strand of CAWDNU010000004.1, from coordinate 93,394 downwards.
CTTTAATGGCATCGGCTCCGGCATTGATTAAATCTAGAGTTCCCTGTGGAGTCGCTACGTTTCCAGCTACGACCTCAATGTGGCTCCATTTGTTTTTTATTTTTTCTATCATTTCTAACATGGCTAAACTATGTCCATGGGCAATATCAACGGTTAGAACTGGGGCGCCGTTTTCAACTAAAGCAACTGCTCTGTCCCAATCCTGCTCTTGCACGCCTATACTCGCAGAAAAATCTTTAACTCCAGCTACAAGAATGGCTTTCACCTGCTTTACCTGACTGTCCACTGACATGAACCTGTGCAGAATGCCAAAGCCGCCTAACTGATCTACGGCAATCACCATCTCTTTTTCTGTGATAGTGTCCATATTAGAAGAAATAACAGGCAATTCTTTGGTGATTTTCTTTGTAATTCTAGACTTCAAAATGGGGTCACGCCTAGATCTCATAGTTGATTTGTTTGGAACTAAAAGTACGTCATCAAATGTTAAACCCACGTCCGGCAAGTCTTTGCGGTTAAAATATCTAGACATAAATTATAATCTCCTTTAAGTCCCTGGCATGAAAATTTCAAATAGAGGACTGTTGAGTTCTGAAAAAAATTTTAAACAAATAAATATATGTCACCAAATTTAAAGTAGAGTACAAAATGATCTGTATAACTCTAGATCTTGGCTCATACATAAAGTGCGCGTGATCAAATGTCGAATCAAACACTGTGGGCAGTACATAATATAAACTAGCCAGCAAAGTAAGGCGTAGCAAGTGAAAACCAACTATATCCGAAGAGATGGTTAAGGGGTCTTGGGTTCGATCATCTAAAAAATTGGGACTAAAAAAAACCACTAATTCACCTAAACTATATCTAAGCATCATGACAAAACCAGGTATGATAAATAAGAAGGCCCAAAGTGTTGTCTTGACCAAAGTTCTAAGCTTTAAACTTAAAAACTCTGGAAAGTACTTTAAGATAAAAAACAAAAAATTCTTATCTTCAACGAGGTCAAAACCTCGGCCTAATTCAAAATTTAGGTAAAATGAAATAAAAACTGAGTAAACCATCCACAGTAGGCTTTGCCACAATACCAAAACGATCTTTGATTCCACATTTGGAAAAATCTGCAAAATTGGGACTAAATCTATAGCTAAATAAACCAAAGATGTGGCTAGCAAAACACCAAAAAAAGTTGATCTTGGTAAGTGGACTAAAATTGTTTTTAAGCTAAGTGGTTGCACTTAAAGCAGAGTAGCTTGGCTTTAGTCTATGTAAAAGAAAAACACTTTAAAAACCAAATAATGACGCCGATAGGCTAGACGTGAAGCCCTCTACTCTAACACTTCCTTTTATCTTACTTAGTCTCTTTGGGGGCAATGTCGTGATGGCAAAGCAAACACGTAAGTTAAATGTAGATCCCAGTACAGTGCCCAACTTAGGTTCTGCTCAAACAGAGGCAGGGATTTCGCAACCTGGCTTTTCTCAACCCGGTTTATCTTCGCCTGGTTTTTCTAGACCGTCGTATTATTCTGGCATCAACTCTGGACAAGGGGCTTTGCCGTATTCAAATTACAAAACTTTTAATCAGGACAAAGATTTAGGTTCATATGCACTGGAATCCATAGCTGGAATAACCAGAATATTTGGTATGGCAGAACTAGTAGGTAAACGAATAAATCCCGGTAGCACAGATGGTCCCTTAGGCAGTTGGGACTGTAAGAATTGTCTAGCAAAAAAAGCTGGAGTTGAAACCGCTGAACAGGTAGTAGCAAGAAACATACAAGATAGCGCTCACGATGCTGGTGCTATTCAAAATGCTATTGCTGCTGAAAATCAAGTTCCTTTCGCTGAGGTTTCAGAAGAGGATCAGGCGCTTTACACAGGATCGGTCATAGCCTCATTAAACAAGCTGGGTGGCTTAGTGTTAGTAAATGGCGATGAATTTCAGTCATTATGCCCTAACTTTCCAGAGTTAGGTGCTAACCAGAAAAAAGCTGCCGTTGTATTTATTTACTCAGAAGTATTCAAGCAGACTTCAAACTATAATAGCAATCTGTCAACGCCAGTTAGAGTAAGGGGCAGGTCGTCTGCTAAAGTTGGTTTGTGTCAAATAGAGTACTTCGAGACTAAAGCGGCCGTTGAAGAAGATGAAAGAGGCACTATGAGCGAGAGCGAGTCAGAGTTCAACTCAACTTACGCAAAAAATCCATTTGAGAATATTTCAATTTGCACTTCACTACTTTTTTTAGATGCACTAGATAACCCAGGAAAAGAAGGTGCTATTGAAAGAAGGTTTCCTAATCTGGATTTTAAAAGAATCAAACAAAAAATGAGTGAACTAAAAATGTGTCAGAAAAGCACGCCGGCTTAAAGTTTTTAAAGCTTCAACGATAAAATTTGCGAACTGAAAGTTTCACCTTTACGACCTACCGGTCGTAGCTTTATAGTTTTACATTTACGACTTACCGGCGGTAGCTTTATAGTTCCACATTAACGACCTACAATAATATTAGACCATAAGTTAAGTCGGCATTGATGACATACACTCTGCCGATAGCGAAAGCCTCCATATGTCCTAATACTAGAGCTATATTTGTCACATCAGTCTCTGGGTAATCACTACCGATTTGAGCATCTGTCTTTGTTGCCATGATTCTTAATACTTTTCTCAAATCCGTTTGTGTGTAGTGGTTAAGAGTTCTCTTCTTAACTTGCCTCTTAGAAGGTAGATTTAATTCAAGCTTATTTACTTTTGGCCGTAAAATTTCTGTCACCTGGCGGTAGACGGATTTGTTATGAACTCCACCAATACCAAGAATTTTTTTGCTCTTTAAATCTGTTTTTAGTCTTCGGTTTAAATTTTGAAGTGCTAGTTTTTTTGCAAGAATCACAGATCTATCTGCCAAAGGTTCGCCCAACGGGTTTGGAGAAATACTTTTGCTACTAGTCTTTAGCTTTAAGATCTTGTTTTTAAAACTAACAGACGCAACCTTACTTTTTTGGAATATATAGTTCCCAGAAGCACTAAGGCCTGTCAGCTGCATGCTACCTCCACCGATGTCCCAAACTACCACTTTTTTTTGTGAAAACGGTGAGACCCCTTGAGCAGCAAAAAACCCGAGTTTTGATTCAGTGGATTGGTCTATCAATCTCACTTTCATCTGGATTAACTTTGAAAGCTTATCTAAAAATTCAGATCCATTTGTCGCTTGCCTAAAAATTTCAGTGCCGATTGCTCTAAAGTACTTGATATTAAGATCTCTATGTTCACCTTTCCAACTTAAAATCACTTTAGAAATTTTAGCTAACATATATTTAGGGATCGTATTTTGGTTTCGCTCTACAATTTCTTTTAACTTCAAGCCTACAGACTTAGATTCAAAAATATTGTTGATCTGCTTGAGGCAGAAGTTTACCTGAGCTACTAGCATCTTGGTCGAGCCAGATCCAATATCAATAGCCATTCTATTTTCCAAACAGCTATCTTCAATATCTTTATTTAAATTTACGTTTAAAGTTTTGGTTAAGCTCTTTGAGGATCCATCTGGATCTGGCTTTAAGCCAGTTTTCGAGCAGCCAAGAAGAATCAAAAATGCTAACAATCTGAAAGTAAATTTCATAGGCTAAAGTCTTTGTAAGATGAATTAGTCACATGCAAATCCGACTACTTTTACATGTAACTAAATTTATCTTAAGCTTGTTTTAAGCTCCAAGATTTACACCAACCAGCTGGCTTTACGTATCCAGACAATATAAGAGAACACTTTCCGCCTTCAACACCATCGATAGCTGAATAAAAAGCACAATTGGAACACTTTTGCTCTGCACCTACGGTTCCATTTTTTTCAGCCTTTTCAGCCGCAGGCACTGAGGACGCATCATGCTTATAGCCCAAAGCAACCGCTGTAGCATCTGTTTCAGAAACAAGCTCTAAAGGCTTTTCCGCGCCCGTATCTGCTCCAAGTTCACCCGAAACATTGGGTTTAGGATCAGCTTTCTTACTACATGCATTCGCAATAAATGCGGTTGTACCTAAGGCTGCGAAATGAATGAGTTTTCTTCTATTTAATATCATCTTATTGACTCCTTTAGATGTCGTTGGTTTCTGTTGTTAGACTTACAATTATCAATAAGTTTTCAATTGTAGGCTTAGAATTATTACAGAGCAACTTTCAGATCCATTTGAAGGTACTTATTAGTTAGGGATCAGAATCTTTTGAGGGTGGTGGGGGGTGTGCTGTCTAGCTCAGGCGAAGTAACCTTCTCCCTTGAGCTTTTCCTGGCTCAGGCGAAGTAACCTTGTCCCTGGAGCTTTTCCTGGCTCAGGCGAAGTCTTCTTCCCCCTGGAGCTTTTCTTAGCTTAAAAGCCACGGGTTTTGGGTGAGCCGGTATGTATTGGTATAGGGTCCTGGACGGAATACATTCCTGGAAAACTAGGTATCACTTTGCCATACACCTGACTAAGTCTTGAAAGTGAATAGTCATAAAGCCTATCTTCTTCTATCACTTGACCGTCTTTATCAATCTCTTTTCCGATCACAGTTTTTATAAAAGCATTAAAATCCCGTTCACCGCGAAGAGCTAATAGCCAAACGTGATTTAGCAAATTTGCACTATCTAACATGTCTCCGGCGGTGAAATGCTGAGTGATATAGTAGTAGTTTTCGCGAACTTTAACTGGAGGGTTGTCCGTGTTACCTTCGCATATAAAATAGCCCCGGCTTAACGCATTTCTGAGTTTTGGATCTTTGTCAGCAACACCTTCGGATAATCGTAGCATTTCGAAATTCATTTCATTGATGGCTTCCGGTGAAAACTGAAAGCTTAAGCACTTTTCATATTCTGTCAGAACTATGTCTTCTTCTGCTTTTTGCACGACCAGGAAAGTCGCCATACTGACGCTTGTGCCAGTGGTCATATTTACGCCAGAAGCTTTGCTAGCGCTACCTTGAAATACAGCTACTCCGCCAACGACGGCAGCTGCTCCCGCAGCTGCAACACCTAAAATAGGAGCAACCCCTGCAGTAACAACACCCGCAGCAGCAAGACCTGCCCACGCACCGGCACCGACCCCGCCTATTCCCAATAAGGCGCCACCATTTAGGCCTAATGAAGCTACACTGTTAACATCTTGGTAAGTTGCCAAGCCAAAATCAATACCCACATTTAAGTTGGTGTTTTTTCCAGCTTGATGCTCATATCTTCCGGTTCTAACAATTCTTCGTCTTCGGTCGAAAGAAACCCCATTCATGAACACCCTGTCATTGGACGAGTCATCACTAATAACCTGATCGTTTAGTTCGACAAGACCACTTTCGATGGATTCACCATCGATAAGATGAATTTTTGAAAAACAGTATTCAAGTAAATATTCAGCAGAAGTTTTTCTTTTGCTACTCCAAAAACTAGGAGTATTATCAACAAGCTTATCTTTTTCTAAAAGGCTATCTATCTGACTGGATAATGCTGAGCAAATTTTAACCGAGTCAAGCAAGGTTAAATTGTGCGGACCAGTGTCCAACCATTTCTTAATAGTTTTGGTGCTAGATTTAATCGGCCTGTCCGAATAGTTTTCTGTTAAATAGTTTTTTGCAGAACGGTGATAGTGATTGCCCCATCCACGAGTAGCGTATGGGAGGCCCTGATTTTTCCACCTATCAGATTTGTTTGGCATTAACCCATGATACTCTCTTAAGGCTCTATCCCAAAGTGGTTCTAACTTATTTTCTCTAGATATCACTTCATTTAACTTTTTGGATTCAGACAGTGGGTTTACATAAAAATATCGACCTAATAGTTGCGCCTCATCATGCTTGTTAAGTTCATGTAAAAAATCATTTTTGGAACTGACATTCTCTACAACAGGCTTAAAGCAGTTTAATTTAGGATCTAAAGAATCCAAATCACAACCAGATTCAAATTCTCTTAAAGGTTTATCTTTTAAAGACACATACTCAAGATTGTAAGCCCTGACGTAGCGGCCCATTTGAGATAAGACCTTCATCTCTTTTATATACTGCTCTTCGTTATGGATATGAATGTCAATAAAGTCATCAACGTGAGTATCAGCAAATGGCACCAGTGAGTCGTGGTATGCAGATCTTTCAAAAACTCTGTTGTCAGCCGGGGGAGTCAGCGGTGTATAAACCAACTGTGAATTATCGATGTATTCGGAGTAAGCTTCATCAATTTTATCCGTTGGACGAAGCTCTGACATATTGTCATTTTCAACTAACGTACAAGGACCTATAAAGGTCCTTTTTCTGAGCCCAGAATTTTTCTCAACATAACTATCCAGATCAACTAAAGGAGTTAAAGGAGTATTGGAATATTCATTTTTTGCTAAATTATCTAGATCCTGCTGAACAGGCCCAAGCCCCACACCAAAGTCTTTTAAAAAAGTCTGCATGGATGCCAAGTAATCGTAGTAAGATGGTTTTTTACTTAACTGCTCTACTGGGGTAGAAAGTAAAATACCACGGTTGCTATCATTCCCATAACCCTCAAGCTGATTGTCTATCCAAGATCTTTCATAGTCAGACCAGTAACTTTCAACCTGAGAATGAATTTGATTTATACTATTTCGAGCTACATTCATTCTAGCTAAAAACTCTTCTTCTGGCAGATCAACGTTATCTTTATAGGTTTGAGAATTTTCAGCCAAGACTGCACTACCTAAACTCTTTTGAAGATCACTAAGAACCTCGTCTCGTCTTTCGTAGGCTTTATTTACCTCTTCTCTTTCTTTTTGAATCTCTTCAAGATTGCTAGCCATAGTTTCTTTGAGCTTTTCAGTCTCAAAATTGTAAAGTGCGATCTTTTCGTCAACTAAAGCTTCTCTTTTTTCGGCGGATACATCAGGGTTGTTGACTTCATAGTATTCACGGATAGCTCGGTTTATTGTTTGGTTGGCAAGATTATCAGCAAGTAACTTGGTTTCATCAATAGTCTCTAGCTGAATCATAATATTAGACCGAATACTCATCATCCTTAAATCACGCATTGAAAATTCTAAAGGTGTGGTAATACGACCAGCCTGAACCCTTAAAAGCTTTTTAATGACAGTCGTGTACTGTCCTTGTCTGGCCTTACCATTACAACGAACAGTTTCTAATCTGTAGCTATCACCTTGAGCATTGGTTAAATCTCCAGAAGACTCCTCAGGGTAGTCCTTAGAAATTTCTACAGTGTCAGTTTGAACTCTTTCAGCGTGTCCAAAGTCTTTATCAAAGCCCTCACATGACTTATCCTCAGCTGAATTAATCTCAGTTGAGCCAACCTTTATCAATCGGGTGTTGTTCTGGAAAGGGTCTAAGTAATATTTTACAAGGGCCACTTTAACCAAATAAATGCCATTTCGAAGGGGCTCAAACTTTCGTCCTTCTGTGATGGTCTTTTTTTCCACTAAGGGGTCTAAGGCCATAACTACAGCTTTTTTAACATTTAAAGTTAAAAACTCGTCGATTACATAGCGAAATCTGACAGTTTGATACCTAAAGGCATCAATTAGAAAATCAGGTGGACTAATATGTTGTTTAGCAATTTTCGCGTAGTAGCTTTCTTGTCCTCTTACATCTTCTCCAAAAGTCCACCCAAAATCCCATGGGTTTACAGCAATCCTATTTTTAAAAACATTACCACCGGAAATTTTTGTAATTTCAAATTGTGGAAAAAAATATTGCTCGGGTTGATAGTAAAGATGATGAAGCTCATCGTTCCAAATCAAACGGCCGAACTCATCCGACGTTTGAATCTCTTCAGTTTTATTAAACAGCTTTTTAATTCGAAAGACTTCACGTGGTCTTGGTTCTCCAGTGATAGCGTCCTTTACAACAGTTGTTACTCGGTACATCAATGTTCTTTCAGTGGCAGTCTCGCCAGATTTTATACGTATAAATTTAGGCTCAAAAGGACCGTAATAGACAGGTGGTAAGTCATTAGCGATGTTAACCTCTTGGCCTTCAAATTTAAGTTTCTTTAGCTCATTAAAATCTGTTTCATTTTTAAGAAAGCTACCAAAGGAAAAAGGTTCAGGTGACATATTACCTAGAATTTGTGGTGCCTTGTGATCGCCCTTAACCTTATCGAATTTATCAAGTCTGTGTAGAGCTTCATAGGGAGTAATAGGGTAGGGAGTTCCCAAGGGCTCAATTTTCAGTGCAAGGTGAACCTCACCTTCTCTAATTTCCCGTTTAAGATTAAAATATACTACTACGTCTAAACTTCCATCGGCAGTAGCATCACGCTCCGCGGATATAAAGTCTTTTGTTAATAAAGAATGCTGGCTTGCCATTTGGCCACGATCGTTAGTTTTTAGGCCTATATTATTACTTACTAATTGAGCGAAGATCCGATATTTGCCACTGTCAAAGTAAAAGGGAACTTTTGCACCTCTCATATTTTTTGGCTGAATATATGGCTTGACTCGCAAAACTAATTTTAAGTTTTGTCCATCTTTTATGTCCCGTTCATAGGATATGGTTAGATTTAAATTTGGATCTATTAGTAACTCAGATGAAGTCTTATCCCTATTAATAATACCTTGTCTTAAAAGTTCCTCGTCAGCTTCTTCAACCATCACACCATCAGCAATTCCAGAGCGTTCAATATCTATAACTTCTTCACCAGGCTCGTTTCTATAAGACATCCATGGGTTGATTGCCACTGCCACTTCGGCTTCGCCCTTATAACTGCCAAGGCTTCTTAGGCGCCTTGTCTTTTTTAAATAAATTGAATTAGATGTAAAGTTAAAATCTACATACTCATTCCAGTTGATGCAGCCTTGATCATCTGTATTGTCTTTTTGAGCTTCGCCATTAGCGCCTATTATCATAAACTCTTGACCTTGCGGTAACTGCTGGTTAGTCGCACGCCCAATAAGGCAGGCTCTTAAATTGTATTTTTTCTGAGTAGGTATGGTCCAAATGTTGTCAGTGTTATCCTCCAAGATATCACCGGTGATTGTTCTAACCCGAAAATCTCGAATTTCACCTTGCTGGTCTACAGGTTCTCTGGCTGTACGCAGACAACTCGATAAAAGTAACGCGGTCAAAACCAAAAATATAGAGAACAACTTTTCAAAAAAGCACTTCCGATTTGCAATAAGAACAAGCTTTTTAAAATTTAACACTTGGCAACTCCAGCAAAAATTCAAATGTTCTTAAGTCGTTTTGTACAGGATCAGGCTGAATAAGATTTGCCTGAATATAATTTGCACTTACACTAAATCCTGACTTCTTAAAATTTAATTTAAGTTTATAACTAAACCCTTCGCGTTTGTTTCTACCTAGCCGGACGTCACTATATAGGGCTGGCACTGAATCGGCCTCCGCAAAAAAGTAGGCCACAGTGGGCGAGATGATTAAATTTTGAAAGTACCAATCAAAACCAAGCCCTGTCCACTGAGAGCGACTTTGAGAATCAGGTGCCTGAAGGTTATCAATAACTTCGACATCAAATCTAGCTGTGAATATTGGATCTAACAAAAGATTAAACTCATAAGCTTGTGAAAAACCGTCAAAATCATAAATAAAATTTGATTCGGCAGACTGAATACCATCAACAGTATTTCCTAATCGGCCACTTTGAAAAGCGACAACCGATGGCAGGTCATTATATGTAAAATGGTGAACGTTACCTTTAACTTTTAACCAATTATCTAAATTAAACTTAAAATCAAAACCTTGAGTTAAAAAAGAAGGAATCGATTCATTATTGGTACGATCTGTTTCAAAACTTACCGAATTAGGAATGCTGTACTGAGCTTTAAGTTGGATTTCAAAATCATCAGAAATTTTAATCTTGTTTTTGATTTGTACGCCAGGAAAAGCTCTGTCTGCAATTAGCATACGCGTGTTTAAATCATTTTGGTTTAAGGCTCCCATAGAGAGACCTAAATTTTCTACTGGAGAATATGTTAAAATTAGCTCATTCAAATTTAAGGAGCTAAACTGTGGGTTATCAAATCTAGTTTGCACTCGGCCCGTACTAAGGCCTATCAGGCCTAAAGCAGAAAACTTTAAATTTTTAAGTAAGTTGATTTCTAAGCTAGGTAAAATTGCCAGTTGCACAAGCTGAGATCTGTCTTGAATTTCATCAAAACTAAATACACTGAACATTGTATCTACTGTCGCTTTTTCAATATCTAAGTTCTCGAAGCTCTTAAGACCTAGAGACGACTTATTTTTGCGGTCGTACTTTTTACTTTGCTGATTTTCAGATGGAAGTGGGGCGTACAATTGAGCATAAGATATGTTAGCGAAACATAAAATGCCAATAAACGCTTTGAGCGAGTATATCAACGTTAACCTTAAGCCCCCAAAAGTCTTAAACTTACTTAGCACAGGTAAGAGTAAAGAAGAAAATATGCAAATCATGGTACTCATAAAGCAATAATCGAACCATGCAATAAACAAAAAAATGGTTTTAGAGTCAACACCTCATTGCTTTTAAGCTGAAACGCGACAATTTTCGTCATCTGGATAGGCTTTGGTTTGAGAAAAGCCCGGTGACGTTAGTGACTTTTTCAGTTCGCAAACTGTCAAAAGTTTATACACTTTGTTTAGAAATGTACACAAGTAGGCAGGCCATAAGTAAATCTACTACGATTTTCACTTTAACCATAGACTATAGATTAGTTGCGCTATTAATGTTTACTCAGTGTTAACCGAAAACAAAAGAGTATGAATTTCAAATGCTTAGGCGGTTTAAAACTATTTAAAAAACTGATGCTATTTTTGGTAGTTTTTAGTTTTGCACTAAACGCATATTCTGCGACCTTTGTCTTAGGTAAACAATATTTACTTAAACCAAAAAGACAATTAAGTAGTTTGGTTTGGTATGCTGTAACTTTTGACAAGTCCGTAATTGGCGGACTTCAAATTAGTTTAAAAGTTTTTTCTGAAAAAGGTAAGCGTCTAGAATTTCTTGACGAATTTAGGGACTTTGTATCAGATGAAATTGCGCAAAGATGTATTTCTAAGTTTTCGATGACAAATTATCGAATGGATTTTAACGAACAAAAAAGATCCGAGCTCGAGTTTCAAGTAAATTCAATCAAAGATATTATTTATATTCCTTTAAAAGTTAAGTATGCCAATGGTTTTGAAGACTACTTGGTGCGAATACGTATCAAAAACGGTAAGTTTGCAATCTCTACTAGACCTTTACAGCAAGGGCGCCTAACAGTTCCTGAAGAAAATGCTGTAGAAAACTACCGAGCTGAACAGCTCAAAGAAAAAGATAAATTGAAGAAAAAAGAGCAGTCGCTAAAAAATAAAGCGGAGGCCGATAAAAAACGTGCGCAAGAAAAACTACGTGCCGAAGAAGAGAAAAAAATTAGAAATACACCAGCTATCGACATAAATGATGAGCTATTTAGCCCTGAGTCTGGTGATTTGGACAAACTTTTAAAAGAGTCTGAAGCAAAATTTAAAATCAAAGAAGCTGAAGCTAAAGAAAAAATGGCACCAACTGATTCCGAAGCTGATCTGTACAAGCAACCCTTACAAAGGCCATCAGAAGTTTTAAAAGGTGCTGAAGGTGATTCGAACGCTCAAAGTAAAGATAAAACAGATCCAAAGAATTCAACTGATGACACTGGCTTAGACGCCTTATTTAAAAGCGGAGGGGCAGCTACTAAGCCGACAGTTATAAAATCTACTAATCCTGAACTTCTGGAAACAGAGGAATTAACATTAGATGATGATGAGTTTGAGAAAAAAGACTCACCTGCTAAAAAGCAAAATAAAAAAGTGGAAACAGAAGCGGCTTTTGATGATGATGAAATAGTTATAGAGGGATTCGATGAAGCTCTTCAAGAGATCGAGCGTCTTGAAGGACTAGAAGAAAAGTAGCTGATAGTTTTAGTTTGAACTGCAGGGAATTACTATTAATCCGCAGCTTTTACACAGTTGAACTACATTTAAACTACATTTAAACTAAATTCTAAATATGTTTAAGCTACCAATTTCTGAGCTGCTTTTTGACTCATTAGAAAATTTAAAAGCTCTTCGAAGTCATATGGCTTGTTAAAAATTTTAATAAAGTTGGACTCAGGTTTAATATTTAAGTCCCCAGTTATTAGTATTTTAGGTATATTCTGATTGAGCGATAGTGCAACTAAATCACCTGTAGTTCCAGGTAGCCTATAATCTAAAATCAGTAGGTCTGGCGGGTGGGTTTTGATTTCAGCAATTGCTGTTTCAGGAACACTGTAAGTTTTTATGTCAAATTCTTCACTGTAAAGATCTTTAAACATTTCTAGTAGTTCTGGTTCATCATCTAGATAAATAATTTTTAGAGACACGAATCCTCCAGTTCTTTATTGGTGACATAACAAACTTTCTTATATATTTATCGGTGTTTTTATGAATACTTCCGATTATTTTTTTCTTAAATTTAGGCTGTATTCACTGGAAAAAACTAAGATATAGAGCAGTATTTGAGAGCCTTAACAAAAGCTTTAATTTTAAACAGATATGTGGGCACGCTTAAGTGACTATTAAATTTGCTCTCAGAAAAAATAACCGCGCTCATTCCGAAATATTACCAAACATAGCCAGCTATTGCTATTTGACAGCGTGAGTTAGCGGTTGAAGGGTATTGATTTATGAAGAAGCTGAATAGTGTTACTATCAACAATACCTTGTTAATTTTATGCGACTCGAAAATGCTGGAATTATTTTATCCTTTTTCAAGGTTGTTATTTCAAGGAACTAGAGGTTTATGGGAAAAAAAAAATTGCTACTTGAAATTGGGTGGCGCGAAGAGGTCTTAATACCTGAATTGGCTGACCAACAAATCAAGGTTAAGATCGATACCGGTGCAAGAACATCGGCACTTCATGTGACGGACTTAGTGATATCTAGGCAAGGAAAAACTGATTACGCAACTTTTAAAATTCACCCAAATCAGAATTCAAGTCATCCAGCTATTAAATGTAAGAAGCCGATTTTGGAACAACGAAATATAAAGAGCTCTTCAGGGCACATTAGCTTACGACCTGTGATAAGTGTCCAACTTAGGCTTGGCGAGCATGAATTTAAAACTGAAGTTACTTTGGTGAACAGAGATCTTATGGGTTTTCGTATGCTTTTGGGCAGAAAGGCTTTAAAAAGTCGATTTACAGTTAATGTAGGCAAATCATTCGTACATGCTAATAAAAAGAAAAATTCAAAATGAAAAGCGGGTCGGCCAAAGCAGTTTATACAGCTATAATAGGAAATTCTGTTGTTATGGTTGCAAAGTTTGTAGCCTTTTTCTTTTCTGGCTCTAGTGCCATGCTATCAGAAGGTATTCATTCGTTTGCGGATGTTTCTAACCAATGCCTATTAGCACTTGGCATTAGGCGATCTGCAAAGTTAGCCGACAAAAGACATCCCTATGGTTATGTCAAAGAAACATATATATGGGCGCTGATTTCAGCAGTTGGTATTTTTTTTCTAGGCTGTGGAGTTACCGTTTATCATGGCGTAACTACTTTGCTAAACCCACACCCGATTAGTGACTTCTCAATTGCTTTTATAATTCTGGCTTTTGCATTTGTAGTGGAGGGTTTTACCTTAATTGTGGCTGTTAAGGCTGTTCGAGCAGAGGCTAAGTACAGTAAGCTTTCCTTTTTAAATTATATTAATCAAGGAACAGACCCTACTGGTGTGGCAGTGATTTTAGAGGACAGCGTAGCTGTTTTTGGTGTTTTGGTTGCAGCGACTGGATTAGGTTTAACTTACCAAACAGGTGATCCAAAATGGGATTCAATGGCCACGATATTCATTGGTCTATTGCTTGGACTGGTGGCCATATTTATTACTTACCGAACGAAAGGGTTGTTAGTTGGTCAGTCAATTCCACTGGTAAGCAGAAGAAAGATTTTAAAGATTCTGAAAGAAGATCCAGTGGTTGATAAAGTTTATGACATCAAAACTGCTATTATGGGGACGAAAGACCTTCGCTTTAAAGCTGAAATTGAATTTGATGGAGGGGTAATATCTGAAAGATTTCTTAAAAAGATGAATCTAACAAAAGCTTTTGATGATTTAGACACCTACGAAAATAAAAAGAAATTTTTGATTCACTTTGGAGATCATTTGATTGAAGCGCTGGGTGATGAAATTAATAGGATTGAAGAACAACTGAAAAAAGAAATTCCAGAGTTAAAGTATATCGATATTGAAGTGAACTAAAAAAACAACAATTTAAGAAAGTGGGTCATTATGAAGCTAGCAATACTATCAAGAGAACCAAAGAACTACAGTTCACAAAGACTTGTAGACGCAGCCAAGAAAAGAGGCCACAAAGTTAAAGTTCTCAATACATTAAAATTCGCTATAGATTTAGAAACTGAAAATCCTGACTTGTACTATCGACAAAAGTTGCTTGAAAGTTACGATGCTGTCTTGCCACGTATAGGGGCCTCATTAACCTATTTTGGAACGGCCATTGTTCGTCAATTTCAGCAAATGGATGTTTTCTCAGCTAACTCTGCTGATGGTATTTTAAATTCAAGGGATAAACTTAGAAGCTTTCAAATCTTAAGTAAGCATAATATTGGTATACCTGCCACTACTTTTGTTAAAGACAAAATGGATGTGTTGCCTGCAATCCAAAGAGTTGGCGGTGCACCAGTTGTAATTAAATTATTAGAAGGCACACAGGGAATTGGGGTTTTACTAGCTCACACTATAGAAATGGCCACTTCGATCATTGAGCTTTTACAAAGCCAAAAACAAAATATTTTAATTCAAAAATTTGTAGCAGAGAGTAAAGGAAAAGACATTCGAGCTATCGTGGTCGGTGACCAAGTTGTCGCAGCGATGAGACGAGTTGCAAAGGGGCAAGAATTTCGCAGCAATGTCCACAGGGGTGGCGCTACTGAATTAGTAGAGCTCGATGACGTATACAAAGAGACTGCTATTAGGGCCTCAAAAATTATGGGTCTGGGAATTGCTGGGGTCGATATGTTAGAGGGCAAAGATGGTCCCCAAATTATGGAAATCAATTCTTCGCCTGGGCTAGAGGGTATTGAAACTTGCACCAAGCTTGATATTGCAGGCTCTTTTGTTGATTATATTGCTGGGCAGGTTGATTTTCCGGAGATAGATTTAAGACACCGCTTAACCGTCAGTAAAGGTTATGGGGTCACTGAAATTTTTATTCCAGGCGGCTCCGAATATATTGGTGAAACCATAATTGGCTCTGGTCTTAGGGAAAAGGATATCAACGTGCTGACCCTGCATACAGAAGGAAAAGTTATACCTAATCCTAAGTCTGAACGAATTTTAAAAGCCAACGATAGGTTATTATGTTTTGGCAAGTTGGAATCGATGAAAGACTTAGTTCCTGAAAAAACGCGAAAAAGAAGATCTCCGAAGATGAAAAATTTAAATCAAACTGAGATTACGCGGCAGTTATGATCTAAGCTGAAAAATTTTTTAGATTAAGCCTTAAGTAAGTAAAATTTAATCGCCAATTTTTCTGTTAAGTTTCAGGACTTGGTAGACTACCTTCCTTCTATCTTAGAACAATAATTTTATAATTTTCAATATTATCAAAGGAATCAGTTTTTTTAGGATTAATTAGCGCTTCTGAATAATCCATTTTTATGACACCAAGTGCGATCATTCCCTTTAAGTGGCAAACATTATAGATATCACTAAATTTTGACTTGCCTATTAAATTAAGCAAAGCTGGTTCTACGATTGATATATCGTGACCAGTGGCTTGAAAAAGTTCATTAAAAACTATGTTTAAGTCGGGCCTAAGAGCTACATTTGCCAAAAGATTGCTGATAACATACGGGCTTATAATTATTTCGCCTGACTTTTTTGTAAAGAGAGCTTCGTTTTCAGGGTCTGCAAGCTCAATTAATATTGGTGTCGATTTGTTTATGTTAACTAATTGACCGAGTTGTAAATAGCCCATTATCGACCTAGCGTCGGCATCAATATTACTGCCAATCCAATCATTTGCTAAAAAAATAATATTGTCGTACTTATCCAAATCTAAAGATTTAAGATCTTTTGATTGCGAATAGTCGCCTTCTATGTGAGTAATATTTGATAATTGCTGTTTTTCTATAGACTTTCTAAGTGAAGCTTCACGCTCCGAAGATGGTATGATGGACATGATATCGATTTTTGTGTCGATGTACTCGTGACTTAGCAGTTCTTGTCCTAGGCTTGATATCTTCTGGCTCCATCCAAGAATTAAAATGTGTTTAGATTTTTCTTTGGACAATCTTTTTAACGTCTCCATTTCTCGAGCTAAGAGTTTTGTCTCACCTTCACTGCATTCGGTTATGTTTTCAAACGACATTGCTATAAAAACAATTAGATCACCGCTTTCAAGCACTAGATCATCTGCTGGATTAAGCTTACAGGCCCCGACCAAATTTTGAGTAATAAGCCCGATAGGTATCGCATCAGAAAAAGAAGTTTTGATATCCAGCCAAGATTTACCAATCATAGACTGAAATCTTTTTATGTAGACTTCGTTGCCGTAGTTATTAGACAAAAGCTCTGAAAAAACTAGGGATAAACCTGGATGCTGAATGTTCTGAGCTATTAATCTAGATATAAACATTCTGCTAGAAACAACCCTTAGTTTTTCGCCATAGGCGTGCTCTGCAACTTCTCGTTTCTTATCGTCCAATATTTCGGTAACTACAATCGGTAAGGGTAGTCCTTTTTGCTCTGCTCTATTTTTTATTGAAAGTAACGATTTGATAGCTCTAGTGTCAGAATATTCAAAGCCTTCTTTTTGATAAACTGCAGAAGGAATAACGATCACGCTACTATTTTCTATATTCACTCGACCAAGATCATCTATTTGCATAGGATTCCCGGTTCTAAAAATAACTTTTTTAAGCTTAGCGCTTGATCTTAAGTGAGTGCTTAAGTCATTAGTGAGTTCGTAATTGACCTCAGAATTCAATATAACAATTTGAGGACTGGCAACTTTCTTCCTAATTAAAAATCTTTTTAGGCGCCCCTTTGATGATAAGATCTCGTCGATCAATATTGGCGTTCTGTTCGTATAACCTAAAATTGAAATATGTCCACGGATCGTGATGGGAGTGAAACCTGCTTCCAATTCTCTCATAGTTTTGTAAAGCCACTGTGTCATGATAGCGACTAACGAACCCATAAATAGTACGTAACCCAACAATGTTAGTGTTGTTGCCAGAATTCGCTTAGCTAGTCCGTTATCATCTCCTAAATAACCTGGATCACTCATTCGTAAAAAGGCCCACCACGAACCTTCTGCTAAACCATCTTTTACAGGTTCGATCCAAGTAAGAATTACTCCACACAAGACAGAAAGAATTCCAATCAGGAATGCGATAAAGAGCAGCTGATAAAAAGGGCCCTTTATCAGAAACCTTTCTACCTTATACTTAATGAAATTTAATAGCTTTTGGGAAAACCAATTTTGCATTATAGGTCTGTACATATAGGCTCTTTGAAATTGTAAAATTAAGTAAATTATGAAGCCGTTAAGCACTCACGGACTTTTAAAGATTAATGGCCAAAGACATGTATTAGCAAGGGGGCCTGTTGAAAAAGTATTAGATTCTAGGCGTCCAAGCTTAAAATCGAATGAGTCGTAGTTTATCTACGTCGAATGAGATTTAAGCGAAGGCAACAACAAAGATGATGCTTTTTCAACAGGCCCAAGGTAAAGGTGCGGAAATTATAAGAAGAGCCCTAATAATAAAAAAGACCCCTAGATTGGCCTAGAGGTCTTTTTGAGTTGCAAGTTTAAAAGGTTCATCCCAATTAATGTGTTGTAACTTTCTCAGGATTCATTTGCTTCAAAGCGTCCTGTAAAGCACTCGCTCTATCAGAGTCAGTTTCCACACCGATCATAACTGATCCACGACCTAATTTCTCGTCAACATACTTAGCTTCCACTTCAGGGAAACCTAAGCCAACTAAGCCGCCAACGATTCCTCCGGTAGAGCCAGCAGCGCCAGCACCAGCTAATGCTGCTACTAATGGACCAGCGGCCAATAACCCTACTCCGCCTGTTGCAGCTACAGTACCGACAGCTGTCAAGCCACCGACAACTGCACCAATTATACCGCCAACGCCAGCGCCAATAGCAGCACCTTCAGCACCTTTTGTATTTTCAGTGATTTTGATATCGCTACTTTTATTCCAAGCATTTTCTGCTACAAGAATCGTCATATCTTCTTTTCTGTAACCCAAAGTCTCCAACCTAGTTAAGGCTGCCTCAGCTTTCGGTCTGCTATCAAAAATTGCTGTAACTCTTTTGTCGTTGCTCATATTTGCTCCTGTTTATTTGTTTATATTCATAACGAATTACCTATAGTAAAGCTTTGTTAAAGTCTTAAAAGATCATGTAAACTTTTAATTTTGTGCAGAAAAGTCCATAAAATCGCCTCAAGCTTAGCCATCATGCAGAACAGCATTCAGTCAGTGCTGTTGCTGCATCCTCGACCCACTGGGTTATGTATGTGTAGTTTTTTACAATTGCTCAGTACCAATGAAATTTAATTTGCAATTTAAGTTGTAGAAAATAAGTTTCAATTCTAAATTAATTTTATAAATATAATTTAAAAGGAGAGCGATATGAGAAATGTAGTTTATTTGGTAGGTTTAGTAGTTGTAGTGGGCGCGGTATTAAAAGTTGCAGGCTTAATTTAAAGAGTAAATTCAATTTTTCCTAAAAGTATGTGTGCTGAACCGCACCCTTTTAGGAAAATTTAAAATTTTTAGCTTCAAGTTATCAATATTACCAGGCTAATACTTCAAAAAAAATTAATTCTACTTGTTGAAGTGATCACTTAATTACGGTCATTTTGCGGATATCTACTCCAATAGCGAAAATATTATATTTGTCGATTATCAGTTAATCCAGGGAAGTAGTCAGGACCAATATTCCCGGCACAGCCGATGTGTTCGTCTATTAAACCTAAAGCCCAAACAAAGGGCAGTTAAATTCTAAATATGAAATTCGAACCATGGTAGCAGAAAACTATATTTAAAGACCTAAACTGGTCATAGAAGGTTCACTAAATTGCAGTTGCTTATTTGAATTCCTGTAAATAAGACTATTCAAAGCAGAATCTATTATATTTTTTTATCTTTTCTTTTTTCTAAATCTTAATATTTCTATGGCTAACCAAAGTATTTCTCAGGAAGATGCTACTGAAATATTTGCTAAAAATTTTAGCTCTAATAAAACTCAGCTACCTGTCCAGCGTGAGTGGGTTAAAAAAAAAATATCAAATTTAGCGTTGATTCAGAAATTTACTATTTTGTAGCAGGTTTTAACCGTAGCACCATGATCTACAGGGTAACTTGTGAAGGTAGTTGCCTGACTGATTTTTCTAACTGATTATGTTCGGTTCTAAGATGGGATATTAATAATTTCATATCACTGACAACCAACCATGTATTTTTTAGGAATGTTGGTGCCCCGGGCCAGACTTGAACTGGCACGACCCGTTAAGGTCCCAGGATTTTAAGTCCTGTGCGTCTACCAATTTCGCCACCGGGGCACATGAAAAAATAAATTAACTTAATATCATAAAAAGACAAGCCTAAACTTTTATCATAGCTAACAAAGTCTGTAAGAGCTTGTTGTTATCTTAATTCTTGGGCACTATCTTATGGTTGTGAGCTCAAAATCAGGTTTCTCTTTTCTGTGTGCGTTTTTACTGGGTATCTCACTATTGGTGGGCTTTTTCTGGAAAGCTAAAAAAAACGATTCGCTTATAGAAAACATCAGCAGCCCAAATTTATTATTTAACAAAAATGATTTACCAACTTCATCATCAGCACCATTGGTGAAAAAGAAAACTTTAGCTTACGGCGAAAGCTTAAAAAGTCCTGGCCTTCCAAAACCTGCATCTAGTGGTACAAAAAAAGAACTTATTAATTTAGAGGCTAAGAAAAAGAAGTTTGATCCTTCAACCAGTCTAAAATTTAAAGTTGTGGCAGGATATGCAGTTGCGGGGGGGGATATATTATTAGGTCGTCCTAAAGTTGTAAGCCCTCGAACTCAACAAACTTTGTTTGCAGGCGAAGTTAAAATCTGGCCAAATGCTGAGGTTCCCATCGCATTTGATAATAACCTGCCGACCGGGTTAAGGACAAAAATTGAAAAAGCGCTGACAGATTTTGAAGCTAAAAGCTCTATTCGATTTCTACCATATTCTGGCTATGACAAAGACTTCGTGGTCTTTTCATTTTTAAAGGAACTGTGTGCCAGCTATGTCGGGCGTGTTGGTGGGGCGCAACCCATCTTTTTGAATTCTGATTGCCAAACTACGGATATAAAGCATGAAGTGATGCATGCTTTGGGCTTTATACACGAGCATCAGAGGGACATGAGAAACCAGTATTTAACCGTGCTCTACGAAAATATTAAAAAAGATAAGCTTATCAATTTTGATATTATGCCAGAGCCATTTCAAAGAATGTATTCTAATATCAGCGAGGGCATAGATGTAAATTCAATTTTAATTTATCAATCTAAGGCCTTTGTTACGGAAAGTGGTCTTAACTCAATAGTTACAAATCCAAATGGCGATATTATATCTGAAAACAAAGATCTTAGTGCTGGGGATCTTGAAAAAATAAATAAACTATATTTTAGAAAATTTTAGACTAATTAGACGGTGGCAAACGAAGCACCTGTGCAAGAAAATGAAGGTTAAACTAAGTTCTTGCTTGGCTGCACTTATTTGTTCATTGACCAAAAACTGCAAACAGAATTTAAAAATTAAAATTTTGAAGGTCTTTTTTTGCCAGACTTAATTGGTGTCCAGTTTGAAGGTTCTTGATCTGTAAATTTTGTGATTTAATCTCGTCAGGACCAAAAATTATCACATAGTCACAGCCATAACTTTCGCTTTTTTTCATTTGCTTTGAAAAATTGCCAGTTTCGCTCCAATAGATTTCAGCATTTTTTTGTTGAGCTGAAGAGCTTTGGCTTCTTAGAATGTGACAAACCTCACTTAAATAGACATCTTCACTATGGTTAATGTCTATGACGCCAATTTTAAAATTCTTGGTTTCAGGCATTTCACCAAACAAAAGGCTGAGCCGTTCTAAACCTGCGGCCCAACCAAAGCTAGGGCATTTTTGACCACCCATGCCTTCAATTAGATTGTCATATCTACCGCCAGCCAACACTGCATTCTGGGCCCCCAAAGTAGAGCTAGTGATTTCAAAAACAGTGTCATTGTAATAATCTAAACCTCGGACTAATCTGGGGTTAAGTTTAAACGGTATTTTCAAAGCTTCTAACAATATTTTTACCTGATCAAATTCAGTTTTGCTTGATCCGTTGATAAAGGTACAAACTTCTGGAGCGCTATCCAAAAGATTTTGATCGGATTCAGATTTACTATCCAATATCCTAAGCGGATTAGTGTAAAGGCGATTTTGGCTGTCTTCAGAAAGATCTTTTTTGTGATCATTTAAAAATTCGACTAAAACTTTCTTATATTTTTCGCGATCCTCAGAGTTTCCAATATTATTAATTTCTACCTGCCACTGCTGCTCTGGGACCAAAGTTTGAACCAGTTGGTAGCCTAGCGCTATGGTCTCTGCATCGATTTTTGGGTTTTTAAGACCAATATTTTCAACACCTATTTGCGTGAACTGACGTTGGCGCCCCCTCTGAGGCCTTTCATGCCTAAACATGGGACCATGATAAAAGACTTTGTAAGGCACTTCACGATAAAGCTTATGGCTTATAAATAGCCTTGCAACGCTTGCTGTGGCTTCGGGGCGAAGGGTCAGAGACTCGCCACCCTTATCAATGAAGCTGTACATCTCTTTGGATACTACATCGGTGCCTTCACCTAAATTTTTCTCAAAAACACTGGAATGTTCAAATATGGGGGTTTCATGTTCTTTAAAGCCATATTTACTTGCTAAGAGACGGGCAGTTTTAAGAATAAAGTTTCTTCTTATGACCTCTTTAGGGAAAATATCAGGACATCCTCTGGGCGCTTGTAGCTTGCTCATTAATTCTCCTAAGTGATTGATTAAATTAGTCTATGATTGACAAGTATGGCAAGTTTTCATTCAATTTAATCTGACTATTTTATGTAGTCAGTATCGGTCGATTATTGGCCTAGTTATGTAAAATTAAGAATATGATTTTCAAATGGGGAAAAAAATGACCAAAAAAAAAGTAACTGCAACAAGAAAAAAGGCAGCCAAAAAATCTGTCGAAAAAAAGTCAGCTAAAGCATCGGCAAGTGATAATATAAATAAAAAAACAACTAAGAAAAAGGTGGCGGAAAAAAAAATAAATGGTAAGAAAGCGGCACCAAAGAAGTTAGTACAAAATAAAAAGGCTTTGACTTCGTCAGGCAAGAAAGTTTCTAAAAATAAAGGTCTGACCCTAGGACAAAAGATGCCAGCGCTAGATTTTTTATCAACGAATGGCACATTTAATATTTCAAAATACAAGGGTAAGAATGTAATTTTATACTTTTATCCAAAAGATCACACATCAGGCTGTACAATAGAGGGACACGATTTTACCTCAGCATTAGACGAAATATTAAAACTTAAAGCAATGGTGTTTGGGATTTCAAGAGACAGCTTGATCTCACATCAAAAATTTATTGAAAAACAAAATTACAAGCATGCATTGATTAGCGACGAAGATGAAAAGCTCTGTAAAATTTTTGGTGTGATTAAAGAAAAAAATATGTATGGTCGCAAGTACCTAGGAATTGATAGAAGTACGTTTATATTTAACGCTGATAGTGTTTTGGTGGCCGAGTTCCGAGGGGTCAAAGTTAAGGGGCATGTGGACCAAGTTTTAGACAAACTAAAAGGGCTTTAATTTATGCACTTCGACGATTTTAACGAGATCTATGATATATCCCCTCTGATCTCTGAACAAACAGCGGTCTTTCCGGGTGATGTGGCCTTCGAGAGAAACGTATTAATGTCTCAAGAGCAAGGAGCCCATCTGGACCTATCCTCTATGACAACAACCTTGCACATTGGGGCACATGCAGACGCCGTAAGCCATTATGGCCCAAATGAACCTGGTATAGATCAAAAAGATTTAAGAACATATATGGGCCACTGTCAGGTGATCGAGGTGAACACGGCTTTTAACCAAAGAATTTCGCTACACGATTTTGAAATAAACAGCGTTGCAAGCCCGCGAGTTTTATTTAAGACTAATTCATTTCGACCTAATGAATGGTCCAATGATTTTGTGTCCCTATCACCAGAAGTGGTCCAGGCATTAGCAGACAGCGGAGTACTGCTTGTTGGTTTAGATACGCCATCAATAGATCCCGCAACTTCTAAAAAACTTGAATCTCATCAAGCAGTTCTAAAAAACAATATGTCCATATTGGAAGGTTTGGTTTTAGAGGACGTGCCAGTGGGTCAATATCAATTGATTGCATTGCCCCTGAAAATTAAAGACGGTGATGCTTCACCCGTACGGGCTATATTGTGCAAATAAACACTAGGGCCTGCTGAAAAAGCATCATCTTCGTTGTTGCCTTCGCTTAAATCTCATTCGACGTAGATAAACTACGACTCATTCGATTTTAAGCTTGGACGCCTAGAATCTAATACTTTTTCAACAGGCCCACTAGGATCTTAGACTCAATCAAAAGTTCAGTAGATAATCTTCAGTATCAAAAGAGATCTGATTTTCCGCATTCGCGGGGTTTCGTAAGTTTTCTACCTTATAAATCGAAATCACCTTAGGAAGATCTGAATCATTTGATTTTCTACAAACACCTCTACTAATACTCGAGCTGCAAATGCCAGAATATAAATCTACAATGGGTTTATCTGTGTACTCGATAAAGTGGCTTACTCGCACGCAACCCTTATGTATTTTTTTACCGCACCGAAGGCCCTTAAGTTGTGGAATATAAATTTGATCTCCGATATTCAAAGCTCTTTTTGCACCAAACTTATCTTGGTCTCTAAAAAACTTACCCACGGCCATAGTTTCGCAAGGTTCTAAGCAAACAGGTTTGCCATTAAACTTTTGAAAGCGCAAATATCCGCCTCTTGCTTCAGTAGCATATCCGAAGGGACAATCAGCTGTCTTCGTGCTTTCATAATGCTTTTCTCTTGAACCAAAAAACAAAGTTTGTTCGGCAGAATCCGATTCTATGCAATTGCTAAAAATATTAAGTAACTCGTCACTACAATAGCTTCTTATAGGAGTGTAGAATTTAGAGGGATCGGAAACTTTTCCTAAAAGCTGACTCTTTGAAAGTTCAGTCGGGCAGTTGGCAAAAGTGGTTTGAGATAACAGCGTACATACTAAGATAAGGATACCGTGCTTCATTTTTATACTCTAGCACCTTATCGATACCCAGGATATTTCCAGCCTAAGTATTACAAAAAAATTTGCATAACTAGACCAGGCTCAACTTCCAACCAAACTTAGGTGCTACATTAGGTGCCAGGTTCCGAACGCTTGCCAGGGCGCAGCCAGCGTTCGGAACCGGGCACCTAATGTAGCACCTAAGTTCTTAAGCCAGGTGATCGGGTAGTTCGGGAAGATGTGAAGCCGGGATAAAAAAAGTCGAAAGCTTATAAAAGTCACTAAAGATCTTGTGCTTTTCAGCAGCACTTTTCAAATATTCCGAGCCCGAAGACCCGCCAGTACCTACTTTCTGGCCTAACATGCGACCTGCCATTTGTGCATGCCGGTAGCGCCACATTGTCCATTTTTCGTCAATGTCGATCAGATAAGTGATCATTTGAAATGCAGGAGTTAGCTTTGGACTTGACCTATACACTTGAATAAATAGGGCTGCCATCAATGCTTTGTAGGAAAGCTTCCAAAAGCTTTCCTGCTTGTATTGATTAAAAGTATCTTCATCGGTGATCATTCTAAAATTTACTCTCTCTTGCTCTAGTTTTTTTAAAGAAGATATCTGATTTTCTGTATTTTCAACATGTTCTAAAATGTAGACTTTTTCTTGGTCAAACATTTTTCCAACGGCGACCTTGTACTCACTCCAAAAATCATACTGGTCAACTTGAAGAAAGGGAGTTCGCTCTAGCCATTTCTCAACGCACGAAAAAAGTGTAGAACTCAGTTCTGAATCCTGAACATCTTTGCTTTCTTTCTGATCTAAAAACTGGTGGTAGGGACACCCCCCAATAATTGATCTATCCTTTGATTTTAAACCCATTTTGTTTTCGATCAGTCTAAACTGGGCGCTCTGAAACCCAGATGCTGAAAATAAAAGGTTTCTAAACTCTAGAAACTCAAGTGGCGTCATAGTTTCTAGCACATCTATTTGAGAAATAAGAAGACGCTGAATTTCGACAATGCGCTTGAGCCGATGATTAGCTGTTTGTAGCTCTGCATCTTTTACAAAATTTTTGTTGAACAGCTCAATAATTGAATCAATTTCCCACAAAATTTGCTTAAACCACAACTCATAGGTTTGATGAACAATTATAAATAACATTTCGTCATGAGCTGGCTTGCCCTGATGTTTTACGCTCATAAGATCTTGTTGAGCTGTAATTCCGGAAATTTTTAAGTAACTTGTGTAATTAAAATTTTTATCTGACATACAAATCTCTTTGAATTTTTTGACCTTTTGATGAAAGAATTCGTGCTTTTTTCAGAAATAAATTTAGGTCATCTTCAGTTGTATCAAAGCTTGTCATCAATCTTATTATCGAACGCTTCTGTTCCCACACATAGAAAAAAATCTCTTTTTTAAGTTCTTTGATCCAAGTTTTAGGAATTTCACAAAAAACAGCATTAGACTGAACAGGAAGCAAAACTTTGATTTCAGGAATCTTTCTTAGTTCTTTTTCTAGCTTGTCAGCCATCAGCAGCGAATGCGTGGAGATTTGTTTCCAAAGATCATCTTCAAAATATGTTAGAAACTGCTTAGCTATAAATCTTGTTTTTGATGGCAACTGCATGGCTTGTTTTCGTTCAAATCTAAATTCATTCACACTATCTGAAGAGCTTGACTTAATTAGTACAAGTTCGCAACCGAGCAGGCCATTTTTTGTGCCTCCAAAACTTATAGCATCAGCAAAATTTGCCAAAGATTTAAGGTCCGTATTTAGATGTATAACAGCGTTGCAAAATCTGGCGCCATCGATGTGCAGATACAAATTATGTTTCTTGCAAATCGCCGAAATCTTTTCTAACTCGTTAAGACTATAAACTGTACCATATTCTGTGGGTTGAGTTATGGACACAGCCTTGGGCTGGCTATAATGTTGATCCCCACCCCGGATCATTTTATTTTCGATATCTTCAGCTTTTAATTTTCCATCTTTGGTTTTTACCAAATCTAGCTTGCATCCAATAAATCTTTCAGGAGCACCACATTCATCTAAATTAAGATGACTCTCTTCGGCGCATATGACCGAGTTCCAGGGCTTTAGAAAGTGCTGCAAAGCCAGCACATTAGCCGCGGTGCCATTAAAAACCATAAAGCTTTCGAAAGTCTGACCAAATATATCTTTAACTGTAGACTTCAATTTCGATGTAAACGGATCACCTTCATAACTATGATGGTGGTTAAGATTTACATCGCCTAGACCAACCAAAATTTGCGGATGAACCCCGCTATGGTTGTCGCTTGCTAAACTTCTTGTTGGTTTGGATTCTACTTGATCAGCCAATTTATTCATTTTTAGTCCTTAAGTATTGTTTAAGATTCAGAAATTTATACGCAATAAGGGCTGCTAATTTTGAGGTGTGATCGTCTAGGTCAAGTGTGGGCGAAACTTCATAAATACCTAAGGCACGAACATAATAGTTTTGGATCAAGTAATCAAACATCGAAAAAAACATCTGTGGGTCAAAACCGGTTGCAAAAGACTGGCTACAGCCGGGTGCATATGCGTTAGAGAATGCATCTATATCTACACTAAGAAAACAAGTTGTATTTTTAATATTTAATTTTTCGAAAAAATCCAAAAATTTTTGATATTTAAACTCACCGTTAACCAAAAGGTCTGATAAAAATAATATGCTGGCACCTTTGCTTTTTAGATATTCATAATGAGCTTTAGTGTTACACTGTTCTTGAATTCCTATTTCTACAAAATCAAAAACATCTTCCTCAAGCAGTCTGTAAAAAGGTGTTCCACTTGTGATACCTTTGTCAGTTGCCCTTACATCGAAGTGTGCATCAAAATTTACGATTAAAGGCTTACTAGTACTATCAGAACAAAAGTTTAAAAACGATTTTCCATCCACATACCCATAATCATGACCACCGCCAAAGCTAAGTATTGTTTTGCCCTGGTCTAGGATTCGCTCCACAAAACCTATTGCAGTTTGGTGTCTAGTTTCAAGGCTTTTCTCAATTTTTAAATTGCCGTAATCATAAATTTTTGCTGGCTCGGAGTTAGATAAGATTGAGGGTCTCATATTATAAAGATATTTTCTTATAATATCCGGAGCAAAGGCTGCGCCCTTTCTACCCGCATTGTTCTGAATGCCCTCATCATCAGGATAACCCATGACAACGTAATCAGAGTCATCGATACTTTTCTGTAGCCAACCAATTAGCCTAGGATCACCTTTTAAGTCATGAGAAACTAATTGATCGAGCTTTACCTTCTCAAACATCAAAAACCCCAATAAGACAAAAGTTCACATATATGATCAGTCGCAATCTTGGCAATCTTTTCGCCGTGTTCTGGTGTGGCTAAGCCTGGATTTGATCCCATACGTCCATCAGGGTAAAACGTTTTCATCTCTGAGGCACTAAGTGGCCAATGAGATTTTGTGTTTTCAACAGCAAAGTTTTGTTGAGGTATATCTTTAAAAGCGTCTGATCTGAAATATTGAGTAACAGAGACTTCACCACAAGTAGCATGATGACCGTTTTGATCCTTAAAGGCATTATCTTCGTAGTCTCTCACTGGTTTCAAATGCCACCAATTGATCAGTGAAAATTTAGAATTTTCTTCACCTCTTTTTATCTCCGAAAAAGCTGAAGTAAGCGGTGCTATGTTTCCCCCATGTCCATTTATAAACAAAAAGTTTTCAAAGCCTTGGGACTTCCAACTTTCAACTAGATCTTTAATGACTAAGATATAGGTTGATGGCATTAGACTAGCGCTTCCAGCAAAACCGATATGGTGATTTGCCATTCCGTAGTTAAGACTTGGCGCAACAAGGCGTTTAGATTTTATTCCCACTTGTTTGCTGATTTCTAAGGCGGTGATGTAATCTGTGCCCAACAAGCCCGTTGGTCCGTGTTGCTCTGTGGAGCCAACTGGCACAATAAGAGTTTTAGATTCTTTCAGATAGTCTTCGATCTGCATCCATGTTTTGAGACTCAGTTCCATTGACATTCCTTGATCAGACAAATTGTGGACAAATTATTGTTTAGAGCGCTATAGTACTATAAATAATCACAATTAAAAGCCCTTGAGTTATAACTAATTTCTAAGGGCAACAAAGGAGTTTAAAGTGCCATTTACATTACCTGAACTGAATTACTCGAAAGATGCTCTTGCACCTCATATTTCAGCTGAAACAATCGAGTATCATTATGGAAAGCATCATAAATCTTATGTCGACAAGTTAAACTCGGCCGTTGAAGGAACTCCAGATGCAGAAAAATCGCTAGAAGATATTGTTCGCTCTGCAAGTGGTGGAACTTTTAATAACGCCGCGCAGGTTTGGAATCATTCCTTTTATTGGAATTCGCTATCTCCAGACGGTGGTGGCGAGCCCACTGGGGATCTGGCAGAAGCAATCACAAAGAAATGGGGGGATTTTCAGACCTTTAAAGATGAGTTTTCCAAAGCTGCCGCTGGACAGTTTGGCTCGGGTTGGGCTTGGCTTGTCAAAAAATCTGACGGGTCATTAGATATTGCCACAACGTCAAATGCAGAAACACCTGTTACCCAGAAAGACATAACCGCACTAATGACATGTGACGTATGGGAGCATGCATACTATGTGGATTACCGGAATGCGCGACCAAAATATATAGAAGCATTTTGGAACTTAGTAAATTGGGAATTTGCAGCGAAAAATTTTAGCGCTTAATCCTAGAAATCTAACGCTAAGACTATGACAAAGAAGGGGCCTTATGGCTCCTTTTTTTTTAATTAGATGAATCTTTCACAGGCCCTAATATGTGGCATTAGGTGTTAAATATCTTTTAGCCAATGCAAACTTAGACGTTAAGTTTTAATTTAAACAAAGTTAGTTGGTACTTATATTGAAAATCGTTGTCTACCAAAAATCCTACAAGCAAGACTTTTATGATATTAACTATCTTGAATTTAATATTAAAAATAAAATTTAAAACTGCTATTTGCTCACTTATTCCGCTTGTGAAGCAGCTATTCACTTATATCTAAAAAATGGCTTCCAACATAATTCTGAAATAAAAGAAAAACATGGTCTTGAGTATAAACGCGCCGATGTGGCGATGAGGTGTTTAACTAAATAGAGATAATTGTTTTTAAATACTGTTTACCTAATTTACATTAGGTGTTTAAAATTTTTCGATCTCGTTTTGAATATGAAAGATAAAAATTTTTAAGTTTCCTATGAGAGTGTAAAAAATTTTGTGTATAGGCAGATACCGGCGCTTCTTGAACCAATTTGTTATCAAGTTAAGAATATGAAGCAATTATTTTTTAGCATCGTGGCAAATTTTCAGATATAGATCAATTAAATCTATTGAGTTTAGGCTAAATTTTATGCCTTCTAGCTGATACTAAAAGGCACAATAGAACGTAGAAATATCAAGCCAAAACCAAGGGTATCAGATATCAACTTTCTTGCACTATCTTACAGAGTATTGTTTCAGAAAATCATCTGAAGGTGGAATGACTTTAATTACGTCTATGGCTACACCGTTTGGATCCTCACCTATAAAGTGGCGTTGGCCCCAGCCCTCATCTTTTATTTCGTAGTGGATCTTTCGGCCGTCACTTTTAAACCTTTTATATACGGCATCAACATTTTCAATCTCAAAATTTAGCATGGTCTCAGGTCCACTTTCTCTACCTCGGAAGACCTCTGGAATAGTTTTATGATCTGGCAACAAGACTGCCAATTCTTGAGAGCCAATTTTTAGACTGATATACCAATCGGATTCGAACGTCCGCTCGAATCCGAAATACTTTTCATAGAACTGAGAAGTCTCTTCAATTTTTTTTGTTCTGATGACTGGGTACATACTGTTAATCATTATAGTCTCCTAACGTAGTCCATTAACTACTTGGGTTAAAGTTTTTTTTACCTCGGAAAGGCTTTGACTTTTCTCTTTTGAATTTGCAACCCAGAGTGCAACTTCATTTGTTCCTCCAGAGAGAAAACGAGTAAGCGCTCGGGCTGGTATATCAGTTTTAATTTCACCATTTTTTTGGGCGGCAATTACGGCATGCAAAAGACCTTCTTCAGAAGTTTGATCGTCAATTTCTTTCCACCTTGACCATCCAAGTACGGAGATTGAGTCCTCAAGCATTATTTTCCGATGGGATAGTGACGTGACGCATTTTATATACTCTATACAACCAGCTACAATACCCTCTGCACTGGATTTTTGCTTTCCCGCCTCAGTGAATACTTTACGAGACACTTGTATCGAACAGTA
Source organism: uncultured Pseudobdellovibrionaceae bacterium (assembly GCA_963803705.1). GTDB lineage: Bacteria > Bdellovibrionota > Bdellovibrionia > Bdellovibrionales > UBA1609 > JAMLIO01. Next base: position 62,808 of record CAWDNU010000004.1, on the reverse strand, counting down.
AATAAATGCAGCCTCAAAAAGCTCAGCTTTGTTTTGAAAGTGATGGTAGAGCGCCCCTTTTGTAAGTCCCTGACTCAGCGCTATTTCATCGAAACGAGTTCCGCTGAATCCGAGTTTCGCGAACCGCTTCATTGCGTGCCTAATTAGATCTTCTTTTGTCTTTTCACCTTGAACTTTCTTTTTGCTCATAGAAAGAGTTATACATACCTTTAGTATGTGTTCAAGTGATTTGCAGCAGAAAATTTTTTTGGAAATAGATGTTGATATTCAATTACGCTCACCAATCAAATGCTAAAAACGAATATACAGGCCGCAGAGCACATCCAACTTGACCATGAAATTTACACTTTGACGAGTTGAAGCCAAAAATTTGAATTTTTAAAAATTTTGGTCAGAAATTCAAAAACTGAGTTTTGTTGACCAGACAAATAAAAAACCTTCGGAGGTATCCAAAAGCTTCACAGATTAATGTAAGGTCTAAATTCTACCCAGTGTTTTTATACCAGATTCTCTGACCGTTCGGCCTTAGATTGAGAAAGTGTAGTTATTAAGGATAAGATGCATATACTCTAAATCGTACTATTTAAGAAAATTTTTGCATGAAAGACCAGCGCCGTACTTAGGTAAACTCAACTTTCTATTTGGAATATTAGACACCCTGTAACCTTCACTCCGAAGTATCTCGATTAAATTGGGCACTGAACTGTCGCTGTACGAAAGGTGAGCAATTCCAACTGCTATGAAAATATTCCCCGCTTTTAATTCTTTAATTATTCTCTTTTTCCACAAGAGATTTCTGTAAAGAAGAGCTTTCTAGACTTCAGGCGCAACGTTAAAATCATTTCCCTGTACGCGAAACATTTCCTCTGTTTTCCCCAACTTGTACAAATCTTTCTTTTTATTAAGATAGGATTCGTGTTCTCCACTCATCATCTTAATAATATCAGACTGCCAACTTTTTGGAAGCTCTTCGAACAAAGGAGTGCGGTCAATGCCATCGACTGAGCCTAAGGGTAAGTGTTTCATCACCCAACTACTTAAGTCTGCAATTGAAGAAGCCCTAACGAAGCCCTCTGTGATTACTCCATCTACGTCTAAAGCGTAAACTTTCTTTCCACTTCTTTCAGCTAATTCACGAACTTGATCATCAATAATTCTACTAGCTGAGGACTCTTTGACAGTCCCATGAGCCAACCTTATTTCAGCGATCACTATACCTTTTACTCGCGTCGACCAATCATTTACGAATGCTAAAGCTACGCCAGGATGGTACCTCTGCCAGCTTGAAAAATAGCTTCCTTCAACCATAGAAGGTTTGAAAAACTCATTAACTCTTTTCACTACGCCTGGTGGAAGTTTTCTCATAGCCTTTCTGGTTTCATTATCAGCTTGAAATATACCCAAGCCACTTGGAGGAAAATAGGCGTCCATCAAATCGCCTTTATGCTCGATCAATACAGTATGTGATCTCTTGATTGCTTTTTCTATCTCTGGATGAATACTGTATAGAGAGTCTGTAACAGAATGTTGAGTCCCAAACAAATACGATGTCTTCCCATCTTTTTCAACGCTAAAGAGAAGACCGTCTTCTGCGAAAGAGGGCAAAGAAATAAATGGGAACAGAATGAGTACGAATAGTTTTAGCATATAATATTGTCGAACATATCATAGTCTTTTCAGCAGATATCATAGGAACTACTTTTTAGAATTTTTTACAGAACTGACTATAGGTGATACGTCAAAACCTAATGCCATTAATGTATTAATTCATATTTGAGCGTATTAAACCTGACTAATTATCTGTTCTTAAGGCCGTAAAATGTCACTCATCCAACCCTCTGATTCAACATGAGATTCTATAATCCATACGTGTACTCCTTTAGAGGAAAAGATGAATTAAAAAGGCGCTTTCGAGCCTCGAGCTAACCTTGTTTGTTCATATTTTCTATTGATTTTTCCATTTTAGAGTGATAGTTTATTTACTATCAAGCATGAAAGTAGCACAGCTAAAGATCTTTATTAAAGAATTAGAAGAGTTCCCCAAAGAGACTGTTGAGGACATTTTCAATCGTAGACCGTTTTATTTCGGGCGAGAGACTTAATAATAAAGAGTTTAAGACCTTTAAAATCGATAAGAAAACTAAGATTCAGGAGTTTAAAGTAAAGGATGATAAGGTTAACTGGCGAGCTATTTCGACAGTTGTAAATAAAGATACGTTAGTTTTTGTCTACGCTTTTCACAAAAAGTCTCAAGCCCTTCTGGACAAGGATAAAGATGTTATCCGAAAACGAATTAGGAGTATTGAATTATGAGCACAGAAAAATTAAAAACCATGAATATGAAAGAATTAGCTGAAAGCTGGGGAATTGATTACCAAGTTTTTCAAATCAAAAAAGAGCTTATTGGGTCTATCAAAGACGTCTGTAAAAAGGAAAATATCAGCCAGAGAAGACTAGCCAGCATGGTCGAAGGATTAACCCAAGACCGTGTATCCAAGATTTTCTCTGGCCAGGTTGGCCACATGACTATTGATAAGATGGTTGAAATTTTGACTGCGCTACATATTAAGCTTGAAGTGAAGACTAAGAAGACTAAGAAGACGAAGGCAGCCTAACTAAAGGTTACTGGCGTCGGATATTTGATGAAGATGACGGTCATGCCTTTTTAACTAAACAGCCCACTTCAGAAGAAGAAATTGAGATGTGCCAAGAGGCCATTGAAGCTTGTCCCGTGGAAGCTATCGGTCCATGGCACCTGAGAGAACTCTTCAATTTTCCAGTATCGTCTTTCGGAGTCTTTATCGCTGAAATCACTGATGATCGGCGGCGATGAGTAAATCTTCTGAGCTGATTCCTGAATTTCAGGAATCAGCTCAGAAATGTTGTCGGACCACTTCAAATCAATTCTAGCCTTATCCTGAGCTAGGTGAGCTCCAACCTTTTCTATCTCTGGAAATTCCTGAAACAGATGCTTTCATTATTCACATTCAATCTGTACGGAAAGCGAAATTCTTTAGTGTACATTATCTCTTTCATTAATTTCCAAAAGCGCAGCACCTTCTGAAAAGAGGTCATCGATTGTCTTGGCTTGTTTTAGTGCTGTGTTTACTTCCTCGGGATCAAATAGAAATTTGTTGTCTTAGTTTTTTGGCGTATAGTCTTCTCCTTGTTTGATTGTTTCAAACAAGAAGTGGTGATGTCACTCATACACAAAATAATTTACAGACCCTTTCGTATTCCTGGCTCGCTTGTCAGACAAAAGCTATATGTTTCATTACGTATCTGGTCCTAAGCTATTTAAAATTAGAACTTTGAAATTGTTTAGCTTTTCGTTTTTAAGATCAAGCTGTTCAAGTTCTTCTTTAAGCTCTATAGCCTTTATATTTAAAACCACCATCAAAGCGTTTCGTTTCAGACCGAATCCTCTGGCGCGGCTAAGTGGTGTACCGTAAAATTTTCTTTCAAGTGATTTATTTGAAGCCTTTAAGATTTCCATAATTTCAAGGATTACGTCTTTTCTATTAGTTTCATTTTTGACCAATATTCTTTGCTCGCTATGTATCTTAATATTCCAGGGACATACATCTTGGCAGATATCACACCCAAAAAACCAAGATCCAAAATTTTGTGCTAGTGAAATTTCAGGAATTTTTTTACTTTCGATGGTCCAATATGAGATACATTTCTTAGCATCTAATTTTTTAGGCTGCAAAGCCTGTGTCGGGCAGGCATCGATACACTTTGTGCAGGTCCCGCAGCGATCTGGATGCTCAGAGGCTTTATCAGCATTAATAACCAAGCTTGTTAGTATCTCTCCAATTAAAAAATAACTGCCATGGCTTTGATGAATCAGCATCGTATTTTTACCAAACCAACCTAATCCTGATTGGTGGGCAAAGTCTCTTTCTAGGATAGGTTTAGAATCCGTAAAAGCTTCAAAATGATGAGCTGGAAAAATATCCTTCAAAATCAACGCTGCGGTTTCTAATTTTTTTTTAAAGAAGTAGTGGTAATCTTCCCCTTTCGCATAAGATGCGATCTTTAAGTTTGTCAGTTTTTTGAATTCTGGATGTTCAAAGTAATCAATTGTTACAGAAATGACTGAATTTGCATTGGGCAGCAAAGACTTGGCATCTCGCTTTTGTGGTAGGTGAGTCTGTAGGTACTCCATGTCGGCATTTAGACCTTCATCCAACCAATTTTCGTAAAAACTTAGGGATCTAGGCTTTGTCATTGCTGAAAAACCAATTTGAGCAAATTGCAATTGTTCGAGCGCGCTATGTATTTGTTCTTTCATTCGCGTCAGCTTATAGTTTTATAAGTGTTCAAGCAAAAAAAAATACTAAACTTTAAAGATATTGTAAAAAAAACGGCGGTTTTCAAAGTTTTGAAGGCTTTAGAACAAGCTGGGTTTGAAGCGTTTATTGTTGGGGGCGCTGCACGAGATCTTTTGTTGAACAAAGAACCCTTTGATTTCGATCTAGCAACGGACGCAAGACCTAAGGACATTAAAATTTTGTTTCCAAAGCATCTAACTAGTGGCGAGCGTTTTGGAACAGTTAAGGTTCTCGTCGGAAGTGGACAAGAATTCGAAATAACGTCTTACAGATCAGAAGACGTATATACAGACTCAAGGCATCCCGATCACATTAAGTTTGCGAAAACTGCAGCTGAAGATTCCTTAAGAAGAGATTTCACGATCAACGCTATTTACCTTGATAGCGAGGGTAATATTTTTGATCCCCAGAATGGCATTGCAGATATCAATTTAAAGCTTATCAAGACCGTAGGTTATGCAAGTGAAAGATTTAAGGAAGACTCTTTAAGAGTGTTAAGATGCTTTAGATTTGCCAGTCAACTAGGTTTTGAAGTAGACCCCTTAACCAGGGCTGCGGCCATAGAAAACTGGACAAGTTTGACCCTAGTGTCATCAAATAGAAAGTACGCTGAGCTTAAAAAAATGATCCAAGGCGACTTTTTTTATAGGCTTTTACCACTGCTGATAAAAGAAAAACTTTTTGATGATTTTGTAAACTCTGAAGATTTATCTCACCATTTGGGCTATCTTCAAACCAGAGCTATGAAGCTAGAACACTTCGATTCTGCTTTAACTTTATTTATTTTAGATCTGTCTTTTTTTCAAAAAGATATTGAAGCTTATTTGGCAAATTGGAAAGAAGTATTGCCTTTCAGCAAGACCGAGAAGCTAAAATTGGAAAACGGTTTGTATTTTCTAAACGCACTTTCATCCTGGCGTGCAGATAATAGCTTAGCCGCAGAACGCGTGGGTTATATAATAAGAGTTGGCCTAGACTTTTTAAACCCGAGGGAGCTAGAGCTTTTTGTCTCACATGAATTCTTGGCTAAGTTCAAGTTAAGTGACGACAAAAAAAACTGTTTAATAAGTCTTTTGCAAAAACTTGATTCGGCACCAGTAAAAAAAGTAGATGCAGCAGATTTACTAGCAATGGGAATTCCGGCCGGGCCGAGTATAAGAAAGTGTTTAAACTTAGCTTATGAGCTTCAATTGACTGACAAAGACCTTACAAAAAGCGCTATTTTAAAAGCACTTAAAATGCACGGTGCTTAAGTCGCAAAGAATAAAATTTAAAAATTTTTAGTTGGATCTTTCTGACCTATGTCGCCTCGTTTATTACCACTGTGATTACGCCAGTTGTAATCACTGTTATGAGTGTACCGGGCTTGCCAGTCTTCCCACTTTTTTTTTGGATGGTGATGTCTTACCGTCCCATCTTTATCAAAAATTTGAGGTGGTTTACCTACTAAAAAACCTGCAATTGAACTTAAGTATCCCATTTAATATCCTTAATCTAAAATTTAGTTTTCAATGTCGTCATATACATAGTGTCGACACGTAATAATCCCGCTTTGGGAGGTACATTGTCAAAGCTATATCGGTAGGCCAAACCTAATGAAAAATTGCCATAAAGCATTACACTTAACGAAGGCTCGATACGAACCTCGATGTCTTCTGTGTTTTCTACGTTAAGCTTTGTTTCTAACCAAAATTTTCCACTTAATGTTGGGCTAAATTTTTTATTTCCCTCGTAAAAGCCTCTATAGAAATTAACATTTCGTGTTTCACCTGAACCTGGACCTTCTAGATAAGATGTGTCTTGTCTATACAAAAAACCTTGTTCAGTAAGTATGTTTGCTAAATCAGATTTAATAAAATAATAAGATAAACCAGGTCCAACCTCTAAACGCTGTTCAAAACCTCTAAAGTTATCCTTAGCCCAGCTTGTAGTAGCAAAAACACCCATCCTTTCACTTACAAGGTTTTCGTATTTGAACTCAAGAAGTGAGTTTTCAGACGTAAGAATCTTAATATCATTGTCGTCTAAACCTTCAGATTGGAAGTACTCACCTTTAAAACTAAAAGTGTCTTTAGTTGTAAGCTTGTACTGGGTAAAGTTTTTGATAGATACAGATTGAGATTCAGCGTTCCCAGTGTTGACAACTAAACCCAACTCACTTTCGCTGGACCACTTTTCAGCAGCTAAAATTGTCCTCGGAGAGCTAAATACTAAAATGAAAGCCAAAAACAAGACTAAACCACCACATGAAAGTAAATTGTCTTTTGGCATTTAAAAAAAACTCCTGATTGATTAATTAACTAGAAGAGCAGATCTAAGAGTTAAATTTTTTAAAGCTTTTATACCTTGGCGTCAAAGTCTAAAGGTGATTATAATTAGTTATATCAACCATATGGAGTACCTAGTGAGTCAAAATGAAAGCATAAAGCTGGTTCGGCCAAGACGCCTGCGCAAAAATTTTGCAGTTAGATCCTCGGTTCAAGAAACCCAATTAAGAGCTTCAAATCTTGTCCAGCCTCTATTTATTTCCAACAAAACCGAAGATATAAAATCTATGCCTGGTCAGTCTCGCTTGTCGATACCCGATCTGAAAAAAAAAGCTATAAGCTTGCAAGAGTTAGGGCTTTTTGGAGTCGCACTTTTTTCCCATGTAGAAGATAAAGATAAGAATTCAAAAGCTTCGGTGGCATTAAATGACTCGCTTTATTTAGAAGCCATTGACTGCGTGAAGCGCTCTGCACCTAAATTGCAGATCATTACAGATGTGGCTTTAGATCCTTATTCTTCCGACGGGCATGATGGACTCGTGTCTGAAAAGGGTGAAATTTTAAATGACGAGACCTGCGAGATACTGGCGCAGATGTCTTTAATTCATGCTAAGCATGGCGCCGACTTTATAGCTCCGTCAGATATGATGGACGGGCGGGTGTTTGAGATCAGGCAGGCCTTAGAAAAAAATGGTTACAAAAATACCGGAATTATTAGCTACACTGCAAAATACGCATCACATTTTTACGGACCCTTTAGAGACGCTCTCGATTCAGCGCCGAAAGCAGGGGACAAAAAAACTTATCAGATGGACCCGGCGAATTCAGATGAAGCCATCAGAGAAGCCCTTCTAGATGCCAAAGAGGGCGCTGATTTTTTGATGGTAAAGCCTGCGGGAACTTACTTGGATATTATTTATAGAATTAGGCAGATGAATGTAGCTCCGGTTGCGGCCTACCAAGTTAGCGGTGAATACTCTAGTTTAATGGCAGCTTTTAATAATAAATGGCTAGTCGAGGATGCTGCAATTCATGAGTCTTTGTTGTGCATCAAAAGGGCAGGTGCAAGTTTGATATTCACTTACTTCGCAGAACAATGGGGTAAGTCAAACAGATTATAGCTAGGCATCTGATTGGCCGTCTTGTGCTTTTTGGCCTGGTTCGACTGAGCCAAGTACAGTAAGCTCATTAAGCTGTAGACTTTATCGCATCAATTTTTGGCGGCTGCATTTCTATCGGTTACATTTTTAAGCATGCAATACGTAAGCTTTTTATATAACTTGTAAACCAAAAGATATTGTCCTAGCCTTCTTCAGAAAGATACAATTAAAATCAAACAATAAGAGGTTACAAATGAAATCAATTATACTAACTTTCGTACTTTTATTTTCAACAGCTGCTTTTGCAGACATAGAAAATGGAACTTATGAGTGCAACATAGCTGAGGATGGCGAGTCATATACTTTTAAATTTGATTTAACTGATGAATACATGGCTGCTTACGATGACGATAACGTCAGTATCGAGACTATTTTTTTAATCGACGGAAACATGAAATGGATCAATGATGGCGAAGGTGGTCAGTATAAGGTTATGCGAGAAGCTAATTCTTTAAAGACAATTTACGAGAACACTTACCGTGATGAAAATACCGGTGAAGTGGTAGAAAAAGAGCGCACTCAAACTTATTTAAAACAAACTACAGATGGCAAATTTCTTTTAGAGTTCACCGATTACGAGCTAGATATCGTAACTGATCAGGTGATATCCACTGGCAAAGCCTTTGCGATTTGCACTATGAAGTAATTGTTCTCTTGATAAGTTTTATTGCTTAGAAGTTTCGTATCAAAACAGGGCGAAATTCTAGTTTTGATACAAATTTAGCAATTTTTTAAGATAAAAAACAAGCAAAATCAAGAAGTTATGACATTTCTGTGACACTGTAAGATATTATTTGGTTTACATTTAAAGAGTGGAAAGTCGTTTGAACGTGTATCATTTTTTGAAGAAAGAAGGTCAAAACCATTTTGATCTTCTTAAATCTTTAGATAAAAACTTAGATGATAATCCCACGCTTCAAGATATTTATAAAGGTGTTTCAGAAGATGTTCTATATTTTGAAACTTGTTTAAGAAAGATCTGGATCTCTTATAATGATTTATCCCATTTGTTTTCAGGGCCGACTCAACTAAACTCATTTTCAAAATTAGACGTGCTTAAAGACGAAATAGCATACGAGTTTCTGCTTGAAGTTTTTTGTGGTTTAAAATCACCCTTGATAGGAGAGACTGAAGTTTTTGGTCAATTCAAAAACCAAGTTTTAAAGAAGCTTGATCCCAAAAGCGCGCTATCCAAAGTTATCCATTCACTGATGGCTGACACCAAAAATATTAGGTCTAATCACTTAAAAAACTTAGGCTCTAGCAGTTATGGTAGCTTAGCTAGAAAGCATTTGGTTGGATTTAAATCTTTAGATATTTTGGGTGCTGGTCAGTTTGTTCAAAGTTTGAAGCCCTGGATAGAAAAACTAGATATCCACACACATGTGTATACCCGCTCGCCTGAAAAATATGCATCCATATTTGAGTCTTCGAAGTGGTCTTTAAGAACCACGTCTGAATACACACCACAGACTGCAATCGCTCCTAAAGCACTGTTCATTTGTGCACCTATTGATATGAAAAAATACGACCTTTCTGTTTACGATTTAGTCATAGACTTCCGCGATTCAACATCTTTAAATCAATTTGAACATAAAAACCTTAAAGTTTTAGCAGAAGTTTTTGGCGAGATAGAACAAGGCAATTTGCTAGCCAAAGAGAAAAAACAAGATGCATTGGTAGCTATAAAAGAGTCTGGACAGTCTTATATTTCGACGATGAACCATCGTCCGTTTGGCTGGGACGATATCAGTGCCTAGTTTAGATCCGAAAAAAAGAAACATCGTTATCGGTTCAAGACAAAGTGATCTTGCCCGCATTCAAGCTATTTTTGTCAGTGAAAAGATGAAAAAAAAAAGTTCAGATTTAAAAATATCTTTTTTTAATAGGCCCTCTTATGGTGACCTAAATTTAGATATGGATTTGAAAGAAACGAATTCAAAAGGCGTATTTACACAGGAATTTAAACAGCTTTTAAAAGATAAGAGGTGTGACCTTGTGGTTCACTCTTGGAAAGATCTACCAATTGAAAATGATCCTGACACGTTGATTTTTACTTTGCCAGAAAGAGAAGATCAAAGAGACCTCTTGTTCTTAAAAAAAAAATCATTAGGTTTAACGACACTAAAATTTCTAACATCTAGCCCTAGGCGCGAATATCAGCTTCAGGCATCATTAAAAGATTTACTGCCGTTCAAATGTGAAAGCCTTACCTTCAAACCTATTCGTGGCAATATACCTACCAGATTTTCAAAGTTTTTAGAATCTAAAGCCGATGGTTTTGTTGTTGCTAAGGCTGCAGTAGACCGGTTGATGGGTACAAAAGATCAAGACTGTGCTGATGAGTTTAAGTTGATCAGATCCCAGGTCTTAGATGTTTTTGCAAGTTGTAAATTTATGGTTTTACCGTTATCACAGTTTCCCACGGCGGCGGCACAAGGTGCCCTGGCTTTAGAAATTCTTAAGACAAACCCATTTTTACCGGATGTAAAATCTATTTCTAGCAGTGTGCAAGCCAACCTTGTTGAAAAGGAGCGCCAGACTCATAAGAAGTATGGGGGAGGATGTCATCAAGCAATGGGCTTTTCAGCCTTAGGTCTACCGCAAGGCGACCTGTTTTATTCACAAGGGACTTTTGAAAATAAAAGTTTTCAGACTAAAGAATTTTACCCTTCAAAGGTTCTAAATCAATCTTTTAGCTTTGATGAAGTGTTTTCCCAGGCAGAGCTTCATTCAGTAAGAAGTAAAAGCATATTCCTAGCTGCTGACTTTTCAGACGGATTAGAAATTACTGAAAAAAGCGAAGTGGTTGTATCGAGATATGAAGCTAAGCTTGATGATTTAAAATCAAGTGAAGCCTTAGTTTGGGCTTCAGGCTTAAAAACGTGGGCTAAATTAGCTCATGAGGGATTCTGGGTGAACGGAACGCTGGACGGCTTGGGCATAGACCACAAGCCAGACTTTAACTTTTTAGGGTCAAAAAAATATATTTGGCTTTCAAATTCTTCTGCTCCTGAAAATGGTATTAAACCCTTTGTGCTTAAAGCCACTTATGACTTAAAATATGAAGTGGATAAAGATTTTGCAGCACAAAATTTTGAAAATAAAAAATGCTTTTATTGGATGAGCGGGCACGGCTTTGAGTCTGCGCTTAAAGTTTATCCTAAGCTTAAGTCTAAAATTCATTTTTGCGGCTTAGGTCGAACAGTTGAAACCTTACAAAAATATTTGACCCCAGAACAAATCTATTTTTGTTTAAACGAAGAGGATTTTATAGAACAATGTACATAAAACCAATAGAAGACCTAAATTCTGAAGAACTTTTTGAGCGAGCCCTACTAGTTGCCCCAGGAGGTGTCCATTCACCAGTCAGAGGGTTTCAAAATGTTGGTGGCAAGCCGATTTTTTTTAAGTCAGGATTGGGTGCTAAAATCACAAGTGTAGAGGGTGATGAATACCTTGATTTCTGTCAAAGCTTCGGTCCCCTGATTTTTGGCCACCAAGACCCAGATGTTAAAAAAGCTGTTCTAGCTATGGTCGACACCTTGTGGACTTCAGGCACTTGTGAACCCTATTCTTTAAAGCTAGCGGAGTGGGTAAAGTGCTATTCTCCTGCAGTAGACAAACTAAGATTTGTATCAAGCGGAACTGAGGCCGTAATGAGCGCTTTAAGAGTTGCAAGGGGAGTCACCAAGAAAGATAAGGTGATCAAGTTTGAGGGGTGCTATCACGGACATGTTGACGCATTGTTGGTGAAAGCTGGAAGTGGTTTGGCAGGTTCAACTGCTTCTGATTCAGCTGGTGTAAGTGAGTTTATGGCTTCGCAAACTATTGTGTTGCCCTTAGATGACGAAGAAAAATTCAAAGAGTGTATTGATAAAAATAAAGATTCTTTAGCGGCAGTTATCTTGGAACCTTTACCTGCCAACTTTGGTTTGCTTGCACAGCGTCCTGAGTACATTAAGTTTGTAACTGAATACGCACAGAAAAACGGCGTGCTGGTTATTTTTGATGAAGTGATTTCTGGTTTCAGAACAAGTTTCGGTGGAATGGCAGAAATCTTCGGGTTAAAACCTGACTTAGTGACTTATGGCAAAGTTCTTGGAGGCGGTCTGCCTGTAGGTTGTTACGGTGGACGTAAAGAGCTTATGGATTTTGTGGCCCCTTTAGGGCCAGTTTACCAAGCAGGAACTTTAAGTGCATCACCTTTGGGTATGGCTGCAGGCCATGCTCAACTTAAAAAAATGGCAGATCTTGACGTACACGCAGTTTTAGAGGAAAGAGCTGGGGTTTTTCAGAATAAAATAAATACAGAACTTGATTCAAACTCTTGGCCACTTCAAATGGTTCGCTATGGAAGTTTGTTTTGGTTTGTTCAAAAAACCAAAGAACCAATTCGAATTGTTCCTCAAATACCTGATGGGCACAAAGAGTTTTTTAAAATTTTCTTTAAAAATCTTTTAGAAGAAAAGGTTTTTATGGCTCCAAATGGATATGAAGTAGGTTTTATTGGGTACGCACATACCCCAGAAGTTCTAGATTTGGCCGCCAATAAAATTTTACGAGCACTGGATAAAACCTATCAATGAGTTTTGTATTTTCACTTTCATGGGCTCACAATAAAAAAGCTGTATTGGCTTTGTTGTGGTTTGTTTTCACTACAGCCTTGGGTGCCTGGTGGGTCTACTTTAGCTATTTACAATATGACTCCTTATCGAAAACTCGGTGGGAAAATTCCAATAACATTTTAAGATACCAGAAAATGCTTATTCAAGAAGGTTTGGTTTTTTTATCACTTGTTATTCTTGGTGGGGGCGCTTTAATTTATTACTTTTTAAAAGAGTCAAAACTTTTAAAGGAAAGAGAATCTTTTTTTGCCGCCTTTACTCATGATTTAAAGACAACCATTGCTACTCATAGGCTTTCACTAGAAAACTTAATTCAAGTTAACCGATCTATCACACCCCAAGAACATAAAAAAATGTTCTCTGAAAGTCAGGCCCTTGGACTAAAGCTAGAAAATGCACTACTACTGTCACAAGATGACAGGACATTTGGAGTTTACTCTGTGTTTAGCCTTTCAGAGGTCATCTCTTCCGTGAAACGAATGTGGCCCGAGCTTGAAGTGACAATTAATAAAGACGTAGTGATTCGAGCGGACAAGGTTTTTCTAACAAGTGTTTTAATGAACTTGTTTCAAAATGCGATACAGCACGCAAAAGCGTCTGAGATTAGCGTGGAAGTCGCTGAATCCCAAACGGTAAAGAATAAAGCTTATATAGATATATGTAGCGATGGTCTTACCTTTGATGGCGATATTTCTAAACTAGGTAACAGCCACTACTACAGGGGCTTATACCGTGGGTCGGGACTTGGCTTATTTATATCTAAAAGTCTGATGAAAAAGATGAACGGAGACCTTTCATTTTTTGTTTCAGGTAAAACTTTAGCAGCTAGGTTAGAGATCCAGACAGGAGAATTGACGTGAGTGCGGCAAATTCATCCTGTGTTTTTTTACTAGAGGATAATCTAGACTTAGGGGGATCCCTTGTGCCAAAATTTGAAGAGTCAGGATTTAGAACTCACTGGTTTCAAAATTTGAAAGAGGCCAAAAATTTTGAAGGTTTAGCTAAAGTAGATCTTTTTATCCTAGACGTTGGTTTGCCTGATGGAACTGGATTTGATTTTTCTGAGTGGCTGACTGAAAACAACTTTAAGCAACCCGTAATATTTTTAACTGCAATGGGAAATCCTGAAGATAGGTTGAAAGGTTACGAACTAGGTGCTGAAGAGTACATTCCCAAACCATTTTTGTATAAAGAGTTAGAGCTTAGAATGAATCATGTTCTAGAAAATCATTCTAAAAATTCGATTTACGAGGTTCAAAACTTAACCATCAATTTTGAGTCAATGACTTTTAAGTGGTTTGATGGTGAGATAGTTTTTCCCCAGACAAAGGACATGCTAATCTTAAAGCTACTAATGCAGAAATCCCCGCAAGTTGTCTCTCGCGACGAAATATTAAATGCAGTTTGGGGTATCAACGATTACCCTAGCGAGAGAACTGTTGATAATAGTATCGTTCGGTTAAGACAGTCTTTAAAAGAGCATCAGACCAACCTGAAGTCAGTTAGGGGATTGGGGTATCAATGGTTATTTTAGATATTTTTATTTTAACCAATAGCTCTTTCGATTCAATTTACAAAGACCTTGAAAACGAGTTCTTTGGCATGAAGTCTTGCACAGCCGAAACCTGCCTTTTTCAACTCTTCACCAATCTTACTTTGGCTGGAAGCAAGGTGAATGACAATGCTTGTCTGAGATTTTCAAGGTCTTTGTAAATTGAATCGAAAGAGCTATTGGTTAAAATAATAAAGATCTAAAATAAGGGGATCAAAAATGAATACAAAATTTCAAAATGCTTTACACAATAAGGCTCAGAATTGCCCACCCATTTGGTTTATGAGACAAGCAGGTCGTTACCATGCTCATTATCAAAATCTAAGATCAAAGTATTCATTTATGGAGTTATGTAAACAGCCCGAACTTGCATGTGAAGTGGCTTTGGGTCCTATAGAAGATTTTGATTTTGACGTTTCAATTTTATTTTCAGATTTGCTTTTTCCACTGGAAGCTATGGGAATGGGCCTAGACTACAAACCAGGCCCAGTTTTAGGTTGGCATTTAAGTGAAAAAAATTTGAAAAACTTGAAGCTAGTGGATGAAGCAATTGAAGGCCTTAAATTTCAGAAAGATGCTGTAGTTGCAACTAGGTCAGCATTACCCAAAGATAAAAGTTTAGTAGGCTTTGTTGGAGGTCCGTGGACCCTATTCAGTTACGCCGTCGAAGGTAGTCACAAAGATGGTCTAAAGCAGACAAAAAAGTCTCTACAATTGTTTGATCCTTTTTGTGAAATTTTGATGCCGCTTCTTATGGAAAATATTAAGCTACAGCTTTCAGGCGGAGTAGAAGTCGTGATGCTATTTGACACTGCTGTCGGAGAGATCAGTCCATATGTATTTAGAAATTTGATTCAACCTAAACTTGTGCAACTTTCAAAAGCGTTTCCAAATAAATTAGGTTATTATTCTAAAGGAACAACAGAAGCTCACTATAGTGAAGAGTTTAAAAGCTGTTCGTGGGCAGGCCTTGGATTTGACCACCGGTGGGATTTGCCGGCATATTTGAAGACAAATAAAAAATCTGGTTTTATTCAAGGAAATTTTGATCAATTATTTTTATTTCAAGACCACGAAGATTTTAAAAAAACTTTAGATCAATATTTAAAAATCTATAAAGATCTTAATATTCAGCAGCGTGCAGGTTGGGTTTGCGGCCTTGGCCATGGAGTCTTACCTGAAACCCCAGAAAAAAATGTGAAATATTTCGTACAAACAGTCAGAGAGGTTTTATCGTGATTGAGCTTTTAAGTAAATATGATGTGCAAGTCCCCAGGTATACGAGTTACCCCACTGTGCCTTATTGGGAAGATAACCCATCATCTGAGGATTGGCTTAAGTCCTTAGAAAAACACTTCTCGAAACAGGACACCAAATGGTCTATGTATCTTCACATTCCTTTTTGTGAGACCCTTTGTACATTTTGCGGTTGCAACACTATTATCACTAAAGATCACAAAAGAGAGCATCCATATGTTAAACATATGCTTAGCGAGTGGCAGATATATTTAGACAGGATGCCTTATATAAAAGAAAAAGAATTAAATGAGGTTCATTTAGGTGGGGGCACTCCAACTTTTTTAAGTGCTGACCACTTAGTTTTTCTGATGACTTCATTATTTAAAAATATAAAAAAATCTAAATCTTTCGAAGCCTCCATCGAAGTTGATCCGCGCAGGACGACCGCTGACCAACTAAGTGCACTTTACGACATAGGGTTTAGAAGGGTCAGCATGGGAGTTCAGGACTTTGATCCTGAAGTTCAAAGACTTGTAAATCGAATTCAGCCAGAGGCTATGACTTTAGCCCTGACAAAAAAAGCACGAGAAATTGGTTACACTTCGGTTAACTACGATTTAATTTATGGACTGCCCAAGCAGACAAAAGAAACTACGAAAGTCTTAGCTGAAAAAACCTTAGAGCACCGACCCGATCGAATCGCTTTGTATTCGTTTGCTTTGGTGCCTTGGATCAAGCCCACTCACAGACTTTATAAAGATGAGGACCTTCCAATGGGTCTTGAAAAAAGAGAACTTTACGAAGTTGCCAGAAATATACTGTTGAATGGTGGCTATAAAGAAATTGGAATGGATCATTTTGCCCTTGAAACAGATTCGTTGTATAAAGCCCTACAAGAAAAAAAACTGCATCGAAATTTTATGGGCTACACCCACCACAGGTCCGATATCCTTTTAGGTTTAGGAGTCAGTTCTATCTCTGAAACTCCAGATTGCTTTCATCAAAATGAAAAGAAATATCAGGTCTACCAGCGCTTTATAGAAAATGGCGAAATAGCTACTCTTAGGGGACACAAGCTGACCGCGCAAGATAAGCTTAGAAGAGAACAAATCTTACAGCTTATGACAATGTGGCAAACCGAACTTGATAGCAAAGACCATGAGGTTGAAGTAAAAGGTTTTCTTGGTGAACTTATCTCTGATGGTTTAGCAGAGGTGAAAGATCAAAAAATTATTGTCACGCCTAAGGGTCAGCCTTTTTTAAGAAATATTTGCATGTCTTTAGATGAACGCTTAAGAGCAAACAAGCCTAGCCAACAGGTTTTCTCTAAGAGTTTATGATGAGTGCGGTTTTCGTCTTTAGCCTGAATCTTTTTAAATTCTCTAAATACTTCGTGGCTAAAAAAGCTCAGACATACATTGGGATTTGGCTTGCAAAAATTTACACTAAAATTCGATAGAATTGAGCTACAAGCCTGCATGCCAAAGAACTCGTTTTTTAGCCACAAAGTATTTAGAGAATTTAAAAGATTTAAGCCAAAGACAAAACCAATCACGGCAGCCAAATTTTTGATTTCAGGCACTTACCCAAGGAGGGTTAGGGCGGTTACAGAAAGGAGTTCTTACAATTGACTAAAAAAAATAGCAAAGTTGCAATTTTAGGATTTGGCTTTAGCGGTTTAAGTGCAGCTTGGGCTTATCTACAGGCTGGTTTCGAGGTTGAGGTCTTTGAAAAGGATAGCCAGGTGGGCGGCCTATTACAGACTAAAAAATCAGATTATGGAATTATCGAGCAAGCTGCCAACGCAGTACTGCTATCTGAATCGGTGCAAGAAATGGCGACATCTTTTGGCATTAAGTGGGCAGAACGAAAGAAGGTCGCTCGTAAAAAGTGGGTGTACACTGATAAGCCCAGGCGCTGGCCTTTAACATTTTCTGAAACAGCAAAAAGTCTAGTGCCACTAGTTAAGCTTGCTAGATCAAATCAAAGTTTGAGACCTAAGCCCATGGAGACTGTCTCTGAGTGGGGATTAAGGAATTTTGGTAATTCTTTTTTTGTGAACAAGCTTTTAGGTCCAGCACTTCAGGGAGTTTATGCGCAAGGACCCGAAAATCTATCGGCAAGCTTATGTTTAAAATCTTTATTTCAACAAAATAAAATTAAGACTAAAGGGTCTTTTGCACCCAAAAACGGTATGTCCGAATTTTTCACCAAGGGCCTGCTTTCATTAGAATCAAATAAATCATTTAGACTTAACTTAAATTCAATTTTAAATTCAAATTCAAATGAGAAATCAAAATCCATAGACGCCTCAATTATAGTAGATACCAGACCCGACTGTTCCGCTGTCAAATACATAAGTGTAAGTTCGGTTACTTTGTTTTTTGAAAAAGAAAACCGACCTCGGTTTGAAGGTTTTGGATGTCTATTTGCTGGCTCTAATTCAGTACTAGGTGTTTTATTTAACTCTGATATTTTTGAAGGAAGATCTGCTCATAACACCTTTAGTGAAACCTGGATTGTATCAGAATCTTTTATATCAGACGAATCCACTTTAAAAAAAGTTGTTGATTTCAGAAATGAAAAGTTTGGAATTTACAGTAAACCAATATATTCGAAAGTCACTCACTGGTCGAAGGGTATACCCAGCTATAGCTTGGAACTTGAAAGCCTTTTACAGAATAACTTTAAAGTTGAAACTAACCTTAATTCACATAAGCTGATTAAGCTTTCAAACTACACAGGTGATATTGGTCTAAACAAAATTTTAGAAAAAGCTGTTTATTTATCTAAAAAATCTTAAGGATGTAGTTAATGCCAGAAAATAAAAAGAAAGCAGTTTTATTACTAAATATTGGTTCTCCGAAAACCACTGAAGTTAAAGATGTACAAAGCTACTTAAATCGGTTCTTAATGGATCCGTTTGTTGTTACAGCGCCGTATATCATAAGATGGCTGCTAATGAAAAAGTTTGTAATTCCTAGAAGATCACCCCGCTCGGCTGAAGCTTATAAAAAAATATGGACAAAAAAAGGCTCGCCCTTAGTGGCTATTACCGACCAGCTGATTCAAAACCTAAATTTGACTGATTCTGACCACACTTGGTTTTATGCCATGAGATATTCCGAGCCAGAAGTGATCGATGTTTTGGCAGAAATCAAAAACCAGGGTTTCAAAGAAGTTGTCATTTTTCCAGCTTATCCGCAGTACGCGTCTTCATCTACTGAATCTACGATCACCTACATACAAGAAAAACTTAAAGTCATGGACTGGAAGCCAAAGCTTTTTTTAATCCCAGATTTTTACAAAGAGCCTGAATTTATTGATAATATCATTATGGAAATTCCTAAAGTTATTGAACCCGAAAAATTTGATCACGTGTTATTTTCATTTCATGGTTTACCGGAAAGTCATTTGAAAAAAATAAGCCCGACTTGTGAGTTTGGTAGTTGCTGCAACAAAATCAATGAAAGTAACAAAAAGTGCTACAGAGCCCAGTGCTACCAGACGGCTAAGCTTGTAGCTAAAAAGCTTAAGCTTCAAGATGAAAAATGGTCCATGTCGTTTCAAAGTCGACTAGGGCCTCAGGCCTGGATTAAGCCATACACTGATATCGTCACGACTGAAATGGCAAAAACCCAGAAAGTTAAAAAGCTTTTAGTGTTTTCATTGGCCTTCGTAACGGACTGTCTAGAGACTCTAGAGGAATTAGATATTGAGCTAAAGAAAGATTTTTTAAAACACGGTGGCGTAGAGTTTGTTAGAGTGCCTTGTTTAAATGAAAAGTTCTACTCTGCAGAGTCTATTGCAAAGAAAGCCACACCATTACTAAACACCTGATTGTGAAACGACAATAATTGTCTTCTTTTAATTAAAGTGACATTTTTGGTTCATGTTCAAGACGCTGTGCGAACTATAGAATATAAAATATTAAGAATAATTATTGCAAAGACACTCTTATGAATTTTGAGAGCCTCAAATGTCCAAACTAAATTTTTTTTATGTGCTGTTTGTCTTAGTTTTTCACAACCAAGCTTTAGGCTCATCAATAGAATTACGAAAAACTAATTCTATGTTCTCTACTGGCGAATTTTTGACCTCTTGCCAGAACAATCTTGCGTGCAAGATCGATTTGGGACTAAACTTAACAAGTTTATCTTTAGAATCTTTTAATCAATTGCAAAGTCCTTCTATAATAGGAACAGTTAGTTACAGCACAGCATCCGGCGCTGCTTATGAATGTGATATTCTAGCTAATTTAAAACTTAAGCTTGGAAAGACTTATACTTCCCAATTGATAAATCCTATTTATTGTTATCAATACGCGCCAAAAAACACACTTATTGGTCTCGATGTTTTCAAAAACCAGAAAATTTTTTGGGATAATAATAAAAATTCTATTACATTTAACTATGTGCCAAACGATAACAAAGGTCTCTGGGATTTTACAGTAGATAGCTTTGGACATATTATCATTCCAGTGCGGTTTAGTAGAACAGGGTCTGCGGTAGACAGTTTTATTGATTCTGGATCAGCAGCAAGCTTAATTTCGAGGGACCTTCTCGTAAGCTACCCAGACTCATTTTACATTGTTAGCAAAGCAGACAGTGGTATTACCGATGGTACTGGAAACTCTTTAAAAAGTGAGAGATGTATTTCCAACACGTATATCAACGAAGTAGTTATAGTTGCGCCATATCTTATGGCCGTGGACTTTAAGCCCATTCAAAAATTTATGGGTCCAGAGGTTATGGCGCTTATTGGATTTAACATAATAAAAGAAAAAAATTGGTATTTTGATTTTGAAAACCAACAATGGTTTGTCGAAGACTTCTGATTTTGATAACTTTAGTTTTTCAAGTCATTAAATTACAAGGTATAAGTTTTTCTATCACAAAACCAATTTCACACACACCATTTAATCTTCTACAAACAACGGTACACGTATTGTAGAGAGCCATATTTTGGCACTCAAACGGACAAAAGCGCCCCTGAACGCTACTGCGACAGTTTTAATTAAGATCAACTCGAATGTAAAGCCTTTCTACCGTTTGACGGTATCATTTGATTGGTCTGGTTATTGCCTTATAAGCTATGGAGGCTCTAGCCATGAAATTATCGTTATTCCACATATCTAACTCACTTCGCTATGTTATCAGCTTACTGGCTTTTACAGGCTTAATAGCTTGTAAAGAAACAGATGGCTTTAACGCCGCTGATTTTGGAACAGGTTCATTAAATAGTGGCCAAACTGTAAGACTTTTGACTGAGCCTTCCATTGAACAATTTGACGCTTTAGAAAATAGCGTAAGAGAGCTAGAAAGCATTGAGGTTGATATATCTGAAAGACACCAAAACATCCTAAGATTGCAGGCTGATATATTAGATTTAAAACATAGCGTTGCTGCAAATTCTAAAGCTATTAACAATGCTGACGTTAGTTTTACTAATATTGAAAGATTAGAAGAAGAAAAGTCTAGGAACGCTTCAGAACTAGCTGACAGTGAAGCAGTTCTTTTAGAGCATGAAGCAGGTAAAGAAGAAAAAGAGATAGAACTTATGCAGAAGTTTACTGAAGTTGTCGGCCAAATGTCTGAATACAAGTCTAACGACAGACTTAAAGTACTAAAAGATGAAGTGCTGGACCGATTCGAAATTTTTAAAGCAGAAAAAACTTTTTTAAACGAGCAGATCGTTGAAGCCCAGAAAAGTAATGATGATATACAAATGGATCTAGTCAGACTTGAAGGCATAGATTCAGACGCTGATGTAGCTAAACGAGTAGAGCTTTCAGAAAACTTGGTTTTAAGCGAACAAAGAATTAACGCCCTCAGCGCACGAGTAATTACCTTAGAAAAGTTAATTGGTGCAAACTGCGCTCTAGAACCACAAATCTGTGTGAATCCAGAAGGTGCTTCTTCAAATATGACTGCTGAAGAAGATTTTGATCTAGAGGACTTAGGTTTAGAGCAAAATTCAGATAGTTTTTTTCGTGCAGAGGAACTAAGGACTTTAGATAGACAAAAAGTTGCACTAAAAGATATTATCGCCCAGCTAGATCTAGATTTGCTGACTTTAGATACCCAAATCACTTTAGCTCGGACGTCTACCCGGGATCAAGATTCGTTAAATGAAAGACTTATTTCACAGTTAAATAATAGAAAAACCGAGTTAAATTTAGACAAGTCTGCGGCGCTCAAAGAGATTGGTGATATCGATACTAAAATATTAGAAAATTCTTCTAATTAGGACAACGTCAAACCTTTCGATCAAGTGCTGAATTAAAAAAAAGACAGTGTAAAACACTGTCTTTTTTTTAATTCCAAAAATCTTATAATCTTGAATCTACTATGCTTTTCTTTGAGAATAGTATTCTGTAAATAGTCCCGATTGAAATGCGAAAGGAATAGCTTCTAAACCCGGTATGTTTACGATTTTACCAGTCTCTTTACTTTCTTTAGCTTCTTTCGATAAATAGTCAGGAGTGTCCATTCTTGGGTTGTCTTTTGCCCTTAAATAGCACTGATGCTCATAAGACGAATCTTTCAAAGCCACCTCATCGCCAACTTTAAGAACGGCAGAACCAACGTCACACTTTTTACCGTTCACAAAAATATGTCCGTGGCCAATTAATTGCCTTGCCGAACGAATGCTAGGAGCAAAATTCAATCTAAATACTACGTTATCAAGTCTTCGTTCCAAAAGGCCTGCCAAAGAAGCAATCCAGTTTGCCGAAGTACCTTTTTTTGAGTCTCTGATAAAGCGACGAAGTTGCTTTTCACGCAAACAGTAATTGTGTAGAATCTTTTGTTTTTCTTCTAGCTGTAGAGCGTAGTTAGAAAACTTTTTTCTTTTAGATCCATGTTCGCCAGGTGGGTAGGGCTTTCTTTCAAGTGCACCAGCTTTTCCAAGTCCTGGAAGCTCTACCCCAAGTCTTCTTTGGGTTTTGTATTTAGGTTTAACCCGTTGTTTCGACATTAAGACATCTCCTTGTGTTTTTTCTTAATCAAATAATTCAGTTCAATAAGCAATTGAAGTTTATGAAATTACACGAAAACAAATGTAAAACCAACCTTAAAAATTACCCTTAGATGAAGCTATGCATAATACTGTAAGTGGCTAAAATCAATCTAAAATTGCAAAAGTGCTAGATTTTATCTACTTTGAGTCATGTCCAAATCAATAAATAGCACTCAAGACGAAATTGTAGGTGATTTTTCTAAATTTCAGACTTGGGAACATAAATATAAACATCTGATTTTTTTGGGTAAAAATTTAGAACCCATGGATAACTCTGATAAAGTTGAAGACCTAAAAGTTAAAGGCTGCCAGTCGCAAGTTTGGTTAAAAGCCAAACTTGAAGATAGCGGTTTAGTTTCCTTTCAAGGAGATAGCGATGCTGTGATCGTAAAGGGTCTCGTAGCCCTGCTACTAAAAGTGTACAGTCAGCGAAGCCCTGAAGATATTTTATCTACAGCACCTTTTTTTATAGAAAAGGTTGAGTTGGCTCAGCACTTGTCAGCCAGTCGAACTAATGGCTTAAATAGTATGGTCAAACAAATTAAGTACTACGCACAGGCTTATAAGTTGCTTGCTGACCACAAGCAGTAAACAGCTAAAGTTTCTAAGCTAAATGCCAAGAGGAGACAGAAATTATGGGAAAACAGTGGAAGAAAGGTGCTAAGGCAGACACGGCATCTAAGCGTGGCGCTATATTCACGAAGTTTGTCAAAGAGATTCAAGTTGCCTCTAAACTTGGTGGGCCAGATATAGATGGCAATGTAAGACTAAAGATTGCAGTAGATCTTGCAAAAGCAGCTTCATGCCCGAAAGATACAATTGAAAAAGCTATAATGCGTGGAGCTGGTCTTTTAGATGATGGTAAAGACATAGAAGAATTAACCTACGAAGGTTACGGACCGCATCAGGTTGGTGTTCTGGTTGAATGCCAAACAGATAACAGAGCTCGAACGGCTGCTGAACTAAGGATGCTATTTACAAAGGCAGGTGGCGCCATGGGTGAGCTGGGGTCAGTTGCCTGGATGTTCGACCGTATAGGGTTAATTGAAGCCAGTAAGGATCAAAAGGTTGACCTTGAAGAAGAAGCTATAGAGGCCGGAGCTCAAGATGTTGAAGCTTCACGTAGTGAAGGGTGCGAAAGCCAAACTGAAGCTTCACGCAGTGAAGCTAACACTATAAACCGAGCTGAAAAGTTATTGTCTGACCAGGCTGTATTTTACACAGCTCAAGAAGATGTCGGTTCTGTAAGAGATCAGCTAACAAATAGGGGATGGTCCATCAAAATGGCCGAGCTTTCTTACAAACCTAAAAATTTTACAGAGCTTTCAGATGAACAAAAAGACGAGGTCTACGATTTTCTGGACAAATTAGAAGATCACGGTGATTCCCATCGGGTGTACGCAAGCATTCACTAAGAAAACCGCAACAGCATGTGAAGCCGTACAGCTATGCATGTGGCCGTGCCAGCGTAGCGCGGTAGACACGAAGGAAAACCGCCACGGCAAGCGAAGCTGTACAGCTATGCATGTGGCCGTGCCAGCGTAGCGCGGTAGACACGAAGGAAAACCGCCAGCGTAGCGCGGTAGACAGTAATTCACCACGCAAACAAGGGGCAAGATCAGAAAACCGCGCTAACATCACTTGGCTTCTCGCTACCTTGCCCGAAATTCCAAACAAAATTGAATTTGAAGTTAGGTCTATTTGTGGCTTGCCTACGATCGATGTTACCAAAAATGTTTATAAAAAACTCTAGGCATTCACCAGGAGGACTATATCCCAGTCGGGATTGCCACTGTTGAACTTGGTCGTCCAGCGTTGAGTAAAGAACTTCTCCAGAAAAAGAAATAAATGGCAGTTTCCAGCCAGCACCAAAACCGAAAAATTCTTGATGAAACTCTTCTTCATTATTCCGGTTAATTAGGTAGTTATTTTTGTATGAAAAAGAAACAAATTTTCCTGGTTGGTATATATATTTATTTCTAGTAGAAAAATTTGTTTTTCTAAGCTTATGAAAATGAGAAGCTTGTGTGAAAGTTTCGGTCTTGTCTGTTTTTATTTTTACTAAAGCATTTAATGTAGACCAAGGATCTGGCCTATCGCTTTGAGCGTTTATAAAATCGTAGTTTTGAGAAAGCTCTAAATATATGGGTTGGCTATAGTAATCTATATTATTAGATTTGTTTTTTCGTAAAAAAGTTTGCAGCAAAGCTATTTTAACAATTTCTGTATCTTCAATACGGTCGTAATAATCAAATTGAATACCATGGTTATAGTCAAAAAAATCAGAGTCATTTATGGGTTGAAATCTTCGATAATACGGCAAATCCCTAGTGCTTTGAAAAAACACGTGATCTGTCTCTGAAATTACATTTCCTTTAACATAAGCAATTGACGGCTCAACGGTGTGTTTCCATTTAGTATTAAAAACTTTTGAAAACTGAGTTTTAAATTCCAACTCTGCTTCAACATAACTTCTTTGCGCAAGCTCCGAGTAGGGCAAACCTTCTGGATTAGCTGCCACAGCGTCGTTAAATTCGGGTGAAAAAGAGTAAAAACCTTGATTCAGTCTGATCTTCGGTAAAGCCAGTAAACGGTCATTCAGGTTAAAAGATCCCACTACATTTGGTTGCAAAAACAAGCGGTGGCCTGATCTGATCAAGCCCAACGTAGGGTCGTAAGTTCCAGTAGGGGACGTGCTAATTTCTTTAGGCAGCTGACCTGGGGCTAAGGGCAAGGCGTTGATTTCGATTTCATCAAAAGAAAGCCCTTTTCTGGTAAACTTGTTGTATTCCGAATCAAAGCTGAATCTAAAGTTTTTTAGAAAAATAGAATTCAATCGGTTATACTTTATTTGTGGAGTACGGTGAACAGCATCTAAGTTATCAATTTCGAAATTCTCGGTCAGTAAATTGATGTTATAAACAACTTCAGATGAAAAGTGATTATTGCCCTCATTCTTAACAATGGAAATTTGGTTTTCGATATTTGGTTCAGTTCGATCAGAAAATCTATTAGGAAAATCTGACAGGTAAATAGTGTCACTAACTATCCGAATCTTAGATTTTTGGACGAAATTTTTAGGCAGATAAAGCTCATTTTTAAAATCGAAAAACCAACGATTAGACACGATGCTATTTTCTGTCTTATTTTGAAAGTCATAAATAACAAAGTCGTTATCTTTCATGTACGCAAAGTTAGCTTCCATTTTACTTTCAGAATTAAAAAGGTGTCTGTAGTTAAAGACAGTATTAATTCCCGATTTCGAATAAATTTCTGGCGTAAAAGTAAGATCTTGATGATCTGAAATCGCCCAAAAGTAAGGAATACCTAAACTAAACTGCCCGCGGGCTGTTGACAAATCCGGTGTAATAAAAAGTAGCCCTGTTTTTCTTCTTGTGTTCACAGGGAATATAAGTCTTGGTACTAAAAAAATAGGTTGGTTCCCAATCTGTGGACGACCCCAACGAAGGTCGATATATTTGTTTATATTGGTTTTAATTTTTTTAGCTCTAAAACTTAAAAAAGGGGGGCAGGTCAAACACGAAGTAAAGTAAGAGTTGTCGGCTTCGAACACATCCTTATCAAGTTTTCTGATTTCACTGGCCTCAATTAGCACCTGACCCGAAACAATCCGTGCATTTTTTAAAATACCGGTGTTGTCATTAAAAAAGATTTCAACGTACTCTGCCGTCATCGTAGTCATCAGGTTTTCTATCTTCACGCCACCGCTGGCGGTAAATCTTGACTCGGCTTTTATAATCTCCGCTTCTGGAGCTGTAAGCTTGTATCCCTCAAAGTAAATAATTACATTTCCTTTTAACAGCGCAGAGCCTTTGTCTAAGTCTGCTTGTATAACGTCAGCCTGGTAAATAATGTCACTTATTTTGTTTACGTTTTTTTGGTCCGATTTATCTTGTGCGCTTGCTAGCAATCCTGATCCCAAGATTGCAAAAATTAGAACGTAGAAGATATTTTTTTTAAAAGACAAGCGAAGCCCTATTCTATTAAAGTTATGAGCTCAAGTCTCAAAGTCTAGTTTGTATAAATAAACTAAATCCAAACGGCAATCGATACAAGAAGTAATGGGTGTGCTGGGTTAGACTTAATAGTTAGTTTACACTATACCATGGGCCTAAAATGACCTTCGGAAGTCCTGATTTTCCCTGCTTTTGAACCAGACCATATGTTGTTGAATTAAAAACAAGCATATAATGAAAGTAGGTACCAAAAAGGCTGGGTCTTAATGAACGCAAATATTACTTTAGAAGAAGATATTCTGGTAGTGACGCTATCTGGTACTTTGGATTTTGACAAAGCTTTCGAGTTCAAAAGAAAGGGTTTTAGACACTTCTTGCAAAACAAGGTGGTTTTTTCTTTACGAGATTTGGACTTTGTTGGTTCCACTGGAATGAGCTCTTTCGTAGAGACACTGGTAGAACTGTCTGAAAAAAACCCGAACGGCCTAAGTGTTTGTGATGTGGGCTTAGAGTATAAACGTCTTCTAGAACCTTATTTAAGTGAAAAATTTCAGATTTATTTAAATCTTAGTGAAGCAAAACAAAAGGTTGTCTTAAAAACTGATGGTTTTAGTGCTGTCGATTGAAGGTTTTTCTTCCTCTTGGAAGTAAAGATTTTTTACTCCCCGTATTGCAGTTTCTAAAATGGCGTCTTTCTCAAACTGACCCTTCGATTTCATCATGTCGATCATACTCAACAGGTCATTAATTTTTAAATTTTTGCTTTTGATTTCGTTATCTAAGTTGCGTAGTTTGTTGGACAGCTCATGTCGCATATTTTCTAAAATTTTCAATTGAGACTCTAGCTCTGTCTGCTTACGATTTTTCTCTTGCCACATATGCTTCATAGAATTTGACTGTTCTTCTAAAGAAGAATTTTGTGACTCGAAATCTTTTGCTCTTTTGTGAGCATCGGCCCAAGACTTTTTAAGCTCATAGTTTTCAATTTTAAGCTTCTGAATCTCGTTATTTTTCAGGGTCAGTTCGCTTTGAACATTTTCTAGCTCTGACGATTTTGCTGAAAATATCCTTTTAACTTCATGCTCTAAGTCTATGTTTTTATTCTCCAAAATTGTTTTTTCTTTAGTCACAAATTTAATCTTTTCGTCTAAACCTTGAAACTGCGAGATCAACTGATCTTTATCTCTGATCTTTGTCTGCAGATCTTTGCACAAACTTTGGAATTTCAAAGCCTCAGCTTGAGCTTGTTGGCTTAGGTTTAGTAGCTTTTCTTTAAGATCTTCATTTTTTAAGCGAGAATCCTGGACACTTTTCAGAAGTGTCCCATTTTTTTCTTCCATCTGAGCTAACTTAGGCTTCAGTTCGTCTTCAGCGTATCTTTTTGAATCCGCTAGTTCGTCAACTTCAAGCTTTAGCTGTTGAAGCCTAGATTCATACTCAGAGCTTTTGTCTAGCAGCTCCGCCATTAATGAATCTGACTTTGTTTGCAGCTGGTCAGATGATTTTTGATATCGACTAAGCTCAGCGGTCATCTTCTGAAGTTGTGATTCCGAAAGTCTGTTTTTTTCATTGTGAATGAGCAATTCATCTCTTAATGAATCGGAATTTGACTTTTCGATTTTGAATCTCATACTTACATCTTCGATGATTTTTTCCAGATGACCAACACGCCTTAGGTTTACAGATAGGCGAGCCATCAAGTCCTCATTGTGCTTTATAACAGATTGTAAACTTGCACTTGGATAAGATGAAAACTCGTTTGAGGGATTAATGTCAGGAGTTACAGGCAAAGTTTGGGTTAAGGACTTGCTAGCATTTGCCAAAGCAGAGTTTAAATTTTCCTGATCTGATTTTTTTTTCAAGATGACCCCAAAAGTTAAATCCATTTATTGAATATTTTTTTTCGCTAGTCAGATTTATTAACTAGTTTAATGGCATTAGATCAATCAGCTTAATCAATTATACTAACTAGATGCCTACCAAAATGTTCAAGACACACAAGCCTCAGAACATAATATAATGTTCCTGGAGTTTACCTAACCCTGTCAATGACTTATCTTGTAAGCTTTCTTTAAAACATCTAAAATTTGACCGCCCTTTAGCTTCTTGCCATTGACATAAATTGTTGGGGTCCCGGTAATATTAAGGTTTTCAGCAAATTGGCTTTGAGTTACTATTGCCTTATGAGTGTTTTCGTCCTCGATACAGCTCGCCAAAGCTTGCTCATTTAGGCCAAGATCTGAGTTCATACCCTCAATTATAGGTTTAACTTTTTCCACTGAGGTCATCAATTTATCTTGATTCTCAAAAATCCAGTCGTGAGCTTGCCAGCCCTTAGACTGTTTATCTGCACAGTAAGCTGTCTTCGCAAGATAACAACTTGGGCCGGTTAAGGTGTTATCAATAGTCCGGCAAGTTTTGTCTAAAGGAAAGGTATAAAATCTAAAATTCGCTTTATGTCCAACCAAGAAAGTCTTAATTGTTTTTGATGCTTTTTTACAATGGCCACATAGAAAATCTGCAAACTCAACTATTTCGAAGTCAGATGGGTTTTCGGTGTTAGCTTTGATAAGAGTTGCGGGGGTGTTACGGAATGTAACGACATTAGTTTCATTTTTCCAAGACTGAATAAGAGCTGTGACTTGCTTATCAAACCTGTCTCCACCGAAATCTCGCTTCATTTTTGCTCCAACAAAAGCTGATACAACTGGAAATAACGCTAAAACAATATAAATTCCGTAGGGTGTGCTCCTAATGTCGAACAAGCATTTAACGTTAGTCTTAAAGTCTAGAAAGTTTGATATTTTGAAGATAACCAAAAGCTGAAAGAAAGAAAGTAGATACAAAAATATGCAAAATAAGCAGTACACAGTTAAAAAGCTAATAGAGACAGCAGCCATAACCACAGATCCAAGGGCGCTGATTATAATCAGCAGCTGCAAAGCTCCTAGCCATTCTTTTTTAAATTGGTCAGAAAGCATGTATCCTAATAAAAGAAGAAGTAAACTTAAATTAAGACCTAAACCCCAGGTTGCTAAAGGAATTCCCAAAAATTGTGAGTAGCTGCTAGCCGTTACGGCTTCGCAATTGAACTTTTCACCCACATTACAAATCGCATTGCTGGTACCACCGTCACCGTAGTGAACCTGAAAGTAGCTGTTTGTTAAATAGGCGTGCAAAACAATAGACAAACAAATTGATATTGCAAGCAAGTGAGTTTTTTTTATCATTTCCATTTCCTTGATTGATTAAAAACCATAACAAAAAATATAATATATAATATGCATTCTAGATGGTTAAAGACAAGACGTCATTTTTATGAATCACTTCGGCAAGAGATCCAGATGATCACCGGACCCCTTAGTGTGGAGCTTCAAATTTATAAAGATGAGTACGAGAAAGCCTTTGACGGTGTGTGGGATATTGCATCTATGCAGGACTTGATGTCCAAAATTCTTAAATCCAGGTTCGTTTTAGCCGGCGACTTTCATTACTTTTATCAATCACAAAGAACGCACTTACGGATGCTTAGGAATTTAAAAAAAGAACTTAAGTCAAAGAAAATTGACAGGTCAATTTGTATCTCCTTAGAGGTTTTCGATATCAAAGACCAAAAGCATATTGACGATTACTTGGCTTCTAAGGTGACTTTAGAGCAGTTATTTCGGCTAACTCATTGGCAAAAGAAATGGCTTGGTCTGCCGCTTAAAGGTTATGAAGTGTTGCTTAGCTGGGCTAAAGCCGAGGGTGTTAAAGTATTCGGTAT
Source organism: uncultured Pseudobdellovibrionaceae bacterium (assembly GCA_963803705.1). Classification (GTDB taxonomy): domain Bacteria; phylum Bdellovibrionota; class Bdellovibrionia; order Bdellovibrionales; family UBA1609; genus JAMLIO01. Next base: position 32,862 of record CAWDNU010000004.1, on the reverse strand, counting down.
CAATGATTCGAAACAAGAGTCCTTACCATCAAGAGATAGCGTTTCGGGTGACTTTCTTAACCGACTTTTCAAAAAGGACCCAGAAAGAATCAATTACGTAATTTACGGTGATTTTCATTTAGCAGAATCTCATTTGCCAGCTAAAATTGTAAACTTTGATTCCTCTAAAGATGTGATCTTGTATTTAAACAGCGACAAGCTTTACTTTGAGCTTTCCGAGCATGCTATAGAAGATCAATTTGATGTTTTACAGCTTAAAAATTGTTTTTGCATTTTAAGCTCGACTCCTTGGGTGAAACTACAAAGTTATTTAGTTTTCTTACAAGATATGGATGATCAGATGATTTCGGAAATTGAAGGGGACGACTTTGAACCTAATTACACTGACTATCTGGGTAAAGTTCTGGATATTTATGCCGCTGATTTTGATTTACCGGATTGGAAAAAATATTTGGATATCTTGACCCCTGGTGATTTAGCTTTTGAAAAACTAGATTTTTTAAAACTAGATAAAGAAGAAAAAGCAAAGCTTGGATATTTCGTCACGGCACAAAAAAATTTAGTTTTTCCTAAAGATGAAGTTCAGTTTTTAGCAAAGCCCTCTGTGAATAGCGCTTACAGCCTTGTGGGTGAGTTTATTCATTCAAAACTTAGCTTTAGAAAAAGCTTGAACTGGTCGGGCAACGATTTTATGCAAAAGCGCATTTGGATTGAAGCTGTTAGTTTCTTTTTCAACCTTTGGCTAAACCCAACAGTTAAAAGTTTAAACGAAACCGATCTTACCCCTAGACTAAGGTCGATAGACAATGAGCTTCTTATAACTTCTGATCTGGAATCCGAAGATTACGCCGAGTCAGTTTTAAGATTTGCAGTGGATTATAAACTAAGTGAAGTCGAGTCGAAAAGTGCTGGTGTTGTTCGAAAGCTTGTTTACGATGAAATTCCTTGGGCTATTCGGCTAGAAGCGGCAAGTATACTAGGTAAAATTTTAGGAAAGAAGCTTTATAAAAGGTTTAAATCAGGTACACTAACAAAGGACACTTTGCTTAGCTATTTAAGTGTCCCCATCGAATCAGCAAACTTTAATTTTATGTATAACCATCTTTTGATTAGCCTGGATAAAAATGATGTTAAAAAATAGTGAAAAGCAAAAAAAAGTGTACAGTCAGGACAGCGTAACAACGTTAAAGCCTTGGGTGCTTTTACAGCTTAGCGCGGACCAAAATTGGATCACCCGAGGTCCATATTCTGTCGCTGAAGTCAAAGAGCAGCTTCGATCGGGCTTAACTAAAGCTACTGATTATTGCTGGAAAAAAGGTTTTAAAGATTGGGTCCAGATTTACCTTGAGCAAGAATTTTACTTGTCTCGAAAACCACCCATTGAAATTTCTTCTGTAAGGTACGACAAGCAAAGTTCACGTAAAAATATTAAAAAAAATCATGATTCCAAATTTAAAACATCATATGCAGATGTACCCAATAAAATATCTGAAATAGCTTATAAAATGTTTCCTCTTCAATACAAGGGGTGGAAGTTTAAAAAAACTTTAAAAGATCGGGGAGCGCTATCTATGTCTGAACCTGAAGTAAAAAAAGCAGATGGTGGGGTTTTGAATATGCTTGAACCCTGGGATAGTACTGAGCAAGATAAGGTCAGAGATCTTGATTTTTTAGACAGGGTATCAGTTGATTTAGATCGAGAAAAAACCCAGGTTACTGCGAATTCAGAAAATTTCCCCAAAGATATTGGTTTTGAGTCTGAAGAGCCTAAAATTAAAAACAAGTTCAAATCCCCCACTAAAGTTTTTCTGTGGTTTGGTGTTTTTGCTTTGATTTCAATTTCCGCCTACAGAATTTATAAAGTTTTAAACACCGAAAATTTAATAGACTATAATATGAGTTATTTTGTCGTTGAAGATTACTTAAATGAGTTGCCTGAGTACATGTATGCTAGAACTGATCTAAAAAAAACTGAGCAAATAAAGATTCGAGTCTTTAACTTGAGCAATGTTCAAATTAGAACCAAAGCCGGTAAAGCAGGAATTCTACTGACATCTAAGGGCACTGGTCGAATGAGAATACCCATGTATGCCTACAAGTTATCACCCGGCAGCTACAAATTAGTAGTCGAAATCCAGGATCAAAGGCTACAAAAAGAGTTTATAGTGGCTGAACCAAAGTTAATTAATAAAAGTCAGCTAGACAGTTCCCTTTAGTTTTGGAACAGCTTTGGTTTTGGTGAAGTTCTAAATAATTTTTTTGTCGCCACACACTTGCATATTAATATTAACCTTCGGCCTTTGGCTTTGGAAAAAAAATAATTTGGAACGTTAACAGAAGTAGGGTAGTGCATAGAGATGAATAAAGCGATTAAATTGAAATTAAGTGATGACTTGAAGATAGCACTTACAGATTTTTTAAAACAGACGCCTGAATCGTTATTCAATATTTCAAACCTACTTGAACGTCCAAGGGACACTAGCTTTGGACAGCTGTCGCTACCTATTTTTGGGTTAGCTAAGGTTATGAAAAAATCTCCGCAAGTTATTGCAAAAGATTTAAAAGAGTCCTTAAATTTAGTAAGACTAAAAGATGCCAATATTTTGCATTACGTGCAAGATATTAACTCAGTTTCCGGATTTGTAAACTTTCAGCTTAAACCCAATTTTTTAACAGAGTCTTTAATAAGATTAATGTCCTCGCCGCAAATTGGTCACGTGATCGAGAAAAAAAATCAGAAGCTTGTCATTGATTACTCATCTCCTAATGTGGCTAAACCTATGAACGTCGGACACTTACGTGCCACAGTGATAGGCCAAGCCATAAAAAATTTAGCTGAGACCCAGGGTTATAATGTCGTCGGCCTAAATCATTTGGGCGACTGGGGAGTTCAATTTGGAAAGTTAGCTTGGGCCTATGTAAAGTGGAAAACAGATTATGACTTTCAAAATAGTCCTTTTAAATCGCTATTTGATATGTATGTTAGATTTCATGACGAAGCCGAGAAAGATCCAGAGTTAAATGAGCAAGGAGCTAAAACTTTCATACGTTTAGAAAAAGGTGACCCTGAGATTGTAGCTATTTGGAAAATGTTCGTTCAGATATCTATGAAAGAATACCAAAGGCTTTGGGATCGCTTAGGAGTTAAACATGATCTTGTGAAAGGGGAATCATTTTATTCAGACCAGTTAGATAAAACCACTAAATTTATCGAAGACAAAGGTTTATTAGAAGAAAGCCAAGGAGCCTTTGTTGTAAATGTGGGTGAAGATATGCCACCGTGCTTGATAAAAAAGAGTGATGGAGCTTCGCTTTATGCAACCAGGGATATTGCTAGCGCAATTTACAGGCATGATGTGCTTAAAGCTGATTTAAATCTTTACGTAGTCGGCGTGGATCAGACTCTGCATTTTAAGCAGGTCTTTAGAGCTTTGGACTTAATGGGCTTCGACTGGTCGAAAAATTGTCATCATATTTCGTTTGGAATGTACAGATTTAAAGATCAAGGTAAAATGTCTACCCGGAAAGGCCGAGCTATTTTTTTAGAAGACGTTTTGAATAAATCAGTTGAAATGGTAAAAGATATTATTGAAGTTAAAAATCCTGATCTACCTAATAAAGAACAGGTAGCCGAGCAAGTGGGTGTCGGTGCTGTGATTTTTAACGACCTTGTCAATGACCGTGTTAAGGATGTTGATTTTGATTGGAATAAAATTCTGGACTTTGAAGGTGATAGCGGTCCGTATATCCAGTACACATGCGTGCGATGCTACAGCGTCATGGAAAAATTTGAAAAGCTATTTAGTGCCACCGAAAAAATCCCAGCCAATTACGCAGATTCGACGAAAGATATTAAAAATCTTGATTCTAATTTAATTGTTTTTCCAAACTTCAAAGAAGAAACAGATTTGATCTGCATTTTATTAAGCTATGAACACGCTCTTGAGCAGGCCTTTGAAAAATTTAAGCCCAATGTGGTAGCTAACTATTTGTTGGACTTAGCTAAAGAGTTTAATTCTTTTTATAACAAACACCGCATCCTAGACATCGAAAATCCTGAGCTTACCAAGAACAGGGTTTTACTGACTTTTCATACTCTAAAGGTGCTAAAAGCTGGATTAAGCGTCCTTAACATTCAAACTCCAGAAAAAATGTAATCCCTGACGCAGTTACTGTTTATGTTCGTTGTGAAGACTTTGGACTTGATGATCCAAGTCTGAATTACAAACGACAAATTTCTTCGGTACCTAATTTTTCAGATGCAAACTATTCTGGTTTCTTAGTGCGTTTAAATGACCAAAATTCACCAGGATCTTCTACATTTAAAATTGTAGAAGCTTCAAATTCAAACTAAATCCGCTTCAGTGTATTTTTTAATTATATCCAGTGAAACACCATCTGCGCGCTCGACGACTTTTAACTTACTATCAGTAAATTCAAATACACCTAAATTTGTTACAACTTTGTGAACACATTTTTGTCCTGTTAATGGCAGTCTACATTTCTTCAAAAGTTTTGACTGACCATTTTTGTCTGTATGTTGCATAACAACCACCACTCGCCTGGCAGAAGCAACTAAGTCCATGGCGCCGCCCATACCCTTTACCATCTTTCCGGGGATCATCCAGTTTGCGATATTCGCCTGCTGGTCGACTTCCATGGCGCCTAACACAGTCAGGTCCACATGGCCGCCGCGAATCATAGCAAAGCTGTCAGCTGACGAAAAGAAGCTTGCACCTAAAACTGCAGTAACTGTTTGTTTTCCGGCATTGATTAGATCAGGATCAACATTATCTTTTTTTGGAAAAGGACCCATACCCAAAAGGCCATTTTCACTTTGGAACATAACCTGCATACCACCTGGAATGTAGTTTGAAACAAGAGTTGGAATTCCTATACCCAAATTAACAGCCATTTGATCTTTAATCTCTGTGTCCGCAATCTTTTTGGCCATCTCTTCACGGGTCCAACCCAATTCTGAAATGTCTTTTTCGCTGTTCATAATCGGCTCTCTTTTTTTAAAATCTTAATCTTGTACAGTTATCTGCTCAATACGCTTTTCAAAGCTTTGACCTTTAAAAATTCTTTGCACGTAAATACCTGGAGTATGAATTTGATCAGGGTCAAGTTCACCCAGTTCAACGATTTGTTCAACTTCGACCACTGTGATTCGACCGGCTGTTGCCATCATAGGGTTAAAATTCGCAGCTGTTTTTCTGAAGATAAGATTGCCATAGGTGTCAGCCTTCCAAGCCTTAATCAGTGCAAAATCCCCTGTGATAGAATGTTCTAAAAGAAACTCTTGATCACCGAACTTTTTAATTTCTTTTCCTATAGCCACATCAGTGCCAACTCCTGTTGCCGTATAAAAACCTGGAATACCAGCGCCCCCGGCCCTTATCTTTTCAGCTAAAGTTCCTTGAGGCGTAAGTTCAACTTCCAGTTGACCACTTAGGAATTGCTCAGCAAATAATTTGTTTTCGCCCACATAGCTTGAAATCATTTTTTTAATCTGGCGAGTTTGAAGCAAAAGCCCTAAGCCAAAATCGTCAACGCCTGCATTATTTGAAATACAGGTTAAATTTTTGACACCACTTTTTTGCAAGGCTGAAATTAAGTTTTCTGGTATGCCGCAAAGGCCGAAGCCACCTACAAGCAGAGTCATCGAATCCTTTATTCCCTCTATCGCTTCTTCAGCAGATTTAAAGACTTTTTTTGACATATCAAACTCGCTCAACAACAACGGCCACTGCTTCACCGCCGCCTATACACAATGTAGCTAGTCCAAATTGCTTGTTATGTGTGTGCAGCCCATGAATAAGAGTTGTAAGAATTCTAGCGCCGCTAGCCCCAATGGGGTGCCCAATTGCGACAGCTCCACCGTTCACATTTACTCGGTCACTTTTAATTTTTAGATCTTTTTGGGCTGCCATGGTCACTACAGAAAAAGCTTCGTTAATCTCCCACAAATCAATATCTTCAACAGCCATTTTGCAAAGTTCTAAGACTTTTTTTATAGCGCCTACCGGTGCGGTGGTGAACCATTTCGGATCCTGAGCAAAAGATGCTTGGGCAACAATTCTTGCTATTGGTTTAATGCTTGTATCAGAACTCATGTCCTCGGATGCCAAGACCAAGGCCGCTGCACCATCGTTTAGCTTACTGGCATTAGCGGCAGTCACCGTGCCATTTTTGTCAAAGGCAGGTCTAAGTTCTGGCATTTTAGCAAACTGGGCTTTGCCCGGCTCTTCGTCTTCATCCACCATGTTGATGCCTTTTCTTGTTTTAATTTCGACTTTTACTAATTCTGAATCAAACCATTTTTTAGATTGAGCATGCTGAGCTTTTTTATAGCTTTCAATTGCAAATTCGTCTTGCTCTTGTCTACTGGCTTTATACTCTTGAACGCAAAGCTCAGCGGCATTCCCCATATGCCAATTATTATAGGGGTCCCATAGTCCATCTTTAATCATCGAATCCTCTAACACTTGGTTTCCCATTCTAAAACCCAGGCGAGCCCCAGATTGTAAATAGGGAGCCTGGCTCATGGACTCTTGGCCGCCACAAACCACAATTCGGGCTCGCGTTAATTTTAAAGCATCATCTGCAAGCATTACTGCCTTTAGGCCCGAGCCACAAACTTTATTGATCGTCAGACACCTGGTAGACACAGGTCCACCTGATTTAATCCAAGATTGTCTTGATGGAGCTTGTCCTGCGCCAGCTGTTAAAACTTGACCCATGATGCATTCGTCAACACTACTTACATCAAAACCAGATTTTAAAATTGCTTCTTTAATAACCACGGCTCCAAGTTCAGTCGCAGGGACCGAAGACAAAGCGCCATTGAATGCACCGACCGGAGTTCTATTTGCAGAAAATATCAGAGTGTTAGACATAAAGTCTCCTTTTACGCCCTTGGCTTTACGGTTCAACTTAAAGGGTTTTAGTGCCCAAGAGTTTCACGCTTGTCCTGAAGCTTTGCTGTTAAGTTAAATGCTAGTGAACTAAAGTTAAGATCAACCTTGACCTTTATAAAAGATTTTAATTTAAAAAACACCTGATAACACTTTGCTAAAAAGGTAGTTTATACTCATAATTTTTCAGCAGACTTGACTCTCTGACACGTATCATTCAAATTCGTGTAAAGAAAATTATAAATATTCACTTTTTCGAGGGTAAGATGGCAGTCAAAGGTAAGAAATCAACATCAAAGAAAAAAACGACTAGCAAAAAGTCGGATGCTAAATCGAAAGCAAAATCTAAGAAAAAAGCAAAAGTAGCTGCTAAAAAAGTAAGCACAAAGAAAAAGTTAGCTAAAAAAGTAGTCGGTAAAAGAAGTGGTAAAAAGATTGTTAAAAAAGTAGCCGCGAAAAAGAAAAAAGTTACAAAGAAAGCAGCAAGTAAAAAGGCTGTGGGTAAAAAAGCGATAAGTAAAAAAAAGAGTACGACAAAGTCTAAATTAGGTACAAAAGTTGCCAAGAAAAAAGCAAATAAAAAAGCCGTTAAAATCCCAAAAGCTAAAAAAAGTTTTCTTAAGAAAATAACTGACAAACTAAAGTCTACCAAAAAACCAGCGGCATCAAAAGAAGTTGAAAAGAATACTTCCATCAAAACTGAAAAGAAAGCTTCTTCTGCTAAAGCAGAAATGGCTCCAGTAAAAAAGAAATTATCTAAGACTGCGGAAGCCGCCCAAGCTAAGGCTTCGCAAAAAAATATCGCCGAGTTGACCCAAGAGTTTGCTGAAAAGAAAATTTCAGCTGCATCTGAAATTTTATTAACAGATGCAGAAGGTCGAGTTCTTTGTAAATTTTCAGGTTGTGACGAAGTCTCTACCGTAGAAGGATACTGCCGTTATCATTACCTACTGAATTGGAAACGAATTCAGTTAAAGAAAAAGATCTTATCTGAAGGAAAGCTTGAAAAGTACATCCACGAGTTAACCGCAAAATACCCAGATAAATACATCGACATGTTAAAAAACGATCTAAAATCTGAGAAAGACTTTTTGTCTGTCGTCCATGAGTTAGAAATTGATGATTCAGATAATTCTATTTCTGACGACGATGAAGACGATTACATAGAGCAAGAAGTTCAAGGGGTTTCCGGTAACAAGCTCTCAAAAGATGATGACTATTAGGTTTTTTTTACTTAAGTCATTTCTTTAAATAAAGTGTGATTAACTTTCTTCTTCATTTGAGAAAAGAACATTATCTTTATTCTTTAAATACATCACCTCCAACAGCGAGCTCGGATTTTAGTGGTCAGCGAAGCTGGCACGCTAAAAACGTATGACTGAGTTTTTGGAGGTGATGTATTTAAAGAATAAAGATAATGTTCTTTTCTCAAATGAAGAAGAAAGTTAATCACACTTTATTTAAAGAAATGACTTAAGTAATAGATCGTTGAAGAAAAGAGTTGAAGCCCTAAAGTTGTGGTCCGGACCTAATCAAAAGGTCTAGATTTAGGCCCCCAGGTGTGCTTAGATTACCTATGCCAAAAAGTTTGTTTTGAGGTCTGGCTTAGGTATGAAACACTAAGAAGTATGAAGTTTTTAATTCTTATCTTTTCGTTTGTGTTTTTAAGCCAAAGTGCTTTTGCCAAAGCTAGTAAAAAATTTGATCCAAGCTCTTTATGGGCTAATCACTTCGCAAATCGGCTGGTTAAAATAAAGAAACCTAAAGACATGTTACTGTATCTGAATTTAACCAGCGCTCACTTTGATCAAATTGATAAAGCCATTAAGCAAAATAAAATTTCTGTTCCGCAGGTGACTTACAAAGTTTATTTAAGTCAGATATTTATGATCGACAAAAATAAAAATCGAATTGTAATTGATTTTTCAAAGTTTAAGAATAAAAAACTAGTCTTAAATAAAAAAACTATCAGACTCGCTTCTGATAAAAGTTACAGCGATTACGTTTTTGAGGTTTCTAAGGCATTGGGCTCTAGTAAAAACAGTTCACTCGACTTATTTTTTAATTCAGCTTACGCCCAGAACGACATCAACCCGGGTAACTTTCTAACGAATCAAGCAGCCGCTATAGCTGCTATATTTACTTCAGCATCTAGTCCCGAGTATCTGAATGGTTTTGAGTCCGAGGCTACTATAGAAACATCCTTACTTCGCGCTTATAGAAATGAGGCTGATCAAGCTAGAAGAGTAAGATCGAGAGGACAGGCGGTAAATCTAACTTCTTACAATTTTTTATGTGAAAACAATCGCTTATCGAAAGTTGTCGAATTTGCTGTAGTTACAGACGGCAAGCTTCGGACCCCAAGAAGTGAAGCTAAATACCTGATTAAAGAAGCAACGGGCGGTTACACTTATAAGTATGGTCAGCCAGGCGTTGCAGAGAGTTCAAGCTGCTTGGCTCAAATTAGTGACGCTGGGGTTGTAACGAAGCTTGATATAACTGGTTTTGCGGTAGCATTTTGTCCTGAGCTAAATTTAAACGTATTTAACGATCCAAGCTATTTCGGTGGATTTCCTAAAGCAGCAAGTACGTGCTGTCAAAAAGAAGGCTGTTACGAAACAGTTCAACGAAATTTAACTTCTATCCGTAAAGACCTTCTAGGCACCAAAGATTATGAAGTTACCGACCCTGTCGCCCCAGCTGAAGAGCAGGGCACCGAATAGCCCTAATGGGTTTTCTTTTTATTTAATATATCTGCGACCTTTTCTATGTCGTCAGATTCTAAATCTCCCTTTATTAAACCGTCTTCAGGTTGAATCAAGCTTTCTTGATTCAATAATTTGGCCTGTTCCTTCAAAAAATTTGCGCCCAACAATTTATTGGCTTCGGCTTCTAAGGGATCGTTTATAGCTTCTGACTTTGCATAAATAATCACCCCGTCAAAATCAATTTCAGTCCAAAGTGCTGGAACACCAAAATCATCGTCTTCAAAGGTTGATTGAAATAAGCTTGCGCTGCAATCTATAAGCTTTTCAAATGTGTTCAAAGCCTTTTTTTCTTTTTCAGAAGAATAATCCGTTGAAAGATCAAACTGAACAGGGCCGATACTACCAGAAGGTAAATAGTAGCACCTCAGCACGATTTCATTTTTATAAATTCTGCCAGAGACCTCAAATCGTCCTGCTTGAGACTCTTTCTTAAAATGAGTTTTAAAAAGCCCAACTACTTGAGCTTTAAAGTCTTCGGGTAGGTCCGTCCATGCTTTAGAGGATTTAAGACGAGGTACAATCATAGTTCGGCTCCTTTTCTGTAATACTTTATGGTCTACATGCATAGGTTGTGATCAAAAAAAATAGCCGTTCCTACTGCATAAGTTCTAGTTTTAGACTAATAGCTCATTTATCACAAGTTTAGTTTAGCAGTCCGTTTAGCATGAAGGTTGACCCAATGCTTGTCTTAATTATATGACATTTTAGTGAACAATTTATCTGTTAAAAGCGCACCTGAAGCTAAAAAAGGCATCGCCAAAAAAAGTATGATTGTTAAATACAAAAATGCGACCGAGGTTAATAGCAATTCAAGCAAATCTTTAGGGGCTCTGGCTTTAGAACAGAACCTCAAATATCACATTTCTACCTACGGCTGCCAGATGAACGATAATGATTCTGAACGAATGGCATCTATCCTAGAGATGATGAATTTTGCTCCTGCTAACGCAGTTGATGATGCAGATCTAATTATAATAAATTCTTGCAGTGTTCGTGAAAAACCTGTTCACAAAGTGCATTCAGAAGTGGGCCGCTACAGAAAGCTTAAACAACTAAATCCTAATCTTCGGATTGGCGTCGGTGGCTGTGTTGCTCAGCAAGAAAAAGATCAATTGTTAAAAGATATACCAGTGTTAGATTTTGTCTTTGGTACAGATGCAATAGATAGCCTTCCGGGTTTAGTTTCTAACGTCTATGAGAACAATGATCGCTACTTTGCCGCTCAGTTTGAGCATTCGAAACCCTACCACATCGAAACTCTGAACCGAGCGCCCGGAGTCTCTAGCTTTATAAATATAACGAAAGGGTGCGACAACTTCTGTACTTTTTGTGTGGTGCCCTTCACAAGGGGACGTGAGCGAAGCCGGCCCTATCAGGACTTGCTTAACGATATAAATACTTTGACCCAAAGAGGAGTTAAAGAAATTACTTTGCTTGGGCAAAATGTAAATTCTTACAGTTCAGAATGTGGTGTAAATTTTTCGGGTCTATTAAAAGGTGTGGCGCAGAATACTGATATTAAACGTATTAGGTACACGACTAGTCATCCCAAAGACTTCACAGAAGAACTGATGGAAATTCATGCTGATTTCAGGGACAAAATTTGTGATTATATCCATCTACCTGTTCAATCTGGAAACTCTGAAGTTTTAGAACGCATGAATCGCGGTTACACTCGCGAGCATTATATTGAAAAAGCGAAAAAAATTTTTAAATATGTTCCAGGCGTTTCATTTTCAACAGATATTATAGTTGGCTTTCCTGGTGAATCTGAAAAGCAATTTGAAGAAACCCTGTCACTGCTGGATGAAGTTTACTTTGATAGCATATACGCGTTTAAGTACAGTCCAAGGCCATTTACAAAAGCTGCAAAATGGCAGGATCAATTAACTGAAACTCAAAAATCTGAACGTCTACAACGACTGTTCGATAAACACAATAAAATGCTCTTTGATAATTGCTATAAAGACGAAGGACAAACTTTTGAAGTGTTAGTGGAAAAATATGATAACTCCACACGAGTGTTAACTGGCAGAACAACTAGGAATAAAGTCATGCATTTTATTGGAAACTCGGATTTAATTGGTAAGACTGTGAATGTTAAAGTCTACAAAGCATTTCCGCAAACATTAAGAGGCGAGCTTGTATAAAAAAGATGCTGAAAATTTGAAAAAAGTAAGAGTATTCCCCCAAGGTTTAGCTGTATCTGGAGACGAACTGACCTCATTTGTCCTTTTTAAAGATCAAAAAGGAGTAGTTTCGTTTCCTGTTTGGTGCCCCGCTTTACCATATGGACTCATACCAGAAGACTCTAAAACAACGTTAAAAAATCCCTACGAATTTGCTCATGATCTGATCGAAAGGCTAAATTATAAGATAACCGAATGTATTTTCGACGGTGTTGAAGGAGACGAGCAAGTTGCTTCAATCTGTATTGAAAAAGTTCCAGACAATGGTGGAAACGCCGGGTCCAAAGAAATAAAAGGCTGCAAAATTAAGAATGATCCGAAGGCACAGCTTTCATTTTTAGAATCTAGTTTAGGCCAAGATCCAGACTTTTTTAGATCCGTTCAAAAGCTTTCATTGAAGGCTTTTGAAGCCTTAGCTTTATGTAGTCCTAAAAAAGAAATTATTTTTTCTGCGACAAAGGCTTTTATAAAAAAAACTAGAGATGTGGCTGTTTTTGAAAAGAAAAATCCATCTGGACATATTAAGACCAATGCTTTTTTAAAATCTAGACAGAAATACTTAATGTAGACAGTTGCAAATTTTAGATGCTTCAGTTTTTTTATTTAATTAGACGTCTTTTCCTTGTATGAGTTACATTTTAAATAGTTCTTTTAAAGTCGATCTGTTGCAAAAGCCTACAAAATATGTTCTAGGTAATCATGAAAGTCCGCGAAAAGTCCCCTCATATACACCCAAACACTTTTGTTGCAAAAAGCGCTGATATTATTGGTGATGTTCATCTTGATGAGGGCGCTTCGGTATGGTTTCAAGCTGTGTTGAGGGGTGATGTTATGCCGATCACCATCGGTAAAAACTCTAATATTCAAGATGGAACAGTTATTCACGGCAGCTACAACAAAGCAAAAACTATTGTTAAAGACAATGTGACAGTTGGCCATAAGGTTATCCTTCATGGCTGCACTATTGAGCAAAACTCGTTGATTGGAATGGGCTCGATTGTAATGGACAATGCTGTAATTCCAAAAAATAGTATTTTGGGTGCTGGTTCTTTGGTCACCGAAAATTCTACTTTTTCAGAAGGAATGTTAATTTTAGGTAGACCGGCAAAAGCAATTCGCAAGTTGAACGAAAATGAATTGAATAGCTTAGAAAAGAGCGCACTTCATTACGTGAATGTTAGTAGTTGGTACAAATAAGAAAAGTTCCAGCGAGCTAAGGCGAGTGAACTAGACAGAAAAAGTTCCAGCGAGCAGCGGCTGTATAGGCTTCTTGCCGCAAAGCTTATGCATTCCTTGGCGTGCTGGTAGCCTGACTGAGTCTCACGTAGTGAAGGGTGCGATAGCCTGACTGAAAAGTTATTTTTTTTAAAACCAGAAACGCCAACCAGGAGCCAAAATTATGGAAATCTCAAAAGCTTTCACCTTTGATGATATTTTACTCGTGCCTCAGCATTCTGAAGTCGTACCTACAGAGATCGAACCTAAGTCTTTTTTTGCCAAAGACCTTTTTTTAAATACTCCTGTGATTTCAGCAGCGATGGACACGGTCACTGAAAGTAAAGTGGCCCGAGTCATGGCACAGCTTGGTGGGCTTGGCTTCATTCACAAAAACCTAAGCATCGAAGAACAGGCCATGGAAGTTGAAAAAGTGAAAAAATATGAAAGTGGGATGATTAGAAATCCAATTACATTGTCCCCAGATCACAAGGTTAGCGACGCTTTAGACTTGATGAAACATTACTCGATCAGTGGAGTACCGATCACCGTAGAGCAACGACTTGTTGGAATTCTTACAAATCGCGATCTTCGGTTTGAGACTAACATAGGACAAACGATTGGGGACATTATGACTAAAGAAAATTTAGTCACAGCTAAAGAAGGTACTACTTTAGAAGATGCTAAAAAGATTTTGCAGAAACATCGTATTGAAAAACTTCCTGTAATTGATGAGCAAGGAATTTTAAGGGGCTTAATCACAATTAAAGATATTGAAAAAGCTCACACATATCCAAGGGCTAGCAAAGACTCTTTCGGAAGGCTACTGGTCGGTGCTGCAACCGGTGTCGGTGTTTCAAGTAAAGATCGTGTACAAGCTTTGGTTGAGGCAGGCGTTGATGTTTTAGCTATTGATACTGCTCATGGACATTCCCAAAATGTCATTGAAATGACTAAGTGGGTTTCAAAAAACTTCAAAGATATTATTGTTGTTTCTGGTAATATAGTAACCTCTGATGCAGCGGAGGCCTTATTTAATAACGGAGCTGACGTGGTCAAAGTTGGGGTAGGGTCCGGAAGCATTTGCACTACTCGCATTGTGTCGGGTGTAGGGGTTCCTCAGATCTCAGCAGTCATTGATTGCTCAAAAGTAGCAAAAAAACTTGGTAAATCTGTGATTGCTGACGGAGGAATTAAATTTTCAGGGGACATGACCAAAGCCCTTGCGGTGGGTGCAAACACAGTGATGTTGGGAAACATGTTAGCAGGCTGCGACGAAAGCCCCGGTGAGACAGTACTATATCAGGGGCGTACTTATAAGGTGTATCGAGGTATGGGAAGTTTAGGAGCAATGTCCTTAGGATCAAAAGACAGATATTTTCAAGATGCAGTCAATGAAGTGGATAAGTTAGTTCCCGAAGGTATTGAGGGGCGAGTGCCTTATAAGGGATCCATTAGCGGTATTATTCATCAGCTCATTGGTGGTGTTAAGTCAGGTATGGGTTATCTGGGTGCTAGCAATATCGATGAGCTTCAGAAAAAAGCTAAGTTTGTACAGATCACTGGACAAGGGTTACGAGAGTCTCATGTTCACAACGTGACCATAACGAAAGAGGCGCCTAACTACAGGTTGGACGCCTAATGTTGGAGCCAATAACTTCTGGAGTTTTAATTTTAGACTTCGGTTCCCAATACACGCAACTGATCGCTAGGCGTTTCCGGGAAAAAGGTATTTATTCAGAGGTTCACCCTTACAATTATGGAACTGAAACAATCAAGCAACGAAATCCTGCTGGCATTGTTTTAAGCGGTGGCCCTAGATCTGTCACAGATAAAAACGGATTTCAAAGAGATATTAATGAGCTTTTACAGGTGGCACCACTATTAGGTATTTGTTATGGCATGCAGTTAATTGTCCATAACCTAGGTGGAAGCGTTAAAAGTTCCAGCCACAGAGAATATGGCTTGTCAGAAATTCACATGGCAGATTCAAACGAAACTTATAAGGTTTGGATGTCTCATGGGGACATTATTACAGAAATACCCCAGCAACTAAACCAAATTGCATTGAGCGAAAATAATTTTCCGGCAGCTTTAGAATCAGAAAATATTCTTTGTTTGCAATTTCATCCAGAGGTGACCCATACAGAAAATGGGGACATGTGGATACAAAAATTTGTAGATAAAGCCAAAAGAATTTCAAAAGTTTGGAAGCCCGATGAAATTCTTGAAAGTTTATCAAAAAAATATAGAGCTGAAGTTAAAGAGGATGAAGTTATTCTTTGCGGTTTATCTGGTGGTGTAGATTCCAGTGTAACAGCAACTATTTTGACTAAAGTTTTTGGACCAGAAAAAGTAATGTGTATTTTTGTAGATACAGGTCTACTTCGTAAAAATGAATTTGAAGAGGTATTAAAGTCTTATGACGGTCTGGGTTTAAATGTAAAAGGCGTAAAAGCTGAAAAAGATTTTTACACAGCGCTAAAAGGTAAGTCTGATCCAGAAGAAAAACGAATTGCTATAGGTCACACATTCATCAAAGTTTTCAAAGCTCAAATCCCCAATGGTAAAAATATCAGCTGGTTAGCGCAAGGAACACTTTATCCCGATGTCATTGAAAGTGTTTCGCCAACTGGATCAAGCGTCACGATTAAATCTCATCACAATGTTGGGGGATTACCAAAAGATTTAAATTTGAAGCTGATTGAACCCCTAAGGGATCTATTTAAAGACGAAGTTAGGCGTATTGGTAAGGCCCTGGACATGCCAGCACACTTAATAGACCGTCACCCTTTTCCCGGGCCGGGATTGGGGATTCGTATTTTAGGTGAAATTAAGCCTGACGATGTGGCTACTCTTCAGGAAGCAGATAGTATCTATATTGACGAAATAAGAAAAGCTGGATTGTACGACAAAATATGGCAAGCTTTTGCAGTTCTACTGCCTGTTCGAGCGGTAGGCGTTCAAGGGGATTCCAGAACCTACGACAAGGTGATCGCGCTTAGAGCAGTCACTTCAATCGATGGTATGACAGCTCACTGGTACCCATTTGATTTCGAGTTTTTATCTAAAGTCTCAAATAGAATTACAAATGAAGTTCAAGGTGTAAACAGGGTTGTCTATGATGTTAGCAGTAAGCCCCCCGGCACGATAGAATGGGAATAACGCTGGCACGGCCACATGCAAAGCTGTACAGCTTCGCTTGCCGTGGCGGCTTTCTTTAAACAGGGTGGTAGACAAATGACTTTATAAGTGAAAATCTTTCTAACTAAGATTTTGGTGCAAATTGGGGAGGCGATGTGAAAGTAATTAGAAAAGCCCTCCTGCTTTTTTTCATACCATGTAACATAATATTTTTTTTTAGCTTCTCTGCTTATGGAAAAACTCTATCTTTAAAAGAGACAATAACTAAATCCTTGCAAACAGACCTAAAAAAAATTGAATTGAATGCAGATACGAATATTGAGTGGTTAGGCTTCATACCCTCCGTTTCACCATGGCAGACGGACATTGACGCAAGTTTTGAGCGACTATGGAGTCGGGCAGAGGAAGCCACGGGCGAAGAAAATTCTTATAACGCATTTAATTTTGATACGAAGGTTACTCAAAGAACACCTTATGGTCTATCCCTAAACGTTAATTTTCAACAGTTACTGAATGTGCCAAATGTAGATGTGTTTTTATCTAAAGAGCTAATTTCTGCGAATCTACTGTTGTCTTTATATAATGATTTTCTAGGCTCTAAAACCAAAAACATTCTAAATATAGTTAATGATAAGAAGATAAAAGTGTTCAATCAAAAAAATCTAATTTCAAGCTGCGAACAAATAGCTAATCAGTTTTTTCAAACCTTCTTGAACGAAAAAAACTTTTTAATTAGTAAAGATGCAATTCAAGACATAGAATTTATACAGAGGCGGCTAAGTAAAAAGTCGATCAGTTCGCAAGACTACTTGTCTTTAAGTATTGATAGGGCGCAATTGGACAACCAGATTGCAAAAAGTAAACAGCAATTCCAAACTAGTCAGTTGTTACTTAGCGAACTAACCCGGCTGAATGTAGGGCAACTTGAAAGTTTGAGCTTGAGTGAAGATATTAATTCGATTTTAGCCAAACAGTCTACGAAAATTGAAATCGTAGATCGCATAAACCTTGAAATTTCAATTTTGAGGGCTAGAAAAAGCTTTCTAGACATAAACCAAAATAATGACATTTCATTTTTCGTTGGGCACAGATCACAAGAGACCCTACCTTTTAACACAACTAATAGCTCTGAAATAGTAGGATTAAGTGTTAAATGGAACTTCGGAAATGAACAGCTTCGAAACTCGAAGAAATCTATAGATTTTGAAATATCTAAACGGCAAATCCAAAGAGATCATATTGTAAGCCAACAAGAAACGATTATAGAAAATTTCAATCAAAGTCTACGGAACCAGGCTAAAGTTTTACAAACTATGAAGAAGGCAGATAGCAACGCAAAAAAATTACAAGCACTTTCTAAAAGAAGTTTTCTAAATGGTAGAATTGGTTTTTTCGAGTTTTTGACTTTTCGCAATCAGGCGAACTCAGTTAAAAATGAATATATACAAACCTTGATTGATTTCTATAAAATCATTTTAGAACAGTCTGTTTATTTTGGCGATTTTAAGGCAGCTTGTTTTTTAAAGAACAAGGTGAGTTGATACTATGAATGCCGTTTTGTTTTTTATCTCTAGATCTAAACTTGTTAATTTGATAACATTTATGGTCCTAGTCTTGGGCATTGTATCTTTATTCAGTATGAACAGAGATTTAGCTCCTCCGCTTAATTTTAATAGAATATCGATCGAAGTTACTTATCCAGAATCAACAGCCGCTGATTTAGAAACAGAAGTGGCGTTTCCCTTAGAAGAAAAGCTAATTAACTTTCCCGGGGTGAAGCAAATATCTTCTAGAGCGAGCCAAGGTGTTCTTTTCATAAATCTAAGTTTTCCAGCGGATTACAAAAACACCGCTCAAGCATCAAACGAAATCCGGCAAATCGTCGAATCACTAAGGCCGACTTTACCACAAAATATTCGAAACATTGTTGTTAAAGAGCGAAAAATAACTTCTAATTTTTTAAGCTCAATCTTGGTTCGAGGCTATGATCTAGACAAAAAAAAACACGAGCTGTGGCTAGATGCTGCTAAGAATAAGTTTAGTCAGGTGCGTGGTATTGCTGAAATTCAAGACGCCTCATTTCCTAAAAGAGCAGTTAAAATTGATCTAAATGAAAAAAAAATGAAATCTTATGAGGTTGATTCATCAAATGTAAGACAACTCATAAATGACTTTTTACAATTTAGACCACTTGGAACAATTCGAAGAGGTGACAACTATACTTATATTGAATTTGAGCAAAACTTAGAAACCAGTTTTGTTGAGGACTTAAAAGATCTGTCTATTTTTTCAAGCCCTACTGGTTTTCGCACGACTTTAGGGCAAATAGCATCAGTTAAGTTTTACTATCCTAATCAAGATCAATGGTCTTTTGAAGGTGATGAAAGAGTTTTTTATATAAATCTTCAAAAGGATCTAAACAGTGACATTATAGATTTGGATGCAAGAGTAGAAGAGGTTTTAAAATCACTTAACAAAAACAATTTGGGTATAACTGTCAAATCTGTAATCGGTGGAAAATCCTTTATAGAACGCCAACTAAAAACTTTAAAATCAAACGGGATAATTGGAATTTTCATCGTTTTTTTCTTTTTAATTCTTTTTCTATCTTTTAGATCAGCTTCATTCACCATTTTAGGTGTTCCATTTAGCTACGGTGCAACTTTTATCACTATGCTACTTATGGGGTATGGAATAGATATCTTGTCGATTGTAGGATTGATTCTGGTTTGCGGCATGCTAGTGGACGATGCACTGATAGTTTGCGAAAAATATAATGAATGTTTAGAAGAGGGGCTTAAACCAAAAGCCGCATCAGAAAAGACTGTGCGTGAACTTTTTTTTCCGGTTTGCGGAACTATTTTAACAACTGTGGTAGCTTTTTTACCGCTTTTACTAATACCAAGCGATATTGGAAACCTGATTTCATCTATTCCAGTTGTTGTAATAACTGCTCTTAGTTTTAGTTTAATTGAATCCTTCTTTATTTTACCAAACCACTTAAGCCACCATGTTCTTAAGTCCAGTCAAAAAAAAGCTAATATCTGGTTCGACACCGTAAAATTAAAATATCAAGAACTGCTATCGCATCTACTAAACTTTAAATATATTGTTAGTATTTTTTTCGTCGGATTAACAAGTTTTATGTTTTATTACTCTTGGGATCTTGAAAAGGATTTTGATTTAAATATATCTGACGAGATTGTAAAGATTGAAGGCGAGGTTTATTCCTCTGCATCAAAAATGGATACTTTAGAGCAACTGCAGGTTTTGTATAAGAAATTAAGAGAGCTTGATACTAGTAATGACTTCGAAACAATAGATCTTAGTATCGGTTCAGTTTGGCGAGATCGAGAAACAATCATTAGTGAAAAAGTTTTTCGTATTATTGCTCGCGTCAAAGAGAGCATTTCACAGCCAGAGCAAATTAAAGATCGTTATTTAGCAAGAGTGAAAGAAGTTATTGAAGATGAGAAAAAGAATTTTAAACTTCTTTCTGCGAGTAAGACTTGGGCTAGCGAAGATGTAGATAAAAATAAGTATTTAACTTTCAATTTTTACACTAAAACAACCAAGTCTAATTTAGACTTGATGACTTCACTTAAAGATTTACCAAGCCGCATAAGCGGCATTGGAAAATTAGATTTAGGTTTCAACAACAAAGTAAAAAGATGGGTTTTTAAGCCGGATTTTGAAAAAATGTCTAGATATGGAGTCGATAAAAACTTAGTTCAGATGGCTATTTTGGGAAAGGTGGATGAGAACTGGGTTAAAGAGGTTCGAATTGACGGAAAGCCTTTTGCTGTTAATTTGACAATTAATAATTCTGAAATCACCACAAATGGTTTTGACCCTTCCAAAGTGACTGTACTGACAAATAACCAAAGATTAATCGCTGTCGACGAGCTTGGAACCTGGAGTCTATTGCGGTCCCCTAAAAGTATAAGACACTTAAATGGATATAAAGTTGAAAGTGCTAGATTTAAAATAAAAGATGAAAAAATGCGTGGTCAAATAGTCAAGCAAGCAAAGGCTTTTGTCGACCAGTTAGAGCCTGAATTTCCTGAGTACATTATAAAAACTAGCGGAGAAACAGTCGAAGAGGCCGAAAATAAATCTTGGGTACTAAAAGCACTAGTTGCGTGTATCTTAGGAATATTTTTTGTATTAGCTATAACTTTGAACTCCATCGCCCAGCCTTTAATTGTAAGTTTACCTATACCTTTTGCCACAGCGGGGGTTATGCTGATGCACAAATTGCACGATATGCCTTTAGGCGTTTTTTCAATGATCGGATTGATCGGAGCAATTGGGGTCTCGGTCAATGGAACATTAATAATGTCCGATCAGATCAACTTAAAAGTTTTGAATTCAAATTTAGATTTAATTAAAAGTGTGAAAACGGGCGCAGCTAGTCGTTTAAGAGCAATTTTTTTGACATCAATGACAACCCTAGGTGGACTATTTCCAATGGCTTACGCTATAGGTGGGGACTCTGGTTTCACCAGGCCACTGGCCTTTTCCATGGCATGGGGAATTCTTCTTTCCGGCCTTATGACTGTGGTGTTTTATCCAAGCATTTATCTAGCGCTGGCGAAAACTGTAACTAGTTTTCAGAGCGCTCTAAGTTTGCTCGCTGTAAAATTTAGCCATAGAAAATCGTAATTTAGTTTGTATTATAAGGTATTTATCTAAACTTTATTCGATGGTCTTCAAAAATTTCGATCATACGTTTGTAGCATTCAGCTGCCGCTGAACACTACAATCCGAGCTTACTTTTGAAGACCATCGAATAAAGTTTAGATAAATACCTTATAATACAAACTAAATTACGAGAGCTATATTGACGCACCTTTACCATGGCCTTGTCCCATACCTGACAAGACTCAAAAGCTGTATATTGAAGGTATGAGTTTCGTTCACCTGCATAATCACAGCCACTATTCATTGTTAGAGGCTTCTAGTGAAACTGCAGGTTTAATTTCTAAAGCCGCGTCGTTAAATATGCCGGCCTTAGCTTTGACCGATAACTCAAATATGTTCGGCGCGACAGAGTTCTACTTTGCATGTTTGAAGAAAGATATTAACCCCATTTTAGGCTTAGAAATCCAAGTTTCATTTAAGGCAGCTGAAACTAATGTGGACCTTCAAAATTTCGGCAAATTGGTTTTCTTAGCTCAGAATTACCAAGGTTATCAAAAGCTGTGTCAAATTTCGACTCAAGCTTACAAAAATCAAAGGCGACTAAATGCTCCGATACCGTACTTGGATTTTTCAGAGCTAAAAACTTGGTGCAAAGATTTAGTTGTACTTACAGGAGGCTATGATGGTTGGTTGCCTCAGCTTTCAAAATCACAGAAAACAGAACTTGTTTTAGATAGCTTAAGCGAGCTTAAAAAGATCTTTAGCGACCAGCTTTATTTAGAGTGGAATACCCATGGGCTAAGCTACGAAACTGAGTTTCATAAAAACCTTAAACTTTTTAGCAAAGAACTATCGCTGCCACTTGTTGGCTCTAATAACACTTACTATCTAAATCCAGAAGACCAAATAGCCCAAGAGATTTTAGTTTGTATAGGTACTAATAAAACTCTGCAAGATGAATCCAGGAAGAAACTAGGCTCAGATCAATTCTACTTTAAGTCTTCAGATCAGATGAATGATCTTTTCAAGCACACCTCTGAGCTCGTACTAAATACCTTAGAGATTGCTAATCGGTGTCAGCTTGAAATAAAAACTGTAAGCGATAAGGGTCAGCCTATTTATCACCTACCTTCTTTTTCAACCACTGAGGGGCGCACCGAAGGTGAAGAGCTTGCCCATGTGACCTCCGTGGGACTGGAAGAACGCTTTATAGAGCTAAAAGCTCGAGGTGAATTCCAAGATGATGAGCGCTCAAAATATTTTGAGCGGCTTAATTTTGAGCTCAAGGTTATCGATCAAATGGGATTTAACGGCTATTTTTTAATAGTCCAAGACTTTATAGGTTGGTCAAAAGACAATGATATACCAGTTGGACCCGGGCGGGGTTCAGGTGCTGGATCCTTAGTTGCCTACAGTTTGCAGATAACGGATCTAGACCCAATAAAAAATAATCTGATTTTTGAACGATTTTTGAACCCTGAACGTATTAGCATGCCTGATTTTGATATTGATTTCTGTCAAGAGCGAAGACCAGAAGTTATCCGATACGTAACTGAAAAGTATAGCCCTGAAAGTGTGTCTCAAATTATAACCTACGGTAAATTACAAACTAGAGCTGCAATCAGAGACGTGGGACGAGTACTAGGGTTTTCCTTCACTGAAGTTAATCATATATGTAAACTCGTCCCAGAAAAGTTAGGAATCACAATATCCGAGGCCTTAGAGTCCGAACCCAGATTTCAAGAACTTTTCGAACAGGACCCTAAGGTCAAAACATTACTAGATATGGCCCTAAAAATAGAGGGATTGGTCCGACACGCTGGGATTCATGCTGCTGGTGTTATTATTGCCGACGGAAAGATTGTGGACCACGCACCTCTCTACATAGGCAGTGATAATGAAAACGTAGTTCAGTATGATATGAAACACGCCGAAAAGATTGGACTTATAAAATTCGATTTTTTAGGTTTAAAAACGCTGACCCATATTCAAAACACTTTTAAATTGATTGAAAAAAATAGAAATAAAAAAATTAATCCAACACAAATTTCTATGAGTGATCCTGGCATTTACGAGCTCATGCAAAAAGGGGACACCGCTGGTGTTTTTCAGTTCGAGGGCGGTGGAATCACAAGTTTAATCACTAAGGCTAAGCCCAGTCGCTTCGAGGATTTGGTTGCGATCACAGCCTTGTACCGTCCAGGTCCAATGGAGATGATTCCAGAGTATTTAAAGCGTAAGCAAGGTGACGTTAAAGTTAAGTACCTTTTTCCTGAACTTGAATCTGTATTAGAAGAAACTTACGGAATTATAGTCTATCAAGAGCAAGTGCAATTGATTGCCGCAAAAATCGCAAATTATAGTCTTGGCGAAGCAGATATGCTTAGACGGGCCATGGGAAAAAAGATTGCATCTGAAATGGAAATGCAAAAAGAGAGGTTCTTGAAAGGAGCAAATGACAACAATCATGATGTCAAAAAAGCTAATCAGCTTTTTGAACTTATGGCTGAATTTGCTAAGTACGGCTTTAATAAATCTCATGCGGCGGCTTACTGTGTTATTTCCGCACAAACCGCTTGGCTAAAACACTATTACCCAGTTGAATTTTTATCTGCGCTACTTAGCACTGAAATGAGCAATACTGACAATGTGGTCAAATACTCTAAGGACGCTTTCAAGAAGGGTATTAAGATAAAGCCGCCAAGTGTAAATCTGTCTAACTATCACTTTACTGTGGATAGTGAAGATATCATCTTTTCTTTAGGAGCTGTAAAAGGTGTAGGTGGCGCTGCTGTTGATGCTATAGTGGAGGCCAGGTCCGAGTTGCCCGATCAAAAGTTTATAAGTCTTGAACAATTTTTTTCAAAAATTGACTTAAGAAGAGTTAACAAAAAAACTATTGAAAGTTTGGCCAAGGCCGGTGCATTTGATGAGTTCGGCTTTAATAGAAGAGAAATTTTAGAGGGATATACGATATTTATAGAATCACAAGAGCGCGAAAGAAAAGACAAAGAAGTCGGCCAGTTCAACTTGTTTGCCGAAAACAAAGAGTTAGATCAGCCCATAGAAATTCCCAGACTAGATCCATATCCTACAAAACTAACTTTGCAGAATGAAAAAGAAGTTCTAGGTTTTTATCTGAGCGGCCACCCGTTAGACGGCGTTAATTACTTATTTGAAGTAAAGACCTTCACAGATGAAAAGACAAAAAAAGAATTTGTTGAGTGGCCCGGACTGATAAGCTCTAAGCGCGAGATTATTACTAAAAAAGGTACACGTATGGCCTTTCTTCAGATCGAAAATCAATTTGAATCATTTGAAGCTATCGTATTTCCAGATGCTTTCGATAGGTATAAAAATCAGCTTGATATTGACGTGCCAATGATTTTTACCGGAAACCTGGAGGTCGAAGAGAACCAGAAAAAAATGTTTGTATCAGATGTCAGACCAATTCATAAAGAGCTTTCCAGAAAAACTAAAATCATGTTTAAATTGCCCGAGTCCGACCTAATAAATAAAATCAAAGATTTTCAGAATTTATTCAGCCAATACCCAGGACCCACCCAAGTTTATTTCCAAATAATTTCAGAGACTTTGGACAAAAACTATATTATCAAAGCTGGTGATAGCAAAATATTACCCGAGCTTGAATTTATACAAAAAGTTGGTGGGTTAATGGATATAAACGACATGAGCTTCGAACTTGGAACTTAAATTAAGAAATAATTTTGGAATAGAAGCTTTAATTTTTCAGCTAGTGTTACCTGCTTCAGCCGTCGTCTTTCTTTGTCTTTTTTGTCTAAATTGCAAAGCCTCTCAGATGAACTTAGATCCAGATCAAATAAGTGAAAAGAACCAAAACTCCTTTGAGAGCGAAGAAGAGAAAGAGCCTAAAAGTTTAAAAGAAATCTTGATTATTCCTAGAATACGTTTGACTGAAAAAAATTCTCTAAAGTCATATGATTGGTGGACAAGCAAGAGGCCTAAAATTTCCAAAACTTTTAAGATGATTCTTAAAAAAATGCAGCAAGACTTTGTTCTAGAAAGCTATGACTTGAAATATGTATTTAAACCAGTCACCAAAAATGATATATCGAAATTTAATGATCATTACGTGATGTTCGGAAATCTTATTTTAAATTCTAATGACAAACAAGACTTCGAGCTTAGCGGCGTCAGTTTCTATAAAATCGAAGATGGGCAGATGAAATTTGTTTTTATACCAAGCACGGCTTCACAGTCGCTAGCTGACAACTTTAGACCTTACGCTTCAAGTATTAATGTAAATAAGCATGAAGATGAAAATCTAGAAATGACAGATGTATCTAAAAATAGTTATTTAATTGTTTTTAAAAATGAGCTTAACATAGACGAGCTCAACTTAATTAAAGAAAAAATAACTGAATCTTTAAAAGTAGATTCTTCTAAGATCTCGTTGATATTTTTCGAGAACAAGAAGTACACTTTTCGCTTGAAGGTAGCCAAAAACCCTTTCTCACAACTTAAAGATTTAGATTATATTAACGGTCCTTACGACTGTATCCTTAATGATAAGGTCATAACTTTTAAACCGGTGATTGGTAAGGATTTGATAATTGAATAGCTTGTTAGATGATCTTTCAAATAGTTTTTTTAGCGCTTCAACCGACAAGCCTGCCGAGTATCATGAACACAGTTATTTAGTGACTTCTAATTGGGTTAATCTGTTAACTATAGAAAAAGGTTGTGAGTTACAAACTAGAGCGCTGCAAGAACTAAATCATCATCAGGCAACTGTTATCGGTTGTGAACATTTTGAAGTTCTAAGCGCTGGTAGATCCCTGTGGAATACTGATCTTGATTATTGGTTAAAGGACTTCCAGAATATTCACAAAACTTCAAGGGGCGGAAAATTGACTCTGCATAACCCTGGGCAGTTGGTGATTTATCCGATTCTAAATATAAAATTTTTAAAATTATCATTGAAAGATTATGTAAAACTTTTGCTTGATGTGTCCCAGACTTGCTTTGATACTTACGGTTTAAAGTCTCAGACTGATAGTTGTAAACAGGTAGGAGTTTATTTTAATAACAAAAAGATAGCCTCCGTTGGTCTAAATTATAGTAAAGGTTGGGTTAGCCATGGTATTTCTTTGAATATAAAAAATGATCTAGCAAAGTTTAAAAAGTTTGATATTTGCGGTCAAAAAGAAATGAACGTTACTTCTTTGCAAAATGAAGGGGTTTCAACTACTACTTGTGAATTTTTCGAGACTTGGTTTTCTAACTTTAATAAAAAGATCACCTCTATTTGAGTTACCGTGTGATGTCTTCTTAAGTCGAAAAGTAAGAGCAAATGGTGTTGTGACAGTGACCTTTATGTACAGGAAGATAAATATATTACGTTAGATCTTAAAAATTTTAGTGAAGGCGGTGTGTTCATCCAGATCTTAATTTTATGCACTTAAATGGTGCGGAGTAGAGGACTCGAACCTCTGACCACCAACATGTCGAGCTGGTGCTCTACCAACTGAGCTAACCCCGCAATATTTCAAATATGATTCTAACTTATATAAACTCTTTAAGGAAAACAATACATTTACAGAAAAATCCCTTCTAGAAGATCAAAAACACCAAACGTGTAACTGTACAGAATGTCGAAAGTATTAGCATCTTTCTGTTGAATACCTAATAAAGATTTTTCAAGCTCATTTAGATAAAGATCATAATCGGAACTGGATAATAGGGTTGCACCTATGACCTGCAATTTAATTCCTGTGTCAGTAAAATTTAGCCTTACGTCACCACTTAACTCCATACCAAAAAGATCAATACCGTTAGCTACAGTGGACACCAACACTGAATTGGCCTGCTGAACCACGTTCAACTGTCTTATGATAAGAAAAAGCTGGTCTTCGATAGTGTTAGTCGGCGGCCCAGCAGGCAGTAATAATACTAGGGCGTTTTTTAAAGATTCAAGAGCACTTTTTAACTCGACAACTTCGGTTGCGTTCTCTACACCTTCAATATATTTACACAATTCGACTTCAAAGAGGTCCGTGAGGTCTTGAGCAGGACATTCAGAAAAAAGCTGATTAACATGATTAAGAACTAGTAAAACGTCACTTTGAAGTTCAATCGACACATCGAAATCTACTCTCTTAAATGAGCCAGTGTCAGCGGTTGTTCTTATACCAATTGAGCCAACCAGGGACATTTTTTGGGGAGTCATTGAGCTTAGTAAATCTAAGTCTGTAGATTCAAAGTTAAACCCAACATTAAAGTTTCCTTCAGACAAGTTAGACTTCGATTTATCTACAAGGACTAGACCACTTTCTAGAAAGTCGTAAGTCATGGTGTGTTCATCTACTATAGTAACAAATGAAGAGTTAACGGCGTCCCAATCTAAGCTAGTCTGTGAGGCTGCTTTAGGAACTATCTGTGCTTCGGCCTGTGTGCCAGTTAGAATACTGATAAATAGAGCAGAAGTAATAAATTGAAGTAAAAATGTCATGAGATTCCCCCTCGGAAAGACATTTACAAATTCTTGGAAAAGTCCAAAATTTTGCTTAGGCTACTAAATTAGCCGGTAAAAACAACTAAAATAGATAAAGACACCGGGCGAAATTAGACCTCAGCTAAATAAGGCGTCTCAAAATGAAATTGGCTTAAGTGGGGCCGCTTAAAAGCCGATAAAAGTCTATTAGCGGGAATAATGTCTATGCAAATATACCTTACATCTGATGAAATTAAACTACTTAGTCAAATTTGGCACCTAAGATGCGGGCAAAGGTGGCTGGGTCCGTACAGTTATCCAGAACTATGTTTAATGCTTCAAAACAAAAGTCTGACAAGACATCAGTTTGTTAGAACAAACGAGCACGATCAGTGGGTCAAAATGACCGAATTGGGTTGTTTTTCCTCTAAAAAAGTCGACGCTTTCTTATCAACCTACAGTCCTAGAAGCGACTATCAAAGAATTAGGTCACATGTGCGTATTGAATTGGAAAGTTCACCAGTTGTTATTATTAATGACGGCGAGATCATCCAAGGTAAGTGTAAGCAGTTAAGTGCCGGTGGTTGTAGAATTGAGTTACCTTTTGGAAAATTGAAAACGAAAGATAAAGTCAAAATACACTTCCCATTTCAGGCAAAACTGAAGCTAAAATCTTTTAACGCATCTGCAGAAATTTTAAGAACAGATAAACTAAGTATCGTTAATGGTCAAAATGAAAGCGAGACTTTTAGTGTAAAATTTCTATCACTGAAGCCAAAATACAAAAGACAAATTTTAAATTTTGTACGTAAAGAAGTAAATAAAATTTATAATCAGATGAAGATTTTAGAAAAAATGGAATCTCAGATAGACTTTGTAAACTTAGGACTACGTCGTAGCGATCTTATGAAAGTAAACACTAAAGATAACCACATAATTTTAGTTGGCTGATTTGCTACTAGCGAAAAACAGTCTAACCACCACTAACGTCTAGTTTTGTATCTCATATTAATAACTTTAAGTGGATCTAAAGGTATCTTGTTTTTGTAAATTTCAAAGTGCAGGTGAACTCCTGATGCGCGTCCACTGCGCCCCATAAACCCTATAGTTTGGCCTGTAGTTACCCTTTGTCCATCCCTGACATTATATTTGCTTAAATGAGAATACAGGGTAGACCAGCCGTCGCCATGCTCAATCAGTACCATTTTTCCGTAGCCTCTAAATTTTTGACCCCTGTATGTCACAACTCCGTTATTTACTGCAAATATGGACTGATTTCTTTTACCCGCTAGGTCTATACCTTTGTGTCTGGGGTTTTTAGGGGGTCTAAATCTTTGGGTCAAAGTAACGTTAGCATTTACCGGGGCTGACCAAGCCGTCATCGATTTAAAAGCAGGTTCATTATAAGAAGTTTCAGATGTTTGAATACAGTTTGTTAAAAACAGAATATGTATAAAAAGAAGTTGTTTTCTGAGCAGCAACATAACAGACTAATGTTAAATTATTTTTTAGGAGTTTACTATGATTTCGTCAATTACTAGATCAACTTTACTCAGCATACCTTTGATATTTCTAACCTTCAGCTTTTCGAATGCAATGGAAATAAATGATTCTGGCACTTCTCTGACTTTGACAACAGATAGTGAAACAAACCTGTCTTTAAGTGGGAAAACAGAAGGCATTAGGCATAAGAGAGTGGCATTATTTAATATAAATGTTTATAAAGCAAAACTTTATGTCGATCCAGAATTTGTAACTGTAAAGAACGCATCCAAGATTTTAGCTTTAAAAAGCAAAGCCATTAAAATAACCCCGATGAGAAGCTTTAGTGGAAAAAAGCTAAAAGAGGCCATGGTTGTTTCTTACGAAAAAAACAGTGTTGACCCTACCACTAAAGCTCAAGTTGAATTCCTAAGTTTGATCTCTGCTAATAAGATTAAAAAAAATCAGATTGTGTACTTGATAGGTCATGAAGGAAAAAATCAAGATCAACTTTTCCTGGTGATGAGCTCGCTTAAAAAGAAAATTCAAGGACCTAAAGGCTTTTTGAAAGACGTTTTCTCTGTTTGGTTGGGTAACCCAGTAGATGGGGACATGGAAAAACTTCAAAATATCTTAATTAATTAACATTAATTATTAGGTGAATATTTATCCCTTGGGCCTGTTGAAAAAGTATTAGATTCTAGGCGTCCAAGCTTAAAATCGAATGAGTCGTAGTTTATCTACGTCGAATGAGATTTAAGCGAAGGCAACAACGAAGATGATGCTTTTTCAACAGGCCCCCTTGATTTTAATAATATTTCTCACGACACAAACCGTAATTGTAACTTGCATTAAGCTACAATTTTAAATTTTTAAGCGGTTTATATGGAACATAATAATTTTATATTTCAAATTTTGGTATCTTTTGTAATTACAAAATCTTCAAAAAAACAGTAAGCTTATAGTATGCTAATTTACAGCTATATAGGACTAGGGCTTGTATTTTTATTTACCTGCTTAGAAATGATTCTAAAAAGATCTGATCAAAGTTTAGATGACTTTCTACTTAATTACCAAATGCTAATTGGTAACTTGGTAATTATCGGTATTCAGTATTTTATAGGTCTTAATCTTTTACTGTATGTTTTTAATTGGGCTCAAACTGATGTTGTTGATAACTTCGCTTTACCTTTCCTACTCAAATTTTTAGCTTGCTTTTTAATCACCGATTTTTTGTATTATGTAAAACACTACGTCGGACATAAATTTAGTTTTTTTTGGAAAATACACCAGGTCCATCATAGTTCTCTTTTTTTAAACTTAAGCACAGCTTACAGAATGTCTTGGTTCGCTTTTTTAATAAATCCTATCTTCTATGCACCGGCTGTTATCATTGGATTTAGTCCAGAAATAGTGCTTTCCAATATATACTTAGTTCTTATTTATAATCACTTACTTCATATAGACAGGGACATCGGCATGGGCCATTTAAATAAGATTTTTGTAAGTCCAAACGATCATCGAATCCACCATAGCTGTTATAAGTCCCACATAGACAAAAATATGGGCGGAGTTCTGAATATTTGGGATAAGGCCTTGGGAACCTACTGTAAAACCGACCAGGCTAAATTGATATATGGAACCACTGAGCAAAAACCACTAAAAAATCCTTTTGAAATTAACTTTGATGGTTGGCTAAAAAAGTAAGTTTGATCACCGTTTAAAGTACAAACTTTCATTTGCCATCAGTAATTCTTACAACTAATCATATATAGGAAAATCTTTGGTAAAAGCATGTACTTCCTCTTTCACTTTTTTTAGCAAATCTATATTTTTGAAGTCAGTAAGCACTTGGTCCATCCATTTCGCAATCTGGACCATTTCATCTGTTCCCATTCCTCTAGTTGTTAAGGCCGGGGTCCCAACTCGGATACCGCTGGTCACAAACGGGCTCTCGGTCTCATTAGGTACAGTGTTTTTATTGACTGTAATTCCAGCCAAATCTAGCGCTCTTTCAGCTTCTTTACCATTTACATTTTTATTTCTGAGATCGATCAATAATAAATGGTTGTCTGTGCCACCGCTTACAACATTATAACCTTTTTGAATAAGCTCAGAAGCTAAAGTCTTTGCGTTTAGTATTACATTTTCGATATACACTTTAAAATCTGGATTAAGTGCTTCCTTAAAAGCTACAGCCTTAGCGGCAATAATATGTTCTAGAGGGCCTCCTTGAATTCCAGGGAAAATTTTAGAGTTTACAAGCTTCGCATTCTCCTTGCTACACAGAATAATCCCACCCCGAGGTCCACGTAATGTCTTGTGGGTCGTTGAGGTTATAAAATCGGCGTAGCCAACAGGGGTAGGGTGATGCCCCGATGCTACAAGCCCTGCGAAATGAGCCATGTCCACGTGAAATTTGGCGCCCACCGAATCTGCAATATCTTTAAAAATTTTGAAATCTAAAAATCTTGGATATGCACTATAGCCTGCAATAATCAGTTTAGGCTTTGATTTTTTAGCCAAATCTTTCACTTTGTCATAATCTAAAAGATGAGTTTTTTCGTCGATTCCATAACTTGCAATATCGTAAAGCTGCCCAGAAAAGTTAACAGGCGAGCCATGAGTCAGGTGTCCACCCTGGGACAAATCCATACCCATCATGGTATCGCCTGGCTTAAGTGCGGCCATGAAAACAGCCATGTTAGCTTGTGAACCCGCATGAGGCTGCACGTTAGCATGATCACATTTAAAAAGCTCACAAGCTCTGTCGATGGCTAACTGCTCTATTTCATCGACGAACTCACATCCACCATAATATCTTTTTTTAGGGTAGCCCTCTGCGTATTTATTAGTGAGTATGGAACCTTGGGCTTCCATTACGGCTTTTGAAGTGTAGTTTTCCGAGGCTATCATCTCTAGGCCATCTTGTTGGCGCAAAAACTCTTGTTTTATAAAACCTGAAATTTCTGGATCTGAGGACTTAAGTTCATTCATTTCACTTCTCATTTTTAACACCACCTGAAATTGTTAGTTTATCGCATGCCTATGTTAATTTGATTTTGATTTATTTATGCCTATGTTAATTTGATTTTGATTTATTTATGCCTATGTTAATTTGATTTTGATTTATTTATATGGATTTTAATTTTATATTTCTCTATAGGCTAAAAAGCTCAAACAAGCAGTGGCATTTGAGTTGCAACGGCCTAAATTAGTAATAAAGTTTTGTGAGTTGAGTTTCGCTTGAAGTGTGTTTCGATTAAACATTTTTTAGCAACTCTTCACGCCACAGAACTCGTTTTTAGCCTATAGAGAAATATAAAATTAAAATCCATATAAATAAATCAAAAGCAAATTAACATAGGCATGCGATAAACGCAGGGTATTTCATAGGGCGTTAAATCTTATCAATTCTAAGTTGGTGACGTCCGCCTTCAAAGGTAGAGGTCAAAAAAGCCTTTAGAATTTTGTAATTTAATTCGTCATCAATCTCTCTGGAGCTAAGACAAAGTATATTAGCATTATTGTGCTGTCTAGCTAGTCTTGCAACACTTGGGCTCCAACAAAGCGCTGCTCTTATATTCTTAAATTTGTTCGCAGCCATGACCATACCTTGTCCCGAGCCGCAGATTAATAAACCTAATGATTTAGGATCTTTTGAACTAATAATCTTTTCGCATACACTTTTGGCATAATCCGGGTAATCCACTTTTTCTAAAGAATTTGTTCCAAGGTCTATGGTTTCAAACCCCGGTGATTCTAAGCTTTTGAAGTCTACGTTAAGCCTTAGGATAAGTTTTTCTTTAAGCTCATAACCTGCGTGGTCTGAAGCAACAACAATTTTGTTTATCATAACTAATTCCTAAATTTTAGAAAATATTAAGCTGCAGTTCGTTCCACCAAATCCAAAACTATTATTTAACACTGATTTAAATTTACCAGAGCGCGCAGAGCCGGGAATATAATCTAGCCTGCAGTTTTCGCCGGGTGTTTCAAGGTTTGCTGTTGGCGGGGCTGTTTCGTGA
>CAWDNU010000003.1:0-397484 GCA_963803705.1 uncultured Pseudobdellovibrionaceae bacterium | reverse complement strand
TGTATGTTAAAAATTTAAGATTTTTTACTTTGAATGTAGTCCATAACATTTTGAACAGTCTTAAGTTTTTCAGCGTCTTCATCTGGAATTTCCATATCAAATTCTTCTTCCATAGCCATTACAAGCTCAACGATATCCAAGCTGTCAGCGCCTAAATCATCAATAAAAGATGCATTAGGTGTAACCTTATCAGCCTCGACACCAAGTTGATCTTCAATTATTTTCTTAATCTTTGGATCCATTGACATATTTCCTCCGTTTTTCGTTTCTAACACTTTAAATTTCTCCTATTTTTTTATTTTAAAAATTATAATATAAATTTAATTCATGAACATTCCACCATTAACGTGAAGGGTGTGTCCAGTTATATACGTTGAAGCGTCGCTTAACAAAAAGGCTACACTTTCAGCAACATCATCTACAGTGCCAAGCCTGGCTAGTGGAAGCCCTTTAATTAGGGACTCTATTTGAGTTTCGGATAAGTTTTCAGTCATTTCTGTTTGAATAAAGCCTGGAGCAACTGCATTAACTCTTATGCCTCTAGATCCTATTTCTTTGGCAACCGACCTTGTAAAAGCTTCAAGCCCTGCTTTGGTCGCAGAATAATTGGCTTGTCCGGCATTACCCATCGAGCCAACAACACTTGAAATATTCACTATTGAACCTTTACGGCTCTTAATCATGGGTTTTAATAATAACTTTGTTGTGAAAAATGATCCTCTGAGATTAGTTGCATATACATCGTCAAAGTCTTCTTTTTTCATCCGCAGCAAAAGCTGATCTCTAGTTATTCCTGCGTTATTTACAAGTCCATCAATTTTGGAATTCCAACTTTGAAGACATAATTCTACAGCACCTTTTACTGAGTCTTCATCGTTAATATCCATCTGAAGTATCAAGTGACCATCACCTGGTAGTCCTTCAAATACTTTTTGAGCCTGCTCTTTGGACTTTCCGTAAGTTATTGTCACTCGAGCCCCAAGGGTAGCCAATTTAGATGCAATTCCTGCTCCGATGCCACGGCTAGAGCCAGTTATGAAAATGTTTTTTTCCTTTAAATCCATATTTTAAATGACTCCCAAATAAGCTAAATTCGTTGAGTTAATAACGTTAAGCTAAAACGTTAAGCTAAAGCATGTGGCCGCGCCTTCGCTTGCAGCAACTTTCGGCTTAACTAACGAATAATTTCAAGTCTTCTAAACTGTTAGTATTTTTAAAAGAGGGTAGGTCTGCCCAAATCTTTTTTGTAAGGCCCTTTAAAACCTGACCTGAACCAACTTCAACAAGTTCATTGATACCAAAGTTTTTAAATTTCTCGGTGCACTCTATCCAGCGGACCGAAGAGCTCATTTGCTCTACCAACAAATTCACAACATCCTCACTTGTCGTGGTTGCATCGGCGCTAACATTTTGAATAAAAGGAATTTTTGGTGCAGAAATTACCATATCAGCAAGAAGATCTTTCATTTTCTCTTGAGCAGGCATCATTAAAGAACAGTGAAATGGCGCAGAGACCTTAAGCGGAATCAACTTAACTCTCTTTGGTTTTTCATCTAATGAAGACCAGCGGTAGTCGACAAGATTTTCTTCTAACCACTGTAAGGCTGAAGCATGACCGCTTATAACAATCTGCCCAGGGGCATTGTAGTTCGCTGGCTCTAAAATACCAAGATTAGATGTCTCAGTAACCCATTTACAGATCGCAACAACTTCCTTCGGATCAGGTCCCATAAATGCGGCCATAGCGCCTACACCTTCTGGCACGGACTGCTGCATGAAAAGTCCACGAAATTTCACGGCTCTAATAGCGTCCGCTGCTGTCATACATCCCGCAGAATAAGCTGCGGCATATTCGCCAACAGAATGACCAGCTGTTGCTAATGGACTCACACCAAATTCGTTTTTCAGAACCTGAATTGTTGCAATCGAAACTGTCACAATTGCCGGCTGAGTATTTTCAGTTTTCATCAACTCAGATTCTGGACCATCAAAACATATTTTTTTTAAATTCACAGAAATTGCGTCAGAGGCTTCTTCAAATAAAAGTTTAGCTTCAGGGAAATTATCGAACAAAAATTTGCCCATA
The DNA here is from genome assembly GCA_963803705.1 of uncultured Pseudobdellovibrionaceae bacterium. Taxonomy (GTDB): domain Bacteria; phylum Bdellovibrionota; class Bdellovibrionia; order Bdellovibrionales; family UBA1609; genus JAMLIO01. The sequence continues at coordinate 395,398 of CAWDNU010000003.1, read as the reverse complement.
CCTACAGACTGGCTGCCCTGACCCGGGTGTATAAAACCAATTCGAGAACTAAAAGCTTCTGACATAATCTCAATACCTCAAGAGCACGCTTGCGCTAGTCAAGCCGCCGCCGAATGCAGTTAGCATAACTAGGTCACCACGTTTGATTTTGTTCAGGCCAATAGCAGTAGTCATGGCGCATGGAATAGTAGCTGCAGATGTGTTTCCCATTTTTTCGATATCTAAAATGACTTTTTCCATATCAATATCAAACTGCTTCGCCACAGCCTCTATGATTCGAGTGTTGGCTTGATGAGGGACCAGCCAGTCAATGTCCTTCGGGTTGGTATTCGTGGACTCTAAGACATCTTTCGAACACTGAGACATAGTTCGGACAGCACTCTTAAAAATTTCTCGCCCATTCATTTTAATAAAGTGAAGTTTTTCCTTTACAGTCGTCTCAGATGCGGGGATCTTTGAACCTCCGGCAGGTAAAGAGAGCAAGTCGCCCAAGCTACCGTCAGCAGCCAATTTATGACCAAGAATTTCAGATTTTGAGCCATCTTCCGCCCGGGATATTACCGCTGCTCCGGCGCCGTCACCAAATAAAATACATGTACCGCGATCACTATAATCTACGAAGCGACTTAAAACTTCAGCTCCAATTATCAAAATATTCTTGTAAGCCCCAGTTCGAATCATTTGGTCTGATATTGAAAGAGCATATAAAAATCCTGAACAAGCCGCAGTTATATCCAAGGCGCCGCAGTTTTTTGCACCTAATTTTTCTTGCAGAATACAAGCTGTGCTGGGCATCATCTGATCAGGCGAGGTTGTTGCAAAAAAGATAAAATCAATATCTTGCACACCTATGTCTGCTTCTTTAATAGCTTGTCTTGCTGCATTTAATCCCAAGTCACTTGTTGCTTGATTCTCTGCAGCTACATGACGTTCTGAAATGCCAGTACGTGCGAAGATCCATTCGTCATTTGTATCGACTATGGACTCTAGGTCTTTATTAGTAAGTAATTTTTCAGGTAGGTAAGAGCCTATACCTTTAATTTGAGATTTGAACACTCGGCCCCCTTACAATATCTTAAAGGGTAAATTTACAATTCTGCCGCAACAACTTCTTTGCCATTATAGTAGCCACAGGACAAGCATATATGGTGGGGCTTATGATGAGCTCCACAATTTTTACATTTGTTAACGTGTGGGGCCTTCAGGGCATCATGGGAGCGCCTCATACCTCTTCTTGAACGAGAAATTTTACTTTTAGGCATTGCCATAACTTACTTCCTCCGAAAAAACCAAGGTCTAGACCCTACATTAAATGTCTAAAACCGAAGTCACTGTTTTCACAGTCTTTCGATTAAAAATCAACCCTTGAACTGAAAATTTTTTAGAGTTTCAAAAGCTGGGTTCTTTTTTGATTCAACAGAATCAACCAAGATTCCCTTTTTGACCAAGTCCAAGTAGTTGGGACAGATCGACTTACAATCTTGGCCGTTTGGATAAAACTGAGTAGGTTCCTCTAGACTGATGGTCTCTTGGATATAAGCTAAAATATCCCAAACGGGCGTTTTCAGAACTAATGAGTCAGACTCATCGCTTTTAGCAACTCGTTCAGAGTCAGCATCGAAGCTTGGGTCAATACGAATAAACTCGTCTATCGCCACAGCTTGATTCAAATCTGCACATAAATTACACAAGGTACAGGGGAGTTCTCTGAGATAACTAAGCGCACCCTTCACATAATAACCGTCCCCGGCGTCCTGAATAGTAAGGCTCAGTTCAAATCTTTTAATCCCAAAATCAACAGAAGTGCCACCGATGGCATCAAAAGATTTAAAATCATAGTTTTTTTTATCAGAAACTTCGCTTAGATGTATAAAGTTGATATAGGACATATTTAAGTATGTATCTTAATTTAAATCATATGAAAAGCTTAGCTTACAGTCTCTGAAAGTTTTTACTAAAAAATTTAACTTCTTAGACAGTAAAATTGTATGTTCAAAGACTCAAACTTACACCATTGCCAATGGCCGCTCTCCAAAGCTTTTTCCACTGTCTTTATAGTATCAATTTTCGAAGTTCCTCTTGAGAGTAAACATAGTCTGCATAGATCATAGTGTTTGCGATGTTTCGGTGACCTAGTGCAAACTGTAACAACCGGATATCTCTAGTTTTTTTATAAAGTCTAATGGCAAATGTATGTCTAAGTGAATGAAATGGCTTCTGGACGGGACGATAATTAAGCCAGATTTGAACCAAGCGGGGATATGAAATTCCGAAAATCAAGTCTTTCTCTGGTGGGCCCAGTGACTGAAAGCTTAAGTAATTTTGCAGACCTAAAAAAAACTTGGCGTCCAGAGGTATCTCCCTGTCATTACTACCTTTGATACCTGTTATAAATACAGACTTCGAATTCAAGTCGACATCTGACCTTCTAATGTTTAACAGCTCTGTGGCTCTTGCCCCTGTTTTTAAGGCCATGTTAAGAAGCAAGACATTTCGTATATCTTTGGTTTCGTAGGTTTTTAAAATATCAGTGAGTCGGTCATGCTCAAAGTCCAAAAGATACTTGCTTTTATTCAAAGCGTAGGGTTTTACCCTTGTTTTTTTTGAACTTAATACCAAATCCGACACATTAGAATTATATATAATAGAGCGTTTTTGTACAAACGTGGGGAGTAAAATTAGCAAAAAGAGACTCCTTCCATGGCACAGAACTTGCTGCTTTTAGATTATGTTAGTGCGCATAAAAGCATGCCTTACCTCTGCTTTTTTAATTTTTGTCTCAAACGATCCCGCTATGGGTTCTTCAACTTTCTGCGACATGTTTCTTTTAAATACACGCAAGGTAACTCCACATTATGGAAAGCCTTATTAAAGACAAACTAAGACATTTTGGTTTTTAGGGGCGGGCTTTAACGGTGCAGTATTTAGAGTGACTGAAAATATCGACTTTGGTAATTTTGTCATCAAAAGATACCAAGACCAACGCCAAGCAAATCAAGATTTTAAAGCCTTAGAATTACTGTCTTCTTTACCTTCGACCAATCATAACGTTCGTACAGTGGGTTTTGAAATGGGCACAAGGGTATCTGACTTGATTCTGGAAAACGTCTATGGAATTCCACTAAGCGAGGTCTTTACAAAAAAATCAAAACTAACCGCTGTTGAAAAACGCGCTATTTTAACCAGATATAAATCCTACATCCTAGAACTTCAAAGTTTGATTTTGACAAGGGCTACGATGACCACTTCGATCTTTCCCCATGGAGCACTCAAATACGATAATATAGCCGTGCTAGTAATGACAGCTGATGACCCCAGCGTTGGAATTTCAATAACTCTGTCTCCAAGTAATTTAATTTATGATTATGTGAAAGATGAAATAGTTATTGTGGATCCGAACTAAATAAGTTCATCCGAGTGAATTTGATTTCACTTAAATTTGACTGGCCAAAAGGCCTAATAAGACTAAATAGCTTAAATTATAAAATTTTACACTGTTAAATCAAATACTTAGTACTATAGCTTATAACTATAAGCTATAGGTGATTTGGGGTATCGGTATGTATGTGGGTGCATATCCAATAAAATTGAACAAAATTAGATACTTATAAAGTAGTACCTAAACTAGACTTTTCAAAGTTGTTATAATCAACTAATAATATGGTTATATTCAATTTATTATTGAATATAACTATATTAAGCTGGGGCGTTGATGGAGAATATCGAAAAGAGCAAGGCCATTGGGCCGTACCAAGTTGAAGTGGAACAGATAATAAAGGAAATTGGCGACCTTGAAAGTATAAGAACTAATCTTGGTTTAAGTAGACGAAAGATTTGTAAATTGCTTTTAGTTGATCCATCCTCCTGGACAAGATGGACTAAGTCCAAGTCGGGTAGGGCGCCAGCTTATATCTATAGGTCCTTGCAATGGTGCTTAGCTATAATGGAAAAGTACCCCGAAGCTCACCCCCTAGTTCGATCTTTGTCCTACGAAAAAGAGAATAAAGTGGACCAAGTTTACAAAAAAATTGAAGATCGGCTTAGTTTTCAAAGATCTGCATCTTTCGAAATGAGGACAGAGCTGGACCAAATCAAATTATCTAATTGCAGAATAAACCGGACCAATACCTTGCTTAAAACTGCTTTAAGTCTAAACCTCTTATTCTTTATTTTTATATTAGTTTATGTGGTTTGGTCATAAGCCTATGAAACACTTAGCCATTTGCCCTTTAAAAATCGAGCTAAAAGCGCTTATTCAAAAAGCTAAACAGCTTGGCTATGTGATTACAAAGTGTCAGGTGGGGGCGTTAGATGCCTGGCTGATAAGAGAGCTAAGCATAGTGTTTGCAGTTGGAGGGCAGGGTAAGGCTCAGTTTGCTGTCCAGACACAGCATCTTATTAGTTATTTGCCAGACCTATGTAGTGTTTTTTGTGTAGGTTCGTCAGGCGCGCTAACATCTAAAGTTTCCATGTTCGATGTAGTAATCGGTTCCAAGACCGTAGAACATGACTATAAAAGTTTGTTTTTAAGGCGAAGACCACCAGAATTTTTTGGCGACGAGACACTAATAAAAAAAATTAGTCACAATGATTTTTTAAACTTCAATATACACCTCGGAATTATCGCTAGCGGCGACGAGGACATTACCCATTTTACTCGCGCTGAAGAGATTAGAAAAGCTACTAAAGCTTTGGTTGTGGCTTGGGAAGGTGCCGGTGGAGCGCGAGCCTGCAAGTTCAACAAGATTCCATTTGTAGAATTAAGAGCAGTCACTGATCTTGCCAATCAGCAAACGCCACACAGCTTCAAGCAGAATGTGGATGCTGCGATGGCCAATATTTATGATGCCTTACTTGCCGCACTTGCTTGAAAAATTAGTCGAGTACAATGTGTAATGACAAATTCTTGCCTGGATGAACAAGGAAATAAAGTCAGGGTGAATATGGTGCTCGTTATGCCAAGATGTGTACTCTCGATCTGGCTTAGGTGAAACGCTACCTGCAGCTAACCTTTCGGCTCTTTTCTGACGTTGAGAGCTCATACCTTTTTTGTAAGATGCTAAAATTTGATTGTGGTATTTAGAAGCATTGAATATTGGCTTCTGTGCTTTTTTTTCATTTTTACTTAAGCCTTTAGAAGACCCTGTTGCTTGCTGTTGCCATTGGTCATAGTTATTCGCAGTGGAATCAGCTTTTTTACCGAAAAGCGACTTATCTTTTTGCAACTTTCGTCCTCTGCGACCTCCTGCTGAGGCGCCCCTTCCTCTTTGACCTCCACCAGCTAAATTACCACCACCTAAGGCTTGGGGACCTCCGTTTGCTCTACCTGTTTGCTGTGGACCCGGTTGCTGCAAGCTTCTTGGTTGGTCAAACTGATTGTCACTTAAAATAAAGTCTGAGTCGTCAGCATCTCCGGTATTACCGCCCTCGTAAATAGGTCCGTACTTTTCTTCATCAGATAAACTAGATGCTCTAACCGCCGGACTGATATTTCTTGCGACCTCAGATCTTGTGCTAGCGCTATTACTTGATGATGGAAGAAAAGGTTGAATAGCAGAAAGTAGTTGATTGGCATTGTTCAAAGCTACTTCAGGATTATTTACAGCTCTTGTATTATCCACTTTTGTTTTAGGTGCAGCTTCTTCATTTAAAAGGTCTTCGTCTGAAGCCATGTCTTCAAATTCGGCTTCAGACTGACAGTGTTGAACTGTGGAATTAGCATCACCAATTACTTCTTGCCTAATTTTAACTTGCTCTAGGAATGAAGCGTAGGATGGCTTACAAGTGCTTTCATAGCTCTTGTGACCGTCGATATTTGTTTGAGCTCCTCGACTAACACCACCTCGTTTATATTTTGGATCTAAGTTAAAAACTGCGTTTTGTTCGTAGCAAAATGTTTTGCAATCATTATAATTTGATTCACATAAAGCAATTTTTTTTTTGGGATCAGATATTTGATCTCGCAAATTATACTTATCCACACTTTGTAAATCACAAGAGGTTTCACTTTCTGTAATGTCTTTCGCCAATTCAAATAAACCTACGGGATAAATTGAATTTAAGTGGTTCCGAGAACAATAACTTTTCACGTAGGCCACAGCCTCATTGCAAGATTGTACTCTGCGCTCAAAATCTCGATTGATTTGCTCTTGGTTCCCACCGTCAACAAAAGGCATCAGACCTTCACAACCTGACGCCGAAAAATTAGAGTTTCTGCAGGTTTCCACCATATCTAAATCACTGGCATTTGAGGGCTCATCCAAATTGCAAACCGCATTACAAGAGGCAGCAATGTCCAAATCCTGATCTTCAGCCTCGCTTCGGCATGAATAACAGCACGCTTGAGAGCAATAAGCTTTACTAAATCCCTGAGTGCACTGGGTACAGCCAACCCCATAATTTGAATTTCTAATAAGAGATAAGCTTTCAACGGGCCAGCTGTTAAGAGCTTGAACCTTTTGTCCCGTTATGAGACAAGCTGCCAAACAAAAAAAAAGTAAATTTAGATATTTTGCTGCTCTCATTTAGTATCTTTTCGGTACACTTTTAGCTAATCTTTAAATTATAAGCCTATATTGTTTTATTTTTGAGCTTAAACGACATTTGTATGTCAAATTAATTACTTATCAGATAAATTTTAGACCTACAGAGAGGTCGCTTCTTGCATCTTTTGGAGTTTACGTACAAATTATTGTTTTGAATGTGGGGGATATAAATATGTCATTTGAATTGATTGAAGCTAACGGTAACCATGAAAAAGTCGTTTTTTGTACAAATAAAGATGTTGGTTTAAAAGCTATTATCGCTATTCATAATACAACCTTAGGTCCAGCCTTGGGCGGAACTCGCATGTGGCCCTACGAAAGCGATCAAGATGCGTTAGTTGATGTTCTTAGACTTTCTGCTGGTATGACTTATAAGGCCTCTGCAGCAGGCTTAAACCTTGGTGGTGGTAAGGCTGTAATAATCGGTGATCCTAAAAAAGATAAGAGCGAGGGTTTGTTTAGGGCTTTTGGTGCCTTTGTTAATTCTCTCGGAGGATCCTATATCACAGCAGAAGACGTTGGAACCACGGTCAAAGACATGGAGTATGTTTTTTCTGAAACTCCATATGTTACTGGTATTCCAGAAGCATTAGGTGGATCCGGTGATCCCAGCCCCTATACAGCTTACGGGGTTTTAATGTCTATTAAAGCTTCAGTAAAACATAAGATGAATAAAGACTCTTTAGAAGGCGTTCACGTAGCTGTTCAAGGCCTAGGTAATGTCGGTAGAAACCTAGTAAAATATTTAGTAGAAGCAAAGGCCCAAGTTACCGTAGCTGATATCGATCAAGCTAAGGTAAAATCAATCTGTGAAACCTACAAAGTTGAAAATATGGATCCACAGGCTATAGTAACCACTAAGTGTGACGTTTTCGCACCTTGTGCTTTAGGAGCCGTGATAAATGATAGTACAATTAACAATTTAAAGTGCGATATAGTCTCCGGTGGTGCCAATAACATTTTAGCAAATTCGAATCACGGCGAGCAACTCACCCAGAAAGATATTTTGTATGCGCCTGACTTTGTAGCCAATGCTGGTGGACTTATGAATGTCTATGTGGAATTGGAAGGCTATTCTAAGGACAGGGCTTTTGAAAAAGTCGAGGCGGTTTATGATAATATGATGAATGTATTTGCTATTGCTAAAAAAGAACAAATTTCTACTACAGCTGCCGCTACAAAGCTTGCAGTAGATAGAATTCAAACTATCGGAGCCCTCAAACATAGGTTTCAAGGACCCAACAATAGACATTTTTCTACACTAAAAGAAATGATGGCTCGTAAAGGTTAATTTTAATGCACGCGAACTTAGCTAAGCTTATTGTTTGTTAAAATTCTAGAACTTGAATTACATTTTTATATTAAAGGATAAGTATGTCTAAAATGACGACCACCAAAATAAAAAACTCAGATTCATCTACGCCTAATATCCCGGACGAAACCCTAGACCAAAAGATCGATAAAATTTCAGAATTTATTGAGAAAAACTCCATGATGTTTATTTTTGGTTTTGTTGGATTACTAATTGGGTGTGCCGCATATTTTAGCTTCAGTCTTTATTCTAAGAAAATGGCTTTCAAAAAATTTGACTCAGCCTACAAAATCGAGCAAAAAATTGATAAATTTACCATAGCTGAAACCGACACAAGCAATGACGTTCAAACTAAAAAGACACCAGAGACTGACTCTATAGCTTTCAACGACGTAGACAGTGAAGTGAAGGCTTTTCTTAATGCTAATCCCAGTCACGGCGCCTCAAGAAATCTGGCTTTAAAGTGGGCAAGTTATTTATTCTCTGTAGACAAGTTTAAGGAAGCCAATGAAACTTTGCTTTCATTAAATTTAAAAAAGTCTAATAGCTTAGATGGTTTAGCGTCTTTATCTAAAGCATCTTCAAGCGTTCAGACAGGGGATATGGAAAAGGCCATCACATTGTACAAATCTATTTTAGCAACTTCGAATTGGAAATTCCTTCATCCTGAAGCCAGGTTTCAAATGAGTTTAGCATTGATCGAAACAGATAAAGTTCAAGAGGCCATTGAAAACCTAAAAACAATCCAACGAGAGCATCCCGACGAACGTAAAACTGTAGAAGAATCCAAAAAAATCATAAGATGGTTAACTTTTAAAAAGAATAGGGATCAATAATTATCAAAAAGCTTATCCTTTATTTATCTATTAATATAATTCTTTCTTCTTGTGGGCACGCCCCGAAAGATCCAGAATTAAACAGAATTTGGGTAAGAAGCGCCGAGCCTGAAAGCTACAGCGGCGAACATTTAAGCTTACCCATTTCGCCGATTTACCATCGCTCGTTGATTATCACTGCAAATGGGATAGACGGAGTTCGCACCTTTAACAAAAGGTGGGGAACAAAAAATTGGAGCCTTAAGATTGATGGCGGGGTCTCAAGCCCTCTACTTATCGTTTCGAATTATTTGTTTTTTACTGGCTACGATGGCTATGCTTATTCTGTAACTGCAGATACAGGCCAAGTCTTATGGAAGAAATCAGTAACTTATCCATCGACGCAAAGTCTATTTTATGAAAACGGACGAATTTATCTTTATACTAAGAATTCTGAAATTATCTCACTAGAGGCTTCATCTGGGGACATGGTCTGGAATTATATCAGGAAAAACCAAAGAAAAATTTCTGTGGGCTCGGTTGGAAACTTTGTGTCTTTAGGCAAGCTAATTATATCTGGTCTTTCAACCGGCGAAGTCGTGGCTCTTGAAAAATCCAATGGCAAGGTCAGATGGATTCGTCGCGTAAACTTCAATACAAGGTTTAGGGATATTGAAGCCGTGACATTGTACGATACAGATAAGTTACTTGTAGCGGGATACGACGACAATATCTATAGCTTAGAAGCTATGAGTGGGGCTCTTAAATGGAAAAGAAAGTTTTCTGTTGTCACCAATTTCGTGCACTCGAAAGATAAGAATATATGTTTTGGTACTTCCGGCAATTTTATTAAATGCATTTTGCCATCTACCGGCGCCCAAACTGAGTCTTTCAAAATAAAGGGAACTGCTGGACAAATCGAAAAGATCAACGAAAACAATCTGCTTTATGGCCTATCTAATGGTGGGATTGAAATTCTAAACTTAAAAACTTCAAAAAAAATAAAATATGTGACTTCAGCCGGCGTCTCTGACTCACCTGTGTGGAATCCTAAGAAGGCCGAGGTTTATTTCAATTCAAATTATGGCAATGTATATGTTCTTAAATTGAGAAATGCTGATCTGGAAACTCCGTGAGTGTGACTGGTTTTAATTTTTTTTGTAATCTTAGATCCAAAGTAATTATTATCCTCTTATCTTTGCTTTCTCTTAATGCTTGTACACATGGGCACTGTCCAGACCCATTAGATAAAAACAAAAAGATCACTGATAGAGTATGGGTTTATAAGTATGATCAATCCAAACAGTGCGGTGTAAATAAGGGTGTGGAGCTTACAAAAATGCAAAAGGATTTTGATAAAATGGGCGTAGATGTTTTTGAAAGTAAAAAACAGTATGATGGTCTAATGAGAATTCAAGCTTGTGGAGCATTCACTGGTCTGGCGAATATGTTTTTAATAAAAAAAACTGATCTGAATAAAGTTACCAGTAGGGGATATCAACAGTGGGACTTTTAAACATTGAAGATATTAAAACATTAGTCTTGAACGTAGAAGATTTTCCAAAGGCAGGTGTCAGTTTTAAGGACATTACTCCGGTGTTTGAAGATGGTAGAGCATTTAAGAAATTAATAGATTTAATGTCCGCAAGAATTCCCGGTAACACAACAAAACTGGTAGCTGTCGAGTCTAGGGGATTTGTTTTGGCGGCAGCTATATCCGTTCAAACAAAAATTCCGTTCTGTCTGGTTAGAAAGAAGGGCAAATTACCTAGACAAACTTTTTCTCAGAAATATTCCCTGGAGTATGGTGAAGACGAACTTTTTATCCATCAATCAAGTTTAGAGGCCAGTGATCGTGTTGTTATCATTGATGATGTTCTTGCAACTGGCGGCACAGCTTCAGCTGTAGAGTCATTATGCCTTAAATTTAAACTTGAAAATATCACTAGCTTGTTTTTCATTGAACTTGGTTTTTTGAAAGGAAGCTCTAAACTACAGTTTAAATCAGAATCATTATTAATATATTAGTATTGCGTTGTAGCTACTAGTTCAACGTAAAACCTCCAATATGACCCAGGCTTCAGAAAATAGTCTCTGGTGTCCGTAATTATTTACCTGAAGTTTGGAACGGTTAAATGCGTAGGCTTACTTTCATTAAAGTATTTGGTTGGATCCATATCGTTATCGATCAATTGTTGTTTTACTTGATCAACCCGCTCCATTAAGATGTAAATTTTAGTGTGACCTTCACGGCGAATTAGCTTGTGAATACGTAGTGTTTTGTCAGCGTCCAACATGTGATTGCCCACAAGGATAATAGGAACGGACTTTTCAATTTTATAAAGATCTACAAGAATATAATCGCCAAATTGCTGCCGCCTAAGCGGTAAACTGTAGAAACTCTTTTTACCTCTAGTTTCTATAATATACCTTTTGTAACTAGCCGGTTCTGGGTCTAAAATAGATGTTGGTCTTGTCTTTTTGAAGTTTAACTGTTTGAAGTAGTCCTTACGACCTATATCCACAATTTCAAATTTCTTTTCAGAATTTATAAGGTCAATGACTGCTTTACCAGAAATTATTTCTATGTCTTTAAATCGATCAGCTTGGTTTTTGAATTTAAACTTTATCCACTTTGAATCCGCATCAGAGAACCAAAAGACTTTTCTTTTGTTTTTAAAAGACAAAAGGGTCAAGTAATTATAAGCTCGAATAGCATTCTTATGGCTAGAAAACAAAACGACTTCCTCATCTGATCTTGATTTAGTCATAAAATTAAGAAACATATAGTCAGGAATTTCAAATTTCAGAATATTTGAAAGGTTATGATCCACTTTTTGTACCTTAGGAAACAAGTAGGACTCATCATCTTCCAGATACATAAATTTCACGTTAGGTTTAGCGTAGAACTGTATTAGCTGTTTATAAGTAATATTTACTGCGTTCCAGTGTTTTTTAGGCATAGAGTAGGGGTTCCAAGTTAATTTTCTACGATTACCGGTAAACCGCCCACTGACAAATTGGATTTTATTATTGAAGTCATCCAAAAAATTAAAACCTAATGCTTTAAATATTATATCGGCAAGGACAGTGGGTTTGATCTCTTTAATTAATGAATTGTGGTAACGCTTAACAATCTCAGGAGTTCTTTTTGAGTTTGCTCTTAGATCATCGTACCGATGTCTTTCCCTAGTGTTGATTTCAAACTTTCCGACAGTTTTGCCTTTGATGTTTTTGAAAATAATTTGGCTTTTAAAGTCACAAAGGCTGCTTGGAAATGGGATAACTTTTATGCCCGGTGTTTTAAAATAGTAATATAACAGCTCGTCTGACCATATTATTTCCGAAACATTTTTGCAGCCTTGGGCATTAGCTCCAGAAGCAATTAAGTACAAAAAGCATAGCGCCACTAAGCGCATACATGATTTTAAATGCATAGCCACCCATATCGAATTCTACTGACTATAATTTTACACATATCGCCATGCATTTACTATCTTTGGACAGAGATTTAGCCGTTAGGAGAGATTCTAACTGAATGAAGTCAGCCCAGGAGGAGAATAATCAATAGTTTCTTATAATTTTTCTTATGTTACACAAAGCTAAGAATTTTAATTTGTAACGGCTTATATTCAGTCTGACACTATATCTAAGTGAATCTATATTAAGTGGCTCAAACCGTATAAGATTAACGAGATCAAACCAACTAGGACTAAAAGTAATATAAAATTTACTGAGTGTTTAATTAGCTTATAAGACCTTGGACTAGTTTGCTTTAAACTTTTTGTATATTTAAGAAATGGCGCCAAATTTGAAAAAACTTTATTTGCGATGCCCCGTTTGTCTTCAGCTGTATTAGGAACAATCGACATTCTCATGGCGACCTTATAGATCAAATTTATCAGCGGTCCAATTAGAAACATTGGTCGCTCGACGTCGCACATAAGTATAAGCCTTGGCTTTTCAGAGTTGTTCTTTGCAAAATGTAGATAGGTTTCGTCAAAAATAAAGCCTTCACCGTCTCGCCAAGAATAATTTTGCCCATCCACGTTTATAAAACAGCTATCCGATTCTGGAGTTTTTAAACCTAAATGGTATCTAAGCGAGCATGCAACTGGGTCTAAATGCCTTGTTAGCTGTGAGCCCACTGGCAAATAAGAAAACATTGCACCATTTACACTTTTAACTGATTTTAAAACTTCGACGGTTTTAGGGCAATGTTCAAGTGCAGAATTATGTGTGTACCCGTACCACTTTAAATAAAACTTGCTCCAACCGTATTTATAGAAAGTTCTGAAGCCAATATCATAATAAGCATTGTTTTCCGGGTTTTTTGTGTGATCAAAATATCCTTTTTCAAGTAAACCTTGAGCCTCTTCGGAAATAAGCTTCCACTGGTCTTGGATCACTTTAAGTTCGGGGAAATCTTCAACAGAAATAATGGCTTTTTTAGCCCGACTTTGAGTAAAAATATATAGAATGCAATTCAGAGGGGTAAAAATTGGCCAGCCTTTTCGCACATACTCGTCAAAACTAGCAAACCTTTCATGACCTCTATAGGCGTAAACGTAGCTAATCGAAGTGGCTACGAAGACAAAGAACAAGCCAAGTCCAAAGTATAAAACCATAAATTAATTCCTCTTTAAAACTTATATCACGGGCCGCTGATAAGATTAAATAGTATTTTTAACCATAATTTCAAGCATTTTGAAAATTCTTAGGCTAGATTCTTAGCCTAAACTCTTAGACTAAATTGTAGCCCTAAAAGGGCTAAGTGGTTTCAATTCGGTTAATATCTGAAATTGTTAATAGGAGCAGCAATCAAGCTTAGAACCAAATTTTTAATTTAGTTATAAGCTGGGCTAGATGTCAGAGTAGCTGCGATTACGTCCTAGAATTTGAATCCGTGGGGGATTTTGAGGATTAATTTTAAACCCCCAGTATACATCCTTATCACAGCTTGGATTAGTCGATGAAGATCTAAGTGTTCTAGAAACAAACACCGCTTCTCCAGAGGCTATTTTACCAAATGAATCGGCTTCGGCTTCACCAGAGGTGTTGAAGCTTCCGTAGGTGGAGTGCCTATTGTTTCGAACATCATAATACAGATCCCTGTCTGGATGCCATCTGTTCGAGTCACCCCTATAGCTTGCATTGTAGTAGTAAGGATCATTTTTAGTTCGATTGTCGCGTCTTTTATTATTATTTTTTTTGTACCTATTTTTATCAATCCGAATGAAGGCTTTACTAACTTCATAACCCTGGCAAATATCTGAAGGAAGGCCAAAAATGCCTTTCTTTCTTTGATTTGAGTCTATAGGAATCCCGAATATACTGATGTTATGACCCCAATTTGCCTGACCCAAGTAGCATCTACTTTGCCTGTTTTGTTGAATGTATGTGGCTCTTGTTGAACTCTCGCCGATCACAACGTCCATCTGGGTATGTTTATCTTGCTCAGTAAGTAGCTCTTTACCATCAGCTGTTATACAGCCCACGTGTCTCATCGCATAAAAAGAATCTGGTACGTCCTGGTATCCTTGAGCATAACCTGCAAAAGTTTCTGCCTCGATAATGTTATCTAAGACTTTATCATCAGAAACCCAGCCTTTTTCAAAGAAAATACCACTGTCTGAATAATCTCTAACCAAGTTCTTTGCCAAATTGATATCGGCCTTACTTCCGGTGTAATTTTGTCCACCCGATCCCGAGCTGTCGTTACCACATGCTGAAAGCATCGTGACTCCAATTACAAAAATTAAAATTTGTGAAGTTTTCATACAAACCCTCCAAGGACTATGTATCAAGTATTGTGCCATCTCAGCCTGTCATATTTTCAATGACACAGGCGAAAATTGTCACTTGTAGAAATTAAGGCGTTATCTTAGCCAGACCTTTTTGGGCTTGCAGTTCTAACAGCTCATCCATGCTTTCAAACATTAGTTGCTGAAGTGATGATGCCATTGCAAAGGTTGGGCTTGGTTTATCTTGGTCAGCTTCGCAAGAGCCAGGTTGATCTGCTGGCCAGTCTTGATATTTTAAAATCACTTTGCCTTCCCTATTTTCACGGCTGTCGAATTCAGCCGTTAGTGTTTTAAAGTTTTCGTCTATATTAAATTTGACCGCTGCTTTTTCTGATTCAGTTAAATGCAACATTTCATTTAGCAAGGCGATCGATGTGCCATAAATTCTATTTAAGTACGGCATATCATCGGTGCGAGTAAGAATTCGAAGCTCATAATCCTTTTGCGCAAGCAGTGCCCTTAAAGCTTTCACCTTAATAAGGTCATAGTTTGGATCAAGTTCAGGGTTCTGAACTGTCAGCTCGGCTTGAATATCTTTAAAGGTGTCGGCGTACTGGGCTGCTAGCTCAGGAGATTTTAATTTAGACTGCCGGCCAGATGTGTAATAAAAAATATCATAAATTTCTGATCTTATATTTGCAAAATCTGTTTGTAGTTTATACCTGGCTTCTTTGGGATCAGTTAGCTCAGAATTTTCTAGATCTACGGGTATACCTTTTAACAATGGAGTAAAAAAATACGTAAAATACGTGTCCATTTCTTGCTTTACAGCAGCTGCAACCCCATTTTTATGCTCAAACGAAAAATCTAAACAAAATTCTTCACAGTTTGAATTTGTATTGTCTGTTGAAACTATTTCAGTAAGTTTTTTCACCAGTAGGTCGTTATTGAAACTATCGTGGTAAAGCTTATCTATCACTATTGAAAATTGGGGGGCGACGTATTTATTCCACCACCCGTCAAAGTCTTGAACAAAGGAATCGTCTGCTTCTTTATATAAAAATTCTACGATTCCTCCGTAACTAAACTTAGGATCACTGACGTCTTCAATATAGTTATAAAAAGCAGATGTTCCCGATGGCCCCATTGCACGCCATCTATTGTGTGTTTCGTCTCCAAAGCAGGGATTCATACTATTTTCATTTAAAGCAATACGTGGCGCTTTGAACTCGGCAGACACTTGTTTGTTAATAAAGTCTGGCGCCGATTCAAAGAATCCCCCCGGAATCCAAGAAACTAGTTTGTCGGCCCAGGTTTTTTGAAGCATCTGCTCGCCTCTTACCACATCAACTCCACATATCATTTCTTTAAGTAAATAATCTGTCATGCTGGCATAAGCTGGATCGTAGTAATAAGGGTCGACTCCGTTGTTTTTAAATTTATCAAAATATCTTAAAAAGTAACCTTGGCCAGGACCAATTGGTTTTACACCGAAGGGTTTGTTCTCGGTGGTTTTGTAACCGGCCCAGTACTCTTGATTGTTTAAAAATTGGGTATGACCCAGATCTTTCATATTTAAGTGGCCTTGATCCACCAAATTATTTTTTATGGCTTTCCAAAAACACAAGTTTTTGCTAACTGAGTATCCAGCATTTGTAAAAAGACTTTCAGGAAAGGTCTTTTGATCGTCTTCTGGACATATTTTATCAGCAGGTTCAATCACTACTGTTTTAGCCACTGCATTAGGGTCACAGTTATAATTTCTTGGCACCTCTTTTATTTTTTTATGAATAAACTCGATTCCTAAATTAACGCTTTGAGGGTCAATATCTTGTCTTCTATTTTTACTATTCAATAATCCTATAATCTCTTCGACGTCAGCAATTTCTTTACGAGCAATGTTCGAAATAAGTTGGTTCGAAACGTTTAAACCCCCGCTAATTCCAATTTGCGTAGCCTCTAATCCAATCTTATAATTTTGCAACACTTCAATAAGTGAAGGTAATATCAAAGCGGTAAATGTATCATTGGTTTTCCACAAGCTTTGATCTAAAAAGTTTTTTTGAAATTCAGTCCAGAAACAGTCCCCATCTTTTTCGCATCTAAAAAAATTACTCTGACTTTCTACTTGCATTGCAATTCGGTAGAGTCCTTTAGCGATAAAAGCCAAGTTTCCTCGTCCATTGTCTGTTTCAAAAGTAAGATATTTCAGAATACTTTCTGTTTCTTTTTTCTGGTTTTGGCCGTATTCAGTTGAGGTATCTAAAGTTCTCAATCTAGATTCGAGCCTTCGAACAGCCACAGGTAAAACTTCGTTTTTAAAATGATTTTTTCTTCGGGTTAAATCATCAACTCCGGTGCGATTAG
Source organism: uncultured Pseudobdellovibrionaceae bacterium (assembly GCA_963803705.1). Classification (GTDB taxonomy): domain Bacteria; phylum Bdellovibrionota; class Bdellovibrionia; order Bdellovibrionales; family UBA1609; genus JAMLIO01. Next base: position 378,615 of record CAWDNU010000003.1, on the reverse strand, counting down.
CGTACCGCTCTGACCACGTTACCGTCTGTCCATCGTAGGTTGGATAGTCAATCTGTGTGGTTTCGTCATTTCGTAACTTATAATCCCAGCCAAAATAGGGCTCGGATCTAAATAATGGTAAAGGGTGATTGTATAAATTTGTGTTTCTGTATCCCAAAGATTCGTAGGCGTGGGTCCTATTGTTTTTTGTTTTTATAAAAGCTATTTTCTGTCCACTGTTTCTTTGAACTTTTATCTGTTCAGCAATGTCCTTGTAAAACATGTAAGCTGATTTATGCATGTTGGTAGCTCTAAATGTAAATTCTAACCAGCTGGTGATTGATTCATAAAAAGGGTCAGAAATACTACTTCTCCAAGCCTTATTAGCATCTTGATGCTGTTTTAAAAAGGCTAGCACTAATTCATCCCCACACTTTATTGTGTCTTTCCAGAACATTAAAGGCTTTAAGTGATCTAACAAACCGCCTTGAAGTAGATTTCGATCATCACAAAGCTTTTGCATATCCCAGCCTCTAGATTCGTAAAGCCTAAAAAGTTCTCTTATATTCTTAGACGCTTGGGTCGCTGGCATTTGTAAAGTCATCCGCCCTGCGCCCCACTCGATGGCTTCTAGTGCCGCCCAAAAGACCACACTAAATATGGCAAATCCAACTATGGTTGAAACCCAGGGATTTGCAAAAAATCCTCTGGATACAATCTTTACCTGGTAAGGTACAAACTTCGAAGCTCCTTGCAGCGCTCTTGCAGAAGTTGGGCTAGAGGCCACGCCATACTTTAAAATCTGTGCAGTATTCATTCCGAAAGTCAGAAGGGCTTTGGTGGACAGAAGTGCTGTTAGCTGCATCCAGGTGTCTGGGCTTTCAGCTATTTCTTTTATCATTTGACCAACAGTTTGGTCACAAGCCTGTCTAAGCCGATTTCTTTCAAAGGCTGTGTATTCGCCGCTTTCCAAACCTCCTAGAACTTTTCTACAGCTCTCTAACCGATTCACGTATCGATATACAAATTGAGAGATTAGAAAACCACCAGTTAAGCCCTTATATGTTGTTGCCCGCTCCAAAAAGCTTGAAGCTTTAATGGTCTGCATATTTCCTTTAACAAACTTTGAGCCTAACTCGGGGTCGTTAACGAACATCTTTTTATTTTCTACATAAGATACTAAATTTGCCTTTGCACGTTTGGCTACATTTAATCTTCTTAAACCATCTGCTGCTAATGATGCACTCTTATCTGTAGCCCAACCACCAACGAAAAACGAACCAATGGAAGCTGGCATAGCCCAAGACATTGTTTGTTCTAGTGTCTCTTCAAAATGTCTAGGATTACTTTCATAACTATTAATCATGGCGATCTCGGATGAAGCAAAGATAACAACCATCAATGCTAAGCCGATGTGAGAGGTCTGAATTGTCCCGGACTTTAACTTGTCCATGAAGTTACTACCTTTAACAGGCTCTAAGCCTGCAGCTGAAGCCGGCCAGTGAGAATACTCTTTAGTTCCAAACGGGCTTTCGACTGGTAATACTATCCTTCCTTTCAAATTCTGATAAAGATTTTTTAGACTAAAATTTGCCTTCCAGGTTGGAACTCTGACGGTGGACAATCCGTTTCGAAGGTCATAATTTTTTCTGAAGTCATGATCTGACATTTTTCTTTGCGCTTCTTTAAAGCGCTCCTGAGCCCTTTTTCTTTCATCAGGTGTGAAATCATCATGCATTCGCCTTAAGACCTCAAGATTTCGTCTGATATCTTTGTCAGGTGTGCTGTTGTCGTAACTAAATTGTGAAAGTTGCGAGACCCTACCCACCACTTCCATGTATCGATTAGCAAAGCTGTCAAGGCTTTGCATTCGTCTTATGACTTCCGCGTCTCTTTTTTCAGTCTGTTGTTTGCGAGTTACTGAATTATTTTCGTCAATCCTAAAATTTCGATCTTGATTAACTTGCTTTAAAGTTTCGGTGTAAACATCTTGATAAGTGACTGCTGGGTTACCGGTTACAACCTTTAGACTATCTTGGGCCATCCTGAACAATCTTTCTAATTTCTTTTGACCGTCAGAAGTCTCAATCAACTTTTGAAACTCTGGATGAGATTTTAACTGTTCACCAGAAAATTCAAATAAAAAATTGGTGGCTCTTAATGCTTTGCTCAAATCTTTTGCATTGGTGGGTTCGCCTAAAAGACGATACTCATTTACAACTCTTGGCCCGGTTGTAGCTTCACCGTTGATATACAAAGTATTCTTTTTATAACTTTCATTAAAGATATCTACTGGTGACATCAACATTTTTGCCATATCTTGACGGCTAAAACCATCATCAGCAAAGCTAAAGTGTGGTATCATTGGGCTTAATATCAAAGAGTAAGAAAGCAATATTTTAATGATAAATTTCACCGCTTGAACCCTCCAATAAGCAAAGCATTTATAAAAGTCGCTTCAGAAGTGTAAATGCAATATACACACCAAATATCTAAATTGGTCTCCTGTAAAAAGCTAAATCATTACAAGGGGTTAAAGCTGCATTCTGTGCCTTAAAACATTTTTGCACTCTAATAGATTGTCCAAACTTTTTACAGCTGGTTAATTGTTCTAGATTTTTTTTCAGACAAGCCTTCAAGGCTTCCCGCCAAGAGAACATCCAAATAAAAAAAACCTAAGATCAAAAAGTCTTAGGTTTTTTTTTGTTTCAGTAATAAACTAAACTTAATCTTATTCTATCTTCTAGATGAAGCAGCAACGGCTCCACAATTATTTGCAAACTCTGCTAGACTGCCGCCTGTAGCTTGTCTAGAAGCAGCTTCAGGATCTGTTCCATTAGACACAAGCTTAGAAAAATTGATAAATTTAGCAAACTGTTGTGCCCCTAACTCTTCAGAAGAAGGCGCAACCAATCGCGAATAAAGTTGACCTGTAGAAATTTTTTCAAGGTCCTTATTTCGACCATTATTATTGATTAGAATAACATACACCATTTGAAGTGCTTCGAATCTGTCGGATTTTGAAATTCCATTAATACCATCGTTGTCCTTGGCAGCTTGTTCAATTTGCTCAACCACTTCTTCTGCTTGACGAATCACTTCAGGTTTAGCAGCTAGTGCAGCAGCGGAATTTATATTTTTTGTTATAGTCGTAGTGCCTTTAGAAACTTTACCAATTTTTGCAGTCTTTGCAGCTGTTGCTACTCGAGCACTTAATGAAGTCACTGCACCATTGGCAAAGGCATTTGAAGCTGCAAACATAAAAGCCAAAACCGTTAACGATAATTTCATAATATATTCTCCTGTTTATTTATTTTAATTTATAGTTTTTAAATCTTGATTTTCAAACCTGAATGTTGGCACTGTGAATATTATTCAAAAATTCACTACCTAACCTGCAGTTTAATAGATCAGTTCAGAGAATTAAAAGCATAAGTTGTGCCATAAATTAAATAGTGTGAGTTTTCACTGAGATCGTATTTAAATCGATTACAAGGCCAAACATCGACCTAAGGCTGTAAATATAACTTCTTAACTGTTTAAAGATTTTTCAGTTATGACATTCTAGTGCTGGATGTACTTACCAAGCGGGTAAAAGCATTTTAAGCAGAGCTCATGATTTTCTTGTTCTGACCTAAAAAAATTAGACTATGACGCCGATAGGCTAGCAGAATCGTCTGATACTAATTAGGTCAATTTACCCTGGGAAAGACATTTAAAAGTGGTGATCACATGGGATTTGATCAAACCGTAACTTTAGTAGAGAAAAAGGCGATGTGAAGCATCCATGCTTCAAACGTCCTACTGGTCAAACATCGCCCCCCCACTTATTATTTAATGGTGAGCATGTAATAATTGCAAGGCCTTCTTTAAAAATAGGCATATTATTAAATAACTAGACCTTAGGTCATCTTGAAAGCCAATATAGTTGGCAATCTGCCGACATAATGCAGCATGCATAAATTTAACATTTATTCTTGAGCAGATTTGCGACCATTAAAATAATAGGCCCTACGCTCTTGACGTAGGGCCCAAAGACTTTTTCTATGGCTAGCGTTTACAAACCTAAATTACAGGTTTGAACCTCCGCTAGCCAATGTCTTGTCACATATATCATTGTTCATTGGCATCACCTCCTTTCTGACTTAAGAAAGTCACCTTCAGGATACTTCGTTTTTTTAAAATCACCTAATTTTGATTTTACGTAAAACTTTCTTTCATCTAGTTTAGAAATGAAAAAACTGTGTAATTGTATTTAAATTGATTTAGCTGATTTAAGAAAATTGCTATTTATTTTAAAGCGAAGGATTTTTATATTATGTTTCATGAAAATTGATCTTTTCAATCCGAAATGCCGATACTAACAAGTGAATAGAATATTGCGGAAATTTCTTGTCGGCTTGGCTTTACCAATACTAGTTGCTGGATGCGAGGTATTGGATCAAGGCTTTGATCTATCCACCGATATTGACCCTTGTATCGATGCAAGAGCGAACTGTGTAGAACCAACTGGTGCGAATCTGTTAGCTTTAAGTATCTCTAACTCCAACCCTGCTCTAGTGAAGTCTTCAGATAACTGCGCCGGAACCGGTTCCATATGTATTTTTGATATATCTGGTTTATGCAACGAAGCTGACTATCCCGAAAATATTATAGAATACAGAGTTTATGATGTTAACTCACTTGTTGATCTAATTCCTGTCACTCGTATTGTGAACATATGTAAACGAGGAAGGTTCAAGTTCCAAGTCGGCTTGGCCGCTGGCGACGTTAGCACTGCAAAACGCTTAAGCGTGGAAATCATCGGCAGAAACCTTACTGGCACCGAAGATCGAAATACCCTTGCTGCAAGAAAAGAAGTAGATCTGCTTTTATTGACAGTTTTTTAAATTAAAATCTAAAATTTTTACTGTTAAATAGCTTTAAACTATCTTAAACATCTAACATAAACATAAACATAAACATTAAATTCTAATGTATTTGATCCTGCTAGAAATCTGAATGAGAAAGGTTAGATGTCTTATTTTTTAAACTGCTGCTTAAAGCTGATCTTAACTTTTATATTTTTGCTATCTATCTTTGGGTGCTTTAAGAAGTTCAATCAATCACATGATCCGATACGACTTCAAATACAAACTTTTAGTTATAACATCCCCTATGTTCCTCAAACCTTTGATCCTCTTTTACAACAAGGGATAAATTCTAGATATTTGTTAAACCACCTCTACCTTACTCTTTTTGTATGGAATTCTAAGAACCAGTTAGTACCTTACGGCGCTAAGTCTTGTGATTGGATTGAAAATAAATTGATTTGCAATCTGAAGCGGCTTTACTTTCAAGATGGCACTATGATTCAAGCAAAACATTACGTAAACAGTTTGAATCTTCTTAAAAAAAATCAATCAAAAAGTACTTTAAATTTTAAAAATTTAAAATATAGAGCCATCGATAAGTTAAACTTAGAGTTTAAATTTCCAAATAAGCTAGCAAGTTTTACGAATAAACTTGCTCTTGTAGAAATATCACCAAGAAAAGAAGAGAAATTTTATAAAGATGCAGATGAAGTCATTTCTTCAACTAACTACATTCTGGATAACTACAAAAAAAATCAATATATCTTGCTCAAACACAAAAAAAAGAAATATTTGAAGGTCAAAGTAAACTTTATAGAAGATCAGGCAACAGCACTTCGGCTTTATAAATCAAACAGTCTCAACTTGCTTACTTTTTTACCTATTCGAGATTTAAAAAACTATAAAAAATCAAAAGAATTGATGCAAATAAATATGGTTAGAATGGATGGGATTTTTTTTAACCCAAAGTTGGATGGAAATCTAAAAAAATCTTTGTTCCACTCTATTAAATTCAATGACCTAAAAGCTTTATATAAATCTATCGGAATGCCAGGATGCCCTTCCATTCCAGCTCGATTTTACCACAGCGAATATTGTTATAAGTACGATCTAAAAAAAGCCAAATTGAATCTAAGTAAGTTCAAAAAGGGTAATCATGATCAACTAAAACTAAGCTTTTCTTCGATGGGTGGAGACGATATCCAAAGAGGTATGGAGTGGTTAGCTAATGAATGGCAGAAAAACCTGGGTTTAATAGTTGGAATCGAGCCTTTGGAAACAGGGCTTTTTTTTGAGAAAATACGATCTAAACAATTCGATATTATCAGAAAAGGAATTTCTCTAGATTCACCTACTTGCTTAGAAGCGTTAAGTTATTTTAGCTCTGATGATCCAAACAATGTTTCTGATTTCGATAACGAAGACTTCGACAAGCTTTACAAAAAAATGCAGTCCCTAGATGATCCAAAAGCCATCAGAAAAACTTGTGACATAGCCATTAAACTTTTATTTGAAAACTACACTTATATTCCCTTAGGACCTATGTATTTTTCGTATTTACAAGATGGTAAATTCGAGGGGTGGTACATCAATTCACTTAATATCTTAAATCTAAACAATCTGGATCTAAAAGGCGATAAAATATGAAAAAAATAGCAATTATTACTGGTGCAAGTTCAGGGATTGGTCGTCAAATCGCCATTGAATTATCCAGTAATAAATTTGAGTGCCTACTTGCTGCAAGAGATCTAGAGAAACTTAAAACTGTTCAAAATGAATGTGAAGGCTCAAGAGTGCTGACTTTAGACTTACAAGATAAAGACAAGATTCAAACGGCAGTGAGAACAATTAAATCTTGTTTCAACCAAAAGGAAAAAGACGATAAGCACGTAGTATTAATAAATAACGCTGGTATTGTTGAAAGAAGTAAGTTTGAAAACAGTTCGATGAGATCCTGGCACGAACAATTTCAAACAAATTTATTTGGTCCGGTATTATTCACCCAGCTGTTACTGCCGATTCTAAAAGAGCAAAAATCTGCTAGAATTTTAAATATCTCTTCAACATTAGGAATAAAACCAATACCAGAAACCTCTGCCTATTCAGCGACTAAAGCTGCCTTAAACAGTTGGACTCAGTGCTTAGCTCTGGAGCTTGCAGTTAGTCATATACAAGTTAATGCAATTTGTCCGGGTATTATAGAAACACCACTCCAATCATTTTTTAATACTAAAGATTCTAAACTAAGAGCAGATTTGGATCGTTTGCAACCATTAGGACGTGTAGGTAATCCTGATGATGTCGCAAGGTTAGCATTATTTTTAAGTGAGCCGTCGAACAACTGGATCACCGGTTCTTTATATCCGGTTGATGGGGGTATATTACTTGGCTGACAATAAAATTCGTATTTCAAAATTGCTAACAGATCAAAATATCTGTTCTAGAAAAAAAGCTGAAGAATTTGTATTTTCACTGTTTATAAAAGCTAATGGTAAACTTGTTGAAAAACCCGAGCACAAAGTGAGTCCGACTGACTTTATTCTTTTACATAAAAAAGCTGTTTTAGAACTTCAAAATCAAAGGACAATCATTTTAAATAAGCCCCCTGGGTTTGTAAGCAGCTTTGATGATCCTAAGTATGAACTTGCTTTAAATTTAGCAACTGAAAATAATTATACCGGTTTTAAATTTGAATCTATTGAACCTGAATCTTACGGTGTTGTTGGCCGTCTTGATGCTGACTCCCGAGGGTTACTGATTTACTCGCAAGATGGCTCATTTGCAAAATCAATTATTGGTGAAAAAGCAATCGTAGAAAAAGAATATATAGTCAAAATTATGGGTCAAATCGACTCTGTAAAAATTAAAAAACTTGAATTTGGGTTGTCTTTAGATGGCAAAGCTTTAAAAAGGGCAACTATCAAACAACTTGGTCCGAACAAACTTAAATTTATCTTAGTTGAAGGTAAAAACAGACAGATCCGTCGAATGTGTGGTGCCGTTAACTTACAGGTCACAGATCTACACCGGGTTCGAATTGGCTCGATCCATTTACCGAAAGATCTACATGAAGGTAAGTGGCTTTTTCTAAGCGATTTAGAACCGCCAAATAAATAATGATTTAGATTTAATTTTTAATTACTTTAGATATTGATCTAGAAATTGAGGTCGGATTGAGATGTTTTGCGAGAGCAAAAACAAATCAAACGTATGCTTGAAAATTTCTAGATCAATATCTAAAGTAATTAAAAATTAAATCTAAATCATTATTTATTTGGCGGTTCTAAATTTTATCAGAGAAACATTTGATTTGCTGCAACATCCAATCCCCGTCATCTACACTCATGTCGTGTCCGGATTTGTCAGAGTATTTTATTTCAAAATTATATTTTTTCGCAATCTTTTCAGAGCATTTGTAAGATACGAACTTATCCTTAGGACTTGCTAAAACTAAGCCCGGCATCCTAAATTTATTTTTGCTGGGAGAATTAAAGGTCATCGCAGCGATAAGCTGATTGACTACATTTGATTGCCGAACTGGATAGTTATTTCTTAGTTTAGCCCAATAGTTTACAAGTTCATCTTTATGGTCATCAGTATTACATGTCATCTCGTAAATCAGGTTCTCAATATCTTTTGCTTTTTTCAAACGTAAGTACTTTAAAAGTGACTTGTAATTTTTTGGTTTTAATCTTTCCCAAGGCTTCGATAAGTTTGACAAGCTCGAATTGATAACTACAAGACCATCCCAATCTTTAGGGTACCTAGCGGCCCAATCCAAACTGACAATTCCACCAAGTGATAGACCTACAATAATTTTTTTTGAACTGGAATTGAAGTTATCTAAGATGTCTCTTTGGTGTCTTAAAATTCCAGTTATGTTTCGCACTTGCCTGGGAGATCTGCTATTCGGACTTAATCCAAAACCAGGTAGATCCAGAAAAAAAACCTTATTTGATAGTATTTCTTCATAAAGTTCGCGGTTGTTCCAATGATATTGGTTACGACCCAAACCTCTTAAAAATAAGAATGAAATATTATGTTTCATTAAACTTCATCCAAATAGTAAAAGTTAATTTTATTGTAAGCCACCAACGCAAAAATGCCATATATTTCAGTACCTGGGTATTTCGCGCAAAGACTTTCAACCAGTCTACTGAACTTTGATTTTTGGAAATATGACCATCTAAAATTAGACCTGTAGGTTGATGTGATTGATTTCACTTCAATTAATACTGTTTGGTTTTTTGGAGTCTTAAAAACAAGGTCAATTTCCACAAAGTCTATTTTTTTTCTATGTCCGACAAGAACCCACTTTTTAGAGCTCAAATATAAGCTAACTATTATCTCACACCAAAGACCTTTGATATGGGTATTTTTGCTTAAGGTGAAGAAACTCTCGAACTCCCTTAAAGGTAATTCTATGCTCTGGACAAGGTCCAAGCTCCGCAATTTTTTTTCTGTGTAAGAGTGTGCCATAACCTTTGTGCTTGCGAAATCCATACTCGTGATATTTCACATCAAGTTGGTTTACGAAGCGGTCCCGGCTGACTTTAGCTACTATGCTAGCGGCTGATATTTCGGACACCAATTGGTCTCCTTTAATCATCGTAGACTGAGTAAAATCTAAAACTTGAGGTATCTTGTATATACCGTCCACAATTATATGTCCCTGTGGGGCTATTTTTGGGTGTTCGCACGGTTGAGCTTCAGCAAAGTTCTTCACCAGGTCTTCTACAGCTCTGCTCATAGCCAAAAATGTAGCTTGTAAAATGTTAACCCGATCGACCTCTTTGGAGGTTGCCGATCCAATACCAACCCAGTGTTTATTTAAAATATCTTGGAAAAAATTTTCCCTTTTAGCCTCATTTAATAATTTTGAATCACGGTAAAGCTGATTAGAATTAAAATTTTCGGTATTAAACGACACTGCTGCCGCAAAAACTGGTCCACACAGACATCCACGCCCAGCTTCATCTACTCCAATTATATGACCATCTTTGTTTACCGATGACCACTGAAGTAGGTTTAAGTTTGGAATACTTTTAATTAGAAGTGCTACCCGACTTGGCGGCAGCTACAGCTTCAGCTTTTTTCGCCTGTCTTTTCAATTTTTTAGCAGACACTTTAGTTGATTTTTCTTGCTGAACAATTTCTGTTGTCAAACGCGCAGCACGTCCTTTTAGACCTCGCAAATAGTAAATTCGCGAGCGACGAACTTTACCACGAAGGTTTACCTGAATACCATCGACTGCTGGACTTGCAAATGGCCAAGTCCTTTCAACACCAACACCATCAGAAACTTTACGAACTGTAAAAGCACGACCTACGCCTGACCCCTGGATTTTAATCACAGTGCCCTTGAAAAGCTGAATTCTTTCTTTTTCGCCCTCTTTAACTTTTACAGAAACGGTAATTGTGTCTCCTGTTGAAAATTCGGGGTGGTTTCGTTTTGGGCTCAATTTTGATATTACTTTATCAATCAGGTTCATAGATTTTTCCTCAAATTCAAAGTGATTTTTATATTATGAGCGGTGTACTCGGTCAAGGACTATTGCGACCGCCGTTCTTACAGAAAGATGTCTAAAGTCTGAGCTCTCAAAGCCTACAATGGGTTCAACGATAGCCTGACATTGCTTAAATACATCATCGACCAAACCTGATCCCGTTCCAAACAGGATAAGAGTTTTCTTAGAGGATTTGACCGTTTTCCTGACCACCTCAAAAGGCTCAGTTTTAAAGCTAGGGTGAACTTTAGCGCTGGTGGCGTATGTGACATCGATTCGTTCTTGTTGCTTGATCTCTTCGATGCTGCAAGCAGTAGCCACAATTTTCATGGCCTCTGCTCGTAATGGGTTTTTTTTTCCACCAGCACCTACAGCCCAATGCTCTTTTAGTCTAGCAACAAACATAAGTTGTTCGATCGAGGGATGAATTAAATGAAATTTCGTAACACCATAGCTTCTACACGTCCTTGCAATATCGTGAACATCAAAGTGAGTTATTGTCGTTGCTACAATGCTTTTATTTTTGTTAAAAATTGGGTAGTGAACTAGCCCGATATGTAATTCTGACATTAAGAATTTATCCACTCTGAAACCAAATCAAGCTGCTGTTCAGAATATACTTGCTTTAGTCCTTGCTCTACTTCCGTGTTGCTTAAAAAAAAGCTCAGTTCACCCTTTAAATCATCTATTAAAAGTTCTGGTCTCTTTAACAAGGTTTCTATAACCGCCGAAGCTTTAGTCCACATCTCGATATTTTTATGATGCCCTGAAAATAAAATTTCAGGGCTCTTTAAGCCCATCCATTCTCTGGGGCGAGTGTACTGTGGACACTCCAGGATCTGATCTTTTTGACTAAACGAATCTTTTATAGGACTCAATTCGTTACCCAATGCATTTGGCAGAAGCCTGACAACGCTTTCTAAAATAGTTAATGCAGCAACTTCACCACCGTTAAGAATAAAGTCACCGACCGAAATCTCTTCGTCACAGCAGCTTTCAAGAAATCGTTGATCAAAACCAGCATATCGTCCACAGACCAAAATTTTTGGAGTGGAATCCTTACTCCAAGCTAAGGCTTGTTTTTGAGTCCACACTTTTCCTTTTGGAGTCAAGGCGACTACCTTTGAACTGCTATAACCGTCTTGATCTTTTGCAAAATCAACCGCGTTTTTAATCACCTCTGGGGCCAACAACATTCCGTCGCCACCTCCAAAGATTTGATCATCCACTTTGTGATGATTACCATGCCCGAAGTCCCTGATATTGATAAGATCAAGGTTAAAAATCCCTGATTCGCGGGCAGTTCCAGTAAGCCCTACAAGGTTTTCAAAAAACTGCGGGAATAGACTTAAAATCGATATCTTCACTTAGAATCTTTAAGCTTAAAGTCATCTGAAAGCAAATCAGTAGGAAAAGACATAAATAGGACTTTAGCTTTTCTGTCTGTACTTTTCAAAAATTCGTCTACATAAGGCACTTCAAAAAAACCTGACTCATTTTTTATCACCAATGAAAAGTGAGCCAAAGTTTCTTTAAAAGAAAAAACTACGCCCACTTTTTCTCCATTTAAATCAATCTTAAAGCCTAATAACTCGGACATGAAAGGCTCTTCGCTGTCCGAAGTCTGAAAAAGGGTTTGGCAAGCCATAAGCTCTTTACCTTTTAGCAGCTCCGCCGAGCTTCTATCAGCTAAGCCTTTTAATTTAAGAATCCAAACGCTTTTATTGGCTCTTAAGGCTAACACTTGATATTGGAAAGTATCGATATGTGCTTCCAAAAAAGACGAATGCCACTCGGTTTCGTGACTAAACAGCTTAACCTTTAGCTCGCCTTTGATCCCATGAGCATCTAAAACTTTGCCAATAGATTTTAATTTCATACCGATTTTTATATATGGGGCGAGGTCCGCTGTCTAGCTCGCTTCGCTGGAGCTTTTCTGGCCTTTACAAGCTTGTCTAGCTCGCTTCGCTGGAGCTTTTCCGGTATTTTCTTTACTCAACAATTTCTAATACACTTCTTTTTTGTAGTTTAGTACTGGCTGCTGTTAAAATAGTCCTCATGGATCTTGCTGTGCGCCCCTGCTTGCCAATAACTTTACCTAAATCTTCTTTAGCTACATTCAGCTCTACCACCGTAGTCTGTTCACCGACTGTTTCTTTGACAACAACCTGTTCCGGATAATCAACCAACGATTTTGCCATATACTCTACTAGATCTTTCAAATTCAAATCCATAACATCCCCTTACAATATGAATAAATTTTGTATAACTCAACAGAGATTCTATGGGTCATACCAACTAAGTCAAGGCACTCAAAGTAAATATCTTTTGTTTTAAAAAACTTGCACTAAGCAGTTTGGCTTTGCGCTTTTTTCATCAGCGACTTTACTCTAGAAGTTGGCTGAGCACCTTTCGCTATCCAGGAATTTACTTTTTCCATATCCAACACTATCTCTTTTGCTTGTCCAGACGGAGAGGGATTGTAATTACCAACTATTTCAATAAATTTTCCACCCAACGAGGATCTAGAGTCAGCAACTGTGACTCTATATAAAGGGTTATGTTTTGAACCTACTCTTGCTAAACGTATGACGACCATAAAAAATGACTCCTAAAAAGTAATTAACTAAGATATCTAACTCTTAAATTTGCCAAATTCAACTTAAAAGACTATTATTATTGTTTGATTGACATTAAAACGGTAATTTCCCCTTGCCACCAAAACCCATTTTCATCATAGAGCTCATCATTTTCTGCGACTGCTCAAATTGCTTTATAAATTTGTTTACGTCACTAACCTGTGTACCAGAACCATTCGCTATTCTAAGTCGTCTAGAGCCATTCAAAATCTTATGATTGTCTCGCTCTTTGAAGGTCATAGAATGAATTATCGCTTCAATTTTCTTAATCTCTTTATCAGGTGGTGCCATGCCCTCCATTTGCTTTTTCATTTGTCCCATACCAGGAAGCATTCCCATGATTTGGCTCATTCCGCCCATTTTTTTCATCATCTGAATCTGTTTTAAAAAGTCTTGAACAGTGAACTGGTTTTTAGCCATCTTTCTTGCTGTGGCTTTAGCTTCTTTTTCACCAACCACTTCCTGGGCTCTTTCAACTAGGCTTACCACGTCTCCTCTATCCAGGATTCTAGATGCTAAACGCTCGGGATGAAAAACCTCCAAAGCCGAGACCTTTTCGCCGACCCCCAGAAATTTGATGGGTATACCCACTGTATGTCTAATACTTAGTGCTGCCCCGCCCCTGGCGTCTCCATCAACTTTTGTTAGCACAAGCCCCGTTAAGCCTAGTTTGTCATTAAAACCTTTAGCTACTTCTACTGACTGCTGACCAAGCATTGCGTCTGCCACCAGAAGAATCTCTTGGGGCTTAATATCGTCTCGTAAACCAGTCAACTCTGCCATCAGGTTATCATCAATTTGCAGTCGACCTGCAGTGTCCAAAATTAAAACATCCAGCTGCTCTTTTAGACGCCAGCTTTGGGCACTCTTTAATATTTCATTGGGCTTCCAAGAAGCCTCAGAATCAAAGCATGGTACATCTACCTGGCGGGCTAAAGTTTTTAGTTGTTCGATTGCAGCGGGTCTATAAACATCTAGTGGCACTAGTCCAACGCGTTTTCCAAATTTCTTCTTAATGTGCAGTGCAAGTTTAGCAGCAGAAGTGGTTTTGCCGACCCCTTGCAATCCGACTAACATAATATATGAAGGTGTTTTTTTAAGATCTATAAAAACTGCTTCTCCACCCAATAGGTCCGTCAACTCGTCGTTCACAATTTTTATAAACTGTTGATCTGGGTTGATGCCTTTAACAACATTTTCACCAATGGCCTTTGCTTTAACATTATCTATAAAAGTTTTTACCACTTTAAAATTAACATCAGCTTCTAAGAAGCTCATTCTAATATCCTTAAGGGCTGACTCGATATTACTATCAGTAATCTTGGCCTGCCCCTTAAGTGACTTAAGAGAATTCATCAATTTATCAGAGAGCTGCTCAAACATAATTTACCACCTTTTGAAGCTTCCTTTTGTTACTGCGTAATTGGCTATTAGAAAAGTAAAAAGTAAGCTCATAAATGAAATAATAAGCGATTTGCTAAGTGATACGTCAGATAAACCTAAAATAGAAAAGCGGACCCCGTTTATAAAGTAAAGAAGCGGATTGTACAAAGATAGATTCTGCCAAAAAGGACTTAAGTTTTCTAAAGAAAAAAAGACGCCTCCTAGAAACATCAACGGAGTCAAAATTAAAGATCCAATTGCACTCATCTCATCGAAAGTCTTTGCCCAGATAGCTACCATAATTCCAACCAAAGAAAAAACTAAACCACCCACAATTAAAAACAACAAAAATAAAGCAGGATTGGCTATTGGTAAATACTTTTCATAGGTGAAGTAGAAAAAGAGCTCGCCAGTTAAAAGCGTTAGGCTTGCCACCAACAGACCCCGGGTTAAAGCACCGACACAAAGCGCACCAATAATACCATGGCTAGTCAGGGGCACCACTCTCCAGTCCTCGATGTCTCCACTAAATTTTCCGCTAATTATCGAGCTAGATGAATTTTGAAATGCATTGTTCAAACATGACATCATAACTAAACCGGGAATAATAAAAGCTAAGTAAGAGATCCCAGATTTTAATTTAATGCTTTCACCTAAGCTCACCCCAAAAATCAGCAGGTACAATACCGAATTAATAAGTGGAGTAAAAATTGTTTGAAACAACACTTTTAAATACCTATGTATTTCTCTGCGCACTAGAGTTGCAAATGCTAAACTGTAAAAACCCATACTTACCTTTCTTTATCTAAAAATCCGCTGTTTAAAAATCACTTAGAGCTAAGGATAACTTTGAAAGCATCTTCTAAGCTTCCTTCAATAAGGTGAATGTCTTCAATATCTGATAGATGCGGACCTAAATCCCTTAAGATGTCCCCAACTTTTGTTTGCGAGGGCATTTTAAAAATCACCGAATTTTTTTCTGTTGATTGTAAAAACTTATGCTTTATTTGAACAGATCTATTAAATTCAACTTTCAGAAATCTTTGTGTCAAATCATCGATTAACGACTGAGTATCGCCTAGTTTCAAAAGTTCACCGTGATTAATTATCCCTATTCGATCGCACAAAGCTTGGGCTTCCTCTAGATAATGAGTAGTAAGAAGTATGGTAACCCCTTCTTCTTTAAGCTCTTTAACAAATGTCCAAAGTGAACTGCGTAGCTCAATATCTACGCCGGCGGTTGGCTCATCCAACAAAACTAGTTTCGGTTTGTGCACCAAAGCTTTGGCTATCATCAACCTTCTTTTCATTCCACCCGATAGCTGCTTTACTTTCTTGTGTTTGTGTTCCAAAAGATTTAGACGCTCTAGAATGTACAAGATATAGTCGTCATTTCTAACCAATCCGTAGTACCCAGAATGAAACTTCATAATTTCAATTACACTAAAAAACCCATGATTGATCACTTCTTGGGGAACGTAGCCGATCAAAGACTTCACAATTAAGGGTTTTTTTTGCAGGCTATGACCAAAAACATCAATTTCACCAGAAAATGGCTTTTCCAAAGAAACTAAGCAAGCTATGGCAGATGTTTTGCCTGCGCCATTGGGCCCCAATAAGCCGAAGATCTCACTTTTTTTGAGATTCAAATTTAATTTTTTTACAGCTTCAAAATCACCGTATTTTACAGTTAAATTATTTAAACTTAATGGTGAAGTATTATGTTTCATTCGCGTCCAATCTAATTTGACACCGCCCGGATTACGCATAAGATACCGCAGTTATGAGCGCTAGTAAAATTCATATTACCTCTTTTTACCTTTTCTTCACTTGGCCTAGCGACATCGATTTTAAACAAAAATCCGATGAGATAGAGTCATGGTGCACGGCCAACCAGATTTACGGTTTGTTACTAATAGGAAACGAAGGGTTCAATGGTACTTTGGCTGCATTTTCGCCTTCTAGTTTTGATATGTTAAAAAAATACGTCAGATCTTTATGTAGTGTTGGATCTGTGATGGATTTACAATTTAAAGACAGTACATCTGACTTCATGCCGTTCAGACGAACCAAGGTTAAATTTAAAAAGGAAATTGTCACCTTAGGTAAAGTCGATGTGAAACCCTTGTCTGGACGAAATGAATCCCGCCTAAGCCCTGAAGAGTGGAATTTATTTATTAAAAGCAAAAACCCAACTGTTTTAGATGTTAGAAATACCTACGAGATGGAGATCGGTAAATTCAAAACTGCTTTAAATTGCGACATGAATGAATTTACAGAATTTCCTGATCTGGTGAGGCAAATGGGTCTTGATAAAAAAGAGCCAGTTCTAATGTACTGTACGGGTGGAATAAGGTGCGAAAAAGCTTCAGTTGAAATGCTTAACCAAGGCTTTGAAAATGTTTACCAGTTGGATGGTGGAATTTTAAACTATATTGAACAGTTTCCTGAAGATGAATTTCAGGGAGAGTGCTTTGTCTTTGACCACAGAGTCGCCCTGGATCAAAGTTTAAAACCAACATTGAAATTCGTGCTCTGCCATCATTGTGGGCAGCCAGCGAAAATAAGTTTTTTTAAATGCGCACAATGCGGTATTGATACCGTGGTTTGTGAAACCTGCTTAGAAAAAAATGTTCGGGATCTTTCAATACGTACCTGCTCTAAAAATTGCAGGCACCACTACAAGATGGGACATAAAACTACCAGACTTCATGTCGATTCGAAGTCAAAATTTAAAAACACTATTGCACCTTCAAGATCTAATGGTGATACTAGACAACGAACTAATCAAAAGAGAAGAAAATGGGTTTTATAGAACAAATTTTGTTATTTATTTTTACACTTTTAGCTGTTCTAACTATGAGTCTAAAAAGTTCATTTGCAGGGCCTGCTATATTACCTCACATGGAAAATAGCGCCATCTCCAAGTTCAATTGTCAGCTGTTCTAAAATGAATCAGCCAGTAGATCTTACTTCTTAAGAGCGCAACAGTTCGTACCAATTTGATACCCAATCTATCAGGACCTTAAAAATCTTTTATATAACCTAGACCTATGCCGATAAGTATTTGGTAGGATTAAGATTTTAAAGGGAGCTTATATGCAAATCGCATTCGTAGCCATGATAATAGCTTTAAATGGTTTTATTATAAGTAGTATCAACGATATTCATATGAAGAAGGTACAAACAAGTTCAGCTTACAAAGAGATGTATCAAAAAATTGAAATGGTAGAATCTTTAAGTTCTACTGTGAAGCTTGCTTACGATTTAGGCCAGCAGCTTTCTGGCTGCCCGGTGGGAAGCCGTGAGCTACAAAATGTAGCGGCAGTTGCACCGGTAAAACTATGCTGGGTTAATTTAGATGCGGACAATTGCTTTAACTCCTCTCAGACCCGAGGCAGAGACATCTGTATTTCTAGCTCGCAAAGCATAGTTCAAAACTTTAACACTCCATCTATACACAGGTTCGCTATAAACCAAATGATTAAAACAGCGCATGCCAGTTATAGCAGTAGTGGAAGCAATAGTGGAAGTATTGGTGGAAGCAATGGTGGAAATAATGGCGGAAGTGGCAACGTTAACGACCCCTTCAGCGCCATGCAGCCTGTGCGTGAATACACAGAGGCTGCCACTTATATACCGCCTGTGGTGGACGCAATGGGAACTGTTGTGATGCCAACTACAGAAGCAGGAGCCAGAATTGAACTGCCAACTGATTCTGCTCCGACACAGGTAGGTTCTAACTTTATAAATTGCACTCGAAGTCACACAGAGTGTTTTAGTGTCACTTTTTGCCTTAATGGTGGAACTGGTTGCTCCGGTCGCAGCAGAATGACTCAAACATTTGCGGTAAGACACTACTAAATAAGTACAGCCATGTACCAGACAAAATAATTTGCAAGGAAATCAATGATATTTAGAAAAGTAGTCAAGGACTTGGTTTTGGTCTTTTGCTACTATACATACTAAAAGTAAATCGTGTTCTTAAAACTAGAAATTTATTGTTAGCTGACCTATTATTTATAAAAGAAGTTTCTTTCATAAATACTTAGCTATGTTTGGTTATAAGGAGTTTTAAGTGAAATTTAAACATTTGGTTTTTACCGCACTATTACTATTAGGCTCGAATGCTGTTGCTTTTGATCACGAGCACACGCTTTGGGGCTCAGTTCTATCAAATTATTTATCCGATGAAGCCTTATTTAAATACGAAGACCTTAAAAAAGATGTAAATGAGAACAAGAACCACGAATTTGTAAAGTATATAAGCTCGATTCAGCAGTTAAAAGGAAATGAGTTTAGTGAATTAAACAAGAACCAGCAACTTGCATTTTTAATTAATGCTTATAACGCTCTAACTGTAAAATTAATCCTAGATAACTATCCTTTAAAAAGTATTAAAGAGATAGGCACTTTTTTTAAAAGCGCATGGAAACAAAATTTTTTTAGTTTGCTAGATGGTCAAATAAAAAATTTAGATACTATCGAACATAAATGGATCCGTCCCAAATACAAAGACTACAGAATTCACGCCGCGGTAAACTGTGCATCGATATCTTGCCCCAGCCTAAGATTTGAACCCTATCTAGGTTCTAAGCTGGATGATCAGCTTGATCAACAGATGAAGTTGTGGCTAAACGACAAAACTAAAAACCAAGTCAATTCAAAAAACAACGTTTATACGGTTTCAAAAATTTTCGACTGGTACAAAGATGATTTCGAAAAATGGGGTAATGGTGTTCTTAAAGTGATTAATAAATTTTCGCCCAAAAGTAAAAACTCCGAAGCCAGAAAAATTAAAATTAGATACATGAATTATAATTGGAATTTGAATCAAGCTAAATGAATTTAAAAAGTAAGCACTCTTATCAAGGTCTTAAAAGTTTACTTTTTGATGTTGGTTTTATATTATTATATTTATCTTTTTTAGTTTATCATAACTTTAGGTATCTAGCGCACACAGAAGCTGCGATCTTAACGCTTGCATTCTTAATTTTTTTTTTAGGATTACTAATAGGTGCAAAAAAATCTTTAAGTCGAAGCCATCTGAAAGGTTTTTCTAATTGGCTTATTAGAATCAATCAGCTCTTTGCGATATTTCTTATAACTATGCTACCTATTTACATTTACGAATGGCCAAGAGGTGCCAACCACTTTACCCTAAGTACATTTTTAACTTTTATATTTATTAGTATTTATATAATAAATTTTTTAAAAAGAGGTAAATTTAGACTCAATCTAATTAATTACAGGATTTATCTTTTGTGCGCCATGATCGCTGTATACATTATGGCAGCTCTTCATAAGCTGAACTTTGATTTCTACGATCCTATTAAATCTTGCGCAAATTGGTACCACGTTAAATTGCTAAAAAGATTTTTTATATCAATACAGACATCTGACCTTCCGTGGATCATCAGCCACACCTCACCTAATATGGTGGGAATTATTGAAGTAGTAAGCCCAATACTACTAATTTTTAAATCAACTAGAATTTATGGTCTATATTTTTTGTTCTTCCTCCATTCTTATCTAGCGCTAGGAGGTTTTTCAGATTTCTCTTCTTTAGCTTTTGCAATCCTATTGCTGTTTGTGCCTGGCTTTAAGCAAAACACAGGGTTGTGGTTCAAAAATTCTGTAGTTTATTTTTCAGCATCTATTTTCGTTATACCCTTATGTTTAATTGGTCGATTCGTATTTTTAGAAGTCACTACCGAACTTCAAACTCTACAAGGCTTGATTTTGATATTGGCTTTGTCATATTTTCTATACAATAGCGGCACAGATTCGGCCGTTAGTGATTTAATTGGTTATAGGTTCATTAGACTAGATCTGATGTTAGCATTTCAAATCTTGCTTTTATGCGTTTACGCAATGATGCCTTACTATGGATTTAAAGCCTCTGGAAACTTTACCATGTTTTCAAACTTGAAAATTGTAGGGCCCTATAACAACCACTTCTTTATGAAAAAATTTAACTTATTTGATCATGATAAAAAGCTTATTCAGATCAAATCAGTTAAACCAAGGTCGTTTTTAATGGCCGGTCGAAAGAAAAACGACTGGATGAGCAAGTCAGGACTTTTCGTAGCGCTTCGTAGCTTTGAACAAAATCGCCCCGGTGAAAATTTCGAAATTAAATTTGTTGAAGATAATCATATAATTCACCTAGACCAAAATAATATAAGGAACCATCTAGGTACACGAAAGCCGTGGTGGTTTTATAAGTTATACTCTTACAGTTACATTCCGGACCAGACTAACCTACTGGACTGTAGATGGTAAAATATCTTGCACCTTAAATCTAAGTTATAGAGAATCAAAAGACCATAAACTGGTTGCCTCAAATTAACCCTGCCCTTAGCATTGTATGTATGAAATGGGTTAGCTCAATTTTTCTTATCATGCTTTTTAGCTCGATAAGTCTTTTTGCAACAGAAGAAAATAATTTTAAGGATGTCATACTTTTTCCAAACTCTTGGTTTGAGAAAGGTAAAGTTTTAAAAAGAGAAACTAAGCTTGAAAATGCGAATCTTAAAATTTTGTATTTTAATCACAAACGTGGGTCAAACCTTGATATACGGAACAGCACAATAGTAGGTCTTAATATGCAGGGCATGCATGTTGAATCGTTTAAAGTTAAGGACACTACTTTTTTAAATGCAAGGATAAATGGAACAGTTTTTAAAGAATGCGAATTAACAAACGTAAAGTTTATTAACTCAGATCTAAGTTTTTCGAATATAAACAAATGCAAAATAAAAAACACAACTTTCAAAAATTCGGTTAAATATGGTTTATCTAATTACTAAAAGAATTTTAAGTAAGATCAAATACAACTATTACAGCTCTATCCTGCTAGGATTAACTTTTTCACATTTAGTTACTGCTTACTTTTGGATTTTAAGATCAGTATGGTTAAATTACAGTCTAGAAAACCATCAAATTTATTGCTATCCAGTATTTAAAAATTGTTACAAACTAGTTTTTAGTGATTTGCTTTACATAAAAGTCATTTTTTTTAGCTATTTAATCATAAGTGTAGCAACTATCTTTCTAATTCTGATAGGTAAAAAGAAAGTTTTTTATAGACTATTTGTTTTCTTATTCTTTTTAAAAGCCACCATTTTACTGTCTCGTTATAATATGATGGGTAATTATCACACCATGCATTTAACAATGATAATAATCACCCTACTAGACAGATACTCTTTGGGTAAATACCGGTTTGTCTTGTGCCTGCAGTACTTCTTTGCTGGTCTTTTAAAGCTAAATCTTGAATGGCTGTCAGGGGCTTCGTTAACAACATATAGTCAATATTTATTTAAGGGGCCTTTTCAAGTCCTAAGCTTAGCTTATGTTCCAGTATTAGAGTTAGTCTTAATTTGGGGCTTGATGGCTAAAAGCGCTTTTCTTAGAAGGCTTACTTTACTGCAGCTCTTTCTTTTTCATTTGTACTCAATATTAGTGGTAGGAATGTATTACCCGCTTATAATGACAGGTTTATTATTTCCACTTTTTTATATTGAAATTGCTTCTTACCTTAAAAACGAGAGTCTTAAACCATCTATGAATTTTTTTGATTTTAAGAACGTACCACAGACAGTCTCATCACTGTTCATAGTGCTGTTGCTTGTTTGGAATTTGACTGTCAGATTGCAACCATTTGATGCAGCCATGGACGGATACGTAAGATACTTGTCACTGAATATGCTTGACGCTAGGTTAGTGTGTAGAAACACTTTATATGAAATAAAATCTAATTCGGACGTAGTCTCTGTAGATATCCCTGGGTTGGCTAGGTCTCTTAGGGTTAGATGTGACCCTGTTGTCTTTGATTCTTTTTTACGTCGGTTATGTGAAAGAAACCCTGAAAAAAAGTTTTTATTTCTACTGGAATCTAAACGAACCACTCAAACCAAATATACCGAAATACGGAATTATAAAGATGTTTGTAAACAAATTTAAATTACTTTTTTTCTATTTGCTGGTTGCCCTGTCTTTAGTATTCGTAGTTGTTTTTATCTATAATCCCACACAACTAGAAATTCGGTCTACCTATTACAACCGGCATAAGTTCTTTAAACCTAATATATTTCATGTCAATGAAATTAAACCATCAAGGCTGAAGGCAATTCTTAAATCAAATAAAATAGCGCAGTACCGCGGGGGAGCCCTTAGGCAAGGATACTTTAAAATAAAATTCGATCCAATAGACCTAAAATTGAATTCAATAGGTGAAACAAATATTAACTACTCAGGTCATGGCGCTAGTAAGTCTACGCCAATGCATTTAGACCCTTATACCATTGTGGCAGGCGACCAAGGGATTGTTGAAGTGTATAAAAATAAAATTCTATATTGGACTTTAAGCTTATTCAACAAGGGCTTTGGGTTTCACAGCACGCCAATAATAATCCAAGACGTTGCTTTTATAGGTGACTACACAGGGCGGTTTTACTTTTTAGATCTAAGCACAAAAAAGGTTATTTGGATGGCCCAATTCGGAAATACTTTTGGGGCTACCCCTCTTCTAGAAGGAAATCACCTTTATTTGAACTTCGAAACCGTTCGGCCAGATGGCTACGTTGTAAAACTAAATTTGATAACAAATGAAGTGGTCTGGACTAGCGAGCCCTTGGGAAACCAAAGCCACTCTACGCCGGCAGCTGATAAGAGCAACATCTTCATCGGCGATAATAACAACACCTTTAGAGCTATTTCTAAAAGCACAGGTAGAGTTGTTTGGACCCAAGACTTTGGTGCTCCTGTCAAATCAACCCCAAGTGTATGGGACGATAAAATATATATTTCTTCGTGGGATGGTAAAATTTATTGCCTAAGTAAATTTGATGGCAGGGTTTTATGGACATATTTGGTTCCAAAATTTAATCAGAGCAGCGTTGCAATTGATCCAGACCTAGGTGTTGGTTTTGTAAACGCCGCTAACGGGATTCATAAGATTAATTTGAGCACTGGTAAGCGCCTGGCTTATTTCAAAATAAAGATGAATAGGGAGTCTAGGCAAGCTAGTCCAGTAATTCTAGAATACAAGGGTAAAAAATTTATTGCAGCAGGATGTTCAAAAGATAAATTCTGCTTTTTAAGGTTCGAAAACCTAAGTCTTGTTGAATCTGTAGATCTCAAAAGCTCTATTTCCAATCAGGTTGGCGTGGGAAACAATTTCTTACTGCTGTCACCCAATAGTTCGAATCCACTTCTTATTTTAGAACCATAGGTGCTAAGTGTTGCCTAAATGTTTCAGTCAGATAACTAAAGTAAATCTTATAAAAAAAAATCCCTCTAATACAGTCTGAGTTGGTAACAGAGAAGCACAAAGATACCCGGACTTCAGGACATAATTTCTGTAACCGATAAGTTATTGTTAAGATACAGGGTAAGATACAGGGTAAGATATGGGAAAGAGATTTTAACTCTATTTTAACAAATTATATAACCAGAGCTAGGAGTTCTTTGTGATGATAAAATTCAAAAAAAGGGCAAGAGCAAAGGAATTTGGATTTTCACTTGTTGAATCTTTAATAGCCATTGCTTTGCTATCGATTGTAGCTGTATCTTTCACCGTTTTTAGCTCTACTAGAATGTCTCAGATCAAAAACTCACACTTTGCAGCATGCTTACAAAGGTCACAAGACATTGTCGACAAAATTAAATCAACAGGAGCTGTTAAATCTGTAAACGTTTTAAGCTACGGTGGATCTGAAGGATCTATGAGTCGTTCAGCGCCAACTTCTATGAATATGTTAAACTTTATTAGCAATGATCAAGATTGGCTCGTGGGAAATGCCGAACTTTTTCGTCAGGACGGTGCCACACTTTATCTACGTAATCATAAGGCTTTAATTGGATCGATGTCTTTACTAAATTCTTTGTACAACTCTGATCCTAATTTTTGTACGAACCCTGATGGCATAGTTTATAATAATGTAGGAACTGCCGAATTGGTTGAAACTCTAGATGTGGGCCATCTTCGAAACATACAATCAAAAATTAGAATTCAGGCCATCAATTTGGTAAACGGAAACTTAAGTTGTCCAACGCTTCCTTTAAGCATTAGGCCTGCTGGTGTTGATATAAGCTCATCACAGACTGCGGACTTTATGGGTGGTGATATATTACCTGAACTTAATTCCGTAGCAAATTTAGGTTTTCTTGTAACTGTTAATACTTCGTATACCGATAGTGACGATAATAACTCAAATTGTGATGCCAGTTCAGTTTTTAACTATCCAAAAATCCCCCCTTCAGACACCGATTTATTATCCCCTACTGTAAACATCTCTACCGGGCCCTTAGGAACTTGCACTCAAACACTAGAACCGGAAGTTCAGATACGCTTTAATCCAGAGTTTAAAACCGAAAAAGCTATCGCATTAGTCTGCAGGGACAGCTCGGGGTCACCTGTTGCTTCTAATACGAAACCATTGTGTCCAGGGGGGCCAATTAGAACTCCGGTCCTGCCTAACGATGGTTGGAAAAGCTGTAAGACTGTCACCTTATGTGGAAGGTCAGCTGACAGTTTTGTGGAGCTTCCAAATGGATTTAACCTAAGTTTTTCTGGTATTAGTCTTGGATGCAGCCCACGAATAGAGGTAGTAGCTGTAGATGCTGCACACAATATTTCAAGAACGCCCATAGGAGGCGGATTTCCTGCAGTAGCTCTTCCTAGCTGTACAAGTTGTCCTGCAAGCTACACTGGCCCAGGTTATTGTGCAAATGGTGGGGGAACTCAAGCTGCTGGCTGTGTATACTCCCCCCCGCCACCGCCAACATTTAGCGATGGCGACGGAAGTGACGGTGACGGCGGTGACCAGGGCATGGGTTCAGGCTTTGATGGTGATGATGGTGGTACTCCCAGTAGTAGCTCCAGTATGGGCAACTAAATGAGTCAAATTGAATTACAGCCCTAAGCACGGAAGTGACGTTGGTGTTGAGGGTCACGATTATGGCGGGTATCGCTAGTGCCTATCAAAGGATAAGTCAATGAAGATGATTAATGAGATGTTACTCTTATTCAGTCTTTTGTATAAAGGTTTTGTAAACTTTTTTTCCGAGTTTACTTCAAACTTTATGACTGATTTAAGTCAGCCCTTCAACATATTTTGGATTTTATCAGCTTTCATTATTGCCTTGGTATATTTTGCGTATTCAATGATAAAAAGAAAAACCTCGCTAAACAGAGTTCAATCTTTTCTTAAATCATCTCGTTTTAAATTCGAACTAAAAAAAGATTTTTTCTATTTAAGCCTAAGATTTATATATAAACCAATAATATTTGGTTATTTTTTATTAAATCACCGTCAGGTCATTCAGTGGGTTACCGAATACACCTACCTTGCTCAGTTGCAAAGTATAGAGCCGGTGTTTTATCTAGATCCCGTATATGGAATATATGTACTGGCTTTACTAAATCTTCTGTACATGGATTTTGCAAGTTACTTAGTTCACCTTTTTTACCACAAAGTCCCTTGGTTATGGAAATTTCATGCAACCCATCACAGAGCAACTGTTTTAAATCCTTTAACAAAAGACCGTATACATCCTGTTGAATACTTTGTTGATACGATAATTTTAAAACCAGTTTTGTTTGCACCTGGTATAGTTCTTCTTGCTTCAGCTTTCCATATTGGTAAAGATTTGGATTATAAGTACACGATGGCTCTACTAAACTATGTATTCTTAAGCTTTGTCTCGAACCTGCGTCACTCTCATATAAGGTTAAACTACGGCAAATTTTTAAGTTACATATTTATCAGTCCTCACATGCACCAAGCTCACCACAGCAGAAATCGTGTTCACAGGGATGTGAACTTAGGAGTAATGCTTTCTGTATGGGATGTCATATTTGGCACCTTTTACAATCCAAAAAGAAATGAAAGATTTAAATTTGGTCTGTCAAACTATCAAAACCGAGCAGTTCAGTCCTATACATACGATTTATGGGTTCCCTTCAAAGAGATATTTGCAGATATCAAATTCTTTTTCCAAAATTTAAAAATGTTTACAGTGAAGTTTGTAACAAAATCGAAGCAATCTTCAAATAAACAACTATCAAGTCCCAACTTGTATAAATCGGCTGGTTTTACATTGATTGAAATGATGATCTCTAGCGCGATTGCCTCATTAATTTTTCTTACTGGTGCTTACATTAGCGTAAATATGGCAGTCGTAGGTCTAAAGCAATCTAAGATATCAGAGGCAGAACAAGATTTAGATCGTCTAATGTACACTTTAAAATATGTAGCCTCACTAGCGGTCAACGTAAGGCTGCCAACACCCGCGAATCTGGACTTAAACGGTCGACAAACTGGCACTGGCGGTGCCGGCTATGTTAGGGTTTTTAATTATCTAACGGATGCGTCTATGGGCGCCTTGCCTAGTGCAACACTTATGTTTTTTGCGCGGGAAAATAGGCTTTCTAATATGGCTGCCACAACAACAACAAGCTTATTTAGGCCTACTGGGGTTTTTTTTGTTAGAAAGAATGAAGTTTTTGACAACACAAGAAGAGGCTCTAGAATTGTAATCGATTTAGGTGCCTCTGATGCAACCGGGGTCTTAACACCCGATGACGGTGATCTGGTTATAGAGAGAGTATCGGACTTTACATTGGATCAGCCTCAGTTTTCTAGAGGAAACATTTTAAATTCGATAAGAGTCACAGCCACTAGTATTTATCCTACCTCTAACGCTAAGGCCGGTTATGATTGTCTTGGACCTAGGGCAGACATCACTGCTGGCCTGATTTGTAATGACAACAGAACAACTCCATTTAAAACTGTTACCAAGGTGTTTACATTGAAATTTTTGAACAACAGAAGAAATTCGCCCATGTCTATAGGAGAATTCCAGAATGGACTCTATATTTTTAGGCCAACATACGGTAACTAGGTAATCATTAATTATGAAAAATAAATACATTCTAGTTATCTTATTTTCTTATCTTTTATGGTCACACCAAGCTGTAGCTCGAGTGTCATTTCTGCTGCAGTCAATTCAAGACACCGATAAAGTGGTGCTGTTAACCGAAAGCAGTAAAGCAAATATTTTATACGTCAATGCATCCTGCAAATCTTGTTTTGATAATATCTCTAAATTAGTTAAAAATTCTGCAAAAAACTTTATAATTGTAGTGGGTAAAAAACCCATAGCCCGAGCCCAAAATTTGTTAGAAAAGTATGGGATCCCAAAGAATATTCTAGATGAATTTTATTTGGACCCAGGATTTAGACTAATAAATAGATTAAAAATTTTTGATCAAGAAGCGACCTTAATATCTTTTAACAACGGCAAAATAACTAAAAGCACAGAGGTTTTACTTTCGAAAAGGCTCCCTACTCTAAGGGAGCTTAAAATTTGGCAATAACAATTTTTAGATTTAAATAGTCAAATTTTTTCAAAAACAAATATTAATATGAAATAAAGTCAGAATTATTTTTGTTTTACAAACTGCTGGCTGAGTTAGAATTTAGTCTGTCCAACTTAGATTTTCTAACGTGACACTTAAATTTGAAATTTTCGGGAATTTTTTTAAAATTAAATCATTTCTTTTTCCACAAATTATATTTTTAAACGACCCGGGAAGTTTACTGTAATTTTTTTTACCACCTAGTATCTCGTAAAAGATGCGAATCAATTCCACAATATCTGCTCTTTGAAACTCGCGCTTGTTACCCTTCCACAAAAAAAGGTCTATAAGCTTTAACTCAAATGCTAGACCTTTTTGCCTAAGTAAAACATTACCCGTATGAAGATCTCCATGAAATTCGCCCTTTAGATGTATTTGCTCTACACCTTTGACTAGCTGGTAAAAGATATGGGAAGCCTCAAAAATAGGCACAGCTTTTCTCTTAGTGCTATTAATATAATCCTCTAGACTAGTCGCTTCAATATATTCAGAGACAAGAAATAATATCGACTGCTTCTTAAACTCCATTTCCTCTTGGGTAATGTATTTAATGATAATCGTAACATCGTTTAAATTATTTAATTTTTTTGCATAGCCAAGCAAAGTTTTATTTTTAGCGTTTCTTGCTGAGTAAAAAAATTTGGCGGCTCTTACTATTTTTGTATTTATCTCTTCAATGGCGTAAACTTCGCCTTCCCAACCCTTTCCTAATCTAGAAAGTATTCTGTACTTACTGTTTAAGAGCTGACCTTCTTTAAAATTGAAATTTTTAATTGATTTTTTTGTCATGAACCACTTTTGAGCTTAATTATTACAAGACTTTAAAGGTCTAAACTACTATTGACTTTGAGGTTTGAAAAGCCTAAATTTGACCTTCCTGGCGCGGGATGGAGCAGCCTGGTAGCTCGTCGGGCTCATAACCCGAAGGTCGGGGGTTCAAATCCCTCTCCCGCAACCATTTTTTATTTCCTAAGTGGTAAAAATAAGTCCTCCTTCAAGCTTAAGTAAGGAGTTATCTTGATTGTTTTGCTATTCGGAAATTTTAAACACCTATCAAGTGCCTAGCTTCTAATGGACGAACTGGAACTACTCGGTCTATGGGGGATTACGTCTAAATCCGGAACAGCAGTACAAAGCATTTACTTAGTTAAAAATTCTATTTATCAAAACCTAGACGAGTCTTACTAATTAAATAGATGGGATTCAAAAACTATTTTGGCCTTATTTAGCTAGTCTATAGGCCAGATCATCATATACGGTAACTTTACTAAAGATTCGTAAATTCCGATAAGCACTTAAGTTTATTAATTTTAAAATAGTGTAGAGGTTACTCTATACTATAAGATAAGTTCTTAACCATAGGATATCACAAAACTTGAGTAGCTTATTTTTAGATTTTTTTGAATTTGAAAATGTATTTGGATTTAGATTTCTTAAATCTAAAGAAGGCAAACCTTGTGGGGACAATAGTTCTGCCGGGGAAACTCTTAATTTTAACTACTTAATCAATTGTGATGGCGTTTCTTCAACATCTTCTCCAGAGAGATCATCGCAAATTTTAGTAGAAGCTTTTGAATCACATTTTGACTCTATCAGCTCTAAAAAACCTAGATTGGGTAAAATTACAGAGCTACTTATCAAAAGAAACAAGGACTATCTTAAAAAGGATTTAGCATCAACATTTGATCTTTTTGTGTTTTCTAAAAAGTTTAATTACTACTTGGGCCTTGGAGATTCGTCATTCTACATTTTTGAGCCTAACGGGGAATTGACATTTCAAAACTGGATTCATAATCAGTCTAAAATAATAGAGGACCACTTTGGTTCCAAAGTCGGTGAGGATCACGTTTTAGTCAACTGTATTGGAATCCAAAACCCGCGCTTCGAAATTACAGAAAATATCAAGCTAAATAAAGGTTCCCAAATTCTTTTTCACTCTGACGGATTGGAACAGTTTTTTGACTCCTTCGAAAAAATTAGAGAACATTGTCAGGATATTTACAGCAAAAAAGAAGATGGGATCGATCAAATAAAAACCTGGTTAGAAAAGCTGTACAAAAACAACGATGACGATCTATCGATCGTTTACTGCGTAAAAAAATAACTTTTCCATCCTTGGAAAATTTTATAAAAAAGCCCTCCCCGACTTACCAATTAGTTTTGATATCATCCTTGATATCTTCTGCTCCCCCGAACAGCTACCTCTACATTAGCAATACAGGGGCCAAACTTTTCAGTGCCAAAGTGGCACTGAAGTGACGAGCTTACTTAAGGTATAGCGGATCATGTGATTTTTTTTATAGACTCATCTAATTTGAAGGCATTTTGACACCACTCTAACTTAATCTCAGAGTGGCCGAGAGGCAAAGTAGAACAGTTGATGAACAGCTACTTCAGAAATTAATACAGCAAATAGAGCTCGGTCGTAGGCACCAAGCTCTCTACCTTGGGTTAGGATCGCCAATAGCTGACTCTGTGTCGGCTTGATCCATAACTACAAACAGCTGCGCATCTACTTGAGTTTCATCTAATTCGACCAACGGGTTCAAGATGATGCTATTGGAAGAAAAATCATATTTCCACCACTTCTTATCTACCACTTGTTTCCCGTATTTTAACTTGATCGTTCCATCAACTGGTCTCACTGGGAGAGGTATCTTCTCTGAAACCCTTATTCTTATGTCCTCGCCTATGTCAGCTACCTTCTGACCAAACTGGGGGTCACATAAACTAAAAACATTTGTCAAAGTTTGATAGCGTTGAGGCACAGTGGGATTAGAGATCGGAGCGGACACTCCTCCTCCGATCTGAGTATTTGATGAATTTGAAAATCCCAGCATAAAGTCAAATAAGTTCTCGGGAGGCTTTTCCTCTCTGTTGCAAGGCTGACCAAAGTACTCTGGGTATGCAAGAACCGCATAACCAAGAACCCGATCGGTATCATATGCTTTTTGTCTTACCAGGGTGTCTAAAACCTTAAATCCAGAAGTTTCCCGGCTTTGATCATAGCTATCAGAAACGATGATAAGTGCAAAAAAAGCTTCAGGGCGCATGAAATCGGGATTTAAGTTCTGACTAGTTGAAATAGCATACATCAAAGGGTCAAAAAACATTTCTCTAGCAGATCCAGAGGTTCGCAGTCCCGTGATGTTGCTCTTTAAATCATCAAGGCCAGTGACCATATCTCGTGTTACAAAGTTTGGTCGACCTTGAAGCTTACCCGAATGAGAATTTGATTTTGAAGGATCGTGATCGGTTGAGATGACACCTATCTGATAATCTAAAAACTTATTTTTACCCATTGCAGTTGCAAAAAGGTCAATATTGTCGGCGACTCTCTTCTGATGTTGAGACATACTTCCAGAATTATCAATCAGAAACAAAATATCAACTTTAGGTTCAAAAACCAGGTTGTAACCTTCCTCAACTTCTAAAGGTACATAAGGCTGCCTTGGAATCAAGGTTTTGTCGCCATCATAGCAACCTGCAATGATCATCAATCCAAAAAATATAAATGAAAGTCTGTTCAGCACTTTTATTTACTCCTACTGTTTAGAGATTTGACACCCTTTTTTGACATCAATTTTAAAATTAGATATTTCATCAAACCAAATTTCGTCTGTAGCAGGAAACCTTAGGACGTCTTTAGCTTCAGAGCCTGTGGAACCTTTTTTCTTATCAAACATACTTCTGTCAGTTGAAGCTATGTCAGAAGAAACAGTTATCTGTTGCAAAATTTCAGCCTCGACGATGTGCATTTTCTGTAAGATCTGGTTAATTTCTGTTATCTCTTCAGTTGCAAGCGACTTAACGCGGTTGTAAAAAGCATTTTTTGCAGTCTGAAATTTATTTTGTGTGCCGACCTTAATATCATTAATATCAGCTTGAAAACCAACTTTAGCAGTTCCTCCGGCTAATGACCTTGAATACAGCTCGTCAGCTTTTTTTGCTTCTTTCTTCAAGCCAAAAGCTCTTTGAGATAGGATGTAGAGCACCTCGTCTCTGGTCACGTACCTGGGAAGCTCGTAAGCTTTGGACTTAAGCTTCGCAAGAGGCATCCTTCCTTTCTCTTCTAAAAGATTAAAGAAGTATTCAATAGGTTTCTGATTATCTGCCATCAAAGACTCAAGGTTTTGGGCCTTAGGCCTAAAATACTTTTTAAAATCAACTAAAGACTTTGCAGCTCCCTTATAGTCACAAACTTTCAACTGCGACAAAGCCCTTAAAAAGACTGCCTCAGGGCCGATCAAGGCTTTAAATCCAGGCTGAACTAAGGATTTTGTTACGGCTAATGTATTTTGGGGCTCACCTCTACGAATATATGACCATGCCAATTCTTCTTGGGCTGTAAACCAGTAGTCTGATTTTTTAGGCACGGTTTTATAGTATTTCACTGCCGCGTCCAAGTATCCATTTTCATAAAGCATTCGTGCTGCAGTTATATTCATCAGGTTTGGGTCAATGAAATTTTCTTTTTCTTTCATCAATAAGCTTAGTACTTTAGACCCTTTTGCCGCATCCCCGTTGAGTGCAAAGTGCAAAGCCAATTGCCATTCCAACCAGGCTCTTTCTTCTGTATCCTCACTAGATTTACGAAGTAGAGATTCGATAGCCTTGTAGTCGCTTGCGTCCACTAGCCTTTTGCTTTTGACTTGAACCTCAGCGCGTCGTCCAAAAACATCTGTCCAAATCGGATCCCATTTTATATCAGATAATGCCCAAGTTGGTGAGTTTGCAGGTGCTGTTTCTTTCCAAAAACTTAGCATCTGTTTTTTGATAGTACCTGGGTTTTGAATACTAGTTAACATTTCTAAAGCGTTTATCTCTAAACCTACTTTATAAAACAAATATGCTTTAAGAGCTCGTCCTGTGGGCGAATAGGCAAATTTAGTGCCATCAAATGCTGAGCCCCACTGATAAAAGGCTTTTTCGTATTCGCCCTTATCAAGAAAGTTAAATAAGATATTCTGTTCAGCATTCATTGATCCAATTTGTCGTCGTAACTCTTT
The DNA here is from genome assembly GCA_963803705.1 of uncultured Pseudobdellovibrionaceae bacterium. Lineage (GTDB taxonomy): Bacteria > Bdellovibrionota > Bdellovibrionia > Bdellovibrionales > UBA1609 > JAMLIO01. Next base: position 345,816 of record CAWDNU010000003.1, on the reverse strand, counting down.
GGTTAGACTTTTATCTTTACCAATCTCTTCAACTTTGGCTTCCTTACCTCCAAGCAGATCCATAATGTCGTTTGCTTGAGCACTGGAAGAAAAAATTAATGCCACAACGAAAAGTAAATTATAACTCATAGTAAGTACCCCACTGATAAGAATCCAGAAGACATATCTAACTGTTGTGGACCGTTCTTAAGCTGTGCTTCATAAGTTAAGTAACGATAACCAATTCGTGTGGTCAGATGTTGACTCCACCATATGCCCATACCTAAATTGGCGCCCAAAGTTGCTTGGTTACCAAATCTAAGTTCAGTAGAGCCTACACCCAGTGAAGTGTAGATGTCGAAGTGTACGATATTTTCGAACATATTAAGTTTTCCGTATAGAGGATAGTAGGTTACAAATCCCATCATTGATGAAGTTGGAAAATCAATGTCCGGTACAATATCATTATTGATCAAAAACTCGCCCTCAGAAGTGGTATTATTTGTGAACGCAAAGTGATACGAGGCATCCAAGGACCATCTTGGATTAAGGTGAAATGAAAATTCCATACCTGCAGATTGACTTGATATGTAAGGATTTCCACCCCAGTAGGTAGAGTAAGTAGGTGAAACTTCCAACCTAAGTCTGCGGCTTACAATTCGATTCTGAATCACTTGAGTTTTCAGCTCAGGGCTTAACGCAGTTGCCTTTTCATATAGGTCAGAGTTTCCGCCTAAGGAGTCAAAGTCCTCTAAAAGATCCGAGCTCCAAGAGGGCTGTGCGAAAGCTAGAATAACCATTGTAAATATTGACATTAATTTCATAAATTCTCCTTATTATAGACTACGCCTATTGGGCTCTACTTTTCATTTGGTCTTGGGTTAGTTCATTACCTTTCGCATCGGTTTCGGCATCGTTGATATCTGTAGCGCCGTCGACATCGAAAAAACCAATTCCTTTAGGGCTAAACGTAATCGTTCGTCTAAAAGTAATGCGCTTGGATGACGCCGAAGGACCATTGACCATCTGTGCAGTGAAGACAATTGGGTAAGATTGCTTTGAAAATGTTTTTTTGTGATTCACTTCAACTAAGCATTCAACTTTGTGCCTATAATTATAGCCTTTGAAAGTCCTGCACTTACAATCACCCTGTCTTTTAAAAATCTGCGAACAAGGAGTTGGAAAGTCAACTTTAATAGATCCCTCATTTTTAACACCATAAACTTGAAAGTAAAATGCTGTTTCCTTTTCTTGCTCAAAAGTTAGGTTGATATTTTCACCCCAAGTGGTTTCTGGATCAGTAATGGTGTTCAAGACCACAACATTAACCGGGTATGGATCCGAAACGTTACCTAGATTCACTACAAACAAGTTCAGATTACAAGATACTGAATTAGTAGTGATATCGAACTTAGTCAGGTTCACGGTGTAATTGTATTCTATGTTTTCAAAATTTGGATCTTTTGGATCATCAATATATTTAGCTGAGTTCAGTTCAAACAAAGGCGGTAGATTTGTGCATGCAGCCACTGGAGAATTACTAGTGGTATCAATAAAAATTTGGGGAAACTTAGATGTACTTAACAATCCAGGGTAACTTACATAAATCTTCGCTAATCCTCGCTTCTCGCCCTCTCTCAAATCGGGATCAATTTCAAACCCTGCGATTTTAAGCTTTGTGGTAGCTTGGTTAACGTTATACCTAAATGACTTAGTTCTAACTTTGTCAGCACCAACGTTAACTTTAAAAGTTAAAAACCTAGTTATGGATGGAATAGTAACGTCGGGAATGGTATCAAATCCAGGCTTCCATCTTATAATGTAAATTTTTTGATTCGCGACAGATGCAGGTTCAGCATCGTTCTCATTTGCAACATCACCTGTGACCTCATCAGCAGCATCAGTGATATCTGCGTCAGTATCTACTGGGGACGTTACGACTTCGCCGTTAAATTCACTCTTTAGCTCTAAAGTCATTCCTTCTGGGGCACCCACTAGCTCGGCTTCGAAATCGATATTAGGTAGATATAATCTGACGTTGACCTCATAAGCGTACTCAACGCCCTCTTCGAAATATAATGAATCTAGGTCTCTAACTAATGTTATATCCATAGCATTTGGGCTGATTCCAGGAATCGGATCATCAGCAGTAGGTTTAACTTCAGCGTCCCTAACCGCATCACTCTTATTTCTGAATGGGTCTGCTTTATCATCGCAACCGGCTAAAGTGAAAATAATTGGAAAAAATAACACTAAAAAAAATTGTTTCATTATCCCTGTCCTTGTTTAGTTAAATTAAATGGCACCTGAACACTGATGCTTTTTCCACCCTGAGGCAGAGGAAATTTCCAAGACTTAATTCTAAGTGAGATGCAATCCTCAACGATCTTAGAATTAAGAGTGGTGCCCGCAATAGATATTTTGGCCACTTGACCATTTGAATTGATTGTAAAATTCGTTCTTACAACACCTTTTAATTTAGGATCGGATTGAAGACCCTGCTCATAGCAAAAACGTATTTGACCCTGATTTCTTCTTATTACAGCCCAAATATCTTCGTTGGATAAACCGCCACCTGATATAACCTCAGTTCCAACTGGAATCACAGACGTTCCTGCGGACCCAACTAAACTAAGCTTACCGAAACCGGCTTTGCCACCGCCTTTACCTTTAGTTCCGTACCCACCGGCACCGTTTAAGTTTCCGCCTGCTCCTAGTGGAGCAGAAACTATACCCTTGCCATACAGTGAAGTTTGAACCCCCCCGCTGCCTTGAGTTCCACCCATGCCAGGGCCTGCAGATTTCTGAACGGCACCAAGATCAAGGCCGCCCTTCTGATTACTATTAGATAAACTGCCCAATGCCGCCAAGGCTCCCATTCTTTTAATCTGGTTCTGAGTTTTAGGTTGGGGCTTGTTAGTGGTTGGCGTAGGTGTTGGCCTGCTGCGAGCAATTTTATTTAGCTTAATAACTTCTTTCTTTTGCTGTTTTATAATTTTGACCACCTGCTGCTTAAGCTCTTCTTTGACTTCAACTTGGTCAGGCTTTGGCATATTAAGCATTATAGAGATAAGTAAAAGACCGAACAAAATGCTAAGCAAAGCCGATTTACGAAATAAAGAACTATCTTCTTCAGTTAAGTGGGGATCTGCTATGACATCTTCAGAAAATTTGGTTAAAGATAATTCAGGAGTTAATCTAATATCACCATTTAGCACTTGATCACAGCTAATCTCCCGAAGAATAATCCAGCCTTGAGAGACTAAAAGGTCTTTCTCGTAAGCGGGTCTAAAAGTTAAACGCTGGTCACTCGGATTTCTTGTGACAACCATCTTGTCAACATCAGGTAAGGGTAAGATCCTTACAACTTGGCCTGATATATTCTTTAAACAGACTTTTTCTATCATTTTTAGTACCTGCTCGCTGATCGTTTCATTCTATCTTTGAAGTCTTTTCTAACACCTAACAATGCATCTAAGACCTTGTCTTGCTCAACTGTAGTCGTAATCTCATCGGAGAAATGGTACTCACCTTGGATCAACAGCTCATCAAAATTAAAGTTGGTCGATTTGGGTTTCTTAGCTGCGAAAGCGAATACTGGTAAACTAATAAGAGTTAAAATTAGAATTAACCTCATTTCACTGTCTCCTGTTTAAGATTTTTTAATTTAGATAGTCTTTGATTTAAGTAGATTACCATTTGATCTTGGTTTCTTAGCTTTTCAATGTCGAGCAGCTCGGTCAGAAGTTTTCTGTCAAATGGAGATTGCATCACTTTAGTCTTCAACTTCATAACTTTATTTAAAGGCACATCTTTTGATCTTTCATTTTTAACTACTGCCTTTTCACCCAGCTGGTCGATTTTTCCAAGCACGTACTTCTTAAAATCCTCAGGGGCAATGTCAGACAACTTATTGTATTCTGAGGTCCACAAAATTTGAACCCACTTCGGTTGAGAACTTAGAGTTTCAAAAACTTGATTAACAGATTTCTTCTGGTTCCAAATTTCTTCCAATTTTGTATTGATCTGGTTATGTTTTGTCAAAAAGGGAGAAGCATTTTGTGATAGCAAATTCATATACTGGTTTTGCTCATCTGCACTCAGGCCGTCAGGAATTGGCAAAGACATAACTTCGTCATAAAATCTTTTAGACTCTTTAGATAAAAAATCTAAAGCATAAATCTGACCAAACCAAAGTTCAGACTTAATAACTTTTGTAACAAAGCCTTCATATCGTTTTATTTCGGCTACCCTATCTTTAAGAGCTTTAGTCATTTTCTGCTGAGTCGATGTGTCTACGGTCATACTTGAAAGAACAAGTTTTTCCTTATCTAAAACGGGCTTGAAAAGCTGAGTTTGTAAAATTTCAATTCTCTTTTTTGGATCTAGAGTATCCCAAGTTAAATATTTTGAAAGCTCAGCTTTATCTGGGGTCTTTTCAAAAGATAACAAAAGGGCTTCTTTCCACTTATCATCTGAAGATGACAAAGTTTTCTGATACCGCTCAAATGCACTCCATGGGCTTTTGCTTGATTTCATAAGCTCTACAGCCATGTCCAAAGACTCCGGTTCTTTAGGATTTTTCATAATATATTGGTCGAACAGCACTTTTGGATCACCACCAGACAAATCTGTTAAGAGTGCTAACTGCAAAGTCCTGGTAGGCTCTTTAATACCTTTGATTTTTTCCGTAGCAGCTAATGCAGCCTTGAAGTCAAACATTAGCTCGGATAACCACGCCTTCTTTTTGTAGGCAAACTGCTTATCTTCTTCAGAAAGATCTGGCAATAAAAGGTACTGGTCGACGTATCCATTTGCTTCTGCGATCTGGCCAACTTGCTCGGCCAAAATCATCTTGTTCTTCGCAATGAGTTCTCGCTCTTCCAGAGAGGCATTACTAAAATCAGCTTCTTTCAAAAGCCTTAAAGCCTTTTTGTTTCCACCGGAATTGTCGTCGCCTTTAGCTAATTTTAGAGATTGATTAATCACAGCTTTTCTAATTATCTGATCATACTCTTTAGCCTTGTTTGGTATTAAACGTGATAACTCGTTAGCAGCCTCAATAAGCAGATCATCCCTTTTAGCCAGAACTAATGAGTCCAGAGCCAAGTCAGCAGCCTGCTCTTTAAGTTTTATAGATGCTTTGTCTGTAGAATTGGTCGTTTTAGCGTAATTTAAAAAGTCATTGTAAGCTTCCAGATACTTTTTATCTTCGTAGTTCAACCTAGCTAGCTGGTAATTGACTTGATTCAGCTGAGCTTTATTTTTGGAAAGTTTAGCATATTGATTATAAACACTTGGCAGACTCTTAAGCTTTAACTGCTCAGCTATCTCGATTCTTTTCAATAGAGAGTTTTCATACATCTCATTGTAAGCCTTTATGTTCTCTGGCTTCTTTGTATTGGCTAACGATTGAGGATACTTATCGATGGCTTTTTCAAAACTTTTGAAGGCTTTACTTTTATCATCAACTGCTAACCACGCCTCTGCACCCCAGTACTGCGTGTCTAAGCTCTGGTTAACTTTGTTGTAAATTTCGTAGGCTAAGGCAAGATCTTTACTAGGAGTTGATTTTAGCTCCTTATTCCAGTCAAGAACATAACTCCTTTCACGAGATCGAATCTCTTCACACTGGTCTGTTTGACAAGATTTTTGTCTTTCTGATAGGCCTAACGATCTTTCATAAAGTTTTAAAGACTCATCAAAGTTCTTGTTTTCACGCAACAGATTAGCATATCTCACGTGAGCTTCCCATTTTTTTACAGGATCACTAAGTTTCTTTATAAGTCGGGACCAGACATTTATAGCAGATTCATTTTGCCCTAATCTTTCAAGCTCATCTGCTAAATTAAAAATATGCTCTAGGCGAGACTCTTTTCTAGAAAGCTTAAAAAGAGTCTCAAAATCTTTAAGACTGTAGCCCTTTTTAGTGGTAAAAACGACATAGTCCCTGGAAATCTCATCTTGAAAATTTGTGTCTACAGATATCAGACCATTACTGGATCCGCGGTTTAAGAGATCGGGACTTTCTAGCATTGTTACTAACTGGTCAGTTGCCTTATCGTAATCCCCTAAATTAAAATGACTCCAAGCTTTCCTATAGGCGGCAAATCCTCGCTTACCTTTTTTGTCAGGATGAGCGACAACCATCTCATAATATTTTGCAGCGTCTTGAAACTGTCTTCTCTTAAAATAAATTTCAGCCAAAGAAAATTGTGCTTCGTTTAAATAAGCGGGATTGATGGCAACTTGTATCGCAGCAAGGTAATTAGAGGTAGCCTGGGATTCTTGCCCTAGCATTTCTTTTAAATGCCCCATCTGAATCAAAACAGAAGCTTTTTTGTTACTTTTTAACTGTCCTGCAGCTTCTTCATAAAATTTTAGCGCACGTTGCCTTTCATCAACTCCTGCGTCACAAACCTCACAACCACGACCTAACTCTTCATTTGCTAAGTAACGACCCTGCTCGGCTAATAAGTCTGCTAGTCGCAGTGTAACATTTACTTTAGCAGGCTCTTCATCAGAAAGTTGATCGTACACTTTTGAAAATTTATTTATCAGCTGTGTGCGTGTCTGCGCATCAAATTTAGCAGCATATGAAACGTTTGAAAAAATAAATAATAGAATAATAACTAAACGCATACTCAAAACTCCCCTCTAATTAACCATTTTTAATAACGGCAAACTTAATCTCCTCAAATCCTGCTTGAGCACTTGCGTGAATAATCGTATTTAAGTCTAAGAACTTTTCACCTTTATCTGCCTGGATGATCACTTTATTTTCAGAATCTAACTCTGGGTACTTTTCTTTAAATTCAGTTTTCATTTTCAGAAGGCGAGCAAAAAGATCTTTTTTCTCTACAATTTCATTTTCAATATAATATTGCCCTTGATCAAACTTTATAATTATCTGCCGATTTAAAACTTCTGACTGAGTGGCGTCCGGTAGCACCATATCCTTAGACATATACATGATTTCGCCGCTACTACTGTAGCTCATTAGCAAGTAAACAACCAATATAGAAAAAGCATCTACTAGGGAAGTTAGCATAACTGATTGCACCAAATTCTTATTTTTTCCACCTGCTTTTGGGCTTAATGTGGATGTGCTTTCTAACGTACTAGCAAAACTTGTCTGTTCTAAAATACTTTGTGACATTTTTAAAACTCCGAGAATTTATTTAAAATTTATCTAAATAGGTGAAACACCTAGGTCAATTAAGCCACTTTTTTTCATCTCGTCCATAAGCTGAATCACATGCTCGTACCTTGATTCACCTTGCGGCAAAACCAAGCCAGTTTTTAAATCTGGAACCAAAGTGATTACTTCGCCTATTTTCTTTTCAAAAGCTTCGAAATCAATTTTACCTTCCTGAGTGCCCCTTAAAGTTAAAGAACTACCCAACTTTCTGGTTATTGATCTAGGAAAATCCTGAAATTGAAGGACAACTTTGCCATCAGATTGCATTTTGGTCCAAAGTGCAGGGATTTTTTTGGTCTCGGCGGCTGATTGCCCACCAACAGCTTGTTTAACGTTGATCGATCCAATTTGTATCCAAATCGCTGTTAAAAGCAGAAAGCAGATCAGCACCGAAAGAAGTGAAATGAACGACACTAAATCAACTTCAACATCTAGATTTTGTTTACTTTTTTTCATAGGTCCCCTCTATAAATTGCAGTACTCTTAACAAAGCTTAGTAAGTCTCTAAACCTATTCGTTTAGACTAAAGCTCTACTGGCTTAGCAGAGGGCTTAGTATTTACAGTGGCCATGTCGATAGCGCGCTCAGCAGGTTCATAGGCAAAGCTTAGCCAATTAAAAACCTTTAAAGATGCTGTATTTAGATCTTCTGATAGCTTGTTTGATCGATTTAAGAGAACTGCGTACATGACTAATGCGGGTATAGCTACAATTAAGCCATATGCTGTTGTATTCATGGCTTCAGAAATTCCGCTTGATAAAAGTGTAGCTTTTTCCATCGGACTTGCGGTGGATACTGCTGTAAAGGACTTGATCATACCAACGATGGTTCCAAGTAGACCTGTCAATGTAGCTACGTTACCCAACATCGCTAAAAAACTAGTTCTTTCTTCCAATTTTGCGTTTGTATCAAGAAGAACCTCGTCCATTTTGCCGCGGATTTCGTCTTTGCCGCCCCAATTTACCGCCGCTTCAACGCCAGCCACAACAACAGCGTCCACTGGGCGCTCTTGCTTTGATGCTTCAGCTTTAACGCTATCAAGTTTACCGGAACGAATACCAGCTTCAAATTTGTTTACATGCTTTCTTTCACCAATGGTGTTTTTTCTAAATAAAAACACATATCTTTCAATGATGATCGCTAGTGTTGCTAGTTGCAGGCCTAAAATCACCCACATCCACATCCCACCTTTTAAAAACGCATCTGAAATTGCTGTTATAAAATCCATTCTTGTCCCCTCATAATAAATTAGGTTATTGTTAAATTATTGTTCAAATCCTGTTTTTCTTTCATTAAAATCTTAAACTATAAAGCTAAATTGTTGCTGAACTTTCTGATGTTAGGGGTGTTGTGTCAACACGGAATAGCTTCAACATATAAGATATTTTTATATGGCATCCATAATAAAAATTTATCTGAACAAAAAACGAACTAAAAACAAACAAAAATTACTGTAATGTATAAAGAATAGGATCAAAAAAAATTTTTTCAGATCTGCTAATTTCGTAGGCTGTGGTTGCAATACATTAAGTTGTTCGTCGTGAATCTTTGATTTCAAATTTTTGATATTTTTATTGGCGTATTACAAATCTAAGCTTTCCAGCAGATCTGAAGCTTCATAGATAGACCATTTATTAATAAAAGTTTCAGAGATAGTTGTAAATATTAAAACTTATTTTCTTTCATTATCAGTTAAATAAGTGGCCACATATTTAATTTTATTGTAATAATTTCTTTAGAAAGGCTTGGTTACTCACAAAAAAGTTTAGCCTTTAAAATTTAATAAAGGAGTACCGATGATCCAATCAGAACTGTGCTGGAAAATTTTTGACCAGACCATTGAAAATTATCATAAACATGATGATGTTGATCAAGATTTTATAAATCCATTTGGAAAAGATAATTTAGAGGCAATTTTATATTCAAAAAATTGGATCGACACTGTCCAATGGCATCTAGAAGATATCGTTCGAGATCCAAAAGTTACCGACAAGCAGATTGCAGAGATCAAACGAAGAATAGACAAATCTAACCAGGACAGAACCGATAAAGTGGAGTTGCTAGATGATTGGGTCGTTGATCACTTCGCTAAAACTAAGTTTGAAAAGTCGGCTAAGTTGAATACTGAAAGTGTTGCGTGGGTTTTAGATCGGATGTCAATTTTGGCTTTAAAAATATACCACATGAACGAGCAAGTCCTTAGGACAGATATCGATCAAGAGCAAAAAGAAAAGTGCCAGGTGAAATTAGAAACCTTGTTAGATCAAAAAAAAGATTTGAGTCAAAGCTTTAATGAACTGATTGAAGACATAACTAGCGGAAAAAAACGCATTAAAGTTTACCGCCAAATGAAAATGTACAATGATGAAAAGCTAAATCCTGCATTGTATAATAAGAGTAAATGAAATCAGTTTTGGTTTATAGGTTTTCAGCTTTAGGTGACGTACTATTATGTTACCCAGTGCTAAGAAGTGTTTTGGACCTTAATCCTAATTTGGAAATAACCTTCGTAACACAAAGCTTTCTTAAACCTTTTTTTTCAAGTATACCCAGACTAACTTGTGTAGGCGTTGATGTAAAAAAAGAATGCTCTGGCTTATTTAACATTTACAAATTGAGTAGACAGTTAAAAGAGAAATATCAGTTTGAAGCTGTTTGTGATCTTCACCAAGTGACTCGAACACGATTACTAAATTTATTTATCGGCAAAGATGTTTACAAAGTTGACAAAGCTCGACAAGCAAAAAGAAAATTTTTAAAGAATTTGGACAGTGAGCCTCTGACTCACGTGTCGATGCGCTACTTAAAGGTTTTTAAAGAGCTTGGTTTAGAAGTTCCTGGTGACACAAAACTTCTTAGTGGTTACCGCTTTGAATCTAAACCTCTTCGAGCAGAGCTTTCAAAATTACTTTCGCCTGAAGCAAAAAAACTTGGTATTGCCCCTTACGCCAAACATTTCACTAAAACGTGGCCGAAACAATATTTAGAAAAATTCTTAGAACTCAATGAAGCTGGTCCATACTTCCAAATCTACCTGTTCGGTGGCCCCGGGGAGGAAGCCAATTATTTTGACGAACTTGATGAAAGGTTTTTAAGCGTCACAAATTTGGCTGGCCAATTTAAGTTCCATGATGAAATGTCCTTGATGCAAGCTATGGACAAAATGATCGTGATGGATTCAGCAAATATGCACATGGCAGCTTTAGCAGGTGTTCCTTTATTATCTATATGGGGTGGCACTCACCCTAACATGGGGTTCTATCCCTTATCTAAGCAGGCAGAGACTCTTCAAGTGGATCGAAAACAGCTGACCTGTCGACCTTGTAGCGTATTTGGTCGCCCAAATTGTCCAAAAAAGCATTTTAAATGCATGCTTGATCTTAAGCCAGAAATTGTTTTACAAAAAATTATTAGCGGTTTTGAGGAGCATCTATGAAAACAGTTGTTATGTGTGGTGGTGCCGGAACTAGGCTATGGCCCTTGTCTAGGCTGAACATGCCTAAACAATTTGTGCAATTGTCTGATGATAAGGATGAACTGACCTTGTTTCAGCAAACCTTGATTCGGAATGTGGAATTTACAGATGAATTTTTAATTGTAGTGAGTAAACATCAAGTTCATTTGGCTCAAAATCAGGTCGCCGCTTTGAAATTAAAACAGAAAGTAAGGTTTTTGTGCGAACCTTTTGCTAAAAATACAGCTGCTGTCATCGCGCTCGCTTGCCAACTGTTTGAAGATCTAGACAATATGTTAGTTGTACCATCTGACCATTATGTAGCTGAGCCAATTAACTATAAAGCTTCAATTCTGGAGTCTGCTAAGTACATAGATCAAAAAAAGATTGTGCTATTTGGCATATTGCCTACCGAGCCTGAAACAGGTTTTGGCTATATCAAATTTAAGAACCATAATGTGGTTTCGTTTCAAGAAAAACCAGATTTGGAAACTGCAGAGAAATACCTACAAAGCGGTGACTATTTATGGAATAGCGGTATCTTTGCTTTCAAAAATCAAAACATGAAAACAGAGATGCAGCAGAGTCTTCCAAATGCTTTTGAAGTCGCTTCAGGTTTTGAAGTAAATGATTCTGAAGTTTTAACAGTTTCAGAGAATTTGATGCAGAAGTTTGAAAATATCAGTATAGACTTTGCTGTGATCGAGAAGTCGAAGAATTTGGCTATATTAAATGGGTCTGATTGGCATTGGTCCGATCTTGGCAGTTTCGAAGCATTAGCTAAGCTAAGCAAAGGTAAAGACAAAGGCAATATACATAGCTATGAAAGTACAAATAACTTTGTGAGATCGGAAAGAGAGGTAGTACTCATTGGGCAAAAAGATCTTTTAGTTATTGATACTGAAGATGCGCTTCTGATAAGTTCCCGCGGTTTAAGTTCAAAAATTAAATCTGTACTGCCGAAGTTATCTAATCCAGAATTAACTCAGAGCCATAGAACTGTAGTTCGGCCATGGGGTAGCTTTTCGGTACTGGTTGATAACGCTTACTTTAAAGTGAAATCTATAGTGGTTAATCCTGGCAAAAGGCTTTCCTTGCAAAAACACAAATTTCGATCTGAAGTCTGGACCGTAGTGAGAGGCTTAGCCAATGTTACCATTGATAACAAAGTTTTTGACCTGCAAGTCAATGAAACCTGCTTCATTGCGCAGGGTTCGGTCCACCGATTGGCTAACCAAACTTCTGACCCTGTAGAAATTGTTGAAATTCAAACTGGAGAGTCCTTTGATGAGAGCGATATAGTTCGTATCGAAGACGATTATAACAGAACGTGAGCATCTAAAAAAGGGTGCTAACATTGGTGCAGTAAAAAACCTTGCGCCTAAAGAATAAAAACCAGTGAAGATTTAATATCGGTCAAGTGGCTTAAGTGCAGATTATTTATTTAAGTTAAACCTATTTGATATAAAACCATTTCGGCCACTAATTAATAAAATGTTTTATGGTTGTTGACCAAATCCACTAGTGGCTTGGTTGGCTTAAATCGTTGTCCGTATTTGATTTCAAAACTTTCTAAGCGTTCAACTACGTTTTTTAAGCCCTCGGCATCAGCATACTTTAATAGACCACCCCGAAACGGAGGAAACCCAGTTCCAAAGATCATTGCTAAGTCTAATTCTTCTGCGCTTTCAACGATCTTATCCTCATACAAAGCTAATGCAGCTTCGTTCACCATAGATAGTATCCCACGGTCAATAACCTCTTTAGTGTCAAAGCTCTTATTTGGTGTTCCAAGACCTAAAACCTTATAAACCTCTGGGTCGACTCCTTTCGCCCTGCCTTCATCATCGTACAGATAAAAACCTTTTTTAGTTTTTCGACCTAAGCGATCTTTTTGACCTTCAAGTTTGTCCGTGAGTTGACTCACCTGCATTCGATCACCGAAAGAAGATTTAAAAATTTTCAAAACTTTTATACACACGTCTATACCAACCTCATCCATTAACCTAAAGGGTCCCATTGGGTTACCAAAAACATGTGTATATTTTTTATCTACAGTCTCGATATCGAAACCATCTTCTAAAATAAATAGCGCTTCAGAAAGCAAAGGTAAAAGCAACCTGTTGACTAAAAATCCGGGACCATCTTTAACCACCACAGGTGTTTTACCCATTTTTTTGGCGAATTCAAAAACAGTTGTTGTAGTGTCATCGCTAGTTTTTGGTCCGCGGATGACCTCAACCAAAGGCATCTTGTGCACAGGATTAAAATAATGAAGTCCGACAAAATTTTCTGGTTTCGGGTGCGCTGCAGACATTTCAGCTACGCTCAACGAAGAGGTATTAGTTGCAATGATCGTGTTATCACCTGTAAAACTAACTGTTTCAGCAATCACTTTCTTTTTTATACTCATATCTTCGACGATAGCTTCTACGACCAAGTCCATATTTTTAAAACCGGAGAAATCCAGTGTTCCAGTTAAAAGGCCCATTTTCTGCTGGAAACCTTGTGGGGTTAACTTTTTTCTTTTAACGGATTTATTCCATATTTCTGCCGCAGCTTCAAAGCCTCGCATAAGTGAATTGTTACTTATGTCTTTCATACGGACCCGAACACCTTTATCAGCTGCCAGTTGAGCGATACCTCCACCCATAGTTCCAGCGCCTAACACAGCCATAGTTTTTATAGGTTTTGCCTTTGAATTTGAGGAACTGCTTACGCCTGTGCGCTTTTTGATATTCTCCATCCAAAAATAAAGCTGAATTAAGTTCTTACTCACTTCAGTCATGGCGGCTTCGCAAAAACCTTCTCTTTCGATTTTTAGTGCTTTACTCCGATTAGACATCCCATAAGTTTTTTTGACCACTTCTAAGGCTTTTAATGGTGCAGGATAATGACCTTTTGACTGTTTCATAACAGTTTTTGAGGATTCAGAGAAAATCTTCCACTTTAGCAAAGGACTTTCCATCAGTTTTCCTACCAGAGGTGGAGAAAAAACTTTCTTTCTTTTTTTAGCCCCTCTTCTAACCAAATCTTGCATGAAAACTTCTACACGGCTTGTAAAAATAGCTTCAGGAATAAGCTCGTCTATAAGCCCTATCTTGTAAGCTTTTAAAGCAGGAACAGAGCCACCTGGTAATATGATCTGTAGACTTTGGATAAGGCCGACTACCCTTGGTAACCGAACGCAACCACCAAATCCTGGGATTATTCCCAGTTGGACTTCAGGTAAACCTATTTTCGTAGACCTTGCATCTGACGCAATTCTCCAGTCACATGCCAAAGACATTTCGCATCCACCACCAACACAAGCTCCGTGGATCGCTGAAACGAATGGAATTTTTGAATCTTCAATTGAATTAAAGACCTCTTGTCCGGCGAGTGTCGCCGATAAAATATCTTCTTTTAACTTAAGATCTTTAATTTCATTTATGTCAGCCCCAGCTATGAAAATGTTTTTCTTCTTAGAAATAATGGCTACAGCTTTGTATTTACTTGCACCTAGTTCATCTACAACTTTTTTAAATTCAGTCATTACCGGAGTCGAGAAAACATTGGCGTTTTCACCTTGAACATCGAACTCCACAAATGCGAAGTCGCCTTTATCAACAATATTAAAATGCTTATAACTCATAATTTTGGTTCCTATCTTTATCCGTTAACTTATATACACCTTGAATATTTGATACAATTTTACGCCATAGCGACAAATTAGTTTAAGAAAGCTTAAACATTTTCCAGAACTATGGCGCCGCCCTGTCCCCCGCCTATACATAAAGTGGCGAGACCAAATTGCTTCTGGCTTCGTTTAAGTTCATTCATCAAAGTAAGAACCAAACGTGTTCCAGTAGCGCCTACCGGATGGCCTAATGCTATAGCCCCACCATTTACATTAAGTATATCATCTTTGATTTCCCCTAAAGCCTCGCTCAATCCAAGCTTCTTTGTACAAAAATCTTTACTTGCAGCTGCTTTCTGGCAAGCCATAACCTGCGCAGCGAAAGCTTCGTTGAGCTCAATACGCTCTATTTGCGAAAACGAAACTCCCGCTCTTTTAAGCGCGATCGGAGTTGAATATACGGGTCCTAATCCCATTCGCTCGGGCTCTAATCCAGCAAAAGCGTAACCTCTTATTTTTGCAATCGGCTTGAAACCTAGCTCATTCGCTTTTTCAGATGACATTAACAATACCATGGCTGCACCATCTGTGATCGGGCACGCATTGCCTGCAGTAATAGATCCGTATTTACGATCGAAAATAGGTTTGAGTTTAGCCAAAGCTTCAAGGCTTTGCGATTTTCTTGGACCAATATCCTTTTCTACTACTTTATCAAATTTGGGGGCCAGGTAGTGAGGCGTAATTTCTTCATCGAAGACTCCATTTTCTTGAGACGCGGATGCACGTTGATGGCTTCTTAGAGCAAATTCATCTTGCTCTTTTCTAGAAATTCCAAACTCTTTTGCTAGAATCTCTGCTGTGTCACCCATATTAATGTTGGACATAGGATCTGTTAAGCCTTCAACTAATGCTAAACGTGGTTTAAACTTAGTTGATTTCATCGGCGAGGTTGTTGCAATTTCTTTAACTTGTTTAAAATTGGCGACAAGTAATGAACCCAAAGCAGACAACTTTGCGCTAGTTGATCTTGCACGTGCCAGCTTGTTAAATCTGGCCATGTGCTCTTTGTTCCATAACACTGGCATTTGAGACATAGATTCAGTTCCACCGGCGACTACAATATCCATAGTCCCTGATTTAATCTTTTCATACCCAGAAGTTATGCTTTCTAATGCAGAAGCACAATTTCGGTGCACAGTATAAGCTGATACCTTTTGAGGAATGCCAGCATTCATAGCAACTACCCTGGAAATATTCACAGCGTCGGAAGGCGACCCGGTATTTCCTATGATTACTTCGTCGATTTGATCCACAGGAACACCTGTGCTCTGTAAAAGTTCTTTTAAAGCGGTAACTCCTAAATCGACTGGGTGAACGTTGGCAAAAACATCTCCGGCTTTTACGAAAGGTGTTCTTAAACCAGCAACAATGACTACATCTCTGGGGTTCATAAAAGACTCCTGGAAGGGTGATTTCTATAATTTCTAAGGTAAGATTAACAAATGATTACAGAGGGTTAAATAATGTTGAAAATTTCTATTTCTGTCAATCTGTGACCCGGATAATGTTTAGCATTAGGTGAAATTGCACATTCGCTTTAAAAGTATAAGGTTACATATAAAGCTACAGCCGACTACTTTATATGTTATGAAAAAACTTAAACATTTATTTTAAAAATACTAAAAATGATATTAACTTAAGCCTTCATAGAATTTGTGGATAAAGAAACTTAAGACAAGCGAAGTTAAAACAAATTGCATTAAAAATTAGGATTCGAAAATATGGAAAATTTTGATCAAGAAGCACTGAAATATCACTCTGAAAAAATCCCAGGAAAAGTCGAAGTGAGCTCATCGAAGGATGTAAGCTCAGAGTACGCCTTGTCCTTAGCTTATTCACCCGGCGTAGCAGCGCCTTGTTTAGAAATAGCTAAGGACCCATTGAAGGCATTCGACTACACCACAAAAGGCAATTTAGTCGCAGTGATAACTAATGGAACGGCAGTTCTAGGGTTGGGTGACATTGGTCCTTTGGCTGGGAAACCGGTTATGGAAGGCAAAGGTGTGCTATTTAAGAAGTTTGCTAACATCAATGTATTCGATATTGAAATAAACGAAAAAGATCCAGAAAAATTTATTAATATTGTTAAAAGTTTAGAGCCAACTTTTGGTGGGATTAACCTAGAAGATATTTCTGCTCCACACTGTTTTGAAATTGAAAAAAGGTTGAAAGCAGAGATGAATATACCCGTCTTCCATGATGATCAACATGGGACCGCTATCATTACTGCCGCTGCGATGATTAACGCTTGTTTTCTAACTAAGAAAAAAATGAGCAAAGTAAAAGTAGTATTTAATGGAGCAGGTGCTGCTGCGATATCATGTGCACGCTTATTTTTAGATCTAGGGGTTAAGCGTGAGAATTTAATTATGTGCGATTCAAAAGGGGTTATAAGCAGTTCTCGAACTGACCTCAATGAAATGAAAAAAGAATTTATTAATAAAACTGGTGCAAAGACTTTAGCTGAAGCCATGGAGGGAAGTGACGCCTTCGTTGGCTTAAGTGTATCTGACATTTTAAGTGAGGATATGCTGAAGTCCATGAGAAAATCCCCGATCATCTTTGCGATGGCAAACCCAGCGCCAGAGGTCGATCCAGCCTTTGCTAGAAAAGTTAGACCAGATGCAATCATTGCGACTGGGCGAAGTGATTTTCCTAATCAGGTAAACAATGTTCTAGGATTTCCATATATTTTCAGAGGAGCTTTAGACGTTAGAGCGACCGAAATTAATGAGGCCATGAAAATTGCTGCAGTTAACGCTCTGGCTGAACTGGCTCGTCAAACAGTAACTGACGAAGTATCCTCAGCCTACAAAGATCAAGACTTCCATTTTGGACCTAATTACATTATACCGAAGCCGTTTGATAGTCGTGTTTTATTAGAAGTAGCTCCTGCTGTTGCTAAAGCGGCTATGGATAGTGGTGTTGCTCAAAAACAAATTTCAAGTTTAAAAAATTATCGTGAACAGCTCGAAAGACAACTTGGCGAGACTCGTGGCTTTATAAGACCTATAATAAATAGGATAAAGAAATGGAACAAAAAGTCAGCAGCACCTAAAATTGTTATGCCAGAAGGTAATAGTCGAAAAGTTTTAAAATCTGTCCAGCAAGTATTAGAAGAAGGCTTTGCAGAAATAATTATTTTAGGAGACAGAAAGAAAATTTTAGAAAAAGCCACTGAAGATGAACTACCGCTTATTGAAAAGTGCCAAATCTTTAAACCTTCTGAACATCCAGAATTCAAAAAATACGTGAACGATCTTTTTGAATTGAGAAAGCGTAGAGGGCTACTTCATTCAGAGGCAAAAATTTTACTTGAAGACCCATACTACTTTTCAGCGATGATGGTCAGGTCTGGTGAAGCAGATGGCTTAGTGTCAGGGGCATCACAAAATTACGCGTCTAGTGTAAAACCCATACTTGAAATTATAGGTCGATCAAACCACAAAGTTGCTTCTGGGCTAAACATTGTTTTAAAAGGTGATCAAAAGCTCTTTTTAGCTGATACAACCATGATGATTGAGCCCACCGCAGAGGAACTTGCTCAAGTTGCCTTAGATGTTTCGGAGTTTGCCGAAAGTCACGGCGTAACTCCTAGAGTTGCCATGCTTTCTTACACAAGCTTCAGGGCTGAACATGAAAGTCCAAAAAAAATGCAGCGAGCAGCGTTGATAGCAAAGTCTTTAAGACCTGACCTTTTGGTTGACGGAGAAGTGCAGGCTGATGCCGCAATCAACACTGACATTATGAAGCGATTATTCGGATTTTCAGATCTAAAGGACGGTGCTAACATTTTAGTTTTCCCAAATTTAGATGCTGCAAATATCTCGTACAAACTGATTCAGCAGTTGATTCAAGGCGAGGTCATTGGACCGATATTATTAGGAATGAATCAGCCCGCCAATATCATACAACGAACCGGTGGGGTTCAAGATTTAGTCAATGCTATTGCAATGACTGCTCACGAAGCTCACGAGCGAAAAACAAGGCAGCATGCAAACGCCTGATTTAAGAAAAGAATCAGTGATTGCGGTAGGTTTTGAGCTAAAAAATAAGCCTTTGGATAGACTAAAGCTAAACTTACTAGAACTTGAGCAACTGATCGAATCTGCAGGCGGAGATTTGGTGGGGTCAGTATACCAACACGCTGAGAAAATTCAGCCCGCAACTTTACTTGGTGAGGGTAAGGTTAACGAGCTATGTGAGTTGGTCAAAAATTTAGAGGCAGACATTGTCATAATTGATCACCAGCTTACTGGGGTTCAAAACAGAAACCTTGAAAAAGCGATGAATGTTAAGGTTCTAGACCGAAGCCAGCTAATTTTAGATATTTTCGCAAGCCGAGCTCAGACTAAAGAAGGGAAGCTACAAGTGGAGCTGGCACAGCTTATGGACCAACTACCAAGAATGGTTGGAGGCTGGCTAGGTTCACTGTCTAGGCAGGGCTCTGGTATAGGTGCTCGTGGACCTGGTGAAAAAGCTATTGAAAATGATCGAAGAAGAATAAGAGAACGTATATCTTCTATCAAAAAACAGCTTGATAAAGTTAAACTTCATAGAAAAGAGCTTAGGCGAAGCAGGTCATCTGCCATCCAAATCGCTTTGATCGGCTACACTAATGCTGGCAAAAGCTCGCTTTTAAAATCTTTGACTAAATCAGAACCGTTTATAGAAGATCAACTGTTCGCAACCTTAGATCCGTTAACTAGAAAACTTCACTTAGACGAGGCACCGAATGTAATTTTAACTGATACTGTGGGTTTTATTCAAAAACTGCCGACGCATTTGATCGAGGCGTTCAAAGCCACACTTGAAGAAACAGCAGAAGCCGACATTATTTTACACGTTATTGACCTTTCTAACCCTGACTTTGAAAAACATATCGAAGTTGTAGATCAACTATCTGAAGACTTTAATTGGACTGGAAAGCCAATGCTTTACGTTTTTAACAAAAAGGACATAGCCCCGATAGCTGCCCAATTCAAAATTAAGCAACGTCCGTTTTGCGTTGTTAGCGCCTATTTGGATGAAGGCATAGAAGCTCTTAAAAATAAAATAGTTTCAGAGATCCATTCGATGAGCAAAACTATTGAGTTCTTTATCCCCCACGAAAAAGAGCACAAACTTTATGAGCTCACAAAGTTGGGGAAGATTGAGGAAAAGCATGACGTCAGTTTAGGGTACAATATAAAAGCGATCCTGCCTTTCAGAAATTATTTGATTTGGCAGAAGGAGCTAAACTCTGATTCTAACTCAGAAACTTAAAGGCTTTATGCATTGTTCTAATATTTACACAACTTTAAATAATTATTAAGATGCGTTTTGCTTATAATATATATAAGGTGAAGTGTAATCATTAAACAAAGGAATATTATGACTAAGAAATTAAATATTTTATCTAGCTTTTCTGTTGCAGTACTTTTAGGAGCTTTTATTCAAGGTTGTTCTGGCGTATCTAAAAACCAGTGTATGGAAAGCAACTGGAAGAATAAAGGTATCGAAGATGGTAAGAAAGGTTTAGCCGCTGAACAGATTTTGGAAACTCAAAAGGTTTGTTCTAAGAAAGGTATGGACTTTCCTATCACTGAATATAAAGAAGGTTGGGAGCAAGGAATAGCTGATTATTGTGCCCCTCAGAACGGATTCAATATGGCATCTAAAGGTAAAGACATGAAAGTCGAGAATTGCCCTATACAATTTAGACCTGCTCTAGCTAAGAATATAGATCTTGGTAAAAAATTCGCCGATGCAGAGTCTAAGATTGAGAAGTTACAAAATGAGAGCAAATCTTTAAAAGGTGATAAAAAAGATATTAAGCAAAAAATATCTGATGTAGAAAGAGAACTTAGCGATTTGAAAGCCCAAAAAGAAAGCCTGTCTGAATCTAAAATTTCTAATAAAGATAATTTGGACAAGAATTCTAAGAAAAAATAGTTATCCATAAGCAAATACGTTTGCGCCTCGATTAAACATTAAAAAGCCCGCTAAATTTTTATTTAGCGGGCTTTTTAAATTATTAATTTTTGCTCCTAACTAGAACTTTTGATTTTCTCCTACATCCGGTGTCGTGTTTGTCACATTAGCTTTAACTACTTCGTAGAGATATCCAAGCTTTGTAGTGTCGCTGTCCCAGTGTTCCCCATGTTCGATTTTTATCTCGAGTAAAGCACATGAAGAGTCTTCTTTACCTTCGGGAAACCAAGCCGAAACGAATGAGTTCCAATATTTATCTATCAGCTTTTTGTCTCTTGAAATCCGTGCTCGACCTGACATTGAGACATAAGCTTTCATTTTAGGACAGGAAAAAGTAATACAGACATCCCGGTCTTCTTGCACCTCTTCGACTTTCGATGAGTCGGTTTTGGTGAAAAACCAAAGAGTACCGTCATATTCATCTTGTATAAGTTGCATGGGCCTAGATCTTAAACTACCGTCATCGTCGGTAACCAACATACCAGTTCCTATTTCCGATATAAGGTCCCAAATTTTTTGTTTATGTTCTGGACTTCCCATATTTTCTCCTTTTATTTTTAAGTTGTTTTATTTAATTCTAAATTCCTAAATTTAATGGGGATTGGACATGTTTATCAGTGACATTTATATTTTGAATCTTCTAAAAAGTCTTCAACCAAAAAAATGATCCCCTTTCCATCCCAGCGATGTTTGAGCAAGATTTTCTTTACAACAGCCTAAGCAATTTGGTTGTTCTTACTGTAGTTATTATCAAATACAAATGTAACAACAAATTGTCGAAGTTAAAACTTTAAAAACAACGATTTAAGTTTAAAGATTTTCACAATTGACGGGCTTATCTATAAAAAAACTGCGTTATTGCGAATGAAAGGCTCTGTTAATAATATCCTCTGGGTTTTAAAGACAAAGATTCTGGTTTAGAAATTTTGCTATTTCGTCTAATTATACTTTGATTATCAATTAGATAAACTTCGCTGACCAATATTGAATGGCTTTCCATGACATTTTGAAGCTTACCTTTTACACACAGAAAGCCAGAGGTTTCAACTAACTTATAAAACTTTTTATACACTTGCGGAGTAAACGCAATATTAATAAAACCCGTTTCATCCTGAATAGTTATAAAAACCATACCTTTAGCCGTCGCAGGAGCTTGTTTAATCCTAACTAGACCAAATACATTGATTAAATTTCCATTTCTAATTTTTTTTGGATTATTTTCGTATCTAAAATTAGATAAAGATTTTAGCTCTTTAGATGTGACAATACTTTGAACTGAAATTTTATACATCCAACTTTTAGTTTTTATAAGTTCAACTGGATGTACACCCAATGTAGTCCCTGTAGAATTTAAATCCATTTGAGCATGTTCTATTTCGGTTTTTTTTCTTATATTTAACGCTTCAAATGAAACATCAATCATTGGTTTAAATGGAACAGCTTCTGCCCTCCAAATTGCATCAATACGATCAAGACCAAAACATTTAAATCCGTTAGCCGCTGCAATAGATGAATAGTCGTCCCTATTTATACGAACTGTATTGATAAAATTATCAAAACTTTTCCACTTACCCTCTGTTTTTCTGAAATTTTCTATAACTTTTACAGCCGTATGTGAAAGAGAAGTCACTATTCTAAAGCCAAGTCTTATACCATAAACTTTAGGTCTGCCTTTTTTTTGGTCTAAAAGCTCCAGCTTATGATCCCAATCAGAATCATTTACTGAAATAGGTAGGATCTTAACACCCTCTTGCTTAGCTGTTTGAAGTAAATCATGAGGTGAATAAAAGCCCATGGGCTGAGAGTTTAAAACTGAAGTGTAAAATGCAGATGGATAGTGACATTTCAAGTAGCAACTTGCGTACGCGATATGAGCAAAAGAAATAGCATGTGATTCGGGAAAACCATAGTGGGCAAAACCTTTCATTTGATCAACCATTTGGACCATAAACTGCTTAGTGACTCCATTTTTCTTAAGACCATCTAAAAGTTTAGAGATATATGGTGTCAGGTTTCTAGAAAAGGTTTTAGAGTTCCATGTCCCAACTTGTTTTCTTAATTCATTTGCTTCACCTGGTGTAAAATTTCCTAATTCAATTGCAATTCGCATAAGCTGCTCTTGAAAAATAATTATTCCCAACGTTTTAGTAAGTATAGATTTCGTTTTTTCGTGGGGATAATCAATAGGCACAAGCCCGTCTCTTCTTTTTAAGTAGGGATGAATAGCGTTGCCTTGAATAGGTCCTGGTCTTATTAAAGCAATTTCAATAACCAAGTCATAGAAATTTTTAGGTTTTAACCTTGGTAGCATTGACATTTGTGCTCTAGACTCAATTTGAAAAACTCCGACAGTATTAGCCTTTTGAATCATTGAATATGTTGGGCCGTCATCCTGAGGCAGATCGTACAGGCTTAAATTTTTATCGAAACTTTGGTTTACATACTCAAAGCATTTTCTAACGGCTGTAAGCATTCCTAATGCTAGTATATCAATTTTAAAAAAACCTAGCTCCTCTATATCATCTTTAGCCCATTGTATAATAGTCCGGCCATCCATTGATGCTGGCTCTTGTGGAACTAGTTCATCAATAGGGTTTTGCGAAATAATAAAGCCCCCGGAATGTAAGCCCATATGTCTTGGGTAGCCTTTCAACTTTGTAGAAAATTCTGACCAAAAATTCCAAGGAAAATTATCTGGCACTACTGATTTTAACACTTTGTGGATTTCATTTAAAACAACATTAATATCGTCTTTTCTGTGTAGTACTGTGCCCATTAGGTTTGATGTTAATTTTAAAGTTTTTTCATCAAGTCCTAAGGCTTTTCCCACTGCTCTCGTCGCCCCTTTGGATCTAAAGGTTATAATGTTTGCAACCATGGCTGCTTTATTTCTACCGTAACGTTTGTAAATATACTGGATAACCTCTTCTCTTCTTTCATGTTCAAAATCGATGTCGATATCAGGAGGATCTCCTCTCTCTTTACTAATAAATCTTTCAAATAGAAGATCAAATAAAGATGGGTCGCAAGATGTAATGCCTAAAGAAAAACAAACTGCAGAGTTAGCTGCAGAACCCCTGCCCTGGCAAAGAATTTTTTTCGACCTTGCCCAAGATACAATATCCCAAACAGTCAAAAAATAGTCTGCAAAATTTAAATCTTCTATCAGATCTAACTCTCGAGATATATTATGAACTATTTTTTCTGGAATTGATGACTTATAAACTTTCTTTGCACCATCCCAAGTGACTTTTTCTAAATACTGCTGGGCGGTGAATCCAATTGGAATCATTTCTTTGGGGTAATTGTACTTTAGTTCAGATAAACAGAAACTGGATTTTTCATTTAATTCTTCAGATAAAAAAATCATTTTGTCAAAGTTCTTAAACGATTTATAGGCTTTGTATATTTCTTTAAGCGTGTGTAGCGATCTTTCGCCGTTAGGAAAATAGTATGCTAAAGCTTCACTTACGGTCAGATTGTGCTTTATCGCAGTTATTAAATCATGAAAACTTTTTTCTCTTCTATTTGAATAAAAAGCATCTTGTGAAATTATTTGATCTATTTCAAATTCTTTAGATAAATTATTAGAAATTAATATTTTTGAATCATCTGCGTTATTGAAAGTTTTAGTGACTGCCAAATATAAATTTTTACCAAATAATGATTTTAAAAAAATTAAGTCTGATTTTTTTTTGTTAAATTCACTTAAGGCACCACGCATGGGGACCACTGCAAAAATGCCTTTCAAAGAAAAATTTGATAATTCATGGAGAGTTATAAATGCTTCGTCTTTAGATTCTAAATGTGAAAAGCTTAATATTTTACATAAGTTTTTGTAACCCTCTAAGCTTTTTACATTTAATACTATAGAATTTTGCTTTAAAATTGGAAGATTATGGTTTTTAGCTAGGTGAATTTCAGCGCCGTAATTTAAATCTATTTTAATATTATTGGATTTCAACAAATGCTTTTTGTCATTATAAGCTCTAGCAATTCCGTAAACTCCATCAAAATCATTGATGGAGATTGACGAGTAACCGTAAAGCGCTGATCTAGTTACAATTTCAGACGGATGTGAAGCGCCGATGAGAAAACTAAAATTAGTTTTAGATATATATTCATGATATTTAAAATTTTTAAGAGAATAAGCCATGTTTAAACCAAATTCCCTTATAGTTTCGAAAAGCCCAAATTAATCCAAACTCTTCTGTTTCACATATATAATAGTCCCTAATTGAATCCATAGAATCATTAAGCTCCCACCAGTTGGTAGAAGATCTTTCTAAAAATCTTTTTAATTTAATTAGGCTTTCGTCAAATTTAATAGGTTTTAAATAAATAAAAATAGGATAAATAGATTTGCTTTCATCTAATGTATTGAAGCTGCGATCTTCTATGCCAATAGATTCACTTAAATAATCTAAACCATATATATTTGAGGATATAGTTTTATTAACATTTAGATTTACATCAACTTTATTATCAAAATCAATTATTTTAATTTTTTCATTGCTAGATCTTTTAGTTATGGAAAACATATCGATTGTTTCACTACAGGGATTTATTGTTTTTGAGACTTCGATACTCCAGCTTGCAATTAAATTGATATTTATAAATTGAAGTTCTTTATTTTTTTCTTTAAGGATTTCTTTAAAATTGTTAAAACTTAACTCAAACTGTTTAAGTAAAATTTTAAATTCTTTGTAATTTTCATCTTGAATAGATATTGGATGTTTAAAATTTATTTCTAAGTCATAAGTCTGCATATCGTATAAAACGACTTTCCATTTAAGCTGACACACTTTGCTTTCGCCTAACAGGGACTTAAATTTTGTAAGTTTTTTAAAATCAAATAGTAATAATGGTTTGACCAGATCCCATGTTGAAACTGAAAATTCAAGATTATTGTGTACTTCTGGGTTTTCTTTAATCTTAAAATCTATCCAAGGAAATCCTTCAAGATTTCCATAAATGCAATTTGAAAAAAAATCTAAGTTTTTATCTTTTTTTGTGTCAGGAAATGTCCATCTCCAAGTCATTCCAATAAAAGCTTTATATCTTCTTTGTATTTCATAAAAGTTAACAGACCTAAGTTCCCCAAATGATTTTACCTTAATTCTTTTAATTAGCCTTTCAAATTGATTTATTTGCATAGAAAAATTTTTTCTTTCTTTAATGAAAATTCTTTCTTTTTCAAAAAGTTGATTCAAAATTTTGCAGCAATAAACCCAGGATTTAAAACTGATATTTTTATATGAGTTTTTCACAAAAAGACTATCGACCTCAAAAATTCCTTTAGTATGTGTATCTTCAAAATTTTTGAGCAGTAATAACCCCTGGAAAGGGTGATGACATAAAACTGCAAGATCGACCTCTATAATTTTCATTAAAATATTAGTAATAATGTCATTTTTTGGTTTTTTTTTTATTTTAGACAGACTTTCAAAATAACTATGCATGAAGTTTAAATCTGAAATAAAAATATTATTACCGACAGACATTAGGTCTGGTGATAACGAAAAAACTTTATCTGTGTTAGTGGTTCTAAATACAACAAAGGGGAATTCGCTACACGTTAATCTATTGTAGTTAAATAATGATATTACGTTATTCATTCGTACAACTCGTTAATATTAAAATTCAGATTAGTCTTTGGTCCCCCTTTAATAGTTTTAAAAGTAATTTCATTAGATTTTAGCGAAAAAAAAGAATTAAACCTAAATTTAGCAAATGGGTTACCATTTAGGTTTGATAAATAATAAGGCCTTAAAAGCAAATAAGTGCTTTTGTTTTTTCTAGAATTGCTAAATAGGAAGTTTAGATCAGACTTAGATAGAAACTCTTTCGTATCGATAACTATTAGATTAAAAGCGTTTTCTAAAACAGCAGTTTTAATGGTGTTCGAACACTTAAGTTCGTTAGTGAAGTATAAACTTTTAATTTTAATGCCCAAGCTACCGAAAAATTTGGGATAAAAATCAGAATCAGTATTTTGTGAAATCCATAAAGTATTTCTATCAAATGCTTTAATAAAAAGACTTGGAATTATCCTACTGAAAGCACCATAAGGTGCACCAAATTCAACTGTAGAAGATTGAAAATCCAATAGTTCTAAGTACTTATCCAGTTTAGTGAAACCAGAATTAAATTTCAAAGGCCTTAGGCTCTGAAGCTGCTCAGTAGATTTAAAGGTTTTTAAATTAGTATTTTGTGCATGACCCAAATTTTAGCTCCTTAAAATCAATAATATCATATTTGACAGATTGGTGTTTAAATATGTAAGTTATATGTAAGTCTTTATGAGCTTTTCTAGACTTGCTGTCAATTTGATTAGAATGGAAATTTGAAAATGCAAAGATATTCTAAAAACTTACCACCTGATTATTATGTTAAACATTTTGATAGTTTTATAAAGTATATTAGAAACGAATGCTTGCATTTAATTTCTCTAGATCAGAAATTTTTTTTAGACAAAATTAGTGATTTACAGACTGACGATAAAAAATTTTTTATAAGACTGATTAATAGATCTGGGCATATATTTAGTTTAAGAAAAATTTCTTATGATGAAATTAAAAATCCTAATAAATCTGCTAAGTTTTTACTAGAACAAAATCTTATTAAAGAAATTGATTTTTTTAGCTTTGATAAATTTGTTGATTCGTTGACTAAAAACGAGCTGCTCAGATATTTAAAATTACCATTGCCAACTACTAGACTATTACAAGCTAAGACCAAACCGGAGGTTTTAGAAGCAGCTAAGCAAACCTTAAAATTTCAGCATATTGAAGATTTAGATAATTACTTTTCAATAGATAGACAGATTTTAAATTACTTTATCTTTTTGTATTACGGTCGATATGAAACAAATCTTAATATTCAAACTTTAAGTGACTTAGGCTTGAGGTCTAAAAATAAGTTTAAAGCCGATCATTCTGTGAGATTTAAGGACATTGAAGAGGCCCAGCTGACTTATACACTTAAAAAGTTAAGAAAAGTCGATTTGATTGAAAGACCTGCGAATTTGAAATGCCAAGAAGTTATTGATCTGATTGAAAAATCAAGTTTAACTGATGAAAATAAATTAGATCTGGATAAATTAATTTTATCAGTTTTAAAGTCCAACCAAATCTCGATGGGTGCGCATAAAAAAATTTCTTGGTTATCTATGGGATTTAGTTCCGAAATTTTTAAAAAACTATTAAACGAAACCTACAAGATTGAAAGAAATAAGGCAAATAATTTGGCTGTCGTAGAATTGGATAAACCTAGAAGCTTAGACCATCTTTTAGTTGCAGAAAACTTTTTAGATTTAAAATTTAGTGGTGCCAAGAGATCTATTAAAACGAAGAAGCTGCTGAGTTCAGAAACGATAGTTATTGATTCTAAAAGTAATCCGGAAAAAGCTTTGAAGAACTACTTCACCAAGCTGAATTACAAAGCTTACAGGTCCGAAAACTTTTTATGGACGTCTTTATTTGGTATTTTATTTTGGGACGAGCTATTTTCTAGCTCTAACACGGTTTTTCACAGTGATTTTGACCTTCTGCCAGAAAGTCTTATCAAAAACACTTTTTACCAGCAAAGCCAAATTAAAATTGAATCAAAGATAGATCTCCTTAAAGATTTTAAAAAAGTAAAACACCTTATACTAGAAACTATTTGTTCTAACTACGGATTTAAAAATGGTGTCTTTAAGTGGCACCTCTCTACTGCCGAGCTACTGATAAATTTTCTTAAAGCTAGCACAAACGCTGACCCAGGACGAATACTTAGAAATATGGCTATGAACTTTAGCGACAATAAAAGTGGATACCCGGACCTATACTATATTAAAAACAATAAGGTCATTTTCGTAGAGGTAAAAGCAGAGGGTGATGTGATATCAGACAAGCAGTTTAGACAAATTAGGGTCCTTAATGAAGCAAGGTTTGAAGCTAAATTCATCAGAACAGTTTGGCAACCAAGCGTACAGAAAACTTTTGTCGTTATCGATGTTGAAACCACTGGTGGCAGTGCCAATAAAAGTCGTGTCACTGAGATCGGCGCAGTTAAAATAAAAGGTGGAGTTGAAATTGGCAGGTTCCAAAGTTTAATTAACCCAGAAGCTTTAATACCTAAGAATATAACCAGACTTACAGGTATTACAAATCAGATGGTGTCTGCTGCGCCCAGGTTTTGTGAGATTGCAGAAGAGTTTAAGGAATTTTGCGGAAATTCTATCTTTGTCGCGCACAATGTAAATTTTGATTACAGCTTTATCCAATCTGAATTTAAAAGAGTTGGACTATTTTACAGAGCAGAAAAACTATGCACTTGTGCAGAGATGCGTAGAAAGAAAAAAGGACTGACATCGTATGGTTTAAAAAACCTATCTAATTACTTTGACATCGAACTAAAGAATCACCATAGGGCACTTGATGACGCTTTAGCCGCAAGTCATCTGCTTAAGATAATTCTGGCGGACAAATAGACTATCAATGTGGTTTTTAAATGTTTTTTAAATTTAACGAAATTTATCTATGCTTGTATCAGAATTTTAGTAGGAAATTTGAAGATGTATTTTTTAAAGAGAAAAACACACTTAAGCGTTTAGGATGAAAACACAAAATGCTATTTTTAGTACGGCCGGTAAGTGAACTTACCGGCTAATGGACTAAAGGTTAATCGTTACCTAAAGTTTTGACGATTTTATTGTAGACACCAAGCAGTAGAAAAGGTGCAACCCACTGCCCGACAAATTGTGCATCCTTATCACGACCACTGACCTTCAGCAGAGCTGAAGCTCCTATACTTAAAATGCTTGCTGCTAAAAATGCCCCGGAAGGTATCTTTGCAGTCTGATCTTCTATCTTTTGTGTAAGAGACCCTTCGCTATGTTCTTCTTTAGAACCTGAAAAGTTATCGGCGCTGCTGTTAGATTTGACTGGAGATTTGCTGTTAGGCTGGACTGACTCTTTCATTGATTTCCTTTTTGTTGAATTTTGTAACTATTCGTATCGTAACCATTTGTAAGTAAAGCTATAATAGCCCCACAACCAAATTGCTACTTCAAGGATCCTTGCAGGTTTTGTCTAGATATTTAAACATCATGGATGTGTTGTGCAGGAAACTGCACATCAATAGGCTTGAGTGGCCATCAATTGCATGCTGTTATTAATTACTAAGATAATATATCAATTTTCTATGAAGGCATAATTATGACTAGAAACGTAAACTTGGAAAGTTCATCTCCGGTCAGCAAACCGACAACTTACGAGCTGTCTTGGTATCTTTTTTTATTTGTTATTTTTTCAGCAACCTTAAAATATGCGCAAGTTATTTTTCTTCCTATAATGATTGGGCTGATTCTATACTTTTGTTTTTGTCCTTTAGTAGATAAGCTGCAAAAATTTAGAGTTAGCCGTTGGTTCTCTTCGATTAGTTTAGTACTTACAATCTGCTTTCTAGTAGGTTCAGCAGTCTATTCTTTGTCAGGTCCATTCGAAAGCATATTCCAGACATCAGGTAAAAACTTTAGTAATCTTAAAAAAAATCTTTCAATGCTTAAAAAGCCAATGTTGAACATTTCTTTGGCCGAAAAAAAAATAAACGACTTTACAGATGTTACTGACCAAGAGGTGATCAAGGTTAAGATAAAGGGGGATGGCGCCGGGGAAAGCATGCTTTACCGAGCATGGGATTGGTCGCTCAACTTTTTTACTTCGCTGGTGATTTTTTTCTTTTTGCTTCTTTATGGTGATGCTTTGTTTTGCAAGGTCAGTGCTGTACTACCCTATCAAAAAGTTAAGGGTTCAAAAGATTCGCTACTGCATGAAATTCAAAATGGTACATGCTTTTATCTTTTAACTATATCTGCTATAAACTTAGTTTTAGGGCTGGTAATAGGAAGTGCGCTTTACATGCAGTCGTTTCCTAACCCATTTCTGTGGGGAGCAATCGCGGGAATGCTAAATTTTATTCCTTATGTTGGGTGCATAGTGGGAGTAGGTCTAATTTTTCTGATCTCACTTAGCAATCCTGGAAGCGGGATGGACATCGTCGGACCCGCTCTGACTTACTTTTTAATCAATTCTGTTGAGGGTCAGCTGATTACACCGACGATAGTCGGAAGCGCGCTTAGGTTAAATCCACTTGTGATAGTTTTATCTTTGATCTATTGGGGTTGGCTGTGGGGAGTTGCCGGTATGTTCGTAGCGATTCCAATTTTAATAGTGCTTCAAATCATAGGATCATCCTCTACCAGTCTATCTCAGTGGACTGAAGCACTTAGTCTATAGATCCAGAGATCCAAATTTACCCATTTTTAGTAGATTGTAAACGCGTGTGAAGTTTTGTAGACATTCAATTTTTAAATTGGAAAAACGAATCTGTTGAGATAAAATTTTCTTAATTAGAACCTTGTTAATTATAATAATAGATTTTTGATTAACAGCTTTCACTTAGGATAGATAAAGATATGAAAAAAAAATCTTCAATCAAGAAAAGAAAATCAACGTCTAGCA
Source organism: uncultured Pseudobdellovibrionaceae bacterium (assembly GCA_963803705.1). Classification (GTDB taxonomy): domain Bacteria; phylum Bdellovibrionota; class Bdellovibrionia; order Bdellovibrionales; family UBA1609; genus JAMLIO01. Next base: position 315,022 of record CAWDNU010000003.1, on the reverse strand, counting down.
ATAATAAGAATTCAAATGCTAGTGACTTAACTAAGTTAAAATTTGGAAATATTGAGGTCTCTTCAGGATTAGGTGGCGAAACTAGGCAACAAAGTGGTGGTAAATCACCTACTATGACAACCCAGCAGGGAATGCCAGTGTCAGATGATCAAAATTCTCTAAAGGTTGGAAGCAGAGGGCCTTCAACACTTGAAGACTTTCACCTTCGTGAAAAGCTTTTTCATTTTGATCACGAAAGAATTCCAGAAAGGGTTGTTCATGCGAGTGGTTACGGAGCACATGGCTACTTCGAAAACTACAAGAGTTTGAAGTGTTACGAAAGCCGATCTATTCCAGCGTCCTGGCGAAAAGACCCCCGCTTTTGTAAGGTTTTCCACAGTAGCTGGTAATAAGGGTTCAGCTGACCTAGCTAGGGACGTCAGAGGATTTGCAGTGAAGCTTTATACCAAGGAAGGCAATTGGGATATTGTTGGCAATAATATTCCCGTATTTTTTATACAAGATGCAATGAAGTTTCCTGATTTAATACACGCAGCAAAACCTGAGCCAGATACTGGCTTTCCTCAGGCGCAAACTGCCCATGATAACTTTTGGGATTTTATTTCTTTGATGCCCGAAAGCATGAATATGGCAATGTGGATAATGTCAGACAGAACTATTCCTAGATCATTGAGATTCATGCAAGGCTTTGGTGTCCACACATTTAGATTACTAGACCAAGAAGGTAAATCTAAGTTTGTGAAATTTCACTGGAAGCCTAAACTAGGTATGCAATCTGTGTTGTGGAATGAGGCTCTTAAAATAAATGGAGCAGACCCCGACTTTCATCGAAGGGACCTCTGGAACGCTATCAAGACTGGTAATTTCCCGGAGTGGGAACTTGGTCTGCAAATTTTTGACGAGGAGTTTGCTGAAAAATTTGATTTTGACGTTTTAGACTCAACTAAGTTAATTCCAGAAGAGCAAGTGCCAGTAAAAATTGTAGGCCGATTAGTGTTAGACAGAGTTGTTGATAATTTCTTCGCTGAAACAGAACAAGTTGCATTTTGCACCCAGAATATTGTTCCCGGAATTGATTTTTCTAATGACCCTTTACTTCAGGGTAGAAATTTTTCTTATCTGGACACCCAGGTTAAGCGCCTTGGCGGTCCAAACTTTACCCAGATTCCTATAAATGCTCCAAAATGTCCATTCCATCATTTACAGCAAGATGGGCATATGACCATGACCAATCCGGTAGGTCGAGTAAACTACGAGCCTAACTCTTGGACGGATTCCCCAGGCCCTAGAGAATCCTTGAACGAAGGCTTTAAATCTTTTGAAGAAAAAATTGAAGGAGTTAAAATAAGGGATAGGTCTGAGACCTTTTCTGATCACTATAGCCAGGCTCGACAATTTTACATAAGCCAAACACTTGTTGAACAAGAACATATTCATGATGCATTTGTATTTGAACTTAGCAAGGTGAAGACAGAAGCAATCAGAGAAAGAATGGTTTCTCATTTACTTAATATTGATGGTGATTTAGCTAAAAGTGTTGCTGATAATCTTGGAATAGAAAAGCTACCCAAAGCTGCTCAACCTGCCAGTAAAATTATTGAAACTCTGCAACCTGTGAATTCATTAAGTATTTTGAAGAATCCACCTGATACAATGGCTGGTCGCACTTTGGGAATTTTATTATCTGATGGTTTCGATGAGCAAGTTCTTAGCTCTCTTCAGTCAGCTGCAAAAAGCGCAGATGTCGACGTGAAACTTATTGGACCTAGGGTTGGCAAAGTTGTGTCGAAATCTAAGAAGAAATTCACTATTGATGAAAAGATTGAAGGTGGACCATCAATTCTATTTGATGCAGTATTTTTATTGATGTCAGAAGATGGCTCTAAAGACTTGGCAGAAGTTCCCGAGGCTAAAGATTTTATTTCTGATGCTTATTCTCATAAGAAGTTTATCGGCTTTAGCGATGGTTCACAAGCCTTCCTAAAGATGACCGGAATGACAGATAAAGTAGATAATGGTTTTTTTCATTATTCTAAATCTTCGAATGCAAAAAGTTTTTTAGACAGTTGTAAAGCTCTACGATTTTGGGATCGATAGTTTTCAGGTGGAAATAAAAGATAAATTATCTATTTTAGCTGACGCTGCTAAATACGATGCCTCTTGCGCTAGTAGCGGCTCGAAGCGTAAAGCTGAAAAAGGTAAACTTGGTAGTTCGTCCAACATAGGTATCTGCCATAGCTACACGCCTGATGGCAGGTGCGTATCTTTGCTAAAAATACTGTTTACCAATAACTGTATTTTCAACTGTAACTACTGCATCAATAGATTATCGAGCGAAGTCAGACGTGCAACCTTTACAGTTGATGAAGTGGTCTCGCTTACCATTAACTTCTATAAACGAAATTATATTGAGGGGTTATTTTTAAGTTCTGGTATTATACAATCGTCAGATTACACAATGTCAAAATTAGTAGCTGTTGCTAAGAAGCTAAGGACCGAGGAAAGTTTTAATGGTTACATTCATCTAAAAGCAGTTGCAGGAGCTAGTTCTGAAATTCTATCAAAAGCAAGCCTATGGGCCGATCGGTTAAGCGCGAATATAGAATTACCAGACAATGATCAATTAATGGCACTAGCCCCCGGAAAAACTCATAAGCAAATTCATGAGACGATGAACGCCTTGAAAACTTTTAAAGATGAGGGTCTGGGTGATTTGAAGTCAAAACTTCCTCGCATAGTCAAAAATCGTGTTCCCGCAGGCCAGAGCACCCAAATGATTGTTGGTGCGACCGACAGTTCTGATAGAAAAATTTTGCATCAGTCCAATCTTCTGTATGATAAATTTAAGTTAAAGCGAGTTTATTATTCCGCATATAGCCCGATACCTGATGCCCATGCCAATTTACCTGCAGCTTCACCGCCGCTTATACGAGAGCACAGACTTTACCAAGCTGATTGGCTAATTAGATTTTATCAATTTAAAACTGATGAAATTACTACTGATGCAAATCCAAATCTAGACTTAGATAAAGATCCCAAGATGATGTGGGCACTAAGAAATCGTCATTTTTTTCCAGTCGATATTAATAAAGCGTCTAAGTACGAACTTTTAAGGGTACCTGGATTAGGAGTCAGAAACGTCCTTAAAATAATCAGCGCAAGAAAATATAGATCATTAAGTTTTACAGATCTAAAGACTTTAAAAGTTCAGCTTAACAAAGCAAAATTTTTTATTCTAGTTAGTGACTTTAACCCATTTGTGAGAATGCTAGAAAGTGAAAATCTAGATTTTAAAAAAGATGAACAGTTAAGCTTATTTTCTGAGTCTCTTTCCCCTTTAACTGGTGAAATTTAACCAAGTGCTAAAACATATTACTTTTACAAATTGGGAGCTTGCGATTTTACCATATCTCTTCAATGATGTTTCATCAGATAAGATCAGTTGGTTTGATGTTTTTGACTCAACTAAAGACCCAAGCACCAATTATCAATCCGACTTATTTACAGAGAGTTTGGATTTGAAATGTTTAAAAAAACCGCCCTCAAGTTTTTTAAATGACCTTCATAATTTGAAGTTTTACCAAGAATTTTCTAGGTTCGCTAGCAATGTATTATGTCATAATAACCAAACTAAATTTGATATTCTTTACGATTTCTACCGATCTTACTCTAAGAATTTTAAAATTATCCATAATCCCTTGGAACCAAATTTACATAAGCTTAAAGTTTTTTCTAAACAGGTCACAAGAGATATACACAAAATGCAAGCATTTGTCAGATTTAACGAATTCAGTAAGGACGGAAAAGTAATATACGTTGCCTATCATAAACCTGATCACTACATTCTTAAAAAAAATTACAAATTTTTTGTGGAACGATTCAACACTATGAATTGGATCATATTTACTCCTTACGCGATGTTATCATGGAACTCTCACCAGGTTTTTTACCAAGAGCAAGAGTACCATCCCAAAACTTTGCCGGAAGACCCCTTCGTCGAACTGTGGCAAACTTATTTCAGCAATATTTTTAATCCAGCTCGAGTAAAGATAAACGCTATGATGAAAGAAATGCCCCGCAGGTATTGGGAAACTATGCCCGAAACTAAATTAATTCCAGAGCTAATCAGAAATGCTTCTACCAGAGTTGAATCAATGAAGCTGCGTTCGAGATCAACTAGATCGGACGCTAAAATCTACACAGAAGGTGTGGCCTCATTAAATGATCTTCGAATCAAGTTGCTTCAGTGCAATGCATGTGAACTTTGTGAATTGAACACAAATCCAGTTGCCGGTGCTGGCTTGCCAACAAGCCAAATTATGATTTTGGGTGAAGCCCCCGGAGATATGGAAGAGGTTAGCGGGAAACCTTTTGTAGGACCTGCTGGAAATCTGCTTGGAATTACTTTGAAAAAATTGGGCTACAATATAGATGATTTTTATAAAACAAATGCCGTCAAACATTTTAACTTCCGCAGTGGTGGTAAAGTGAGAATACATAAAACTCCAAGCTCCAAACATATTCTTAGCTGTCGACCTTGGCTTGAAAAGGAGGTCGAACTTGTTAAACCCGAAGTTATCATCTGCATGGGCTTATCCGCTGCCCATTCAGTTTTGGGTTTTCCCGTAAGAATGGAAACAGTTAGGTCAAAGCTTCATAAAACTGGCTTTTGCAATAAAACTTTTATCACCCACCACCCTGCCCGAATCCTGAGAGAACCAGATCTTTCAAAAAAGGAAGCTTTACAGGATCAATTTGAACAAGATCTACAAAATGCCTTAGAGCGTAACACAAGTCTTTGAGCCCTTATTTTAGTGGCTTGTGGAAATTTTAATGAAGTAAATTTATAAGAAAAATCAGTCAAATTTAAAAAACTTGTATTAAATTTTTTGTTAAAATCATCCAGAGTAAACCTTGGTCCATTAATCCATTTTTTTATTTGCGTTTTTAATCCTAAGGGTTTCAATAAAATTTGCACCAAGAATACTGGTGGGGACAGCTATCAGCCCAACCCCTATAAGCGAGGTCATAGCACCAAAAAACTTGCCCAATATTGTTATTGGGTACATGTCCCCATAGCCAACAGTCGTTAAAGTGGTGATCGCCCACCACATTGAATGAGGAATGCTGATAAACTTATCTGGCTGAGCCATATTTTCACAGTAATAAATTACCGTAGATGAAATCAACAACATTATAAGCATAGAGACAGAGGCAATAAGCATTTCAGGCAAAGACTTTTTAAATGTTAGCTCTAAGTTATCAAGAGCCTTTGTATATCTTTTGAACTTAAATAAACGCAGCAGTCTGAACAACCTTAGTAGTCTGATCGTGCCAAGATTCATAGTGGTAATATAAGGCAGAAAAAATGGCAATATAGCAATTAGATCGATTAAACCCAAAGGAGATAAAATAAATTTGATAGAAGATCCGTTAGGGTTTAAGTTGGATCTTGAATTAGCTAGAATTCTTAGTGCATACTCTACTGTAAAAACAAAAATTGAAACAGCTTCTATGTAAAAGAAAACGGCACCATAATGCTCATTAAGATTAGGAACAGTTTCTAGTATAAGAGACGAGATATTTACGACAATCACAATCGAAATTACGATGCTTATAAACTGGCTAGTTTTACTTAAGTTTTTTTCCAATAAAAAATACAGTTTACTTTTTAAATAATCCACAGGTTAATCTATCCATTATAACTTAAATGCGGCAGTCTAGATTTCGTTATATTTCAAATTACAAGAACACAAATGTAAAATTTAACAACTGAGCTATACTTCCAGACATTTTCAGGTGAGACAGTTGTTGAAATAAACTTTAATAGATCTGCAGCGGCTGGCGAATTTACCATAATAAGATTGTACTCACCCACTTGGTGACTACGAATAACTGTGGGTCCCACAATAACTTTACCTTAAAGCTCACCTGCTGCAGAGCCTACATCTAATTGCAGTTTGCTGAGCCGTTTTTTTGACGCAGAAAAAGGCCACTATCAGGATAAGCCTTAACACTGTACGAAGTTACCTCGCTGTCATCCAAAACTTTAAAATCGACAATATTATATTCAATAAAATACCTTGTGCTCACAGCTGTGTTTTCGCTTTAAACTATTGGGGTGCAAAATCTGGTTTTCTCTGCATCTATGCAAACAGCTATTTAGTTACATATGATTAAAAATGCTTAAATCGCAGTTAATAAAAATCATTAAAAATGCAAGATAAGCAAAACTATCAAGTTATGATAACCGGCAAGAAGAGCGCGTAGGTGTTGGTGCTAACGGTGTATCAAAATTTTTACTAAATCCTAGGGTTAAGCTCTTTATGGATCAACTATTAGAAACTTACGATTAAAGTAGCTTGTAACAAGTGGTGCAAATCGAAGTCAAATTTTGAAAATAAGTTGAACACAAAAGTCCTAATTTTGATCCCAGAGAAACAGAGTAAGTAATCTACTCTAAGCCATTTAAATAATATTTTATTTGATAATTTTCAAAACTTTACAGTAGCGAATTAGAATTGCGTGGGGAAACGCCAAAGCAGATAAAGTTATCAAAATATACTGGAAAATATGAGTTTGAAAATTATCGATACTATAGTTCTTAGATTGTGAGTAAATATAAAACAGTATAGGCAACCCCACTAAGGGAATTAACCAATAAGGCAAAATACTTCTTATAGTTTTTATTTTAACTTGGCTTAACACGTTAACTATATGTTTAACTGCATGAATAAAACAGAAATAAATTCCTAGGGCATATAAGGGCGTTATCTGAGAAAACAAAACACAAAGTACCACGGGTTCCAAAAATGTTAAATCTTGGTTTTTAAAATCGATTAGAAAGCGGTATAAACTAATAATTGTAAAAACGAGAGTCATGCCTAGACTAAAGAATCCAAGATACTGAAATACAAGTAAGTAAGGCTCAAAGTGAATATAAGGATGAATGAAACTGATCAGCTCTAAGGTCTGCTGCTTAAAAAAAGTTAGTGGAAGACCTAAGGACAAAGCAAAGCGGGCAAAGAATTCAAGTAAGTTCATCTTATTCTCAAGAATGCCTTTCTGTAAATCACTGTCTGCAAAGTGAAACATAGAATAGGTGGCAAAAAATAAAAAGCTAACTGTCGGACTTATCGTCCATAAGACTAAAATTAACGCGCTTAAAGCGAGATAAGAAAAAATAAAAAAAAATGTCTGTTTTTTAGTATAGAGAGATTTATAAAATAGATATATATCCATGGCCCCGTGAGGCATGCCTAAAAAAACTAAGCCAACTACTAAAAGAGCTAACCGAAAATCCAGCTCTGGAAAAAAATAAGCTAGGTTCAATACGCTAAAAAAAAGAGGATAGCTATTAAAATAGCTATCCTCGTCCATAGGTGAATCTTAAAACCTGTTACCAAAGGTCTAACTGGCAAATTATTTTGCCTCTAATAAAATTGGCAAGGTGCCATCATCTGATGACTTTTGGTATGCTATTGCAAATATCATCACGCCATACAGAGCTTTTGCTGACACGTCTGCAATTGTGTAACCCACTTGGACAGCCACAACAGCTCCTGCTGTTTCCATTCCGCCCCAAGTACCAATAGCGTAAGCAATAGGATAAAAACCCCAAGTTGCAATTAACAACCATCGAGTATTTGCGAACAAAGTTTTAACTTTATCACTTGCACCTTCAAGTTGCTGTCCTAGCTGACCCCAAAGCACGACCAAAATATAAATGAAAGGGATTGTAGATAGCACGCCCCAAACGTTTCTAGTTACAAAATCGTTTGAAATTTCACCCGGATAACCAAGTCCTATCATTAACACAGCTGCTATTATCAGATTTCTCAGCATTGGACCCGATTTTCCTTTAGCTAAGTTTAAAACTAGCACCAATTCAACCAGTAAAAGCGGTACAGTTAACAACCAGTCCACATATCTATAAGCATCATTAAACGGCTTTCCACTTGGTTGGTAAACACCATCTATCAAAACAAATGCACTTTCCCAGCTGCCCATGATTCTAAAGTAATGGTAACCAGCAATTAAAACCACCAATGATGACACCATCATCGAAACCTTGTATTTTTCGCCGACAATCCTTTGGGCCATTACAAAAAAAGCAAAAGCGCCAAACATCGATGCAACTGCAAACGACAACATATTAAAGACCAGGGAATACTGTCCCATTGATAAACTTAACATTGAACCTCCGTGTTGTTAATAATTCATAAATGTTAGTAACTTAAATGCTACATACAGATTAGAATAAAACAATAGAATTTGAGAATTCAATATTTAAAATTAATTAAGATGTTGGTTTTTGACTAAGCCTGTGCTCTTTTCTAACTTTGGCCTGCTGAAAGCGGCGCTCGTCTTCTTTAGTTTCTAAAATTAAACTTGGAACTTGCTTTGGTTTTCCTGACTCATCAATAGCCACAAAGGTTAAATAGGCTTTTGCCGTTTTAAAAATTTCGCCCGTCCGTGGATTTTCGGCATCTACTCGCACGCCGACTTCCATTGAAGTCCTTCCAGAATAATTAACCTTTGCTTTTAAATTAACAACCCAGCCCTCGTAGACAGGCGCTTCAAAATTTAAAGCATCTAAACTAGCAGTAACGACAGAGCTTCTTGAATGACGTTGGGCCGAGATCGCTCCCGCGATATCGATCCAAGACATAATGACTCCTCCAAAAATACTTGAAAGAGAATTGGTATGTGATGGCAAAACTAGCTCCGTCATCACAACTTCGGAGACAGAGCATTTAGAAGTATTCATTGTCTTAATATATTCCTGATTAAAAAGAATATCCAGACTTATTAGCCTGACCTGGTATAATCGTAGGCGTTTCTTTTTCAGCTTTCTTCTCAGTAGCTTCATTGTTAGCCGGTTCGGCGACCTGATTCGAAGTTCCTTGAGAAACAGAGTTAGGCGAATTTTCAATAATCGCCGTGTCTGTCTTTTCAACGAAAGTCATATTTGGTAAGCACCATACAATTAGCTGAGCACGTGATTTAACATTCATCTTTTTATAAATGTTTGTAAGATGAAACTTAACAGTTTTTTCAGTGACAAAAAGTCTATTTGCAACTTCTTTGTTTGAAAGACCTTGTGTAACCAACTCCGCAACTTCGGCTTCTCTATTTGAAAGCCCTTCTCTTATTAACACATCTTTAAGCATCCTTGCTCCTCCCCATTTAGCCGGGCCAACCCTAGCCCTTACATAAAGTCTGGCAATCTTTCTTAATGCAGGCAAGCACTAGAGAAAAGTTTTGACAAAAACTAGACAGAAGTATTTTATATAGGCTTTTTGCTTATTCTAGACCAAAGAATGTCTTATTTCTTAAATTTTCGATACGTCCCGAAAAGCAATAGATATCAGGGGTTTAGCCCTGATGAGTCAATCAGCACCTTAAAGTGCAACAAATGCTAGCATTTGTAAAACAAAGCTTAAATTTTAATACTTTGCGCTAAACTTAGGCTTTTTTCCAATTTAGTCAGCAGGTCTTTCTGTTCGAAATCTTGTTTTAGGACCGTAAAAACGTCCTCGATCCGGCTTCCCCATGTATTCACTTGGGCTTTTTGTATGCTTACCCCTAGGGCTCCAAATATTTTGCTAATGAAAAGCAAAACTCCTTTTTGGTCTTGGCCTTTAAAGACAAAACTTAATTTACCTTTATTTTCTGTCAAAAATAAAACTTTCTCTATACTAACCTTGAACTGAATATCTTCAAATTCAGATTGCAGAAATAGAAATTGAATTCTTTTTTGTATCTGAGCCACTGGTTTTTCAAAAGTTGAAGGTAATCGAAACCAGTTATAGATGTATCCTTCACAATTACTCGTATTTTTTGACAGTTTGGTTAGCTGAGCTGTGCTGATAAAAGCCTGCTCAATAGGTAGCCCCGCGATGTACAAAAAGTTCAGAATCTTTCCTAAAGATCCCGGCCCATCGTCCCTTTTAAAAACTCTTACCCATACACTGTGGTCAATTCGAGTGACTTCCCAGTTTTCTTTAAGACCCGTATCATCATAGTTGGACGTTAACAGATCCAGATCTTTTTTTAAGTATTTCTCAGTAACAACCTCAATCAACTGGGGTGAAATTTCGAAGCCCTCTAAAAGCTTAAAGTCGAAGGCTACTCTTTGGTTTCGATAGATCATCAAAGATTTATAAGCAAAATTTAGTTGATCTGCTTTCCATCTGTTCCATGATCCCGGGTTTGAGCCCATTATATCTGCCGCTGTGAAGATCAAAAGAAGTTTAATTTCAACTGAAGCTTCAAATAGATCATCTAATTTTTTTAACTGAGCTTGATCAGTGTGTTCAAAGCGAAACGCAAAAGTAGATAATTTCAAATGGTTCTGAACTAAATTTCCCACTATTTTCTTCTCGTTTTTGAAAAAAAAAGCAAAACTATTCACGAACTGAAGTCCCAGCTCAGAGTGATCAACTACAAAGCCCTTTTTCAAATCGTGAAATAAGGCTACCCACTTTAAAAGTTGCCAATCTTTTTTTGAGAGCTCTGAACAGGCGTCTTTCAAAGAGTGCCTATCTAATTCATTATTTTGAAGTTTGCACACTGCCTTTAATGTTTGCCGCAGATGCTCTGAAACTATGTACTTATGATAGTGATCTGACTGCACTTGGCCAGAGACATGATCCCAGTCCTTTTGGAAAAGACTAGGTCCTAAACCTGAATCGACTATGAAGTCTATTTGCCAGTCTTGAGTATTTTCTAGAAACAAATTTTTGATCCAATCGTAAATTCGCTGCAAAAAAATTAAGTCTGATTTGCTTTTTTTTGCAATTATATTTTTGAAATAATACGCATATATTTTGAAATTATCTTCGTTAAGATTCTTTAATGGAAAAATATTGTCGACCTTTTTTTTAAAGATCCATTTCGATAAACTAGCCTCATCCCAATTAGATTTGTAAAAGAGATCTGGATCAAAGTTTTGAAAAGCTAAATCTGCGACCTGAAACTGCTTGTTCAACAACATGTAAAAATCTTTTCTGTATTCAGGGTCTTTGTTCAAAAATCTTAAGAGGTCTTTCCAACTTTCTAGATTGACTCTGTCCACACCAAATAAAGCTTGAGTTGCGTAGCGTACGCAGTAAATGTGAGCTAAATTTTTGTAAAGCGTTTGCTCTAGTTGCAACATCAGCAAGGGCGTGCCACTCAGTTTTACATCCGCACCTGCGGTGAGGCTATCGTCGAGTTTTACATCTGCACCTGCGGTGGGGCTGCTGTCTAGCTCACAAATGCTTTCAGCTTTTGCTGGAGCTTTTCCACCTGCGGTGGGGCTGCTGTCTAGCTCACAAATGCTTTCAGCTTTTGCTGGAGCTTTTCCACCTGCGGTGGGGCTGCTGTCTAGCTCACAAATGCTTTCAGCTTTTGCTGGAGCTTTTCTTATCCAACCTATCCAAGCAATGGCCTGACAGGTATCTCTAAGTCCACCGGGGCCAAACTTAAGATTGGGTGATAACTCCCCCCCTACTGAACCGTACCGGCTGCGTCTTGAAGCTTGAGCTTCTATCAGTTTCTTCTTGTAGGTCGTCAAATTGCTTCGTATCCATTCTGACTGCTTAAGTTTAAAATTAAGAACTAAGGGGTCATCATCTGGATTCAATGCTCTTAAAAAGAACATTGAAATGTGATCGAATATGTCAGCGGTCTGACTGATTTCTAAATTCGGCTGCCATTTAATCTTGATATTGTTCAGCTTTAATTCCAGTTTTTTTGCAAATTCTTTGGCTAGGGACTTGTCACCAACTGCTAAAAGATCGACATCAGAATATGGACAGATGCCTTCGTAGCTTAAAGAACCCATCGTAAAAATTTTTAGATCTTTATATATTTTTTTTTTTGCTTCATTACGGATTACTTCCATAACAAATTTTTGCAGTTTTTCTTGCGATACAAAAGGTGGCGTCGGTTTAGGTGCGGTGGGGCTACCGTTGGGTTTCACATCCGCACCTGCGGTGAGGCTGCTGTCTAGCTCGCAAATGCTTTCAGCTTTTGCTGGAGCTTTTCCACCTGCGGTGAGGCTTCCGTTGAGTTTCACATCCGCACCTGCGGTGGGGCTACCGTCGAGTTTCACATCCGCACCTGATATAATAAAAAATTTAGAATCGGTTATAAGTTTTTTTGCCATTCAGAAATCTCGTTCAAGGCTTGAAGCGGTGTGGCTTGATCAATTGAAAAGGTCTTAACTTTATCTAACAATTCTAAAAGCTTAGGGTCAATGGGCTTTAGTTCTGAATTGCTAGGCTGGGCGTCTAAAAAGGAGAGTTGGGCTGTCGCACCTGCGGTGGGGCTATCGTTGAGTTTCACATCCGCACCTACGGTGGGGCTATCGTTGAGTTTCACATCCGCACCTACGGTGGGGCTATCGTTGAGTTTCACATCCGCACCTACGGCGGGGCTGGAACTTTTTTTATTATATTTTGCGAGCAATTCATGGGCGCGATCTATAACTTTTTTTTCAACTCCGGCGATTTTTGCAACTTCAATTCCATAAGACTTTTCAGCTGCGCCCTTCTTGAATACGTATTCGAAGAAAATTTTATCTTTTTCTTTTTTTACACCCATACTCATATTTTGAACTTGGTTAAAATTTTCGCCAACCTGAGTGAGTTCTTGATAGTGCGTGGAAAACAAAAAGCTTGCGCCTTTAAAAATCAACTCTTCCAAAATTGACTGAGCCAAACTTAGACCATCGTAAGTGCTTGTTCCGCGACCAATTTCATCTAAGATTATAAGACTATCCGGTCCAGCTTTAGCAAGTAACTCTGCAGTTTCAGACATCTCAACCATAAAGGTAGACATACCTTGACTTAAAAAGTCCGAGGCTCCGATACGAGTGTGCAAGGTTTTATATATAGGAAGTGTCGCAGCTGTTGCTGGCACGAATGAACCCATCTGATTTAGCAAAACGCTTAACGCCACCTGTCTCATGACAGTGGACTTACCTGCCATATTTGGTCCAGTGATGAGAAGGCACTGTCCTTGCTGTAAAAATATGTCATTAGCGATAAATTGGGTCATATTGTCTTCAACAACAGGGTGCCTAGACTTTAGAAGAGCTAAGCGACCCTCAATGCTGATTTCTGGACGTATATACTTTCTCTCTATGCTTAACCAGGCTAAAGAGGATAATACATCTACTTCCGCAACAACCTGGCAAATTCTTAAGAAATCTTTAGACTTCACCAGGACTCTTTCTTTGATCTGTGTCAACGCAGCAAGTTCAAGCTGGATACGCTTACCTTTTGAAAGCAAAACTTTTTCTTCTAAAGCTTGAAGTTCTTCTGTGGTGTAACGTTCGCTGGAAACCAGCGTCTGTTTTCTGATGTAATTTTTGGGAATTTTCGAAGTGTGTATCTTAGACACCTCGATATAATAACCAAACACTCCATTATACCTAATCTTTAAACTTTGAACCCCTACTTTCTCTCTTTGTTCTTTTTCCATCTTATGAATTAAATTTTGAGCATTTTCGGCAAGCTCTATAACTTCGTCAAGCTCTGGGCTGTAACCAATTTCAATAAATTGACCAGTTGAGAACTGAACTGGAGCGTCTTCTTTGATTGCACGAGATATCAATTCATAAATCTCTTCGACAGATTCGAACAGCTTTTTATCAAAACTTAAAAAACTTTTTATCCCTATTAAAGTCAGAAGACTATCCGATAATCTTAATAAATCTTTAGGACCACAGCTAGGACTTGTGATCTTTAAAGTCCGTCGTTCTAAATCACCTAAAGATCTTAAAAGTTCACGAACACTTTTTAGCTTCAAAAAGTCTTTAGTCCAATATTCAACATCGTCGTGGCGTCTAGAAATTTCTGCTCCATCACACAGTGGCGTTCTTAACCATTTTTTAAGCTTTCTTGACCCTGCGGGCGTCATTGTTTTGTTTATAGTTTCAAATAAAGAGCCTTTGGTCTCGCCCTCATAATTTTTGAAAATCTCTAAATGTTTAATCACTTTAGAAGTTAAAGTTAAAGACTTAGATCTTTCAAAAAATTTAAACCCATCGAAGATTTTCTGAAAGTCTTTCCCCTGATTTGCGCTAATATAATTAACTAAAAGGTCACGTGAATCCGACTGCGTTTTGGCATCGCTTGAATTTACGTAGGTTACACATATTAAATATGGTGGCTTAAAATTATTATCTTGCGTGTCCAAGATGATTTCAACAATATTGAAAGCCTCGAAGAAATAATCAAGATCACTACCATCATTTTCAAAATAAAAAGCTTCAGCTGTGGTTGAATCTAAAAAAGCAACATGATTTTTATCAAAAGACATCATGTAGTGGCCTGTCTTCTGATCCAAAGAATCTGGATCAAATACCATCCCAGGACTAAGACGCCTTGTAATATCTCTTTTGACCAGACCCTTAGCTTCGGCTGGACTTTCAATTTGATCGCAGATCGAAACTCTATGACCTGCGCTCAATAATTTTTGAATAGGCCCCGCCATGCTGTGATGAGGAAAGCCACACATAGGTGTCGTGTCTCCAGATTTTTTATTCCGGCAAGTTAAAGTTAACCCCACGACAGGGGCTGCAATTTCAGCGTCCTTTTCGAATAACTCGTAAAAGTCCCCCATGCGAAATAACAAAATATCATTGGGACACTTTGCTTTTATACCCTTATATTGGACCATTAAGGGACTTAGTGGTTTCTTTTTTTTTGCCAGGGAGGTTTTTTTAGTCATGGGAATAAAATCCCTTATACCAGACGAGATATCAATAGTTTGACGCTCTTGATGCAAGAATTAATGCCTTGAATACTCTAGAGGCTTATCTAACACTATGAGAGCTTACCTGGCTCTATTTTTTTGAAGATACATCTTTTTTTCTAACTCATTTTCTAGCTTGTAAAGTCTCTGAATATCTTTAGGATCTTTAGCCTGAGATTCTCTAATTTTTGATTTTAAAGATGAAATATTACTCTGTAGACGTCTTACGTCATCTGCTTGAGCAAAAGATATGGTGGAAAAAGAAATTATCGCAAAGGCCAAAAATAAAAACTGTGCAACCTTGGGCTTGGATTTTTTTAAACTGGATTGCTCTGACTTTAAATTAAAAGCTATTAAATTAGGCCTCTTCATAAGATACCCCTTTCTTCTATGAGTATTATCTCAATTTATGGGCAAAAAACCTAGCATGAAATTAAATTTTAGTTAAAAGCAAAGAAATAGTTAGAATTACGTCTCAATACGAGATTAAATCGATCTGAAGACATCACTTTGCCTTGTTTTTTAGCCCCTCTAGCACTTGGTCGTAAATGCCTCCGAAACCCCCATTGCTCATAAGCACTAAGACATCCTTAGGCTTAGCATTTATAAGGATATCGTTTACAACTGTATTGTAGCTTTCAGACAATACAGCGTGAGTCCCCTCTGCATTTAAATTGTTCACTAAAATTTTTGATGAGAACTGGCTGTTACTCGGTAGATAGGGTTCGGCCACAATCACACTGTCGCAATTTTTGTGAAAGGCATGAAAATAGTCTTCTTGAAAAATTGATCTTCTTGAGGTCGCTGACCTCGGTTCAAACACACCCACCAGCCTGCGCCCATTATACTTCTTCTTTAAACCCTGCAGGGTCATTTTTACCGCGGTGGGGTGATGAGCAAAATCTTCTATGACTAGAACCTCACCAATTTCACCTAAAATCTCTTGACGCCTTTTGACACCTTCAAAGCTTTCAATGGCCTTTATCACTTTGGGAATATCCCAACCTAAAGAGGTGCTTAAAGCAAAATTAGCTGTAAAATTTAATACATTATGCTCGCCGCTCATCTTCGTTTTTAAATGAAATGTCTTATTTTTATAATCGACATCCCAACGAGTGAAGTCATTTGAGTAATCAATATTTCTTATCAAAAAATCTGCATTTTCAAATCCGTAGCTGATTGTGCTTTGTGATCTAATTTCACTTAGCAAATTTTTGATATTACGGTCTTGCGCATGATAGATAAGCGTTCCATTTGGGTCTAACTTTTCAAATAAAATTTTGAAGGCCTCTAGCACGTCATCCAAGTCTTTATAAATATCCGCATGGTCGAATTCAATACTGGTCAAAACAGCTGATTTCGGATGGTAATGCTTGAACTTAGGAACTTTATCAAAAAAAGCTGTGTCGTACTCGTCCCCTTCGATAATAAAGTAATCACCGTTACCGCCACTGAAAGAACTTTTTAGATTCTTAGGTACTCCACCGATTAAGTAACCTGGGTGTAGCATCAAACTTTCAGCTATCCAGGCCTGCATGGCTGTAGTGGTTGTCTTCCCATGGGTTCCACAGATTGCTATCGAATGTGTCTTTTTTAAAATCATTTCTCCGATACTTTCAGGAAATGAGGCATAAGGAATATTTGACGCAAGTAAAAATTCGGCTTCAGGCATACTACGGCTAATAACGTTACCAACCACTACAAAATCTGGGGCAGGGGTTAGGTTTTCTTTTTTGTAACCTTCATATACTTCAATATTTAAGCTCTTTAAAACATCTGACATTGGGGGATAAATATTTAAGTCACTTCCTGTAATTTTATAGCCCATGGACTTCAGTAAGCCGGCAAAATTTCCCATAGCAGTGCCGCAAATTCCCATTATATGAATGTGGGCTCCAGGCCTAAGGTCTGAAATTTTTTTTGTCATGAAGCGCCTCCCAAATAGTGTTATGTATCATTGGTCTTAACTCATTAAATGTCATGTTTGTTCGGTCAGGATAAGTTCTATTACTTAAAATTACGACACTTAAGGCTTGATAGGGATCTGACCAAAATGAAACTCCGGTAAAACCTAAGTGCCCCCAAGCCTGGTCTGAAAAGTATAGACCTGAAGAAGATTTAGGTTTCGACGGAACCATCAAGCCCAAACGCCAGTCGCCTCTTTGTTTCTGTAAAAATTTTAAGCTAGTGTTTTTTACATCCTTAGATTCTAGGTTCAAACTAAAATTATTTAACCACATCATCACGTCTTCTAAAGAACCGAATAGACCAGCGTGCGGTCCCACCCCACCCATTTTCCAGCAGTTCTCATCATGCACTTCCCCCTGGATCATTTTTTTTCTCAATGGACACTTTTCTGTGGGAGCGTACTCATTTTTTGGAAATCTGCATTTTTTGCCTACAGGATTAAAATGTATAGATCCTAGATCATAAGTTTTTTCAATGTGCTGATATATACTAAGCAGCGGTTTCAAATAAATACTTTCTAAAATTGCACCTAGAACAAAAAAACCAACATCTGAATATACAGGGCATTTTTCACTAAATGTAATTTCTCTAGTGAGCAGGTTCAAGGGCTCTAATCCAGAAAGAGTATCGTACTTAAGTTTCTTGTAAACTGGGTACAGCGAAGGGGCACCTGATTGATGGGCAAGAAGATCCTTTACTTTGACCGAATCAGGACCAGTAAACCATGGAAGAATATTTACTACGGGTGAATCTAAAACTGGCTTAATTTTACTTTCATAGTGCATAAAAGCACTAACCGTAAATATTACTTTTGTTAACGAAGCTAAATCATAATATTTATAGTTTTTCCCATAACTAAACTTGTAAAAATGGTTTTTATAAATAACGCCAATTTTTAAGCTCTCTGACCTTTGCTTTAAGTTGTCTGCTAAAAGTGTATTCAGAGCGTTCTGAATAGTGCTGCTTTCTGAGTAAGAAATTTTCTTGGACATTCAAACAAGCCTTTGGATTTTTTAAATCAAATAAACCCATTTCTTACTTTAAGCTTAAATTTATTTTTGTCCAACTGGATTGATGACTCAGTGTTAAAAAACAAGGGCTTTTGATCAGGTATGTGCCCGGCCCTCAACCCAGCAAATACTGGACACTTATATGTACTTAGCTTTTGTTTTAGATACTCTTCAATCTTCTTCTGAATTACTTTATCTTTGTGGCTAAAAGACCCAAGTACCATAGCATCAAGATCACTAAACCAACCATTTAAATGCAACTGTGTGAACGCTCGATCAATCTTATATATTGGCTCGTCAACTTCTTCTAAAAAAAGAATTTTACCTACTGGTTTTGGGATTTCTAGTCCTACCAAGGACTGCAAAGTAATTAGATTGCCACCAACAACTTTAGAATGGATGTTTTTTACTTTTTTTGCAGCTGAATTTAAAGGTTTTACAACACCTAGATCAAATTCATTTATACTTCTAAGATCTTCAACTGCTTGAATAAATGTCGATTGGTTAAAACTTAAAATCCCTTTTTCATTTTTAACTAAAAAACTATTCAAATGCTTCCAGTGAAGCGAGCTTATATTCCATCTTTGGTTAGTAATATAATGCAGAACTGTGATATCGCTAAAACCTATTAGCTTAATTTTCCTTGAAGGCTTTGGCATTTCTAATAGATCTTTAACTAAATGAAGAGCTCCGTAACCCCCTCTTAAACACCAGATGTAATCAGAATTATTACTGAAAGCTTTGGTTAAGCCTTTCAGGCGCTTGTACACCGTATTTGAGCAAAGATCTTTGGTGCTAAACAAAGGTTTTTCAACTTCTAATTTAACATCTAGATTTTTAAGTGCGGTCAAGCATGCATTAAGATCCGCAGGTGGAATTTTAAAACTTGGGGCAATAACACTTAACGATAATTTAAATCCAGAGGCCATAGTTTAATTCTGACGGGTCTGTTTTTAGAATCAAGCTTAAATAGCTTTTATAATTGGGATGTTAAGATTGCGTCAACGCCGTTTTAAACTCTGGGCCATTTAGATATAATGTTTGCACTCTTCAAAATTTTATACAGACAATACAAATGTGAGAAAAAAAATTGGTTTTAGTTTCATTCTTTTATTCACACTGAGTGCGTCCGCTAAACCTACTGATGTGAGGATCACCTCATTGAATATCGCCTGGTATGGCAATACGAAGTTTCACACTAAAGAACCCGTGAAAAGAGACAAGGTTTTAAAAAAATTTTTAGGTGACGATTTACAGTCCACTGATATTTTTCTGTTTCAAGAGATAACCAAACCTGAAAAATTTGAAAAAATTCTTGATTCGCGTTTTCGTTGCGCCAGTTATAATTTTAGAGGCGGCGCACATCAGTATGTTTTAACATGTTTTGACACTAATAAGTTTCAAGTTCTAGGCAGCTCGGATGAGCTATTTGATCCAGCCCGTGTAATCGCAATCTCAGCTCCTAGAGATAGACTAAGAGATGTGTTATCGGTGTCATTAAAAGAACTTTCTTCTGGTCAAATTATCAACACCTACAATCTTCACTTGAAGGCCGGCTACAAAGAGTCCGCTCGAAGGAAAGTACAGACCGATTTGCTTATCGAAAGCCTAGTGAACTTGGGTGTACCCCTAAACGAAACCCAGATAGTTGGTGGTGATTTCAATAGCTATATCAGAAATATTGATGGCGAGCGTTTTAGCGAAATTGATGATTTCTTAGACTTAAGCGAAAAAAATGGTCTGAACTTTTTTACAGTTAAGGATTTGCCGACGACTCTTTCTAAAACTCAGAAAATTTTTGACTTTTTAATGATCAAGACAAAAAAAGTTATTCTCGATTATTTTGTGCATCCAATCTGTGACAGAAATAAAAATACCTTAAAAAAGATAAACTTTTATAAAACAAATATCTCTGATCACTGTGCAGTCACAGCCCAAATTGAGTTCTAGTAGAAGTAAAAAATAAATTTAACTCCCAGCTTTGTAGAATTTTGACAGTTAAACCTGCTGGATGTAGCTATATACAGCAGGTTCGCTAGTTCAAGAGTTAGTTTCAAAAACTGTTTTTTCGCACATTAACTAGGTGCCTATGATATCTTTTGTTTGATGAAAACAAAAAAAAGACAACTTGGTGGAAGTATAAATGTAAACTTGTAAAAGATTTCATCTTTTACAAATTCCGCAATACCCTTACTGATGATTTTATTTCTATTTCTGGGTTATTTTAAATCCTCGAGCTTCTACATTTATGCGGTGCTTTTTTTTGGATTAACTGCGCTTAATTTCTATTATCGGCATATTCAAAAAAAACACTCTTTGCTTTCTAATTTTGAATTGCTGCTCAAGTTAGGTACATTTTAGAAAGTATCGGTCCAGAATTTAGACAATACCTATTTATGGGTGATACAGAAGAAATGCCTTTTAACCGCGTAGAACGTTCAGAAATCTATCAGAAATCAAAAGGAATTGATTCCACATCTGCTTATGGTTCGCAAAAGAAGTTCGATAAAACTGAAATAAAAATTCGTCATTCAATGTATCCGGTGCACAAAGAAAATTTGGAAAAGTTTAGCTTAACCTTTGGAGACGAACGTAACCTAAAAAATTCGTATACGATAAATCACCCAATCTTAATCAGTGCCATGAGTTACGGCTCTCTAGGGGAAAATGCCGTAAGAGCTCTTTCCAAAGGAGCTTATAAAGCTGGTATCCCAATAAATACAGGTGAAGGTGGTTACCCTCTTCATCACTTGAAAGAAAAAGCGGACGTGATATTTCAAATGGACACTGCGAAATTTGGCTGTAGAAATGAAGATAGTAGCTTAAATGAAGAAAATTTGAAAAAAATTGCTTCCGAGCCAAACGTTAAAATGATCGAGATAAAGTTTTCTCAAGGAGCTAAGCCTGGAAAAGGAGGACTTCTACCTAAAGAAAAAATTACAGATGAGATCGCAGAGTTAAGAGGCGTGTCTAAAGATAAAGATGTTAAGTCCCCGCCTTTTCAAATTGAATGCGATAACCCTGTTAATACAGTGAAATTTATAAAAAGGATCCAGGACCTAAGCGAATTGCCCGTCGGTATTAAACTTTGTATCGGGCGTAAACCTGAGTTTCTGAGCTTGATTGAAGAGATGAAAAAACAGAACTGTTTTCCAGACTATATTTCTATCGATGGGGCCGAGGGTGGAACAGGTGCCGCACCTAAAGTTTTTATGGATGATGTTGGTGTACCTATATTTAAAGCTTTGCCCTTCGTTCATTAAGCCTTAGTTAAACTTGAAGTTAGGGATAGAGTGAAATTATTAGCAGCTGGAAAACTTATAAACGCTAGTGAACAGTTTATAGCGATGTCAATGGGTGCCGATGCAGTTTACATTGCCAGAGGCTTCTTGTTGTCAATAGGTTGCATCCAAGCCTTACAGTGCAATAAGAACACTTGTCCAGTTGGGATTACAACCTTAAGAAAGGATTTGCAAAGGGGCCTAGACATTGAAGAGAAGTCTGAAAGAGTCCATCAGTATATAAATAGCTCGGAGCATGATTATGAAGAACTTTTAGCTGCTATTGGTGGCGGAAAATACGCAGACCTAAACTTTGAAAATTTATATCAAGAAGGCGTTTACGAATAGCTTCCACAATTATTATTATTATTCCGGATAGTCCTCTGTAAAGCAGGCAGAACAAAAACCCTTTTTCGGAGCTTTAGAAACTGAAGACATAAGTCCTTCATGGGAAAGGTAAGATAAAGAGTCAGCACCAATATGATCCTGAATCTGCGGCAGGGTGTGATTAGCAGCAATCAGCTGAACTTTTTCTGGTGTGTCCACCCCATAGAAACACGGACTAATGGTTGGAGGACACGCCACCATAAAGTGAACTTCTTTTGCGCCAGCGTGTCTTAACAAACTGATAATTTTCTTGCTGGTTGTACCGCGCACAAGTGAGTCATCGATGACTATCACTTTTTTACCTCTTAAAATATCTGCTTGTGGGTTTAACTTAATTTTTACTCCAAAGCTTCTTATGCTCTGAGAAGGCTGAATAAAGGTACGACCAATGTAGTGGTTCCTTATTATACCTAGCTCGAATGGAATCTTACTTTGTTCGCTAAAGCCAAGTGCTGACGGAATACCGCTATCTGGCACTGGGACAACCAAATCTGCCCTAATACCAGAGTTTTCTTTAGCAAGTGCTCGGCCCATTTCCTTTCTGGTAGAATAGACATTTAAACCAAATACATTAGAGTCTGGTCTAGAAAAATACACGTGCTCAAAAATACACTGAGCATGCTTTTCTCTTTTATCAAAAATTTCTGAAGCTAAACCTTTATCGTCAATCTTAACGATTTCGCCAGGTTCTATCTCTCGGACAAATTCAGCTCCGATCAAGTCGAACGCGCAGGATTCTGAAGCCACGACCCAAGACTCACCTTTTTCGTGCTTTCTCTTTCCCAAAATAAGAGGTCTAAAACCGTAGGGGTCACGAGCGGCAATCAAACAGTTGTGGCTTAAAATAGCAAAACTGTAAGCACCTTTTAGTTTCACAAGACCTGATTTTAGACACTCAACTAAATCCGTGCGACTGTCTTTAGCCAGAAGATGAAGCAGAACCTCCGTGTCCGAGGTTCCCTGAAAAATGGAGCCCTGATTCTTCAATTCGTTCCTCAATTCTTTATCATTTACAATATTGCCATTGTGGGCAATGGCTAAGGGTCCAGTAAGTAAACTTGCAGTTAGCGGCTGGTAGTTTGAGATCTGATCATTTCCAGTTGTTGAGTACCTGTTATGTCCAACTGCTGCTAGTCCTGCCAAGGACCTCAGATCAGACTCACTAAAAACTTCACCCACTAAACCTAAACCTTTTTTTTCAAGATGTTTTTTCCCTTCTAAAGTCACAATGCCAGAGGATTCTTGTCCCCTGTGTTGTAAAGCAAAAAGACCAAGGTAAGTCATGTGGCTAGCTTCTGGATCATTCCAGATCCCGAAGACTGCGCACTCGTCATTCCACGACGGCTTATCCGTGTCCTGCCGAATTATATCTGGGTTGTTTTTTGGCGGGCTTTTTTCATCCAAGCTAAAGCTGTCATTTTTAACAGTGCTTACGTCTATCAAAGCCATATCGTTATTCATTTAAGCTCCGGAAAGGCCTTTGACCAAGCTGATTTAGATTTATTTTTTAGCATGGAAATTGAAACTGATTTGTAGTCACCCTGCTTGAAAGTAATTTCATTTTTATCGATGACTTCACCTATATTTTTGAAGTTTATAGATTTAGATTCACGTTGGAGTAAATTCTCAAAATCGCTTTGATCTTTAAAGGACACAATCACCACCGATTCGTAAAGCTTTTCTTGAACAACATCTTTTACTGATAAATTTAAGTCACAACCCATTTTATGTTCTGCCATTTTAACCAAAGCAGGAAGAAGTCCATAACCACCAACGACTCTTGAAGCTTTTACCAAACCCGTATCAACAAGAGTCTTCAAAGATCTGACGTAACTAGCAATAGAATTGCAATCGATCTGGCCTCGCATCCACCTTTTAGTATCTTCAAGTTCAACCCATAAACCACCTATTTCGACAGAATTAATAGTTGATAGCAAATAAATTAGGTCACCGGACTTTTCAAAATAAGAACTCGGTACTTTGTCGGGAGATCCCCCAAGGCCTACGACACCTGTTGAAGGCGTAGCAGTGATATTTTGACCTCTAGTCTCGTTGTAGAAACTGACGTTTCCGCTTATTACCGGAGTATTAAGTGCTCGGCACGCGTCACTTATACCTTCAACTGTCGCTACGAAATCTGTCATTACATTCTTCTTTTCCGGGTTACCAAAATTTAGGCAATCAGTTACAGCTAAGGGCTCTAATCCCTTCAATGCTAATTCAATGGAAGGATAGAGCACTGCATCCTGGGCTCCCACGAAAGCGCTCATGCGCATCATGTACGGCCTGCATCCTAAAACAATTCCCAATGATCTTTTAGACTCTGGCAAAACCACGACCCCTACAGATTCACTACAGTCTCTAGCTGTTTTAGCACCAACTCTTTGATCATACTGATCATAAATCCAATTCTTAGGAGCTAGAAACAAACTTTCATATATCTTGTCTAAATAATTTTCATTGAAATTTTTTGCATTAAGAGTTAATCGAGTTTCATTTTCTGAAATTTGCAGTTCAGTAAAGTCCTTAAAATCCTTAGCATACTCACGGTCATAGTTCGGAGCATTTTCAGTTAAGGTGTCCGGATCTATAGAGCAGATTATCTCTTTATTCCAATGCAAATTTATAATTCTTTTTTCTAAAACTTCACCAATCTTAGTTGCATCTAAATTCCACTTTTTAAAAACCTCTTCTATAGCTTTAAATTTTGAAGGTTTGCATACTAAAAGCATCCTTTCCTGGCTTTCTGATAGCAGAATATCTTCCGGTGACATCGTAGAGTCGCGAAGTGGAACCTGGTCCAAATGCATATCAAAGCCTACCCCGCCTTTTGACGCCATCTCAAAAGCTGAACTTGTAAGACCCGCAGCGCCCATATCCTGAATAGCCAACACTAGGTCTTGATTGATCACTTCGATACAAGATTCAATTAAGAGCTTTTCTAGAAAAGGATCCCCAATTTGGATAGTAGGTCTTTTGCTTTCATCGATAGTGTTGTGCCCAGATTCATCTGCGCCATCAAACGATGCACTTGCCATACTGGCTCCGTGAATGCCGTCACGACCTGTTTTTGCACCCACGTAGACAACCCAGTTGCCAACACCCTTAGCTTGAGATGTTACTAAGGTATCGTCCTTGCCAAAGTATCCTAGCGCAAAAGCGTTCACTAAAATATTTTCGTCATAGGACTCATGAAATTCTGTTTGACCGGAAATATTTGGAACTCCAACGCAGTTTCCATAACCAGAAATTCCGCGAACAACACCCTCTACAAGGCTTTGCATGCGCTTTGCTTCTGGCTTCCCAAAGCAAAGATAGTTAGCGAGTGCTATCGGTCGAGCCCCCATAGTAAAAATATCACGCAATATGCCTCCCACGCCAGTGGCAGCACCTTGATAGGGCTCGATAAAAGAAGGATGATTGTGGCTTTCCATTTTGAATCCCACGCGTTCTCCGTCACCCAAATCAATAACGCCAGCATTTTCGCCGAACCCAGAGACTAAACGCTCCGACTCAGAAAAAAAGTTTTTAAGATGTCTACGAGATGATTTATAACTACAGTGCTCGCTCCAAAGGGCAGAAAACAACGCCCACTCGATGCCGACAGGCTTGCGGCCTAAAAGTTCTATTATTTTTTTGTATTCATCTTTACTTAGCCGATACTTCGATAGTTTTTCTTGAAGCTCGGTTTCGGTCGCAATTTGTGACCGGGGGTTCTGCAGAGTCTTTGAGTTCAAATCATTTGGCATTTTTTTTCCTAGTTTATTTGCAGCTCTACAATAGCAATATTTAAGAGCCTAAAAAATTTTCTAAAATCTGCAGTCCATCAGCCGTTCCCATCCAAGCCTGCACTGCGCGTTCTGGATGTGGCATAAGCCCACCTACATTTTTCTTTTGATTTAATACACCAGCGATATCATCTAACGAACCATTGGGATTATCTACGTACTTTAACCACACTTGATCCTCATCGTAGAGCTTGCTTCGCTCGTCCTCGAAAACGAAGTATCTACCTTCGCCATGCGCAATCGGTATTTTTTTGTTCTCACCAAAATCCCAGCGCTTAGATGTAGTCATACATTCAAGCTCTACCCAAGAGTCAATAAACTGAACGGACTCGTTTCGAAGTAAAGCTCCAGGCAGCATTTCCGCTTCGCAAAGAATTTGAAAGCCATTACAAATCCCAAATACAGGCAGACCTTTTTCAGCCGAAGTTTTTACTGACTTCATGACCTGACTTCTAGCAGCTAAAGCCCCACAGCGTAGGTAATCCCCGTAGCTGAAGCCTCCAGGAATAAAAACTGCTTGGTAGTTGTCTAAATTATATTGGTTTTCGTACCAAAGCCATTCTGGTTCATAGCCCATGCCCTGTATAGCAGTCCAGATGTCTCTGTCGCAATTAGTACCTAGAAAACGTGTAATTCCTATTTTTTTCAAAGCGAACCAACCTAGTATATCAAATACAAAATATTATATTTTTTTGATTTCAATTTTTTCTATCAATGGATTGTATAAAACGTATTCTGACATTTGCTTTAAGCGCTCTAAGGCCTCATTTTCGTTATCCGTGTTCATTTCAAACTCCATGTACTTGCCAACTCGACACGAGTTTAACTCGAAACCTTCTTTTCTTAATAGCGTCTCGACAGCGCGACCTTGACTATCTAATACTTCAGGTTTGGGCAAAACCTGTACTGAGAACTTTAACATTTAAGATAGCTCCTTTTAAAGTTAAACTAGTACTAAAAACCAATCATTATGATCTTGTAATTAAATTCACAATTAGTAAGACGCTTAAGTCTAATAACGACTTTTCAGTTTTGATAAAATACCTTCGTATGATTCCTGGACCTTACCAAGATCACGCCGAAACCTATCTTTATCCAATCTTTCGCCTGTTTCAATGTCCCACAACCTACAACTATCAGGTGATATTTCATCGGCTAAACAAATCTCTCCGTTTTTAGCTACGCCGAATTCTAGTTTAAAATCCACCAATTTAATACCAACACTTTGAAACATCTCGAGAAGGATCTCATTTACCTGAAGCGCTTGAGCTTTTAGTTTTTTAATCTGGTCTAAATTGTCGACCGTCTTTAACATCAACGCTTGATCATCGTTGATAAATGGGTCAGCCAGTGCATCATCTTTGTAGAATAGTTCGAACAAAGGTTCGGTAAGAGCACGCCCCTCTTCGATATTAAACTTTTTAGCAGTGCTGCCGGCTAAAGTATTTCTAATTACAATCTCTAATGGAATCATTTTTAACTTTTTAACAATCAAATCCGTTTCAGAAATCTTTTCTACCCAATGGGTTTTCAGGTCTTTAGATTTCAATTGATTGAAAATAATGTCGGTGATCATAAGGTTAGTTTTTCCTTTGCCTGGAAAAGTTCCTTTTTTAACAGCGTTAAAAGCCGTCAAATCATCTTTAAATTCTAGCCATAATAAATCATCCACTTTAGAATTTGCAGTATCTAAAACTTCAAAGACTCGCTTGGCTTTTCCTTCGTAAAGATGAGATCCCTTTTTGTACACTAACTACCCCACCTTCTGTTTAAAAGCCAAATTTCTCAGTCCCAACTCTTTACTTTAAGGCTCTTGGAATTAGTTTTTTTATCTGTTGAACATGTTTAACACCTGAAAAAATTTGCTCAAGTTGTTTTTTGGGTAACAATGAAGAAATCTGTTTGTCACCAAGTAGACTGTCTTTCAGATTCAGTCCTTTCTTAAGTTCGTGAGCATGCTTTTGCACTAATTTATAGGCTTCTTCTCTGGAAAGTCCTTTTTCAATCAAGGCCAATAAAATATGAGATGAAAACAAATGTCCAGAAGACAAATTCATATTTTCAATCATTCTTTCTTTATTCACGTCTAAGTTTGCTATAACACCGCTCATCCGATTAAGTGCATAATCCACTAAAATAAATGCGTCGGGAAATATCACCCGCTCTACAGAAGAGTGACTGATGTCACGTTCGTGCCACAGGCTAATATTTTCGTGGGCAGAGATCATATAGCCTCGAAGAAGTCTAGATAGACCAGTGATATTTTCAGAGCTAATGGGATTTTTCTTATGAGGCATGGCAGAAGACCCCTTTTGACCAGGGCTAAAGCCTTCGCTAACTTCTCCAACTTCAGTTCTTTGCAAATGCCTTAGTTCAATTGATAAGCGCTCAAGACCTGCACCTAACATGGATATCGAAAAGATCAGCTCTGCGTGCCTATCCCTAGGTATAACTTGGGTAGCTATAGTTTCGGGTTGTAAGCCCAACTCTTTACAGACTGATTTTTCTACACCAATACTTTGGGCTGAGTAAGTTCCAACGGCGCCGCTAAGCTTTCCAATCACACATTGGTCAACTGCAGAGTTAAAGCGTTTTCCATTTCTTTTTAACTCAGCTAAAAAACCAGCCAATTTCATTCCAAAAGTGGTTGGTTCTGCGTGCATTCCGTGGGTGCGACCAGCACATAAAGTTTCAGCGTGGGTTTTGATCTGATCTTTTAAAGCACTTTCTAAGTTTTTGATTTTACCCTGAACCAAAACCGCAGCCTGTTTGATCTGAAGACTTACTGCGGTGTCGATAACGTCAGACGATGTTAGTCCATAGTGTATATACTTGCCTGAAGGGCCCACGTTTTCTGCCATGTTCGAAACAAATGCTATCACATCATGCTTCGTGGTTTTTTCAATTTCCAGAATACGTTTTAAACTAAATTTTGCTTTCTTTTTTATGTCTTTAGCGGCTTTTTCTGGAATTATTCCTACTTCAGCTTGTGCTTGGGCCACTGCAACTTCTACAGTCATCATAGCGTTAAACCTTGATTCAAGGCTCCAAATTAAATCCATTTCCGGCAAAGTATAGCGCTCAATCATTTTTTCTTTGCTCCTGCAGACAGTAATGCAAAATCATTTTTTAATTCTTCAATCAATTTTAACTGGCCTAAATATCGTGAATGAGTATCTAGTGCCAACCAAGTTTCTGGAGAATCAGTGATCAAATTTAATTTTTGGTGAACAGAAGTAGATTTATATTTGTACAACGGCCAAAAAGAAAACAAGTCAGAACCTAGTCTAAGATCTTCTAACTCTAAACCCTCAAATTCGGGCACGAAAGACTGCAACTTTTTTTCCATAGTTTCTTTGATAGAATCTTGAAAGTTTGGATCGGACAAAGACTCGATAGACAGGCATGCCCAAATATCTAAATCGCCGTTAGGTCGTTTGATAACAGTGATCATATTTTCACTAAAAACCCCAAACTCTGGGTTTGATAAATACATTGAATAGCTTGGTATGAAATCTAAAGATTCCGGCCGGGACACTTTCCCTCTCCAGCGTACCCAAAATGCCGTCGGAGTTTTAAGCTCAAACTCAGGAATGTTAAATTGACCCGAAAACTTGTGCAACTCGTAGGAGGTCAAACCTAAAATAAATTTGTCAGCTCTTAAAGTTGGGCCTAAAGATTCAGTGGTCTCGCTAGCGCCTTTTAAAGACAAGGACCATTTACCACCAGTTTCAAGGTTAAGTCTCCACCAAGAGGGCGTAGGTAAAACGACTACACCCGTATCTTTAAGCCATGAAGAGCTTTCCATATATCCTCTTCTTGAAGGCTGCCGCAATACATAGTTGGCATTTAGTGGAAACTCTGGACTGTTCTGGTCGACGTCTCTTAAAGATTTAAGCGTGTTGGACCGCCACTGCTTCAGAAGTGCCTTTAACCATGTGTTCTTAAATTCTAACTCATTTATCTTTTTTTTTATGGCTTTGTCTGTTTGATTTGCATCGGGTTTTTGATCTTCTTCAGTAAGCCATAGACCAGACTGCTGCCAACTATCCAACACATAGCCCGCGTGATCTGATTTAAATTCCAGCAGCCCTTTGCCTTTAACTCTTAAACTCGGTCCGCGATTAAGCAGTTCCGAACGATCTTGATCTACTAAGCTTTGACTATAGGAACGAGCCATGGAATCAGGAAAGATAAGTGGAAGAGGACCCTCCCAATCTTCAGCTAAGCCTTTTTGATAAAGAGCAGTCAGATCCATCAAAGCAACACTCAGTCCAACAGATTTTAATTGAGAGGCAAGCCAATGATTTCGACCAAAAACACTAAAAATCAATACGTCATATTTAGGAGTCGTAGATTCAGACAATGTTTTTTTCTCCCAGGGGAATAAAATCACACACAATTTGATGCTCTTTACTATGAACTAAGGCTATAACCTCTTCAAGAGACAAGTGGTCGTAATCCTTTGGTTTGAGAACTAACTGCTGCAGTAAAATTGCACCTTGGTCTACACCCTCGGTGACTCTGTGGATAGACACACCAATGTTTTTTTTATCAGTCCAGGCTTTTTCAATGCTTAGTAAACCTGGATACTTAGGCAGCAGACTGGGGTGTAAGTTGAAAATGGTTTCGGCCCAATTATTTATAAACGAAGCAGGTAAAATTTTTAAATAACCCAACAAAAAAATAAGCTCAACATTTTGTTCTTTAAGTGTCGCAGACAAAAGATCATAATCTATCGGCTTTTCCAGAATTATTGGCTGTAATTTAAATCTGCTAGCGACTTTGCAACCTAAAGCTTTTGGATTGTTTGTAACAACTACCGGAGGCACTTTCCAAGTCAAATGATACTTCTCTAATACAGCTTCTAAATTTGAACCTTTGCCAGAAAAAAATAAAGCCCATTTCCTGTGCATTATCTAAGCGAAGACCCAGTCAGGATCATCAGTGTTACTTTTTTTCGTGACAACCCCTAAATCCCAAGCCTTAAAACCTAAGGACTGAATGCATTCAATAGTGGCCACCTGGTCTTGTTGGTCTGTGATGACTACAAAGCCCACACCACAATTCAGTGTTTCGTAGAAGTCTTCTAATTTGGCCTGAGTCCGATTTAAGACCTCTTGAAATGCCTCTGGCAAATTCCATGGCATTAAAACTGCTTGAAGATCTTTGTCTAAACATCTAGGAATATTAGACATTCCCCCACCGGTTATATTAGCGCACGCCTTAATATTTAACTTTTCAGTTCTTAATTTTTGAGTCAACTCGACATATAGATGGGTGGGTTTAAGTAAAAAATCAATCCACTCGTCCAAATCATCTTTGAACACATTTCTAAGTAAAGAATAACCGTTTGAATGAAAGCCCGAAGATTCAACAGCGACAAGTCTGTGACCTGCCTCTACGTTATGCTTACCCCAAATAGACTTCTGATCAACAACACCTACGGCAAAACCTGCTCCATCAAATTGATGCTCTGAATATAGGCCGGGCATTTCAGCTGTTTCCCCGCCAAGAAGAAATAAATTAGATTTTAAGCACGCATTTCTAACGCCTGTTACAAAGGCCTTGGCTTTGTCTAAATCTAGCTTACCACATGCATAATAGTCTAAGAAAAATAACGGATCCGCACCTAAACACACTAAGTCGTTTACACACATTGCCACTAAGTCTTGCCCCAAGTCTTCTATACGATTGTACTTTTCGCCTAACAACAGCTTAGTGCCGACCCCGTCAGTGGAGGCCACCAAACATGGGTCCTCCATAGATTTAAAATTGGCTTTGAATACACCGGCGAAACCACCCAAACCGTCGATGATTTGACTTTGATGAGGCTGATTTTTTGGCTGAGTCTGCTTGATCCATTCGACAAAAGCATCACCTTTTTGGATATCTACACCACTGGTTTTATAATCTATTGGATCCATAGCCACATAATTATGATCTTACATGACATAGGTCAAGTTCTTCAAAAAACCTGCGTCCTAATATTGCTCGAATTTTGCCAAATAACCTAAGCTCTTTTAGACTTAATCTATGAATTTAATTAAAAAAACATCCCTCTTTTTTATCGTATGTCAGCTTACTATCTTAGCCCTAAGTTTTAACAGTCCCCTATGGGCCCAAGATGAAATTCAGTCTGAAGAAAATTATGATCCATTTTCTGATTATACTGAATTTACCGAAGCCTCTGATGAAGAAGCTGATATCAATTTCTTTAGAAATGGTAGGCTTTTGAACATAGGTATCTCTGCTGGTTTAAAAGGCTTCACCGGTGGTTATTCTGATTTTTACAGTGAGGCTGCAAGTTTCGGAATGTTTTTAACTTACTTTTTTGATCTTCAATTTGCATTTCAGGTAGGATTATCAACCAGTGATCATAATTTTTCTTTCAGAGCTAATGATGGAAGCCAGTTTAATTCAAAAATGCGTCTTTTTGACATAAACTTACACGGTAAGTATTTCTTCAACACTCAAAATATGACAAGAGCTTTCGCTGAATGGAATCCTTATATAATAGGCGGTGTATCTCAAATTCGTAGATCCCACTCTACTAGCAGTTCAATTGTAAAAGGTAGCGACAATGCTCAAAGTTTTGATTTAGGAGCAGGCGTTGAATACATATTTAATAACAAAAAGAATTTTGTTGGCTTTCAACTGCTATATCAGCTTGCTACTTTCCCAGGAGAAGGTAATAAATTACCCGATCCAGACTTCACCGGAACAGGTTCTACAAATTTAGACCAATCGGGAGACCCGGTGACCTTGATGGCCACTATAGGTATCAATTACTAAACCCAATCATACTTTATTTATATCTAAGCCTTGAAGGGACGATAACAAGTTAGTATCGGCCGAGAGTCATCGTTTCACCCTGGGTATTTCGAATTTTATCTGTTTGATTAATTCTACTGCTAAATCAATGTCATCGCACAATTCAAGTTTTGAAAAAAACTTGGAAAGTTCATCTGTGGCAGATGATTTAATGTGGAGAGACCTCCAACTTGAATTTTTCTTCTTTTGTTAAACTAGTGATGATAGAATTTTAGAAGATGAAAGATAAAATCTTATGTATTGACGATGATTTAACAATTCAAGCCGTAGTTGAAGCGACGCTTAGTCAGTATCACGTTATTTCAGCGCATAGTTTATCAGAGGCAGAATCCTTGCTTTGCGAACACCAATTTTCTTCTTTGCTTGTAGACATTCGGCTGCCCGACGGCGATGGGCTTAGATTCGTTAACAAATTTTTGCAAGGTCCAGATTCAAAAGATATACCTGTATTAATATTTTCAAATCATAAAGATATTTCAAACAAAGTCCTGGCTTTTAGCCTGGGGGTCGAGGACTTTATTGAAAAGCCTTTTGATCCTATTGAATTAAAAGCCAGAGTTGACGCTAGGATTATGAAAAGAAGATCAAGTAGCGATCAAAAAAATAGAATCCAACTTGGGGATGTTGTTTTGGACTTAGATCGTCAAAAGGTTTTTCAAATTTCTAAATCCAAAGAAATTGACCTGCAGTTGACAGCTTACGAAATAAAAATTTTAAAAATGCTATCAAAACGTATGGAGCAGGTGTACTCAAGGCAACAAATTTTAGATAATGTATGGTCAAATACCTTTATCACAGAGCGAACTATCGATAGCCACATTGCCCATCTGCGCAAAAAAATAATGCGAACGAAATTAAGTTTGAACACTGTCAAAAATTTTGGTTATAGCTTAACTCTTAGAGTATGATATGTTTGTATTCAATACTGATCTAAAGACCAGCAAGGCTAAAAACCAATATTTTCTCTAATTGAACCTAAACTCCTATTCTAGTTACTAATAAGTTTGAACTAGCACTTTTAACTCTGTACATTCTAATGATCTAAAAAGCGAACCACGATATCTACCTGTATCTCAGAAGTAGATACAGGTAGATATCGTGGTTCGCTTTTTTTTAGTGATATATTTAAAATCAAATTCAGTTTAAGCAGCTACTACATTCTAGATTTTGTTTTTTTTGTTTGTTTTTTTGAATACTTGGCTGACTTATTGTAGCGACTTGGTGCTTTTTTTGCCACTGGCTTTACAGTCTCTTTTTTGACTTGATATTCAGAATCTTCCATATCGTCGTAGCTATCACTCACTTCTGTTTTTGTGACTTTTTTTGTAGATTTCGGTGCTGCATAGGCAAAATTTGCAAAAAGTGCAGTTGCGGCAACTAATTTTAAAATTAAAGATTTATTTTTCATGTGGTGGTCTCCGTTTTAGAAGCACGATTGCTTCAATACCCTAATTATCGAGCACCAAAATGGATTCTAAATTATTTTGACATGGAGATCACTCCACATTGCTCTCATTCAATGTGACAAGACCCGGGGTTTTTATCGACATACTTTTGGTGATACTCTTCGGCAGTAAAATAATTTAGTTTGGATTCGACTTGCGTGGCTACCTGTCGCCCAATCTTTTGACCAAGGTCTACGATAATATTTTTAGCAATTGAAACTTCGCTGTCATCTTGTGTAAAAATAGCAGACCTATACTGAGTCCCAATATCTGGACCCTGTCGATTTAAAGTCGTGGGGTCATGTATGGAAAAAAAGAAATGCAGCAGATCACTATACTCAAGTAAGGACTCATCGTAAGTCACCTTAACGACTTCTGCATGGCCAGTTTCTAAGTTACAAATATCGCGATAAGTTGGGTTGTCAGTTGAGCCACCAATATACCCCACCTCTGTTGCAGTTACACCGTTTAATCGATCTAATTTATATTGCACACCCCAAAAACATCCTGCCGCTAAATATGCTGTTTTTATCTTAATTGTTTCCATTTATCCTTCGCTTTGTATTATGATTTTAAGTTGATAGTTTTAAATTTTAGCTTAAGTATTTATAGATTATCTCTATACACTAAAACGAGTTCTGTGGCGCGAAGAGTTGCAGGTGAAGCTCCGCTTTTGGCGGGGCAGAACTGTAGCAACTCAAGTGACACTGCTTGTATGAGCTTTTAGTGTATAGAGATAATCTATAAATACTTAAGCTAAAATTTAAAACTATCAACTTAAAATCATAATACAAAGCGAAGGATAAGTGAAATTATGAAGAGTAAAGGAAAGCCGATCTTAATAATAAACTTCCAGTATAGGTAGTAAGGCCAAGCTTTTATCCCCTCATTGATTGCAAAATCCTCTTTGACATACTTGGAATCTAAATGTGTCAAAGCAGCCCTAAGACCAATAATTACTGAGATAGGAAGTAAAAAGTTAATTAAAATGTCATCCACCAATACAACAACCTCACTAATACTAAGGCTATGAATGTTTACACCAAAAAAATTAAATGAGTTTATATGAGTTAGTTCAGATAAAAAGATAAACGTTACACTAGATAAAAACACCAGAAGACAGGACCCAAGATGGCTTTGGCTTTTTGATAGCCTAGAGGATTCGTAAATATTTGAAGACAAGGACTCAGTTAGCCCAAGACCCGCCGTTAATGAGCACAAGTAAATCAGCAGGTAAAACACTGTGGCCATAAAAAGACTTAAGCCATGCTCGGAAAAGTACCTGGGGATGACGTAAAAAAGAATTTCTGATCCTCGTCCGTGAAACCCGGTGTTTAAAACCATTGGAAATATAGCAGCTAAAAGAATTATTGAAATCGCACTATCAGTTAATCCTAGTCTTGCAGAAGCTGACGTGGTCGAAGACCCAGTCGTTAAGCTTTGGCCCGCACCAATTAGAGTTCCGAAACCAAGGCTTAAGGTGAACAACATGTGTCCAAGCGCGTAGTTTAAACTCTCTTTTTTTAGCATTAAAAAATTTGGATACAATAAGGTTTTCGCCGTATCGAACATATCATCGGAAGTAAAATACCTGTAAGCGATATAACCTAAAATGAAAGTTAGGCAAGGGAAGACCGCTGATATCCAAAATCTGTATTTTAATTTTTCACCTTTGTTTAAAAACAAATAAATAATCAGTACATGCGCACTACTTAACAGGATTAAAAGCACGGGTCGATTCATTAAATCTACGAACACAGTGTTAACTGCAAAACCTGATTTAGTGATCTGGGCAAAAATTAGTCTTGAAATATAATGCAAAACCCAACAACTGATTAAAGTATAATACGAAAGTACAAGCAAAGTGATTATGCTAGGAAGCCACCATATCAACGGAAACTTAGCCTTAGAGAAAACACTTTTTAGAATATGGCTTGAGCTTTCGTAATCTCTATCATTAAAAGACTTTCCCATTAAAACTTCAGTTACAATTAATGGAACTCCGATAAAGAAACACAAAAAGCAGAAAAGCAGCAAAAAAGCACCTTGTCCATAATCGAAAACAAGGTATGGAAATCGCCAAATATTACCTAAACCGTAAGCTGTGACCATGGTGATAAAATACAAACCAAATCTTTTTTGATTTTTAGTCATTACTTTATCCTTAAATTTACTTTGAACGCTTCATGGCAAAAATACGAATTGGTAGGCCCTCAATGTCCCAGTGAGCTTTAATCCTTTTTGCTAAAAACCTTCTATAAGCTGGAGTCACCCCATCTGGAAAATTTGTGAAAGCAATAAAGCTCGGTGGCTTTTGGTGGGTTTGCGTTAGGTAGTAAAACTTAACATCTTTAGAGTGATAAACTGGTGCAGGCGCTTGCCTAATAACATCAGTAAAGAACTTGTTTAATTTCGAGGTCGGGATTTTAATATTTAGATCCTGCCAGGTTTTATCTACTAACTCAAAAAGATCTTTAATACCTTGTCCAGTTACAGCTGAGGTAAAGGTAAACCTAATGTCTTCGAAAAAATGAAATTCCCTTTGAAGTTTATCTTTTAAAACTTGCCGGTAATTTGTTTGATCATTTCTAGCTAAATCAGACTTGTTAAAAACTAGTAGGACAGGCTTATGGTTTTCAATTAAATGCTCTATCAGCTTGGCGTCTTGCCGTGTAGGACCTTCTTGAGCATCCACAACCAAAAGCATGATATCAGAGCGCCTGATGGCATCAAAGCTTTTTACTGCGGACAAATATTCGATACCGTCTTCTCGCTTAGATTGACGTCTAAGACCAGCGGTATCAATCAGTGTGTATTTTTGTTCCCCGTAATCAAAGTCGTGGTCTACAAAATCAACTGTGGTGCCTGGTTGATCAAAAACTACTTGCTTATTTTCTCCAAAAACACAATTTAATATAGAGCTCTTACCTACATTAGGCTTACCCACAATTGCAATGTTAATTCTAGAATCTAGTTCTGTATCTTCAGCAGTTTGCTCTGACAGATTAGAAGTTTCTTTGACAGAACCAAACCATTCGATTAGGTCTTCAATGCCGGACTGATGCTCGACTGAAATAGGAATAAAATCACTTGTTCCTAGTTGGTAAAAATCCCCCATCATCATTTCAATATCTTGTTGACGATCCATCTTATTGACTACTGCTTTAAATGGTTTTCCAGACCGTTTTATTATTTGATACAAACTCTGATCTTCCGGCGAAAGCCCTCCTCTGCCATCCATCATAAAAACGATCAGATCCATAGATTCTAAGGATTGCAGCACCTGCTTTTTTACCATTTCAAAAAGCACGTCTTTTCCATCCGTAACACCACCTGTGTCAAAAACATAAAATTCATGTCCCCACCAATCGGCAAGACCTTTTTTTATGTCTCTGGTAACACCTGGCTCATCTTTAACAACAGCGTCTCTTGTCCGGGTTAAATAGTTAAATAAAGAACTTTTACCAACATTAGGGCGACCAACTATGGCCACCTTCAAAAGTGAGGTCTGCATAATCTTAGTGTTCAAGTTATCAACTAGTGGTGAAACATTTGGCCTAAAACCATCATTCGGATATTTGTTGGTAAAGTTTTCGCCTTTGTCGATAGATTTATTTTCTACGCTCATAACCAATTTCCTTCAACATATTAGGTTTTTTAGTCCATGAGTCTTTAAGTTTTACTTTTAAACTTAAATAGACTTTGGTTCCCAAGGTTTTTTCAATACCTTTTCTAGCCTCTGTGCCGATGTCTTGAATTTTAGCACCCTTTTGTCCTACTACAATTTTCTTATATCTTTCTTTAGATATCCAAATATCAGCATATATTTTGGTACACTTCAGATCCTCTTTGAAAGCGATAATATGGACGCCTATCTGATAAGGAATTTCTTGACCTAACAAGTTAAAACACTTTTCCCTAATAATCTCAGCCGCAATTTCTTTTTCTGTTTGTAAGGTGTATAGACTTTTATCGTAAATGAAATTTTTTGTCTTGGGTAAGCGTTCAGATATATTTTTTATAAGAGCGTTCAAATTTTCTTGGCTTGCTGAAACTGCAGAGCCAAAAACATATTCAATGTTTTGATCTCTTAACTTTTGTTCAATTAGAAATAAGCGCTCGGCGTATTTCACAATATCAACCTTATTTATGTACGCAAATTTAGGTTTGTTGATAGAGGCTAGGGTGTTAATCGCGTTTGATATTTTTTCTTCGGTATCACAGTCCAAGTTAAGAACACCCAGCACCACATCACAATCTTTTACGGAATCTTCCCATTGACTTTGGATAAAGTGATTTAAACCTGTATCTGCCTGAATGAAGCCAGGAGCATCAACAAAAATTATTTGATTTGAATCTTTAGTATAAATACCCGTTACACATTGTCTAGTTGTTTGGGCCTTGGGGCTCACGATGGAAACCTGTTCTCCAATAATGCGGTTAACCAAAGTGGATTTCCCTGCGTTAGGTAGTCCGATAACCGATACGAAACCGCACCTTAGGTTTTCAGTCAGGTTTTCATTTGAAAGTTCTACTTTATCTACGGCTTTTGAAAATGTTTGACTGTTTTTATTAAAAAACTCATCAATCATATTTTCTTGAAAATCTGTATTCATAGAATTAACCCTTCTTCTTTTTTAAAAAATTGAACAGCTTTTTTAGCTGCTAACTGTTCGGCTTGTTTTTTTGAAGCAGCCATTGCCTCAAAAGCATGGTTTAAAACGCTAACTTTTATGTTAAAAACTTTTTCGTGATCAGGACCGTTTTGATCAAGTAAGATGTAGTCAGGGCACTCTTTAGAAATTTTCTGTGACATTTCTTGAAGCTGGGTTTTATAGTCTTTATCCCAAGAATGGCGGGTCTGGGTTGTCGGCCATATATCTTTGTACACTTCAATAATAAAGGATCTAGTAATGTCAAAACCAGAGTCTAAATACAGTGCTCCAACTACGGCTTCAAAGGCAGAGGCTAAGATCCTACTTTTTTCACGCCCACCATTTTTCTCTTCTTGAAAAGACATTTTTAAATCTTCATTTAAACCTAAATTTTTAGCGATTTCTGCTAAAGCGGATTCATTGACAAGCGAGGATCGCATCTGTGAAAGAATACCCTCATCAGACTCATAGAACCTTGAGGCCAATTCAGCTGCAACAACAAGGCCTAAAACAGCATCCCCAATAAACTCTAATCGCTCATTGTGACCCATTGGATCTAGTTTTGTATTTTTAAAAGGGAAACTGCGATGAATGAGCGCAAGCTCAAAATAATCAGAATTTCTGAATCGATTCAATATTAGCTTCATAATGGTCAAGGACTCCAAGTCCAACGTTTTTTTGAATTTATGCACTAATTTTAGGATTTTCTCAATGATTAAGTTAATTATTTGAAGAAATGACCTTAAAGTGTCAGTTTCCATCCAGCAAAACTGCATACAATTAAACTTTGTTAGTATCAATAAACGAAAACCTTTACTTCGGTAGCAGTGTCAGCTTTTGCACAGGTTTTTCCAAGCTTTTAAAATTCATATTTTGAGCTCGATACCTATTGCTGATCAACAACTCAACTTGGTCTGAATAGTGTGAGGATGACCTATGACCAGAGTTGCCCGTCGGTAACAATCCGTAGGAATGAGTTGGATCTTTCATGTCGATAAGCCTTCTTGTTGCGGGGCCGTAAAAAACTTTGAAAGAAAGATCTGACCTTGTCACGCCCATGGAGTTGACCTGATTGGCACCGCCACCTACAGGATAAGGGCCTAAATTGAATATCTTGTCCAAAGGGAAAAAGCGCCCTAATACGTGTTTAAATTCCAAAGTCTTTAGACGCTTAAACTGCCAATTCTTAAAATTTTGTCCAAGTTTATTTTCTAAAAAAGTCAGGCTTTCCGAATAAGTTTTATTTATAATTTGCGTTTTGCTTTCAACTGGCTTGGTTTTGATATTATCCCATAATCTGGAATCATTTCGTCTTAAGATTTGAAATAAAAAAGCGAAAGCATCAGAACCTACAGTATAGACTTTAAACCTTTCCTCGCCCAGCTCATCTGCTATCAAATTTCTAAGTAGGGTCAACATGATTGTATGGTAAACGGTGGCTTCAATATTATCGATAGAAGAGCTACCGTCCCATTTTTTCATAAACAAGTAGACCTGCTTTTCTAGCTTGCTTTTTGGATTTAACTCACTGAAAAAATCTTTTAAAAAAGTTTTATAAAAAGTCACATGCTCATCAGTCTGAACGCTCTTTAAAGACTCTAGATCCCACTTTTTCTTTTGCTCTAACAGGTTCTGTAATCTTATGACTCTATCTTTTGGCTGCCACAAACCAATCCAAGGTATGAGGCCACGAACATCATGCTTGTGGTTAGCGGAAATTATCATGCCCTTGTCAGGATTGTAAATATGGGGATTTTCCATAATATCTAAATACCTTAAGTAATCATCATCACCGGAATGCCCTTCCCTGATTACCAGACCATTTGAAGCTCTGGGCAAGACCGGTATTTTACCCATGACATGCCAACCGATGTTACCTTTTGAATCTACAAAACTTATATTAAACCCAGGAGCTGCAGAGTGCCTTAATGCCGGTGCAAGATCGTCAAGGTCTTTACTTTGGGATAACAAATAAAATGACAGAGCAGGATTATTAGTCGGGTTTAAAAACTGCCAAGACAGCGACAAAGACTGGTCTTTTCTAACATACTTAGTGCCATCCAACATAGGCCCATGAGGAGTCACTATCACCGTCTCTATGTGTGGTTTACTTTGCCCTTTTACAATTATGCTTTCTTTGTAAATCGTGTAAGGAACGTACTTATTTTTATGCATCACTTCTGGCTTCGAAGGATGAAAAACCTCTTTGAAATAATCTAAGTCGTCAGATTTAGACATCGTGATGGCCCACGCTCTGTGTTGGTTATGCCCTAGGCCTGGGAATGGAACGAGTGGAATATAATGTCCATAGTTTTCAAATGTTGGTGATTGTATATGGGCCTCGTAAAAAACAGAGGGACTTGCATATGCTATGTGGGGATCATTAGCTAAAATTGGTTTACCTGACTTGCTTCTATCTCCTGATAACACCCAGGAGTTACTACCTTGAAACAATCCAAACCGGTCTTTAAGGTTAGAAACAATATTAAAAACATTTGAATATAAATATTTCAAATCTTTAGAACTTAAATTTCTTAATTTTTTATTCTTGAAATTTACGGTGTTAGGAATGTTTTTATCCAACTGCATTTTTGGAAATATTAAATCAACTTCAGTTTTTGGAAGTTCATCTAAAAGGTCTGTATACATGACATCCACAAAGAAACCTTCTGCAAAACTAAGCGCCATGTAACCGGCAACACTTAAGGCATCTTCCATGGTGAAAGGGTCTGGTTGATAACCTAGAATTTTAATTTCCAAG
Organism: uncultured Pseudobdellovibrionaceae bacterium; assembly: GCA_963803705.1. Taxonomy (GTDB): domain Bacteria; phylum Bdellovibrionota; class Bdellovibrionia; order Bdellovibrionales; family UBA1609; genus JAMLIO01. Next base: position 274,145 of record CAWDNU010000003.1, on the reverse strand, counting down.
GGTCTAGGACCTTGCTCGATATAACTATTTACCCCTTCTAAATAAGCGTCTATTTGCATCAGCATATGAGTTGGGGCTTGTTTTTTTTGCTCTGCCCAGACCTGTTTCATATGACGCCTTAAACCCAACTTTCTTAAGAAAATATCTGTTTCAAGCAGCTTCGGTCCTAAGATTTCGCTTAAACGGCCAGATCCAATTCGCCGAAGTAAGTCCATCTGCCATAATCTATCCGAAGCCATGACAAATCCCAAAGCCATCATCATATCATGGTCGTTTAAAGCTCTAATGTGAGGAACGCCATATTTGTCAGTATAAACTTGGACAGTTTCTTTTAGCCCAACGAGCTTTAGACTGCCTGACTTTGATATGGTCTGGTTGTAATTTAGAAAATAAAATGTCAGAAAAAAAGCTAGCATTAATAGCAACAGGAGGAACAAAATAACGTACTTATACTTACTCTTACTCTTAAAGGACATCATGATTTTAATATCTCTAGGTTAAAGAATCTAATATTTGAAACTTTATAATATCAATATTAAATAATCCAACCGCCGCCAAGCAAATTTTGATCTCTGTAAAAAACTGCCGCTTGTCCCGGCGTGATTGAACGTTGAGGCTCTAAAAACTGAACAGTCATTGTGCCATCATCATTTTTTTTGACTTTAGCTTCTGCCCCGCGATGTTGAAAACGAATCTTTATTTTTAAAATCTCGTCTTCACTAAATTCGTTTAGAAAATTAAAATTTTTAATATTCATTTTACTTTCGTAAAGATCATTTTCTTCAGCTAGCCACACAGAACCAGACTCGTAGTCGATTTTTTTTACGTACAAGGGCACAGAGTACGAAATTCCCAAGCGTTTTCTTTGACCATACGTAAAGTGGTGAAGACCATCGTGGTTCCCCAACATTTCACCTGAAGGGTATTTAAGTAGCTGGCCTTGAACTAAAAGATCTGGCGACACTCTTTTTTCGATAAACTCCGAATACTTACCATTTCCAATAAAACAAATTCCAGTGGAATCTTTTTTTTTCGCTACAACTAGGTCGTTTGCTTCTGCATATTCACGAACTTTTGGCTTTTCCATATCACCTACTGGAAATAGCAAATAGTCTAAAACCGAAGGCTCTAGCGTGAACAAAAAGTAAGTTTGATCTTTCCAATCATCCGAGCTTGTTTTAATCGTTTTCTTGCCACTAATATTCACCATCTGCGCGTAGTGACCAGTTGCTAAATAATCACACCCCAGGGCTTTCATCTTTTTTATTAAGTGATCAAACTTTAGGTAGGTGTTGCAATTCACGCAAGGAATGGGTGTTTCACCCTGCAAATAAGACTCAATGAATGGGTCTATCACTTTAGATTGAAATTCACTTTCACAGTTCAAAACGTAAAATGGAATATTCAAGCGATCAGCAACTGCCCGCGCATCGTCAACATCTGTGCTTGAGCAGCAAGTTCCGTTACCCTCTTGCTCGGTGCTACAACTTTGATTATTTGTATAATCCCAGACCTGCATAGTACAACCAATAACATCGTAGCCTTGCTCAACTAATAAAGAGGCTGCGACGGAGCTATCCACGCCGCCACTCATTGCCACTAAAACTTTTGGTCTCTTAGCTTGGCTTGTCAAATCTATGGCGCTTCTAATAGTTGGGTTCATGATAAGTTCTATAGCAGACGCGGTCTAAAAGACCAAGTTAGATTATATTATTTTTAGTGACTAGATATCAAAAGAAGCAGCATAAGAAAAAGTCCGAATTAAATCAGTTGTAGACCTGAGAATTGATTGATTGAAATTTACTAAATTTGGCTTTTGATCTTCCGAAGATGCGGCACAACCTGGGATAGCACGGCTATAAATCGATCGACTTCATTTACGCTATTGTCTTTGCCGAAAGAAACACGCAATGACGACTGAGCTTCGCTTCGGTGATAGCCCATGGCTAACAGCGCGGCGCTAGGCTCTGGGCTTCCAGCGCTGCAAGCTGCTCCGGTGCTCACTTCAAATCCAGCTAAGTCCAAATTCATCAATAAATTTTCACCGTCGGTACCTTCGATGATCACGTGGGATGTGTTTACTAGTCTATTTTGATTTTGAGCAGTGATCTCAATTTTGGGAATTTTAATTTTAATTTGGGTTTCAAAGCTGTCTCTTAAACCTTTTATGTAGGACATTTTACTTTCTAAATCATTTAATCTATCTATCATATGTTTCATGCACGCTATGGCCAAAACATTTTCGGTCCCTGCGCGCCTAGACCGTTCTTGACCGCCCCCGTGGATTAAGCTGTCTAAATTTAATCCTTTTCGGCAGTAAAGAGCGCCCGCTCCTTTTAAGGAATAAAATTTATGTGCAGAAAAGGAAGCCAGGTCCACATCCATTTCCATAAAATTCAAACTGGTCTTCCCTATAAGTTGAACTGCATCAGTGTGAATTAAAGACTGATATTTGTGAGCTAAAGCTGAAAGCTTAGTAATAGGGTGGATTACCCCGGTCTCGTTGTTAGCTGCCATTACAGAAACTAAACCAACCTTGTTGTTTTTTAAATGATCTTCTAAGAAATCGGTGTCTAACTCGCCAGACTTAGATACTGGTATATACCAAACATTTAAGCCCTTGGTTTCAAGATACTGAGCCGTCTTTAAAACTGCAGGATGTTCTACCGAAGAGACTATCATTGTGTCTTTTTTTACTTTCTTGAAGTAGCTTTCTAGTCCCTTCAAAGCGAAGTTGTTAGATTCACTACCACCACTGGTAAAAATTATCTCAAGGGGGTGGCAACTCATCTTTTCTGCAAAAGATTGCCTGGCTTCTCTTAAAATTTTTTTAGGACTTCGACTTAAGGAATAAATAGAGCTAGGATTACCCCACTCTTTTACAATTTTATCGATTAATGGATAAAGACTTTTATCCACAGGTGTAGTAGCGTTGTGATCAAAATATACCCGCTCTTCAATGCTCATCGCAGTCCTTCAAAATTTAAAGACTATCTTCATAAATCGATCATTCCAATCAATTTTTGCAAAATGACAGCTTCTGATCAGCATTAAACAAGCCAGAATCGTCAATAGTTTGATCCTATCGCATTATAACAGAATTATATTTGAAACTATTGCTACTTTGAACGATATTGTATTTAAGATATTAGCCCTAGCTATATTTTATAAGTAAACATTAAAGGAGATTTAAATGAGTATAAATGATCTAAGTGAAAAGTTAGTTGGTAAAACTGTACCCACCATCGAGTTTCAAACCAGAGTTGGACATGAATGGGTAAAAAAAACTAGTGACGATTATTTTAAAGGTAAAAAAGTCGTGTTATTTGCCTTACCCGGAGCCTACACGCCTACTTGCTCCTCTACTCATTTACCTAGATATAATGAGCTTTTTGACACTTTTAAAGAAAATGGAATTGATGAAGTAGTTTGCTTATCTGTAAATGACTCTTTTGTGATGAATGCATGGCAAGATGAACAAAAAGCATCAAACTTAGTTATGCTACCCGACGGCAATGGTGAGTTTTCTGAAAAACTAGGGTTTTTAGTCGATAAATCTGCGATTGGGTTTGGCAAAAGAAGCTGGCGCTATTCGATGTTGGTGAACGATGGTAAAATAGAAAAGGTTTTTGTAGAAGAAGAAAAGCCAGGGGACCCTTTCAGTGTTTCAGACGCTGACACAATGCTTAAGCATTTGGGTGCACAAATTCCGAAATCAGCAACTATTTTTTCTCGACCAGGTTGCCCACATTGTGCTGAAGCTAAAAGTATTTTAGACAAAAATAAAATTAAATACGAAGAGCATATTTTAAATAAAGACTACACTATCAAAACCTTGATGGCTGTAAGCGGTACAACAACTGTACCCCAAGTCTTTATGAATGGCGAGCGCATCGGGGGCGCAGACAATTTAAAAAAAATCTACAAATAGCTTTTTAGTTTAAAGATGAAATGAGCTGAACGTTGAAATGAGTGAAACTTTGGGACAAGGGACTAAGGACGAAATATGGAGCACTATGATGTTGTAATTATCGGCGCTGGAACTTCTGGTTTGACAGCCCGAAAGGAAGTCGAAAAAAAGACTAGTAATTACATCGTAGCGGATGATGGTCCACTCGGTACAACCTGCGCACGCGTGGGTTGTATGCCTTCAAAAGCGCTATTACAAGTTGCTAACGATTTTAACCAGACTAAAAAATTTAAACAGGTTGGTATAGCTGGACAGGATAACTTAAAAGTAAATTCTAAATTGGTCATGCAGCACGTCCGATTCTTAAGAGATAGGTTCGTCCGAGGTGTCAAAAACCCTATGCAGTCATGGGACAGTCATCTTGTTCAAAAGCGGGCAACCTTTTTAGGACCACATGAACTTCTTATTGGTGATGAAAAAGTTAAAGCTGACAAGGTTATTATTGCAACTGGGTCACACCCTATTGTTTTAGATAAATTTAAGGATTTTTCAGATTTTATTCTTACTACAGATTCATTTTTTGAACTAGACGAACTTCCTGAATCCGTGGTGGTTGTAGGTCTTGGAATAATAGGTTTAGAGATTGGCCAAGCCATAAGCAGATTGGGTGTAAAAGTCATTGGCGCAAATATGGGTCCAGCAATTTCTGGTGTTTCCGACCCCGAAATTCAAAGCTATGTTGCAGAAAAACTAAAGAGTGAATTTCCAGTTTTTCTTGATGGATTGGAATTTTTAGAAATAACAAAAAATAAGAAATTAAAATTCAAAGCTGGGAATCAAATCTACGAAGTTGATAAAGCACTGGTTTCTGTGGGTAGATCTGCGAACATCAAAGGCTTAGGATTAGAAAGTTTAAAAATTCCCCTAAAAGACGACAAGCCAACTGTCGACCCTAATACTATGAAGTTGGTTGAAGCTCCTCATATATTTTTACCAGGAGACGCAAATTCAGATAGACCTATTTTGCATGAGGCAGCTGATGAAGGTTTTATTGCTGGGTTTAATGCGGTCAATGAAGAACAGTGTTTTAAAAGAAGAGTACCTTTAGGGATTGCTTTTTGCGATCCAAACATAGCTGCAATTGGTAAAAAATTTAAGGATTTAGACAATCAAAATATTGAATTTGTGACTGGAAAAGTTAGCTTTGAAGGCCAGGGGCGTAGTATCGTTAAGCTAAAAGAGCAGGGATTATTACACGTATATGTAGATTCTAAATCACACAAGATTTTAGGAGCAGAATTACAAGCCCCTGATGGTGAACACATAGCTCACTTAATTGCTTGGGCCATGTCGCTAGATTTGACGGTTCAAGAGTGTTTGCAAATGCCATTTTACCATCCAGTGATAGAAGAAGGATTAAGGACTGCCCTTAGGGATGCATATAATAAGCTAAGCTCAGATTCACCTAATGAACTTGCAAGGTGTCAAGATTCCCCCATAAGATAGTTATAATTTATTCGAAGTAGCTATTCATAGTCTTTCTCTTTTTCTATTAAATTTAATTAAACGCCTTATGAAGTGAATAAAAATTAAGAGATCCAATTATGCCAACTTTGACACAATTAGAATACATAATTGCAGTTGATAAATTTAAGCACTTTGGAAGAGCAGCCGAGTCGCGCAATGTTTCGCAACCCTCTTTGTCCGCTCAAATACACAAAGTAGAAGAACAGCTTAATGTTACTATTTTTAATCGATCAAAAAAACCTATAATAACAACTGAATCTGGTCTAAAAGTCATTAGGCAAGCCAAAAACGTTTTACTGGAACATCATCGTTTGATGAATCTTGAACTTAATAGTGATATGGCTCAAGGAAAATTTCAGTTAGCCGTGATCCCTACATTGTCCTCTTATATTGTTCCGCTTTTTGTAGAAAGTTTTTCAAAAAACTATCCTAATGTTGAACTTACCATAAATGAAAACAAAACATCTGAAATTATAGAGCTACTACACGCAGATAAAATAGATGCTGGTCTTTTGGTAACACCAATTCAGAATGAGGCCATAGAGGAACATCTGCTTTTTTTAGAACCTTTTTACGCATTTGTAGCCCAGCGACATGCGTTTACAAAAAAGCAGATCTTAAATGAATCTGATTTGGAAGGTGAAACTTTGTGGCTTTTAAATGAAGGTCACTGCTTCCGGAATCAAGTGGCAGGTATTTGTGGGTTCAAGGATAAAAATACTGTTCTAAGCAATATAACTTTTGAAAGTGGAAATTTGGAAACTTTAAAAAATTTGATTCGGCAAGGTCAGGGTTATACTCTACTTCCATACCTAGCGACTCTAAATTTAAGCAGTGACGAGAAAATTAGACAGCTAAAAGCGTTCAGAAGACCTGTGCCCTCTAGGCAAGTTAGTTTAGTTTATAATCGCAGTTTCAATAAACAGAAAATAATTAGTGCTTTGTCATTAGAAATTTTAAATCATATACCCGATGAACTCAAAAGAATGAAAAAAAACCATATGGGAGTAATACCTATCTCATGATCAAAAATAGCGAAAATCAAATTAAAACCTTACTTAGATTGTATGCCTACGCGTCGGACTACAAATTAAAAATAATATCTGCAGTTTGTTTTTCTATATTAAATAAAGTTTTTGACCTATTTCCACCATTACTGATTGGTTTAGCTGTAGACACCATAGTAAAAAAAGATCAATCATTTTTAGCCAGCTATGGTGACTATACGCAATTTGATCAACTACTTATTATAGCTTTTTTTACTGTTATCGTATGGCTTTTGGAATCACTATTTGAATTTTTATTTGCGGTGCAATGGAAGCAGCTAGCTCAGCGCATTCAACACATGCTTAGAATGGATAGTTTTCAAAACCTTTTAAGATTAGATCAAAAATTTTTAGAGGGTCAAAATTCCGGAGAGTTTATTTCTATAATTAATGACGATGTGAACCAACTAGAGCGCTTTTTAGACGGTGGTATCAACGACTTAATTCAGGTATTTGTGACTGTTTTGGTTATAGGTGGTATCTACTTTTTTAAAAGTCCTTACCTTGCTTTGCTTAGCTTTATAACGATGCCACTGATTGTATTTGCTGGAATTTGGTTTCAAGGGTTTTTAACCCCCTTGTACTCAAGTGTTCGAGGCAAAGTGGGTTTACTGATTAGCGAGCTTAATAACAGTTTACAAGGTATGACCACCATCAAAAGCTTTGCTAGAGAACATGAGAGCTACAAAAAACTTGAGTCGTTATCACTTAGCTATTACGCCTCTAATGAACGCGCCATATATGTAAGCTCGATATTTACACCCTTAATTCGTATTTTAGTGATGTGTGGATTTCTTACTACCTTGTTAGTTGGTGGACGCTTAACACTAGATGGTCAACTTGAAGTTGGAACTTTTTCAGTTCTTATTTTTTTAATTCAAAGATTGTTGTGGCCTTTAACTAGGTTGGGTCAAACCTTAGACTTATTTCAAAGAGCTATGGCAAGCGTCTACAGAATATTTAATTTACTTAAAACCCCGGTTGAGCTTTGCTCCGGTGATTTAATAAAAGAGAAAGCAGCTTTAAAGGGAAAAATCGAGTTTAAACACACTTCTTTTTCCTACACACCCGCAGTCGAGATCCTTAGTGACTTTAACTTAACTATTGAACAAGGCAAATCAATTGGAATAGTAGGTTCTACGGGATCTGGTAAAAGCACATTGATAAAATTGTTACAAAGATTTTACGATCCAACCAAAGGGTCAATTTTTTTAGACCAAGTAAATTTAAAAGATTATAATTTAGCTTCTTTAAGGTCGGCGATAGCTATAGTCAGTCAAGATGTTTACCTTTTTCATGGCACGATCTTAGAAAACTTAAAATTTTCTAATCCTGAAGCTTTAGACAATGAGGTTTTTAATGCTTGCGAAACCTCTTGCATTCATGATTTTGTACAGTCTTTACCCGAACAGTACCAGACAGTTGTAGGAGAGCGAGGGCAACGGCTTTCAGGTGGTCAGAGACAAAGACTTTCAATTGCTCGTATGCTACTTGCGAAAAGCCCTGTTGTTGTGCTGGACGAAGCAACGAGTGCTGTAGACAATATAATGGAAGCAAAACTGCAAAAAAATTTGGAAAAAGTTTTGAAAAATAAAACGAAAATAATAATCGCCCATAGGCTATCTACAATTGTTAGCTGTGATGAGATTATTGTTTTACAAAATGGCCAAATTATCGAGAAAGGAAACCATGCTAACCTAATTTCAAATAATTCTGTCTACAAAGATTTGTGGGATGTGCAAACTGGTCAACTAAATGTAACTGCTTAGCGTCAGAACTCATAAAATCAATTATTGCCGCAGCAGTGGCAACCGCTACAGATAGTTATTGCAATCCCTACAGGCCTACCCGCTTTAGCGGCTAAATACTTAAATGCGACTACTCGCGAGTCTAAGATATGAATATGATTTAACAAGATTTCTGCTGAAGCAGACTTTGAAAAAACGCTCTAGGGGAGCAAAAAAAGTATTATTAAATAAACCAAAAAATCCCCTTTTCACTAAGCACCGGCTTAGTTATAAACAGTAATCTTATTTATGAAAAGGTATATTGCCTGTAGTTTTCTATACCTTCTAAAGATGTTATTTCAATTTTTTTCAGACGGTTCTTAGGCAAATTACTGATACTTAGTTTTTCAGGCCACTCAATAAATATTAAGCAATTTGGTTGATGTAGAATTTCCCAAAATCCGGTGGACTCAAGGTCAAGCTCGTCTTCAATACGATATAAATCTACGTGCATAATTTTAAAGTCTGTAAGCTGATACTCTTGGATCAAATTATAACTAGGTGAGTTGGCCTCTGCTGAGGAGTTAAGTTCAACGTAGTTTCTAACCAAAGTAGTTTTGCCCGAACCTACCGGGCCATATAGCAAAACGATGTCACCAGCTTTAAAGCCGTTGAAAATTGAGACCAGACTATTTTTAAGATTTTGTTCTGTCGAAGTAATAGAATCCATACACTAAGATACTACAAAAGGTAAAAAAAAAGGAAAAAGAAAAAGGTGCCAGGTTCCGAATGCTGGCTGCGGTGTGACAAGCATCCAGAACCTGGCACCAAATCCCAAATCGACAATCTGATGATGGTGATTTCCCTGACCACTTTGGTGCCCCTTTCTTTTGGCTTACGGGAAGGCAGGGCAAGATAAGGTTGCACAGGTGTAAATAAGACCAATTTTAGCTCCCTGAGCTGGAATCATACTGCCGTAAAAACGAATCCGGTTCGTATCAACTTCGTACTGATAACCGTCAAGAGCACTATTTGGGATCGCATTGTTTCCGTTCAAACCTTCTACAAAAACTTGTAAATTGGTTTGTGCAAATGAGTCCAACCGAACACTTAGTGTAAAGAAGCTTGCCAGTGATGAAATCGTGTCGCCAATTGCTGAAAGTGAAGGTCCAAAATTAGAGTCCTTACTAAAAACTAAGCCACCACTGAGCTGCGCCATATAGGATTGAAAATATCCGACTAAACCGAACGACCCGTTACCTGTAGAATCAGAGGTTCCTGGGCTTAAGAAAAATGGAACATTGCTAGAATTAGGTAAATCTTCGATCGCGTGTACTGAAACTGTTGTTGAACTGTCGTGATCTTCTAAAGCCGCTAAATAACTTTCGACAGAATTCAGATGAGCATCAATGGACTTGTTGCTATTAGCTACTAAAGTTATTGAATTATATCCTGGCCAAATAGAACCACTATTAATATTTGTGCTTCTAAGCGAACCTGAACCTGAACCTGAATTTGAACCGGACAGCCCCGTTCCAGTTGAATTTTGTGTTAAGTCGTTAGGTATTGGTCCATCGTTTTCATCGCCCACATGTATAATCGCTAAGTGAGAATTAGGTCTTGGAAACTGGTCATTAGGGTTAGGATAAAACTGCTTCATATTACGGAGGACCGTTTCTGCAGACTCAAGCGCTCTTTCATCACCAGTACCGGCTAGGCCAACCAGTATGTTTTTTTTGAATTTTGCAATCATCTGACTTTTAGACAAGTTTTGAGAAGACAAAATATGATCTGTTCCCGGGGCAGGGGTCCCATTACCTATTGTTGTGGTAAGTGGCCCTGGTATAGTTTCACCGTCTTCAGTGTCAGGAATATCAGTTGATACCTGGTACTCATCATTAAGGCCACAGTTGTTACCATTGCCGCAACGAAACTCTTTTGGTGTTAATCCGTTTTCCCTAGCGATGTAGTCACCTGCTACAAAGTTTCCACCAACTTTTTTGTAGTAAGGATCCGAACCCGTTGTTGAATTTTGGCAGGTACGATTTTGATTGGGGTTAGATGGAGCATCAGGTTTTCTTTTACAGTTAACTGTGGTGCCAAAAGCTGAAGTTTTAGCTACGGCCACTCTAAAGTCGAAACCTCTGTCGTAGAAGAAATCGATAAATTGATTAAAGTTATTAAATAAATCCTGTTGTTCTGGCTTCATAGATCCGGAATCATCAACGACAAACAAAACATCGATTTTCACATCAGCATTAGTGCTTTGTTTAAATGTATCAGTTGAAGGAAACACTGAAATAGATCCCCCTGCGCCACCACAACCCCATGTCGAAAATAGAATAAGTGTTAAAGCTAATTTTTTTCCGATAAAGTTATTCAAAAGTTTCATAATTTACCCTTCTTTACGTGCTAGACAATCAACTTTATATTATCGGACTGGTAAGACCTTTATCTAAATAAATTTCTGATAGGTGCTTTGATTTGAGACAAATAACTGTTTTTAGCTTTTAAAATCAGTTAAAAGATTTTAACGATTCAAATTGTTACGGCAGTATTTACGAAGTTTGAACATATTTTCGATACTTAAGCGATCGAGGTGTTGTAGCTATCAACGGAGTCTACATCACTCAAAAAAAAATTTCTAAATTTCTAAATTTTTCTTAAACCAATTTATCATCGTGTTTGCCGAGGATTCTGCAAGACCTGGATCCTGGGCTTCGACCAAAACACGTATCAAAGGTTCAGTTCCAGAGTACCTTACAAAAATCCGACCAGAGTCACCAATCTTTTTTTCAACCTTTGAAACCATTTCGAAGTAGCCTGGGATTTGCTCAAAGGGGACTCTGTGGCTAATCCTTAAGTTTTTTAAAACTTGTGGGCTATCAACCATTGAGTCTCTTAGTTGACTGACTTTCTTGCCTTTTTTCAACGAAACTTCTAGAAGTTTTAAAGCAGCAATTAACCCGTCACCCGTAGTGGAATAATCTAGAAAAATAATATGACCCGATTGTTCCCCGCCCAAATTATAACCTTTGGCCCGCATAGCCTCCATCACGTACTTATCACCCACACCTACTCTTAAAACTTTGATATCATGCTTGTTTAAAAAGTGGTCTAAACCAATATTACTCATGTGAGTTGCTACTACTGTATTATGTTTTAGTAGCCCCTCTTCTTTTAATTGCAATGCGCATATGGCAAGCATGCGGTCGCCATTTACTACATTGCCTCTTTCGTCACTAATAATAACCCTATCAGCATCACCATCTAAACAAATACCAATATCAGCTCGGTACTTTTTTACAGCTTCACTAACGTACTCTGGAAATAATGCCCCAGATTTTTTATTAACGTTAAAACCGTCGGGCTTATTGCCTAATAGTATTACCTCTGCACCAAGCTCTTCAAACACCAATGGCGCTACTTTGTATGCGGCTCCGTTCGCACAGTCTAAAACAATTCTTAGGCCTACCAAATCCAAATTCAGCGGAAATGTGTTCTTAACAAAAACTAAATACCTACCTAGAGCATCATCTATTCTTTTGGTGCGGCCAATCTGGTCATGGGACTTTAAAAGTGGTGTCATATCTTGGTCTAATACCAAGGCCTCGATTTCTAATTCCATATCGTCAGATATTTTGTAACCATCCGATCCAAAAATTTTTATACCATTATCATGATATGGGTTGTGGCTAGCCGAAATAACAATACCAGCGTCAGCTCGCATATTGGTAGCAAGAAATCCAATACCTGGAGTTGGCAAGGGACCAACTAACTGCACATGAACACCCATCGAGTTTAAGCCTGCAGCTAAACACTGCTCAACCATATAACCTGAAAGTCTTGTGTCTTTCCCAATTACCACTTTAGGCATCTCTTCATTTTTTCTTAAGACATAACCTAGTGCCTGCCCTAGCTTTAAAACAATATCTGGCGTCATCGGAAATAGCCCGGCTGTTCCCCTGACTCCGTCGGTGCCGAAAAGTCTTTTGGAACTAACGCTGCTATTAGTGCTTGAGAACTTTAAATTTGTGGAAGTGCTCTTTGAGTTTGGTGTTGATTTTGTCTGGCTCATATCTTGTCACCTTTATAACTATACAATTCAAAATTATGATCTATTTTTTCTTGTTATTTTAAATACAAATTTTACTGTGGCTTTGCCCTTAGGACAATTGGCACTCTATTAGGAGTAATTCCTAACACCTTTACACCTAAAGGGATATTGTTTAAACCATCCTTGGAAAGCTTAACAGAATAAAGTCCACCTACTGGGTATTCGGAAATATCAATTAGCAAGCTACTGGGCAAATCACCAAACTTTCTAAGGCTTAAAGAGGGCCCCTGAAGTTTCACTTTTACTTTTTTTACTGAATCCAACATTTCAACATTTGATTTCAACTGATATTGTAATGAAACTTCTTTTTCCATAACAGTGTCTTTTTGACCTAAAACGAATCCCCAAACAAACAAGGCCACAATTAGGGCAAACCACTTCTGTTTTGGGTGAATAGAGACTAAATTTCTAAAGAAAATTTTTACTTTTTCAGAAAATGAAAAGTTGTTTAAAGATTTTTTTGTAGGGCTCATGAGTCTTCTCCAAAACCTAAAAATTCAACTAATACTTGCCTTATATTTGCTGAGCTATCTACAACTTTTAATGTGCCAGATTCAACAAGCCCAATACTACGTCTTTCTTCGCTGACGATAAATATTCTGGCATCAACTAGTTCAGAAAGGCCCAAGGCTGCTCTGTGGCGTGTTCCCAAATTTTTATCTAACACTGGATTTTTGCTAAGTGGCAAAAAATTACCAGCTGACTCTAATTTACCGCCTCTGATTAAAATGGCTCCATCGTGAATGGGGCTGGTGGGCTCGCAAATACTTAGTAAAAGCTCTGACGAGATGTCAGAATTAAGAATTGTGCCCTCTTCAACAAAGGCATCAACATTCATATCCTTTTCCACAACGATAATCGCACCCCAGTTTTTTCGCTGTAGCTCTTTTAGTGCTTTGGAAACTTCGTCAACAATTCTGTTTTCTTCTTCTCTAGAAATTGTAGTTGAAAAAATCGGTGAGCCAATTTCGATTAGGACCCTACGTATTTCATTTTGAAATAAAATAACAAGTATTAGAAATAAATTATTAAAAAAGTTTTCTAAAATGAAGTGGACCGACATCAGTCTCAATTGAAAACTAAAAATATAAAGTAGAGCTAAAAAAATAACTCCGGCTAAAATTTTTGAAATTCCTGACTTCTCAGTCAAGATCATGATTCTATAAACCATAACCCAAAGAATCATTAAATCAAAAAAATCTTTGATGTGAATCTGAGATTTTAAAGCTACGAAGTACTCTACAATAAATCCCAAACTAACACCTGTTTAAAGCGCAGTAGTGTACACTAGTTTGGGGCGACACTATGCTGGGCTCCCCATAGGATTGGGATCACCCAACCCATCTGGCTCATCAGACTTTTTAGATTCTTTGACCACTTCTTTTTCTTTTATCAAATCACTTTCTTTTTTTATTTCGGCAGTTCTATCAGCACGCTTTTGGCGAACTTCTTCTACGCTTGCGCCTTTAATAAACATATCCACTTCGATACCGTCGACTGTTTCAAATTCCATCAAACCTTTAGTCAAAGATTCCAAAGCATCACGCTTCTCGGTTAAGATCCGAACCGCAGCTTTATAACCTTCATCTATAATTCGACTGATTTCAGAGTCTATCTCTTGGGACTTAGCATCTGAAACATCACGGCCACCTTGGCCACCGGCTTGCATTCCCACAAAAATAGGACTGTCAGAAGTGCTGTAAGAAAGAGGTCCTATTTTTGGACTCATTCCCCACTCGGTTACCATCTTAGTCGCGATGTCAGTTGCACGCTCGATATCATTACTAGCACCTGTAGTGATGTCTTCGAAAACTATCTCTTCAGCAGCGCGCCCACCAAATAAGAATGCAATCATATTTTTAGCTTTGCTTTTGGTAAAACTTAACGCGTCTTTTTCAGGTAAAGTCTGGGTGATACCAAGGGCTCCCCCTCTGGGCATAATGGTGACCTTATGTATTGGGTCTAAACCCTTTAAAGACCTGTTTACAATAGTATGACCTGCTTCGTGGTAAGCAGTTAATAAACGATCCTCATCCGAGATCTTCATGCTTTTTCGCTCTGGACCCATTAGCACTTTGTCTCTGGCTTCTTCGAAGTCATCCATATCAATCATCTTTTTTCTTTTTCGTGCTGCGACTAGAGCTGCTTCATTCACTAAGTTTTCAAGGTCCGCACCAGATAAACCCGGTGTCCCCTTCGCAATGGTCTCAATCTTAACTTCCGTAGATAAAGGAACCTTTCTAACATGCACTTGTAAAATATGTTTACGACCATTTAAATCGGGTTTTCCAACCATCACTCTGCGGTCAAAACGACCCGGTCTTAATAAGGCAGGATCTAAGACGTCAGCACGGTTTGTAGCTGCAACAATGATTACACCCTCAGTGCCTTCAAAACCATCCATTTCAACTAAAAGCTGATTTAGAGTTTGCTCACGCTCATCGTGACCGCCACCCATTCCAGCACCGCGATGTCTTCCAACAGCATCAATCTCGTCAATAAAAATAATGCAAGGTGCATTTCTGCGTCCCTGTTCAAACATGTCTCTTACTCGTGAAGCCCCTACACCTACAAACATTTCGACAAAATCTGAACCAGAAATCGAAAAGAAAGGAACACCAGCTTCACCCGCAACAGCCCTTGCTAAAAGTGTCTTACCGGTGCCAGGAGGACCGACCAACAGAACTCCCTTAGGAATTCGTCCGCCAAGCTTAGTAAATCTTTTTGGTTCTTTTAAGAACTCTACAATTTCAACTAATTCGTCTTTTGCTTCATCAACACCTGCAACATCTTTAAAAGTTACCTTCTTCTTGGATTCGTTAAGTAGCTTGGCTTTACTCTTACCAAAATTAAAAGCCTTTCCGCCCCCAGCCTGAAGCTGTCTCATAAAGAAGATAAATAAACCTAAAATTAAAATAAGGGGCAACAAATTAAGCAGGACAGACACGAATATAGACCTATCTTCGTTGTTATACTTAGGAATAATCCCATTGTCTTTAACAGTGTCGTATCCCGAATTATCAATATTTCCAGGTATTTTAAACTTTGTGCCACCAAATTTTTCTTTGTATTCAGCTTTGAACTCTTCTTTGATTACCCCTTCAATCTCTTGAGATTTAGTGTAAAAAGTGATCTCCTCAATATGTTTTTTCTCTAAAGCGTCTACAAAACTTGGATACGCGAAGTCCTTCATGACTTCGCTCTTCTTCATTGATGCTTGCTGTACAAAAAACACAACCATTATGAATAACAGTATCCAAACACCAAAAGTTTTTTGTGCACCCTTTGGAACTCTACTCTTCATAAATTCTCCCTGTATACCTGTAACCTATCGGTTGTTTTGCTCCAAAATAAGGGACCAGTTTGAAATTTGATCTCTTTTTGACCAAGGTCAAGTTTCTTTAGAATATCTAAAATTTGTCCCTGAGTCATAGACTTTAAACCTAACTTCTGTGAGGACTTTAAAACGAATTGCTTTTTTTGTGTCTCAGTCATTTTTAACCATTGCGCTAAAGCCACACTAAGCTCCGGTCCTGGTTCTAAAATGGGACTAAATTCATATAGCTTCATCAGGTTTTTCATTAAGTTCTCTTTGAATGACTTGGACTGCTTCGAAAGTGGGCTTAAAAAGTCATTTCTAAGCCAATTTCTTAAAGTCTCTGTATCTTGGTTTGTTGGATCATTAACCCATTTTAAATTTTGCTCTTTGGCGTATTGCAAGATGTTCTCTTTGGGAACAAGCGCCAGCGGTCTGAAAACTTCATTGTGATACTCTGTAAAATTGGACCAAGACGCGAAATGAGAACCACGTATTAAATCCATGAGTTGAGTTTCTAACAGATCATCTAAATGATGTCCTAAAACCAATATTTCAGAATCACGTTTTAAAGCTTTAAAACAGCTATAACGATAATTTCTTAGTTGCTGTTCACTTTTAATCTCTTCGGCTTGTTGGATTTCGTTCGTCAGAAATTCAATATCGTTTAAATTACAATAATTTCGAACTATTTTTAAGCTTGCATTCCGGTAGATGGATATTTCTTCGCGAACACTTAGCCCATGATGAACAGTGCACACTCTGAACTGTGATTTCATCTGGCTTTTAAATTTTTGGAAAAGGTGAAGTAAAACCATCGAATCTAAACCACCTGAAACAGCTAAAAAAAACTGTCTAAACCCCGCAAGGTGATGTTGGTGACTTCGGATGAACTTGTGCTCGAAGGGACTAAGTACCATTTTTTTTATGAATTCAATTTTTTAATTCGATCTTTGTAAGACTGCAACATTTTTGGCAAGCTAACTTCAATCATTTTTTTAGAGATCATTGAGGGCACGAAAATTTTAAAGGTTGCACCTACTTCGTAGGTCACCTCAGTCTGATTGTCAGAAATTTTATTCAATGTCCATGAACCAATATTAGTTTTAAAAACGTCACCATCGTTTAAAACCCATGACAGTCCCTTACCTTCTTCTAATGTCACCAGAATAGTGTAAGTAAAATCTTTGATCATAGATACGGACATTTCAACAACTTTTGTTGATCCATTATCTTTTATGACTTTTGAAGCTTTCACCTCAGGTAAAAATTCAGAATAGGCATCGAAGTCTGTGATGACATCGTAAATTTGCTGAGTTGAAAAATTAAAAATTTCTGTTTTTTTCGCTGAAGCCATAATTGTCCTTGATAAAAATCTTAACTTAAGAAATCTTAATTTATTTGTTAACGTTAACTCGGTTATACCTATGAAGGCACCTAAGGCAACGTCTATAACGCAGCCCTTCGAGGTCATTATTAAGAGTATAAAGACAGATAGTCTTTATTTTGTATGTTACCTAAAAAATCGATTGAGATGGCTTTAAGAAAAACTCGCTCCGTTCAAGAGCGAGCCCGTAGCATTTAAAAGATGTCTACCGACGAATAATAAATTCAACTCTGCGGTTCATCCTTAATTCCTCAGCAGATCCATTTGGAGCAACTGGCTTGCGCTCGCCCCAACCATCATATTTAATTTTAGCTGCTTTTATTCCAGACATTACCATATAGTTATACACAGACTGCGCTCTGGCGAGGCTTAACTTTTCATTGTATAAAGCGGCACCCCTAGCATCTGTGTGTCCCCAAATTTCTAAAGATTTGAACTTATGCTTTTTTAAGTATCGCAAAATATTTTGCAACACTCGGTCTGAACGCTTAGTGATCACCGCAGAGTCTGTGTTAAAAGTTATATTACGAACCCTTAGTAGTTCTTCTTCCTCTGGCCGTCTATTTGCCAAAATATCTTCGTCCGTGTCTATCACTAGAGTCGTTATTTCAGAGTCATAATCAATGTTCGCATTATCTTCTGGCTCAAGCGTGACATCTACCGGCGCCGTGACTTCGTCATTTGAATTCGGTGCATCAATCCAGCCGTGCTCAAATCCTTCAGGGTAATCGCCTTTTGAATTAATTTTGGCTCCGTATTTTTGATTGGTATTTTTACCCGGCCCAACGCCCAACTTACCTTGAAATCCAGTCCTGTAGGCTTTTGCATAAACTCTACGATCCGGATCGCCAGGAAATGGACCAGAAGCATCAATGTAACCATCATAAAATCCTTCTGGGTATTCCCACCCTTCATTTAAAGTTTGGCCGTGTTCTGGTCCAAGTCCTGCGTAAGGGCCTATTCCAAAACCAGCTTTGTAACCCTCTCTATACCCGGGGTTGTAAAAGGATTCCGCCACTTCGTCTGGGTTATTATCTTCGCCTTGATCAGGGGCATCCATCCACCCTGTTTCAAAGCCATCGGGACAGTCTTCACCTAATTCTAGCTTAGATCCATATGATGAAGTCTTTCCTGCTCCAGGACCTTTGCCTAGCTTACCCTGAAAACCAGTGCGGTAACATTTGGCCCATTCGACACGATTTGGGTCGCCAGGATAAGGGCCTGATCCATCAATGTATCCATCTTCGTAACCTTCTGGAAAATCTAAACCTCCATCCAAACCATCACCATACTGCGGTCCAAGCCCAGCGTAAGGACCAGTGCCGTAGCCTGACATATATCCCTGTCTAAAGCCTTCGTTGTAATTTGATTCTTCCTCACCGTCTTCTGGGATAACACTTTGAATTTTTGACGTAGTTTTTTTGACAATTAGTGGGTCAGAGCTAGAATTTGTCGGGATAGTATCCCCTGAACCAAAAGAATAATTTAAACCTACAAAAAATCTTAAAGAAGGGGTCGAAATACCATTGTTGATCTGTCTTGTGACACCGAAATTAAGATTGTAGTTGTCGTTGCTTGCAAGGCTTCGACCATAACGCCCCCCTAACAAAAGCTCATAAGAATTGTTGTCTCGATCAACATCGCCCATATCAACATCTGGCATTGAAGCCCAGACCTCACCAATTGCGGCCCAGCTTTCATTGATTCGGTAATTACTTGCAACAGAAAATATAAATGTATTTCCAAAAGGCTCAAAAAGTGTGAAGCCGTCAATTTGATCCCCAGAATTAATCATCCTGTATCCAAGGTTGGTACCCCACAACCAGTTTCCAAATTGTTTGTCCAAGGCCAACTCTATGTTAACTGTCATACCAGGGTCCTTACCAAGATAGGGCAAGTTGTCGGTTCTATTAAAACCAAGCGAACCAATAACAGAAAAACCTCCACCTTCTTCGAAAGTAGATATCCTGTATTTAGTCAAAGCTCTAATTTCCAAAAGTCCACCGTCTGCATACTGTCCACGAAGCTGTGAGTTGTTCACGTCCTGCCCTAAAATGGTTGGAATAGAAAGCCCGATATCCCAGTTCGAACTTATACCGTAACCCAATCCCAAGTGAGAGTAAAAAATCTTGTCGCCGATATTTGGATCAACCACTATTGGGTAAACAGGTAAGGTTTGCATAGCGTAATCCACGAACAAACCTAAGTTAAAACTATTTTTACCTAAGGTTTCAGAACTGTGAACTGAAATAAAGTTTTTGCCACTATAAGTTGGGTTAAAATTTTGCGAGGGATTTCCTACTATATTAGCAGTCGCACTGTTTGAAAACATTAAGCCGACTGAAAGAACCATCACAAAAATGCGCTGGAAAAATGAACTTGAATCACTAAACATTAAAAACTCCTAGCTTACCTGATCTACAAGGTTTAAGTGACGACAAATGATATTCGAAGTTAAATTACATTTTAGCAGCCCCTTACTATAGTGTCTTTCCAGATGTCCCAAGGGTCAATTCCAGACCTTGGCTGAGGCTCAGTTCTGGTTTTTTTTCTAGACCAAATGCGTGTCTAAGACACGATTTACAATTGATAAATATTTAATTCTTTACTAAGCATGAGACTAAAAGCTCGGTTATACGTTCGTGGCACAGCCTATTAGATGGCTATGCCACAATCCGAGCTCGCTTTTAAGCTCATGCTTAGTAAAGAACTAAATATTTATCACTTTTAACTGTGTTTTGATCACCGATCACTTGGGCCTGTTGAAAAAGTATTAGATTCTAGGCGTCCAAGCTTAAAATCGAATGAGTCGTAGTTTATCTACGTCGAATGAGATTTAAGCGAAGGCAACAACGAAGATGATGCTTTTTCAACAGGCCCACTTGCTTCCGGTTTTTTTTCTAGGACGGTTACGAATGATACCAATGCCGGTAAGCCAAAAAGAGTCAGCAAAGTTGCAACGAGCAGTCCCCAACCTAAAACTAGCGCAATAGGTTGAATAAAATAATCCTTCCCTCCGAGCCCGTACATAGTAGGAAACAATCCGATTAAAGTGGTACTCGTGGTTATCATGATTGCACGTAATCGCTTCGTCCCTGCTTCAGCTAATGCCACGTTTAGCGATAGCCCACCTTGAATGCCTCTTTGAACAAAGCTTAAAAGTAAGATTGAAGTGTTAACCACTACGCCGGATAAACCAACCACACCAATAATCCCCATAACAGATAAGGGCTGTTCATGCAGTCGTAAAGCCCAAACTACTCCGCATAATCCCATCGGAATGGTAAGCACAACCAACACGGGATAGAGCACTGATTGGAATGATAAACTAATGATTAGAAAAATTAAAATTAAAGCGATTATATATAAGCGCTTAGTGTCTAAAAGAGCATTCATCCTGTCTTTTTCACCACCGCCAGTATTAATTGAAACATCTGGATTTTCATTTAAGAGTTTGGTGATTAAAGGTTGAATATTAGCATTTGCTTGGCGGCCAGAAATAATCTCTTCGTCGACTTCACCAAAAAGAGTAACAGTTCTTAAACCATTTAATCTTTGGATGGAAGAAGGTCCACTTTCCTCTTTCACATCTACAAATGCTTTAAGGCCTACAGCTTGACCGTTTCTGTTTCTTACTTTTAAATTTATAATGTTATCTATACTTTCAACTTCGCTAGGAATTACGCCCACCAAAATTTCAATCTTTTCGTTATTTTTAAGAATCTCTTCAGCCACACTCCCTGTAGAGGCTGCGAAAACAGTTTGAGCAATATCTGCAGGGTTTACCCCTTCAGACACTGCAAGGTCATTGTTTATGGTAAATCGATATTTTTTAGTATCACCATCTAAATCTGTTTCTAAGCTGCTGACACCTTTCATTTTCGAAAACTCGCTTTTCAATTTTTCAGAAATCATTTCGCCTTTTTTTGTGTCCCTGGACGCGATCTCTAATTGAATGGGCTTGCCTTGCGGAGGGCCAGGTCTATCTAATGTGATTGAAGCTTTAACTTTTTCTTTCTCAGAAAATTCACGGGTTACAGCCCTAATGTTTTTGACTATCCTGTCTTCAGTCTTGTAAAAACTAGCATCAGATATAAACACCACAGTTATTCCAGAAAGATGTGATCCGCTCTGACGGCTTCCACCACTATTACCGCCCGTAGTTACTTGTCCTATCGTGGCGTAGACGCTATCAAAACTACTTTCAGAAACAAGTTTCAGCTCTTCAATCAGGTTTTGAGTCATTAAGCTTGTTTTTTCAATAGGAACATTTTTAGGCAGTTCAAGTCGAACACTTAGACCTTCAAGTCCAGTTGCTGGAAATAATGTGAAGCGTTCAAATAACTTTTTACTTTGAAAAATTGATAGAGCAAAAAACAGCGTGAAGAACACTAAAATAAAAAATCTGTTCTTGATACTCCAATGTATATATTTTTTATATTTGATTTCAAGCTTTTGTATGAACCCATTTTTCTTCTTTACCTCGGATTTTTTCATAATTTCAGCAGCGTGAGTCGGGGAGATTATTAAAGCTTCGATCAAAGACATGAATAACATTGCGATCACGGTCAGTGGTATAACTCTTAAAAATTGGCCGATAATTTCTTTCATGAAAAGAATCGGAAAAAACGCAAAAACAGTAGTCATCACGGATGCTAATACTGGAACAGCTATTTCTGACACGCCCTTAACTGCAGCCTCTTTTGGCGGAAAACCCTTTTCAACATAACTATAAATATTTTCACAAACCACTGTGGCGTCGTCCACAAGCATTCCTAAAACTATCACTAGTCCTATGATGACCAGTGAATTCAAAGTATTCCCAAGAAAAAAAACAATTGTTAAGCCGCCGATAACTGCAATGGGCAAACCGAAGGATGTGACCAGCGCTGATCGCCAATCCAGCGAGATCATAAGAACAAGCAGAACAAGTGCTAATCCAAAAAGTGCGTTGGATGTTACAATCGAAAGGCGGTTACGAACCAGAATAGATTGGTCTGTGTACTCTTTTAATTTTAACCCGTCAGGCAGCTTTTTTTCGTAATCACTAAGCGTAAGCTTTAATCGATCTACAGTAGAAACAATATCTGAAAAAGGCTTTTTGACAATAGTTAAAATAACAGCTTCTTTCGATTCAAATAGGGTTTTAACCTGGGTCTTTTCAAGATCGTAACCAACCGATGCCAGGTCTTTTAAAACAACTGCCTTGCCAGAGTCATTGCTTCGAATTACGAAGTTATTAATTTTATCTAACTCGTTGTAATCTTCCCCTACATTCATACTTACTGTTTCAGATCCAGATTCAAATAGCCCGCCGGGTTTCTGCCTAGACCATTGACTTAAGCTAGAAATCATTTCTATTAAAGTTATATCATATTGGTTCAGTTTTTCAGGAGACGTTAAAACCTTAAGTTGCAGCTCTTGCAAATTAGCGTCATCAACACTTTGAACACCAGGAACCCTTTTTAGTAGATCTTTTAACTTTTCTAACTCGAGCTTGAAATTGTAGGGCGTAGCTTCACCGTAAAGAGCTATTCGAATCACTGGAATATTACTGGCTTTAATCTCTGTTACAAGTGGATCTTCGACGTTCTGGGGCAAGTCGTTTACCTCTGAAATCTTACGTCTTAATTCGTCAACTACTATTCTTGGTTCGGGATATTCATCATCTATTTTAACAGAAATGGACCCTGCTCCATTAAAAGAGACAGACCTGTACTCCTCTACACCGTCGACCTCTTCAATTTTTTCTTCAATCGGATCTACAACTAGTTCTTCAATATCCTGAGGAGATGCACCTGGGTAAACGGCAGATATAGCAACCCTGTTAAAATCTACATTTGGACGAGCTTCTCTTTGGACTTTAGTAAAGCTATAGATACCCACCATAAAAATTACTATGGTAAGATAATGTACAAAAAGAGTGTTATCAGATAGCCATGAAAAAAATGTTTTCAATTTAATAGTACCTTTCAAAATAATTGAAATAATCAATGTACTCTACAATATTTACTAAAATTTGGCGTCTAAACTGGATCATCTGGTTTTGGGATTGCAAAAAGGATTTCCTAAGTTCTGTTAGGTTAAAAAAATCGATCCGCCCGTTGTTGAAGTCTTTTAAGCCTTCGTTTAAAATTTCACGCGACAGTTTATAGTTTTCCTCTAGTTTTTCGTAAATCAATAGGTTGTCATCAAGGGTCGCTTGTAAAACGAAAAATTCAGACGTTTTTTGAGTTAGCATTTGATCATAATTTAAGCTAAGCACTTCTTTTTTGTACGAGTTGGACGCTAAAAGCGTTTCAGCATTTCTATCTTTAAAAGGAAGGTTAACTTTTAAACCCACATAATAATTTGGAAAGTCAGAACTTGCTATATTATCTTGGGCTTCGGGGTAATTGTTATTTAATCCCCTTAAGCCGTACTTAGCTTCTAAAAACACGTCAAGTTTTGAACCTGCTTTCAGTTGTTTGTGCTCGGCTTGTAAAACCTTCATCTTTTGCTTCAGACTTTTGATTTGTATAGTAGATTTTAAATCTACTTTTTGCTGCAGATTCATAAATTTTTCATAGAGTTTTTTTATATCAAGAAATAAATTTTCAATTTCAAAATTTAAAAAAGCACTTCTGTTTAAATTGTAGTTTGTCTCAAGCGAATTTACTAAAGATAATTTTTGAGCTCTCAGTGTTCTTATAATTATTTGGCAACTATTGTACTCTTTTTGGCTTGTTAAGTAGTCTCGCTTTGAAATGCTCCCAAGCTTCCTTTTTTTCTGTAATTTTTTGTTTTGCTTGCTGATTTCAGAACATATTTTTTCTTGAAGATTAATTTCGTTTTTAACTTCTACATAACTTGTGACATCTAATAATGCAGAGACTAGATTTTCTCGTATTTTTATTTTCTTATCAATCTCTAGGGTTTCATTTTGTCGTTTAATTTTGATAACTTTATTTAAACTTTGTTTATATATCAAGTCGTCAGTAATGTTCGTTTTAAACTCAAAGCTCAAGTCAGGAAAAAAGTAATTTAGCTCACCGACAGGCGCACTCGGTGGGAACCTTATAAAATTGTCAGTGACATTGTAGTTGAAATTAGTTTCAAAACCATAAGCCCACTTCTTAGCAACGCCTAAACCTATAGTGTCTATATCATTTCTGATTGGGCTAAATGGATTTCGCTGTGGATCCGTGGCGCTTAAGCGGCTTAAGTTCAGGAAGGCTGACCAGTCAAATTCTGACAAGTCGATTTCATTTAGTAACTTTGAGGACTTAAATTCTAGCTCAGCATTTTTTATGGCACGCGACTTTTTTCGGACTTGGTCTAAAAAAAATTCTATGTGATCACTGGAATCATCTTCGACTTTCTGGCCCGCGCCGTAGTTCTCTAGTGCAAATACTACCGGCTTAAAAACAAAAATAAATAAATAACAAAGCCAAGCTAAGGTCCTAATTTTGTACACGTAAAAACATTAGCCCTATTTTGAATTAAGACCTAGTTCATTTAAACGTTAAAAACACTTATCATCGCAGCGCAGAAATTATCCAAAGAAACCAAATGAATGTGCTTCAGAGTTATATTCTTAATTCATAAATGATATGACTATTTTATGGATGAGTTTAAAAATGTTTG
Source organism: uncultured Pseudobdellovibrionaceae bacterium (assembly GCA_963803705.1). Taxonomy (GTDB): domain Bacteria; phylum Bdellovibrionota; class Bdellovibrionia; order Bdellovibrionales; family UBA1609; genus JAMLIO01. The sequence continues at coordinate 249,489 of CAWDNU010000003.1, read as the reverse complement.
CTTAAAACTATATGCAAAGCTCAATAGTGACAATGTCTTAGATAGCGCAGCTGTTCTTGCTTACTATTTAACATTAGCCACCATACCTGCCCTAATTTCACTAATAGCTATTTTAGCTTATGTCCCTACAGGTGATCTACAAAGCAATATCATTGATACCGTTTTGAAAAATTTGCCAGGTCAGGCAGGCCAAATGATAGTCAGCGCTATTAACGACGTGTTGACCAACAAGAAGCCTAGCGTGCTTTCAATAAGTTTTTTGACAGCTCTTTGGGCCACTTCAAGCGGGATGTTAGCTATCATGAATCAGCTAAATATTGTGAAGGCCGTTAAAGAGACAAGATCTATCGCAAAAAGTAGGCTGGTTGCTGTTGGGTTAACACTTATTTACGTAACTCTTTATATTTTCATAACCTTAGTGTTAATTTTTAGTTCTAAATTTAACGTATTTATTTTAGAAACCCTTCAATTGACATCATATTCAGAAACTATAATTTCAATAGTTAAATATTGTATTAGTTTTATGCTTGTGAATTTGATGTTCAGCTCGATCTACTATTTAGCGCCTAATTCAAAATCTAAGTTTGTCCTGATTACTAGAGGAAGCGTCATTGCTACCTTTATTCTAATTATGTCCACGAACATTTTTAATATCTACATCACTAATTTTTCAAATTACAATCAGGTTTATGGCAGTTTGGGCGGAATTATAATGTATATGCTTTGGTTGTATATTTACGGCTTTATTCTGTTACTAGGCGCTGAAATCGACAACGTGATTGAAGAAGAGTATGGTTAGTACGCTCTTTACTGGACCTCAGGGCAAACGTCTTTTCTTGCTTAACATTAAACCCTAACCACCACTTTAATTCTATGCATCCAAGAAAATTCTTATACTTTCTCACGTCTTTTTTTTTGATGTTGTGCTTCGACAACAGTGTACTAGCAAGCGGAAAGAATAGTTATTTTCTATGGAATCAGTTGCGATATGAAAACGAATTTAGCAACAATTTCTCGCTTGGAGCCCAAATTCAACTGAGGTACAGTTTTGACGTCAGCAGATTAAAAGAAGAACAACTTAATCTTTTCTATTCTTATTTTAACCAGTGGGGTCGATTCGGTTTCATATACACAATTGGAAGCGAAAATGGTTACATGTCTCTTCGGGAACTTAGGTACGCTCTAGAGTACGAGCCTTCTCCGGTTATACTATCTGGATCCTTAAGCTACAGTGTCCGCTTCAGGCAAGAGTTAAGAAATTTTGAAGCCTATAACTCTGATGCATTTCGATTTCGCGTTAGAAATGAGTTAAAATATGCATTAGATTTTAAGAGCAAACTAAGTCTGGTCGCATCTAGCGAAGTTAATTTTTACAGCAATAATTATGTGAGCGGGGCTCAGGGGTTTTCATCTCATAGGACGATCATTGGGTTTGAAGTTACTAGAACCACTGTTAGGTGGGAGTTTTTCTACGTTAACGACTACAGAATAACACAGCAAGGAATTGAAAATAGACATGCACTAAACATAAGTCTAATCTTGTAAGCATCATGGTTTATCAAGCTCGGTGTATCCTGCTACAGGATATCGAGTAATTAAATTTTATCTAAATAATTTAAGAAGTCTTCTAACAACTGATTGAAAACCTGTGGCTGTTCTAGTTGCGCAGCATGGCCAGCATCTTTTATCTGAATAATTTCATTTTTCCAAAGCGTTGGCAGAAATTTTTTATATTTTAACTCTGACAAATAATCCTTATTTACAAACATATCGTTCTCGCCAACCACCACAGCTAAAATAGTATTTTCTTTATCAAGACTTTTAATTATGTCTAGCTCGTTTGGAATTTTTAGATCAGGTAACCTTCCTAAAGCCATTGCCCCCAGTGAGGCTCTAAACCTATCGTCCGAACGCTTTAAGGCGTCTTCAACAACAAACCTTGGTGTTTCGGATGTACTGTTGGGGTCAAAAAATGCATCTAAATATGCTTGCCCTCTAGTTTCGAACTTCTTCGCAGATCTTGGTGCGAAATAAGGTATGGAATCAGAAAACTTCCCATCAAATCTATAAGGGTTAAACACGCCTAAATTAAAAGATAGTCCAAAACCCGCATAGGCTGAAATACCTATCATGCGTTCAATCCTGGTGACTAAGTTAAATGGCGGCTCATCAATTGGACTATCGACGTTAGCAGGCGCTGTTCCCATGATCATAAGTGCCTCGATGTCTGGCACAAGCCCAAGCCCCTTAGTCATGATGGCTACATCCCCACCCAAGCTCCAACCTACTAAAACTTTAGCTTGCACATCTGGATCATTTGCAACTTGGGATACGGCTTCAACTAACCCTAACTGATACTCCGCAAAACCAGCTGGTGAGTTTCTACTTAGCATTGGCATTGGTCTGTTAGCATCAACTTTAGAGGCTTGACCGTGACCGGGTAGATCCAAAAAAAATAGTTTATAGGTTTTACCGAACTTAGAATAAATCTGACGATGAAAAGCTCTTGCGGACGATGAATTGCCGTGAACGAAAAGCACTCCAGGGCCTTCACGACCTGAGCTTTTATATATTGGAATAGAGATTTGTGGGAATGAAGTTAAATTCACGGTTTTAAAAATTGATAGATCCTGGTCAAATTCCAGATTTCCAAACGCGTTAAAGCTAAATAAGCAACTCGCGAAAAAACTTAGTAGTGATTTCATAACTTTTGATTTATCGTTCATGACATCAAATTATTTCAAAGAAACATACAGGTCAAAGTGACAGAGCAAACCTGCACTTTATTTCACTATCTTTAAAAAACTGATCAAAAGTTAGACGCCGATTTTTTTTTTAAAGAAAGGCTTCGTTCGGCTTCATCAGCTACTAAGATGTTGACCCTTCGGCTCGGTTGAAAATACATCTAAAATAAAATTTCTAATGTACGCGGCACTCTATGCAGTTGCGTGAGGTGATCCTGTTAATGGAGCGGGAAACGAGACTCAAACTCGCGACCTTCGCCTTGGCAAGGCGACGCTCTATCAACTGAGCTATTCCCGCGAAAGAATTAATCTTAAGAATATGCTGTCAGTATCGCCTCTGTCAACCCAATGTTCCACGGAAGCCTAAAAAGTAATCGAAGCCCGAAACTAGGCTTAATATTAGGCTAATAATTAACACCACTTCACCAATTATAAAGGTGGAAAATGCAATGGGTAGAAAGTAATCTGGAAGAATAACAGGGGTATGGCCACCATCTGAAGCGCGGCCTTTGACTTTCCTAATGCGCGGGCAGAGATAACAACTCCTTCCGCAGCAGCAAACGATCTAAGTCCGCCAATAATAAAATCCCTAGTCATAAAAATAAGCAAAAACCCAGGGTTAAGATCTTTGGACAAAGTCAAAAGTACTAACCCAAACAAGACTACAACCTTGTCCCCTATCGGATCTAGAAACTTTCCAAAATTGGACACCATTTGATACTTTCTTGCCAACATGCCGTCGAAGTAATCTGTCAAACTCAAAAGGCCAAAGTAAAAGCTTGTGAAAATCCAAATACTCTTCCCCATCCATACACCAAGGTAATAAAATTAACGGAGCGCCAATAATTCGACTCAGGGTTAGAAAAGAAATTAAATAAAACATCGACTCGAAGGTAGCAATGATTTAATGAAATCACTGGCTTGAAAGAATGTCTTGATGCGTTTGGTTTTTGATCGCGGTACCTCTTCGAAACTATTCTAAAATCAATAATCCAGATATCAGTATTCTTGCTGAAAGACCTGATGGAGGCAATTTTGGATTCAAAAAGGTCAAACGACTTTCCTACAAAAAATTTATTCAATTTCACGAAACAGACATAATGGGCATTGCTCATCACGCAAATCATTTAAATGGATGGAAGAAACTAGAGTGGCCTGGCTTCGAGAGCAAAACGGTTTAAGCCTTTCACTCTCCCACATTGACTACACCTTAGCCGTTTTAGAATGCCGAGTGTCCTACTATAAAAGGCCTTGTCGATTGAGTGATCAAGCTACAAGTCTACTTAAGAATTACACTGATGGGCTCAGATATAACTTCTACTACGGTATTTACGTGAATAAGCAACTCTGTGCCACTGGTCACACCCTACATATTGGTGTAGACAAAACACTTGAAAGTCATAAAGCCTCCAAAGAACTTACCCGACTCTCAACGGAGAACACGGAATGGACAGAAACCTGGCCCTCGAATTTGTAAGAATCACTGAAGCTGCTGCATTAAATAGCTCAAAATTTATGGGCTTAGGCTAAAAGACGCGCAGATCAGGCGGCTGTGGATGCCATGAGACGAGCCTTCGATGACATTATGGTTCAAGGCGTGGTAGTGATCGGTGAAGGTGAACGAGATGAAGCCCCAATGCTTTTTATCGGTGAAAAAGTGGGTTGCGGCGATAAGAACCTCACCTCAGATTGATATTGCTTTGGATCCTCTAGAAGGAACCAATCTGTGTGCTTACGGTGCACCTGGCGCGTATAAGTGTCATTGCCGTCGCTGAAAGAGGTAACTTTCTTCATGCGCCCGACACATACATGGATAAGATTGCTGTTGGTCCTAGAGCCAAAGGAGTGATTGATATAGATAAGTGCATTGAAGAGAATATTCGTGCCGTATCTAAAGCCCTGAACAAACCGTGAATGAATTGACGGCCATCGTATTAAATCGTCCAGACATGAGGTCTCTGATAAAAACTCTACGCGATCTAAATGTTCGCATTAACTCTAATCGATGATGGTGATGTCTCTGCGGCATTGGCCACAGCATGGGATGACTCAGGGATAGACATTTTGATGGGCACCGGTGGTGCGCCTGAAGGTGTAATCACTGCTGCTGCTATGAAATGTCTGGTGGTGATTTTCAAGGACGATCTAAATTTCAGAAACGAAGATGAAAAAGAACGCGCAACAAAGATGGGTGTCAAAGATTTAGCTAAATCCTTAAGTATTCAAGATCTAGCTCACGGTGATGTCATGTTTGTCGCCACAGGCATCACCCCTGGCCCGCTATTAAATGGTGTTCGATATATTTCTGGTGGCAGAGCCTTAAACCGAGTCTATAGTTATGCGCTCTAAAACTGGAACAATTCGAAAAATATCGGCCACCCACACCTTATCAAAAAAACCAAAGCAATTTCGTTAAAAACTCGCCCACATTTAGGTGCCAGGTTCCGAATGCTTTTCAGGTACCATTTCTTTTCAGGTGCCAGGTTTCAAATGCTTGTTGCATCGCTGCAAGCGTTCGGAACCTGGCACCTTTATGGCAATCTATGAGTATGGAAATCCAATGTTTCGATTGTAAAAAAAAACTTAGTTTAAGTGACAAAATTGGCTTTCGTGAAGACTGTGAATACTGTGGCCACGACCTTCATAGCTGTGTTCAATGCCAACACTACAATCCAAAAGTTTACAACGAATGCACAGAGCCCATGGCGGACCGCTTTCTAGACAAGCAAAAGGCTAATTATTGCGAGTTTTTCACTCCGCAAAGTAGTGAGGGTGATAAAAAGTTTATTTCTGATCCTGAAAAAAATTTGATGTCGCAAGCTGAAGCTTTATTTAAAAAGAAGTGAATCACTAAAAAATAGGAAAAATTTAATAATATTGTACCTGATATAAAATTTGAAATAGTCATTTATTATTATAGTTCGGGTTTGAGGCAATCTGCCTGCCCAATGAGATTTTAGAACATTAAACCGTTTTAACAACATATCGGATCACGATCTAGGTTATGTCAGCGAGTAATTCGGCATTTGCAGTGCCTACAAAGTTTGTACAGTTCTGTAAAATTTTCCAATGGTTGAGCAAAACTATGAATGTAACTAAGATTGCTCTAAATTCGGACATGTGAGAAATGGTTAGCACCTTTGCCTTAGTTTAGGAATTTAAAAGGCTTGCTAACCTTAGCTACTTGCTTGAACGAGTGCTAATCTCAATCGAGCATTTAATTTTTTATCTGAAACTAAAAGGAAGTTTACATGCGTTATCTAAGTCTGTTTCTAATTATGCTAGCTCTAGTAGGCAGCATTTTAATTGGGTGCGAATCTAAGAACGCGCCTAAAGACTATTGGGACCTTCAAGAGCCAATGATCTTTGCCTTGGGACACAGCTCCAGAAGCCTCTAATCTTGCTCTAGAGAATTCAGTGTCCAACTTTGAATCTGACCAAATCAACGGCAGCCTAGACTATAAATCATATATTCAATTTGGTGCCATTGGTGCTGATATTCGTTTTTCCGCAGAACTTAACTGCTCCAATTCTGAGAGCAGCAAACCCATTGCTGCTAAAAAAGATTTTAAACTCAGTTCTGAAAACAAAGTTTACATGTACGACCTTTTGCCAGAATCCATGATTTTTGAACCGGGTTATAAAAATAGCTCGAGTGACTACAGGTGTGATCTAAAAGTTGTCGCTGGAAATAAAATCGACTCTTCCCATGAATTTACTCTTGCAAGCCTACCCATCAACACTCATTCACAGAATGAACTTAATGTGTTTACATTTTCGAATGCTTCAAAAAGTCCGGGTAAACTTTCGATCTCAAATAGAAACCCCTTAGATATAACGGGTTTTCCAAGCCTTGAAATTGATGACAACCGTTCGTTCGAGTATATGCTCGAATCAGATTTAGCGGGATTTGAAATATCAGAAGTAAAAATAAAATGCTTGGGAGACAGAAATACTTATCTTTTAGATCACGAAAACAGTGAGCTTAATAGTGATTTAAACTCCAAACTTAGAGATAAGTTATTTGTAGCAAATAATGTTTCGTTTTTAAAAAAATGTAGAGCCTTAACTATTTTAAAGCCAAAATCAACTCAAGCCAACAACGATAAAGTTAGCAATAGACGCGTGGCTTGGTCAGAATATTTCAATGTGGTTTTCGACCGCCCGGTTATTGAAGCCACAACTTTCTTAAATCCTGAACTAGATAGATCATATCCCTACAATTTGGGAGACTATTTAGATGTAAAAACTCATGTTTTCAGCATTCAGTTTAAAAATCTATCTAAAAAAGATCTGCGCTTACACCTTCCTGATCAAAATTCTATTGCTGCCATTCAAAGCCCATTAATCACCAAAATGCAGCGTTCAGATTTCGGAAAACGAAACGGAGACAAAGTTGAATTGGCCGGTCTTCAGTTAGAACAAGTCGATCAAAGTTTTGAATCGTCACTTGAGTTTATGTTAGACGACGAGCCCGTATCGGCAATGATGATACCCGCAGGTCATGAAGTCCTGGTTAAGGTGTTTTTAGATAAGAACTTTGCCTGTGATTTTGGTTTACCAAATTCTGATGACCCGCAGACTACTGCCGAATCTGGTTTTAGGCTGCAAGCTATTGCCAAAGGTTCTGACCAAGATTCATTAAAGGTTGAATATCTTAACCAAGGACAATTAGAGAAATTTCCTCAGGATTTACTTTTAAGCCATACTTTGCAAACTTCAAAATCTAATTATTTTTATGAATATTTATTTTACACCCAAAAGATTTCAAAGACCGCCGAAACAGATGACCAGTTTGCCATAGATACCTATTTTTCTCATTTACAATTGAGCACGCAAAACACCGTTTATAGAGACCAAATCAAAGAAAGTCCAAGCACAATAGTTGACCCCATTGGACCAAAACTGGCTCTTATTAGGAACGGTGAATATTCAACCTACGATTTAATAACCTTAGAGCAAAGTTCTTGTTATTACGCCAACTAATTATTAAGATTTAAGTGCTGTGGATTTTGGTGGTTGCATTTTCCACCGCGCATGGATCCACATCCACATGCTAGGCCGCTCGTTCACCCTGGCTGTCATCCAATCGTTACATTTTTGAGTGAACTGCGCCACTGCCATACCTTCTTCAAAAATTAGAGGCGGATGAAAGTCCACAATATTTCTGTCCCCTTCACGGTAAACATTCGCTGGAATCACTTTGCGGCCGCGCTTTTGTGCAAATAAAGCTAATGACGAGTTGGTGTAAGCGGGTTGGTTGATGAATGTGCTCTCAATGCCTCGGGGGGGATAAGTGAATTGATCTTGAACAAACACCACACATTCGTTTTTATTTAGCGCTTCCAAAATAGGAGATAAGGATTTTTTTGGAGCTATGTGTTTAAGTCCGCTAAGCTCCCTAGAGTCAAAAATCAACTGATCTAAAAGTTTAACTCCAATTCTTTTAGCTATTAAATTTAACTTATAGCCTTCCAGACAAGTTCTAAACAAGGCAAGCTCGCCGTTGCCAGAATGAAACGCCATTATGTAAACACCTTGGTTTTCGGCCAAAGCTCTATCTAGATGTTCGGTGTTTTTAAGTTTGCAGTACTTCAAAACCTTTTTAGGGCTATAGACGAAGTAAGAGTATTCAAAGATAACTAGGATTAGATTGTAGAATGATTCAAAAACAACCTTGTCATACCACTTGCCACTTTTGTTAGGAAATGATGTTTTCAACTGACTCATCATAAGCTTTTTTCTATTTCGAATCAGGTAAAACCAAACAAAAGTTATGAACCAAGATATAAACCTTTTTAAAAATCTTGGGCAAATATAAAAAGGAAAGTAAATAATATATTTGATCATAAATGGTTTTCCGCACACTATAAGGATTAAGTTCAAAGATTTTCTATCACTTTATATCTCTCAGGCCTACAACTTGGGCATCGCGGTGCTTTAGCTGCTGGTGTCATGAGAACTTAAAATTTGAATAGTAATAGGCCTCGACAATTTATAAGTATTTCGAATTAAGCTACTGGAATTTATACTGATTCTATCTAAGCGAAAGCGAATACGAAACGAATATTTAGGAAATGAAAAGTATTAAAACTAATATTGGAAATATTGAACATATATAATTGCCAACACGCTCTAGGATTTAATTGCAATCCGAGTGCATGTTAGGTTCTAGCTCTTACGGATGTTATAAGTTATGTTAAAAAGGAATTTAAAAGCTTTTTGAAAAGAGCAGCACTTAAATTATTAAACTAGGGTTGTAAGGAGAAACTTATGAAAATTGATATTGGTATTGAAGAATCAAAGCGTAAAAGCATTGCAGATGGATTAGCTGGTTTACTTGCTGATTCGTACACTTTATATTTAAAGACTCATAATTATCACTGGAATGTTCAGGGCCCAATGTTTCAGACATTGCACCTAATGTTTGAAACTCAATATACTGAACTTGCTATTGCTGTAGATGATATCGCAGAGCGTATACGTGCTTTAGGTGAAAAAGCGCCGGGCTCTTACACTGAATTTGCGAACCTTAGCACTGTGAAGGAAGCTGTTGGTGATGTAGTGGCTACGGAGATGATAAGTGATTTGGTTAAATCTCAAGAGTCTGTCATCAAGACTGCAAGAAGTATATTTGCAGTAGCAGATTCTGCAAATGACGAGGCTACAGCAGATTTACTCACCCAGAGAATTCAGTTGCACGAAAAAACAGCTTGGATGCTAAGAAGCTTACTTGCATAAATAAATTTTAATAGGCACATAGTGACCATAAAATAAAAAAATACAGGTGATCCCAGTTACGAAGACTAGCTACATTTTTGGTCAACACGAATTTTTGATAAGCTCTACACTTGAAACCGAATTAGCTAAGATAAGTCCAGATTAGGACTAATAAGTAAGCAGATATAAAAAATCTAAAATGGTTTCAGATTTCGGCTTAACGGTTTAATTTCTTTCACTGTTAGCCTATTTCGTTGTCGATGATGACACCACTGCTATAGGCCTTTGCCGTACCAGTATTCTTTTAGTTCTGACAATTACCCTACCTTTTGAAAAAAAAGCTGTACGAACTAGACATGGTTATGTCACGGATTTCAACAACAGTTTCATCATCTTTTATTCCACTGACACTTTTTTTTGGAAAAATAGTAAAACTACCAATAGGCTGTGGCTACACATATATGTTGCTAAGATCCCTTGGGAATTAACCGATGACAGAATCGCTTTGTAATTACAAAAGTGCTCAAAGCCATTGTCTTTCCCAGGGCAAATTGACCTAATTAGTACCAAATGATTCTGACAGCCTATCGGCGTCATAGCCTCATTTTTTGAGTGCGGAACAAGATAATTAAGAGCCCTGCTTAAAATGCTTGATTTTACGAGTGACATTTTGCGGCCTTGAAAACTAATTCTTAGTCAGTTTCAATGTGTCTTTGCTAGTTTAAATGGGTTTAAAGCATTGGGTTTTATCAAAAAAATGGCTTCGGTTTTGCAAATTAAATCAAAGGATTTATCTATATACAAAATAAAGGACTTTCGTGAAAAATGTGTTTTTTTTATTCTTTTTAATGATTTTTATAAATGCGCAAGCAGAGACAAATGAAGATTTTCCTTGTTTCGCTGTTTACGGACCGGCTTTTGAGCACACCGAAGTAGTTTTTAAGGTTGGTCATAATGAATTATTTAACAGTCCGAATGAAATCGTAAATGAAGAAAAATGTTTTTTAGCATTGACACACATTTCTTCGCTGGAATTGGAAAGATCGGGAAAATTTGTGTACCAAAACAAGGTAACTGGTTACAGAAATGAGTGCGCTTTTGAAGTAGTTTCCAATTCTTCTGTAGAGGTTCGTTCGTTGATACATTTCGAATTTTCTAAAGGAACTCACTGGAATGATATTTTTCATTTACTGCAACCATACAAACTTGAGCTTTTCAAATCAGTAAATTTAGATTGTGGGTATTTAGGAGTATAATTAAGTTTGATTAGAACAAGTCGAATAGTACCATTACTTTTTAATAAATACTAAATATTACAAAGACCGTCTAGATCCAAGGCCGCCACCATCGACAATTCCCTTGTCATTGATCCAAAAGATTTTAGTTTTAATAGGCGTTGTTGACCGCAACAACGCTTATTAAAAACTTTAAAGCCACTCAGTTAAGCTTGCCTTTTAATCTATGTATTTGAAGCTTTTAGTTTTTACGCCGTAATTTTTTGAGCTTTGATTATCCTAACAAGCTTAATGTCTTTATTGGCAAAGTAGGCTTTAAAGTCACCCCCACTTATTAAATCTAATTTCAAGCTTTTGTTTGTAAATGGAGTGCCTCAACTCATCGGCAATAAAATATCTAACGCCATTAATACTCACCGTGTGGTCTCTGCCGACGACCCTAAATTCTTTAAGACAAAACACATCGTTTAAATCAATTTGACCTGCCAGACTTTTATAGGCACTCAAAGGGTTGTGGGCTTCAACCATATATTTTTGATTATGATGATATTGCAGATACGTGGTTTCTAAAAAATAATTGGCTTCTTTCATGGTTCTAATTCCTTTAAGCCTTAGCTCTGGAATGAGCCTATCTTGTAAAGTTTTAAATAACCTTTCAACACGGCCCTTAGCTTCCGGCGTATGCGCATATATAACTTGGCTGCCCACTTCACCCAATGCACGTTCTACTTGTGAAAAGTTGCTTCGTTTAATGCCACCAAATAGCCCGGCTTTATCCGTATAGTACGACGTGCAAACACCATACTTTTCAATGTGGCGTTTTAAAAAATCCATACAAGCAACTGTGGTCTCACCGTCATAAAATCTGGCATAGACTTCATTGGTGGCGTCATCTATGACCGCCATAAGGCACGTTGTACGGTCTGAAAACCATTTGTGGTGACTGCCATCCATTTGAAGCAGCAGGCCCTTCTGGCTCATTCTCTGGCGATAGTACTTTGGCTTAGTCCTTCTTTTTTGGGCATGTTTGACATAACCGATCTCGTGGCACCATTTTCTTAAGGTTTCGTATTTGATGGTGATGTTAAACTCTTCAATTAATTTTTCTCTTAAATGGCTCATATTAAAATCAAAATAGCGCTGTTTGATTAAAGCTTGAGTATGAAGCTTTATAGGTTCAGGAATTTTGTTTCGAGGAATATTGCCACAGTTGCCGTGCTTAATAAAATAAATGCCTTTTTCTCTGAAAGACTTTAGATATCGCCTCAAAGTACGATCTGAAACTTTTAAAATTGAACATGCATCAATAGTTCTAATTTCACCTTTTGATACTTTAAACATAATCTCAATTTTTAATTGATCTCTTGCTCTCAATATAAACCCCATCCTTGATGCCCCTCCTAATTTCGATTTAAGAACAAAATCGTATCAGATGGTTACATCTCTGCGGTCACTTTCCCTTGGGAACTATGGAAGGACAGAATCGCTTGGTAAGTACAAAGTGCTCAAAGCCATACTGCTGTATAGTTTTTCCTGCGGGCGTCTAATATATAAGCGTATTATTATGAAATAACTATAAATTCTTCAATAAATTCAGTCATTTATGGACTTACTTTTTGGGCATGTATATTGTATCAGGTTAGTATAGATTACGGACTTAATTAATTTGAAACTTAATCAGGACTTTACCATGAACTCAAAAAAAATGATCAACCAAGAACAGCTTCAAAAAATCATGGATCTAGCGATTCAAAAAAAGATCACTGAATTAGGTAGCGGTGGTAAAAGCCAGATCAAAACCAATTATTTTAAGACTTTAGGGTTTTCAAATTTCCCGACTTACACTCTAAAATCACCCTTGAGCCAGTACCTACCAAAGTCATTAAATCAAAAGTTCTTCGAGAAATTGAGTCTGATTCTTTTAATGTCCATTGGATTTAATCTAAAATCCGAGGCCATCAGTAGTCTGCCTCGTAATCCCGATCTTACAAGTCGCTCGATCAGTCCAAGCGCAAGCAACACCGAGGCCTCTACTTGTATGGGCTGTAGAGTACGCTCGCCTCAATCATCATTAGCTCAACATTTAGCCCAAATGCCAATTGTGAAAGAGGGGTTTGCTCGGGTGCACAATGTGGCTATATTCGATGAGGACAACCGTCGCGCAGTAAGTGATCTAAGACGTAAAAACCCAACTGATCTAACAGAAGAAGAAAGAGCAATCTTGAGAGCATCTGCTCAAACTGGGAGACTGGCTTGCAAAGGTGGTGGAACTAATGCCACGCTTATTCAACTGCCGGACGGAAGAGACGCCGTAATTACCTCAGCTCATTCTTTTTTAGATGAGAGAACTGGTCAGCCCATGTGTGATTTGTCTAGCATGAAATACCTGCCAAATGTAAATTTTCATATCGATGATGGCCGAGCTTATTCTGATTTTGTTCTACGCACTGTTAGCACTGAGGGTGACCCTCTGAATTTGAAAAATGTTGCCGGTGTATCAAAACTTACAAGACAAAATGATTTTTTAATTTTTATTTTAAGTGAAAAAATTAGTAATGACCAGCTTCCTAACGGAGCTAGACGTGGTTCCATGAGTCTTCAGCCTCAATCCTCGAATGCTGTCAGAGGCTCAAACTACTTAATTGGATTTAATAAAGACTTTAAAGCGGGTAACTTTTCATCTTTTGAGAGATGTAGCTATGAAACTGCTCTGAAAACTATATACCACTTATGTGATACCTCGTACTCTTCAAGCTCTTCCAGTATTACACAACTGGTTGATGGTAAAATGGTGTTGTCTGGAATTCATATTGCTGAACGGCCTTATTCTGGAGGGCCTGGCAGCCGCAAGACACCCAATGAAATTAGTGAGAGAAACGTTGGTCTGAGAATAGATAACGTGATTCGATTTCTGAACACAGAAGATCTCTCTATATAGTTTTATAAGAAACTACATAAATAAAATCACTTGATACGTATATTTTTTTGTTGACCTTTAATTATTTGGAGCGATTCCGCAAATTAAAAAAATTCTTAAAGCAACACTTCCATCACAATAACCTATTAACGTATTATTCTGAGTCACCCTTGGCCTTAAGTCTGTGTTCTTCTGTCAAATTTGCCGATAATTTAAGTATGAAAACTATTATTTTAATTCCACTTCTACTTTGTTTAAAAACTTTCGCTAACAATACTAGCGTGGTCGTAAAGTCTGTTGAATGTTTAGCCGGTGGACAGAGCACATGCGGAGTTAGTGATATGCAAAGTGCTGCTGAGCTAGCAGGAGATCAAGCTCGAGAAAAGTTTGAAGCCATGGCCAATCAAGTTATCATCAATCAGACTAATGCTTGTCGCATGACTTCTGATAGTTTTAAACGACAATGTAATACTAACCTATACAGATCGCTTAAGGTCGGTATAGAAAATATTCAAACATTAATGGAAGAGCAATTCGGCCAAATCGCCAGTATCAATCAAATGGGACAAATTGAAGCCCAAAATGGGACCGATATTTCGGGCTTAGCGCTGAAAGTTGAAAAACTTGTATCGGCTTTAAAATCCTCTAGCGATGCTTTAGCCACCTTACAGGGAGACCTAGATAATTTAGATCAAACTTGCCGAACAAAATTTATTGACGCTACAGATTTTTGCACTGAACCAATAGCCACCTCAGATGGCGACAGTGTTGCTATTTACCAAAATAGATCCATGGAACTGCTAGTAGCTAGAACCAGTGCAATGGAAAGCATAAGTTATGGGGATGCCGAAGCAGAGGTTCAACTGCAGGTAGAAGGCAAACTTGACGCCCCAGAACTTCGACAGCAAAGAAACATTATCAAAGACGAATATTATGTCACATCAAGGATTGGCGGCAGCACTGGCACCCAACTTACTGAAACAACCAGTTTCGCAGTTACAAACTTACGGCAAGCGGAATTAACTTTGGAAACTTTGAATTCTCTTTTGCCAAATTCGGATGTAAGAGAGGGTAGCAATTGTAGCGGCATAGAAGCTGCAACCGGTGCCTGTTCATCAGATTCCAACAGCACCCCCAGCGGTCCAACCGCAATGTCTTCGCGACCTGAAAGGCGACCCGAAACGACTGCGGCTCAAGTTGGTGGTGATGCAGCCACGATTTCAAATTCGGATAACAGCAGTGAAAATAATGGTAAGGCTGCAGACTCAAAAGGATTAAGCGGTGATCAATTGATGGCTGATGCACAGTCAAAAGCTTTTGGAGCCACAACAGAGTCTAGCGCAAACAACAATGACAAAAGTGTACAGGCGAAGGCTTCGGGTTTTGGCGGGCAAGCTGGTGGCTTTGGTAAGTCTTTAAGCGAGTTGGGGTCTATTTTTGGTAAGTCAGGTGGAAGCTTTGGTGAAGATGGTTATAGCTCTGGAGCCAGCGCTAGATATGGCAGTCCAAACAAAAATTATAGGTCCTCTAACAGTAGTGGAACTCAACTTTCCACAGGCACAATCCCATATAATCCTAATAGAAGTTCTTCGAATCAAAAATTCCCACAAGCTATTCCTCCACCCTCTAGAGGTAATTTTGCTAATAGCCAGGGACAATTCCCTAGATCACCAGTAGGTGGCGGCGGAGCTGGCGGTTTAGGAACTTCATCAGGTAACGCCGGTGGTACTAAAACCAAAGATAAGCCGGGACTTTTAAGTCGACTATTTGGCAAAAACAAGAAAGATAAAACTATGTTTGGTAAAAATGCGTCACCTGGCGGAGGGGGGAAATTTAGATCAGCTGGTAACGATAGAGCAAATCGCAGAGGCCTAGATCTTTCAGGCTCTGAGCAAAGGTCTAAAGATAAAGCCAGAACATTTAACGCTGATAACTACAAACCAACAGCGGCTGCCCAAGCCCGAGCCTACGCCCGAGCCACTGGTCGAAGTCTTGCTTCCACCTACAACCCAAATCTTGCGGGTCCTAGTACAATTGAGTGGCCGAAAGATATAAGCAAAAATAGAGCACGCAGTATGTTTTTTAAAATAGGCCTGTCAGTTAAAGATCAAATCCGGGATTAAGCCAGCCTGATGTAAGGGTGCAAATTAAGAAGAGTTGCTCTCTAGATAAAGAGAGGCTGGTTTACACAATTTGCTTAGGACACCTGAGGTACTCGGCTTTAAAAAAAAAGATCTAAGTTTTCCTTAGATCTCTTTTTATAGGCTTTTAACAGCTGTCAGCACTAATATCTAGATTTTTATGGTGAAAAAACAATGAAACCACCGACAAAACTTCATAGCCTTGGCGCCTATTGTAACTTACCAGCTAGATTTGGTTACTCCAGGAATCTGACCACGGCTGGCCAAGTCTCTGAATGCA
The DNA here is from genome assembly GCA_963803705.1 of uncultured Pseudobdellovibrionaceae bacterium. GTDB lineage: Bacteria > Bdellovibrionota > Bdellovibrionia > Bdellovibrionales > UBA1609 > JAMLIO01. The sequence goes on along the minus strand of CAWDNU010000003.1, from coordinate 233,452 downwards.
ATACGAGATAAACCAAATTTGCGCAAGAAACCACGTGGGCGTCCTGTCATTTCACAACGGTTTGAAACACGGACTTCGATTGAATATCTAGGAAAACGAGTAATTTGAGCACGGGCAGCTTCTTTTTCTTCCCAAGAAGAAGTTGCACTTTTAAGAATCTTTCTAAGATCTGCACGCTTCTGACGGTAGCGAGCCACCATTTCAATTTTTTTCTTATTCTTAACAATACTTGATAGTTTAGCCATTACTTCTCCGTCTATAAGCCTGAATCAAAATAACCTGAACTTTATCTAAGAATTTAAGGCCTATGTCAACCTGATGCCATTAGAAAGGGGTTTGGCGCCCCCGGCTTCATAGTTGACACTTTGAGGGCTTTGCGCCCAACATTCTGAAACGAGCCCTTATTTTAAGCTCAGAAATATAATCAAAAGCTAAGCTACTTCGTTTTTAAAGCCCTAACTTGCTTTATATTTGCCTCGATCTCGGTGATGTTGGTCTGGAGCTGCTGAATCCTTTCTCTTTTTTTAGTCACTCGCTTTTCCAAACGCTGAACCCACATATTTTTTTTATCAACACTCACGCCTTCAGATCTTGCCTTCTCCATTCTTTTGGTGAACATTTTCGACATGCATTCTTTTTTTTTGTCATAGCAAAATTTGTCGCCTTGTTCACACACGATCTCGGCACATGGGCCCTTACCTTTCCCATTATGGTTTTTACCATGATGTTTGGCTTGAGCACTGAAGCCAAAGCCCAGAAAAACAGCTAAGCTTGTGCTTAGAAATTTTCCTAAAAATAATTTATTTAATAGTTTCATATGCACTCCCCTTTTTAAACCTCAACAACGATCAAGGTTTGTTTATAATTTATGTAATCTAAGTAATACTCTAACAAATTAAAATCCATTTAGTTTCTATAAAATTTATGACATAGAGACTCATTTTTTAGAAAATTAGGGCTAATTTCTGAAAAAAGCCCCATACTGAAACACTACAAAATTTTAAATGGAGATTCTTATGAATTTAGAACTACTTTTAAATTGGCAGGCTTACGTAGGGCTCGGCCTGGGTCTGATCATACTTGAAGCTTTTGTATCTACGTTTTTTCTTTTCCCCTTAGGAGTATCACTTTTATTTGTCGCAATAATTGCACCCTACGTCTCTTTAGAAATTGAGCTTATCACCTTTGCCTTTTTGTCTATTGTTAACTTCTATATTTCCGTAAAGTATGTAAAGCCCAGGTTTATTGGTAAGCACCAATTAACTGGGATGGACTCGTTAATTGGCAGGGTCGTTAGTGTAATAGAAGAGATCAACGAAAAGGCAGGCACCGGTTATGTTAAAGTTTACGCAGACCACTGGAACGCCTTACCTACTGAAATAGATTCTGTTATACCTGTTAAAGCAAAAGTTAGAATAGATCGAATTGATGGAAATAGGGTTTTCGTATCTTTGGTCTCTATACCTAGCTAGTGTTTATCAAGCTAAAAGAAACCTGATATGCCTTATCAAACCTTTAAAAAAGATATAAAGGCGCAATAGATCTAAAGAAAAAAAATTTAGCATTGGTTTATTAAATAAAACAGTAAGTACTTTCAAATTAAAATTTATTTTAATTCAACAGGAGATGTAAAAAAATGAGTGGAGTTTTCGTAGCTGGTGTTTTAGCGGTTCTTGCAGTAGTTCTAATTTTGAAAGGTGTTTATATTGTAAATCAAAATCAAATTATTGTGATGGAGCGCCTCGGTTCTTTCAGCAAATTGCTAACCAGCGGGCCCAACTTTGTGATTCCATTCGTTGACGTTCCCAGACCCATTAAGTGGGTGGACCATGGGATGATTTATTTGACTTCGCGGATTGATCTAAGGGAGTCGGTTTTAGATATTCCAGAACAAAGTGTGATCACAAAAGATAACGTATCTATAAGCATTGATGCAATCATGTACATTCAGATCACAGATCCATTTAAAGCTACCTACGAGATTGAAAACTTGCCATTAGCGGTTGCTCAGTTGGCTCAAACTTCACTTAGAAACGTAATTGGTGAAATGGATTTAGATAGTACGCTAGGTTCCAGAGACACTATTAATGCTAAGTTGAAAATGATTTTAGATGAAGCCACTGATAAGTGGGGTACCAAGGTCAACCGAGTGGAACTACGAAATATCACGCCACCACGGGATATTCAGCAGGCCATGGAAAAACAAATGCAAGCAGAACGAGAACGTCGCGCGAAAGTTTTGGAAGCCCAAGGTGATAAAGAGTCTCGAATTGCACGGTCAGAAGGTCAAAAGGTCGAACAGATAAACCACGCTGCCGGCGCCAAAGAGGCCGAAGTCCTACGTGCTGATGGTGAGGCCATGGCAGTGGAAAGAGTTGCTAAAGCTAAAGCTGACGCAATAACTCTGCTAACTGCATCTACAAAAAGCCCTGAGCTTGCAACGCAATTTTTAATCGCAAGTAGTTACATAGAGGCTTTTGAAAGCTTCACTTCAGAACCTGGAGATAAAGTGTTCATACCTTACGAAGCTTCAACTGCTTTAGGAACTTTAGGATCAATCAAAGAATTGCTAAAAGCTGAGTCAAAATAATAAAAGTAAAGGACACCAGCTCGAAATTTTGCTATATTAATCGCAAAATTTCGTGAATGCTTTTTAATGAATGCTTAACGAAATGTGGAGCACTAATTATGATCAATAAATTTCCCTATATGAACAGGGTTAATCTTGAATACGTAGAATCCCTAATGGAAAAGTACCGGCAGGATCCAAACAGCATCGATCCTGTTTGGCAGAAGTTTTTTGAAGGCGTAGAGTTTGGGCAAAGTGATGGATTCACATTTTCATCCGATAAAAATGTAAAAAATGCTGATATCGATCGACCTAGTTCCAGTACTTTAAATAAACCTATCGAGTCACCTGCAGAAGAACTGAAGCTTGATCAGTCTTCACCAGAACTTAAAGTTTACGAACTTATACAAGCTTACAGGGACTACGGACATCTAAAGGCTGATCTAGACCCACTAAAACTTCAAGAACGAAAGACTGCCTTTCTAGATTTCAAATCCTTTAACTTAAAAGAGTCTGATGCATCCAAAACTTTCTCGATGGGACAGATTTTAGGTCTTGGACCTAAAACTTTAGATGAAATTATTAATAAACTTGAATCCTGGTACTGCCAAACGCTTACAGTTCAAACTGCAGAGTGTCTTCCTAAGATTAGGGACTGGTTCACAAAAGAAATGGAAGCTTCAAAATTTGAGTTAGATGAAGACCAAAGAGTTAATATTCTTAAACAACTTGCTCGAACGGAGACATTAGAAAAATTTCTGCACACAAGATACGTAGGTATGAAGCGGTTTTCCATTGAGGGCTGTGACTCGTTAATACCCAGCCTAGAATATCTTTGCGAAAAAGGGGCAAGCTTAGGTGTTAAAGCGGTAAAAATAGGTATGGCTCACCGAGGCCGAATCAATGTGTTGGCCAATTTTATGGACAAAGCATTGAATATAATTTTTGCGGAATTTGATGGAAACATGGGTGTTGACCAATCTCACGATTATGACGGGGACGTTAAATACCACCTTGGCTATCAATCAACTAAAGAGACCAAAAATGGAAAAGTTGAAGTTGCCTTAGCGTTTAACCCATCTCACCTAGAGGCCGTAAACCCAGTTGTGTTAGGCATGGTTCGCGCTGAACAAAGATTTAATAATGATACCAAAGAAAGAAAATCTGTAGTTCCAGTGCTCATCCACGGAGACGCTTCTGTAATTGGTCAGGGTGTAGTGAGCGAAACTTTTCAACTTTCGCTTTTGAAAGGTTATACAACAGGTGGAAGTATTCATATTGTAATGAACAACCAAGTAGGTTTCACCACTGACCCAAAAGATGCTAGAAGCACTAAGTACGCTTCTGACATTGCGAAGTCTATAAAAGCACCCATTCTTATGGTTAATGGCGACGATCCAGAAGCATGTGTGAAAGCTATGGATATTGCTATTCGATTCAGACAAGAATTTAATCAAGATGTGGTTATTGAACTTGTGGGCTACAGGCGCTTTGGCCACAACGAGGGCGACGAGCCCGCATTTACACAGCCTGAAATGTACAGTGTAATTAAAAAAATGAAGACAACCTACACCTTATATTCAGAAAAATTAGCAGAGCAAAAAGTTTTCACTAAAGAGCAGGCTAAAGAATTTTACGATTTAAAGATGGATAATCTTCAAGAAATTCGTGACGAGGTTAAGGAAAACCCACCTGAAGTCACTCACCCGCCTATGCCGGGCCTTTGGAAAGATTTAAAGCGCGGCACTATGGCTGACGCTTTTATCGCCGTGGACACCAGGGCTAAAAAAGAAACTCTAGAAACTGTGATGTCGAATATAACACAAGTGCCTGAAGGTTTTGAGCTTCATCCAAAGGTGGCAAAGCTTTTAAAAAATAGATCTAAGCAATGGGATGAAAATTTAATTGATTGGGGTTTGGCCGAACTACTTGCCTATGGAAGTTTGATGTCGGAAGGCACATCAGTAAGAATATCTGGACAAGATTCTATTCGCGGAACATTTACCCACCGCCACGCTATGTTCTTTGATAAGAATACTGGTGAGGCTTTTAATCCTTTCAAAGCGCTGAACAAGGATAAAGAATTTTGTGTTTACAACTCACCATTATCTGAATTTGCGGTTTTGGGGTTCGAGTACGGAAATGCAATCAAAGACCCAAGTTTTTTAACTGTGTGGGAAGCTCAGTTTGGGGACTTCGCTAATGGCGCTCAAATTATTATAGATCAGTTTCTTTCCAGTGGTGAATCTAAATGGTATCAGATGAATGGTTTGGTTTTACTTCTTCCCCATGGTTACGAAGGACAAGGACCAGAGCACTCTAGTGCTCGACTTGAACGTTTCTTACAGCTTTGCGCTCAATACAATATGCAGGTTTGTAACTTTACAGAGCCTAACCAGTTCTTTCACGCTCTAAGACGTCAAACTAAACGAAATTTTAGAAAACCTATGATCGTTATGTCACCTAAATCGTTGCTACGTCACCCAAAAGTCATCTGCTCTAAAGAAGATTTATATGATGGACATTTTTCTGAGATCTTGGACGATCCTAGGTTTTTAACTGAAAAAACAGACGTACAATCTTTGTTAGATCGTCAAGTTGTTAAGCGCGTGGTTTTTTGCTCTGGAAAAGTTTATTATGACCTACTAGCTTCTGATAAATTATCCGATAGAGTAGCATTGGTTCGCATCGAGCAGCTCTATCCTTTTCCTGAACAACAACTTGCTGAAACTTTAAATAGCTACCCAAATATGACAGAGCTTTTGTGGACACAAGAAGAACCACAGAATATGGGAGCCTACGGTTACATCATGCCTAAACTTAGACTGTGTTTACAAAAACTCAAGCGTAATGATGTTCCTGTTTACTATGTCGGGCGTACCGAACGAGCTTCGCCTGCTACGGGCTCATCTTCTGTACATGCTAAGGAGCAACAACTTATTATTATGCAAAGTCTAGAGATTAACGCTTAACAAATTTTTTAAAACTTGGTGTTTTTATTAATTTGCAGAAGAAATAATTTACCATAACAATTGGTTATCACTTAGGAGAAAAATTTAATGGACATCAAAATCCCAACAGTCGGAGAATCTATAACTGAGGCCACAATATCTGAATGGTTTAAAAGTGATGGAGATTACGTCGAGCAAAATGAAGTTTTGTTATCTTTAGAAACTGATAAAGCAAGTGTTGAGGTCGTGGCTGAAAAAGCAGGAAAATTAAAAATTATCACCCAGGCCGATGAGACAGTCGAAATCGGCGCCATTGTTGGTAGCCTAGATACGTCTGCAAAGTCAGACGAAAATTCTAACGATAAATCCAATGACCTGTCAGGTGATCAATCCACCGACCAGTCTGACGGTAAAATTAGTGACCAATCTGACAATAACTCTAACGACAAATCTGAGTCTGAAGAAAGTTCGTCGAATACTTCTGAAAGCAAAAACACTTCTAAGGATTCTGATGAGCAATCTGATACTTCTTCCGCTGAAGACAACAGATCAGAAAATAAATCTACTTCTGATGGCAAACAATCTTCATCTTCAATGGCAAGCACCCTAAGTCCAGCGACTAGAAGAGTGATTGAAGAGCGTAGATTGGACGCTAACCAAATCAAGGGCACTGGCCCTGGTGGACGGATAACAAAAGAGGATGCCCAGAACTTCCAAAGCAGTTCAGAAAATAAAAGCGGCAGTAAAGCTATAGCTGATAAAGTTGAATCCAAACCAGCCTCAGCAAAAGAACGTGTATTAGCTAAACCGTCTGAAGCCTTCGCAAGCCGCGAATCCAGACGAGAAAAGATGACTACAATTAGAAAGCGTATTGCAGAGCGCTTAGTGCAGGCTCAACAAGATGCTGCGATTCTAACGACTTTTAACGAAGTTGATATGTCGGCAGTTATGAATTTGCGCACTCAATACAAAGAGCTATTTGAAAAAAAACATGGAATTCGCTTAGGCTTTATGGGGTTTTTTGCAAAAGCTGTTGTTTCGGCTTTAAAAGATTTTCCAGCTGTTAATGCTTACATAGATGGTGATGAGCTAATTTTTAATGACTTTGTGAACATGGGTATCGCCGTTGGCGGACCAAAAGGTTTGGTTGTTCCCGTCATCAAAGACGTAGACTTACTGTCCATTTCAGATATCGAATCCGAAGTTAAGCGTTACGCAGAAAAAGCTCAGGCTAATAAACTTTCTATAGACGACTTAACAGGTGGAACATTTACGATCAGTAATGGTGGTGTGTATGGATCTTTGATGTCTACCCCAATTTTAAATCCACCCCAGAGCGGAATTTTAGGAATGCACAAAATTGAACAAAGACCTGTGGCGATCGATGGTAAGGTTGAAATACGTCCAATGATGTACCTTGCTTTGTCTTATGATCACAGAGTTGTGGACGGCAAACAGTCGGTAAGTTTTTTGGTTAAAATAAAAGAAGCATTAGAAGATCCTAGTCGTATGATTTTAGAAGTTTAATTGGTATTGTTTTAAATTTTTATTTTTGAATTTGAAGAGTTGGAGTAAAGAATGTTTGATTTAGTAATTATTGGGTCCGGTCCCGCTGGATATACAGGCGCTATCAGAGCTGCACAGCTAGGCTTAAAAGTAGCAATTATAGAGAAAAGAAAAACACTGGGTGGAACTTGCTTAAATGTAGGCTGCATTCCATCTAAAGCCTTACTTGAGTCTTCCGAACACTATGTCCAAACGCTGAATGAGCTTGAAGAACATGGGGTTCAAGTCAGTGAAGTTAAATTGAGCTTAGAAAAAATGATGACTCGTAAATCAAAAGTGGTAGCAAGTCTTACCCAAGGTGTTCAAGGCTTAATGAAGAAGAACAAAATTGAAACTTTTTTTGGCTTTGGGAAAATAAAGTCTACAAATGAAGTTGAAATAAAATTAGAGGATGGCTCAGTAAAAGTTCTAGAGACAAAAAACATAATGCTTGCCACGGGAAGTGTTCACAATACTTTACCTGGAATTGAAATTGATGAGCAATTTATTGTGTCTTCGACTGGCGCCTTAGATTTAGCTAATGTGCCAGAAAAAATGATTGTAATTGGTGGTGGTTATATCGGGCTTGAGTTGGGTTCTGTGTGGCAACGCTTGGGCTCGCAAGTGACTGTAATAGAGTTTGGTGATCGAATTGCTGTAAGTATGGATTCCCAGATTGGTAGGCTTCTTCATCGATCACTTGAAAAACAAGGTCTTAAGTTTTCGATGCAATCAAAAGTCACTTCGGCAGTTGTGCAAGATGACAATAAGGTTAAAGTTATTGTTGAATCTGTGAAAGACGGCTCATCCCAAGAGCTAATGGTTGACGCGGTTTTAGTATCCACTGGACGTCGCCCCTATTCTGAGGGTTTAGGGTTAGAGTCTTTGAATATAGAAAAAGATAAATTTGGATTTTTAAGCGTTAACAAAAAATTCCAAACATCTACAGATAATATTTATGCGGTTGGTGATCTTATCGAAGGCCCAATGCTTGCCCATAAAGCAGAAGAAGAAGGCGTAGCTGTCGCTGAAATTATTGCCGGAAAGCCTGGGCACGTAAACTATCTTACTGTGCCAGGGGTCATCTACACTTGGCCAGAAGTGGCATCAGTTGGGTACACTGAAGATCAGCTTAAAGAAGATAATACTCCCTATGCATCTGGTAAATTCCCATTTCTAGCCAATGGCCGCGCGCGTGCTCTAGGAATGACAGAGGGACAAGTTAAGGTCTTAGCTCATAAGGACACGGATAAGATCCTTGGTGTACACATAATCGGTCCAAGAGCGTCTGATATGATTGCAGAGGCTGTATTAGCCATGGAATTTGGAGCCTCAAGCGAAGACCTTGCCCGTTCTTTTCACGCCCACCCTACCCTTTCTGAAGCTTTAAGAGAAGCGGCTTTAGATGTCGACAAGCGTGCTCGTCAAATTTGAAGCTTAGTTATTTAAGTTTTTTAAATTTATATGGATATCAAAAGTCTCGGACATACGTTTGAGGCATTTTTGCTTTTGCAAAATACCTCAATCCGAACTCGCTTTTGATATCCATATAATTTTAAAAAACTTAAATAACTAAGCTTCAAATTTGCCGAGCGCGCTTGTTTCTTTGGCAGGTCACAATTAGTCAGCTAGGGATGGCTTAAATATTCTGACAATCTGCAGCCTGCGGCGAGCTTACCAGTTTGGCTTACGCACCCTCTCGCCTGCGGCGAGCTTACCAGTTTGGCTTACGCACCCTCTCGCCTGCGGCGAGCTTACCTAGTCATCACTGATAAGATGCGACTGTAGTAGTCCTTCGATGGTAGGTCACCCATCAGATATAAATACAAATCATCCGCTCCTTGTTTATAAATAGCAGCTTGATTTGGTGTTGCCGTTGTTGGTAAAGGCTGATTTTGACTTAGTAGAGTAAATACCTCAATCAAAGACTTACGTGTTTCAGTTTCATATAGATCTATTTTTTTTAATCTAGCGATGATTTTGTTAGCTACCTCATTTTCAGGACCCGCAACGTAATTAGTTCGACCAAGTTTGTACAAGTTGAATTCTGAAATATTTCGACCATCTCTAGGAACTTCAGAATACACTTCAATGGACTCTGTCATCAAATCATTTGAAACAGATGAAAGACCTTTATAAAGCTGGCTTCTTGTGACATGCATCGCAGCCGCCATCAAATCTAGCTGGTCCAGAGGTAATTTTAACGACCTATGAAAAAAAGACGTTAGTGGCTTTTTGATTTGATAACCCTCAGAAAAGTTATGTGCATATTCAAAATTTGAAGTTGAACCATCATTAAAAGTAATTTCAGTGGCTGCCACGACGTCACCTATAATTAAGTCCTTTAAGAATGCATTGATCTCAGACCCGATTTCTGGGTGATCTAAATAACTAAGCGTGTGATCGTCAAATGAGTACTCATTTAAATTTCTAGCAACCAAATACCTAAGAGCTAAAAGCTTATCCATCCAAACACCTCGAACATCAATCTGATCAAGATAAATATTTGGATTGTCTCTAAACTTTTCGTGGTTATAGCGCCTACCTAGCTCACCCACCACTTCGAAGCTCGCATTCAATGGCACGTCAGCACATTTCTTAGCGCCGGAAAAACCTGCGATTTCAGAAAACCTAACAACGCCATTAAATTTTTTATCTCTAAAAATTACGCAGGAGTAGTCAGGCTCAGCAACAACATTTTTCAGAAATTGAGCTGCTATTTTTGAACCTTCGTTCATCTCATTTAACCACTCGATCTCTTTTATCTCGGACAAAGGAATATCAAAATCTAAGATGATGTCAGTGACGCGTTCATGCATTAACCTAAGCGAGCGAAACTGCTGATTTACTCGTGAAGCATACATTATATCATCCATCATAGAAAAATTAGAGCGGCCACTTCTAAAGTTCACTAGCTTATAATTTTCATAGTAGCTGCCGATGATCGAGTTTGCGATCTCAATATAGCCAACCCCTTCGTCAAAGCGATTACAGTTTGGATTTAATGACACACCTTCATCAGAGCAATACTCAAAGTTTTTTAAATTTAATTCATCTGGCTTAGCAGTCACAGGCACAATAGCTCCGTCTTGAAGCTCTACTTTTTGCAAGTAGCCATATCTTAAAGCTGCAATGTCATATTTTCCTGGAACTCTTAATCCGGTGATTTCAGATTTAGTATATTCCATCATAGACGAATACGGCGAACCATACTTAGATTCTAGGCCTAATGATTTTAACTCCGCATCTGAATAAAAGTTGTCTTCATCCTCTGATCCCGCAAAATTATGTCTTAACCCCAGGTTATGGCCTATCTCGTGAATCAAGGTGGGGATCCAAACAAAGGGCAGCATGATGTCAACTATTTCTGCCCTTGTCGTATCATCAAGCTGATGCCATTGGCGATTTTTACCCAAACTTAGAATTGTCTTTTTCAAATCCTCGTCTTTAATATCCACAAAAGCCTCTATCCTGGCCGGAGTCATATTGTGTTTTGATAATACTTCAATAGCGTCTAGATGATCTAAATCAAATTCGTCATCTGATTTATTTTTAAAACCGTTGAAAATTGTTCTTAGTGAAAATGCAGTGTCATTGAATAGGGCTTTAGCACCATACTTCATTAAATCAGTCCACTTATTTACAATATTTGAAGATGACAAGTTCCCAATTTCACCACTAACATTTCCACCGGAAGTAACGCCCCCCTGCTGATTCAAGTCATTAAATTTTGCTAGATCACCTGAAAAGGTGTTCCAATTAGAATTTCTTTTATAGGCTAGAAGTTTATTTTCCAATCCAGCTTTTATAGCCTGCAAAGTTATAAGGTTTTCTGAGCTAAGCGCATCTTCAGAGGAATTTAAAACCGAGGCGTCTGCAGAATTAGTAAGGGTCACAGTCTTAGCTTTTGCACTTCGTTTTACATTGAGCTCTTCTTTATAAAGCTCGTCATAAGCCCGTCTAATAAACTTTTTCATTATACCAGGATACATAACCGTCCTGGCCTGTACGATTTCGCCAGTTCTAGGGTTAGCTACAGAAGGTCCGTATCCTAGAAGCCCGACGGCCAAAGGATCTTCAACTAATACAATTGAAGAAACATTTAGGTCTCCTGGCCTTAAATTTGGACCGCCATCGACAGCTTGAATTCTAAATTTCACGCCAGCTGTTGCAAGGCCGTCGTTGAGCCTTTGAATTCCTAAAAGTGTGGCTTGCTTTATGTTCTTATTTTCTGGTTTTTCGAACCTAGGATCCAAATGATATGTGATGGTTTCTCTGTTGGGATTCCATCTGTGCATATAATAAACTTCTTGATCTTGGGTGTCGTTATTTGAGCTATCGACTTTGCTTTCTTTATTATCGAAAAAACCAAAAGTCCTTTCCCAATCTCTGTCATAGACAATCGTTTCATAATCTTTAGAGATCATTTTGTTTAATGGAACTAATGAATAGTGTGTCACCTCAGACCAAGCCAAGTCAGAAAGATCGTTCACATTTACACAAAAGTAATTGGTGTTAAAATCCCTTTTTATTACGATATCTATCCGATCTAATTGTACTTCGAACGATAGCTCAGACTGACCAACTTTTCTAGAACAACTGTCTCCAAAAATATTATCGATTTCAGCAGGAAGAGTGCTTACTGCAGAAAATTCAAAGGATTGAGGTTTAGGCTCAAAGAACCTGCGCTTATACCATTCGATATACTCATTTTTTTCTTCAATGTTTGTTCCCTCACCGAATGGATCTTTAGCCTCGCGGTAATCAACATGGGTGATCGGTATCCTGAATGCGGGTTTATTATTTGTTGGATTGTCACTAAATCTTGGATCTGTCTCTTGAACATAAGCTACTAAAAAATCTTTTTCAAATTTTAGTTTTACAATCTCCTCTTGGCCTTGGAAAAATGGACGACCAACTTGGGTGGTCCTAGAAACTTGATCCGTTGACGGAATATACAAATACTCTTGATTAGTATCGATTAAGGATTTATCAAAAACTTCAATTTTTGATAAGAATTTGTTTTCGCGCTCTTCTCCGCACCCAGCGAATAAAAGTGAAGAAAAAACTAAGAATAAAGCTATTTTTAAACTTTCTGATATTAAAGTTAATGGTGCCTTCTGAAGACCACCTATTTTTAAGAATGCTTTCATTATCCCCTCCCTAGAACAAATTAAATTAAAACTACATAAAATGTGTAAAACTGAAATAAAAAGTTGTATCCCTCTCGTCAAAAAGTTTTATATTTGTGTTTCTTCCATCGGCCGTAAATGGACTACCTGCAGTGGTCCACCCCGCTACAAAACTTAACTCGTTCGTAAATACGTAAGAAGCGTTTAAATCAATAGAATAAAAATCTGTTAGATTGTTTTCATAGCTTTTAGCCAGCGACCATCCCAAGCCAAGTGACGTTTGAATCTTCGGGTTCACTGCATAAGATAGGTTTATTAGTGATGAAGCTGTTGTCTGAATGTTTGGAACTCCGGTTTCAGAGACTCTGAAATTATGAAAATTCCACCTTAAGTTATTACTCCATATTAAAAATAGTTTATAGGGTAGCGGCTTAGTAAGCCTAAATTGAGTTCCTAAAGCACCAACAAAGCTTGTCTGTTCATGAACAAACTCATTTGTTGGTAAAACGGCTTCAAGTCTAACCCGTGGAGCCATCGATAAAATTTTCTGATCTAGGACTTGCTCTATTCGAACTATGGTATCCAAGAGATCAAATCGCTCTTCACCTGAAAATCTTTTTGCGGCTCTGCCAAAAGCCCAAAGATTTCTTTTTTTCCCTAATGAGTAGCGAAAACCGGCGGTGTATGTTGCGCCGCTAGAATTATCAATAGCATTTAAGTTTTGGGCGTTTGTGTCCAAAGTAATGTCATTGATAAAGTTCCAAGGTGATTTTGAACGCAACCTTTGCTCTTCCAAAGTTTGTGCATTGGCTTTAGTGTAAATAAATAAAAGAATAAATAAAAAAACTACGATTTTAATACAATCAAATAAAAACAGTAGTAAAAATTTGCGATTAATAAGAAAAATTTCTATAAAGCTTAAAGCAAGTGTTTTCGAACCTAAGGGATCTAAGTCTAAGGGCCTTATTTTTTTGTTCGAAATCATCACACTTGAAGAGTCTTCATAAGATTTTAGACTGTACGTTTGGCTAGTAAGTTCTTGATTCGACGTTTTGTTAAACTCTTTTATAGCCTTGTTAAAAGCAACTGAAGTTAACTTCTTAAAGTCGACTTTTCTGTCAGAAGTTGCATTGATGTTTGTCATGTCAGTCGAATTAGATTTTAGACCGACGGTTGGATTTCGCTCTAGATCAGAGTTTAGACTGATCTCTGAATTGGAATATCCCTTTCCAACTTTGTTGACTCCACTATCAACTTCACTGATACATCCTGTATCTACCACTGTAAAAGGCCCCCCTCCCAGCTTATTAATCCCATTAATAAGCTAGCTCTTACAAAAGGCTAAGTACAATCGTATGAATTTGGTTTATATATAAGATTTTATTATATGACAGACATCAATAAGATCTACTGATGAATTATCGATTGTCTAGATCTATTAAGCTTACTTGTCTGCGGCACTCCACATAAAGCAAAGCCCCATCCTGTCGCAGATGAGGCTTTTTTTGTATGTCCCACTTTTGGGATGCAGATCAGTGTAACTTGGGCTTTTTTAAACTCTAAGTAGAATTTTTTAAAATCGTCTATGATTATCTTCCAGCGCCAATTCTATTTTCCAAATAGGCTTTGTAAGCTGTAAGCTCTTCAACCTCGAAATCCGTTAAATCTTCAGCATTTTGCTCAAACTTTGTCTGCCAGTAGCTATAGGTGCTTGGATCTTTTTGTCTTAAATAGTTTCCAAGCACTGCCTCTTGGGTAAGCGGTGCTTTAAAACCCATCTCAGCTTGTAGCTGTTCTGACAAGCCCTCTAAGCGTAACTTTTCTACATAGTTAGTAAGTTTAGCCACAGATAAGGGCTCTCCCTTAAAGATAAATTCATCCTGGCCAGTGGTCTGATTGATCTGCTCAGATCTGAATAACTGACTAAGATTATACGCCCCTTCCATATAGTTTCCAAAAGCTAGATTTAATTCCGAAACAGCCAGGGAGTTGGACTGGTTTTGCTGACGCACGTTACTCATTTTTTGCATAAACTGACCTAAAGTCTCTAAGCTAAGAACATAATTTTCTCTTTCATAAACAGGCAGGTCTTCAGCGGTTGTGACTAACATATCGAAAACGGCTTTTAACTCTGGACTAACTATCCCAATATCAATATCACCTGGGTTATTGATTTGCTTGTACCGGTTAATCAGGTTCACGCTCCATGTGCTATTAGGTAAGGCGTAGAAGTAAACATTGGAGATATTAACACTGGTTGCTAAGGCAGGAATATCTCTAACGTTCGAAGTCTTGCCCATATCAAAGTCAATAAGCTGATTACGCTTCGACCCTGAAGAATCAGTGCCTGAATTTGAATTAACAAGCGTTACAAAAGCTTTGTCGTAAATGCTATTTTCCTCGATGTACTTGTTAAAACGCTTTCGACTTGGAACCTTCAAGTCAGTGTCTAAGATCTCTAGGGCATAATTAAGTTGGTCAGTTATGTTTAAACCATCTAAAATGCGGCTTTCAACTTTTCGTTTATAATTTTGATAAAGGGCCGGTTCATCTAAAATACTTGGCGCAAAACCGTTGATCGCGTTGAAGTATAGCAGTGGTGGCAAAACTCCTAAATGCAATACTGCGTGTTCTCTTATTTCACCTACTCCTAGAACATCAAAGCTTTCTGACGAGTCTTCAGGTTTTTGCGAAAATTGTATTGGTTTTATTGGTAGACCCATACTGCCTATAACCTGTTCGCCCTCTAACTTTTCAGCTATAATTGAATCGTTGCAAGATTCAATCTGGCTGTCAGGTGTGAAGTTGATCAACTTCTTTTGTAGTATAGAAAATTCCCGAATGTTAACCTCATCGGCATCATTCTTGGTTATGCAGTAATAGTTGGACATGTCCGAAATTTCGGTAAGATAATCAAAATATCTTTTCGATAAATTAGCATCATCTTTAATCCTAGTATCGCTACTTTTAACTTTACTCAACAGATCATTGAAACTCTGCGGGGAGTAACCAATAAGTCTTGTATTTGTGGGGTCAGACATAAGTTTTGAAAGCTTAAACCTCCAATCCATATATACCACCCCCATAAAGGTGATTCTTTGCATAACAAAGCCTTTCGGATTTGAAAGTACAATGCTGTCAAGTTTCTTGGACTCGATTAGAAGACTGTCCCTCATTGAATTAAAGTAGTAATCAAGTATTTCTGTATAAGTTTGACCCTTATCGTGAAGCGCACAGCCCGAATCAATTATGGCAGGCGGCTTAGTTCTGTTTAGGGCCTGTTCATCTTTGCAATATAAAGTGCTGCGTGAATTTTTAATTCCGCTAGCCAGGTTTTCGCCAATATCCTTTTCTGGATCAAGTTTTACATAACCGTTAAATAATTTTGGACCATCAAGGGGAAGTTTATGCATATATAAATAGGCCAGTGCTGAAATATCGTAAGCTGAAGGCACTGAAAGTGAAACTCCCTCATCAGATCTAAACCAAACATTAAAGTAGTCCATAATAGAACTGTAATTCAGAAGCATAGACTCATCATCTTTCGGCAAATTTTGAGCGTACAGATCTGGAAATTCGTTTCTTGGATAGATTGATTCCAAATCCGAAATGGTTTGAAAGGAGTTTTTCTTATCAAAAGAGCCGTAAAAGTTATGTCTTAAGCCTAAAGTGTGACCCATCTCATGGGTCACGATAGCTTCGATTCTTTTAGGAACAATTTTTTCTAAACATGAAAAAACGACCTTGTTTTCAGCTTCAGAGTTTTCTAACAGCTGACCCTTGGTTTTTTTAGCGAACTTAATGATTTCAGGACATAGGTAATCTACTTCTTTTCTGAAACCAGGTTTGATTCCTCGCTCTCTTATCGCTCTAGAAAAAACTGTATCATTGACTAATCCACGCTCTATTTTCAATAAATCTCTTAAATCATTGCTAGTTCCAGCAATGGTGGTCGCAGTATAAACGTTAACCGTGCCATTGATTATTTCACCGGTCATGGGATCTGCAATGGTAGGTCCGACTCCGCCGGATCCATCAGCCGCTAAGTTAGTGATAATGTTAATGGTGTTGGCATCGAAGTCACCAAGTTCATTTTCGACAGATTTATCTAAACGGATTTCATTTGGAGCACCAATCACTTTGAAGGCTTGGTTCCAATATTTAACCGAATTTTCACCTATTTTTCTATAATCAATTTTAAGTCCGTAAAAGTCGGTTGTTCCAGCGGTAGGTGTTTGCTTAGAAAATCTGAATACTATATCTTTTTTTGGGTTGAACCTGTTAGCAAGTAAGTTTTGTTCATAGTCCGTTCTTCGATGAAGACCTATATCTAAAAGCCTTTCAATCTTAGTTGCGAAGTAGCCATATATTTTCGAGTCATCAATTGAGTACACCATCGGCTTATAGTCGTTCTTTTCTGGAATACGCTGAAAAGAATACTTTCTTTTCACACCCGTTGAAATTCTGAGCAAAGTAAAACTAAAAGTGTCTTTAGCGTAGCTAACATCACTCACTTCTAAACCATTAAAATAGTCATCTAATTGAGAGTTATCGGCAACGATTAAACTTTTTGTCATCTTAAAATCTAGTCTAACAAATGGTCGGTTCTTGTAGTCCGTTGAATTATCAATCTCTTCTTTTAGCTCTTCGTAACCGTCAGTTTTGTAGACAGTATAGTCCAACCACTTAGCAGGAATATTAATAACATCATCAAGTTGATCGTCCGAAACCTCGATCCTAGAATCAATAACTGTATTTACTGCTCGAAGAAACTCTAGGCTTCTGACAAATTTCACCCGAGTCGCATTTTTTCGAAGTGACGCATCAATAGATGAATCAAAATAACCCAAGTTAGACTCTTCACCAGGCTTCGTTGATACGATTGTAGTTGCAAAGTACCAGTCCCCGTCAAAGTAATCAGAAGGGTAAATATTTGTCTTATCTTCGGCTACCTCGAAAAGAACGAAACTCTTACTATCGTAGGTAAAGTGGGTAGCTAGGCTCTTATAGTTTTCAGGCGCAACCTCTTTGAAGTTTTTAATATTTGTAGCCCTGTTGTCTGCGTCTGGCTCCTTGAATGCTTTAAAGTAACTTACCTCGTATCCACCTATCGGAACTAACCATTTCCCATCTGAAGATTGTTTGCTAATAGGCTTTTCATAGTGTGTGAGCTCGTCTTCTGGCGTTACTTTGTAAATCTTTAGATGTTTAGGCGTAAACTCGTAAAATAGTGAATACTCTTTGTCAGGCAAACCAAAGATTTTAATTTCATCTAAATTCTCTTTCAACAAAGGTGCGTTTGTTTTAAAATCAACGAACACTGGGAATTTAAAACCTGCACCATTCAATCTGACACTCTGTGCATCGATAGTATCCCCTCTTGAAACTGAAGATCCAGTTACTAACTTGTGATTATTAGCAACACCCGGTTCGAGACCAGCTTTCTCATCGATAGCCTTAATCGCACCATCGATAGGTATAAATTGAGTCGGATCGCTAATTCCAGGCGCATAAATATCAGGCCTAGATTTTACACAAGCTGCTAAATTTAATATCGCCAAAATGTATACAAGTTGCTTTACCTTAACACACATAAATTCCGTCCTTCTTTCGTTCTGAAAAATCATAGAATGTAATCAACACCTATAGAATAAAAACTTTTGTCATCATCAAAAACCACGTCATTAGATATCAGCTCGTCTCTCCATACGGTTGAACCACTAAAATAAATCTTATCAGTGAATGCGTACTGTAAACCTGCTGAAAAAGTTTGAATATTCCTAACTCCGTTGCTGTATTCAAATCTGGCATTCAAGTCGTAACCCGAAAAAGCAGTTAGACCTTTGATCAAATTATAAGATAAATTTGCACCCGCTCTTAATCCAAACGGAGAATTTAACAGCGAGCCTGTTGCATTAGCCTCTTCAAATTGATGTGCGGCATGTAATATCGAACTGTAACTATTAATCAAAAACTTAGGAGTTACGAACGAGATCATAGAAACAGTAAAGTTTGAAGAGTAATATTGGCCCGCATCCAGTGAATTAGTTGAAGTGGGCAAGTTGATACCACCTGAAAAGTTGACGAAAGACTTAATGTTGGGAAGATTGAATATTCTTGGAGCTGAAAAACCTAATCTTAGATCCCCAAAACCGAAGTTACGAGGATTATCTTGGTTAACTAAAAAAGCCCCTCCACTTTTATAAGTGATATATTCATACTGCAAACTAGACGTTAAAAGAAGTTTTGAATGCACTTTGTAAGCCATAGACCCGCTTACACTTCCAAAATAATCTGATAGCTCGTCGCGGGACCTAAAGGCTGAGGTGCCCAGGATAAAGCTCCATTTTTTACTAGATAAACGTTGCTGCTCGGCGGGAGTTAAATTTTTGCTAATAACTTCTTTTTCTTCTTTTTTTAAAGCACCTTTCTTTCTTACCGTTTTCTTAATAGTTTTCTTTGTAGTTTGAGCCGAGAAGGCATTTTGGCCTAAACCTGCAAAACCTACAAAAGCTAAAACTAGAAAAAACAATTTACGATCCACGAATATCATTCTGCAAAAATTGGGCACAAAAATATGCAGATTTTCAACTTTTCTGTAATTGAACTTGGGGCTTTGGTTTACCATAAGCCTAGGTTTGTAAGTTTTTTTAAGAAGGTTGTAAAATTATTAAATTAAATATTTGCCATAAGTAAATCTTATATTAACCTGCTCAGCTGCGATTAATTTGGAAATGGGTAATTTTTGTAAGTTCAGGGGATAAAATAAGCAAAAACAAAGGCATTTAAACGTTTATAATAATTTAAGTATTTGCTTAATAACTAGCCATTTATAATTTAATCACTCTCACGAAAAAACTGTCGCTATAGTATTAGTTAATGGTGAACCATGAAGTTTTTACTTAATCGTAAAAGATATATCACTAAAATAACTATGACAGATGGGTTGGATTAGCTACTTGATGTGACTTAGATCATCGCTAGGTTTTACCATGTCTGCTTTTTTAAATGCTATGAGGGCAAATAGAGTAGTAGTCTTTTACAAACCCTTGATCTTTCGCAAAGCTACTTTGGCAACCATCGGTAGCCAGCAGACAAGTTCTGCTTTTAAAATTAACCATAGGCTCTATCTGCATCGAGCAAAGGCTATGAGGATCTGGTTTATAGTTAAAACTATCTAATCTTTGGATTCTAAAATCAGAGGGTTTCAAATCATTTATACTAACAAATAGCTGGCAGCTTTTAACTAAATCGTGCAGATCCATTACTTGGTTATCGTCTTTTGCAGCCTCAAGCTGACTTGCGAAGCTCAGCTCATCACCGTCAGTTGGCGGTAGCGGATCATAAGCTATATCTAATTCGCTTTCGCCACTAAGCAATTTGGCTTTTTGGCCCAAACTTTTATCCACAGGTGTAAATCCATTTTTCACAAGCAATGAATAAGAACACGAGTCATCCACTTCAAAACAAAGGTTATGAGATTTCGAGTAAAGAACTTCGTTAATCTTAGAACAGTTAGGGTTTTGTGCAGCTAGCTCGAATAGCTGAAGCTGATTGGTAAAAAGCGGTAGGTATTCAATATCGTCCATAGCTATTTCAGAAGAGCTCTTCATTTCGGCGCAGTTCTGGTAGAAGAACGTCGTAGAAAATGAACAGCAAATTAAAAAAAACATACTAAAGGACCGATTCACAGCTAGACTTGTCGGTATTTGCCAACTTTTAGTTTAGGACCTGTGGAAGATTGATCTAGGTTTTTGCTACTTTATCTTCAAAGAATTCGTTTTGTGCTCGCCTTCGCTTAAAACAACTTCAATTGAATCTAAAGATTTTTTCAATTTATTATGTTTCTTTGCAAGTAAATAAACTAAAAAGGGTTTTAATTCGCTCAATTTAATTAAATAAAACGAAGATTTGAATTACATTTAAATCTATAAATTCTTAAAATAATCCGGACTAGCGACCAAAAGCTTTTCTGTTTAGCTTTCTCCGCAAATTTCGTACATCAAAGTGAAGTGAGTTATATGGCCAAAAAACCAAATCAAAACGTAGGAATTCACTGGTTTAGAAGAGACTTGCGAGTCGCTGGAAATCCCGGTTTAAAATACAACTGTCAGGAAAGCAAGGGCTTCACATTGGGGCTTTTTTGTTTTGATGATAAATTTTTATCTCGTCCTGACTTCGGCTGTAATCGGTTTCAATTTTTTCTAGAGACGCTAATGTCCTTAAAAAAAGAACTTCAAAATCTTGGTGGAGACTTACTTGTCTTAAATGAAGATCCCGAAAAAGGCTTTAAAAACATCCTAAAACACTTTGATTCCTTAGATAATTATAAGCTAAATCTTGTATCTTGGAACAGAGATTACGAGCCCTTCGCTAGACAACGAGACTCTAAAATAAAAGACATTTTAAATGATAAGGAGATCAACAATAAAAACTTTAGGGATCATCTAATTATTGAACCACATGAGCTGGTCAAAAATGGGTCGAACACTGATGGCTATCAAGTTTATTCGCCGTTTGCCAGAAAGTGGATGGAACATATAACTGAAGATAATGATATTATGTCTAGAGTGCAAAAAGCAAATTTAGGTTTAGATTATGTGGAAAGAGTCAGGTCCAACAAAAAAATTGAAAAAGTGTTTAAACTCAAATGGGCAAATATTTTTGATTCTAAATCAAAAGATTTTAAAGATAGTTTAGATGACTTTAGCAAAAAAAATAAGAAAAATGTTAATATTGAAATACCCAAAAGTGGCACAGCCGAAGCTTTTGAAAGGCTTGATGACTTTAAAAAAGTTATTAAAGACTATGCCGATAATCGTGACATTCCAAGTTTGAACGGAACATCAAGACTGTCAATGTTCTTGAAAAATGGCAGTATAACAACGGCTCAAGCCATATCTTATCTAAACCTAGTGCCCTATGAAAAAAAACCTCAAACTGATATGCAAAAATTCTATAGCGAATTAGTTTGGAGAGAGTTTTATTACCATATTTTATATAGAAATCCAGAGGTTGAAAAAGAGTCTTTCAATTCGAAATATAAAAAACTTAAATGGCAAAACAACAAGATATGGTTTGATGCTTGGAAGACTGGTCAAACTGGCTTCCCGATTGTTGATGCTGGGATGCGAGAGCTTAACAAGACGGGCTGGATGCATAATCGAGTCCGAATGATAGTGGCTTCGTTTTTAACTAAAGATTTACATATTGATTGGCGTTGGGGCGAAAAGTATTTTATGGAGACTTTGTTAGATGGCGACTTGGCCCCCAACAATGGAGGGTGGCAGTGGGCAGCTTCAACAGGTTGTGATCCTCAACCCTATTTTAGAATCTTTAACCCATGGAGCCAGAGTAAGAAATTTGACCCCGATGCCAAATATATTAAAGAATATATTCCTGAGCTAAAAGATACTGACCCAAAAAATATTCACGACGAGTCTGCTGAACGATCTGATAAATATCCCAGCCCAATAGTTGATCACTCTGAACAGCGCAAAAAAGCTTTGGAAATGTTTAAAAGCGTTTAAAATTCAAATTACCGGGTCATACCCACTTTTAAACGGACTTCGGTTAGATTCTTAGAGGCAACCTTGCGCGCCATTTTAGCCCCCTTCAAAAGTACCTCGTCTATATAGGGCTTATCTGCCATTAGCTTATTATAGGTCTCGCGAGGCCCCTTTAGGCGATTGTTTAAGACTTCATAAATTTCTTGCTTTACATAACCCCAGCCGATACCCGCAGCGTACTTATTTTTCATTTCTTGTATCTCTGCATCGGTTGCAAAAACGGAATAGAAGTCAAAAAGTAAATTGTTTTTTGTATCTTTCGGGGTGTTTTCAGGGGTAGAATCTGACACAATTTTCATGATTAGTTTACGCAACTTTTTTTCGTCTAAAAACACTGGTATATGATTTCCGTAACTAGCGCTCATTTTTCTTCCGTCCAACCCAGGAAGAAGCTTTACCTTTTTTGGAAGTAAAACTTGTGGCAGCTTGAAAGTGTCGCCGTAAGTGTTATTAAATTTCTGTGCTATGTCTCTGGCAATTTCTAAATGCTGAACATTATCTGGACCGACAGGAACTTGATCTGCATTAAAAACCAAAATATCCGAAGTCATTAAAATAGGATAGGTAAATAGCCCCATGTTTATTCCATCATCAATATCATCACTGCCATTTTTAGTGTTTTCTTGAACCTGAGCTTTGTAAGCGTGTGCCCTGTTCATAAGACCTTTTGGAGTTAATGAGTTTAAAATAACTGAGAGTTCAAAAATTTCTGGGATATCGGATTGCCTGTATAAAAAACTGTGTTCAGGGTTCAGACCTAGGGCTAACCAGGTCGCAGCAATTTCGTAGGTTTTAGCCTTTAAATCTTCAGGCTTGGGGTTGGAATTTAAAGCGTGAAAGTCCGCAATAAATAAATAGCTTTCGTTTGCAGGGTCATTTGCCAAGGCCAAAGCGGGTTCAATAGCTCCTACCCAGTTACCAATGTGAACGCCCGTGGCTTTTATCCCAGTTAAAATTCTTTTTTTTTCTGACATCCAAAAACACTACCTTTTTTTATATAGTGAGTAAACGTTTAGAGTTAATAGCCGAAATCACAATACAGTGACATAGCTAGGACCTTACCAAATAAATGCCTGCGTAGCGGCTTCCTTAACTCAAATTACATAAATACTGACAATTTACTTCGGCACGAGGCCTAACCCCAGATTTTGAAACAGAGGGCGTCAACAGAGACAAAAAATGTCACTTTAATAAAGTAGATTCTCTAAAATAGGCTCGTTAAACTTAACAAAATCGCATAGAGCGTGGCCTAATCCTTGCCTTAACCTAATCGAGTGAGTTTGTACGTTTATGAAATAGCTAGGAGATTTTATTATGATGACAAGATATGGATTATGCCCAGTTTGTGGCTCTCATATATCAGAAGAGCGCCACGAAAATGGTTGGGTGCTTTGCGAATGCGGTTGGTTGGGTTCGGCAAATGAAGGAAAATATGAAAGAGAAAGCCAAGCTAGGTCGATCCGCTGGATTATGTCCGTGTCCGTTTTTATACTGTTGGGCTTTATGCACACCACAAGATGGGCAAACGATTCTTTGGCTATTGTTCCCTATCAAGTTAAATCGATCACACAACTAGCTTCCCCAAATGATTTGTTAACTTATTCTGAAATGGCGATCGAACACCACCACTACGACAAAGGTGAGGCCTTGATGACTAAATGGGCTGAAAAGCAAAACTCTGCAGAGGCTTGGGAAAAGCTTGCTCTATTAAGATCACAAATGAAAGACTATAATGGTGCTGTTACTGCTTTTGATAAGTATTATAAAACTGAAGGTAATAATCCGCTGACGATGTTTCACTACGCAAAAGTACTGCAAGAGTTAGATAGAGACGATTTAGCCGAACAGATTTATGTTCACATAGTTGGTCTAGACACCGAGACTTATCAACGGACGGTGGTTGAAGAACTAGTTAGGCTACTGATTAATCAACAACGTTTTAAAGATGCTCAGAAAATTTTAGCCCAGCTGAGCAAACCCAATACAGAATTACCATCTCACTTAATTCGTCAGAAAGAATTTGTTGAGCAGCTTTTAAATGATAAAAAACTAAGTAAAAGCTCTAATGGAAAATCGGCTTCAATATAAAATTTGAAGAATACTTATTTTAATGGCCCCCAAAGTCTACTTCATATCGGGGCACCCATTCACAAATATATAATTTATGCTTTAAATTTAGCCCTGATCTGCTTAACAACATCGGCTGCTTCTTCTTTACCACCCAAACCAAAAGCAATTCCGGCCGCTAATGCAAGAGAACCTAAAATTAAGCCAAAGGCAATATTAACAATCTCATCAGCGAGTCCCATATGCTTTAAGGCCATGGCGCCGACTAAAACTAAAATCCCTGTTCTGGCTAAAAAAGCAAGCAAATGCGAATTTGGAGCAGATGACGAACGGATAGGTTTTGAGACGATATTTGCTACAAATAGTCCAACGCCAAAAATTACTAAACCGAACAAAACTTGACCAGCAAAAACTGTGATGTCTCTAACAATTTCTGATATAGAATGAAGCCCCAATTGGTTCAAGGCTTCGATGACTGCAAAAAACATGAGTGCATAAAAAGAAAGTAACCCCATAACTTGTGAGGGCGACGTCTTAGTGTAAGAAACTTCAAATCCAAGCTTAGTAAGAACTCGGTTAAAACCGACCCCTTCTAGAACCTGGGATACAATCTGCCGAACTACGGTTGCAACAATATAAGTTATAAAAATTAGAAATACAGCGTAAAGCAAGTTTGGAACGGCCAAGAAAAACTCATTTAAGACGGCTACAATAGGATCAGTAATGGCGTCTAAACTTAGTTTTTTTAAGGCCTCTACAAATACTAGTATCAGCACGACGGCGTAAGCTAAGGTACCACCCAATTTTGAAAATTTAACACCGCCAGTCACTTGATCCATTTGCATTTTCATCAGCGCAGAGTCAGCCCCGATAGACATCAATAGTCCTGTAACGACTTCTTTTATAATTTTAGCTACGAACCAGCCAACCCCAAGCACAACCGCTGCCCCGAAGAGCTTAGGCATAAATCCAAGAGCATTTTCTACCATCAATAAGATTGGCTGGCTCATGTCTTGAAGGCCAAGACCCGATAAAATTGCCGGCAAGAAGACCAGAAAGACAATACCATAACCCATTTCACTTAAGGATTTTGTAAAACTAAATGTAACGGCGTCCCCAGCGTCCAACTTGGATCCTATGCGATGATCAAGTTTAAATTTAGTACCAAGAAATAAAATACCTTTTCTAGTTATGGAGGCTGCGATAAGTGCAAAAATCAGTGGGCTCATAGCGCGAGCAACTAAGTAAATTAAATTTCCGGTAACGCTTAGGACGTGATCAAAAAAATTATCGATTTCTGTCAAATTTGCTAGCTGCGCAGAGATTTTGAAAAGAAATAGCAAACCTACAAAAAATAGAATCCTAGCTAGAATTTTTTCTACGTCCAATTTGAAAGCTATACTTTCAAAAAAATAGTTAAGCCTAAGTGCATGAAGGATATGTTTTCTTAAAATGTAGACCATCAAACTTAAGAACACCCAGCCTAAGACTAGAACCCCAATTGCAATAATAATATTGATCCCATGTTCTTGAACATATTGAGTATAACTGGCCATGAACTCTTGGGTTTCCATAGTTGCTCCTCTAGCAAAATAATACGATGATAAATTCTTGATCGAACTTAATTATAAGATTGGCTATTTGGATAAGTAAAGGGTGTCACAGGCACCCCACTTATAACGCGATGGCTAATTAAACTTCGGGTTGCTTTCCCGTGAGTTTCTCTTAGAAATAAGATCATGGAAATTAGAAATATTGCGATTATTGCCCATGTTGATCACGGCAAAACAACTCTTGTTGATTTTTTACTAAAGCAAAGTGGTGCGTTTAGAGATAACGAAGCCACTGAAGAGCGAATGATGGATTCTATGGATCTTGAGCGAGAGCGTGGAATCACGATCGCCGCAAAAAACGCATCTTTTATATATAATGGTGTAAAGGTAAATATAGTCGATACCCCAGGGCATAGTGATTTTGGCGGTGAAGTTGAGCGTATTCTTGATATGGTCGACGGAGCAATTTTATTGGTAGATGCCAGTGAGGGGCCGCTTCCTCAAACTAGATTTGTTTTGAAAAAAGCATTGGCACAAAACAAAAAAGTTATATTGTGTGTGAACAAGGTAGATCGTAAAGACCAAAGAGCCGACGAGGTTTTAGATGAAGTCTTTAATTTATTTATTGATCTGGAAGCCACTGACGAACAGGTTAATTTTAAAACTATTTATGCTATTGCCAGAGAGGGCAAGGCTTCTCAAGAATTTGAAAAAGTTCCTGAAGCTGAAAATTTAAAAGAGCTTTTTGATCTAATACTTTCTGAAGTGCCACCACCGAATGTCGATATTAATGCTCCGTTTCAGATGTTGATTACGAACATTGGCTACAACCCTTACGTTGGAAGACTTGCTATTGGTAGAATCCAGGCTGGCTCTGTAAAATTAGGTGACCGTCTAAGTCTTCATCAAACCGAAAACCGATTGCAAAGCTACAAGGTAACGTCGGTGTTAGCTTACAGCCGCAACCAGCAGGTCGAGGTCAAAGAGTTAAATGCAGGTGATATCGGTGTTTTATCTGGGTACGAAGATATCATGATAGGGGACACAATTTCGTCTACTGAAGTGACGAAACCACTTCCCAGAGTAGATGTGGATGAACCCACTGTCGGTATCTTTATGTCTGTTAACAATGGTCCTTTTGCAGGTAAAGAAGGAAAATTTGTAACATCCAGAAAAATCAGGGAGCGACTAGATAAAGAGCTTCTAACAAACTTATCTTTAAAAATTGAAGACACTGAAAATGCTGATACATTTAAAGTCATTGCTCGTGGAGAACTGCAAATAGCTATTTTACTAGAGCAAATGCGCCGGGAAGGATATGAAGTCCTGGTTAGTCAGCCCCAAGTGATACTGAAGACTGAAAATGGTGTTAAATTAGAGCCCTTCGATTTAGTTTATCTTGATGTGGAAGAGGGCTACCTTGGAACGGTCACCCAGAAACTACAGCAGAGAAAAGGTATTTTGATGGAGATGAATAATAAAGGTCATGGCCGTGCAAATGCAGTTTTCCGTATTCCAGCCCGAGGACTTATCGGCTATCGATCTGAGTTTATGACAGACACCAAAGGTACGGGCTTACTAAACGCTCAGTACGACGGCTACGATGAGTACCGTGGAGAGATCCAAAAACGATATGTGGGACGCATGGTTTCTGACCGTCAAGGTAAGGCAACCCCCTACTCTTTATTTAATCTTGAAGATCGTGGTTCACTGTTTATAGATGGCACCGTTCAGGTCTACAAGGGCATGATTATAGGTGACTACAATAAAGGCGGCGAACTTAATGTTAATGTCTGTCGAGAAAAGAAACTTACCAACGTGAGAGCCTCTGGAACAGACGAACATGTAAAATTAAGTCCAATTAAAAAAATTACGATTGAACACGCTTTGGAATGGATCATTGAAGACGAGTTGATTGAAATCACTCCTGAAAATGTTCGCTTAAGGTTGAAAAACGTTTAAGTAAATAGGAGCTTCTAGCACACCTAGTATCTGGGCCACATGTGAAATGCATAAGTTTTTCGCTTTAATAGTTCCAATAATTTTCATATGCGATTCAACAATGTGCAGCTGCAGCTTCACATTCCTTTTCATATACGGTTCCTAACGCGTTAATATATGGTTCCATACGCGATAATATACGATTCCACACGCGCCTTCAGGAGCTGTTCCAGATAAATTTTGACTTGCTGTTTGGGATCAATTGCGACGTTGGCAGTGCCTATCCCTTCAACTCTTTAGCTTTAAATCGGTTGCCTTTAAAATATTAGTGCTACTTTCAAAAATAAAAAAATTTCAATCTTAAAAAAAAAGTCTAATTTCCGGACACCTTTTAGTCTCAATCGTTCTAAATGTAGTTAAAATACCAATCTCTACTTGCATCTTTTTGTTCTAGCAAACGAGCTATGTCCGAGGAGGGATCGATGTCGCAGATTATGTTAAAATATAGAAAAAAGTTAAATGAGTTAAGAAAATTTAAATCGCATAATAAGGGTGCTAGTAAAACGTCACCAAGTCTAAATTCAGAAAATAACTCAGATAAAACTAAAACAAATTTTAAGTATAGAACCTTAAATCTAGGTAGCTATAAAATGTTTTTCACAATCGAAAACCAAAAACTGATTTACAAATTTATCTAAATAACTTGCTTTAGGTGCCTTACGGTTAAGAGCCTAAGTCAGATTTAGAAGCTGAATTGTCAGCAGTCCCTTTAAGGCGCCTAATTGCAGGGGTTTCACTACCATCATAATTATAAGCGCAACCGCCGATCAGGCTTGGTGCATATTTACACCAAATATCTAATTGCAAACCTTTGCAGCCTAAAGTTGTATTACCAGAACTGTACCCAATGGAGTGAAGCCTTGCATACCTGGGTATAACCCTTCCATCCTTTCGGCACAGTATCGGATTGTTAGGGTTTTGAGCCACATTAGTTTCACTTAAATTATCGTTGAAGCCACGTTCTAGGCCGTGAAGCATAATCCTGTTGTGATTAAATACTGGGTTTTTTGCACCACACATGGGCCACTTAGAAACTTCTCTTTGTCCTGTTTCTGGGTTTGTTCTATAGACGTCTGGCCTGTAATCGGAACTTCCCATCTTCATAAACCCGTGAGGTGATTCATTCGAGCCGCAATCATTTCCGACACCAACACCCTCGCCAGCCCAAAAACTTGCGACGATTTTAGTTTTCCCTTGAGAGTCCACTTCCACAATATGTGATAAATTGAATGCGGTTCCTCCTTTTTCTGAGCTTAAATCAGATATCATTCCGTATTTCTTTTCATTTCCGGTAGGTCTGCATTCTGCATTGTTCCTAGCATAGAGTTCAAAGTGAGCTCTGGCCTCTGACAAGGTTCCCTTCCCGCCTACGTAATTAACATCGATCGGAGCTAAGGGCTGTGAACCTGTTGGCCGGTTGTTGATGCAGTTTTCACAAAATCCCGAGTACCCAGCTTCTGTTTTAGCTTGTTGTTGGTTCCCTCTTCCCCAAAGAATGCCACGTGCAAAACCTTGGCTGGAAATTAAGCTAACCATAAAAAAAACGAGGGAAAATCGCATAGAACAATTATCGGCTATAAATGAGATTTTGATGAGTTAAGAATCACAGTTTTCTTAAAAAAACTGGGCTTTCAGACAGTTCTTATTCAGTGCCTAAAACGGCCCGACTGGTATCGTAGGGAACATTAGGTGGGGTACCGGTGGACTGGCTACTGGTTCGCAAATTTTGACTGCAATTAAGCTGATAAAAGGTTTTACCTTGGCGTAAGCCATGAATAAATCTTAAGGACTCTGGCGTCTTCAACCTGACTTTTCTGTTATTAACCTGACCGTTTGGCAAGACTGTTTCCGAAGATAGAAAGTGTCCCTTTTTTGATTCTCGTAAACGTGGTGAATCAAACTCTGCTTGGATCTGACTTAGCCGGTTAAATCTAAACTCTTTTTTGAAGGCATTCATAGCCTTAGTAACTTTACCAACATCACCTTTCAGCAACAGAAATGGATTGTCTTGGATTACAAGGGATCTGATATTTCTTCCACCTTTTTGTAGCACAAAAAGATATTTATCGTCCTGTGTAGGACCATAAACTTTAACCTGCTCAGAGATGCCAGATGCGTCGGCAAAATTAGTTATCTCTTGTACCAGTGCAAGTCTTTCTGGAGTGTAGTGATCATAAGAAAACCTACAATCGCTTTGATTACGGTTGCACGAGTAAGTGTATCTGCTTGGTTGAGGCTTGCCACCAAAGGCAGCAGCTAGTCGGCCTGGGTTTCTAAAAATTGATGTAGCTATGTCGCCGTAACTTTCATTCATAGATTGTTTGTAAGCGCTAATTTTTTCCTGAGCTTGAGCATCGTCTAAATAATCTTCATGGCTCATGCTAATTTTCGTACACATTTTACTAGAGTTATCGATAGCAATTACACCTGAGGTTATCAGGGCTGAACGATCTGTGGCAGGTCGACCTAGTTGATTGATAAGGCTACTTTTGACCAAACTAAAGTTTTCGATCTGGAACAATTTACAGTTCTCACCACCGTCAGCTAAACCTTGTAAAAATTCTGGATTTCGACACTCTGAAAAAGATCTGTCTTGACCGGTCGACCTACGAGTTGCAGCATTTGCCGGTTGTGAATCTGATCCAGCTCTTCGGGTGGCTTCTGCTTGTCCTGCCGGACTAACTTGAACGTCGACTTGGTTGGAACGAACTGCAATAGCTGGTCTGCCCTCTTCCTGGCTATCGTCTTCGGTTTCTGCTGCGCCTGCACTGTCCGCTACCGTGCTTGGGGTTGGTTCAGATCTAGGCGTTGCAGTTCTAGACAGTATTGTTGTTTTAGTGACGTCAATAATCTTTTGTGTTTCTGGATCTACATAGGCTAAGTCATCAAGAGGCATGTAAAAAATAATTGGTTGATTGTCCTCGCCTAATGTAATGTCGCCCTGCCTATTTACTTTATGAAAAGCCCGATAAATTGCCTGAGTGCTTTTATTTCTCTTTAACTTAGAATCCCAAGGTATTGGAATAAATCTTTGGCCTTCACCGATCTGGTCAGCTCTAACAACTTTGTAAGTGACTGATCCATCTTCTGCTACGAATGGGACTCTATACGCGGCGTCGGTGACTTCATCTTTTGTACGAACTTCCATAAGGTCGGCAAATCTTGGATCTGTTTTATAGTTTGGAATAGAGTCAGTTTCAGTTACTCCCGCTGAAGGCTGTGAAATGACCAATGTTGTGGCCTGGCCTGTAGTTTGATCAGTTTCCTCAGCTACTTGTGCTGGTTTGATTGTTGAAGTTCTTGATGTCGCAACTGTTGTTGGCTTATTACTTTCAACTGATGGTTCAGGCTGCTCATTTGCGGCTTCAGATTCAGCAGTAATAGTTGTTCTTCGTGCAGTCGAGCTTGAGTCCACCATAGTTAATTGACCAGGATATAATTTTGGAGTTTGTATACCCTGAGCACTGATTAAATAATTCATGTATTCAGATAATTTTACAGACTCGGTTTCAAAGTCGGTGTCTTCATCCAAACCGTAGTTTTCTCTAGCGCTTAAATATTCTGAATCAAAATCTCTTTTGATTCCTTCGTAATCGTAAAGGTTTTTACCAGTTGCTTCGTTAGTTAAAAATTGAGCTGGAAACGCCAAAGTAAGATCGCTATCTACATCCCCATTTCTTTTAATTGGTTTTACAAAAATCATGGGAACCAATGCAGAATCTTCTTCATCACCGTATCTTGAAAGTGCAATGCTATCAGTCATCATAAGCTGAGTGCCGTCTTCAAACATATAGTCTTCGATAATTGAAACAGTAAAGGTATCGCCATCACGACCTAATATGTAACCAGGTATAGGCATACCCGCCGAAAGATAAAGAACTTCGCCAGGCTCTGGGCTTTCAACTCCTAGAGCCCACGACTTAGAAGCTGAAAACAAAATAGCCAAAAGTAGCAACAAAATTGTTGCCTGTAATTTTTGGTTAAAATGTAGGAGTTTTGTAGTCTTCATAGCTTTTCCCCAACTATAGAATACTAGAGGGATACATGAATAAAAATATCTAAAAGTTATGCAGATGAAAAACTTTTGATCAGCTAAAAATAGCCTAAACACTAAAATCCAACCTACTTCGTCCTAGCCAAAAAAGACAAAAAATAAAAATTACGAAAACACAAATATTATTTTAAGTTTGTATCAATATGAGACACTAACTTATTAAAATGAGCCTAGCTCATAACTAAATTTTTAATTTTAGTTTAAGGTTAAGTTTAAGTTTAAGTTTAAATTTAAATTTAAATAGATGATTCTCTAAATTATATTCAAGTTTAAGCCTTAAAAACGAGTTCGGATTGTAGTGCTTTGTAAAGCAAAGTGCTACAAACGTATGTCTGAGCTTTTTAAGGCTTAAACTTGAATATAACTTAGAGAATCATATATTTAAACTTATTTGTGGGCATTCCAGCCACCGTATTTCGTCCCATTTTTCCTTACAGAGTATAAATATAAAAGTCCTGCTGCCAGCAACATAAAAACACTTAGCCACTGCCCACGCGTTAGGCCTAGCAGTTGATAGCCTATTGATGCATCCGGCATCCTAAACTGTTCGCCGATGATCCGAGCCACAGCATACAGCCCTCCAAACCACGCCGCAATAACCCCAGGGTGACGAGGTTTTAACCAAACAATGTTTAAGGCTATAAAAACGAATAACCCCTCTAACAGAGCTTGGTAAATTTGGGATGGATGTCTAGCAGTCAATACCCATTGCAGCCCTGACAACACAGTCTCGTTGCCAACATACACTTGGGCTTGAAGATAATCTAAGGTTTGATTCACGCTAAAGTTTGCATTGCTGTTTATTTTGTACTGCTGAACCCAGGCTGACCATTGGGGGCTACTTGCTTGGATAGAGCTTGGAACCCCAGTTGTATTCGTAGGAATTGCACCTAAGCTTTCTACCAAAGCCCCTAAGCGTTCTAGCTTCACAGGGGTGTAGGACGCCCACTCCCTTAGTTCGGAAGGGAATTTAACAGCCCATGCTACTTTGCTGGCTACTTCTCGCCCATAAAGCTCGCCATTGATAAAGTTTGCAATGCGACCAAAAAAAAAGCCCAGTGACCCACCTAAAACAGTAACATCTAAACAGTGCAAAAAATTAAGCTTGTGCTTCTTAGCGAAAAAGAAACAAGCAGCCGAAACACCGGCAATTCCCCCATGGCTAGCCATTCCACCCTTATGAACCTCTAAGACTCCCCAATAAGGAAGGCTAGATCCAAACTCTAAAAATAAATGGGGGGCATAAAATAGGCAGTACCCCAACCGTCCACCAATTAGGATCCCAAACGCCATCCAAGTTGCGAAGTCGGATAAAATCTCTTCACCAATTTGCATCTTACCCTTTCTAATAAGTTTTAAAATAATGAAATAGCCCAAAACAATACCTGCAAGGTATGCCAAACCATACCAACGTATGCCGAAGCTTGATGTAAATTGGATTAAAAAGGGGTCAATATTGTGAATGTAAGTCTGATAAGTTTCCATAAGACATTATTGACTGAATTCTTTTCTGCTGGCAACTTTTGACTATGAAACTTATATTGGCGAGCTCGTCCCCTTACCGATTAAATCTGCTTAAAAAATCAGGGCTCAATCCAATTGTTTGCAAGCCAGAGGTCGATGAGTCTTTGATCAAAAAAAGATATATGACTAAAAAACCTGCTTTTGTGGCTCAAGAACTTGCAAGACTTAAAAGTCAATCTGTTGCTCTAAAAAAAATTTACAAAGCTCCTTTTACTATTATCGGATCTGACCAAATCTGTGTGTTCGAAGACCAGCTTTTGGACAAGCCAGGTTCTTTAGAAAATAATTTGGAACATCTAAAAAAGCTTCAGTCCAAATCTCACACGTTAATCACTGCTGTTTGCTTAATCTATCAGATAAATGAAAATGAAAACCTAAAGTACATTGAGTTTTTGGATCACACCGAATTAAAAATGAAACCCTTAACCGACCTAGAAATTTTGGCTTATGTAAAAAAGGATAAACCTTTTGATTGCGCTGGTGGTTACAAATTTGAATCTTTAGGACACACTTTATTAGACATAATAAAGTCAGAAGACCTCAGCTCAATCGAAGGCTTACCCATGATCAAATGTTTAAAGTATCTAAAGCAATTAGAAAACTTAGTTGATGGCTAAATGCTATTTACATATTTTATTTTTTTCTTCATCCAAAAATTTATATTTAAACTTCAAAGCTTTATAATTTGCTAGATCGTTTGAATCGAAATCAAACTGGACAATACTACTAATTTTTCTAGAGCTAGAAGTAGAGACAGGTTGGATCACATGAGCTTGGATCATATCTAAAGTTTTTTGAATGGCGTATACATTTTCGGAGCTTGCCAAACAATACGATAAAAAATTTTCGCAATGCTCCGTTTGGAACTGGTTGGTGCATTTTCTAAGATTGAGCATGTTAGTTTCCAACTGGACTACACTTGCGCCAAGAAGATCCACGATTAATTTTTCTTTAGAAATATCTTCTTCAGAAAAGTCTATTTGGCTTTTAAAGGATTCAACTCCTGGATCTTCAAACATTTGGTCCGGGGCAAAAGGGCCTGCTATTAGCCGAGGAGTTAGAAATAGAGTAGCTACAAGGCTTAAAACTACAGAGCCTACAAATGAATTTATCTTTTTTTTGGTGACTAACATTTAGGAGTCCTTTTAAAAAAAATGTTAAATGTGTGGTTAAGCGGCGACAAGAAGCGAATGTGCGATTTGATCCTGTGATTTAATGGAATCAATTTCTTTTTTAAAAAATGGATTGGACTTAATATAAATTTTTACCAGCTGTTCATCGAACTGGGTACCAGCATTTTTTGTTATCTCATCAATGCACGCTTGATCAGACAGTGGCTTTCTGTAAGGTCTTACGCTAGTCATAGCATCTATCGAGTCAACCAGGCTTATCATTTTAACGAGCTCTGAAATATTATTTGCACTCAGACCATAAGGATAACCCCGACCGTCCGGGCGTTCATGATGGAGCTCTACGCCCACTGCTACGTCCTTGAAAAAATTTTGAGTCATCAAAGGTTTGATTATCTGCAAGCTTTTTATCGGATGCATATTCATCATATGAATCTCTTCTGTATTTAGCTTTGCAGGTTTAAGTAAAATGTTGTCAGGAATTCCAATCTTACCAACATCATGTAAAAGTCCAGCATATTCTAAAACCACCTGTTCGTATTCATTCATACCGGCTGCCTTACCTAAAAGCCTAGCGCTTCTACCAACACGACAACAGTGAAAAAAAGTATAAGGGTCTTTGGCCCTTACAGTTTCTAAAATTGACTTAACAACAGGTTTTGACCAATCAGGTATATCATTCCAACTCACAACGTGCCCCGCAATATCAATACCTTTATCGGGGTCTAGTTGATTATTATTTAATGAAAATATTAAATCTTTCTCTTTCTGAGACAAAAATTTTAAAAAAATGATTCAACTTTTAGGTAGTCTGAAGACTTAAGGATTTCTTCAGAAAAGGCGCGGTAAAACTTTTCTTATGAACTGCTAGCTTCTCTGGGGTCCCTTGAAAAGTTATCAAACCACCCTGCTCGCCGCC
This sequence comes from uncultured Pseudobdellovibrionaceae bacterium, assembly GCA_963803705.1. GTDB lineage: Bacteria > Bdellovibrionota > Bdellovibrionia > Bdellovibrionales > UBA1609 > JAMLIO01. Next base: position 198,438 of record CAWDNU010000003.1, on the reverse strand, counting down.
TTCTGGACCCAACTCAATAATGTGGTCGCAGTTTTTAAGCACGTCCATATTGTGTTCTATAACAACTACAGTGTTACCTTGGTCAACCAGGCGGTGTAGCAATTCTACTAGTTTTTTTATATCTTCGAAGTGAAGGCCTGTTGTTGGTTCGTCTAAAATGTAGAAGGTTTTTCCCGTTGATCTTTTAGAAAGTTCTCTGCTCAGTTTAACCCTTTGAGCTTCACCACCAGATAAGGTCAAAGAGCTTTGTCCTAACCTTAAATAACCTAGGCCTACTTCATCTAAAGTTTTAAGCTTAGCGTAAATCTTTATTTGATTTTTAAAAAAATCTTTTGCATCGGTCACCGACATTTCTAATATGTCAGCGATGCTTCTATCTTTGAATTTAACAGTTAAAACACTGCCATTATAGCGCCGCCCTCTGCAATCCTCACAAGGCACGTAAACATCAGTTAGGAAATGCATTTCTATTTTAGCCTGACCATGCCCCTTACAAGTCTCGCAGCGACCGCCCTTAACATTAAAACTAAAGTGTCCAGGTTTAAATCCGCGAACCTTTGCATCAGGAAGCCTAGCGTATAAATCTCTAATTAATGGAAATAGCCCAACATAAGTTGCGGGTGTTGAACGCGGAGTTCTGCCAATCGGGTTTTGATTAATTCGTATAACTTTGTCGATATCTTCATAACCAGTTAAGGATTCGAAAGGCTCGGAATATTTGTTGAAACCGTAAACGCTCTGGCTTAAAGCCGGATATAAAGTGTCGATAATTAAAGTGCTCTTACCACTGCCCGAAATCCCAGAGATTCCGATTAGATGTCCCAACGGAAAATATGCGTCAACGTCTTTTAAATTATGACCGCTCGCTTTTTTCAAATGCAATTCAGATTTAGCTTTAGACCTTCTCACTTGGGGAAAAGGAATATTTTTTACGTGGCTCAGGTACTGCCCGGTTAAACTGTCAGGATTACTTTTGATACTTTCAAGATCGCCAGTGGCTTGAATTACGCCACCATACTCGCCGGCACGAGGCCCGATATCTACAATAAAATCTGCGCTCTGCATTGTCTCTTCATCATGCTCTACCACAATAATAGTGTTTCCTCGGTCTTTAATCTCGTTTAAATGACTAAGAAGCTTATGGTGGTCCCTGGGATGAAGGCCTATCGAAGGCTCGTCTAGGACATAAAGCACACCGACCATCGATGCTCCCAACTGTGTGGCCAAGCGTATCCGCTGACTTTCGCCACCTGATAAGGTTGAAGACGTTCTAGATAGCGATAAGTATCCAGCTCCTATATTATCTATGTAAGTAAGACGACTTAGAATCTGTAAGATTATTTTATCGCCAACCTCTTTGTCTCGGCCCTGTAACATTAAATCACCAAAAAAACTTCTAAGTTTAGACAACGACATGTGTGAAAGTTCGGATATATTTTTCTCAAAGATGAAAACATTCAAAGCTTTCATATTAAGTCGAGTTCCCTCGCAAGCCTTACAAGGCCTTAGGTGATTAGGTATTTCGTTGTCTTCGTCCGAATGATCACCTTTAGCTGACTCATTACCTACATACTTAAATTTTGAAACACTCGACTTCTGCCCATCATAACCATCAAGCAGCACCGACTCTTCTTGAATATCAGTTGTGCCAAGGCCTTTACACTCTTCACAAGAGCCTCTTGGATTGTTGAAACTAAAATGGTTGGGATCTAAATCTGGAAAACTATAACCGCACTCTGGGCAAGAGGCATCTAAAGAAAATAGTTTCTTTTCGTCAGAGTCTAAAAAAACCACAGTAACCAATCCGGATGCAATATCGAAAGCTCGGTTTAAACTACTTTTTATTCTGTGACTAAACTTTTCCTGAACAGGCAGCTGGTCTACTAACACCTCAATGTCATGTGGTTTGGTTTTTGCTAACTTGATTACTTCAGCAAGTTCCACCCACTTCCCGTCAATACGAGCACGCAAAAAGCCCTTAGACTCCCAGTACCGAAGTTCTTTTTGAAATTCACCCTTTTTTTGACTTGCGACCGGAGCTAAGATTTGAATTTTTTTACCGATATAAGAAGATAAAAGCAGACCCAAAACTGTTTCTGTATCCGAAGACTTAACATCTACCCCGTGTTTTGGACACTTGGCTACGCCCACCCGAGCGAAAAGCAGACGCAAAAAATCGTAGATTCCGGTAATAGTACCTACTGTGGATCTTGGACTGGTATTGGTGGTTTTTTGTTCAATGGCGATAGCAGGCGTTAAACCCTGAATAGACTCAACCTGTGGCTTTTTAAATTGCACCATATACTGCCTAGAAAAGCTTGACAGACCTTCTAGGAAACGGCGTTGACCCTCGGCATATATAGTGTCGAAAGCAAGAGAAGATTTCCCGCTTCCGCTAAGACCAGTAATCACTACTAAACTGTTTTTAGGTATATCCACGGAAACATTTTTCAAATTATGCTCGCTGGCACCTTTCACACGAATGTAATTATTCATTTACTACTTTGCGTGCTTGGAGCGACAGCTTGAATTACCGCACACACCGTATAACTCTAAGACGTGGCTGGTTAAAATAAATTCGTGTTTCTGGGCAACCTCTATCTGCAACCTTTCAATTTGATCATTTTGAAATTCAACGATCTTACCGCAACCTATGCAAGTAATGTGATCGTGATGATTGTTGGGTGAGAGTTCGTACCTTGCTGGCATGCCACCCATTCGAACTTCAGTTACATACTTATTGTCAGTCAGTTTTCGCAAAAAACGATAGACTGTAGCAAAACCAATTTCTGGATGTTTGATATTTACGATCTCATAAACTTCCTGAGCTGTAACGTGTGCTTGCCCCATATTTAGGGCTTCCAAAATTGCTAACCTTTGCTTGGTAACTTTCAAACTCATGTCTCTAATCATTCTTTTGAAAGCTTTAGAATCAAGCCTTTCTCGTGTAACTAACTCTTCCTTGGGATTTTGCTCGCCCCTGATCAGGGACGGTACGCCGTCGTCGGCTAGGTTGTTACTTCCAACTGGTAAATCTTTATATAAACTTTGCATAACCTCTCCTTGATTTTTTATCATAATTTTTAAATTTTTCGCCCATATTTAGACGTTTCACTTACGGCATTGTGAGAATGTAAACTCTCCAAATGCTCTACTCTTAACCAAAAGTCTTCAATGCTATCGTTCATTTTTAAAGCTGAGTAAATCTCTCTGGCGGCATCTTCACAAAACATCAAGTGAGAGCCGTTTAACCGTGCAAACTCTTGTTCGTCTTCACGTTTAACCGCAGTTTGAACTGGTGTCTTTAAAGTTGTTTCCAAAATATCGATAAATTTTATGTAATCAATATCCTGTGAGTTGCCAATTTTTAATCTAACAATAGCTCTACTTCGTTGCGCGTGTGGGGTGGCAACTATTGACTTCTCTTGCTCTAACCAGTTAGCAACCTCTTCGACAGAAACAGACTCGGATGATTTAAAATCTGTAATCCATTTGTTTTTTATCAGCTGCCTAGCTAAAGCTGCAGAACATGGACAAGTGCTTGAGTATATGACTTCCAACTGTAGAATTTGAGTTACATTCCCATCTTTGTCCAACTCCCAGTCCAAGCAAATCGGATAATGCCTTAGTCCTTCCAAGTCGCTCATCAAAGCTTTTCTTTTAACGGGAAATTCAAAATTCAAATTAATTCTAGCTTGACTACTTTGCCCATCTTGGCTTGAGACCATTTTTTCTAAAAGAGTCCGGATGCTTTTTGAAGTTACATTATTTTTTTCCAACTCTTGAGTCGCTAACAGATAAATCCTAGACATGTGAATGCCCTTCGCATTTGGATCAACAAGATTTACATAAATATTTGCTTTCGCAGGTAACAGAAAAAGGCCGTCGCCCGAATCGTGTAGAAGAGCAGTTTCAACCTCGCCCATACCAACCCAGTCTAGTGGAATTTGAAAGTTAGACTTTTGCGCGCTTGTAACATCAGGCATAGAGGCTTTTGATTGAGAGCCAAATGACTGTGCTGATACCGTTTTCATTATTTACCTTTAAATTTAATGTTAACAACTACATGCGATTGAATTTTGTTAATACTTGAGTTTAACACTTATTAAACTAGTTTAGAAGACATTAAACTGAGTCAAAGTTTAATACAAGTGATTTTCATTACGTTTGTCTCAGCGAGTAAAAACGTTTTGAATACCAACTTCGCTTCAATTTAAACTATACTAGCTCTAACTGATACGGACTTTCATAAAACAGTTTTAAGCCCAGGTCACTATAAGGATTAGCAATGAGTTCAAAAAATTGTAAGAAATTGGGCCTTCTAGCCCTCATATTAACTGTTTTCTTCATTTTTTTCTATTTCGGTGGCCATAAGTACCTTACTTTTGAGTCTTTAAAGCAAAATAATGAAGCACTAAAAGCCTGGGCTAATAACAACTTAATCCTTGCCTGCTCAGGATTTTTTATAATCTATGTTGCAAGCACTGCTCTAAGTTTACCAGGAGCAGCTATTTTGACATTAGCATCTGGGCTAATTTTTGGCTTTGGCCTTGGGACCCTACTTTCTTCATTTGCAAGCACTATAGGCGCCGGTCTTGCTTTCATAGCTACTCGCTATTTTTTAAAAGACTGGGTCCAAAATAATTTTGGATCTAAAATCGAACGAATTAATCAGGGGGTAAAAAAGGAAGGTGCATATTACCTTTTTACCTTGCGGTTAATGCCCATTTTTCCTTTTTTTTTGGTTAATCTATTAATGGGATTAACTCCAATAAGATTTTGGACATACTATTGGGTCAGTCAAATTGCGATGCTTCCTGGAACTGCAATCTACGTCAACGCTGGCACTCAGATTTCTGAGATAGAGTCTTCCAAAGATATAGTATCACCAGCTCTCATTTTATCTTTTGTACTTTTAGGGTTGTTTCCACTGGCTATTAAGAAAGTCATTGGTTTTATTAACCGTAAGAAAAATATTCAGATCACTAATAACTGACCCTTCATCGTGGCCTTTACCTTCGATCTATTCAATTAATGAATAGCAAGGCTATTCTATACCCCTAATTAATAATTTGTCCTTAGACCGTCTTAACTATTAGACTGATACTAACTTTTTTACCGCTGGAGCTACCCGATGAAATTTTCAAAGCCTAAAAAATTTGAATACAATTCTGTGGTGATCGGCGCAGGAAGCGCAGGGCTTGTGACCTCATATATCACTTCACTTTTAAAAGCTAAAGTAGCTTTGATTGAAAAGCATCAGATGGGTGGCGACTGTTTAAATACCGGTTGTGTACCAAGTAAAGCTTTGATCAAATCCGCTAAGATTTTTGGAATGGCAAAAAACGCTGAGAAATATGGTTTAAAGAAAGTTGATATAGAGTTTGATTTTAAAGATATTATGAACCGAGTTCACAGTGTTATAAAAAAAATTGAACCCCATGACTCTGTTGAGCGTTATGAAAGCTTAGGGGTCGAATGTTTTAAAGGTGAGGCCAAAATAAAGTCCCCGTGGCAAGTTGAAGTCAACGGCAAGGTTTTGACCACAAAGAATATAGTGATAGCATCTGGGGCAAGGCCTGTGATTCCACCCTTTGAGGGGTTGGACGACATTAATTTTGTAACATCTGATACTTTGTGGAAGTTAAAATCTTTGCCTAAAAAGTTTATTGTTCTAGGTGGCGGTGCAATTGGCTGCGAATTGGCTCAATGCTTTGCCAGATTTGGTTCTGATGTTTCACAGATTGAATTAGCACCTAGGTTAATGACCAAAGAGGACGAAGAGGTTTCAAAAGTCATAGAAGCAAAGTTTCGTAGCGAAGGTATAAAACTTTATACAAGCTGCAAAGCTAAAAGTTTTTATAAGAAAGACGAAAAGCAATTTTTAGTTATTGAGACCGCCGACGGCCAAACAGAAAGTATCGAGTTTGATATGGTTTTACTTGCTTTAGGACGTAAAGCAAACACCGAGAACATGGGGCTAGAGGACCTGGGGCTTGAACTTGAGCCTCAGAAAACATTGAAGGTTGATAAGTATTTAAGAACTACAAAATATAAAAATATCTTTGCTTGCGGAGATGTAGCAGGACCATATCAGTTCACCCATATGGCTTCCCACCAGGCTTGGTTTGCATCAATCAATAGTTTGTTTCAACCCTTCAAAAAGTTTAAAGTTGATTACTCTGTAGTCCCTTGGGCTACGTTCACAGATCCAGAAGTAGCAACTGTTGGGTTAACTGAACAAAAAGCAAAGGAGGACCAGGTTGAATATGAAGCAACTATTTACAATTTAGAAAAAAATGACCGTGCAGTGGCTGAATCAGAAACCGAAGGCTTTGTAAAAGTTTTGACTAAAAAAGGGAGTGACAAAATTTTGGGGGCGACAATAGTTTCGCCAAGTGCAAGTGATATGCTAATGGAATTTGTTTCTGCTATGAAAAATAACTACGGCTTAAATCAAATTATGTCCACCACTCACCCCTACCCAGGCCTTAGCGAGGCTAACAAATTTGCCGCAAGCGCATGGAAGCAAAAAAATAAACCCGACTGGGTTTTTAAGTATTTGAAGATGTTTCACAAATTTAGAAGGTAGACTTAAAATATATAATAAGCCGTATTTGAAAACTCTGCGGCACTGTCGTCGGACTTAAGCTTTAGGTCGTACAAAATACTGATTCCACTGGAATTCAAAAGACCCAAATCAAGTTCCACTTTACCAAGTTCATCAACTTTTACGGCTTTTGAGTAACCAGTCGTATATTCACAATTATAAACTGAAAAAGTAGCTTCTTCGTTGAAAACATCGCATGTGTTTGTTGTATAAGAAAAATGAGTCAATGAGCTACCCGTAGAATCATCAAAAATGGTGAAGATACCGGGATTTAGATAATCGGCAACCAAATCCGTAAACTTTTTTTTAGCATCTCTTTCGTCTGCAGGCTCGATGTATGGATTAACATATAATATCTTTTTTAAGGCTAAAAGAGAAACCTCAAGATCAGGCTTAGCCTGCAGGCTGACACCAATAAATAAACTTAAGTGCAAAGCGGTCAAAAATATGTATCTCATTGAAAGCCTCTGGACGTTAGAATTCAAAATTTAAGTTAACGATCGAGTTTAGGTTTTAAGTCTTCTGTACTATTTCACTAAAAACAAAAAGCCCAAGTGCTTAAGCACCTTATCGTCGCACGTCCACAAGCAAAAAAGAGTTGTGGTTGCTTAAAGTCGCTTTTTAAACCTGAGCTTCAAAAGATTTAACCGATGATTTTTATTAACACAACAAAAACCTAATTAAATTTTTACTAGTCTGCGAATCTAAAATCCGCAGGCACTGCACCAAAAGCGCTACTTTGCTTAATCATTTGGTTATCAAATAACGACCTTCCTTCCATAAAATTTCCTTTTCGCTTAAGTAAGGGATTATCAATGCGCATACTGTCTACGAATGTATCAGGAAAATTTCTTTGCATAAATCTTTGTACAGGCGTGCTTGTGCGCCCAGAGACTATATCCATCCGTGTAAGTGCAGACTGAGCAAGCTGAGCCCCAAGCTCTGCTCCATTTTGGCCCATTAAAATACCCTGGATCACTCTGAAGTGCGCCATATATTCTTCTTGATTTAGTTCATAGTCCCTTAATGTTAATGCAAAGCTTTCAAACAAAGCGTCAATCGAAGGCAGAATTGCCTGTGCTAGTTTTTGCTGCATTTCGGCTTTTAGCGGAATAACTGTTTTGTAGTCTGGTCCAAACTGTTGCTGTAAAGCTTGCTCTGCTACAGCAAAAAATCTTGGCACATCTGCATTTACTTGGTTGATTCTGTTTTGCAACTCAGCCTGCAGATCAGAAGCGTCAATACCAGCAGCAACCCTAGCATTGATTTGATCAACTAAGCTTTTGAAAAACAAATTGTATGGACCTAATTCACCAGTAGTCAAAGCCCCTGCCAATCCTATTTCGAAATACCCGACACTTTCACTTTCCATATCAAAAACTCTTTCAAATTCAGCGGCAAATGCAAGATAGTCTTCTGCCGTTAAATTTCCAGCAGTATCTGGTAAGTCTGAAATTACATCTTCCATTTTTAAAGAGACTACAGAAGCTAGGTCTGCTTTTTCAGGCGGAGTTTGCTCTTGAATAAAGAATCCAAAGCCAACTTTTTGTGACAGTTGAAAGTACTGATCAGCTAGTTGCATAGATACAGTATTTTCTTCTCGGATAATCAAGTACTGTCCAGAAGAGACAGGTATAGCTACCCCGCCTTGCTCCCTTAGACTGTCGATATCAGCCTGGGATAAGTTATCAATAAATCGTCCGTACTTAGTTGATCTAGCTGAAGAATCGACAAATGGATTCTTAGCACCTTGCTCTAGAAGGCTCATCATTAAGTTTAGTAAGGGTCCTTCTGCATCAAACTTATCTACTAAAATTACTGCGTCTTCAGGAATCGAGGTAAACTGATCAACCATAGGCTTTAACCCTGCTGGAACTCGAGTTGAAAGCGCTGGATCACTTTGTCCTAGCAACGAAACAGATTTACCAATATTTGCTCCACCTAAGACTCGTCTTAAAACTAAACTTTCGAAGTTTTGATAAAGATCTGGCTCGTCCATCATGCTTGGTTGAATACGCTGTAATAAACCAGGAACTCTTTGGCTTCTTTCTGTTAAAAAGACTGTTGCAAACAAACGCTCATTGAAGGTGCCGGTTACATCTAAAGCATCCTCAAAGGCTTCTTTGCCGTCCACCTTATATTTATAATCATTCAAAGAAAATCCAACATCACCTAAATATATAAGCCCACGACTTTCAATGTAATCCTGAACCAAGCCTTGGCTGTCTTCACAACTAGCTATAATAGCGTCAGGTGCTTTGCTTCTGACTTGAATTCTTGCTTTTTCAAGCTCTAACATAAAGGGCTGATCGGTGATTGGATCAAAGGTCATACAGTACTTGTTATTTAAGAATGTAACGTCATTTAAAAAATCGAAAATTTGAGTCCTAACTGCTAAGTACTCTCTTCCGTTAAACGAAGTGTCGTTAGCTAAACTAACCAGTAACTTCCTGTAACTTGCTGGATCATACTTATCTAAATACTCGTTACCTACACCTAATTTATCAGCAAGCTTGTATCTCCACTCGTCGTAAAATCTTTTTAGACGAGAAAGATTTCCAACTCGTCGCATGCCGGTACTTAAACCAGCCCGGTCGTATCTTGTACCATACACCACTAGGTCTTCGTAATATTCGTTGATCAAACCCTTGACGACTTCGCCAGGTGTTGTGCCAAAATCATGCCTCTGGCACATAGGATCAAAATCCAAAGTTGCTTGGTGATCTGTGCAGTACTTGTAATTTCGAATGGCCCCAAACTCGGATTGGTTACTGACAATGCTCCCCTCAGGTCCAGATTGAGTGGCTTGTTGATTACCAGTTAATGGAACAACGTTTTTCGCTAAATTTGGTCGATCATTCGATGCAAGTTCGACTTCGTTAGCATAACCATAACGAATAGCTGCTATATCGTAGTGACCCGGAAAGTATAACCGGTCTTTATCAGAAGGAATGTATTCCATCGAGGTCGAGCTTTGCGGTAACTTGTCCTCAGACGCAATTGTTACATCATACAAATTCTTGATTTCACCTGTAGTAAAAAAGTTCTTAGGGTCTGCAGAACCGTAAAAGTTATGTCTTAGACCCAGGTTATGACCCATCTCATGAACAACTGTAGCTAAAATTTTGTAAGGTATTATTTTATTCATACAGGACTTAACAATCGGATTTTCTTCTCGCGAAGTCACAGTAGGTGTTTGCCCGGGACCTGCCTCGGCAATTTTTCGATCAACAAAATCTCGGACTTCATCACATTTTTCTTTGATATCTGCATCCATACTATTTACGCTAGTAAGTGCAGAGATATCTTCAGTCACCATTCTTGATCTGTAGAAGTCTGGTCTATATTTTTCTATCAATCTCAAACGGTTTTTATACTCGTCCAATGTGTTGATTTTTCCACGTGAGTACTGCTCGCCCACAACCAGCTGTTCAGTCTGAAGAACTTTATCGCTTATTAGTTGGACTAAACTTACTTCTCTAGAATTGGTCTGAAAATCGTTATAGTCATTGTAGAAATCAAAAAGCTGGTTGCTATTGATAGCGCCGTACTTTGCTAAACGGCTTAGGTCCCTATTCGCATCATAGCGACCAAAGTGATAAAGTTCTGCGACATAGCGCCTTAGATTTACAGGGATTAAATTAATTAAGCTTTCTTTAATTCCATCATAGGTATCAATAGTTTGTCCTAAGATTGTACTGCTATTGGTAATTGTATTTGAAATTCTATTAGAGCGATCTTCAAATAGTCCCAGACGGCTACTTAAGTATTTTCTAACTTCGCTACTAACAATTGATCTAAATGGAGCTATATGCACATTCATCGTCGTATTAATCACTTCGCCTGTGTAAGGATCGACTAACGAGGGGCCTACACCTAGTAAGTTTGTAGACTGAATGGTGTCTAGCATATTGATAGAGTTGAACTGTAAGTCCCCTAGTGGTGCATCAAAGCACACGCCATCTTCATTCACTTCATTTAGAATTACACCTTTCGGGGCACCTGCTAATTTAAAAGCGGCATCCCAATATTTAATTGAACGCCGGCCAATTTCCCTGTAGTTAATATTGCCTTTTGAATCTAAAAGTGGACCTAGGGAGTCATCACCTAATGGTCTGCACTTTCCGTTATTGTCTTTGGGCGTAAGGTCTGAAAAATAGAACACTACATCCTCATTAGGGTTATGCCTTTGAATTAAAATATTCTTTTCGAAATCCTCTTCCCTGTAGTCTTCAGCAGGCCGTTTTAAACGAGTTCTGACGGTGGGAAAATAACCAAAAATTTCACGATCCTCTTTGTAATGTCGTCTTGGCTGATAGTTTCTAGGCTTAACTTTTAAAAATGAATAGCGTAAACGTCTACCATTAGTTACATCTTCAAATGTTAACGAAAAACTATCTTCACCGAACATAACCTCTTTAAGTAGCCCTGCACTGGTCGTACCTATTGTGCCAAGAACAGAAAACTTGCTTTCAATAATGGTTTGTACGGTCGAAAGGCCTTCAAAATGAAATTTTAGGTAAGGGGCTGCCTCAACTGAAATATTTGGCACCTCTACTTCTTGTAACTGTCTAAACAAACCTGTTTCAGCCAGCTGATAGTTTTTGCCTTCGGCAGGTATTGAAATCACAGGACTAAGATTTAGGCTATCATCATCTTTAAGTTCTTCATCGATGGCTATATTGTAACCTTTGATTGCATTTGGTGTTCTAAAAAATTTAATTTTAGAAGCATTTCTAAAGTCAGCATCGAAAGATCCACTAATAAATCCAATAGCAGTTTCACTACCAGGCTTAGTATTTACCACTCCTTCAGAAAAGTACCATTCCCCGGTAAAATAACTAGCCGGATAAACATCCTTTTTATCAGTGACTACAATAAATTTTTGAAATCCCTGATCGTCAGGGTCAAGATCTATAAAATTAGCGCAAGATTTACACGATAGATCTAACGAACCATCTTCGTTGAATCTAAGTTTTGCGGTCACATACTGGTATCGGTTTGTAACATCATCGTCGTCGTTAAGTGCCCTTTTTCTTCTCAAAGTGTCGATAGGGTAGCCACCTAACGGCACTGCATACTTACCCTGACCTAAATTATCTGCATAAGGCCTTTCGTGGTGAGTGATCTCATCTTCATCTACTATTTTCATCATGACTAAATTCGAAGGTGTTAACTTGTACTTAATGTCATAAGTTTTATTTGGCTTACCTAAAAAATCCACTTTGGCCACATTATTTTTAAGTAAAGGGGCGTTAGTTTCAAAGCCTACTTTGTCTAAAAAACGAATTTCATCTACACCTTTGTTCACAACCACTTGATCAACAACTGACATACCAGAAGGTTCTGGATCCCCGGATGTCTGAGCTTTGTAATTAGAAGATTCGATATCGAAATAGTTCAACTCGGGTCGATCCGTTGAAGACGGCAAAGCGGTTTCAACACTGTTTGTTGAAACCACGTAGGTCGCTTTTAAGGAAGAGATGTCAACTAATTCACCGTTTTGAATTCTGGCTCTGTCGTTCAGGCTGCTATCTACAGGATGCTGCTTAACGCATGCGGCGCTAAGAGCAATTAAACTTGTTGTAGCTAGTTTAAAAACTAAATTCATCTTTTTCATATCCCCACCCCTATTTAATTAATATGTAATTAAAAACTCAATCTAAAAATTTGTTATAAATCCCAAACCCATATTAGATGTCTCGTCATCAAACAATGAATTATTTGTTAGAACACGGTCACGCCAACTCACATAGGCCGTTAAACCTAACTTAGGATTTACTTGGTAATAAATATTTGAAGATGCACCGTTAACTGGTATCTGATTGAAATCATAATCCCAACCGTTATAGAAAAATGCAGACCCTGTTAAAAACAAGTTTTTAACCAATGTGACCCTAACTGTTGCTGCAATTGAGCCAGCTAAAGGTATATTTTTGATTGTACCAGCTTTATTTGCTGTATCGAACTCGTGATAACTTAAATTTATTGATGGTGATACAATAAAGGTAAACCGTCCCTCACTTAAAGAGCCGATTAAAGTTCCGATTAGGGTACCATAGCTAAACGCATTTCTAGCTGTATCAGAAACTGGTGCTCTGTAAATCACCCGAGGTGAAAACGTTACTGTCTTGCCACCTAAAATAATCGGCTTAAGTGAAGGCGCATTCCAAACAAATTCAACATCTTCAAATCTCCACGGGGCCACATCTGCCGTGTCACCATCTAATGGATTCGAATATTCAATATTTGTAGTGATTGAGGATTTATCCAAAGCATAGCTGCCCGAAAAACTGTAGACACCAAAAGCCTCTGAGAATTCATCGAAGCCTTGCCCCACTGTAGCCCCAAAAGATGCGAAGTATTTTTTTTGATAGGTCTTGCTTTTTCCACGATAGTTAGGCGAAGTTGGATCGTTCGGGTCTGTCTGAGCAAATCCGAAAGTTGATAGTAAGACTATGGAAAAAAAACAAAAAATGCTTAATAGCTTGAATCCTGAATTAAATATCAAATCATCCCCCAATTTGATCATTCACAATTTTAAAAACTAACTAAACTATAAAAAGGTAATTATGTGATTAGCTTTTAAGTCCCCTAGGCTAGCCCTAAATCTAGCCGAACTAAAATCGTACAAAGATAATCTTTTGATAGCAAAGAAATATTTATGGCTAGGCCTTTAAACGACCAATCTAAGCGAATTTGCGCCTTGCTTCATAAGCAATATTTATGGAAAGGAAAAGAATTGATTTTTATGCTACTCAAGTGGTCAGAGTTTAAAACGAAAAGGCATTAGCTGTTCAAATAGGCAAACCGACTTCACCTCCTGCTCTGAGCATATAAAAACTTCAGACTTGGGGCTGGCCATAAACTCTGACATTACCTGTAGACAAAGCCCGCAGGGAAAATCACCTGCTTTAGTAACTAAACATAATTTATCTATTTTTATACTTGGCCCTAATTCAGAAACAGCCTTCCATATTGCCACTCGCTCGGCACACACGGTTGCACCGAAGCTTGCATTTTCTATATTACAACCCCCAAACACTTGATCACCAGCCAACACGGATGCTCCGACTTTAAAATTAGAATACTTTGCGTAAGCCGTATTGTAAGAATTGATAGCTACACGGTGCATTTTATGAGTCGACATACAAACCTCTTGGGGTTAATTTAAAAAAAATATACTGCAGGTAAATCTTATGAGTGAACTTTTTATTTTCAATACACTGTCCGGCAAGAAAGAGCTTTTCGAATCAATTACTCCCAACGAAGTAAAAATGTATTGTTGTGGTCCTACAGTTTACGATTACTTGCACGTAGGCAATTTTAGGGGTGCCGTATTTTATAATTTTTTAAGAAACTGGCTTGAAGAACTAAACTATAAAGTAACCTACGCCTACAACTTCACTGATATAGATGACAAAATTTTAAAGCGTAGCCAAGACGAAAGCAGGGACTTCAAAGAAATTATCGAGACCTACATCCAAGCTTTTTGGGATGACTTTAATGCACTAAAATTAAAGCCACATGACTTAAATCCAAGAGTCACTGAAAATCTTGACGCTATTATTAAAATCATTTCACAACTTATAGAAAATGGTTCGGCCTACGAAACAAATGGTGAAGTGTTTTACTCAATTGCTAGCTTTAAAGATTACGGAAAGCTTAGCAATCGCAAAACCGAAGATATGATTTCTGGGTCTCGGGTTGAACCTGATCCCAACAAAAAAAATCCTTTGGACTTCACTTTGTGGAAGCCTGCAAAAGAAAACGATATCTCTTGGCCTTCTCCTTGGGGTGATGGTCGCCCTGGTTGGCACATTGAATGTACTGCTATGATTTTTGAACACCTGGGACAAACTATTGATATCCATGGCGGTGGGCTTGATCTAACCTTTCCCCATCATGAAAATGAAATCGCCCAAGCTGAGGCCTGTTCTAACAAATACTATGCTAACTATTGGGTGCACAATAATATGTTCACATTTTCAGGTAGCAAGATGTCGAAGTCTTTGGGCAATGTTAGAACTATGAAAGATTTTTTAACGGAATACCATCCTGAAATTTTTAAGTATCTTGTCCTGTCTTCTCATTATAGATCTCAAACAGAATTTTCCGAGAAAACCATTATGAATTCAATTTCGGGCTTAGCGCGTATATATGAATCGCTAAAAAATGCCGAATATTTTTTAAGTAAAAAAGATGCGGACCCAATACCTTCACTCAAAGCCCCGGAAGAGTTTAATAAACTTTTGACGTCTACAGAAGCCCAAATGCGTGAAGCATATAATGATGATTTTAACACCTCTAAGGCAATGTCACATGTTTTTGATGTAGTAAGACAGTTTAATTACTTATGTCCCGCTGGATCAGGTAAAACCGATGAGCGTTTTGAAATCGCAAAATCTTACAAAATATTTATATTAAAACAGGGAAAGTTACTAAGTCTATTTCTTGAAGAACCAAGTACATTTTTAACTGCTGTTGATAAAATTTTAATGAAGCGGCTGAATATTGATGAGAATAAAGTGACTAGCCTAATGAACCAAAGAACTGAGGCTAAGGCTCAGAAAGATTTTGCTAAAGCAGATGAATGTCGTGCCCAACTTTCCTCATTGGGTATCATGGTGAAGGACACACCCGAGGGTTCCTTTTGGGAAGTGGATAAAAAGGCCATCATTTGATGGGTAGCCGATTTATCTGACCATTTATTGGATCATTTATCAGACTATTCGAGCCAGAATATTTTAGTGCAATCGGTTGGTTGTAATCAGGTGAGTGTTGGTTCAATTAAAAAGTGGCTTTAAGAATCACTGGATCATGATCAGACAAACGGCCCATAAAGTCCGAATTAATATGCAGAATTTCAGCCTTTGCGTTTTTGTTAAAAATATTATTATTCACAAATATGTAGTCCAGTGGCTGGCTGCTTCCGTTGTAATTGGTAGTATATCTTTCATTTTCGGGCACAGTGAAAATCATATTTTTCAGAAGCCTTTCACTTTCAGACAGTAGTGCCATTGAACCTTCTTCCGGTAGAGCATTAAAATCACCCAGGATTACAATATTCGCTTTAGGGTTTTCTTTTTCAAGCCATCTAATAAAATCACTTATCTTATTAGCCATTGCGGCTCTGCGAAAATCAGAATTTGCTCTTGCAGGCTGATTTACACCCCAAAAATCGATGTCTCCAATTTTTGAATTTAAATGATTGCCAATCATGTAAAGCTTTTCGCCTGGTGAGTTTTTTAAATCAAATTCTGTAACAACACTTCTACGGCTATTTCGAAATGCCTCGTGGTTTGGAAAGATCCGACCTGGGTTTGAACTAAGACGGCCTTTTTTTAAAACAATAGCTTGTGAACCTATTGAACCGTCTTCCCTAAATTCGTAAGATAATTTGTTCGTATTATAAAGCAGTGAGGTTCGAATATTTCCACCTGGTTGTCCGCCCTCGGCGTTCAAAAAAGGATCTACATTTACGAAATCATAGGCTCTATTTAAGCACATGGATTGAATCATGCCTTGCAATTTTTTTAAGGTTTCATCTGCCTGCTGCCCGTCCCGAAGTGAAATACCGTTATTATCTTGTATTTCTACTAAGTTAATTATGTCAGGACATTTTAAATTATAAGCGAAAGATTCTGCAAAGACTTTAATTCTATCTAGCTGATGGCCGGCTAAGTTTTCTAAATTGGCTGTGGCTATGGTGATTTCGTTGTCAGCTACAGACTCTAATTGCGTGATTCCCCGCTCAATAACGGGAATGAACTCTCTTCTATGGGGTCTTTTTTCAAAAGCCTCTTGAGCTTCTGGCAACACAATGGCGTACTCACCACCACCAAAAACATTTTTTTGGTAAGTCATCACGCCTTGAACACGGCCTTCTATTACGTCCCCGACATTAAAAACAAATTCGGCAGCTTTTTTATCCTTAGGAACTAAACCTGCATTATTAGATAAATGATTCGTAGTTATCACTACAATTTCAGGATTAAAATCATCCGCAAAAAAATCAATCATTAAACCGTTACGATAGGTCTCGTTTTGTTTAGAATACTGATTTTCGCTTACCACGTACAAATTTAAATAAAATCTATCGCTGACTTCAATTAGGTCTTCTTTGCCGCCGCGAAATCCTAAAATTTTGGGATTAATAAGTTCAACACGCATTCCTTCTAGGCTTTCCCAGAAATCAATTCCATCATCTAAATTAAGTTGAAGCTTTCTCATAAGATTTCCACCATAGGTGGAAATTCTTGTAGTTGGGACTTGCCGGCCGCCTTGCCCTAAGATGGTTGCCTCGGGCATATTTTTCTTTTTTTCTAACTTAGTTAAGCTTGGATCTGAAATAATTTGATATTTGGTAATATCACGTAAACTTGTTTGTCCCATACCGTTTCGACGTATGTCTTCGTAAACGACCCCGGTGATTTCGATCTCGTCACCCAAATCAAAATTTGCACTATTTGAAGTTAGATAAACGTGCAGACCTTCAGAGGTTTTATCGTCTTCATCTGGATTTTTAGATTGAATGTAGACGTCTTGACCAAATGGATACCAATCTGCAGTTCCGAAAGCGGTCACAACCCCTTTTGTCCTTACAGTTTTACCAAATAACGGAGATGTGTGTGAAGGTCCTTGAATTTCGGAAATTTGTTTAAAACCTACATCTGGTGCGGGGGTCTTATATACCGATGCTCTTTTTTGACCCCAATAAGGAAAACTAAAACCCGAGTTCAGATAGGATTTAATGCTGTCTCTGACAGACTGAGGATAACGCTGTCTTCTAAAGTTAAAGTTGAAGTTATTTCTGTACTTATATCCTGGGAAAGCAGAGCCAAAAAAAAAGTCATCACTAATTGCGATTCTGTAATAATCTCTGTCATTTAAAGCAAATAGTCCATCAATATTAAAATTCGCAGCTGTAGGAAAACCCCCTCGAAAAGCTATACTATAATGTAGGCCTGCAACTTCAAGCTCTGCATCATAGGTTTCACGCACTCTTTCTAAGACAAACTCTTTAATGTCTCGGCCTTCCATCGTACCCAATAAGAGCTGATCTTTAGGGCCTCTTGGAAATTTCTCTAACACTAAATTAATCTCTTGCTCGGTCATACCAGGCTTGATCATTATTATGTCATCTTTAGAAAAAAAACTTGATGGCAAAAACACGAAATCTAGATCATGGGATCGCCTTATTGCCGTGGTTACGAAGTTTCCAATCTCTGTAGATGATTCAAATCGACGGTCGGTTGAAAGAACAGTAGGGTTTTGAAGCTGACTGGATGTTTTGTCAGTCTCGTTACACTGAATTAAAAAGGGGCAAATAAAAATGGAAGTCAGAAAAGGAAATAAAATTCTAACTTTATTTTTTAATATAAGCCTAAAAAATTTCAAACAAGCAGAGGCACTTAAATTGCGTTCGCAATTTTTCGTGCCACAGAACTCATTTTTCAGACATATATTAAAAAATAAAGTTAGAATTTTATTTCCTTTTCTGACTTCCATTTTTATTTAGCCCCGACTTCAAGAGAGCTGAAAGTCCATTCAACAGTACCACCGTTGCCGTTTTTAGCTTGATAAGCAAAAGATAGCTCAATGATTTGGTTATCATACAGTTCGGGTAGCTTTATCCAGTCACTTAGCTCTGGCTCTCGAGGCATCTTGTCTCTAAAAGTTCCCTTCGGAATTTCAAGAGTGTTCCAATCTGGACTGCCTTTAATCCTTATCTGAACCTTCACAACTTCAGAGGATACATTGTTATCTCTAAAGAAAAATACTTTTTGTTCAAAACGAAGACGAGTGTCTTGTTTTCCAACTAAGTTTATCTCGGGCAAGGTTAATCTTGCGGGACCTAAATCTGGAGGATTACCCAATCCAGTAAATCCAGAAATTACAAAACCATTATCTTTTTTTTGCCATCTTGGCGAGCTATCGATGTAGTTAGTTTCAAAATCTAAAACTGATTTCTTCTTAAAATCTATGAAAGCCACTTGAAAATCTGTGGACTCAGGTAAAAAATAATCGACCACAGTGATCTCGGCTGCTTGGCCTAGTATTTGGATAGACTCTATTCCCCAATTTAGCACATGCTTCTGGGTATCTCTATCTTTAGACTTAAATCTAAAAGCTACCACTATGCTTTCGCCCTGGTAATCCAGCAAAGAAAAGGTGTGCTGTATACCTATAAATCTTTTTGACTCACTTAACTTATTCTGAACTCGATCAAGAACAACCCAATTATTTTCAGATGGCGATTGCCCGCCTTTATAATCTTTAGAGATCAAAATTTGATAGTCCTCTAAATTTTGACTTTGGAAGTGATCCTTTAAAAAAGCCTCTTCAATCTTTAATTCCGGAGCAACCATCGCCTTTGGAATGGTCAATATCGGAGATAGTAAAAAGGTGTCTATGTTATCAGATTTATTTTCAACATCAGCTTCAAAAAACATTGTGGCCATTTCGTCTGATATGGACCAATTTTTTCCGGGAAAAGTTAATGAGTAGCTTTTAAACAGACCCAAATCACTTCCTTGAAAATCCTGTTTATATTTAACTGGATCATCAGGAATTTTGCCTGCACCATTTATTTCAAAGTCAAAGACAGTCCAAGAATAATACTGAGTAAAGTTGATGCCTCTGGTGTCGAAAAGAAAACCTACAGCTACATTGTTTTGTTTGTATGGGCTTAGGTCGGCAAATGGTGTCCAAGCGTCGTCAAAATCTCTTCCTAGGGGTAAGTCATCCAGGTTGTACTTAACTAAAATTTTTCGATCATCCGAGTAGTCTTCAGGATTGTCTCCGGGTTCATAATCTAACAGAATATAAGTTTTAAAAACCTGCCTAATAACTTCTGACAATGGCAATACGTTATTTGGAGCCACAACTAGGTAAGAACCAAAATATCTAAATTTAGGGTTAGCCACAGCAGTCAAATCAAATGGTCTAGATATCATCCAACCATAAGAACCGTCTCTGCCCTGGGCTCTTGCTTTAGGTAAATCAGTTTGAAAGTTAGTAAACCATTTTGATTCGTCGCTTGGTTTTCCAGACTTCTCGAAGCCTAAAGTTGTGAAAGTAGGTTCTAAGCCAGAAGTACTAAAGTTATGGTTGAACACAGTCCATGTCTCTTCAGTTTGATCTATGCCAAGCTCTGTTCCAAGTTCATGTTTTAAGAACCTTACTTGGTTAAATACTTTGTCGAAACGCTCTTGGTCTACTTCTAGAATATGAAAAGATTCGTACTGCCGAATTGAATTCACAAAAGCTGTATGAGCTTTCTTTTTTTCTTCTAAAGTACGTTCTCCTGATTTAGCTAATAAAAATAACCCTGACCTGGCCTGAATAATTGCTGCATTAATATATGTCTTAGTGCGCTCGGGATTCGATCTTAAAACGTGCCCCGATCCGATAGCTTGCTGTAGGGCCAAGATGTCATCGATAAGTTGGGTGTATTCGGAATTTGTGTACGAAAACGGTTCTGCGCCATCAGCCCTTTGACTGCTGCTGTCACAGCCTGACACTAAAGAAAAGGCCAAAGTTAATAAAAATCCAGAATGCAAATTGATGTTAAAGATTTTTTCCAGAAAAAACTTAAATTTATCCAACATATTTTAAGATCCCCCGATCGATTTTAAATCTTTAAATAGCCCTCTCGCCTACTATTGTTGCGCCTACCTAGCTCGCTAGCACTAAGGTGCTCGCCTGAGCTGTCTTATAATCTAAATGTTCTGGGCCCAGTTCTTTCATTAAAGAAGTAAGCTACGTTGATAAACACAAAAAAATCTTGATTGCTAAAACCGTTAACAATGTTTTCTTCTGTAATATCGTTTCTGTCAGAAAAAACATCATTGTTAGCAATCAAATATTCGAAACGTGGATTGATGATAAAATTACCTTTGTAAATATAAGCTCCAACACCAATACTGTGTAAGCCACCGTGGGATTCTGACTCGTCATTAGTTCTTAAAGTATGTGCTGACTCGCGTCCACGAAAGACAAAGTTTTCATCAAAATATTTGTACGAAAGATAGGGCGTATAACCATCTTGGACCATACCCGCTTTAATGGACCCAGCGTATCCCCACTCTCCGACCCAGCTATGAGGATTATTTCCAGTATCACTAAACACCCTTTGTCGGATATCGGCACCAAGAGTACCGCTTGTTTCAAACCAGCTGAAAGAACTATTTAGTCTGTAAGGCCTTGCGCCACCTTCTGAAGCAGTGCCCTCGAATTCAAACATAAAGCGGCCTACACGGTTTAAAGTGTATAATGAGGCTGCCGATTTAAGCAATGAACCTGTTTCGAGATCGTTAGTGTGACCTACATACTGCAAACTGGTAAAATTATTTTTCCCAGTTAATAACGCACCAAACTTGTAACCGATATCTTCCTGACGGGACCAATTGGTCGCACCTACTGCAGTTGTTATGTCGAATCCCGGATCGTTAGGGTACAGATATGAGGCCACTCCCAAGCCTGCATAAAAAGATTTGCCTTTATGATCATTATCGAAATCATTATACCTTAGCTCGAAACCTGGGATAGTTTTCATTGCAAGACGTTCGTTTTCTGTCGGGGGATTGTTAATAACAGATGGTGCGCCATCTATAAAATAAATTCTAGTCACGTCATTAGTATTAAATTCGACACCCACTTCGCCATTGAAGTTAAAGGGGTAAAAAATCAGTTGGTAATTATCATCAAAGTTATAAAGTAAGAAAGTGTTTTCTGAATCTAAGTCTGGGCCAAATGTAATTCCGCCATCATTATCGCTGGTGTTTAGCTCTAGATCAATTTGCAAACGAAACGAATCAAAGTTGTATCCGGACCTGACCTCAAACTGAGACGTCTTATTAGCAAATCGATTTTGCTCTGGACGTGTTGAAAAACCTGCTGATACCCAGCCACTATCACTAAATTGATATCTGAATCTAGAGGTCAATTTTAACTGATCACCAATTTCTGTTTTTTTAGATTGGCTGTACCCGTACTCTTCGTAGTTTAGTAATTCAACCGTGAATTTTTCATCAGTTTGTGCCGGCGACTGATCTAAAACTGTACTTACAGCGGGTGCCTGTTGAGCTAATGCAGAATTAGCAGAAAAAAGAATAGCTAACGAGAATAAGAAATAGGTAGATCTTGAAAACATTTAAACTGATATCCCCTCTTATGTTCAATGCCTAAGACGATACTACTTCGATTTGCAAAAGCACCAGGGAAAATTTAAAAAAATTTCGACCCGCAGCAGGATTTGACACAAGCCTGACAAAATTTTGCTTTAATTTTATTCTAATTTAAAAAATCCTTGTTTTTTTAATATTGATCCTCTTCAGTTTGAATTGTTTTTGATGAACTGCGCCTAAAATAAAAGCATTTTGCTAAAGTCCGCTTTAAGCAGTTAGTAACTGGTCTTAAAGATCGTTGAAGTCAAATAACTTGCTTTAAGCCACATCGAACCCATGCAGTGCATTGTTTAGCATTAATCTTTGACCTAATAAATTTTTACAAGCCTTTAAAGGCTTAACCGGGACTCTAGATGGTTATAAAAGAAAGCAAAATTCTAATTATGTTAGCTTGTTTTGGACTGATTATATTTTTCTTTTACAAAAGTTCTGACGCTTTTTTGAATGAATCTGAAAAACCAGTAAAATCTAAAACAAAAATCACTTTGATGACTTACAATGTTGAAAATCTTTTTGATACAGTAGAAGACCCAAATAAAAATGATGAAACCTACTTGCCTATTAAAAAAAAGACAAAAAGCCCACTACACAAAAAAAAGTGCAAGAGTTTAAAGGTCAGAAGCTGGCAGTCAGAATGCCTAACCCTTGATTGGAACAAAACCGCTTTAAATTCTAAAATGAAGCGTTTAGCTGACGTCATTTTAAAAAGTAATAAGTGGAAAGGACCTGATATTCTTATCTTGCAAGAGGTTGAAAATTTAGCGGTCGTGGAATCTTTAAGAAAAGGCTATTTGAAAAAGCATTATCCAAATCCCGCAATCTTATTAGAAGGACCGGACCGCCGTGGCATTGATGTAGCTATTTTAACAAAGCTTGTCGTTATGTCTAAGCCTAAATTAAATATATTGAAATTTAAACCTGAAGACCAACTTACCGAAAGCCGTATACCCACTACAAGGGGTATACTTGAGGTGCAATTAGAACTACCAGATAAGACACCCATCTACATATTTGGTGTTCATTTTCCGTCCCAGGGCACGCCGACTGCTGCTAGAAAACAAGCTTTGCGACAACTTATCCATCTTATGAAAAGCAAACCTAAAAACAGCTTAGTAGTTGCAGGCGGAGATTTTAACATCACGTCTTTCGAAGCAGAAAAAAAGAATTACTTTTTAAAACTTAAACCGCAATTCTTAGTGTCACATTTAGTTGGATGTACTACTTGTGTTGGAACACAATATTACCACCCTAGAAAAAGCTGGTCTTTTTTAGATGTTTTATTATTTTCAAATAGTTTTAAAGCGAAAAATGCAAAATGGAATTTGGATCAAAGCTCAATAAGAGTATTTAATGGAAGTCTGTACCAAAATAACAAATGGGGCTCGCCCATGAAGTTTCAGCTAGGCAAGTATCAACAAGGGGTATCTGATCATTGGCCATTATTAGCAGATATTTTTTTAAATTCTACACGGTCAAAAGGAACTCGCAAATAATTTCCATTTTTCCATACCTGAGTAAGATCATTCATATTCTCCGAGCCAATGAAGCCGTCTTGTCCGCCAAGATACACCATGTAATTTTCGTTATTTGAAGAAAGGTCAGTCATCCATCTAGCCTGGGCACCGAAGGACACTTTGCCTGTTCTTGTTGAAAGTTTATGTGCCGCTTTCATCAGTGTTTCATTGCCGCCAGGCCATGGTGCTTTAGTGTATGAGTAGTGATATTTAAAAACTTTTAGGTTGCCTAGAGGGTGTCTTAGATCAAGTTGGTGAAATTCACCCCAACTTTTATATTTATTTAATATAAATTCCGCACGAGTAAAATACTTTTGAAATTTATTTTTATTAAAAAAACTAGTTTCAGTTAGTGAGTTTTCTAAAAATTTTCTGTAGTTAAAATTTTTCACTAGAAAGTTGAATGCTTTGTTTTTTAGAGATTTTGATTTTATATCTTTAAGCACAAGGTTGTCCGAGATATCTTTTGACCACGCAGCCAAAAAAACCTCGAAAAGCAAAGCACCTTTAGATTCAACAAAATAGTTGCCATCCCAAGCTGCCAAGATTTTAAAATTTGTCATTTGCGAATCTTTAATCCAATTTGTGCGCTTTAAATAACTAACTAAGCTATTTTTTAAACTGAGTGCTGTTGCGGAAAAAACATCTTTATGAAGGCTTTTAACTGACTCTAAGTTAAAGCTGGTCTGCGAGTTAAGTAAAAAGCTCATTCGCTCTTTGCGGTCATCAGGAGCTTGGAATAAAGACATTGGTTGTTTCAAACCCTTTGTGTAATCGTTTGCACTAACTAAAAAATTTAATTTTGGATTGTATTGCAATGGTAAAGTTTTAGATGTAAGAAGTGATTCTGAGAAATCTTCTGAGTTATAAAGCACCTTTAACTTTTTAACTTGGGGTTGCGCTAAAGCTGTAAGCTTACCTATGTTTCCAAGTTTATCACCAAATACAAACGTCATACCTGCGACGCCGTAAGACTCAAACGCTTGATGAAATTCGTCAAAATTTTTTGCTCTATTTACATCTAAAAAAGCTTGCAGTTCGCTTGAAGGCTTAAAGCCTTGCCACCTAAAAACAATGTCCTCTGATCCTAGTTGTGGAAAATCGCTAGCTTTAAACACAGGATAGTCACCCAATTTGTACGTAGAAATTTCTTGATCTGGCCAAAAGCGCACTTTTAGAGGTTTTTTTGTTTCAACAACCTGGGTTTGTTCCACGTCCGTTAAACGAACCGGAAAAGTGCTTAATCCCCACAAATTTGTACCACCCCAGCCTATGTTTTGATTTCTCCCTATTACAGGCACCGGGAATGATGGAATCACATACCCCATAGTCTGATATTCAGGAGAATCTAAAACCACAAAAAGCCAAATATTAGGGATCACCAAACCTAAATGTGGGTCGTTAGAAATTATCGCAGATTTAGAGATTGTGTTTAAGCCACTGACTGCGAATGCGTTACTACCAGCCTTTGTAGTGCTTTGCAGCTGATCCAAAAAAGATAGATCCATAGTGTGACTGTGATCTTGCATATTTATATCCAAAAGAGCTTTAGATATTGGGTCAGACTTTGAATCCTTTAATTTTTCATAATTCTTTAAGTTGTGCTCTTTTAAAAATTCATCAAAAAAATCTTTTTCACTCACTTTAAGCGACCAGACTTTTTCTAAAAATTTTGTGCTTTTGAACTCTAGAAGCTGGGCTAACACCATCCAGTTGACATCCACCGAAGTGAACTTATAAACCCGGACTAGATCTAGTACTGTCCAAGGCTTATCTACGATATTCATTATACGTAGGTCCTTAGATCTGTATTTTGATTGGGAGATGTAATCATTTATGCCTTTTGCTAACCACTTTAAAATATCTAAAGAGTCTTTAGACATTGTCTTTATACTAACTTTTGCAGCATGTTCGAAGTCGATGGACTTTAAGAATCTATCTATTTTTATGGCCACGGGGCCCGTCATTTCCGAGACAGCTCCTTTCGAAAGCTTTCTATACATTTCTAGTTGGTTACGCCTTAAATGAGCTTGAACTGCTCCTAGGGTGTAAAATAGATCTTTCGAATTTTTAGCTTGAATTCGGGGAATCAAGTTTCTAGTCCAAAGGACTTCCACAGGCTGATCAGTTCGAAGTTTGATACTTTGAAAGTGTCTAATACGATCATTAGCACTGTAAGTTTTTTGCCTAAAACTACAAGAAGAATTTATAAAAAAAAAGAGGATACCAAAAGTTAAAAAGTTAATTAAATTCATTAGTAATTCGCTTTGATGAAACTATAAATGTTTTTCTGTAACTGAGCGTTTCCCCGAGGATTTACAATATCACCAGCTAAGACATGAGACAAATATGTGGGATCTTTGTCTAGACGTTTTTGAGTTTGAATGTCTTCATACTTAGCAAGAATTTTACCTATATCTATGACCTCATCTTTTGTGGAATACGCTATAAACACCGGCATATTGAGTCTTGCAAAATCGGATTGCCTTATTGCCATGTTGACAATCATGACCTGTTTTAAAATAGATGCAGGATAGGTGGTTGTCCAATACTCACCCTGCTCTGGATTAATGGGTTTGAAGCTGCGATACCCCTTAAAGTATATATCAGCAATGTATCCGCCTAAATATCCTGCCAGCAAATCTGCCTTAGGGTCATTAATCCCAAAGTAAGGTGAGGCTAAAATCAATGAATGGATCTTGTAGTTTGTGTTGATAGCTACCAGGCTTGCCAGAGCTGCACCCAAGCTTGTGCCCATAAGCACGACCTTATCACCGGTTCGAGCCGCTACTTCTAAACACTCAATTGTGTCTTGAATCCAATTTTGTGCAGTTACTTTTTTCAAAATATCTGGATGCTTGTAACCATGTCCAGACAACCTGGTAAAAAACAAGTTTGCATCCAGTTGATTAGCAACTCGAGAAACCACAGGTTCAAGGTCTTTTCGACTAGCTGAAAAACCATGTACGTAGCAAATGCTATATCTAGACTTGATCATTTTACCTGAATATTTCTTTTCAGTTTTAGGACGAAGCTGCTCTTTTATAACTGCAGGGTCTGTGACCAGTTGAGCAAACTTCAGTTTGCCAGCTTTAACATCGTAGTTGAAATCATTGCCTATGTAAGGAGTTCCAAAAATCAAAAAAAACTGAGCAAATATATATACTAAGAAAAGGCGTCTGGTCAGGACTCTAAGCATACGAGCAGGACCTTTGGTGTAGAAAAATTCGCGAACTTTATTAGCAAAGGACATCTTACTAGTATGACTTATGTTTCAGATAGGA
Organism: uncultured Pseudobdellovibrionaceae bacterium; assembly: GCA_963803705.1. GTDB lineage: Bacteria > Bdellovibrionota > Bdellovibrionia > Bdellovibrionales > UBA1609 > JAMLIO01. The sequence goes on along the minus strand of CAWDNU010000003.1, from coordinate 171,839 downwards.
AAAGAGCAAACTGCCCTTTAGCTAGACATCCCTCTAGTTGATGATGTGGTATTTAACGCAACCCCCAGAATTTTACATTTTTAAGCTTTACTAAAGTCAAATTAATGGATAACACTTATGGCTTACGCGGAGTGGTAGTTTAGTTGGTTAGAATGCTGGCCTGTCACGCCGGAGGTCGCGGGTTCGAGTCCCGTCCGCTCCGCCATTTTTAGAAAGTAGAAAAAGCAAAAACAAAAAACACAAATAACTGTCTACACTTAGTAGATTCAATCTGAGCAAGACTTCGTAGTCTAATATTTCAGCAAATTTCTCTGTATTTCTTCTTTTGATGCCTTTTTGACACCCTTGTGACACCCCTCAAAAGTTATAAATTCAGATGTCATTCTAATTCTCTCGATTCTTCAAAAACAAAAAATTAAATCAAAACTTATTGGAGAATCAAAATGATAAAAGAAATTATAGACGCTGTAATCGCAGTGGCCTTTTGCATGACATTGGCTTTGGGAGCTAAAGAAACTTATGCGTTTTTTAAAAAGGAAAGCATCTTGCTTCTGAAACGAGGACAAAATGATTTAAGTAATTTTAACCAAAGTTTGACTAAAAAAAGTTATGATTGGGAGAAATGACTACTGGATATTATCAGATTTGATCCATGTGACACCTGTTGCCAGATCTCAAGATTTTATACTATTTCCCAAAAATTTTTCTAAAATCCTGTAGAATGTTATGTTTTCCAGCTTTTGTTCCATCAAAGATCAGAATGAGAGGTACAGCGCATGTCTCATTCCCCATCTTTAACCCACAAACTTTTCATACCACTCATCTCAGAAAGCTTCTCTGCATTTGCTATCGCTTATATGTAATTGATATTTTAAATAAATTCGATTTTACACGAAAGCAACTTTCTATCCTAGTAATTTTGTAAAAAGATTTTTTTTAATTATTTACAATCTAATTTACATCTACAGACAATGAAAATGTTTTAAGCTCTCCATTATCAATAAACTGAATCCATAAACGATATTCACCTGATTCAGGAAAAACCGAATGCAGAATTCCACTGTTTAGAACTTTGCCTTCCATGGGATGAACATGAATAAGTTCATTACCCCCAAGCTTTGTGGCAATCACATGGGCAAATGCACCCAAATAAGGACTCATATTTGGCAATGATCCATCTGTGTGCGAAACACTAAAATCAAGCATGACCATTTGTCCCGCTTTTATATTTTTTGAAGTGAGTTCTAATTTAGTATTGCCATCTATTCCAACCCTATTATCTACCAAATTCATAACTGGCCACTCTGATGCACCATTATAAATTATTAAATTTCTAGAGACCGAAAACTCGGTTCCGTCAGCAGTTTGACCCTGCGCCCACAGCGTGTAATTTCCATTTACAGGTAGATTCAGTTCAACACTCCATTCAGTACCTGTAAAATTTGGATGAACATGATTGAATTCATTTAAAGAAGCATCGTAAACAATAAAATGTAATATTTTAGTATGAGTTTCTACAAGGTTATTTTCAGTGATATGCTGCGAAGTATTTTCATCAACCAACTCAAACTGATAAGATAGGTTACTGTTTCCGACAGCTTCATTTATAATTGAGTTAAATTTAATTTGAGCATTTGCTACAGATGAAACTAATACAGAAAAAATAAAAATCAAAAAGTTTTGCTTCATACAACCCCCAAGAGTAAAACAGATATTTAACAAAGGTTAATACTCCCATTAGAACTGTCAAGAACCATTATAAAGTAGTTATGTTTTTTCTTAAAAAAGTGCGAAATTATATTAACCCAACAATGCAGACCAAGAATTAGCAAAGCAGATGCATCAAAAAAACGCTTACATAGCCATTAAAGAGTGTATTTTATGTCTACAGCATTAGGCTGACTCTTAAGTTAAAATCAGTTGATATTTGCAACATTATCAAAAGATCTTTATCTAGAATTAAATTCACAATATGCTTAATACTTTTATTGTCGAATATTTTTTGTTTAACTATAGAAATTATGATCTCTTGATAGAAATTTCTATCAGAATAATCAATTTAATATTTGTAATTATTTACACAATTTATATTAACATAAACATTTGATAAGGTTTTAGTTTAATCAAATGTAAATTCATGTTAAGAAATCTTATGTACAACATTTTTAGATTATTTATTAATAGCAAAACTTTTTTTCTTTTAATTCTTGTCTGTCCGTTATTGTCTTTTGGAGCTTCAGACATTGGTTCAACAGTCGAGTATGAGTTAACTTTGACAGAAGGAAGTTATGAAACTGGTGGGATTGTTTTTAAAAACCGAGTTCTTGTTAATGGCACAATTCCAGCGCCAGAATTGACCTTCAAATTTGGGGACACCGCAAAGATAACAGTCAATAACAAACTTTCGAAACCAACTTTAATTCATTGGCATGGGATTTTAATTAAAAATGATCAAGACGGAGTTCCTTTTGTTAATTCATTACCAATAGAACCAAATTCTACAAAAATTTACGAATTCAGGATCAACCAAACAGGGACCTATTGGTATCACTCTCATGTGATGTTCCAAGAACAGGATGGTGTGTATGGCTCTTTTAAAATTTTACCTGAAAAAACAAATTCTGATTCTATACCTGAAAGAACTATTATTTTATCTGATCTTTCAAAAGAAACTGGGAAAGATATTCATAAGAATCTTAAAAAAGACGGCGAATACTACGATTTAAAAAAAGATACTGTTCAATCTTGGCTTAAAGCATTTAAAACAAATAATGCTGGAGTTAAATTTAGAAATAGTTTACAGCGAATGGGGGGCATGGATTACGCAGACATTGCATATGATTTTTTTACAGCAAATGGCAAACAGTCTATTGATCTCTTTGACGACTCAAGCTTAAATGATTCCTTTCCATCATATAATTCTAAATTCAATAAACCTAAATCTAATAATAAAAGTAAACAAAAATTAGTCGCTAAAGATAATAAAAAAGTAAAACTTAGAATTATAAATGGTTCGGCCTCAAGTATTTTTAAACTAACATTTGCTGGTGATAAAATGACAGTGATTGGAACCGACGGCCTTCCCGTTGAACCTGTATCAGTTAAAATCCTACCTATAAGTGTTGCAGAAACTTATGACATAGTAGTTGAGTTAAAAGAAGATTCAAAATTAGAGTTAAGGGCTACATCATTTGATAACTCTGGTTACTCTTCGGTTTGGCTAGGATCTGGTAAAAATAAAATTTCGGCGCCCAAGATGCCATTCATAAATCCTATTGGTGTCACTATGGGTGCAATGATGGGGATGCCTAAAGCAGGATTTTGGAATGAGTTTTTCATGACTTATAAAAATGAATTTAAAGATATCCCCAAAGATCTGAAATATAAATTTAAAAATGAATACGAATTACCTACAATGAGTGAATTGATGCCCATGATGGACTCTAAAATGAAGATGTCCAAGACAACCCACGACCATATGGATATGAATAAAGATATGAGTCATGAAGAAATGTCTTCAAATTCTATGATCTCAGACTCAATGAAAATGAATCCTGAAGATAGTTTTCGAATTATGAATCAATCTATAAAAGCAATTGAAAACAATAAAATTGAAGACAATTTATTTTATGAACTTACCTATGGTTTACTTAAAGCCAAAGAGCCAATTGATCTCAAAAAAAATCAAAAGCTAAGGATTATACCCTTCACCTTGAACGGTAATATGGAAAACTACGTCTGGTCTATTAATGGCAGACCTCTAGGACCTGAAACTTATATTAAAATTAAAAAAGGCGAACGTGTTCGATTTGAAATGAAGAACACCACTATGATGAACCATCCAATGCATTTACATGGACATTTTTTTAGGGTGATGACCAATCAAGGTAAGTGGTCTGTGTTAAAACATACAGTAAATGTTGCCCCACTGAGCACAGTGGTCATCGAGTTTGAAGCCAATGAAGAAAAAGACTGGTTTTTTCACTGTCACATTCTTTACCATATGATGGACGGCATGACTCGAATTGTTCGCTATGAAGACAACCCAGGACCAAAAGAGCTTGAGATCGCAAGAAAGAACTCAAAAGAATTTAATTATACCGATCAATTCTTTTTAAGTAGTAAATTACTTGCCCAATCCAATTACTCTCGCTTAGAAGGTAAAATTTTTAACTCTTACTATATGTTCGAATATGATGTGATTGGTAACTACGATGAAGACTTAGAAGGGGAATTTCACGCTGCGCGTACATTCACAAGATTTTTAAGTTTATATGTAGGTGGCAGAACTGAAGGCAAACAAGGTCAATACGACGTCTCACCTACACTTGGGTTCACTTGGATTTTACCACTTCGTATAAGTGTCGATTTTAAATATCAGCCTCTAATGGATGAGAAAAAATATGAATTGGAATTTGCAAACGAAATACAACTTACAGATAAACTTCAATTTAACTTTGAATATAGCTCGATTCGAAGATTCTATACCGAGTTAGAATATAGACAGAATAAAAATCTATCATTTGTAGCTAACTACAACGAGACCTATGACACTTGGGGCGGTGGCTTAGGATACACTTACTAGGTTAAAATCAATCCAACTAAAAATTTTTACTAAATTCAAATAAAGTTGAAAAAGCTGGTGTACGAAGATGACGATAAAAAATCATGACCTTAAAAACGAAGGATATAAACATTCCTTAAAGCTACTTCAAATTGAATTGGTAAAGTTACAAAAACACATTATAGGTAACAATCTTCAAATTCTGATTATTTTTGAAGGACGAGATGCTGCCGGTAAAGATGGTGTGATAAAAAGGATCACTCAACACTTAAGTCCACGTGAAACTCGCGTTGTGGCCCTAGGAAAACCCTCAGATCGAGACCAGGACTCTTGGTATTTTCAAAGGTACGTTGCCCATTTGCCTTCTAAACAAGAAATGGTGATCATGAATCGCAGTTGGTATAATAGGGCTGGCGTTGAACGTGTGATGGGATATTGTACAGACACTGAGTATGAAAATTTTATGAATGCAGTGGTTCCTTTTGAAGAACTACTAACTAGATCTGGAATTCAAATTTATAAGTACTATCTGGATATCTCAAAAGAAGAGCAAAAAGAACGATTAGAAGATAGGAAATCCAGTCCACTCACCCAATGGAAAATTAGCCCGATTGATCAATCTGCTCAAAAGCTTTGGAAGGATTACAGCAAAGCTCGCGATGAAATGTTTGTTCGTACGCACAATAAGAACACCCCTTGGTACATTGTTCGAACAGATAATAAAAAAGAGGCTAGGTTGAATGTCATCAGTCATTTAATGGCTCATGTGGATTGTCCTGACAAAGATAAACATAAAACAAAATTCGATCCCAAAATAATTTTTAAATTTGATAAAAAACACTTAGAAGACAGCTCGATTAACCCTTAATAAATTTAGGATTGATAAATGAAAATTAATAAAGGAAGTCTAAGCTTAAGTGGCGCAGTAGCAATGGGCACAGGAGTCATGATTGGCGCTGGTATTTTTGCACTTACAGGTCAAGTGGCTGAACTTGCTGGGACTTGGTTTCCAATTGCATTTTTAATTTCTGGAATTATTGCCGGATTTAGCTCTTACAGTTATATAATTGTTTGCAATAAATATCCATCATCAGGTGGTATAGCTATGATTCTAAAAAAAGCTTATGGCCCTTCAACCATCACTGGTGCTTGCGCTTTATTAATGTATTTTTCAATGGTCATCAACGAAAGTTTAGTTGCTAGAACTTTTGGTAGCTATCTTGCCCAAGTTTTAGATCTTGGATTTAGCAAACAGTTTCTGGTCCCTTCTTTAGGTGTTGGGTTATTGATTTTTGCATTTTTCGTAAATCTAATGAGTAATAAATTTATTCAAAAATTTTCGTACTTTATGGCATTTATAAAAGTAGGTGGCCTAGCGCTTTTGGCCTTAGGTGGTCTTTGGGTATCTGGCTTTGAGTTTCAAAGCTTCACAGTTGAGCCTCAAAAAACCAGTGGTTTAAGTTTTTTAGGCGCTGTTGCTATTGGTATCTTAGCGTTTAAAGGATTCACAACTATAACCAATAGTGGTGGCGAACTTAAGGAAGCTAAAAAAAATGTTTCAAGAGCTATCATTATCTCTCTCATTGTTTGTATGATTGTTTATCTTTTAACTTGTTTAGCCGTAGCTGGGAATTTAAGTATTGAAGAGATTGTCAGTGCTAAAAACTATGTGCTCGCTGAAGCTTCAAGACCTGCTTTTGGTAATTTCGGGGTTTGGATTACAGTTGTCTTTGCAATCACTGCCACAATTTCTGGAGTTATCGCCTCAGTGTTTGCTGTCTCAAGAATGCTTGCCATGCTGACAGATATGGATATCGTTCCTCACAGTCATTTTGGGATGCCTGGAAATATACAAATGCACACCTTAGTTTATACAATTGTTTTGGCTATTATCCTGACCGTTCTCTTTGACCTTTCTAGCATCGCATCCTTAGGTGCAATTTTTTATATTGTCATGGACATTGCCATTCATTGGGGAGTTCTAAGACATTTAAGAAAAGAACTTGAAGCCTCTTCGATCATTTTAATTACTGCCATTGTATTTGATGTTATCGTGCTTGGCGCCCTCGTTTGGATTAAATCCCAACAAGACATGACTGTAATTTGGACTTCTATTTTTGGATTTATTTTAATTTTTTCAGTTGAAAAATTATTTTTAAAATATAAGAAATCCTAAGTTATTTAAGAAAAATCCAAGGGTTTAGTTTTAATTACAAAATCTTCGGATTTAATTCTTCCGTCATTTTCAAAAAAGTTAATTTTACTTTAAAACGTTTAAAACATCTCTTCGAAAAGATTCAATTTTATTTTTAATTTCATCTCTTGCCAAACGAAAGGCAGTGGCTTTTTTATCCTCCTGTGCAGAAGCTGGATCTTTTATTGGCCAATGAAGACGCTTAGCTTCTAATGGCAAAAATGGACAAACTTCTTCGGCACACAATGTAATAACGAAATCTAATTTTTCCAAAAATTCTGGCGAAAGCTCATCTGTAGATTTTGAAACGTTTTTAGATATATCAATATTTATTTCTTTAAGAACTTCAACGGCCCAAGGCTGCACACGACCTGAAGGCTCTGAACCAGCGCTTTCGACATTAGCTTTGCTTCCTAGCATTGATTTTGCTAAACCCTCAGCAAGCTGACTACGAGCAGAGTTGGCTACGCATAAAAATAATATGTTCATACTGGCTCCTTAATTGGTTGTAAGTCGATTTTAATTTGCTGCTCTTTTCTTTCACTATAACGATCAACGAGAGAATCTCTATGATCCCTTGTGAGATATGTAAATCGGATGAGCTCTTCCATAACGTCAACGACTCGGTCGCGGTAGCTTGATGACTTCATTGTATCGTCATCGTTAAATTCATTAAATGCTTGGGCTACAGAAGATTGATTTGGGATAGTAATCATACGCATCCAACGACCTAGGAGCCTTAGTGTATTCACTGCATTAAAGGATTGAGACCCTCCTGAAACTTGAAGAACTGCGAGGGTTCTTCCCTGAGTGGGTCTCACTGACCCAATGTTTAACGGAATCCAATCCAGTTGATTTTTCATAACTCCAGAAATAGCCCCATGGTACTCTGGCGATACCCATGCATGGCCTTCAGACCAAATGCTTAAGTCACGAAGCTCTTTAACTTTTGGATGCTCTATTGAGTTTTGATCGAACATTGGCAGATCAGTCGGATCAAACATTTTAACTTCAGCTCCCATGTGAATTAAAATTCTTTCCGCTTCTTTAGCTAGAAGCTTAGAAAAAGATTTTTTACGAAGGGACCCATATAAAACTAAAATACGAGGCGCGTGAACTAAATGCTGTGGATTAATGATTATTGGATCAAGTAAAAAATTTTCTTCCTTTAAGTAATCGAGCTTTACTAAATTGCTATTCATTTAGTTGGCTCCGCGAGGTACAAAGAATTTTTTCTTAAACCACAATGAAACGCTAACTAGTAGAATTAAAACTGGAACTTCAACTAAAGGACCTATTATAGCAGCAAACGCTGCCCCATGATGGATTCCAAATGTAGCGATTGCCACAGCAATAGCTAGCTCAAAATTATTAGATGCCGCAGTGAATGAAAGAGTTGCTGACTTTTCGTAATCAGCCCCCGCTTTTTTACTCATATAAAATGACAAAAGAAACATAAGCAGAAAATAGATTAGCAATGGGATAGCAATTCTTAAGAACATCTAGTGGAAGCTCTAAAACATTTTCGCCTTTTAAAGAAAACATGACAACAATAGTGAATAACAAGAAGACTAAAGTGATTGGAGATATTTTAGGTATAAATTCAGTCTCAAACCATTTATTTCCTTTTGATTTTATTAAAATCTTTCGACTAAAATATCCTGCAAAAAAGGGAAGGCCTAAGTAAATAAATACAGCACCGGCAACATACCAGACACTAATATTAACTTCTACCGCTTGTATTCCTAAACAACCCGGCGCCGTGGTTAGAAAGAAATAAGCTAAAAATGGAAAAGTAAAAGTTTGAAAAATAGAATTAAGAGCCACAAGTCCTGCACAATACTCACGACTCCCGCCTGCTAAATCATTCCAAACAATGACCATAGCAATACACCTTGCAAGTCCGATAAGTATTAAGCCTGTCATGTACTCTGGATAATCTCGTAAAAATATGACTGCGAGCGCAAACATAAGCACCGGACCCAGCAACCAGTTTTGAACTAGTGATAAAATCAGTACCTTGGTGTTTTTGAAAACCTGAGGCATCTCTTCATATTTTACTTTAGCTAGAGGTGGATACATCATTAATATCAATCCTATAGCTATAGGAATTGACGTTGAGCCGACAGACATACTTTCAAGCGTTTTTGAGAATTGAGGCACAAACTTACCCAACAAAATACCCAAGCCCATAGACAGAAATATCCATAAAGTTAAATACCTGTCTAAAAATGATAGTTTGCCGATGATTGATTGATCTTGGTTCATTAATGCTCTCCGGTTGCTTATCGTATAGTTACGATATACATTAAACAAATGGCTCTATCAAGAATAAATGATTTTCCAGAAAAAGATGTTCAACTCGCTGAATGGTGCAAAGCACTGTCGCACCCCGCCAGAATTGAAATTTTAAGGACCTTAGCGAAACGTGGTGAATGCATTTGTGGAGATCTTGTTCTTGATTTACCACTTGCTCAGTCTACTGTAAGCCAACATCTTAAGGCTCTTAAAGAAATAGGCCTCGTGCAAGGAGAAGTGGATGGACCTAGGTCACTTTACTGTATTGATAGAAAAAATTTTGCAAAGTTTGTGAAAGCATTCGGGACTTTCGGAGAACTTTTAGTTCAAAATCTTGATAATATTAATTGCAAGTGACTAAAGTAAAATTATGTTCACCATTATCATGCTTTAATTTTTTATGTCCATCTTACGTTACTATAATAATTTTACATTGAGATTACAAAAATATCCAAGTTTAGATTTATTTAAAAAAACGAAAATCTTTTTTTCTAAAAGAATAAAAAAATAAAACAAAACCACTTATGCTGACTGAAAATCCTAAAAGTGCAGCCACTACAAGCCACCAGTGATTGAAGCTCTCTCTTTCAGAATAGTCCATGATATGAAGCATCCATAAAAAATCATATACCCGCCAAAAATTGCCTCTTACAGCCTTAATACTTCCGTCATCAGGATGAACATAAAAACTGGTTGAATCCCTATTATCAAAATCAACGCGCCATACGGGATATTGACCACGGTATTCTATGACTGGTGTGTTTATTAATTTGATATCATGAACTGAAGCTGAGCCAGAATATCTTGAAAGCACAATTTCCTTCACAAGACTTTCAGTGATTGGTGACACCAATTCACCTGATAGAGCATTAATAAGTGCGACTGAACCTTCGCTATTTTTAAATTCATAAACTGGAATGTTTAAGAGATGTCTTAATTCTATATCTTCAATTTTCCCAAAATCATCGTTTAAATTTTTAGAAGCATCATTTATGGAAATGATTCGGCCAAAGTCTTTAAATATAATAGGTTTGTTTTCTTTTAATCACATCTTCGCTACGAATTGTTTCTATGGGAACAAAACTCATAAATAGACCGCTGGCGGTCCACAACAAAATTTGAACGCCGATGATCAAGGCGAGCCACTTATGCCACTTTCGTGCTTGGACTGATAATTTCACTAAAAATATCCTTGGCAGACTCTCATTTGTTTTTCCAGCGCTTAAACATCACTGTGGCACTTCGTCCAGCAGTTGAAGGCTTTCTTCAACCCAATTTTTAATAATTTTAGCTTCATTTTTAGAGATTTTAGACGACCAATGCATCAACTTGTATCTTAATGGTGGCATTTCGCCTTTTGCAATCACTTCACCTATGGCTTCAAGGTCTTGCTTTGGCGTTCCGTGCCCTTTGAAAGGAAAACCATCTTGGATATTTAAATGTTTTTTAGCTTCTTTCATGTCATCATTCATAATTTTTTTTGCAACTGGTAAACTATGATACCACGGCATTTTTTTAGGCTCTCCGTGACAATCCATACATTTCTTACTAAAAATATCCGAGACATTTTTCAGATATGATTCATTTATTAGTTTAAGTTGATTTTCATAACCTGTTGTAGCATCGGTTTTATGCTGATTTTTTTCTACTATAATTTTTTTTGTTTTAGCACTTGAATGATCTACACCTTGATGCGCAAAAACATTCAAAGAAAAAACTAGAAACAAAAAGACTATCTTTTCCATTTTTTTGAAGCTCCAAGCCTTAAAGCATTTCCAATAACTGAGACCGAACTTAAACTCATAGCTGCCGCTGCAATCATTGGGCTTAGTAATATTCCAAAAAACGGATATAAAATACCTGCAGCAATTGGAACCCCAAGACCATTATAGGCAAACGCAAAGAAAAGATTTTGTTTTATATTTCGAATTGTCATTTGGCTGACTTCTCTGGCGCGTACAATTCCTCGAAGATCCCCTTTGATCAAAGTCACTCCTGCACTTTCAATAGCCACATCGGTGCCAGTGCCCATAGCAATTCCAACATGGGCTTGTGCTAATGCCGGAGCATCATTGATGCCATCACCTGCCATGGCGACAATGCATCCTTCGCTTTGAAGCCTTTTAATCACATCTGCTTTTTGGCTCGGTAAAACATCCGCTATCACTTCGTCCAAATCTATTTGTGCGGCTACGGCTTTGGCCGTTTTTTCATTATCCCCTGTCAGCATAATCACCTTAAGGCCGTCTTTTCTTAATTGAGCAATGGCTTCTTTTGAAGTTTTTTTAATAGGATCTGCCACACCAATCAGTCCAAAAATTTTATTTGCGGACCCCACAAACATGACTGTTTGACCAAGGTCTCTCAAGTTCATCTGCTTTTTTAATTATTTGTGCTTCAATTTTAATTTCAGAAAATAAGGCCGAGTTCCCAAGTAAAACTTTTTGGCCTTCGATTTCGCCTTCGACACCTTTACCTGTGATTGAGTTGAAATTCGAATTGTTTTTAATTTCAATATTTCTATCTTTAGCACCTGTAAGTATCGCAGCAGCTAATGGATGTTCACTTCCTGTTTCAAGACTGGCTGCAAGTTCTAAAATCTTATCCTCACTTTCATTTGAAAATGAAACTACGGAAACAAGTTTTGGTTTACCTTCAGTCACAGTTCCTGTTTTATCCACAACAAGAGTGTCTACTTTTTCCATCTGTTCGATGGCTTCTGCACTTTTAAATAAAACACCAAGACCTGCAGCACGGCCTGTAGCGACCATAATGGACATCGGGGTCGCAAGACCTAAAGCACACGGGCAGGCAATAATAAGAACAGCCACCGCATTTATAATCCCGTAGACTAAACTTGGACTAGGACCAAAAAAATACCAAATAAAAAAAGTAAGAATAGATATTGAAATCACAGCTGGAACAAAAATTGAAGACACTTGATCTGCCAGTTTTTGGATTGGTGCTCGACTTCTTTGAGCTTCACTGACCATTTTTACGATTTGCGAAAGTAAAGTGTCTTTTCCAATTTTTTTGGCTTCAATAACTAAACTTCCCGTTCCGTTGATTGTGGCCCCAACTACAGAATCACCTTTGGATTTTTCTATGGGAATGGGTTCTCCAGTAATCATGGATTCATCAACAACAGATTTACCTTCGACGACTTCACCATCAACAGGAATTTTTTCACCAGGACGGACTCTTAACTTATCTCCAAGCACAATGTGCTCAATGGGTATATCCACCTCTTCGCCCTGCTCATTTATTTTTCGAGCAGTCTTAGGCGCTAAACCCAAAAGAGCTTTGATAGCTGCGCCCGTTTGACTTCGGGCTCGAAGTTCTAAAACCTGACCCAGCAAAACTAAAGCCACAATCACAGCTGCGGCTTCAAAATAAAGACCCACTTCACCAGATGCATCTTTAAAAGATTCTGGGAACAAATGCGGCAGAAATACAGCAACCATACTATAGGCATAAGCAACGCCTACACCCACACCAATAAGGGTGAACATGTTTAAATTTCGAGTTTTTAAAGATTGTAAAAATCGTTCAAAAAATGGGAACCCCGCCCAGATAACAACTGGGGTCGCCAAAAGAACTTCAAGGTAGCTTAAAGTTCTTCCAGAAACAAATTCGGTGAAAAAGTGTCGGCCACCCATGGTGATCACTAAAAGCGGAAGACATAGAACAAGACTCACCCAAAAGCGCAAAGTCATATCATGTAACTCTGACTTGTCTTCCTCGTAGTCTAATGAAATTTCAGTAGGTTCTAAAGCCATTCCACAGATGGGACAATTTCCGGGACCCATTTGTTTAATTTCAGGATGCATGGGGCAGGTGTATTCGATCTTCGAATGATCTGACGAATCTCCTAATAAGTGATCTGATTTTTTATATTTTTTTGGATTCAAATACTTTTCAGGGTCACTTATGAATTTGTCTTTACATTTCGGATTACAAAAAAAATAATCTTTCTCTTTATAAGAGTGTTGACCACCTTTAGCCTTTTTAGAATCCACTTTCATTCCACAAACGGGATCAGTCACAACAAACTGGTTTTCATCCGCTTGATTAGTATGTGAACAACTTGAATGGTCAACCATAAGCACACTTCCTTTTTACTTTTAAAACAGAAAATTACAAAACTAAGTTCAATAAATAATTTTTAAATTTACTGAACGCTGACGACACCAGCCCTCATATCCATTCCACAAAGAAGTTGTATGTCTCCGGCTTTGTTGAGCTTGCCAACTTTAAACTCGACTTCTTTATTTAAGGGAAGCTTAAGATTCTTTGATCCGTTCAATCCTTTTAATTCAGTCATGCAAGTTTTATCAGTTTTCCTAGTCACAAGTAAAATTAAATTTTCACCTTTATGAGCTTCTATTTTTGCTGGTTTAAATCCATTTTCGCTAATCTCGATTTTTACCTTTCGTTCAGATTTTTTATCATGAGATCCCTCGTGTGCATGGGATAAATATCCAACGGCTGATAATATGACGATTAAAAATAAATTTTTCATTTTTTTCTCCTTGTTAAATGGTGGTTTTGTTAGTTTTAAAAATTTGCTCTTTCCAAATATAAAAAATAACGGGGTAAATAAGTAGTTCCAAAATAAATGAAGTCGCAAGACCACCGATCATTGGTGCCGCAATCCTTTTCATCACGTCGCTTCCAGCACCCGTGGACCACATGATAGGAATCAAACCCATAAATAAGGCCAACACAGTCATTAATTTTGGTCGAACTCTGTGTACTGCGCCCTCGATAACCGCATCTTCTAAATCTTGCCTTGTATTCAATTTCCCTGCTTTGATCCGATCTTCATAAGCATGATCTAAGTACATTAACATAAAAACACCGGTTTCGGCATCCAAACCTAAAAGAGCAATCATTCCTACCCAAGCGGCAATAGATATGTTGTATCCAAGGAAAACCAAAAGCCATACGGCTCCAATCAAGGAAAAGGGAACTGCCAAAAGAATAATTCCAGTTTTTACCCATGATTGAGTGTTAAAATAGAGTAGATATAGAATTAAAATTAAGGTTAACGGAATGATAATTTTTAAACGAGCTTTGACCCGCTCCATGTTTTTAAACTGACCACTCCATTCGACAATATACCCTTCAGGAATTTTCAGGTTTTTATCTAATGCTTGTTTAGCTAAAGTCACATAAGTCCCAATGTCTGTAGCTTCAGGATCAATATCAATATAAACATAACCAACCAGAGACGCGTTTTCATCACGAATCATTCCCGGCCCATTTTTAATATGAACTTTCGCAATAGAACTTAAAGGAATCTGCGCCCCCGTAGGTGACGTAATTAAAACTCGTTTAATACTCTCTTTATCTTGTCTAAAAGCAGGTGCAAAGCGAACTTGTATTGGATAACGTTCTCTAGTGGCTAAGACTTGAGAAACATTCGAGCCGCCAATTGCAGCCATAGCTTGGTCTTGTGCTTCTTTTACAGAAAGTCCATACAGTTTTATTTTTTCTCTGTCAAAATCCACATCCAAAAAATATCCGCTGGCTATTCGTTCGGCCACAACTGATCTGGTGCCTTTCACTGTTTTTATTTTTTGTTCAATATCCTGACCAATAGCTTGAATGGTTTCTAAGTCAGGGCCAAAAATCTTTAGGCCTATTGGACTTCGAATACCCGTTGAAAGCATATCTATTCGATTTTTAATGGGCATGGTCCAAATATTTGGCATCCCGATAAAGCTAAGTCGTGAATTCATTTCTTCAATTAAGCTTTCTTCACTTATTGTTTCTGGCCATATTTTAACAAATGGAAATTTTAGGATCTCAGGAAGACTTGAATACCAACGATCATTTTTTCGCCATTCTGCTTTAGGCTTTAAAGTGATCGTCGTTTCAATCATACTTAAAGGTGCTGTATCCGTAGAGGTGTCTGCTCGTCCTGCTTTTCCAAACACAGTGTCCACTTCTGGAAAACTTTTTAATATTTGATCCTGAACAATTAAAAGTTTTTGAGCTTCAGTTACTGAAAGCCCTGGCAATGCCGTTGGCATATAAAGTAAACTGCCTTCATGCAATGTAGGCATAAACTCTGATCCTAAAAATTTAAGTCCAGGAATAATTGAAAGAGTTCCTACAAAAGCTAAAACTAAAGTTGTTTTCCTATGACGAAGAGTCCATTTAACAGCTGGAGTATAAAATTTAAATAGTCTTTTACTAATAGGATGACGTTCTTCTTTGTAGTAAGTCCCAATAAGAAATTTGTCGCCAATTTTATTTAAAATAGAATACTTAGTATTAAAGGGTTCAATCCGAGCAAACATCATTCGCATTGCAGGATCAAAAGTCACTGCTAAAAACGAAGCGATTGCCATTATAAAAGTTTTTGAAAGTGCAAGTGGTCGAAACAAACGACCCTCTTGGTCAATCAAAGTGAATACAGGAATAAAGGCGACGGCAATGACAAGAAGTGAAAAAAAGACCGAAGGCCCGACTTCTTTTAAAGCATCTAATCGAACTTTAAAAAAATCACCTTTTCTGCCACCTTCGTCCCATAGTTGAATTTTTTTATAAGCGTTTTCGACTTCAACAATCGCACCATCTACTAAGACCCCGATCGAAATTGCGATTCCTGAAAGCGACATGATGTTTGAACTTTCTCCCAAAATATAAAGAGGAATAAAAGCCAAAAGGACTGAAACAGGTATGGTCACAATAGGAACAATGGCAGATGGAATGTGCCATAAAAACAGTAAAATAATTAAACTTACAATAATTAACTCTTCAATAAGAGTGGCCTTCAAAGTATGTATGGCTCTTTCGATTAAATCTGAACGATCATAAACTGTATGAAATTCGACACCCTCAGGAAGAAATTTTTGAAGCTCATTCATCTTTTCTTTCACCGCAGAAATCACAGAAGGAGCATCTTCTCCTTGACGCATCACTATTACTCCACCAACAGTGTCGCCTGTTCCATTGAAGTCAGTGATGCCCCTTCGCATTTCTGCACCAATACTTACATCGGCCACTTGCTTGACTAAAATGGGGGATCGACTATTTAAGCCGTACGTGATCACGGCATTTTCAATGTCTTCTGTTTTTTCAACTAAAGCACGGCTACGTACCATGGCTTCAGCGCCAGAAAACTCTATGGTTCTGCCACCCGTTTCTTGATTCGAATCACGAACGGCGTCCATCACTTGTTTGATTGAAAGATTATAAAGTTGAAGTTTAGTTGGATCAACTTTGACTTGAAACTGTTTGACGTAACCGCCAAGGCTGGCCACTTCGGCGACTCCGGAAACGGATTGAAGCTGAAATTTCAAAGTCCAATCTTGCAAACTTCTTAACTCGGCGGCATTTAGCTTTCCTGATTTATCTACTAAAGCATATTGATAGACCCATCCCACGCTTGTAGCGTCAGGCCCTATTTCAGTTCTAACCCCCTCAGGCAGTTGGGAGTTGATTCGATTTAAACTTTCGATCACTCGGCTTCGTGCCCAATAAAGATCTGTTCCATCTTCAAAAATAACATAAACATAAGAGTAACCATAATCCGAAGAGCCTCGAACAGACTTCACTTTAGGAGCGCCCAGCATAGCCGATACTATAGGATAAGTGACTTGATTTTCTATGATGTCAGGTGAACGGTCCCATTTAGAATAAATAATAACTTGGGTATCAGACAAATCAGGTATGGCATCAAGTGGAATATTTTTTAAACTAAAAACACCGATCACAGTTAAAAGTGCAGTTATAGAAATAACTAAAAACCGATTATGTGCTGAAAAATCAATTATTTTCCCAATCATAACGTTTCACTTGTCATGCACATCGACATGGGTTCATTCCATTTTTGACCTTTAGGACAATTTGGATTAGATTTTTTTGTGGATAAACCACGAATCTTACTTTCGGAATCAATTAAAAAATTGGGTCCCGAACTGATCATGTCATTTTCGTTAAGGCCATCTAAAATAACATACTCTTCACCTACTTTTGGACCAAGACTTACTCTTTGAGGTTGAAGAATTTCTTCTTGATACAAATAAACGAAATCACCTTGACCTGTAAATAAAATACTTTTTTCAGGCACTACTAATTTCTCGCCCAGAGCTACAATTACTTCACCCGTGAAACTAGACTCTGAAAGCGAATTTCTGCCGCTATCAGTGATTCGACCTAGGACTCTAACTGTACGGCTACTTGGATCTGCAAGATTATCTATGGAATATATTTCACCTTTAATAAGGTCTTCGGGAAAGACTTCAGAACGGCCATAAAACTTCACCCCTGATTTTATATATCTTAAGTCTTTTTCAAAAACTTGCAGCGCAAGGGAAGTTTTTGAAATAATTCGACCCGATATAGGTATTAAATGCTCAACTTCTTTTTTTAAAACTTTGATAGGTTTAAGACCAACAAGGCTCGATTGATAAGGTGATATATTTAAACTGATTTCGCTTTCAGTATTGTTTTTATTACTACCCTTAATGTTTTTGTTAGATTCATTAACCACTTTGACTAATTTCATGTGACAAATAGGACAGCTCCCAGGTCTGCTTTCACGAATCTCAGGATGCATGGGACATGTATAAATTTGTTTTTCATTGCTTGCATGAGCATCTCCATCGCTATGAGCATGGCTGCTTTGATGGTTTGTCATTTGGTTGTTTTTAGACTGATGATCCGCAGACTGATGTTTAAAAAAACCTGATCCAAAAAGATAGATTAATAAGAAAACTACAACTGAACCAAAAATTAAAGTTAAAATCACCCCTGTCTGCTTTCTCAATTTGCACTTCCTTTGTGTGTTTTATATCGCGATAACATAGACACGGTTTGCTCATACTTTGACTGTAGACTTAAAATTTGTAGCCTAATATCTGGAATAGCAAGATGAGTGTCTAAATGTTCCTGCAAGGTACTCAAATCTCTAGGTGCAACGTTTTGAAAAAGTTTTTTTCTTTTGACCGCTTTTGGTAAAATCTTATTCTTTAAAGTTGAAATTTGTCTTTCAAAGGTTTGAAGTGCGCTTTCTAGATTTACTTTTTCAGCCTGAATATTTCTTTTGGCTTTATATAGATTAATCTCGGTCTTTAGTTTTTGCGCGGTGCTCTCTTTAGATTTTGCATCGGCTTGCCAAAAATAAACAAAAGGTAAGGTGATTCCGACCATAATTTGATTGTTCGGTGGAAACCTCATCGTGTCATCCATGTGCGAGTAGCCAATTGTGAAATCAGGAAGCCACTCTGCATGACCTACTTTTTCTAAGGCCTGATAACTTTTTAAACGTTTATTTAAGGATTGAATTTGTGGAGTCTCTTCAACTGAAGAAATATCTGGAGCTTTTGATAACCCTGGGTTTGTGACTTTAATCTTAAAGACTCCAGGCTCTTTGTTTAAGAACTGAGCCGCCATGGATTGTCGTTCTTGATGAACCTGAGAAACCAAATCCAATTCATTTTCTAATAGATCCACTTCAGACTCTGCCTTTAAAACGTGAATCTTTGCAAACGTATCTGATTGAGCCACTGATTTTGCGATGCGGATATGTTTTAGTAAAACATCTTTTTTTTCTTTTAAAACAGATTTCTGTTCCTGGGTTTCCCAAATCAAAAAATAGATATACTTGGCTTGAGCACGTAATTCTTGATCAGCTACTAGTTCATCTTGCTTTTGAGCATCCAAAGCATATTTTCTTGCGGAATGGTCACGAAGAATCTTTGTTGGAAAAGGAATCGTTTGACTCACTTGCCATCCTTGAGCTGTCTGGCCTCCTTGCATGTTCATCTGAGTGAACCCCACAGAAGGTGCTGGAATTCGTATTCCGCTAGCTGAAGAGCTGACCACTTTAGTTTCAGCTTTCGCTAGACGTAAATCTAGATTCTCTTTTAAGGCCAAAGCCAAAAAATCTTCAGAGCTTAGGATCTCAGCGGCTATAGATGTCTGAGAAATAAGCAAACCTATAAATAAATTTATTAGTAAATTTAACGTAAATAACCAATATGATTGAAAAGAGACTGTCATATAAGTCTATACGATATAAACTCTTCTTTGTGACAGCAATGGGGTTAAAATAACCATTATTTTAATTTTGCTAATTATTTAAGAAAGATGTGTCACAAAATTAGAATTAACTCGTAATGTCTAATGTAGGTAGTGGATGAAAAGTAACGAAAAACTAAATCTATCTGACGAGGAACTTATGGTTTTGTATCAGACAAGCGACTTAATGGCTTTTGAAATTTTATATAAACGACATTCTGGACGTTTATTTGAATATTTAAATAGTAAGGTCGGTAAAGAACTAGCTCAAGAGTTTTTACAAGACACTTTTGCGAGAATTCATAATTCAAGAGATAAATACAATACTCAATATCCTTTTTTACCTTGGGTTTTTACAATAGCCAGAAATATTTTATTTGATCATTTTAAAAAAGCAGAGACAAAAACTAAAAAAAATTCGTTCGTGTATGACCTTAAAGACATACCCGGTGATAGCGGCTTGGCTGACTTTGGTAGTCTTGAGCAGTTAGATTTTATCATGGGAAATTTACCTGAATCTCAAAAGTTGGCCTTGAAACTTCGTTATATCGACGATTGGACTTTTGAGAAAATCGCTACTGAATTTAAAACTACTCCACAAAATGTGAGGCAACTTATTAGTAGAGGCTTAAGGAAGGTTAAATTAGCCCTTGGAAAAAGCGAGGATAGCCTATGAAAAAAAAATTAAATGAAAACGAATGGCTAAAAGAGTATAATGAATTTATGTCAGCTCAACCCATTGAGCCACCAAAACATATTTCAGATTTAATTCTTATGAATGTAAAAAAAATGATGAACCCTTCTCCTTGGATTGTGTTTCTAAAACTATTGGTCGTTCATTCCATTTTTGGAACACTTTCTTTGGCCATTTGTAATCAGTTTGGCCTAAACCCATTTAACACACAACTTTCGCTATCGGAGTATTTTATGACGTTTGGCCACACGGTATGCATGCCTCTTTGTGGAGTTATTTTTGTCAGCTTTAGCGTTTTAGCCGCATGGATGATTTTAAATCGAGATGAATTCAGGGTGCTTAAGAAAAATTATTTTATTCAAATTTTTTCTCTTGGTTTTTTGTCATTAGCCACTTTTATGGCTCTTGGTGCTCACATGTCCTTAAGCTTGGCCATTCTTTGGCTAATAGGAGCTTTAATCGGCGGAGCTATTCCTACTTGGACACTGACTGATACAAAGATTCGATATGTCTAAAAATAAGCCCTTAGACCTAAGCTTAAGTTTCGGCCACCTAATTGAGTAAGATCTTTTAGAATCGAGTTGTGATTTCTGGCTTCGACATTAAAGATATTATTGGCTCTAAAAAAAACCGCCGGCTGGCCACCCCCCATAAAGTTGTGCTCTATATTACTTTTTAGTTCTAAATTTAAAACCTTATGTATACTACTTTTCTTGATTCGTTAATCGACTATCAAGTAAGGCTGTATTTAAAATCAAGGTCGCCAGATTAATTGTTTTTACTATATGTTCAGGTATAGACTCATACAGATTATAAGTTATTTCTTTTTTTCCGGTGAAGCCAATATAAGTTGGTTGAAAAACTCCAATTTTAGATGCTTCATACTGTAAAGTTTTTAAATAAATACGGTCTTTAGTTAGAAAAGCCTGATGTATCTTTTTGTCATATCTTTCTTTTAGTGGTTTTGAACTCAAATCAATATGCGGATCACTTATTCTAAATGGCACCCCGTGAGCAACGAAATTTCTTTTGCCGCTAAGTTCTCTATACCAATCTTTATAATCTAGTATTTTATCTGAGAAAACTTTATTAACTTTCAAAATTTTAAAAAAAATATCATTTAATTTTATTAATGTTTTATTTTCTTCAAAACATCTTGGGCTACAGTAAAGCTTATCTTCAAGTTTCATTTCAGTTTTAGAGTTTTCATAAACAAAGACCCACATTGCACAGTCAATTAATCCTGTAAGGCTAATTAACAAGCTGTTAAGATTAGCATTAAATTGGCATACCTCTTCAAAATCCAGAGGGTCAACTCTAGTAGCAGGTGCAATTCTAATGATTCTTTCGAAGTAAGTCAGTATCAATATAAATCTTTTTAAGACACCATATTTTAGGTAAATGATTGATTTTTTATGAATAAGTTCACTTACCCATGATGTATGAATAAGCACTGAATACTCCGATGCTTTTTCTAAAACATATTCAGAATATTTTTCTTTTAATACAAACCTATTGCGTTCGTCACTGTCTGAGATAAAATCGTCAAATAATTTGATTTTGTATTGTAGCTCATTCATCAAAACCTCGGCTTAGTCGTTTCGTCCTCATCTACTAATAAATTCTCCACCAAATTGTTCTTTGATATCTTTGGCCAACTGTTCTTCTTCGGTCAATAGCTTAGGTTTGTATTTACTGTCTGAGTTATCAAACTTCTGATATAGCGTAATATAGGAACTACTGCTCGATAACTTAATTTTAAAACTTCTGCGGCCACAAATGGCCTTAAACTCTTCTTCTTTAAAATCTTTAGAGGGGCTAAAAGATGCCTTTTTCCCTTGGTAAAACTTTATATTCAATTTCACTTTTTGAATTAACTGGTGAAAGGATATTAGTTTCACATGGAAAGTCAGAATCAGTCACAACCCCATTTTCAACAAATAAATCTTTATTAATCAACTCTTCAGTTGGTTCTGTGATCACAACTTCTTTGAAATCATGAATTTGGGGAGACCCACTATTTATCAAATTATCATTTTTAATATCGAAAGTAACTTTAAAAACATAGGGGAAATCTTTTGAACCATTTAAAGACTTTTTCATATTCAGATAGACAATATAATTTCCATCTTTTTTCATTTTTAAAATTTTTTCTAAATTGTAAGAACGAGTAGATTTTTTACCCATTAAAAAATCTAGGTTTTCTTTGTAGCCCTCTAGGATTTTTGCTCTGACGCTTGGATCAACTAATTTTTCAACTGAACTAAAAATCTGTTTAGTATTAGAGTTTTCATTTAAGGGGTAATAGACATCTAAAAATTTTAAAATCAATTCATAATCATCTTCAACACTTGGACCTAAATCCTGGCTTTGGTTTTTTGAATTAAAATAATTCACAAGCATTTGAACTCGTGGATTCTCATAGGCTAAAAAATGAATAGTTCCTAGCCAAAAAATAAGAAAAACAATTAAATATTTTTTCATCTATTTTTTGTTATCCTTATTTAAGTCTTCATCTTGATTCACAGGCCTTGCTTTCAAAATTGTTTCAGCAATATATTTTTCTTGATCATTTATAGGAATAACTTTTCGACCCTTATGGACCTCATAAATAACTTTAATATTTTTACCACTTTTTTTATCAATCATATAACCAAGCTTTTCATCAATTTTGATAAATTCATTTTTAGTTTTGTAATCTTCAAAATCTTTTTTTGTTTCTTCTAGTTCCTGTTGATCACTCCAAATATAGTCTGCAACAAATTTAGCAACTAATCCAAAAACAGCGCCCCAAGTAACTGCGTGAAAGCTTGGTTTTTCATCTTCAGGAGCAGTGCTTGCTCCAATCGCAGCACCAACGCCTATAGCTCCAAGGGTAACACCTAATCTTTTCTTGCCGTTTTTAGTTTTAGGCACCATTGAGCATCCACTTAAAATTAATATTAAAGAGATAAATAAACTTGCAATTACTTTCATAGGTTGGCCTCTTTATTTTTGATCCGTAATCTTCAATTTCAATCATATCATTAAATAAATATATTTTTACGCTTGTGCCTTTTCCAACCATTGAAGTTATCAAAAGCCTTCCACTCCAAGACTCAATTTTATCTTTTGCAGATGATAAACCAAGGCCATTGCCGTTTTCTTTTCCAAAACTAAAACCAGTTCTTGAAACCTTTTGAAGATTTTCTTCGCTGATTCCACAACCATTGTCAGTAATTGTAATCAGCGGCTGACCTTGATGTGTGATTTCAAATGAAATTAATATAGCTCCGTTTTTTAAGTTATTTGTGGCCTCAACTGCATTATTTAATAAATTTGAAACTACTCTTTTAAAATCAGAGCGATTAACTTTGGCTAATAATTTTTTCTCACCTTCAAATTGAAAACTCACATTTTGATTTGGTCTTTTTATTTGATTTACCATTTCTTTAACCAATGGTACTATGTCTTCAATAATTGAATTGTCATATTTATACTTTTCTTTTGTTTTATGTAATAGGTCTCGGCAAATTTCTAGTAAGCTTTCTGTCGATGCCTTAATAATTTGAAAATCTTTTGAATTTTTATTAAACTCTTTTGAGTCAGATATAATTTCATTGATTGCAGTTGTTGGTGACCTTAAATCATGGGCCACTCTTCTAGTAAGTTCAGTCATCATTGCTTGAGTTTTAAGTTCATTTTTAACATCTAAAAGCTCAAGCTTTGTTTCTAAGCCATCATTAAACAGACCCAGTATTTCATTAGATACTTTATCTTTTTTATCAGTGATTATATGATTTAAATCTGAGTCCATACGCCAAGCTTTAAGTGACTGAAGTGTAACCTCTAAGGACGCTTTATATCCCCTCAATGGAACAACGGCTGATAAAGCTAATAAAACTACAAATAACAATATGATTAACCAAAAAATGGGATCTTTAAAGATTCGTCCAATAATCTTAGTTTCAGACATACAAAAACTAATATCACCAACCTTAGGTCCAGCAGAGATTCTAATCGACCGAGTTACTGCTATACAAGACGAATCCGAGCTTTTAAATTTACCTCGATCTGACCAAGCTAAGATGGTGTTGCCGCCGACTGTAACTTCGTAACTTGAGATAGGTTCGGATTCTAAAGTCTTTAAAACTTTTTTGATTAGTTCATAATTCTTTTTATGATAAACCTGATCTGAAAACTCGTAATTCCAATCTTTTAAGTAACTTGAAATTTTAGATTCTGTTTTTTGAATATTTGACTGCTTTAAAATCATAAAAACCAAAGCTAGGGCCGCCAAACTAAACAGTGCGGTCATAAAAAGTGGTTTTTTAAATAAAGAAAAACTAGAAAGTTTCATTAAAAGCTACATCCTACAGATTTTTATATCAGAACGTTCATGTTCAATGGGTTCAAGGTCAAAGTTGCCTTTAAGTCGCTCAAATAAATTTACAGATCTTGTCTGATTTAAATTTTTAGCGCAGTAAAACCAAGACTCTAGAAACTCTTTTTTAGCTTCTAGATGAAGCCTAGGACTATGAGGATAGACCATGCACTTCTGATCAAAACCTCCGAATCTGATATTTCTAAAAGTTGAGGTCACACCATCTTGATCTTCGTTGTCTGTTAAGACACCTAACTCTGTATAATAAACTCTTTGCAATGAATTAGATTGATCTAAATATAGCGATGAACAGTCTTTTAAATTTCCAGAAAAAGAATTCAGGGAAGTTCGATTTATTTGATTTGTGTAATTTGCATTAATATATTCCGAAATAAAGCTTATTTCAGTCTCAGTAATCTCATCGCCAGAACAAGCTCTATCTTTGTATGTAATCAAGGCTTCAAAACTACCTAAGGTAGTCCATTGTTCAGAAGTCAAATGGAAGTCACTTCTTGAAGCATTATCAAATCCAATTCCAAAATTATTTGGATTGCTGTTATCGTGTTGTAGAAATGAGCAAGATATCTCACTGTCAATCAATTCAATATTTCTAATATCAATGATATTTGCTAAACCTTGAAAACTTCTTAAAAGTCCTGATTCAACTAAAATCTTATAAAAATTAAGTGAAGACCAATCGTTGGACAGCTCAAGCTGTGAACTTGAATTTTTAATCAAAACCTTAGAAACTTCCTTCCAATAATCTCTTTCCTCAGAATATTTTTTAAAAAAATCACTATCCATAAATACCTGAAACGATATTCTTTGATTTGGTTCATTTAAGGTTAAAGGTCTATCGTCAATTTTAAGAAGTGCTTTTTCAATTTCATCTTTACCTGCGGACAACAATAGGCTTACTGGTAACATTCCATGGATCAAATTTTTTATAGAATCAAGCTGATTTCCATCAACCAATACAGCCATGGCGTTTGTTTCTAAATTAAACTTCGATAAGACTGAATCTAGAAGATTGATTATTGGGACAAGCTCTTCATAATTAAAGTCATAAACATGATACATTGTTAAAATCAAATCCCAC
The DNA here is from genome assembly GCA_963803705.1 of uncultured Pseudobdellovibrionaceae bacterium. Lineage (GTDB taxonomy): Bacteria > Bdellovibrionota > Bdellovibrionia > Bdellovibrionales > UBA1609 > JAMLIO01. The sequence continues at coordinate 146,592 of CAWDNU010000003.1, read as the reverse complement.
AGCAGACTCATTTTAACTTTTAGAGTCGATTCATTTATAATCAATTCTCTTTCGTAAACTACTGCTTCAGGGATATTGTTAAAAATAGTTTTTAAAATAGACCAGTCTTGCTTTCTATCTCTTACAGCATTTAAAATTTCTTTCACTAAGTTTTGCACTCTTTCACTTTTAATATTTTCAAAAATAGAGGGCGACGTATTCATTAAAAAGGATGTCACATTTAAGTAATCTATTTGATTGCCATTCCAAGCCTTATTAAAAGCCACAAGCATTGCATCAGCCCCAAAGTCTGAATTAAAATCAACGCCATAATCTTTAAGTAAATTTAGAATTGTAACGGCGTCACCGGCTGAAGTGGAATTTATGACAGCCGCTAGAACCGAGCTTTTTTGATTTTCAGGATCTATATTAAAGCCTGAATCTAAAAGCACTCTTAAAGTTCTATACCCTCCATTTTCAATAGCTATCGCCATTATGTTTTGTGGCAATACATGTGTCTTTTCTAAAATTAATTTTAAAAGCTCTTTTTTATGATGATCCTGAAAATTATCTGACCCTAAAATTAGTTTAAAGCTTTCTTCAGATTTATTTTCTTGAACATCTGCAAACAAAGCCAAACTATCAAACGTAGCCTTAACTGTGTCTAAATCGTAATTCGTATTTAACTCTAAGGCTTGTAAAATTATGATCGCATTTTTATCGAATTGATATCCAGTCGATGGAAGGGCTGGTCTATGCCTTTTCCAGACATCAATTGCCCCTGTTACCCAAGTTAAAAAGTTGATGTCTGTATAAGATCTATATGAAAGATCGACAATCGCGATTTGAACCAAACTGTTTCTGTCATAATGTGATACATTTACAATTCTAGTCATTAAAACTTCAGCTAATAAATCTTCATAAACTGATTTTGATTCTAAATCAGATCTTAATTCAAATTTTGAGCTTTTAAATGGAGCTTCAACTTCTGATTTAACCACATAAATATTTTCTAACCTTAAAAGCTCAAGCTTTTCTTTAAACCAAACGACCTCGTAGTCTAATTCATTGATAGTTGAAAACCTATGATCAGCCTCTTTTAATTTGTATTCAGTAACCAAGCTTCCTAAAAATTCTATAGACTTAACTTCAGAGGTAATTCTTAATAATTCTTCAGATATGTTTTCAAGTTCAGACCCAGTGTTTTTTGGATGAAAAATCAAATACTTTAAAAAAGTAAGATCGGTGTTGATATCTGTGTATTTTGAAGCCATTAGAACTGCTGACTCTAATCGACCAGGCATTAAAATCGTTGGTGGAATAAAGTTGTCTTGAAAGTAGTTTAGTGACCTATCAAATTCTTTTAAATGAATTATTTTCTCGGACTCAAGACCAATTCGTTTCACTTCATTATTTATAAGCAAAGCCACTTCGTTATCAGAGTTTTCATCATAACTTAAAAAAATATCAACATTTATATCATTAGCTTTTGGTTTAAAGATTTTAGCACCACTGTCTAATAGATCTCTTACAATAATCGGGTTACCCATCTGCAAAGCTTTAATGATTGGAGTGTAACCCTCAAAGTCGTACATATTTACGTCAGCGCCTTCGCCTATCGCTTTTTTAACAGCTAAAACATCGCTCTTTAAAATGGCTTCAAAAAGATCAAGACTTGCTTCTGCTTTTTGTTTTTCGATATTGGGTCTGGGTTGATCTTTTTTAGCCGAGCATCCAAATATAAAATTACTTAGAATCAAAATGGATAAAATAACTTTTACGAATCTCATAGCGTACCATCCGCTTTATATTTAGTATTATATTTTTTCATCTTCATACATGCCAAAGATTCTGAGACGCCCAGTACCTTCGCTCTGGTTTTGTTGGTCGAAAATTTTTCTTGAACTCTAAGTAAGATTTTCTCTTCTAGCTTATCTTTTATTCCATGAAGACCGGGCCAATCAGCGCTTCCCATTCGCTCAACTAAAAGCTCCATGATATTATCAATATTATAAGACTGACTATTGTGGTTCGCTTGATTAGATTCGCTTGATAAAATTTTTCGCCAACCTCTATAGTCAAAATCTCCGTCAAACTTAATAGGGCTATAAATCATGATACGTTCTAAATCACTTTTAATACCTCTAATATTAAAGGGAATGTAATCACGTTGAAAATGATTTTTTAAAGTTGCTGGAAAATCTGTGAAAGAAATGTTTTTACCACTTTCTTCTTTTAAAAGGTCTGTTAAATTTTGACAGATATATGGAATATCTTTCTTGCGGTCTATTAGTTTTGGCATCTGAATTTTAGCGGAACACATACGCCCATAAAGTTCAGATCTAAATTGGCCAGCCTTCATCATCACTTCAAGATCTTTGTTGGTTGCAAAAATAAGCCTCGCCTTGGTTTTGATTGGGATACTGCTACCAACACGACAAAATTCTTTTTCACATATCACTTTAAGAAGTGCCCCTTGAACTGCTGGACTTGCATCTCCTATCTCATCTAAAAAAAGATCTCCATCTCTACAGATTTCAAAAAGACCCTTTTTAGTTTCATTAGCTCCCGTAAAAGCCCCTTTTTCATGACCAAAAAGTTCTGATAAAAGCAAATTGTCTGAAAGTGAGTTAATGTTAATATTAGCAAAAGTTCTTTTTGGATCTTTTTTAAATTTCTTTGTAAGCTCATGAAGTCTTTTAGCCGTGTGGGTTTTACCTAGCCCTGACTCACCCAGTATGAGCACAGGAGTTGGAACCTCTGCCAATTGATGAAGATTAATATCCAAGAGCTTCATCGCATCTGATTTACAAACATATCCGCTGACATATTCTTGGCCGATGTACTTCTTCCTTAAGGTTTCTAATTCAAGTCTGGCTTCTTTTATTGCTTTAAGGATTCTTGAGTCTCTGTACTTTCTTTCTTCTTCTGTTTCGGCCTTAGTTATAAAGTCAGTGGCCCCATTCTCTATAGCTTTTACCGCAAGCTTAGAGTCTCTGAAGCCTGTTATTAAGATAACCCTAGCGTGAGGCTGGACCTCTAAGATCATTGGGATAAGGTCAATGCCATCGATAGGTTTACTGGTTTCGTCTGGACCAAGATCTTTATCTAAAAGAACAAGATGATATTCATCATTAGATAAAGCTGATTTTAGTTCAGGAAGACTTGAGGCAATCTTAATAATGGGATCTATGGAGCTTATTTCAGCACAAAGTTTTGTAACAACTCGCTCATTGGCCAGTTGCGCATGAACTTCATCATCTACAATTAAAATTTTTAGTCTTGAATCGAAATCTTGCACTAATCCCCTCAAACCCCTAACTGTATCGCATTATAGCCGTAGCTGATGAAAGGTATAGCACTACATTAAACATAATCAATAGAAAAATTTTCAAAATTGAATAAAATAATTAAAAATTTTTAATTATCAAGTTTAACTTTGCTTAAATTATCAACTTATTTAGTAAGTCCAAGTTGAATGAAATTAACTAATTTCATTTTTTTGTTCGGATAAACTGAAGAATGGGTCAGATGTTTAGTTGATACGTTAAAAGACAACTTTAGAAGACTGCTTAAGTGAGACTTTTCCACTTAGTTGAGCCCAGTGGAGGTCCCATTTTTTATACAAATAGATTTACTGGAAAAAGCGTCTTAACTGGAATCGTAAGTTGGGGCTTTGGTTGCGAAACTAAAGGCTTATCAGGAATATACACAGATGTTTCAAAGTTTGAGATTTGGAGAAATGATGTTGTTTCAAAAAATTAAAATAATCCTATAAGAAAAAGATCAGCATATTCAAGTTCTTGAATATGCTGCTTGATATTAAGTTAAAACACTCAATTAAAATTTCATTTTCTGAATTCTAATCGCATTTAAAATAGCAAGAAAAGCTACTCCCACATCTGCGAAAACCGCTTCCCACATTGTAGCGAGCCCTCCGGCTCCTAAAATAAGAACTACGATTTTAACTGTGAAAGCTAAGGTGATATTTTGCAAAACAATCCGGCGAGTGACTTTTGCAATATGTATAGCTGTAATAATTTTAGAAGGCTGATCATTCTGAATAATAACATTGGCTGTTTCAATCGCAGCATCACTTCCTAAACCACCCATAGCTATACCCACATCACTTAAAGCCAAAACGGGGGCATCATTAATACCATCACCCACAAAAACAATAATATTCGATTTATCTTTTTTTAATTTTTCAAGCTCGCGAACTTTATCTTCGGGCAAAAGATCGCCAAAAGCAAAGTCGACACCCACCTGTTGTGCTACTTTTTCAGTGATAGATTTTTTATCCCCACTGAGCATCATAGTTTTAAGACCAAGATCATGCATTTTTTTAACAGCCTGTTGCGCATCTGGTTTTATTTGATCGGCCACAGATATATAGCCTGCGTAGGCGCCGTCAATAGCCACAACCACAATGCTTTCAATAATTTTATCCACCTCTTTGGGATATGAAATACTAAATTTCTTTAAAAGTTTAGTATTCCCAGCTAGGACTGCATACTCGTTCACTTGGCCTTTAAGTCCATGACCTGAAATCTCCTCGACATTGTTGGCACTAAAACTATTAGTTCCTTTAATATGCTGGGTGATAGCGATTGCTATGGGGTGTGTTGATTTACTTTCAAGAGCTGAAACAATTTCAACAAATTGTTCTTCCTTAAAATGAACAGATTCAATTTTTTGTACTTTAAACACACCCGCAGTTAATGTTCCTGTTTTATCCATAACGATCATATTCACTTTTGTCATGGTATCTAAATAGTTTGAACCTTTAAATAAAATTCCATGCCTTGATGCAGCCCCAATTCCTCCAAAGTATCCTAATGGAATGGATATAACTAAAGCACACGGACAACTTATGACCAAAAAGACTAAGGCTCGATAAAGCCAAATATTAAAATCAAAGTTATTGTCAAAAAGCCAAGGAAAAATTACTAATGAAATAGCAGCAAAAAAAACAATTGGGGTATATATTTTAGCAAGCCTTCGAATCAACAGTTCGGTTTTTGCTTTTTTAGCTGTTGCGTTTTGAACCAATTCAAGAATTCTAGAAATAGAACTATCACTAAATATTTTTGTAACTTTAATTTCAATGACTTTACCTAAGTTTATCATTCCTGCAAAAACCGCCTCACCCTTTAAGCTACTTCGCGGCGCACTTTCACCAGTTAAAGCTATGGTATTAAAGCTTCCTGTTTCATTTAAAAGAATTCCATCTAAAGGAACGCTTTCACCGTTTTTAACTTGAACAGTATCACCAATGTTAACAAGCTCGGGTTTCATTTCAATATATGCATTGTCTTTAAGAACACTGGCAGATGAAGGGCGCACATCCAATAAGGCTTTGATATTACTTTTTGCCCTGTTGATGGCGCCCAGTTGAAATTGTTCGCCAATCGCATAAAACAACATAACAGCTACCGCTTCTGGATACTCACCTAAAGCGAAGGCACCAAGGGTAGCAAGAAACATTAGTGTGAACTCTGTAAAAAAAGATCTTGATAAAAGTCCTAGGTAAGCCTCTTTGATGACTGGTACAGCCACTGGTAAATAGGCCAAAAGATACCAAACAAATCTTATGTTTCCTTTAAAAAATTCTAATTTAAAAATATGATCTGCTAAAAGCCCTAAAACTAAAAAGGTAAAACTTGTTAAAGAAGGCCATAGGTTTTTTAAAAACTTCATTTTATAGTCTGAGCTACTGCCCAAGACAAAACCATCCTTCTCATTTTCTTGACTATGGTCATGATCAGACTTAATTTTAATCGCCATCTTTTACTCCATCTTTTACATAAAAATTTTTATTTTAAAATTTAGGCCAATGACCAGGTCCCTTGTTCACATCACTTACATCGAGAGATTTAAAATTTTTTATTTTCATTACAATTTGAATCCATACTTTCAAACTCCAATGTGGAGTGGCTTACTTCGAAAGACTTTTTTAAGATTTGTTTAATATCCTTTTTTATAACTTCCACAGACTCTAAGTCTTTGACGCTCACAACGATATGAGCTTCAAGTGAACGAAACTTTTCATAAATAGCCCATAGGTGTACATGGTGGACATCTTCTACACCCTCAATATTTTTTATTTTCTCTACAATCCTAGATTGGCTTAAATCTTCAGGGACAGCTTGCATTAAAGTTTTTACGCTACTTTTAATTAGTCCCACAGATTGGTACAAAACGTACAGAGAGATTATTACAGTAGCCACTAAATCGACCCAAAAAGCTTGATAATTAAGAATAAGCACTCCAGAGATAATAACCACTACAGAAGCCAAAGCATCAGACATGTTATGGATAAAAGCGGCCTTCATGTTGATGCTTTCTTTTGACCCCGAAAAAGTAAGCCAAGCTGTGAACGCATCTATCACTAGTGCGACTACAGCCACCCATATAACCATCCAACCATCAATAGTTTTTGATGGGCTAAAGTATCTCATCCAAGCTTCATAGATTAGATAAAAGCCAACAATCACCAAAGTGACGCTGTTGAGTAGTGCTCCTAAGATTTGTGCTCTTCCATATCCAAAGGTCATCTCTTCATTTGGTGACCACCCAGAAACCTTTTCTGCTAGGTAAGCAATTATTAACGCCCCAGCATCACTAAAATTATGAAGTGCATCTGCCAGTAGGGAAAGACTACCAGATAAAATTCCACCAATCACTTGGACTATCGTTAAAATTATATTTATTACTATCGCCCAAAAAAGAGCTTTTTTATTTGTCAGCTTAGTATGGTCATGAGCCATATTTTATATCCTAATGTGTGAGTCCAGTGGGCTTTATAATCATTTTATCTTCTAGTAAGCGATAAACAACAGGCAGAACAACGAGTGTCAGTATCGTGGCCGAAATGATGCCACCAACAACAACAGAGGCCAGTGGTCTTTGCACTTCAGCACCAGCACCGGTGGCTAACATCATCGGAATAAACCCAAATATGTCTGTAAGGGCAGTCATCATCACTGGACGAAGTCTAAGCGACGTTCCTTTCATAATTAGTCCATCCCCAGACTCTCCCTCTAACTTTAATTGGTTAAAATAACTGACTAAGACCACACCATTAAGGACTGCAATTCCAGAGAGAGCAATAAAACCAACTGCTGCTGAAATACTAAATTCCAAACCATTCATCGTAAGACCCAACACTCCGCCAACCAAAGCCATAGGTATACAACTTGCTACCATAATGGTTTGCAAAATACTTTCAAAGGCCATATAGATCATCATTAGAACCAATATAAGTGCTAAAGGAACTAGGACTGATAGTCTTTTTTTAGCCTGTTCTAAGTTTTTAAAACTCCCGCCCCATTCAACATAATATCCAGAAGGAATTTTTAACTCTCTCTCGACAGTTGCTTTTGCTTCCTCAACAAAACTCTGGGTATCTCTTCCTCGGACGTTTACCAAAACAGCGGCCCGTTTTTTTGCAGATTCTCTCCTGATATCACTAAAGGTGTCAGCAATTTCCACATCAGCAACCTCTTTCATTGGAACAGTTAGATTTTGCGAAACCCCTACTGGTACTTCTTTAATTGAATCAATATTCGATCTATCAGCTTCACTTAATCTTACTATAATCGGGAATCGCATGACTCCTTCATATAAAAATCCAGCTTCCGTTCCACCAATGGCTGTTTCAACTGTTGCAAGTATGTTTTCCTTAGCAATCCCAAGACTGCTTAGTTTTGCATTATCAGGTGTAATACGAAGCACAGGGGATTTTCCTTTCACTTCTTCTTCGGAATCACCGGCGCCTTCAACTCCCGCTATTATTTTAGCCGCATCTTTGGCGATCTCACTAATGACCGCCATATCTTCCCCAAAAACTTTAAACGAAACGTCTGCGCGAACCCCTTCTAAAAGCTCATTAAACCGTAGCTGAACGGGTTGAGAAAATATAAGTGATTGACCAGGAAGGGAGCTTTCTAGCTTATCTTTAATATCTTCCACTAGCTTTAGCTTGTCTCTTTTCCCGCCAGAAATCTCTGGCCACTTATCTTTGGACTTTAACAGTAAGTATGTATCTGAAATGTTTACACCCATTGGATCAGTTGCAATCTCAGAAACTCCAATTCGAGAAATAACTTTATCAACTTCTTTAAATTCTAAAATAAGCTTCTCTGAAATCTTTTGCATTTCAACTGATTGATCAATCGATATGTTCGTTGGTCTAACAAATTGTATCGCAATTGAGCCCTCATCAAGTTGTGGTAGAAAATCCGCACCCAGTCTTGAAAATGTAAAGACTCCAACTAAAATGCTTATGACCCCAAAACACACTATTGACTTTTTAAATCTCAAACTAGTTTTTATGATTGGAGTATAAATTTTACTTAACATTCGCATAAAGTAAGGATCATCGGAAGATAAATTACCAGACAGAGTTACAGCAGCTATTGCGGGAATAGTAGAAAAAGATAAAACAAATGCCGAGCCTAAAGCAAAGCAAAAGGTTGCCGCCATAGGCGTAAACATTTTGGCTTCAACTCCTGTCAATGCAAAAAGCGGTAAAAACACGACAACAATTATTAATTGTCCAAATCCGGCAGCAGACCTAATTTCTTTAGCTGCATAGATAACCGCATCTTTTACTTCCTCTCTCGAAAGCTTTCTTTCAGCTTTTTTTGCTCTTTGACTAACCACCCGAACACAATTGTCCATAACGATAACGGCACCATCTATTATAATTCCAAAATCAAGAGCACCAAGACTCATTAGATTACCTGAAACATTAAATACTTTCATCCATATAAAAGTAGCCAAAAGAGACAAAGGAATTGTTATTACAGTGATGATTGTGACTCTGACATCTCCAATAAGAATCAATAAAAAAAACGCCACCAGAATTGCACCAAAAAAAATATTGTGTTGGACAGTCGACAGTGTCGAGTTAACTAATACTGAGCGATCATAAAGAGTATTCATCTCAACCCATTCGGGTAAACTTTTTCGAATCTCTTTCACTCGCTCATCAACTTTTTGAGACACAGTCCGACTGTTTTCACCTAGGAGCATTAAAACCGTCCCCATAACAACTTCATTTCCATCAACTAGAGCGGCACCAGTCCTAATCTGCTTATCAAGTCTTACATTGGCTACATCTTTGACTGAAATTGACTTAAAGCTTGGAAGTTTCTTTAGAGGAATGTTTTCAATATCTTCAATTGTTCTTACTAAACCGCTGGCTTGGATCAAAAGCTGCTCCGATGTCTGCTGAATATATCCACCACCAGTATTTCTATTATTATTTTTAATCGCACTCAGTAGTTCTTCTAAATGTACTCCGTATTTTGAAAGATCATCCATTCTAGGCTGAACAAAAAACTGCTTTGCAAACCCACCAATACTGTTAATTTCAGCCACCCCGTCCACCAAAAGAAGCCTGGGTTGAATAGTCCATTCGTTAAGCGCTCGAATTTCCATGAGCTGCTTAATCCTCTCTTCACCTGTCGCCACTTTTTTTGCTTCTAATGAATAGAAGTATATTTCACCAAGACCAGTGGTTATGGGGCCCATGTTGGGCTGAATATTATTTGGCAAAGAGCCTTTTAGACTTTGCAGTTTTTCAGAAACCAGTTGTCTTGCACGATAAATGTCTGCACCATCTTTAAAGATTATCGTCACTTGAGACAAACCAAAACGACTTATTGATCTAATTTGCTCTATCTCTGGAATTCCACCCATCTCACTTTCAATGGGATAGGTAATGAACTTTTCTATCTCATCAGGAACTAAGCCCTCTACCGTGGTATTCACTTGAACCTGAACGTTAGTTATATCAGGGACAGCATCAATAGGAAGACTTTGGTAAGAATACCAGCCTCCAACTATCATTATCCCTGTGAGCAAGAATACTAGGCCACTGTTCTGAACCGATTTTGTTATTATTGAATCAATCATTTCTTACCTTCTTATCAATTGTTTAATGACCATGACCTTCTCCACCTTCACCCGATGCTTCTAATTGAGCCACTCGTAGAAGTGGAACTCCAGAAACAACAATTTCACATGGCCTATTTTTTTCAGAGAAATAGTCTGCTGAGACTATGCTGTTTTCTTTTGAACGAGACTCAACCTGCACCTCTATGAGCTCAAACCAATCTGAGCTGTGAATAAATATTCCGTATTCATTGCCAAAACTAACTAAAGACTCGTTGGGAATTTGAACTATATTGTCTTTACTATGATCGCACGGTCCGTATTTAAGTTTTAAGGTTGATATAGCTTTTTTAGAAAGCTCGAATCTGCGCCCACCATTCTTTACACTAAGGATAGTCTTACTTTTTGAACTCTCTTCACTATGCTCGTGCTCATCTTGATTTTCACCCATGATGGTGAAACAAAAAATAAAAACAACACACATAACTAATATACGACTAATGAATTTTACTATCATTTCTACTCCCTTCGATTTTCTTGGTATTTATATTACCTAAAAGGAAATAATATTCCCACCTAGCCCGAACTGCGGCCAACTCTTGCGAGTGTAACGATTTATAGAACTCAATGATCTGACGGTGCAATTCAATCACTATCGAAGGAGTCACAACACCTCTATTAATCATATTGTGAAGACTAGTATGTTTATTTTGGATATTACTGGTTTTTCTTGCTGCCTTATAAGCTTCGGATGATCTTTTGTAAGTTTGTATTAGACGTAGAGCTTCGGCTTTTACTTTTCTCTCAACTAAATGACTTCGATATTCTTGCCGTTTTTTATTTGCCAGCGCAGCCGCTCTCCCACCCTTGTTCAAACTAAGTAGTGGTAAAGGAACACTGATTGCTGCCCCTAAAAAAGTTCCGCCTTGTGAACCAGGCACTTGGACTAGACGAGGACCAACATTAATATTAGGCCAAGACTCCGCCTTCTCCATTTCATAAAGTTTGTTAGCTTTATTTAAACCAACCTTAGCTTGTTTTACTATTGGGCCTTCTAAATCACCATTTTCTAGGACTGGCCATTCATGAGCAATTTCAGGAAGTTGGTTTACTCTTGGCGTTAAATCTTCACCAGAAACAACACTTAAATCTGTTAAAATTCTATCTTTTTCATTTCGAAGTTCACCCAATTTTAACTGGACTTCCTCTGATGCCATTCGAAATACATTCACTGATATTTCTTGCTCTGGATTCATTTTTCCAATTCTTTTATACTGAGAAATCATTCTTTGGAATGTATGACGATTCTCCATTATTACTTCTATCTCGTGGTTAATCTGACGTAAGCGGTACAACTTCACAATCAAATCAATTTTAATTTGACCAAAACTTCCTTCAACTCCAACTTTTTGGATAGCCAATTCGGATTCTGCCAACTTCACTCTAGCAAACTGCTTTGAACCAAGCTCAATTGTATGCTGCAAATTGAATTCATTGGTTAGGCCTCCGCCGCCTTGGGTATCAGTCCCTTGCCACTGAATCTGAGGGTTTGGTCTTTGACTAGATTGCTTGACCTGTCCTTTAGCTACTTCAACGTTTAATTCTGCCAAATCAAGCTCAGGATGTTTTTTCATTAAACATTCCAGCAAGTCGTTAGCACCTTCTGCTTTCTGACAAATCTCTGCCTTTGCATTTTGTAGAAACACAAAAATACCAAAGCAGTGACAAATAAGAAGATATCTTATCATCCTTCACCTCATTTAAATTTAAATGTAATTGGAATAAATTAGATAAAAATCTTAGAAAGCCGAGGTGGTTTGAATAATCCACCCAAAGGTCTAGATTGAAATATTTGGAAATAATTTGGTGAAAACTCACTATTTAGAACTAAACTTACAAAAATAAATGCTGAAGGCAAGTAACCGCAATGACCCATGTGACACTGATGCAAAGTATGACAACCTTCAGATTCTGGGCAATTGCTTTTGCTATGCTTACTATTATTTAAACTTTCATCCTCATAATTATTCAAATCAGAGCTAAAGTTAAGACTAAACTTGTTAGAACTATGTTCATGATTAAAAAAGTGACCAATTTCTTTCAATTCATCAGCCAAAGCTAAGTCGTATGACGAGAGCAGTGCTAAATAAAACACAAGAAATAGTCTCAAAATTGATTTCACACTAAAATAATACACAGGAAATACTTATGTGACAACTTTTTTTAATTTAATTCAGATTTCCCGCCTGCTAGATCACCTATTAGGCTTCTTCTAGTCCACAATTGTTATTGGTGATCTGAGTTAATACTCAAATCACCAATTCAAAGCTTTACAAGATTTTAAAAGCTAACAATTAAAATTTATATACTCAATTTGTAAAATCAATATCAAAAATGAATCTGTCCAGAACCTAATATGATCCATGATTACAGCTAGAACCTAAAACTTTAAGCTTAACTATCTATTTTTAAAAAAATTAAATTATAAAATTAAAAATTCAAAATTTTTAATTTTTTTTAATCTATATTTTTTTCAATACTTCGACTGATATCCAACAATCTCAATTACTTAGGTTAGAAATCATTTTTGGCACTCCCTTAGCAATAGTAAGGGTGAAGGGTGCACTTAAGCAACTTTCACCAATAACTAAAATGTTAAAAGGAGAAAATAAAAATTATGGAGCAATACAATCTAAATGCAGACTCAAGAGCTAAATTCCAAAACTGTCCAAGATGCGGAGAACATGGTTTTGAAAAACTTAAAACTCACAGCCACTGTGTAAACTGCAATTATTATGACGTTCAAGATGGCTATTCTTATATAAATCAAACTTTGAGATGTGATCAGATTCTAAATGAAATATCAACTACTAACTTTAGTAGTTCTATTAAAATCTTAAGAGATCAAAAATCAGAATTGGCTAATCACGGAAAACAAAAAACTGAAGTTGAATCTGAGTTTAATCCATCAGCGGCTTAAACTAATTAAATTTATATAAAGTGAGAAAAACAAAAGTGAACAAACTTAAAAAGAAATTAAAAGTAAAAAATTGGGAAGATTGGTTTAGCCATTGTATTGACGACGTTGAAGAGCATTTAGATCGAACTTTAGATCTAGTTGAAATCTTTAACCTTAATTTCAAAGCCATGGCCAGAAATACCTAAATAAAAAATATGAACTTAAATCAAATTTTAAAACAAATATCCAAACTTACATCTTTGGTCCCTGAGAAGAAAAGTCATAAACAAATTAGAAATCAAATTAAGGGACACATTAAAATTATTTTAAACCTTAAAGAGGAGTTTATACCAAGTGCAAATATCAAATAAGAATTCAAAAAATATCCATTATGTTTGGTGGTACGATCAGCAAACAGGCGAAAAAGACCTAGCTGGTGTTGCTTATTATAACGAATGGACAGGGAACTATAACTTAACATTAAACTTTTTTCCGAATAACAAGTATGAAATCCAATCCGTTGGCTACAAAGATGATATAAGCCATTACAGAATTGTAAGCTATTTATTAAATCCACAAGGAAAGAAAATCCATCAATACAAACAAGGCACTGGTTTTTTAGATCAGGTCTCTGGTGATATTTTAATTAAAACAGCACCATTTAATAAATTTATTCTTATCACACCCAAGGAAAATCATGAAAAGAAATCCGCTTAAAAGATTATTAAATTTTATCTACAATCATAAAAAAACTGTGTTTCTCGTTTATATCACCATACTTGCGCTCATCGTATTTTCACCAGAATTTAGTTTTGCATCCATCGTAAAATCCGGTTTTGAAAATAAAATGTCAGCTCTACAATCTAAGTTCACAGGAGTCATTTTACCTATTATGAGTGTTTTTGGTTTGGTGTATGCTGGAATTTTAGCTGCCACTGGTAATGAAGGGGCCAAAGGTAAGATTACATTCTGTCTAATAGGCAGTGTGGTTGGCTTTTTAGCACCTTACATCATTGGTTGGATTCAAGGAGTCTTAGCCTAATGAGGGAAACTCTAGATATGTCCATTGTTCATAAAAACCTAGACTCTAAAGTTAAATTTTTTGGAATAGAACTTTTTGATGTTTTAGTAGTTGCCGGAACAGCTTCTGTTTTAAATCTAATGTTTGGACAAACCTCTATTGGAGGCCCGATTGTTTTCGGGCTTCCAAGTCTTTTAGTATTAACCATTTATTTTGGTAAAAAGGGTAAGCCTGATAGATTTCTTCAGGACTATATTAAATTTCAAAGTTTACCTGGAGTCATGTTTTCAGGCTCCATGCCTAAAAACGAATTTAAAAGACTAAAAGAGGTCATTCATGATTAATCCTAATAATTTGGGTGATCACCTAAACATTTGGAATTTTTATAAAGACACCCTTGTTTTCGGCGATGGATCTTTAGGCTTTGGCTTTAAAATCAAGGGCAAAGATATTTCGTGTGAAACCGTGCCTGAAATCAATGTCTTTAATTCTAAACTTGAGGGACTCGTCACATCATTAAATGAAGGCATCAGTCTTCAAGTTTTTTATCATCTGTCGCCTGAGGTCGATGATTTAATAAATGAGCACACCAATTTATCTAAAACGTATCCTGATAAGGCTTATGATCCTATCTTAAAATCTAGAAAAGACTTCTTAGAAAAAAATAGACAAAACGGTCACTACTTTAATCCAGAAATTTATTTATTTTTAAAATCAAAGCCACTTAGTTATAAATCAAAAAACCTTTTTTCAAAGGAAAAAGACTTTATTGCTACAACAGAAGACGAATTCAAAATTCATAGCAAGAATTTTGAAAAGCAAATCAATCAAGTATCATCAAGTTTAAAATCCTTGAATATTTTTGAATCTGAACTTTCAAAAAAGGAATGGCTAGAATTACTTTATAAATATTTTAATCTTTCAAGATCAGAAAAGTTATTAGCACCTAAATTTCAAAAGCCAAAGCTATTTCAGTCTAATTCTCTTGTTTCCCAACTCATTTTAACTGATATGAAGCTTTATAAGAATTTTTTAGAAATTGGAGATTATAAATTTAAAGTCATAAGTTTAAAAAGCCTTCCTGAACTGACTGAATCAGGAATGATTGATAATTTGATCAAACTCCCATTTCATTGCTTTATTACTCAAACACTTAGGATGTGTAATCAAGCCGCTGAATACAAAAAGTTAAATATTAAAAGAAAACTTAATCATTCCATGGCTTCAGGCAGTCAAAACGTAAGTGATTTAGAAAGTGAGTCAGCTCTGGGTCAAATTGAAGGACTATTATCTGAACTTTTAGATTCCACTGAAAAAGTGGTTGAATCGGATTTAAATTTTATAATTTGGGGTGAATCTGAAAGAGAACTTGAAGAAAAGGAAGATGAAATCTTACGAACCATTAAAAGACTAAGTGGAGCTGAGGGCATCGTTGAAACCTATGCTAACTTTGATGCCTTTATGAAGCTTGCACCTGGACTATGTCAGATGAATAGACCTAAAAAAATGAAGTCCAGTAACTTAGCTCACCTACTCCCCGTTTATTCTTACTGGATGGGAAACCCAAGACCAGTTTGTTTAATGCCTAATAGAGATAACGTGTTGATTGGAATTGATCCTTTTCATCCCAAACTTCCAAACTGGAATGGTTTTATTATTGGTTCTTCGGGTTCAGGAAAATCCTTTTCTTTAAACTCATTGATTCTTATGTTTATAGGAGATCAAAAAAGTGATTGATAATAATAAAATTAGAAAATCAAATTCAAAAGTTGTGTGGATAGATAATGGGGCAAGTTCAAAAGGTTTAGTTGATTCATTAGGTGGACAGTTCATAGATCTAAACCTTGAAAGTGGTCTTATATTAAACGCTTTTACTCTTGAGCATGGCGAAACAAAGCCAACCCCCAGAAAAGTAAAACTATTATTAGGGATCATTGAAATCATTTGTAAAGAAGAAGACTCAAATGGTCTTCCAAAACGGGAAAAAGCACTTTTAGAAGAAGCTATTTTTAAAACTTACCTTCATTGTAAAGACAGATCTCCAACTATTAGTGATTTTAGAAATATTTTAATCAAACATGAATTTCAAGAGATGAAAAAATATTCAGATATTTTATACTCTTGGACGGGCTCTACAGCTTACGGAAATCTTTTAGATGGTCAGACAAATATCGAGTTAGAAAAAAACTTAGTTGCCATCGAAGTCAAAGGCCTAGATGTTTATCCAGATTTACAGCGTGTACTTTTATTAATCTTAACTGAGTACATCATGAACGAGGCTTCAAAAGATACTGGCCAAAAGTATTTACTGGTCATAGATGAAATCTGGAAGATATTACAGAACAAATCAGCCGCTCAATTTGTCATTGAATGTTACAGAACCATGCGAAAGTTTTACGGCGGCATTTGGGGAATATCTCAAAGCATTAAAGACTTTATGTTCGATCCTGAAATATCTGCGGCCATCATGCAGAACACTCCATCTAGAGTCATTTTAAAACAACGAGGGGTTGATTGGGATGAATTTCAAAATATCTTATCTTTAAACGATGCTGAAATTTCAGCTATAAAAAGCCTAAGGTCTGAAAAAGGTAAATTTTCTGAACATCTTTACATTCAAGACGAAAATAAAGCCATTTTAAAAATTGAACCCGATCCCCTATCTTATTGGATTTGTACCACTGATCCACAAGATAAAGAAATCATTAGAAAAACTAAAGAGCGTTTTTCTGATCTCACTTACATCAACGTTTTACAAAAAATTGTTGAAGAACAAAACCTAGATAAAAATATAAAAAAAGAAGGTGTCCAATAAAAAAATTCAAATCAAACTTTTTAATACTGCTACTTGTAAGCACAATGTCTGTGTTTGTGATTACACCTCCAAAAAGAGCCCACGCTTTTTTTGGGATGGATGCAGCAGCCATGATCCCATTTTTAGTTAAAATATTAGCTCAAGCCATTAACCAGTATAATCAGCTTAAAACAATATATGCAAATGCAAAACAACATAAAGAAATGATTGAATCCATTAATGATGGACTCCAAGAGGCCATAGCCTTGCTTGAAACATTTTCCATTGAAGACAGTGGTGTTTTAAGTGATCTAAAAACTTTTAAATTAGCTTTAAGCAAAATTGAAGATCTATATGGTGAAGTCCCTTCAGGACCAGAAGAGCCCTTGCTTAGACTTCATGATGAAACAGTCGCAGAAAGTATTAAGATTGCTAACGCACTTAAAGAGTACGCAGCTATTCAAGAGGAAAATTCAATTCAAATTTCTAATTCTGCAAATCAAGCAAGCCCAAAGGGTGCTGCAAGAGCAAGTGTTAAAACCAGTGCGGCTATTCTTCACACTTTAAATCAGCTTTTAAAAGTAAACGGGCAAATGCTTAAACTTCAAGGTGAGCAACTAGCGCTAAATACCAAAAAAGCTAAAGAGTCTAACTACCACTACAACAAGGTGAATAAAGATTTATCAAATAGTTTTAAGACTTTTGAAGCCACATTTAAAACGCCGAGGTTTAACTGATGTATGACTGGCTACCCGAGGTCTGTAACGACTTAAGACAAAATTTAGTGGGCATCTATTGGCTTTCGATTGCTCCACTTGTGACTTTTTTAATTATACTACAATTTTTTAATGTATTTGATAAAGCTCCCAACGCATCCAAAGTAATTCATAGGGCGCTTCTTTCAATCATCATGTTAGTAAGTTTTGAAGAGGTCCTTCATCTGATAACTTACGTTGGTGACGGAGTGGTGTTTGCCATAAGTCCAAAGCCTCATATTAACGAAGTTCTAGATGAAGCATGGACTTTTGTGACTGGAATGGAAATAAGCTGGCTTAAATATAAAGAAACCATCATTTGGATCTTTAGTTTAATCTCTTTTATCTTTGCCTATCTTGGAGCTTTTATAGCTGACGCTTTGGTGCATTTTGTATGGGCGATTTTGTATGTTTTATCACCTCTGATGATTTTAGCTTATATTCCAGAGAAAACAGCAAAAATTTGTACTGGTCTTTATCAAAGCCTATGCACCGTGATCACATGGAAAATCATGTGGGCTGTATTAAGCGTTATACTTCTTAAATTTGTAACTCATGCACCAATCCAAGATGGGGATAACTACAACGCTATTTTACTTATAGTCATTAATCTATTTATAGGTGGAAGCATGTTGTTTATTCCGTTCACAACCAAAGCATTTATTGGAAGTGACTTTGCTGGATATGCCGCAGGACTTTCAATGGCACCTGCAATGGCTGGAAAAAACCTAGTTAATAGCGGACTTAAAAAAGCTAGCGGCTTTGCAAAAAATAAAGCTGTCAACGGCTTGAGGCATGGCTACGACTCAAGTCGAAAAACAGCTCAAAACTTTAGTCAAAAAATAAGTCGAACAAGAAATAATGGCTCTTATGAATCTAATTCTTAAAAAAGGATATCAATGATATTTTTAAACTCAAAAAAATCGTCCAATCAGTGGATAAAATTAAATCAAATTATATTAAATTTTAAATGGGTCACATTAGCCCTTTTAATAACAAACTTAAGTTTAATTGGTCTTTCTACATATGCTTTTAATAAAAAAGCCATTGTCATTGGTCTTTCAGAGTCAGAAAGTCTTTACTTTGTTGGAGATAGAAGAACACAGCCCTTAACTGAGGCTGATGTACTCCAAGTTTCTAAGCGCTTTTTACAAAGTCGATATGCTTGGAAACGGTATGAGGTCGATTCCATCGTAAGAGATGTAACTCCAGTTGTGACCTATGGGTTTTTAAAAAAACTAATTGTTCAACTTGAAGAGTCCAAAAATTTTATTGAAAAAAACAAAGTCTCTCAAGATGTCATCATTCAAGATATTAAGACTGAAGATGGAAGTGTCATCGCTCATTTAGATCAAATTGTGGCCGTAGGAGATAAAGTTAAGGCCGTTAGACCCATAAAAGTGATTTTAGAAATTATAAAAGAAACTTCAAATAAATTTAACCCTCGTGGTCTTTATGTAAACTCAATCACAGAGTTTGAGGAGTAGAATGTTTATTAGACTAATAATTATAACTATCACTCTTTTTTCATCTACTGCTTTTTCGAAAGTTAGATCCGTTGAAAGTGATGATAATAAAATGATTCCAATTACTTTATCCTTAGGACGATCAACAGTGTTACAATTTCTAGATACGCCCACAAAAGTAATAAGTGGTAATTCAAATTACTTTAACATTGAATTTAGTGGGACAGATGTAACCATTCAGCCACTTTCTCAAGTTAATAGCAATCTGTTCATATACAGTGGACACAGAAGATATGGATTTCATATTAAAAGCTGTCTTTGTTCTGCCTATGATGATTTAGTTAAAGTTTATTGGACGCAACCAAAAAGCAAATACAGACCCCTAGATGAAAAAGGTGGAAATACGTTTAAGCCAATAAGCTTTAACGTAAACTTGGCCACTATTTATGTGAATAAAATATTTTATCATAAATTTAATGAAGTCTATGTGATTTCAGGAAGCCTAGCGCAGCCTAAAAATTATGCTAAACCAAAGCTTAAAAACTTTTGGATCACTAGCGATAAACAACACCATCAGATTATGGAAGTGGTCTATTATAAAACTCATTCATTTAAAGATTTAGATCATTTTCGTTTCCGTATATTCTTTAAGTTAAACTCTGCTCAAAATCTTGCTTTAAGAGCTAAGTTTAATGGTAAAAATAGCTATACATTAATCTCTAAAAAAGATCTTTTATGAAATTAGATATAACCGCTATAATCTTAAAAATTAAAACACTGATTTCTAATATTAAAAGTCAATTCTTGAGATTATTTATAGAAGATTTTCCTGGAAAAAAAATGCTTAAAATATTTAAGGTTTTTAAATACTTTGGAAGCTTTTTACTTTTAACCATGATTGGTTTTAGCTTTTTTACGAGTTCAAGTTCTAATTCTAGCTTTTACGAAAAAGCACAGTTCGAAGAAGACGAAGGTAATAATTTAAATGACAGCGAAAGAGTGTCTTTAAACCCTAATAGCGGAACTAAAATCAAAGGTGTAAATTATGGGAGTAAAACCTCTCATGAAGTTAAAACATCTAAAGTTCAAAGAAGTCCTATTAAAGTTAATTACAAGGCCACTCAAGTGATAGTCAGAAAAGACGAGATGACTTCAAAAAATCTTCCCACGGGTACAAGTGCCATTGGAAAATTACTGACAGATGTGGACACTAGAATTTCTTCAGGAAAGCTTATAAGGGTTTTACTTACCAACGGAATAAACTATCAGGGTAAATCAATCTTGCCTAAAAAAACTATAATCTTAGGCCAATCAGAATACCCATCCCAAGGTAAAAGAGTCTTTTTAAACTTTAGTCTAGCGATCTTACCTAGTGGCGAAGAGGTCCAACTTCAAGCTTCAGCCTTAGACTATAATGACTTTTCTCCTGGAATTATGGGTAAGTATCATAGTGCTTTTAAAAATAGAGTTGCCGCCACCGCTGGACTGTCATTTTTAACTGGATTTTCAGAGACTCTTCAGGAAAGAGAAGTCTTAAGCCAAGATCTGTCAGCCCAACAATTAAATTCAGGCCTTAGCGGAATGGGTGGTTTTGGGCAGGTCACCAAGAAAGCTAACTTAAAAAATGCCATGCTAAGTGGTCTATCTGAATTTTCCCAAACAGAGGGCGCAATTCAGCTTCAAGAACTTCAAAGTAAAGGTCCATACGTCAGAATTAAAGCCGGTGGACCTATCATCATAACTTTAAATCAAAGATTAGAAATGGAGAACAAATAATTTTATGAGTACAAGAACAAAAAACAACCACCTAAATAATGCCTTTTATGATCTATGGCTCATTTTTAAGGACACCTTAGTCTATGCATTCAGAAATTTAGAAAATACAAATAAAACATTTTGGTCTAATGTATTTTTAGCTATTTTAGTATGTATTGTGTATGCAATTAACAACACCCACTTTTATCAATTAGGTCTTCTTTGGGACTGGGTCACAAAAACTTCAAGTAAAGATCTTGTCGAATCGCTTTACAAAATACCATGGTATTTTGATTTTTTTATTCTAATTGCAATTACATTTGTATATTTTGCATTACGCTTAGGGTATCCAAGTGCCAAGCTTATAAAGAAATTAAAATCTACTTTTAAAGAAATTGGACTTAAAAATTCCATCAACAAGCCACCAAAAATTAACGACGTACAAAAAATAAATAAAGACAGATTTTATATTCAACTCAATTCAAATGGCATAAGCCTAGATGAATTTAAAAAATCAGAAGGTCGTCTTAAAGCTTCAATCAATTCTCACATTGAAAGCATTTCAGCCCAAGAAGACAACCCTGCTGTTGTTGAAATGGTTTTTAATAAAAAACCATTAACTAAAAAAATATCCTATTCAGAACTATGCGGATTAGCAAATAAACCTGGGGATATTATAATTGGCAGATCCAAATCTGGTGATTTAGTTGAAAATATCTCATCTTATCCGCATATGCTTGTCGCAGGATCAACGGGTTATGGTAAAAGTTATTTTCTAAAACAGATGACATTAGGTTTATTAGAAAACACCCCAAATCTACAAGTTTATATTTTTGACTTTAAAGAAGGAATATCTTTTAAAAATTTTCAAGACTTACCTAACGTTAGACTGTACAAAGATCTGACTCAATCAAACGCAATTTTAGATACTCTAAAAAATGAGATGACTTTAAGACTTAAGCTTACAGCACAAGGTAAAGGCGAATCTTTAGATTTAGAGAAAACAAAAAAAGATCATGTATTAATTATGATTGATGAATGCTCCATGCTTTTTTCGTTATCTAAACATGATAAAGTTAAAAAGAATATTTCTATTAAAGCCATTGAACTTGCAGATGAAATTGCAAAACTTGGTCGAGCCGCAAAATATAATATGGTTTTAGGAAATCAAAAAATCACAACGCATACTATAGATACCAGAATTCAAGAAAACCTTTTAGGACGACTTTGCTTTAAAGTTCCATCTGTAAGTGGTTCAAATACTGTGCTTGGAAATAAAAGTGCTTCATGTCTTCCGGCCATTAAAGGTCGTGCGATTTATAAGTTTAATGCACTAAATGTAGAAGTCCAGACACCATATTTAAGTAACGAGGAACTAGGTCATAGAATTAGCAATATTAAAAACGAATTTAAAAAAGGATTAAGAAAGCTTAATGCACCAATGCTTGGGGATGAAGAAAAGACTGAAGTTATTGAACGTCAAAAAGACATAAATCTAATGTTCGAGGTGAATCTAAAAAAAGGTAGTGGCCATGACAACAAATAAAAAAATAGAGCTAACTGAGCGTGACGAAAAGCTATTTAAATACTTGTTTGCTAACAAGGGAGCCACTATTAGACAGATCAATCGTGATGTTTTTCCAGATACTAACGAAAGGCGAGTATATAGACGAACACAAAAACTTAGAGACTTCGGTCTAATACAAACAAATATACACTTTGATAGAGTCCAATTTGGAGTTTTAAATGTGACAAAAAAAGGATTAAGGTGCGTCTATGATTTAGGTAAAGATATTACCAGTCGTGAAATCACATCAGGCAATCTAAAGCATGATATAATACTTTTAGACTTAAAAAATATGCTATCAAAAATAGAATGCTTTGATTTTTACGGCACTGAGAATGAAATTGAATCTGGTTTAATTGATAGCGAAATCTACCCAATAGAGGCCTGCAAAGATCTTCACTCGGACGCTTTGCTAGGAATCAAATGGAACAATAAAAATATAAACTTCGCCATTGAATATGAAAATTCAGAAAAAACAACTAAAAGATACTACGAATATTTAAGTAACTACTACGCCTACCCTGCTGTTCATAATGTTTTGTACTTTACAAAAGATGAAAAAATTAAACGAAGAATCTTAAATTCAGATAAAAAAATAATAGAAAATCTAGATAATAAAACATCAAAGATATTTGTAACAAATTTAGAAGATCTTCGAAAACCAATAACAACTCTTAAAACTTTTAATTCTTCAGGTGACTATTTAGAATTCAAATGGAGTGAGGAGATTTACCTATGAGATATGGGCATTACCTTATCAAAACTATGAGCGATCAGTGCTCATGTAAAAATTTAATAAATTTAGCTAACATATCGGAATCACTAAACATCATCAAATCCAGGGGTTTTGAATCCATAGGGGGAGTCCCCAATATATGGGATCATTTTGTAAGGACCTTAAAATTTATTGTGTTAGGAGCTGTAATGTTAGGTTTAATTAACTGTTCAAGTATAGAGAAGACCACAGTTTTAGGACTAACAGTCGGTGCAAGTACTGGAGCTATTATGGAGCAAGGTCTTAATGTAAATGCTGATCAAAAATCCACAATTAGAAGATCAGTGGTTGGAGGATTAGTTGGTGCAGGCTTAGGATACCTTTTACACCGCATTATGAACACCCGAGAAGATAGGGTCAGAAAAGAAACTCTTTTTAATCTTGAAGCTCATGGAATAGATCAGGGATTTAAACCAGTGACTGAATCAAAGTATGGAAGCTTTGTAACAAGTCCCGACGTTAAAGAAGACTATATCGAAACCCATACAACAGACGATGGAAGGGTTCTTATTCAGGGCCACAAGCGTTGGGTCTTAATCGGAAGCCCTCAATTTAGCCTTCCAAAACCAAGCAAGGAGTAATTAAAATTTATGAAACAAGCAAATTCAAATACCCAATTTAAACTAAACGTTAATGGTGTGAACGCACTTAACGAAATCTACAGGGCTCTTCAAAAGGAGGGCCCTTATTTGAAATTATCATGGTCAGATCTAATTTCTGAATTAGTGATTTCAATGAACGAACAATATCTACAAAAAGAAATTTCATTTTTAAAGACAAAATTTTTTGATAAGAAAGCTTATTTAAAACAAGCAGCGTTAAATGATGAATCAACTGAAGCTGTTATAAAGCGACTTCAAGAGTACGAAGCCACCATAAGAAACAAAAATATAAGTTCAACCAAGGGCATCTTGATGCCAAACAAGCGCAACCTAAATAAGGATATAACAAATGTTCAAACCGTCTAGAAACCCTATAAATATTGGTAAAAAAAGATTTTTAACGAGAAAAAATACTTTGTTTCAAAAACAAAAAAGCGTTATCATTTAAATGAGTTTTAAAAATAATAAAACTTTCCCTAAAAGGGATTTGTTCTTTGAAAATCGAGTAGAATTAGAATGGCTGTCTACAACTGAAGCCGCTAATTTTTTATCTTTATCTACAAACGCACTTAGAATTATGGTCTGTAGGCATCAGGTAAAATCTTATAAGCTTGGTTGTCGATTGAGATTTTTGAAATCAGATTTACTTAGTCTTCTTAAACTAAAGGAGAATTAAATATGTCAGATTTTAAAAATGATTGTTCAGTAGCATCTTACACTCATGAAGGAAAAAAATATTATGAGGTGATGGTGCATCAGCGAGATAAGTTAGGAAAACTTAGGAAAAAGTCGTCACGATTTACCAAAAATGGTAGACGAATTACATCGCAGGCGCTGGTCACTCAAGTCAAGTTAGGTCTAAAAGAAGACTTAAGTTCCTTCGTTAATCAAAAATGTAATTACACTTGGCAAGGGTGGAAGAACTTTTGTGTACTAAAAATGAGAAATAATGGCTTAAAAGAAAGCACTCTTAAAAACTATGATGGGATTTTAGATCGATGGAAGGACAGTTCTTGGTCTGAAAAGAAAATGTCAGAAATAGAAAGAGAAGATTTATTTAATTATTTCCATAGCTTCTTAATTAAAAAAGGAGCTACGGACTGGACAAGACGAAATCTTCACAAACGAATTCACAGACTTTTTGAAATAGCTGTTGATGATGGTGAAATTTCAAGAAATCCAGCAAGAGGAATTAAAATACAAGCCAAATCAGATGAAGGCGTTGCTTTCACACCAAGTGAAGTTAAGACTTTACTTACAAAAGCTAAACAAATTAATCACAGCTACTACCCGCACTGGGTAGTAGCTCTTTTGACAGGATTAAGAAACGGTGAACTTTATGCTTTAAAGTATGAAAAAATTGATTTTGATTCGAATACAATTTTGATCAATGAACAGTTCACTTCAAAAGATGGTCTTCATCTTCCTAAAAAAGAAAAAACCAGAACTATTGATTTAGGACCTGAGCTGAAAAATTTTTTCTTATTTTTAAAGAAAACCATAGGTCCTCAATCTGCAAGACTTTGGAGGCATATTGCAACCCCAGTCGAGATTGATGAGGTTATTGGTGGTTTAAAGACTGGAAGAAAAATCCCCGGAATTTCTAACCATAAGCAATATGTGGATGTGAATGATTTAGTCCTGCCAAGAATTAGGTCTTGGACCATGGGAAACCAAGCTAGAGAGCTTCGAGATTTCTGCCAAAAAATTGGTATACGAGAGGCTAAATTCCATGACTTACGAGCCACTCATATCACAAACCTTTTAAGCAATGGGGTTTCCATTTCAAAGGTCATGCACCAAGTGGGTCATAGTCAAATGTCGACCACTGATGGCTATAATAGGCTTGCCGGTGTGGAGATTAAGGGAATTACCCAAAGCCTTGGATTTAGTGTTCCTGAAACGGAGAGTCCTGACAATGATGGCAAAGTAATCCAACTATTTCAAAATCGTGCAACGAGCTAAAAAGGCTTGTTGCTTTTTGACACCTATGCTAATTTTATCTCTAATCATGTCGGGCACTTACAAGATGTTTGTAGTTTCCGCCATTTTTTTTCTCTACTATTATTCATGTACCATTTCATCATTTTAAAAAATTACTAATATTGGTTCGCCTGCGGCTCACTTGGCGTCGCTACCGGGACTCGAACCCGGTAGGGTGATGAAATCTGGCCGCTGCGCCATTTTTAGACAATCAAATTAGCAAAATTAAAAAACACAAACGATACTCTACACTTAGTAGATTCGATCTGACGAGGATTTTCAGATCTATATTTCTCGAAATTTCCAGCCATTTCATTTTTTGAAGCGTAAATGAAGCGTTTTTGAAGCGTAAGCATTTACCCTAAAAAAATGACCCACCTCTAATTCTTTCGATTCTCAATTTTCCAATGCCCAGTGAAACAAACAGGAGAATAAGAACATGCAAAAGAAAACTATCAAAACCCAAAATCAAAATAAATCACTATGGCAGAATGCCCGGCTTCATATAGAAACCAAGAAAAAAGCAGATGCCATCTTAAAAAAAGCAAATCAAAAAAAATCTGGTCGTCGCATCAAGCTAGATCAGCTCATCAGTCTATCTCTAGGCAAAATCAATGACTCAGATATTATCATGCTACAAAACCAATCTCTAACTGCACATGATCACTTCGAGAATATGCGATCATTTTATATCAAACAGAAAGGTCAAATTACATCAAAAGACTTCACATCCTTCACAATGAGCTTAGAGTACATTGATTTTTTAAATCTTACCATCAACAAATCCAAAACCCTAAAGTTTAATAAAATAGAGATAAACAGAAAAAAAGGAAATGTATATGAACAATTTAGTAAATACGGCAATAGCAATCATTTATAGTAGTGGCTTATTTTTTGGAGCTGGGTATAGTTTAAAGACTATTCACGATGAAATAAAAAAAGCTGCACTAGCAAAAACCACTCAAGGACTTGGATCTTCTGAAAAATTGGCTAACTCACTTTCAAACCAAAAAACCGACTTTTAGTTTCAAAAACCCACCGACTTAAAATATAATTTTGAGTCGGTTTTCTGTTAGAATTAATGGCAAATCTCTCTACTAGCCTTTACCACTAGATGGTCCAAGTGTTATTACGCTTCAACTTTACTAAAGTCGTTAGCACTTAAAATAAGTTACTCTTCAATTTTATTAACAATGAGGTTCTTAGATTTAGCAACTTTGCTGACTCGCCACCCTTGCGATAAATCGAGCGTCCACCCCTTACCTTCAATACGATTTCCTTCTGTCTTCGTTGGTGCAGAAACAGTTACTTTTGTCTTATTCTTGGGAAGTAAAGCGCCTTTTGTTACTTTAAGTTTTCCCCAAGGAGCATTAGCTTGAAAAGTTGGATAAACTGCATTTGAGCCATCTAGTCCAACAACAGTGCTTGGATTAAACACCATTCTCATTGCTTTTCCAGGGAAAGTTAATGTTGGACCATCAATAAGAAGTTTACGATATTTCATTTTGGTTGCTTCAATTTTTTGTGCTCTATTTTTTTCCGCTAATCGAATAGAAACGCCGTCATAATTTTCTGAACGCGTGTTTACAGAAATTGGTTTAGTTTTTACGGTTTTTGACAATAACTGCCCCAAGTTCGATTTCCTATCAAGATTAGCTCTCCATCCAGGTAAGCGTTGATCAAGTAAAAGTCCGTATGCTGGGCCTGATGTATATGCAAAAGATCGAACAAATGAACTTGTCAAATCTGGCTTCATCAACTTTTTAACTGCATAACTTCGAGCTGCTGAGGAATTTGGAGCTGCTATAGTAAGGCCAGTATATTCTGGAATGCCCTCTGAGATTTCTAGGCTACGTTCATTTTCACTAGAATTAGGGAAAACTTTCTGACGGTACTCACGAAATGCTAATGCATCCACAATAGCACGGTCTTGCGCCGGAGATCCTTTTTTCATTTTTAAAGCCTCAGCAAGGGCTTTCCACTCTAATTGTAGCCAAACACGACCTTTTTCAGAGTCTAAATGTAAATTTAATTTGTCTTGTGCATCTAATTTTACCTTGTGCTGAACGAGGTGAAACATCTCGTGGGTAAACATGGTTGTGCGAGCTAAAGTCTCTCTAGGAATCATTTGCCAAATCATCATCGTCCAACGAACACCGGCCCATTCTGTAGGTGTATTTGCAAGAGGTACAGATTTTGGTAGCTCTCCCTCAAACAGGTCGCCTTTTCTTACAAGAAGACCTTTCGTGTCTTTTTGATTTGTGATGACTTTACGATTCTTATAATCCACAAACAAAATCGGACCATAAAGTTGTTGATTCCACAGCTTCCCATTGTCTTTATCTGCCAAGCTTTTAGCTTCATTAAAATATGCACTTGCATTAGACAGGCTCAAAGGGAGAGGTTCTTTTGGTTCAGGTGATGCAGTTTTATTTATTGATGTTGCGCAAGCTGAGAGCATGATACCAGCGGCAATGATTATGAAAATTTTCATTATTGTTCCCCTTAGAATGCCTATAAAAATAGACGAAAAAACAAATGAAGTCTAGCTGAATGACTAGCAGAGTATTGTCTATGTAAGAGCCTGATTCTATTTAATAATCACACAGACAAGACCACTAGACTTTCTTAGATAGTAGTCCCAGCCTGACGCTTATCAGCTATAGATTTGAGCTAGCTTCTGAATCTCTAACAGCTTGCTCCACTTATTCAAAAAACCTCTGTTTTCTCGTTTTGATTGCGCGTCCTTCTGACATTTTAACAATATGCCTTAATGTCAGCAAATTACTATTTGGCAGAAGAGATATTTTAAACCCCTGGTTCCCACAAGCAGCTTTAAGGTCTACAGATCCGATGTTTTCTTGGGTTGGTTTAACCAAAGCCAGCTTTTCATTATAAATGGTTTTAAGGTCAACAAACTCAGTATTTTTATCTATTGATACAGATCTAGAGCGGCACGGAAGATAAATACTTGAAGTTGCATCATCAGATATGAAAACAGTTTTTTGATTCATCTCACTTGGATTTTTGTCTACAGGAATTTCTTGATAAAAACTTAAACTTATTCTTGCGTTGCCTTGCTGCGCAGCTGTTTTTGAAGTAACCAAAAAAACTAGGTCTGATTTACTGTCGGTGTCAGATTGGCTGATTTTTAAATAAGCTCTAAGCTCTTTGCTTTCTTTATCAAAAATAACTTTTTCAATATCTACTGTACGTCTTCCATTTTTCTTCAGGAAAGTCTTTAAGTTTTTACTGTACTTATTAATCACTGTCTTTTTAAGATCTGGAGACACCTGATTTGAAAGCTTTGAGATTTTCTTTTCTAAAGAGGTGTTACCATCAACTGTGTAGTAGTCATTTATAAAGCCAATCAGGAACTGATACTGCTGATCAACAGAAGCTTGATTTTCTGTTTTGTTATCTGATTGGTCAAAATAAGAAATTATTTTTTTAACTTTAGGGTGTTCTAGAGCTAGATAACTAGCTCCAGAAGCCCAGATAGATAAAAATAGAAAAAAGAAAGTGATCTTATTTCTTTTCACTTTTTTCCTTCTTCTTTTTTAGCCTCATATTAATATGGTATTTTTCATCTGGACCATCATCAACCCACTGTGAACCCTTTTTAACTTCCCAGACTGTATCTTTACTATCTCTATTAAACGGGTCATCGAAATACCCAGCTTTTTCAGAAACTGTTTTAAATTTAGGTGCATTTTTGAGTCTATCATTTTCAGTTTTTAAGCGTTCAGTCTCTTTTTTCAAGCTCTCATTTTCTTTTTCACCACTCATAAAGTAATTTGTAACTAACGCAGTAACCACACCAGCAACTCCAGCCCACAGTGCTGTGTGTCCTGCTGTTGATGTATCATCAGGAGTTGTTGCAGCCCCAACGACTCCACCAAGAGCAGCTCCTCCAACAGTATAAGCACTTCTTTTTTGAGACTGCGTCATCGTTGAGCAGCCAGACAGCAAGCAAACAGATAAAATTATACAAAATACTTTTTTCATACTTCAGCATCCTTAATAGATTTATTTTTTAAATTTTTCTTTAATGTGAAATTCTCATTTTTTAGAGCAATGATAAATGTTGTTCCTTTGTTAGGGCTAGATTCAACATCTATTTTGCCAAGCCATGAGTAGACTTTATTTTTAACTGTATAAAGACCTATGCCGTTTCCATTTTTCTTTTCATCGGTGAAATTTTCTTCAAAAATAAATCTAATCACATCCTCAGGCATTCCTTTCCCGTTATCAGACACTTTAATAATGACTTCATCAGATTTATTAGAAGCTGAGACCTCAATTCTACCTTTTGAAGTGATGGCTTCCGTACTGTTCTTAACTAGGTTTAAAATGACTCGCTCAAGATCATTAGCGTTACAAAAAGCTTTTAGACCTTTTTCAATTGATGATTTAAACTTGATGTTTAAAAACTCAAGAGCTTGATCATCAACAATATCTTGAATCAAACCCGAAATTGCACAAAGTTCAGTTTTATTTGTTCTTAGTGAATATTTAGAGAGCTTCCCAGGCTTTAAATCTTCAAAAATCATCCCGATTCTATTAAATGAAAAATTAATTTTATCTAAATTATCTTTACTAGGTTCTTTAGAAAAAGTCTCAATTCTTGTCTTTACATCCTCAATGATTTTACTGCTGTCATGAGCTGCACTCTTAGCGATTCTAGAAAGTTCTTTTTCAGTGTTAAGCTCAAGCCTTGCTTCTTTTAGCTCAATTTCTGAATTATATTTCTTTTTAACTAAAGATGCAATTTTACTTGAAATCTGGTCACTGCTTTTAGCTTTATGGTTTTTGAAAGTCTTTTCATCATTTAAAAAATCTATAGTCTCATTAAGCTCACGCTTATAGGACATTAAGGGAAACAAATATAAAATCAAAATTACTGAGAAAAGAGAAGCGGCAGTTGTACCGACAAATATCGGTGAACTAAGTGCCTTTTTAACAGCTCTGCTTTTAGAGATACAAAAATTAAAAGATCCAGCCTGTATTCCACCAAAAAGATAAATTGGTTCGCTATAGACTCGGCAGCTTTCAACGTAGCTGTCTTTTTTAGGCCACTTAAAAGTAGACTCTTTGCCAGTTAAACCGACGCTGTAAGAAGAAATAGGATGGGTTAAAAGATCATCAATCTTTTTCTGCACAAAATCTAAGTCATTTTTCTTATAAATCTTTTCAGCAAATTCATGATTCCATTTGATTATGTTGGACCTGACTTTTCCCTCAATAGTGGAATGAACACTTTCAAGAGCATAAAAATACGAGGCTGTTACAAAGATTCCGCCAAGCAGAACTGCTGTGCCTAATATGCCTATTTTTGAACTTAAAAGTGTTTTCATTCTTTTACCTAAAGTGACACAAGTTTACTTTGCTAGAAGCCGGATTAGTTGGTGAGATCCCATATCTAGTAGAAACGCTTTGAAAAAAGTTAATTAAAGCTTGGTCATTAATACTTGATGCACAGCTAAACCAACTATTTAAGAACTGCCTTTTAGCTTCAGCAACAGCGTTGGCATTATATGAAAACTGAAAGCACTCTTGAAGGTATCCAATAGGGCTTGCTATTGCCTCAAGTGCTGAGTTTCCAGCTTCGATATCTGCCGAAAGATCTCTTAAGAATGGAACTCCTAGAAAATCATACTTTGGTTGATACCTAATCGTTTAGGGGCTTGGGATCTCTCTACATAAGCCTTTTGTTCTGTTTGTAACAAGTGAGCCTTGAATTGAGTTTGCAGTAAAGCCAGCGTTATTTTGAATGTAATCAGAAACAAAGCTGATTTCTTTTCTTGTAAGGGCCTCACCATCTAGGCACCTATTCTTGATTGGCCTTAAAATCTCAAAATTACCTAAAGTTGTCCAAGTTCCAATTGGATCAACTTTATGAGAAGTCTTAAATTGCCCATCAGGACCAACCATACCATTACCAATCCCAAACGTAGGATCTTCCATTACTACACATCGCTTTTCACTATCTATTAAATCAATTTTTAGATTCTCAAGCCTTTTTGAAAGGTTTGGGTAGGTGTTTAAAACATATGAATTAAGCACCACTGACATGAACTCAATAGCTGATCTGTCTCTTGGCAAAGAAAAACTATTTCCTGCATCAATGACATGACGATTGATCTTTTCCCAAAATGTTCTTTCGCTGCTGTAGTGCTCATAAAATATACTATTAGATAAAGAATAAAGCTGCAAATATTTTGGCGTTGCTTTGTAGTTTGAACTTTTATTTCCAGAGGTCACTCTTATGTCAATATTGTTGCTACCAATAGCAAGCAGCAAGCCTAGTGGTAAAATATTTTGAGTTAAAAATAATTGAGGGTTGGTTTCAGACAATTCGTCCACATAACTCATGGCAAAAGAGTCTTTAGGAAACTTTTCTAGAACTTTTTTGAATATAATAAAAATAGCATCTGCATCACTTGGATTATTTCTGTAAAACTCAAAAGCGGATAGAGCAAAATCCCAAGTAAAACTTACAAAGACTTCTTGGTCTTCATCAACATCCGGAATGTTTAAAGTTCTTTTGTATTTTTCTGATCCATCAAATTCAGAAGTATTTAGCTTATCTAGAATTTGACTTAAAATAGGCCACCCATTTTCAAAAAGCCTTGTGCTTGCTAAAAGTTCTTTTAGCATATTCAAAGACTCAGTTTTACCAAGATTTGAAAGTGGTGATGGTGAAATTGATAGAAGAAAGTTAAGTGGAGCGCTATAAGTGTCGTCTTTGTCTTTTACTACTTTATTGAAAGTGTATGTGACAGCTTTTGCACCACTTTCAGATCCAAAAGGTAAACCACGCTCCTTTAGCTCTACCAGTAATTGATAAGCCACGGCCCCTGACCTAGTGCTCGTCAGAGCCGTCAAAATAGCCTCTGATTGCTCACTAGGGTTAAAGTTGACGTTAGAGTCCAGGATCAATTGAAGTGACTCTATGCCGCCAGCCTCTATAGCATAAGAGATAATACCCTCAGGCAAGACCTTGGTCTTATCAAGTAGGATCTCTAAAAGCTCGTTTCTTTGGCTTGATTTAAAATTTCCAGAGATCACAAGCTTTATACTTTGCTCTGACTTGTTTTCAATTGCTGGAGCAAATTGGTAAACACTGTCAAGAGCTGTTTCAATTCTATCAATATTAAAAGACTTACCCTCAACAGCTTGTAAGACAATGTATGAAATATCATCAAAGGGGTAACTTGTTGCTGGAAGCCCCGAACTTGCCCACATATCAACAGCATGTGAAATCCAATCGAGATAAGAAGAATCCACAGTGGACTTTTGAGCAATGCTTGTTAAAGCCACTTTCATAAAAGAGTTTCTTTCAGTTGATGGCACCGAAGCTTGAAGAACTGCTGAAACAAGATCTAAATATTTTGTTTTACTGTCATTGTTTGGCGATAAAGACTGATCAAAAGAAAGTAGATGTTGATTTACTTCATTTATATCTAAAGCCAAGTCAAATGCAATTGATCTGTCTAATTTTTCCTGTCATCCAATCAATGCTCTCAGCATCAACTTCAGTGATTTTAGAAAGCTCACTTCCCAGCTCGTTTTCATTGTATCTATTTAGAACTGATTTATATAAATTTAGATTCTTAATCTTTGAAGTTGTTAAAAGTAAAAGATCTTTGTCTTCAGAAAGTTCAATTGAGCCCATATCAGAAATCAAATGCAGAATATAATCTATACTAGAAGACTCAGTGGCTTTCTGTGAAACCAGCGCCAATGCTTTGATATTAGAATCAGGCAGGAGCTCTTCTTTAGGTAGATAGTTGTCTTTTGAAAAACTTAAAGCTTCATCAAAATTATTCTCATTAACTAAACTTTCAAGATTAATAAATAGTTTTTTGTTCTCCTCAGTAAAGAGCCTTGCTATCTCAGCTTTAGCACCTTTACTTTGTGACCAGGCAGTCACATTTGGATCATTTCTATAAGGCTGATAAATTTTAGATCCACCATTAATTAATATATCAACAATAATTGTGTCATCGTTCTGTACAGCTCTCATAAGTGCTGTATAGCCACCACTGATCATAAGCTGTTAGGTCAGCACCGTCATCAATTGCTTTTTTAACTGAGTCATCACTTGATTTTAATAACTGCCTCAAATAAGTTATCAATTAAAGCGGCGGGTTCAGGAGTTGGAGCTGGCTCCGGTGGCTTTTCATCATTGAGTGAGCATGCACCGAGTGCAAACACAATAAATAGTAAACTTAATATCTTTTTCATACACATCACCTAGTTATTCGCTTCATACTTTTTTGAAATTCTATAAACTGAAGAGACTGATCTTCCTAGAATTTTTGCCACTTCATTTTTGTCATCAATTTTCTTAATAGCTTTTTCAATAATTTTTTGTTCAAGGTTATTTTTTAAGGCTTTAATGTCAGTCCAGCCTTCTTTTCCAAATTGATCTTCAATAAACTGATTAGCAACGTTATCAATTAACCAGTCCGCATCTATCTGATCTGAAGCCTGTTTGAGTTGAGGTTTCAGCCATTGGCTCAACGTCAATGTCTTCAACTAGCTTTTTCCATTTTGAGTAATCAAGCTTGCCATTTTTAAGAGGATCACAAAAAGAAACTATGCGGATCAAAATATTTTGCATCCCTCTGATGTTTCCATCAATTTTTGAGTGAGTCAGAAAGTGTTTTAAATCATCTGGAAAATCATTGTATGAGATATTCTTGTTTTGATCTTTCTTAAGGCGATCAGTAATATTTTGACAGATATAGGGAATATCAGCTTTTCTTTCATGAAGACTTGGCATTTTAATTTGTATGGCACAAATGCGGTCATAAAAGTCTTTTCTAAATTTTCCTTCTTTAATCAATTTTTTAAGATCTTTATTTGTTGCAAAAATAAACCTAGCATTTGTTTTTAAAACTTTATCACTACCCAGACGCTGAAACTCACGCTCTTGAATAACATTTAGTAGAGCTCCTTGAAGCTCTAAAGAGGCATCGCCAATTTCATCAAGCATTAAACAGCCTGTTGATGCTTGTTCAAGAAAACCTATATGGCGCTTGTCTGCTCCAGTAAAAGCACCTTTTTCATGACCAAAAATATGAGAATGAATCAAGTTGTTAGGGGTTTCATTGATATTACAGTACTTAAAGGGTCTGTTAGTTTCTCCAAGAAACTTTTCTCTTAAATAACAAAGCTTTTTTGCTGTATGGCTTTTTCCTGATCCAGGTTCACCTAAAAACAGAACATGAGATGAGACTTCTGCAAGACGCTCAAGCTTCATATCTAAAGTCTTCATAGCACTAGATAAATATTTAAACTCATTGGGGTGAACTTGGTTTGAAATAATAGAGTTTCTTCTACTCATTTCAATTTCAAACCTTGCTTGCTTAAGAACGCTTAAAATAACTTTTTTACGGTGTTCTCTTTTTTGTTGAGCTGTTCCTTTGGTAATAAAGTGCTGAGCTCCATTTTTAATAACTTCTTGGCTAAGTTCACTTGAATCATGGCTGGTGCTTACAATAACTCTAGTGCTTGGCTGAATTTCTAAAATATCCTGTATGTAATCTGTTCCATATATTGTTTGTGAGAAAAAATCAGTTCCAAGCTCGTGATCTAAGATTACAGCTTGAAAGTCTTCTGCATTTAAAAGCTCAAGACCATCTTCAATAGTAGAAGCTGTCTTAATGGAGATATTGGATGTTGAAAGCTCTGAAAAATAACCTTTAATTTCTTGAACGGCAGCCGCCTGATCCATTTCAAGATCATCAATTATTAATATTGAAACTTTATAATCTTTTGGAATCCTCAAAACCTTCTCCCACTTTGGCTTACAGTCGCCGTAAACTTGGTTTATTTATTGCGTATCAAGCAAGCAATCTCAATGTTATTTTTCTTATTTGTAAGAATTTTCTTACTATTAATAAGAAAATCGTAAACTGAAAAACCAAGTAATAATTTCAATCACAACAATTTTCCCAACCAATTCAAACACTTATTAAAATTCCCAAACTTGGTACAAGCCTAGCAATAAGAATCCATGAAAGCCGCTACTGGCTTGAAAAAACAAAGGGAGTGGGAAATGGAATCAAAAAGTGAATGGTCAGCTATACAGTGGGAAGAATACCTTGAAACATTAGAGTCGCCACAAACAGAGTTAATATTGGACAACCCAAACCTGGTTGAAGCTATGTCAGAAGAAACCTTTAGGGAAGGAGTCGCAAACTTGATGGGGACAAATTATTCACCCAAGCTAAATAGAGTTATTGCTCTGATGATGGACGCATTAACTGACAAGCAGAGAAATGTGCTAAACTTAATTTATTGGGAATCAAAATCTCTAAGAGAAGTGGCTGGTCTACTTGGTATAAACTTCTCATCAGCAAGGGACATAAGAGATCGAGGCCTAGCCAATCT
The DNA here is from genome assembly GCA_963803705.1 of uncultured Pseudobdellovibrionaceae bacterium. Taxonomy (GTDB): domain Bacteria; phylum Bdellovibrionota; class Bdellovibrionia; order Bdellovibrionales; family UBA1609; genus JAMLIO01. Next base: position 110,629 of record CAWDNU010000003.1, on the reverse strand, counting down.
TTCAAAAATAATGATTAAGTCAGTTGTTAAACCTAATCAACCAGGTCAGCACGATGATGCAGCTTAAGCATTGTAGTTTAGGATGTTATTATTGTTTAGAAAAAACTGAAGCCTTTGGAATTTGTATCCAAAGGCTCTATAGATTAACGAAGACTTTTATTTCTAACAAGAGTCTACTGTGGGCACGTAAAGTTTCTAGTCACTACTTTGAAGCCTTCAAGCAAATCTTTGTCTGTATCAAAATAAATATCTACATTTTCAATCTGAGCTTGAAAATATCTATTATAAATTTCTCTTGGCTCATCTGCGGTTTTATATCTTTCTTCAAGAAGAGTTTGCCCTTCAAATGTAACCTTAATTATGTAATTTGCTCCATCTGCGATATCTGGCAATCTGAGCTCTACTAAATCAACCTTTAATTGATTTGTATTACCTTGGAAAACTGCTGCTGATGCATTCACAGACACAAATATTAATATTGCTAGAATCAATCTCATATTAAAATCTCCTTTTGATTCAAGTAGCATAGTTCTGAAATACTTTTTAATTCTTTCTTTAATTTGTAATAATGTGAATTATCTAAATAATTTTATTAGACTATTAAGTTAAAACCCAATCTCTATAATGAAAGTCTCCACGTGTTCTCAGATCCATTAAATGAGCCTCTAGGAGCTCTTTCTCGAAAATACGAGGTCTACGGAGAATTCTGGGCAGAAAGGCTGTAAATGGATTTTAATGACTAAAATGTACAAGCTTTGTGAGAAGAGCCAAAAAATGTCATTTTTGCAGGGTTGGCGAGATTTTAGATTAGTCGGTATGTTTGATGCGAAAATAAAAAAGGTCCACTACTTAGTAGCGAACCTTTAATCAGCTTCCCGTCGAGAAAACTAAGTGTTAAAATTTTTTTTGAAATAGCTTGTTACCCAATGATTGAGGAATAGTTTACAGTTTTGAGAATTATTATTTAAATTCTAGAAAGGCTCTGAACCTCCCCAAAATTAGTGGACACAAATCTCTTGAGCAGGTAACCCCTAAAAGAGGAGAAAACCTGTGGGACAAGAAAAAAGAGGCAAGAAGTACAGTGATGAATTTAGGGCTGAAGCTGTAGAGTTAAGTGAAGATATTGGCTGCAAGGAAGCTGCAAAGCAATTAGGTATAGGTTTTTCAACAATCAACAAATGGCGAGCAGCTTTAAAAGATGGAAAGTTTAAGTCTAATCAAGAAAAGAGAAGCTATGCAGAACTTGAAGCAGAAAATCGTAAATTAAAAAAAGAGATTGGTTACATCAAACAGATTAATGATGTTCTAAAAAAAAGCACTGCGATCTTTTCCAAAGACCATCTTGGAGATTCGAAATGATTCAAAGTTTAAGGCCCAATATTCCAGTTTGTTTTTTAGCTAAATACTTTGAAGTTTCAAGGAGTGGTTTTTATAACTGGCTTAGTTCCGAAAGACCAAAAAGCTTAATTACAAAATCAAATATTCAAGGGGAAATTAAAGAAATATTTGAAAAAAGCAAATCTACTTATGGTTCTCCACGAATTTACATGGAACTAAAAGAAAAAGGAATTTTAGTCAGTGAAAACACAGTTGCAACTTAAATGAGTGAAATGAGTCTTGATGCGAGACTAAAGAAAAAATTTAGAGTGAAAACAACAGATTCAAATCACAATTATCCAATTGCAAAAAGGGAATTTAAAACAGAAGTATTGGGCACAATGCCAAGAGGGCCATATGAAGTCCTAGCAGGCGATATCACGTATTTAAAATTAGGAACTAAGCACTACTTCTTAGCCGTGGTGATAGATCTTTATAACCGCGAAGTGGTTGGCTGGTCCATGAAAGATCATATGAAGTCAGACCTTGTGATTGATGCTTTAAAGGCTTCTTTTTTAAATTGGGATAAGAAAACAAAAATAATTTTTCATTCAGATCGCGGAGTGCAGTATGCAAGTCGTGCATTTAGAGATTTAATTGAAGAAAACGAAGTGTTGCCAAGCATGTCCAGGAAAGGAAATTGTTATGACAACGCTTTTGTTGGAAGTTTTTTTGCAAGTTTAAAAAAGGAATGTGTTTACAGAAAAAAATATGGCACCGAACAGCAACTTAGAAAAATTGTATTTGAATATATTGAGACTTGGTACAATACTAAAAGAAGACATAGCTCTTTGGGTTATAAAAGCCCTAGGCAGTTTAAATTAGCAACAACTTCTGCTTAAGAGAAAACTGTCCACTTTTTTTGGGGAATTCCAGTTTATGTTAATATCGTACTTTCCAAATGATTTCACGAGCGATGCATACGAACAAAGTTGTAACTATTTATTTTAATTGCTATCGAAGATAAGTATACGATTGTTGCCATAGTCAGTTATGAAAAACTGGCTTTGGTGAACAGATATGCCTCCAACCCCGTTCAGTGATGATGCCGACGGGGGATTTAATGCCCCACCCGATATAAAATTACTTTGACCCAATACGATGTCGGCGTCTAATCCATTGCTATCAGGATAACTGTTCCACACAAGGATACGATTGTTACCATAGTCGGAATAAAAAATTTGTATTCCGTTGCTGGACACACTACTCCATTGATCGGAACCCGAATCAAATCCTGATGCTGAAATCGCGCCCCCTTTGTTTGCAATATTAGATACAAAATCAGTTTGGCCCAGAACAAGGTCTGCGGGCTGGTAGTTAGTAGTCGGAAAACTCGTCCAAATTAATAATCTGTGATTGGAACTGTCAGCAACGATTACCTTTTCACCATCCGACCAGACATCACCTGGGGATTGAAGAGATCTTGAGCTCAAGCCCCCTTCGTTAACGCCACAAGTATCAAAGTTTGGCTGACCCAGAACCAAATCCGCTGGGGCCAAATTATTAGTGGGAACTGTATTCCAAATTAAAATACGATGATTCTGGTAGTCAGCTACAAGTACCCTGTTACCTACTAATTTTACAGCGCTTGGAGAACTAAGGCCAGTTGATGAACAACTAAAACTAGAAGAACTAAAATCATTTTGGCCCAAAACTACATTTGCAGACGGCGAAGATGAACTCGGTACAGGAATATAGAATAAAACTCGATTGTTACTGGTATCGGCTATGGCAAGAGTCTCACCACCGATAGACAATGCCCATGGGTCAAAAAGTCCAGTTGCTGAAGTAGTAGCAACTCTAGAATTAAAATCTGCTTGGCCTATAACAAAGTCTGCTGCGGCCCCATTTGAAGTTGGAATAGTATTGTATCCAAGCACTCGTCGATTGAAGTAGTCCATGATGTAAAGCACACCGTCATGCACATCTGGGTTGCCCCAGGGATAATTAAGTTTAGTTGCAGATGTGCCAGAACTGTCGGTTACGAAGGTGTTTTGCCCAATTACAACTGAAGCGTCTTGTCCATTAGAAAAAACTAGTGGTTTGGTAGCGATGGTTGAAGAATCTAAAAGTGATGGTCCATTGTTAATTCCACAACCTAAAAAACCTATTATGCAAAAGGACGAAATTATAGTTACAGTCGTTAGTTTCATGTGTTGCCACCTCATAGCTTGGTTCTAAAAAATAACTTGGATTAAAGAATATAACTTATTCCTAAGCTAAACATAATCTGATTTGTTGCAGCATTTTTGTCAGCTCCAGATATTCTTATCTTTTGAAACTGTAAATATTGAAGGTCCATGTCAAGAGTTAAATTATCGAATCGCTTAAATGCTAAATAACTGCCTTTAAGTCTAAGTCCTAAGGGCGATCTTAATTCGTCGTCCTGTCCTGAAGCTGTATCACGCAGTAGATCGTAATGGCCCACAAAATCAAAACTAGCTTGGCCGATTAGCCTTTCAGTCAGTTTAAATCTTGCCCCCACTCCGAATAATAAGCCCCGGCCCTTAAGATTGGTGCCACCAGCGCTTTCCAAACCTGAGACTTGACCTTGATCACGGTAGTCAAAGTGAACTCCCAAATCAAAAACTCCAAAATTGTATGAAGGTAATGCCTCGATTGATACTGCACTCATGGTTCGAGAATCAAGATTAAGCTCTGAACTTTGCAAAGTTCCTATACCAAGAGAAAAGCTTAATGGCACTGTCCATTTTGCTTGTCCCCAAGCTTGGAAACCGCATAGTGTGCTAATAATAATACAACTAAGAGTTCCCATTTTAAATGAATTACAATACATAATTTACCACCATAGAGAACTAGAAGTACTGACAGATTATTTAAACTAAAAATATTTAATAAGTGTCGTATTCTAGATAGTATATCTTTTATTTATTTTAATAAAAAGATTAACAAATTAAAAGGTAAGTGAAAACACAAAAAAAATTTTAGATTCCGGATCTTCGACTAATACCAGTAGTAAAAAGCCAGGGTGAATCCTAGCTTTTTGTATAAATTTATAATCAAAAGTCCAATAGTGAATTACCTAGATCCTGCAGTAGCTTCGACATGGTTGGTACAAATTGAAGAGAGGGTGCCATAAGTAGTATTGCAAATGGCCACACATCTGCCAAGTTCAGCAGATAAATCAGCAGAACCCCCTGGGTTCCAACCAGTGTCAGTTTGACCGGCAGATCCATAGTTCACAGCTATATTAGACTCGCTTTCTTCACGTGGTAGGCCACATGGATTTGCTCCCTCAGATGATGATAAGGCTAATACTGGTCCTGCACCAGCACCGTTTCCGGACCAAATATTACTAGTAAGGCTAGATCCGATAGCCACAGGTGTACCTGGGGAAACCATTAATGAGGTCAAAACTGGTCCAATGCCAGTAACTATCGAAGCCGGCTTAAATGCAGCTATAGGCTCGTCAGTATTATTATTATATACAACAACAGTGATATAATAGGTCGTAGAGTTGACTAATCCACGGACTGTTCCAAAGGTGGTTTCAGAATTCGAAGTTACTAAACGACCGTTCGAAATAGTGTCAGATAAGCTTGTCATATTATTTTCTGTAGAAAGATAAACATAAAAATCAAGTTCGTCTTCTGGAAGTGTATCATGCACTGGTATTTCCCAATTGATCTTGATGGTATTTTTATTTACCTCAGGAGTTAGCGCTGTGGGTCCAGTTAGGGTGCCCTCAAAAGAATCTCCAATTCCAGATGACGATGATTTGCTGTCACTATCAGAGCAGTTAGAAAGCATAGTTAAACTGGCTATGCAAAAGAGGCTGAGACTGAACTTTATAAAATGGTTGACACTACAATTGGTTTTCATAAATTCCTTTTTATTTTAGTTGTTTATAATTTTTATCTTAATGTGAAAATATAAGTTCTGAAACAGACCAAAGTCTTTAATTTGGTAGCTCGATTTAAATCTAATTCTCTATTGATTTTTGTAACAAAGAATCGTTGGTATGTATTTTTTAATTTTTAAGAATAAATTTCTACTTTATATTTTTAAAGGTTTTGTAGGAAATAAAAAGCGCATGATTGCTGTCGTTTTCGTAGTACCGACATTCATAGTCCTCAATCTTCTCTGATAAAAAGTTCAGAGTGACTAAAAAGCTTTTCTCCAGGTATGAAAGTCTTTGTATGTCCTCTAGACAAAACACTTAAAATCTAGTTGGGTAATAAATTATAAATAGTTTAAGTTGACCAATCGTTGCTTAGTCGCTCGCTTTTAAAATGAACAACGTCAACCTTTGTGAAGCTACAAAAAACTAGCTTTTTTTTTCTTACCGTTTTTTTGGGTCTATATGCTTTATGATATATATTGGGATATCGAGCCTTACCATAGCTGTAAGGGTTCGTTTCTGCATATCTGTCTAACATAGTTTAGCCATAATGCTTTGAAAACATACCGTCGGGACTATTCTAATTCTTTAAAATGGTTTATATTACAGATTATGAGTAAGAGCACCACAACCAGAACATTTCTATCATTTAATTATATAAGTGACATTAAGTCTTTACCCGGCTTTGCTAAGGGAGGAAGGGACAAAATTCCTAAAGAATTTAGCGAGTATCAAAACAAACTTATCGCTGGTTGGGCAGAACAGACCATCAAAGAACACGTAGAAAGTGTTGCGACAAAAGCGAAGAATAATTTAAATATATCCGCTAGAGAATTCCAAACACCGTGCTACGAAATCGGCACAGGAAGCTTCAATTGCAAATTTTTTAATTATGATTTTAGCGTGACCCAGTCATCAGAAGACTTTGATAGGTGTGTTTTCACAGGTGTACTTGAGGTACAGGGCCATGACGAACTTGATGAATTTCAAAGCGCAATAGACGAGTGCTTCGAACACTCTTTTGACAAAGCCACTTCAAGTTTGCCCAAAAGTGATCAAGATTTAAAAGAACTTATATACTCTTTAGATGATAACAAAAAACTTTTGAGTAGCACTTTTGAATTTTCCTTTGAAAACGATTTTTCGCTGTTCCAATTAGTCCATAAGGAACACGGAACTGTCGTAACAGTTAATGACCGAGGTATAGAAATTAATTTTAAACGCCCTGAGCCAATATCTAAACTTTTCAACGCTTTAGACGAAGTTAACAAGAAAATTTTTCTTACAACAAAAGAAGAAACCTTACTGCTATCTGATCGGTAAAATTATCAGATTTTATCTGGTTTTCACAAATTTAAGTTTCAAGTAGAAACTGGCTTACATTGATCCGCTCTGCTCTGAATGCGCCTTCACAGTAGGACAGGTAAAGGCCCCACATCCGAATAAACTTTTCATCGAAACCTTGCTCACGAACTTTAGAAAGTTCTTTGATAAAATTTTGTCTCCAGATATTTAAAGTCTTAGCGTAGTCTAGGCCAAAGTGGAAATTGTCGGTTAGCTTCATTTTATAAGCATTAGCTTTGGTCTCTAGAATTTTATCGGTTATCAACATGCCACCGGGGAATATGTATTGCTGAATAAAATCAGTATTTTTAATATAGGCCTCGAACAAGTCATCTCTTATAGTTATACCCTGTATTAACGCTTTGCCGTTTTTTTTCAGACTTGAGCTTATTTTTTCAAAATAAATATCCCAATATTCTGCACCAACGGCTTCAATCATTTCTATCGAAACAACTTTGTCATACTTCAGATGAGTATTTCTGTAATCGATCACTTGAATGTTAACTTGGTTTTGCAATTTTTTATTTGTAATTAGCTTATTCGCATAATTTGCCTGCTCGTTTGAAAGCGTTATACCCGTAACTTTACACCCAGTTAATTCAGCAGCTCTTGAAAAAAAGCCACCCCAACCACAGCCAATTTCTAAGACATGATCAGTTGATTTAATCCCTAGTTTTTCGATAATTCGATCATATTTGGCGTTTTGAGCATCGACTAACCTTGTGTTTGGCGACCCAAAAATTGCTGACGAATAAGTTAAGGTTGAATCCAACCATAAGTTATAAAAGTTGTTTCCTAGATCATAGTGTTTAGATATGTTCTTAGCAGCTGTTTTAATAGTGTTCCTGTTTAGCAAGTGATTAATCTTTGCAAGAAAAAATCCAGCGAAAGATCCTTGAAAAAATTCCTGAAGCTGCTGATCACTTCTGCAAGCCCACTCAATCAAAGCTGCCTCGTTATCAACTGCTAAGTCACCGTTGATGATAGCCTCGGCTAAACCTAAATCAACTTTATCTAAAACTAAATCGAAGACAGTCCACTTTTTTACGTCTAAGTTAATTATGCTTTCACCTGACCCAAACATACGTTGTTCTCCATCAGGCATCGAAATTAGTAAACGACTGTTCGTAGTTCTATCTAAAATATTGAAAAGTAATCTTGCCTTCAAGCTAGGTCCGTTCATGAGGTTACATCCTTTTCACCTTTAGTAGGTTTAGCTTTCAAAGAAACTGACTTGATATAAAGCCTAAGTGCTTGAAAGTGTATCCGAAAAGTAATTAAAACTGAAGCTGGCCCGTATTTAATTACTGTTTTTAAAAAACTGATTTCCGCTAAATTTTCGGTAGACCCTTTAATAGAGGTAGAAAGCTTAAGCCTATCCGTATCTGAAAAGTAGTTTATCGAAATATCGACTGAATTTTCTTTTACAGAAAATTTAAATTTATAGTAACCCTCAACTTTCATAAACGGTGAAACATAAAAAGCTTTGGATACCTTAAACCAGTTCGGTGAATTGAGTGGTCGGTTTTCATCAATCCAGTAGTAATGACGCTCACCAAACGTGTTATTGACTTCAACCAAAGCAGATCTGTATTCACCATTGATTTTACAAAGCCAAAAACTGATCGGATTAAACACGTAACCAAATGTTCTGGGTGATGAGATTAAAAAGATCTGATCAGCCTGGGCTTTGGTGTTAGATATTAAAAAACTTTTGATATTATGTTCAAGATCTCCTGATTTACCGTTCAAATAATCTTTAGCTTTAAAATTGTATAGTCCAAAAGTTTTTTTAGAAATGGTCTCTTGAACTTTATCAACTGTAGATACATCAAAAAACAAGAAAGGTACCGAATATTTAAATTTATGTTTAGCTTCGACCTGTCTACTATGAGAAACCTTTGCATGAATAAACTGTGCACTTTCCACTTTAAGGGCTCCACGGATTTTCGAGTCCAAGCAGCCTGGCTACGTTGATAGCACTTACTAGCCCGTCTTCGTGAAAACCATATTTGGTCCAAGCACCGATGTGAAAAATACCTTTGCTATTTTGGATTTCAGGTAGTAAATCCTGAGCTTCAATAGCTCTTCTTGTAAATTTAGGATGATGGTATTTTATTTCTGCCAAAGTGCCTTCAGTCTTTAAATCCAAATTAAGACTTACAAAAAGGTCTTCATCTTTAATCCAAGGCTGTAGCTTATTTATATAATATGTCAAATCTAGTTTGTTATCAGATATGTTTTGCCCAAAGGCTCTAACGTTCCAAGAAGACCAACAGATTTTTTTATGTGGCATCAATTTTGGATCTTTATGAACTGTTACAAGGTTTTCTTGATAAGTAAAGGACGCTAAAACTTTTTTCTCCAAGTCAGTTAAATTTTCTAAAATTTTTAGCGTAACAGGCGGATGAGTTGCAAACACTACGGCGTCGTAATTATCTTGACGGCTTTTCGATGTAAGCTGAACTAGTCCGTTATTTAAACGCTTCACTGAATTGACTGAATCAGCTTTAAAAACCGTAGATAATTTATTTTCAATAGCCTGTACGTAACTGCGACTGCCATTATCAATTGTTTTCCAGGTTGGTCGATCATTCCACTGCAGTAGCTTATGGTTTAAAAAAAAATTTAAAAATGTCTCGGCTGGAAAATCTAAAATTTTATTTTCGGGAGTAGACCATATGGCAGCTCCCATTGGAAGTAGATACATATCAACAAAATTTTGACCATATCCCTCGAAAGCGATTAAATCTTTTATGCTCCATTTAAGATCTGTGGCTTTAACTAAGTTATCCTTTGCACCACTTTGAAAGCGTCTAACGTCTATCAACATCCGCCAAAAGCTGAATTTAAATAAATTTTTAGGCTGGGCAAATAATGACCTGATACTTTCTCCAGCCCACTCGGTTTTACTGCTTAAGTGCTGAACTGAAAGTGACATATCAGAGTCGACATATTTAACCTTTAGCTCGTCCAGTAATTTCACGAAGTTGGGGTAGGTAAGTTCATTGAAAACCAGAAAGCCTGTGTCTAAATTTTGGTGTTTGGATCCTACAGAAACGTTTATAGTGTTAGCGTGCCCACCAAGATTCTGGCTAGATTCGTAGATATGAACGTCATGTTTTTTTGAAAGAAAATAAGCACAGCTTAAACCACTAATGCCTGAACCTATTATTGCTATTTTCAACTGATCACCCGCGGGCCCTCATCAATAATTAAAAAGTATTTTGGTTGCCCAAAGTAGTCAAGCAGGTGGATTAGAACTATCGAAGATGACATTCGCACTCATAATACTAAGCTCGAAGTGCATTCTAACTTGTTTTGGTTATTTGAGGTTTTCGTTTTTAAACGCATTAATTTATAAGGTGTCTTATAATAAAATAACTAAATGGCGTAGATCGGTTATCAATTAGCGCAAAAAAACAAATAAGATTGGATACATCGCTGACTTCTTTCGTAAGTATTATGCATTTACTTTTTTTATTTAGTGGCTTTGGCGTAAGTACGATAAGTGTCTATGGCGTCTAAATTTCTAAAGTATTTATTTTCTATTTGTTTGCTATTTAGTGCTATACAGGCACAAGCATTGAACGGACCAGACGGCAGAAAAGTGGTTATATCTTTAGTGGGAGCACTTAGGACAAGTTCTAATTCAGTAGCGAAATAGTTACCATGACTCGCAATAAGTCGTTATCAGACTAGATCGAGCAGTTACAAACAGAGCGCCCCTAAGGTGGCGCTGAATAGTCAAGCAAACTAATCTAGCTGAATAGCTAATTTTCCTAAATCCAGCTAATGCCTGAAGTTATTTAGTTTCAAGTATCCCGAATCTTCTTCTAGCTAGCTTAACTTAATCTGAAAGACAGCTCACCTGACGTCTTCAATCCTATGCAGGTGTAACACGTAGTGTGAATTAATTCTGTTTACTTTTCCCGTAGTTGGGTCTCTTAAAAAGCGTACAGGTTCTCCAGAGTCATATGGTGATGTTGTTTCAGAAAATTTATAATGATCCGTACTGACGAAGATTAATTCTTTTCCTAAATACACCAATTTGCCTGAGGCAGAGACTTTTACTTCAAACCTACCTGCAATTTTTGATTCGTAGATGCCTACGTACTCTTTCAGTTCCGGTGGGACCTGGTTCCAACTTAAAAAAGCTAAAGGAAAACTGGTTACTGATTTAATTGAAGCATGCGCACTTTTAATATCCTCTACTGCCAGACTAAGACGTTGTTGCATTTTTTTTTGACTTATCAAATTCAAGTCTTTCAAAATAGTCATAGCTTTATTTAAATAAGCTTCTCGGTTTACTCCATCACGTGAATTGAATAGTGCTGAAAACGTAAAACCAAATTCTGGCAAATAATAAACTATAGACCTAGCGCCAAAGTGACTACCAGTATGACCAATTGCAATTGTGCCGTTAATAGAGGTTAAGTGAAACCCATATCCCCATGCTGTTGTAGATGTCTGCGGCGAGACAGGATAGATGGCTTTCCAAATATTTCTGCCAATTCCTAAAGATTCAACGTTTGACTTATCATTTAATATTTTTTCCAAAAATTGTGCAAATTTCAATAAATCTTTAGAAGTAGAGTAAAGACCAATAGACCCAGCGTAACTTCCAGAGTCGATAATGTTTGGCAGAATCTGCCGGTCGCCATCGCCACTTTTGTCAATGTCTAGCGAACCATGTGTTGTAATCATGGGAAGCCGTGAAGAAAAAGGGTAAAAAGTTGTGTTGTCCATCTGAAGTGGCTTCAAAATTTCGTTGGCTACATATTGCTCGAAACTGTTGTGTTTACCATAATTTGCAACGATCTGTGCTAGAAAGTTGAAGCCAAGGTTCGAGTATTTCATTCCCAAAGATATTTTCCCCGCCTCGAACAAAGGTTGAATAAGCGGCAAGGCAGTTTCAAATTCACTAATACTGGGCAAACTACCGTTTTGAATCGCGTCAACATCCCACCACATGTTTGCCCCAGGTAAATCCTGCATTAAACCCGACTGATGAGAAAGTAGATGATTTATATTTGTATGAAAAAGCCACTCGCTAAGTTCAGGCTTAAATGTCAGTGCTTTTCTTACAAGCGGAACCTTTTGGTAGCTACTTAATGGAGATTCTAGATCCAAAATCCCCTGCTCAACCAGCTGCATAATTGCCACAGACGTAAACATTTTTGTGACTGATGCCACTGGCCAAATGTGATCACCTGCTAAGGCATCTTTTGTATTGTACTGGCTTACACCTAAAACAAAGTTTAAGGTTTTAGGGGCATTTAAATCAGGAGCGTCAAAAGATAAGCTTGCTTCCATACCCGGAATATTTTGCTCAAGCCTAAGTTTTTCAAATGCCGATTGAATGTCAGTTTTTGCCTGTTTGATTATAGCGCTAGCAAGGACATTGGTTGGTGTTTGATCAACTTTGGCCAAAACGGCCCAATTAGCTGATAGGCACAATACCACTAATATTAGTTTGGAAGTTATTTTCATATCAAGTCCCCTTTAAAATCGTTATTTATCTAAACAAATATAGTGAAATCATAGCACAAGAAAAGCTTAAATCGACAAGTTATTGCAGCGTTGTAATTCAAACGCTCGACTAAATTATTTCAAGTGACAGTTATTATTAGGAATTTGACTCATTTATAGGGACTGCCTACGACCCGTTCAGTTTAAAATATTCACAGATGTATTAATTCATTCACAAAATAAATTCTAGATGACAGAGATTGAACGATTGATAAACTTCAAGAGTTTTCAAAGAGGATTAAAATTGAGTATAACTTTTGAGACTGGTTTGTACGTGCGTATTGAGGAATTGAAGCTGGGACCAGCTCCCTACCCTCTATCAAGTGGATTTAGCAAGCTATACTCTTATCGTGTCTTGGGTTTGCATAATATGTCCGAATCCAGTGAGGCTTATCTAATTTTGGCAAACGATCGGGAAGAAATATGGTTTATCTCGAATCGTCACTTAAGATTTAGCTCGGTAAGCAAAATTACCCTCTCCCCCCGCGTTCTTTTAGACAACTGTCGGATGCATTCAACAGACGTCTAGGTTTAATTTATTTTAATTATGCTGCTAACTATAAGGTCGCTACCAAAAGGGCTTCTAAAATTGTAGTTTAGCTAAATATCTTCAAGATAGCCGTTTTGAAGATTTCTCAATGTTGAACTGATTGTGCATCACCCTCACCTGAGCGGCTAGTCACAGTCACTTTCGAGCATGCCTCAATCTTTACAAGTAGACTAAAAAAAATTTTGACATGTTTCTACCCAAACCTTAGTTTTAAATTTTTTCCTTGATGGTCAAATCACTGTAAAGAATATTAAAAGCTTGAATTATATCTTCTTCAGGGAAATCAATCGGAACCGAAAGTCTTTTAATGTAAGTAGGCCTATAACCATCGCTTATAGTTTGCAGACCAAGCTCACCAAGATCCTTCAATCGAACTTTTCCTGAGCTAAAATTGCATTCGCAGTAAAAAATGGGTTAAGTTCAAAAATTGAAAATAAAATTGGCTATTTTTTACTCTTAAATAATTTTTAAGCATTGTGAACGATTAAAAGCATTGTTACTGATTAAAGGTGCTAGTGCAATTCTAAAAGGTTTTAGATTTCTTCACACAATGCAGATGTATCTAGAAAACTACACAGTGTTTATTTTTTGCTAGAAGAGTTTATAGAAGACTCCCTTTAAATTTGTCTACAGTTAAATAGCAAATTCTGCTCAAATAACTTCTTCGACAGGAATTGTTAGAACTGCTTTTTAATCCCAGCAATATCTTTAATAAAATAATCCTTAACTAATTTGAAGTATTTCACTGAATTAAAGCGTATTATTAAAACTATATCCGGGAGTCACATGAATATCTACAGTGGTGCTACAGAGCTAATCAATATTTCAATGGTAGCTTGCTTAGTATTTTTTTTAGTAGTGCTTTACACCAGAATTGTTGGACTTAGAAGTTTTGCCAAAATGTCAGCTGTTGATTTTGCGACTACGATTGCAGTCGGCTCCATGATAGCTGCAGTGATCCTTCCATCGAAACCCTCTGTTGTTGGCGGCTGTTTTGGTATAATGATGATTTACGTTTTGCAATTCCTATCTTCTTTTTTAAAATCCAGATTAGATTTTTATTCTCATATAACTGAAAACTCACCGGTTCTAATCGTTAGTAATGGAAAAGTTGACAGAGCTATACTGAAGAAAGTTAATATGAGTGAAAATGATCTGATAAGTAAACTGCGCGAGGCAAATGTATTTTCATTATCTAAGGTAGCAGCTGTGGTGTTCGAATCAACCGGGGATATTAGTGTGTTACATGGTAAAGATGATCTGGATGACTACATCCTGTCAGATGTTATCAAAAAAGGAAACTTATGAAGTTGAAATTAGCTGTGGTTCAATTGGCTGTTAAGCCACTCGACCCAATTTATAATTTGAAAAAGATGGAGCGCCTTATTAAAGTGGCATCGCAAGCTGGAGCAAATTTGGTAGTATTCCCAGAGGATTCAGTCACTGGTCCACTTTCGGGGCAGACAAATTTCGTGCAGTACGCTGAAGAGTATCTAATTGCTTTCCAGTCGCTTGCAATAAAGTATGGTGTGGATTTAGTGCCAGGGACTTGGACCACCACTAGTGGAGCGGTCAAATTTAATACAGCATATTATATAAACTTCGACGGCACCGTAGCTGGTTATTATAACAAAATAAATTTGTGGCAAACTGAAAAGGCGATCATGGCACCTGGTACTCATGTGTCAGTTTTTCCAACTAGATTCGGGAACGTAGGCTTAACTATATGCTGGGACCTTTCGTTTCCTATGCTGTATTCGGATATGGCAAAGAAGGGTGCGCAGCTTATAATTTCTCCTAGCTATTGGTCTTTCACTCTGAAGGCTAAAAAGTTAGAGAAAGCTGCCAATGACGAGATCGAGCTGATCGATTCTTTGTGTTTAATCAGGGCCTTTGAAAATAATGTGGCAATTGCATATTGTAACGCTGCTGGCGAAGTGAAGTCAGAGGGCGTTCACGCTGTACTCAGTGGTAGGTCTCAGGTAACGCATCCAACCAAAAAGATTCTATGTAGATCCACTGGTAACAAGGAAGAGATTCTTTATGCAGATCTTAAACTTATCTAGTCCTGCAATTGAAATTTAGATTAAATTTGAAGCGGTCAGGTAACATTGAGCGAAGTAAAGTTAGTGCCAGATAAATTTAGCTTATCTTTGCAAGATAAGCTTTTGGCTTTGATGCTAGGTTTAGTTTCAGCTCTACCATTACTTTTCCTTCTGACAGTGACTGGCGTTTGGTTGCAATATGCTGGAATTTCGCTAGTTCAGATAACCTACTTGAGCTGGATGGGTATTTCTTATTCTTTAAAATTTATTTGGGCACCAGCACTCGATCGAAGGTTTAAAATTTTCAGTTCTATTGATTTCAGAAAAGCGTGGGTTTTAGTTTCACTGGTTTCAACAGGAATTCTAGTTGCTAGCCTAGGGTCTGTGGATCCCGCCGAAAGCAATTTAGAATTATATTCCTTTTTTGCCATTGTAGCCCTTGCGACTCTATCTTCAGCTCTACTAGACACTAGCATTGATGGCTACAGAAATTCAACTTTCCATTCTAACGATGTTGTAGGTGTATCAGCTCTATTTGTGGCCGGCTACAGACTTGGTTTGATAGCATCAGGGTCACTCACCTTAATCTTTATTTCAATTTATTCGGCGGATACCATGTCTGGGTTCTATAATCCCTACCCTTGGCAACTTTGTTGTTATGCAGTTGGTGGATTTTTAATATTTAGCGCGTTTGGTGTGGGTGAACTAATGAATTCGGCTTTGACTTCAGTGAGGACAACCAGAACCACCTTTCATTATTGGGGGTTTTTGACTGATTTTAAAAATCGGTTCAGCATAAAAATTCTAATGTTACTTTTAATGTTTCTAACTTCATTTAGAATGATGGATATGCTCCAGGGCGGTGTGACTCATCTATTTCTGTTAGAACTTGACTACTCGTTGTTTACTGTCTCAGTGGTAAATCAACTGTTTGGACTTGTGGCTGCACTAGGTGGTGCTTTGTTTGGAGGGTATCTGCTTTCGAAATATTCGCTTTTTCAAATTTGCATGGCAAGCGTTGTACTTTGCTCACTTACTAATTTGGGCTATCTTACACTTACTGGGTCAGGCCAAAATGTATTGTTGCTGGCAATAGTTGTGGGACTCGAAAATCTATTTTCAGGCGTTGCAAGCACTGTATTCTTAGTCTTTCTATCTAACATTACTAACCAGAAATATTCATCAGCCCAATTTGCGTTTTACACCTCAATAATGGCACTACTACCTAGACTGCTTGGGGGGTTTGCTGGATGGATAATCGAAAGCTTCTCGTTTAGTGCCTTTTTTTTGTTCACCACCACTTTAGGTTCGATTGCTTTATTACCTCTGCTATGGCTTAAAAATTCAAATGAAATTGCTTGGAATTCTAATTAAGATAAATTTGATGGACGATCTCGAATATAAATCTTTATGAGCTCAACTAAACTAACAGGCACATCCTTGTTACTAGCTTCTAGTAATATCTTTTTATAAATTCAGCCTTAAGCATTTTATAAGCCTTGTCATTCCGGGCTTCATCCCAAAAGATTTTAAAAATTTTCGCAGACCTAGCTTTTTCGTTTTCAAGGGCGTCAGGTAGCTGTACTATAATACCTTCCTGTGAATACTTTTGTCCCCCAGCATGGTTAGCGTAGCGGCGGGCCCGGGTGAAACCCATATGAAGAAACTTCTTTGCCATATCTGCGCCTGGGAAGTCTTCACTATTAAGATAGTGCATAAACAACTGGTAAATTGAGTCGGCAGAAACTAATGCTTTTTCTTCAGTTGCGAAACACCAGTGCGGAAGCAATTCGGACTTGTAGGGTTCGGAGGTCAAAACCCCTTGTTGGCCTTTACCGATACGGTACAACTCAGGCGATCTGCGATAATTTATTTTGTCACTCTCTATTATAGCGCGCCAGTATTTTTCGCTACCGGTGACCGGTGCAAGTCGGCCTGACCTATCTAATTCCTGCTCGATGCGAGAACGTACTAACGGGTCTTTGATCCTCCAAATATTTTGATGGGACCATTTCATATTGAAGATCCTTCAAACTAAAAAACGAATAAGCTAAATTCTTTAAGACTTTTTTGACTTAAAGAATTGGACAATGAAAAGAAGTATCACAGCACCAAAAGTAGCAGCAATAAACCCCACAGCGTCATCAGGCTTATAAACGCCTAATGCCTTACCTGCATAGCCGGCAAAAACCGAACCACAAATTCCGAGAATGGTAGTTAAAATAAATCCCAGGGAATCATCCCCAGGCTTTATAGCGCGTGCTAACAAGCCAACAACGAATCCAATTATAATCATCCAAATTATTCCCATATACACCTCGATTAGTTTTATAAAATTTGAACAAATAAAATAGCCAGTGTCACTAGGCAACAATAAATATGTACCTTTCTAAACACTCGTGCTCAGAAAGGTCTGATAAGATTCTACCGCGCCACTTATAGAACAGTCGGCATGATCAGAGCATAGGTGTTTAATTAAACCTAATTAGCATTCAAGTGCTATTGGTTTAGTAAAACTATTTGGATGATTTAAATTTTGAGTTAGTGCCAATCTAGTTTACAAAGATTCGTAAAACGCTTTTAATGCAAAAAGTTCTAAAGAGTTTTCATCAATATTATTTAGTTCTGCCTGTAGTTCACTTTTGATATAGATTGATGGAACTGCAAAGTTAAAATTCTGCCAAAGACCTGCTGTTTTTGAAGCAATTTTTTTAGTTAATAACTCTGAAGAGACAAACTCTTTTTTTAGGCTACCACCCCATAATACACCTGTTATCATCCCGCTACTTCCAAAGATAGGGGCGCCGGAATCCCCAGGCTTAGCGTCACAACCTATAGGGATGGACCAAGTAGATATCGCAATCTCTGTCTCGTTTGGAAAAGGATCTGTGATGTAACTAGCTAAGGTGTCCAAATACTTACAATCAGACTTTTGATCTATAACCAATGCTTTCAAATCATTATCAATAGTTCTAAGCGTAAGATTATCTTTGGCGTCAATTGCTGTTGTAGAAAATAAAACTGGCTTGAGATCAAAATCCTTTTCTGTTTCGGCAAAAACATCCATTGCAATTATGGATATATCAAGGTTTTGAAAGGAGAAGATAAAGTCTTTGCAGCCAAGAAAAATTTTATTATTAACATCTACTAGCGAAATAAGTTTGTCACACGTGTCTAAGTCGCTATTAACTATATGTTTATTAGTTAGAAACAATTTTAATTCGCCAAACTCACCAAGGTATGTTGCAACACCTTCAGTGCCAGACATCTCTGAACGAATTTTAAAAATAGAACTATTAAATTTTTGTTCTAGGGGATCAATCTCGCGGTCAAAGCTACTACCTATTTGCATAGGGTGCTTTTGCCGCTCTAGTTTATCAGTAGAAGAGCTTTTGGGATCATTTGAGCATGAAGCCAAAAAACCTAGTAAACTTAAAAATAGGGTAAATTTAATTTTATATATCATATAACCTTTTTGAATCACTTAACACCTGTTGAATGACTTGTTCACAAGCATTTTCCGTGCCCACTATTTCACAAACCCTGTTTATCAAATCTATTTCGGCATCTTGTGCGCAGCTAAGATTCATATTTCTGACTGTTGCGGCCTTATTAGTAAGTTGTGATAAATATCCATTAGTTCCACCACCATTAAATCTTTTGATAGCCTTGTTGTAGCTTCCAAGATCTTCTGCCAAATATATTTTAAATAATGAAGCGCCTATTGCTAGCGCATAGTCTACACTTTGAACAAGAGTCTGCTTTTTTTGCGTGTTGTTTGTTTCAATCACCCATTTGAACCAACGGTTAGTAGCCTGAACGGAACCAAAATACCTTTTTGATAAACCATATAGGATATTTCCAATCGGACGCTCAGATTTAGCTCTAGAATTAATTTTTTTATACTGCTCATAAACTTCATTTAGCCCTGCACTGGTCATTTGACTTAAGCCTGTGTCTTTACCCTTTGGATTAACTACGTCTACATTGAACAGACCTGATTCCTGCCAAATCTTTGCCCCGTACAATATTGGATCAACTCCGTAAGCTTCAGATACTTTGTAAATTTTTTCAGCCAATTCTTTAGGATTTCTGGAACCTCTAGGGTTAGAATTTTGTGATTCAATCATAACTGTGAGTTTTCTTACCACCTCATCTTTTCCCACGCCGATTGAATACTGTGTAAACCTGTCTTGTGCTAAAATATTAATTTCACTATTTGAAAGGGTGTAACCCCCAACCTTGTATATACTAAAACCTGAAATATCGCACTGGTTGGCAAAAGTTTCAGTTTGAGAAAAACATAAAACTAAAAATCCAAGAAACGTACCGCATTTTATTTTAGTCATAATAAAACCTCCGCTATTACAAGGCAATAAAAGGTCCAGCGCTTAAAGCCTTCTAGCTTAGCTTACAGGGCGTATTGCAAAAGTTGACTCTACTTTTTTACATTTTAGCTGACAGTTTATGGCGATTATTAATAGAGAATTAAATTAGTACTCTATATTATTACTGTTAAAGCGAAGGCAAAAAAACAACTAACATCTAGGATTGCGAGGGAATCTGTGGCAAGATATTTGGTAGTTTAAACCCGCAAAAGATTGTGCAAAGAAAGATAAATTGTCTGTAAATTTTTCTATAAGGATATTGGAAAAGTTAAGGAAAAACTGTTTGATCAAAAAATAGTTTAAAGTTTAAAGCTTAAGTACTAAAGCTTCTATTAGTGCGTACAGTTTCTTTTTTTACTCCGACTCTTCAGAGTCTTCGTCGCTACCCATACCTGTCCATTTTTTTGCATCTGCTTTAGTTTCACGTATCTCTTCATTGTCATCTTCGGAAGGGGTTTCTGGCTTATTCTGATTCTCTTTTGAATTTTCCAAACTGAAAACTCCCTGTATTGGGTAGTGATCAGACCCTATATCAGATAGCACCGAAAGGCTTTTTGTTTTTAGAAACTGATTGTGGAAAATGTGATCTAAAGGGAACCTTAAAAAGGGGTAGCTCGTGTGAAAAGTGTTGTAAAAGCCTCTACCTATTCTGGGATCCAAAAGCCCTGCTACTCTTTTGAACAGTCTTGAACTGTGTGACCAAGCTACATCATTAAAATCCCCAATCACTAAGATGGGCATATTTTTATATTGCTTTAAGATTGTAGCTGCTTCGGCCAATTCACCGTCTCTTTGTAAACTCGACCCTTCTTTCGGCCTGGGTGGTCTTGGGTGAAGAATCGCAACCTTAATAAGTTGGTCAAAAAGTTTTAGATCAGCAAAAATTGAAGGTACATTCTTATCGACAAGATATTTTACTTCCAAATTTTGCATTGGATACTTCGATAGCAAAACTATTCCATAAGTATTGTCCCTGGGTAAAAACTTCGAGTAGAGATAATCTTCTTTCAGAACTCTAGTTTCCTGCATCCACTTTGTATTTGTCTCGAGCAATACTACGACGTCGGGGGATTCCGTTTTTACCAAATTTATCAAATTTTGAAACTTCTTGTTTCCTATAAAAACGTTATAACTAAGTACCTTTATAGTAAGTCCGGATGATTCAATCTCTGGACTTTTGGATTCTACAGGCAATATAGGCAAGTAAGGTCCAACTCTGTACAGATCTATCACCACCGAAGCTAAAATTATGCACAGTGCAGCAGTTCGACTTTTAGAAGGACTAGCGGCAAATAAAATTATCACCAAGGATAATATCTCGACAAAAAGAAGCTGAGCACGTGGAAAATCAAACAAACGAATTGTCCAATGATAAGAATCAACTAATGGCAGGCAAGACATTAGAAGTAAAATTGAGCTATAAATAATTAAAGAAATAGACAAATTCACCTCAACGAGTAGATCATTAGCTAACAGTCCTGTCACATATAAATTTTTGCTTTGAACGCTTTAGCTAAAACAAATCGAAAGCAATGAAATTAGTGCTTCGACAAAAGATGATAGCCAATTCACTGTCTATTGACTTACAACTGGATAACAATAAACATGTGAGTAAAATTTAAATTTACCAATACATTGTATTTAAAGAGGTTTATGGAAACCATAGGAATATCGTTAGGAATCGTCTTAATATTGATAACCTTACATGACGTAGTCAGAACTGTACTTAGTCACGATGGAGCAGGCTACATCACTGAATTTTGGACCTCGCAAGTTTGGCGATTTGCATCTTTTGTAAAATATAAATTCAAAAGCGATTTTTTATTGAAAATAGCAGGTCCCCTATTTTTAGTTGGTATCATTTTAGTTTGGTATTTTCTTTTAATGCTGGGGTGGTTTCTATTGGTATACAATGGCGATTATTCGATAAAGCACGACACTGACACTAAGATGCAAGTTCTTGATTACATCTACTTTCTGTCTTCGACTTTTTCGTCTTTAGGAATGGGTGATTATTTACCAAATGGATTTCCATGGACATTAGTCGCTACTACTGGAGCTTTAACTGTAACCGGCCTGACCACCTTGAGTTTATCTTACATCCTGCCAGTAGTTAATGGCGTGGTTGATCGAAGGAAGTTTGGCAGCTCAGTGGAGATTATTGGTAAAAATCCCGCGCAAATCATTGAAAGAGCTTGGACTGGAAATTCTGCCAACAGGTTAGATGGGGAGGTGATGGCATTAACTGATTTTTTACTTAAGGAAAGCTTTAGAAGTCATGTTTATCCCATACTTCACTATTATTATGTCGATGAAAAAAGTCTTTCTTTCCAAGATTCGGTTCTTATACTTTCAGATGCTCTCGCCTACCAGAAAATTCACAACGAGCGTGAGGGAAATCTTGCTGATGTCAAAATAGAATATTTGTTTCGAGCCATTGATCGCTACCTAGCTAATACTAAATACTTCGGCGGACAAGAAAAGCGAGAAATTTCACATGAAGACTTTTTTGAACTATGCGGTGTGAGTGAAGCACATATCAACAGTACTGACCCAAATATTCTTGAACGAAGAGAAAAATTGTTAAGAAGTTGCTTTTTTCACTGCACGGCAGAGCTAACTTCAGGTGGTGTTATTAAAGCTAATACAAAGGTAAGCTATTAAAACTTCTTGAATTTATCCGAAGGAAATTTAACAAATTTAGTATTTTACTAATAAAACTCAATGCCGATAATTTAATATCGGCATTAACAATAAGTAGTTAGATTAGACACTAATTACTGGAGCAACATCATTGCGGCTCCACCTACAGAAGCTGCTGCGCCCACTATCGGAGAAGCGGCACGCCACCAAAGCATTGCCTCGTGTGCTTCTAAGCAACCCTCTACAAAAGTTTTAGATGCTAAATTCGCCTCCATAATAATTCGCTTAGCCTTGCTCTTTTTATGGGTAAGAGAACTGTGGTATCTATCATACTGCCTAATATAAGATTCAATTTCGCTAACTGATAGATTGGTATTTGTACCCACCAGGGATTTAACGTCATCTTTAGTTAAGCTTGAAACCCGTTCCGACACCACCTTAAACAGTTGAGAGGGGTCATTAGAAATCTTTTCTAAATCATCACCAAGTTTTGATGGATCTAGTGCAGTGCCACGAAGGGTAGATAGCCGTTCCTTGAAATTTGGCGTACGGCCCCTTGCCTGAATGAAATCTTCGATCATCAGAGGTTTTCCACTACTTTTTTCAGATGTATTAAATTTTTCTTCAAAAAAGTTTGCGACCTTATCCATATTTTCACGAATTTTATTTTTGTCACTACCTGTTAGTGAGCTTACTGCATTAACCAGGTGATCTTGCTCGACAGAACTAAACTTCTCAGTAATCAAATGTCTTAAGGCTGTAGGATCATCTTTTAACTGGTCAAGATCATCGCTTAACTTATCTAGTTGTATATCTTCGTTACCACTATCTTCGATAGTCTGGCGAACCTTATCAAAAATTCTTTTAATTTGCTCCTTTGAAGCTGGGGTCACTACTGATAACATTGCGGCGGCCTTATTCTCTGGAGATTGATTACTTTGTGCTTCTGCTTTTAATGACGAAACTGCGCTTCCTAGCTTCTTCGAATTTGAAGATCCAAAACTGACAGCATTAAAGTCTGTGCTGACCACAAATTTTTTCCCTTCCGCACCTTCGATAGGAACAAGTCTAATCTCAGTTCTATTTATTAATTCCGCCAAATCAACTAAGGTCTGCTGTCCATCATCTTTGCTGTCATTACTACTATTGATCAATTCATCCAACTGTTTAGAAAGTTTAGAGTTAGCGTACTCACCGGTAAATTCACGCTTAATATCTTTTACTGCTGACCTAACCACTGATCGCACTCTACTTTTATCTGACTTCCCTAGAAGCCCGGTGCCCACAGATTTAGCTACTGCCGAACCTCTGCTCGTTACAAAGTTCGTAGGAACTAGAGCAGTTGAAATGATTTTACTTTTGAAATATGTAATTAGCATTGTATAAAATGCCCACACTCCAAGACCGATAAATATAACACTTTGAAAACTTGAAGCTGGCATGGCCAAACTTGCAACCAAACTACCTAAAAATAGCGAAAGCGCGCTCCCAATCATCGCCAAAGCACCGTAACTGTGAGCAGCACCTAGCATTTTTTTCTTCAGATCCTTAGATTTTTGGTACCAACTAGGATCGGCCAAATTGTCACTGTTCCCGTCGCTATTAGCTTTTGGCTTTTTATGTAAGAAGTTAGCAAACTTACCGCTAATTACTGCTCCTACACCGGCAATTGAAGAATTGGTAAAAGCCATAGTCATAGCTATACTAATTCCTGCACCTATAACAATTGCCAGAAAAAGTGTATGGGACAACTCAAACACTGGCATTACCACTACCTCCTGCGCGTAGCTAAGTGATGGAATTCCAATCACCAAAAAAGTAGTTATTAACTTTTTATATCTCGAATTCATTTTTTTCTCCTTGTTATTTCTGACATTACCTACACTAGTGGGCAGTTCATAAGTATGGATTGTAGATTCTGTGAAGATTCAAACACATTGGCCTCTATAGATTATCAGTTTCGGATTTAATTGTTTGTGACTCAGACTTTTGCGTATGCTATCACGCTAAATATACTGCTTTAAATAAGGAGCTTTTCATGCGCAAAAATACTATCCAGCCTCGATCAGGAGTAGCATTTAAATTGCCGAAAGGTGCAACTCTGGTGATCACAGACCCTAAAGGACAACAGGTTTCTGATTTTTTTTGCTTCGCTGAAAATGACGTTGAAGAGTATTTTTCATCTGGTCGGACAATCGACTACCTGTCTAGGATCTATTTAAAAAAAGGAGATCCCCTATATTCTTCTAAAAGTAGAATCATGGCGACTATTGTCGAGGACGATGTTAATTGTCACGATATCTTACTGACTCCTTGCTCTAAGGACACCTTTGAAATCTTGTATGATAACGAGCCCTACCATCAAGGTTGCGAGGGTAACCTTGTTAACGCTTTTAATAAAAAATTTGGTTTAAGTATAACTTGTCTTCCATCAACCTTTAACGTCTTTATGAAAGTTACAATTGATAAGTTAGGTAAAATCGAAGTGCTACCCCCGGCAAGTAAGGCCGGTGACTCTATCACCATACAAGCTGAGATGAACTTACTTGTTGGACTTACTGCATGTTCGGCTAAGGGTTCAAATAACGGGACTTTTAAACCTATCGACTACTCAACTTCGGTTTAAAAACCAGTTGTGCATCACTGACATGTATTTAGGTTAACTCTAATTCACAATATTGATTTGAACTATTCATCTGAGTAACAACACCTATTTTTATCAATTTAATTCGGTCTTAGGATTTTAAGAGTCATATTAGTCAAATCTATATTCAAGTATACTTAACCATCAGAACCGCTAGTCCAGTATTCAGAAACTTCTAGCAATCTACACACCTTTAAAATTCTGCTAGAAGAATTAGCATCTTTTTATGAGTAGTTTGAAGACGAAAAGGTGGTCTTATGGGCGCTGTTGAAGCTTTGATTTTAGATTTGAAATTTCCTTGTACAATGGCTAAGTCAGTCCTCGCTAAAGGTAATTTAATTGTCGAAAACTTTTCCTATGGGAATACCACAGCCATCGAATTGCGAGCAAAATTAGAAAGGTTCGATCACGATACAAAGGGAAATTCCAACTTATCTAGCTTTATTGCTGAGTTTTCTAAGGATGATTTAATAGAACCTAATTTCCAAGAGTTCGAAAGTTTTTTTTGGGACCTTCTATCTAAGTTAAGAACTATGGAAATCGATCAAGGAGACTATGATAACAGCGTTTCACTCAACCCAGATGATAAAGATTTTGGCTTTAGTGTAGGCGGTAGCGCGTACTTCTTGATTTTACTACATCCAGAAAACCCCAGACAATCCAGGCGAAGCTCTAAACCCGCTATTGTTTTTAACTTGCATAGACAATTCACACATTTAAGGAAAATGGGCATCTTTGACAAGATGAAGCGTATAATTAGAGGTAGGGATAAAAAGCTTCAAGGAAGCGAGAACCCCATGATGAAAGACTTTGGTAATTCCCCAGAGTGGTTACAATACACTGGCAGGGAAATGCAAGCTACATCAAAGTGCCCATTTAAGAAGTTACTTAATTTGAAATAGCCAACTCATTTACTGAGCTAATAATTCCGAATTCGTAAACTTTTAAAAAGTTTTAATCCACTGTAGAGCTGATCTTGCAATTTAGATCTTCGACCGTGTGCTGCTTCATAAAATTTGAATTGAGCGGAGTGCAATTAAATGGCCAGTGAAATATGATCAGATTAAAAGGTGAACTAGTGATTAATGAAACAGTTTTTAGATTCAATGAGCTTTTCTGCGAAGAAGGGTTTTAGTTTATTTGGTCACAAAGTCTATTCTTAAGTTAAATTCCTGCAACTTTAATAAGGCTTCATTTATACCATTTTAGTTAAGTAGATTTTTCTTTATAAATGACTCTAAAGCCTTCTAATATCTGTTTTTCTGTATTTTTAAAATAAATTTCTCTTTGTTCAATATATTGGGTTTTCATTTTCAAATTATTTAAATAATGGACATTAATTAATGCCATAAGCGAATATTTTTGGAAGAAGTTTAATTTCGTAAAATCTTCATCTTTTTCTATATTGGATATCATCTTTATTTTTTTAACTTCTATCTCCAGATCAATGAAATTTAGTGAGTGGGCAAACTTATTACGAATTTCTGAAAGCCAATTTCTAATCGTTTGATGGGGGGGTCCTAAATATTCACTTATCTTTTGAATATTTAGGCCCTGATCATTTATCAACTTAATTTTCTGTCTAATGTCATTGGGGTATCTAAATTTAGTTGGGTTGAATGTGTTTTGTTTTAAGGCTTCGATTTCTGATTTTAATTCTGACAATTCCATAAATCTGTCAATATCAAAGCTTTATCTGAATTAAAAGACCGTGTTTGAGACCGAGTTACTTTTTATATAAATCGAGAAGCACATAAATCGTATCGACCTTTATTTTGTATCTTCAAAGTTAAAATTTTTTTTTTTTTCATCATACTTGGTTCTTAAGTCTCTAGTTACGGTAAAATATAGATGTTTTCTTCAATAAACAAAACGGCATCTTTTTCTTTATATTTTGGAGCTAAACTTTTGATTGGAGTAGCAAAACCCCACAACAAATCACTCATACTCTTTTTAGTGTAATTTAATCCATATCCATTTTTTTTCAAAAAGACTCTTAAACTTAAAAATGCTGTCCTTTTATTCCCATTTTCAAAATATTGACCTTCAGCGATTCTAAATAATAAAAGCCCTGCTAGTTTTTGAATTGGAGCATTTAAATAAACCCCTCTAGCGTCTCTATAAAAGATACAGGCAAGACATGATTTAAGTCCACTTTCATCTCGTAAAAAATGATTTTCTTTTGAATGAGAACTCCAAGAATTTGCATTTTTTGATTACAGCTTTGTTAATACCTATGATCCAATCTGTTTCAATTTCTGCAATCATTTAGCGAGGTCCATTAATAACTCTTTATCTTCTTCGATCATATTTTTGAGATCACTATCAGTAACCTGCCTTGGTCTTGCTATTTTAATTACAGGATTTTCGATCCAGTTTTTTAAAGCTTGTATAGTAATGGTTGTAAAAGTCATTTCTGGATTATCTTTAATAATTTGATCGATATCTTTAGCGATTGTCTCATCAATATTTATTGATTTTTTAATCATGCTCATAATTACTCCTTTTGATTGAGTATAATATATCATATTATTTGATAGTATATAATAATATTTAAGCTAAAAAGTACTCAAATCGAAGCTAAGGTCATTAGATGAAAGGACAACTTATAAATTTCATGTGTACTTACAAAAACCTTACATATAACTTACACAAATGAGCATTTTATCAATTATGTTCTCAAATTTGAAAGTAGGGCCCTCTGTTCTTTTAAAAGTGGTGGCATCTCAAGTATCGTGTGGGTTCCCGTCTCCTGCTGATGACTATTTAGACTCTGCGATTGATCTAAATGATCTATTAATAAAAAAACCCTCTAGCACCTTTTTAGTGAGAGCAAAGGGGGATTCAATGATAGGTGCGGGCATCTTTGAAAACTCGATTCTGATTGTAGATAGGTCGCTTAATATAAGAAATGGTCATATTTGTGTTGTTAGAATCGATGATGAGTTTTTAGTTAAAAGGTACTTTAATACTGGAACCCATATAGTTTTAAAAGCTGAAAGCATTAAATACGAAGACATCATTATTAGGCCTGATGAACAGGACTTTGAAATCTGGGGAATAGTAAGGTCTATCGTTACTGAAACCCTATGATAGCTCTTGTTGATTGCAATTCATTTTATGTTTCATGCGAGAGGTTATTTAACCCAAAGCTTCGGTATAAGCCCGTAGTCGTATTATCAAATAATGATGGATGCGTAGTATCCCGCTCTCTTGAGGCTAAAGCACTTGGTGTACCTATGGGTATACCTTATTTCAAAATGAAAAGTGAATTTAAAGACGTTATAGCGTTTTCATCAAATTATACTCTCTATGTAAGTTTGAATTGCTATTTATTTCTTTGTAAATAAATTAGGAGTTTTGTTTCATCTAAGTTGATCAACGGTTTAACAAACTTTTAGGTTTAATACTTACAAATTGAATTTTTTTTAGTTTCAGCCCACGTTCTTTCTTTCAAACCAAGCCATTAATGTTTTGTCTTCGAGTTGTTGTCACAGTGTTTTTTTAATTATTCTTGTTAGTTCTATATATATTGTTTTAGGTAGCCTTGGATTGAGTTTTTTAGAATTACATGAAGAAATTAATTTCAAAATTTATAAATTTTTTGGTCACACTCAGCCAAAAAACATCAATGAGTCTTTTAAATATATTTGGATGGTTTTTTCAGCACCACTTTTGATATTAACTTTTATATATATTGCTCAAAAAAAGCGAATGTTTTTTCTTTTAGTCTTCTCTTTAGCTACACTTTTCTCAGGCGCATTAACTGTAGGAAATTATCTTCATGCCTTAGTTATTTTTAGCTTAACTGGTTATGTAATTAAGAATAGAAGAGATCTTAAAATGAGTAAATTTATTCTAGGCATTAATGGGTTTGTAGATAGGAACATCAGAATTATATATTTTTTGATGGTTTGTGTCCTTCTGTGCCTGTTGTACAATTATTTGTTAATAAAGTTTAATGCTTGGGTTACTTGGTTTTCCTAAATTAAAGAAAGCAATTAGCAAAAATAATTATTAACTAGAGTCTTAAAAGTATCATAGTACCATTCACCGAGGAGTATGGTTAACCCTGTGGTCTATATTTCACACAATAGAGACACTGTTGATTTATTTTATAAAAATTAAATTTTACTAAAAGATGATGATTTCGGATTAATAATCAACTTATTTATTTTACTATCTTTAGTTTTGGCTTTTTTTTATCATCCTCATTATTATCTTCAAAGCCTCCGCCACCTATAACTTGGCAAAATATAGTAGTACATGGAAAAAAATTATCTTGTCTTTTAGCTTTACATTTCACTGCTTACCTCCGAGATAATAAAGTTACACTATCATACAAGTGTTGAATTTGGCTAAAGAGTTCTTGTTATTTTTCTATGAATGTAATTATTTTCTGAGTGTACAAATGTTACTTAGATCATTTAAATTTAGGATAGTAAACTCCCAGACAACCTCGAGAAGAGTTAATATAAAAATATCCTACCAAGTAGCAATTTTTGCTACCACTTAGCTCTCGGCTGAACCTTCAATTTAAATATTAAAAAGGAAATCACCTTCTTATTCGGTTTTTATTATATTTCAAAATGCTCGAAAACAGCCATTCCCCAATCTAATATAAGTACCATTATGAAAGTCGCCGAATCATAGGTTACATCGTTTTAAGTCGTAGACTTTATGACCAAATAAAAGAAAGCCATTCTTCGCAGAAAAGCTCATTAGATCTAAAAAACCTTTTATTAATCAACAGTGTTTGTGACACTTATTATTTACTTTTTATATATAAAATTATAAATCTTGAAATTCATACCTCTATCTTGTGGTGCTGCACCGGTTAGATCAATTTCATAGCATATTGAGAGACCCTCAATCAGCTTATCAAAGTCACCTTCTTCATGCATGAACAGATTAGTAGGACTTACTGTAAGTATACCGGGAATCCAGCTAATGCCTTTTTCGATCAGACATTGCTTTGCTTCTATATCTAGCCCTAGATTTAGAGAGTAGGTATTCTTGATCTCCTCACCATTTAGATTGAGATCAGCAGCAAAGCCTGGTGATACAAATATTAATGATAGAATAAAACTCAACATAATTTTTTTCATAAATTCTTCTCCTTTTAAATATTTAAGCAAATCTCATGCCTTAAAACCAAATGCTAAGAACGAAATTGTTGATACTAGAGCACATTAAAACTGTCTAAGTGGGGGCGCAAAGTGTCACTGCGAAACTACTCTAGAGCGATAGAATTCCGAGCAAATCACTAGTGATTTGTGCTTAGAGGTTTATAGGTTAAAAGTTGATTAATTATTCAAAAAATTTATAGTGTAACGTGATACCGCTTGGCAAACTTGCCAAGCCGTCCGTTCGCTATTTTATATTCAGGGAATTAGGCTTGAAACTCATTTAATATAAATGTCTGGTTTTCTGCTACGTTATAATTTTTTGATAACTAATCAGTAATCAAAATATCTATGCCAAGCGTATGATTTAAGGTTGGAAATACATACATTTTAATTTATAGAGCGAAGATGCCTATAGGAAAGCTCTATAATTAATATTAAGGACCGCAGAGAACCTTTTAGCTAGCTTCTTGCCAATAGGTCTTTTGCCACTTTCCATTTTAGACAAATCCGGCTGCTCAATCTCTAGCTTTTTTGCTAACTCAGCTTGAGTCAGGTTTTCTTTGAGCCTTGCGCCTTTTAATATCGCTCCAGCTTTAGAATATTTTTTATAGATATCAGCAAACAAATCATCTGAAGAAATGGAATCCTTTTTAGGCGAATCAACCATGTATTTCTCTAATTCCTTAATAATAAACCCGGCTTTTTTCTCTGGCACCATAACTGTCTTGTCGTTGTAGTTAAATGCAATTTTCTTACTACTTTCTTCAGTAAGGCGCTTTTTCATGTGTACCGACATAATATACCTCCATTGACTTGTTTTTCTTATCAATCACTTCCCAACAAGCAACGTATGTTGGGCGACCTTTTTTTAAGTGGCAGTGGTGTTTGGTATCAGAAAACTTGCTGTAGTTTTTCCAATTACCCCTAACCGGTCCCGAAATCTTTAGCTCTTCCACCAAAGCAATTACTACTAGAATAATATTCTCGTTTAACTCTTTGAGCTGTTTACCTGCTTTTTTGCTAAAATCTACTGTCCAACTCATATATTTAACATATGGCAAAATTTGCCATATTGCAAGGTTTTTGTTTTATTGTATTTAAATGGCACAAAAGTCCAGTAGGAGACAAATTAAAATTTGTACTGTGCTTGAATTGATACGCTTTCATTTTCTATATTATAGCTAGGTGCAAAGTAAACGGATTTAGACTCAACAAGACTATTATGTCTTTTCACCATGCTTTTGGTCTTAAAGTAAGCGTAGGGAAGGGTAAACAGCAACGGGTAGAAAAACATGAAAGGATCTGACCGTTTCGCCAGCTCGTCATTATCTGAAGACTGAGCGTAAAGGTTCAAAGCTAGGGCGCTTGTCATGACAATCAATGGAGACAGAAAAACTGTTTTTAATGTGAAATTTTTCATTTTTCGAGAATTAATCCACGAGGTCTATAATTGAATATCTCCCACAATCTATAGTTTAGAAAAGACTAATTTTATTTAAAAAAATTGCGATTTAGGTAACATAAATATAGTTATGTTAAGTTAAGAAGCAGCTATTTTCTAACATTTGAAAAATAAGAATAACCGATCATAGAGGTGGTTTGCTCCCACATAAAGTCGAAGATCAGCCGAGAGAAAATTCGGGGGAATTCGCTATCTATCAAGATATTTTTTAACCAACTCTTTTCGAATATTTTTTGGAATTTCAAACAATTTTGTGGAAACTAAATATTGGTAAGAATCTAAACCACCAATGCTTTCTGGTAAGTTGAGATCTGTCGCTGAAATTAGACTTCCTAAATCAAGACCACCGCCAACCTTATCTGGCAATCTAAGACCTGTCGCTAAAGTTAGGCTATGTAAATTAAGACTTCCACCAATACTATTTGGTAAAGTTAAACCATTGGTTGAAGTTAAATTTGTTAAATATAGGTCGCCCTCTATATTTTTAGGTAAAATTAGTCCTTTCGCTGAAGTTAGGCTATATAAATCAACAGATCCAGCAACACTATCTGGTAAACTAAGCCCTTCCGCAGAAGTTAAGCTATATAAATTAAGATTTCCGCCTACGCTACGAGGTAAAGTAAGTCCTTCCGCTGAAACCAGGCCATTCAAATATAAATCACCACCAACACTTTTTGGTAAGATAAGCTCAATAGCTGAAATTAGACTTCCTAGATAAAGACTACCACCTACACTATGGGGTAAAGTAATCCCTTCCGCTGAAGTAAGTCTTTGTAAATAAAGAGTTCCACCAACACTTTTTGGTAAGATAAGCTCAATAGCTGAAGTTAGATTTCCTAGATAAAGATTTCCACCAACACTATTTGGTAAAGTTAAACCACTGGTTGAAGTTAAATTTGTTAAACTAAGATCACCTCTAACAGATTCTGGTAGAATAATCCCATTTGCTGATGTTAAACTTCCTAAACTAAGATGACCACCAATACTTTTTGGAAAAATAAGCCTAACAGCTGACGTTAGGCTGTTTAGATGAAGGCCACCACCAATAATATTTGGCAAAATAAGTCCATCAGCTGAAGTTAGATTACTCAAACTAAGCTCACCACCAATTCCCTCAGGTAAAATAAGTCCATCAGCTGAACCTAGCCCTTCCAGATAGAGATCAAATTTTATGCTTTTTGGCAATGTAAGTCCATCGGATGAAGTTAAGTCAGATAAAAAAAGGCTTCCGTGGTGGTAGATAATGTCGCCACTTAATGCTTCTTCATCAGTTAAGGATATCTGATCAGGTCTACAGGCAAAAAATATAGACAAATCGATTTTGGTATTTCTATCTTTTAAGATTTCATTTATCCTTGGATCGCTACCATATCCAAACCCTTGAATTTTTTCATCAATCTCATATAAAAACCTTAAATCTTCATTAGCTAATATAAACCCTTGATCATGCTTATCTTTGATTACGGTAAGCTTTTTCATATGAAGAGTTTTAATCTTATATTCTTCGCTTTCTTTTCCAAATTCTTTCAATTTTTCATCTAAAGCATTAGAGCTTGCGATTCTGTCATCTAAGTTTTGATCCTTAGCTATTCCTCTGATTTGCTTAATTTTGCTGTCTTCCATCCTAATAGCTATTCTGGGTTGTTTGAAATTACCCTCATCATCCTTAGTAAAAAAGATGTGAAAATCACCTGCAGCGATTTGCTTTTCAGCAAAGCCTATCCCAGCAGTGCACCAGCCGGTAGCTTTGTTTTTTAAAGCTTCAGTTAAAAGCTTGGGGTCAGATCCTTTATCGAATCTTTTCCAAATCCCTTCTGTTGAAGATAAATCTAGAACAATATTTTTAACTCTAGTATATTCATAAGTGTATAAATCAACGAAATTTTCTTTCTCAACGAGCCTTCTAAAGTCGTGATCTTCTAGGTCATCTAATGATTTGCCATTTAGTTTTTGAATCACGCTATCTGCAATTAAGGTTAAGATTTCACTATTAAGATCTGGAAACATATTAGTAGTTCCCTTATTTCTTTTAAAAAAAACACCTCTTTCATCATCATACTTTCCAAGTTTAACTAAGCCTTGAAATGCCCAAAACTTAAACCACATGGGATAGGAGTCTGAGTCAGGTGATATAAAGTAATCAATCCAAACGTCTAAACTACTTTTTTGATCTTTGATTATGACTTCAGCTAATCTTTTCTTATCATCTTCTGACAGAACAATGTGGCCATGACCTTCATTTGCAGCGATTTGTACCTGAAGGTTAAAAAAACTTTCTGGGACATCCTCAGATTTAATAACATATTTATTATATAGCTTACCTTTAAACCACTCTAAATAGGTTTTATCATTTCTAGCCCTGATATGATTAAAGCCTAAGGAATGGATAAATGCTGAAATTTTTTGTACAGGAGGTGAATGAAGTGCAGATCTGGATCTAGCCAGTCTGATAGCTGCTCTAGAAATGTAGCCAGTTGTATGGAGTTGAGAGTTTTTACGGCGGAGTAGTTCTGCACCCTTATTATCAGATGAATTTAAATATTTAACGCAAGTATTAGCTTGTAGAAATGTTCCAAATAAAATTGTTGTACCGCTCAAAATGATTTTTATAAATCTTAGTAATTTTGGAAATTTAGAGCTAAACATACCGATCAAATTACAGTTTGGAAGATCTGTTTAGTAGTGCAAATCGGACTCAAAGTAAATAATACCAGCCTGTCGAAATAATTTATGCTGTTCTTAGTAAGAACAGAGTGGGTGAAAGCGATAAAATCAAAGAAACTGAATATTTATATACTTAAGGTTGCAGGAGAATAGGATTGTAATTCTAAAAAAGAGTAAATTATGCTTATTACAAATCCAAAATGATCTACAATAAAAGAGCTAGAGACTATATAAATGAGTTTCTAAGGCAGCTTAAAGCTTATGAAAAAGAGATGAGGCAATTTACCGAGTCTTTTGATTCGATGACTGAATGTCTAAAGGTAAGTGTATCCGTTTTTATGCCGGAAAGTGAAATTTACACTAAGGCGGGCTATGTATACCATAGATCTTCTGATGTAGATAATATGAATAAAGTAACTATTGATTGTCTATTTAATCAAAAGCAAATTCAGAAAGTGGTTAAAGAATTTGAGATTAGTAATATTTGTATTGATGATAAGTTCATTTATGATTTGCAAACTGCAAAATATGGGTATGATCAGCCTAATTATTTAATTGTTATTAATATTAAAATTGAAAGTAATCAATCGGTCCACAATCGGGGCCAAAAGATTTTGAAAGTTCTAATCCAATAAGAGAAACACGGAATTTCTAGCATCAAAATATAGTTTAAAATTCTCATAGCTTCCAAATGAGCACCCCTCGTCGTGGAAGGCTGCTTCAGCTTCATTAAGTGAATTTTTGAGACTATCCAGCTGAGCAACTAACCCTTTCACCCTATCATCTATGATAATTCCGAATTCTTTTACACCACTTAGATACACAGTATCACCTAAATCCGCATTAGTTATTTGACCTGAAAGCTCACTTACAGCTGATATGAACTGTACAACTCTATCGTATTTAATTATTTCTAACCCATTAATAGAT
This sequence comes from uncultured Pseudobdellovibrionaceae bacterium, assembly GCA_963803705.1. GTDB lineage: Bacteria > Bdellovibrionota > Bdellovibrionia > Bdellovibrionales > UBA1609 > JAMLIO01. Next base: position 76,059 of record CAWDNU010000003.1, on the reverse strand, counting down.
TCATAAGCTTTCTCTAATGAAATGTCGCAACCCTTAGTATTAATTTTAGCAAACGAGTTACATGAGAAAAATATAACTACGCTCAAAAATATATACTTCTTCATTATAATTCTCCTAAATTTAAATTTCAGACCTATTACTTAAGCTATATACCAGCCCTGATCAAAACATTTGTATTTCAACTTTTAAATCAGAACCAAAATTGTCATTTTTACAAGCTTGGCGCCCAAATAGACTCATCAAAATCTCACTAAAATGTTTGAATTCCGACCAAAACTAAGCGAAATGAGTCCCAGCATTGAACAGAGTCGAATCAGAACTGTCTGGTTACAATTTCTATTTACTCTCACTGCAATATCCTATTCTGACTTTTCCATCTTAGGCACCCTCTAGTTAAAAAATGGAAAACCCAATATTAACTGCTTAAGAATCTGGATGTGGCTAATGTTATTTGTAATTATGCACTAACTTTCGCTGGCTGATCTTTGTAAAGGTTAATACCCGCTACAGAATAATATTTATTCTTTACCCCATCAAATTCAATTCTTGTGGAAACCCATTTGCTATTTTCAAAAAATTCTAGGACATCACCTGAAGTTATCTCAACCAGGTCGACTCTTGTATTCGGGTCGATAATACACCACCTGTTATTTTCATTAAGTCGTAAAACTCCTGTAATATTATCTCTCATTTTAACCTCTCAACCTACTAAGGTGTCTACGTTCTGATGTCAAAAGCAAGGTGTAGACTAACAAGAAGCAAATTTTTTCGACTATTTTACTTCAAAATATTAAGGACCTGTAGCCAATTTGCCCGTAATAGTTATGCAGTAATCCAAATATTTCTCCATCAAAAGGCTCATTGAAAAATCCTGGAAAATTCCAAGAAATACCATGGAAATACCTCGGAAAATTAAATGAGGCCATGCCCAACAAGTGCCTGTAAATACATGAAAAACGTTAAAATCTAATATTGACTGATATACTAAACCGGTTTTTTAAACGCTAGATAACGTCGAGCTAGAGAAATGGTCGGCTCCCTTTTATTTTCTAACCGTTGATGTTTACACATCCTTACACCTACTTTAAGACCAAAAGTATTATAAAAAAATATAACGACTTTGTTCAGTTCTGTATATTACAGACCTAGCTATAATATAGATAATGGAAGCGTATCAATTCAAGCGCAGTACAGATTTTAATTTGTCTCAAAACGAGATAGCGCAAGTATACTATTGACAAGTATACTTACTGTAGGTATATTTAAGAAATGATACGCACCTTTGTTGAATCCGACAGTTTTACAAGTAGCTTAAAAAAGATTGGTGATTCTGGCCTCCTTCAAAAGATCCAAAAGATATTATTAGATAATATGGAGACTGGACTCACTGTTGAGGGAACTGGCGGGGTAAGAAAATTCAGGGTATCAAAAAATGATTCTGGTAAAAGTGGCGGATATAGAGTGTATTATTTAGATTTACGAAAATTGAAATTACCCACCTGCTTTTGATAATTGATAAAAGAGTCAGTGAAAATATAAGTGATAAAGCAAAGGGATTAATGAAACTTGAGGTGCAGAAACTTAAAGCGAGGAAAAAATGAAAAAAACTAAAGAATTTAGCTTTGAAGATGAGCTATTGGGTGCATTAAAGTCTGCTAACGACCACCACGATGGCAAGATAACGCTTAAGACCTCCTACTTGGAGTTGCCAGAGATGCCCAAGCCTATGACCTCAAAAGAGATTAAAAAGATTAGAGAAAAGCACAACTTATCTCAGCCTGTTTTTGCTTTGTTCTTGGGTGTAAATGACAAAACATTTAAGGCTTGGGAGCAGGCAGGAAAGCCAAAAATTTTACCCTCATCATTGAGAATGCTAGAAATAGCTAAAAAAACTACTCCAGAGGTTTTCCGAAAGCTAATTCTTTCATAGAGCTAGCAGCTAACAAATATTGTGATGCTTAATGCGGATAGAATGATGTTCAGCCAACGTTCAAATTTTACACACTAAAATAGGCAATATCTAAGCCAGAACTGCCTTTTAAGGTTAAGCTAAGGTGGTCATGGCAGAGCTGAACATTAAACAATAATCTAAAGAATTTATCTAGGGCTTACATGAACCTTGTGAGAAATTCGGACTTTTGAAAACATATTGGCATTTCTATTTTTACTAATATCATCTGGCCATACAAAGATCTCAGGTTGTGGAGCTTGTGAAGCAATTTTTCTACCTGTAGCTCTTGCGTAAGCTCGTGCAGAGGCCGCTTTAGAAGGCTCGTATTTACTTGCATCAAATCTTCTTTGTGAAGAGTTACTAGGGTTAAACTGATTTTCACTATTAAGGTTTGAATTAGTTCTGCTGCTAGATCTGTTTGACCTGGATTTAAAACTACCACCGCGAGCAGAACTGTCAGTTTTTCCAAAAAGGGTCTTATCTTTTTTCTTACCAAACAACCGGCTGAGTAGTCCTGGTTTACGACTACTGCTTTTAGATGTCGGAGCGCTTGATCCCTGAAGACCACCTGCACCTTGTCCGCCACCAACTGGTGCTGACCGGTTGGCGCTATTTGCATAGTTGCCACCACCAAAATTGGGGGTGTTTTGAGAATTGGAGCTAGGGTTTTTTAATCTGTTATTATCATAGTTGGGCTTAAAGTTTTGAGAAGCTTGATTTTGATTTGGACTATTGTAATTAGAATAATTCGAACCTTGATATCTTGGATTTGATGGGTTGCTATAACCCTCTTGTCCAAAGCCACCGCCGGTTTTGCCAAAGATTGAACCAAGGCCACCTAAACCACCTGCTGCTGAGTTTATTCCTCCAGCAAATCCATTACCTGAAGTTTCTTGAGAACTATTTCTATCAGCAGAAGCATTAGTCGTTGTCCCATATGCTTTTGAATTTGCATCAGAAATTAACTCTTCACCTGATAGCCCTTCTGTAGTTTTTTGCCCTGCACTTGAACTCGCAGCTACATGGGTAGTTTCAGTTTCGATTTCAGGTTTTTCACCAGTGCATCCATTAGGGTCAGTGCAAGTTTCAACTACTTCAATCTCAGGCTCTGGTTCCTGTTTTATTTCTAGTCCTTCTTCACAGCCGCCCATGGCTGAAGCATCACAATCGTCATTGTTGTCTGTTACTAAACCGTTAAGACTTCTTATCGTTTCTCTTATTTGGTACTGATAATTTTCCGATCTACCTATGGCTGTGTTTGTGATATCTGAAGCAGTTCTATAAACTTCAGTTGTTTCTTTTTGAGTTCGATCAACTTTATCCATGCCACCCTGCGAAATATTGCCAACCTTAAGTACAATGTCATTTGCGATTCGTGCCTGTGCTATAGCGTCACCTTCAGAAACTAATTTGTTATTAATTTCAGTGGCTTTAACAGTAGGTCTTGAACAATCTTGCTTTACTTGATCACGTTGCTTGTCACAAATACTTTTTAAGTTATCCATTTCATCTGACAGATCACCTAATGTTACACTTAAAGATTTGAGTTCTGATATAATTTCTACAACAGACTTAGTTCTAGACTCTGAATCAGGCGCCCTTGATCTGTAGATATCATTTTTCTTCTGTTCTAAGGCAGAAAAAGAACCAACAAGGTCATCGATATTTTTTTGCCGCTCAGAAAAAACACTTGAATCACAGTCAATTAAGACTTGATTTAATATTGCATCACAAGAATTTGAAACTGCTAATTCCTTAGCATTCGCTAACTGATCAAATTCAGTTTTAACAGAGCCGATGGCCTTTGCTTTTGCTACATCTTCATTTTCTTCGCAATTGTTTTCTATGTGGTGCGTTCTACATTCTGATACAGCTTCAATTGGGGCATCATTGGAATAAGCATTAAAGCCTATTAAAAGAGTGAAAGAAATAGCTAAAAAATTCATAAAAGCTTATCGGCAGAATCTCAGCTTTGAGGCTAGGTTTAGATCGATTTTCGTTTGATAATGGGAAATTTAAGAAACATTTAATACATTGTTTCAAATTAGTTTTGTGGAATTGATCTAAGTATTGGATCGCTTGAGGTGCTACCGTTCCAAGATATACTTTCTTTTGGCACAGGCTTATCGTGATCTTCTGAACTATCACTGTTTATAGCTTGTAATGTTATTTCACCACTCTCAATTGTCCCCATTAGAGATCCGCTAGAACCGTAAGTAGTATCGCAAGTATGATAAAAGTAACCAAGTCTTCTTGTCGATTGTTCATACTGACATGCTTGATAGCTCATTTGTCTTCCGTACTCTTTGTCATATCTATTATCAAACCCAATTATGTAAGCTGTTCCAGTTCTTTCTCTTTGAGTTGAAAAAGGTATAGATCCCCTGTTTTGACCAGCCAGATATGTTCCTGCTGGCATGGACTTGTCTGAAATGTTTTCAGTTAAATAATAGATTAAAAAATCTTTATCAGTCTTGGTTTTGTAACTAGCATGATTTTCAAAATTAATTGGATTTGGTTCCAATAAAATTTTCTGCATAAGCATCGGGTTGTTTTTATCTGCTGATGAATAGTAACTAGCATTCGGATAATAGTAAGCCTTTTCTTCTGCTGAACACTTAGGTAATCCAAATTTATTATCAATCACTAAATGACCTGAAGTTACAATTGCGTCTCTACCATTAATATTAACTAAAACCGCATTACTTCCTGATTTACAGCCAGGTAAACTAACAAATCCTACTCTATTTGCAGCTTGTAAGATTGCTTTTTCTTCCATTGTAAGTTCACTGGGGTTTTTAGCTCTTAACCTAGCTAATGCTTCCCGGTCCCCATTGTCGGAAAAGTAGGAGGCAGTATAAATTTTTTCAACATCTTGATTAAGTGCAGGAAGCCTACTTATTTGTCTTACCGCTGGTCTAGCATCAAAACAGCCAGAGCAAATACCAGCCTCTGTAGATTTCACTCCAGCAGACATCGCTTGTGACATTTGAGCTAAAACCAATATTGAGATCATGATAATAAAATTCATAAGAACATACTTACAATAAATGTGCCTGAATTACTACTTCAAAAATATTTGAAATAACTAGAATTTTTACAACTATTTCATAATAATACGTATATTTTTTGTTCGTGGTAGCATGGTTTTTTACGCCCCAAAATAGAACGAATTGTGTGGAGTTTATACTATTCATTAGAACCATCATTGTTCCTTGATTTGCAAGAAAAGCAAAAATTTACTTTACTTACTATTTAAAGTAAGTTACTATAATTAGTAACATATAAGGATTTCAGCTTTGAGTAAAATGAACTGGGTAGTTGAATTTGAAAATGCTGATGTAGAAAAAACATATCGCAGACTTATTAAAGAAGGATTACTTACTAGGGACGATAATAAAATTATTTTGAAATGGATAGAAATCATTGAAACCAGGGGACCTGATGCTTTATTTGAAAGTAGTTTTTGGCATGACCATGCTCTCTATGATGATTGGTCCGGGCACAGGTCTTCAAGCTTTAGTAAAGTGGGAAGAATTATTTATAAAATTGTCGATCAAAAACTAATAGTTTCTGTAGTCAAAATTACTACAGATCATAATTATAAGAGGTAGGTATGGGAAAAAAAATGTCAGATGTTTTACTCGATATAGATAGTAAGCCCTATAGTGTGGGTCAAATGATTAAAGCATTTAGAAAAGCAAGGGGCTTCACTCTTAAAGATGTAGAAGAGTTAACTTCAATATCTATTACTCATTTATCGTCTATAGAAAATGATAAGATAGATTTAGGTATTAGACGAGCTGGTTTGCTAGCTGCGGCTCTAGGTGTTCACCCTAGTGATATATTATTTCCTAATGGTAATTGGGATAAAACAGCTGAAATTAGGAAAATTGAAAAGCTAGCACAAAAATTTGCATAAACTTTCAGAGGTGTTTTTTTGGGTTGGTAAGTAATAAATGCTGAAATCCAACTAATATTTAAATTTAAGTTTGCATTTAAAAAGTTTAAAGTTTAGAAAACCTCTTCAAGGAGAGTATTTTTATCGACCAGGCCGATTAAAAACTAGAGATCCCACAGTTATGTTTCATATGTAGGTTTTATTCATCTTTCTTTTTATATCACAGACTTAATCATCAAAAAATAGAAAGCCCTTTTTCGCAGAAAGGCTCATTGAATTTAAAAATTTTTTCATTAATCACTAGGGGTTTTACCTAGAATTATTTAGACTGTGGGCAATTCCTAGTTCTGTAATCTTCTATTTGCTCGCTACAGTAGGAGTGATCTTCAAATGGGCATAGACTCGCAGGGTAATTGCAAACCGGCGGTGAAGGTGCTTCGATAAAATCTTTAATAAAATCAATTTTGTAAACGGCAGCTGCTCGCGTTCCATTAAGAGATACCCCTGGGTGTGTAGAAGATTCAATTTGAATATGTGAAGAGATTATCCCCAGTAGAACCAAATCGGACCCATCCCTGTAAAAAATAGGACTTCCTGAGAGTCCACCAGCAGGAATACAGTTAGTGATTAGCACGTCATCGGTTGTTGAAACGAGGTCGCAGACCGGTTGGCTCACATATTTGACATCCCAATTCCCTTGAAGGTTTATAGCGTAACTTGGAAGACCGGCCATAGAAAGCTTAATGCCTTCAAAGGTGGTATTTTCATCAGGAAGCTTAAAATATCCATCAGAAGAAGTAATTTCAAGATCTAGGTGTAGTATTACAACGTCTTCTCCACTGAAATCTGTTTCTAGAAACCTGTTAATTTGTGATCTTATCAATAAATTATTTCCCTGGCTGCACCACCACTGAGGATGCTGACATTTGTCTGTAACACCAATAACTTTTGCCATTTGAGAATTTTGGTTGCCCTTTAAGTATGAGTCATCAACTACAAAGACTTTTTCATTTACAGCGTTTGTCATGCAATGTTTAGCTGTTAATACATGTCTAGAAGAGATTAAAGCTGCAGAACAATAGCCTAAATATTCATTTTGAGCTGAGTATTTTAAAAGAATCACTGACGCGGATACACTGCCTGTACTCGATTCAAAGCTTATTTCATCGCGATTTATGAGCTCAGTGTTTGGTATAGATTTCATTAGTTCTAGCTGAGATGCAGATAAAGCCCTTTCTAAATACTCTTCTGTAAACTCGAATGAAAAACACAAGCTACTTTTGATTAAACAGAAGAACGCAACAGCTATCTTTGTTCTTGAAATCATCATTTCCCCTTCGATCGCTTTTAATTATAATTACTGAAAAAACAATATCTACTATATCTCTGCAATAAATGAACTCATTTTAGGAATGCCATTAATGTATTAATTCATATTTGAGCGCATTAAACCTGACTAAGCATCTATTCTTAAGGCCGTAAAATGTCACTCATAAAACCTAGCTTTCTAATCAAGGCCCTTAATTTTCTTATTTCGTATTAAAATAATATGGTTATGGCGCCGATAAGCTGTCAGAATCACTTGGGACCAACTAGGTCAATTTACCCTGGGAAAGACAAATAGAGCGTATTTTTGTCCTTACCAAGCGATTCTGTCATCGGTTAATTCCCAAGGAAAACTGACCACAGAGACGTATTCATCTGATTCGATTTGGTTCTTAAATCAAGAGGGGGCATCAAGAATGGGACTTATTTTGAGAGCGAGGGATCGGCTCAAAATTGAGATTATGTTTAAAGTGTCAAGAATATTTGACAATATGACATTTTATCATATAATGTATTTATGTCATCTTTGGTTTTATCCGATAAAAGACTTAATAATAATGAAGCAACGAAAATTATAAAATCGCTATATTTAAAAAACAGTAGTTGTCTGATCATTAGTAAGCACTGTGAAATTAGAATGCTTGAAAGAGATATCGTTTTAAACGATGTAATTAACATAATTAAGTTGGGGAAATGCACTGGGTCTGAATTACATGAAAAGAGTCATAGGTGGGTTTACAGAATTGAAACAAGCAAATTTAGACTCGAATGCAATATTAATAAAAACATTATAGCCATTACAGTGATTAGAAAAAAAGGAAGTAGAAAATGAAATGTTCAGTATGCGACAGTAAAAAAGCTCTAAAATCAGAAAAGAGAAATATTAAGTATTCTCTGAGTGGATTAGACAATATTACTATTGAAGGCGCAACCGTACATACTTGTGATAATTGCGGCGAAGAATATACCCAATACGGTGATTTAGAAAAAATTAATCAAGTTATTGCTAAGACCTTGTTGAAAAAAGATGAATCTTTAACTGGTAAAGAGATTAGGTTTCTTCGAACACATAAAGGCTATAGCGCTAAAAAGTTTTCGGCTATTATACGCATCGAACCCGAAACACTATATCGCGCTGAAGGTAAAGAATCTCCTGTAAATGAAAAGCTTGATTTAAAAGTTCGTTTGGCTATTGCTGCTATTAGAAATGACGATGACTATAGTGATGTGATCGATGTTCTTGCTCACGAATCAGAAGCTTTGAGCTATGATAGAATTTTTATTAGTAGAAAATCCAACTCTTATTTAGCAAGAGCTGTGTAAGGTTTTTGCTTTAATTCGGCTCTGTAAATTATTTTGTATATGGATGCCCTAAAAAGCTAAGTAAAGGATTTTAAAAAGAGCATTATCTATTTGAAAACGAAGTTCTATTTTTTTGATGATATTCTGATTTATTTAAGGATCAGCTACTTGTTAGGTAGTAGTGTTAGATTTCAAATAAGTCTCAAATTCGAGGTTAGACAATGTGTTACTCAATAATGGTGGCTCAGGATTGGCGAAAGTTAAAAAGCGATTTCGAGCTTCAGGATTCAGACGAAAATATACTTTGTAAGTATCAAAACAGAGTTTTTCCACATGAAGAATCTGTGGTTCTACGAAAAAATGGAAATATAGCTAAACTAGATCATATGACCTTTTCACTTACACCCCAGTGGGCTAAGACCAAGAAAGTGAAATGGAGCACCTACAACGCCAGGTTAAATAGGACAAATCCAAAAAACGGAAAGTTTGAAAAGATTTATGAAGTTCCAACATGGCGCGATTCATTTAATTCGCACAACTGTGTAGTCCCAATAGCAAGCTTTTTTGAAAGCTGTAGAGAAGGTTCAGCTAAGGGCCACGAAGTTAATTTTTCTGAAGAAAAAGGTATAACTTTATATGCCGCAGGAATTTATTCACAGTGGAAAGGGGATACAGAAACTCTAAATTCTTTTGCAATCCTTACCACCGACCCCACTTCATATATTAAAAAGGTTGGTCATGACCGCATGCCCATTTTTTTAAACACAGAAAATTCAAGGACTTGGCTTGAAGGTCTCACAAGCGAAAAAAAGGCATACGGGTTTCTAGCAAATAATCATGAAAATCATGATTTCAAACACTCCTTAGTTAGGGAGCTAAAAACTTAAATTTAACAGCAAGATGATTCTATTTTATTTAAGGCATTTAGATTGCGGCGGTATAGAAGTTAAAATTTTATAAAATTTAGGTCTTTGGCTTAAAATACATTATGCTAAATGGGTGGATCTATTATCCTATTTTATTAAATGTTAACTGGCACCATAAGTGCAATGTTTAATTCAAATATTTTAAAAAAAGGATATAACTTATGTCAGTGTTTATAGATTATTCAAGTGTCGTAAAAAATGTTCTCATTTGCTGTTTTTTCACAAGCGCTTTATTTGGGTCAAACTTAACATTGGCTCAAAATGAGACAGCGGAATCTGAGCCAACAAATAATGTAATTACTTTGCCTGGTATAGGCGGAGGGCCAAAAAATCAAACCAGATATAATTTCACTGCAGAAGAGTTTTTTTATCCGATCAAGCCACATGCTGTAAGAGACCATTTGCCTGAAAGACTTACTTTTGAAGTTGTTCGAGATATGGATTTAGAAACCTTGAAATCAAAATTACAAGAGCAAAGTTGGAAAACAGTATTTCATTGCAATGGACGCGCGCTCACAGTTGATATGTTTAGGAACACAAGACATCTTGATGGCGTTACAAATCAATCTGTAGTTAATAATTATTCTTTTAATGGTGACCAGGGTGTTATGAATCAAACATTATATCCCTCAGAAGAAAACCCAGACAGATACCCAGAAATTGGTTTTCGAACTTCTAATATTGATAGTATTGATAATTTAGGTGAAGGGAATTTTAATTTTGAATTTAACAGATACACTCCTAGTGTGTTTACTATAATAAAAGTTAGAGAAACAAATGAGATTTTAATTCAGTCAGTAAATGTAAATTCGCCAGGTGTATGTCCTGACGGTAAACTCCCTGCAGCTCTCCTTGTTCCATTTAACAATTTAATGTCCTAAATTATTTTAGAGTCTTAAATCACAAATCTTATCTGGCCCAAGTCTTCCGAAGAGGGGAGGCAATGGTAGATAGTTTTTTTGAGTAAATGGTTAGTCTTATTTGATTTTAAAATTTGTAACAACAAGCTATTTAGAGTTTACATAGCAGACGACGGGAGTACCCAAGTTGCTATTGATGAAAAAATGAAATCTGAAGAAAATTTAGAACAAGTTATTAGTATAGTTATGAAATCTCTAACTGAATCCTTTGAGAAAAACTACCTAAAAGCTATGAAAATCCTACTAGATTCAGATGATAAAATTTTGAATAATTCCGATAGCTAGTTAATTGTTAGTTCAATTATTCTTAAGTTTTCATTCTGGCCGACATATCTTTGTCCAATTTTAATCCCGCTACTGAGTAATATTTATTTTCCGAACCATCGAATTCAATTCTTGTAGAAATCCACTCATTATTTTCAAAAATTTCAACCACATTACCTGAAGTAATCTCAATTAAACCTTCTCTAGTGTCTGGGTCAATAACACACCACCTATTATTCTCATTAAGTCTTAAAACTCCGTTAATATACTTTATCATTTAACCCTCTACGATATTATTTTGTTATTTAAAGAATCCTTATGAATTTGTTCAATAGCAGAAAAGAAAACTTGTATTCCAACATTTTCATTATGTGCTAGCATTCTGTGAAGAGTCTGTCTTGTCGTTCCTATAGTTTCTGCAAAACTTTCCTGTGTTTTGTATTTCTTTGAATTACTAACGTAAGCAGCTATAAGATCAGTTATTGATGCCACATCACCATCCAATAAAAAATCTGCCATGGACTCCAAAATATATTTTGGATCTCCGAATTTTGCCTTTAATCCTTTTTTTCTGTCTTGCTTTAAATTTTCTTTTTGTGTTGATGGAATCATATTCGCCTCAATTTTTAGTTTTTATATTTCCTTTAAAAACATCATATTTATTTAAAATTATTTTTGCTTTGTTAATTGCACGCTGTTGTTCTTTGCCTTTTTTACTGCCCAAAATTAGTAGGGTTTTGTTGTCACCATCCATCACAACGGCGAAATATAATCTTAAGCCGCTGTTCCATTTTTTCTCAAATAATCCGTCACCTAAAGACTTTGCACCGGTAATAATCCCCACCATTTCAATTTTCTCAATTGCAGCATGGACTTTTTTGACAGCACCGCCTTCTAGTTTTTCCTCCCAATCTAAGTAATCTTCATGCTCTTCGACCTGTGTAGGAACCAATGCTGTGAAAGTGTCTTCTGATGCCACTAAGTTAATCCTTGTTGCTATATAATACAAATGTAACATATATATAACATTTTGCAAGTTTCTAACAATCTTTTTCCCTTCTTATGTTCAAAATCAAGACCATTATTTGTTTTTCCCTACCCATATAAAATACTTACATATAACTTACACATATGGGGATTCTATCAATTATGTTCTCAAATTTGAAAGTAGGGCCCTCTGTTCTTTTAAAAGTGGTGGCATCTCAAGTATCGTGTGGGTTCCCGTCTCCTGCTGATGACTATTTAGACTCTGCGATTGATCTAAATGATCTATTAATAAAAAAACCCTCTAGCACCTTTTTAGTGAGAGCAAAGGGGGATTCAATGATAGGTGCGGGCATCTTTGAAAACTCGATTCTGATTGTAGATAGGTCGCTTAATATAAGAAATGGTCATATTTGTGTTGTTAGAATCGATGATGAGTTTTTAGTTAAAAGGTACTTTAATACTGGAACCCATATAGTTTTAAAAGCTGAAAGCATTAAATACGAAGACATCATTATTAGGCCTGATGAACAGGACTTTGAAATCTGGGGAATAGTAAGGTCTATCGTTACTGAAACCCTATGATAGCTCTTGTTGATTGCAATTCATTTTATGTTTCATGCGAGAGGTTATTTAACCCAAAGCTTCGGTATAAGCCCGTAGTCGTATTATCAAATAATGATGGATGCGTAGTATCCCGCTCTCTTGAAGCTAAAGCACTTGGTGTACCTATGGGTATACCTTATTTCAAAATGAAAAGTGAATTTAAAGACGTTATAGCGTTTTCATCAAATTATACTCTCTATGGTGATTTATCTAGAAGAGTCATGCAGACCTTATCTGAGTTCACACCTAATTTAGAAATATACTCAATTGATGAGGCCTTTTTAGATATGTCAGGGTTTAAAAAAGATGAACTTCCTGAATACATTAAAATGATTAAAAACAAAGTCTATAAAGAAACAGGTATTCCAGTATCTATTGGGCTTTCACACACTAAAGTTTTATCGAAAGTATTAAACAGAATTTCAAAAAAGGATATTTCTTTAGATGGAACATTATGCTTATTTGAAGAATCAGAGATCGATGATTATTTAAGAAATTTTGAAGTTGGCGACATTTGGGGCATTGGTAAACAGTCAGAAATAAAATTAAAAGCTCTAGGGATTAGATCTGCCTATGATTTTAAACATTATAAAAATGACAAACTAATTCAAAAGATTTTAACTAAAGTGGGTCGTCAGATTCAAGATGAACTAAGGTTTAAGAATTGCATCAACCTAGAACTTGAGGCCAAGAACAAAAAACAGATTATTTCATCAAGGTCTTTTGGTAAAAGCGTCACCAAATTATCAGAACTTAAAGAAGCTATGTCTTCCCATATATCAAGAGCATCAGAAAAATTAAGAAGACAGAACTCTTCAGCGCAAAGTCTTAGTATATTTATTGATACAAACAGATATAAAAACACTCCACAAACTTTTGATTCTGTAAATATAAAATTCATATCCCCTACCCAATCAACTTTTAAATTTATCAGAGAAGGCCTTCATGCCTTAGAAGGTATATTTAAACACGGATATGAATACAAGAAATGTGGAATAGTTTTATCTAGCATTTATGATGAACAAGGTTCACAGTTCGATCTATTTTCACAAAATGACACCATCCAGGAAATTGAGATTTTAAAAATGATGGATTTTTATAATTCCCGAAATGGACCAGAATCAATAAAGATTGCATCTTGTGGAATTAATAAACATTGGAAGATGCAAAGCCAGATGAAGTCTAAGTGCTTTTCTACGAGAATCAGTGAGTTACTTGAGGTATCTTAAGCCTATATTAGGATTATTTAATAATTTTTTTTTGCAACAATAAATAAATTGTACCGATAGTATACTTAGAATCAGTGTACATATTAATTAGAATAAAAATTGCAGGATCTCTAGGAGAGTTAAATATGGTTGAAATTGGAGGTGAAAAGCTTAGTGAAAAAATATGGATTGATTCAGACATTTTAGAAATGTCTGACATTCATTTAAAATATATTGATCGCCTATTAACGATATTAAAAAAATACGTAAAATCTTTAGGACAAACCACCTACAAATCAGTAGTAATTTATATAACTGATAACGAGATCGAGAATGAGCCTAATGCTAGAAAAAATACCGTAGGGGAAGCCTATCTTACATCTGCCATGAATAACAAAGAACACGATATTCACCTAATGGAGGCAAATTTTAAAGATCCTAATTATGAATTTATAGTTCAGTACTTAATCCTGCATGAATTCGGCCATATAATAACTAATAAAAATGTTATGGCTTTGGAAGAATATAAACAAAAACTTGATAGCAGCTCCCAAAGTTTGAAAGTTGATGAATTGTCGCTACTTGGTTTAGAGGCATTACAAAATGAAGTTGATGCTGATAATTTTGCTTTCGAGCAATTAGAGCTTAATGGTTTCGATTTGACTAAATTTAGAGATTTTTTTGAGCAACAAAAAAAGAAAATTATAAAATCTTATAACGATCTACTGCTTGATCCCATCCAACGAATTAGATTAATCGAAGAAAAAATTTACTTATAAATTTGAATTTCCATCTTTGATTTAATAAACTTAATAGACAAGGTTTACTCGTCTATTGTTGTAATTTAGACAACTTTCTAAAAATTCAATTTCATCTCTACTGCGCTTATGTGGCGAATCCCAAGTATATTTTGTTGTGGTCATTTCAGCTGATCTTTCTATATTTGCACGGAACATCCTGCTTTTTGATCGATATTTGTTAAAATCCGAATTTAAAAAAATTTGGTCAACAGGGTAATATAACTTAATTACTATTAGATTTTTTAACTTACTAAATAGATTCTAGGATGCTTTTTGATCTTTAATCATACTTATTTTGGCCTTATATCCAAGCGCATCTAATAGATGGATTATGCGATCAATAGTAAACCTCTCTAATGATCCGGCTCTTATTCTTGATAAGTCGGATTTATGAAGACCTGTTATTTTTAATATTTCAGCGGTCTCCATTTTATTTGTAATCTTTAAAAATTTTGAACCAAGTTCTAATTTTAATAGACTAACAGGATCTGTAATCTCTTTTGATTCCATAAAATCATCATAATTAATTTCATAAGGACCTTTTGCCATTTTAATTTTCCTTAAATTTCATACAGCGTTATTACACCCACTGTGTTGGGTTTATCTGAGCAAACACAAATTACCATTCTATATTTTTTATTTTCAAATACCGAATCTATTTTAAAATACCTACAAACCTCATCGCCAAACTCTTTAAGACCAACATCTTCAAGAAATTTATTTGAAAAAAACTTGTTACAAACCTTAGCGACAAAATCAGCATTAAAATTCGATCGCTTTTTAGATTTATTTTTCCCGAAGTTTACATGATTAATATCAATTTCAACTTCCGTAATTATAAGACCATTAAATCCGAAGTTAGTTTTTACAGATATTAAACTATTGGGCCTTATAATCATTCATACCCCTATTTATAAAAAGATAACACAAAGTTGGCATTTTTGCCAACTAAAAATTTTTCATTGTTAAATTATTGATTTGATTAACTTAAATCGTCAAAGCTCTAAAGTATCGCCAGAGAACACATCTGGGTTGGCGTGAAGGTACTTTTCAGTGGTCATAATAGAAGTGTGCCCCAAGCTTGCCATTAAGACTTGGATGGGCACACCCCTTTCTATGCAGTGGGTAGCATGGGTATGCCTTAGCGCATGCGCACTTATTCTTTGCTGTAAACCGGCTTTTTGACCAAGCTTTGTTATCATTAAAGTGACGCACTTAGGATTCATGTGCTCATCAGCTTTCACCGGCGAAAAAAACACATAAGATTTATCCACTTTTTTAAGAGCCTTTAATCTTTCATAAAACTCAGTCGTTATTTTAACAGGCCTAATTTTAGAACCTTTTCCTTTTATATAAATTAAATAGTGACTTTTATACCTTCTGAAATCCAACCACTTGATTTGCACTAATTCACTAAGCCTGATCCCTGTCATATAAAATAGCTCAACAATCAATTTATGCTTTTCAGAATTAGCCGAATTTATTAAAGATTTAACCTCATCAAGGCTTAATACTTTTTCATAAAACTTAGACTGCACTCTTTTAGCACGTATTGCCACTGTAGGATTAAAATCTAAATATCCAGACCTAATCGCGAAATTAAACAAAGACGAGATCACAGCTTTTGCTAGATTTTTGGATGAGTTTGATTTTTTATCTAAGCCCTCTTCAAGGTATCTAATGACGTGCTCTACCCTTACATCTTTTAAAAATAGATCTGGATAAAACAAAAAGAAATTTTTAGCCTCTAAAATATATTTGGCTTTTGTAAGGTCATCGTAGGAATTCACCCATGAATTCAGAAGTGTGTTTTCTTTCAAGTATATAACTTCAGATTTTGTAGTCATTTTTTTTGAAATAATAATTGAATTTGTAATTTCAGACAATTAACACGTCTCCTGAAAATTCATCATAATTTTTATGTAAATACTTTGAGGTTGAGGCTATCGTGGAATGCCCTAAGAGATGTTTTACTTTATGCACTGGAACCTCATTATTTATGAGTCTTGTAGCATAGGTGTGACGAAACCAATGGGGGGATACATTTTTATGTATTTTAGCCCTTTTGGCTGCATTTTTAACGATCTCATAGCACTGAGTATTCGTTAGTTGTGTAAATGGAAATTTTTGTGATCTGAAGATATAAAAATCATCTGGCACTTGATTTTTGATTACAATATTTCCAGAGAAAAAATGATTTTCTTTTTTAGTTTGTGGTTTTTTAAGTTCTAGCAACTCTAGATAAAGCTTTTTGTTCACAAAAATACGTCTTGATTTAAAACCTTTCTCTAAAACTTCAATCAGTGCCCCATCTTTGGTCGACTTTATATCAGAAAACTTAATTCCCCGGATTCCACCGACCCTGATCCCTGTTAAAGCTAAAAGCTTAATAAAGATCTGATCTCGTTTTTTGGGAGTCATCTCTAGCATCATTTTGATTTCATCATCTGCTAAAATTTTATCATACAGAGTATCAAAAGTTTTTTTGGATTTGATGGCTGAAACAGGATTATTATCAATGTAGTTTGATATGTTACAAAACTTATATAAACTTGATAAACAGACTCTTACTTTTTCACGCCGTTTTAAGCCAGTTATTTTCTCTATGCTTTCTAGGTATTCGTGAATATGGCTGGATTTGGTTTTATAAATCATTAAATTCGGATGGCTTTCAAAAAAGTATTACTTCTTTAAAGTACCAAATTTGTGTTGATTTTGCCTTTGTTTGAAGCCAGCTTGAAATAAGAAGATTTTCTCTAAAAACATTATTTAAGTCTTCAACAATATAGGACTTTTCAGTATCCCAGAGCTTGAAGTTAGAATTTGAAAACTCAAGTGAAGATTCCTTTAAAGTCTTGGATTTATAGGCATTTAGCACTTTCCCCTCCCTAGTTTATTTCACAAAAAAACCATGTATCTCAACATATATGAGTTTTAAACAAAACTAATCTTATTTTATACCAATCCGTCTGAATGTCTAAGTCGTCTACAGCCAAAAAAATATTTCAAAGCACATATCTTGATTTGAACAAATTCCTTATTTGTAGTCTATAAAATCATGCGAATTCATAAGATTTCAGCCTTTAAAATATATGCCTTAATAGTTTCGCTATTTATCCAAATTCTGTTTATTTCGCTCACCTATTCTGAGCCCAACAATTCCATTCCCCAAGGATTTCAGTCCTATTTCGACAGGCCAGATATTATGTCTGTTGAACCTCAATCGCATTCAAAGGATCTTCCATCGACCTGGGATAGCTATAAATGGGCCCATCTAGAGGCCATAGCGCAGTACCTTGAGCTTTATCCTGATTTTGATCTTTATTTTTTAGCAAGAGACGCTGAGCTCTTATATGATTTGGCTAAGCTTGCGACCCAAGATCAGCCCGAAGTGCAAAGTCGACTTCATTTACTTAATATTTCAAGAGCCAATATGAAGGCTGAGAACGTTAAGGACTATTTGGCACAAAATGGCATATCAGCTGAAAACCTATCATCGGGCAAAAAAATTATGTTCATTGATACTGGCTTTTCTGGAACCATTCCTAGAGTCATTACGAGTTACTTTCCTGGGCATGAAGCGCAGCTTAAAACCCATCTTTTAACGTCATCGAACTCAAGCCATCCTTCAACAAGGTCCTTTTTATATTACTTAAATCAAATGGCTGCTGAGGTGTCCCCATCAAGTCTTCATGGCACTATTGTCAGTTACGAACACATGCCACGATACACTGATAGATCCGATCGATTTCATTTTGATGGAACTCGCTGGCATCCGACCAGCCCAACGGGTTCATCAAAAGATGGTCAAGTGAATCCTGAGAAAGCTTTAAAATTTCAAGAGGATTTAAGTCTCTTTTGGCAAAATGATGAAACCAAAAAAGTCTTTAATCAAAGACGAGCTTTATATCAGTGGTTAAATCAAGAATTTAAAGCAGGAAATATTGTAAGTGCTATAACACAAATGATTTCAAGTGATGCCGTAAAATTATCAATCCCTGATATTTTAATGCTAGATTTAGATGACACACTTTTAAAAGAAGTTCCCATAGAATTTAAAAATCATGAAGCGGTTCAAAGCATTCATTACACACCCAATCCAGATACATATGCGAAATATCAAGCAAGGTTAAATCAAGCCACTGACCCTGAAAAAGTCATTCACTATGAACTCCACGGGGATGGAACAATGACAGGCTACTTGACCTTAAGACCTGTGCTTCAAGATGTATTATTTCAATTAAAAGATAAAATTAAAGACGGCAGCCTAAGGGTTCTTGTCACATCCGCTAATGATCCCAATAGAACGAAAGCTGTTTTAGAGCAGGTTAAAATACATGGGGTCACATTAAATGAATTGGGTTTTGAATTTGTTGAGCCTGATTTAATTTTAGAAAATGGTGGTAATAAGAACGTTCAAAAGTTACGACACAGATTAAACATACCTGATGATTTAAGATTACTTGCCATTGATGATTTGGCGGATAAAGTGATTGGATTATCTGATAAAGATGCCACACTTAAAGCCACTCCTTTTGATTTAGAACAAGTTTATAATTTACTTAGACCTGATCAGGTTTTATTGATGGAGGCTTTTAATAATCAAGACGTGGGGTTTTTTAAAGAGTTAGTTCAAACACTTTCTGAACCTACTCGAAATTTAAGTGAAGCTCGTCTTTTATTTACTGATATTCCAGAGGGTTTAAGGCTAGCGATAGCTAAAGATTTTGTAGAAGCTTTAAGACGTAACTTTGACACAACTATTCCCGAAATTGTGGGATTAAATTTCAATGAAAGTAAAACACAACAGCAATCAAAAAAAAATGAATACATTAAAAAGTATCCACATTTAGCTGACATTCTAGAAAATCCAGACGATGAAATACCTAAGTTATTTCAAAATGAAAACTGGCAAATTATCGGAAACTTAATTGATGCCAATATAGATCAGGAAATCAATCTGATATTAATAAAAAATCTATTTGATGCTGAAGCCAGTGGCATCAAAAAGTCACTGCAAGAAAGCATGATTGAAAAAGGTGATAAACAGGTTTTAATAAATTTAGCTTCGTCCACTTTCTCTCAACCCCACACCAAAAACATGACAGATCTTATAAAGATTTTGATTGAAAAAGGGGATCAAGTGGTTTTAAGAGGTTTAGCTTCGTCCACTTTCTCTAAACCCCACACCCAAAACATGACGGATCTTTTAAGGCTTGTGATTGAAAAAGGCGATCATGAAGTTTTAAGAGAATTAGCCCATTCCACTTTCTCTAAACCACATACCCAAAATATGACAGATCTTATAAAGATTTTGATTGAAAAAGGGGATCAAGTGGTTTTAAGAGGTTTAGCTTCGTCCACTTTCTCTAAACCCCACACCCAAAACATGACGGATCTTTTAAGGCTTGTGATTGAAAAAGGCGATCATGAAGTTTTAAGAGAATTAGCCCATTCCACTTTCTCTAAACCACATACCCAAAATATGACGGACCTTCTAAGGCTTGTGATTGAAAAGGGTGATCAAAAGGTTTTAAGTTATTTAGCTTCGTCCACTTTCTCTAAACCCCACACTCAAAATATGACAGATCTTTTAAGGCTTGTGATTGAAAAGGGGGATCAACTGGTTTTAAGGTATTTAGCTGAGCACACTTTCTCTCAACCCCACACTCAAAACATGATAGACCTTTTAAAACTTATGTTTGAAAAAAGTAATCAAGGGGTTTTAAGGGATTTAGCTCGGTATACTTTCTCTCAACCCCACACCGAAAACATGACGGACCTTTTAAAACTTGTGATTGAAAAAGGAGATAAACAAGTTTTAATGCACTTAGCTTACAACACTTTCTCTAAACCCCACACCAAAGACATGACAGATCTTTTAAGACTTGTAATCGAAAAAGGGGATCAAAGTGTTTTAATTAGTTTAGCTCAGTTCACTTTCTCACAAGCCCACACCAAAGACATGACGGATCTTCTAAGGCTTGTGATTGAAAAAGGAGATCAAGTGGTTTTAATGACTTTAGTTCACTACACTTTTTCTACAGTCTATGATTTTGGACCTTCTTATCAAATCTTGAAAGATTCTTTACGTATCAGAGATCAAGCAAGTCGTATTGAATTTTTGAGGCTTAATTTAGACAACCAAGAGCTAGAAAACGCTAGTATGTGCACAAGCTATCTAAGCAGTTGATATTTAAGTCTAGAAATTCATTAATCCCCATTTTTAAAAAAATTTCACTCGGCTGATGTAATTGTTTAATCATCAAAAACACTGCTTTTTGATTCATATTTAATTAATTTTTAAATTCCAAAATCCAATTTTAAAAAATCTAATAGTAGTATATTTATGTTACCTAAATCGTAATTTTTTAAATAAAATTAGTCTTTTTTGAATTAAAGTATGGGATTTATTCTGTTTCGATCTGGTCGGAATTCTATCGCTTTAAAATGACAATTTACGGCACCTAAATTTAGTATTTTAGACAGTTTTAATGTGCTTTAGTATCCATATTTTCGTTCTTAGCATTGGGTTTATAAATATAGGTAAAAAGAAGCTAATTTAATCTGTAAATTTAATTAACAGACTGAGTATAAATTTCACAAATTAGTCTGCACATCTGGTATTTATTTATTTTTTTAAGCAGGTATGAGTAAGATGATAATGTAACTTATCTTTAACCTGGGGAGACCAGATGCGCAAATTAATATTTTTTTTAACATTTGCTTATGCTCAACACGCTTTGTCATCAGACATTCATTATAAGGGACAGGCGTTAAATTCGAATCAGACTTGTGAATTTAAGGGTAAGAATAAAATTTATGACAATAGTTTAGACTATACGTCTTACAACCCTGACCTTGTAAAGGTTAATATTGGCTCAACTCAAGGATTCAAACTTGTGCGAGCCGGAGCCGCTCCAGTAGATATGTTTGCGTCTGAATTTGGACGCAGTGAGAGTGATCGCAGTTACGATGATGTTTATATAAACAGTGTAGGCCACTATCTAATTTTAAGATACCGCTTAGCCAGGGACACTGGTGGAGGACCATTTAAGTATTACAGTTCGTATGATTACTGTAAATCTAGAACTGAACGACTTTATATTTGTTCAAACCTTGTTCATGTGTCTAGGTAAATTATCTTATCTAAACTAGAAAAACTCAAATGACCCTATTGATTAATCAAGCAATTTTTAAATTCATTGAGCCTTTCTGCGAAGAAGGGCTTTCTTTAATGTGGTCATAAAGTCTAAAGATTTAATCTGCTTGTAATTTTAAAAATCTATTCCATCCCCACTACTCTTCATTGGCGACACCCTAGTATATTTTGTCGTTGTCATTATTGAGTCATGCCCTAGGGTGTTTTGAATAACTCTTATATCCACCCCATTTTCCAAGGCTTTCGTAGCGTGGCTGTGTCTTAACCAGTGAGTTGAAACCTCATCACCAAGGCCTATTCTTTGCGCCGCAGTTTTAACGATTTTACCTATACCTTGAATAGACATCTTGGTTTTAAAGTTTTTAGACTTAAATATATACTCGTTTTTTTTGTCTGTACTTTTAAGATCAAGTAGCATTTTAGCTAACTCGTCATCTATTTTAATAGACCTTGGTTTTTGACCTTTACCTATGACATTTAAAAAATAAGCGTTAGACCTTTTTTTTAAGTCCGTAAATCTTAGATTAACTAACTCCCCTGCTCTAACTCCAGTTTTATATAAGTGTTCTGATCATTGTGTTATTTCGACTATTTTCTTCTCTTTCTAACATCATCAATATATCTTCGTGATCAATGACTCTATTTTGGGTTTGCTCTAGGACTTGAATTGGATCAAGTAGATCCGCTGGATTTTTATCCAGATACTTTTTTTTAAAGCAGTATTTTAAAAATGCTGAGATTGCGGCTTTTTTTCGAGCTAATGTGGATTTTTTTAAATGACCATTTTCTTTTAAGTAAACCAAGATATGAGTATCAGTTATATCTTTAATAGAAAGACTTAAATCAGAATAAAAATCAAAGAAAGATTTTAAGTCTGATTCGTAAGCAATTTGTGTGTTTAAAGTCTTTTGACTTAAAAAATTTGCGATCAACCTTGTCTCATTAACTAGTCTTTTTTCTAGTTCAAGATGGTAAGCATTTTTTTGATCTATTGAAAAGCTGGGCTCAAGCTTATTTACTTTTTGATTTAACTAAACTATTCATTAAATTCGTCCTTAAATTTAAAATGATTAATATTTGTGTTTAATCTTTAGTTCAAAAAAAACACTCGGCTGAGCCTACGATATATATGCCAAAAACCCTGCTTTTTGAGTCGTATTTAGTAATTATGAAATTTAAAATTTTGTTGGTCAATCTAGTTTCAATAACTACTTTTATTGAAACTCAACAGCAGATTGTTGGCTATATAAATTTTAGTTATTAGTAATTAATTTAACTAATCTGTTTAGTTAGTACTAATTTCTGTTTCTCAGGATTCCATAGCTGATAGTTAAATGTAGTAAGCAGTTCACTTAAGTGCACCCTCTTTATATCTGTAAATAAGTGTTCCCACTCTTGGTGACAAGCAGCTAATCTATAGTTGGGAATTGCCGTAGATAAATGGTGCAAATGGTGGTAAGCGATATTAGCAGTAAACCAATTTAAAAAATTAGGCAGCACAAGCATGCTGGTTCCCTCTAAGGCAGCTTTGTAATGGTTCACATTCACAGTGTCAGTTGCGTAGGAATCTTCAAAATTATGTTGAACTGCGAACATCAATATGCCGATGGACCCCGCCAAAGAAACAGAAGTGATGTATAAAAGAAAAAAATCACCTGTCCCTATAAGTAAACTCATCACTATCCAAATTGAAATTAAAGCGACATTATTATAAGTCATATGAAGATAATCTTTTTTACCCTTCCAATATTTTGTCTGCCACTTTTTAGCCACATCAACACTTTTAGAAAAATTTAAAGTCATAAGAGGACGGACAATTTTAAAAAACATAGCCAAGTTCCCAACGATCCAGTTGAATCTTGGATTAAACAGGATATATAAAAAACCAGCAGGTAGTAAAATAGCTGGTTGGCGGAAAAGCCAATAAAGTTTTTGCTTACTTTTTGGCAGACATGCGTACTGGTCAGTGGTCATAATATTAAATACACCGCCATATTTTACCCAATCACCGTTAGTATTGTGGTGAAAAGCATGATTTTTTGACCAGACATATTGAGGCATGCCAGTGAAAACCCCAAGTACAAAGCCTACAACCTGATTAGCACGTCTAGATCGAAATAGTGAACCATGTCCACAATCGTGCATTAACACAAACATACGCAGTATAAACAAAGTCACTGGAATCAAAAACGCGATAGCCCACCAATTAGAAATTTCAACAAAGTAGGCATACCCTATCCACAAGGCAACGAAAGGCACAAAAGTTAGCAAAACTTGCCGAGCGGCAATTACGTTAGATTTACGAATGTAAGGCAAAAGTTTTTTTCGCCAAAAAACTGCTGTAAGCATATGTAAATTGTATGGTGATATCGCTGGAGTGACCAGGTGTAAATCCAATTAATATGCTTAGGCCGTAATAAACAACAGCCAGGCCCCATAACTCGTAACAGCAATTGCGCCTAAAAGATGAACAAGTGCTGTTTTTTTGCTGCCATTTCTATGAACCACAAGAAAATCTGAAATAGCCACCATACCCACGCAAAATAGCACAAAACTTAGCTCGTTCCATAACTGATTGAAATATAGGTTTAAAATTACAAACCCCATAAATATGTCTCGGATACCAACACTTACCACATATGGATTCGCTGTTCCGCTTGCTACGATCCCAAAATTACCAGACATGTGCTGAGGTCTCAAAATCGCGCCGACGCCGATTGCAACAGTAGTTAAACCAATTAATGGAGCCAAATAATATGTTAAAGCGAAAAAATCCAAGGCCTCTCCTAATTTTAAACTAATAAATTCGCACCACTATAAACACTTGGGCCTGTTGAAAAAGTATTAGATTCTAGGCGTCCAAGCTTAAAATCGAATGAGTCGTAGTTTATCTACGTCGAATGAGATTTAAGCGAAGGCAACAACGAAGATGATGCTTTTTCAACAGGCCCACTTACTAATTTCTAAACTATAACAGCTTTTAATAACTGATCCTAAACAATTAATGTGATCGAAAATAGTCGCCAAAAAAACCAATTAAAGCCCGCCCAAAGAGGTTTGATCCACGGCTTAACAAAATAGGTAAGCTTAACAGTGATTCGGTTACCGTCTTTAAAAAATTCTAGCCTGGTTGGCCTTATCCATCTAAAGGTAAAGACATAAGAGCCGTAAAAATACTGTAAATCCCTGTAGGTCACAGTAATTTCGCCGATGATTCCATGCAGGCTCATCAAGGGGCCATGATGAATGTTAAGCTCCCCGGTTTTAAATGGGCCTTTCTGAGAAGGAGCATCGAACTCTACCTTGTAAGGAAAAAGCTGACTCTTGACGAAGGTCTCTCTTAGTTGAAGCTTTGCCCACATCTTTTCAGCCTTCATCGGATTTTTTGTGAATGAATACTGAAAAACATATGTAGTCATCTTTTTTGGACAATCAGACTGCGACTTCACTTATAGATACCTCTGAAATTGTAATTTGGAGCGAGTTCAAAAATGTGCATAGTCAATTCAGATTCAACCATGTTAAGTTAAGTTAAGTTATACTAAGTTAAGCTAAGTTAAACTAAGTTAAGCTAAACAGCCTACTCTAAAGTTATAGAAAATAGCTTTATTATCAAGTGAATAAAATCCAAGTCTGCTAAATTTAAAATAAACTAAAGACAGTTTTTCAGTGAAAAACTTTAAATGTTCAAGTAAGCTCATCTAAACTGATGACTGATCAAGATACCAATATTAAAAAGAAAATTCTTTCCTTTCAAGGGCAGATCCATCTAATTCTTAATAATACGGAACTCTTCAATATCTCTGCCAATTTAAATGCTGCTAAAATCTTAGGTTTTGACACAGAAACTAAACCTAGTTTCGTAAAAGGGCAAATCTATAAAGTAGCCCTATTCCAACTATCTACAGAAACCGACGCTTACTTAATAAGACTTCACAAAATTTCTGACTTCCAAACTTTAGTAGATGTGCTTGAAAATCCCAAAGTTATAAAAGCTGGCGTAGCTATACGGGATGATATTATGACATTACAAAAAACTTTTAAATTTCAGCCCCAGGGATTTGTTGAATTGCAAACTTTAGCCAAACAAAAAGGTCTAAAAAAATTTGGCTTAAAAGGAATGTCCGAAGAGATTCTTAAGGGAACGGTTTCTAAAGGGGCTAAGATGACCAATTGGGAGTCGGAAACCTTAACTGAAGCACAACTTAAGTATGCTGCTACAGATGCTTGGATTGGTCTTAAGCTCTATGAAAAGCTTCAAGAACCAATCTAACCCAACCTTGAAGATCATTGGATTTTATCAGTAATTAACTTAGTCCCATTATCAGTGAACTTAATAAGACGCTTTTTATACAAGTGCCCAATTGCCATTTTAAACTTTTTTCGACTCACCCCACTAATGTTATAAATCTGTTCTGCAGGTGATTTTGCATTAACCGGTATGAAACCTTGATTGTCCTTCAAAATTTCTAAAAGCTTAGCAGCAAGCTCTTCTGTTCCAAAGTTCCCGAAAGCCTGAAGTAATAGGTCAATGCCGCCATCAGGCCGCACTTTCTTAATAAAGCCCGTTACGACTTGTCCAAGCTCTAGTCTTTCAAAAATTTCATCATGGTAAAGTAGACCTTCGTGAACATCATTAATCCTGGCCACATACCCAAGGTCAGTCTCTTTTAGGATGATCAGATCTACTTTTTGCCCCAGTTTATAAACCTCATCCATAGGCCTTTATAACCAGCTTTAGATTACGACTCAAGGATAATTGGTTTCGGCAAAAAACTTAAGACCATTTATCTGGCTTCCGCTTAAAAAGTTACGCTGACGCAAGTTTATAAATCAATTTGCAAACACGACTTAAAATTTATATTTACCTGTAGTAATAAAAAATATGATGATAGCTTAATCTTCTATGTCAAAAGACAACTTCACTCGCATTTTAAATAAAAGAGACGTTTTATCTCTATCTTTTGGCGCCATGATTGGATGGGGCTGGGTCGTATTAAGTCAGACTTGGATTTTAAAAGCTGGATCGATTGGCGCCATCTTAGCTTTTTTGACTGGTGGCCTAATTGTAACACTAGTCGGCTTAACCTACGCAGAGCTAACGTCTGCGATGCCCAAAGTAGGCGGTGAACACGTTTTTAGTTACCGTGGCCTTGGGGTTGGGGCATCTTTTGTTTGCACCTGGGCAATTATATTAGGTTATGTGTCTGTTTCAGCTTTTGAAGCTGTTGCTTTACCTACTGTAATAAGCATTTTAGCTCCAAACTTAAATGCAGGTTTTCTTTGGACGATTGCAGGGTGGGATGTTTACGCAAGCTGGGCTTTAATCGGTGTAGGTGGATCGCTGCTCGTTTGCGCAATCAACTATTTTGGTGCAAAGCCCGCTGCTTTTTTACAATGGGTACTTATTTTATTTATTTTAGCCGCAGGGCTTCTATTAATGTTGGGGGGGATATTTTCGCCAGCAGCAAATATCGAAAACATGAAACCCTTATTTTCAAATAGTTGGGGTGGCTATTTTGCTGTTCTGGTGATGACCCCATTTATGTTTGTTGGCTTTGACGTTATACCCCAAGCAGCAGAAGAGATTAACCTACCGTTTAAACAGATTGGAAAAGTCCTAATTTTTTCTGTAGTTCTTTCTGTTTTTTGGTACGTGCTTATAATTTTCGGAGTATCAAAAGCCTTAAGTATGGAAATGCTACAAACAACACATCTAGCCACTGCGGATTCAATGCGAGTTTTATTTCGGAGTGACTGGGCAGCTACTTTTTTAATTTTAGCTGGAATTGCCGGAATATTAACAAGTTGGAATGGATTTTATTTAGGGGCAAGCAGAGCCATCTACGCCATGGCCCACTCAAATATGCTGCCAAAATACTTTTCGCATTTGCATCCTAAATATAATACCCCCACCCGCGCTATCATGCTGATCGGCTTTTTAACAGCCTTAGCTCCACTATTCGGTAGAAAAGCAATGGTTTGGTTGGTCAATGCAGGTGGCCTAGCGATTATCATTTCATGGACTTTAGTTTCTTTGTCGTTTCTAATTTTGCGTTTTAGGGAACCTGAAATGGAAAGACCCTTCAAAGTTAAATTCGGTAAACTTGTGGGTTATTTTTCAGTGCTGCTGAGTCTTGGGATGGGCTTTTTATTTCTGCCAGGTAAACCCTCTGCCCTTTCCTGGCCTAAAGAATGGATCATCATCATAGTGTGGTTTTCTTTTGGTGCAATTATGTACTTATACTCAATCAAACGTTACGGACGAAACTCCATAGTTAATGTTATGAAAAATCAAATTAAAAACGATTAATCCTTGTAATCAGCTGTTACAATACTTAGATTTAAAGTTGGGAGTTTATAGTAGGTGTTAAGGTCTCGTAGAGATAGCATCAACTTTCTAAATCTTTCGACTAGCGCATTAAAAACCAAAGGTTTATTTCTATTTCGGTTTTTCTGGTCTATATTTTATTTGTAAACCTTTTAAAAAACAGCGCAACACTTGATCTTGGCACTTCTTAAAATTTTTGTGATCTG
Organism: uncultured Pseudobdellovibrionaceae bacterium; assembly: GCA_963803705.1. GTDB lineage: Bacteria > Bdellovibrionota > Bdellovibrionia > Bdellovibrionales > UBA1609 > JAMLIO01. The sequence goes on along the minus strand of CAWDNU010000003.1, from coordinate 48,172 downwards.
GTTTTCTAAAAAACGCCGAAAGCTCGTGATCACTCAAAAGACACCCGCGGATTTAAGAAGCGCATTAATGTCATCACTTTTAAGGTCTAATGCAATCTTAATTTTTTTCAGAATAAGATTGTTATTCATCCATTTTTCGGGGTTTGGGGTTGGCCCCTCTTTTTTACCGCGATTTTTAATAATTAAACCATTTAGAAAGCTTGCCAATTTAGAGCCGTCCATAGACTCGAAGTTGGGATCGCTATCTTTTTTCAGCCAGGCACTGACTTGAGTGCGTGTTACGATGCATTCTGCTTTCAAAAAAATCTCGATCACTTCAGAATCTTCAAGGTTAAACGTGTAACGTAAACTTCTTAAACTGTCATTATTGGTCATTAAGTATCCTGGCTTAAAGCTAATCAGAGCAAGGTATAAATCGCCGCTTATCTGAATGCAACTGGCCCGTTAATTAAAAGTTAGCAATTAATAATCCTATGGTTTTCTGTACATTTTTTTAGTATTAATAAACCCATTAGACCGATCGCCGTGCACACTAAAAAACTGGTGAAGTAGGTCAAATCCAATTGAGTGATCATTTTCCCCATACTGAAGACCGCCACGACCTCACATAAGTTTGTTATGGCCATCAGGAACGTAAATTTACTGGCCTCCATATGCCCCTTACTTTTGTTCATGTAGTAGGTGTATGAACTGGCTGTAAAAAAGCCTACAAAGCATGGTCATTGTAATGTTAAAAGAAGCTTCGAATGCGAAATGCAATTTGCTGAAGATGCATTGGGTTCTGGGATTGCAGTGCCATCTGCTAAAGACATGAGAACTTACCTAGAATTTATCACGGATCAACGCCTTGGTATGCTAAGTTTGCCTAAAGTCTTTGGTTCTAAAAGCCCATTCCCACTTATGGACTTACAAGACAATCAAGAACTAGCTAATTTTTTTGAACGACGTGTTTCAGCTTACCAAGTCGGCATCAACGGCAAGTCAGCTTTGATGAAAGTTTTTAATTAGGAAAAGCTCCAGGACGAAGTGAAACTTCGTCTGAGCTAGACAGCAGTATAATATTATTAAAATGCTTTTTAAATTTAAAGGGCTTTTTTGTCATTTAAGCACCACTTGACACGCTTGGAAGGTTTACAATAGAACTATTTGACGTAAGCACACAAAACATTCGTGATATCTTGATCACCTATGTACCTGACAACTTGCCCTTTTGAGAGGCTTTCAGACATAATTGAATCCGTTGAATCTATATGAGCTAGGCCTAAAGAATGACCCATTTCATGGATTAACACTGAAATTAAATCAATTTTGTTAATTTCTAAATTTAAACCAAAATCATAATTCTCTTGATTTAAAATAATTTGAGAACTGTACACTGCTCCATCATATTCAATTAAAATATTTGACCCTGGGTTAAGTAAACTTTCATCCCAATTTTTATGAAATAAAATTTTATTTAAACTTTGAGAATCTGAAATTCTAAATGCTTCAAAACCTAAAGCCTGATTCCAAATTTCAGTTGCTTTTTCGGAAGCTTCTGACAGTTCAGTATCACTTACCTGGTATTGAATGGGAAAATTTTTACCCCAGTAGGTAGTTTGCTTCTTCTGGTTTTTTTGAAAACCACTGCAAGTGGATAAGTCTAGTTCTAAAAGGTTTGGCTTTCGATTTTCAAAGGTGCAACCCATAAAATTCAAACATATAAATATAATAAGTACTATTTTATTTACCATTTAAACTCTTCCATAGTTTCGGTATCAAAGCTAAAAACAAGCTCTTCAGCATCAATACCGGCAATCAAATCACGCATAAAAATACGATTTAAATCGAGATCGTAAACAACATCATTCGAATTTATACTTTTTAACGCTTCACCTGATAATGATTCAATTTTTAAAGTGGCTTGATCAAAAGCATAACCTTTAAAAATTTTACCTAAATAAGCTTTCTCTGATTTTAAAATTACACAACATTTTTGTAAACAAGTCTTAAATGAATATCCTTTAATTTCTCCACCTAAAAAAGCGGCGTAAGTCACTTGTGACATTAAAAACGCAAAAAAGCAAAGCCCTGAAACTAAGGCTTTGCTTTTAGATTTGAGATTTTTTTGATTGGACATATCTTAACTTTACAAGTTGATTATATAGTTAAAATCTTGATTAGGGAAAACACCCATCAATGTAGGATCAGACACTTTATTAATTGTAGAAACGCCATTGAAGTTAATATCTAATTCTCTAATATCCTCAATAGGATTTTTAAGAAATTCGATAGGCTTAATTTCGGTTGTGTAAGCTTCTGCAACAATAACATCGTCGTCTTTAGACCAATCATAAGCATACTCGGGACCACCAAAAGCTTGATTAATTACGCCGCCTTTAAGTGCTATTTCTACAACTGTCATAAGCTCAGAAACATTTTTACTACCAGAAATCCCAGTGAAGTTACTGTCATTTAAACTTTCAACACAAAGACCACTTTCAAATACGTGGTTAGGTCTGTTTGTTTTATCCGAAGGACCTTTTTTACAAAGTTCTTTATTCATACTTAAAGCCCATCTTAAACCTGTAACTGCATCTAGGCCTAATTCAGGAATTAAGTTCAAAAATCTTTTCGATCTTAAAGTACCGAACTTTTTGTTTTTTAAAAGCTCTCTGTAAACTCTATTAGAACTTAGATTTTTATTACCATATTTTTTATTATAATCAATAAAACCTGAAAGATCATAAGATAAAAAGGCTGTCATATAAATCATCATACCTGAAGCTATTTGTTGCATACCTTCAAGATCAGCTCTGTTTACTTTAATAGTTAATGCTTCATCAAATTTACAGTTGGAAATATCATAATTATAGTCTTCCCATGAATATTGATCATGAAAACCATAAGTATGAGTAGTAACTTTTTCTACTTTACATTTTTCCCATTGATCTTCGACTTTCGCTTCCCAAAGATGTGGGTTTAAATTCAAAGTGATTTCATTATTTTTGTTACTTTTTAAAAATAATCTAAACTCATTATAACTGTCATAAACTTCTGTTAATAATGACTGAACATCAGCTTCATTTTTTACATCATTTTCTGCCCCAGAAACTAAAAAGTCTTTAAGTCCAATTGAATCTGCATGAATCAACTCTTCTTTATAGCGAGACTGACTGCTAGGAGTAGTTGTCATCATTTTTTCGGCTCGTGCCATAACACCTTTAAGCTTTATAGTCGGAGCTAAAAATTTCTTATACAGATTAGCTCTAAAATTAGTTGGATCTAACTGAAGGGCTACATCTAAAACCTGATCAGCATAATCAATACCACTTGGGCTTATCAACTGCTCTGCAGCTAATGCCAATTTTTCAGCCTTATCTGTAACTGATATGGTTTCATCTTTGATGATCTCGCTGGCATTTAGCCTTACTTTATTAGGACTACTCGATTTACATCCAACTATATAAGATAAACTTAATAGTAGAATTAACGATTTTATTTTACGACTTTGCATTTTTGCTCCTTAAAAATTTAAATTGTGGATTATGTTCAGTAATTAGTTCAGTCAACTTTTTGCAATTCAGAATCCAGGTTTAAATTCATTTGTTTCGTTTTGAGCAGGCAAGAAATGTAGATTTATGTTTCACTAAGACGTATTTTGTCATTTTAAAATGCTTTTTAGAGCATTCTGCTTAGGAATTTAATTAAATACAGAGATAATAAGATTATGAGGATTAAGCGAATCAGATTCAATTAGCTTAATCTATTAATTTAACTAAAACTTCTTTTTAGAAGAAAGTCTTTCTTGCAAATTTTTATTAGCATTTACTTTTTGAGGCACTCTTAGTCTTTGTTATTGTCCATCTTTAAAGGCTTTATTCAATCAAACAATTCGTATGTTTTCTGGAACAATAAAACTATTTTGAGTTTTAACATTCATTAAAGTTTTAAAATGTCTGCTTTCAGTTAAAGAGTTTAAGTCTGTGACTTCTACTTTTTCAACTGCAAAGTCGTAACCATGGGCACCTAATGCTTCAGTGAATTCAGAAAAAACACCTTTAATTTGAACTACTTTTTTAATTAATTTTGTTGGGAACTTAACCACTTTCTTATCTCTAACCCCAGAGCGTTTAGATCTAGAATACCTATTCCAGAGTTTTGACTGACTCATCATGTTAGCCAATCTCATTTCAGCTTGAGGATCATCTTTAGCAGTCATTCGAGCATACTTGATTTTTAAATTGCAAGATTGACCCAAGGTTCTGGCCATACCTTTAAGCATTGGGTTAATAAACTTTCTATTTGAAGATTCACAAACTTGTCTATGAGGTAAAAGTCCTGAAGTTACTGTCCAATCCACGCGGCAGCCTTTGATTTCGCCCTGAACATTACACATCAAAGGATCCGTCTTGCCAGAATGAGGGCAGGACAATCAATAGCCATTTTCTAGCCCATCAAGAAGTATCAACCCCGCATTTTTTGGTAAGTTAAGGCGATTAACACTTAAATTTCATCCCTAGATCCGGTTTTAGGCAAGAGTTTTTGGCTAAGATGTGCATTTCTGGCGATAAGATAGGTGCTTTAGATGCACCACGGCCCTTTCAGGCTTTTTTAAGGCCTGCAATTTATAGAAACTCATTAAAACGGATTGAATTCATCAAATGTATCTGGTGCTCCTCTTACAGGTAGTGCGGTCGGAGCCTTAGTTGGCAGTCCTGAATGTGATAGGATCTTCTTAATTACATTTGGGTCTTCGCAGCGGGATGCAAAGCTGTACAGCTTTGCATGTGGCCGTAAAATGGATATTTAAGTTGATAGATCCACCAAAGCGTTGAATTAAAGTGACTAGTTCCGGTTTTACTTGAAGTTCTTTTGAAACCCGCTTTTTTACATAAATGTTGTGAAATGGTTTTGGTCACGATGTTTAAGATCTCCGTCATGATCTTAGGTCTGATGGCAAGTAGAAGTCTGATTTGGATGGGAAAGCTAAATACCCATTGTCTGATGGGCTTTACAGGTAAAACTTCATCCACCAAGTGGATGGCGGTCTCTGCCATACGACGGGCTGCCGCAACTTGGGCAAAAGCCACGACGTTTACATGAAAAGGCCACCAAGTGTTCATTGGGGCAGGACTCACATTTAGCCCTCAAAAACCCGTGGGCTAAAATCCCGCACTTCAAGTATTCTCTAAATTCTTTTTCAACGAAGTCCGGTAAGGGTTTATTGTGTTCATCGTTTGCAAGTTTTAGGAACGTTTCTAGATTTTCTTGGATGATTTTGTAAAGGATTGTGTCTTCGGGGCTATGACGCTGGATAGGTGTAACCACCAAGGGGTTTTGCTTGCTCCATAAGATGGAGGTGTCTGCAAGCTTGGGTTTGTTTTAAGGCTATGGTTTTAGTGAGTTCAATTTTTTAAGGTTCGCCTATGTGACCAGACTTGTTTAGTCCGGACATAAAGTCTAAGCGTTCCTGTTTGGAGTTTTGATTTTTAACAAGTAATAAACCCATTAGACCGATCGCCGTGCACACTAAAAAACTGGTGAAGTAGGTCAAATCCAATTGAGTGATCATTTTCCCCATACTGAAGACCGCCACGACCTCACATAAGTTTGTTATGGCCATCAGGAACGTAAATTTACTGGCCTCCATATGCCCCTTACTTTTGTTCATGTAGTAGGTGTATGAACTGGCTGTAAAAAAGCCTACAAAAACGTAAGAAGAAAGTACTGAAATTACAAAGAAAACAACCGAAAGATTAAACGCTAATCCAGCCAATAGCACCGAAGCAGCAAGTAGAAGTCCAGATAAATAAAAACTGAAGGTATCACCTACCCAATCAACTACTAGACCACCGCCCACAGAACCAGTAAGCATCGCAAGTAACGTCAAAGACAGCACCCAACCAGTTTGGCCTATATCAAGACCATAATTGATTAAAAAAGGGCTAATTACAGATGTAAATCCTTCTAACGTGAAGCCAGTAGTTAGTGCAACAAAGGCCAGAATAATATACTTTTTTTCAATAATAAATTTAAAAGATTTAAAGCTTAGCGTATTTTTAGTAGGTGAAATAACCTGTGCCTGACTTCTAAAGTTTATAAAAAGAAAACAGATGGACAATGTAGTTAGCCCAATCAAAATATAGAGCGCTTGGTCGTATTCAATATAAGCTAATGCGACCAAAAGACCTGCCCCAAAAAGCCACCTGCCAGTTAACATCCCGGCTTGCATAGCACCGTTTGCCTTACCTTTTTGATCTGCAGGTATGGATGCAATAGCCCATGCATCTATTACAACATCTTGCGAAGCACTAAAAACAGAGATTAAGAGCACACACCAAAGAACTAGTGAGCTTTCCATCGAAACGATCAGTAAACTTGTAATTCCTAGTGCCATACCGATTTGTAAAACCGCAATAGTCCAAGCATGCTGTCTAACTGAGGTGACATATCTATCTGTTACTGGACCCAAAATAAACTTAATTGACCAGGGAATAGTAGCCGTAGCTGCAAGCGTTGCGATCTCTTCAACGCTAAAACCTTGGGATGCTAATATGGCTGGAATAGTCCACCAGATCAGACCCATCGGGGCGCCTTCAAAAAAGTATAATAAAAAAAATAAACTTAATGGTTGTGTATTCTTAATTTTTGAGTGCATCAGTTAACATTAATAAGACGTTATAAAAAAGTTTATAAATATCATTGTGAGCACAAATTCGAATAAGCTGCTGTTGGGCTAAGTAAATAGTCGTTTATACTTTCAGTGATACACTCTTGAGCAGTGTATACTCCATGAGATGCACCTTTAAAAATATCGGTAAATGCATTTGGCATGTTAGCCGCAACTTCCGAAACATAGCGAGGATTGGTGACGTAGTCGAATTCGCCGCCAACAACTAGAACCTTTTTATCACTCGCAATAGGGCTTTTTAAGATTACATCTTGGTCAGTTTTAGGAAGATTTAAAGTGCAAGGACTGGCTTCCGCTACCAATTTATCCAAAGTCTCTGGGCTTAAAAGTTTAGGCAAAAAAGTCCAATTTTCTGAAGAGCCCTTAAAGTTAAGGTCTGCAAAAGAAAACTCCCGGCACACGATACTTTGATACATGATCGAGGTGTTGCTTTGTCCAGTTAACTGTAACTGAGGCAACAAAAATTCGAAGACGAGTTTTGCCTGTTGCTGATCGGTTTTTGCTGTTTCGGCGGCGTCCATCAACATTTTTGCAATGCTGTCTTCTGAATAAACAACCAACATTTGAAATACCAAATCTAGAAAAAAATCAGCATCCACCACTAAACTGAAATCACCATTAGGGTGAGGAACAGATGCGCTTATTGGGGATATTTCAAACACCTGCGAAGCACTTTTGAAATGGTCAATTGCTTCAGATAGGGTCATGTTAGACAAATACATTTGTCTGTAAGAATCAAATCTAGCTTCAGCCAAGGAATCCATATTTTCCATGGCGTCATTCATCCACAACTTTCCGACCACAGCTGGTGAGTCTAAAACGATGTTGGCCACATGTTGGTCAGAATATTCTATAAGGTACTGCCCTACAACTGTGCCGTAGGAGACGCCGTAAAAATTAAAAACATCAAATCCTAACTCGCCTGCTGCGTACACTATATCTTTTGCAATCTGATAAGTTGAAATTTTTGAAATATCCATTATCTGAGAAGTTCTTTTCAAACATTTCTTGTTTGCCTCGTCAATAGCTAGTTGACCTGCAGCTGCGTCTAAGTTTTTTTCTAATACTTTGATTTCGATGTCGACAACAGTTTCACAAGTAGCATTAGGATATGTCCAAAGAGTACCCCGTTGCTCGACGGCAAGGATATTGAACTCTTCAACTAAATCATCATTAATCATCACATATGCAGCTGCTAGCATAATAGAGGACCCACCTGGCCCACCTTGTTCGATGACTAAAAGTGGCTTTGCAGGGTCATAAGTTTGGGGGATTTTCATATAACCCACACCCACAGATTTTGAAGTTATCGCTCTGTGATCCGTAGGTACGCGAAGTGCGCCACACTCTGCAGATATAGAGCCTAAGTAATCAGTAACCTCGCGGGGGCAGGCTGTAGCTGGGTTAAGTTTGGGGGCGCTAGCATCTAGAACCCTACCTAATGCTATTTGTAGCTCATCGGCAGGACCTACAGCTTTGAGTCGTGAAGGATTGATGGTGGGTGTTCGGTTCTTACTTTTCTGCTCGCAGCCAACGAAGACAAAAACTATCCAAACCATATAAACTAATTTCATATTATCCCCCTTTTAAAATCCCTTGACCTAAGGCTAGTTGAATTGAAAGCCTTTTGGAAATTTAAAATGGATTGCTTTATGTGTCACAGAGGTTTCTTAACCTAAATATGATAGCTAGTGACTTATTTAATGATTTGCAAAGGGCTACCTTTAAGTTGATAGCTTGATAACTGAAAATAGACGATTTTAAATTCAACTTAGACTTTACTTAAATTTTGCTTAAATTTAACTTAAATTTAGAAGCTTTAATGCTTTGGTGTTCAAACTTTTTCGGACTCCAAGATAGGTCACTAAAATACTAAATCCAACTACACCTAAGGTTGATGCAACCGGCACTGGCCATGATACAACCCATTTAGTCTGAAAGACAAAGTAACTAATGCTTAGACTTGCTAAAAGGCTCAGACAAACCCCGAATGAAGCGGCAACTAAAGCGATAATACCAAATTGAAATAGAAATTGATTTCTAATCATTGCGAGCGGCACACCGACTGCCTTTAGAAGACCAATATCTTGTTTTTTTAATACAGCCAGGTGATTTGCCACTGAATAAATAACAATGAAGCCTACTAAAATACAGATTATCGACATAAATTGTATAGCTAATACCATCTGAGTCATGATCTCTATAATTTTTGTTACAACTTTGGAAACATCAACGATTGAGACATTAGGCAGTTGCTCGACAATTGTATTTTGAAGTGACATTTTTATTTTGTAGCTATCTGTATTGATTGAAGCAACGAAAGTTTTGGGAGCCATATCCAAAGAACCTGGCTGAAACTGTAGAAAAAAGTTAGGCTGAAACGAAGACCATTTTACGGATCTTAAATTGATCACACGACCAGAAAAAGGTAGTCCATCTATTTCGAAATCAAGAGTATCACCGATTTTTAGTTCTAACCTTTTGGCGAAACGTCTTTCAACTGAAATCTCGGGTAGTATTTCAGTTGTCTCATCGTAAAAGCCTGAAAAATTTTGGCCCTTAAAGATTGACTCCGAACTATCTAGTCTGTCTCGGTAAGATAAATTAAACCCTCTGTTTTTAAATCTAAGTTCACGCTGTTGCTCTCTGGTTAAATTCTTAGAGCTATTTAGCTCAATGCCCTTTCCAAAATCTAATTCATTTACTTTGCTTAATCTGGCTCTGATCACAGGTGACAAGTTGTTAATCTTAGCTCCTTCGGTAGTTGCAATGTTTTTAAGTTCGCCCACTTGTTCTTCTTGGATGTCGAACATAAAAAATGTGGGCAGTGCTTTTTGATCTGGTGACACTAGATCTTTCTTAACAATAGCACTGATCTGTGGCGTAAGATTCAGTAGTAGACTTCCGATACCTATTGCGATGAACGAAATCAAAGTTATTTTTCTGTTTCGTTTTATCTCTCTTAATGCCCAGAAAAGACTTATGTAAGTTCGATTTTTTGGCTCACGAAAAATAGCCGAAGATAAACCAGCTAAAATTACTGATGCAGATAAAACAATTAAAATAAAGTAGCTTCCTACCTGAATAGAGTTTGAAAGTCTTACACTTAAAAAATAGAAAAGTAATAGCGCTGGCACGGACCAAAGTATTTGCATAAGTAAATCAACTGAATTTTTAGAGGATTCAAGTTGGTTGCTTAGCAGTAGCAAAGGTTTGGTTTTTTTTAATTTGACTATCAATGGTAAACAGATCAATGCCGACCCAGCAACACCAACAATAAGTCCATATATGAAAGTTATGGGATCAATTGAAAAATTAATAGTGAATGGCAAAAGTCCTTCGGACAATTTACCAAGAACAGGGACAACAAATAAAGATAAAATAGATGCTAAAATAGAGCTACACAGACCAAGAATTAAAATTTGAAATATGTAAAATAAAAATGATAACGCAGGTGAAAGGCCTAAGCTTATTAGGATTGCGATTTGGTTGAACTTAGAAAAAAAATAAGACCTAACTAAAAAGAACCCGCCAATAAATGACAGGAACAGCGCGACTATAGAATTAAGTCCTAAAAAGTCATTGAGTCTTGAAACCAGAGCCGACAGCTGTTCACTAGCTCTTTTGTGGGTATATATTTGTAGTTCGGGACTATCTAGCTTTTCAAACAAAGAATCGCTAAGTTCCTCTAAAGCACTGTCAGACATATGGGGAATTTTGTAAAGTTGACTGTACCAAGCAAGGCTTCCAAATTTCAGTAGCTTTGTTTTACTTAAATTCTGTAAGTGCATATAAATTCGTGGTGCCACGGACGAAGACACTCCAGATGCAGAGTCTTGCTCTACCACGTTAGAAATAGTGAATGCCTTAGCACCAATTTTGATAGTTTGACCGATTTTTGCACCCAACTGATCTAAAACCTCTGGATGAACAAGTACCAATGGTCTTTCTTTATAATTTTTTTTAAATGTCTTTGTGGTTTTTTGACGTAACTTGAACTCTCCGTAAAAAGGATAATTTCCGTCAATAGCCCGAATTTGCATTAATCTGGATCTATTGTTTTCACTTTTGACCATGGAAAAAACCTCGATCATCTGTGCAAATTGGAAGTTACTTTTTTTTATCTCTGCTTCTAAAACTTTAATCTCTTGGTCGGTAATAGGTCGCCTTGCCGACATGCCGACATCTGCCCCTAACAGACTTTTAGATTGTTCTGAGATAGTATTATTAAGCGAAGACTTAAAGCCTTCTATTGATATAAGACCAGTTAGACCAATAGACAGGTTAATAACAAACAAGATACAAAATTGTTTGTTATTCAAAAGCTCTTTAAAGATGTATTTAAATATACCCAATTAGCGTCCCTATTCTGCTGCTAAACCAGAATCTAGAAGGCCATCTTTTAAATTAAGTGTAAGATCACATTTGCTAGCCAGATCCTTATCATGGGTAATCAAAATTAAGGAAATGCTGTTGGATTCACAAATCTTGAAAAGCAGATCCATAACTTTGTCCCCTGTTTCAGAATCCAGGTTACCACTTGGTTCATCAGCTAGTAAAATTTTTGGCTTGGTGACTAGAGCCCTTGCTATAGCAACCCGTTGTTTTTCCCCACCGCTCAGCTCATGAGGCAAATGATTTATTCTATCACCCAGACCAACACCATCTAAAATGTTCTTGGCTTCATCCAACGCAGATCCCTTCCTGGAGATTTCTAAAGGCAGGGACACATTTTCTAAGGCCGTAAGATGTGGCATCAGGTGAAATTGCTGAAAAACAATACCAATTTTTTTTGATCTAAATGTGGCTAGTTTCTTTTCAGAAAGATTTTTCACGTGAACACCATCGATGATTACGCTTCCTTCAGTGGGGATATCTAGTCCTGACAAAAGCGACAGCAAAGTTGATTTGCCACTGCCCGAGGGGCCAGTTATGGATAGCGATTCTCCTTTTTCAATTGAAAAACTAACTCCCTTAATAGCTTGAACTTTGACAGTGCCCTGAAAAAAAGTTTTCTTTAGATTTTTGACCTCTAAAATCACAGCTTGTCCTTCAGTTGATTGAACAAGTTTTTCGCAATTATCGAGTGCCCCGTTTCATTAGGATGAATGCCATCTTGTAAGTTGTACTTTGCAACCCCACCTACATCCTGTAATAGAAACGGGATAAGACCAATTTGATATTCAAGGGCCAACTCCTTAAAAATTTTTTCAAAATCTTTGCCAAAAGAATTACCATAATTTGTAGGTGTCTTCATACCTGCCAGAAAAACTTTGAGGCCATTCTTTTTAGCTAGCCTAATAACCTTAGCCAGATTTTTTTTAGTGGTTAGGGGCTTTACGCCACGTAGTGCGTCGTTACCACCTAATGCAAGAATTAAAACTTGAGGTTTGGCACGCAGGTGCCACTTAAGTCTTTTGTAACCACTTGCTGAAGTCGAGCCACTTGTACCAGCAGCTAAAACACTGTATTTACCAGTCTTTTTATTCAGTAGCTGTTCAAGTTTCGCAGGAAAAGCTTGGCTTTTTTCAATACCGTAGCCCTCTGTTAGGGAATCACCCAAGATAATAATTTTCTGAACTTGGTCTACATTTCTGTCGGTTACCACTGTGCCTTCTGCGCTTAAGCAAAAGGAAAAGGAAAAGGAAAAGGAAGAAAGCAAGATTAGGATAGATCTCATAGCTTATGATCTTACTCATAAAGTTTTGATTCTCCAAGGTTCAAGCTTCATAAAGAAAGCTGGTATCATCTGCTTTACAAGTAGACTACTGACCTTGTCCCAACGAATACCCTTTTTCCCCGTCAAAGCTATATAGAAGTTCGGTTTTAATAACTTCTAAGTTGGCCTCTGTGATTGAACTTAAAAGCTTCCATAAATCTTTGTGGTCTACTAAATCACTTCCATCAGCTGGTTCGAAACGACATCTCCAGTGGTCCGTACAAAAAGTTTCAGGGTTTCCATCAGGAAAAACCTTAATGCCTCTATTTGTTATCATCTGAAGTTTCATTGCAGTGGATTTGGCAACTTCAATTAACCCTTCGCCGATATGATTAGGATTTCTATCCTCATTATATAAAAACACATCTATACCTTGAAGCTCTCTTTTTATGTTCGTAGGACTCGAAGTGAACTTTGAAGTGTCAATCTGTAAATTGTGGCCTTCTTTTCTTTTAAGCTGGACGGGGGTTTCGCCTAAGCGTTTTATCACTTCGGCTGCAAACTCCTGGGTTTTCACTTTTTTACTCGATACACCTTCAGAAAAAATATCTACAGTGGCAACACCATCTTCTATTGTCTTTAGCCATGCATTTTCAATACGAGCACCCACTTCACCTTGGCCAAGGTGATTCAACATCTGGGTAGCAGCAAGTAAAATTCCGCTGGGATTTGCGATGGATTGTCCCGCAATCATTGGTGCCGAGCCGTGTATGGCTTCGAACATGGCACAGTTCGAGCCGATATTACTAGACCCAGCCAGTCCTACCGACCCAGAAGTTTCTGCCACTATGTCGCTAATGATATCACCGTACAGATTAAGAGTAACAACGACGTCAAAGTTTTCTGGCGAACTGGCAAGTTTTGCTGCACCTATATCAATAATCCAGTGATCCGTCTGAATATCCGAATACTCTTTAGCAATTTTATCAAAAGTTTTATGAAAAATTCCGTCAGTCAGTTTCATAATGTTATCTTTAGACATGCAAGTGACTTTTTTTCGTCCTCTAGTCTTGGCATATTCAAAAGCGTAACGAATAATTTTCTCGCAACCGGGTTGGCTAACAAGTTTTAGACATTGATAGACTTCTGGGGTTTGTCTGTGCTCAATACCGGCATATAGATCTTCTTCGTTTTCTCTTACTATAACTATGTCCATGACAGGGTGCTTTGTTTTTACAAAAGGATGAAGTGATGTTACAGGTCTTACGTTCGCAAATAGACCAAGCGTCTTTCGCAAAGTCACGTTAAGACTTTTATAACCACCACCTTGGGGTGTGGTTATGGGCGCTTTAAGCAAAACCTTGTTTTTAGCTATGGTCTCCCAATCTTCCGGTCGGATACCTGAGGAGTGTCCGTCTTTGTAAACTTTTTCCCCGATTTCAATCACATCTGTATCAAATTCTGCGCCAGCTGCTTCAAGAATACTTAAAGTAGCTTTCATTATTTCCGGCCCGATACCGTCTCCATAGGCAACCGTAATTCTTGGTTTCATAATACCCTCCTTATAAAATCATTTTAAAACGCTGATCATGTAGAATAGTTATTATATATACTTTAAAAAAACAAATAAGTATTCCTGCTTGGCTTAGTAATTCTTTGTAATTGTTAGGAATCGAGCAGCTTAAAAAGTTTGGTGTTGACCGAAGTCACATTTCAGCCAAATCTTAGACGCTTTTTCGACCTTGCAATCCTTAAAGGCCAGCCAGCTAGCTAGCTAAACATTTTCTAACAGCATTGGAAAAATTAAAGCTTCTTATTCTTGTTTTGATTTTCGAATGCAATCGCTTTTAACTTGTTAATCTTTTCAGTCTCGTAAGCAGGTATGTTTGTGCCCATACTGCCTGAATAGCCAAACGTTATTTGAGAACTGTATTTTTTAAAACATTTCTGGGATTTTGCAGTTTTTGGAACCTCTTTAATGCACAGCTCGTAGTAAGCTTCAGGAACCATAAAGATTGAAAGTTCTTTGTAGTTACTATAAATGTCTCCTAGTACAGAGTAAACATCGGCGCGATCACTCTTTGATTTTATACCCCTTAGTTCCTCATGCAATTTATTTTTAACTTTCAAAGCTGTAAAAATCTTTTTATCTAAGGCGGAAAAATTTTGCGGAATTTTTTTATATTTCTGTATAGCAACTTTGTAATTCGGTATTTTAACGTTGGCTGAAACATCTTTAATTTTTTCATTCAAATCTTTTTGGATGGCTGGATTTTTTGATTCTTCAATGATCTTTTTCAGATCAATGATTATTTTAGTATTATCTCGTTCACTTAAAATCGAAACATTCAAATATGATACAACCAAGTCATTAATTTTAAAATAATTCCCATGTAGATCTTTGTTCAGCAAAATTGATCTATAAATATCCGCTGAAGATTGATAATCCCTTAGTGCAAGGGCAAGTCGACCTTTCTCGAAATCAGATATTTTTGAGTTTCTAAATGGTTCAAAAAGATGTGTGGATTTACCGCCATTAGAATGACAAGCAGCACATTGTCCAATAGCACCCCTTACATAATTAACACTTTGCCTAGTTGAAAACGCTAAAGCTTTTTCCGCCATATCCAGATTGTTTTTAAACTGCAGATATTCTGCTTTTATGACAGGATCTTTTTTTGAAAAAAAATCCATAGACGAAAATTTAAGACTGTGGCTGTTACTCTGTAGATCTTTTACAGCTTTACTTAAAACAGCTTTCTCTTTTTTTGAATAAACCTCTTTGTTTAAGTCCAAGGAATAAATCTGAATAACAGGTGCAACAAAGCTTACCATCTTTTGAGACCACTTATCGGTGGCCGATTGAGCCACAATAAAATATCCCAGAATCGTAATAATGATGAATAGTTTTAGTTTCTTTAAATCCAATAGCACCTCCAGTAACACCTAAAAATTAATACTTCGATAAATAATCAGCTGAACTATAACAACATTTTATTTGATTACTCATATTAATCAAACTATATCTTAGAACGTAGGTGAGTGATTACAAATAATAGAGTCTATTTTATTGCAGGTTTTGACTAAATTTTAATGCGGTTTGCTAATTTTAATATTTTAGGAATTTGTTTGCTAATATTAAAATTGTAAGAATTGCAAGTTAGAATTTTACTAAGTTAATAGTATCTGTAACTATAACTTGCTAAAATCTAAACCTGTCAATTTGGGAATAAAGATGCTAGTTGTCGCCCATCAATTGACTCTCTATAGGAACCAAAATGGCAGCACAAAAGAAAGACTTTTATAAGACTTTGAATTTAAGCAAAAATGCGACAAACGATGATGTAAAAAAATCATATCGTAATTTAGCTCGAAAATATCATCCTGATTTAAATCCTAACAACACGGTTGCAGAAGAAAAATTTAAAGAAGTTAGCGAAGCCTACGAAGTACTTGGAAATACTGAAAAGAGAAAAAAGTTTGATAATGGCGACTATTTTGAGAATTCACAAGGCTATGCTGCGGGACCTTCTTACTCCCAGACACAGTCAAACAACCAAAGTAGGTATCAAGATATGTTCAAGGAAAATTTCGGTGATTTCAATTTTGAAGATTTATTCAGACAACAATCCTACCAGAATAGATCAATGCGAGGAGATGACCAAATTTATAAAATGGAAATAGAATTTAGAGAAGCTGTCTTAGGTGCTATTAAAACTTTTACACTACCTACAGGACAAAAAATAGAGGCTAAGATTCCTGCAGGAATTAGAACTGGACAAAAAATTAAGCTCAAAGAACGAGGTGGACTAGGTTATAATGGCGGCCCCCAAGGTGATGCTTATATCGATATAAGTGTTAAGAAATCAGAAAAATTTGTGATTAATGGTAATGACCTTTCCGTCGAAGTTCCGATTTTGTTTTCTAAAGCTTTGTTAGGAGGAAAGGTGCGTGTTCCAACTGTAGATGGTGCCGTGGAGCTAACAGTTCCAGAAAATACAAACTCCGGCACTAAACTGAGAATCAAAGGAAAAGGAATTCAAGGCAAACCAATTGGGGATCTTTTTGCCATCATTAAAATAGAAATTCCGCCAACAATTACTCCTCAATTGAAAGCAGCAATTGCTGATTGGGAAAATGGTGAGCAAGCTAGCAACGGGGGCTTGTAAAATGAAAACCTACGAACTTAGTTTTATTTGTGAAGAACTTAATATTGATCAAAATACGATTATAACTTGGATAGAGTCTCAGTTGGTTATTCCAATAAAAGTTGATGAACTAACTTTTGACGAAGAAGACTTTTCTCGCATTCGTTTACTACATGAAATTCAGGAAACCTACAGTTCGAACCTCGAATCGCTAGAGGTTATACTTCATCTAATAGATCAAATACATTTGCTAAACCATGAGCTTAAAAAAAAGAAAGACTAAAGACTATCTATTATGAATTAATCCTAAAAGTTTCTGATTAATTTATCCTCAAAGCCAGACACGCCTTTACCAGTAGTTAGTGGCCCATAAAGAAATGGATTGGTCCCACTAGCCCCATCCTTAGCGTCTAGAGCTGCAGAGGTTAGCCACTTCCAAGAACCATAATTGTGAAGTAAATTTTTGGTAGCGCCACCTAACCAGGTAGGTTTAGTTAATGGCCAAAAATGATCAGCCTTAAGAACCAAACCCGAAGATTTTGGATAACTTATGACTTCAATAAATTGTTTTTTCAATGAAGGTGCAAATTGGTAAAGGTCTTCCGAAATATTTCGATCAACAGTTTTGTCTTTGTCTGAATAGACTACAGTTATTTCAACATAGGGATCTAAATTGCTAAGAATAGACTGATCAAGTCCGGCCGAATTTAGCAAAACCAAACTTGCTGGCTTAGGCGATAAGTTCTCTTGAAACGCTAAGCCCCCCGCAATACCTGCTACATAAGCGCCTTTCGAATGTCCACTAAAAACAATTGCGTTTAAGTCTAATTGGGCAACTTGATCTGTTACGCAGTTTACTAAGTTAACGTAATCGCGAGCCATTCTTTTCCAATTGGTATCAAAAAAGCCCGAGCTAAATTCTGGATGGATTACAGCAATTCCTTTTCGGGCTAGATGGACGTAGGTTTCCAAGTAGTGCGATTCGTTTAGGGCTTGGCCATGTCCAAAAACCACAACTGGCGTGTCTTCTTTTAAGGGCTGAGGTAAATAAACAAAGACGTCTCTTTTGCTACATTTATACTTTTTTTCGCTGTGATTAAAATCGTAAATTTCTGAGCCAGGATGACCTACATCGGTAAGACTTAAATCAGCTTGGCTCACCGCTAAATTTTGACTCCAAACACTAAAACTAAATGCTAACGATGGAAAGACCAAAAGAATATTTTTTATTTTCATATTAAAATTCCTGTTGATATTGTTCTTACAAGGTTAGTTTAAGCTTTAAGGATAGATACAACCATCGTGATCTGTCACTTTAAGTTTTTCCAAAGAAATTTGACGACTAGCTTCAGCTAGGGCTTTGGTGTAACTCTGCAGTTTAAGCTGAGGCGTCTTAGAAAGTATGTACAAAGATCTTTTGGTTGGATCACTGACGACGGCCCAGGCATAATCTGATGCTACAGCTATAACCCAATATTGACCTGAAACAGGTAAGCCGAAATCTACTGTGAATTTAGAATTTGTAACCGAATTCTGACTATAAGCTACACCAGAAATATCTTGCAGCGGACCGTCAGTTGAACCTACATTGCAGGAGTTATAAACGTCGATGTCCCCTTGATTATTTAAACTCAAAGTTTGTTGAGCACAGACACAATCCAATGGTTCGAAGGGTAAAGGGTTTCTAGCAATTTGATACCACCGGCCTAAAAACTTTTGAACATCGACATTAGGTATTGTCACAAGCTCACTTGTAGTGACATTAGATGAAGTGGGCCTTGATGAG
This sequence comes from uncultured Pseudobdellovibrionaceae bacterium, assembly GCA_963803705.1. GTDB lineage: Bacteria > Bdellovibrionota > Bdellovibrionia > Bdellovibrionales > UBA1609 > JAMLIO01. The sequence goes on along the minus strand of CAWDNU010000003.1, from coordinate 29,906 downwards.
GTAAGATTTGCAGTTTCCGAATAGGCTAGATCTGAATAAAATAGGGTCGCAAAAACCAAAGTCAAAATTGCTCCAACCAGTTTACAAATAGGCCTGTAAAAATTGAAGGTATTACTCATAGTAAACTCCTCATGTTTAAAGATTTACTTTATTAGGCAATAAAGGCGAGCCATTTGCATCTATATTCCCTAAGATAGAACGGTGCATGATTTGAATGGTATATACTATTTATTTAAAATCTGTAGATTTACCATGATAGCCCCTTTTTCGACCATTTCTAATTTCTTGGCTGCCGCTTTCGAAACATCAATGATCCTGTTTTTCGCAAATGGACCGCGATCATTAATTCTAACAACCGCAGAGCGCTTCGAATTTTGTGCGACTACTTTGACCCTAGTGCCGAAAGGCAATTTAGGATGGGCGGCAGTCATTTCGTTCATGTTATAGGTCTCACCATTTGCAGTTTTCCTACCGTGATACTTATCCCCGTACCATGAAGCCATACCAGTCATGTAGATCCGTTTAGGCGAAGATGGGCAACCTGTTAAATAAAGCGAGCATACAGATAAAATAACAAAAAATTTTACTGACATATGCGAACACCTTTATATTTAAGATTAAGCTTAAGTTTGTAGATTATTACTGACCCGAGTTAAAAGAAGTTACAAGCGAAAAATTTTGTCTTTATTTTCAGCTTAATTTTTTAAACGCTATTAGAGAAAGAATATAAGCTGCCTCAGTAGATGATACGCACTTAAGAAAAAGCTCATACAATTGTCATGGGTCTTACTAAATTCAGGGCCAGAAAATTAAAGAATTTCTGGAGATCAGGAGAACGTAAAATGCAAAAGTTATAAACTTAAAACAGTTACTTTCAGTCTTTGGGATAGGCCAAAGACTGAACATATAAAAACTAATCTATAGGTGACATAAATCTGTCCAGAACTTCGCTTTGGAGCTGATCTTCAACATTTTTCAAATTATAGATCTGTAAAAATCTTTTGTACATTACAGCTTCTAAGACAGAAGCTTTCCAACCATCAAATCCACCCCTTTCAAAATTAGCTACTAAACTTGCAATCATATAATCTGTTGCCTGAGTTGTGAGCTTAGCATCGTTAGATATATTTGCTTGCAAGAGGGTCAAGGAAACGTTTAAAAATTGTTTATTTTTAAAATCGGTAGCCTTTTGAAGCTCTTTAGAAGCTGTCTCTAAAGACACTTGACTGGGTTGGTAAATCATATCGAAAAACAGTCGAGAGCTTAAGACGTATGATCGGTAGCTTGTAGAGTAAGTTTCAAAAGGCTCTAAAAATCCATCAATTTTAACCTTAGAGTCTTCGTTAACAGGTAAGCTTGCTGCCGCGTAATCGATGTAGTCCAAGATCGCTCCAGGATTAAGATCTTTTATTTCAGCAAGGATGACTAAAGCTTTTCTAGGCTCGATGACCATCTTAGTCACTGACCACAGATCCAAATTATGCATGTAGTGCCAATCTTCTGAAGGCTCAACACCATTTTCAGTGCCCCAGTCTTTATGGATTTTATCGGCGATTTCAAACTGATGATCGGCCTCATTCCACCTGTTAAAATGTGGCAGAACGTGACCATACATATGCTGAGCATGACCCGAGCGAGTCGCGATTTCAACTAACCTTTCACCATACCCAAGCGCACTCTGATGGTCGTTTCTCATCTCTGCAAGATGTAACAAATAATGTAGTGCGCCAGCGTGGTCAGGATCAGTTCGCAAAACTATATTAAGATCATCTACATCGTATGTATTGGTTATCCAGTTTGCTAAAGTTAAAGTCTCTGGATTACTTCCTGCTGTAAGCTTAATATTTTGATAAGCTTGTGATGCAGAAAGGTTTAAACCGTTTATATCCCTGCCAGTTACAAGGCTTGTGAAAATATTTGCCCAAGCTTTGTCTAAACCTTGAAGGCTGTGACTGCTGATAAAATCTAGAGTTTGATCAACAAAATAACGATTGTTTCCATCTAGAAAGATTGAAGAGAGACCAACACCGACTTGAGCAATGGCTAAGTCTTTATCCAGCTTAGTAGCAGATAAGAAGCTTCTAAAAGCGTCAGTGTACTGAAAAAGGTTTAACATCGCGAAGCCTTGGTTAATCAGCTCCTCGGATAAATTTGCAGGTTTATCAAAAAAGTGACCTTCGCCATACCCACCAACGACATCGATGCTCTTTTCAAGAAGCTGTATACTTGATGCGCCCATCTGCGTAGGCTTCTGTGCCAATGCGATCGATGAGAAAGAAAAAGTTAAACTTACTAAGGCAATCTTTAAAAAATGCATTATATTGTCTCCTTGTTGCTCTGTAGACTTGTTTGTTTGACAAGCTACTACAGTAAAAAATTATTAGCTAAATCCGACACCTAGCGTGATGAAAGTTAAACAACTTCCGAATGCCATTTTACGAACTAGGCTTAGGATAAAATGTAAATTTTTTTGCTAAAAAGTCACCTGTAAACGGATCCAAAAAATATCTAAACTAAATAAGATTTTGCTCTTTTTTTGACTTCACTTGGGATAAAATAGCTTTTTGAGCTTCAATTATGGTTTTATATATATCGTCGCCCTCTTTTTCAGTACGGACATCCTGGTGATTTGGCAATCTAAGCTCCATATGCACAGCCTGCGTAGGCACTCCGGCACTTTGTCTAGGATTTACAACTTTTAGGTTCACGTGAAGCGCAGTAGCTGTTGGTGCAAAGGTCAGTATCTTGCTAGCTTTTTCGTTTACATGAGACTCTATAGCCTCTGTTCTCTTAAGGTCGCCCCACTCAATCTGAATTTTTTCCATCTTAACTCCTTTGGGTCTTGCCCAATTATTCCACATTAAAATTAAATTTTATTAAATATTCATCTAGATATTAAGTCACCAATTCTTTATTTTGAGCTACAAAAACATTCAAGCTGTTTACGTTGGAACGCAGCCCTGTTGTACAGAACAAACCACCGCGGGTAAAGTCAGAGCATATTATCTGCGAATTTTTTAACTTAATTTACTAAAATGCCAGAGAATCTGACTTGAAGATAGAGTAATAATTTTGTCGAATTTCGGGAACTAAATGTTGAGCCCAAGTTTTTTCTGGCTCCATGCTAAACTCATTTTTTTTCCAGTCTGGAAGCAAAGCAACGTATTTGTTTGCCTGTTTCAAAAATAACGACTTGTATTCATTAGCTATGGGCTCTGCACTTGGAAACTTTTGCCTTAAAGGATCTACATATCTACCGTTGTAATAAAATTCATAGTGTAAGTGCGGGCCCGTGGATAAACCAGTATTTCCAACATAGGCTATAATCTGCCCCTGCCGAACTTTTTTACCTTTACGAATACCTTTTCCATACCTACTTAAATGCTTGTATGCAGTCTGATAGGTTGAATTATGTCTAACCTTAACTACCCGTCCGCCTCCGCCTGCGTACCTTGCAAAGGTTACTATACCATTGGCAACACTTCTTACCGGAGTACCAATCGGAGCGCCATAGTCGACCCCGTTATGAGGCCTTATTATTCTTAATCTTGGATGAAATCGCCTTCGGTTAAAATGAGATGTTATTCTTCCAAATTTTAAAGGGCTTTTTAAAAACATTTTTCTTAGATTCTCGCCCTGTAAATTATAATAGCCGATATCTTCATCATCCATACGAAATAAGGCTGCTTTATGACTTTGTCCTTGGTTAACATATTCGGCAGCTAAAACTGAACCCCATCCTACGGCTTGATCGCCAACAAATTTTTGCTCTGCAGTGATCCGCCATGTGTCGCCTACCTGAACTTCGCGATTGAAGTCGACCTCCCAACCAAAGATCTCTGCCATTGAGAAGATCAAGTAAGGATTCATGTCTGCTTCAAGAGCCGATTCCCATAATGATGAACTCACGTGGCCAGAATATGAAACATGTTTAATATTGACTGGCTCATTAACGACTTTTGCTTCCCAATTGCCTTTATTTTTTATCAAAACTAACTTTTCAACCGCTGAGAACCTGAACTTAGCGCCGATCAATCCCCCTTTGCTATCTTTAGATATCTGAAAGCGGGTTCCCGGCATTAGTCTAGATAAATTCTTAACAGCTTTTGCAGCTCTAACCATTTGGATGATGTCCAAAGAAGAAATGTCTTCATTTACAAGATAGGTGTATAGTGGAATATTTCTTTTAATCTTATGAGGAAACTCTTCTTCGACAGTTAGGACATCTGCAAGTTGTCCTGCCAAGACCTCGGGCGCAAGGCTCGTGAGCACCTCTTCATCGGCGTCATCTTTTTCAATTTTAGATTCACTTGGTTTAAATTGAAAATAGACTATAACAACTGTTACTAATAGAGCCACAAACACATTCAAATACATTTTTAATCGATTAGTAATAAACATTAGCAGACATTATTATTAACGATCTTTGACCTTATGACAATTAAATAGGGTATCAACTAGATAGATGAGATTTTTTCAGGTTTCAAAAATGACTTTTGTTGCCCTTTCCCCATTTTGATCCTTAGTCAACCACCTAATATAAATATATGTGGAAAGTCAAAGAGATTAACAAGAACCTGATGATGGATCAGATTGCGTTACAGCCGGATTGTACAAAATTTATTTGCTATTTTAGCTTAATTCTGTAAAAAAATGTTTAACAAGTTAAAATTTAAACACAGGAGATTTGAATGAAATGTATATTAATTGTGGCAAGCTTACTTTTAGGCGCTGGCTACGCTCAGGCGAATTTAAATGCTGATGATCTTGCAAATCTGCCTGTTGTACAGAATGTCCAAATAATTATAGATATTCCACCGCCAATGCTAACTGTGCAGCCAACCGGGTCAGTGGCTTTCGATTTTGCCTCGTGTGCCCCTAAGAACTTTAGTTCGTTACTAACGTTTGAAAACAATGTCTACTTCATTAAATTGGTGACAGACAATAACTTTGATTGTCGAGGGCCCGAAACCATTAGAAGTTATGAGGTACAATTTTCTTCCGATGCTAAGATGTCTGACCGAGTTATTATTTTGAATCCACAAACTACGAAGGGCTACGTCTCGTTTCCTTAGTCTAAAAAGCAAAAAATTTTTTAGGTTCAAGGTAATAAATGTAAGTCGCAGAAAGACTATTTTTAATTAAAAGATAGGCTGATGCAAATTCGCTTTAAATTTTTGATTAGAAGAGCTTTGCAATTGAATTCAAGATTATCTCGCTTGATAGGCCCTTTTCTATACTACACCTCTGTACGTACTCTGGTTCAGTGGCGATCGTTATCAAACCTGCGTTTTTCACCAAAAACTGAAAGGTAGAACTATCATCTGGGTAAGTTGATTTTAAAGTGTTAAAATAATCTAAATCAATGTCTAGGATAAAGGGTTTCGAAAAACTTAAATATTCATTAGTTAATTTTAAAGTCTGACCGAAACTTGTAATGGCTTGATCTAAAAAAACTGAATCAATCACTTTGTCATATTCGTAGCAAGCTTTGTTTTTAACCTTACTCACTTCTGGCACTGGAAAGCACATTACTTTGTGGTCTAGGTAGGTTCTTAGATCAGTTAATCGCGCATTGTGAGCTACAATAAGTGCTGAGGATATCACATTAGTTTTTATGGCTGTAATTATATGTTCGTCATTGCTTAAGTAACTAACAGCTTTAACTACCGAGTCTTCATTTGCGAACTTAACTGACTTTAGCAGCGCATTTTGTAAGTCTTTAAATTTTTTGTTCTGATTTTTAAGTTGCTGGTCAGGTTTGTCTTGGCTCTTTAGCCCAGAATCTTGTTCTTTGATCAAGCGCCCCACGTAATTTCTAAATGGCTGGGACGTGTCAGTGTGATGATCAAGCGAAAAAAGTCGAGGAGCAAAACCCAATTTTTTTCGGTAAGCCGCCCAATGTACTAAAACCTTGTGATGACTGTCCACGATCTTAGTTTTTTTCATCAGAGAAATCCTCTACCGAAGTAATTCTGCTTGATCAATCTGCTATCTTTTTCATTAAAAATTGCCTGCAACTTAACTACGATTCACAACAGTCACCGAGGCCTGATCAGTCGGGAAAATGACCATCTCTTGAATATTTACATGCGCTGGTCTAGATAAGCTCCATTCGATGCTATCTGCTATATCTTCTGCACTTAGTGGCTTAAAACCTTGGTAAACAGCGTCAGCTTGTTCTTTGTCTCTAAGTCTTACTTCACTAAATTTTGTTTGTACTAGCCCTGGTGAAATATTGGTCACCCTTATGTTGCTGCCATGCAAGTCTAACCTTAAGGATTCCGTTAGTGCCCTAACAGCAAATTTAGTAGAGCAATAAACCCCACCCCCAGGGTAAGTCCACCGCCCGGCTACTGAGCCTATATTCACGATATGGCTGTTTTTGTTATTCTTTAAAAAAGGTAAGCTTAACCGAGTTACATATAGTAGTCCCTTGAGATTAGTGTCTATCATCTGTTCCCAGTCATCTAAAGAGCCCTGATCTAAAGGATCTATTCCCCGGGCCAATCCTGCATTATTAATTAGAACAGAGAGCTCTTCGAAGAAAGCTTGATGACTAGTAAAAGCATTTTCACACTGCTTTCGATCTGAAACGTCGAAGGCCAAAATTTTGACTGTGGTATCAAATTTATCTTCCAGATCTTTTTTAAGCTCGCTTAAGAGTGCTTCGCGTCTAGCGTTTAGAATTAAGTTCCAATTATTTTGAGCCAATCTAAATGCTGTGGCCCTACCAATTCCTGAAGTCGCTCCGGTAATAAAAGCTGTAGGATTCAATTTGGCTCCTTACTAAAATAAATTCTTTCGTATGCTGCAACATTTTTATAAAAAACAGTTTATCATATCAAGAGCTAAGTCTAGTACATTGAATGTCAAATAAGTCCGATAAAATCAACAGCCAGTTGTAAAAAAAGTTTTAAGGAGTAGTTATGGATGCAATTCTAAAGATGGTCTTAATAATGTCACTGGCGCTAAGTCTGGCAGCCTGCTCATCAGCAGATCCAGTAACCGGTGCGGGTAGTGGTGGTGGAAGTGCCCCTACTAATCCAAGTTCACCGTTAGAACTTACGGTTAGCACTAAATACTCGGCAAGCGATTCAGGTTCTAGTCCAATTGGCACTTGCACCATTGCATCTGGAACCTTGCCTACGGACGCTGCAGCCAATGCTACCTGCAATATACAAATTCCAGAGTTGCAGATGTATTACAGTGACATTGAGTTTACCATTTCAACTAATAGTGAAACAACTTGCAGCTATATTAGCTTTGTTCCTTTCCAATTCCGTAGATCAAATTCTGCAACTTTTAGAAATGATTCAGATGAAACTGACGTTGACTGTTCAGGTGGTAACCCAACAGATAAATACTGCTATGGCGGGGCCGCCAAATTTTTACTTGGCCTTAAAGATCAATACCCAAAAAGTGAGGGCCTTTACTTTATACCTGGTGCAAATTTGCGGACTACATACACGTTGCCGTCGAGCGACACTAACAGAGCTGACGACCCCCACATATCTGTACGCAAAAACAACACTAATGTCGCTAATAGTTTTGGAGTAAGCCCTGCGGCGACGATCGCAGCCGGTGAGGTCAACTACTTAGGTGGATCTTTAACAAATTACACATTTTCATGTAGTGACCGGTGGGGTGAAACTCAATATAGCTGGACACTTATTTTAGGTGATGATGACACCCCAGGAACAGCAGTTTCGATTGACAACTTTTACGACTGGGGTAACTGAGCTTAAGCTTCGCCTGCGGCGTTGGCTTCAATCAGGCTTTTAAAAGCACCTTCGCCTGCGGCGTTGGCTTCAATCAGGCTTTTAAAAGCACCTTCGCCTGCGGCGTTGGCTTCAATCAGGCTTTTAAAAGCACCTGCGCCTGCGGCGTTGGCTTCAATCAGGCTTGCGGGTCTTTTGTTTTTTTTTTCCATAGGCGGCATTTTCTTCTATAGTAAGCATTTCAGAAACAGACATTTCTTTTTTTAGAACTTTCTTGGCGCTCTCGGTGCTTTTAAGTTCTGGAATTTTTGTTTGAATAAATTCCTCTATTGCTTTTCTTTTTTCAATTTCTTCTGGGCTACAAAAAGCTAGGGCATCTCCCTTATTGAAACCCCGTCCAGTTCTTCCGACTCGATGTATGTAATTTTCAGGATCATCGGGCAAGTCGTAGTTGATCACGTGGGTAATTCCAGGCAGATCGATCCCGCGGGCACTAACGTCCGTGGCTATAAGCACACCTGCTTTTTTTGCAGCAAAAGATTCTAAGCTTTGCTCTCGCTGTTTTTGATCCATGCCTCCGTGAATGCTTACAGCTTGAATTTCATTTTTTAGTAGGTGATTTAGGACCCTTTCGGCACGCACCTGAGTTCTTACAAATACTATAAGTTTAGTTTTTAAGTTTTGATTTAAAAAATTGACCAACAGGTGTCTTTTTTCGTCCATTTTTACTTTAGTAATAAAATGGGAAATGTTTTGTGAAACAAGGTTTTCCGGAGAAACTTGAATTCGCATCGCATTGGAATTGATCTGCGAATAAGCTAATTTTTTGATTTTCGGATTAATGGTCGCCGAAAAAAATAAAGTTTGGTGACGCCTAGGAAGCTTAGTCTTTATACTGTTAATATCTTTTATAAAACCTAAATCAAGCATCCTGTCAGCTTCATCTAAAATTAAAGTTTTCACCTTACCTACATCAATAAATCCTTGGGCAATTAAATCAAACATTCGACCGGGGGTAGCTATAAGTATATCAACCCCACCCGTTAGCTGTTTGATCTGAGGGTCTTGCTCTACCCCACCGTAAACAGCGTAACTAGTGACTTTTGTGTTTTTTGCCAATTGCGAAAAAACCTTACCTATTTGCTTTGTGAGCTCCCTGGTTGGAACCAAAACCAAACACTTTATGAATTTTGAATTCCCCTTGTCGCTTTTAAACTTGTTATCTTTGGCAGCTTGCTTGAACTCTTGGATGCTGTTGATAACAGGGATTGAAAACGCCCCAGTCTTACCAGTTCCCGTCTGAGCTATAGCCAAAACGTCTTCACCATTCATAATTGGCGGTATGGCTTTGAACTGTATATCAGTGGACTTGTGAAATCCTATTGAAGTTAAGTTTTCTTTAAGCTCTTCAGAGATACGATACTTATCAAATTTCATAATTTATCTTTTCGGGGCAGATGACTTTGCTTGAGATCTCTGTTTTGAAAAATTATTTCCAGAGTTTTTCTTTTTTGAGCTGCTTTTAAACCCACGGCGCGGCCTATGTGTTTGCCCTGATTTTCTTTCGGCCTCTATTGTTGCTTTCGCTCTGCCTACTCCAACTACTTTTGCATTTTGCGCAAGATCAGAATGAAATGGCTGGTCTGCATCGATAGCTATTTTTTGCTTTGTGACTTTTTCAATTTCAGCCAAATAAGACTTTTCATCAGCAGTTACTAGGGACACGGCCATCCCGTCTTTGCCAGCCCTTGCGGTTCGCCCTACCCGGTGAACGTAACTTTCGATAATATTAGAAAGCTCATAATTAATCACGTGGGTGATACCGTCGACATCAATACCCCTGGAAGCTATGTCTGTGGCCACTAGAACCCTGACTTTTCCGTCTTTAAAATCTTGTAATGCTTTTTGCCTAGCGGACTGAGATTTGTTTCCGTGAATTGCCATCGAAGAGATGCCATTCTTAGTCAGATTTTCAGAAACACGATTGGCAACATGCTTCATCTCTACAAAAACTAAAGTTCGCTTAAACTTTTTATCTTTAAGTAAATGCACTAATAATTGCACTTTCTTAGGTTTATCTACAAACATTACGGACTGCTGAATACGCTCGACTGTGGTAGATTCTGGGGTAACCTCTACTTTTTCTGGCTTAAATAAAATCTCTCTAGCCAGAGATTCAATCTCTTTGGGCATGGTGGCCGAGAAAAACAAGTTATGACGCTTTTGCGGCAAACTTTTCAAAAGTTTTTTAATATCGTTCATAAAACCCATATCAAGCATTCTATCAGCTTCATCTAATACAAAAGTTTGAACATCTTTGAGTTTAATAAATCCTTGATTCATCAGATCTAAAAGTCGACCCGGGGTAGCTACCAAAACATCAGGTCCTTTTTGCATTTCTTTAACCTGCTTTCCTTGAGACACTCCCCCAAAAATAACTGCGTACTTTTGATTCAAACTTTCACCATACTCTAAAAGATTGGCGTGGATTTGAAGTGCAAGCTCCCTAGTTGGGGTTAAAATCAAGACCTGCGGACAACCGGAATTTGACCTAAGGCCCGCAGACTTTAAGTTAGTTATTATCGGAAGACAGAAGGCTGCGGTTTTGCCTGTTCCTGTTTGAGCAATAGCCAAAAGATCTTTCTTGGCTAAAACTATTGGGATTGCTTTTTCCTGGATTGGCGTTGGTGTGCTGTAGCCAATTTTTTCTAAAGATTTAAGAACATCAGAGTTCAGTGCGAGTTCGGTGAAATTCATGAGACCTACTGTAAGAGATTAAACCTCACCTTAGTGGAATAAAAAAAGAGGTCAAGCTGACCCAGGAACTATTGTTCTTATTTCATCAGCTTGTTCGGTTCGCATAGGTAAGATTAAATTAGTCAAACCCTTACTCTGCCAAACTTTCTAGTTGCTTAGATAAATCATCTAGGTCTAAGTATTTTTGTTGAAGTTGAGTCTGTTTTTGACCCACAGCTTTGTAATGCTCCGACAGCTGCACATCTTTTTCTGAAGACTCTAAAGCTAGAATCTGTGCTAGCTTTTTGTTACTTTGTTCTAAGTTTTCTTCCATTTTCAAAATTTCGTTTTCGAACTTAGAAATACTTTTCTTCAATCGATTAGTGAGTTTTCTATGTGCTTGATGTTCGGCCGAAGATTTAGTGGACTTTCTTTTTACAATATTGTTAGTGGGTTCATCTTCTGCCCAACCCACTTTGTCCAAAAACTCTTGATAGTTGCCAATGAAGAAATTTGCCTGTCCTTTTTTGAAATAAATAAGGTGTGTCGCAAGTTTATGCAAAAGCCCCTCATGATGGGTAACAAAAGTAACTGGTCCTTCAAACTTATTGATTTCGTCTCCTAATTTTTCAACAGCATCACGATCTAAATGGTTTGATGGCTCATCAAGTAGCAAACAATTATTAGGGTAAGCTAAAATTTTTCCAAGTAAAACACGAGCCTGCTCGCCACCTGATAGCACTGCAATTTTTTTTAGAGCATCGTCCCCAGGAAACATAACCGCACCACAAATTGCCCTAACCTGCGTAATTGTTAACAACGGGTTAGTTTGAGCAATTTCATCGGCGACAGTAGATTTTAAATTTAAATCTTTTTTATTAGTTTGATGATAAAAGCCAATTTTAGTCTGAGGGTGCAACCAAATTTCATTTTCATTAGATTTCAACTCTTGGGCCATTTGCCTTAGCAAGGTTGTTTTTCCTTTACCATTTTGCCCCACAATAGCGATCCGATCACTAGGCGTTAACTCAAAAGACAAGTTTTGATACAAGAGCTCGCCAGGATTGTAGCCAAAACTAAGATTTTCTGCTTTAAGCAGACGTTTAGCCGGCGTCGGTGCGTAAGCAAACTGAAAACCAAGGCTTTGTTCAGACTCTTTCAGCTCGATGACGTCAATTTTTTCTATTGCTTTCATTTTTGATTGCGCTTGGGTGGCTTTAGAAGCTTTGGCTCTGAACCGTTCAACAAATTTTTCCATCTCTTTAATTTTTTGTTCTTGATTGGCCTTACTTTTAACTAAAATTTCGTACTCTAGGTGGACTTGATCGTAGTACTTTTGTGACGGGCCTTTTATTTTTTTTCCCTCAGACTGATAGATTCCAAGTGTGTGCGTGATCACCTGGTCCATAAAGTACTGATCATGGGTGATTAATATCACTTCGCCAGAATAGTTAAGCAAATAGTCTTTAAGCCATCTAAGTGACAGCAAGTCTAAGTAATTAGTCGGCTCGTCTAAAATTAAAAGATCGGGTTCACTTAAAATACACTTCGCCAAGTTGATGCGCAGTTGATAGCCCCCAGAAAAACTGTGCGGAGATTGATATAAGCCTTCATCAGTAAATCCTAAGCCTTGCAATATACGTTCAGCCTTATACTGCTCGTAGACCTCTAATTCTTCACAACACTCTTCTAAAACTGTGTCCTTTTTAAAATCTAAATGTTGAGATAGATAACCTAGTCGATAACCCTTCGGAAATACGACTTGACCCGAATCGGGCTCAAGCTCACCAACTATAATTTTTAATAAAGTAGACTTACCGCAACCATTTCTGCCTACTAAACCAAGGCGTTCACCCTTGGACATAGTAAAAGAAAGATCGTCAAATAAAACCTTGCCTGGGTAGGCTTTTGAAACACTCGCTACTGAAATCATATCTTTTTATAAAAGAATATTCGTAAATATACTAGGTTTAACCTTTCAAAAATGCGAAGCAGGCTGTTTCTTTGTGACCTGTTTCTTTTTTCTGGCCTTTAATTTAAATTTTGAAGGCGGAAGATCGTTATGAACTCTTCGGCTGGATTCTTTATCACACCTATCGCAGTGACCACATTTTTCAATTTTTTGGGTGTCACAAAAATACTTTAAGATCTCGAAGTGTCGACACTTGTAGCTTTCGGAATAAGCCATCACGGAATCCAAGCTTTGCCATCTATGAGAGACAACTGCAGCTGAAGACTTTGCTATTCGGATAAAAAAGGCATGGAGAGCCCGGTCTTTTCTAGCGTACAACATTAAACAGGTGGATTCTTTACCGTCTCGGCCAGCTCGCCCTACCTCTTGGTAATAGGATTCTATAGTCCCGGGCATTTGAGTATGAACCACTAAGCGAACATCGGAGTGATCTATTCCCATCCCGAAGGCGTTAGTAGCCACTAAAATTCGAACTTTTCCGTTTTGGTAGCGCTCTTCCAAACTTGAACGCTTCTCTGCACTTAAACCAGCGTGGTAGTAAGCAACTTTTTTCTGGGTCTGTTTTAAAAAGGTGGCCCACTCTTTACACTTTTTTCTAGTTCCACAGTAAATTAAAATACGACCCTCGGGGGTCTGATCTATAGCTTTAGACAGAACGTACTCTTTGACTTCAATAGAATCGCATTTTTCAACCTGATAATATAAATTAGGTCTATAAAATCCGTAAACGTGTAGTGCTGGCTTCTTTAATTTTAAAGACGTAATAATATCTAATTTTACCTGAGGTGTTGCTGTTGCAGTTAAGGCGATGATTGGAACTTTAGGGCAAACTTTACGAAGAACTTTAAGTTGACCGTATTCCTTTCTAAAATCATGGCCCCACTGAGATACACAATGCGCCTCATCGATAGCAAACAGATTGATCTTCTGCTGTGCTATCCATTCAGAAAAACCTGGCTTTTGAACTCGTTCTGGTGACAAAAATAAGATATACCCTTCGGAAATACCTGATTTCATTTCGCGAAAAATTTGTCTGCGCTCATCATCAGTTAGACTAGAATGGAGTGCGCCAGCTCCAAGCCCTAATTTTTTTAAATGTCTAACCTGATCATTCATAAGTGCAATCAATGGTGAAACAACTAGGCTAAGACCAGGCCGTGCGTAGGCTGGCAACTGATAGCACAATGATTTACCGCCACCGGTGGGCATTACCGCCATTACATCTTGGTTTTTTAGCACGGCTTTTATAATTGATTCTTGGCCAGGTCTAAAAGACTTAAGACTAAATTTGTTCTGCAGTAAATCTAATAGATCCACATCTACAGGCTTTTTGACATCAGCTTTCAAGTCTTTTTCATAAAAGTCCAAACTCAGTTGGGATAGGTCTACCATTTTATCATCATTAAACTCCGTGCTTGGTCGGTCAATATTAGTCCCAGTTATTAATAGGTATGGCCTGGTGTTGACTTCGTTAAGTCTTTGGCTTTGATTTAATTGGTTGTTTAAGGTTTAAAAAACAGGCAATCCTGAAATTTGTGAGTCGATTAGTGACTGGTTCAAATATCGGTAGTATTTATTCTATATCAATCAAATTAAGCACCTGAGGTTACAAATGAGTATTACTGATTCAATTAAAAAAGCTTGGGTACCAATTCACAGTGCTGGCTACCCGTTTATTTTGATTTTTGCGATCATTACAATTGGCTTAGGCCTTTTTTCTATCCACCTTTACTGGATCGGAATAATTTTAACCGTGTGGTGCGCCTACTTTTTCAGAAATCCAGATCGAGTTACACCCACTGATATCAATTCAATTTTTAGCCCGGCAGATGGACAAATTTCTTTTATTGGTTTGGTGGATTCGCCCGAAGAGTTTACATTTTCGCCGGATAAACAATTGATTAGAATTTCAGTTTTTATGAGCGTGTTTGATTGTCATGTCAATCGCTCGCCAATCCAAGGTGAAGTCACTCGTATTCACTACGTAAAAGGATTATTTATCAATGCAGACTTAGATAAAGCTAGTGAAAATAATGAAAGAAATTTGATGCAGATAAGAAATGAAAAGATTGAAATTGGTGTGGTTCAAATAGCAGGCTTAGTGGCCCGCCGTATTCTATGCTGGAGTAAAGAAAACGACGTTTTACACGCGGGCGAACGCTTTGGATTGATCCGGTTTGGCTCACGCTTAGACGTTTATGCAGATCCAGATAAGGTAGATATAGCAGTTTTAGTTGGTCAAACAGCTGTGGCTGGTGAAACTCCTTTATTCAAAATCAAAGGCTAAATTTATGAAATTAAAAAAATCTAAATTTTCCAGGTCTAAGAATATTCCAGCTAAGTATTTAATACCCAATGCCATTACTTTAGTCGCTTTAGGTGCAGGATTAACTGCCATTCGAATGGCTTATGAACAAAGGTTCGAACTCACGATTTTTGCTATCATTTTTGCGGCCATTTTAGATGGCTTAGACGGTAGAGCCGCAAGATTTCTGAAAGCCTCTTCAAAATTTGGAGCTGAATTAGATTCACTTTCAGATTTTGTAAATTTTGGTGTAGCTCCGGCTTTGATCGTCTATTTTTGGGCTTTGAAAGAATTTAAGTCCTTAGGTTGGATTGTCGCTTTAACATATGCCATTTGTATTTGTGTTAGACTTGCTAGATTTAATGTCGAAACTGAAGAGGAAAATGCAGCCCCCTGGAGAAAAAAATTTTTTCAAGGAACACCAGCACCCGCATCAGCAGCCCTGCTTTTGATGCCTTTCTACACCCGTTTTTTAGAAGTTGAAGTGCTTATCCCATCGTACGCAATTTTAATTTATACAGTGATTATTTCTTTAATGGCTGCTAGTAGCATACCAACATTTTCATTTAAAAGTTTAGGTTCCATTCCAAGACAGAGTGTGCGAGGTGGGTTAGTCATTATTATTTTAGTAGCTTCAATCGTTGCCACTTATACCTGGGAAGCTTTTATAATTTTTGGATTCGCATACATTGCTACAATACCGTTTAGCATTTACAAATTTACTAGATACCAAAGAAATGAAATTATACTTACACAAGAAGAGCAACTTATTTTGGCAGAACAAGAAACTATTGATTAGATAATAGCTGTAGTTTGGTCAATTCTTAGGAACCTTTCACCTTTTGGACTTTTGCTTTCTGGTTATTTTTTAGTTTATATTTGATGGCCTTAAGGTAGGCGCGACCTAACTTGGCCTTTTGTTCAATTAGAGGGGTGATTTTTTCTTCCAAATTTAGAAACTTTTCATCTGAGATTGCTGTAAGTTGCCTTAAAAAATTTTCGGTTTTAAATGACTTTATGCCGCCGTCATTATTTAAATTGGTTTCAATCAAGCGCTCGCCATCAAAAAATCTAACGGGATAAGCGCCGCTACCTCTAAGAAATATGCCTTGCCGATTTTTTGCTTCAATAGATCTAAGATCTAATCCAAAGCTTGAATTTACTCCTTCAACTCCTAACATTGATTGAATGGTAGCTAGCATATCAGGTTGAAAACCCAAAGTTGGATCTTTAGCACCTTTTAAGTTTTCGGGTAACATCGCTGAATGGACCAAAAAAGGAATATGATAGACGGGAAAAAAATGCTTTTTATAAAAGTTACTTAGCTGAATCTGATCATAAGATCTTAGACCATGATCTGCGTACACAACAAAAATTGTATTTTTGTAGTAATCCGATGACTTTGCCATTTCTACAAATCTACCCAATGCGTGATCAGAAAATCTAAGTGAATTATACTCATCTGAACTAACAAATCCGTAATCTTTGATCTGCTTGTCAGTTATAACTTTTTTCTTAAATCCATCGGTTATTTTGGGAATAGTATAGGGCTTATGGTAGCCAGCCGTCTGAATAAAGGCGAAAAATGGCTTTTTTTGAATTTTAAGCTTGTCATTGGCCTGCCTAAAAAGCTCTAGGTCTGACACTCCCCAGATATCTGTTTTAGATGCAGTTTTAAAATCCTTTTCTTCAAGTAAGTTAATATCTTCTATATTATTAGTTATAACTCCGCGAATATTTCCCCAATTTGCGTCACCACCAATAAAATAAAATTTTTCATGATTTTTAAAGTTGTTTATCATTGTGTGCTGGTCAACAACTAATGGGTTTCTTGAAGCTGTTTCTTCTTCGTTCAAGTCTGGGATGCCCGTAATAAAACAAAAAATAGAAGCTGCCGTTCCAGTTTGAATTACATGGAAGTTTTCAAACAAAAGGCTTTCATCAGCTAAAGAGTCAAAGTTGGGACTTGTATTTAAGGGCGCCCCATATGTCCCAAGTTTAAAAGCAGCTAATGATTCCATCATAATGACGACTACATTTTTAACACCCTGAAGCTTGGCGATAGGATTGATCTTTTGGGGTCGCACCAAAAGCTTATTGTCCAAATCTTTAATGCCTAGATCTTCGGCCACAAGCCTTAGTTCGCTTTCAATACTTTCATAGGTGTAGTTCGTCTTAGAAAATTTATAAGTGTCAAAAATATTCTGAACTGGGTTAAGTGCAAACTGACTAGTAAAGTGACTTTTGGAAAAATAGGCCTCGCTCCATCTTAGTGGATACTGCGAAAATTTAGAATGAACTAAAAGCGCCATGACAAGAAATACACCAACAAATTTTAAACCATCTTTCCATTTATATTTAAAAGCCAAAGGAAAGAACGAGGGCTCAGGTCGAATAGAAAAGATCAGTCTTGAGGTCACGAATAAAAACAGACATATGGCTATGATAAGGGCTGGAATAATAATATAGACTGGGTAGCTTTGAGCCACCATCCCTAATGCTATCTTAGGGCTAGATAGCAAGGCAAAGATTTTCGAGGTCAGGCGCTCTTCCAAATATTGGTAGTTTCCAATATCTACCCAAAACACTATTGTAAAAAAAAGTAGCCCCAAAGCCAGATAAGCAATTTGGAATTGTAAATAGAATTTAGAAAGCTTTTTAAGACTTAATGGAACTAATTTAAAAACTAGTCGGATGACAAAAAACGTTAGCAGTCCTACTAGCAAGTATAATGTAATCACCCTTACATCGAAACGTACCCCAACCCACCAAGATTTTATAAGTGCAGAGTTTTTAGCGTCTAAGCCAGAATTCTTAAACAGTGCCCAGAAAATCGATCTATGAAGAAGAAATATAAACAAAAAAAGGCCATAGGCCCTAAATAAAACTTTTAGATCTTTCAGAAAATTCATATCAAAGCTCTAACAAAAAAAAAGCCTGCAGGTTAGCAGGCTTTTTAAAAATAATTAGTTTTAGGTAAAAAACCTATTACATTGCGTCGTCGACTTCATCAGTTACTTCTTCACCAGCTTCTTCAGCTGAATCCATAGTGTCATCAGCAGCATCTTCCATTCGCTCAACTGGAGCTTCTTCTTTTTTACCTGGGCAACCAGTAACAGTTAATGAAAATGCACCTAATAACAACGCTGCCAATACTACTTTAAATGAATTCATAATTTTCTCCTTATATATTGAATTCTGAACTAATAAATTCATCTGCAAGTTAACCACTAACCAGAGATAAAATCAAACGTATCAATTACTGTGCCGTGATTTGATGTGTCTAAACATTTTGTAAATTACAGGTGCCCAACAAAGCTATGATCAATACCTAATCACTTGGCTGATCAACAACTTTTCAATTAAGAATAATTTTCAGCTTTTAATAGACAGTTTTTGTCACTCACCCTAAGAATAAGCACTATATTAAGAAGATTTGTGTATAAATTTTCATTTTTATTTAACCAGCCTGAACAGTAAATTGTTAAAGGGCACTAAGGAGATACCTATGTTTAAGTTTTTAATTTTAATTGCACTTCTTGTGAGCAGTCATGCCAACGCTAACAACAGCGCTGAACTCACAATTTTGTCTGAAGGATTTTCACTACACTCTAACTTAGTTGACGATTTTAAGCTTCAGTACGGAGTGGAAGTAGTAGTTTTGGATCAAAAGTTTGATGATAATTTAGCGCGTCTACAATACTACAATCAGCCCGATATTTTGTCTGGTAAGAATTCTGTGAAGCCCGACTTAATAATTGCTAAAGACTTGGTTTATTTAACTGAGCTCAAAAAGCAAGGGTTCACTAAATCCTTCAACCCGTTATCTGCTTTCAGTGAAATCAAAGAAGGTATGATGGACACCAAAGACCTAAATTGGATTGGCTTAACCTTTAGAGCGCGCACATTAGCCTACGGATCAAATGTGGATGTTAGCTCTATAAACTCTTACGAGGATTTAGCTTCGCCAGAGTGGGCTGGCCGAATTTGCTTACGCACAAGTTCTAACAGTTATAACCAGGGATTAATTGCTTACTTAGTGACAAAACATGGTCAGGAAAAAGCAAGGAAAATAATGGCAGGATGGGTTAACAATCTAGCCGCGCCGGTTTATTCAAAAGATGGTCTGATTTTAAACGCATTAAATTCCGGAGAGTGTGAAGTTGGACTGGTCAATCACTACTATCTAGCCAGAGAATATGCAAAAGCCCAGGCTGAAGGCACCAAATTTAATGTAGAACTTAAGTTTTTAGACCAAGAAAATGGTGGTGTACATGTAAATGGTTACGGGGTTGCTTTGTTAAAGACCACTCAGAACCAAGATTTGGCTGAGCGTTTTGTAGAGATGCTTTTGACTGAAAAAGCTCAACTCCAAATATCTTATTCGCAATTCGCATATCCAGTTATAAAGAATTTAAATTCCCAAAGCTTAGTTCAAATTTGGGGTGAATTTAAGACAAGTCCACTAATCTGGTCAGAAATTGGCGACAATTTAGATTTGGCCAATGAGTTGGCCAAAGATGTTAATTACAACTAAGGAGTTCTTAATTGAAACATCTACTACTGCTTATAGCCTTTTTATGTTTTGGATGGTTGGGGGCCTCAAAGTCTTCTTCTGAAAAAATAAGCGATCAAGAGATCAAAGGTTTAATATCTAAAGCCAACTCAGAAATAAGTCCCAAAAATCTTAATTTGGGGGCTTTACTGGCACAGTTAGGCGTCCAATATTACGCCCCTACGGCTAAAAATTTTTTGACAGAAGCTAGTTCAATGGTCGAAAAAATTGGAACTTACTGTGACATCCTGTCATCAAGTTCAGTCGATGCTGAATTCACAAGTGACTTAAAATATGAAGCTCGCCAAGCTTGGACAGAAACCATGGGTGCGTACCACAAAATGTCTACAGCCCCATTCGGTCCGATTTACAGCAATTCAAGAGAGCTTGCCAACAACATTTACAGCTGGCCGCTAGCCTACGAGTGTGGAATGCACATGGAAATGCTTGCCGTTAAAAGCAGTGGGCAGCTTGATGCCTCTTCGCTTTATACCAGCAAAGGCATGATGGCTGTTGAATTTGGACTGTTTAAGGACCTTGATTCTACAGATTGTAATCAAAGAAATAAGCGATTTCAAAAAGTCCACGAATGGTTAAGATTGAGCACCGCTGAAAAAACAAAAGATATGTGTAACCTAGCACTGGCAGCAGCAAATGATGTTTTAGACCAAGCTCACACTTTGAATCAGGCGTGGGATGTGGCAGGTTCAAATTACACTGCTAAAATGATAGACGGCTCTAATTTTGAAAGCTTCAAATCCGTATTGAACGAGATCACTGATCAGTTTTTTACCATGCTGGAAAACGCCAAAGATGTTCAATTAGGAAAGCCATTGGGCCTTCACAAGGACTGCCTGGATCAGTCTGGAAAGTGTGTTGAAAATATTGAACATAAGTGGAGCCAAACAGGTTTAAATGCTTTGAAGATGCAATTTTTAGGCTTTTCACAAATATTAGATCAAGGTGGTTTAGGAGCTTACTTAACAAACCAAGGTTTTAAAGATATCTATGTCGATCTTTCAAATCAAACTGATGAGCTAACTAAGTACGTAGATAAAGTCAGCCAATTCGGTACATTAAATGAACTTGTCAGTGCTGCTCCGGTTAAAGAGTGTGAAGACTCCACCGATAAAAACGAATTAGTTCCCGTTTGCACCTTGCAGCGAAAAATCCGCAAGCTTACTCAGACAATTCGGGCTGATTTTTTTCCGGCTCTTCAATTGAATGCTCCGCTAGTCTATCAGGGTGATGCTGATTAGAATGAATCTTAAGTTTTTGATATTCTTTTTTATAATTCTACAAATTAGTGTTGTTCGGGCTGAAGAAAAATCTCTTCGGCCCATTGTTGTTTTTGGTGACAGTGCGGATCAGGTCGATCGTGGATTTACTGGTCAAACTGTGAATGAAAAAAAGTTCGAGCTTTACCAGTTTACAGATATCAACCGAGCTTTAAAGCAAGTTAGTGGCGTTTATGTTCGCGAGGAAGATGGGCTAGGCCTTAGACCCAATATCGGTCTTCGGGGTACGAATCCTGATCGCTCAAAAAAAATTGTAATTTTAGAGGATGGTGTTTTAATTGGCCCAGCCCCTTACTCAGCACCAGCTGCATATTACACACCTAATATGAATCACGTCGAGCGCCTTGATATATTCAAAGGTTTTTCAGCCAGCCACATTGGTCCTAATTCGGTTGGCGGCGCTATAAACTATGTCACCCCTTCGATCACAGAAAAAGATAGGCTTAATTATTCGCAACTTACCTACGGGTCATTTAATACTCTAAATACTAAAGTTGGCTTTTCAGGCAAACTACCTTTTGGTGGTTATTTGGTTGAGGGTTCACATATTATGTCTGATGGTTTTAAGACAATCGATGGTGGTGCCAGTACAGACATAAACAAAACAGATTTTTTAACAAAAATCAGATGGGATATTTCTAAAGGAAATTATATTCAAAATCTTGAATTTAGACTAGGTCTTTCATTTGAAGACTCGAACGAAACTTACCTAGGACTTTCAAGACAAGACTTTAACTTAAATCCATTTAGAAGATACTCATCGTCTGCACTAGACAATATGAGTTGGAATCATCAAACCTATCAGGTCAGGCACAACCTTCAGGTTTCAAACACTGGCTTAATCGAGACTGTGGCTTACAGACAAAATTTCGACCGAACCTGGCGCCGTTTGGATAGGTTCAGAGACCCTAACCCTAACCGCGCGTTCACAAAAATTCTGAATGACCCTTCTTCTGAACCAATTTTTTATGATATTTTGCGCGGAAATAGAGACTCTGCTGAAGTAGGCTCTAATGGAGAGCTACTGCTTGCGAACAACCACCGGGTATTCTATAGCCAAGGCTTGCAGTCCAAATACACTGACGAGTTTCAAATAAAATTAAAATCGGGTTTAGTGAAGATCGAACCAGAACTCTTTGCCCGCGCGCATCAGGACCAAATTTTTAGGGACCAGACTTCTAATAATTTTGAGATGTCAGGCGGCGAACTTTTTGCAGTAGGTGATCCTTCACAGCAAACTAGCTTAGAAACCCAAACCACCTCTGCTTTTACGCTTTCTTCGCTGACAAAGGTAACTTACAAATCATTAATCTTTACACCAGTGCTTAGACTAGAATCAGTGAACTACGATTTTGAAAATAACTTGAATCCAGCAAGCGATTCTAATAGCTCGAACCTGGCTGTCATTCCCGGCATATCGATCCTTAGAAGATTAACTGGCCAAATGTCCATTGGAACTAGTTACAACCGCGCAGCCTCGCTTGCGGGTCTATCAAGTAGTGGCGACGAAGTTAACGAAACAGCTAATAATTATGAGCTTTTATTTAAGTATCTAAATCAGGACATCCTGCTACAAGCTGATGCAACTGCTTTTTATACCGATTACCAAAATATTACTGGAACCTGCACCGTATCTGGTGGTTGCACCTCTGGCACCGGAGAAGCTTTTAACGGTGGGGCAGCAAACATTTATGGTTTTGAGGCAGGAATGGCCAAAGGTTTTTTTGTAGGATCAATTTATACTCCGATTGGACTAAATTTAACTTACCTGAATGCCACATTTGATTCCGCCTTCGAATCAACTTCGCCAGAGTGGGGTCAAGGCCAAGTTCAAAGTGGTGACCCATTACCCTACATACCAGAACTTCAGTACACTATTTCGGTGGGCGCCAACTTTAAAAATTTTGGTTCTGAACTTTCCTACACTTATCAATCCAAAGTTTTTGATCAAAGTGTAAGCGAAAACCGCGTGCAAATTGACGGATTTTCTTTTACGGATTTAGTCGGTTTTTACAAGGTTAGTGATGACTTAAAAATTAATGCCAAAGTCAGTAATTTATTTGATGCCCAATATGCAGTGGCAGCACGTCCTTTCGGACTTCGCCCTGGCCAACCAAGGGCCATACAGCTTGGTCTTAAATATACTTTCTAGTTTTTTCAAGTCATTCAACCTTAGGTCTTTAAATTTTAGTAAGGTCAGAGTAGTGAGATCTAAGAAAACCGGCGCAAGACTTGATTTAATCACAACCATGAAAACATTTCTCTGATGCAAAAATTTGCAATAAGATCTAAACACCACTATAGTCAGAAATTCTTTAGGAGCTTACATTGTTAAGTGTGTTTTTTATTGGTCTTTTTGTAGCGATTTGCTCTACGTTCTTAGGGCTTTTAGTCGCTAAAAATCATGATTTTTTTAAACCCTACCTTCCCTTTTTAGTGGCGGTTGGTGGTGGCCTGCTGATCGGAATTACTTTGGTTGAATTTTTACCGCGGATATATGCAAACCCCAATCCGCTGAAAGCGATTTTAATTTTTTTAGGTTTTTTAATAATTAAAGCCTCTGAGGATCACTTAGCGCCTCTTATTTTTGGTAAGGAGGTTTCCACAGAGTGCCACCACCATCACGAAGCACCGGATCAAAAGCACTTAATTTCCCACCACGCGGCCTGTACCTCTATTGGTTGTATCCTAGTCTGTGCTTTTTTTGATGGAATTGAAATAACAGCAGGATTCATGATGAATAACAGTATTGGACTGCTTGTAACGATAGGTTTTCTAGTCCACACCATCGCAGAAAGTAGTCTAGTGGTTAGCATCGGTCTTTCTGGAGGATTCAACAAAAGCTCTTCTTACAAAAATGCAGCTTTGGTAGGTTTAGCTATTTTTGCTGGGACTATCGTTAGTTTATTTGCGTCGCACCTTCTGGATTTTGAAAGTTATGTTTTGCCATTAGTTACTGGAGTTATGCTTTACGTGTCTTTCGGACATTTGGTACCAGCCTCTTTAAAAGATAAACACGGCTTTTTGGGCGTTATTTTAGGTGCCTGCTTTATCTTCCTTGTGCATTGATTGTCTAGTTCTGTCGAAGTTCAATTTAATATTTCGTTATTTTAATTTATATCTTATAGCTGTCAAAAACGAGTTCTTTGACACAAAAACTTGCGAACGCAAGTCGAGTGACAAAGCCTGTCCGAGATTTTTGACAGCTATAAGATATAAATTAAAATAACGAAATATTAAATTGAACTTCGACAGAATTTAGGAACCGGCTAAAATATATTCGATAGGAATACTAACTTTATATTCGGATTTAAATTGACCTGGTAAGGGCTTAAATGGTGCTAACGATTTAATAAGACTGATAGTTCCTTGATCAAGTGAGCTAAATCCAGAAGATTTAGAAATAATTATATTTTTAAGCTTTCCTTCTTTAGAAATTACGATTTTTGATAATACGACACCCTGTTGCTTCAAGCGCTCTGCGATTCTGGGATAAGTTTTGTATTTGTTTATGTAGGACACCAAATACTGGTCATAGCTCATTTTGACTTTACTTGATAATTCTGAGCTCTCGCCCGACTCTGAAGCTAATTCGGTGTCCTCTCTACCTACAGGTTCTTGGTTTTTTTCAACTACACGAGTAGACGCAGCTTTTGCAATATTCTTAATAGCCATGTCACTTTCTAGATTTGCTATGCGCTTAGTTTTTGAAACAGATTTTACAACTTTTTTTTGACTCTTTTTCTGTGCTGTTTTTGTTTTAAAATTCAGATCTTGATCCAATCTAGTGAATTCAATATCTACAAGATCTGCATCCATAGTATTTATTAGATTTGGCTTACTTCGCTTAAAAAGAGCAGTGCCAAAAATCAAAGACACTACTAAAATGTGTAGGAACAAGCTGCCAATTAACGACTTGATTGGCGGCTTAGCTTTAGAATGACGGTTAAAATCCGACTCGTTAGACTTTAGTAAAGATGCTATTAAAAATTTTAGCGATGGGACAGACATTACTTAAATTTATAGCAATAACTGAGCTAAAAAACACTTTAAATTTAGCCCTTGTTTGATTTTAAAAATCAAATGAAAAGATCTATGTCGAATGGCTTAAGTTGTATGTAAGATATTCATATGTCTTTAATTTTAAGAACTGATATAGATGCTATGGAAAAGCGCTACCGGGTCCAGTTGATCAACAGTTTGACCGGCTACAAACCGGTCAATTTAGTGGGCACCGCTAACGGCCAGACTGTGAAGTATCCGAACCTTGCTATTCTTAGCTCTTGTTGTCATGTGGGCTCGAACCCGCCCTTGATAAGTTTTAATTTTCGGCCCAATAAGACACCCCGACAGACTTTTGAGAATATTATGGAAAATAGTTTTTTTACTATTAACCATGTGGACCAAAGCTTTTACAAACAAGCTCATCAAACAAGTGCTAAGTACCCCAAAAACCAGTCTGAATTTTTAAGAGTCGGTCTGAGCGAAGAGTATATAAGTGATTTTTATGCGCCATTTGTCAAAGAGGCCAAAGTTAAAATAGCCATGAAATTAGTAGAACATCACCATATAAAAGCTAATGGAACAGAAATTGTAATCGGAGAGGTTTTATTTATTCAATGTGAATCTGATTTGATACAAGAAGACGGTAGCTTAAATTATCAGAAGCTAGGCACGGTGGCTTTAAGCGGATTGGACACCTACTATGAAACTGAAATAATAGAAAAGCGACCCTACGCTAACAAACCTGCCCCGGGTGAAAAGGTTAGGCTAATTAAATGAAATATTGGATTTGCAATATGCTGTTGTTAATACTTACAAGCTGCGCTTCAGGAGGATACATGAATACCGTAGAAAAATTGGATTTAGAAAGATTTATGGGTGAATGGTTTGTTATCGCTGGTCGCACCACATACTTTGAAAAAGGCGCTTATAATTCTTTAGAGCATTACAAATGGAACAAATCTAGAAAACGCATAGATATTACATTTACTTACAATAAAAATGCGCTGGATGGTCCGAAAAAAACTATTAAGCAAAAAGCATGGCTTAAAGATAAAGAATCAAATTCTTTTTGGAGCGTGCAGCCCTTCTGGCCGCTTAAATTTGACTATATAATTATGGAAATTGACCCAGATTATCAATGGACAGCTGTCGGAGTTCCAAATCAAAGTTATCTTTGGATAATGTCCAGAAGTAAGCACATGGAAGCTGATGTGCTTAAGAAAATCATCTCTACTTTAAAATCTAAAGACTATGACACTGCCAATATACAAATAATTGAACATTCAAAATAGATAAAATTAAGAATTTGCCTTGATAAGAATTTTAGAAACGTTTTTCTTTTCTGCTATGATTTCGGCAGTGATTTTTTTTGACAGCTCAAAGTCATCAGACTTTTCTAACTCGGTAAAAAGTTCGCAGAATTTTTCTGCTCCTATAAGTTGGCAAGAGGATTTTAACTTATGCCCTACTCTTTTTAAATCACCCAAATTCTTAGTTTTTACTTTTTCATTAAGTTCAAAGTCAAGATTCTGAATCTGTTCAGTAAATGCACTGATAATCTTGATTCGCTTGTCTTTACCAAACCTTTCGTCTAAGTCAGATATTGATTTTGGAATCCCTGTAAGTGGAACAGAAATCGAGGATTTAGCAGTTACTAAGTTTCTAATATCATTCTTTGCAGTAGTAAGACCATACTCAACTAGTAAATCATTCACGGCCTTAATACTTAATGGTTTTATCATAATCCCATCAAAGTTTATAGATTTGCATAAGTCCTGATTTTTTTCGGTTGCATCTGCGGTCATAGCTATTATTGGTATGTTAGGAAAGTTCTGTTTTACTAACTGAGTTGCTTCATAGCCATCCATAACTGGCATTTGACAATCCATTAGGATGAACCTTGGAAGAGTGGTGTCGAGTGCCTCCAGTAGCTCTTTCCCATTTGAAAAAAGAATATGCCTTGCGTCTTCATTTTTTAGCATAGTACTAATAACAATTTGATTAGTTGGATTGTCTTCCGCGATGAAGATCAACTTTGGCGCTTGGGCTAAGTCCTTGGCAGCTTGAATATCTATTTTATTCCAAATCTGTAAACTAGAATTATTTTGCGAGAATATTTCGTTTGTGTTTTCTTTGCCTTTCTGAATAGGTATTTGAATTGTAAATTCGGTGCCTATTCCATAGTAGCTCTTAAAAGACAGCTCGCCTTTTAACCTTTCTACGATTTTTTTACTGATCGAAAGTCCCAACCCAGATCCTGGCTCACCAGATGTGCCTTGAGACTGTATTTGAATAAAAGGGGTGAAAACTTTATCGCATTCACTGTCTCTAATTCCAATCCCTGTGTCTTTTACTTTTAGGCTTAAGAATTGCTTTTTATCTATGTCCAAAATTTCAACTATTAAATTTACTGATCCGTGATCAGTAAATTTAATAGCATTTCCGATAACGTTGTAAAGAACTTGCGCCAGCCGGTCTCGGTCGGTTATCACACTGTCAAACCTTAAATCCTTGAAGGTAATTTTTAGATCTATTTGTTTTTTCAGTGCCCGGTGCTTATTTGCCATAACGACTTCATTAACCAAATTCTTTATTTTGAAGCTATCAAAGTTAAAATCGAAGTTACCACTCTCTATTTTCGAATAATCCAAAATATCGTTTATAATTCGTAGTAAGGTATTACCAGAATTTTGAATGATCGAGCACATCGATCTAGCGTCTTCATCTAAACTTTTGTTAGTATCTAAGACTTCAGCTGTAGCGATAATTCCGTTTAGAGGTGTTCTAACCTCGTGACTAACAGTGGCTAAAAATTGTGTTTTTAAATTTAGAAGATTTTCAGCAGTGCTTTTGGCTGCTGTTGTTTCTTAATCAATTGATTCCAACTTTTTCGTTCAACGAAATTGTAAAAAATTGAAAAAAGCATAAATATACCAGAAAAAGACAATATTAATGTTATCGTCAAGATAATCGACTGCATTTCCTCTTCGATCTCAGAAGTTAAAACTGTTATCTTGTCTCTTAATTTTGAAAGAATTTTTTTAGCTTCTACTTGTAGTCTGTAAGTTATCTTTCTGCGCTTTAAGTAACTGGACTCAACGTAACGCTTAGCCAGGTCATTAAATTCTGAAAGCTCTTCAATCTTGATCTGCTCGGAATAAGAGTTAAGTATCTTAGAAATCTGGTAGATAGACAGGTTCTTGGTTTCTTTAAATTTATCATCTTCAGAAGTGATGAAAATGTCTTCCTGGCCCAAATCTATTAGCAAACTGTAAACAACGTTATTTGTCTCTGTCAAATTCTGCCGCTGAGAGATAGTTTTTTTTACATGTGAAAAGGCTTGCAGGGCAGACCCTAAAGCCAAGCACAGCAGAAGCAGAGCCACTGATACTACTACCATATACTTTGTGCTCAACTTTGAGATACTCAGCTTTAGGACATTTTACTTATGGCTTTACGCAAGTTTAGTCCTCTGGGTTAATTAGGCTTTTTACAGCCGAAGCACACTGTTTTTCATTTAAAGGCTTTTGATATATGGAGGCGGACTTGTACCAACATTTTTTGCCTGTTCAATAATCTTGTAGTTATCTATACTTGAAAATCAATAAAAAGTTGTTCTCGTTACCAAACCTGTTCCACAAATCAATTCCAGTAATTGTAGAAGATAAATAAATATCACTTATAATTAAGTCATAAGGCTTTCCTTCTTCGTTTGACCGATGAATCAGTTCTTGGGCTTGTATTGGTGCAGAGACCCAAGAAGTCTTATTTTGGGATCAACGCTAGCAATTATGTGTTCCCATACAGGTTCAAAACCATCGTCTTCGACCACCAAAATTCTTCTGTGTTCATTTAATATTTTTTTTCTTAATAGTTTCTGCACCTGTAGCATGTCGTAAAGTGGTGTATCTGATGTCAGCATGTCTTCTATTTCTGTGAAGTCGTCATAGTCGTAAGTCGTCTCATAATTTACTTGGTTCATCGGTCCTCCTTGTTGTCAGACTCAAGTATATGATCGACCTGTAAGACTGACAGTTTGATGTAAAAAATATGGAGTTATTTCCATCTCGAGAAGGTTAGTTCACAAACACGTTTTTTTTTGTTGAGGTCATAAGTATGAAAATCGGTTTTATTCATAGAAGACGACCTTGTAATACAAACTTTAGTTATCGAAAGCCTAAGATTTTTTAATGTTAAAGTGACTGATAGCGTAGAATCCGCTAATAGGATTTTAGATAGCGAGTCCTTCGATGCTGTACTATTCTAGACATCCAATTGAAAGATGGTGATGGCTTAAGGGTACTCGAGCTGAATCTCGAAAAAAGACGTTTTTTTTCTAATACGGCGTTTTTCATAGCTCCGTCTCAAAAAGATATATCTAAGAAGATGATGGCATTTGCACTTGGTGCTGATGACTTTATTGCAAAGCCATTTGACCCCTTGGAATTGGAAATACGGCTGAACGCTCGTTAAAAAATATCAGAACCACTAGATACACAGATACGTAGGAGATTTGATTTTAGATTTTCAAAACAAAAAGTATTTATGGTTGTAGAAAAGATAAAAAAATTGAGATTAGCTTGGACTGCGATAGAAATGAAGATTTTGTCTTATTTGACACAAAAGATGGGACCGCGTGTTTTATAGACAGCAAATAATGGAATTCGTCTGGAACAATTTGTCGATCACAGAAAGAACAGTTAATAGCCACATTGCACATCTTAGGAAAGAAATAAAAGCTAAGATATTAATAAGACATTGCTAATAGTTTTGGATATTTTGTTATGTAAAAGACCAGGTATAATCATGTTTTACTTCTTCAAGATTTTGGACTTACTTTGAAAAAATTAGGGCTTGTGGAAAAATCATCTAGGTTTTAATTATTTGAATCCAGAACATTTTGGAAACTGGCACAAAATATTCTTTGATTATCATCTTGTGGTCTGTCACAGTTCTGCATTTTCATCTTTTGTGATATCACTGCTTTCAAAAGAAGAAAACTTGTTAAGATCACGCTGCAAATTAAAGTAGGTGTTCCAGTTAATTTCAAATTTTAAAGTCATTAAAGTTAAAAGTATTAACAATCTTTTGACAGCTAAGTTGAACATAGACGCTTTGGTCTTCATTTTCCGCACCGTCGTGGGTGACGCTTACTTGCAAAGATTGCTCGGCCACGTTCTTAAAATTTTTCGTGAAACCATTCGCCGATTCCTGAATCTTTTCGTCACCACGGGAAATTTCGCCATTCAAGTTGGTTTCAACATTGTGGTAGCTTGATCTATAATCATAACTAGCTACACCCTGCTCAAAGCTC
>CAWDNU010000002.1:0-241979 GCA_963803705.1 uncultured Pseudobdellovibrionaceae bacterium | reverse complement strand
GTTCAAAGTCAAGATTCTGAATCTGTTCAGTAAATGCACTGATAATCTTGATTCGCTTGTCTTTACCAAACCTTTCGTCTAAGTCGAGATATTGATTTTGGAATCCCTGTAAGTGGAACAGAAATCGAGGATTTAGCAGTTACTAAGTTTCTAATATCATTCTTTGCAGTAGTAAGACCATACTCAACTAGTAAATCATTCACGGCCTTAATACTTAATGGTTTTATCATAATCCCATCAAAGTTTATAGATTTGCATAAGTCCTGATTTTTTTCGGTTGCATCTGCGGTCATAGCTATTATTGGTATGTTAGGAAAGTTCTGTTTTACTAACTGAGTTGCTTCATAGCCATCCATAACTGGCATTTGACAATCCATTAGGATGAACCTTGGAAGAGTGGTGTCGAGTGCCTCCAGTAGCTCTTTCCCATTTGAAAAAAGAATATGCCTTGCGTCTTCATTTTTTAGCATAGTACTAATAACAATTTGATTAGTTGGATTGTCTTCCGCGATGAAGATCAACTTTGGCGCTTGGGCTAAGTCCTTGGCAGCTTGAATATCTATTTTATTCCAAATCTGTAAACTAGAATTATTTTGCGAGAATATTTCGTTTGTGTTTTCTTTGCCTTTCTGAATAGGTATTTGAATTGTAAATTCGGTGCCTATTCCATAGTAGCTCTTAAAAGACAGCTCGCCTTTTAACCTTTCTACGATTTTTTTACTGATCGAAAGTCCCAACCCAGATCCTGGCTCACCAGATGTGCCTTGAGACTGTATTTGAATAAAAGGGGTGAAAACTTTATCGCATTCACTGTCTCTAATTCCAATCCCTGTGTCTTTTACTTTTAGGCTTAAGAATTGCTTTTTATCTATGTCCAAAATTTCAACTATTAAATTTACTGATCCGTGATCAGTAAATTTAATAGCATTTCCGATAACGTTGTAAAGAACTTGCGCCAGCCGGTCTCGGTCGGTTATCACACTGTCAAACCTTAAATCCTTGAAGGTAATTTTTAGATCTATTTGTTTTTTCAGTGCCCGGTGCTTATTTGCCATAACGACTTCATTAACCAAATTCTTTATTTTGAAGCTATCAAAGTTAAAATCGAAGTTACCACTCTCTATTTTCGAATAATCCAAAATATCGTTTATAATTCGTAGTAAGGTATTACCAGAATTTTGAATGATCGAGCACATCGATCTAGCGTCTTCATCTAAACTTTTGTTAGTATCTAAGACTTCAGCTGTAGCGATAATTCCGTTTAGAGGTGTTCTAACCTCGTGACTAACAGTGGCTAAAAATTGTGTTTTTAAATTTAGAAGATTTTCAGCAGTGCTTTTGGCTGCTGTTGTTTCTTTAATCAATTGATTCCAACTTTTTCGTTCAACGAAATTGTAAAAAATTGAAAAAAGCATAAATATACCAGAAAAAGACAATATTAATGTTATCGTCAAGATAATCGACTGCATTTCCTCTTCGATCTCAGAAGTTAAAACTGTTATCTTGTCTCTTAATTTTGAAAGAATTTTTTTAGCTTCTACTTGTAGTCTGTAAGTTATCTTTCTGCGCTTTAAGTAACTGGACTCAACGTAACGCTTAGCCAGGTCATTAAATTCTGAAAGCTCTTCAATCTTGATCTGCTCGGAATAAGAGTTAAGTATCTTAGAAATCTGGTAGATAGACAGGTTCTTGGTTTCTTTAAATTTATCATCTTCAGAAGTGATGAAAATGTCTTCTTGGCCCAAATCTATTAGCAAACTGTAAACAACGTTATTTGTCTCTGTCAAATTCTGCCGCTGAGAGATAGTTTTTTTTACATGTGAAAAGGCTTGCAGGGCAGACCCTAAAGCCAAGCACAGCAGAAGCAGAGCCACTGATACTACTACCATATACTTTGTGCTCAACTTTGAGATACTTAGCTTTAGGGACATTTTATTTATGGCTTTACGCAAGTTTAGTCCTCTGGGTTAATTAGGCTTTTTACAGCCGAAGCACACTGTTTTTCATTTAAAGGCTTTTGAATATATGGAGGCGGAGTTTTACCAACATTTTTTGCCTGTTCAATAATCTTGTAGTTATCTATACTTGAAATCAATAAAAAGTTGTTCTCGTTACCAAACCTGTTCCACAAATCAATTCCAGTAATTGTAGAAGATAAATAAATATCACTTATAATTAAGTCATAAGGCTTTCCTTCTTCGTTTGACCGATGAATCAGTTCTTGGGCTTGTATTGGTGTAGAGACCCAAGAAAACTCTATTTTGGGATCAACGCTAGCAATTATGTGTTCCCATACAGGTTCAAAAACAGGGTCGTCTTCGACCACCAAAATTCTTCTGTGTTCATTTAATATTTTTTTTCTTAATAGTTTCTGCACCTGTAGCATGTCGTAAAGTGGTGTATCTGATGTCAGCATGTCTTCTATTTCTGTGAAGTCGTCATAGTCGTAGTTGTCATAATTTACTTGGTTCATGGGTCCTCCTTGTTGTAGACTCAAGTATATGATCGACCTGTAAGATGACAGTTTGATGTAAAAAATATGGAGTTATTTCCATAAAAGGTCTAGTTCACAAACACGTTTTTTTTGTTGAGGTCATAAGTATGAAATCGGTTTTATGCATAGAAGACGACCTTGTGATACAAACTTTAGTTATCGAAAGCCTAAGATTTTTTAATGTTAAAGTGACTGATAGCGTAGAATCCGCTAATAGGATTTTAGATAGCGAGTCCTTCGATGCTGTACTATTAGACATCCAATTGAAAGATGGTGATGGCTTAAGGGTACTTGAGCGAATCTCGAAAAAAGACGGTTTTTTTTCTAATACGGCGTTTTTCATACTTTCGTCTCAAAAAGATATATCTAAGAAGATGATGGCGTTTGCACTTGGTGCTGATGACTTTATTGCAAAGCCATTTGACCCCTTGGAATTGGAAATACGGCTGAACGCTCGACTAAAAAAAATATCAGAACCACTAGATACAAGATACGTAGGAGATTTGATTTTAGATTTTCAAAAACAAAAAGTATTTATGGTTGTAAAAGATAAAAAAATTGAGATTAGCTTGACTGCGATAGAAATGAAAATTTTGTCTTATTTGACACAAAAGATGGACCGCGTGTTTTCTAGACAGCAAATAATGGAATCTGTCTGGAACAATTTGTCGATCACAGAAAGAACAGTTGATAGCCACATTGCACATCTTAGGAAAAAAATAAAAAGCTCAAGACTATTAATTAAAACATCTAATAGTTTTGGATATTTTGTTACTGTAAAAGACCAGGTATAATCATGTTTTACTTCTTAAGATTTTGGACTTACTTTTAAAAAATTAGGGCTTGTGGAAGATTCATCTAGGTTTTAATTATTTGAATCCAGAACATTTTGGAAACTGGCACAAAATATTCT
Organism: uncultured Pseudobdellovibrionaceae bacterium; assembly: GCA_963803705.1. Taxonomy (GTDB): domain Bacteria; phylum Bdellovibrionota; class Bdellovibrionia; order Bdellovibrionales; family UBA1609; genus JAMLIO01. Next base: position 238,572 of record CAWDNU010000002.1, on the reverse strand, counting down.
TTGATTATCATCTTGTGGTCTGTCACAGTTCTGCATTTTCATCTTTTGTGATATCACTGCTTTCAAAGAAAGCTTGTTAAGATCACGCTGCAAATTAATAGGTGTTGAGTCATTTAGAACTTTAAAGTCATTAAAGTTAAAAGTATTAACAAATTTTTGACAGCTAAGTTGAACATAGACGCTTTGGTCTTCATTTTCCGCACCGTCGTGGGTGACGCTTACTTGCAAAGATTGCTCGGCCACGTTCTTAAAATTTTTGCTAAAAACTATTTCGCCTGATTCCTGAATCTTTTCGTCACCACGGGAAATTTCGCCATTCAAGTTGGTTTCAACATTGTGGTAGCTTGATCTATAATCATAACTAGCTACACCCTGCTCAAAGCTCCAAAAGACTAGTTTTGGTTGGGCGTCTAATTCCAGTGTTTGTAAAAACTCGATAATGTCATAAGCGGATCGATCTTGAACCCCAATTTCTGGTGCAAGTTGTTCTAAAATAGATAATCCGACAGCACCTGCTGCGTTATCACCCTTTAGATCGAAAAAAGGAAACTGGTCTCCTAACATCCAGTGCTCAGAACCTAGCAAGGTGTTTTCTAAGACCTCTTGGTGCTGTATGCCCATAAAATCCTTAAGCCTAGTATTAGCAAATAGAAAGCTCATTTCTGTTTGAGGATTTATAGCAATTGAAAATGGTACTGATTTATGAAAGCCTTCGCAGATATGAGCTTCAGTCAACATTTGACTTAAAAGAAGCTGGGAAAACAATGAAGATATTGGGTCTTTAGATTTGGCTTGACCAATCCCCAATAAATGAGAAAGTTCATGTAAGATTAATGAAGAATACTCACGAATGTTCTTTAGATTTTCTTCGTCAGAACTTGTAAACTTGTACTGACCAAATTTGTCTACAAATTTTTTGGTGTAGAACAACTACTTTTCATCGAAGTCGTAATTTAGTAAAAGTGATTCGCCATCTCTTTCAATATAATCGTCATAAAATTTTAGGTTTTCAACAATCTTAATCAATTCAGCTTTTTTAAAACCAACTGGAAATTGTTCGAAAACAATTTTGTCGGAGTTTCGAATAGCTTTGGACAAAAACTTTTGTGCAAGTTGAACACCTAGTTTAGCCTCTTGGTCGTATCCACCACCACCAGAACCTGTGCCCTGGGCACCAGTACCAACTATGGCCTCACCTGGTAATTGACCTGACGAAATCCCATTTGGCCTTGAAAGTGTTGAGTCATCACAGTTCACAAGGCTCAAAAATGTCACTGTAAGTGCTAGTATTTTTAACTTCATTGATTTCACCTTTTTATAGCCTTTACTTAAGCAATTTAAATGCCTGACGACCACCTATGGCTTCCTTGCAACAGGTTGTTTAACACCTAAAGAATGAATTTTGTCTTCATCACAAAACTTCTTCCCGGTGGGGTAAACAGATGATTTATTTAGGACAAATCCATCTCTTGCTATATTAACCCAGGGTAAAAGATCTTGAGTCAGCATAAGAAAAGAAGCACCAAATATAGATCTGTGGTCATCTGGCCGTGAGCTTGTGTGAAGTTGATAGTGCAAGCCAGAATTTGACCTTACAGTTATATGGCGAAATTTGACCGACTCAATCGTCAATATGAGTTCATCACCTGGGTTTAAAACCAGGAATTCATGGGCTTGGATTTGATCTGGCAATAATGTTAGATTGAAGTATAATTCATGTTGAACTATCTTTCTTGTCACTGTGATCACTTTCGATCCTCTGAGTTCAAATTCTTTGTAGTAATGGTATTGAGTAAACGTGGAAACTGTTTTTGGCATTCCAGATTTAAGTTTGATTGGCTTATTTGTTCTAATTAAAACTTGATCGCCAAGTGATAAATTTAAGCTTTTATCGACAAGTTGATCTTTAATACTTGGGTCGAAGTTGTAAGCTTCACAAGTGTTTCCTTCAAGCCCCAGCTCGGTAAAGTCGTAACCAATATCTGGTGATGCCAATACTGAAACTTGAAGGCCTAATATTAGTATTATCATTAATTTTTTCATTTTTATTCTCCTTGTTACGCCCCGGCTTCATAGTTTCCACCTTGAGGGCTATTTCGGATCTGCATCTTCAATGTGCAGCTTGACGTAACTTGTTGTATTTAAATATTATTTATTTTGAAAGCGCACATCCAATCATTACAAACTGGTTTTCGATGACTGCCGTTAAAAATCCATCTTTTTTCAGGTCTCGACCAACTTGTGAGTATCCCGATTTGTCGATAGATATATTTGCCGTTATTTTTTTACCAGCTTCACTCGTTAGATAAACTTGAAGTGAGTAGCGAGAGCCCAACGGGGCAATTGGAACCTCTATCCGGCTACAGTCTTGGTCTGGCTGATCACAAATTCTGTCATCAATAACAATTTCTGAATTTAGATATTCCTCACTTTCCTTTAAAAGCTGAACGTAGTTTTTTGTAGCTAATGAGCATTTGACCAATGCATGCTTTGTTTGTTTGGCATAAGTTGATGCAGCAAAAAAAGTTAGACCTATATACGCTCCTAGTATTCCTATTTTTACTACTTTCGAATTTTTCATTTTGTTTTCCTTTTGTAGCTGGACCTTCTAATCAAGGTCAGGGTTACAAGTTAAAAAGAGCTTTATTGCTCTTTATTTAAGCAAAATAAGCTTTTCAACTGGACTTTAATAGGGTTGATTTATTAATTAGGTATAATCTAATTAACTTTTAAGTTAATTTATAACTGTGAACCAAGTTAAGCATAGTTTATTTGAGTTTCAAAATTATCAAGAATTTATGCAGGACCAGCTTGGTGGCAGATCCTCTAGATCTGGATCAAAAACACTATTAGCTGAAAAACTTCAGATCAAAACCTCTTATCTATCTAGGATTCTAAAAGGTGATGCGGATCTGACACTTGAACAGGCATTGGAAGTAAGTCAATTTTTATCATTGAACGGGATCGAGCAAGAGTATTTCCTGCTATTGGTTAACTACAGTCGTGCAGGAACATTTGAATTAAAGACTTTTTACCAAAATGCCTTAGACAAGGTTTCAAAAGAATCTAAAAAGATTGAAAGACGAATTTATGAACCTCAGGCTTTAAATAAAGAAGATAGCTTAAAGTATTACAGCCGTTGGATCTATTTAGCGGTGCACATTGCGGTTTCTGTACCCGGATTAAAAGACCTTCGCGCTATTGCTAACAAGTTTAAACTCTCCATCGAAGAAGCTCAGGAGGTTCTAGATTTTTTAGTCCAAACACAAATTATTTCTTATGACCTACGAAAACGACAGTACAGTGTAGGTCCCACTTATACTCATGTGGGCCGGCAGTCCGACTTAATTTAACATCATCACTACAACTGGCGTATTAAGGCTTTAGAGAAAATCGCAGACAAAGATGACAAGGCTCTTCACTATTCAGCGCTTTTTTCGTTGTCAAAAGTAGATGCTTTTAAAATCAAAGACAAGTTTTTAGAACTTATTAAAACCAATGTGGAAATACTAAAGCCCTCTAAAGAAGAGGTCTTATACTGTCAAATTATTGATTTTTTTGAAATTTAAAGCTCATTTACATTCAGGTAGACACACCACCTCCTGCGGTGAGCTGTTGTATAGCGCGCTACGCTGGCGCTTTTCCACCTGCGGTGAGCTGCTGTATAGTTCAGTTAAAAAATTTCACTTTTTGCTCTGGAGCTTTTCCATAAAAAAAGGCCACCAAAGGGTGACCTTTTTTAATCTTCTAATTAACCCAAACTTTTAGTTAGGATCAAATTTGATAGGCAAAGAAGAAGTCGCTGATTGTGCAGCTGTAAATCTTTCTGTAGCAGTAAACACGATTCTTGGTTTTGGACTAGCAGCCGCATACCCGGCGTTTAAAGTGCCCGTTAACAAACCGTTTTGGGCATTCAAAGTTAAACCCACTTCAGCGATTTGACCACTCAGATAAGCTGTGCCGTCTGGATTCACTAATCTGGCCGTGTAGTCTAAAACGTCTTGCTCTGCATCGTAGTACAGATTTTTAACATCTAAATTTACAACATTACTTGGCGCATCTATCACTTGTGGATCATGGGCGTCCGAACCTTCAAACGGCACCAACACAGATGCGTCCAATGGTCTAAAGCCATCCCAACAGCCTGATGTAGGTGAATTTGTGCTAGAGTCGCAACTCTGGTCTTTACGATCATACTCAAATTCAAAAGCGACTTGACCACCACCTTCTGCGAATCTTAGCTCCAACGCGTAGACGTTACCCTGTTTAAGTAAACTGTAGCCATTTTTGTACGATGCCGTTGTTCCTTCGTAAAAGATTTGCGTTGGCGCACCAACGGCACTTCCATTTGGACCACCAGTAGAACCACCAGGCACACCCCTGAACTCACTTCTACATGTAGAGCTTGTGTTTAGTCCTGGCGCTATACTTTGAGTCATCGTCACCATTGAACCCGAACAATAACTTACGGTCACCACAGGTGTTAAATCTTCAACATATTCGGTGGGAGCGATAAATAACCTAATATTATCATCGATTCTACGGGTTCTAAATCTAAAAATTCCCGTTTGTGAAGGTACAAAGTATCCGGTGTAAGTTTCACCGTAGGACCTTGTTGGATTAATACAAGGAGTTACTCGTCCACCGTTACCGGCGGTTAAGAAAGCTGACTGATTACAAAATCCCGCCGTAGCGCCCCCATTTGGAAATTTCTGATCAATATACACAGGGGCAATATCCCAACCATTCTCAACATTGTAATTGTCACCAAAATGTATCAACTGTGCTGGAGGCATTAATGCCGCGATAGCACCAGGGATGCTAGCAGGGTTTGTACGATAGCCGGTCGCAGTTAAGTTACAGGTTCCAGTTCCATTTGTGCATAAGCCACTATTAGTAAACGCGTCTCTGATTGCCTGTCCGTCATATGGGTTTACAAAAAAGTTGTCGATTTCACCCCACCTGATTTGGTTATCCAATTGTGGATTACTATTACCACTACCACCACCGAAACGCTTCATGGTAACACCACCACGCTTCTCATCATCAAGTGGAAGTACAGCTATTGGTGGTGCATTCGATGCACCAGCGCCAGCGCCAGTTCGCGTGATATTAAACACTGTGAATGCTGTAGCGCCACTTGGGTCCTCTGCTATCACACCAATATTTGTGTTAGCACCAGACGGTGGAATACCGGTTAAAACACTTCCAGCAACCGAGACCCAACCAGGAGCAGGACCTTCACCGTACGGATCTGTTAAATAATAAGTGATCGTGTCCCCATCTGGATCATCAAAGTAAGTGCTTAAGTTAATAGTAAAAGCCTGAGCTTCTATACCGTAAACAGAGATGTCGCTAAGTTTTAAGTCTTGATCATTTGCAGAGTTTTTTGCACCTGCAGAACGAAGTACTCTTACGGACCCACCAATTACTTTTTGAGTCATGTTTACCGTTAGATCACTACCTAAAGTTACAGGTAAAGCTTCACGAGTAATCACCTGATTGGTCGCTGACCTTACTTGTAACACAGAGTTACCCAAAGAGTGATCACCATCAATTTCGAAGCGATCAACTTCCCATATTGTACTCGCTGGGAAATTCATCTGGATCCAATGAGCCCCCGTTGCAGACGCTGAAGTTGTTGCTTTAGTTCCCGCAGCGCCATCGGTCACGTTACCGGCATTACCACTCGCAAAACCAGAAGCCGTAACATCACCTGCTACTATTGGTATTTTAATCAATCCACCACTAAACGAAACGGACTGGTCGGGTATAGCCGTGACCAAGACCGGGGACTGGTTGAACCCTTCTACTGTTACTGTCACGGTTGCAGTGTTCGACACTTCTGTAGCGGGAGTTCCTACAATTCTGTAAGTGAAGGTGTAATTGATACTTGCACCTGAAGATAAACCCAATGAAGCTGCATCTGTTATATTTAGTGTAAATGTACCGTTGGAATTTAAAACCAAATTCGGGCTTCCGGTTGACGGTGTAACATTAGCTACAACAACCCAGCTGTGTGCTTCTGAAGAGTCAATTCCAGAGTCATTAAAAGTTGTATTTCCGACTACTCTTATATTGTTTGCTTCAGCAATTGTTTCTGAAACAGCATAGGAGTCATTAGCAGCAACCGGCGTAGAATCTGGTCTATCCAAAATCGAAATTAAAAAAGACTGGTTAAATACACTTGAGTCAGGCAAAGTCAGTGTTACAGCGATCTGATGTTTGGCCAAAATTTCGGTATCAAACAGAGCATTATCGGCTACAGTGATAACGCCTGTGGCAGCATCAATAGCATAAGCGTTTTGCGGCGTACTAGCACCTTGATTTATAGTAAAAATCCCATCAGTGGAATTACCAAACAACAAACTTACTGTACCTACGGTAGCTGCGTTAGCCGTATCCTCAGGAACACTATTTCCACTTAGTGAAATTCTAGGAGTTTCACTCACACCACTAATTAGAACTGCTGGAACATAATTGATTTTTAAAGTGTCATCAATTGCTGGCAGATATTCAGCAGCCAAAGTTATACCTTGTTGAACTGGCAAATAAGTAAAACCAGAACCTGGTACACTAACAATGCTTCCGTCGCCCTTAAAAATCTGAATTTCTATTGTAGACGGAATAGGTTTATATTTTATTGGAAAAAATGATGAAGATATTAAAATTGCCTGACTGATTTGATTCAGGTTAGATATATATTCATTCTGGGTAGCATTGATGTCAAAAGAAAGACCACCTGATAGCGAAGCTACATCATTTGCAATGTTGCTTGTAATTGCGGTGTCTACAATAGAATAGACAGAAAAGTTTGCTAGTCCATCATTAACAGCTGTGCTTGGATCGTCTTTTAAAGTTGTTAAATAATTTATGTATCTTTCAGCATCGTGGTTGCCAGCAGCACCAGGAACAAAAGTTAAACTTGGAGTTAAGCTATCTCTCGAAGCATCTGGTTCATCAGAAACAATAATAATAGCTAAATGGGCACCATCTCTCACAAATTTAGAAGCACCACTTTTAGTAGCATCTCTTTCTAAAAAAGCCTGAACACTTTGAAGTGGACGCTCGTCGTTTATATATTCCCAAGCTTGCTGCCTAGTTGTAGCGTTATAACCATTTGAATTTTCAAAAAGGTTGTTAGTCACTTGCGCGTAAGTACCAAATGGAGGCCCTACTAATCCGCAACCAGATGTATTTTTTTGAACTCCATATACATCGAAATTCTTGCTAAATTTCGTTAAAAAAGTTCCCACTGACGAGGCATTTAAAAAGTCTAAATATTCTTCCTGCGAGGCTGCACCTGAACGATCTACGCATTCACCCTTATGTAAGTTTCCAAAAACTGGGTCTCCACCTCGAGCTAAAAATGTTAAATTGCTATCAGCCTCATAAGCGTAAGCTGACCATGCCGAAGAAGAAATAACTCCCACTCTGTATTCGTAACCTAAAGCAATAAAGCTTTCGATAAATACTGAAATGTTATTTCTTACTTTTTCAACCTCTTCGAACATACTTTTCGATGGATCCACTACAAACAAGATATCCATTTTAGGATTAAAACCTAAGTTACCTTCGTCGAAGGCGTCTGATGTTGAAGATGTAGAGATGGAACCACCTCCGCCACAGTTTACAAGTGTCAGCATTGCTAAACACGTGACTATCAATTGAAAAGTGTTTTTCATGATTGAATTCCTTTATTAGTTAACGTTCAGTAATAAATATATATCGGGATCAAAATAATTACAGATAAGGTTTCAATTAAACGGCTCACTTTAGGACCTAAGTTCAGGTTATATTCGATCTGAAATCGATAAAATAATCGAATTCTTTCAAAAAGAGAACTTTCTTAAATTGTTGCTCTATTGTGGTTTCAAAACTGAACAAGGTCTAAATTACTAATGGCTTACCATTAAAAATTGCTACAAAAGCGGGTTCAGGCCAAGACAAGTTCTTGCAGAGCGCCGCACTTAGCCTTAACCAACTAATGACTTGCGAAGATCAGTAACTTAATTCAGTTTGAAGAGTCCTGAGGGGGATTTTAAATGTCACAATACACTTTATGGTGCAAATACCTTTTATTTGCCGCTCTTTTCATTACGCCAACGTTTTCTTACTCAAGCTCACTTAAAGATATTGGTCCCATTAATATGGATTTCAATTATTCCGCTGATTCTTACGAGCTAAATAAAAGAGATTCAAATCATTTACTTCCTTACTGTTCAGATCTAGAAAACGAAAGAAATAGTTTAAGAGATGACTATGGAATCTCACTTGATTCTGTAGCTTGCTTGGGCCCAATGAAGCTTCATGAAACCAAAAAGCAAAAAAACCGGTCAGAGCTTGCTCTTCAATTGGTCGCTGAATTTGTAAGTAAGAATCAGATTTCACGGATTGTGGAAAGAAATCCAGCACTAATATCCCTTGTTTCTTTTTTAAAATTTTGCAGACCAAGGGGCGGTACCCTTAGTCCAGACGAACTCACTTGCAGATATATTGTTGAGTTCTAAGGTTCTTATTAACATAAAGCATATTTATAAATCTAAATTTTAAATGAACTTCGCCAAGCTCCAAAGCCACTAGGTAGTGGATAAGAATGGTGACCGATGGTCATGTCTTCGAACACTTCGAATGGTTCGTTAAAACCAGTGTGCGCCAGCAAATTATTCAGCGAGACGCCTGTGTAGCCTGGCGAGTGGGATGATAATAAGATACCTTTAAAATTTTTGGATTTAAGCCGACTTAAGCTTTTTAATAAAGGCACCAAGTCTTTTTCTATCACCCAAGACTCATTGCTTGCGCCACGGCCAAATGAAGGCGGGTCTAGAATAATCCAGTCATAAGTGCTATTTCTTCTAACTTCACGGTCAACAAATTTTCTAACATCTTCAACCAACCACCTTACTTTTTTGTCCATTAAAACCGACAGCTCGGCGTTCTTTTTGGCCCAAGCAACACTTGTCTTCGAGGCGTCCAAATGAGTCACTTCAGCATCTTTTGCAGCGCAAACTAAAGTGGCCATTCCGGTGTAGGCAAAAAGATTAAGAACCTTCTCAGATTTTTCAACAGATTTAAATAGTCTTTTCCAGTTAACAAGATGTTCAAAAAACAAACCTAGGTGACCAAAAGTCGTAAGCTGCATTTCTACTGTGAAATTTACAGGTGAAAAGTTCGTGGATGAGAAATTTTTGGACGAAAGCTTAGAAGCTTTAAATTTTGGGTCAGAGAATTCAGTGGCATTAAGTTTTTTGCTAGTGGATCTTGGTATTGTCAGGTCATTTGGGACCGCGATTAAGTCTTGTAGCTCGATTTGAAAAGTGTCTGGCACGTTGCTGTACCTTACCCACTTACCTTTTCCATTTTCAAATCTATTGTATTTTGCATCAACTTTGTTGTATTCAGAAATTTTCGAAGAGGGCCAAACAGCTGCAGGACTTGGGCGATGAAAGATAAACCCGCCCACCTTTTCTAATCTATAAAAATCACCTGAATCCAAAAGCTCGTAGTCCAACTTAGATCCCTGGTATAACTTCAGCAATTAGATCATATTCAAAAACGTCGTTGATTCGGACCTTAACAACATCGCCCTGACTTAGACTTACACCTGCACTGTCATTAATAATCACCTGTCCATCGATTTCAGGTGCTTGGCCGTAATGCCTAGCGGATATCAACAAATCGGTTTCTTCATGAAAACCTTCCACTAGTACTTCTACTTCACGGCCAAGCCATTTTTCGTTATTTGTTTCTGCAATACCTTTTTGTAATTCGTAGATTTTACTGAAGCGCTCATTAATCATATCTTGATCAATTTTGCCACCTAATCTAAATGCTGGCGTGCCTTCCTCATCAGAGTATTTAAAGACACCTAAATGATCAAAACAAGCTTGTTTCACGCCTTCAAATAGTTGATTAAAATCGTCGTTGGTTTCACCTGGGAAGCCAACGATCACAGAGGTTCGAATTACGATGTCTGGGATTTTTGCTCTTAAAGTTGCAACCCGTTCCAATATTTTTTCGCCAGTGATTTTTCGATTCATACGTCTTAAGACCGATGACGAAAAGTGTTGTACTGGCATATCTAAATACCTAGCTATCTTTTTAGATTTAGAAATTTTATCAATAATCTGGTCAGTCAATTCGTCAGGGTAGTAGTAAAACAGCCTAGCCCAATGCAAGCCACGAACTGATTCAAGTCCGTCCAATAGCTCGTAAAGCATTTGTCCGCTATTCTTTGACAAATCTATTCCGTAACTTGATAGGTCCTGAGAGATCACATTTAATTCTTTAACTCCAGAGTCCACCATAGCCTGAGCTTCGGTCACTAAGGATTCTACAGATCTGCTTCTTAAACTTCCTCGTAAGGTAGGGATAATACAAAAGGTACATTTACGATTACATCCCTCTGACACCTTTAACCAGGCCGTGTGTTTTGGCGTGGTTTGCAGTCTTGGATCAAATTCAGTATGAATGTATTTTGGAATTTCAACGAAGGACTTTTTCTTTAAGCTTCCTTCGTCTAGTGCTTTTAGAAACTGAGTGATTTTTGCGTACTCTCCTGTCCCAATTATAAGATCTACTTCAGGAAGCTCGTCTTCGATTTCTTGGCTGTAGCGTTGAGCCATACATCCTGAAACCACTAAAACTTTGCAGCTACCAGAAGTTTTGTTTTCAGAAAGATCCAAAATTTCTTTGATGGACTCTTTTTTGGCTTCTTCAATAAACGAACAGGTGTTAACAATAATCACTTCTGCAAGCGCTGGATCCATTTGGATCTGGTATCCGCCCAAACCTAAATGGCCAAGCATCACTTGAGAGTCAACCAAGTTTTTAGAGCACCCTAAAGATGAAAAGTAGACGTTTCTGCCTAGTTCTGGGTTTCCAATTAAGCCAGAACTGTCTATCCCGTTTACTTGCACTTAAAATCCAGTGTTATAAAATTCATTTGATGACCCCTAGGCTATACTCGATGACTAAAGTGTTAAATATCATAATATATCGACTTTAAGTGAGTTAAATATACTGATTTGGAAATTTGTAAATTATATCACCCCTGACTAAGCTTTGGACGGACATTTTCCATAAACAGTGACATAGATTTTTTTACATCTTCGTTATCATGATTATTAAAATCAAACCATAGCATTAAGCGGTCTTCAGCGTGATATTTCTTTTTCATTTGGCGGGCCACCTGATCACAATTACCAAAAATAGCATTACCTACAGCCTTCTTTATTTTTTCGGGATCTAGGGTTCCTTCCATGGCGCGCCAGTAGTTAGCCCATGCTTTTTCTGCTTTTTGTTTTGCTTTTTCATTTTGCTTTTCAGCGGTTAATCCTTCGGTCTCATCGATAAAGATTAGCGCAGTTCTGGGCATATGCCCTTGCGTCCAAGTTCCACCATCTTTGTGAAAGACACTTTTCATGCGTTGATGTGTTTCATCGATAACTTCTTGAGGAGTAATAGATAGGTTAAATACAGAGACAGGTAATATGCTATTCGCAAAATTCTGTAAATTTGGATCATGAGTCCCTAAAGTGAGTTCAAGATTTTTTAACGACACTTCTTTGGGTATCAAGGTCAGCTTTTCAAATGACCAGTATTTTTCAATCTGTAAAGTGTCATCCAAGTTTATCTCGACGCTAGAATTTCTGGGGTGGGTTTTTTTTAACTCTAATTCATCTTTGCTTAAAATTTTCATCTCTTGATTATAAGTTTCGACAACTTTGGACCAGTCAGCTTCGGTTCTAAAGTCTTCTTTTTTAAGACTTCTATAAGCAATATCATCTGAGCTTAGGGTTTCACCTTTTAAAAGCCTTAAGAATATTTCTGTGGCTTCTGATAAAATTTTTCCTTTTAGCGCAGGCCATGCTTGTTTTTCCCATAGAGACCTGGGGCGGATGCCGTAAGGCTCGTTGGCGAAGTCAAATCGACCAGAGGCAAAACCAATGCAAAGTTTGCGATTTTTCAGTTTTTGCATCTCCAGAAGTTTTAAGAAGGTCCTGATGGACTCTGCATGTGCTACGGGACCCCCGTTACACATGATATTTCTTATGGCAGAGCCGACATTGATATTTTCTGTTCGTGAAAAAATAATGTGGGCCATCTGAAGAACATCTGTATTTAAGCCAATTTCACCTACAAAATCTGGTATTACGGCATTTGAAGTCTGTTTTTGAGTTTGGCAGCTTAAATGTGTTTCTGCGATCCAAGCAGTTTCGTAGCCAAGTTTGTCTGCCAGTTTAACTTGATCAAAAAAGCTTTCTAACATTTTGGACTCAGACGGCATGTAGCCGTCTACTTCAGTTTGGCATATAGATAAAAAAATATCGAACTTCATAGTCACCTCTGCCCCACATTGATTCTTTCCTGGTTGCTGCGCCTTCAGTGTATCTATAATACGCTTTCAGGCTAGCGCCCAGAAAAAAATCAATTAGTTTCGGCGGTAAATTTGATGGGTATCAATCTTCAATTTTTAGTGTGTCGATTTCTAAGTATTTGGACAATTTTGCGGTAAGATAATAAAAAGGCAGGGTGTCTACGGCGGCGGCAAGGAATTTAAAAATATAGTTGCTCCAAAATAAAGCCAGCAATGCAGAAATTGCGATCTCATGTCTAAAATAAGCTGCACCAAAAGTAACTCCAATTACAGCAATAGAATCCACAAATTGGCTAACCATGGTGCTAAAGTTGTTTCTGATCCATAAATGCCGACCCTTCGTCCACCGTTTCAAGATATGAAAAATTTGAACATCAATAAACTGCGCTGCTAAGTATGCCACCATCGATGCAAAGACAGCTCCGACTGTGCTTGAAAAAATAAGGTGAAACATTTCCACCTGACCTTTTACCTTTGATCCATCAGCTAAATAAATTTCGTCACTTAAGTTCAATGTCTGCCACGGTGGGGTGACTTCAGCAGAAGGAAGTATGTCACCCAGATAAAGAAGTCCTAAAACGAATGCGTTGATAAACACACCTACTATAACAAGCTGGTTAGCCCGGTTTCGGCCATATAGTTCGCTGATTAAATCTGTGCATAAAAAAGTAAGTGGGTAAGGTAAAACGCCAACAGCAACTGTCATGGGTCCTAAAGCAATAAACTTTGTAACACCGATGACATTTAGTAGGGTCATCGCTGATATGAAAACAGCGCTCAAAATTAGAAACACATAATTTCGGCGTTGCTCTAAAATAAGTGGATTGGTCATACGCAAAAACCTCAAAATAAATATTAAAATTTAATTTTTTCTAATCCTAGAAAGCTTAATCATACTTTTTCATTAGTCTTGCAGTGGTGAAGTACGCTGAATATTTGGACTCCTTTATGTAATGCCTAACTTTTTTAACCATTTAAACATTTTTATTACAAGCCTGCATTGCAATGATCCTGCTTTTAAGACATAGAAAAATTTATACTTTTTTATTTGTTTTTTGCTCTCGAGATAAGCTTTCCAGATACACAAATAAGGTGTTAGATTGTTAGTATGGATTTCAGAAATAAAAAACCGACAAAGTATTTGTGGCTCGATATGGAAATGACGGGCTTAGACGTTCAAAAAGAAAAAATTATAGAAGTTGCAGCTATAATTACTGACACTGAAATGAACGAGGTCAGCGATTACCATGCGGTTCTTTTTCAGGAAGATTCTGTCTTAAAGAAAATGGACGACTGGAATCAAAAGCAGCACAAAGCCACAGGTCTTGTAGACTTGATTCCGGATGGTAAGAAGCAAGATGATGTTGAGATTGAACTTATTGCTTGGATCAAAGAATTCTACAAATCAGAAAGACCTATTTTAGCTGGTAATAGCATCGCCCAAGACAAGCTATTTATTGACTTTCACATGCCAAAATTAAAAGACGTTTTGCATTATAGAATGTTAGACGTTACCTCTTGGAAAATACCTTTTTGGGTACATAATATTGAAATGAAAAAGAAAAACGTTCACCGCGCCGTAGATGATATTCGGGAAAGTATTAACGAATTTAAAACTTATTTACAATTCGTGGATTTCAACAAAGATGTTTCCTATGATAAAAAGTGAATTCTCTGTTACTGAACAAGCAGCGACTTAACACACGCGCTTTTGCCACTTTTGCTACCTATCTCGTTCTAGTTTTTACAAAATACCACAGATTTATCTTACTTATATAACTTGCTTAATGGTGATTTCTATATGTCACCAAGTTCGTTAGCAGGCTCTATTTTTATAGGGCCTGCGTAAGAGCGAAACTTTAATGAATTTCATGTGTTTACTTATTGTATATCACACGGAGGAATATCATGAAGATTATAACTTTCTTACTGATACTAGCGAGTTTAGGTTTAAATGCCTGCGGAAATCCCAATATTGGACTTAATTATATTTATGAGGGTGATGGCTATTATGGCGATGATCTAGCAGGCAGAAATTTTGCGGTTACTGAAGTTGAAATAGGAATTGGATCAGGAAATTTTTATCAAGTAGACCCCATAAATTTAGAGCTATCATTTGATGTTTTTGCAGAATCTATTTCTGGTAGGAAAAACTGCAACTGGTTTGATGCTGATATTAACTGGTTTAATTTTGGTTTAGTTATTGATGTTTACTCTTTTGCTAATCAGTTTTGTGGTGCCGATGTTTTCGAATTTCCCGAAAACATTTTTTTAAGTGATGCCTTTGAATTAGAGCTAGCATACGAGCTAGGTAGACAAATTTTGATTTTGTATAGTGATAGTCAAAATGTGGCAATTTATTTTAGAGAAACCAGGAATTTTTAAATTTCTGATAGATTAAAATCCTGGAAAACACCTTTTTGGGTCCACAACATTGAAATGAAAAAGAAAAATGTTCACCATAAAGTGGACGATATCAGAGTATGCATAAATGAATTTAAAACCTGTTTAAAATTTGTAGATTTTAAAAAAGATGTTGTTCACAACAAAAAATAGCACTGGTTAAAAAAGATTTTAAATCATCCAATAGTCTATTCTATTCAATAAGTATTTTCAGACTTACAAAGTAATGAAGCTACCGAGTTTGAAAATCCATATATTCTTTCTATATAATTAAATGATTTTCTGGAGATTACGCCCGCATAATTTAGACCTAAGAGGTATTTAGACGCACTCCCGTACACTTCGTAACTGTTAGAACAGTTCTCTGTATAACCGTCACCTTTTAGCTGTTTGTTAATTTCTCTTATTCGCTGATTCAAAGCGCGACTAACTTCAAGAGCGTATTCAGCAGCTTCTAAATTTACTTTTGCAGCACTATCCGCGACGATCTTAACGTTCTCGGACGTTGCAGTTAAAGATTTATTTTTAGCAGACTCTGCAGCATATAGACGTCTGAACCTAAGACTTATCATTTCTCTCTGTAAATAATTAATGGTTTCAATTTCTTTTTTTAATTCTAAACTAAGACTTGCATAGGCAAACAATGGTGTAACGAATAAAAAGATGGTAATTAACAAAATTTTCATACTTATTAGGCTCCTGTACTATATTGTTATTGTGTAATTTGTTACCAAGAAAATTTTGGTCGCTCAATCCTTTTCGGTACTTTTGAAAAAATTTAAACTTCACCGTTAGTAATCTTAAGAGGATTCTTGGGTTATCAAAGCAGTTTGATAGCACGAAACAAGGCTATTTTATAAGCTTTAACCAAGGGCTTGTGGGAAATTAATTTGGTAGAATTTTAGGTGGTAAACATTACAAATTCTATTTACGAATGATCAACGGATAAATCTTAGACTCTATCTCTACGACGGTTCGCATCAAACATTCGGAAACTGGTACCTGTCGCTAATAGCGGTAATGCTCGGGTTTAAACGGTCCCTCTGTTGCAAGACTCAGGTAGTCTGATTGTTTATCAGTAAGCTTTGTTAAGCTTGCGCCTACTTTTTCTAAGTGAAGCTCTGCGACCTTTTCATCTAGGTTTTTTGGTAAGCGGTACACGTCTATCTTTTTATATTTTTCTTCATTTTGAAAAACTTCAATTTGAGCCATAACTTGATTTGTGAATGAGGCGCTCATTACAAATGATGGGTGGCCAGTAGCACAGCCTAAATTTACAAGCCGGCCTTTAGCTAAAACCACAATTTTTTTACCGCTTTTCATTTCATGAAGATCAACTTGGGGCTTAATTTCAGTCATTTTAGAATTTTCGTTTAACCATTTCATATCAATTTCAATATCGAAGTGGCCAATATTGCAAACGATTGCTCCTTCTTTCATAGCTTCAAAATGTTTTTTCGTGATTATGTCGCAACAACCTGTTGCTGTCACAAAAATATCAGCCATAGAAGCCGCCTTGTCCATGGTTGTCACCTCGTAACCTTCCATGGCAGCTTGAAGAGCACAGATAGGATCGACCTCAGTCACTAAAATTCTAGCGCCAAGCCCTTTCAGGGAACCGACTGAACCTTTACCAACATCGCCGTATCCTGCAACCACCACAACTTTACCAGCAACCATCACATCAGTGGCACGCTTCAAAGCATCTACCAAAGATTCGCGGCAGCCATAAAGATTATCAAACTTAGACTTAGTGACAGAATCATTGACATTAATGGCTGGTATTTTTAAATTTCCATTTTCAAGCATTTTATAAAGGTGATGAACACCCGTGGTTGTCTCTTCAGTTACACCTTTTACATTTCGCAAGATCTCCGCAAAGCGCGTCTCGTGCATCATTTGCGTTAAATCGCCACCATCATCCAGTAGCATATTTGCAGGTTCATCACCCCAGCCTGTAATGGTTTGTTCTACGCACCAGTTGTACTCTTCTTCAGTTTCACCTTTCCATGCGTAGACTGGAATACCAGCAGCGACCATCGCTACAGCCGCATGATCTTGCGTAGAATATATATTACACGAGCTCCAGCGCACTTTTGCGCCCAAATCGATCAAGGTCTCTATTAAAACAGCAGTTTGAATTGTCATATGAATACAACCCGTAATACGTGCACCTTTAAGCGGGAATTGGCCCTTATACTCTGCGCGAAGAGCCATAAGGCCGGGCATTTCGCCTTCAGCAATAGCTATTTCAGCTCGGCCCCATCTAGCTAACTCATCGAATTTTTTAGGGTCTTCCATGGCTTCTTTACAGACTCGGAAATCTACCATTTTATCTGCCAGTTGTATTTTTTTGGCCGTCATATTTGATGTCGCGGGCATAGCTTGCATAATTGATCTCCTGATTTGTGCCCCAGCAATTATAGTCTTACCGTAAGGGCTTTAAATTTCTAAAATTAGCTACTGAATTTAAAAAAAGAATAGTAGACCTAACTAAAAAGGGCAAAGGTTATAAGAAATAACTCTAAAAAACAGTCGCCAAGCTGGGTCATAATGAAAATGAGTCTTTAAAAGCTAGCTACTGGACCATCAAAATAAAATACTTTTCATATTTGGATCTAAGTGGATAAAAACTCTACCAGTAGAGTCTTCGAAAAAATACGGGGTAGTATCAATATCCCCGCTCAACTTTATCGAACCTGCCAACTCATATTCATGAGTAGTTTGATTAATTTCAAACACATTAATGCGTTAAATATTATTTATGTGAGGCTTTGCCGCGACAAGAATTTTGCCTTGGCTGTCCTGATAGGTTTCAATATTACTAAGAGCATCAGTGAATTCGAACATTTTAAAAAACTTTGATAAGCTTACGGGTATTAAATTATCAGAGTTGACAGAAATTGAAAAGCAAACGCTATTAGCACTTTTGAAAATTAACTTAAAGATCTAAGCAAAGTATTTTCTATAAAAAGCGTTTTGCTTCAGCAATTACGCGCATTCCCTTACCTAATTTGCACTCTTTGTCAGAGCTATCGTTCAGACGATATTCAAGCTTAGTAACATCAACAAATTTTGGAGCGTAGTAGCGTCCATCACAGTAGATGGCGGCTATACCGTTAAGGTTACAACCTTTTTCCAACATAACTATCGCCGCATTGGGAAGTTTAGAAAAACGAAACACGCCCTCTCGGCGGATAGGTTGGGTGATGTCTACCAAGTCCCTGTATGTTAAATACGTTTCCCAAAAAAAATGCGCACTATCTAAACTATAATTTTTATCGTTTGAAGAGATAGTGCCTGCTTTTTTAAGCGCTGAAAGCACATAAGACGATGAGTCTTTAAAGCTAAGTCCTCTCTTTGATTTTACCACCTCACACAGATTAGAGGGTGTAGAATTTAATTTCTCTTTAATAGACATATAAGAAGACGGTACTCTAGAGAGTTTAGGGGCGTCGGGCGAGAAATTTGCATTTAGCACTCCAAGCCTAAATTTTGAAGTGTCATACTCGTCAAAGTAAGAAGCACTTCGATCAGAAACATTTACGTTGTCCGCGAAGTTATTTTGTTCAGTCTGAGCGTAAGAGAGTGCGCTACAGGTTGTGATTACAAATAATATTAGAAATTTTATAAAATCCACGATCACTCCCCTTGCCTGATAACAATAATCTCGACACGTCTGTTTTTGCGTCGTTTCTGATCGCTTAGGCCTACTGACACTGGTCGTCTTTCTCCGAAGGCATCATAGTCTATAAACGCTGCCGGAATCCCAGCATTCTTAAAATAATTGTAAACGGCTTTGGCACGTCTTAACCCCAAATATTCATTATAGATGGAAGACCCATAGAAATCTGTGTGACCCCAAACCTTGATTGTCTTGAACGCCGTCTTTTTAATGCTTTCTAAAACTTTACCCAGTGTTACAAGAGAGCGTCTATTTAAATTCGCTGAGTTAAAATCAAATTCAATATAATCGAGTATGTATTTCTGATTTGAATTGTCGTTAGAAATAGCACGTTTCTTTGGTAAGATTGGTGGCTCAATAACTTCTAATTCTTCTTTAGGTTCTTCTTTGGCTATTTGTGCAGGCGTCGTATCTGGTACTTCAAAAACTTCATCTAAAGTCTCAGCGTTAATTTCTGCCACGGCATCGTCATCATTATCTTCAAAGATTTGAGAAGCAATGCTTCTTTTAGGAGAATCATCTATAGGTATCGCTACAAATGACTCTTCTTCTTCATCAATCTCTTCTTTTTTTGCCACTCGAAGAGGAAAGCCAAACGGATACTGAAATCCTAAAAAACCTCTTACGGCTGGGGTCGCAATCCCGTCTGTAAGACCTGCACCTAAACCGTAACTTAAATTTAATGCTTTTAATTTAGTGTGAAAACTAAGTAAAGCTTCTGCTGATAAATTTCCTCGGTCTGAATTGTCTTTAACGAAATCATGAGACGCAACCAATAGTTCCCCACTTACACGAGTTGACTTTGTAATTGGACGTCCAAGGCCCAAAGATCCATGTATTGTGCTATTGATCGGCTCGAAAAAGGGCAATGTGCCAGCGGTATTTTCGCCTGGCGTTCGCTGAATATATCCGACGTTGACTGCCATTAACCAACGCCCAAAAGAACGCTCGTACAATGCCGCTAAAGAGTAGTTAAGGCCGCTGTTGGGGCCAACATAAAATATTTCGTCACCATTTGCAGCACCAATTTGTGTCATCAATGTTAAGTTAGATTTTAAACTACTTACAAGTCTGTATTTTAAAAATCCATCTACGTTTACAAAACCACTTGATGTTAGCACAACGCTGGCCTGTGATGAATCAACATTTTGGTTAAAAATTACAGGACCTTTTATACCAATTTCAAGCTTAGGTGATAATCCGTAAGACAGACCCAAATGAGTAAAACTAACTAAGTCGTCGCCTGTTTGGGTGCTATTATAGATCGCAAGAGATTGGTAACTTGCATCTAAAAAGCCTAAGAAACTAAATTTTTTGTGCTGTAGGGTTTGGGCTGACTCTACTGACACAAAATTTATTTGTGAAGAACCGGGCGCAAAATTGTTGATGGTTGAAAGCGAATTTGAAGCCCATGCGAATTTGGTACCCATCACGACAATCAAAAATGCACAAAAAAGTGTTTTCATATATAACTGTTCGTCTGGAGTTTTCATTTAATTAAGCTAATACTAAGATTTACAGTGTATTTTGGCCCATGGCCTAGTTAGAAGACTAGATACAAGACTAGCTGGAAAAGGACAGTACCTCGTGGCCCGACATGGTCATAATTTCAAAGCCTGTGTCTGTGACTAAGACTGTGTGTTCAAATTGCGCGGACAAACACTTGTCTTTAGTTTCGTAATACATAATAGACGAATTAGGAATTGAGAACTCCACAGTGCTGGCTGCAGTTTCATTAACCATAGGCTCTACAGTTATGCAGGTCCAAGGTTTTAATTTCGGACCTTTACCTTTTTTACCAACGGATGGAACAAATGGCTCATCATGAAACACTTTACCAATTCCGTGACCGCCGATTTCTGCGACCACATAAAATCCCCGGCGGCTAACGTACTTGTTCACTGCAAAACCTATATCACCAACTGTGCTTTGGCCTGAAACCTGATTTATTCCTTGATGCATTGAGTGGTAGGCACATTCGGTAACTTTTTGAGCTGAATCACTAACTTCTCCCACATAAAATGTTGCAGAGGTGTCCCCAAAATATCCCTTCAATACACACGTCACATCAACATTTATAATATCCCCAATCTTTAAAATTTCATCGACCCTGGGAACTCCATGACAGATGCACTCATTTACTGAGGTACAAACCGACATTGGAAATCCCTGATAATTAAGGGGAGCAGGTGTTGCTCCGTGAGTTAAGGTGTAATCGTGTACGATCTGGTTGATTTCCAAAGTAGAAATGCCAGGCTTTATGAACTTCTTGACATGAATTAGGGTTTCAGCGGCGAGCTTTCCAGCGTTTTGCATTCCACGAATAAAGGATTGGGTTTCTGAGTTCATAGCCCGCACCATAACTTAAAACAAAAAGAGCCTCAACAAAGAGGCTCTTAAAATATTTGAGAATTTCAATATGTTGAAAACTATTTCAAATGACCGCTAACTATTTTAGTCATTTCGAACATAGAAACCTGCTTTTTACCGAAAATTGGCATCAATTTATCGTCAGCATTAATATTTCTTCTGTTCTGAGCGTCTTGAAGATTATGCTTCTTTATATAAGCCCACAATTTTTTTACAACTTCTGTTCTTGGAAGAGGTGTAGAGCCCACAACCTCAGCCAACTCTGGACTTGGCGTCAATGCCTTCATAAAAGCCGCGTTAGGCTTTCTTTTTGTTTTTGTTTTAGTCTTCTTCTTAGCAACTGCTTTTTTCTTAGTTGTTTTTTTAGTAGCTTTTTTAGTTGTTTTCTTAGCTACCTTTTTAGTCGCTTTCTTCTTAGTCGCTTTTTTTGCTGCTGGCTTTTTTTTGCTTTAGCTTTTGTTTTCTTAGCTACTGTTTTTTTCTTAGTTGTTTTTCTTAGTTGCTTTCTTTGCCACTTTTTTCTTAGTCGCTTTTTTTGCTTTCTTCTTTGCTGCTTTCTTTTTTGTTGCCATTAAAAATTCCTCCCATTAAAGGCTTTTGCTTCACCTTTAATGATAACGAATTCTTAACTCTTGTAAACATTTTAATTTGAAATTTTTCTATACTGAATTCGCTTTGGTTGCAAATCTTCAACTCCCAATCGTTTTTTTAAGTCCTCTTCGTACTCAGAATACGAACCCGGGAAAAACTCTATATGGCTATCCCCCTCGAAAGCCATAGTGTGTGTGCAAACCCGATCTAGAAACCATCTGTCATGACTGATTACCAATACGCATCCACCGAAAGATTCAATGGCTTCTTCTAAAGCTCTCATTGTGTTCACATCCAGGTCATTGGTCGGTTCATCTAGTAAAATAACGTTCGCACCTTCTGCTAGAAGCTTAGCAAGCTGGACTCTATTTCTTTCTCCGCCGGATAGTTTTCCCACTTTCTTCTGTTGATCAGACCCTGAAAAATTAAATTTAGAGACATAAGCTCTAGAGTTCATTTCTTTGTCGCCGACTTTCATCAGGTCGTCGCCGCCGGAAATTTCTTCCCAAACTGTCTTATCAGGATTTAGATTTTCTCTGGACTGATCGACATAGGCAAGTTTTACTGTTTCTCCGACTTGCAGTTCACCAGAATCGGGGCTTTCCTGCCCTATTATCATTCTAAATAGTGATGTCTTACCTGCTCCATTAGGTCCAACAATTCCAACGATCCCGCCAGCTGGAATATCAAAACTTAAATTTTCAAATAAAAGCTTGTCCCCATACTGTTTGGAAATACCTTTGGCCTCTATGACCTTTTTACCCAAGCGAGGACCTGGCGGTATGTACAACTGAAGTTCATTTAATTTTTCTTTCGAAGGCTCTTTCAGTAGTGACTCATAATTGGAAATACGCGCTTTCGCTTTAGCTTGTCTGCCTTTAGGATTAGTACGAATCCATTCTAGTTCTTTTTCTAAAGTTTTATTTCTATTTTGCTCGGATTTTGCTTCTTGCAATAGGCGTTTGTTTTTTTGTTCCAGCCAAGACGAGTAGTTACCTTTAAAGGGGATGCCCTCGCCGCGATCTAGCTCTAGGATCCAACCCGCTACATTGTCTAAGAAGTATCTATCATGGGTCACCGCTATAACGGTGCCCGCAAACTTGGCCAGAGTAATGTTCTAACCAAGTCACTGATTCTGCGTCTAAGTGGTTAGTCGGCTCATCCAGTAATAGGATATCTGGCTCTGACAGTAAAAGTCTTGCCAGTGCTACACGTCTTTTTTCACCACCAGATAAGATTTTTAACTGAGGATGCACCATCTGGGCATCTTAAAGCTTCTACTGCCATACTAATGGTCTGATCGACGTCCCAACCATTTACAGACTCAATTTTTTCTTGAACAGCGCCCTGCTTTTCAATTAAAGCTTCCATGGCATCTGGCTTGATATTTTCATCGCACATCTTTTGGCTTAAATCATTGAACTCTTTCAACCATAATGGCAACTGGCCCATTCCTTCTAAGATGTTTTCATGAACTGTTTTTTCAGGATTAAGCTCAGGCTCTTGTTCGAGGTAACCTAGCTTAAAATCTTTAGCTGGAAACGATTCACCCAAAAATTCATCATCGATTCCAGCTATGATTTTAAGAAGAGTGCTTTTACCTGAACCATTTAATCCCAGGACTCCAATTTTGGCACCATAGAAGTAGGACAAATAAATATTCTTCAAAATATATTTATTTGGTGGAATTACCTTACTGACACCTTTCATTGTATAAATAATATCTTCAGCCATTAACGCTCCTATGAAGTCTTTGCTCTAAACCGCAAAGCAGTATGCAGGTTATTTTTCTTGTCAAAAAAGTTTAAGGCCCTACACTAATGGAGTGTCTACAAAAAATGAAGTTAAAAGTAATAAAATCAACAAAGAGATTCGATCTGAGTTATCATTAGCTTTAAATATGTGGCAAAATATCGACTCTAAATCCGAAAAGTTAGATACAGTAAAGAAAACACCAAAAAAAAAATCTAAAAAGACTAAGCAAAAAACTCAGCTTTTGAAAGTGATTCAAAAGCAGCTCAAGACTCTTTCGCTGTAACCCACATTTTTTTCGATATAAAAATGTAGCTTTTAGCCTGATGGCCCCCAATTTGCAGAACTAAAAAAGTATGAAATATAGAAACTTGTTCAATATTTTAGGTCTTTCGGGACTGGTCACCGTAGGTTGGGGCTCAAGCCCTGGTGTGAACTCTGCCCTTGGCGCAACATCTAAACAGTGTATTGAACACTTAAGCCAAAAAGTCGCTTACAAAGTGGTTCGAGGCCGCGAAGAGATTATCGACAGTGTTCCTAGATTTTTCCATTATAGGGATCTCGATTACAAATTTTTATTTGAAGCCAGTCTAAGTGATAGACAATTGTCTATCGAGGCTGCTCTAAAATATCCCCATAAAGAGATCAGAAGTAGGTGGAGTGGCCTGGTACTTTACGATATGATGATGAAAGCTATTGGTTCAGAAAATATCGACGAGATCGAAGGAATATGGGTATCGGGCCTCAACCATGATGAGTATGTGCAAAATCTAATGAGTATGAACCCAGAGGATGCTGCGCTAAACACTTGGTCTGGTCGGATGGCCCAACGATATGGCTTCAAGAAGGCCAATGTGCTCAGTATAAATGGAAAAGACCAGTATGGACTATTAGACGAAGATGACTCGACGGTAATAGTCATATTTACCAGAGATTGAGAAGTACATAGATCCAAGTGTAGATTTTCACTCAAGTTGCTTATGCTTAACCCTTCACATGCAGTTATTAAAGAAATCAGGCTTACGCAGCCACGGCAGGTGAAGCTGTACAGCTTCACTTGTGGCCGTCCTTCAACTACGGTGGGTGCAGTCGGGACTTTTAAAGTCTTTTGCTTTTTTAAATTCACTTTCTGTGAGACATCTTAGCGATAGGGCATGAACTTGGGACATAATATCTTTTAAAAATTTAAATATTAATTTTTGACGATCAATTCGCTTCACGTCTTTGAAAGCTTCGCTGACAATTAAAACTTTGAAGTGAGATTCGCGCCCCTTAGGACCTGAGTGTAAATCACTCTCGTTGGTGATTTCCAAGACAGATGGTTTGAGTCTGTCTTGGATTATGTCTTTAATTTGTAATTCTATAATTTTAGTAGACATATATGAAGTTATCTAAGCTTTGATCAAAAATCAATATTTTTAGAAACTAGTTCAAGAAAGATCGGCAGTAGGTTATCTGTGGTGCGAGTAGCAAACCGATCCCGAAAATTCTGCGCATGGATCATGTCAGCCATGTCCTCTGACTGAGACTCGGATTAGATTGATAATAAAATAAATTATTCTAGCTAATTGCCCGATAGGTTTCTACAAAAACAGTTACGCTTAGAGTGAAAGTTATTAGAAAAAGAAGAGACAGTCTGGCTTTGGCAAAACCTTTTGCATTTAGTGCTCGACCTAGGAATGCTCCTGTTATGATCCCAACTAAAATTAGTAGACCACTTAAAAAGCCGACTTTTTCGTAGAAACTTAAAAAAATTTTTGGCTCAGTCCATAGTGCTGATACAAAAACACCGCTACAAACAAATATCATCATTGCATTGACCGTAGGTGATTCATTTTTTGAACCCACACTTGGATCTTTTAATACTAACCAGTTTAAAAAGACTCCACTGCCTACACCAGCAAATCCAGAAAGAAGTCCCGCAAAAAGTCCTAGTCCAGGTTTAGAAATTTTTGATAATAAACTTAAGCTCGTGGCCTTAGGATTTTCCTTTAAGCTGATAAGTGCTCTTAAAAAGTTAAAACTCATTAAAAGTAAAAATAAACACAAAAAACTTCGCAGGAAGATATCACTAGCCTGGCTTGCAAGTCTTGATCCTATAAATCCACCAACAACTATAAATGGGCCCATAGCCAACGCCACAGTCCAAACAATTTTTTTCTGAATCTGAAATAGCACCGTGTTCGTTAAAACTGAAAAGAAGATGAAAGTTAAACTTAGCACTACAGCTTCAAATGCTGTCAGAGGGTAGATTAGGGGGAGTAAAGGAACTAAAAATACACCTCCACCAATTCCTAAAAAAGACGATACAGTTCCTAAAACTAAACCAAGAAAAAAAATCATCTTGGGATATAAATAGGAATGGGTTCACCAAGGGGCTCGTTTCTTAGATGCTCGGAATCAAGGTAGTATTTGTTCTCTTTGGCTTCAAGTCTGGCCTGTAGTGCCAACATGCTTTTTCTGTCTTTTGGATTAATATCAAATCCTGCATATTCAAAGCCGTCATGAAATCTTGAATCAAATTCTTTAGTAAAAAAAGAATTCCATAGTGAAGGGTCAACATCACAGTTATAGGTGATCGTTCTTGGATGTGAATGCACCGGTGTAAAGGCTGTAAGTATTTCTAAGTTGCCATAGTTACAATGCAGTTTCAGTGCCGGGCTTTCCCATTGGGTCATACCAAATAACTGGGGTATATTTGAGTACCACAACCCGAAGGCCTTAGATAAAAAACCAAGTCCGTAAAGGCGATCCTGCTTGGGTAAAATAGAATTGATGGAAGAAAGATTATGAGCCAACCAAGCTCCTGGTTGTGCTGTGGGAATACAGATGAACAACGACAGTGGCGTCCACTCACCTTTGATGGGTTTACTTAAAGCTTTCCGAACAGCGTCACTTAAAGTCTCGGTTCTGTGGGCAAAACCCACAACTACGCCAGGCATGATTGCGCAGTCATAAAATACCCACCTAGGCATAGCCATGTCAGCGTGTTGAAAAGCCCTGCTTTCAATTTCTAAAATCAAATCAGAAAATTCAAGCTCTTTTAAGTGAAATGGGTTTTTTAAAACAAGGTCCTCGTCGTAAAACCAGTCTACGACCGAGCCTTGACCTGGGATTTTAGGGCGATTGACGTCTCTGGCCAAAACATAGGGTCTGATGTTTTCATGGTCAAACCAAGTCGTTTTTTTATCAAATTCTGTTGAGGGCATATTCACCTTTTGTCATAAACATTAAAATTATATACTAATTTCAGTAATTAATCTCCAAAGGGTCACAGCGTGCAACGCTTTACAGCTGAAGCATGTAACCGCTGTCAGCCTGACGGTGATAAATGCACCTGGGGCACAGTATGGCTAGGGGATTGGTTAATGAAGTCATTATTATGCTTTGGGGCCAATCATGTCCTCAGGTCTTACAAACTTTTCAAAGTCATCTTCTGACATAAAACCTAAATTTATAGCTTCTTCTTTTAGCGTCGTATTATTTTCAAATGCAGTCTTTGCAATCTTTGCTGCCTTATCGTAACCGATATGCGGATTAAGAGCTGTAACTAACATCAAAGAATTTTCAACGTGCTTTTTAATTTGGACTAAATTGGCTTCGATGCCATCAAGGCAATTTATTCTGAAGCTATCCATTGAATCTGATAAAAGTCTTATCGAATTTAAGACATTAAAAACCATCACGGGTTTAAAAACATTCAGTTCAAATTGACCCAGGCTGCCGGCGAAACCAACAGTGGTGTCGTTTCCCATCACTTGAGCTGCAACCATTGTTATGGCTTCGCACTGGGTTGGATTTACTTTGCCAGGCATAATACTACTACCAGGCTCATTGGCGGGTAAGTTTAGCTCGCCTATACCACTTCGGGGGCCACTGCCGAGCATTCGTATATCATTTGCAATTTTCATAAGTGATACAGCCAAAGTTTTTAAACTTCCGTGAAACTCAACCAATGCATCATGTGCAGCAAGTGCCTCAAATTTATTTGGTGCAGATCTAAATTTATGACCTGTTACCTTAGAAATATAAGCACAAACTTTTTCAGAAAAATCAGGGTGGGTATTCAACCCTGTGCCTACGGCCGTGCCACCTATGGCTAAATCAAGAACATCGATTAACGACTGCTCCACTCGCTTAAAGGCCTGCTCAATCTGACGCTCGTAACCTGAAAACTCTTGTTCCAAAGTAAGCGGTGTCGCATCCATAAAATGAGTACGACCAATTTTTACTACCCCTGCAAACTCTTTTTTCTTTTTAGTTAACGACTGCAAAAAATTTTTTAGTGCTGGAACCAAACGTCTTTTCGTCTCATTTACTATGGAAATGTGCATAGCTGTAGGAAAGGTATCGTTTGAAGACTGCGCTTTGTTTACATCATCATTAGGGTGAATTTTTTTGTCTCCACGCTTAAAACCCAAAATCTCTGCAGCTCGGTTGGCGATAACTTCGTTTGAATTCATATTAGTTTGGGTGCCACTACCGGTTTGCCACACCACTAAAGGAAATTCATTGTCCCACTTCCCTTCGATCACCTCGTCACAGGCCTTAGAAATGGCTGCAGACTTTTCTTTGTCTAGCAGGCCCAGATCTTTATTCGCTAGTGCGGCAGATTTTTTCAAGATTCCAAATGCTTTTATAAGTTCTGGAGGAAAACGGTCATTTCCTATTTTAAAATTTTCGATGGATCTTTGGGTTTGAGCGCCCCACAGTCTTTCTGCCGGCACTTCAATGGGTCCCATAGAATCATGCTCAGTACGTGTGGACATTTGCTCTCCTTTTTTGTAAGTCTAAATCAATATTAGACGGAGAGTGCATCCATGCCAACAAAGAAAACTAAAAAATTCTGGCTTATGAAGTCAGAGCCAGATGCTTACTCTATAGACCAACTTGAAAAAGATAAAACAACTCTCTGGGAGGGGGTGCGCAATTACCAGGCAAGAAACTTTATGGTCAAAGAGATGACTGTCGGCGATGAAGTGCTTTTTTACCACTCTAACACCAAGCCCCCTGCTGTGGTAGGGCTAGCTAAGATTTCTAAACCAGCGGCTGCAGATCCCACAGCCTTCGATAAAAAATCAGACTACTTCGAACCAAAAGCCACAGTTGCGCGTCCTATCTGGGAATGCGTAGAGGTAAAATTTGTAGAAAAATTTAAATCTATCCTGTCACTAGCTAATGCGCGTAAAGAGAAACTGCTGCAAGATATGCTTTTAATTAAAAAAGGAACTAGACTTTCAATACAGCCTGTTTCTAAAAAAGAATTTGATCACATTGTAAAAATATGCAGAATTTAGTTTGTGAACATTTAACAAAATTAGTAAGCAATCAAGTAAGTAAACATCCTGATAAAAAATCCGTGGGTCTTAATGGCGAATTAACTGCTAAACCTGCTGCAAAATCAACTACAAAAAAGTTAGGCGATCTACATCTAGCTCCAATGGAAGGTGTGGTTGATCCTTGGATCAGACAACTTTTGACCTCTTATGGGGGTATTGATTATTGCGTTACAGAGTTTATCCGAGTCACTAAGCAAGTTGTGCCTGCAAGGGTTTTTTATGAGTACGCTCCGGAACTAAAAACAAATTCCAAAACAGAAACTGGAACTCCTGTGTTTGTGCAACTTCTAGGAAGTGATTTAAACTATATGGCAGAGAATGCAGTTCAAGCAGTTAGCCTTGGTGCTTACGGCATAGATATTAACTTTGGATGCCCTGCTAAAACGGTAAATAAAAATGATGGAGGGTCAATTATATTAAAAGACCCTGAACGAGTTTACCGAATTACTAATGCAGTCCGCAGCGCTGTGCCTGAATCTGTACCGGTGAATGTCAAAGTAAGATTAGGTTACGAGCATAAAGACTTTCACGTTGAAATTGCTCTGGCTGCAGAAGCAGCAAAAGCGGGATGGATGGCTGTCCACGCAAGAACCAAAGTAGATGGATACAAGCCCCCAGCGTATTGGGATTTTATTAGAAAAATGAAAAACCATGTGCAAATGCCAATTATAGCAAATGGTGAAGTATGGAACTTAGCAGACTACAATAACTGCGTATTTGAAAGCGGCTGTAAAGACATTATGATAGGTCGTGGTTTTATGGCGGAGCCTTTATTAGCCTTATTAATAAGAAAGACTGAAATCTTTGTTTTTATGAGCGAAGCTTTTAACTTAAATTCAAGTAGCGATCTGATTCGGTTTTACATAAAACACTTTGTCCTTAAATACATAAGTATTTGTCCAAAAAAAGAATCTCGCTTTTTAGTTGGCAGATCAAAACAACTGATAAAACTTCTTTGCCGAAACCATAAAAAATTAAACCTCCTTTTTGATAAAGTTAAGCCCCTTCAAAGTCACCAACAGATTGTCAAATGCCTTGAATCTTACTTGACCGGTTTTAAAGTCAATTAAAATGTGTACGCTATTACAAGCAACTTTTCAGCTAGTTTTCGCAGCCTACTTGTAAGGTTGTGAAAAGATGTATTGTTTTGAAACGTCTACTAAATATTTTCCACAGGCCCTAATATGTAACTTTCAAATTTTTGTCACTATAAGCATGAAAGTAGCTCAATGAAACGTCACAGATATCCGATTAAATTATACTATTTATAAACGCAAACACTTACTTAGGTTCAGCTTAACAAATTTTTATTACTTAAATTTAGTTTAATTAAATTAGCTAATTTAATTCAAAAATATTTAATTTTAAACTTTTATCTTTAGCATTAGATATATAATGTTCAAAGTTACACCCACAAGGTCCTTCAAATGATGTTATTGAAAGCTACTATAATTTTTCTGGTGTTTTTATCAATCAATATAGCTCATGCTGAACTTAAGAAAACAGATAGCTCTGCTTTGGAACAAACACAGACACTACTTAGAAACGGTGCGGCTAGAGACAAAGTTATAAGAGAAAGCCCAGGTTCTAAAAAGTACGTGGATCAAATGAACCAAATGGGAATGAATCGCTCTCAAAAAGATTCAACTTTCGATATCAGCGCAGATATTTTTAGTCAGCTTGTTAAGGACAATAACGGAGACGCTGAAGCAGTCAAGAATATGCTTTTGAAAGCGTCGCAAAATCCAGAAGCTTTTTACAATTCGCTGACGCCTGAAAGTAGGCAAATGATTCAAAACCTTGGTTCAGGTATAGAATCAAATACTAGCAAATCACCAGATTAAAAAGCCAATCGGGTTCTTTAAATTCCTTATTGCGTTGGGGTGACTTAGAAAGTAAGTTAAATTCTTAAAAGGTGGTCCTAATGAAAACTGTAAAAATTTATTCTACCGAATATTGTCCATTTTGTGTGCGTGCGAAATCTTTGCTAAAAAGCAAAAATATAGATTTTAAAGAGATAAACTTAGAAGGTAAGCCTGAAGAGTTAAAGGCGCTTAAAGAAAAGACCGGACTTAGAACTGTGCCTCAAATTTTCATTGGTGAAGAGCTAATCGGAGGTTTCTCTGAACTTTCCGCCCTAGATCAAAGCAATCAGTTGAAGGCTAAACTAGAAGAGTAATTAGCGTTAGGTATTAGCTTAATCAACAAGATTAAGAGTCCATCTATTGGTAAAACTAAATGTTAAATCATTCGAGAAAGGCCATACAGCTATTTGAAGGCTCTGGCTGGTTTGCTGAACCTAGTGGCTTATCTAACGTCCGCTCTAAGAAATTAAATTCATCAAGTTCAGTTACTGGATTAGTTGAGCGTTTTACTTCATCTAAAATAATTGCTTCAATATTTGCCATTTTGCTTGGCATCCAAATAGGGCTTGAAAATTTGGCGTCTCTTGATGAGTAACCCACTTTGCTTGATAAATAGATAGCTGCTGCAAATTTTTGCAATTGATCCAGCTCGCCCCAAGGGTTTTTCCAGAAGCTGCGCCAGTCTCTAATTAAAAAATTATAAGCCTCTTCTGCGTATTCAATTGTGAAGTTTGTTTCATTATAATTCTCTTTAAAAGACTTAGCCTTCTGTTTCAAAGCTTCGTCGATAAGGCCTTTAGTATGTCTAATCTTAATTAAAGACTCATTAAAATCCTCACTGCTATGTTCTGTAAGTACCTGGTTATCTTGGTATAGTTTCAAAATATCGTCTTCGACCAAGTTCCCCTGCTCTGCCAATTGACGACTCATATTAAGTAGCAACTGCTCTGCATTTAACATCAATGCTTCGACTGCCATTTTTTCAGCATCTTTCAACCATTCCAAAGTTAATTTATGAAGTAGTGATTTCTCTTCATTAGATAGAGCCTTCGAAATATAGTCTTCAATGGATATATTTTCTGGTACACTGATCATGCCCCACTGTTCAGACAGTCCAAAACGTAAGATCGAAGTCTTAATGTAATTTGTAGCTCGGTCAATATCATTGCCCTTACCTGAATCATGACGTCCACCTAAAGTAACTAAACTTTGAGCTACATAGCCCGCAGAAAGAACGGCTGCTCTTCTAAGAACAGCTCCTTTAGTCATTTCGATTCTCTCAGCGTTTTCGCCTTCCCTTATTCCGCTGTAGTGAACAAAAATATCATTGATTATGGTTACTCCTTCCAAAATAGTCATAAATTTGGGCCGCACTCGATCACCAAAATATACTTCTGACACAATTTCGTGTCCTACTTCATGGTAAGCAGTCAACGCACGGTCCACATCGTTTCTTTTTACACTGGTGTTCTTTTGTCCCAAGGGAATTTCAATGGTGATAACTTTGCCATCATTAGTGGTTAACTTCATTTGTCTAAATGATGATGTATAGTTTACCGATTTTTTTTCTGTAACTCCGGGAACTAATTCTAAAACTACTTGCTCACCTCTTTTAATGCCTTCTACAAGTAAGCGCGCTTTTATTTTACCAATGATTGAATCTGAAACGAACTTGTCAATGGAAGCTCCTTGAGAGTGGTGATCAAATCCTTCTTTTTCAATCATGCTAAAGACACCCAAAAGCGAAGCTTCATCTTTAAATAAGACATCCCAACCTATCTCACTTCGATTGCCCCTAAGGGTCTTTAAACCTTGTAGCAGTTTCATTTGACCCACCTGCCTTTTA
The DNA here is from genome assembly GCA_963803705.1 of uncultured Pseudobdellovibrionaceae bacterium. Classification (GTDB taxonomy): domain Bacteria; phylum Bdellovibrionota; class Bdellovibrionia; order Bdellovibrionales; family UBA1609; genus JAMLIO01. Next base: position 206,342 of record CAWDNU010000002.1, on the reverse strand, counting down.
CCTGCATGTGTCAGGGGTCCAAAATGAAAAATATTAGGACCTAAGCGGGCTAAAAACGCTTCAGGAAAAGTCTTAAGCATAATTTTGTGCCTAAGTCCCTCATTAGATATAAAGATCTTAAACACCTCGTGCAGCGCTCTTTCGTAAACGTCACTGGGCAGATTTCCGGGAATTGATTCGTAAATCTCTTCACCTGCATTACCTGTTAAAATGATACTAACTTGTTTCATAGGTCGTGGCTTACCATCAGAAAATCCAGTGGCCACGGGCTCTCTTAGTATTTCATAAAGCGATTTCAGCAACTCTTTAGGTGCGTTTGCAGCTTCGTCAAAAATGAAGCCGACTCGTCCATTTGATCTGTCATACAATTTCATGAATTCAGAATCAATAGGGTTTCCCCTGCTATCAAAGCTGCCAAGTATCTTTGCTTCCAAGGCAGCAACTGTTTTTATATTGTTAAATTCTATGATTATAGGCTTTTCATCTTTATTATACCTACCCCGAATAAACTGCTTTGCAGCTTCTGTTTTACCCGTAGAGCTTTTTCCTAAGAAGGCCATGACTGTAGCGGATCTTTCTGTCAAATCACCGCTTCGTGCTTCACTTTCAGCTACCAATGTAGCTTCTATCAACCGGTCTACTATATGTTCAACGCCAAATACATTTTTTTGAATCTCTTCACGCATTGCCGAAATTTCTAAAACGCGCTGATGGCTTAAGGGCCTTAAGACGCGGTCGGATACAGTCTCTTTAATCATGCGTGTAAATTGATATTGCACTTCCGTATTTGGGACCGAAACCTTAAATTTGGTAGAGTAGGTTTCATTGTCATACTTCAATAGATCAATCGAAATATCTTGGACTGTGCCTAAAGGTCTAATTTTTCTTGCTAAGACTGCATCTAAAATTTGGCCAGTGATAAAATTTTCGATGCGACTTTTTATTGGACGAGCATTTTCAGCAGCCACGTATTTGTAATCCACAATAAAATCAATCAAATCATCTGAGACAGTAATATTATAGCGACCCAAGTTACCCTGACTATTAGCAAAGTCATTCTGAATTTTGGCTATTGCTTTTCTCACGATTCTTTTTAAAGCAGCCGGGCTTAATGGCTTTAGTAAGTGTATCCGGTGGTCAGGTATTCTATCTAAAAACTCTTCCGAGGTGCCAGGCGAATTTGCATTGAAGCTGGGATTGTTTCGCTCTCCGTTATTTTGCAACACGGCCTGCTTTAATACGGATTTGTTACTGTAGACTCGAAGGTAATTCTGATTTAATTGCTCATGGCTTAATGGTTTTCCTATACGAGTTCCATTTTTTTCTCGAGGTTCAAGTAAAGAAATTCCTTCGTTGGTGGCGAACTTAAATGTCACTGGCACAATCAAACTAGAAACAGAATTTTTTGTTTCGCCTGGGTTAGTGATTGGAAAAATACCACGCTCGATAGCCTGCTTAAAAATATTATCTTTAACAGACTTAGGCATATTGTGCGCCTCGTTAATAAAAACAACAGCCTTATCTGGCGTCACACCTAACGAAGATCCAGGCTTCCATTCAGGATTTGATTCGACGATAGTTCTTTCGGCCCCCTTAGCATTTTTAACAGTGACCAATAGGTAGCGCCCACCAGAATGTTCGACTAAAAATTTTAAGAAACTTGGAAATTCATCAGAGCCAACATAGCCTTTTCCAGATCCAAAGTAACTCCAAGCCTCTTCTTGGTTTCTAATATTCATGCGAAAAAGATGATTTTCTAATGCGTTAGGATCAAGTGGATGTAGTGCTTTAACAAAAGATTCGACGATTGAGTCTTTTCCATTTCCGGGTAGACCCATATAATAAAAAACTTCTGGGGCCAATCGGTTACCAGCATTTACTTGATCTTTTAAGTACATAATTGCAATCGAATTGAGAATATCCTCCTGATCTTCCACGTCACCGCGCATACGCTTTAGTAGGCGATCTACTAACTCTAGAGTGTTGTTATGGGCAGTGATTTTTAGTGTTCTTTCTATGGACTCATCAGGAACATAACCCTCTATTTTTTTGATATCAGAGTAAAGCCTTCGACCACTTTTTTCAGCTAGTTGATTTTTGGTTTGCTCAAGGTAATCAAAAATTTCGTCATCTGCTAAAATAGACGTTTCTCCAATTATAGCCAACTTTACAATGTAAGAGAGCTCTTCAAACAAAGGCACCTCACTTTGTGTGCCTAATATAGACATGGCTTCTGCAAGTCCGATGACAACGTCTTTTTGCTGTTCTCTAGTTTCAGCATCTGCGGGCTCAAGGTATTTAGAGTCTAAGTAATCTTCTAAGCGTTTAACAACTATTTCATAGGCCTCAAGGGTCTGAGTCTCTCTGATGGCTGTGACGGCAGCAAAAATCTCATTAGGATTTTCACTATCCTTTAATGCAGTTAAATGGCTTAAATAATCCGTATAATCGTTAGCCCTTGCCTGATACACCGGACCAAAAAAAGTAAAAAGAGTTAGAAAAACAATATTGCAAATCATTGAGTTTTTAAAAAATGTGAACGCCATTGGCAGATACCCCCAGACATAGACCCGATCCCACTCTGATCTAAGAAGACATATCAATGCAAATTCACCATAAATTGTCAAAAATAATTCAATTTATTATAAGACTTACCAGAATTGCGGCAAAAACAGCTTCGCGATTCCATGGGTTTACAGTCTAACGCTACATTTTAGTGCACTACTATAGTGCAGAAAGGCCCTAATCTAAATAATGAATTTCTATCTCTAAGTCATGACGAATGGTCTCGATCAATTCAGAGGAATTCTTTGAAGATGAACCACCCAAAAATAAAGAATCAAACTGATTTGTTTTTTTCAAAGTTTGCAAACCCTCGACCAAGTCTCCCGGTAAAATTTTTACGGTTAAAATAAGATCGTCATTTTGATGAACCGGAGCAATTTGTTGGGAAACAACTCTTTGCAAAAGTTCGTGAAAGAACCCCTCATGATCAAGGCTAGTTTCTGCGTGGAAAACCACGAGCTCGAAAGACTCAGAGCAAAACTCTGCTTTTATTTTTCTAATAGCAGCGTGAATCAAACGCCTTGCACCTGTGCCCCCAGCGCACACAATAAATTTTCTTAGATCGTCAGGCAGTTCTCTTTTGCCAGAAAACTTACCTGTGCCAATCCTAAGGTCGTTTCTTCGCTCTAGACGTTCCTCTAAAACTCCCCAACGGTAAAAAGCCATAAGTATTACGATCAAGGATAGTAACTGCACCAACAATGACCTGGCACTAGATGTAGAGGTGAGCAGCAAAGTAACTTGAGCTACCAATAAAACCGAACCTGAAAATAGTGGAATTAGTGGAATGATTTTATCTTTGGACGAAATTAACCATTCGCTCAAAAATTTAGTAGGAGTATCCTTTCTAATTTGACGATTTCTAAGTAAGACCACTCCTATGCAAAAACTTATCATCACTCCTAAAAATGCAATTTCATAAACTTTAGCTAAAATATTTAGGCCATGTTCACCTGCAACAAGTGCGCACATCAGCAAAGCCACCACCATAAATAAAAAGGCTATCAGCGGATAGCCCTGTATCGATGGGTATTTATGCGTGAATCTTCGTAGCAAAATTATCGGTAGGTTTCCTTGTTTAGACATTGTTGTAGATAAACCAATAAAACCTACGTAAGCAGTATTAACGGCAGCAAATAAAGTCAAAGTAGCATCGACAACAATAATGTACAGCAAGACTTTACCACCAAGCTTTAAGCTTAGGCCTGAAAGTAAAGATGAAATGTTCTGATCAATTTCATTTTTTGTTAATACCACTAAACATAAGAGTGAAATGGCAGGTGCAGTAAGTGAAACTAGAATAATAACTGCTGTATAAAGCTTTCTTACTGTTTCAAGGGCAGGCGCCTCTAGCTCTTCGACAATTTGTGCTGCGGATTCAAATCCCGTTATTCCTAAAAAAGCGGCCGCAAACCCGTACATAAAAATAGCCCAAGAAAGCTCTCCGCTTGGGGTAAGTTGGTCAAATTTTGAAAAATCAATAAGACTCCAATTAATGGCTAAGTACGTGAATCCCCATATTGTAATTACAATCAAAAGCAAAAAATGAAGACCTGAAATCACCGTGACCAATTTTGCTGGCTCTTTAATGCCTCTGGCATTTAAAAAGCCAAAAAATACAATAGGGAAAAAAGCAGTTAAGACTATGGCAGAATCAGAAAAGCCATTAGATATCGAAGCCAAATAATATGCTCCACTAAGAGCGCTAACTGCGGCAGTTGCCAGATAAGACACCATAGTTAAAGCACCAGCTAACACAGAGGCTTGCCGCCCCAAGGATCTTAAGATCATCGAGTACGCGCCACCGTTGTAGGGGCTTAATGCCAAACCTTCTTCATAAGTGCGTTTAAACAGCCACATCATCAAACAGCAGAACAGAACAAATAAAGGAGCTAAAAAACCAACTTTGGGGTAAAGAATCCCGGTACCGTAAAATACTGATGTTCCAATGTCTGCGCCAACCACGCCGGCACCAATTATCCAGTTCAGACTTGTTTTATTGGACTCCAATGTTACACCTCAAATTTATAAATGATTATATCAAGTAACTCCTTTGTGTCATGTCCACTTTGCTTATCGTCAGAGCATAAACCCCTATTTTTAAAAAATCCCAAGCAAGCTATCGACTCGTACCTTTTAAAAATGAATATCGATCAACCTGCATTTTTTCAATGCCTTAATTGTAGTGGTGTATTCAAAAGCCCTGAGCATATTTTACCAGACCAAGAAGAGCATCTTCGCTACTTTAGTCACGAAAACAGACTAGATGATTTAAAGTATTTAAAATATTTAGAAGAAAGTATAAAGCCATTCTTACAACATTTTGAAACCGAACAAAAAGGTTTAGACTATGGCTGTGGCCCTACTAAGGGTTTAGAGCATATTCTAAAACTTTTGGGTTACAGCGTCGAAAGCTACGATAAGTTTTTTTTCAATTCAGCGCCGCTTCTTAAACCAAAGTTTTACGACTATTTAATATGTCACGAGGTCATTGAGCACTTAGCAAACTTTAGATTAGAATTTCAAAAGATTCTAGATCTTTTAGAACCTAGGGGAAAACTTTTCATTCGCACTGAGTTGTTACCTCATATGGTCGAAGACTTTGAAAATTGGTACTACAAAAATGATAGCACTCATGTTTTTTTTCTTTCCAATAAAACGTTTCAGTACATTGAAGCTGAATTTAAAGTTTCATTTCAAGTGATTGATAAAAATAAGTTTTTATTAAGAAAATTAACTTAAAATCTAGTGTACAGTACCCGCCCACAATACCCTTTCAGAATAGGATCTTGATTTCTTCGTATATATGTCAATTGGAGATAACATGAGAAATTTAGCTGATACATTGGCTGATAAGACATTGACGACCTCGGCTGTTAAAAAGCAGCTGGTCCGATCGCTCAGCTGCTTTTTTTCATCAATATCTTAATTCTGTTCGTTGGTAGATTTTTTGCGGCGACATAAAAAACTTTTCAAATGCTTCTTCTATTTGATCATAATTTCTAGCTCTTAAGGTCCAAGTGTATAATGAGTGACCGAATTCTAGCCAGGGGTGGGAGTTGGTGATAAAAAACTTAATCTTCCTCATTCCAACATACTCTGGACAATGCTCTTTCATTATTTGCAAATATCTAAAGCAAACTTTTTTAAACTCTTCACCCTCTTCGAAAGAATTTTTAGGTGCCGGCCCTGACCTACCAGGTGGATTTTTTAGTCCTAAGCGCTCGCCCACTTGCCACATTAGCCAAGGGCGAACGGTCAGCGCCCTACCAGCCATGACCATATCACAAGACGTTTCTTCTAACATTTTGAAAACGTCTTCAACGGTTTGAATATCTCCGTTACCTATGATTGGCACTGGAAAATTATCTTTTAAGTACTTGATCTGTGACCAGTCTGCTTTTCCCCGCCTTTTCATCTCTGGAGTTCTTGGGTGAAGTGTTATCCATGCAGCACCAGCATCAACAATTCCAGATATGAATTGATTAAATATCAACATGTCATTTTGGTGACCGGCTCGAAGCTTTACAGAAACTGGAAGATTTGAACTTTCAACCGTCATTTTTACCACTTTGGCTGCATAGACGGGGTCACCCATTAAGGCGACGCCATAGTTGTGCTTTAAGGCTTTTTTAACTGGGCAGCCCATATTAATATCTATGCCCCTGGCGCCCCACTCTTTTAATCGAATCACACTTTGGCGAATGTAGTGTTCGTCGTTACCTAAGATCTGCGGAACAATGTTATCTTCAAAAGCTAATCTTTTTATCTCAAATAAAGTTTCAAAATCTTCTTTGGGCAAGCGAAAGCTTGATAACATCTCGGTGGGCCAAATAGTGGACGCACCTTCAGGCATGTATTCCCTAATTAAAAGTCTTAATCCCACATGTGATAGGCCAACCATTGGGGCCAGACACACCGGGAAATTAGTTTTAAGTGAGGAATTTAAGGATTTCATGATTTCCTTTTGAATATCACAGACCTCAAGTTGACCCAAGCGTTCTGACATGGGAACAGTTTAATTATGTCGAATTTTTTCGTAGGAATTCTAGGTGACGGTCAGTTAGCACGCATGATGTGCCAAGAGGCCCACAAACTTAATATCAAAACCTCTGTTTTGACCACTTCACTTAGAAATCCAGCTTGCCTAGTTAATTCTGACAATTTCGTCGTGGAAGAGGTTAGTGCAAAGAACATTCAAGACTTTGCTGAATATTGCCTGCAACAGAGTCCGAACGTTGTGCTTACGATTGAAAGCGAATTTGTTGATCCAGAGTTCTTAGCTGAAGCTCAGAAAAAAACTGGCATCAAAGTCTTTCCCACCGTTGAAACGCTTTTTAGTATCAGAGACCGCAAACCTCAAAAGCAGTTTCTAGACACTTTTAAAATACCAACTAGCACCAGCTACAATATAAATAATTTGGTAGAATTAACTGAGCATTTAAAGCAAAGACCCATAGTTATGAAAAAAAGACTTTTCGGCTATGACGGTTACGGTACAGTATTTCTAACGACACTAGAAGATTTAGATCAACTAGGCACTGACTTTCAGGCTTCAAGCTGGATTTTTGAGGACTTTATTAAGTTTAAAAGAGAGCTCGCAGTTGGTTTTGCCAGAAATAGCAAAGGCAATGTGTGCGTATTTCCTTGGGTTGAAACACACCAAAAAAATTCTAAATGTTTATGGGTTAAGGGACCGATGCCAGTAAGTAAAGATATGAAAAGCTTACAAAATAAAATTTCTTCGGCTTTAGCAAATATCAATTACATTGGTTTCATAGCCTTTGAAGTGTTCGAATCTAAACTCGGTGATCTTGTGACCAATGAAATTGCACCCCGAGTGCATAACTCTGCTCATTACAGTTTAGAGGCTTTGTACTTAAATCAATTTAAAGCTCATTTACTTGCAATACTAAATGTAGATTTACCAGCTGAACCAAAAGTTGTTTCTCCGTTTGCCATGTACAATTTAATTGCCAGTAAGACGAATGATGATCCCAAAATCCCCTTGAGCATCAATGATTGTTTTTTGAATTGGTATCAAAAAAGTGTTTCTAAGCCTGGAAGAAAAATGGGCCATATCACATCTTTGTCTTCAACTTTTGAAGACGCTTTGATAAACTTAAAAAATAATATCAAGGATTTCGATTTATGAGCTCAAAGAAAAAACCAATAGTGGGAATTATAATGGGAAGCGATTCTGACTTACCCACAATGGGCGCGGCCAAAGATATTTTAGAGGATTTTAATATTCCCTACGAAATTAAAATTGTGTCAGCGCATAGGACGCCCTCGTTGATGACCGCTTACGCTAAAAATGCCAACAAGAAGGGGCTAAAAGTTATCATTGCTGGTGCTGGTGGCGCAGCCCATCTGCCAGGCATGATCGCAGCAAGCACTACCCTTCCGGTAATTGGTGTGCCAGTGAATGTCACCCCCATGCAGGGTTGGGACGCTCTTTTGTCTGTGATGCAAATGCCAAAGGGTGTTCCCGTGGCCACGGTTGCCATTGATAATTCCACCAACGCCGCACTGCTCGCTCTAAGAATTTTATCCCTTTCTGATAAATCTTTATTTAAGAAAATGGAAGTCTTTCATAAAAGCCAAAAGCAAAAAGTCATAAAAGCCAATAAAGCTTTAAAGCTAAAACGCAAAAACTAGAATTAAAAAGTAAAATTTAAAAATCCAGTTTTAAGAACTGAAAACAATAATTTACAAATTTAATTGTAAATAAATAATAATTAGCTATGTATGTGCTTGTAAAATCTTAAGTACGAATCTTCAGTTCGAACCTAGCTTTATTTGGGCGAAAACACCTTAGACCTAAGTCTTTTTTCTTAAAAGTTAATCTAATAACACCTATTATACCGCCAAGATTTTGGACCAGCTTTGAATCATAAAATTTTCTTATGTTTTCTAACAATGCCTTTCTTTTATTAGCCGCAGTCTATTTCCTGACAGGACTTTCAAGCAGTATTGACCAGAACCTGACCAATTCAAAACACTTAATAGACAAGCTATCTAAGGGGTTTTATGCGTTTGATATTACTTGGTTATGTATTGATTTTATTTTTTTGTAATTTTGGAAATGCTTTTGAAAGATGTGGCACCCAAGATGTAGAGCCTTCGGAAAAGTTTTTTATTGATATGAAAATTAAGCTTCTAAGTTCGTCGTTGAAGTATATGAGCACAAATTCTTTTAGAACAAAAACTATTCCCATTATCGTACATATAATAGAAGACAAAATTTCTGATCAGATTATTTACGAACAAATCAATGTCTTAAATAACGCTTACGCTTTGACAGGATTTAGATTTGAGTTGAAAGATATTAATTTTGTAAACACTAATAGATGGTCTAAAAATTTTGAAATATTTAGCGCTGCTGAGATTGATATGAAATCGAAACTTCGCCAAGGCGATAGTGGTACATTAAATATTTATATAATGCCAAACCTAGGCCAGGTTCTTGGCTGGGCATATTTCCCGTGGGAGTACCGACGCCAGCCAGAGCTAGACGGTGTCGTAATTGCTAAAGGCTCTTTACCCCGGGGACAGATATATCCATATAACGAGGGTGTAACTTTAGTCCACGAAGTCGGCCATTGGATGGGATTATTTCATACCTTTCAAGGTGGTTGCGAAGGTTCCGGTGACTTTGTTGATGATACCCCGGCTCAACAAAGTCCAAGCGTAGGATGTCCTATAAACAATGACTCTTGTCCTTTTTCGCCAGGTCTAGATCCGTCTGATAACTACATGGACTACAGTAACGACATTTGCCTGACGAACTTTTCTAGAGGTCAGATTATTAGAATGACCGGTAGCTTTGAATCTTATCGCAACAGTATTTCGACACTAATAAATTAAAGTCTTGAAGCTTAATCTGCACACTAGAACCGGCAATCGTTAAAAAACCTGGTTTGGAAAACCAAGACCATTGTCTGGTTTTTTCTCATAAGATTTTCTTATAAATGCTAAGCCTAATTCAATTTTTATCCCATCATAGTTTTTTTGACAGGACCTTAGTGTGGCATTGACCAAAGGCTAACTGATTTCAAACAATAATATATTCAAACACTTAGAGGGGGTCCTATGCGCTTATTTTTACTATCTTTAATTCTTCTACTTACAAGCCAGGCTAATGCATTTGAAATGTGTGCCACTGGAGAAGTCGATACTTCTGAAAAATTTTTTATAGATTTAAAAACTAAACTCGTAAGTAGCGCACCTCGCTTTATGAGCACAGAGTCGTTTAAGCCAAAAGTTATTCCAGTTGTTTTTCACGTCATACAAAAAAAAGTTGCTGATGATGTAATCCGCAAACAGATTGATGTTTTAAATGATGGATATGCACTAACAGGGTTCAGCTTTGAATTAAAAAATATAAATTTTGTTAATTCTAAGCGCTGGGCATCAGCTGATCTTTTTCCAATGACTCGCTTAGAGTACGATATGAAGTCCCAGCTAAGGCAAGGTGGTAGTGACACTTTGAATGTATACATAGTTCCGACCCTAAATATCCAGCTTGGCGGATGGGCTTATTTTCCTTGGCAGTACAGAGCACAACCTGAACTTGATGGAGTCGTGATTGCAACTAACAGTTTGCCAGGTGGCGATAGTCCAATTTCCAAAGAAGGTATAGTACTGATTCACGAGACGGGTCACTGGATGGGACTATTACATACCTTTCAAGGCGAATGTTCTGCTGAAGGTGACATGATCGATGATACGCCAGCCCAGGCGGCACCTATATTAGGTTGCTCGCTTCCAGTGGACTCTTGTCCGAACGATCCGGGACTGGATCCTACCAAAAACTTTATGGGTTATAGTGGTGACGGATGTATGTCAGAATTTACTCCGGGACAGATAGAGCGCATGACTACCGTCTTTCAGACTTTTAGAAAAAGCATTTCCACACTCATTAACTAATTGGGCCTGCTGAAAAAGTATTAGATTCTAGGCGTCCAAGCTTAAAAGCGCCAGGTCAATATTGAGTGCAATTTGCTATGCAGTGCAGCCAGCATTCGGAACCTGGCACCTAAGCACTGACCTACTGGATTAGCTGACGAATGGTGGCCTGTAAGATGCCGCCGTTTTTAAAGTTTTCGACATCATCAAAAGTATCTAAACGACTGTGAGCCTTAAATTTTTCCTTAGAGCCATCCTTTCTGGTCATCTCGACTGAAAATTCTTGTCTAGGATTCAAACTGGTTAGTCCCTTGACTGAAAAAGTTTCTTCTCCAGTGATTTCAAGCGACTGTCTAGTTACCCCATCCATAAACTGCAAAGGCAACACCCCCATCCCTGCAAGATTTGATCGATGAATACGCTCGAAGCTCTCGGCGATAACAGCTCTGACCCCTAGTAGGGCAGTGCCTTTTGCCGCCCAATCTCTAGAACTACCAGTGCCATACTCTTTGCCAGCGATTACAACAAGCTGAGTGCCTGTCTCCTGATATTTCATTGCCGCATCGTAGATTGGCATGCTCTCGCCAGTTTTTACGAATTTGGTCATACCGCCCTCTACGCCGTCTAACATTAAATTCTTAATTCTGATGTTGGCAAAAGTTCCTCTCATCATGACCTCATGGTTACCACGTCGAGATCCAAAGGAATTAAAGTCTTTCACGTTAACATTTTTAGATTGAAGATAAGAGCCTGCGGGGCTGGCCGCTTTGATCGAACCGGCAGGTGAAATATGATCTGTAGTTACACTATCGCCAAACAAAGCCAGAACATTGGCGTTTTCAATGTTATCTATTTCGGACATGTTTTTAGTAAGCCCTTCAAAATAGGGGGGATTTTGAACATAGGTGCTACTGTCATTCCAAGAGTAAGTCTGAGTTTTTGTGACATCGATATCTTGCCATTTTTGAGGTCCCTCAAAAACATTGTCGTACCTGAATTTAAACATTTCAGGGCCAACCACACGTGCGACCATTTCACTAACTTCTTTTTGAGTAGGCCAAATATCTTTCAAAAACACTGGATTACCATCGGAATCAAAATCCAAAGCTTCAGTTAAAACATTTTTTCTCATTGATCCAGCAATTGCGTAAGCTACTACTAAAGGTGGTGAAGCTAAATAGTTGGCTTGTACATGAGGGGAAATTCTACCTTCAAAATTTCTATTTCCAGATAGCACTGAAGTTACAATCATATCATTTTTTTCAATAGTCTTCGTGATTTCAGGATCCAGAGGACCGGAGTTACCAATACACGTAGTACAACCGTAGCCGACTAAATTAAACCCCATCTTGTTAAGGGGTGTCTGTAAACCAGATTTTTCTAGATAGTCAGTCACTACTTTTGATCCAGGCGCTAAAGAAGTTTTAACCCAAGGTTTCACTTTTAAACCTTTAGCTACAGCCTTCTGAGCCACAAGTCCGGCAGCTACCATCACAGAAGGATTAGATGTGTTTGTGCAACTAGTAATAGCCGCGATTACAACGTCCCCTGTGGTAAGTGAGTAATCTTTTCCTTCAACTGGAAAGCTTCTAGCTTGGGGGACCTTGAATACACTGCTTAAAGCCGTTTCAAAAGCAGAGTCTGCAGTCTTCAGTTCAACTTTATCTTGCGGTCGCTTAGGGCCAGATATACTAGGAACTACATCACTTAAATTTAATTTTAACATAGTCGTAAATTCAGGATTTTGGCCAGGTACGCGCCACAGCCCTTGTTTTTTCGCGTAAGCTTCTACCAGTTCAATTTGATCACTAGGTCTTGCTGTTAGCTTAAGGTATTTTATTGTCTCTTCATCGATCGGGAAAAATCCACAGGTCGAACCAAACTCGGGTGACATATTTGCTATTGTTAGCCTGTCTGCAAGCGGCAGCGTGGCTAAACCCTCGCCGCAGAATTCAACGAACTTACCTACAACACCTTTTTTTCGAAGCATCTGAGTAATGGTCAGCACTAAATCAGTAGCTGTTGCACCTTCTGCAAGCTGACCCGTAAGTTCAAAACCAACGACTTCAGGGATTAAGATTGACGTAGGTTTACCTAGCATTGCCGCTTCTGCCTCTATACCTCCAACGCCCCAGCCCAGAACTGCTAAGCCGTTAACCATTGTCGTGTGGCTATCAGTCCCAAATAAAGTGTCAGGGAAAAACTGGGTCTCACCCTTAACTTTTCTTGTCCCTACTACGGGTGCTAAATATTCTACATTCACTTGGTGACAAATGCCTGTCCCCGGAGGGACCACTCTAAAGTTGTCGAAAGTTTCTTGACCCCATTTTAAAAATTCGTAGCGCTCAGCATTTCTTTCAAATTCGACTGCCATATTTTTTTCAAAAGCCTCTGGAGTTCCTGAATAATCAACCATAACTGAGTGATCAATCACAAGATCTACAGGTACAAGGGGGTTTATTACACTTGGATCACCACCTAAAGACTTTACTCCTTCGCGCATGGCCGCCAAATCAACGACAGCGGGAACACCCGTGAAATCTTGCATTAAAACCCTAGAGGGAAAGAATGGAATTTCATCTTCAGAGGTTTTTCGTTCAGTCCATGTGGCAAGGGATTTAATATGTGCGTCTGTCACAGCAGAATGTTCTTGATGTCTTAACAGGTTTTCTAATAGAACCTTTAACGTAAAAGGTAACTTTGAGATATCTCCGAAATTGTTAACAGCATTTAAATCGTAGTAAACACCTTCTAAAGAGTCCACTTTTAACGTTTTTTTTGCACCTGAAAACTCAGCCATAAATTCTTCTCCATATTGTGATTATCAATATGTATTCATATAATAAAAAAGAATTGGATGCAGGTGCAGGCGCGTAAGGCTAAATGGCTAAACTGAATATACCGTAGGCAAAGTCAAATTTGACCTACGTGGGTCTTAATTTAACTTAAAACGTGCCCTCTGAAGATGACTTTGGCGTGAAAGTCGGCGGAGCAGTGGGCGCTCCTGGAACACCAGTGCCAGTTGTACCAGTTTCTACACCTGGTCGGGACATTATGGTGCGATACATGCTTGGCTCTTTCATCCTGCTACCAAATAAGAAGCCAAAAAAACCAACATCAGATGACTGCTCGTATTCAGCTTGAAGGTTTTCTAGATCAAAAACTTCTTTTTGGTACGAAGACAGGTTTACTTCGCCACGATCTTGGGCCGCTTTCAAATTCGTCCGAGCAGATGACAGTCTTGATGTAATTTTAGACTTTTTAGATTTATGCTCTTTTTTGTGATTTCTATAAATATGGTTAGCGACAAGTGCAACCACAGCCACACCAATTGCTGTCCATGTCCACTTACTACCCCAATCTATTTGGAATGCGCTTGCCAAATTTGCCTGAAAGAACAAGGGCATTATTAACATCGAAGACATCGTACGTCCAAGATTTAAAAAATACGAGGAGCCTAAACTTGATTCGTAGCTAATCCTAAAAAATTCGGCCTCTTGTGGGGTGAATGCCTGCCCTTCACCCTGATATTTTTTTACCACTTCAATAATTTTTTTCTGCCACAATTCAGTTCTAGCTGCTTCTTTATAAGTAAACGAGTGACCATTTATTTTGTATGCAATATTTTCTTTATCTATCCATTTAAATACAACTCTTATGGGACCAGCATGAAGATAGAAGAAATTATTACCGTGCATGATGCTATCTATCTTCAAGTTTTTAGCTTTCTTACTTTTTTTAACTAATTTTTCAAATTCGCCAGATGACATCAACGGCTCTGATAAATTTATAATATCACTTACTCTAACATCCTTGGTTTTAGCCATTAAAGCGGCAGATGACTTATCAGCTTTTTCAGACGAGTTGATAATGGCAGTCCATGCGCCAAATGAAGAATTGGTTATTAGCAGCAGCATCAAAACCAGTTTTAATTTTGAAGAGTTAATAAACAAAGATACTAGCTTCAAGCAGGTCCTCCGACGAAATTACATATAGATTTGTATCGGAATGAAATGCTTCTACCTTAAGCCTTGATAGCGCCTTTGACTGTTTCATTATGACACGTTCGTTTGACTGTTCTTGGGATTTGTACATTGTACAGCCTTACGAAGTTCCAAGGCTATGACCCCGGCGATTATTTGCTTTGATATTATTGACGTTTCAGCCAGATTTGGTACGAACGTCTATGGCCTTTAGGATTAAAATTGAAAAAGATAGAATCAAATTTTCTTCAGCTCACTTCACAATTTTTAGCGCCACGGAAGCAGAAAAACTACACGGTCACAACTACTATGTGTCTATCGAAGTTGAAACCGAAGCATGCGACGAGCTTGGTTTTGCAATGGACATGAGGCCACTTAAAGAGATGGCATTTGCTTTATCTCAAGAGCTTGACGAGTATGTGCTGATTCCAAGTAAAAACCCATATTTAAATGTGGTACAAAATGGCCAGCAGGTTGACTGTGCATGGAACGATAAAAGATATAGCTTGCCCCATAGTGATGTCAAAATATTGCCTTTAAGCAACATAACCTGTGAAAACTTAGCTTATTGGTTTTGGAACCAGATGAAGCCCAAGCTACCAAAAACAATCACAAGGCTAAAAGTCAGCGTGAAGGAAACCCACGGACAAGAGTCAATGTATGAAAATAGCATTTAAGTACCGTTTTGAATCCGCGCATAGATTTGTATTTTCCGAAAGGGAGTGTTCGACCCCACATGGGCACACATGGCATGCTACACTTAACTTGGTAGCATCTACTGATGATCTGAATGAAAATAATATGATCGAAGATTTTGCTGTTTTGAAAAAAGGATGGAAGAACTTTGTCACTTCTGTTGCAGATCATAGTTTTTTTTACAACTGTGATGATCCAATTCTACCTACTTTAAAAAAGCATATACCTAATTTCAGAGGACTGCCTTTTCCAGGTGACCCTACCACTGAAATGATAGCAGCATTATTTTTTATTAAGGCTTCAGCTATGTGTGAAAATTACCCCGTGCGTCCTGAATCTGTTCTAATAGACGAAACACCTACAAATTCTATAACATTTTACCATTCCGAATTAGAAGATTTTGTCAAAAAGACAAATTTAAGTCTGAAGACTTCTAATTGGTGGGCTAACGAAGATTCCGGTTCAAGATCTATCAAGGGTGACAAAGACGAGCTGTTTTAAGTGAATTTGAATGTCAATTTGAATTTGAAGCTGACCTTATTCAGCTACCGAAATAACAAAATTTTAAAAAGTTACCTTCCCACCAATCAAGACAGAGCCATTAGTATAGGACAAATCTTCTTCAAATGGTCCAGACACTGAATCAAATCCATTTAGCTCTAGATCGATTGCTGCTATTTGCTTGTACTCTATATAGAAATTTACATTATCTGCAAATTCCATTTCAAGGCCAACCATAAATTGAGAGGCAAAACTTGATCCATCTGCGTACTCATCAGAGTCTGAATCGTAAAGCTCAGCACTTAAAAATCCTACTCCTCCGCCGAGAGTGGCGTACAAACCGGGTATGATAGGCAATCTGCCTACAGCATTAAACATAAGGGCAGACGAACTAAGATCACCAAACCACGGCATGCGATCTATATCGTCTATGTTCGCAGATCGATAACTAAGCTCAATTTCTGAGCCAAAAAATGAATTAACTTGAACGCCGGCTGAAAGCGCGAATGTACCAATAAATCTTGGATCAAAACTTACATTAGCGCCTAAAAAATCTGATGAGCTCTGCCAATTTGGTCCTGCTGCAGCTTTAAAATAAAAGTCAGGCTGAGCTTGGGCAAGTAAACTTGTGAATAAGATAAATAAAATAAGAGTAATTTTTTTCATTATTTTCTCCTGCTATATCTATTAACAATGAGCTTGATTAAAAGTTTCTTAAAGCAGAATAAATATAAGCTATAGGATAGGCTTAGATAACTGTTTTAACTTAAAAAGCTATACCCAGGGCTACTGTAGATACAAAGCCTCTGAAGTCGGTGTCATCCATAAAGGCGAAATTGTAACTCAACTCAAAATTTATAAATGCGCGAGTCCCCCTAAAGTAGTTTCTGACAAACAGATATGGGCCAAATAGAAAGCCACTTTCGTCACCCAATGAGATTAGTCCAAATCTAAATCCTGGTCCGATTTCAAAATCCCCACCGGTGTTGTCAGCCATATTGTAAGCTGCACCACCTGCAAACAGGTGGCCGTCACCTCTTAAGTCATCGTCTATGAATTCAAAATTACCTACTAAATAGAGCTTTCTTGAATACTTGTGCCAGTAATTCACATTTATGTCGAAACTAGAAGATGACCCACGGTTATTATCAAACTTTAGACTACTTAATTCAAAAGCGCCCTCGATTAAATGCCTGTAATTTTTAGCATTAGTAGAAATAGAAAATAAACTGAATGTAATAAC
Source organism: uncultured Pseudobdellovibrionaceae bacterium (assembly GCA_963803705.1). Lineage (GTDB taxonomy): Bacteria > Bdellovibrionota > Bdellovibrionia > Bdellovibrionales > UBA1609 > JAMLIO01. The sequence continues at coordinate 189,443 of CAWDNU010000002.1, read as the reverse complement.
TAGTGCAAAATAAAACTTCATAGTAAAGCCCCCGCTAGACGTCATAATGTTAACACGTATTAAATTTCATTGATTTAGGGCTTGTGGAAGATTCATCTAGGTTTTTACTACTTCATCTTTAAAAGAATTTGTTTTGTGCTCGCCTTCACTTTTTTCGATGTAGCTATTGCTACACTTCAAAAACCTCAGTCTGCGCTTAAAACAACTTCAATTGAATCTAAAGCATTTAAAACCTAGATGAATCTTCCACAGGCCCTAAATTTAATAAAAGTCGAATTTAAAATAGCAATTTATATTGTAGGCAAAAATCATGGAAGCTCAAACACATTTTATAAATTGTTGTCCTGCAAGATGATCACCCGTTTTTGTTTAATGTCTTATTTTAAAGTGCTTCTTGCTTTGTTAAGTGCATTTTCAACTAAATAGTAATCGTTCCAAGACAAAGGATAGATTCGGTCTACCTGGCTCAACGAAACTCCTGATTTGCTTGCTAAGATTGCGCCTCTTTCAGTTTCTGTTTCTGGGTCGGGTAAAATATTATATTTTTCTGCTACTGTATTTTTAAATATAACTATCACGCCTTTGTATAGGGGTGCGCGTCTGATTATTTCATCGATGTCATCATCTGTTTTACCTTTCATGATAGTTTCTATAATAGTCCGAGTAGCCAAGTTTTCAGGATTTTGATCTATAAGCCATTCAAAAGACATCTCATCCCTTCGGATTGAAACTAAGTCATTGGACAAAAAAATATTTAAATTAGCCCAGTCGACATTCAACAGGTCAGCAAAAGAGTGACCAAGCGCTACATTCTCGGCATACCCGATAGACGATCTAAGCTCTTTATCTGGACTAATCACTAAGTTCGGATTTTGATCGTGTTCTTGCAGGGATTTTTCTGAAGCTTGCAATGCTCTATGAACATAAATTAATCTTGAGTCAAAAGCCAACTCACCGTTGGAATAACGGCTAATGGCTGCTGTGAATTCCGACGCTGACCTGCCATGGATCGCCCCACTTTCTATTGCCCGAGCAATAACTTGTGCACTAGTACCGTGAATAAATTCACCAGGTTTTATTTGATAGGATTTGAAATCTTTTTGTGGTCTATGCAAGGTCCACGAACTGGTGAGCCTTGGTTTGCCAGACAGCGCTTCGCTACAAGTCGTAGCAAAAACAAAATTTGATTGAAAAACTAAAGGCATAAAATGGTTGAAAAAAATAGCTATAAACATATAGAATATGTTCTTTAATCTGTAGTTAATTTTTAATCCAAACTTAACGTTTACCAATCTGATCCTTTGCTTAAAAAAGATGACAGCAATATATCATGCTTTGTCCTAGACTTAATTTAGGTAGAAAATTTTACACGATCGTAAACGAACTGACTTTTTGTAACAAACTTGAATAATTCATCTGAGCAGCAAGATATTCAATCAAAATTAACTTCACTTCCAAAAAACTTAAAATTTGACAATGGTTTTTCCGAAATGAATGTGCCCGATAAGTTTTTTCGACACATCTACAATATCCTCTAAAGTGACTTCACTATTGATTGTCTGCGCTAATAAAGCAGGCTTCCAATCGGTAGCAAGTCTGCACCAGATTTTTTGTCTTAAATCCATTGAACAATTGTTTGAGCTTGCACCCAGCAGGCTTACTCCACGAAGGATAAACGGCATCACAGAAGACTTAAATTCACTATCTAGTGCCATGCCGATTGAGGCCACGTTTCCCCACAATTGAACTTTAGGTAAAGTATTCTGAAGAAATTGGCCGCCTAAGCTATCAATAGCCCCACCCCAGATTACACCTTCTAAGGGTTTGGTGAATGTTAAGTGCTCTTCTAAAAGACTTACATGATGAGCACCTAAGGCTTCCAGCTCAGCAATATACTGAGGCCTTGAAGTTACGGCTTCTACTAAAAATCCTAATCGATTCAGTATTTGAATTGCGAATTGCCCCACCCCACCGGTAGCACCCGATACAATGATCGGGCCTTTCTCAAATGTTTGACCATTTGAAATCATTCTTTCTACTGCTAGCGCTGCCGTGAACCCCGAGGTCCCTAAAGCCATGGCTTCTTTAGCGGATAAACCTTTTGGTAAACTAATTACTGAGCTTTGGTCCACTTTAACGTATTCTGAAAAGCCTCCATCATAGGACTCACCTAGACCCATGCCGTTTACCAATACTAGGTCACCCTCACTGAACAACCTGGACTTAGATTGAAAGACCCGGCCGGCAACGTCTATGCCTGGTGTAAGACTTTTTTTTTTAAAAATTGGAGCACTAAACGTTACCCCTAAAGCGTCTTTATAATTAATCCCGCTATACATAGACTTAATAATTAGGTCACCGTCGCTCAAATTTATTGAGGTTGTGTCTTTAGATTCTACAACACAGAATTTTTTTTCTTGATTTGCTACTAAACATTTATACTTCATAGAAATTTTATACAAAACCCAGTGACACTGTACAATGACACTACACAATGACACTACACAATGACACTACACAATGAATCTACACAATAACACTATACGATGACACCACACAATGACTCTACAAATTGACACTGAGACAAAAAGCCTATGTTAGTCCTTCAAATTTCAGCTCACCCTCACCAGCATAAAAATCAGTGCATATCTAATTTTTTAGAGCTTTGGTTTCAGGGCAGATCAGAAGGCGATAATCCAATAGCTAGGGGGCTTAAATTCGGAATCAAACCTAAGTTGCAGTTAAATTCGGAAGATATCTCGCAGTTGGTAAGGCAAGGTTTGATCTTTTACAATCAGAAAAAAGTTCCCCATTTACCTTTTACGGCTCATGGTAAATGTAAATTTATTGTAGCTCTGCCAGAAAATTTATTTAAAAATAAGAATCAGAAATTAGAAATAAAAAAAGCTTTGGGTCAAAATGATATTGTATATGAAGATGAATATATAGTTGTGGTTAATAAGCCCTCGGGCCTGCCTTCACAATCTACATTAAACATGTTTGAGGACCACGCACTTTCCCAACTTATGAGTTTTTATCTAAAGAAGAACAAGGGGTTAAAAGCGCCTTATCTAAACTTAATGCACCGATTAGATAAAGACACTTCGGGTCTACTTCTTTTTTCCAAGAAACTTTCCGCTAATAAAAATTTAACAGCACTTTTTGAAAAGAAGAAAATAAAAAAAACTTACTTGGCTATAGTAAACAAAGAGATTGATCCACACTCAATAAAAGTAAAACCTATAATCACTAAATGCCCTGACAACACTTCAATCAATTTTAGATTTAGTGAATTAGCGGACAATGCTGGTACCAATTTGCCAGCCTCAAAGGACGAAAATTTTAATATTCTTGGTGATTTTTTAAAATTTAGTGTTGCTGGCTTCATAAAAAAAAGCCCTCAAGCTCAACACTCTTTTTATTTTGAGATGGATTCTAAGGAAGGTCTCAAATCTGAAACGGACTTTAGAATTATGAAAGATTTAAAATCAAATTTTTTACTAGAGTGTTTACCAAAAACTGGAAGAAGCCACCAATTGCGTGTTCATTTAAAAGCAATTGGTTACCCTATATTAGGAGACGTATTCTATAATCCTAATTCATCTGCAAAGCGCCTTATGTTGCATGCTTGGAAACTAAACTTTAAACACCCCGCTTATCAAAAAGAGCTTCAGATCGAAACTGAAGTTCCAACAGAATTTAAATGATTAGCTGTAGTCCAATCAAGACCATTCACTGAAAATATTGAGTACCAGCCTTTCACTCGAAAGCCTGAACTCGTTTGGAAGTCGTGGTTAAGAGCTTCCTCGGCTCTTTAAACTCTGATGGGCTTAGAGATTCAAAATGAACGCCATCATTTGAAAATGCTAAACCTATTTTATGTTTTGGATCTTCACCGTCAGCACTACCGCTGGCGCTAAATTACATAAAGTAGTTATAGCCCGTTGGACTATCGCTGTCGGGTGCCATCACAACATCGCAAGTTTCGATGGAATCGCTTCCAGAAGCTATTTTGTCATTGAAGACAACATTTTCAACCTTAGAATATGTCTTATTATCAGGACTTGTTGCTCTAACAATGCCCTAAACTGGTTCAATCCCATTCGACTCATTGTCTTCACTAATAGTATACTGGCATTTCCCATACTGAAGCTCTGTAGGATCCCGGGTCTCAGAACACTTATATTAATGATAGTCAAATTTAGCCCTCTAGACGCGCTCATATTGTTCTAGTGGATACAAAGTTCCAACCTATTGCTTAGATAATTGGACCCATCTAGAAATGTAAGTGGTTCTCAATCTTTCCCGGCATGAGACCACTCAGGAAGAATTTTTAGGCATTTTAGGCTATCGCCAACCACTAAAGTGTAACTAGGATTGCTTATACCCCAAGGTTAGACTTAGAATATTCAAAGTTTTTTAAACGGATTCAAGGAGACTAATTTGTCACAATCATTTATTCCCTTAAAACATCAGCCTACACTTCCCCTGTCAGATTTTATTATTGAAAATCCAACAATTAATGAAGACGAGTCTGTGCCTATGGACGTGCTTTTTGTGGGTGGTGGGTCTGCGGGTTTATGCGGGGCCATCCGTTTAGCTTTGAATGTAAAAAAAGCTAAAGAGAAAGACCCCAGCTTCCCTGATGTAGAAATTGGTGTTTTAGAAAAGGCCCAAAGCTTAGGTGGACATACTTTGTCGGGCTCTGTGATTAATCCGGTGGCTTTAAAAGAACTTTTTCCGGACTTAAGCGAAAAAGATTTTCCGTTTAAAGGCAAAGTAAATTCAGAAAAAGTATATTTTTTGACGTCTACAGGTAAAGTCAGAATGCCTACACCTCCAACGATGAAAAACCATGGCAATTATGCAGCTTCTTTGTGTGAAGTCGTTAGGTGGCTAGGCGAAAAAGCTGAAGAATTAGGGATCAATGTTTTCACCAGTTTTCCAGCAAAGGCCTTATTAGTTAAAGACAAAAAAGTGATTGGAGTTCGAACTTCTGCTGCTGGTTTAAATAAAGACAATTCCGAAGGCGCTCAGTACATGCCCCCTACGGACATATTGGCCTCAGTCACAGTTCTTTGTGAAGGCACCCGTGGGCCCATCACCCAAAGCTATTTAGATTGGACAAACACTTCGTCAAAAGCTCCACAGATTTATGCCCTAGGAGTCAAAGAGGTTTGGAAGATTAAAAAACCTTTTAATGACGTTATACACACTTTAGGTTGGCCCTTAGCTAGGGACACTTTTGGTGGAAGTTGGATTTACCCAATGGGCGATGATATGGTTTCGTTGGGTTTAGTGGCAGGCCTGGATTATAAAAAATCCAATCTTGATGTCCATGGTGAGCTGCAGAACTTAAAAAACCACCCTTTAGTTAAATCAATTATTGAAGGTGGCGAACTGGTAGAGTGGGGCGCAAAAACGATTCCTGAAGGTGGTTTTCATTCGTTACCGCAGAAACTTTCAGGCGATGGCCTGATGATCTGTGGAGATGCAGCTGGTATGGTCAATGTCCCTGCACTAAAAGGCATTCACTATGCTATGAAAAGTGGTCTCTTAGCAGCAGATACAATCACAACAGCTATAAAAAATAATGATTTTACACAGCAGAGCTTGTCTAGTTATGACAATGCTTTTAAGCAAAGCTTTATCTATTCAGATCTTAAAAAAGTTAGAAACATTAGACAGGCCTTCATGAATAGTAATTTCTGGCTGGCATCTTTTAAAGCCGCTTTAATGACAATTACAAATTGTGCTTTTCCTCCTCAGAAGGCTCATGACCATGAGGACGCTGAAACCAGTAAACTGGCGGTCACCCCCATCGATTACCCGGGTTTGAAAAAAGTTGATGGCGTGTACCTTTCTGGCAATAAAACCAGGGATGATATTCCACCACACCTTATGGTGGGCCAAGATATTTCCGCTGAACTGGCAGACTTTTACGCAAGCATGTGTCCTGCTGGCGTATACGAGCGGCAAGGTGATAAGTTGGTGGTTAATGTCCCTAACTGTGTGGATTGTAAGGCCACCGATGTTTTAGGTCCCCGCTGGGAACCCAGAGAAGGTGGAAGTGGACCAAACTATACTTTCATGTGATAAAAAAAGATGGTAGTGATATAAATTATGAAAAGAATAGAATCAAGCTTTGACGACAAAAAACTTTCCGATGCATTTTTAACCTTTCAGTTAAGTGGTGACATTTCGAAAACTGAAAAGTTTTACACCAGTAGCACAGAGGCCCAGTGGTCCCCGCTGGCTTCAAAAATTTTTGGCTTCCCCTGGGTTTCTAGTGTTGAAATTAAACCTAAGTCTTTAATTATACAAAAAGAAGACTGGGTAGAGTGGTCTATGTTAGCTGAACCATTAAACGATATGATTGAACATCACTTTAGCTTCTACGAAGACTCTGATACTTTAGAAGAAAATCAAGAACCAAAGGCTGAACCTGTAAAAGAAAAAATTGTTTTACCTGAAGAGGCAAAGCCTATGGCCGAATTTATTGAAGCCCAAATTAATCCGCAGTTAGCCGACCATGGTGGGCGGGTTCAACTGATTGATTATCAAAAAGGGACTTTATATCTAGAAATGCAAGGTGGTTGCCAAGGTTGTGGGATGGCCGCTCAGACAATGCGTGACGGGATTGAAGTGGCTATAAAAAAAGAATTTCCAGATGTTAAGAATATTAACGATGTTACTTTGCACACCGAAGGCGTTAACCCTTACTACAACTAGGCCCTATAGATACTTAAGGACATTTACCAGATGGAAACACAAATAAAAAAAAGACAAGCCATAGAAGATTTTAAAAGTAATCTGGATCGTGTGTTTGATCCTGATTTTGGGGACTTTAAAAGAAAGTGCGGTAACTATATCATGCGATTGGCGCCACACTTTTTGGACAACAGTGACTGCTTCGAAATTTTAAAAGACTTGAAACACTACGTTGTATTCGATGACAATCTAAGAACTCCAGAAGAGGTTCGATTCTATATTGATCATAAAGTAAATCAAATTGAAGATAAAATCTAAATAGGCCTGATGAAACGATTTCAAAATCTTAAAAAAAGTGATTTAGATTTAAACCCATTCAGCCAGTTTAATTTATGGTATGAAGATGCAAAAAAACATGTTCCGCTGTATCCGGAAGCTATGTGTTTATCAACTATTGATAAAAAGGGCTACCCCAGATCCAGGTATGTTCTGTTTCGTGGATTTAAACCACCCATTTTCCAATTTTACACTAACTACAATAGCGACAAGGGGAACCAGCTTTTAAATAATCCAAAAGCTTGTCTTTTATTCTACTGGAAAGATATCGGTCGGCAAATTCGTATCACTGGTCAAGCTGATAAGTCATCTGCAGATGAAAGTGATGCTTACTGGTCTAGCCGCCCCTTCGAAAGCCAGATACACGCCTTATCGTCTGACCAGAGTCACACTTTAAAAGACTTTGAAAAATATTTAGAACGGATAGAATCTTTAGAAAATCAATTCAAAAATAAGAGCGTTCCTCGGCCTGAAAACTGGGGTGGATTTGATTTCACGGCTGAAAATTTTGAATTTTGGCAAGAAGGTGAATGCCGTTTGCACCAAAGATTTACTTATAAGCAGTCTTCTAAAGATCTTTGGGATATTAAACAACTTTACCCCTAAGGTCATTTTTGAAATAAGGTGATGACAAGATTTATTTAAGCTACCTTAAACTTTAAAAATTAAGGAGAATCTATGAATTTAAAAAAATGCATGATTGTTTTAACAAGTCTACTGATTGCAAATCTGGCTGTAGCTCAAAATTCAGGCAACAATAAGCGATTAAATATTCACACAAATCCAATCACATGGCTGTTGGGTGTCTACTCTTTGGGCGCTGATTTGGCTGTGACTAGAAATTTAACTTTAGGTGGCAGTTACAATATCATTGATCTTTCCGACCAAGAATTTGATGACAACATTGATGCTGACGCGAAAGGCTTTAGTCTAAGAGCTCAGTATTTTATGAGCGAGGTTTTTAATGATGGTTGGTATTTCACCGGTTTTGGTGATTTTGTTAAGGGTGATGTTAAAGACACAAACACTGCAGAGTTTGCGGACTTAAAGGTCAACTCTTTGGGCTTAACAGTTGGCTATTTCTGGAGATGGGACAATTTTAATATACAGCTCGGTTTAGGTGCTCAAAGCACAAAGATAGAAGTCACTAATAGCACCCTTTCCGCCCAAGACAGATCTGACATCGAAGATCTTGAAGGAATAAATCCGACTGGTGATTTTAGAATTGGTCTTGCTTTTTAAAAGTAGGTTAATGTCTGCATGCTAGAATCTACAGTTGTGGATGCAGTGACGGTTTCTAGATAAAAATAAAGCGCACCGAAATGGGGTGCGCTTTTTTAATATCTAATTAAATTTCTTTTTATTAATTAGCTTTTTTCTTTTTATTATCTGTTGAAGTCTCTTTAACAATTTCAAGCAGTTCGACATCAAATGTAAGCGGAGCACCTGGCTTAATCTTAGGCGGAGCACCTCTGTCGCCGTAAGCAGTTTCAGAAGGACAAGTGATTTTCGCTTTACCACCAACCTTAATTTTTTGAACGGCTTCGGTCCAGCACGGAATCACACGATTTAGTGGAAACGTTGCCGGTTCTGGTTCACGCGGAGATCCAGCTATTTTTTCAGTCGAGCTGTCGAAAACGTCACCGTTTCTTAATGTACCGTGATAGTTTACTTTCACAGTGTCGGTCTCTTTGGGTGTAACACCTTCGCCTTCTTTAACAGACAAAAATACAATCCCTGATTTTAAAACCTCAGCACCGTCTTCTTTCTGCATTTTTTCTAAATAAGACTTGGCATCTTCTTTTTCTTTTTCTGCAATTGCTTTAGATCTTTTGTCTGCAAACTTAGCTATTTCCATTCCAAAGTTAGAAACTTCAGCTTTAGTCTCTTTATTTTTAAGAGAGTCCATAATTCCAGTAACAAGAATTTTTTGCTCTTTTTCGGATAAATCGTATGCTTTCACTCGATCTCCGAAGTTTTTTCCAAGCGAGTAGATCACTTTTTCGTCATCTAACTTAATTGCCGAAGCTCCAACGCCCCCTTTATTACATCCTGTAGCAAATAGTGCTAACACAAGCGTTGCTAAAATTATTCTCATAGCTGTTTTCTCCTTTAAAATGTGAACAACATAAATATCCTACCCTAATTCGTTCTTTAGATACAAAATTTTGTAGAATCTTTATGAAACTTCGCATTATATTCTCATCTATCGAATCTGCTTTGATATATTGACCTTTAAGTCTAGTTTCTAACCATGTCCAAATTTGAAAAGTGGTGGTCTGCCCTGCTTTATTACACTTGGTTTATAGTCATCTGGGGCGCATTTGTCAGAGCGTCCGGTTCCGGTGATGGCTGTGGAAAAAACTGGCCTACTTGTCATGGGCAGTTGATCCCTACAAATTCTTCGATTCAGACGTTAATTGAATATATTCATAGAGCAACTTCGGGGTTGTACGGCATTTTTGTGTTTACTTTAGTCATTTTCACCTTGGTACATTTAAAGAAAGAGGGTTTACCTAAAAGGATCTTGGCTTTGCCCTTACTGGTATTAATTTTGACCCTTTTTGAAGCCCTAATTGGCGCAAAGCTAGTGTTATCCGGTTTAGTAGGATCAAATGATTCTTGGGGACGAGCCTTTACCATGATTGTCCACTTGGTAAATACATTTGTGCTTGTGGGATGCATTGTAGGCGTGATCCACTACTTTAAAGAAAAAAGAAAGCCTTCAAGCCTCCTGCACTTAAGTCGCTCATTATTTGCTTTATGTACGTTCGGATTGGTTGTTATAGCTGCCTTAGGGGCGCTTACAGCTTTAGGAGACACACTATACCCTTCTGATTCTTTACATCATGGTGTCTACCAAGACTTTGCTTTAAATTCGCCTTGGATTTTAAAACTGCGAATTTTACATCCTGTTTTCGCAATAGCCACGGTATTTGTTATAACTTGGATGAGTTATGATTTTAGAAGAGTCAGATCTATTTCCCTGTATTTAATCATATCCTACTTAACCTTAGGTATTGGACTCACTAACTTGCTTCTGCTTGCACCAATATACATGCAGCTAATTCATCTGCTTTCTGCCCAAGCATTGTGGTCTTATCATTGTCTTCTGGGCTTCAAGCTTTTTAGCTTTGAAAACAAAAAACTCATTTAAAACTAATGCGCCAGCAATAAACAGCACCCCTATTAGTTTACTTCCTGCGATAGATTCACTGAACACGAAATAACCTACTAATATAGACCACACGATAGTTAAATAGGTGATTATTGATACCTGGGACATCTTTCCAATAGTGTAAGCTCTTGTCATAAAATACTGAGCAATAAAAACTAATGTTGCCATCAACAATAAAATCATCAGGTCTTCATTAGAGGGCTTAACATAGTCGAAACTCCAAAAAGCTAAAGCAGAAGGCACTACCCCTACAAGAGGAAGCGCAAAAATAACTAGGAAGGGATTTGATCTTTGGCCTGCTTTTCTTACAAATGTGTAAGCAAGGCCTGCCAACATTGATGCTACAATGGCTGCCACAAAAGCAGGCCATGGCACAGAGTCATCGAAGCCTTTGGTTAGAAGCACTCCGATAAAAGCTAGAGCCACACAGAGCCAAACTTTAGAACTTGGATGTTCATTTAAAACAAAAATAGCTGCTGTCAGGGCAAATAACGGAGTCAAATAATTCAGCGTGATCGCTGTTGCTAGTGGTAAGACCTGTAATGTGTAGAAGAACAAAACCATTGCTGTAGCACCGAAAAAGCCACGCCAGAAAAGAGGAAGTGTCATTTCTTTCAGTGCGTTTATTTTCTTATATTTGAAATATACCAGACATAAAATAAAAGAAAAAATAAGTCGGGCAAATATCACTTCGTGTAACGGTAAGTGCTTTAGAAATTTGATACACGAGTGCGCGCCAACAAAAAATATTGTCGCAAAAATCATATAGATACTGGCTTTTGACATAACGATATTATAATTCTTAGAACCAACAGCAAAAACTTACTATCTATAAAGAACCAGATCATTAAATTTTATAATATAAAGATAAATATGTAAACGAGAGAAAAAATATCAATACCAATCCTTTTAGATAAAGGCCATGCGTTTATGATGCAAGAAGGTAAATTGTATTGCTATTACAATCCAGACCCTTAGAGGCCATTTATCCTATCGTCTTTTTTGATGCTATACATTTTAAGGTCGAAGTTGATGGTAAGTTTAAAAGCAAAGCGGCTTACACTTGTGTTGCTATCGACAACAATGGCATGAAGGACCTTTCAGGCATTTACATTGGTGAAAACGAATCTTCAACCTTTTGGCTATCGGTTTTAACAGATCTTCAAATCCGTGGCGTTAATGACATTCTAATAGCTTGTGTGGACGGGCTTAAAGGTTTTCCCGATGCTATTAAGAGCATCTATCCTAAAACTGAAGTGCAGACCAGCATTGTCCACCAGATTAGAAATTCGCTCAGATACTTTGGCTCAAAACTTCAAAAAAAGTTTTTAAAAAACTTAAAGCTTGTCTATCAAGCGACAACTGAAGATGTCGTTTTAAAATGCCTAATTAAATGTTCTTAAAAAAGTGACATTTTTTGCGCCGAAAAATACTCTGTTTTGTCGGTTTTAATGCGTCTTTGCGTGTTTTATTGGATTTAAAACATTGGGTTCTATGGCACTAAGCTTGCTATAGTTGCTGTAGTTAAACAACGAAAAGGATAAAAGCCATGAACTTTCTAATTTATTTAATTATTACTCTAATTGTATCAAGTCCATTAATCTCGATAACGTCTTACGCCTGCGACAATTTTGATAACGCTTTAGCGTTTTATGAAAAAGGTGTTCAAGATTCCGCTCTGAATACAATCATCAGTGGATATTCACAAATACACTACTCCGAGTATATTTTCATTGGGTGTAAATCACAAAGAAGACTGATACCTGGGGTACATCTGGATGATCGATTTCATAGCGAGAACCTGAAAATTGATAGAGAATGGCAGTCGAATGTCTCTTTTACAAATTCTGGAACTTATCGGTTTGAAAATATAGATTGTATCTATGAAACAGATCCAGGAAGTAAAATGTCAGGGCAACGCGCTATAAAACAATCTCTATTTTCAGTTTCAATCGAGACTGATTTAACTTGCAATATACAAAAGGTATCGCGGAAAAGAGCCCTGTGGTATGATAAACTAATTTATCCCATTCAGTAATCTGGTTTGATCTATCAACTTTTTATTGTGCCATTTAGTATCAGCTAGAGGGCCTAAATTTATCCTAGGCTCTAGAAAAGGAGTTGACCTAGATTTGAAATTTTACCACCACGCTAAAAAATCATTAGGCTCATATTCTTAAATTGATAGAAATTTAGTTCGAGAAGTGGCGATAACCGTCCAAGTAGAAAATTTCTTACACTCTCGCTTTTACCTTCGGTTTCGTACAGCACTTGTGATTCGGATATAAATTAAAAGTATTGTTCCCTTCATGAATAATACTAAACTCAATCCAAGGGTCTGCATTCCGGCCTTCTACAACTTGTACCCAGCTTTCTAATAAGGCCTGTGGAAGATCCATCTAGGTTTTAAATGCTTTAGATTCAATTGAAGTTGTTTTAAGCGCAGACTAAGGTTTTTGAAGTGTAGCAATAGCTACATCGAAAAAAGCGAAGGCGAGCACAAAACAAATTCTTTTGAAGATGAAGTAGTAAAAACCTAGATGAATCTTTCACAGGCCCTAGTATTTTGTTGATTTTAAAAACCTAAAAACCAATTCAAAACGGATATAATAATACTATGTTTACGTGCCATAAATCGAACACAAAAAAGTTTTGCTATAGCCCGTAATTTTTTTTGTCTAATTTAATCTAATTTAATTTAATGCTTTCTTTTGTTCTTTGAACGTTGAGCTGATCTCTCTCTAACTCAAAACTTTATAAAAAGCTTGAGCGATATTATAATAAAGAGACAACTGCTCTTGTTTAATATCAAGTTCAGAGTCTTTTGCTAAATTTTTAGAAATACCGATAGAGTAACATTCAAAACCACCTTGAAATAGAGGTTAATTTAGACTAAAAAAACCTGAGTGTTGATAGCCTTCTTCAAAAGGTCCTACATCAACTTGCTCTCTCCAAATACTGTTCGAGACAAGCGATAGATCTGGAATTAAAGCAGCAGTTACCTGCTTTTTATTCTTTTTTGCTATTTCACTTGCGATGGACTTAATTTTGATAATGGCTGTATTTTCAAGAGCCGCATTATAATAGTCTTGAATCGTTTTAGCTTGAACTAAAGCTACAATTAAAAAGAAGTAGAACAATTTCAAACACAAGACCAACCTAATAAATTACAGGCTTGGAAACAATGTTTTATGATAGTTAAAAAAGGATCAATCAGGGTTTCATCCTGAATTTATGAAAAGCTTTTTGAAGCCATCTATACTATGGATAATAAAAATGTTCTTGTGAAATTTAGTAGTCTAGCATTTAATAATCACTCAGGCCCAAGATCAATTATATTAGATCCTCTACTGATAAGTGTATTTCTGGCACTTGTCGCTCTACTTTCGTATTGAGCATTCACACTTCCAATTTGATGGCGTCCAGTGTGAGAAGTCGTTTGCTCTAAGCGTATTAAAAAATTTGAATAATTGATGTTAGAAATATTCGTGTTCCTGAATAGGTCCGACACAGGGCTTATACCAGGCCCCGAGCTTACTGGAATAGAAGAGAAATCCCAATTTGATACATTTGGATTCGCGTTGGTTGCATTCGAAAACATTCGTCTCATGTCAGTAACATTGGAGGTATCCCAGTTCGTGACGTCTGGATCGCCAGCGATCCCTACAAAAGCTTCATCCATATCACGGATATTTGCAGTATCCCAGTTCGTGACATTCGGAGCAGCAGAACTGGCATTACCAAAGATTTGGAAAATAGTAGTTAGATTCGATGTATCCCATCCACTCACATCAGGATTTGCAGAGGTCGCAAATGAAAACATTGCTGAAGCATTTACGAGGCTAGAAGTATTCCACCTACTTGTATCAGGGATTGCCGAGGTTGCAAGGGCAAACATGGACGTCGTACTTTCAACATTCGAAACATCCCAATTACTCACATTTGGATTAGCTAGAATTGCTGCAGCAAACATTTGAAGCATATTAATGACACGGCCAGTATTCCAATTCGAAACATCAGGGTTAGCAGATCGAGCACCAAAGAACATTGAACTCATATCAACTACATTTGACGTGTTCCAATTAGAGGTATTTGGCGTAGCATTTATTGCAGATGCGAACATTGACGCCATTGTCGTGACCTGGGAAAACTCTCCACCTTCGACCGTGGTTAAGTTTTCACAGTTTCTAAATGCACCTCTCATACTAGTCCAACCCATATCACCTAAATTCGGCACAGAGATAAGATTGTTGATGAAGGGCGCTCCAGGAACACACTTAGACTCCATAGCTTGAGCTAAACCATCCATAGTGACTGTATAATTTCCTGGATTAAGATAGGTGTGAAATCTATTGGGATCAGTAGCTGAGCTGACGGTTTGAATAGGGGTTCCATCACCCCAATCCACGATGAAATTGTATATGAAACTAGGATCTCCATCTAGAGGGAGTTCAATAGTTTCATCACTTAAACTAGTTTGATAAACTAAAACTGCTGAATCATTTAAACTAGAGAGCTCTGAGAGACTCCCGTCGAATTCAGCCCACAAGCATCCCTGGAGTGAAACTGAAAATAATAAAAAAGTTAAGTTAAAAAATTTCATACAATCTAATCGGTTAAAAGTTTGTCGTTCTTTAGGGAAAACCGACCCCTTTTAGGACAAAAGCCCAATTATAATTAGATTAAGCTGGTGAAATCATCCAATCACCTAATGTTAGGAAACTCTTGAGGCAATGTGCCGCTTCAATCCTTTTATTCTCAATTTAGGAACTGAAGGAAAAACCTTCACTTTTTCAAACTACAAATTTTAATGATTGAGTTGCCTAAAAATTGTGGTTAATAAAATATGTTTCTATTTTATTTTCACTTGAAGAGAGTCAATTTTAAACAGGAGAAAATTTATAGTCAGAAAACACTGGTTAGCCCTTTTTATAGTATTTCCGCTAGCGCATATTAACGCTCAAACAGTAGAAAATAACTTAACTGAAGATACGAAGAATGTTCCAAGATATTATTTTCAAAGCCCTAGGTACTCTGCGAAATTGGAATTTTCTTATGGCGGAACTGATCAAATAGACGCTATGAGCAAAACGAAAGTTGCCGATGGATCTCTTCAAATTCAATGGCCTATTAAGTTAAAAAGTAAAAAAACAATGCAAGAGCTTGCTACTAGCTCAGGAACTCCTGGAATGTTCATTGCTAAAAGAAAAGCGAGGTTTGCTCATAATTTTTATGGAGCTCATATGGGCGCATTCTTACAACACTTGATTCCATCTAGTATTAATGATGACTTACTAATTGCATATCCATTCGAACCTTTTTGCTATCTTCACTATCTGTTTGTAGAAGATTTCAAGCCTACAACCACTAATGAAAATGGAGTACATGAAATGCCAGTACTTGATAAAGGAGATAGAGTGCATACGGGTCGCTTAGATGCGTGGAGAGTAGCTGATGAAAATGGTGACTTTGAGACACTCGTTATAGAGTCTAAACCTGTTTTTGGTCTTCCGATGTTCTGCTTTTCCCCGGCAGACGGTCCTATGTCAAAAGAAGATGTAATAAAGCGATTTAATCAAACTATGGATGGATATATTAGGTTTAAAACCCAACAATAGAAAACACTTGGTTTTGGTCTGATCTTTCAACGTTTTATTGTGCCTTTTAATATCAGCTAGTAGGCCTAAATTTATCTTAGGCTCTAGAAATTGAGTTGATCTAGATTTGAAATTTTACCACCACGCTAAAAAATCATTAGGCTCATATTCTTAAATTGATAGAAATTTAGTTCGAGAAGTGAAGTAGAAACCTAGAAACATTGTTTCTAAGCCCAAATTCGTCACTCAGATTATAGCAACTCTAATACAACTTAATCCGATCAGTTCATCTGGCGGCATGCAAATTGTATATATCCTTATTATGATAAAAAAGCATATGGAATTCATTCTTGTGATTATTATATTGGGGCTGGGTATTCACATAAAAAACTCTGTTTTCACGCAGAAAAAAAGTTTTATGGCAACTGATGAAGTAGTGGCTCCGAAACAGTCAAGTTTAGTTAAGAATTTAAAATTAATAGATTTAAAAAGGGTCGAAAAATAGAGCAATCTAAATATTTAAATATCTGTTTAAATCAAGAATACCAGACTCATTTGTAAGCGGCTCAAAACTTCTTTCAGAAAAAATACCGTGAATTTTCCAAAAATTCGAGTCACCGCGTGATACAGCATATTTCTTTAATATAGCCCAGCTTTGTTTGGCTGATGTTATTCCAGACACATCACTTACGAATTGGTTTAGCTGATTTGAATTGAGTACCACAAATAAGTTTGCGTAAGAACTTACAACCCCGCTGATCACATCAAGAGTGTCCATAGCTGGATTTCTTAAGTCTTCTTCTAAAAACATCATTGAAACATTGTAATGAGCTTTGTTATGAACGATTGTGAAAATCTGATCAGAGTCTTTTATCAAGAGCAAAATAGTGTCGGGCAAGTTCTGAATTGAAATACCTTTTAACTTAGATAGTTTTTGAAGCTCTGTAAGTCCTGTGCTTTCTCTTTTATTTTTAAATTCATTTTCGAAGTAGTCTTGTTTCGAATTAATCTGTTCATCTGAAAATCTTTCAGAGATCAAATGTTGCAGAAATTTAGTTTTGGGCTCATCGATTTTTATGTTCCTGTCTGATGGATTCTTGCTTGATAGTGTCTTGTTTAATGACTTCTCAGTTGAAGATGCCCATCTACCATTTAGTGGGCCAACCTTTAGCTCACCACCGTAAAATGGATATTCAAACTTTAATTTACCACGCACATCGCCAATGAATATATCAACCGCGGTTTTAGCCACTGACTCTTTACTTTCTGGAGTCTTGCGATTCCAAGATTCCCGAAGTGCTAGACGCTTACCCTGAGGCATAAAGCTTAAAAACATATCTTCAGAAGCCAACCTAGACATTTCCATAAATAGCCTAGTATTCAATTGGTGCATGACGGGACCAAAAACATTGTAGCCAGCAGTTAAATTATAATAAATAGATTCAAACACTTGATAGTCAAACACCCAAACGGTTTTCGGAGTGGTCCCTCTTAGACCTCTCAAAACCTGGGCGCTGTCGAAATGACGATAAATTGTTAGTAAAGAATTTGTGTTTTTTTTATCGCCATTCCAAATAAAATTAAAGTCCAGGGGCTTCCGTCTGTCTACCAAAGCGCGAAACTTAAATCCAACCGATTCCCAATACCTTTTCCTATAGTCAGCAGATGGTAGCACGTCGTCCATGTCCCTAGCAGGAAACGCAGAGTTATTAGCTATCTTAAGCTCAAGTTTACGGTCTTTCACCATGATGTCTTTATCAGGATCTACAAACATCACCCAGAAGTGGTCGTTCACGACATTAACTGCTGTTTGCCCTTTGCAAACCGGACCTTTGATAAAGGTCATTATATGGTAGCTAGCATCAAGCAGTAAAAAATTATATCTAGCTTTTATCGGTATCTGTTTAAATGTTTGAAATGGATTAGCACCAGCTCTACCATAGGCAGGTAGTTGCTTGATCTTAGATGACCATTTACTGTCATAAAAGTCTTTTTTCAAAGCTTGGTACTTGGCTTGATCAAACTTAAAAGGAATATGGTCTTTATGAGTCAGTGTATTAGTGACAGGGCGTAGTCGGTAATAAAAGTTTGAACCTGGGTCATCAAAAGGAAACACGGTAGGTATCTCACTGATGTAACTCACTTTAGTTTTAGATCTCACTAATCTAAAAAAAACTTTGGGTTGGTCCTCAAAGTATATGTGAGCTAGAAATAAATGTTCATATATATATCTTGAACTTAGCTTTGATTTCAAATCAGTGCCATTAAATAACTTTTCCCAATTAGATATTTTATTTTTAAATTTAGCATGGTTTAAAATTTTGGCTTCTAGATCTATTTGGCTTTCTGGTTTGTCAAATTTATCAAGCTGCCATTCTTTGATTTTTGCCAATTCTGATTCTGACACTTTCGAAAAGCCATAGGGCATACGACCAGCTGGATTTTTTTTTAGGTAAGAGTCTCTTTGACCATCCTTTAAATTTGAAACACACACCCTACTTGATTCCGAATCAAAAGTGTTCTGCAGGCCAGATTCGATTCCAGGAAGTCCGGTAATCATGTATTGAAGGATAGAATTTTTGTTCTGGTCAACATTGTCAACTTTATAAAACCCTTTACTTTTCCAGTCTTTAAAATTGTGACCATCAATATAAAGTCTTGTGGGATCTTTTGGTTCCAACTTTGCAAAATCATAGATATCAATTTTGCTTGCGCCGCGACTTAGACCTTCAAAAGAAGACAAGTTCAACTGACATGGGGAATTAAAACAGGAATGGCACGCTACACATTTAGCATTGAAAACAGGCTGAACTTCTTTCGAATAAAAATCATGTTGATCCAAAATGTTTGCAACGGATATTTCAGCTCTCTCATTACTTAAACGATATAGTACAGTGAATGCGGTTAGGACTAAAATTAAGAGTAAGATCTTTTTTTTTGATATCATCGCCAATTCTTTCTACGTTACTTCCTTAAACTGATTAATCTTTATGGCTAACTTTGTAAATTATCTATTAATCATTTATTTTCACAATTTCAAATCTATTAATGTTTAGTTTTAAACATAAGTCGCTATCTCTAGAAATCTTATTTTTACGTTAACCACTAATATATTTTCATTCTGATAAAAAAAAGCTTCAAGTTACTGAAGCTTTTTTGAAAAATATCAGACGATGGACCATGTCCTAAGATAGGTTTTTATCTAATCCAGTAAGTTCAGAATCAACTGAACGAGTCAGGTACTGTTCTTGAGTAAAATCATCAACCTGAATCGCATCCCAACGCAAAGCTTCTGCTTCGGCTAACAAGTCCTTCTCAGATGGTGTGATTACATTCTTAGAAACAGCTTCATCCAATAAAGATTTAATATTTCGCTTTGGAAGAGTTCTAGCTTTTATCGCTTTTTTAATCTTTCTTTCAACGCTCGAAGCCTCAACAGTTTTTAACATCGCGAAATCTAGTCTAGCTAAATGATCCTTCTTGGCATCTGTAGGGATATAAATTCCTTTTGTGTGGCGGTCTCTGAATTCTGACGGTTTCAGAAATGCTTTGACAATGTCATGTCCTAGCTCATCACTTGGAGAAGAACTAATAGTATTAAATCGTGACCATGGAAGTAAGATTCGGCCAAATATCCAGCTTAAGCCGGGGACTTTGATATTTTGTAAAATCCCATCAAAACCTTTTTGCATTTCGAAGAAGGCCGTTTCCATTGAATATCTGACTAGCGGTAGATCTTCTTTTCTTCGTCCTTCAGCTTCAAAACGACTTAACACTGAGGTTCCGATATACATCCAACCTAGCACGTCGGCAAAACGCCCAGTTAGCTTTTCTTTAGTTTTTAAACCACCACCTTGGGTAGCCATAGCTAGATCAGTAAGAATAGCAAAAGAGGCCGATGCCCAGGCCATTTTTTGATAGCACCTTCCAGCGGGCCCACCTGGTCCGCGACTTGAGATAAGACCTCTAGTCACAGAAAGCAAAATTGATCGCACCATATTTCTTACAACATGGCCAATGTGTTTCCAGAAGGCTCTATCAAACGCGTTTAAGTCATTTTTTTCGGCCGCACTAATTTCTTTGTAAGCATAAGGATGAGCTCTAAAGACACCCTGCCCAAAAATCATTAGCGTGCGGGTTAAAATATTAGCGCCTTCAACTGTGATTCCAATTGGTGTTGCAATGTAGGAATGAGCCAAAAGATTTCTTGGACCCTCAGTGATAGCTGCTCCACCTAAAACGTCCATACCATCGTTGGTGGCTTTACGTCCCACCTCGGTGCTGTAGTATTTCGCTATGGCGGTCACCACTGGCGGCTTGATTCCATTATCAATAGCGCCCACAGTAAAATTTCTCATAGCTTCTAAAAAGTAAGCGGATGAAAATATCCGAGCTAAAGGCTCTTCAACTCCCTCAAATTTACCAATAGACAGACCAAACTGCTTTCTAATGACTGCGTGTGCGCTTGCAACTCTGGTTAAAAACTTGGATCCACCAACAGCCTGGGAGGGAAGTGAAATTCCACGACCAGCACCCAAAAGCTCCATAAGCATTCCCCAACCTCTGCCAATCCCGGCCTCGCCTCCGACAACGTTGTCGATAGAGATTTCCACATCGTTACCCTGTGTTGGACAGTTGTAAAAAGGTACCCCAAGCGGATCATGACGGTTTCCAATAACAACGCCAGGTGCGCTGGCCGGAATTAGTCCGCAAGTAATGCCTAGGTCAAGACCTTTACCTAAAAAATTTTCAGGATCTCTAAGTTGAAAAGCCAAACCGATGGTTGTGGAAATTGAGGCTAGCGTGATCCAGCGTTTGTTCCAATTTAAACGAATCATAAGTTTTCCATCAGGACCTTTAAAAAGTTCACCATATGAAAGTACGGACCCGGCATCACTACCAGCTGAAGGCTCTGTTAAACCGAAGCATGGAATCTCTTCACCGCTAGCAAGGCGAGGTAGGATATTCTTCTTTTGCTCATCGGTTCCATAGTGCATCAGAAGCTCGGCTGGTCCCAAAGAGTTTGGAACCATAACAGTTACAGCTAATGGTATCGATCTTGAAGTTAGTTTTTCGATAACAGCAGCGTGGGCTAAGGCTGAAAAACCCAAACCACCATACTCTTTTGAAATCACCATACCTAGAAACTTATTTTTTTTCAGAAACTCCCAAGCCTCTGGGGGCATTTCTCTGGTCTGCCAAAATTCAAAATCGTCGACCATTGAACAAATCTGCTCGACGGGACCATCAATAAAAGCTTGCTCTTCAACTGTGAGCTTTGGATATTTATTATCGTTAACAATTTTTTTAAAATCTGGTTTACCTGAAAACAAATCACCTTCTACCCATACAACTCCTGCCTCTAGTGCCGATCTTTCTGTGTCAGAAATTCTAGGTAAGATTTTTTTCATCACTGACATCACGCCGCGACTAAATAACTGCATGCGAATGGGTCTGATTAAAAACAGCAACGAGACCGCTATCACAGCAATAAAAGTTACAGCGCCTAACTCTAGGCCAACTACTAAACCCAGCAGTGCTATCACCCAAAATATAAAGGGAACTCCAATGTATCCAATGACTACTAGTAACAAAATACTGGCATATAAAATGTAACAAGCGTAAGGGTTCAAAGCTTCTAACAGTTGATGTACAAATTCCATGAAGACAACTCCTTTAATGTTCATGTTAGTATATAAAAAATGAAGAGATTTTCCAATGTGATTCGTAAATTAACAGGACCAACACTCATTAAACGTTGTTTTATATTTTTATAACTTTCATTATCAATATCTGAATCATAATTTCTTGCTTATTTACGCAGACACATTTTGGAACTGTGTAGTTTATGTCACAAGAAATTAGCTAGGTGATCAACCTGACTTTGCGTATTGGATTGAAATAATATGACTTTAAACAAATTTTTTAAATTTTATTTATAAATTAGCGGTGGACCCTCGCGCCAACGCCTTCGATTTATTGAACTTTAAGTTTAAAAAAATCATAATAAAAGGATCTTTAGGTTAAACTTCAATGGGGAATACCTATGAAATGGATTTCATTTTCTAAAGACTCTAGGACAACCTACAAGTGGTGTCTTTATGATTGGGCCAACTCTGCGTTCGCAGTGTGTATACTATCTGGTCTTTTTCCCATTTTTTTTAAAGAGCATTGGGCAAGCCAACTTTCAAAAGAAGATAGTACATTTTGGTTGGGAATCACCAATAGCTTTATCGCTTTAGTTATTTTTTTTGGCTGCCCAGTTTTGGGACAACTTGCTAACAACACCGTAGACAAGCTAAGGCTCCTGAAACTAGTGACTATTTTTGGCGTGATCTTTAGTTCTTGTTTTTATTTTATACCTAAAGGTGATTTCCGGTTTGCCTTGGTTATATTCAGCTTATCTTACCTTTGCTTTTCCCTTTCACACCTCTTTTACGATGCTCTACTGCCAGAATTTTCTGAAAATGAAGACAGATACCATAAGAACTCCATGATGGGTTATGGGTTAGGTTATTTAGGAGGTGGTCTAATTTTTTTAGCTGAAACCTTGTTTATCAAAAATGCAGACCACTTTGGGTTTACAACCGTAAATGCGATCTACCTTAGCTTTGTCGCCACTGGCCTGTGGTGGCTAGTGTTCGCCTTACCTCTACTCACTACCAAGCCTTTACACTTATTTAAAGGTGTGACTGATGAGATTAATTTTAGAAAGTTTTTTAGTAATTTTTTACGACTCTTTACGAATAAAACCCCGGTTGGCTTGTTTCTAGTATCTTACTTTTTCTATATTGACGGTTTACAAACAGTGTACAAAATGGCTGTAGACTTTGGTCTTTCTTTAGGGTTTTCAAGTAACACCATGATGACTACCCTGTTGGTTGTTCAGTTTGTGGGACTGCCATCTGCTTTTTTGTTCATTTATTTAAGCGAACGCATTAGTATTCGCCCAATATTACTTTCGGGGATTGCGGCATACTTTGTTGTTATTTTGTTAGCTTCACAAATTCAGACAGATCTGCAATTTATCTTGTGTGGTGCTCTAGTAGGTGTATTCCAGGGCTGTGTTCAAGCCCTAAGTAGATCGTACTTCTGTTTACTAATTCCAGATAAGAGTCAGTCGGGTACCTACTTTGGAATGTACAACATGATCGGACGATTTTCTGCATTGTTTGGACCTCTGACAACTGCGCTCGTTGTCCACTTCACCCAGTCCCATAGGTTGGCTATTTTATCTTTGTCTGTTTATTTGATTTTAGGCTTACTGACCTTTCCAAAGACTAACGACATAGCTCATAAAAATAGCACCGATTCGGTGGTATAAATTCAGGTATTTCATTGACCAATAATATTAAAAATTTACAGAGTGAATATAAAGCCAGTCTATTAAAGGCTATTGCTCATCTCGAATACTCTTTCAACAAAACTCAAAAGCTACCGGTAGATCCTTCCCAGTTAAATAAAGAAAAACTTGAAACTTGGGCTTATCAAAAAATTTATGATATTGAGGCCTGTTTAATAGAAACGGTGGGATTGCAGTCGAGTTTCACATCCTCACCTACGGTGGGATTGCAGTCGAGTTTCACATCCTCACCTACGGTGGGATTGCTGTCTAGCTCACTCGCTCTGCTCGCTGGAACTTTTCTACCTGCGGTGGGATTGCAGTCGAGTTTCACGTCCTCACCTGCGGTGGGATTGCAGTCGAGTTTCACGTCCTCACCTGCGGTGGGGTTAATGAAAAACTTCTTTCTTGTCGTTGTCGACGACCAGTTTGAGTTTTCTAGGGGTAGTTGCGTTTTTTACGATTTTATTAGTGACTCGCTTCATCCACCATCTTTCATAAAAAAAATATAAGAAGGCTACGACTATCCCACCCAAATGGGCTAAGTTTGCAACTGGCCCGTCAAAACCATTACTCATTAAAACGTAACACTCCATAAGGATAAGTAAGCCAACAAAATATTTGGCTCTCATCGGAAATATCATCATAAAATAGACAATGTTTTCCCCATGGAAAATGGCGTAAGCCACTAAAAGTCCGAAGACTGCACCCGATGCACCAATAACTGGTGAAAACAAAATACTTGTATTACTTAACCCAATAAAAAAATAAATAGAATACAGCACTGCAAGGTATAAAAGTCCGGCACCTACTCCGCAGGTAAGATAAAATTTTAAAAACCTTCGTGGTCCCATTGTTTTTTCAAGCTGTCCGCCAACCCACCACAAGAGTAACATATTAAATAGAATATGATTCAACTGGGCAGAATGAAAAAACATATAGGTAAAAGGCTGCCAAAATTTGAACTGAAAAAGTGTAGAATTGGGAATTAAACCCATCCAGTAAAATACATAGTTTTGATCAAAAATGTAGCCTTGCAAAAATATTGTACCTAAAAGCCACAAAGCCACATTAATTATAAGCAAGATTTTAACTATCGGAGTAAATTCTACGACAAAATTGATTGGC
This sequence comes from uncultured Pseudobdellovibrionaceae bacterium, assembly GCA_963803705.1. Lineage (GTDB taxonomy): Bacteria > Bdellovibrionota > Bdellovibrionia > Bdellovibrionales > UBA1609 > JAMLIO01. The sequence goes on along the minus strand of CAWDNU010000002.1, from coordinate 165,151 downwards.
AAAGTGGTAGTTCGATTTCTCATTTATCTATCCATTCCTAATATGGGTTTATAAAACAATAAGATTGATAGCTTTAAATTTCAGTATAGGTATTGCTTAAATGGTAGTAAATCAAAAATGTGGTTTAATACGGTTGTAAGTTGACTCTAGGCTCTCAATCAGAACTTTAGTCTCTGCAATCAGGGGAAAAAAATTTGTGTCCCCTGACCATCTTGGCACTACATGCCAGTGCAAATGGCCGGGAATACCAGCGCCAGCCACAGCCCCATGGTTTAACCCAATGTTAAGGCCCTGGCATTGGTACTCTTTTTTCAGCACTCCTACGCACTTCTGAACCAAAAGAGCTAGGTCACTAATATGATCAGCGGGCAAAGCATCTAGCTGACCCTCGTGCTTCAAAGGCAACACTAGCAAGTGACCTGTATTGTAAGGATATTTGTTTAAGATCACCATTGAGTGCTTGGTTTTGTGGATAAGTAGTTTTTTTGCACTGTACTCATTAGATTCACAAGCCGAACAGAACACGCATTGATCAGACTTAGATTTTAGCTGCCTAACATATCTAATACGATCAGGCCTGATCAAGTAATCACGCTCTTGAGGCCAAATATCTTCTAGTATGTCTTGCGGATCATCTTTGCTCATAGGTGAATCTTATACGGGTATTTCGTATTTTGAAATAAAAAAAGGAAGACGGTGTGTCTTCCTTTTTTAACTCAGTTGTAAATTACTGTCTAATTCACTCACAGACCTACAAGGGGCTTCGCACCCTCGCCTGCTCTAACTACCACATGCAAAGCTGTATGGCGAAGCATGCTGTGGCCTGGAACGATTCTTTACTGCTACTCTTCTTTAGGTGTAACTTCAGAGTCTTTTTTGATCTCTTTAAAAGCGTCACCAAAAGCATCACCGAAGCTAGTTTTAGAAGTTGCAGTTGCTTTTTTAACATAGTCATCAACATTAACTTTTTGCTCACGTAGAGAAACAATTTAGCACTTAAACCAATTTTTCTAGCATCTTGATCGATTGAAATAATTTCAGCTTTCATCTTATCACCAACTTGCAGCTACATCTTCAGTCTTTTCAACACGTTTAGTAGATAACTCAGAAATATGGATTAAACCTTCAATGTCATCTTCAACTTTTACAAAGATTCCAAAGTCAGCAAGTTTTGTCACTTCGACTTCAAGTTGAGATCCTATTGGAAACTTATCCTCAATAGTGGACCAAGGATCAGACTCTAGTTGTTTCAAGTCCAAGACTGAATCTTTCGTTATCAATGTCCACACCCAAGAACAACAGCTTTTACATTGTCGCCTTTATTGTAAAGCTTCTGACGGATGATTGATTCTTTTTGTCCAAGAGAAAGTCAGAAATATGAACTAGACCCATCAATACCATCTTCGATTCCCACGAAAACACCGAAATCAGTGATAGATTTAACTTCACCTTCAATTATGGTTCCTGGTGCGTAAGTTTCTTTAAGTTCCATCCAAGGATTAGACTCAAGCTGTTTCATACCTAAGACTAATTCTTCTGTTATCAGAATCAATAGACAAGAACCTGAACCTCTACTTCGTCATCAACGTTTAGAATTTGCGAAGGATGTTTCACTTTCTTAGTCCAACTCATTTCGTTCACATGAATTAGTCCCTCAACGCCTTCGCTTAAATCCACAAATGCACCATAATCCGCTAAAGAAACGACTTTACCTTTCATCTTCATCCTTCAGGGAAATTTCGCCGCTACTTCAACCCATGGATCGTCAGACAATTGTTTCAGTCCAAGACTAACTCTTTGTTTTTCTTGGTCATACTTTAAGACTTTAAGCTCAAGTTCTTCACCTACATTAATCACTTCGCTTAGGATGCTTAATGCGTCCCCAGCTCATGTCAGTGATATGAAGTAGACCATCCAAACCACCAAGATCAATAAATGCACCGTAATCAGTAACATTCTTAACGAAACCTTTAACAATTGCGCCTTCAGTCATTTCATCCAAAGTCTGAGTTTTAAGTTTCTCACGCTCTTCTTCTAAAATTGCACGTCTTGAAAGTACTATATTTCCACGTTTCTTATTAAATTTAATAACTTTAAATTTGAATTTCGTACCAATGAATGAATCAATATTTTTTACTGGTCGTAAATCAATCTGACTTCCAGGTAGAAAGGCTTTAACACCAATGTCTACGCTTAATCCACCTTTTACTTTAGAAATAACAGTACCTTCGATCACTTCTTCGTTTTCAGCAGCTTTCGAAATATCATTCCAAGCGTTCATCATGTCGGCTTTATCTTTAGACAAGACAATCATTCCATTGTCATTTTCGATTTTGTCGATCATCACATCGACCTTATCACCTACGTTGATAGTTCTTTGACCTTCAATGATTCTAAACTCACTGATAGGAATTAACCCTTCACTTTTGTAGTTGATATCAACTAAGACATAATCGGATTGAACCTCAACAACCGTTCCAGTGACAACTTCACCAGGAATCAGTTGGTTTTCTTTCATTGAAGCTTCAAATATCTGTTCAAATGAACCTTCACCACTGGCTTGAACTTCTCCAAGAATTTCCTTGTCGGCCTCGTCTAGTTGAGCCAACGCCTTTTCTAAATCAGAATTTTTACTTGTGTTTACCATATAAATATTGAATTCCTCCCTCGAGCACATCCTTAAGCGAATGTGACTCAGCTTCACCTGTATCTTTTAAATATTTCATTTCGAAATCTTCTCTATATAAAGCAAAGACTATTTTTATAGGTGATTAAGGCGTGATGTCAAACGCCTTTTTGGCTCTGGTAAAATTAATTCGCAGCCTCGTCGAGATCCATATCCGTGGTGTCTAAAAATGAAGCTCCTTGGCGCTATCATAGGAGCAACATTACGACTACCATCCCTTGATCTCGCTCTTTCTGGTCTCTAAGAACTTTACTACGATCTAAACCTTCTTGCTCAGCGCGCCTTTTAGCTCTTAATTCGGGTCTGCCGTCAAAAAAATCTTAAAGCAGCCGCAGGAAAAATAACACTTCCACAGTCTCTGCCTTCTGCAATCAATCCTTTTCCGCTTTCAATTGTTGGAATAACAATCCCTTTGAGATTTCAAAATTGCTTTTCTGATAGCTGAAGCTGGCTGATGGCACTCGCCGCACTGCCAACTTCCTCTTGATAAATTTGATCAGACACATCGACGTCGTCGATAAACACTTTGGTCTTTGGGCCTGTCGCCATCTCAATGGTCCAATTTTCCATCTCAAAAGCGGCTAATACCTGCTTTCTCATTGTTCAAATCAACATCTTTTCGTAGAGCATAGAAGTCCAATCGCTCTGTAAAAGCGCCTGTAGAAACCCACTTCCAACCTAATTTGGCCGCTACCTGCCGGCTTAAAGTTGATTTCCCTGAAGCTGCTGGTCCATCAATAGTAATGATTCGCAGAGCAAAGATGTCTCTGTGGCCAAGGGGTCTTGCGTTGAAGTATCATTCTTTTGCGCTCACTTAATAGCACGTCCTTTAAGGCTTGGACTGCCTTTTTATTTTCGGCAGAGAGCCCAACGCTGACTCGCATATGGTTTGGCATTCCATAGTTAGCAACCGGTCTTAAAATCACCCCTTTTCTAAGCAATGCTCCATTTATTTTAGCAGCGTCCTTACCGGTATTGATTAACATGAAGTTTGCCTGACTCGGAGTGAATTCCAGTCCCATCTGCTAAACTGCTCGATAAAATAATCTAAGCCCCCCAAGTGATCTGCTTAATTTCATCTAAGAATGATTTGTCCTGAAACGCTGCTATAGCTGCCGCTTGAGCCAAGCTGTTTACATTGAAAGGGTTTCTAATTCGATTGATAATATCAACTATAAAAGGATCGGCAATCAAGGCTCCAAGTCTTAATCCCGCTAGTGCGAAAACCTTGCTCATAGTTTTTAGAACCACAACATTTTTATAGGGCAGTCGTCTCAAGACCATGCGGATAATCAACGGCTCGCACAAATTCTGTGTAAGCTTCGTCAAATACAATTAAAAAGTCTTCTCTATGGCCCCATTTTTTCAAGAAATTGTCTAGCTCTGATTTGCAAATATAGGTTCCAGTTGGATTATTAGGGTTGGGAATGAAAATGATTTTGGGACAAGACCAATTGTTTTCTATCATCTTAGATATGGCGTCTAAATCGACCTTAAAGCCTGATTTTAAGTCTGATTCCAAAGTTTTAACACCAAATGCTTGAGCGCAAATTCGATAAGCAACAAATGAATATTTAGGAGTAATTATAGTGTCCCCTGCCCTACAAAAACTGCGGATCAAAAGATCTATTAGCTCATTAGAGCCATTTCCAAAAACAAAATTTTCTACATTGGAATTGTAGTAGTCGGCAGCGACAGCTTTAAGCTCGAAGCAAGAAGGGTCAGGATAGCGATTGATAGTTTTTGCTGCTTCATGAATCGCGGTTAAAATATTATTGCTTGGTGGAATGGGGCATTCGTTACTAGCAAGCTTCACAAAGTCCAAAATGCCATACTCTCTTTGGGCCTCTGACAAAGGTTTTCCAGGTCTATAAGGAATTAAATTTCTTATCTCGTCACTTACTTCTATATTCATGTATAATCACTCACTAATCTGAAGGATTTAGGAAAATATCACTAGTCGATAAAATCAGATTTACCTTAGTGAAGCAAATAAAAGCGCTTATCTAGGTTTCGATTTTCAAGCTCACATCAAACTTCGTGAATATCAAAACCACGTTCTTTTAGGCCGTCTTTAACTTTTTGGATGTGCAGTTGGTTTTTGGTGCCCATTAGAATGTCGATTCTTGTTTGCCTGATATCAATACCCTGACCAATTCTTTTATGTTCAACCTCTAAAATATTTGCCCCCTGCTTAGCTATCTCTTGGGTCAATTGATTTAGCATTCCAGGAACGTCTTCAACCAAAACGGAAATACGGCAAAGCCGTCCGTTTTTTTCCAAACCCCGGTCTATTATTGAAGCAATTAAATTCAAATCCACATTGCCACCGCAAAGTAAAATACAGTTTTTTTCGCCCAATAAATTAGGATATTTTTTTGCAGCAGCTAAGGCCGCGCCTGCTGCACCTTCGACTACAGCTTTTGCACGCTCTAATAAAAAAACCATTGCTTCTGCCATTTCGGAATCTGTCACTTCGACCACATCGTCTACAAGTCTGGACACATATTGATCATACATCAACTTAGATGGTTTTTTTATGGCAATTCCATCAGCTATAGTGCTGGTACTTTCGTATTTAGCTTCAAGCTTACCCTTTGAATCTATTAATCGCTTCATTCCTGAAGCCCTGTGAGACACCACTCCAATAACTTTAGCTTTTGGATTCAAATGTTTAATAACAGTCGCCATACCAGCTATTAATCCCCCACCACCTAAGGGAATTACGAAAGTATCAATGTCCTTGATTTGGTCAAAAATCTCTAGCGCGATTGTTCCCTGCCCAGCAATGACATCTGCATCTTCGTAAGGGTGAACTAAAGTGAGCGCTTTTTCCTTCGATAGTTTTAAACAGTGTTCGTAAGCCTCGTCAAAAACGGATCCGTGAAGGATCACTTGAGCCCCATAACTTTGGGTCGCCATTATTTTAGCAGTAGGTGCAATTTCCGGCATCACTATATAAGAAGGTGCACCTAGTAGCCTTGCACTTAGTGCCACCCCCTGAGCGTGATTACCTGCAGAGCATGCGGATACACCCTTGGATAGCTGCTCTTTAGACAAATTTGACATTTTATTAAAAGCACCACGCATTTTAAAGCTTCCAGTTTTTTGCTGGTTTTCAAACTTTAAAAATATAGACTTTCCAATCCATTCGCTGCAGGAAGCAGAGTGCTCAAACAAAGTGTGAATAACATTTCCTTCTATAACTTCTTTTGCTTTCAGGACGTCTTCAAATGTAATTGGGTGCTTGCTCATGGGTCCTCATTTCAAAACTCTGTGTGCTAAACTAATCTTTATTTGAATTTTGATATATAGCCGCAAATGTCTTCACTTTCAACGAAGCCCCACCAATCAGAAACCCATTAACGTTTATAATACTGGAAAGTTCGCCTGCATTTTCAGGTTTAACACTGCCCCCGTACAACACCGGGGTCTGGATGCCTACAAATTCTTTAATGAAGTTATGTACTTGTTCTACATCTTTAGACGATGCTGTTTGACCTGTCCCAATGGCCCAGACAGGCTCATAGGCTACAATTAGTTTTTGTGGCTTAGTTGTAAAAGCCTCAGATAGCTGCTGTTTTAAAATATCTAAGGTTTTACCCTGTTTACGCTCTTCTAAGGTTTCGCCTACACACAACATTGGCGTTAGATCTAAATCTATACATTTTTGAAGTTTCTTTGCAATATTTTGGTTTGATTCGTGAAACAAAGTACGGCGCTCGCTATGACCCAGTAGCATTAAGTTTGCCCCGAGCTCTTTAAATATATCCGGGGAATTTTGACCCGTATAAGCACCTTCGCTTTCAAAATAAAAGTCTTGCGCACCCCAGTTGATAAATTTTTTATTTCGAAATAAAGGTGCGTGGATTGCCTGCGGAAATATGCATATCGGTGACCTTAAACCTATATCATCACTGGGATCTTCAAAATCTGATTTGTTTGCGGATAGCTCGATTAAAAATGACTCGGCTTGCTTAAAGCTAAGGTTCATTTTCCAATTTGCCGCACATAAAAATTTCATTAGACGAACCCTTTTATCAAATTACCGAATTAAGTTAATTAGAAATGTAGGTAGTTTTAGTATCTGCATCTTTAAGGTAACGAAATTTACTTCGCCAATCCTTTATTGTTCATCCAGCTTGAAAAACCATGAGCCATTTCAATTGCCAAAGCCTCATCAACTGAGATCTGTACAGCATTTTGACGCGTGTTTATTGAAGCCTTAAAATCTTGAATCTCAGCATTTAAGCCGGATGAAGCGTAACTTGAGGTATTGTTCATATCCTGTCTCCACACATTGACCCTTCTAATTCCAAAGGCATTATACATGTTAAAAACATCTTCATATTTCATAACTTGAACAACTGAAGGCATAAATCCATTCTTCGTTAAAATTATATCATCACCATCCTGGTCAGTTCCTAAGTAAACTGTAGCATGACCATCACCAATTATTTCAAATTCAATGATATCACCAAATTCCAACGTTTCTGTAATTTCTAAGCGAAGATAACCCCTTGGATTTTTTGTTGAGAAGTCCATATTGCCTCCACCCCATAAATAATCTCTGTAGATAAGTCTAGCGTTCGGAGTCACAGCTGCATAAGCAGTTCCAAAACAGTTAGCTTGATTGACCGGAACAGTCCATAGAGCACTATAAACGTTTGCATTTAATAGCGAAGCTGGGTTTACATGATCTAAATTTTTATCAACAATGGTATTTAACCTTCTCATAACAAAATTTTGATCCAGTTTAGAAAATTCTGCTTGATTGAGTTTAATATCATAAGATGGCGTTTGTGCGTCGTAAAAAGTTAAAAATTCTGATAGCAGTGACTGATAGGCGTCCTCGTAATTGGTCCTTAAAAAATTTAAACAGCTAGGCTTTAGATTTATCTGCCCCCACGATACACAGGTTCTCCGCTCAAGATTTTTAATAAGATCTGGTTTCGAGGACTTAAGAGAGTCTACATCAAACTGCAAGTAGTCGGCTAAGCCAATAAGTATTGTCACAGCCCCGTCTTCAAATATCTCTGCGGATGGGGCCAAATCCAACCATGATTTATTTTCAGATTCAATTTCTAAATTTGCAAAACTTTGTAAACTAAACGAACACAAACAGATGATTGCTAAGAAATATTTCAACGTATCCCCCCCAGAATTTGTTTGAAATAATATCAAATCTTAAGTCCCTAAATTGAGCAAGGACACCTTGGGTCAAAATCATAATTATCTTCTAATTATAGCTGCTTTGCTTACCGTACTGTTGATTGCGATTCGTAATCTAAAAGGTGAGTCGCCAGCACGGCAGTGGGGCGAAAAACGCCATGATAGATAAAATGATACAGGAACTGCCTTCGGCATTTTAGGGCTTACACCCTTATCTGCCATGGGCTCAATCAGGCTTACGCAGCCTGGGCTTAGGTGGGGTGTCAAATTCGTCAGGGTTATCTTCATTTACTTCTTCTGAAATCCATTCGATACGTTCTAGGCCAGCAAGTTCGCTTCGGTTAAGTTTAAGTGAGGCAATACCAGGTAACTCTTTGCCCTCTAAAAATTCTAAAGAAGCTCCGCCCCCGGTAGAAATATGGCTAAAACTTCCACCAAACTTAAGAGCTGCACTTGCTGAATCGCCACCACCAATCACTGTAAAGCCTTCGTTTTTTGATAAAGCTTCACACACTGCTTTCGTTCCCATTTCAAAAGACTTGATTTCATAGACACCCATCGGCCCATTCCAAAAGGCAGTTTTTAGTTTAGCAATCTCACTTGCGAAAATTTCGGCGGTTTGAGGACCAATATCCAAAGCCATTTTACCATCTGGAATGTGCTTAGATGCAAAGGCATCATCAGAATCAAAACCAGTAGAAACCATAAAGTCTACTGGCAACAAAACTTTTTTACCTTTTTTTTCACAGTTCATTAAAAATTCACGCGCAAAACCAATTTTATTCTCTTCAACTTTTGATGTGCCAACACTGACACCCTTGGCTTTTAAGAATGTATAAGCCATAGCGCCACCAATGATAAATATGTCTGTTTTTGGCATCAGTCTGTCTATGATAGTAATTTTATCACTAACTTTAGCTCCGCCCATGATTAGACCAAATGGGGAATCTGAGCTTTCGACAAGTTTAGATAAATTTTTTAATTCTTTTTGAATTAAGAATCCATAGCAGCGTTTTTGTATAGCCCTTGGCAAAGCAGACACGCTACAGTGCGCTCTATGAGAAACTCCAAAGCCATCGTTGACATAGATATCGGTAAAAGATGCCCACTGATTTGCCAGCACGTCAGAATTTTTTTCTTCGCCTTTTAGAAACCTTAAGTTTTCTAACATTATAATTTGCTTCGGCCTTAAGCCGTTGAATAAAGCTTTGGGGGCATCACTATCAGGCTCGTCTACCAAAATAATGTCGTAACCTAATTGGTCACTCAAATATTCCGCAATCGGACTCATGCTTAGATCGTCCGACACTTCGCCATTAGGTCGACCAAAGTGAGATCCAATAATAAGTTTTGCACCTTTCTCCAGAATATATTTTATAGTTGGGATCGCCTCGTCAATTCTACGAGTATCCTGAATGCGGCCGTCCTTAATTGGAACATTGAAGTCTACTCTTAAGAAAACTCGCTTATTTTTAAATTCGATACTATCAATTGGCCGAATATAAGTTTTCATAAACCCTTAGCGTTCATGTATTGCAACATGTCTAACATACGTTTAGAAAATCCAACTTCATTATCGTACCACGAAACCACTTTAACTAAGTTCTCGCCTACGACCATTGTTGATAACAGGTCCACTGTAGAACTAGCCGTATTACCATTATAGTCGCTACTGACCAGGGGTGCGTTTTCAACATTTAAGATACCTTTAAATTCATCGGTCACTGAAGCCTTGCTCAAAACTGAGTTTACAGTTTCAACACTCACCTTGCTTTTGGATAGAAAAGTAAAATCAACTAGCGAAACATTAGGTGTAGGCACGCGAACAGAAAATCCGTCAATTCGACCCTCCATTTCAGGTAAAATTTTACCTACAGTTTTAGCAGCACCAGTTGTGGTTGGAATCATTGACATTGCAGCAGCTCGTGCCCTACGCAAATCTTTGTGATCACCGTCTAAAACTCTTTGGTCATTTGTATAGGAATGAATAGTTGTCATTAGACCTTTCTCGACTCCGAACTCGTCGTTTAAAACCTTCACTAGTGGGGCTAAGCAATTTGTTGTGCAAGAAGCATTGCTTACAATTTTATGCAGATCTGGCTTGTACCCATCATGATTCACTCCAAACACAACTGTAAAGTCAGCCCCGGGGGCAGGCGCAGAAACCAACACTCTTTTAGCACCAGCTGAAATGTGCTTTTCAAAATCTTGTTTATTCTTGAAAGCCCCAGTGCATTCAAGCACGACGTCGACGCCCCACTCTTTCCAGGGGATATCTTTAGGATCACGACACTTGCTCCACCAGACCTTTTTACCATCAACTAAGAAGTGATCTTCACCCAACTCAATTGTCTTATCCCACGTGCTATGCACAGAATCATATTTCAACAGGTGTCCAATCTCTTCGCGGCTCATTAGCCCATTCACTCCAACGATATCAAACTCTTCGAACCCTAGCCTAAAAGCTTGGCGTCCAATTCGACCCAACCCATTGATTCCAATTTTAAGCTTTTTTTTCTGGCTCATGAATAACTCCTAAAGAAAGACAATTTTAGAAAATAGTTTTTCAGTATTTTTTTGCACTTGTTTTGCCAGATCTTCAAGTGAAACTTCTTTAAGCTCTGCCACTTTTTTAGCTGTTTCAACCATATAAGATGGTTCATTTTTTCTTCCTCGGTAAGGTATGGGTGCTAAAAAGGGCGCGTCTGTTTCAATATGAATTCTATCAATGGGCAAAGACTGAACTACATCTCTTAAAGGTTGGGCTGATTTAAAAGTTACGACACCGCTGATAGAGATATTTAATCCAAGCTCTAAAGCCGCATCCGCAAGTTTCTGAGTTCCGGTGAAACAATGAATCAAACCCGTAACCTGACCTTTGAATTGCTTCAGAATAGCGACAGTATCTTCCTCGGCATCTCTGGTGTGTATTTCGATAGGAAGTTTGTGGTCTATTGCAATCTGTATCTGCTCTTTAAAAACTTGTTTTTGAATTTTTGCGTCAGAGTGCAAATAGTAGTAATCAAGACCAATCTCGCCAACCGCAACCACTTCTTTATGATGAAGATTTGCGATCAAAAAGTCTTTAGCCATATCGAAGTCTTTAGCATCGTGGGGATGTACTCCTAAGGTGCAAAAAACTTTTGGGTAAAATTTTTGGGCTGTCTTAAGGACTTGTGGATGATCCTCCGAATTGGTCCCTATATTTATAAATTGTCGAATGTTTTCACTTTCGGCACGAGCAATGACCTCACTTGCCTCGGATTCGATCAAGCTAAGGTGAGTATGGGTATCAATGAAATACATAGTTGTCCTTTACAGCTTTGGTCAGAAGATCTTCAACCAGCTTCGGGTCTGCATTAGTATTCAGCGAGGCTTCAAAATAATTAAGTCGGTCTACAAGACCAACCCATTTTAAAGGAGTTCGTAAATTTATAGCGTTACTGTCTGTCGATGTGTCTAAATATCTAATCTCTAATTTTGTTAATAACTTTATGTAAGAAATAAGCTCTGAAAGACCGTCCCGCCCTTTCATCCAATCCATCAGCACCGGCGTTTCACTGCTTTTTTTAAAATCAAGCAGCCATTTTTTTACATCTTGAATAGATCCTAGAACCTCGTCTGACTTTAAAGCCCAGTCCCAACGGCCTTGCATCAGCGCACTATTGTTCTGGGCTATTTCACTAATACCTTTGAAGTCGCTGAAATCGATGGGTCGTGATTTGTAAACAAGGCATCTAGAGCGTACCGTACTTAACATGTTTTTTATCGAAGGAGCCGTAAGAACGATCCAGCAGTTTTGCGGGGGTTCTTCGATGGTTTTTAATATTGCATTTGCAGCATGAAGATTCATAAGGTGAGCTTGATCAATTATAACAATCGTTTCGTGATCTCTCTTAAAAGATAAAAACTCTATGACCTGTCGAACCTGATCTACTTTGATAGACTTGCCTTCAGGTCGAACTATCTTTAAATGAACTGACGATTCTTTGTCTACTGACTCACAGGTCACGCAGTGAAGACAGACACTTGGACAGAACTTTTGCTTTGCCATAAATTTAGCGGTCTCGAGCAGAGGAAGACCTTGATAGCCCGTAATTATCGTAGGAGTTCTGGTGTTTGCAAAGCTTTTTAGCGACTTGTTATCCTTAGACTTAAATTGAGAATGTAGTTGCTTAACCCAAATTGACATAGCTTTAAAATCGTCTACAGACAGTTCAGCTTTGTCTTTGAATTGCTTGGTTTTTGAAAATTTATTCAATCGGTCTCCAAAATTTTTGTAATTTTGTAATTAGAGATTTCAAAAGCTGTTCTGGGTTTAAATGTCCATCAAGAACTATCCAACCATCAGGATCAGATTCAACCTGCTGTATATAGGATTGATAAACTGCATCATGAAAATCAGATTTTTCTGACTCTAACCGATCTAAAGGCTCTTTCATGCCCAATTTCCGTTTTTGACTTGCTTGGTAACTTAAATCAATAAAAACCTGAGCCGTTGGTTTGCACTGATCGACGGCGAAGATATTTAACCACTCAACATCACCAGTTCTCAAAGCGCGTCCGCCAGCCTGGAAAGCCACAGACGAGGCAGTGAAACGATCGCACAGAACGATATCACCAGCCAACACCTTAGGTTGAATAACTTGATCAACATGTTGGGCTCTACTTGCTTCATAAAGAAGCAATTCTGCTCTTGCTGAGATTCTAAATTTTGCGTCTTTTTTTACCGTAAGTAATATATCTCTTAGCTCTTCTCCTAGAGGTGTTCCACCCGGCTCTCTTGTTAAGTAGACAGATCTACCTTCTGTTTCTAAGTGAGTCTTATAATTTTGTATCAATGTGCTTTTACCGCAGCCATCAAGGCCTTCGAAGGCAAAAAACATGTGCTGGTTAGAATGCATGAGCCACCTTGGTTAAGTAGATATCCAAAGTAACTTAACTTTCATTTTCGATGTAGGCTGAGGCCTCTTTACGCGCAGCAAAAATTGACATAGATTAGAGGTCTCAAGTAGAACTAGAGTTTAATATTTTAAGGATCTAAGACTAAATCACTATCCTATATTGTTTTCCAGGAGACCCACATGTTAACTGCTTTTACCGTAGCCCACGTCGTAATTTCACTGGTTCTAATAATTATGGTGTTGTTACAAGACTCTAAGGGTGACGCTTCTGGACTGTTAGGTGGCGGTGGTGGCAATTCTGTTTTTGGTGCTACAGGCGCTTCATCTTTTATGGTTAAAGCAACCCGTACCGTTGCTGCACTTTTCGCCGTATGTTGTATAGGATTGGCATACCTTACTTCGAACCAGGCGAACTCCTCTGGGGTTTTTGATCGCGTCAATAGCCCTGCCACATTAAATCAGCCCTTAGATAAAGCTGAAGCGGTCACCATTGAAGAAGATGAGGTAAAACCAACCGCTGAGGACAAAATCAAAGTTACCCCGCAAAGTAACTAACCTGAAACTCGCTAAACATATATAATATTTTGGGCGGGTCACTTATGATTTTCAGTAAAAAGTTTGCCACAACCATCGCGGTCATATTTGGCTCTTTAATATTAATTTTTTGTGTCTTCAAAACCAAACAGTACTATTTTAATGAAAATAAATTAAGCCCTATCAACTCTTTGATTGACAGAAAAGGTGAACTCGAAGGCGTGAATCAAAAACGGCTTCCTAAGTTAAAGATTTTTACTAATAAGGCTTTTAAGACTGAAAAAATAAAGAGCGTTATGAAATCCTTTAAGCCTGCGCCTGATTCAAGTGTAGATAGCTTTAATTCGGATCATCAAATTTTAACTCATAAATATATGATAAAGGTCTTGTCTCAACAGCAAACGTTTTTAAGGCGATGCTTTGAAAATCACCTGCGAACTAAAAGTGAAACAGATAGTAAGGGCACTATCTTAATAGAATTTATGGTTTTACCCTTCGGCGAAATCCGAGACGTTGACATCAAAAAATCTTCTTTTGAGGATAAGACGTTTCAAAATTGTGTCAAAACAGTTTTTCTAAGAACAAAAGTAAAAAAATTTAATGGAGAAAAGTTTCTAATCACCTTTCCATTAGAGTTTGAGTGATTTAACAAAAACTTTGATAAATTCTTTTCTGCATTAAATTTTAGCTATCATCTGATATAAACAATCAAAAACCACTTAAACTAAAACTTATATACCCCAATCTTGCTAATAATAAAATCCTTATGCTTGATCGTCCATATAGTCTATTTTATCGGCCACCCAAGGATCTGGAATTGTAAACAGGTCTACAAACTGGGCTCTTGCTTCGATCGGAAATACCAGTCTTTGGGACTTAACACTTGGGATAAAGCTAGGGTAAATAATTTTTTCTTTAATAAGTAGTGGGGTTAAGCTTTCAAAAACAAAATGGCTTAACCTGTTTCTTCTAAAAAGATTGTCATAGGAACGCTCTAGCTGATCGCGAGAGTAGTATTTATAATTTTTAATTATAGTCTTGGAAACGTTTACAACATCCTCTGCGGTGATAAATCCGTACTGATATAAATCTACAGCTGTCTGAAAAGTGTCTTCAACCACAAAAAGTCTTCTACCGAATTTGTCGTAATACTCGGGATCGGTATCGGCCTCTAGGTGGATGTAGACGCGCTCGACAGGATCCTCAGTGTCCAACATATCTCGAAGTTCCAGAATTAAGCTGATCCGCTCTTCGACTACGTAAAGACGAACTAGTATTTCTGTGGCTTCCCTATCGGTGATTCTATGAGAACATAAGTCTGAAAAAAGACTGTAGACAACAGCATCTGACTCGCTATCATCGCCAAAGCATACCATCCTGACACTTTTTTTTAAGCGCAGCCTCAATTCCATTAAAGCTTGAAGCTTGTAGCCAACCTGTTTGTTCAACAACTTGAACTTGCCTGGATAAACATTTTTTAAGTTGTCTTTACTTAAAAAGCCTAATGGCTTCAAACCATCAAACGTCAGTTTTTGATAAATTGACCTAATCAATTGCGGAGGCGAGGCTGAAACAAAAAATATAGGCAACTGAGATCCATAACTCGCTTGCATACTTTGAACTAAAACTTTAGCTCCAGGAATATTCTTCTTTTTATCACCCTTTTCGAAAGCTGTGCGAATCAGTGCACCTAAGGTTCCCCACTTAGTATCTAAATAGGTTTTATCCAAATCCCAGATAAAGACCCGG
Source organism: uncultured Pseudobdellovibrionaceae bacterium (assembly GCA_963803705.1). Taxonomy (GTDB): domain Bacteria; phylum Bdellovibrionota; class Bdellovibrionia; order Bdellovibrionales; family UBA1609; genus JAMLIO01. The sequence goes on along the minus strand of CAWDNU010000002.1, from coordinate 150,106 downwards.
TCATATTCACGAAGCTTTTCTTCTGTTTCAAAAAGAAAACTAATGACATCGCCGCGAATTATTGGTTTAAATTCCATCTAATAAAAATTAACACTACTAGGGGTACTGGTAAAGGCATGATAGTAGATATACCTTACCTTGAATCGTTTAAGACCCGACCTGAAATCTTTTATGGTTCAATAAGACTTTGTACCTCTTTGTTGGATCATCCAGTAATTGTCAAACTAGAACAGCTTCCAGAGGTTTTAGCTGAAATCTACCCAATAAAATCTTTATCCCATATTTTTAATTGGATCACTTTTTTTAAATCTTTAGATGTAGAGATTGACTCTGTTTTACTAGCAAAAGCTTACGGATTTTATTGGGACGCAGACACTGAAAAAGTATTTAGGGCTTACCAGAGCGCACCACAGCCCTTTAAGAATTGGGCAGTTCAAAAAAAGGCTCATGTGAATGATTTAAGAGCACTTACTTTAATAAGAAAATTAACTGCCTCGTCACAAGACTTAATTTTTAATTTTTTGAGTCTGTTTGAGATTTTGAATCCAAGTTTAAGCGATGGAAAAAAAATTATTGAACTTTTAGTGGACTCTGCCGCCACTTCTGAATGTGAAGTTGATGAACTTCTGGTTGAACTAAAATCTAAAACTGTAAAAGTTGATAGGTTACTTAAAAAACTTATAAAGATTCGTTATCCAGTGGTTACTAGTTCAGATGACAAGATGAAAAATTTTATTTTAAAATCTACCTGGGCAAGCTCAATCAAAGTAAAGTTTCAACGTCAGGGCGATAAAGCAGGCTTTGAAGTGTCTGCTAATGTGTACAATTCAGATCAAGCCTTAAAAGCGAAAGATAAACTAGATCAAACTCTAAGTATGCTTATCACCTACTTTGAGAATAGAGGCATCGGCAAATTATGACTCCTATCGATGCTATTTTTATCAATAACAATTCAAAGAACTCAAGAATTGCGAAGCGTGTTGAAAAAAATTTTCCTAGTGATAAGATTTTTTTTGTAGACACTGAACCATTTAAAGATCGGATGAAAACCGGAGTGCTTTCATCCGAGGATTTTAATCGAAGTAAGCGAAATCTATATATTACTGAATTTAAGGGTCAGTTTTTCAAACGCTGTCCAGGCACCCATCAAAAAATGGCCTGCTGTAATTATTTTGTTCTAAATTTAGGTTTACAATGTAACATGAATTGCTCTTATTGCTATTTGCAAAGCTTTATTAACTCACCCGTTATGACTATCTATTCAAACATTGATCAGGCTTTAAAAGAGTTAGATCTTATCACCTCTAACCGGGATAGTCTGACTTACAGGGTGGGCACGGGCGAAGTGATCGACAGTTTAAGTTTGGACCCTATAACCTTGTATTCTCATGAATTGATAAATTTTTTTAAAACAAGACCAAACTTAACTCTAGAATTCAAAACAAAATCTAAATATGTAGACCAGTTTCTAGATCAAGAGCACAGCGGCAATGTGATAGTGAGCTGGTCGGTAAATCCGCAACTTGTAGTTTCAAAAGAAGAACATTTGACTGCTTCACTGGAAGAAAGGCTTACGGCTGCCAAAAAATGTATAGATAAAAAATTTAGAGTCTCATTCCATATCGATCCGGTGATTTGGCATCCCAACTGGAAAATTTCGTATGCAAGTCTAGTGGATAAAATCACAACTGAATTTCGACCTGAACAGATTCCTTATATTTCTTTAGGAGCATTAAGATTTCAAACAGAGCAACGCTGGATGATGAAAGAGCGATTTGATCTGACTAGTTTAATCAATCAAGCAGAAGTTTTTGAAGGCACTGATAAGAAATTACGCTATGATCAAAACTTACGAAATGAGATGTTTCAATTTATTATTCAAAGGTTTAAACTTAACAGTTCCAAATGGAATATTTTTTTATGTATGGAAGCTCCGGAAACTTGGCTTTCAACTTATCATAGTATGCCAAAAAAAGTTTCTGGTTTGGAAGATCTATTCGAGAGTAGGAAGTCCATTTAATTTAATTTAATTTAATTTAATTTAATTAATCTATAATAATTAGTTAGCACCTCTATCTGCAGGAGAACTGTTTACAGTATCAAACTTTATTTCAGTAGAGGGCTTTGGAGTAGGCGCTGGATAACTGCCATTTAGACTTCGAGCGAGTTTAGATTTAATTCCGGTAGTCTCTAGATAAATTTCAACTTTTTCGCGGGTGATCCTAGTGTCTCTATTTAACTTAAATTTAGTAGGCTCGTTAGGGTTTCTGGTTGATTCTTGGTAACCTTTAAAGAAATGATAGGTTAGTTTTCTTGTTGGCTGGGTCATTTCTTCAGAATAGATTTCTCTGAATCGTTCGTCAGTGAACAAATCACTTAGTCTGCCGTCTGAATTAATTGAAAAGTACACCTTAGTGTGGTCTATCATGTCTAACAGCGCTTGCACTTGCTGATTGTCTGCAGGAATATTAGCTAGAAACTCTCCTTGTGAATCTTTGACCATCTTACGTCGAACCTTAAATTTAGTTTGATTAGCTTTTGAAGTTTCTGTAGCAGCCTCAGACGGTCGCCAAGCAATTGACAGATTATTTCTTATTACAGTTTCTGATTTTGCAGGTAAAACTTTAGGTAGCACAACTATTTTCGATACCGAAGGCCTCAAGGCTTTTACGGGCCTTGTTGTTTTTTTTCTACTTTTAATAGTAGGCCGTGACGCCCTGTACTTTTGGGTCTGAAGTCTCTGCCGGATCAATGCCTTTCTCTGCCGCTGTTCATTTTGCCAGCTTTCAAGCCTTACCTCATAGGGGTTCGCAATTTCTGAAGCTAATACAAAATTCGAAATAGAACCAAGCGGACCTATCGGAAGGCTAAAGAAAAATTGTAATATAATAAAAAATATTAGTAACTTCATAGGCTTATGTCATTTATCGAGAATTTAATGAAGTCACTTAAAGGAATACGGATAAATATGAGATTATTTGCTAATTATCTCATAAATGTTGCGACTTAGGTCGGTACTATCGGCCAAGGCTCGCTTTTAGGGTAAGTCTTTGGCCTTTTAAAATATTCGTTGTTGTAATAAGAAAAGGCGGTCAAAGCTCCAAGAAGGGCGTCGAAAGAGTGCTTGTCGTTAACAATTTTTTTGGCTTCTACATCGTAAAAAAACAGGGATGTTTTTTTAGCTATGGCATTTAAAAAAATTTCCCTGGCCTCTTTGCCGTAAATTGAATGGGAATAATGTCGTAGATGGCTTTTTGCTACTTTTAAAGAGCGTCCCCACTGCCACATTGATATCTGTGGATAAAATTGCTGCCACTTTACCTTTTCATTGATTTTAGATTGGGCCTTTTTCAAAGTTGGATCTGTTTTAAAAGATCGACTTAAATATTTCGCCCTAAACATAATCGATGCTTTATTAGCACCACCCGCATGGTCTAACGTAAAAGTTTCGTTTTCTATGGCATTTTTCCAATAAAGTTCAGAGCACCTTTCTGTGTAAGGGCTTAATACCTTATGGGGTTTTTTCTGTTTAGATTCTTTATCATAAAATTCTTTCATCCATAAGATTTCTGGCTCTTTACATAGGTCATATCCAGGACATCGTAGCCGACATCTCATACATTTTGTTTGTTGTAAGGGCGCATTCACAAAAACAGAAACTAAGCCATCTAAACCATTTAAACTTTTCAGTATTAGATCATCTGACGACATTTGATCCAACACAGATATTTTATCATAGATATGAGATAAAATAACTTTATCATGGTCCTGGTAATATTCTAGAATTGCTAAAGAGGACTTAGTTGATTTGGTTCCACTTAAACAAAGTCCAACGAATCTTTCGCATTTGATAGCGTGGCTCATAAAATTAGCTCGCATTCAATGATCCTAATATCTTTGTTTAACCCATTCACTTTTTGAAGTTTAGTATTGAGCTCTTCAGGGACGATGGCCCATAAACATCCGCCTCCACCAGCACCACATATTTTGAAATGAGCCACTCCTAAGTTTTCTAAAAAATTAATTATCTTTTCTAAGGGCTCATTAACAAATCCTGTGGCAAGGCGTCGTCTTAAATTAAGCTCTTCTTTCAGCAGTAAGCTCATATTTGATGCATTTGCAGTTTGTAAATCTAAAAATACTTTTTCAGAAACAGTCTTTAGTTCAGCTAGTATGCTAAGGGTTTGCTCATCTTTTTGAACACACTTTTGAAAAATTTGCCAGTTGTTAAGTCCTGAGTGGTGAGGATGGCCAGAATAGATTAATTTAAAATTAGCTTTTTGATTTGCCAACCAAGCGCTTTTAAAAAACTCTCGACTGATGCCTTCGGCTTGGTAATGGATAACTGACAAGCCTGGCCGAATAGCTTGGAAGTAGTCCTGGGTTCCAGCGGGTGTTCCCAAAATTTCAGATTCAAGATTACATGCATACTGAACTGTTTGAGACTCCGAGCGATCTCTTTTCAATTCCTTATCGATAGATTTAATTATAGAAACTAAAAGGGTAGAACTACCACCAAGGCCTCCACCAATAGGACTTTGGCTTGAAACTTTTAACTTGAAACCGGTTTGGATGTTGTAAGCCTTCAAAACAGATTTGAGAATTGTTAGTTCCGAGTCATTAGAGCAGATTAGCTCGTTGATATTCTGAAAAACTTTTTGATAATTCAAATTTGAAATATCAATCAAAATCTTTGACGACTCTGTTAATCGAAATTCACTAACAGCATTTAAAGATAAACCAGCATTTATAGTTTTAGCACCACCAACAAAATTAAATAACGGCCAGAGATCAAGTGTACCACCGGAAATATCAACTCTAAGATTTGAACTAAGTTTAGTCATACGCCCCTACCTGAAATAAATTTTATCACTATAAGACTAAAAATCTAGTGCTTTTGAAGAATAAAATCTTTTAATTAAGCATTTAAAACCTAGATGAATCTTCCACAGGCCCTAGTACCAAACTTCGATATGTTAAATTCTTCAAGAATTTAATCCGACATAAGAAAACTTTGATTTAAAACAGCGAGAACAGATTTTCTTTCAATCCAAAATGGATAATCCTTAGTTGCTAGAGTTGCTAATTGACAATCTAGTGTATCAGAACTGCCAGAACACCCTTTGAAAGTTTTGTAAAACTTTAAAGTGTTTTTTTGGCCGTTTTCGCCCAGAAAAACGACATTTAATATTTGGTTCTTATTTTTTTTTGCTAGTAGCTTATCTCCTTCATAACTGCTTACCTCTGCTTCTTTCAGTAAATCTAACAGCCTATTAACGCTTGCCGAGTCAAATTTAGGACCCAAGCTCAGGCGCCACAAATTTTTATTTTTTATATAAAAAAATTTTTTAAAAAATGCAGTCTTAGTGTCTTTAATTAGGGGTTGTGAATAGTGCAAATCTATTTTTTTTAGGAACCGAGCTTCAAATTTTAAAACTTCTTTAGTCTTTAAAAAATCCACTGGTCGTTTAAGAATAAAATTCACCCAATCGAAATCCGACACCACATATAGGACTTTGTCTTGATTTGAATCTTGAATACTTAAATAGTAATTCCTGTTGAAAGCCTTAATGGAGCTCAAACTTAAATTAAATGATTTTTTACTTTTTGTAGTGAAGCTAATCTTTGCTAAGGGATCATTTAGACCATACTTCTTCGCCAAATTTAAATTTTTTTTGTTTGAAATAACTTCTGTTTTAGAATTTTGAATGCTTTCTAAGTATGATTCGATAAGATCAGTGTTCGCTTCTTCAAGCAGGGGATCTTTAACGAACCATTTTGATCTGGTATTTTTAACAAGATTGACGGACCTGCCTGCCTCAATTTTAATAGCTTCAACTTCCGTTAAATTTTTTTTGAAGTAGCCTTCCGTAGCTTTATTTGATGGACCGAGCGAATTATAAACTTCATATAAAATAGCGCTGCTCAATCCCACAACAAAAATTGCTTTTAAAAAAAACCAAACTTCTTTTTTCATAGTCTTTTGCAACCTATCATTTTTATCCTAGCTACTGCGAACGCTTTTTAATCCAGAAGAACAAAGCCAAACCAGAAAAGATCAAAAAAGGAAAAAATGATATCAATGCACCGACATTCAAACCCATAGACGAAATTTCAATAGTTGTGGCCTTGGCCTGGTTTGGCCGAATTGTAATCAAATCTTTTTGGCCAGTAAGATAGACAATCGAGTTAAGAATTAAATCCTTATTATATGCATTATTGATATACTCGTTAGAGAAAAAGTCACTATCAGCAAAACCAATAAATATGAAAGGCTTCTTATTAGTGAACTGCCCAGCATGTTGATGACCCTTGTGTAAATTGTCACTAGCTTCTTTTTTCTGTCCCATTGCAATTACTGCAAGATTGTAGCTATTTAACTTCAATGAAGCTTTGCTGGATATCTTTTGAAGCATAATTTGGACTTGTTGGCTGTCATTTGCCGTTATTGATGAAGTGCTAGTTGAAACCAGTGGATCTAGATTGACTCCTTCTGGTGTTTGCTTAGAAATGATTTCTATCGAACTACTTACTGGAAACATGACCTGAGCGTTTTTGAAGTCAGATGTGATTTCAGAGGTTAAGCTAAAACCGTTCCCCACAGAGATCAAAGGCAGTGGAGAATCCACCGACAAAACATAATGTGACTCGAAATTTAATCCCAAACTGTTAGTCAATTGATTGAAACCATTTGCTAATTCTGGATCTACAGCTAATAGCAATCTGCCACCGTCTTCTAAAAATGCACCTAATATATCAAGCTCTAAGACGCTAAAAGGTTTGGCCGGCCCTGCTATAATCAAAGCATAAAGATCTTTTGGCACTTCACCGTTTTTTAGCTCAGCCAGTGAAATAGGAGCTGTCACAAGGCCTCTCGAATTCAGTGCTAGGTTTAATTCTGATGCACCAGTAGGTTCACTGTCTTTGATCCCTCTTTCCCCGTGACCTGCTGTAAAGTAAACAACATTTTTTTGATTATCTCCCAATCTGATAATTGCAGAAGTCACAGACTCTTCGCTAATAGGATCAGAAACACGTTCTTTAATTTTACCTCTTTCTACAAAGACTGCTAAGGGCACATTGTCTTCATTGGTTAGGTATTCCGATGCAGAAGGTTCCCACTTTGCATTAAGAAATTCGGATTTAACCTTTGTGGATTCTTTTTCATAAAGCTTGAACAATTTCTTTAACGATTGTTTAAGCTGAGCGTTGGCCGATTCAGTGTAAAAAACTTTGATAACTATATTTTCTTTGGATCGCTTGATCACCATCAACGATTCTTTAGATAAGGTATTTGTTCTATCAGAAGTCATATCAAAAGATCTATTATATTTAGCGGATATAAAATTAAGTCCAATCACCAATAGAATTGCCCATAAAATATTTATAAGTTGAAAAGATCCATGGTGGACGTGCTTATTGGTGAAAATGTTCTTTACGTAACGCCATTCTAGGGTGATCCAAATTGCTGCGCTGAAAAGTGTAAGAGCTAAAACTCCCCACATAAAAGGAAACCACAACCCTACGGCTGAAGGAAGCGCTAAGGATATGAAGCCTGTGATTGTCGACCATAAATAAAGCTTAGACTCTTTGAATTTATTCACTTAATTTACCTCTTTTATTTCCATCTTAAGTTTTCAACCATTTTATAAGACATGTAACAAAACAGGCCGATTCCAGAAATCATAAAGAAAAGTCCCTTGGTATTGAAGACTCCCAAAAAAAACTCCCTTAAATGCAGACCAAGGGTAAGCTGCTCTAAAGTTGTCATGACAACTTCATTTTGAAAGTTAAAGCCATTGGCTCCAAAAATCATCGCAACCAAAATAAAAAGAAAACCAAAAAAACCGCTCATCACCGAAGATGTTGTTAGCGACGAAGCCAAAAGACATAGTGAAGCGTTGAAGCCTGCCAGTAAAAACATGCCCATGTACGACCCCAGTAAAGGTCCCCAATCAAATTTTGAAACAAAACCTGTCGCAATCGGGAATAGGGCAGCTAAAAAAAGCATGCTGGTTAATACAAACCAAACTGCAAAAAATTTTCCAAGAATTATATCTAATGAGGAGATTGGAGATGTTAACAGCAAATCCATAGTACGCTCTTTTCGTTCTTCAGAGATCATTCGCATAGCCAGTAACGGAATTAAAATCAGAAATGTCATATAGACCCAATTCAAGTGCGGTATAAATAAGGCATCATGAATATTTGGGCCTCGCCCCTGGGGCATCATTGACCTTTGGATAAAATCTTCCAACGCTACTAAAAATCTTACGTTTAGTAGTAAACTGAACATAGCAAATATAAATAGAAACCAGGGACTGGTGAAAAAGCTTTTTATTTCTTTCTTTGAAATAACTAGAACTGCTCTCATTGTTTTACCTCTTCAGATCTAACAGTTTGCTGATTAATTTGTGTAAGTTTAACAAAAACATCTTCAAGAAGTAATTGCTCTTTTCTAAACTCTTGAAAGCCTATTTTATGTTTCATTACATTTTTAACAATAGATTCAAAAAACTGTTCTTGATTTTCACATTCTATTTCGTATTGATTCGAGGCCAAAGTCACTGACCGAATATAGCTTTGGCTTTCAAGCAGACTTTTAAAACTGTCATCAGGTCTGCTTACTTTTAAGAAAACTCGCACATGTTTGTCTGGATGGGCTAAGGCATTCTTGCTTCGTACAGCCTGAGTAAGCGCTTCAATGGTATTTTGAGCTACAATTTCGCCTTGGTTCAAGATAATTACTCGTTCACAACTAGCATGGACTTCTTGTAAAATATGCGTGGATAAAATAATGGTGTGATTTTCCTTTAAATTCTTTAAAATCTCTCTGAACTCTGTAACTTGTTTTGGATCAAGGCCGACTGTTGGTTCGTCCAGCACTAGGACCTCAGGATTAGAGACCAAAGCTTGAGCTATAGCTACTCGTTGGCGATATCCTTTTGATAGATTCTGTATCAGTCGATTTTTAACTTCAGTTAGTTTTAAACTTTGCAAAGTGGATTCAATATTCTGGTTCTTCTCATTTTTTGGCACAAGCTTTAAATCAGCCACGTATCGTAAATAAGCAGTAACAGTCATATCTGAGTACACCGGCGGTGTCTCAGGTAAATATCCAAGTTTTTTCTTAACTTCGATTGGATTTTTTCTTACATCAAAACCAGCTATTTCTATCGAGCCTTCTGTGGGTGTCATAAAACCTGTAAGCATTTTCATTGTGGTTGTTTTTCCAGCCCCATTGGGTCCTAGGAAACCTACTATCTCACCTTTCTGGATTTCAAAGCTTAAATTTTTTATAGCAGCTCTAGGACCATAATATTTACTTAAATTCTGAACTCGAATCATGATTACTCCTGATACTATAGACTATACGGAAGACACCTTGAAATTTAAAGGCTTGGTGCAGGTAGCCTCAGTCGATAAACCTTTTCATGAGTGTAATTGACGCGCCCTACTTTATCACCTTTGACGGGTCTGACGTATCTACATTCTGTGATAAGGACCTCGACAAGCCCCTGACTTAATCCACTAGATTGCCCAGGTTTTGCTTCTGATAAAAGCCACACGCAAGCTTTGTGGATCTCTTGGTCAGATAAAATCCTAGCTTTGTCCTTAAATAAAATCATATGTGCAGATGGCAGATCTTTAATATGTAACCACAAGTGCCAGGCTTTAGCCGACCTTAACAGTTTCAAATTATCTTGAGCCGATTTTCCCAAGTAAGCGATCACATCAGAAGCCACTTGTAGCTTTCTAGTCTTCACAGGGTGCTTAAAGCTGACCTTGAAGCTTTCTTGTTTGGACTGCTGAGCTTGCCACTGACTATCTGTCATCAACTCTAAGGATTTAACCTCTTCTTGTAACTCAGCAATTCTACTTTCAATACGAGCTTGCTTAACCAACGAAACTTTATGTTTATCAAAATATAGATCCTTCAATTTGTGAACATTTTTAGAAGCATCAAAGTAAGCGGGAAAACTTTTTTTAGCCTGACTAGGGTTTTCTGATAATAAGGTTGCAAACTCATAAAAATCGTTATTCTTTTTATTTTTTAGGTCGCCGCGAACCTTCTCTATCGCATTCTTTTTCTTAATTAGCTCTTGGTCTATAGTTTTTATACTTTTATTTTTCACAGAGGTTTTCTTATTTGAGCTTTTTGAATCTAAGGAGAATTCTTGGGACCATTTCTTTTTTAGCGAATCTAGATCCCTGACCTTCAGGTGAGCGAAGTCTAAATGACCTGACTCGGGCAAAGGTTTTGGCTTTTGAAAATGGACAACCTTAGAACCACTAAAGATAGAGATGTTCAAAACAGAGGGTATTAAGGAAATCGCAAGTTTTATATTTTTGGAATCTGGAGATGCAAAGCTCAGTTCGACCAACCGTCCCGCTTTATGATCTCGTGTGATATCAATTAGCCAAGTGTTTTTTAAATGTGTGTTGGCAAAAAGTAGCAATGGCTTTTTTTCGCTTTTAACTTTATTTTTTTGGTCTACCAAACAAACGCTTTGATGCCCCAGCCGAATGGACAACACAAGGCTGTAACGTACATGATTCTGCCACAAACCTAAAACTAAAGTCTTGTTGTAAAAAGAGACAGATTGGACCGAAAAGCCCAACGCTTTTTTCACATCGTCAATACTTTCATCGATTTCTAACACATTCATAGCTTCAATTTTTAGAGTAGCAACATATATGTCTAAAAACCAGCTCTTCAGACGGGTCATTTTTTTATCGCGATACGCCGATAAAACTGTATGAAAAGTTTAAAAGTTTTAGAACATTTGATCGACGAGCGCTTATATGAAACTGGTTTTGAAAACGAAACCCCGCATCAATTTATTGATGAGGTCTGCTACAGGTTTTATGCTGCTATGCCTTCTACTGACTTTATAGAAAGAGAAAATATAAAAGAATATATTATGATTCAACTCAGAAATAAAATTGAAGCTGATTTTGACCTAAACGTATTCAGGCTTAGATTTGCCCCTGTTCTGTACAAACAGTCAAAAGACAATTAACAGAGATTTAGCTGTAAAAATGGTAAATTTTTAATCATTCAAAAGGGAGAGCAAAACTGCTCTCCCCTAACAGTGGTTGTATGAACCTTGCTGCTCTAAGGCATCAGTTGGCTAAAACACAATCAAGTAGTGTGTACAACTGAATGTCATCGACCAGCATGTACCCTATAACATAGGTGTCGTTCACCCATGGGTCCATTCTAAAAAAACCGCCATCAGAAAAATCCACCACACTGTGCTCTGAGGTTCTTAGGAGACCAAAATGTTCTGTGCCGTTTATCGAAACAGTGTACGGCTGTGGAAATATTTCTGGACCCAAGGTCAGAGTTACTGTGTTACCTTGTTCACAGGTGTAAGTTCCTTCAGCCAGTGGCGAAGAAGCCAAAGCAGCGTTAGATAATCCAAGCGATAAAGCCAATGCGATTACAAATTTTTTCATAATAAATCTCCCTGTGATTATTGTTTGTTTAATATAAATAAATTAACATATGAATTCAGAGGGAACAAAGCAGTTCAAAATTTGTAAGGGAAAAATCGTTATCACAAATAATGATATTCCCGTCTTCAAACGTAACATTAGGACTAAAATGGATCACCAGCTACTTTCTGCAGAAATAATCAGGATATTAAGGGGAACTAAAAGTCAGGAGTGGCTAGCGCGGCGTATGGGTGTTTCTAAAACCCAGATACACCGTTGGGAAACTAGTAAAAATAATATAAGATGGGACAAGTTTGTGTTAATTTGCAATTTTGCTCACAGAAAAATCGATGAAGTTTTTGCCAATGTTTTCAATTCTAATTCTGGTTATTCGAATGCTGGCCTATGTCTTCAACCAATAATTAGCCTTAAAAGCCTTAGTGCGGTAGAACAGCAGACTGGCTATTCTAAACAGTCATTAAAAAAGTGGCTTAACGGCGACTCACTACCAACTTTAAGTCAGATGCTTGCTATTTGGCACCAATTTTCGACCCATACACTTTATCTATTCTTGGACGAACTCGTAGGTCTTAAAAAAATTTCTTCTTTTGATCAAATATCTAAGAAATGGGACGTAGAAAAATTAATATCAACAAAATACCCTTACATTGCAGGTCTACTAAAACTAGCCGCCAGAGGTTTTACTGAAGACGAGTTGAAGAAACGCGCGATAAGCAGCTTTGAAGTAACACCACAAGAATATGAAGACTTAATAGCTAAGCTGATCGAAATAGGAATACTGAAAAAAGAAGCCAATACAATAAACCTTATCGGCAATCATATTTTTGACTCTTCTCAAAATTATGAACTTTTGTGTTACTTAAACAGTTATTGGTGTAAACATATCGCAAAAAAAATCTCTCAAAGCGAGTCTAATGATGAGCTTACTGCTTTTTCATATTTGGTTATGAATTTGTCCCAGGATGAACTTTCCGAGTTAAAAAATGACCTATATGCACTAAATCTGAAGGCCAGACAAATGTCAAAAAATGATGCAAAAGAATCCACAGACACTTTTGCGTTTACAATTCAACTAACAGCAATTTAACAAAAGGTAAAAAAAATGGGGCCCACTTACTGGGCCCCGGAAAACCAATTTTAGGATTGGCCGTCGATCAAGAAGGGGGAGGACTTGAAACAACTACCTATTAAAGCAACCTGCTTGCCAACTTTTAAACTCGACAAAACTGGCTCAACAGCAATTAAACTACGCTTGAGCTAATTGAGGTGAGCAAAAAGCGCCCCGACGATTTAATTTAGGGACAATTTTTGGTTTCTTATTAAACGGGTTTTTATTAAACGGACCAATTTTTAGATTCAATGAGCCATTCTACTAATTTTGAGCTAGAACCAATCGGCTTCGAACATAAAAAAAGCCGCTTTTTTACAAAAGCGGCTTTTAGATTTTTATACAAATTAAAAAATCAGATTAGTTTGAAACTTTAACTTTAAGGGCGCATGGACCTTTACGTCCTTCACCTAATTCATATTCAACTTTGTCGCCCTCTTGTGGCTCTTGACCTTGAATTTCTGAAATATGAAAAAATAGATCTTTACCATCATCTTGTGTAATGAATCCAAAACCTTTGCCTGTATTAAAAAACTTTACTGTACCTATACTCACTGTTACTTCCTCTTTACTGTTATGTTATGTTACTTTTACCAGCACTATGCTAGTTCCCTATTTATAGAGTTTGATAAATTAGAAATCAAGCGATAACCCCTTAAAAACATCGATAATTCGGACTTTATGTTAGTTTAGGACAAATTTACATGCCGAAAATTTAGGTGCATTTGAGTTTAGACAAAATTTTTTGCTCTAATTGAAAAATAAGCCGCGAAAAGCCCTAAACCTTGACCAAATTGTCTCCATATCTCTAATTACTATAAGTTAAATAAAATGTTAATTAGGGGGTTTTAAAATGTCTGAAACCATAAATTCAACACACAGCCGAAGGGATTTTATTCGCTTTTTAACCGGCAGCGTCGCTACCAGCTCGGTGGCTTTAAACTCGTCGTGCGGCTTCACGGGTTTAAAAAATTTTTATACAGCTAAGAATATTGGGTTAAAGCATAATATTTCTGAAGATCAGTTAACTTTAGCTGACGGGCTAAATTTTAATATCCTCATTCAGGAAGGAGATGCTCTTAACGACACTCTATTTTTTGGCACAAACAACGACTTTATTCAGATCGTAAAATTAAAAAATAATAAAACAGGTTTATGGGTAAATCACGAAGCCTTTTCAAGCGTGCTTGCATCAGGCAGATCTAGAAATGAAAAGCCCACATTGGATCAATTCAAGTTCGAGAGAACTTTGTTGGGCGGCAGCTTCTTTGAGATAAAAATGCAAGATGGAAACTGGGAAATTGTTAAAAACAGTCTTTACAATACAAGACTTTCGGCCGAGTCTAAAATTGCTTTTTCAAATCACATAAAGATTGCGGGTAGTGATCATGCTGTAGGCACGCTTGCAAATTGTTCCGGTGGGTTGACCCCGTGGAACACCATACTGACTTGCGAGGAAAACTACCAGCACTACTACGGTGAATACGACAGAAAGAAAAAGTCCAAATCCAAAGTGATAATAAGCGATAAGTCTGTCGAGTGGCACCGCTTGGAAGGTTTAGATCCAAGGCATTACGGGTGGGTTGTAGAATTTGACCCTGAAACGAAGAGATCAAAAAAACTTGTCGGCCTTGGCCGTTTTTCTCATGAGTGTGCCAAACCTATTTTGAACAAAGATGGCTACACCGTTGTATATTCTGGCGATGATTCGGATAACGAGTGTCTATATAAATTCATTTCATCAAAGAAAGGATCATTAGATAGTGGCGAACTTTTTGTTGCCTCTTTAGAAGAAGGCCGGTGGATAAGTTTAGATATAAATAAAAGTGAAATTTTAAAGAAAAGCTTTTATAATCAAGAGGAAGTTTTAACATTTTGTCGCGAAGCCTCTAAATTGGTCGGTGGTACTCCATTAGCACGTCCTGAAGATATAGAAATTGACTCATTAACTGGCCATATTTTTGTGGCCCTCACAAACAACAAGACTACGAACAATTACTTTGGATCAATTTTAAAAATTATAGAGCCCAAAAACAATTACGCTTCAAGTAGATTCGAACACGAGGTATTTTTGACGGGGGGTCCGAAGTCAGGTCTGTCTTGCCCAGATAATTTAGCGTTCGATAAGAAAGGTAATTTGTGGATTACTTCTGATATTTCCGGCGGCAATATTAATAGAGGTATCTACAAGGGTTTTGGGCACAACGGGTTATTCGTAATTCCAAGGAAAGGTAAGAACCAAGGCCAACTGCTACAAATGGCTTCTGCTCCTACGGACGCGGAGTTCACTGGCCCCTGTTTTTCTGATGATGGAAAAACCCTATTTCTAAGCGTTCAGCACCCAGGTGAGCTAAGCCCTAAGAAAGGTCCTTACACTAGCAATTGGCCTGATGGCAGCCCAAACTCGAAACCATTGTCCGCAGTTGTGACCATTACTGGTCCACTTTTAGACAGAATCTAATCGAAATTCATCTGCTAATGAGTCCATTTGTTCTTGAAGCAATTAATTTTTCACTGTCCTTAGCACCAGTGCTTTATATAAATTATCACCGTCAATAAATTTTACATACAGTTCCTTTTTACAAATAAAATTAAATTTCTCACTAACCGAATTAGCAAATGTTACTTTAAAAAAAAGCTTATAAGATTATTATTAAGTAGTTTTTTGGAGAAGTTTTATGAAACCTGCCAAGCTTAGATTACTTGTCTTTTTGACTTCTTTCTTATTTTTATTTTTTGTTGAGGCAAACGAGAAAGTCGCGCAGTTATTTCCCGAAGGAGTTCAAAGTGCGTTGTGCGCCTCGCAGGGCCACGCCCCCAGTAAGTGCTATGGAAAAACCGTTCAAGAAGCTCTTTGTATATCTAGAGGTTACATATCTAAAAATTGTAGCGAAAAAACAGTGCAACAGGCCTTATGCATTTCAAGTGGGTTTAGAGTAGACAGATGTTTTGGAAAAACTTTACAAGAGGCCCTGTGCATGTCTAAGGGTTACAATTCATCTAGTTGTCGTGGTGCCAGTCTTGCAGAAGCTTTATGCATTTCGAATGGTTACAGAGCAGCTGATTGCATTATGCACACTATACAAGAGGCCTTGTGTTTATCCAACGGCCGCCTGGCCGATCAATGCGCTGGGGCCACGCTCAATGAGGCATTTTGTATTTCGAACGGCTATAATTCATCTGAATGCTTGTAGATCTATAAAAGAATTAGTGTTAAAAAATAAATTTTAACAATGGACTTATTAAAAACAGCGATCTGGAATATTACCTGTGTATCATTCACAAGGATCTTGAAGCTCTTTATAGAAATGCTACAATACAAATGTAACTTTTAGATAAGGAGTTTTTTAATGAAATTTTTTTACTTAATTTGCTTATTTTTTGGCTTAATCTCTTGTGAGCGAGGCGTAAAATCAGATTACGATTACAATATAGTACCTGTGTCGAACGCTATTATTACCGATATGGAGCTCGGTTTATTTACAGAGGCAATCGAAAAAACTGTTTATGTTCCAATTTATTCTAATATTTCCAATTACGACCAGGCGGCGCTGATTCCACTCCAAGTGCTACTTAGCATAAGAAATACAGATATGAAAAACAATTTGCGCATTGAATCGATTATTTATTTCGATACGAATGGTAAAAAATTAAGGGATTTTATAAAAAGCCCGATTGAAATTAAAGCCTTCGGTAGCTACGAAGTGGTCGTTAAAACTAGTGATCTTGAAGGCGGCATCGGAGCTAAGATTCTAGTAAAGTGGATGGCCGCAGATGCGACTATTCAAAAGCCATTGATCGAATCTGTTACGACCGGCTTCACTGAAGCTAGCAATATTTCTTTTTCCAGTAGAGGCGTGACCCTAGATTAGTCGGGCTGACGAAGGCTACGGCATCATCAAAGACTGTACAGTCCAACATGTGGCCTACCTCCACCTGCAGTAGGTCAAAAAAGTTGTTGTTTGTGACGAATATCTTTGCCCGTCATAACAAAAATAGTTTCTTCAGCGATGTTTGTGCAGTGGTCAGCAATGCGTTCTAAGTTTCTGACAATTAAGATAAAATCTAGTGATGACTTTACAGACTCAGGATTAGATTTCATACGTTCAAGAAGCTCTAAAGTAATTTGCTTTTTGGCATCGTCAACTATTTGTTCGCGCTCTAAAACTAATATTGCCTGTTGAACATTCCCATTTGGGAAACATTCTATGCTTTGCTGAACCATCCATTTTACATCGTCCATCATCTTTAAAAATGCAGGTGTCTCAAAAGATTGAGTTTTTTCTAAGCTTTCTTTTAGTATACGCACAATATTTCTGGATTGGTCACCCATGCGCTCAAGATCAGCGTTGATTTTTATAACAGAAATAATCATGCGCAAATCCTGACCAAAAGGTGAAAGCTTAGCCAAAGCTTGCATACAGTGGTTATCAAGACTTGAGTGGTGTTCGTTAATCTTTTCTTCAAATTTCAAAACTTTTGAAATTTCAAATTCACTTTTTTCCAAAGTTGCAGCGCAAGCGTGATGGACTGCGCTTTTTACCAAATTGCCAGACTCTAAAACATGTTTTTTTAAGTCATCTATAACTGTCTCAACATTTGTTTTTGACACTCAAATCTCCTACTAACCAAATCTTCCGGTGATATAGTTCTCAGTACGCTCATCTTGAGGCTCTGTAAACACTTTCGACGTGTCACCAAACTCAACTAACTCGCCCAACAGAAAAAATGCCGTTTTGTCTGAAATTCGCGAGGCTTGCTGCATATTGTGAGTGACCATAATCACAGTCACTGTCTTTTTCAAATCTTGGACTAAATCTTCAATCTTAGAGGTTGAAATCGGATCAAGTGCACTAGTCGGCTCGTCCATCAAAATTACTGGGGGCTCAACAGCCAAAGCTCTTGCAATGCAAAGCCTTTGTTGCTGTCCGCCTGATAAACTTGTGCCTGGATCATTCAACTTATCTTTAACTTCGTCCCAAAGAGCTGCTTGGTGCAAAGCTTTTTCTATAAGTTCACTTAATGTTGATTTATTTCTGACCCCGGCTAATCTCAGACCGATACTAACGTTGTCAGAAATGGACAGGCCTGGAAAAGGATTAGGTTTTTGAAAAACCATTCCGATTTGCCTACGAATTAATACTGGGTCTACACCCGCTGCATAAATATCTTCGCTATTAAGAAAAACTTCACCCCGTATCCAAGCCTGATTTACCTCTTCATGTAACCTATTTAAAGTTCTAATAAATGTAGACTTGCCACAGCCAGAAGGGCCAATTAGGGCGATCACATCATTTTTTGTAAAGTAGCAGGATATATTTTTTAAGATATGATTCTCACCAAAACCTGCATTTAAATCTTTAACTTCGAAAAGTATTTTTTCAGACATTAGTGCACCTTCTTCTTATAAAAAAGTAGCCTAGTTAATAAATTAGTTATCACTACAAAGACTACCAAAACAAGGCTCCCCGCCCAAGCTTGCCGCTCTAAATTTTCAAAACCGCTGATCGCAAAATTATAAATTTGAACTGGCATTGATGCCATCGGCTGATTCAAACTATAAGACCAATACTGATTAGCTAGACTTGTAAATAGCAACGGAGCTGTCTCACCAGAGGCACGCGCCACAGAAAGCATCACCCCTGATATCAAAGAGCTTTTAATACCAGGCAAAACTATCCTTAAAATTACTTTCCATCTAGGTAAACCTAGGGCCAGGCCAGCTTCCCTAATATGGAAGGGAACTAGTTTTAAAACCTCTTCAGTTGATCTTACAATAATTGGGATCATTATAATAAACAGAGCGCACGCGCCAGCAAACCCAGAAAAGTTACCCATAGTTAAAACTAAGGTCACATATATAAATATGCCAACAACTATAGATGGTACACTAGTCATAAGATCAATTGTGAAACTTAAAAAAGTAGAAAGCTTAGTGTGAGAATACTCACTTAAATACATACCACACATTATTCCCCAAGGAATTGCTAAAGCAGTCGCTAGACCAACCATAATCAGGCTCCCAACAAGTGCATTTCCTATACCCCCTCCTCCTTCGCCAGGTGCTGCTGGTAGCTGGGTAAAGAAGTCTAAATTAATCGAGGTCGCACCTTTGTAGACAACGTAGGCGCTAATAAAAATAAAGGGTACGGCTGCCAGAAACGCAGATGACATTAAGATAAAAATCATAAAACGACTTTTAAATTTTCGCCTTAGATCCATTCTTGAAGTTGCGTAAATTGCTTTGCTCACATTCCACCAATCATACTTTTAATATTTTCATCCTCAGCTCTTAGATAATAATCTCTTTTTAAATTTTGTATTTCTCTTTATTTTTCCAAATAACAAATCTTGCGGCTCCGTTAACCAACAAAGAAACCAAAAACAAAGTCATTCCAATAGCAGTTAGTGAAGACAGCTGTAGATTAGTTTCAGCTTCTGCGTATTCATTGGCGATTAATGAGGCCATGGTCTGTGCTGGCTCAAATAAGCTTATTTTAATTTGGGCCACGTTTCCAATAATCATTGTTACCGCCATAGTCTCGCCCAAAGCTCGCCCGAAACCAAGCATGACAGCCGCCCCAACTCCTGGCACAGAGGATCTTAAAACAGCAACTTTTAACATCTCCCAACGAGTTGCACCGATTCCATAGGCAGCTTCTCGCATCACAGGGGGAACAGTTAAAAAAACCTCTCTGCTAATAGTAGAAATTGTTGGAGTGATCATAAACGCCAAAATTATACCGGCTGCAAACATACCGACACCCAAAGGTGGTCCCGAAAACAGCGGAATAAACCCCAAATGAGTATCTAAAAAAGGTTGCACATAAAGTCTTAGAAAAGGGGCAAGGACAAACAGCCCCCAAAGTCCATAAACAATACTGGGAATTGCCGCCAACATCTCGACTAAAAAGCCTAGTGGTGTGGCTAACCATTTAGGCGCGATTTCATTCACGAACAACGCCATACCAATACTGATTGGGACAGAAATCACTAACGCCAGCAAGGATGAAACTATTGTGCCGTAGATAAAGGGCAAGGCACCAAAAAATTCTTCAATAGGGTTCCAATCGTTGGTGATAAAAAAATCTAAGCCAAAATTTTCGAACGCCAAAAGTGACATTTTACCAATGGACAAAACCATTAATAAAAAAACTCCGATAGTCAAAAACGAAATAAATCTTAAAGAATAAAAGAAAACTTGATCACCAGGATGAAAGTCCCTGCTTTTCTGCCGTGCCATTTTTATTTGGTGTCAGGTTTGGTATCGAATTTAATTTGATCAACTTTTTTAAGCACTCGTGCAGCTAACAAAGAAGGTAACTTGGCGTAGTATAACTTAGCGGCTAAACCTTGGCCTTCGGCCATTGACCACCTTAAAAATGTTCTGAATTTTTCTGCCTTAGCAGGCGCCATATTTTCTTTCACAAGTAAATAAGTGAACGCAGAAATTGGATAAGACTGAGGATGGACTGAATTTGTAAGTGAAACTCTGAAGTCTTCTGGAATTTCGATACCAACAGTGGATAATGAAATTGCTTGCAAGGTGGGTTTAATAAAGTTTCCAGACTTATTTTTTATGCTTACAGTTGGAAGGTTGCCAACTTTAGCATAAGTAACTTCAACGTAACCGATAGCACCAGGATTTTGTCTGACCAGACCGGTAACGCCCTCATTGCCTTTTCCCCCCAGACCGGTTGCCCATTTTAGTGCCTTTCCAGAGCCGTACTTGGATTTCCAAAAAGGTGAAACCTTAGATAAAAACTCGGTAAACACAGCTGTTGTTCCGCTACCATCGGAGCGCCTCATTGGGATCACGTATTTTTTGATACTTGCCAAACTAGGATTTAGTTTGACCAACTTTGGATCATTCCACTTACGAATTTGTCCAGCGTAAATCGCTACGATCAGCTCGGGCGTTAATCTAAGTTCGCCATTAAAATTGGGAATATTATACGTAAGCGCGACCCCACCAAGCACTGTCGGTATATGATGTATTTTAGTTTTAGAAGCCTTTAGTTCTCGGTCTTTCATCGGCGCGTCTGTTGCACCAAAATCAACTGTACCAGTTACAACCTGCCTGACGCCACCACCACTACCTATTGACTGGTAATTTATTCGAACTTCAGAGTTGAGCTTGCTGTATGTTTTGAACCACTTAGAGTAAAGGGGGTATGGAAACGATGCACCAGCACCATTGATAAGTTGGGACGACGCTAAAACTGGGCTCGCGCAAATTAATACGACCAACACCTTCCAGAACAAAGTTTTAAGTAAATAAACCATGTAGTCTTTTTCCTTTGATACAGAGAGAAATCAATAATAAAAAATTAACATATTAAGTCACTCATAAGTGTCAAAGTTGTGTTAGGAGATATTATGGAAAGATTGCAAAGTATGCTTGGTATTTTGGCATTTATTGGCTTAGCGTATTTATTATCTTCAAAGCGAAGCCAGGTGAGCTTTGCCTTCATACTTAAATCCTTAGCTTTACAGTTGGCTCTTGCTTTGCTGCTGATTGGAATTCCCAGTCTGAGGGTGCCCGCCCCTTTATTTTTCGTTTTTGAATGGGCAAATTCTTTTGTCTCCTCGGTTATACTTTTTACTGAAAAAGGAACTGAATTTTTGTTCGGTCCCTTAGCTGATCGTCAAAAGTCTGGGCTTATCATTGCCATCCAAGTGTTACCATCCATAATTTTTTTCTCTTCGCTGTCTGCAATTCTTTACTACTTAAAAATACTTCCTATAATCATTTCTGGTTTTTCAAAAATTTTAAGAAAAACTCTTAAAGTCAGTGGCGCAGAAACATTATCAGTAGTCGCAAACGTTTTTGTAGGACAAACAGAAGCCCCACTTATCGTAAAACCACTACTTCCGAGTATGACTAGATCAGAAATTTTTACCGTGATGGTAGGAGGTATGGCCACAGTTGCCGGAGGGGTAATGATCAGCTATGTCGGATTTTTGGCAGACACCATACCTGAAATCGCAGGACACCTAGTGATCGCAAGTGTTTTATCAGCCCCCGCGGCACTGATGTTTGCTAAAATTATAATTCCGGAAACTGAAAACCCAGTCACTGCAGACCATCTACCTAGCCAAATTTTAGTTAAATATGAAAACCTAATCGATGCTGCAGCTAGCGGCGCCAGCGAGGGGCTAAAATTAATGGCGAATGTGGCGGCCATGCTAATTGCGTTTATCGCATTAATTTATATGGCCGATAGTATGTTGATGCAAATTGGATCTTGGGTTGGTTTTTCGACTTGGGGCTTAGCCTTTACACCGGACGCCATGTTAACTGATGGGAAAGCCCGGCTTACTTTTTCTTTAATCTTAAGCTGGCTCTTTTTACCCTTCTCGTTTCTTTTGGGAATGAAGCCGGATGAACTGTTTTTTTCTTCATCCTTATTGGGTAAAAAGGTTATCTTTAACGAGTTTATTTCTTATCTTGAGCTGTCTAAGGCCGGGGACCAACTGTCACCAAAAAGCAAAATCATTTTATCTTATGCATTGTGTGGTTTTGCTAATTTCAGTTCGATAGCTATCCAAGTCGGTGGAATTGGAGCCTTAGCTCCGACACAAAGAAAAAATCTGGCTCAGCTTGGCCTACGCTCAGTTGTTGCTGGAACTCTAGCTGCTTTTGTGACCGGTTGTTTTGCTAGTATTTTGTACTGATACAAAAAATTTTTTCCTTTTCGATTTAGTCTAAAACTTAGTTTAAGTTTATACTCGAATAGGAATACGCATCAATCTAAACTACCAGCCATCAGATTTGAGATAGCCTTTCCACCTTCGATCTTTTCGAACACAATTTTGATGATCGCAGTAATGGGGACAGCTAAAAATGCGCCAGGAATACCCCATATCAGCGTCCAGAACATCAATGAAATTAAAATCATAACTGGATGAAGCTTTAAGCTGTCGCCTAAAAGTTTAGGCTCCATGATGCCGCCAATACAGAATTGTATAACAGTCGGGACTGCAATAATAGCAATGATATAAGCAGGGTTATCATATTGGATGAGTGCAACTGGTATTGGAAGAATCGAGGCTATAATAGAGCCCACCGTCGGAATAAAATTAAGAACAAAGACTAAAACCGTGAAAGCAAATGCAAAATCCAAATCCATTGCAAAAAGAAAAAATCCAACTATAACAGCGGTAATCGATGATGTGGCAAGCTTTGTTAACAAGTACTGCCTTATTTTTCTGTCTATCTCGATGACTAGCTCGTTCGTAACCCTTTCGTCTTCAGGCTTATTTGCCTTTGTGCCAGTGAATAAAAAGAGTAAAAAAATAAAAACTAGTGAAAGTTTAGTTATAAAATTTAAAACACCGAATCCAGTATTTTTTAAAATATTGACCACAGGTATTTTTCTGATTTGATCTTCGATATCTAGAGCTTCAACGTTATAACCCTTTTCAGATAAGTTTGTTTTAACTTGATCAAAAACTATAATCACTTTGCTTTGGTACGCTTCATAACCACTGATGAATCCTTTGACTGTTGTAGTTAAAAACAAACCCAACGATATTATTATCATAAATACCAAAGCGAAAGTGATCGCCAGGGCTAGCCACCTAGGGCATTTAAACCTGTGTCTTAGTGACCTCATCAATGGCAGCAACATGAAGTAAAAAAATAGGGAAAAAATGAAAGGAATTAAAATTGTCTTAGTGTAGGATAGGGCAAATGATATACATACAATGGCAATTATTGCCACACTCCAAATACCCAACCTAGCTTCTGTGAGCCATACTTTTTCATCTTTCATACCTGAATGATATACGATCCTCACAGATAGGTATAGGGGGTCTGGCGAATAGATTCGACTTAAAAAATTAGCCCAATTTATTAAACCAGGCTAATCAAATTTTTTTAAACTAAAGGTTAGTTTTTAGAAGCTTCTTCCTGCCTAGCTTTTTCAGCGGCCTTAACCATTGCTACTTCTGCTTTTTTGAGCTCTTTAAAATAAGCTAGCAAAGTTTTGTATTGATCTTTAGTTTTTTCGAATTTTTCTTTTACTTGGATATCTTTCTTTTTTAGCTCTACGCCTTTTTCTTTAAGCTCATCGATCTGTTTTTGAAGATTCTCAATTTTTACGTTTAGAGCATTTGTTTTCTGATCAAATTCAGCAATGTTTTCTTCTATTTTATTTTTTGTTTTCTCATATTTTTTTTCTTCATTTTCTTTTTGCTTTGTAATTTTCTCGTGTTTTTTTGCCACAGAGTCTACTTTTTTCTGCTCTTTTTTCTTCACAGACTCTATTTTTGAAAGCTTTTTCTTGGTTGAAGAGTAAATTTTCTTGGCCTTTTTTATCTCGTCGGTTAGTTTTTTTCTTTCCGCCTTTAATTCAGCGATCTTTGTTCTGTTGTTTTTTGTTTCCTCAACTGCATCAGTGTTGTCGGTTTTTAATTTGCTCAACTCTTCTTTATACTTTTGCAACAACTGAGCCTGCTCAGATTTTAATTCGTTATATTCCGTAAGGTTTTTTTTACTCTCTGCAATGGACTTTTCAGTCTCTTCAGTTTTTTTTGTTACTAATTGGTACATGTCATCTGCACGTTTTTTTTCCCTTTCAGCAGCAGACTTAGCAGCGTCTTCTTCCGTCTTTACTGTTTTTTCTTCGTTTACTCTATCGTTTAATTCGAGCTTTGCTTTATCTACATCTTTTGCCTGAACTCCAAGCCCAAAAATTAAGCTTAGTAATACTATCAATTGCTTTGTGTTTTTCATGTTGAACTCCTGGATTCGTTAACTCTATTTTAAGATCTTATTAGCTTCTTTGAAAAGAATACAATGATGGCACCGAATTGCAACCAATCCCAGCCTTTAGAACAAATCTATTAAGCTTAGAGCCTGGCATGGGCCTTGCTCTTTAAACTGTTCTAATATCCCCCTAGCGGCCTGGCCCCCCTCCTTACAAAACCAGGTCGCTTTTTTTTTGCCTAAAATCAAGTATACTTTTAAGAATGAAATACAGCTTTATTTTCAAAGTCTTTTTTTGTACTTGTGCCCTAATCCACCAACTGGATTACGTCAGGGCAGCTTCTGTAAATGACCAAAGTGTGTTGATTGATCCTGGTCACGGCGGCAATGACTACGGTGGCTTGGCTTCAAGCTTGTCTGAAGAATTCGTGGTCTTCGAAGTTTCAAAATACTTGCAGCAAGAGCTTAAAGAGCTAAATATCGACAGCAAGCTAACCCGTGAGCGCAAACAGACCATGTCTCTATCCGAAAGAGTTCAATTGGCTATAAAAGAGCAACCCGGCGTATTCGTATCTATTCACGCTAATATACACTCTGACCCTAAAATCAAGGGGGCCGAATTTTACGTCGAACCTTCGAACGCTTTACTTGGGCACACTGATTTTTTGACATTCTTGTCAGCAGATGCTGACTTAAAGGCTCTGTCCTCACTGGATCACCCTAGATTTTTCTACCCTACTGTTAAAAAACTAGGTATCCGGAGCCCTGCTAATATCATTATTTTGGATATGCTGAGAATGAAAACTCGTCGTCAGAGCCTGGACCTTGCTGAAAGTCTTAAAAAAAATTGGTCTCAAAAGTCAGAAATTCGGGAGGGCCAATTTTATGTTCTTAAACAGTTACCTATACCTAGCGCTCTGGTCGAGCTGGGCTATTTATCTAACGCCGAAGACTTTAAAAAACTAAACTCGAGCCGAACGAGGCAAGAGCTTGCAAAAAATTTGGCTTTGGGTTTACAACAGTATTTTAAAAATAGAGAGCTTAAAATGTATTAACTTAAACACTTAGGATGTTCTGATTGAGATTAAATGACCGCCAAGCCGACCAAATGCGCACTTTAAGTTTTGAAACTAATGTTACTAAATATGCTGAGGGAAGCTGTCTAGTTAAATTTGGCGACACTCATGTTTTATGCACGGCCACAGTCGAAGAAAATACTCCGAAATGGTTGTCCGGAAAAGGCGAGGGTTGGATTACTGCAGAGTACAGTATGCTGCCAAGATCCACTCATCAACGCATTCAACGCCATAAGGCAATGTCTGGCGGGCGCAGTCAAGAAATATCTAGATTAATAGCTCGAGCACTAAGGTCTGGGTTCGATCTAAAGAAAATGCCTGAAAAATCTATTGTAGTCGATTGCGATGTTCTACAAGCTGACGGAGGCACTAGAACTGCTGCTGTGACCGGCGGCTTCGTAGCTATAAAGCAGGCCTTAAATTTTCTAATGAAACAAAACCTTATTAAACAAGACCCAACACTATACCAAATTGCAGCTGTTAGTATTGGTAAGCTCGGTGACAATATTCATGTGGACTTAGACTTTGAAGAAGATTCGCACTGCGATTGTGACGTCAATTTTGTGATGAATTCTGAACTGAATTTTGTTGAAGTTCAGGGAACAGCTGAAAGACAAACTTTCAGTCCAACTGAATTTCAAAATATGATGGCGCTTGCACAACAGACTTGTAAACAAATCTTTGAAGTACAGCAAAAATTTTTGTAACAGGAACACCAAAAAATGAAATTTTGGCTAGCTACATTCAATTCAGGAAAAACAAGGGAATTTGAAACTCTTTTTGAAACAAGCCTGTTTCAATTTATTACGGCTAAGGATGTTACCAATTATAGTGCGCCTGAAGAAACAGGGACTACCTTTTTAGAAAATGCAAAAATTAAAGCGAGTTCTCTTTACGCGGTTTTAAATAATCAAGAGCCTGTAATTTCTGAAGACTCTGGCCTGGTTGTCGAGGGACTTAATGGATACCCCGGAATATTTTCTGCGCGTTACGCAGGTGATAATGCTTCAGACGTTCAAAACAACGATAAAGTTTTGAAAATGGTTAAAATACGAACTCCTAAAATGCGTAGAGCCAAGTTTGTTTCATGTATCTATTTTAAATCAAACGATTTCGAGCTTCACACAGTGGGTGAAGTTTCAGGCTCTATAGCTATGGGTCCCAAAGGTGAAAACGGTTTTGGATATGATCCAATTTTTATACCTGACGGCTACGATCAAACTTTGGCAGAGCTGGGCTTTGCAGTTAAGAACAAAATTTCTCATAGAAGAAACGCAGTCCATTCACTTAAATTAGCCTTGCTGGAAAAATCCCCGGAATGGTTTAATTAGCTGTTGATAATACAGACTGTTAAGGCTACACCAAAAGTATGTCAAAACTGAATATTATATCTGGTAATTCGAATCACGAGTTCGCTGAAAAAGTAGCTAAAGCAGCAAATATAGAGCTTTGCAAAACAAAGATTAATAGGTTTTCTGACGGAGAAATCCAGGTAGAAATTCACGAAAGTATTCGCGGCGCAGATGTTTTTGTAATCCAAAGCACTTGCCCCCCTGTTAACGAAAATTATATGGAACTGTTTATAATCTTAGATGCACTAAAAAGGGCATCGGCCAAAAGCATAACAGCTGTGCTTCCCTACTTCGGATATGCTCGACAAGATCGTAAGGTGAAGCCCAGGGTTCCAATCTCGGCAAAATGTGTTTCCGACCTGATGTCTACTGCCGGCGCTGATCGAGTCGTGTCTATAGACCTACATAGCGCTCAGATACAGGGCTTCTTCAATATCCCCTTTGATCATTTGTTTGCAATCCCAACTTTATCTAACACTTGGCGTGAACAAAAAGGTTTTGGTGACAAATTTGTTGTAGTAAGCCCAGATGCTGGCGGCGTTGAACGCGCTCGAATATTTGCCAAACGTATTGACTGCTCGATGGCAATTATTGACAAGCGCCGAACCGGTCCTAATGAAGCGAAAGCTTACAACTTGATTGGCTCAGTTGAAGGTAAAATAGCTATCGTTGTTGATGATATAATTGACACTGCGGGTACGCTTAATGAAGGTATCAAAAGCCTTGTCGATAAAGGCGCCAAGGAGGTTTTTGCTGTGATCACTCATCCACTGCTTTCTGGACCAGCGCTTTCAAGATTAGAGGAAAGTCCGATTAAAGAACTTTGGGTTTCAGACACTATCCCATTAAGTGAAGAGGCAAAAAAATCAAAAAAAATAAAAGTTATATCTGTGGCTTCAGTCGTAGGCGACGCAATTCAAAGAATCTACGGCAATGACTCTGTCAGCATACTTTTTGACGAAACATAAATAACGGTGAATTTATAAATGGGCTCAAAAACTTTTTTAATTGCAGGTTTAGGAAACCCTGGGCCCAAATACTATCTTACACGTCATAACATTGGTTTTTTAGCAATTGATCACTGGGCAGCTAAGTTAGATGCGCCTGATTTTAAAAATGACAAAAAATCTTTGCTGACAAAAGTAGATTACAAAGACCACCAAGTTCTACTTGTGAAACCCCAGACATTCATGAATTTATCAGGTGAATCAATATTAGCTTTAATGACTTTTTACAGAATCAGCAAAGAAGATATCTTGATTATACAAGATGACCTAGACATGCCTTTTGGTGCCTTTAGATTTTTCTTTGATAGAAGTCCAGGCGGTCATAATGGCATTAAAAATATTCACGAAAAGCTTGGCAGTCAGTACAGCCGACTAAAAATAGGAATTAAGTCTGAAATAGGTCAAATTCCTGTTGATCGGTTTGTATTGATGAACTTTAATTCTGAAGAACAAAAATACTTCCAAAATCTTTTTGAGCATGCAAATGCAAGTATCGAAGCCTTTATTGACATGGGCCATTTGAAAGCAGCTAATCAGTTTAATAAAAAATTAGGTTATTTAAAGATCGACACTATAAAAAAAGGATAACTAATATGGCTTTACAAGTTGGTATTGTGGGCTTGCCCAACGTCGGAAAAAGTACGCTATTTAACGCAATCACAAAAGCAGGGGCTGAATCAGCCAATTACCCTTTTTGCACAATCGATCCGAATATTGGGGTTGTTGCCGTGCCAGACGAACGCTTAGAGCTAATAACTAAATTTGTACAGCCTGAAAAGAAAATTCCAACATCAATGGAATTTGTTGATATTGCAGGTCTTGTAGAGGGGGCTTCTAAAGGCGAAGGTTTAGGTAATCAATTTTTAGCCAACATCAGAGAAACAGACGCAATTCTTCACGTGGTAAGGTGCTTCGAGGATGAAAACGTTGTTCATGTTTCTGGTAGTGTCGATCCTCTTCGAGACATTGAAATCATAAACACTGAACTAATTTTGGCTGACCTCGAGTCCATGGAAAAGCGCTTAAAAAAAATAGAGAAAATGGCCAAGTCTACGAAAGATTCAAAGTTGAAAATGGAATACGATATCGCGAAAGGTGTCTACGATTTATTGGCCGAAGGCAAAAGTGCCAGACACTTTCAAATAGAAAATGAAGATCAAAGAAAACTTGTCAAAGATCTGCAGCTAATTTCTATTAAACCCGTTTTGTATATTTGTAATGTTTTAGAGGAGTTCGCAAAAGACGGCAACGAAATGACAAAACAGGTGCGTGAGTTTGCGGCCAAAGAGAACAACCAGGCTCTTGTCATTTCAAGTGCAATTGAGGCAGAGGTCTCTCAACTTGAAGCAGAAGAGCAGTTAGCATTTTTAGAAGACTTGGGTTTAAAAGAGCCCGGTTTAAACCAAGTGATCCGGGAGTCTTACAAACTGCTAAATTTACGCACTTACTTTACTGCGGGTAAAAAAGAGGTCCGCGCTTGGACGATCAGATCAGGTATGCTGGCCCCACAAGCCGCAGGTGTTATTCATACTGATTTTGAACGTGGATTCATCCGCGCCGAGACCTATCACTCCTCAG
Source organism: uncultured Pseudobdellovibrionaceae bacterium (assembly GCA_963803705.1). Lineage (GTDB taxonomy): Bacteria > Bdellovibrionota > Bdellovibrionia > Bdellovibrionales > UBA1609 > JAMLIO01. The sequence continues at coordinate 120,809 of CAWDNU010000002.1, read as the reverse complement.
ATTTATTCGAACTTAAATCTGAACAAGCCGTTAGGGATGCCGGCAAATATAAGTCTGAAGGTAAAGATTACGAAGTCAAAGATGGTGACATCTTACTGTTTAGGTTTAATGTTTAGCTAAAATCTACGACAAAAAAATAATTTGAACTGATATAGCGTAAAACCTGCTGCAACCTGAGCGGGCTCATTCTCTATTTCTTTGGACAACTCCTTTTGATTCATTTTATTTTTATAAAAGGTATTTAACAACTGACAGCAAAGCTCAATCTTCAGCTTGTCAGCCTTAGAAGCGCCTATAAATAAAGAGCATCAATTTCTCACACAATTAGTCTAATGAAAAAATTGAGTTTGACTTAAAATATGGCGACCCTAATCGTATTTTCAGCCCTTATGAAATTATTGGAATGTAAAATCTGTACGATGTCCTAATCTCACAAGAGGAAGAGGGTACTTTTAACTTTCCATTTTAGAGAAGCAGTTCAAAAGATAAAATTTGATTAGCTATAATCTTCTAAAAAACTCCACAATTAATTCGAAACTGTTACATGATCCATTCAAATCCAAATAATATAGTTAGGAATGATTCGTTTAGTCTGACACACCAAAGGAGAGGTCATGGCTCCCGATATTATTAAGCCTTTCGCTGAATGGGCCTCCACTTTTATAGAGCTTCTGGGAATAGGCTTAATAGTGATCCTATCACTCTATGCTCTGTTGGTTGCAGCAGTCCAACTCTTAGCTCAAAAAGTCACAAAGAATATTTACATTTCTTTACGCCAAACTTTAGGAAAAGGGATTTTAGTAGGTCTGGAACTTCTTGTTGCAGCAGACATCATACACACGGTTGCCGTAGACTTAAGTTTTTCTACAGTGGGTGTCTTAGCCATAGTCGTAGTTATCCGTACCTTTTTAAGTTTCAGCTTAGAGGTAGAGCTTTCGGGTCGTTGGCCTTGGCAGAAATCTCACAAAAACCAGGTTCAGAATTCCCTTGGGCAATTTAGCAGAGAAGTCGGTGAACCCAATGAGGAATAAATTTGATTCGTTTGGACGCTACCTTTCTAATGGTGCAATCGACAAAAATCTTGGTCTAAGCATTCACCGAAAATTCTATTGTGATTCAAAATCAAAACACCTTTATGACCTTATTCATGCGCAAACACTCTGGGAAGAGCGAACCATAAAAATGTTTGGGAAGGAAGTCATGCAACCCCGATTAATGCGGTGGATGGGAGACTCAAAAACAATTTATAAATACTCAGAGACCACATTCTATCCTGTCGCGTGGTCGCCTTTACTAAAAGGAGTTAAAGATGAAATGAGTCAGTTCCTTGATGCTGATTTTAATTCAGCTCTGATCAATTTATATCGAAATGGCAAAGACAGCATGGGGGCTCATAGTGATAATGAAAAAGAATTGGGATCAAAACCAGTAATTGCTTCCCTCAGCTTAGGTGCGGCTCGACGCTTTGTACTCCGACATATTAAATCTAAAGAGAAAGTCAGCGTTAATTTACATTCAGGTGATCTACTTGTTATGTATGACGACACCCAGACTTTTTGGAAGCATGAACTGCCAAAAACTAAGAGTGGTGTGGGCCCTCGTATTAATGTTACATTTCGAAAAATTCAAAGTTTTGGTGATTGAAAATGCTCAGCGATAAATATATTGGAAATATTAAGAATAATAATTCAGTATGTGTTTTCTTTAATAATATCCAGTACGGAGCCGCAACTCAAAAGGCAAGAGTTATCTAAACTTTTAGATTGATTTGCAAATCAATAAAAATAATTTATGCGGATGACTTTTTCGGTACCAAACCAGGGGTCCAGGATTATGGTTAGAGCTCATTGTAAAAGGCCTCCCAGGGATCACCTCTAAGTTTGCCAAGGCGCTCAGGAATCGTCTTAATGTTGTAATCTTTTGGATCAAAATTTTTATTCAATTCAGACCATGCTAATGGAGTAGCAACAGGAGCCCCCTTCCTTGCCCGCACCGAAAAAGTAGCGATTGAGGTTGAGCCCTTTTTATTTCTAAAATAATCTATGAAGATTCTATTTTCACGTTTGGCCTTGGACATGGTCGCCACATAGCTATCAGGCGAAAGCTCAACCATATAGTGGGCCACAGCTTTAGAAAACTCGAAAGCATCCTTCCAACTCATACCATTAACATTTGTAAGAACATGAAGTCCCTTACCCCCGCTCGTGCGCACATAACTTTCTTTATCAAAGGATTTCAAAATTTTTCTAATATCTTTTGCAGCCTTAATAACTTGCTTGAACTGAACCCCTTTCCCGGGATCCAGATCAAACACGGCATACAGTGGATGTTCAACATCATCGACTTGGCTATTCCAAGTGTGAAGTTCAATCGCACTCAGCTGCACTAAGGCCTTAAGATCATCAGGCTTTTCGATATAACTGTAGTTGTCTTTTTTGGTTTTCTCTTTAATTTCAATTTGTGGTGGAGGATCTACAGATTCCAAATGCTTTTGGAAAAAGCACTGTTTGCCTATCCCTGAGGGACATCGAAGTAGACTTAAAGGATGATGCGCTGACCACTTCACAAAGTGAGACCAGATTTTTTCATAATACTTCCATAAATCCAATTTACTGATTTTTTCCTTTTCGAAAAGTAAACGTTTGGGATGAGTCAATTCGACTGTAGATTTGGTTGTCGATTCGGCTCTCGATTGTGTCTTGTCAAATTTTACCGCTTCTGATTTTGTACTAGTTTGAAACTCTTTGTCTTCTCGTAAACCTTTATAAACAGGATGTCTTAAGATTCCATCTTTGGTCTTTTCACTATAGGACACCTGGATGTAGAAATGGGGCTCAAGCCAGCTTTTTACTTTTTGCTTTCCTAGGCTTTTAACATTGGGTGGTGAACCTTTGAGATGTTGAGTGAACCTATTATTGAGACTTTTAAGTGTTGCTTCATTAAGGCCTGTACCCACACGACCCCTATAGACTAAACGACCATTTATGTTTTCTGCCAGAAGTAAGGAACCAAAGTGACTGCGCGATCCTTCAGGCTCCGTCATACCAATAACCACAAACTCTTCTTCATCTGTACATTTAATTTTTAACCAGCTTCCATGCCTAGCATTGTGATAAATTGAATTAGGCTGCTTTGCAATCAAGCCTTCCCATTCTTTTTCACAAGCTTCAGCAAGTAAATCTTTTTTAGAATCCAGGATTTTACTTAAATGAATTCTCTCGGATTTATTACTTTTAAAAAGTTCCTCTAAAAATTCTCGGCGTCTTACAAGTGGCACATTTTGAAGGTCAACTCCCCCAGCGTAAAGCACGTCAAAAACCACATAATCTAATGGTAACTTCTTGTTGTTTTTATAGTTCTGCAAAGCTGAAAAATCTGTTTTATCGTTAGTGTCGAAGTGGACCACCTCTCCATCTAAAATGATTTGATCAAACGGAGACGCCTTTAATTCATTGCACACTGAACTAAATTTTTCGGACCACTCTTTGCCATTACGAGTTTGCAAACTGACATCATTATTTTCTATTTTCGCTAAAATTCTATAACCGTCATATTTACGCTCAAAAATCCAATCACCATTAGGAATCTTTTCGCTAAGGACTGCTAATTGCGGTTTGATCGTAGACGGCAATTCTACTATAGATTCTTCTGGCTCTTCATCATTTTCAAGGTTTTTTAGTGTGCGCCCAGTCGCCACACTCGTCTCCAACGCGGCCATGTCACATGCATTTGCAAATTCATCATCTTCTTTGATCAGTAACCAGTTTTGTTTTTTTTGCTTGGAATTCATAAGCACCAAGTTCCAAGCCCCTTTCATGCGTACCCCATCGGTCGCAAACCGTAGATGGCCATTCTTCAGTCCTTTTTCGAAATCCTCTAAAGAAATAAACTCACCCGCATCCCATATTAAGGATGGTCCAGCACCATAGCTTTTTTCTGGGATGACTCCCTCGTAGGCTTTGTAGTCATCAGGATGGTCTTCGGTTCGAACCGCTAATCTTTTATCTTTCGGATCAGAACTTGGACCCTTAGGAATAGCCCAACATTTTAAGACGCCCTTCCACTGAAGGCGTAGGTCATAGTGCCGTTTTCTAGCACCATGTAAGTGCACCATGAAGTCCCCGCTTTTTTTAGAGCGCATCACCCCTTCAGGCTCACTTGTAGAGTTAAAATCCCGCTTTTTGATATAGTCCTGCAGGAGTTTTGATGAAGATGAACTCACGAGGACTTTTTGCCCTTAAGACTCTTTTTTAGTAGACTTTCAATGTTAATAACATTTGAAGATTTATTTTTAGCCTTTGTTCTCTTGGATTTTTTCTTCGCTTTACCACCGCTCTTCACTTGTTTATCTATCCAAGCAACAAGACGATTCACTGTAAGTGTCGTTAAAATCTTCAGGCTGGAAAGTGTCAGACATTGATTCTATAAGTTCTGCGGCCAAGGTGACCTCTTTAGCTTTAATTTTATCTTTAAAATCTTCGCTTGAAGGGAATTCAAAATCTTGAATTGATTTTAACTCCTCAGGGAATAATAGAAGGTTCAATACCAAAGCGTCCTCGACAGGGATAACGATTGCTAAATGTTGCTTTGCTCGAATCACAACACGTCCCAGACCACACTTTCCTGTTTGCTTTAAGGATTCACGTAATAAGACGTAGGGCTTAAGACTACGTTTCTTGGGGACCAAGTAGTAAGGTTTTTCATACATAAGTGGAGATATTGAAGTGAGGTCCACAAAAGTCTCTAGATCTACAGTTTTAGTCAATTCTGGTTCGAAGTTTTCAATTTCATCTTCGTCCAGCATGATAAAATTGCCTTTTTCGTACTCGTAACTTTTTGAAATCTCAGCCCACGGCACTTCTTTGCCAGTGTCTTCATTCACCTTGTGATAGCGGATACGGGAACCATCACGTCCGTCCACCATATGGAAATGAATTTTATTAGGTTGAGTTGCTGAATACAGCTCAACTTGTATATTTATTAACCCAAAACTAATCTCACCATTCCAAATTGCTCTTGCCATACTTTAGAAAATATACCATCTATAAATTTTGTATCTCTCGAAAACTTATATCTTTTGTGAAACATCTTAAACAATAAGTATTAGTCTTTAAGCAGATCTTTGAGCTGGCATTGACACTAACTTTGTAACGATTGCAACAGCCGTAGCCTTCGCCGCTTCGAACCCGTTGATATCCACCTCAGCAATTGCTTTTTGCTGTAAACAAGTAATTTTGAGCGCTTCAGGTTCACCTGCCAACACACTATCAAAATTTCCCGCTTTAAAAGTAAATGCCTCTCGCATTTACTAAGGCTTTAAAAAAAATGGATTAAACGTAGCTATCCATTTGCCCTCATTTTCTGCACTCATAGTTTGATGGCAACCCTTTTTTTAATTGATCCCGAATAAGAAGAACCCTGCCTTTCATTTCTAATTTCAAGATTTCTTTTTGCACACTAAAAAATTTCTGTTGATCAAATTCAGCATCTACAGTTTTTATTTCTAAAGCGATTTTTTTCAGCAGCTTTAAATTATAGATGTGCTTTAAGGCTTTAGGATTTTTCTTTGCTCAAAAAATTAGTGTGTAAGTTTTAAAGAATTTTTGATAGTATTTTCTACAATATGAAAATAAGCTTTGATCAACACTTCTTGATCTTCTTCTGAAAGGTTGTCCAGGTATCCCCTCTTCTCATTCATGCTAGAGCTTTGTATCAGCCCAGAAAACAGGTTTTGGATTTTATCTAAATCTTCCCTGTCAAAATCCATGATTCCGTTCTTGGGTTGAGTGTAGGCTAGCTTGATTTTCTGCTTATCAAACAATAAGTGAAGTCCTTTCACCGATTGAGACAACAAATACTCTATTTGTTGAAGATTTGATTCTCCAAAACTCTCAAGTGTTATCGACATCCGTGTCTCCATAACTTGAATATTTATTTATTCAATATTTAGGCAGCAAACCATATACGCTACCTAATAATTTAATTTTCGTTTGATTAATGGATCTAGATCAAGTGAAATGAAATAGCTAAGGTTTAAACTGGCCTTCGGTAGTAAAGGATAACTTATATTTTGAAAAAGAAAACCGTTAAATCATCTGTTGAGGATCGAACAATTGTTATCGACCCAGACAAAAATCTGGTCTTCGACACCGAAGATCAGTTGTTTAATCATTTTAGAAAACAGATCCAAAACGTTGAAAGCTTTTATTCTAAAAGTATAAAAAAATATCCTAATGATATTAATGAGACTGCTTTTGGTAAGTACGAAGCCAACTTAACCGATACTTTAGACGATCCCGATGAAGTATGGATTACAAAGCAATTAACAGATCTAGAAACTGCAATCTTCATAAAAAAATTTGACGACGACTTATTTCATATTGCTGTATGCTATTTGTACGACGATGAACCTAGTTTTATTTTCATGCACTTTCCAACAAAGATCTTAAGCTTAGCCGAGGAGTTTAAAATGGGTGAAATGATGTTCGACTTACAAACTAAAGATATTTATCCAGGGGCCATCGATGGAGATGCATTATCTGAAGGTGATGACCTAGCCGTTGGTCACTTTAAAGCCATGTTAGTTGTCAGGAATGACACTGACATTCCTTCTGCTGACTTTCAGACTTATTCTGAACATCGGGAAGACAGTATTGAACTTGCAGACGAAATATGGAGAACTTCAGACAGTTACGGGCAAAATATCGTGACGTTTATAAAACATCATCCAGATCCAGAAAATATATATTATATAGTTGTCACTCTTGAAGATTCTGAATCAGATAGTAATATATTACTATTCTCGTTTCCTACAAATGATGAAGCCTTAGTTGAAAGATATCGCCAAGGGGAGAACTTACAAGCAGATGAAATTATACAAGAAAACAGCCATTAATTTATTCTACGCCCTGACATTTTTCGCTATTTCGGGCTGCCAAAGTAGTTCTACTAAGAATAATCTGAATAGGGCCATCGAGCTTGATGCACAAAGCATCAAAGGCTCTGTTGCCCTAAGCACTTATAAAAGTGAATCCAAAGTTACAGTTTTAGATAAAGGAAAAGTTTCGCGTAAATACAAAGACTCTGTGCAATTCAAAATTGATCGTCGCACTATCAACGTTAGTGAAAATGGTGATATGCAGTTTAAAATTGTGACAAGCGATAAAAAAGGAAATATCGAACTTAAAGACCTAGCTTATCCAGAACCAGGCCAAGAGCTTTACGAGATGGTTGATAAAGCTGGAAAACACCTTGTAGTGAAAGACATGATGATTGGATCTATTTATTACATCTCTCGTGTGGCATTACCTAGTCAACCTGTGAAGCCTGGTGACACCTGGTCTTACAGAGCCAGGTGGATATCGGAGGCTACGGGTTGGCCGTTTGAGATTTCTATCATTTCTAAATTAGAATCTTGGTCAGATTGCGATGGTTTAATGTGCGCAACAGTCAGTTTTACGGGTGAAGTGATCTTACCCGAAGATTTTCCATTAAAAGCTACTTTGGAAAGCGACATCAAGGGTAAATACCACTACTCACCTGTTTCTTACGAGGTCTTGTGGGGTGAAAGCAAAAGTAAGGAAGAATTTTATATTGAACCTATAGACAAAAGAATCAAAGTTAAGTCTGAATCGTGTTCCATGAAAGACGGATATAAAAAGAAATGCTAACAAGGGGGCCTGTTGAAAAAGTATTAGATTCTAGGCGTCCAAGCTTAAAATCGAATGAGTCGTAGTTTATCTATGTCGAATGAGATTTAAGCGAAGGCATCAACGAAGATGATGCTTTTTCAACAGGCCCAAGGCTTAAATATTTCTTACCGATTGGTTATTAATAAGTGCAGTTGATCGAATTAAATCTTTTTCTTAACAGTTGAACGAACTTCTTTGATCATAAATCCTAGTCGTTTTTCGGCTTGCGTGATCGAATTTAAGTTTTGCTTTAACATAAATAGCAAATCAGTAGTTTCATCCAGATCACGAATTTCATCATAGTAGGTGTTTACTTCACTAGATTTTACGGTGAATTGCTGAGCCAATAAAGCTAGGTTCTTGTTTGTTTGGGGGGTCATAAACTTTCCTTTTATTAAGTCTTGCATAATCACGTCACTGAACTTACTTAAAAAAACTTAAATCACAGGCTTGACGCGCCGCTTGTGATACCATTTGTGCCAATTCCCATGGATTCAGCGAAAGACGACAGAACAATATCACTACCATATTCACACTGATATGAAGAAACATCGGACCTGTGGAAAACTAGACCACCGTTACCGCTTCTTCTTTCGAATCCCTTTCTTAGCTGAAAATACATAACACTTTCAAGCGCAGTATTGTGTGCAAATCCAAGAGCGTGGCCAAACTCATGCACTAACACTCCCACAAGATCGACTTTTGTATAACTAGGTTCTTCATTTTCTAAAAAAAATTCAAAATTCTTAAGATTCACTTTAATATCAGCATCAACCAACTGGTTTTGAACCCAGCGAACGGTAGTTCTGGCTTGTTCCAATGGTTTTTTCGGATCCCATTCGCTCATCCAGTATATCACTGGAATCTGGTCTCTGGTTGTGGCCGGCCTTTGGTAGTCTGTGCTAACGATGCTCAGAACTGTTTTTGAAGAAACTTGATTCCATATGTCTACCGCCTTAAAAATGGAGGCATAGGCCTTTGGGGGCACGTCCTTATGAAGTCTGAACTTGATTGGAAGGGAAGACTTCCATGAGATGCGATTTCCATCAGCATTCGTAACGAAATTGCAAGAAGAAGCGCCTAGCTCAACCCAGCTGACCTCGCACGCCGTAAAAGTTATGACGATAAATATCAGATGGCTTAGAATAGATGTTAGCTTTTTTGTCATACGCCATAAATAAAGCAACATTAAAGCCAAACGCCCTTCCTTTAGTCTGGGTGTAAACCCCTGTAATAGTTAGATTATCAGTTATTTGACAGCAGTATAACCCAAAGGCTCAATAACTAAACATTGGTCACGGCGACGTTTTTGAGCGCTTAAATGACTCGGTAGGAAAGATTTAAAGAAAAAAAGCACAGTACAGCTCGGCTTGTCTCGCAGATTAGATCGGGCACTTTGGATTAGCTAAAGCCAATTCGCAGGTGTATCCCTCGATGCTCAATTTGTTTTGCATATTTGGGTAATTACATATTTGGGACTTCTGGGACTTCTGGCAGTTAATTGTCATTCCTAAATGCAGAAATTACAGAGACTGAAAATAGGCAAAATATCACCAGAGCCAAATTGCACCCGCCAGATCTATCAAGGTTTAAGCAGAAGCCTTTCTGGTCTGGCTTTTCAGAGCCATTATGGCCCCGAAAAACTTGGCCTTAGTCTTGTAATGTATTGAGATGTACCGGGCTTTCTTCCACCTCCGTGGAGTCCATATAAAGCCCATTATCCTACCAAAAATATGTCTTCCGACAAGATGGGTTAACCCCCATCTCTGTCTGCCTGTCTGCCTGTCTGAACTCAGACTTGACCAAGTAGCGGTGAAGCCCTTAAATCTCTTCAGTCAACGTTAAACCTGAATCAAATCAATTAAAGTCTATAATTTCGAGTTGGTTTAACTACGTTATTCACCAAGCCAAGAAAGGATCAGCCATGTTCTTCAAAAACAAATCTAAAAATACTCACGATGAAAATTCGCAATTTAAACCATTAGACCCAAGCTTAAAATCTGTAGAGGGATTGGGCGCTAAAATTTTAACGGCTAAAGCTGACTCAAAATCCGTTTTTAATAAAGACTGGTGGTATGGAAAGATCATGGATCTATCCATGAATAGTCCAAGTTTCAAAACGCAAATGTTTCGTTTTGTAGATGTGCTCCCGTATCTTAATGATAATAGCGACGTGGCAAAACATTTAAAAGAATATTTCTCTGACAAAGAAGGTGGCTTGCCTTCTATATTTTCTTTCGGAGCAAGTATTGGGTCTTTAGCTCCGGGGGTTTTAGCCAACAGTGTAAGAAAAAACGTATCAGAAATGGCCCGTTTATTTATCACAGGTGAAAATCCTAGTGACGCGATTCCAAAATTAGAAGCTAACCGAGACAGACAGATTGCTTTTACAGTGGACTTATTAGGAGAAGCAACTCTTTCAGAACAAGAAGCTTTAGATTATCAAACAAGATACTTGGAATTGATTGAAACCTTGGGTCAAAAAAGTCTGACTTGGGACCGGCAACCTCTAATAGACACAAACCACTTAGGCGACATCCCGAAAGTAAATGTGTCGGTCAAGTTATCTTCTTTATACAGTCAAGTTCACGTTCAGGCTTGGGAACATTCCAAGAAACAAATTATCGAACGGGTCAAACCAATATTTGATCTAGCTATTAAACATAATGTATTTATAAATATTGATATGGAACATTATCACATTAAAGACTTTACTCTAGATGTATTCAAGGATCTTATATTACTTCCTGAGTACAAGTCCTACCCCCACTTCGGCATAGTGATTCAAGCTTATTTAAGAAGTTCTTTTGATGATACTAAAAATCTAGTGGCGTTATCAAAATTGCGAGCTGTGCCTTTTACAGTTCGCCTGGTTAAAGGGGCTTATTGGGATTCTGAAGTTATTTTAGCTAAGCAGAATACTTGGGACATCCCAGTTTTTACAAAGAAACAAGAGTCAGACGCAAATTATGAAAGATGCACTAATCTGCTTCTTGAAAACTACAAACACATTCTTCTTGCGATTGGATCTCACAACGTTCGTTCTATCGCAGCGGCAGTAATTAAAGCTGAAGAATTGGGTGTACCCAGAAACGCAATTGAAATTCAAATGTTATTCGGTATGGCTGACAATTTCAAAAAGGCACTTATCGATTTAGATTTTAGAATTCGTGAATATGCAACCGTTGGCGAAATGATACCTGGAATGGCCTATTTGGTGCGTAGGCTTTTAGAAAACACTTCTAACGAATCATTCTTAAGGTCCAGTTCGGACAAGAGCACTTCATCTTTTGATTTTTTATTAAAAGATCCCAAATTGGATTTAATAGAAAGCTCAAGAAACCCAGGTTTATCTGGATTTGTTAATGAACCGCTCATAGATTTCGCGCAAACAAGTAAACGTATACAATTTGAAAAAGATTTGAAAAGTATAAAATCAAAGTTTCCCTTAAAAAGTATCAAAGGTTTCGTAAACGGCGAGTTCGTTGAATCAAACAAATTAATTACCCGCATCTCACCTAATGATAATCAAACTCTTATCTGCCAGTTTCCAAGTTTGACTGAAGATCAAGTTGATAGTGCAATAAAAGGAGCAAGCGATGCTTTTCAGTCATGGAAAATGACAAGTGTTGAAGTTAGATCTAATGCGATTCACAAACTTGCTAACCTGATGCAAGAGCATAGAAATGAAATTGCAGCGCTAGAGGTTTTTGAAGTTGGTAAACCTTGGGCTGAAGCTGACGGTGATTTGACTGAGGCTATAGATTTCTGCCGCTATTATGCTGAAGACATAAAAAATCTGGGTGGAGGACAAAAAGTGGGTAATGTTCCTGGCGAACACAGCCATTACCATTACATTCCAAAAGGCGTTGTGGCCGTCATAGCACCTTGGAACTTCCCTTTTGCCATACTTGCGGGAATGGTGGCTGGAGCTCTTGTAACCGGTAATACAGTGCTTATAAAGCCCGCCGAACAAAGTACAGCTACAGGCTTCAAATTACTAGAGCTACTAAACAAACTAAACCTTCCTAAAGGTGTGTTTCAGTTTTTACCAGGTTTGGGCGAAGAAGTAGGTGTACAAATCGTTAAAGACTCCCGAGTCAGTATGGTAGCTTTTACAGGTTCGAAAGAAGTTGGCTTAAAAATTATTGAAGAGGCAGGAAAAACTAAAGTCGATCAAACTCATGTAAAAAGCTGCATGATCGAAATGGGCGGTAAAAATGCAATGATTATCGACAGCGACGCAGATTTAGACGAAGCTGTTAAAGCTGTGGTCTACTCTGCCTTTGGATTTTCTGGCCAAAAATGCTCGGCATGCAGTCGTGTAATTGTGCTGCCACAAAATTACGATCTGTTTATAAATCGACTTATCGAAACTACAAAAAGCATCTACACCGACAATCCAGAGAATCCAAAAGGCTTTCTTGGACCAGTTGTTGACGAAGACTCTTACGACAGGCTGAACAAGGTTATAGAGCGTGGCAAAAGCGAGGCTACTCTAGCTTACAAGGGTGAAGTAAAACCAGGAACAGGCTTTTATGTTACGCCCACCATATTTACCGATGTGAAACCGGATAGTTTCTTAGCGCAAGAAGAATTTTTTGGTCCGATACTTTCAGTAATCAAAGCTCGTGACATTGATGACGCCTTGGTAATTGCTAACTCTACACAGTTCGCACTGACGGGTGGTGTTTTTAGCAGGTCGCCTTCGAACATAGAAAAGGTCAAAAACAATTTTGAGGCAGGCAACGTCTACATCAACAGGACCATCACTGGCGCCATGGTAGATCGACATCCCTTCGGCGGCTTTAAAATGTCAGGCCTTGGTAGTAAAACTGGTGGACCAGATTATTTGAAACAATTTATGGTCCCCAGGGTGATCACCGAAAATACTATGCGTCGGGGATTTAGCCCTGATTTAATCAACTAGTTGCGATATATTTTAATATAAAAAAGTAGCTCGGGCTGAATCTACTTGTTGGCTTAAAAAGGATTCGAACTCCTCGGCACTACTAATTGCCTGGGTCAGCCTTATTATAATTTTAAGCACCATAAAATCCCTATATAGCTCCCGGTGCGCAGAATCGTTAGAAACTTGCAACATAGTAAAAGCAATATAGTCGACAAAAGATATGTCACCTCTTACTCTTCTTTCAAGTTGGGCTTTTAGAAAGTTACGCTTGTGAGCTCCGTCGACAGATAGCCTTATTTTACTCTTAGTAGCCATCATCGCAGAATATACAGACTTAATGTTAAAGTATTTGTCCCAATCATTAATTTTTCCTAATTCGCCAGCAGCTAAGCTGTGAGATAATCGCGACACTAAATAATTGTAACGCTCAATTTCAAAAATTCTGTCGATATCTTGCTGCTGATCAAAAGTTAATCTTGGATCGTGATCCTTCATTATTCTTAAAATTAAGAGCTCAGTTCTCAACATCATGGGGCCCTGAAACCGGGTGTGCAAGTATAGATAATCTAAAATACTACCTGGGACCGGTAATATTGTTGGAGCAGCAAGTCCATCGATTCGTCTAACACTTGAAAAGTCTGCGTGCAGAGCAGTTAGGTGATCTGCTCGCTTATCAACCCAATTGCTTTTTAAATATGTTAAGTAAGGATCATCCAGAATCTGACTCTCTAAGAGTTTTCGATCTGGATCATTTTCGTCCTTACTTCTCCATGAATGAATAGCGATAATAGTGCTATCCCTAATTTCTGGTATCGGCAAACGGTTTGAGCCCTCAAGCACTAAAGAACGCTTTTGAAGCTGACTTAATACTGATTCGATTAAAATCGTTTGCTCGTTATAAAGTCTGACTTGGTTGTCGACTAAGCGCTCGGACACTGTTTCGTAAATGCTAAGGGGTTTAGATGATAAATTAAGATAGTTTCTACACGAGGTTAAATCAGAAGCAGAAACAGCATAAACATTGAAAATTATAAATAAACCTAGCAGAAAATTTGTCATTCTTACCCTGTTAAATAATTAAGACAATTGAATAGCAAAACTTAATTTTGAAGTCTAGAATTTGTCGTATTTATATAAGAATTATAGCAACGAATGACTAATGCACAGATAGAGCCAACTACAAATCCCCCCAAATGAGCAGCATGTGCCACATTGTCCAAAAAGCTGACTCCGGCGAAGTAGCCCGCCAAATCCCCTAGGATCCAAAGCACCAAAATGTATCCGGTGCTAAGTGCTAGAAACCCGTAGTACTTTTCAAAGGGTAAAACCCAATAAAAAAATCTAATTTTACTTTTGAACCGAGTTAAAGAGTAAAAAGCAATTAGGCCGCAGACTCCACCACTGGCTCCAACTAAAGAGACCTGGTTTAAGTCAGATAAATACATGTAGATCGGGGCTGCCAAAAAGCCAGATCCAAGGAAGACCAAAGTAACTATCACTCCACCGAAAACAGTCTCAATCAATGCTCCAAACAAAAGTAAAAAAAGGGCATTACTTAATAGATGGTAGATTCCAACGTGAACAAACATATAGCTTAGCCATCGGTCCCAGCCGTAAGATTCGTTATTTAACCCCAAAAGATAAGCAGGACTTAATTTTAAATTTTGTCTCATGACATTGTGAACCCCAAGCCAGTCCTGGTATTCGATTTGATCCAGACCAGCAGATGGCACCTCTAAAGGGTCAAATGTGGAATCTAAAATTGAAACTCGAGTCAGCTTGCTGAAAATCTCTTTATCGTCTAAAGACTTAGAGCTAAAAACCGATGCAATTAGTCTTTGGTCTTTGGATTTAAATTTTTTAAGCTGTTCAAGGTGTCTTTCGTAGAGTCGTGATTGTATATTAAAATAAGCTTTAGACTCTGTCTCGGAAAAGTTTAAACTTTGCGTATGGTATCTGTTGGATTCGACCAAGTAATGGCATAAAATTAAAAAAATTGTTAACAAAAGGCTAACCTTAAAATTTTTGACATCTTTCACTTCGGGTACGGGAAGTAAAAGCACTTTAGTCGCCCTTTGCTTCAGAGTTCAAATCTTTATCTAAATGTATTTGCGCGGGAAATCTAATTTGTTCGTTGTAACTATCAATAAAGTCATCTTGACGTCTTATCTCTAGAAACTCTGCACTTAGAACCTTGTAAGTCAAAAATGCACTTTTCATATCATTTAACGAGTTAAACTTGTCTTTCAAATTTTCACCAATCAGTCTCCAGAAATAATCTTTGTTTTCCTGATTTTCCCAGTCTACTTTTACGGTTTTTAAATAATCAGGGTTTGAAACCTGACCAAAAAATACATTCATTGTCGCAAACCTCAATGGAAACGAGCTTTCAGTATTCATAAAAATAGATTTAAGATCGTTTAAAATATAAGAATCTTTCTTGGCAAATTTAATATAAAATTCTTCATGCTTGCTCTCGCTATCAAAAATTTTTTGAGCTTGTCCTTGGCAGGCGTAGAGCATGTTTTGTAAATACTTGTCAGTGCTGCGATTGATCTTCAGTGTACTACAAGCGCTAGACTGATTGTAATTTTCGCAACTTTTTCCTATTGCAATACCACAGTAAGCTTCTGTTAACCTACGTACTCTTAATTTCTTATTTTCAACGACTTTAAGAATATTCTCGAAATTATTATTTTTTAAATTATAGGTTTCGACTCGCATCAGATGCTCGGTATAGAAACCTTCGAGCCCTCTTGAAACTTCCATTTTAGATAATATATCAGAAAGGCGCTTCACGTTGCCTTTTTGATAGTTTCTTTTAATAGCCCAAATGCGTGCATAAGTAGGTAAAGCATTAAAATCTGAAATTTGCTTTTCACCTTCGTAATAATTAGGCCAAAAACTCATCCATGAAGCCACAACACAGGCCGGAGAATCCTGGTTTAATTCACATGTTTTTCTGAAATAGCGAATAAAGTTTTTATCGTTTTCGATACTCAATAAGCCTTTAGCCAAATATGCTGTAGAGCTGAGTGGATCAATGCTGAACTCGAAGTCAATCTCTGTGGATAAGCATTCAGTGCTCAACTCGCCAGCCGAGTACAAAGCCAGTGCAACATCTATTCTAGATTCTTCAATTTTACTTCGCGTCCAGCTTTTATGAAAGTCTGTAATTTTACTGCAGACTCTACTATTTTTAATAAAATCAGATTGAAATCTGAAAGTGTTTTTCGAAAGGTACAAGCTAGCGTAGCTCATAAAAGCAAAAATAATCAGAATGAAAGACGATCCCAGTAGCTTGTCGATTGGTAAAAGTGAATTTTTTCTTTTTGAATCAGAGCGGGACGTTAAAACCACTGTTTCGCATATCTTATCGTAGAAAGTCCGCCCGTCTTTGTTTACCAAAATTGAAATTACAGGAAATATTAGAAATATACTTAAAAAAGACAAGAATGATCTTAGGATCAAAGTGTATTGATCAATTTTTCTATCGTTTGAAAAGTTTGAAATATTTAATGAGAAAAACATTTGTCCCAACGTGCGACCTAACATTTTATAGGTCACAAGCTTATAGGTGATAAAGACTGAAAACGTTAACCAGATAATATTAAAAAGACTTGCAAATAGTGACTGGTCCAAATTGAAATTCGACGACACTCTAAGTGCAAAAATCGCCTGAGCAGCAAAAACCTTTGAAACAGAAAAGATTATCGTGCCATCTACAACCGCCGCTGCAATGCGGTCCAGCCTTGGTGCTGGGTAAAATTGTGCATCGGACGCACTTTCGGCCTGCTGTTTTTCTTTCGTAATAAGGGGATCATGATCTAATACCACATATTATTTATCGGCTTTCTTACCTGTCTCTAAACCACTAATGGGTTAGACAAAGGTCCAATATTACTTAAATACAGAATTAACAGATATTATATTTTTGTTGGTATCGATTTTTATCTTCAGCCTACCAATTTCAGAACCTTTAGTAGTTAATTGGTATTCTAAATTATCGGTATTAGTGTCTGCTTCCTCGCTCAGCTGAAACTTTAGCTCTTTAATTTCTAATGCTCTTCTGTATTCAGAAAGTAATCTTGGCAGCCTTGTTAAAGTTAGCGCCTCGTAACCTGCCTTAAGATGTATCTGCGCTATCTTACCATCAATTTTTACAATGTCGTAATTTCCAAGTAATGTCTCGAAAACAAACTTATCTTCTTGATTTACCTCTTTTGAAAAAATAATTTCAGTCTTAGACTCAGAGGCATTCAAAGTTTTTAAAATATAGTCGTCTAATTTTGCTTCACTTATCTGGGTTTCGTAATTCGCAAGCTTCCTGATTTGAGAACTTTGATTTTGAAAACTAATATTCAGTGCAACAGCGAAAAAAAATACGACACCAAGACCAACGATTACATAGTTCTGATATGAGTTTACATGGGAACTCTTTTTCACATCTTCGACTTTATCACTTTGATCTGGAAATTTAATAATTTTAGCCATTTAGGCCCCCTAAACTAGACTTTGAGGTCATCTTTATACGTTTTTTATCCAAAACGTAGTCTAGAAGCGGATCTAGACTATCTATAAACTTTTTCATGTAGTCAGAATCGATGGACTCGGTTGGCGAGACTCCAAGGCCCTCAAGGATCTCCTGATCATTCGCGGTGGCCCAAGCGTAAGGTATAGAGACCATCACCTGAGGTCCCAAATACTTTAAAGGATACCATATTGAAAGCACCATTTGACCTGCTGAATTTGTACCGAATACGCTTAGTTCTGAGTACTGGTTTTTCAGAATTTGTACGAAAAGCTCAGAAACAGAAGACGTATTTTCGTTCATAATTACGACAATTTTTTCAGTTTTTAAACAAAGCTCAGTTCTAAACAGTTTCAAGTAAACCGGGTTTTCGTTCGTGACTTGAAGGATTTGCTCTGAATCTGAAAGATCATCCTTTAAATGATTAATGCCATCAAAATTTGATCTGTTATGAAATATAGTTCCCACTTTTTGATCAGTGCACTTAAGCATTGAGAGCAAGCGGACTGTAGAAATAAAGTTTCCACCAAGATTGTCCCTGACGTCAATAATAACTTGTTTTTTATGTAGAGGCTTAAATATTCTAGCAAGTTCATCATAACCAAAAAATTCTGATTTAAATGATGGGATCTTTAAATAGGACCATTTGGAATTGATAGGGCTTACGACCATTCTTTCATCATAAGTAATTTTTGAGTACTTAACCGATAACCTTATCTTTTTGCCTTTTCTTAAGACTAAGAACTCGCCCTCGGTATTTAAAATATGTTGTGCAGATTTAACTTTTTTCCCATTAATAAAAAGAATTCTGTCTCCAATTTCAATAGCTTTACTTTTGCCTAAAACCTTTATAACCTTCCATTTGTTAAAAATGTTTTTTGCGACTATGCCAGTTTCTTGACTGATACCTTGCCACATCTTTTTGTTCTGTTTGGAGTTGTAAATATAAAGATGTGAGATATGAAATTTCGATAACCATTTATTGATTTTTTTAATCTTGGAACTATTTGAAAAATCGGTGGGCTTAATTAAACTTAAACACTGATTAAACTCTTTGGCTGAAAGGCCCTCTAAATAGTTATTTGCTACCGCCTGGCATACTTCGACAGAGGCAAGCTTATTTCTTTCTATTTGAAATGCTAAATTAATACAAAGAGCTGGTAGAAAAAACAAAGAAATCTCTGCAATAAGATTTCTTTGTTTTTTCTTGAATGGGTTTTCTTGCTTCCATCGCATATGTTAGACCTACTGTTTAGAGTCTGAAACGATTTATGCTGATTTTTTTCTACGGGCTAGAGATGTGTCAATATCATACTGTTTTACTTTTCGATATAAAGTAGCTCGGCCAATTCCCAGCGCTTTCGCTGCTTCGGTTAAGTTTCCTCTGTACTCGTGAATAGCATTTTCAATGGCCACACTTTCAAGCTCGTTGATAGTTTTGACTTTTTTAAGCTTTCCACCCGAACCAGGAAAAGGAATTACATTGTTCACTGAATGCCCAGATATTAAATCTTGTACATTATTAGCAGATTCCATATTTTTTTCTTCCCACTGACTCACTGAAAAAATCTCTAGATTTAATCCCATCGTGTATGCGAAGTTTCTAGCCTTTTGAATGATCTCATGGTCATCAGATACTACGATAACTTTCGAACGTGCCATTCATTCCCCCTTAAATTGTTACTAATGTATTTATCGGCGCTTCAAAATGAAACTTGAAAAAAAGATAAATACACTGAAAATATAGGACCTAGGGCTAACCTATTGAGTAATATGATCATGATCTAGTGCAACACTTCTGATGAATAGAAACCTGAATTTCGACTAGTAAATCCATTCTCTTTGAAGAAATAAATTCCCTACTCCATTTTGATTTTCGCTTCCTGGTTCGAACGAGGTAACGAAAACCCAAGAGTTGTTTAACCTTTTTCTAAGGCTTAGATTTTGAACTCGCTCCCAGTTGGTGCCAATATCAAATTTAACTCCACCTGGTAGAGCAATCTGCGCACGGTATATTTGCGATTTAGAATCATATGATACACTTTCGATAGGCGTAGAGGCAAAAGCCCAAATCCCAATTAGTCCCAAAGCTTTGTCTGCAATAGCAGACTCTGCGCCACCAACACTTTCGTTTTCAAATCGAGAAAGGTCTTGTGTGGTCCGATTGTAGAGCAGAACCGAAATGATATCAGGCCTACTTAGAAGTGGATCGCTACTGAGTTTAACAACTGGGTTATCTGTGGTTCCAATAACATCAATGAATATTTTATAATTAGTTGCAGGATAAATCAGCTTAACATTTAAAGTGGTATAATCTTTTTTTAGACTCTTTTTACTTAACCTAATAGATTTGACAAAAATTTGTCTTTTTAAATAGTCTACTTTCCACCTTTTGTTTGAATATACCTCATAAGACGATCCTGAAGATGAAATCTTTGCTTTAAAACCCAAGGGTACGAAGGGGTAAAAGTACTGATATTTAACTTTAATAGAGTCTTTATTTTTTGTTTCAACGTCAATTTCATATTCGAAAACCGAGGTTTTAGTCGAAGCTGACGAATCTGCTTTACCAGACTTACGATCCTCTAGTTTATATGGAAGAATTCTAGGATCAGTATTAAGCTTCGGTAGTCCCCCTAAGGGATTAAAATCTGGAAGATGTAAAATAACTTCACCGATAACCACTTTAGCCGTTAGCTTAGTTTTGACTTTACTGGTTGCAGTATGAGCCAATTTCATCTGACCTTTTACCTTTATATTTACAGTATCTTGATTTTTTATTTTAGTGCCAGTACTTTTCTTTTTATTCGAAGGCCTACTTGTAAGGTCTGTTGAAGCCTGAAAATCAAAGCTTGTGTGATCAGTAAAATCCTTGACCTTTTCAGATTTAAAAAACACTTTTCCATCGAGCGCATTCAAAGGGGCTGGAACAGCAAATTCTGTCCCTGACAATTCCCTGACCAGCTGGTGAAAAGACTTTACTACTAGCGAGGCGTAAAGTTTCTTGGGTTTTAAGCTAATACTTGTTTTTGAACTCGCCTTTACTTTCAAAAATTGGGCGGCAAAATGTGCTTTCAATGATATAAATTGATCGTCAACATCAGCTAATCGAAGTTGAAATTCTCCTGCGTTTCCAGGATTAGATCCTAGAAGAATTAACTCATGTAATTTAGCCTTTAAGCTAAACATAAAGACTTTACCCATGTAGCGATAGCTTTTTAGATCTTTTGGCAGTGATTTGAACCTCTTTCCCAAAGCTTTGGGACTTAGCCTCACTCCAATTTCATTACAATCTAAGACCATATTGCTTGCTAACTGCTGGCTCAAAGTAAAACTGCAGTTTTTAGCTGATATTTTTTCCAGGTAATCTTTAACTGCAAAATCTAAAGAAACTAAAAACAAGACTGTTTTATTTTGCTCGAAGTCTATTTTAAATTTTGAGCCATTTAGGTTTACAAGACCTTCCTGAATACTCCCAGAAACATCTAAATCCAAGACACTTTTTTGTAGTTGGAGTTTGACAAAAACATCAGATTTGAATCCATTGAAAGACAAAAATCCTGTAACAATTTCCGACATTTTTAATTTTTTTCTAAATGCTAACTTTGTTTGAAATTTTATTTCGTTTGAAACTACCTGCAAATTAACACTTACCGAGTTTATTAATGCACGGATATTGAAACTATCTATTTCAGAAGTGTGTACAACGGTGTTGTCAAAAGCGATTTTTATTTTCTCAGGCGCAAAATTCAAAACCTTACTCAATAAAGATTTTAGGCTATTAATTTTATCTTGTATCAAAGTCACAGGTCCAGGGTCTGCAGATGAAAAGTCTTTCGAAAACAACACAATCTCTTTGTCGATAAGAATAGCCTTTTCTATAACTACCTTGTTGTTGGCAAAAGGGATCAATTTTGCCGCAAACAAAATCTTTTTAAAACACAATTTAGAGTTATAATAAGTAATGCACGTGTTTTTAGATGAAATTCTTAATTTTTTATTAACAAAGCCGTCATTTTTAATGCTGATATTAAATTCATCCCAATTAATTTTAGTGTGCTTAACAATCTTACTTGGTATTTTTTTTTGCAGCTTGGCCAAATTTCTAGAGGTGAAAAGCAAATCTAAATTAAACCACATTAAGCTTACCAGAATTATTACTATCATTAGTAAAGATAATAAAACTAAACTGATGGCTTTTAAGATTTTCATTAAAACTCCTGTCCCAACGAGATAAAAAAAGTCCAATCTGACGACAAGTCAAATCGGTCTTTTACAGCTTGGCTTGCTATACCCTTTGCAGCTGTAGTCCTTACAGCGCCAATAGGGCTTTGCCAACGCAGCCCTAAACCCGGTGACAGCAGCACACCTTCATCTAGCTCGAAAGATTGTAGCCCTAATTTTGCAATGTCAAAGAAAGCAAACGGTTGAAGTTCAAAAGGTAAGACTCGTAGCAACCTTAGCTCGGCACCAAGATAAGCTGTGGTAAAAAAACCTAGGTCGCTATTATTTATAGATTTACGAGAAAAACCCCTTATATCTCTATCCCCACCTAAAAATAATCTGAATCTGCTTGGTAAGTTAAACAGATCTGGGGTAATCAATGTTTCGTACTTGAAACGAAAACCTAAAACAAATAAAGGCGGATCAAAACCACCCCAATTGTGCAAGAAGGTACCCTCTAAACTATATCTGTTGCCTGAAATATCTGAACCTAAACCTTTATTTCTAAACGACCAGTTAAGATCTACTTGGTAACCTGCAATTGGGGATTGTTGATTAAATTCAAATTCATGATTGTAAACTGAAAGAGAACTTTCCAACGACAAATATTTAACATCTTTCGGGCCCTCGCCGTCTTGTCTGTTCTCAATGTTATAGGTAGGTTTCGTTTCAATTCTAAGGCTTCTGCTGGAATCGTCATACATATAGCCCAATCCAAAACCAAGATTTTGCACTACGGAGGTGTACACAATTTCATCTATTCTAGCCACACTGGCAGTTGGTAAAAAATAAAGTCTGGGCAAATTATTAAAAAGATGCCAGTGGCTAAATGCATTGATAGATTGCTCGACAGGCGATAAAAACAAAGTGAGCTGAGCTTGCGATGCATTTTGGTCAAGTCGAGAGTGCTTCCATGACCCTTTCAAAACTGGAAATTGCTCTGTAGTCCCACCAACTGCTAATACTAAGCTTTCAGGCTTACTATAAGTAAGTCTCTGCTTGAAAATGCCATCATTATCCTTTTTTTCGCAAAACGTGTCAAAATCAGTGTAGTCGGCAATACCTGAAGCGAGCAGCCGTCTTGAGGTCAGCGAAAAATTGTTGCCATTGTAGAAGTCCCCAACTTTGAAAGCATCATACCTGGATAGCGCAAAAGGGCGAACTCCATCAGGTGCTTCTCGGTTAATTTTTCTAATCTTTACCTTTTCGTTAGGAGTAACGTTTAATGTGACCTTTCCGTTTCTAGGGTCAGCTTCGATACTTAAACTTGGGCATGGGTAACCTAAAACTTTTAATCTAGATATGGCCCATGCCTTGATCTCGTCTAAAGATTCTGAATTTAAAACAGAATCGCTAATACCTAAAAAATTATTGGTTTTTAAAATTTTTTCAGCCCCAATAAATTCCAGCCTTGTAATCTGAGATTTTTCGTTCGGATTCACGTAAGTTTTTCCATCGAGAGTTCTAAATTTTGAATTGAAGTATCCCCGGTCGTTTAAAAATACCTTTAGGTTCTTTTCGGATTGCCACTGAGGAATATTTTTCCAACCTGGTTCATCGGATCCACATATAAGTTTTTTCTCATTTGAATTAAAATCAAAACGGTTAATTATAAAAAACGATTTTTTCAAAATAAAAAATCGTCCGCAAATATTTTTGTAGTCTGCCTCGATAATTTTCGTTTCGCCTTCGATAGTATTAGTCGTCGAATCATCAGCCCAAGCAACTGAGAGACTGAAAAATAAACTAAATAATAAAGGATAAAAAAATCTCATCAACCGAACCTTAAGGCTTAACCGTTGTAACTTTAATCTAAGACCAAAAAAAATTTACAAATTTTTCTAGATTTGGATCCATGACAAAGACTAATTGTACAATTGCCACTTCAAAAGAAGCGAGGATACACTATTTCTAACTAATTTTAAAATTGAATCAGAGCTTCCAACTTTTTCAAATGTCTATTTTTTTCCACATACCTAGGGCTCTATCTTCAATTTTTCTAATCTTTTAACCCTTTGTTTTCAAGACGTTTTGGCAGGCGGTCTAAACTTTGAAGCCTCTTTAAAATTTTACACCTTTACCCTAATGGGTATCTCGAAAGCATACCCGAGGACTAAGTATCGATACATTTGAGTAAAAGCCTAGGAACTGGATTGAAAAAATCAGCTTCACTTACGGGTATTGGTCAAAATTTAACACGGCGGTTTTTGGATGCGACGGTAGTGGCTTTAAGTTTACGATTGATGAAGGATATTTAGAGAACAGCAAAATAGATTAGAAATCTTTTGCCAGTCTGTGACCTATTGCGCGCTTTACTGCCAGGGTTTTCTTATCAGAAGCTTTAGGATCAAACCCCAATTCTTAGTCATAATTAAAGCTATATCTTAATCTTATCTACGACCTGACTTGATCTTTTTCTGTAATTTAGTGATTAAATGAACGGCCATTTTTTCTTGAACTTTACACATTTTAAGCTCGTCTTTTTTGTAGGATCTTTGGCTTGGCGTTAGAGTCCCAGTTTCAAGCTCCATTTCATAATCAAGTTTGTTAGCTCGGATGCCTTCAAGTTCCTTGGACTGTTGTTTAAAAAGTTTAGACACGCCACTTAGTGGGGCTACATCTATCCACTCTTCTTTGGCTCTGTACCAGTTAACCATTCTAAGAAAGCGTGCTTTGTTTTTTGCTAGAGTAAAACGAGGATAGGAATCTTCGTCTAAATCTAATATATTATCAATTTGATCGAGATTGAAATTTAAATCTTCATCCAAATCTTCTTCGTCTACAAAGGCTTCACTTTCAACATCAGTGTCAGCGGAAACCATTTCGACAATTGGTTCGACATTAGGCGTAAGCTCTTTTTTGTCATCAGATTCCACATTTGTTTCGGCAGCTTCGCTAGGAGTGATTGATTCCACGTTAGATTCAATCTCTGATTTTTGGCTAGGCTCGACGTTAGGATTAAGCTCGACAGTCTCTACATCTGAAATATTCATTAAATTCCTCCGGTGACAATTTATAGCACCTATATGGTTTTTTTTTCAAGGTCAGCTGAATCAATAGGCAATCTTTACAGACATAGTCCATTGGTTAAACATATAAAAAATTCATTATTTAATTCTTAGAACTACAAATTCAAGAAAGTAAGGCGAGTCTAATGTGATTCAAAATTGGTCAAGCCCGATTGCTTTTTGCAATCGAACTTTCAATTATTAATGCGCCGGTTGAATCAGACCACACGTTAATTGCAGTGCGGCCCATATCCACAACCCTATCTACAGCCCAAATCATTGCAGTGGCTTCTACTGGAAGACCTATAGCCTCTAGGATAATCACCATCATAACTAAGCCAGCGTGAGGAATGCCCGCGGCTCCAATGGACACCAATAAGGCAGTAACTAAAACCACAAATTGCTGAAACAAGGTTACTTCATGCCCAAGTACTTGCGCTATAAAAATAACCGCAACGCCTTCGTAAAGAGCGGTACCATCCATATTGATGGTTGCACCTAAAGGTAAGACTAAACTTGAAACCTTTTCTGAAACCTTATTATTTAACTGACTGCATTTCATTGTTAAAGCCAAAGTCGCAGCGCTAGAGGCAGTTGAAAAAGCAGTTAGTAAAGCAGGGCTCATTTGTTTCATGTAAGAGTAAGGGTTTTGTCTTGTGAAAAAGTAAATAAGTGCTGGTAAAACTATAAACAAATGCGTTAGTAAGGCCAAGCTCACAGTAAGCAAATACCATAATAAGGGAATAAAGACGTCCACGCCAACGGCAGATATCAGTTTAGTCACCAGGAAAAATACCCCGATAGGGGCCAGCATGATGATAGCGCTTACCATCTTAGTCATGATCTCTGATATGCCATACACAAAGTCGTAAATTGGTTTACGCGTTTTAGCGTCAACTTTCATAGCAAAAATACCAAAAATAACTATAAAAAAAATAACGCCTAACATGTCAAAAGGTAAGGCCGACAACGACGCGATCGGATTTTCAGGGACCATTGTTAAAAAACTATTTAAAAGTGATTCAGGTTTCTTGACGTCGAAGCTATCTTCATAATTTAAGCTTTGCGCAAGGCTAGAACCCACCCCAGGTTTTACCAAATTTACGAAAATCATACCAACTGTAATAGCAACCATGCTAGAAAAAATATAGTATATAGCTGTCCTGATTCCTATAGCACCAAGCTCTTTAGACGAGCTTACACCAGTGATCCCAATGAACAACGAGCTTGCAACCAAAGGCACGACAACCATCTTTAAAAGTCTTATAAAAAGCTGTCCACCAAAATCAAAGATTTGCAAAAGTGAACTTACTAAGGGCATCTCGATGTAGGTGTGTAAATACAATCCGCTACAAATACCAAGGATAAGGCCAATGGCAATCTGCCAATGAAGTTCTTTAAACCAAGTTCGTTTCATTTTTTAATCCTGTTTTTTCTCGATTCTAATAAAACCTTTCAGATCGTCAACTTGGCCCGGATAAGATGAGATGTAAGCATAATTGCCAGGCTCTAAAGGCAGTTTAACTTCAAATCGTTCAGTCTGATTGAAAGTAAGTAATTTGGACTGAAATAGTATATGTTCTTTTGGCGGCGCCCATTGTTTAGACTCGCCTCTTTGCACACCAAGGTACGCATTAACTATTGGGTTCTGATCTTTCTTTAAAATTGAGAATATGATGGGCATGGTTTTAAGTTGGTTTGTTACTTTCAACTTTAAAACTTGCCCAGGGCTTGCAACAATTTGTTCAGGTATAAATCTAAACTTATCATTTGATGCAACAAGTTTAATTTCTGACTTTCTGGCGATGACAACTGCTTCACCGGGATTTTGCGGGCTCACGAAATCCTGAAAATAGTCACAAGAACTCAAACCCAATAACGCAATAAAAGTGATAATTATTTTTTTTTCTTTCATATTTAGGTAGGCTCCATGTTGATTTAAACGAGCACGAACATCAAGGCCTAATCCTTTGCACCACTGTTTAGTGCCTGTCGCATTGTTTAAAGACAAAAGTGTATTTTCGTGGGGAAGATGTCAAAGATAAAAAACCTGAGGGGGGAAACGTATGGAGCAACCATGCTTTAAAACTGTGAAATTCATAATTGCGAGTTCTTTGATCACATTAGGATTACCATTTCAATCTTTTGGTGCAGGCTATCAAATGCGCTACCAAAGTGCAGAAACAATGGGTACTGGTTTTGCCTCGGATGTTTCAGGCGCGAAGACGGCCAGTGGTTTCTTTAATAATCCAGCTATAATAGCCTTTATGGAAGAAGGTAAACATGCAAGTGTTGAATTAACGACATTAATCCCATCTGGAAGTTTTGATGGTCAAACAACTTATCCACCAAACACTGCAGGCGGTAGCTCTGATGGATTCGGAAAGGTATCTTTACTTCCAAGCGTTTATTACGGTCAAAAATTAGCTGAAAAAATGTATTTAACGGCAACTTTAAGTGTACCTTGGGCTACCAATAGTGATTACGATGAAGACTGGATTGGTCGGTATCAAGCTACAAAAACATACTTAGCAACGATCAACATCACACCTTCTTTTGTCTACGCTGTAAGTGATAAACTCGCAGTTTCTGCAGGAGTTCAGGTTCAGTATGCCGTCGGCGAGTTAGGTCGAAGAGTCGATACGGGTGCTGCCGCCCCAGGTGGAGCCGGTCAAAATGACACCCACGTGGTGTTTGATGGTGACAATATAGGTTTCGGAGCGGCTCTATCTGCTCTTTATAAGCATAGCGATGCATTGAGGCTGGGTTTTCAATATAGAAGCCAAATCACTCACAATTTAAAAGGCAACCAGTCTGTAGACCCTAGGACTCCGACTGCGGCTGGAATTATCGCAGGTGCTGGCCCAATGGGCCTAGGGGATGGTCAGAGTGTCGAAGCTGAAATTACGATTCCTGATAATATCACTTTAGGCGCAAGTTATTTGCTTAACAGTTCTCTTGATCTTCACGCAAGTTTATCTTGGACAGGTTGGTCATCGTTCAATGAACTTAGAGTTAACAACACAAGCTCAGACACTAACTCTGTAACGCCTTTAAATTGGGATGATACTTACTTTTTAGCGGCTGGTGCTGACTATTATTTTACTGAGAAATTAACACTTAGGGGTGGCCTTTCTTACGAGACAGGTGCTCCGCCAGATGCGTTCCGGACGCCGCGCGGTGTAGATGATGATCGCCTGGGTTTAAATTTAGGCGCAAGCTTTCAGTTTAGTGACTTACTGACTTTTCATGGCGCTGTTACGCAATTGGTGTTTCTAGATAAGCCGTCAATCGCGAACCCAGACCCACAGCAAGGTTCACCGGCAACTTTAACAGGCGAGTACACAACAGCTGCTACTTTAGTTAGACTAGGTGTTTCAGCGAAGTTTTAAAAATGAGTCTAGGGGTTGGTTGTAATGCCATCGTCTGACGTTATATCTGTAATGGGTTAGGACTTCATCGATCAAAGTATCTTGAGGTCTTCGCCGCTCAATCCACCTAAATTTTTCCATGATTTTTATAAAGTGCGACGGACCGTCCACTTGAATAATCTGATTATGTTCAGGTAGATAAAAATCTACTATAAATCCAGGGTCTGTTTGATACTCAGAAACAAAATCAGTACCAACCGTGGTTAGAACCTGACTAAGTCTTGCCTCATCAACAGAAGGTCTACCCTGGCGTCTTCTAACCAAAGCTTTAAATTGACCTTCAAAGTCTGCGATGGGTTGAAGCGAAATATTGTGAACTTTATTGAAATACTCTAAGACTTGAGCGACTTGTCGTCTTTCAATTTCGTTATCTATTTTATCCCAAGCCTCTTTAGCAGTGTTTTGGACGAACCAACTTACCATTTCTGCAGAGCCTAGAAGGTAAATAGCATAAAGACTATTAGCAGTATTTTTACTGTGAAAGGTCGATTTAACTTCAATGTATCTGTCTTGCCATGATTGCAAGAACAAAGCTGAAGGTTTAACTCCTAGCGAAGTTAAACCCAGCATGAGACTTGATAGCTGATTAGAACTGTAAAGATGAGGATTACTAATAAACTGCCTTTCCACAAATTTGATAAAATTACTGGTTGGCTTCAAACGAAGCCTGGACATCACGAAGATGTAAGAGGATAGCGCTTCGGAGTCTTCTAAATCACTTTCATTTAAATCGTTGGTGCTGATGTCTTGAATAGTGGCTCTTTCTAGTGCCTTAACAAACCTAACTGAAACACTGTTGTACCTTAAAGCAATAAATATTCGAAGAATATCAAGACGTGTATCATGATCTATTCTGTCCGTGATTGAGGTTGCTAATGATTCAATTTCAACTAAACCTCTTCTTACAAAATTTTTTTTATCATTAGCAGAGTATTTTCTAGCCTTCGGCTTTAAGACTTCGATAAAACTCATTAGAGTTTCTGCATCGACCACCAATCCTAGCTGCGCATTGAACTGAGCTTCTGTGGATATATCTGGTTTGGAGGCAGCAGTTTGACTAGAAGCATAGCCTAAAAAGGAACCACACGACTGCTCGGCGCCAAGAACTGTCACCTGAATTAAAAATAAGCTTACAAAAAGAGTAGTTGATCGCATACGAGCCTTTATAGTCTGAATTTAAGACTTATAAGGCAAATTTTGGGCCATGCCTACCTTTAAAGGCCCCATTTCTCAATAAGGTTTTCGATCATGTCTTCGCTGGAAGCGCATTGGCCTTCAGCCTCTTCAGTGAATGCACTTTCTGGGCTAGCAGCAACGTAGGCAGAAAACTCTTCTAGTAAAACCAAATCATCTTCAGCTCGCCAGGTTTCAAGAATAGTATACATAGCAAATCCAGTCTTAAGTTCAGACACAGACTTTATTTTACCTGCAGATTTTACAAAAAATTGGTATTTAATATCCTGTTTGTGTTTGAGCCAAACTGAACACGAATAGGTACCCGTTTTAGCGTCTAAACACTTAAGCTCGATAAATTTATTTATTGATTGCTCTAACAAAGAAATAAAAATCTTTTCACCTTCATCAATGAAAGCCTTTTTTAGTTCAAATTGAGTTCTAATATTTGTACCACTAGAGACTGTAGAATCTTGAAAAAGTGGATTCATTTTTCCTGCCACTTAGGTCACCTCCACAAAGCTCTGGCTAAGTTCTTGTAAGCTTCTGCAGCCTTACAATCTGGGTTGTGCTTCCTTACCGGTAGATGAACGTGGTGGGCCTCTTCAACTGCAATATTGTCAGGGATATAATCTTTGAAAACTTTAAGACCGTAGGTCTCTTCGACACGCTCTATGACAGATTGAATAACTTTTCGTCCTTTATAACGAGTGATAACTATGCCCTTTATTTTTATAGTGTGGCCTAACCCGGACCTAATGTTATTGATTGTGTCTAAAATCAATTCTATTCCTTTTAGCGAAAAGTATTCTGGACAAATTGGAATCACAATCTCATCTGAAGCGATCAAGGCGTTCACGGTAAGTAGCCCAAGCGTTGGTGAACAGTCTATAATAATCGCATCGTATTTTGATCGGACAGACATTAAACTTCTTTTTAGATATTTCTCGCGGCCAAATTGAGCAGCTAACTTGATATCTATGCCACTTAACATAATTTCACCTGGAATCATGTCTATCCCAAACTTCTCAGAATGCTGAACAGACTGCTTTACAGAAGCATTATGAGTAACTACATCATAAGAAGTGTAATCAAAATCTAAATCACCAAATACGGATTTGGTTGCTGAAGCCTGAGGGTCTAAATCGATCAAAAGAACTTTCTTTCCCATCGAAGACCATTCGTAAGCTAAATTCACAGCTGTTGTCGTTTTTGCAACCCCACCCTTCTGATTTATAATCGAAATAACTGCCATCAAGACCTCAAGTGTTGTTTATAGCCGATAAGAAATAGTGTCCTGTCTACTATTCTTGCTATGAAATCCATTGTGGTCAAAGGCTTACTGCAATGTGTATTCAAATGTTAAAAAGAAATTGTGCAAAAAATAGGTTGTTTTAAAAGGAAACTGTGAACCAGTGATGTTCTCTGTCACACTAGTCTGCCCTGCAAGAAGATTATAGTTAATCCCGACGTTCATTTTTTTGCTAACTTCGTAAGTAGGATTTACATCAATATCAAATGCAAAACTGTAGTTGCTATCATAGTCAGAACTAGCAAAATCTAAATAGCTCAAATTCGCATCTAATTTTAAGTCGATCTTTTCAATTCGGTATAAGGCTTTATATCCAACGGCTAAACCATAAGTGAGCGTCTTTTCAAAGGCGGCAGTAGAAGAAAGTGCTCCGACTTGAGTTGGAAATAAAATTGGAAAATAGTGTAGAGTTGGCGCAAAATAAAAGCTGGACCGCTTATCAAGATGAAACCCAAGCTTTAATTGTGCCACATCATGGGTGTAATTCCAGCCAAAAACATTCAACAGTCCCGTGCTACTCTGAACGTTACCGGCCAACCGCTTCAAATCAAATGCGGCGAAGTACTTATCATCTAATTCTAAAGTAGTTTCTAAACCGTAGCTTTCTGCGCGAACAGATTCGTAGTCATAATTTAAACCTTTAGAGTAATCGGTTGTGGATACTGTCAGACCAAGCAAGAGATTAAAAACCAAAGACATTTTGATCAGCCTTAAGTTGCTCGCCAAACAAGTCATTGATGTTTTTATTTTTCTTAAGCTTTGAAGCGTTTGGAGGGGTCCACTCTACAAAGTTGTTTCTTGCCGGAGGCGCGAAAGAAGCAGTCTTTCTTTTTTTGGATCTAGCTTTTGGTTTCATCACAAAAACGGGCGCCGTTTTAGTTTCGGTCCAATTGTCATCTGGCAAACCAAAAAGTTCGTTGGTGTTTACAGGAGCAATGTAAGCTCGTTTTTTTACTGCCCTGCGGACTGGTTTTTCTTCAATTTCTACATCACCACCTGTAATTTCACCAGCCTTAGTCCCTTGGCCTGTGACTTGTATTTCCTCTTTGGTGGAATTTTCAGCCAGGCCTCTTCCAGTTTTTACCGCAGTGCTTAGCCCTTTTTTAGAAGAGCTTTCTACTGTTCCGTATTTGCTTTCGACAGGCGCGCCCTCTGCTTGAGCAATGATTTCATCAATGGAAGCATTAGGATTAAAATCTGCTTTACTTTCGACTTTTGTAAAATCATCTACGTACGCTTGGTAGTCAGAATCAGTGGTAGGATTATTAATAATGTTTTGTTGGGCACTGGAATTGAAAGACCCTGGGATAAGTTGTTTATTTTGAACTGACTCCTTAGCATTACTATTCAAAGAATTTTTGGAACCAGCCAGGCTTTTCGGGTTCACTGCATAACCTTGAGTTGGGTTAACAACCGATTTAGTTTCTTCTTCAGTTGGAAGATACTTATCTAAAAGCGCATCGACTTCATCTGGGACTTGAGAGCCCATAGCATTGTTGTTTGCTATTTCGGATTTAGTCCCAATTTGAGTTTCGATATTCAAGTCTTGTCTCAGAGCATTGTAGATATCATCAACCTGCACATCCGCAACCTCGATTTTTTCAACCAGCTTCGGAGCTCTTTTTTTGAGCTGAGAACGCTTCAAGAACAAATCATCTACTTCTTTAGCAGAAGCCATGGTTGGTGCGCTTTCAATATTAGACACATTATTTAAAACTCTGCTGGCTAGCATAAATTTGTAATCACCAAATCTTAGTCTTAAAACTATTTCTTGGTAGCCCCCAGCTTTTTCAAACTTTAGGGGCAGATAACGTGTCTTAAAATCGTAAGGTAAAGAAATTTCGTATATAACATTTTTCGAACTATCAAATTCAACCTCAGGGACTTTAATCTCGAAACTACGAACCATATTTTTCTGTATATCTTCAGAAACCAAGTAGTCTTTTCCTTTAAGATAAGATAATTTTTTACCATTTGGATGACTAGCTTCAAGCTTATAAATCACTTTTCCTGTCGGGTCTTTTTCAAATTCTATAGACTTCCAAACCAGCTCGTTGGAAGCAGCTTTTTGACTAATTGGGTATTTGCGACCAAATATGATTTCCATAGCATTTAAAAAGGAGCCAGGTCCTAGCAAAAAAACTACCAAAAGAAGAATAGCCCGTTTTTGAAAACTCATTACATTTTGTATCGGTAAGTTTAACTAAAACATTTCTTATGAAGGCTAAATCTAGCCCTAAGACTGACTCGTTTTGAGCCAAATTCAAATTTTCGTTAGACCCATTCTGAAATCGGTAGATATAAAAGGCTTTTAACTGTTTCAAATTTATAAAGACGTTAATTATTTTTAAGAGCTGTCCGATATTCATTAAGTCATAGTAAGGAGTCATTAATGTTTGAAGTTGAAAAAGATCAGTTGTCAGACCCTTTTGTTAAAAACTGGTATATAAAAATAAAGGATAAAGAGACAGGTCCCTACTCTTACACCGAAGTTTGTATTCTTATTGAAAAAGAAGACGTTTCGATGCACGAGGAAATCACTTTGTTGGGACACGGGTCTTGGCACAAAATGAGTGAATGCGACATGTTTTCTAAAATGAAAACAAAATTGTTTTTAAAAGAGCACGACATTAACCTAAATACCGATATCCCCTTAAGAAAATCTATCCGAGTGCCACTTACAGCAGAGATAGCGGTTATTTGTGATGGTAGGATGTTCAAAGCTGCTACTTGCGACATGAGCACGTCGGGGATGATGATAAAGATTAATCGCCACTCAATTATGGAAAATGTCACCATCAAAATTCACCTTTACTCGGCTCCGGATCAAAAGCTTGAATCATTAAACTTCAATGCTACGGTCGTCAGAAAAATAAGTAGGCCAGCACCGGTCTCAAAAAATGATAAAGAGGCAATGTCACCTGTGCAAAGATTTGACCACTTCGGTATAGAATTTTTAAATATGGAAGACAAAGAAAAAAATCAGGTAAAAGAGCTTATTAGACAAAGCATTATTGAAGGTCACAAAAAAGTATCTGTTGATGAAATCTTTGGGGTGCGCCTCAAAGGTTTAGATTATGGTCCAGATCATAAAGTCGCTTAACAAAATATTATAGGTTTAATTTTTTTAACCTTCGCGCCACTTGAGGTGCCAAGATAGCAACAGTTATTAAATTCACATAAGCCATAACACCAAAACCCAAATCAATGATAGCAATGGCAAAATCCCCGGATTTCACACATCCTAAAAATAGGCATGCACAATAAAAAAGTATAAATATTGGCCTAGAGGATAAATACTTAACTTTCCCAAACAAGTACATCCAACACTTTTCGTTATAGCTAGCCATACCGATAATGGTGGTTAAAGAAAACAATGAAATTATCATAAATAAAATATACTTACCAAAGTCACCATAGTAATCTTGGTAAACAGCGCTCACCCACTGAATATGTTTAAGTTCGCCAAAATCACCCAAAGGTGTTGCTATCATTAAGACAAGCGCCGATAAAGTGCATATGATCACAGTATCAATAAAGGGCCCCAGCATAGCCACAAAACCCTCGGATAAAGGTTCGTCAGTGATAGCATTCCCATGTGCCATTGGCGCGGTTCCCATCCCTGCTTCGTTTGAAAATGCGGCTCGCTGAAGTCCTTGTTTGAAAACATGGTAAACACTATAACCTGCCAAACCTCCACCTAAACTTTGCGGCGAAAAGGCCCCAGTGAATATCATTCCAAATACATCACCAACTTTATCAAAATTACTAATTATTATGTACAGGGATAAAACGATATAGGCCCAGCACATAACTGGTACTATAGTTGCCGTCCAATTAGAAAGCCTTTTAAGGCCACCCCAAAGAATATAGCCCACCAAGAAAAAAACAAAAGCACCTGATATGTAAGGGTCTATGCTAAATTCTTTGTTTACAAATGATGAAAGCTGACTTGCTTGATAGGGCTCTGAAGTCCCCAACAGTCCACCGGTCACAAAAATGTAAGTCATAATTAAGCCTAATTTTTTGCTTTTGAATGCATGGGGGATATAGTACATAGGTCCACCTTGCACTTCACCTTTGGTATCCTTTGATCTAAACATCAATGAAAGAGTGCATTCAAAAAACTTTGTATTCATACCAATAAGCCCTGCCATCCACATCCAAAAAATGGCACCCGGTCCACCACGCTCTAATGCTAAAGCTACGCCTGCGATATTTCCCATTCCTACAGTTGAACCAACAGCTATAGTCAATGCCTTAAACTGGGAGATTTGACCCTGAAGTGGAGCTTCACTTTCAGTGATTGCACCATTTAAAGCCACAGGCTTTGGTTCCAAATCATCAACAGATTTTAATTTTACACGCCCGAACACGAGCTTCCAGGCCAGTAAAAAATGCTTTAAGGGTAATGCTTTGGACAAAATAAGAAGGTAAATACTGACGCATGAAATAAGAAGCAACAAAGGCCAGTCCCAGACAAAACCGACTAAAGCTTGTAAGGCCTCATATGAAAACAAGGACTGAGCATCAAAACCATAATTGAAAATTGACAATGGGGATGCTCCTTTTATCTTTTTTAGCGTCTACCTTGGCGTTGAAAGAATTGCTAATTTATATCGACCTTTAGTAGGCAGATACAAAATCAGATTTAAATGTGGTACCAGATAAACGTGAAAAATGCTTTTTTTAATTTCTGTGGTTGAAAAATTACAAAGCCTCGCCTACTTAATAAGTATGTACAAAGTTGTATTAACAGGTGGACCATCTTCAGGCAAATCAACGCTTAGTCATCACCTTAAAGCATTTTATAGCACCAAAATTCACGTTTGCCCGGAAGCTGCTGAAATGATTTTTAGAGGAGGCTTTCCTCGGTTGGAAGATAGTGTAGGATTAACTGAACGGCAGTACGCTATTTTTCATTTGCAGAAGGCTTTGGCAGAAATTTCGCCAACCATAAATCCAAACGCCGAGATCCTGCTGTTTGATCGAGGTTTACTCGATGGGCTATGCTACTGGCCAGATACCTGGCAGAGTTTTGCAGATAAAATGAAAATTGATATCGCGGACACTAGGAAAGAATATGATTTAATCATTCAACTTGGCGTTGCTCACAGCAGTGACTATCAAAACACTTCGTTTCGGCCGGAAAACCAACAAACCAGCCTTAAAATGGAGCAAAAATTAGCTGAAATTTGGCGACCACATAGTAATTATCACTTCGTACCTTACACGCTGAACTGGGATGACAAAATAAAGACCTGCTTAGAGCTGATCAATAATTTTAAATAGATTTAAAAGCTGACATTTATTGACTTAAAAAAGGAAAATCCATAAAACTAAGCTTTGATTTTCGCATCTAATTTTGCGCAAAATTTAGAATTTAATGGCGGGGTAGCTCAGCTGGTTAGAGCACCGGAATCATAATCCGGGTGTCGGGGGTTCAAGTCCCTCCCTCGCTACCATTCGTCAAACGGTATGACCCTGAAACATTTGGATCACCTCACGCAACTACATAGAGCACCGCGTTCATTAGAAAAAACAAGCATTTAGAATGCCTAAGCCCTTATTCTGAAGACGAGAACAATCCTTATAGAAATGAATTTGTACAAAACTGGCAGGGTTAATAACTAGATTTATTGGATTAAATAACTTGAGCAGCTTGATTTAAAAGGCACATTTCTAATGATTTCTTTGGTTTCGTAAGATCTAATCTCTTTAGGGGTTAGATCTGAAAGTTTAATAAATTCCACTGCCATTGGACTTCCAGATTCATCCAAAGCCCAAATTTTTCCAGAACGTTCTACAAGCTTAACATCTTTTGGTAAGCCCGAAAAAAAATGACTGCCAGGCAAAAGTCCTGAGATTTTTTCACCTAGCCAGGTTTTTTGAAATCGTGAGACTAACTGATTTCTTGCCTCCTGATTTACATAGGCAACACGGTTTTCTGCAATTGCTTTTTGAAACCGTCGACGTTTTGCTGATGTTGTAGATTGGCCCTGTAAACCAAAGCTTAACTTTTTAGAAAGTAATTTATCCAAGCTCTTTTGATAAATCTCTTCAATGATAAATGCAACGGCACTGTCTATTCGCCCGCGCTTAGTATCCGTTTGTAAAACTATAATATCTTCTGTCTTTCTAGCTGTTTTTAGGGATTCTAAAACATCCCTCGCACTTGCCGACAAACTGATTCTTGAATCAATAATTTTTTCCGCCCAAGCTAAATAATTATTTATAAATTCAATATTACCATCCAAGCGGTCCCGAAATGTCCTGCCATGGCTATCTAGACTTTGCCCTGTATACACAGCAGTATTAAATCCAATCTCTGCTAACTCTGTTTTTGTAGGTTCAATCCAACTGTGGTAAGCCAAATTTTTAAATCTAGATTTTGACCAACTTTGATTCAATACTTTTAAATCACCACCCCATGCTAACCTTACAATGGGATTCATAACCCCATCACCTAAATCCCGCAGTAACAAACGCTTTAGTTCACCTGATTGCATATCAACTTCAGCCAAGACATTTTGCGTATGATTTTCTAAAGAAACACCTAAAACCAAATGCAAGTAAGCCGTTATTCGAGCAAGTTCCGAATATAAATATTTATGTTTCCACTGCTTTTCACTAAGTCCACTTAGTTTTGCCAAAGGTTTTAAATTTTGAATCTCACCGGTGATGTTTGTTCCTAATAGTCCATGAAGGGGAAATATTCGGGTCGTTGAATCCAAACTGTGAATGGCTTCTGCAGATCTAAAGACAAAAATATCTTTTCTAAAAGCTTCGGTGGAAACACTCACCCGCATTTGTTCAGGTACAAAAATGTTTTGTAAGTCCTCAGGCAAAAAACTAAGACCACTTTGCAAATAGTCCACCATAAAAAGTGCACGACCGGCCTTATCTTGATAAAGAGGAATATTCTGTATTTTTTTTAAGAACACTCCCCCATACCCCTCAACTGTTGGTGCTAAATACCACGAACTTCGTCCTAAAAGCTTATAGGCTTGTGTTTCACCAATAACAGTTCCTTTGTTTAAATATCTAATTAGATCTTTTTTGAAAACCGGAATAAGCCGTCCACCATTAGGACCTGTAATTCTTGTTATAACTTCACCTTCGATAAATTCAGAGGCAAGTTCTGAATCATCCAAATCCAATTCAACTAGTAAGACTTTTTTAGGTTTTCTGGATTCAGAAGACATCAGAACATCATCCAACCCGTTTTGTTCTATTGCTTCAATATCTAAGGTTTCAGATTTGTCTTTAAGTGCTGTTTTAATTCTTCGCCAAACATTAAAGTTTTGATCGTAATGAACGTACAAAACATCCGGCCTATTACTAACCTGTGGATCTGCCCATGAAGTTTGAAGTTTTAATAAAAAAATAAGTGATAAAATCATTCCTCTGCACCACGCCCAATAAGTTTATCAACAAGATCTTGATGATTTTGTTGCCTGGCCATCTCAAGAGCTGTCATACCGAAACTTCCTTTCAAGCCAACTAAAACCCTTTGATCACCAATCAACAGTTTTGCAATTTCTAATTTTCCCCTTCTAATAGCCAAGTGCAATGGAGTATCATTATTACAGTCTCGAATATTTAGGTCCAAATTCCCTTGCTGCAAAAGAAATTTAACTATTTCAGTTGAGTCGAAGGCAATTGCAAGATGTAGCATTGTCCATCCGTTTGAATCTCTGGCATTGATGTCAACACCGTGATTCGCGGTGAACAACCTAACTACTTCCAATTCTCTGGCATAATGAATAGGTCTCTTTCCAAGCTTATCTTTGGCATTCAGATCGATATCATTATGTTTGAATAAGAGTTTAATTATTTCTTGGTTTCCGATTTCTGCCGCCTTATGAAGGGCGGTGGGTCGATAAATACCATGGGCCGGGGCTAAATTTACATTTAATCTAGAATTGTTAAGAAGCATTTTTAAGAATTCTAATTTTTGCATCCCAGTTGCAGAATGAAGGGGGCTATTATCTTCTCTCAAATACCATACAGAGCTATTTATATCAATTTCCGGATTTTGAAGCAGAACTTCAAAAATATCGTGTCTGTCATTATACATGGCCATTACAACTGCTAAGGGCCCTAAAGTTGCTTTTTTAAAGTTGGGCAAAGCTAAAATCTTTTTAAATATGGCAACATCCTCTTTTTCTACTATGTAGTTTAAAGCCGGTGAAATATCTACGCCTGGAAAAGAAATCAGAAAATCAACTACATTCTTATGACCACTAACATAAGCCAAAGTTAGAGCCGTTTTTCCATAATCATAACTTTCATTTATGTTGATCTCTGGTGCGTTTAATAATAACCGGACCACATTTAAATGACCATTCTTAGCAGCCAACATTAAAGCTGTCGTTCCTTCATTACGTTTTAAATTAATATCAATGCCCGGTGTTTTTAAAAGCAATTCTACAGCCTCAACATTCCCCGCTTCAGATGCAGCAATTAAAACAGTTTCACCAGCATTATTTTTTAAATTAACATCAATACCAGGTGTATTTAAAAGCAAATTTATTACATCTATTGAAGCTTTGGAAGTAATTGCACTAAATAAAACTGAATTTCCGCTACTATTAATTTTAGAGTTTATATTGATAAATGGCGATTTTAGATAAAGTTTAACCACATCAATAGGTAGTTTAAGAAAGCTAAAATCAAAGCTAGAAAGCCGTTCCCAAGCCATTTTTCTGGATTGGTTAGAGCTACTGGCCCAATTTGGAACTTCACCCAAAAGTTGCTGCCAAAGCTCAGGCGTAAAGTTGGTCTCAACCAACAACACATCTCTTTGCCTATTTAAAATTAAAGCATACAAAGCCTGCTTTTTAATAGCATCACTTGTTGTATTTTGAAAGATAGACTCAACCTGTTCCCAGTACTGTTCAACATCAAAGCCAAACTTTGAAATGCCTTCCACACTTTGTGAAAGTGCAAGATACTGTAAAAGATCTGCCTCCTGTTGGGACTCTCCCAACCGCAGAATAGGTTCTAAGAGTAAATCTATATTTAATTCTGTTGGCGCTGCTCGTGGCGCGTGAAGATCCCCAGGACTAATCCTTACATCATTTTGTAAATCTTGGGGCTCAACAAGTAGAACCGATAATCCGTTGTAAGCACGGGAGTATTTGCTATCAAACTTATAATCGTTAGGTTGTGGCACAAACTCACTTAACTCTTTAATGTAAGTGGAAATGAGTGTTGTACGGACAAAACTTCGAGTGCCTTCAATATTTGAAAGTCCATTTTCGTTACCAACTTCCTTTGGCATTACAAGTTTGTAATTTTGTTCAGCTAAAGATCTTCTAACACCTTCTAAAAAAATTGGTAACACGTCGTTAGGCACATTTTGAATTTTATCAATGAAGGCAATTTGAACCTCTTTACCTTCAGCATCTTTTGCTGTGCCAAGCACCACTGTGATGTGACCTGAAGAGTAATTTTGATGATCTGTCATCGTGAAATAATAAAAGTTTGGATCTAAGGCTTTTGAAAAATAAGTCCTAGTCGAACAATCTGACCCCCCAAGGCAAGATCTAAAAGGCGCCTCAATGATGGAAAGAGATCTAATTCGAATGGCCTCTAAAGGTTTTGATGTAAACTCACTCTCTAAGGCTTCTCTTTCAAACTGCGCAAGCTTTAAAGTTAAGCCATCTTCATTTGTGGTTGGATCTCTTCTAGCAAGCTTAGGGTCTATCCCCGTAGGTGAAAGCACACCAAATATCTCTTGAAGTTCTGAAAGGTGACCTCCTCCACCTATTTCCATAGCTAGCTCTTCTCGAGCATCTAAGATTTTTCGATAGGCATGAATCTGCTGGATGGCATCCGGGGTTTTAAAATGATCCACAAGATTTGAATTAAAAAAGCCAGCGACATGAACCAAATCCACCATGGCTTGCTGAACTCGTTCTAAATACTTTTGTGAATCTGGTTGGGTTTTTAACCATCGCCTATAATGCCTTAAAGCATGAAATAAAGCCTTACTATTTGCAGTGGATGTATCTGAGTTTGTTTGTTTTAAAATTTCTTTGGATTTTTCATTGGCAATCAAATTAAGTATACGATTGAAAAGCTCTGGATTATCAGCAGGGATTAGCTTTTTCCAGTACCCAAGATTAGCATCAATTTGAAAAAGGTTGCTACGCATTTGGCCAGCTGAACGCAGTTGTTTTTGAATGAAGGACTTGAGTTCTTTTGTGGGTTGATAAACTTTTGCAACACGCTCTAAAATCTGTTCACGAAAAAGAGGTTTATCTAGCTCGGGATGCTTTGCAAGAATTTGTAAGACAGAAACTAAGGTTTGATTATCCACACTTATTTTAGGGTCGCCAAAACGAGTGCGATAAAACTCAAAAAGGCTTGATTGGTTTTTGTTTAGAATAAGTCCCTGGGTCATAGCTTCAAAAAAACTCTCGGTGTCAGTTACTTCTATTAGGGCTGGCTTTTTAGACTCTGTATCTGGGCTTGATGGCGACAAAAAGCTCACGCAATGATTGGCATGAACCAAAGTTGTATTCACAAAAAATATGACTAGAAATCCCAGAACCCTCATAGGACTTTGATTAACATAATCCAGATTAAAGCTCTTTCCTGTTCAACGATTTTGAAATGTTTTCCAATGAAACTATTAACAAATAAACCGCACATGATGGTCCCTAAATTTTCGTCAATACCACTTATATTCGATTTGAAGCAAAATATTACTTTATTTAATATACTAATTATAGTATATTTAAGGAATGTGGTTGGTTCAATTTGAGTCTAAAAAAGTAGAAAATGAGGTCACAGAAATGAAAAACTCTGGTGTATTTACCTCCAGTGAGCTTGAAGTTATTCAGCAGTGGATTAGAAGTGTGAGTTTAAGCGGCCCTGAATCTATTCGAAGAGGTGGGCTTTGGAATGATCACGCTTTAGAGCATGAGTGGCTAGGCTATCGGTCTTCCTCATTTTCAAACAGAGGGCGAATTATTTATGAAATTGTGGGCGATAAAGTTTTAATTCAAATTGCCAGAATTACAAAGACCCACAACTACAAAAAATAATATTAAAAAAATAGGAGTAACTATGAAACCAGAAAAACTTTTTAAAAAACAAACAACGACAGGAACAATAATAAAATCTTGGCGTGAAGCCTTTAAGGTTTCACAAAAAGATATGTCTTATGCTTGCAAGATGCCCCAATCAAATTTAAGCGGTATTGAAAACGACAGTGTTGAAGTTGGCTCTAAAGTAGCTTTAAAGCTTGCGGCTTACATGGGCTTAAACCCACTTCAACTTTTATTTCCTAATGGGTATGAAAACGAATCTGATTTCATTGAAGTTGAAAAAAGAAAAAAAGCGCTAGAAAAGATAGGTTAAAATAAAAGTTTAATTTTAGGAAAAGCATTCAAGCCTGGCTAAGGCTGAAGCATCAGCACCTTAAAAAAACATAAGTGCCTATATTAAATAGGCTTTTTAGCTATTTAAAACTTAAAGAAATTCCCAAAGCTTACCGATTAATAAAATAGGAATTGCTTAATTTAGGAATTCATGTAATTATGAAAAATTTGGAGGGCCTTATGGGTGCCAAACAAAAGTTATTAACTGTTGCTAGCAACGGGCAAATCAGTATTGGTAAAGAATGGGCCGGTAAGCATATAGTCATTGAGACCGTCTCAGACAGCGTTCTAGTCATTAAATCTGGGAGCTTCACACCTGATAACCAGAAAGTCTTTTTTACTCCAGAGGCCCAGAAGTCTTTAAATGAGTTTAATGATTGGGAAGGAAAAAACACTTCTCAAAAGACAGACTCTTCAAAAGTCCTAGATAAAATCAAAGCTCGTAGAGAAGTTCACAGACAAGCTCGTGCCAAAAAGTAAAAAGCTAATTTCTGCCCAGCATGAAAAAGCAATTTGTAATCTTGATTTTCCAAGGCTGCAAAATGAACTTACAGAACTTCAAGACTCCGAGTTTGACCAATTCATCAAATCGATCAAGAAAATTTAGAGCCAGAGTCTGCAGGGACGAACAATATATGATTTTTATTTCCCTTCATCCCGACCACGACAGCACATACAAAGAAGATGGATCCGAAGACATCTAGCATCATACCAATTTACCTTATTCTGGCGGTTAATTTGGTGGTTCATTTCTGAGAACTGGCCAGTTAAGTGCAACAAAAACACAACGAATATTAATGATCTCTTTGGGTGGCTCGGTTCGTGACTCTTATAACTGGCAAACGGTTAACAAAATTTAATATTTTCTTAATTTTTACTTAAGTCTCACTTAAGAAAGCTCGAAACGTAGTGTATGAAAGATTACTCACTTTTATTGACGGCTTTCTTCTTCCTTGCTTCAGTAACGGCTTGCTCCAATCCATTAGGTGGAGTCCCCAGTGCTGATTCCTATTTCAATCCAGGGGCTGCTGACACCACTCCCCCCACTTCTGTCGGAGTGCTAAATATCACTTCAAATAACGCCGCTAATGACAGATCTGTGACTGTTGATTGGTCTGCAAGTCCAAGCACTGACGATCAGGGGCCTGTTCAGTATGAATTGGCAATAGGTTTCGACGAAGATGGTGATGGATTTGATACTGGTGATTTGGATAATCTTACTGGTTGGCAGCTAGTCCCAGATGCTGCTGGCAATGATTTCTATCAGGTCATTGATGGAATAGATGGATTTGATTTTACCTCTAGATTCAATGAGGTTCACTATGTCTCAATCAGAGCCACTGACAGCTCAAACAATAAATCTACTGTGACTTCGTCGATAGGTTGGAAAACCTATGACTTAAAACACCAAGCAGGCCTTTCTCAATGGCTAGACTCCGCAGACTCTCAGACTATTTTTGAGAGTGAAAGCTGTACAGGTATAGGCGTTGCCAATGGGGACCCAGTGGGATGTTGGCTAGATAAAAGCCCCATGAACAAAAATGCAACAGCCGTTGGACTCAACAGACCCATTTACTCCTCAAGTATGGCAGTAGTGTTTCAAGGTGAGGCAGCCCCAAATAGCGAAGGCGAATGTTTTGAAATGCCCCCAGTTGATGTGGGCTCATTTTTCGTAGTGATTGAAAGTGCGCAAACTGCTCAGGGTGGAATTCACGGACTTTACGGCAGTGCTGATCCAGCTAGGTACATTTTCCTATCTACAGCGCAAAACTACACCATAAGCTTTGATGGAGCAGGCAATGACCAAGGACGTATTGCATTAAATGGCGGTTTATTTTCAAATTATGGGGAAAACATCGGAGCAAATAACTTGACATCTAACCTTCAAATCGTCAGTGGTGAAACTCAAACAGTAACTAGTGGATGGAAAAACTTAGGCTGTTTCAATCACGCTTCGGGTGCAAAAAACTACAGAGCAAATTACGATATTAAAGAAATTTTAAGTTTCTCTTTAAAACTTTCACAGGCAGAAAGAACCAGAGTTGAAGGACACCTAGCTTGTAAATGGAACTTAAGAGATCAGCTTCCAGTTGACCATCTCTATTTTGCCTTGGATGGGAACAGCAAAGTAGATTGTCCCTAACAGTAGTTTGAAGACTTATTTAAATTTAGCCTTGCAATCACCTTATGTCGTCTCTAAACCAAGTAGTAAAACTTTTTCTGGGTGCATTTGTAATTTGCACCTCGTGCTCTAAATCGCTAAAGAAAACGACAAGTCTATTAGATATGGGCTCAATAACTTTGGAAGTTTCTAGATCTGATTTGCTGTATATTTTTAGTTCACCACCATCTTGCAAATTCCAATGATCGTTCAGGTAGTAAACGGCCGTCACCCATCTGTGCCCTTGATGAGTATGTCTGTCTTTATGTTTAGCATAAAATTGATCCTTTTCGTAAATTGCCATTTGTGTTTCAGTCTGTCGGATTGGTAGGAACAATTCAGATTTTAAAATTTTAGCTATATTCGTGATTAATGAAAAATAAGACTTTAGTTCCAAGTCATCTTCATCTAACCAAAGAATTTTATCTGATCTAAGTTTAGGGCTAACTACTTTTTTCAAACCGGCACCGATGGACGCAGGTTTCAATTCAGTTTTTTTTGTATTGAAAGTATTTATAAGTCTAACAACTTCATTTCTTTCTAACAGATCATCACAAATGAAATAGCCGGTTTCTGCTAGCTCTTGAGACAACAACGTAAGCTTTAAATTAATCTCTGGTGAGGCCATTGATACCCATCTGAATTTTCAAGAACAACAGGTCACAATAATCTCAAAGCCAATCAGCCATTACGATTCCCACACCGAATCTTTGAATTGAGCTATCATAATCTATTAAGCTTTCCCCAAACCCGTTAAAGTATTGCAAGTAACCCTTGAATTTCGTACCAATTGGGAAACTAAAGCTCATCTCAACAGCTCCCCGATTATTCTTTTGCAAGTTATTT
This sequence comes from uncultured Pseudobdellovibrionaceae bacterium, assembly GCA_963803705.1. GTDB lineage: Bacteria > Bdellovibrionota > Bdellovibrionia > Bdellovibrionales > UBA1609 > JAMLIO01. The sequence goes on along the minus strand of CAWDNU010000002.1, from coordinate 76,127 downwards.
CTTAAAATAACACTTAAAGTGTTTTCTTTAAATTTGCTACTCGCTCGCAGCTCAAAATGACCCATAAAATCCGTAATATCTGGGTTGTCATCACCCTCTGGATCGGTCGGAGACTCTTTGGCTTTCTCGGGGATTCTGTCCCAAACCATTAAGGATAAATTCGTATATTTAAGTTCCGTTAGAATTTGTGCGTAGACTCTATTCCACCCTCTGGAAAGTTCTACGTTCTGGCCGTTGGATTGATGGACAACACCAAGTCTATAAATTGTACTGTTTTTCAGTGAAGAGATTCCATCTGGTTTAAACTCCAAAAAAAAATCAGGCTCGTGATTGGTTTCTCGAAATGGCTTAGAGTTATCAATATTATACAGTTGCCAAAATGATAGATTCGTATACGCAAAAGAAAGTCTTAGGTAATCGTTGTAAAAACTGTCCAAAATATTTAGCTTAAAGCTGAATTGAAATTTGACCTCGGTTCGATCTACCTCGCTTAGTGAAGTGTCTGATCTTCTGGTGGGGTTAAAGCTGTAAGAGTATGGCAAAATATAAAATGGCTTATGAGCAAAAAAAGAATATTGCAATTTGTTGGCATTATTATCTTCTTTTAATCTCTTTTTAAAGGCGTTTTTAGTCTCTTTAGCTAGCTCTTCACTGGCATCCTGAGCAAACGTGGGAACTGCACCCATTAAAATCATTGATATCAAAATTGCAGGTTTAAAATTCATTAAGATTTGCCTCGAAGTAAAAAATTTGGATAGAGCCTAATTAACTAACTTACAATCATGGCTATTTCCACAAATTTCTATAAAATCTAACAGCGTTCTGGTCTGCCTTTATACTTTTGGTAGCCCATCCTTCTATATACAAATTTTCAGGCGACCTAGCTCGGCTAAGAGCTACATAGGCTTGACCACACTCCCAAAGATTTCTCAAGTCAACATGAATGCAATCTATTGAAGCCCCTTGTGATTTATGAATCGTAGAGGCCCACGCAAGACTAATCGGAAAATTAGTTATAGTTGCCATTTTCCTGCCGTCAGGATCTAAAATATGAAATTCTTCTTTAGACAGATTTACCTTTACACCAGACAAAAGAGTCACTTTAACCTCTTGCTCTAAAAGCCTGTCCACTCTTGCCAAAGATCCATTGACAAACTTTAGGTCCGGATCGTTTTTTCTAAGCATAACAAGCGCGCCTTTTTTAAGCTTCAATAATTTTGGAAGCGGCGATAGGGACAGTAATGATTCTTTAGTTTTTTGAACTTTAGGTGCTACTTTCACCTCAGTTTCATAAAGCACCTCCGCACTTTCGATTTGGCTCAGTTTTTTTATATTATAGCTTTCGGCTTGATTCCTGCGCCCGAATAAGACAGTTCCATTAAAATCTTCTTCAATTTTTTTCAACCGAGAGTTTAGAAAAGTCTCGACTTCATCAGTGACACAGCCCTCTCTAATGCAGTTCAAAATATTTATGAAATCTTTTTCATCTGTTCTCATAGTTTCTTTTAAATAAATTTCTTTAAATTCTAAAGCTTTCCAAAGATCCATATTGAATAACCATTGCACAGATTGGTTGTAAGGAGTGATCGGCGGTAGCTGCAAAAAGTCGCCCACCACAATCAGTCTTAAGCCCCCAAAAGGAGCATCGCTTTCACGGACAATTTTAGCAATTTGGTTTGCAGCTTCAAAGGCGTCGGGGTGAATCATAGATATTTCATCGATAATCACTGCAAAATCATTTCTTAGACGTGCTCTTACGCGGTTGTTACCTACGGCTTTTTTGATGGTTCGCTGAAGACCGCCCTCCATTATGCCTAAGCCAAAGTAACCGTGGAAAGTTCGCCCATCAATCAAAACCGCCGCAGCACCAGTGCTTGCTAAAATAGGTAAAGGTTGCTGAAGTTGCCTTTGATAGTGATTGAGCACAAACGACTTACCCGTTCCGGCGTGACCCGTTAAAAAGACATTTTCATTTGAGTCCAACAGCTCGACTGCTTTAAGTTGGCCATCATTTAATTTTATATTTCGCTGTTTAAAACCATCGCTGATTGAATGACCGTTTATTTCAGAATTAAGCAATATAAATCCTAGAGATGAGTGTTTATACCCTCTGCTTATATCTCTTCAAGATGCAAAGATCAAAGTGGGCCAGTCGAAAGCTATAAAAGTTCTTGGAGATCATGATTGGCAAGGTTTTTCAAAAAAAGTAAACCGTCATATTTGTGTCAAACTCAGAGCGCGACGCAATATGAACCTGTTTAATTGCCAATCAACCTTGACCAGACTGCCTAAATCTTATGACAATTTAACCTGAGCTCATTGACGAGCCTTAAGTCCGGGGGGATTTTAATATGTTATTTGTAAAGGATATAAAAAAAATTGCATCTTTAAGTGTTTTTTTAATCACTTTTGGCGCAGCTATTTCGCTAGCAAAGCCATCTTACAACGAAGAATTTTTCAGGGTCACAGACAGCAAAACTGAGGTCGTTGACGTTAGCCCAACTGAGTACCAAAACATTTTGAAACTAATGGGTAACCAACACATTAGCTGTCAGGATACTAATCTTGGTAGCATATTTGACACTGGGGATGCTTCTCCGGTTACCCCTTACAAAGAGATGGCCAAAGATGTAACAGATATAGTTGATGAGGGTAATAAGATAGTCGATGGATTAATAAATATAGGATCGAAAATTTGGACTATTGTGAAGGCAGGTAAACCTGTGATTAATATTAATGTCGGCCCCTCAGCAAATGCACTTCCCCAGGGCGTCAAATGCTGGGATGAATTGGAAACTTGGCAAATGCCAAACGTTTTTAGGGTTAAGACTAAATTCGATAATGCCTTTGGTTTTTCGCTTGCAAAGTTTCAGTTCGACGTTATTTTCACTTACGGTGGTTCATTGAATGGAAAAGGTAAATACCTGACTCATGTTCAAGTTTTTCCTTCAGATGTCTACGCGTTTTGGATGCAAGAGTTCAACGCCAGTGTTGAAGTCGCATCCCTAGTTAACATGGGCACTAAGGACGATCCCATTGCTGGAATGCAAGTCGATGTCCAATGGCAATTGAAAAACTTTCTAAATGAAGTCCAACAAAGTGCTTCGGTGTTTGTGACCGGAGAAGGTGCTTCAAAATCAATTTTTTAAATTTTTGACGACTAAAGTATAGATCTTTTTAGAGCTTGAATACTTGCATTTAGGTTATAAAATCATAGCTGAGTATCGGGTTATGGGTAAACATTTGTCACGGAGGGCATTATGAGTGGGTTATGTCTTGTTAGCCTGTTATTTTTATCCCTTAATTTAATGAGTTGTAAAAACGGCACAGACTTCCCTCGCCAAAAGATCGCAAGCCTCACTGCAAGTCAGCCAAATAGCGGGTTAACGGTTTACGGAGATGCCTTTGGATTTGGAATGCTTAAAAGAGATGGCATTGCTGATTTTGGTTTAGTGCTCAAAAGCTTCAAAAGATCTGACTTATTTCAAATCGAGCTGAAAGACTTAATGAGTACCCGGTTTGACTCTATTTCTATCATTGGTAATGATATTTTAGTTCCTTCAAATGTTGCATTACCAAAGCAAAAAGAAAGATACATTTTATCTATTAATTTGGAAAAACCAAGTTACCAAGTTCAGTTCGAAAAAAATCAGGATACAAGTTTAGTTCTGATACATGGTCAATTCCCTTTTCAAGATGTGGTGAAGGGTTTTAGAAACGACCAGCCTCTGCTAAAATTAGCTGACAGGTTCAATATTTTATCGTTTTCAGATTATGTTTTGGATGTGACGGATGATGTAAAAACTATTGAATTAAACTTAGAAGCAGGACTAGAAAAACACTCTGATAAAATTACGATAACTTCTCCGACTCAATTCGATCAAGACTACAGCTTTGTTGTTGTAGCCCTAGATAAAAAGTCAGATATTATGTTGGCCAATAACTTAACGATTCTTCCTAGGAATAAACAAAAATCTTTTAAGGTAACAGGGTTAGACACTCAAATTTTTAGTGGTTTGATCCATGAATCGTTCGCTGATTCCGAATCGACTTCAAAACTTAAACATAGAATGAGCTTTCAGCTTCGAAGCATGAATCTATGGACCAATAAGCTGTTGGGATTTATCGATAATATAAGGTTGATTTCCGATGTAATTGTTTACAATTTGCCTTCTAGTGATGGATTAAGCGAATATGGTGCTTCGATTAGTGTCGTAGAAATAAATGGCTCTGGTGATGAAATAAAAGTTCTTAACAAGGTTTTTTTAGGTTCATGGCCTGCAAGTATTGACCTGAAAGGGCTCAATTTTCAAAAAAGATCAGATCGTAATTATAGGGTAGACTTAACTTTGTTTGCTGGTGATATGGCATCCATCCCCGTTGATTCAAATGAGCTCTTTAAGATCTCAGATTTTGTAACTCGAAACAGTGTTTATTTATAAAATGACTTTGTTCGATAAAGCTCTTCTTTTTCTAATTTTTCAATTTTTGACAGCTACAGCTTTTTCGAATTCGTCAGACACCACTAGTAAAAAAAACTACACTTTTAATTATAAGTATAAGGACGTATGGGGAGCCGCTCAGGTGGTGCTGGGATCTTACCCTTTAGAGACCAACGATAAAAGAGCAGGGTTAATAAGAACAACACCCTTAAAACCTGGGCAGTTCTGGCAGCCTCCATTCGAAAAAAAAATAGAGGATAATTATAGTCAAACACTTACTTTTCAATTCTACAAACCCAGTTCGACCCGCACCCAACTGCAGATATTAAAAAAATCTACGGTCACCATGGATTTTCTTGGTTCAGAGAGGTCTATTGTAATTGAGCCCTGGGAAGAGCTTCGACTAGTTTATAAGATCAAACGAGAGATTGAAATTAACCAGATTTTAAATCGCGTAGAAATTAACTAAAAGTTAGCTGACGATCCCAATGAATATTTCATTTCATTTTATTTATTGAGCTTTAAAAATTTTAAAAGGTGTAACCTATTTGAAGTTTCAAAAAATCGAAGGTAGGAACCCGTTTCAAAATATCTAATACATTTTCAATTTCATTTTTGTCAGCTTGATCCGCATCTGAAGATAAATAAGCAGCTTTTGTCTTAAAAACGTTTAATGGTACATTCAGATGAAACCAATCTACGCCCAGTGATAAGCCATTTTCAAATTGCCACCGATTCCCTAAACCTACTGTCGCACCTATAGATTGTACATTTAGAACATTGAAATCAGAGGGGTCACCACTGCTTATAGAAGATAAATACTTTCGACTAAGGTGAGCATCAAATTCATAGTAATTCAGCCCATATATAATTGAAAAGCTATTACGATTTGAATATGACCTATACAAAAGTGAAATATGAGAATCTGAAATACTTCCTAAATCAGGAATAAAAAAGGGTGTAGATATTTTTCCTCTGTTAAAAGAGATTTCCCAGCTCTCGGTTGCATCTGGACTATAGGTGTAGCTTATACCAAGTTTTGCAGGTATCCATGTAGCTGTTCCTGTAAACGACGCCATAATATTGTGAGGCCGAGAAGATCGTAGGTCTGGATTCTTTTTTCTAATTTCATTAACTTTCTTAAGACCTTGCTTACCGTAGTCAGCGGTTTTTTCAGCACCTTTTATAAGGTCTTGCACAAAGTTTGACTGTTCAACTTTTAGTTTAGCTGCCTGTGCAGTAATAGTCACAGTAATTATAAAGAAGAATAAGCTCCAGCATTTTAAAATCTGATATAAGGTTAAAAACTGCTCTACCATGTTGGCGCAAAATCCGGATCAATCATTCTTTGATTAACTTTTGCCAACTGATCTAAGGTTTTAATATCTTCATCAGCTATTTTAAGAGTTAGGCTATCTAGATTAGACTTTAAGTGCATAACGCATGATGATTTAGGAATAGCAGCCACCCCATCTTTAGTCATAAGCCAAGCTAGCGTTAGTGCAGATGGGGTGGTGTCGTATAAGGCCTTGCATACGATGTTCGAGCAGTTTTCATTTTCTAACTGCCAAGTTCCAAGACCTAGCTTGGGGATTTCAAATTGCGAAGTTTTAATCGAAGAGTTTAAAATTTTCATGTTATGACCTCTCGTTAAGTTTTATGCAGTCTTAATTTAGACTTTAATTGATTTTATACTTTTGCCGCCAAAGATCTGCTTTTACGTCCATTGAGTCAGAGGCTTTACCCATGACGTAGCCACTATATTTTTCTAAAGCTTGAATAGAAAAAGTAACCACTCCAGGATCTTTATCACCTAATAAAGTCACCCAAAGATGACTATCTTCGGGATTAGTTATTTTTAAAAGATTTTTTGCAATTTCTTTTCTGATCCACAAGCTGTGACCCTTGTGAAAATTTTTTGCATCTTTTAGAACTGTCCACAACTCATTTTTATGCTTATTTAGGCCTATACTTTCAAGAACACTTAAAGCTGCCGAGCGTACCATCAAAGCTGGGTCTTCATTTAAAAGCTGCAAAGCTTTTGGACGAGCAAGCTCTGGATCAAGAGAAGCTAAAAATTGCAGGCCTCCAGATCGCAGGAACCAGTCCAAAGACTGTATGCATGACAAATAAACTTTCTTTGCGAACTTTGGGTTTCCTGCTCTGATTTTTTTAAAAAGTACCCACTTTTGGTCCATCGAAATGTAATCTCTATATAAGTCTTTATAAGTAAGACCTTCGGCAATATCATAGTCATTTGAGCCCGAAATATTCGCAATATCCGCTTTAACAGCAAATGAAAAGAAACCTAAAAAAATTAATAAAAAAAGTCTAGACATAACTTCACCTTAACTATATTGGTATTTATTTTTTTTTGCGTCTTCTTCCTTTAGTGTTGTTCTTAATTTCTTTTTTTATTTCACCTAAAAGATCATTTACGCCACTGTCCTGCGAGGGCTTACTTTCAAGGGTATCCTCGATCTCTTTTTTTAAAGTTGGAAACGAGGGAAGATTTTTTTCTTTGGAAAAGCTTTTTTGAGTCTGGTTAGAATTACTAATTGTTGTCTCATCATTGACGGGAGATATATTTTCGAAAATAGGTTTTAAATTTTTTGATGGATTTTCGATATTCTCAAACTCATCATAAAAGACTTGCTCATCAAACAAGTCTTTATCAGTCAAATGACCGTCATCAGAACTGCGCTTACTTTTTTCGGCCAGCAAAACCCACATTAAAGATAGTAGAAAACCGATGGCACTAAATATTAATAAAAATCCGTTGTACTGTAAAATAGTCTCTGCATTACCCATGATTATATTGTGACCTTTCTTTTATTATTTCTCAAGGCCCAAGGCTTCAGTTTTTACTTAGAAGAGCCATGTAATAACCATCAAATTTATTCTCTCCGACTGCTATAGTTTTCTCTGATTGTAACTTCCAATTAGAATTAGCGCTTAAAAAATTCTCGACTTGTTTACGGTTTTCTGACGGTAGTACGCTACAAGTTGAATAAACTAGCCTGCCTCCACTTTTTACCATAGAGGAGTAACCTAAAAAAATCGTTTTCTGAAGCTCTAAAATTTCGTATGAGCTTTGCTCCGTCCACTTGTACTTTGCGTCTGGATTTCTTCTGTAAACTCCTGAACCCGAGCAGGGTACGTCTAAAAGCAAAAGATCTGCTTTATCCTTTAGACGCTTTATAGTCTTAGTCCCATCTATAAGTCTGGCTTCAATGTTGTGGCAAAGATTTCTTCGGGCTCGTTTTCTTAGTTCTTCAAGTTTCCATCCGTGTATGTCCATTGCTAGTACGCGCCCTTTGTTGTCTACAAGATTAGACAAATGCAAGGACTTACCCCCGCCGCCAGCACAGGCGTCGATGATGAAGTCACCAGCTTTGGGCTGTGAGAAAACAGAAATTTGCTGAGATCCGCCGTCCTGGACTTCAAAGCGCCCTTCTTTAAAAGCTTTTGTTCTGAACACATTGCTTTTTTTATCTATTCTCAAGCCATAGGGAGCTAGCTCAACGAATTCACTTAATATGTTTTCTTCCTCTAAATACTTCTTTAGTTCGGCAACTGTATTAACATGTGTGTTTGCTCTTACAAAAAGTGGAGCCTGAGCTTGAGACTCCTCATAAAATGATTTTAAAGAAATACCCTCCTGCTCAAGTCTCACATGTAGTTCTTTCGGAAATGAGTAAAGTTGATCTAAGGATAGTTCCTTAAAACCTTTCAGTTCAGATAAATTGTTAATGTTCAAAGGCTGTTCTTTTCCAATTAAAATAGCTTCTTCCACTAAGCTAGTTGTGACTTCGTCCATCTCGCTTGAATATTCGCAGACAAAACCTTGGGATGTTAAATAGTAGACAGCAATAGTGTTCCAGCTTTGTGCCAACTCAGTATTTTTCGACTCAAGAATTTTTTTTATAAGCAATTGCCACTTCACAATAGCATAGAACGATTCAGCAAAATTCTTTCTGTCTTTACTTCCCCATTTTTTGTTTTTCTGGAAAGTCATCTCAAGCACACGGGTCGAGACCTTACTATGATTAATGGTTTGTTCTAAACAATCAACGAGCGCGATGAATAAGGGACGATAAAATTTCATTTATAACTTATAGCCTAGACTAACGTTTGCTAAAAGACCTTGATTGTAATTGTTGTTTAAAAAGAAAAAATCCCCGGTCCATCCGAACTCGAAACGGTAAAAGACCTTGTCATTTAAGTTGGTTTTGCTCCATTGAATCCCAGTGGCCCAAGGTGCGTAAAACCTTTGATCCGACTCAAACCTTGATCCATGTCCATACCCAAAGCCCATGCCTATAAAAAACTCAACCTGAGCCGCGGCATTTCTGTATATGGAAAGAGCTTCTTTTTGCAAAACCTGGACCTGGCCCCAGTCCCCTGCGTTTTTAATGTCTCCAGAAAACTGAAATTCCGAACTAAAAAATGAATTTGGTGAGTAAACTGGAATTGATATCGCTACGCTTAAACCATACTCGGGGTTGTCCTGTACTTGGTCGTTTATAGTGTTGGATAAAATCGAAAAATATAGTGCTTTTGTTGGTAGAAATCTAAGTTCATTTTTTTGTGGAACATTATACTGCAAATTATTTTTAGCAGCAGAATTATAAGGCCGTCTAGAAGCAGTGTTGCGACCTTGGTTAAGTGGCTGTAAGCCCTTTCCAGTTTTCAAGTAGTTTAAAGTTGCCTTTTTACTTTCAAAAAAAAATTTTTGAGCTTTGTTATATGCTTTAGTTTCAGCATGTACATTTCCTGTCAATAGAAATGCAAAGCACAGAAAAAGAAATTTTATAAACCTTTTACCCATTACCTTATTTTAGGGATTTAATGCTAAGGCGTCACCTTGACGTCAGACCAATATCTATCTATTTTTTGAGTTTGTCCCAGGAGTAAATCTAAATGCAATGTCCATACTGTGGTTCCAAAGATACTCGTGTTTTAGAAACCCGGGTCAGTAAGACTGGCCACGCCATAAAACGTCGACGTGAATGTTTAAACTGTAAATCTAGACTTACGACCCACGAAGTCCTGGAGTTAGAGTATCCGATGATTTTCAAAAAAGATGGACGAAGAGAGAGGTTTTCAAAAGATAAGCTTTTAAGTGGCATCATGGCAGCCTGCCAGAAGCGTCCAATCGCACAATCCCAAATTGAAGCTGTGGTTGATAGTATTAGTAATAAACTTCTACAACGTGGCGAAAAGGAAATATTATCTGAATTGATTGGTCGTTATGTTATGTACGATTTAAAAAAATTAGATCAGGTGGCCTATGTGCGTTTTGCAAGCGTATATATGACATTTAAAGAAGTGAACGAATTTGTGGAGAACATCGGCGGAGATACTCAATGGGTATAAGAAGAAACTCTAGGGAAAATGGGTTAAAGTTTCTGTTTCAACAAGAATTTTTGACTCAGCCGAAAGCCAACTTTGAAACTTTTAAATCTCATTTTATAAAAACCGAAATTAACGATATTGAATTTATTGAACAGGTAACTTTTTATATTTTAGAAAATAAAATTAAAATCGACGAAACAATAAGTACTTTTAGTGATAATTGGAAAATCGAGCGGCTTGCGCTAGTTGACTTACTGCTTATTAGGATGGCTATTGCCGAGATTGAGCTAAAAATTACTGCTCCTAAAGTAGTTATAAATGAAATTCTTGAAATTGCTAAAGTTTATAGTTCTAAAGATTCAATTGGCTTTATAAATGGCTTGTTAGATCAGTGGACCAAAAAGTTTTTTGACGGATCGGAGTGGCCAGAATGATAAAAGAAATTTCTTATTTATCAGCTTGCTATAGCCCAGGTTCAGATCTTTGGGTCGTTCCTTCTTCGCCTAATTGTTCTTGGTTTAAAAAACTAAATTGGTACTGCTCGTCGCAGCTTACCGTTTGGTCTTATAAGAAAAAGCCTTGTTTTTCAGCTACCCTAAAAGATATTGTCAAAAAAGAAACTTTACCATTCAAAGAAAGCTTAGATCTTATTTCAAATGATATTTTAGTAGATACCAAAAATGTCTTTCCAAACAGGGCAGTTCTAGCTATTGACGTTTCTAAGGGCTTAAGCTTCTGGTTGAAAGACTTAAAGAGAAAATCAGAGCAATTAGACACTGACAAAATCCGCATATTTTGGGGTCAGAATCAAATTCAAGAGTTCATCAAAGGCTTAGAAAAAGCTCAAGGTGATTTAGAAGGCTTAAATTTAGAGATTATAACCTGCGAACCAGATAAACTTTGATGAATGAAAACTCACCTGTTAATAAAAAAATTTTTGTAATTTCAGATGGCACCGGTGAAACCGCGATGGGCATGCTTAAAGCTGCATTAGTTCAATATGAGGGAATCGACATAAAACTGTCTAGATTCAAGAACGTTAGAAACCCAAGCCAAATAGAGCGTATCTTAGAGCAAGCTGAAAAAGAGAACGGATTTCTAGTCTATACTCTTGTCAGCAAGAGTATGCGTAAAGAGATCCAAGAAAAATCGAGGAAAATGGAAATCCCAACTGTCGACCTGCTAGGTGGGCTACTTGAAAATCTGGACCAATTTTTTGGAACCACATCTTCCTCTGATCCAGAGGCCGGCATTCTTCGAACTGTTGATGACAAGTATTACAAAAGAATAGAGGCAATTGAATTTACTGTAAGACATGATGACGGCAAGACCACGCTACAATTAGCAGAAGCAGATATAGTTCTGGTAGGAATAAGCCGCACAAGCAAAACACCACTGTCGATTTTTTTGAGTCATAAGGGGTGGAAGGTGGCTAATATACCCTTAGTGCTGGGCTCACCCCTACCCAAAGAGCTTTTTGAAATTGATCAAAAAAAAGTGGTGGGATTAACCATAGATGAAAACAAACTTAGAGCTATTCGGCGTAAACGGTTGGAAAATTTTGGCCAAGACCCTGGCGGCAGTTATGCTAATATGGATCAAATACAAAAAGAGATAGATTTTGCTAACGACATTTTTAAAAAAAATCGCAGATGGCCAGTAGTCAACGTTACCGATCGCGCTTTAGAAGAAACTGCTGCCGAGGTTGCACGAATTGTTTCTGCACGCTTTGGAACACCTATGGATCCATTATTTTAAGGACAAAGTTAACCTAGGGCTTGTTGACGAATGGCTCGGTACAACACTTCTACAATGCCTTCTACTTCTTTTGATTTTTTGTAGTACATATTTATTGTTGCTGAAAAACTGATGTCCTGTACCTGTACTCGACTTAACCGACCTGTGCGAACTTGTTTTTTTATACTGTGCGAAGGCAAAAACCCCCAGCCGACTCCAGTTTCTATGACTCGCTTCAAAGTACCTACGTTGTCTGATTGGAACAAAGGATCTACTTTTATTCCCTCGGCATTTAATTTGTCCTCGAGTTTATTTTTAAACGACAGATATTTGTCATTAAATCTTATAACAGGTGCGCTGTTGTAATCTCTCATCTCTATGGATTGCGGAAGAGAGGTGTCTCTGCCCGAACCAACGAGCCACATTTCATCAGTCATCAAATACTTTTTATCAAAATTTTCCAATAGACTAGCAAACTCAGGTTCAGGCTCGGGAATAATTAGAATATCAGCGTTACCAGCGCCAATATCTTTCATCAGCTGGTCAGTATTAGCATAGTTTAAGCTAATGCGTAGTTTTGAATTGTGCTTTAAGAACAAACCAATGACCGGGCTGATCAGATAAAGACCCAATGAATTCAAAGTTCCAATTTTGACTTCGCCATCTAACTCGTTTGACATAGCTTGCAAAGCCACCTCGGCCTGTTCTGTAAGCTGCAGAATTTTTTTTGCATAGTCGTATAGAAGCTGACCCTGAAGAGTGGGTTTGACATTGCGAACACCCCTGACAAGAAGTTCAGAGCCAACCTCATCTTCTAAGTTTCGGATCTGTTGACTTACTGCAGGTTGAGTCAAAAAAAGTTTTTCCGCAGCCGCGGTCATGCTGCCTTCGCTTACCACAGTGCAATAGGTTGCTAGTTGCTGGAAATTCATGACTTTGTTCCTTTTTTTCCGATTAAACGCCCATATTTTAGGCTTATCAAAATTTATCTTACAACTGGACTAAAGTATAAGCATAACTTATCAGCTCTGTAAATTTTTCTTTAGATGACAACTTTCCGTACAAGGCGTGAAAATAATAGATGAATAATAGGGAGGGTTAAGACATGAAGTCTAACACTTTTAAACCACTGATGGTGAATGCTTGCATAACACTTTTGCTAATGGGGACAATCGCATGTTCTGATAATTCCGAGCGAATTTTAACTCGTGCCCCCCAAAATTTGAGCGAATTGGGATTTCTGGTCGCGGGTGCAACTGATCAGCAGAAAGACATTTTTTTTGAAAAATACACAGATACGAAAATTAGAGAAATTTCAAACGACGAACTTATAATCTTTGAGGTTTTAAACTCCGACTTTAAAACACTACGAAAAAATTTTCCTGAATCTAGAATTTATGAAAATGAATTCATAGAAATAAATAACCTGAGAAGCAAAGCGCGTTCTAAAAACCAAATTAACCTAAAGAATTTTCAAACCAACGATCAACCCTCTGATTTTGACCTGTCCACTTGCGAAGACAAAAGCTTAAAACCCATTGCTAAGATGGATCCCATATCGCTTAATTTAAGAGGCCAAATACCGCTAGAAGCAGGTGAAAACATCAGGCTTAGTGCTCGGCAAAGTCAGCCACACGCCTTTATTGGTGGTTCTTTAAAGTTGGTATGGGTGGTCAACAGTCCTTTGGGATCTAATGTGGTAAAAAGACATTTCGCAGATGAGCTAGATGTAAATCTAGACACAATGGGCGTCTACGAAATTTACCTGATAGTTCAAGATCAGAAAAAAAACTGTCAATACGAGACTGTCAGCCTATCTGTAACAGGCAACACCCCATATTTAGGTGCAAGTACAGGCCATCTAGACACCCAGATTTTTAATCAGCCTTACATTAAAAAACTTGGTTTAAGCAAAGCACACGAAAGCGCTAAAGGAGACGGAATTCTAATAGCCATTGTCGATTCGGGTGTAAATTATAATAATCCATTCCTTGCTCCAAACATTTTTATCAACAAAAATGAAATTCCTGATAATAACATCGATGACGACAACAATGGGCATATCGATGATATTTACGGCTGGGATTTTGTTTTTGACGATAAATATCCTTACGATGATTTGGGACATGGATCTCATTTAGCAGGACTAGCTGCTGCCAAAGTTTTTGGTGTTGCACCGAATGCAAAGATCCTTCCTATTAAGGTAGGTAACAATCACGGGTTGATGGATCTTGGAACTTCATTGAAAGGTGTTATTTACGCTTTAAAAATGGGAGCTGACATAATTAATATGTCTTTAGGATCTGAACGCCAAATTTTCAGAGAAGAGATCGAACTTTACAAAATGGCGCTGAACCAAGATACGCTGATAGTGACTTCAGCTGGAAATGGCGAACCCTTTGGTTTTGGTCTTCCGATGGGTATCGATATCGACAACAGGTCATTCGGCCTAGCCAGCGTAGATTTAGAAAATATTTTGACTGTCGCCTCAGTTAACAACAGCGACGAACTAACCTATTATTCGAATTATGGAGTAGATAAAGTGAATCTTGCGACCTACGGCGGAGAAGACTTCAATATCTTAGCAAAAAAACCTTATGACGGTCAGCTTTACTCAACGTACATAGAAAATGCACAGAACTTAATTTTTTTTGAATCCCAGGGAACATCTATGGCAACGCCAGTCGCCTGTGGAGTAGCCGCTTTAGTTCGTAGTATCAATCCAAATTTGACCGCCGGACAAACAGCTAGAATCTTGGAAAGCGCTGGCATCCCGTCAAATCAGATTCTAGGTAAGGTGAAGTCTGGTCGTGTTTTAACAGCATCAGATGCTGTGGAGCTGGCAAAAACTACTGTAGAGTTTTTGAATTAATTCTTAATTCACTTGGAAAAATTCTTATTTAATTTAGTACAAGGTCTGGCTTGTGCCGGATGCTATTCATTAAATCCTAATTGTTGTGCCATAATAAGATTATCACAAAGAGGTTTTTATGAAAGTACCCTACATTTTTTTTAAGTTAGCTTTGATTTTTACAGTGCAATTTATGAGTCTTAACGTATTTGCAAAAATCTTTCAAAATTCCTATGTAAGTTTCGAGCTACCTGGTAATTGGGGTTGCGAACTTGAAGGCACTGAGTGGGTTTGTGTAAACAAATTTGCAAAAAAATTAAATGAAAAGAAAGAAGCTGTAATCATTTTAACGGCCAAAGAAAAGGGGCCAAGTGACTCTTTGCAGGCTTACGAAGCACACTTAAAGTCACCAAGAAAGTTAGTCAACTCAAAAGGTAAGAAGTACACTTCAGAGTTGAAGCAAGTAAAGCAAAGAAAAATTGCCCTACAAACCTGGGTGGACGGTCTACACCTTGGAAGCGAAGTGGAAAACTACTACACCAGGTACCTAGCGACTACCAAAGGTCAAATTGCGATGCTTGTAACTTTTACGGCCCACAAAGAGCACTATTCAAAGTACGCAAATGATTTTATTAGAGCGATTCAATCCTTAAAAATAATTGCAGCTGATGAAATTCTAGCGGGCTCATCTAATGGCTTGAAACGAAGAGAGCAAGATTTGTATGCGTTGCCTGTTGGAGGCGCTCTAGGTGACTCATTGGGTGATGAGGGAATGTACGAAGATGACAATACTAGGTCGGGTGGGAAAACTACAAAAATCCTTATAGGTCTACTTTTATTGGCAGCTGGCGGATTTGGATTTTATTTATTAAACAAAAATAAAAAGAGCTAATTCAAGAGCCCCAATTCAATAAACATAGGAAAGTGATCTGAACCAATATCATCGGACCTTTCAATATGGTGCACTCCAAATTCTTTACTATGAAATACATGATCCAATGGGTATCTAAAAAAGAACAACTTTGGGCTTACTGGAAACGTGTTGTAAAATCCACGGCCGCGTCTTGGATCCAACAAATCAGCACCCCTAAGAAATTCTCTAGAAGTGTGTGACCAGGCAACGTCGTTGAAGTCTCCAAAAACTACTGTTGGCTTGGATTGGTTGTTGTTAATCCACTTCTCAGTTTGCTTAAGTTCGTTGTCACGCTGTTTAGACGTCGATTCTTTTAAGCCAGGGGGTCTGGGGTGAAGCGCAATCATATGAATCTGCTGTTCATTAAGTTTGATATCAAAAAAGATTGAAGGCACTTCATTATCAGATAAATATTCTACGTTGACGTCGGTCATTTCAACTTTTGAATAAAGTAGCATTCCGTAACCATTACTTCGAGGCCTTAATACTTGATATTTATAAATTTCATTTAGCTTTACTAAAGACCTCACCCAATTTTCATCTGCCTCTAAAAGTAATATGATATCCGGTTCTTTAAATAAAATGAGTTTCAATATTTTATGAAATTCAAAATTAGTATCCAAGACATTAGAAGAAAGTATCCTAAGTGATTTACCTTGATTTTTTTCTGATATATCCGAGGACTGCTTTGGGTACAAAGGAGTGTAAGGAACCACCCGGTAGGCATCGAAAATACAGGATAAGACGGCAAAAATTAGTACCGCAATATGTAAAGCAGACGAACTATAAAACAAAATCATCACTACTAAAAGTAACAGGTTCAAGAAAAAGAATTGCAATCTGGGAAAGTCAAAAGCCCTAACAAGCCAATACTTAGAATGACTAATTGGCAGTACAGTCAGTGCGAAAAAAAATAAAATTAAGATGTAAATAAAATACAAAATAATCCTTTCTTTAGCTCAGGTGACCTGTGCTCTACAGATCAATAGTTTCTGATTCTAAATTCAACTCACACAAAAAATGGGAAGTGTAGGAATCAGTCCCTTTTTCGTAGCCCAAAAGAAAGGCGTATCCGGGAACAGTAACTACCATATCCATCTCGGCGTACATTTTAGATTTATTAATCATATGATAAACCCAATTGATATCCAAGCTTGAATCAACTATGCGCGGCTCGTCCTTGTGTACAATTTGAAGACTCATATTTTTACTAACTTTAGTGTAAAGCCCCCCGCACCCACGGGCAGAGACGCTACAATCTAATAATCCATCGATATTTTGATCCAATTTTCCTACTGATTTTTTAGAGAAATTTTCAGGTTTAATACTAATTGCTAAATCAAATGCATAGTTATCCACGTTCTCCACATTGATCTGTGTAGAGTAGCTAACTTTAGGATCGACTTTGTCAGAGAAAAATTTTATCTGCGAAACGGACATCCTATCAAAGTCCTGATAGCAAGTTGCGATATATTGTGGGGAATTCCTAAACATACTTCTAACTTCATCAAAGCTAAAATCCGCCGATTCCGAAACTTTGGCGATTTCTTTCCTGATAAAATCTTGGTTAGTAACCATCTGGTCGTTATTGGCCGATAAATGACCGTGAACACTTAAAGTAAAAATCAAACACGCTAGTTTTTTCATTGCCTGAATTTATTCCTAAATGATCTAAAATAAAACTTTTTTTTTCAGAGCAATAAGTTTAATTTTGTACACAAATTGAAATAAGTATACTGGAACCGAATTAGTCTAGTAATTCTAATTGTTTAGAAAAAAAAACTGATTAAGAACTGAGTGTTTAACTTATTGTCAATTAAACACTTTTTGGTAATTTATATACTCAACTGGCATCTTTAGGTTTTTAAAGTCTTTTGGAAGCATTTTCTTTGAAGCAAAAATTACAATCAGAACATTTTCAGGAGTAGAGTATTTTTTCAGAACTTCATTAGCTTCATCAATTTTTAGACTTTTAATTTTATTGTAGAAAGTTGTTATATAGTTGCTATCAAATCCGTAAGTTTTATATCTCATAAGTTGCTGCAGATAGCTTTCATTAGTTTCAAACTTTAATGGAAACTGACCTACTAAAACATTTCTTTGGGTGTTCAATTCACTTTTACTTATTCCATTGTTAGCCGCTTTTTTCAAAACATCTAACGATGTTTGGATAACTTCAGTGATTTTTTCGTGCCTAGTAGAACTTGATACTACGTAAGTTCCCCCATTTTTAAATCCGTAAAACCAAGACGAAATACCATAGACAAGGCCTCTATTGACCCGAACCTCTTGCATCAATCTTGTTGTGAAGTCACCAGAACCAACTGCACTGTTAGCGATGTACAATGGAATATAATCATTATTTATCCTTTTTGGTCCAAAGTGCCCAATCCGAATTTCAGCCTGCTTTAAGTTTGGTTTATCAACCACAATTATTTTTGAAGATATCAATGCTGTCTCAGGTTCTTTTGAATCTAAATTTTTCTCATTGGAAGATTTTTTTGAGTGAACGTCTTTTAGAATTTGGAGCATCAGATTTTTAGTCTCTTCGCTGTAGTTGCCGCTTAGTGCAAACTGCAGGTTTTGAGGCGTCATAAAATCTTCATAGTGTTTTTTAATATCGCTAAGAAGAGTTTTCTTAAGACCAGCTGCAGTTCCCCATTCAGGTAGTCCATAGCCTTTGTTGTTATGCAACAGGGACGAAAAAGAGATAGATGCAAAATAACTGGCACGCTCCATAGACTTTATAATTTCAGACTGACGCTTCTTTCTAATTTTATCATAAGCTCTTATAGATTTAGAGGCTTTCCGATCTTGCATAAAATTAGGATTTAAGATCGTGTCCAAAAACAGTTTCGTAATTTCGCCATCATACTTTGACAGACCAGTTGACTGAAACGAAACAGTATCTTTATCTATATCAACACTAAAGTGTGAGCTGTACTTAGAATAAGCAGATTTGTAATCTGATGAAGTAAGATTACCACTACCTTCTTTTAACATAGAGGCCATCAATGACGTTGTGCCGGACTTATCTGAAGGATCATCAAAAGAACCTGACGCCAGCACTGCCTGTACTGTAAACATAGGTAAAGATTTATCCAAAATAAAATACACCTGAATTCCGTTTTTCAATTCGATCAATTCGTAGTTCGGAGTTGTAAGCTGAGCGCCGTCCTTAATGCCATTCGGTCCGCTAACGCAGCTCACTGCAATTGAAAATGTAATTGATAATAATATTAAACGAATCATAACCATTTCTTCCTTATTTACCTAAATATAAAATATGTGCTTGGCTTCTATTTAAATATTTTTTTGCTACTTTTGAAATATCTGATTTCTTAATTGATTGGTATTCTGCAATGTCGTCAAAAAAATCTTTGTAGTTTCCTCTTATAATTTCATTTTGGGCTAAGAGCCTTGCTTTACCAGAGATAGTTTTTAAGGGTTTTACATAACTCAAAGATATCTTGTCTTTTGCTTTTTGCAGCTGCTCGTCTGAAACTCCGCTTTTTACTAACCTTTGAACTTTGTTAAAAAATGTTTGAGCCGCTAAATTGAATGAAGTTTTTTTAACTAAGTCGGCATCAAACATAATCACGCCTGCATGTTTTAAAGAGTAGTTCCAAAGACTAACGGACGTTGCCATCTTTTTTTCGTCAACCATATATTTGGTAATAGGACTTGAATCATCTCCTGCTAAAATTTCTGCGATAATATCTAAAACAAAACCATCTTTAGCACCCAAAGCAGGGCCCATAAAATATATTGCAAGTTTACGACTGTTGAAACTTTTTTTATCTCTTGTAACTGTGCCATTTGCGATAGGTTCCAGTTTTGGAACTCTAATCTGTGGAATTTTCGCTCTGGGTATCTTAGAGTAGTACTTGTTGATCCAAGACTTAACTTTATTCGAGTCAAAGTCACCCGAGACAACCAAAGTCGAATTGTTGGGGGTATAAAACTTTTTATAAAAAGCCATAAAGTCTGGCAATGAAGTTTTATTTAAATGTGCCATTGAACCTATGACAGGATCGCCGTAGGGGTGATTGCCAAAAACTTTTCTCATCATCACTTCAAATACGTAACCGTCTGGTGAATTTTCAGTGCGCATCCGCCGCTCTTCCTTAACGACTTCTCTCTCTTTTTTAATCTGAGGCAGGGTCACTACTAAATTAGTCATTCGATCGGCTTCTAACTCTAAAGCCTTTTTCAGTGCTGACGACGGAACCATCTCGTAGTACCCAGTGTAATCCCGATTGGTGAACGCATTATTTTGCCCTCCCACTTGGGACACGATTTTACTAAATTCGCCTGTTGGATATTTTGAGGTGCCTTCAAACATTAAATGTTCAAAAAAGTGCGCCAACCCGGTGCGGTCTCTATCCTCATGAAACGAACCTACATCATACCACTGATGTAAGGCCACCATCGGAACTTTGCGATCCACATGCAGTAAAACTTTCATTCCGTTTTTAAGTTCATACTTTTCGACATCAATATTTATATCAGGGCCAGTCCCTAAGACTTGTTTAACTCCAAAACATAACACTAAAAGTAATATTATTTGCTTCACTGATTGCCCCTGATTTGAAAGTTACCCGGTTCACAAGCAGGACTGAAGCCTGTGTCCCAAAATTGCATACATATATGATAGGGGGACCCAACTTATGAGTCTAGTAAAAAGTAACCGTGAAAATTGTGTCACCCATCATGCTTTTTCGACGCATTATCAGTAACTGGCCAAGCAGTAATGCATATCAACGAGCATAGAACGCACAGTATGCAGGGTAAAAACAAAGCTACGAGCATACCGTGAGTGTCAAAAATATAACCGACTAACATATGCATAAACACGACCCCAGTCGAGCTAATGGCGATTATTATCGAAGAGTATGAAGCAAACTTTGAACCAACTTGGTTTGATATTTCGTCCATCGCCAGCGGAAAAACTGGCGCCATAAAGAATCCACTTAACCAAATTAGTTGCGGATCAAAGAAATAACAAATCAGAATCCACAGGGCTGTGGAACAAAAACTTAGGTTCAGCATGAAGCGTCCTGATACTTTCGAAGGGGTAAAGCTAATCAACAATCGTCCTAAAAATAGACCTAAGAAAAATAATGCTAAACTCAGATTAGCTTTGTCATGACTTATTAATTGTGTTTCCTTTAAGAGCACCACAATTCTAGTTGTAAAAAACAACTCGCTAGAGACATAAAAAGCAAGCGTCACTCCCCAAAAGAGTAAGATCTTTTTATTAAAGTTGGTTTTGAACTGTTGTGAGAGGTCAGGAACCTTTTGATTATTTTTGACTTTTTCTGGAACAAGATTTGCACTTATCAGACCTACGATCAGGACTGGTACAATAAAGAAAAGGGAGTATAATAAGCTATTTTGCCAGCTTATTCCTACGCTTAGTATAAACCCTATTAGAATTGGCGCTAGCAAAGCTGAAAGCCCATAAGTTGAGTGAAGCATGCTCAAAAAAAATCTTTTCCTATGTAGAGGCACGCTTTCTTCAATCACAAGATTTTGAGTCACAGCCACAATCCCCAACGACCACCCGAACGTTACGGCCGAAAAAAGCAACGCAAAATAAGAAACTGTATAGCTCATTAATACTGGAAAAAGCGCTAAGGTTAATGCACCAAAAAAAAGCAAGGTTTTAGAGCTCATTATTTTTAGAAGAAAAGGAACACTGAAATTAGCCAGAACAGCGGTTAGGGAAGCTACTGCAAAGAAGGCGCTGCCTTGCGAATGAGAAAGCATTAGATCTTCAATAATGAAAGGATAAATGGGTCCCCTAGCGTTATCAAGCCAACCCAAACTCATCAGGCACCCAAACGCAAATATCACAGAAGTCAAATGAGCAATGCCCAACCCGAAGATTTGAGGTTTGACGCCGCGCCTTTCAATTGTTTCTTGGGTTGAGTTCATACAAAGTTTTTACATGGATCATCCAGAAATGACTAGCCCTAATAAAGTTAAAAAAAATAAACAAGAGAATGTGTTTCTTAGTTTACTTTTTAATCTGATTTTACCTGTGGTCATCCTTCAGAAGGGCTCTAAGCTTGGTTTTGATGGAGCTTCAACCCTGTCTTTACTGGTCGCATTGGCATTTCCCCTTTTTTACGGCCTTAACGATTATAGAAAAAATAAAAACAAAAATATTGTTTCTATTCTTGGGGTAGTTAATATTTTAATCACTGGTATATTTGCAATCGCCCAACTTAAAGGTGGATGGTTTGCTATAAAGGAAGCTGCAATTCCTTTTTTCTTAGGAATAGCCGTGATTATTTCTATAAAGATGAAAAAGCCTTTCATGAAGATTCTACTTTTTCAGTCCGGGGCCTTTGATCAAGAGTTGTTGGAGACAAAAATTACTGAAAATAATAATGAGGTCGCTTTTTTAAAACAGATCAACTTTTCAACTTACCTGCTTTCTTTATCGTTTTTTTTAAGCAGTTTACTTAACTACATTCTTGCTTTGCGAGTGTTCACTCTTATCGACAAAAAGTTGTTACCCGAGCAGCAAAAAGAGGTTTTAAATCATCAGATCGCTGATATGAACTGGATGGGGATGTTAGTTATTAGTGTTCCTTTGTTATTTTTTTTAGGATTTATACTTTGGGACTTTTTTAGAAATATTAAAAAGCTTTCAGGACTTACCCTTGAGGATTTAGTAAAAACCTAGACCTCAAAAAAAATATTGCAAGCGGTTTCAGTTAAGTTGAAAAGACGAACGTGAGTTAATTTAAGCACAATCCAGTTATGCAATATTCAACACATTAACTACACCGGAACTTGATCTATAGATACACAAGCTGCTGTAGATTATCAGTTAGTAACTTTAAGTTACAAACTATCTAAAAGGAGCAAATACTATGAACAACGATACATTCAAAGGAAAGTGGAAAGAGTTAAAAGGTAAAGCTAAACAGCAGTGGGGAAAACTTACTGATGACGATTTAGATAAAATCGACGGGAAAAGCGAAGAACTCTCTGGAAGAATCCAAAAACATTATGGTAAGACTAAGGACGAGGCTGATAAAGAGGTAGAAAAATTTACCAACTCTTAGAAAAAGTAAAATTTGGATTTATTTGTCGCTCTAACTAAAAAGTTAGGGCGATTTTTTTTATTACTGTCAATTTTAATAATGCTCAATAAGGGTTGTCTAATATAGTAGCAGCTATGTGTGAACTCTACTTGTAACGCTCTAGTCATGTCAGCAAATTACTCTATATCGTACTCTTCAGACTCTGGTATGTTATATTTGTATTTCTTTTTAGACTGGCTTATATACTCACTTCTAGCGGCGTTCATTTTAGCTCTGTGCGCCTCATTTTGTTTGCGCATCCACCTCTCTGCGATCTTTTCTTTTTTATCTTTGTCGATAGCATTTTGACGTCTGGCAAATTCAGATGCTATTCGCTGCTCTCTTTTTGATTCCGTCTTTTTTCGGTCGATATAATCTAATCTTCCTCTTTCGATTGCCTCTTCTTGGCGTTTCAGACTGGTTTTCCGACTATAGTAATCATAGTACTTTTGCTTGGTTACAGGCTTGGCATGCACTTGGCTTGAAAATTGGCTGCTTAATTCGCCCAAAAAAAAGACTAATAGAAGATATCTGTACATATTTCGCTCTCGCCAAAGTTAAAGAAGTAAATGTTGCTCTTTGCACACCATGTTATCATTAAACTAACACACTTCTTTTTGAGATGAAATCAACTGATAATAGACTATAGTCATAAGACTTATTTTAAACACAGGAATATTGATGGACCAGCTAATACAATTTGGACTCTTCTTTCTAAAAACTGCTATTATTGTGGTGGCAATCTTAATTGTCATATCCAATTTGGTAGCCGCCTCTTTAAGGTCTAAATCTGAAAAAAAAGATAAAGTTAGATTTAAGAATAAAAGCAAAGAATATAAAAAACGAAAGCAAGAGACTGACCTGATATTCTTAAATTCAAAGGAAGCGAAGAAAGCCAAAAAGAATATTCTGAAGGAAAATAAAAAAAATAGTGGTAAGGATTCTGTAAAGCCAAAATTATTTGTTTTGGACTTTAAAGGCGATATTAGTGCGTCGGGTACCGAACATTTGTCTAACGAAATATCTTATCTTCTAGAGGCCATAAGACCTGGCGACGAAGTACTGGTAAAGTTAGAAAGCCCCGGAGGGGCAGTTAGTGGTTACGGTTTAGCTGCTTCAGAGCTAAGAAGGATAAAAGATTCAGGTCATAAGTTAAATGTGGCTGTCGATAAGGTTGCCGCAAGTGGTGGCTATATGATGGCATGTGTAGCCGATCGAATTATGGCAGCCCCTTTTGCGATTATCGGTTCAGTCGGTGTGGTGGCGCAAATACCTAATTTCCACAAGCTGTTAAAAAAGAATCACATCGATTATGAAATTGTAACTGCCGGCGAATATAAGCGAACTTTGACGATTTTTGGAGAAAATACCGAGCAGGGACGTCAGAAATTTAAGGATCAATTAGAAGATATTCATGTGCTATTTAAAAACTTTGTTACAACAAATAGACCTAAGCTGAAGCAAAATATTGAAGAGGTAGCAACAGGTGAATTTTGGTTCGGTGAACAGTGCATAGAAAACAATCTAATTGACGAAGTTATAACCAGCGAAGATTTCCTTTTTAAAAATAAGAGCCTTTACGAAATCTATGAAATTAGCACATACAAGAAAAAATCGTTGATAGAAAAATTTTCTGACACTGCAGCCAACGCTGTTATCAAAAAGTTAGAGAATTTATCTATGTGGTCTGGGTTCTAAAATTTAAATTGGATAACTTATGAAAGACTTAGAAAAAGTAGCTGAACTATTAGATACAAAGTTCAAGTTCGCCGGAGTCAGATTTGGCTATGATTCCATCGTGGGCCTAATTCCTCTGGCAGGTGATTTTCTAACTTTAGCTCCATCGTTTTATATCATTGTACGTGCTCTTTCGATGAAGGCTTCTCTTTTCGTTTTACTTAGAATGCTTTTAAACGTAGCCGTCGACACCCTTTTTGGTTCAATTCCAATTTTAGGAAATTTCTTTGATATTTTCTGGAAATCCAATGTTAGAAATATTGAAATCTTAAAAGATTTTAAGGCTAATCCTTCAAAGGCTGAAAGCAAATCAAAGTATTACATACTATGTGCAATTGGTTTAGTTTTTGCCTTCTTTATCGGCATTGTATACTTCGTCATTCTAGTCGGGATTGCTGTTTTGAAATTTGTCCTACAAACATAATTTAATTATCTAAATTCTAGTAAATATTTTCTATTTTTTTAAAATGAAACCATTGTTTATTTGTCCCTTCAAAACATAATGTTTACCTTCTGAATTGAAATTTGCTAAAAACTCTTTGTTATAGTCGCTACCCTGCGCTTCAATTTTGACCTTTGGATTTGCACTTGTTTCAGCTTGCAGATCAAAAGATTTGTCAGTGGACGACAGAATTAGCAAAGTCGAAAGCTCATCTAGACTATTGTGGTTTTTCAGAAAATTTAGTTTTACAAAGTTTGAATTTAACAAAAACTGTTTGGATGATAGTTTAAATCTATAGTTCTTTTTATCCGAATCATAACTTAAATTATAATTTGATTTTAGGAACTCTCCCCACTTAGTTTTAAGCTTAGGCAATTCGGCCTGAAAGCTTAAGTTTTCAAGCACCCTAACCTTTCCGTTCATTTTGAATTTTAAATCTTCAAATGGAGACTGACTAATAGCAAAGAGCTCTTGCACTTTAGGAGCAAGGCTAAAAGAGCTTGAATTCGCACCTAACGACCATTCAAAATCTCTGCTCCAGTCAACGGTTCCGAACAGAATTCCGTCGAAAACACCTTTTTCTAAAACAATATTTTTAACTTCAAGATTTAAATTCGGATATTTAAAAACAAAATTAATATTTGCCTTTGTCAAAACTTGTTGAACTTTCTTTCTGTTCATCGAAAATGTAAATGAGCTCTTACTCATCAAACCTTCAAAAGAAACGGAATTATCAGTAAGAACTTGGCCCGAGCCACGCATGATTCCAAACTGGTCAATGGCTCCTCTTACACTTTTGAGGTTTCTAAGCGATAAGAGGCCATTTAAGTTCAAACTGTCTAAACGCCAGTTCATTGGTTTTAAAACTTTAAATTTAGGGTATAACTGAGCCTCTATATTAGAAGCATAGGACTTTAGAACTGGGCCAAATATTTCCAGTGAATCAATATTCGCGTTGATAGTGTTGACCTTTGAACTTAAAAAATTTAACAAATAAATTTTGAAACTTGAATTAAACCAAATTCGGTGAGAATTAATCGCTTCCAACGATTTTTCATCCACCAAAAAACTTAAAAAAGTCAATGGAAGATCTTTAATTTTAAACTTGACGGCGTAATTGTTCAAACTCTTTTGTGGTCCCGAATTGAGCTCAAATACACCTTCTAAAAATCTAGCGTTAGCCTTAATTGATAAACCAGCATCGTGACTTAATTGTGCATTTACCTTTAATTTTATATCTCTTTTGTAGGCTAAATTTAATTTGTTATTTTTTTTAGGCTTAATAGCTATTTCAAAGTATGAGTGTATAAACCTACTTACTTTGTGATATGAAACTCTTAATCTTTTGAAAGAAATTACTTTTTCTTGGTTTTTCCTAAGTTCTTTGTAAACCAGTTGCTGAGCACGAATACCAGATACACTTTTGAATACACGCTCGACCCTTTCAAAAAATTCGCCAAATTTAGGGGCGGGTGGTTGGAAGACGTCCAGGGTCGCTGCTTTCTCTGGGCTGCCACCCTCTGTGCAAGTCAAAACTGAATCTCTTACTGTTATTTCAGCTTTTCCAAATTTTATGAAACCTAATTTTAATTTGTCTTTTGCGGCATCTCGAAGGGATAATGGAATCAGAATGTAAGGCGCCTTGAAATCATAGGCTGCCTTGCAGTCATCATACTTAAAATGAGGACCGGTCACTTTAATAGCAAAGAAAGGAGACAGGCTTCCAGAAAAGCTTATTTGAGCTTTTTTAAAGTCAACTTCCATATTCATAGTGTTTGATATAGATTTTTGTAAATACTTGTTAATTTTTTTCGGAGAAAAATAGTATTGGCTTAGAATATTTACAGATATAAAAGCTACTATAAAAAAAATTACTAAAAGTGAGAGCGGCTTTAATCTGTCTTTGTTAGTCATAAATCTTATACTAAGCCAATTTGCACAAAAGTCATTTGGATAGCAGGAGTTGTCAAAAAGGCGCTTATGAAACTACTTAAATATAAACTTTTTTATTTCGTATTCCTTGTCACCTTTCGGAGACTGAACCTCTATGACATCAGATTTTTTCTTGCCGATCATAGCTCTTCCAAGCGGAGAAAATACAGAAAGCTTACCCTCTTTTATATTGGCTTCGTCTACGCCAACGAGTTGGTAAGTAACTTCTTTATCTGCTTCTAAATCTTGGATTGTAACTGTAGCTCCGAAAACAACTTTTTCAGATTTCACACCTGCAGGATCCACGACTTCCGCTTTAGCTAATTTTGTCTGAATGTCAGCAATGCGTGCTTCAACAAATCCTTGGCGCTCTTTAGCTGCGTCATAATCGGCGTTTTCACTTAAGTCTCCATGACCTCTTGCCTCTTCGATAGCTTTTATCACATCAGGACGTTCAACATGCATCAAGTGCTTAAGTTCTTGGTCTAATAAAATTTTGCCTTTAACCGTCATCGGCTGTTTATCACTCATTTAGTGCTCCAAAAGTTGTTGGCCATTTAAAAGACGGTACTATATAGTCAAAATTCAAGTAATTACAACACATTTTAAAGTTATTCGAGATCACAATGCTTAAGTTTTGGAAAAAGGGCAAACATACGCTCAAGAAAAACCCTATAGATACTCCCCCAGGTCAGCTAAATGAACTGGATCATATGGGCTTATCGCAATGGATAAACGAGCTTAATGTAACAGCTTTTTTGGAAAAA
This sequence comes from uncultured Pseudobdellovibrionaceae bacterium, assembly GCA_963803705.1. Taxonomy (GTDB): domain Bacteria; phylum Bdellovibrionota; class Bdellovibrionia; order Bdellovibrionales; family UBA1609; genus JAMLIO01. The sequence goes on along the minus strand of CAWDNU010000002.1, from coordinate 48,848 downwards.
AAAGCTGAGCTTTTACTTCTGCCTCTAATAGCTGATGCTTTACTAGAGCTTCCGGAATCGCGTCTCGCAGACTTTATTGATACGTTTGAACCCCATGATTGGCAAACTTTGGTTTTGAAATCAGAAGTAGATGATGCTGTCAGATTTCTAAGTTATTTATCATCAGACGAGATTGAGTTACTGCTGCCTAATCTGCCTGAATCTGAAATATTAAGAAAGTATTTAGAATACCCCAAAGATTCTTGCGGCCGAAAAATGCAGACAGATTTTTTTTCTATTCCTATTCAGCTAAGTGCAGGCGAAAGCTTGGAATACATTCGAAAAAACGCTGTAGCATCTGACTCGCTTTATTATATATACTGTGTGACACCCAACTCTAAGCTTATCGGGGTTGCTTCTTTAAGGGAGCTAGCTCTAGCGCCTTCAGATGAAGCTTTAGACAATCTTATTAGTCGAGATATATTTTCAGCTAAAACTAACGATGATATTGAGGAAGCAATCAACTTAGTTCAGGATCATGATTTAATCGCATTACCCATAGTGAACAATAACAGCAAAATGGTTGGGCTTATAACCATTGACGATATTGTAGATGAAATTCAGGAACAAGCGACGGCTGATATTTACGCTCAGGCCGGCCTGCAACAAATGGATTCCGTATCAACAAAAAGCTCGCAATCTTACTTCTATAGAATTCCATGGCTATTTCTGAATCTAGTTTTAGCTTACTTTTCAAGTTTTGTTATAAGCCAGTTCGAGCAGACTATAGCGGACGTCATCATATTAGCCAGTCTAATGAATATAACCGCTGCTGTCAGTGGTAACACTGCGATTCAAACCCTTACCGTTATGACTCGAGGCCTAGCCACTGGCGAATTTGAATATACAACATTTAAAAAAGCGATAATAAAGGAAGTTTCGGTAGGTCTAATGCTAGGACTGACCACTGGACTTTGTTCTGGGATACTTGTTTATTTTTGGAAAGGACATTTAGCTATTGGCATCATACTGGCCATCTCGATGTTTCTGAATTCTATTGTTGCTTCTTCGATGGGGGCGTTAGTACCTATCTTGCTTAAATCTTTTGGCAAAGATCCAGCCGTTAGTAGTGGAGTTTTGGTAACTATGAGCACAGATATTTTTGGCTACTTAGCATTTCTCGGTATTGCAACTTTAGGGCTTTCGTATATTTCCTAAAAAAAACAGGTTTTTGTCTTTACCTTCAGTCCAATTAACCCGAATCTAATTGTAGATGAATTCTTATAGCTACCTTGTTGAAAAAATTGCTTCTAGCAATAATATAATTCTGACGACCCATAAGTCATGCGATGGGGACGGACTAGGTTCAGAACTTGCTATTTACTACTGCCTAGAGAGTTTAAATAAAAATGTTCAGATTATTCATCAAGAGGAATTACACGATCGCTATAAATTTATTGATCGAGACTCAAGGGTGCAAGCCTTTCACAATAAAATTGATTTGAAACCTGACTTGATTTTAGCCTTCGATACAAATGATCACAGGATGATAGAACCTTTGTATAGCCATTTTGTGTCGGAATGCGAAGTTATTTTTTTAGATCATCATGCTTTACTTAATAAAGGGCCGAATCCAACCGAAAATTCAATTGTAGATTCTCAAGCAGCCTCTACGGGGGAAATGACTTATAAGCTTGTAAATGCGTTAGGTGTACCGTTAAGCAAAAAAATTGCTGAAGCACTTTACACCAGCATTGCATTTGATACCCATGTCTTTAGGTTCATCCGTAATTCCAAGTCCTCATTTAACATCGCTAACGAACTTATGAAGTTTGATATTGACTGCACCTGGATTCACAGGATGTTGTTTGCCAATTACTCGGCTAACAAAGTTAAATTTTTAGGACTTTCACTAAAGGATATAGTTTTTACCCATAAAGATCAGGTAGGTCTGTTGATGATTCCTTTCGAGATGATCGAAGCGGCTAAAGTAGAACCAGAAGAAATACACGACATAGTCGATTTCATTTTGGGGGTAGACACCTGCGAGATCGCGGTAGTTGCCAGAGAGCTTGAAAAAAATGAGTTCAGGGTTAGTTTCAGATCAAAAGGTAAGTTTAAGGTCTTAGAACTTGCTGAGCAGTTTGACGGTGGAGGGCACGAGCTTGCTTGTGGAGCGTTTGTGAGTAGTGAACTTTTACCTCTAAAAGAAAGGCTTGAAAAAGGTATCGAAGGATTTTTCAAATAGATATTAATTTTTTAATGTTACTTAGAATTATTTTTTTATGGGCGTAAGTTTAAAGGCGCATTGAAGTAAAACAATGGCGCAGTAATTGTTGGAAAATTAATTAGAAGTGAAAATAGTTGGGAACTCACACACGAACTCGGCCCCAAGCTTATAATCAGTGTTTACAAAAACGTCACCCTTATGAAGCTTCATGATATGCTTCACAATGGCAAGACCTATACCTGTTCCTCCATGCTTACGCGTTCTTGCAGCATCAACTCTGTAAAAGCGCTCAAATATACGTTTTGCATGCTCGGTCGCGATTCCAGTCCCTTCATCCCTGACCTTTAGAATAATATGGTCTGCTTTCGCTTCCCAAAAAATAGAGATCTTTTTTTCTTTTGAAGAATATCTTACTGCATTAGTGATCAAATTAGTTAAAATTTGGTCTAACCGTCTGGGGTCAGCATGAAGCTGAATGCCCTGTTCACACTGTAATAAAATCTTTTCTAAATCATAATTATTCGAAGTTAAAAACTTCAATGTAAATTCTTCAGGTTTTATAAGTTTTAAATCTAGTCGCTCTCCACTTTCGATTGTAGATAAATCCAGTAAGCCTTCTGTAAGGTTTATAAGTCGACTGGTATTTTCTTTTAAATTTAAAATCAACTCTTGCCTGAGCTCTTTATTTTCTAAGTTTCTTTCTAGTAACGATACGGCTGAAGAAACCATGGTCACAGGTGTTCTTAATTCATGAGAGGCATTAGCAACAAAATCTAATTTTTTCTTGTTTGTTTCAATTTGTAGACTTCTATCATGAAATACAGCCACAACACCGTAGGTTGAATTATCGGTCTCTCGTTTCAACGGCGACAAAGAAACGGTGAAAGAAAATGACTGGTTAGCTATAAATAAGTCAGCTTGGATTTCCTGAGGTTCACCGTCCAAAAACACTTTACGAATAGCATCCAGAATGGTTGCATCTGGCAAAGCGCTGTGTGCTAAGACCTGCCCTTTACTGCCAGACTCCATGCCAAAAACCATACCAAACGCGGGATTGTAAAAAATAATTCGCTCTGACTGATCTATTGCGAAAATAGGTTCTTCTACGGAGTTCATAACAGCTTGAATTTCGATTTTTTCACGAGACAAGGCTTTAAAATTTTTTCTAAGAATTTTTACTAATTTTTTCAAAATAAGCTCTAGGTCATGCCATTCACCCGGAGTAGTATCGTAAGCCATGGCCTTTGTGATTTCATCTTCAGAAAAACTTTGATTTTCAACTAAGGCAGTTAAAGACTTTATCATTCGAGTTAAAGGCTTCAGAGTAAAATTAAATATGATCACTAAACTAAATACAGAAAAAAATAAAAAGAAAAAATAAGAATGATTAAATGTTGGTTCAGGTATAATCCTTAATAGTACAAATCTATAAATCGCAAGACCAAGAATAAACAGTGCAAGATGTATTGCTAAGGCTTTGAAAAACAATCTATAAGGTAAACGACTATTCATGGAATTTCATTCTATAGCCAACTCCCCTAATAGTTTCAATTAAATCTGAGCTTTCGCCCAATTTTTTTCTTAACCCAAAAATATGAGTGTCCACGGTTCGACCAGTTACATTCACATCTTCACCTTGAACCGTGCTTATTAAGAACTTTCGAGTTAACACACACCCTTGCTGCTGCATCAAAGCTTGCAAAAGTAGAAACTCAGAACGAGTTAGGCTTAATTTGTTGTCACCGACCTTCACTTCGAAAGCTTTCGAATTCAGTGCTATATTTTCAATTTCGATCCAATCAGATTCAGTTTTAAGGTTATCCTTTTCTGTCTGAGCTCTGCGCATAACTGATCTTATTCTAGAGATCAAAATCCGCTCATCAAATGGTTTTGTTACGTAGTCATCAGCGCCGGCTTCCAGACCTTCGATTATATGATCAGGTGAATTTAAAGCGGTTACAAATATAACTGGGGTTTGAATTCCTTCTGACCTAATTTTTGCCAGGACTTCCAAACCGTTTGCATGGGGAATCATGCGATCTAATAAAATAGCATCATAAGCCGAAGTTAAAATATTTTTCAGCGCCATCTGTCCATCATAAGCTATATCCACTGCGTAGCCGTGAGACTGCAGTTGTAGCGATACCAGACGCGCTAAGCTTTCTTCATCTTCAACTAATAAAATTTTATGAGCCATGTATCTCCTTTTTCGTCCCAGGCTTCACAGCTTACGCCTTGAGGACTATTTTTCGTCCCAGGCTTCACAGCTTACGCCTTGAGGACTATTTTTCGTCCCAGGCTTCACAGCTTACGCCTTGAGGACTATTTTTCGTCCCAGGCTTCACAGCTTTACTTGAGAAGCTGATTGAATCAGCTATTTAAGTTCTACCAAATATTTCACCAAGACCAAAAGAGTAATCTGGTTTCTGAAGAGTCTTAACAAGAACTTGACGCATTTAAAAAGCCTACGTAATTCAAGATTATGACTGATACAAAACTTAGTGTAAATATCAACAAAATTGCCACACTTAGAAATGCACGCGGAGGCAACGATCCCAATGTTACCTTAGCAGCTGAACATATTGAATCCTTTGGCGCACAAGGCATCACTGTTCACCCTCGACCGGACGAGCGCCATATCAAATTTAGCGATGTTTACGATTTGAAATCTGTAGTCAAAACCGAGCTAAATGTAGAAGGCTACCCCTCGGATTCCTTTCTAAAGCTAATAAAGTGTATTGTTCCAGCACAAGTAACCTTAGTCCCCGATCCCCCAGATGCTTTAACATCGAACGCGGGCTGGAATATTTCAACTCAAAAAGATCTTTTAAGAAAAGCCTTTAAGAATATCTCTGCTTCGCGAATTTCTGTTTTCGTAGACCCCGCCACTTGCAAAGAGGATCATCTAAAGTTGCTAAGGGACTTGGGGGCTCACAGGATTGAACTGTACACCGAGGCCTACGCTAAAGCTTACAATTACCCAGATCGTTTGAAGCCTATATTAGATGCATATGCAATGCTTGCTCGCCTTGCACTAAAATCTGGGTTAGGTGTTAACGCTGGTCACGACTTAAACCAACAGAATTTGAAACTGTTTATTACTGAAGTTCCTGAAGTGTCAGAGGTTTCGATTGGTCATGCGCTGATATCCGAAGCCCTTTATACAGGCCTAGAGCAAACTGTAAAAAGCTATTTAAAAATATTGACAAAAACTTAGCTATTAACTACTTCTAACCCTTCGTAGGAGTAACATATGGCTAAGAAAAAAGGTAAAGTAAGAATTATCACACTTGAGTGCACTGAAGCCCGCAAAATTGGGATGCCACCTTCCAGGTACACTACGAAAAAGAACTCTCAAACTCATCCAGAGCGTCTTGAGAAAAAAAAGTACAACCCAAATCTAAGAAAGCATACTTTGCATAAAGAAATTAAGTAGCGGCTGTCTAAATACTTCTGTCTTTTTCAGGTCAAAGCTTTTAATGTTTCATTATGTCAAATATAGTGTCATTCATCCTGCAGGGTGGCTTTCTAGTTTTTCCACTTATATTATGCGCGCTCATAGGTCTTATTCTTATCATAGAGCGAACTTTTTTTTGGGTTCGCCTTACATCTAAATATAACACAAAAGATGTGGAACATGTGTACACCCTAATGGCCCATAAACATTTTGAAGACGCAAAAAATATTATAGAAGGCTCAAAAGATCCCTCGTTAATTTGCTTGAAACACTGTTTGGCAAGTAAGGGTCGCATCCACAGCCAAATTCTACAATCATTAGCTCAGCAGAAATTAGATCATGCTAAAAAATCTATGGCAGGGCTTGAAACAGTAATTAATATTAGCCCTTTGCTTGGGATCTTAGGAACTGTTTTAGGCATTATAACCTCTGTGGCTAGCTTAACTTCTGAATCTGGTGATATTTTTAACTCTCAAGTGATGATTGCAGGTCTATCTCAGGCTTTGGTTACAACGGCACTTGGACTTGTTATTTCAATTATTGGACTGATTGTTTACAATCAGTTCAAAGCTCGAATCGAAAATCTAAGATCAAAGCTTGAACGTGACATCTCTGCTTTTGAAAGTTTGGTTACACCCTGATGAAACTTGCTGAAAACTCTATTTTATCACCTCAAATAAATTTAGTTCCTATTTTAGATAGTATTTTTATACTAATTTTTATTTTTATGATGGCGTTGATGCAAAAAGTTAGTAGAAACGGGATCAAACTATCACTCCCAAGCGCATCAAAAAAAAATTTAGAATCTAACAGCAGATCATTTACTGTTAGCATTGACAATTCGAGCACCATTTTTTTGGAAAATAAAAAACTGTCTATGGGTCAATTAAAAAGAGAATTAGAGCTAATGAAGCTAGAGGGAATTAGCGCAGCAGTAAGCCTACAAGGTGATAAAGCATCGAACTTGGGACTTGTAGTGGAAGTTTTGGATGTCTTGAAAAAAAATGGCTTTAGAAATGTTACCATTGAGACAAGTCATCATGGTGGCAAGTAGTTAGTAATTTTGATGTTATTAAGCATAAAAATTGTTACGACAATTTGCAATTAGATGGTAAAGATTGAAAAGGAATTTTATTGTGATGAGCATAGAAAATCATGACTACAAAAAAACTCGACCTCACTATTATTTTGAAATCGAGAAAAAAAACTTTGTAGTAAAAATAGCTAATACTTTTGCCGAAATACTTCAGGCCCAACAATTAAGATTCAAAGTTTTTAGTCAAGTTTCCAAAGGATTTTCAGGAATTGTAGATATCGATCAATACGATCATAATGCTGACCATCTGATTGTAGTCGATAGAACAACTAAGGCGGTAGTGGGTACTTACCGCTTTCTACTAAGCGATAAAGTTTCTAAACATTATTCTGAGCGCGAATTTGACCTTAGTGAATTTTTAAGGCTACCGGGTCGGAAAATGGAATTAGGTCGAGCATCAGTGGATCCCGATGCTAGAGCTGGGGTAATAATCACTTTACTATGGCGAGGCATTGCCGAGTATTTAAAACTAACTAATTCTGATTACCTTTTTGGATGTTCTTCCATGTGGGATGTTTGTGACGACGAAATATTAAAGCTCTGTGATGTGTTTAAAACAAAGAGTTTAGTTTCAGATATCAAGATTCTTCCACTTAAAACTCATTGGCCAATCGGAGTTGCCAAAGATGCCTCAGAATTTAGCTTAAAACTTGATTCTTTAAAAAAACCTATCAACGAACTAAAGATGAATATTCTTTACGATCAGTGCGTACCAACACTTGTAAAAACATATATACATGTTGGAGCAAAATTTTCAGTCCCGCCAGCTTATGACCCTGCCCTGAAAACATTCGAATTCTTTGGATTTGTCAAAACACAAAATATAAATTCATCCTTCAAAAAAAAGTACCTAGAAGGCACGTAAATTTGACTCAGCTGCGTACATCAGGAAATCTATCTAAAACTGCCAATGGAATTCCTGAGGCTGAGCCCACTGTTTTATAAATGTCAGCGGCAGGTTAGAATCCGCCGATAGAAAAACCAATTCGGCAAGTCTCTTCTCTGATATTATAATTTGCTAAGTTTTCTCCGTAGCCATTAAAGTATTGGATAAAAATTTTTGGAGCGGCACTTGATTTCCAGAATTTGTATCTTAAGCTCAGCCTTACAGAAGTTTTTGAAAAGTCGTCAGCTAGTTTGCCACCATTGTAATATTCAAAATACAATTCTTCGCTTTGAAAAATTTTACGACCTAGCCTGTTGAAATAAAATATAACATTCAAAGGCCCATAAAAATCCCTGATATCTTTGTTGGTTTTATCTTTATTAAATAGATACCTAAATTTTAAATGCACCGTTGGAATACCATAATCGAAGACTTCGTACGACATAAGATTTAAATAAACTGAATCAACGGATCTAGAACCAACTTCGTCTTTGCCATTAGATAAATGCGAGTACCCAATATCGATCTCGTTAAACAAGTAAGTCTTATTTTGATATTTGTAGAAAAATTCCGGATTATAATTTATTTCTGTGAAAGGACTAGAGTCCTCTTGAAACAGCTTCCAAAACATAACTTGTGTATAACCTAAAAAAATATCAATATTCTTAAAAAACTTAAACTTAAAGCTGAATTGTACTTTTGTATCTGGCTCTCCAAAAATAATATAGTTTGTATTGTACTCTTGCATCTTAAAAATTTCGTTATCTCTTAGGTTGTCTAAGTCGTCCTCAGAGGGCTCAAAGACTTTAGGTGGCGGGATCATATCTTTATCAGTTATTTGCCACCTTTTTAAGTAATATGGTGAGGACTCTTTATTAAATCTAAATTCAAATTCACCAGATCCTTCTGGTAAAATCAGAAACGAATCCTCATTAAAAGTTTCAGTTGATGGCTGCACTGTCCCTTCAGCAAAGGCACTAGATAAGTAGATACTGAATAAAGATATTGAGAAAAAAATTAAACTTTTTATTGTGGGCACACTTTAAGTCTAATAAAGTAATTTTGAATCCGTAACCTAAAGCAGGCTTAATCACCTTTAAGCTTTAAAAACCTCTACTTAGATCAAGTAATCTTTTCATGCTTAAAAACTATATCTACATCTAGACCGCAAAGGTTTTGGCCAAGATTTGTTTAAAACGGAGAGTAGTACATCAAAACTATGGCATATCTTTTGTAAGGTAAGTGACGTAAATTGTCACCACTGGAGCGTTGTAATGAATTTCCTGAAGTCGATTATATTTAACATATTTCTGGTTCAATCAATTTTTTTAGCTTTCTGTAAAGCCTCTGAAGGGATTGATACAGACAAAAAAACCTATTACGTAGAAGTAGTAAAAGGTAAAGAATGGCTTCTAGAAAATACAACCAGGATTTATTCTTTGGTGACCACGGTAAGTTATATAGAAAATGGAACCAAAGAACCAAAAGAAGTTACCAGCGAATTTTCAGCGCCAATGGGACCTGAGGGGTGCGAAGCTTTTGACGTGGAACATACCTATTCTAATTATTACTATTTTGTTCAACCGGAAGGAAAATACAATTTACCAAATGAAAAAAAGTCTGGTGGTTTACCTTACTCAAATTGGTTTGAAGGCAGAAAACTAGATGGCGACGTTGATGGCAAAATTGTGACTTACTGTTTTGCAAACTGAATCAAATTTTCAAGCTGTTTGAAATTCAAAGTAATCTGAAAAATCGCTTCGTTCAACATAACCTAAATTTTGTCAGTCCATTCGATTGAATTATTAATTTTTTTACACTCAATTTCCATCCTATAACCGTCTAAAGCGACTCTAGTTCTTAGTTCCGCGTAATCGGATTCGGTGCGAATCTCTGCTACCGGCACTGCGTAATAGTTCGGGTTACCATTTTTATTTAATGTCTGATTTTTCGGTATATGAAAGCCAGCGTGTAATTTTGGATCATAAAGTTTAGACATTCGATAAATACCCAGTAGAAATTCTGGCTTTAGGGTTTCCTGGTTAATATATAAATTTCCCATCACTCTTATGTTAGTCAGCAAACCTTCAAACATGTTATCTTCAATTATAGGTTGTAGGTCATTTCTGTCTTCAGTTGAAAAACCTAGAATGACTGGTCTACTTAATTCATTCACAGTTTGCTTTGAATATGCATTTTTCAAGTTTATATTACATGAAAATCTTTCTCTGGGCGATTTCAATGGGTCAAAGCTTGATGCTTGAATATCATATCCATTCGCTTTACAGCTCATCTTAAATCTACCATTGAAGTAATCCCCGGTAAAAATTTCCAGTGAACCTGAATCAGAAACAGCAGAAACGATGGGTAACCCATACTGAGTGCTGTGGCCTATCTTGCCGTCATATTTTTTGTAAAACTCAGTGAAAGGAAGACTAAACATAAGATTGGCCTTGTCGATATTTTCTTTTCTATCTGAAGCCTGATAAATTCCAATGAAAATTTTTCTTCTACCAGTTAGGGGATCGACAGTAGCATTGCCCAAAAAGACAATTGATCTATGGAAATGTGCGTTGATTTCGTCTGACTGAAAGATGACCTGATGGTCACTGACGTCTGCAGATAAGGGTAAAACTATCTGTTCTGTGTACGTCAAATTATTGTCTTTCCTCCAAAATGAGCCATTATTAGGATTCAGGTCAATTCGACAGGTCATTTGGACAGGCTTGTTACCACCTGCGTACGCTTGCGAATAAGAAAATAAAATGGTTAAAACTAAAAAAAATATTGCCTTTATCATCGATTTTCCTTCCACTTTCAGCTCCAGGGCTTATTACAGAAATGAATGTGCAAAATACGTGTCCTAATAGGTTCGAGTATGTGCTTTTTTTAAGTGAAAATGTGACATTAAAAGTCAAGAGTGACGTTTTTCGCTCTAAAGGATAGTCAAAACTTTTTCTACATCTTCATGACATCGTCGGGTCTAGCCACCCCTTAGCCACTAGTGTGGTAGGACCTCGTTTCAAATCACATAATTGAAACTTATCAACTTCAATTATATGATTTCCAGAACAGAAGGGTTCTTAAAGGTCATAAGTCTTGAAAATTTTCAAAGTAGATTTGATGATAAATACAAAGCTGATACGCCAATGCCGACATTTTTAACAGTCCTTTTAACGGTCGGAACTTTAATATCTTGCTCCTGCAGCAGCGTCGAAATGAAGAGAATGACTTACTCGCCTTATCAGGTCGAAGCCAAAATCTATCAGCTAAAGAAGCCAAAACCTGTAACTTCAGTGATCATTGTAATGCCGCCCACTGGGGGCCCGACATATCTAGAACATTCTTATTCTAAAAGCTTAGCAAATAAAGGTTTTAAAGTGATAAGTGTTCAAAATTGGGAGGGTCTGGACAAAGCCGCTATTTCATTAGGACAAATAAAACAAATTGATGTGGCAGTAATTATTGCTGCTGGTGCACCTGTCTCTGAAGTAATAGCTACTTCCAATGAAAGTAGCCTTGCAAGTTATAGGAAAAAAAGATTTAAAAAATATGGCTTCAAAGAGACCGAAGAATACGAAAAGGCTCTTAAACAAACAAAAATATTAAATCCTATTGATTTTAAAGATGTATATACGAACAAAAAGGTGATGTTTGTAAAAGCTAAGAAAGATAAAACAGTAAATTCTGAGAACCAAGAAAAATTAATAAAGCTCTAAACCCCGACAAAGTGATTACTTATAACTCAGGCCACATATGGACAATTGTGAAAACTTGGTTATTTAATTCTAAAGAAATTGTAAATTTTTTCGATAAAAACATGGAAAACTAATAGCAAACTTAGCATGGGTTGTGTCTGTGATCAGTAGAGTTGTACAAATCAGTTGCCTTGTTCGAAACTTCGATTTTAAATTTATTATATTGGATTAGCCCATATTCATCAACTTGATCTTTATCTCGAACTAGAAATGCTATTTGAGAGCACTATAGCCAGTTTTTCTTTTTAAAAAACAAATATGGAAGTATCGCGAATAAAACCATCAAGGCTAGGGCAAATGGATAGCCGTAGGGCCAGCTTATTTCAGGCATATCTTTGAAGTTCATACCATAAATACTTGCTATTAATGTTGGTGGCAAAAAAACCACCGCAGCTACCGAGAATATTTTGATAATCGCGTTTTGCTCGATATTGATCATTCCCAAGGTAGCGTCTAATAACAAGTTAATTCGTTGCGAGATATGCCCTGTATATTCATTTAAAGCTACTATATCTTTCGAATGAGATTCCAATTCTTCTATGTGAACCTGATTATATTTAACCCCGACAGACAGTAAGTACACTATGACGCGAGACAAGCTTAGTAAGCTCTCTCTAAGCTTCCCATTTAGATCACCATTTCTGCCAATCTTTTTAAGCACATCCTGCAAACTATGTCCCTGAGTTCCACCTTCGCCAGTTTTTTGAAAAACTTTTGAAGATGTATCATCAAGTTCTTTACTAATCATCTCCAAAGCATCTGCCAATCGATCTACAATGGCCTCAGCTAGCCCTATAAACACATCAGCCCCTGACCCAATAGCTTCGGTCCTGTTTTTTCTACAGCGGTTTATGAACAAACTAAATGCTTTAAGTTCAGAATGCCTCAAAGTAATGAGAGTTTTATCTTTAAATATAAAGGTTACAGACTCGGTTTCTGGATGATCTTTTTCAAACGGAGTTACAAGTGTCGCGGTGGTGTATATTGCCGAGTTTTCAACATAAAGTCGGCTTGAGACTTCGATCTCTAACATCTCTTCTTGTGTTGGCGTGTCGATCTGCAAAAGATTTTCGACAAAGTGCTCTTCATCTTTCGTAGGAAAAATCATGTCTACCCAAACCAAATTATCTAATAAGATTAGTGGGTCTTGAATCTCTTTAATTTTATTATTTTCTGAAATATAAAATTTTAACATACTTAAACAAGTATATAGCTGTAAGCTCTATTATCAATTTAAATTCGAAAGGAAAACTACCACATGTTGAGGTTTTAGTCGGGACAGCTTTAACCTGCCTTAACTTATACTCTTTTAGTTCATTTAACTAAAAACTTATGAAATAATAGACCTATGATTTATAAAAAAGATGTCAGTTTTAAAGCTATGAAAAGCCGTGGGCCTGGGGGTCAAAACGTAAATAAGGTGAATTCTGCAGCCTTAATGCTATGGCGATTCGAAGAATCTTCATTAACCGACGAAAAAAAAGAAGCACTGAGAACAAAATTGCCAGATCTTATAAATAAATCCGGTGAGATCTACATCCGCTCTGACGAGTTCAGAGATTTGGAAAGAAACAAAAAAAGATGCCTTGAAAAATTGAAAATACTAATTAAAAAAGCGTTTTTCAAACCTAAAACAAGAAGAAAAACACGACCATCTCGTTCGAGTGTTAACAAAAGGCTTAACTCTAAAAAGCTAAAAGGGGAAGTTAAGCAAAATCGTAAGAAAGTCTATTAGATATTTAGTTTTTCAAAAGCTTTTGCTTGTCAGCCATCCAACACTAAGTCCATAACTAGCTTAATAGCCTGTTTTTTTTTGTAATAAAATTCTATTTAGAAATTAACTGATACTAGGGCCTGTGGAAGATTGATCTATGCCAATGACAAAACTTCGTATTCACTTGATGAGTTTTTATTTTTTAAAATGACTACATCGCCCACTGATCTATTTATCAATTGTAAGCCCATTGGGGACTCGGGGGTAATAACTTGATAAACCATGCTGTTTAACAGAATTTTATTCCCGCCAGCATAAGGTAAAATAAAAATCATCTTGGTCTTTAAGCTTTCTAGAATTTCTAATTTCACTATTGAAGTTAAGCTGATTTTTTTAAGTTTTGATACATCAACGAATTTCAAAGTTTTCAAACTATGTATTGCACGCTCCATGTCCTTAGATCTTTTGGACTGAGCACCTGCCAAATACGAGGCCTCTAAACCTCGGGTATCGTACTTATTTTCTGCCTTAGACTCTTCACTTGTAGCAGCATCTTTGGCTTCTAGCGCTGATAAAATTAAAGCCTGATGTTCTAAAATCAAACTGTCTATCAAGGTAGTCAAAAGTTCTTTCTTTAGCTCAAGGCCTTTCATCAGTATATAGTCCAGACTTAAAATAATTAAGTAACATTTGGCATTTGTTTACTTAAATAGGTCAACACAAGCGTCTACTCAGAACTTTAGCTGCACATTTATTTTATCGCAAGAAAATCTTGAAATACTGGGCGACTAGCTATAATTTTTTGGTATGAATAAAAATTTGACTTATGCCATCGATTTTGGAACCTCTAACTCTTTATTGGCTGCAGCAGACTCACAGAAGACCTATATGCCAATCGCGTTAGACCCTTTTAGCGATAATTGTTCAACTCTAAGAAGCTTAATTTACTTTTCCGAAGATTTAAACGTCTACTTTGGTCAAGAAGCTATCCAACGTTTTGTAGAAGAAGACGGGTCCGGTCGATTTTTAAGATCGATCAAGAAGTACCTGCCACAAAAAAGTTTTACTGGAACCCGAATTGGAAACCGTCATCACAATTTAGAAACTTTGATTTCAGAATTTTTAAAAGAGATGAAAAAAAGAGCTGACCATCATTTTCAGAGTGATATCACCAGGTTGGTTTTGGGCCGTCCAGCAAGTTTTTCTTCTGATCCCACAGAGGATAAATTGGCAAATGACCGACTTATGAAAGCAGCTCAATTAGCCGGATTCATTGATATCGAATTTATGCCCGAGCCATTAGCCGCAGCTTACGACTACAAAAAACAAATACAAGACGAAAAAATTATACTTGTTGTAGATCTTGGCGGTGGAACTTCTGATTTCACTGTGGTCAAAGTGCACAGAGGCCCATTTCAAAGTAAGGATGTTTTGTCTATCGGCGGAATATCCGTTGCGGGCAATGCCCTGGATAGTCGGATTATGAGTCAGATCATAGCTCCGAATTTTGGAACTGAAATTAAATATAAGCTGCCCCTTTCTACTTCGATGAAGAAGATGCCTTCTAGCTTAAAGTATGAAATCTGCTCACCGCCTGACATAACATTTCTAGGAAGGTCTAGCATCATGCCATTTCTAGAGTCTGTTAGAAAAAGCCCTATTTCAAAGATCGATCGAGAAAAGCTAGATCACTTAAAAAGTTTAGTTAATTATAATTTGGGATTTCAAATTTTTGAAAACATTGAGCAAACAAAAGTAAGTTTGTGTAATTTCAAATCCATTGCGGATTTTAGATTTAACGAAGCAGATATTAGTATTCACGAAAAAATCAGTTTTACAGAATTTGAAAAGATAACCAACGCCCAAATTCAAGCTATTTTAAAGTGTATGGATGAAGTTATTCATCAAGCAGGGCTTCGACCGCAAGATATTGATTCAATTTGCTGTACAGGTGGCACATCTAAAGTCCCTGCTATCTTTGATGGTTTACTGCAAAGATTTGGATCTGACAGAATTCAAACTTTTAAAAGTTTTCATTCGATTATTCAGGGGCTAGCAGAAAAAGCACATCAAAATTTAGTACAATAGAGCTCGAAAATATTTGCGGGTAAATTTTTGGCTAAAGCTTTCGGCTCAAGTTCAAAGTATCCTATTCGAGATGTTAAATCTCAAGAGCCCCCAACTACTTAAAAACAAGATAGCAAACCAGCTATTTAATCTTTTAAATTATAATTTAATATATAATTGTCATTACTTCTTGTTAGGCCAATCTTGAAATTTGACATTGAGTTCAAATTTATTTTTACTTTTGCAAAATTTTTAAGTGCTAAAGGGATCGAATTTATTTTTTCATCATTGAAATAAATCAGTATGTCACCAGCTCGAATTCCATAATTGTAGATTGGGCTGTTTTTATCAAGCGATCTAACTTGGTAACCCAGTGGTGCACCGGTAATCGAATCATTAAAATTGACCAATCTAATAGAATTAAAAATAGCCTTGTAATTAGATATTGCTATTTTCAAAGCTTTCCTTTCAATCTCGTAAGTGATGATATTGTTGCTGCTTACATCAAATTTGTTCTTCATGAATTTCGACCTAGGTTCAAAATTATTTAACTGCTTTAAAGGTCTGTTTGATCTTGAAATTAGCATGTTAAAAATGTCAGTTTTTTTGCCCAAAAGTAGACCTAGCAAGAAAAATATAGCAAATGAAATGCTTAGAAAGGAATAAAATTTTGTTTTGTTTAAATTACTCATAAACACCCATAAAACTATTATGACCTAATCTAGTGTCGAAATATATAGATTTAAAAAACCAATACTATTTTCTATAGCCGAACTTTTCCTGGTTCGTAAATTAACGGCCTTTCACCTGTCAGGGCATTTAAAAAGACCTCAATAGAGCTTACCTGCTCTTTTGTCAGATCTTTGTTTAGTTGAGTTTTTGCCATAATTCTAATGGCCGTTTTTAAATCTGGAACAGATCCGTTGTGAAAATACGGAGCAGTGATGGCAACGTTTCTTAAAGTCGGCACTCTCCACATGTTTTTATCACTTGGATTTTTAGTCACTTCGAACCTGCCCTGATCCTTTGAAAATCCGTACTTTTGCTCTAAGTCGCTACTAGGAAATGTTGGAAATTTCATAAAAAAACCTGTGCCGATAGGTAATTCAGGACCCGCGAAATGACCACCAGAATGGCACGATGCACACCCTACGGTTTTGAACTCTTCGTAGCCACTACTAGCGGCTTTGGTCAGTGATTTATTGTCGTAGGGGCTGTCCAAGGTGATCAAAGTTTCTTCAAAAGCTGCAATAGCTTTAGCGGCATTTTCGATGTTGATCGGTGATTCAATATCCGGAAAAGCCTCTTTAAAAAGTTTTTTGTAGTTTTCAATGCCTCTGATATTATTCATGGCTAAGTCATGGCTTTCCATACCCATTTCAATGGGATTAGTAATTGGACCCTTAGCCTGTTCTGCTAAATCTTTAGCTCGCCCATCCCAAAATTGCACTGATAGAAACTTTGCATTCCAAACTGTAGGAGAGTTCCGTCCGCCCTTGGACCCATTTATCCCAGCGGACACAGCGGTCGATTGGGCGCCATTACCCTGGTTTAGAATATTATGACAAGTGTTACAAGATATCGAACTGTCACCAGAAAATTTAGTTTCAAAATAAAGGTGATAACCCAATTCTTGAATTGCATTTGTAGAGTTCCATCTAACTGGCAGCTTTTCAGAACTTGTTTTATTAGAGCATGAAGCTACAGAAAAAAATAAAATTATAAAAAACAAACCTCTCACTCAATGGCTCCCAAATTTACTAGAAATAGGTTTCTATTTGTGGCTTTCATTATGAAAGACAAATTGAAAATGTTCAATTTTAAAATTGCGCTAGCCTTAAAAGTTCAAAAGATAAAACTGTCGATTTTGTGCTTATAGTGTTAATTTAATTTTCAATGCTAACTCGATCTACGATGTACGAGTTGCCCAATTAAATATTGCTTTGTATACTGGATCTGGAATAGGCATGAAGCCAGAAAAAAGCGAAAGCTTAAAACGAGCAGCAATGCAGTAGAGTCCATGCGGACATTCGAAAGTGTTGAAAATTATGCACTTCTGATTTTAGGGGTGTTAATGTTGGCATTGATTTTTGTTCCTGGACAAAAAAACAATAAGACAATAAGACAATAAGTAGCTAGCCGATATTCTTACAGTTTATCAGAGGAAACTATATGTTTAAAAAATATTATGAATTTTGGGCGTCCAAAGATTTAGGCCTACTAGTCTTAAGAGTTGGAATTGGTCTAGTTATGGCACTTTCTCACGGGTTAGGAAAGTTGCAAAGTGCTCTTGGTGATGGACCTATCCAGTTCGCTGATCCTATCGGAATTGGTCAAGAGTTATCACTTTACCTTGCCGCGGGAACAGAATTTTTCTTATCCTTATTATTATGTTTAGGATTTTTAACAAGACTAGTATCTATTCCTCTTGCTTTTACAATGTTAGTTGCAATATTTGTCATTCATGCAGATGACCCATTTGCTAAAAAAGAATTCGCTCTGCTATTTTTGATGCCTTACCTAATGTTTATTTTAGCCGGAGGCGGAAAGTATTCATTTGATGAGTTCTTAAAAAATAGATTTGGGAAAGGCATGGGTTAATTTTCGCCGACGAATAACCCTAAACTACTGTTCAGTTCAAATTTGGCCGGTTTAATTTTTCTTAAATTTTTATAAAAAAGCTGTTAAGTTCGTTTTCAATATTAAATTCGTGGCTAGACTTAAGAAGGCTCCATCCAGGTCCGTTCATAAAGATGGTTGTATTAGACGTCTTTATCTATCTTCAAAAATGAACCTTATATATTATGAAAAGTGCTGGCTATTTGAAGTGCAATCTGGTTTAACGAGCAATTGGAGAAATAGATGCGTAAAATAGCTTCATCAACAATCTTAGCTTTTGTTTTTCTTTTTTTAAATCCAAATGTTATATTTGCAGCTGAAAAGCTAGAGTCTTTTTGGCTAGGAAGTTTACCTAGAATCGTTGAGCAGCTACCAGAGATGCATTCAGCAAATATACAAATTCAAGCATGGGGTGAATCTGCTCTATTTAATTTTTTCAATAAAACTGAAATTATAAAATTTTTATGTCACTTTCACTCTTCGAACAGTTATTATCACTGTTCAAGAGAGCAAATAGATTTTCAACCTCCTGAAAATGTCAAAACTATTTTAGAAATGTCATCGCAATCTTTAAGCGAATTGATAGAAACGGTGGGCCTGTCCGAGGTTTTACCTTCTGATCCTGTTTGGCCCTGGGTTATCGGAGCAATTGCTGCCTACTATGTTTCGAAAAAAGTAATTAATTATTGGGTAAATAAGAGTTTTGAATCTAAGCCTCATTCCCATGAATTCACTCTTTTAAGTAAGTCAGAGCTTGAAAGTTCAATTAATTCTCAGCTTGAGATGGTTAGAACTCACACTCAAGATTTAGGAGAAATTTTTGAAACTGATCTAAAATTAAACTTTTTAGAAAGAGAAAAGATAAGAACTATGCTTGGGGAACGTATACGAAGCTTAAACAAGAAAGTTATTGATGAGCTCCTAGGGTCTTATTGTTCCACCTGTAAGACCGTTCACCTGCCGCAACAGTCACATTACTTATCGGGGCTTTCCCAATCGCAGTTTTTTATAAGCTCCTCAGATAATGATAGGCCCAGCTTCACGGAACAATTTATGGTTCAGCTTAAACATAATGAGGTGGAAAACATTGAAAGTGCACCTAACGAGCCTAAAAATTTAATACAAAAAAGTGTTGTTTTAAAAGCCGCTAAGGCTTTAATAATAGATATTCACAGGGAGCTTATCCAGCCAATTCCGAAAGTGTTTAGATATGCCCGGAGGCTTTTATCTGACAAAGAACATTTCAACCAATTGAATTCTTACGCTCAAACTAAATACAGCACTTCAGTTGGAGAAAGCAATTTCTCTACCGGGATCGCCATAGCTTCTAGCTTAATAACCATAAAAGTTTTAGGTGAAACTCTCGAAAGTATGATTGTTGGACCTTATCACGTTTTCTGTCAAATTTCTGATGTTGCAGCAGTAACCACAGGTCTAGTTTTTTTAACAACCTATCATAGCTTCAGACAGCCCGTGAAACTGAGACAACCACGGCTTCTTATTAGTAAAAGATTCTGGTCGCTGATGTTTGAAAAACTAAAAAACCCCACTTTAAATGGAAGGCTTGCAGCTTCTAAAAAAGATAAAAATTTTCCAGAAAGTGAATCATTGATACTTGAACTGGCAAAGCTAAAGCAGGAAATCCAGCAGTGGATCTGGCAAATGCGATCGGATGGAATTCTAACACCAAAAAAATCTAATTCACTGGCGCGAAAACTCGGTCAAATTAGCAAACAGAAAGAAGATATAATTTTCAGCGTTAAAATTAATGAAGAGTATAGCTCTAGTGAACTTTTAGTTTTAGTGAATAAACTCAAACAAGTTTATAAAGAATACGAAAGTTTATTTGAAGAGATTATGACCGAGTATAAAAATACACTAAGCCTTAAATCTAAAGAAATCGCTAATATAAATTTATGCGCTGGTTTTTTGTAGACAGTTGGATATCACTTATTGCTCAAGAGGCATATACACTCCATGCGTTTAGAATAATTTTAACAACAACATAAATCAGAACAACACTGACAAGATTTTTCTAAACAGCACTTTTTATCTCTACAGTTACATGTACATTTTTTTTCTTTCATATTTTCTCCTTTTAGTTTTTTTTTAAAATGGCTTATCAATTTTGTCAGCAAGATCTCTTAGTTTTTTGGCCACTTTTCCTCGATTCAAAGAGTAGATCCTTTCTCTTCCCCTTTTTTCAAGTTTTATTACGTTTTCACGCTCTAAAATTTTAAGATGCCTTGAAGCAACAGATGCATCTACGCTACAACAGTCGCATAGACACATAACATTTTGTGGAAGCCTACATTCGCAAAGCCTATAAACTAGCGAGAGCCTATTAAATTCGCCAAGCGCCTTCAAAAAATCAGCAGTATCTTGAAGTTTCTTGTCCATGAGTTATGTTTGCATTTTTGCGCAAGTATGTCAATAAAAGAGTTTTACGGTCGTATGGGGTGTCCAAAGCAGTAAGTGTTACTTGGAAGGCTGCAATCGCTTTTGTAGCGATACATATACCTATAGGCTTTTCGCTATCGGGAAAAACTCTACCGAAAGAAATTTGGTAACGCTTGATCTCTTTAATTTTATCTGACGCCAAATCATGACTAGCCATGCCCATCTCAATGGGATTGATAATTAGTGCATTTGCATGTTCGGCCAATTAAAATAAAAATTTTTGTTCTAAGATCAAATGCAATACCTTACAGTTTATCTTTTAGTTTTTTCACACCCCAAAAAGCTAAAAGTAGAAAGATAATTGCTAATACCAGAAATATAAATACTAAAAACTTTGCTATTCCCATCGTAATTCCTGCAATTCCACCTAACCCTAGCAACCCGCTTACAATCGAAATCAAAAAGAATATCACCGCCAAATACAACATTTTTCACTCCTTCGAGTCTAATTTCATCTAGTTAAGAATTAGTATGTTAACTGTACATCAAATATTATACTATCTAAATTTGAATTCTTTGAGTATTAAAACTTTTTTTTAAGAACTTCAAAGGAAGCTTAGTGACCTAGTAGATATGTTGATAATAATAATTTTCTAATGATTTTTTTAACTGCATCATAAGATTAAGGGTAGGCTTAAGATCTTTTTGCAAATAAGCTGAAAAAATTGGTTGATCTCGTTTTCAAACGTGTACTTGGACTAAGAGTATAACTTTTTTTTCAATTTTTGCATCTACAACCTTTTTTACTTGAATCAAACCCAAGATATACTGCAGTTCTGAAATAAGGATTTAGGACAAATTGAAGCATCCCTAACCTTTACTTTAAATTCTTAAAAAAAACTAACAAGAAATTATCATAAACATTAAAATTTCTTTTGTTGCTTAAAATTAATTGCTGTCGAATTTGTGAACTGATTTGTTTTCATGAATTCTAATTACGTTTTGAGTATAATCTCGGCTTAATGACTAGATTAATAGCCTTCAGCTTGTTAGTATTCAGGGAATAAATTTATAAAATCGTGAGGTCAATGTGAAAATAAAAATTTGTTTAATTCTACTCTTTCTAATTTTTGGTGCTGGCTGCGGTATCCAATCGATACCGCAAACTTACAACAAGACTGAGTCATCTCAAGCAGAAATGACCAACCAGTACAAAAGAAGGGCTGATTTAATTCCTAATCTAGTAAACACAGTAAAAGGGTATGCCAAACAAGAAAAGGACACACTAACAGCTGTTGTTGAAGCACGTGCAAAAGCGACTTCTACCAATATTAATACGTCAGATGCAGAGTCTGTCGCCAAATTTCAGCAAGCTCAAAGTGGACTTAGTTCCGCTCTGTCTAGGCTAATGGTTGTAGTTGAAAAATACCCTGACCTAAAGTCGGACAGGAATTTTCGAGAACTTCAAGCTCAATTAGAAGGAACCGAAAATAGAATAACAATCGCAAGACAACGACATATCGAAAATATTTTGCAATTTAATAATCTGGTCACTGTTTTTCCAACAAGCTTAAGTAACAGTTTGTTTTTTCATTACAAAAAAATGCCCCAGTGGACCACTACTAATGCAGAAGCAATTAAAGAATCACCTAAGGTCGAATTTTGAACTTATACAAAAGCTTAGCTTTAATACTTTTTTCTGTTTTATCTAGTTTAAGTTCATTAGCAGCTTTAAAAATTCCAAAGCTTTCTTCTTCAGTAATTGATCAAGCTAACTTTTTGCCAAAGGACCAAGAACTTAAATTAGCTAGTGTTCTTAACAAGCTTGTTAGTCAGGGTGGAAGTCAGGTACAAGTTCTTACTTTAGAAAATTTGGGCGGAATTGAAATCGAACAAGCTTCTATTCAAATTACAGATCAGTGGAAACTTGGTAGTAAAGACGCTGATAATGGAGTCCTACTTCTTATTGCTAAAGCTGAGCGTCGAATCAGAATTGAAGTTGGTCAGGGCCTTGAGGGCCAGCTTACTGATGCATATTCTAAAAGAATTATTGACGAAATTATGTTACCACTTTTTAAGGCGGGCTCACCAGAGAGCGGCATAACTCTAGGTCTTTTGAATATTATAAAATATACCGACCCCAACTTCTCAGTTGAAAACGCTTTTGAAAATAGTGGGTTTCAGTCAAAGACTCTGAACACCGAAGCAAATAATCCAATTTCCACCTTGTTAAAAATAATATTACTTATCTTCTTTATCTTTTTAGGGGCTCGAAACCCAGCTCTCTTCTTTTTGCTTATGTCTGGAAGTGGAAGACGTGGACGGCGCGGCGGTGGTTGGTCTGGTGGTGGCGGTGGATTTAGTGGCGGCGGCGCCTCGGGAGGATGGTAATGATTCCAAAGTGGTTAGAAAAATATGTTAAATCTGAAGACCTTATTTCGATCGAAAACTCTATAAAGGCAGCCGAGTTAAAAACAGATTGTGAAATAGTTCCTATGGTCGTAAAAAGATCTTCTACCATAGGTCACACATTTATTATTTTATTTTTCTTCTTAATGTTAATTTATTATATTGCAAGAGCGGATAGATACCTAAGTGGTAACTACGAAAACTATTGGATATTTGAAATTATTTGGATTACGGTAAGCTTTATTGTCGCTGGGTTTTTAGCTAAATTTCCCTTGCTTCAAAGATTATCTATGCCTAATCAAGATCTTGAATCGCAAACTTTGGCTAGAGCAATGAATGAATTTTATCACCATAAGTTAGATAGTACTAAAAGCTCAAACGCTGTATTGCTTTTCATATCTTTGCAAGATCGGAAAGCCATTGTCTTAGTGGATAAAAATATATCAGAACCCCTCCCTTCGGAAACCTGGGACGATGTCGTTAATATTCTTTTGGTAGGTGCAAAAAATAAAGATCTTGGCTCGGCGTTCGTTAACGCCATAGCTAAATGCGCTACAACTTTATCAAAAAACTTTCCAATTAAAATAAATAATACCAACGAGCTTTCTAACAAATTAATCATAAAAGACTAATAAACATAAGATCTAATCATGCGACGCTTTTTATTTTATTAAAAACAAGAGAACTGAGTAGCATGAGAGTAGCAACTAATCAGCAATCTTATGAAATATGATGAAACAAAGTGAGTGCCAAAATTCCTGAAATCGATTTAATCAATCAACCAGTTCTTTATTAATATTAAATACTTACGATTTTGCCCAGTAAAGGGACTTTTTCTACTCACCAAATTGGAGGTGGAAAGCCATCTCCTGAAAATCCAGGTACTTAGGCCTTCTAGTTCTCTAAAAGGCCTAATTTGTAGTTATATGGAATTATGATTGAGATTTAAAAAGCTCCACAACTCTTCCCATCACATCTCTGCTCGGAAGAACTTTTAAATTGTGAGTTGCTCCTTTAACCTCAATACCTGCTAATCTTATGTACCTTTGCATGGTTTTTAAGTCTTTCCATCCGCAGATTTTCATAACAACTGCAGGCGCAATTCCATCCTTTATCAATTGAGTAGCAAAGCAGGATCT
This sequence comes from uncultured Pseudobdellovibrionaceae bacterium, assembly GCA_963803705.1. Taxonomy (GTDB): domain Bacteria; phylum Bdellovibrionota; class Bdellovibrionia; order Bdellovibrionales; family UBA1609; genus JAMLIO01. The sequence continues at coordinate 25,094 of CAWDNU010000002.1, read as the reverse complement.
GAAAGTATGAAACTTTATTGATGGAAGTCCAACCCCCTCACAGAAAGCCCTAACTGGAATTCCCCAAAAAAAGTAGACACTATTCTTTTAAACAGAAGTTATTTTTTTAAACTGCTTTGGGCTTTAGTAGCCTAAAGAGCTGTGTCTTCTTTTAGTGTTATACCAAGTCTCAATATATTCAAATATTATTTGTCGTAATTGCTGTTCGGTGTTGTACTTTTTTCTATAAACACATTCTTTTTTTAAACTTGCAAAAAAACTTTCAACATAAGGATTGTCATAGCAATTACCTTTTCGTGACATGCTAGGCAGCACTTCATTTTCTTCAATGAAATCTCTAGAAGCATTTGATGCATATTGCACACCACGATCAGAATGAAAAATAATTTTTGTTTTTTTATTCCAATTTAAAAATGAACTTTTAAGCGCGTCTATTACAAGGTCACTTTTTAAATGATCCTTCATAGACCAACCTATAACTTCACGATTATACAGGTCGATCACTACGGCTAAATAATAGTGACCAGACCCAAGTTTTAAATACGTAATATCACCGGCCAGGACCTCGTAAGGCCCCTTGGGCATTGTACTTAAGTCTTCCGTCTTAAACTGTCTTTTAGCTATTGGAAAACTATGATTAGAGTCTGTGGTAGAAACCCTAAATCGCTTCTTAAGTCTTGCATCTAGTTCCAATTCACTCATGTGTTTTGCAACCGTATTAAGGCTAACTGTATAACCCAAACTTTTAAGCTCCTCATAAATCCTAGGTGATCCGTAAGTGTCTTTACTCATTTCAAAAATACGCGTTATTTCACTTTGAACTTTTGATTTTATAATCAAACTTTTAGGTTCTTGTTGCTTAAGCCATTTGTATTAACCACAACGGCTGACTTTAAAGTAAGTGGATAAAAAGCAAATTGGAATATTTGAACTTAGACTTTTCATAACTTGAAACCGCCAATCTGTTCGTTTGAAAAGATCGCAGTGCTTTTTTTTAGAACATCATTGATTTGCTTTATATAACCAATTTCTTTTTTAAGCTTTCAATTTTCAGCTTCAAGCTCTTGGTAGGTTTTTTTTCAACATTAGAATTTAAGTCACCAGATTTAAATTCAGACTTCCAGCGGCTGATTGTAGATGCACCAACACCTAACTGTTCAGCGGCTTTGACTAAACCAATTTCTGCACTTAACTTTGTTGCTTCGATTTTGAATTCTTTACTGAATTTCTTTGTCTTTCCCACAGATTCACTCCTCTATTTGGGGTTACCTGCTTAAGAGAAAACTGTCTACTAAATTTGGGGAGGTCCAGTTGCACTACCTGGCAAATCGCATAGATAGTATGCGGCAGCAGCTAGTAAAGATAAGTACTCATCCAATTCATCGTTAAGATAAGTTTGTATATAAGAGTCAAAAAAAAGAGCTGAGAAAGCTAACTCATTTATATTTTTTCTCAAGGTCTCTCGATTAGCATCAGGGCGACATAAATCAGCTGCAACATCACCTAAAAGCGCAATTGATATTGGAAAAAGATGGGAAGGATTTCTAGTTATTTTGATATGGTGGTCTTCAGGCACTGAGTATTCATACATTTTTGCTTTTGACCTTGTTACACCAAGGAGACTTCTGGAGTTTTTTCTAGGCTTCATTAGCAGCCCTTTCATATAAGGCATTTACGAATTGCATTAGGTTATCACCATGTATAATTAAAAGCTTAAGTCCCAAAAAGTTGGGATGTTGATTTCCTTCGGTTGAAATAAATTTTGCATGCATATGATCAAAAATATTACTTGATAAAATTGCAGCTGCGCCGTTTGTTTCTTTGTATGAGTCATCTTCAGGATTTTGGAATCTTTCAACATTTTTCCACATTTGATCTGATTTCTCTATCAATTTTCTTTTTAAAAAATTTAAAGCTTCAGCTTTTCTTAATGTATCTTTTGCAGAATCATTAATTGCTGTTTGTAGGCGATTTTCTCCACTAACTCGCGATAAGCTCGCCTTACACTCATATATCGCTAATTCATCATCGTCTGAGATTTCACCCTGATGTACTATTTTAAAGCCAATAACATCACAACCTTTGATGGACTCATTTCGTACGGCTTTATTCTCCATTCTGATTCTTGGCACCCAATAGTTCAGAGAAAATTGTAAATAATCGGCTACTAACAGCTCTCCAAAATCACCCGACCGAATCGAAGGACCGGGAGCTAATGCCTTATCAGGAAAAACGATCTGTTCAAAATAATCTTTACGTGAAAGTTTGGTCCCAGATATTAAGTCGTCAATAATATTGTCTGGGCAATAATGCTCTCTGAAGTGTTTTGCCCATGCTGAGAGTATTGTTGGATCTTGTTGATGATTAAATTGATATACTTCAATGTCTCTACCCTCAGAGGATGAAATGCTAGATAACTTATTTAGCCATTGAGTAATATGGAGCATTTATTCATTCCTAATATTAATTTACCCAACTCTCAGAAAGCGTTTCAGCCTGCTTTAAAACTAAAGCAATAGCTTCTTCTGTCTTTTCTGGTGGGTATTTGTATTTTCTCAATAATCTTTTTATTTTAATTCTAATGCTGGCCCTAACACTTTCACGCTTAGCCCAATCAACTGTTACGGTTTTTCTTAGCTGCTGAGTTAGTTCGTGCGCTATCTTTTTTAAAATTTCATCACCTAGCTCACGAACTGAGTCTTCGTCATTTGCTAGCGCATCGTAAAATGCTAATTCATCATCATTAAGTCCCAGCTCTTTTCCACGGCCCAATTCTTTTTTAAAGTTCTTGGCCATTTGGATTAGTTCTTCAATAACTTGCGCCGTTTCAATAGATCTATTTCTATACTTTAAAAGAGCATTGCCCAATAACTCAGAGTACTTCTTAGCTTGAATAATGTTAGTTGCTGTTTTGGATTTCACTTCGCCTTTTAAGAGCCTTGCAAGCATTTCAACCGCAAGGTTTTTTTGTTTCATACCTTTAACTTCTTCAAGGAAACTATCTGACAAGATAGATATGTCTGGGCTTTCAAGCCCTGCGACTTCAAAAATATCAACTATTTTGTCTGAAGCTAGAGCCTTAGAAACAACCTGCCTTAATGCATTTTGAACTTCTTCATCAGAAATTCTTTTATCTGCGTTGTTTTTCTTTGTAAGGGCTGCTTTTATTGCTTGGAAGAAGGCGATTTCTTCTCGTAACTTCACGGCTTCCTCTAAAGTTCCACAGAGTGCATTAGCCCTTGTCATTGCAACCACTACATCACAAAAATCCTTAACTCCATCTTTTTCGCCGAGGAGCTTATCACAAGCCTGGGCAATTATTGGAAAAAGCTTTTTAGGATTTTCAAAATCTGAATAATCAACACTCTTAAGCATATCTCTGGCATAATCAACTTTTCCAAGTAACACAGACAAAGCTTCATAAACATCAATGGTTGGCTTGCCTCTACCATTACTTTGTGTGTAGGTCTGTAAAGCTTCTCTAAGCTCATTAGTAATACCTAGATAATCGACAACCAAACCACCTGGTTTATCTTTAAAAACTCGATTTACTCTTGCTATAGCTTGCATGAGATTAGCCCCACGCATAGGCTTATCAATATACATTGTATGCATCATCGGCGCATCAAATCCTGTGAGCCACATGTCTCTTACAATAACAATTTTTAAAGGGTCAGTAGCATCTTTACATCGAGACTCTAATTTTTTACGACCTTTCTTATCATAAACATGGGTTCTCAAAAGCTTTTTATCACTTGCACTACCCGTCATAACAACACGAACTGAACCGTCACTTATACTTGGTCTACCATTGACATCAAGCGACCCACCCCACTCTGGTCGTAATGCTACAATTTCATTATACATTTGGACACAAGCTTCACGAGAGATACACACAATCATGGCTTTGCCATCAATTGTCTTAAGACGATCCTCCCAGTGATCAACAAGATTTTTGGTAACTTGCTTAACCCTTGAATCAGAAGTTACAAGTTTTTCCAATGCAGCCCACTTGGTTTTTTGCTCATTCACATAAGTGTCTGTACTTTCTTCGGACTGCTCCATAATCTCATCAACTTCTGCATCTAAATCTGTTTCTTGTTGAACCATTTGAAGTTCAGCAAGGCGAGATTCATAATAAATTGGAACAGTAGCTCCATCTTTAACAGCTTGTTCAATATCGTAGATAGAAACATAATCCCCGAATACAGCGATTGTATCTCTATCATTTTGAGCAACCGGAGTTCCTGTAAAACCGATGAATCCAGCATTGGGAAGTGCATCTCTCAAATGTTTTGCAAATCCATAGATCATTCGACCATCTGATTCTCTCACTCTTGCTCTTAGGCCGTACTGGCTTCTATGCGCTTCATCAGAAATCACGACCACATTTCTTCTGTTCGTAAGTTCTGGAAAGTGTTCCTCGTTGTCCATCAATGAAAACTTTTGAATGGTCGTAAATATAATTCCACCAGAAGGGCGGTTTAAAAGTTTTCTTAGTTCATCTCTTGAATCTGCTTGTTCTGGTTCTTCTCTTAATAACTCTTTAGAATTAGCAAAAGTTTGAAATAGCTGCCCATCAAGATCATTTCTATCTGTAACAACCACTAAAGTTGGATTGTTCATCCGTGGGTGATGCATTAGCTTAGCGGCATAACAGCTCATGGAAATGGATTTCCCGCTGCCTTGCGTGTGCCAGACAACCCCACACTTACCATCTTTAATATCTTGAGTAGCTGCTATTGTGCTGTTAATCGCTTCCCTAACCGCGTGAAACTGATGATAACCAGCAATCTTTTTAATTATATTTCCAGCATTTTCTTCAAATACTATGAAGTATCTAATATAATCAAGTAGCAGAGGTTTATTAAAAAATCCTTTTGTCATTGTCTCTAATTCAAATTCAAAAGCTGGCTGATCTTTTTCTGTTTTAAGAGTTCTCCAATAGCCATAGCGTTCTTTGCCCGCAGTGATCGAGCCAATACGCGCATTGATACCATCAGAAATAATTGCAGCTATGTTATATGCAAATAAATCAGGGAGTTCCTCTTTGTAAGTTTCAACCTGTTCAAAGGCTTTCCATATGTCTGCATTTTCATCGGCTAAATTTTTAAGCTCTAGGACAGCTACAGGAAGGCCATTAATAAAAGCGATAATATCAGGTCTTCTGTTGCCATTTTTCCCAGTGATGGTGAATTGATTCACAATTAAGAAGCTATTGTTTTCTATTTTTTCAAAATCGATGACCTTAACAAAATCACCTTTTATCTGATCATCAACTCTGATTTCAACAGGTACTCCATCATTAATAAATCGGTGAAACTGTCTGTTGTTTACTTCTAATATTGGAGACTGGGGACGAACAATTCTTGTGACAGCCTCATCAATTGCAGACTTGGGCAAACTAGGATTATTTTTTACCAAGGCATCTTTAAGCGCATCTAAGATTATAACTTCTTTGTAGTCTTTTCTTTTAGGATTAGCAGAATCAGGCGCAATGTCGTAAGCAGAAACATAATCCCAACCCAACTCTTTAAACCAATCAATACAGTTTTGCTCTAGTTGATCTTCCGTAATCATATTAATTTTTACTATCCTCAAATGTTTCAAATAAAAAGTGAACCAGAGCAGAAGATGCAGTAACTGCTAAACGTGCATGCCTTGGTTGAAGCCCCAAAGATCTACCATCTTTTCCATGACCAGTCCCATATAGGTTTCTAAGTTCAGCCATACAATGAGCGATTTGACCTAGGTTACCTGATATCTTTTTTGTAATATCAGCACCTTTTGCATCAGGATCAACGTCTTGAGGGGTTAATTGCAAATTTTCTTGCGTAAGTTTTGATAATTGAGGTACGTCCAATTTTTTTTCATTAAAAGGAATATTTAATTCATTAAGTATTGTTTTACAGCATGACTCTATTAACTCTTTAGCTGTACCAATTGCCAAGTCTGGGTCTTCTTCGACTGATTTCTCCATACGCTTGATTTGTCTATCAATTGTTTGAAGATCAAATCTTTCGGTATATTCTCTTAAGGGCGCGAGACTTACCCGACCAGCAAGAAGGCGACTACTAATAACCTTACATTGTTTTAGAACTTCAATTTGATCTTCTCTAACTTCCCACGATTGGTAAATCTCAATCATGGCCTTTAAAGTTTCACCAACAAGATGATCATTCTCAATTTGCCAAAATGCCCTTAACTTTTTAGCCTTTGATGTTCCAATCGTCATATATTTTTCAGAATGAATATCTACATTGAAATCTCCGAAGAAAGTTGCGAATGTAGAGTCTGAAAAGTTAAGAACGTATCCTCCAGACATGTCAAAAAGCCTCTCTAAGTTTGATTTTTCTAAAGCTGACAAAGAAGACATTTAAACATCATCCTCCACAATTTTAATTTGTGATAAATTAATTTCTCCAGCCAAAAGCCTAGGCAAAAGAGTATCGCGCAATTGACTTAGGTTTATATTCTCTTTGACAGAATTGAGAATTTTATTACTTATTGAATCTGTCACGCCTGTAAATTTTTTAATAACTTCTTTACCTGGAGAAATTACTTTAATTTTTTCAAACAGACTTTTGTTAATGATTGGCATTGTAGTTCCATCAGAGGCAAGAAGTCTTAAATGATCATAGATACTCGTAAAATAGAAATACAAAAATAAGGAATAAACATCATCATTGAGCCTTACAGAATTAATTTGTTGATTTGTTATTGAAGGCTCCTTTAAAATTGTAACTTTTCCCATATCCGACCCAATACAAGTTACTAGTACGGAGTTTGAAGGCAATATCTTATTTTTAAATTTCTCTGCACCAATATTAGAAATGGTTCTTTTGGATTGAAAAGCATGCATACCGTACGAATCAAAATCACTTGGCGTTACAAAAGGTACAGTGCCATCATAAAAGTCGGACTGTTTGGTTGATGGAGTTTTTCCAGTAACAACTTCGCCAAAATCCGATACAACACTAACCTTCCAATCTTTTGGTATCTTCCCAAGCTCACTATCTTCAAACTCACTCGGAAATAAAGAAGCTGTATGCACTAGATCTTCTTGATTTTCAATACTCATCTTTTCAAGTTTATGAGTTAATTTCTCATTCATCTCTTTAAAGTTTTCTGCAAACTCGGATGGACTGCACAAACCCGAAATTATTGCCATTGCAGCTCGTTCTGCTTGAGCAGAAGTTAGACCAGAATTAAGAGCAATTTTTTTTGCGTGAACAGGATCGTAGTTAACAAACCAGGATTTATAAATTTCTTGCGTGATTTCCTCAATGTTTCTGCTGATGGCCTTATTAGTGTTTATAAGATTATCGATGCCACCAAGAATACATGCTATTTTGTACCTATCTTCTTTTTTTTCTGGTATCCTTATCTTCAATCGATGAGCATTTTCCCTATTCAACCCTGGAACCGCAGAATCACTGTTCATTCTATTTAACGGCAAAGACTTTAAAAGGTAATAGTTGAAAATTAATTCCTGTTCATCATCTTTGGTAATATAAAACACAGTATCTATTGGCCAAAATGGTTTATCTGCAAAATAAATACTACCAACAGTTCCTTTTCTACCAATAACAATCCCTTTAGATGGAACATACGGTTTGTCATGTTTTCCTGTAATACCTCCAGAACCGTAAACAAGTACTGTTCCATGATCATTTCTGTCTCTAGCTGAAAGACTTTTTCCATATATAAATGGAGAGTATTCTCCAAGAGTTGTATCAATTAATCTCATACCCAATTCCTTCTAGATTCTTTTTCATTTTTTCTGTTAGGCTTTGGGCGTTCTTAAGGATTACAGAAAGCTCATTCGTCAATTTTGTTACTCTATCGTTAAAAGGAAGCCCACTATCATTTAGCTCTTCTGCTCCAACGTATCGACCTGGAGTAAGGATATAACTATGTGACTTTATTTCCTCTGATTTAACTGACTTACAAAAACCTGAAAAATTTTTATACTTTCCACCCTCATTCCTCCACTCGTGATAAATACCTGCTAATTTATCAACATCACTTTGTGCAAATATTTTTTGAGTTCTACTAATCATCTCACCGTCATTTCTTGCATCTATAAAAAGAACTTCTTCTTTTCTACTTCGCTTACCATCACTGCCATCTTTTTTGTTTGCTAAAATCCAAATGCACGCAGGTATTGGTGTATTAAAAAAAAGTTGGCCAGGAAGAGCAATCATACAGTCAACAAGATCGGCCTCAACTAAGGCCTTTCTTATGTCGCCCTCGTTATTTGTATTTGAAGACATTGAGCCATTAGACAATACAATTCCTGCATACCCTTTGGGTGAAAGATGATAAATCATATGCTGAACCCAAGCGAAGTTAGCATTGCCTTCTGGTGGCACTCCATATTTCCAGCGACGATCTTCTTTTAATTTGTCACCACCCCAATCGCTAATGTTAAATGGTGGATTTGCCATAATAAAATCTGCTATTAAATCAAGATGCTGATTTTTTGAAAATGTATCTGCTGGCTCTTTACCAAAATCAAAATCAATTCCACGAATCGCCATGTTCATGGCAGATAGTCGCCAAGTGGTTGGATTAGACTCTTGCCCATAAAGCGAAATTTTTCTTTTAGCATCGTCTACATTTTTATTATCAGTGTGCGCTTCGATAAACTTTTCACTAGACACAAAAAAGCCACCAGAACCCATCGCTGGGTCATAAACCCGGCCCTCATAAGGCTCAAGACATTGAACAATAAGATTAACTACAGACTTTGGTGTATAGAACTGGCCACCTTGTCGTCCCTCGGCGGCAGCAAATTTACCTAGAAAGTATTCGTAAATATGCCCAAGGACATCTTTAGAGCGGTACTCTAGATCACTAAATCCAATAGTTGAAATAAGATCAATCAGCTCTCCCAATCTTATATATGGTTGTCTCCTTGCAAAATCTTTGGGTAAAATATTTTTTAATTTAGAGTTATCCTTTTCAATAGCCACCATTGCATCATCAATGCTTTTTCCGATATCTGATTGCTTGGCCTTATCTTGAATTCCTTTTACACCTATAGTTGGGTTTCCATGCCATCTGGACTCTACAGGTACCCAAAAGATATTGTTAGAAAGATAGTAGTCCCTATCTTCAAGCTCAGCTTCTATGTCCACTTGAGTTGCCCCTTCAAAAAAATGGGAGTGATTTGGATCTTTAAGTTCAGATTTTAACTTTTCTCTAAACTCTTCAAAACTATCAGAAACATATTTTAAAAAAATTAAGCCCAGTACAACATGCTTGTATTCAGCGGCGTCCATACTGTTTCTAAGCTTATCCGCTGCTAACCACAGTTTTTTTTCGATATCTTCCAAAGTTTGCTTTTTGGGAGTTATTTTTGTTTTGGCTTTTGTTGTTTTCTTAGCTGTTTTTTTTGCTGCTTTATTTTTTGCCATATCTCTCTCTTTATAAGTTTTTATCGTCAACTTTTGCTGACTCTTCACTACGCACCCATTGATTTATCTCTGAGACTTGAAACTTCCACTGCCTCCCCACCTTATGAGCAGGAATCTTAGACTTTTCAGCCCAACGGTAGATGGTCTCTTTGGATACACCTAAATGCTTGGCTATCTCTTCAACAGACAGCCATCTCCCTATTTCAAGCAAAGTCTCCCCCACAATTAATACCAATATTTGAACATTCATTAATTTTTATGACAAGCTATTACAAATAAAGGCTAAAAAAATAGCGCATATAAAATGCGCTATTTTAATTACTTGATTCAAAGTTTACAGCCTTTATTCAGTGGATTTTGTTAGAAAATTAAGCTCAATTCCTTTTTTTGCATTTAAACAAAAATAGTTGTCTCCAGCTTCTTCACACTCTTTTATTGAAGCATGCAAAATTGCTTTTAAGCAAAGTGAGCTTACATTATTTAATGAGCCGTCTGCTTGCTTAAGTTGCTGTTCGCAATCCAACTCTGAATCAACTAAAAAAGAAGCGCCATATATCTTATCAGTTTCTTCTTTAATCACTCCTGGATCATGTCCACCATCAACTTTAGGAACAATGTTAATTACTGGCTCTGGCTGATAGGTGCTAACAAGATAACTGGATTTATTTCTAAACCCATTGGTCTTAAGGTCAATTGTTGAAAAATCAGAACCCGACAAAGCCGCCTGTAAAAGCATCGCTGCCCCAGGATCATTACCGCTAATAAGCTCAATAGATCTTCTCTCAACCATTCGATCAATGACCTCTTGGGTGGTTAGCGGATCTATATTGAATCTATTTTTGAATGATAGACCACTCTGCCAATTTCGGTTTTCAAAAACATTGTTTAGCTGTTGTGAAAGAAAAACTGAACCCGGATCATTTCCCTGCGCAAAAGCTGTCTGAGCTGAGTTTGTAAACACGAGTCCAATCACAAGCGCTATTCCTAAAATCATATCGTAGTACTTGAAGCGTCTAAATATAAGATCTGATACCTTTTTCTTTTTTCTATTGCCACTGGTGAACTTCTTAACTTTGATTCGTATGTTGTTAAGTTCCTCAGCTATTTCTTTTGACTGTTCATCAGTAAAGAAACCATCCTCAGAAAATTAAGATTTATCTTTCCAATAGCCCTTAGAAGAACAGTTCTCCTTCATAAGATCAAAAACCTTTGCGTCTTTTTTAGTCTCTAAGATAGAGTCGTATCTATATAGCGAGTAATCAATATAATGATCAGGATAGTTTGAATAATACTTGCCTTCTGAATTGGTGTGAACCAGCCCACACTCTATGAACCTATCCATAACAGATTTGGCTTTCTTTGAACTTGGCTCTGGAAAATGTTTTTTTATTTGGTTCAAAGATAGCGGCTCAACCCTTGTGGCATTAAAAAGTAAAAGAGAATAGTCGTCTGTATTGATTTCTTCTATTTGCTCAGGCTGAAGTCTAATATTTTTAACTTCTTCGTTTGTTGTTCTTGATGTGAATTCATAATTCTTTTTTGAACTTGAATCTTCTGTAATATCAAGTGTCTCTAAATTTCCTGTGACTAATCCGCCACTTATTGAATCGCTCATTTCTTTCCCCCCTATAGGTTTTTACTTCCTAACTCTTTCCACTTGCTTCGCATAAACGCTTCTTGGTCGCTGATCTTGTATAGTCATTGATGACAGATCCGCGACAAGTTCTTGCAAATGGCCCTTATGTTTTGAGTCACTATCCTTAGCTACAAAATAAACCTGTGACTCAATGGTTCTTATAATGTGCTTATAATCTTCAAAAGAAATTTCTCTTAATGCTTCTACAACTTTTACTTCTTCAGCATATACAAAAAGATCTTCATTAGATGAAAACGCATTTAATGAAACTCCCAAAGATCTTGAAATGCGAATAAGCTCTTCAGCAGTCGCCTCTCTTTTATTATTTTCAATCTTTGAAATACTAGAAACTGGAAGACCAGCCATCTGATCTAATTCTGCCTGAGTGACTTTCTTAGTCTTTCTTAAGGCTTTAATTCGTTCTGAAACAGTTTTTAATTTGCTTTCCACAAGACTCTTAAACCAAATCAGCTAATTAAAATCAACAGCAAAGTCTTGACCTGTGCAAATTTTATAGGATATGCAGCCTGTAAGTAGCTAGAACAAAGGAACAACAGGGTGTTAAACGGGGGAATTATGGATAATAGTAAATTAGCTAATTTAGCGAATAGAGATGACAAGGACCAAAAGGAAAAGAGACGACCCTTAAGATCATCTCTCAACGCAATTATAAAAGAGTTTGGAATTAAAAATGGCAGCTTCAAAGTTTACGTTCGTGACGGACGTCCAACGGAGCGTGTTGAAATCCAACAACAGCTAAGACAAGAAATAATTTAAGCGATTGATGCCTACCTAGCAGCACTAGGCGGCCTTACAAAATTAGAGTACAGCCAACCGCAGAAACGGCAGCTTACTCGTCTAAATGCAAAGCGAAGAAACTCTTTATAGAGAAAACAGAATAACTTGGTATTTAGAAAGGCAGAACTTAAATGAGTTCACAAAAAACACTAAAACCTTGGCTAAACCAAGTTGGTAAAACTTTAAGCGATAAGGAACTAAAAAGAATTTCTAAAAACTGGAGCCAAGAAGACTGGGACCTATACCTATATGAATCAGGTACAGAGAAACCTCTTAGCTCATACGAAAGCACCTACTCAACATTTTCAGAGCTTTTGAAACAAAATGAGTATAAGCCTAGTGATGAAACTAGTGAAGATTTTAATCTCAACACGCACACCAATAAACTTGGGAAAGACTCCAGAATACTTCTTCACTTAATCTATTGGGAAGACCAGCCACTTGTCGAAGTTTCTAGCGCAATTAACAAAACTTATTTCAAAACCAAAAAACTTAAAACCCAGACTTTAGAGAAGCTTAAAATCTCCTTACAAAAAGACTCTCAAATTATGGAGACTTATTATGAAACAAATTAAATTTACAGAAGATAGAAACTTAAATAAAAATTCAATTCTTCGAGGGCGACCACCCAAAAGAGTTGATACCGAAAAGCTTCAAAGACTTAGGAATGCCGGCTTAAGTTACAGAAGACTATCTAAAGCAATGAACATTTCGGTGAAGACAGTTGTGAAACATTTAGACCACACCAAAGTCCAGACTGAAAAAATCAAAATTCCGGCAGTTTATACCGACAAATAATCACGAGGTAAAAATGTCATATAATTTAAAAAGTAATAGTGTCGATAAAATTTCAGGCTTATTTGATAAGTTCTTAGAAACATACTTTAGCGATGCTGCCAATAACAAGAGCATTGAACTTGCCAAGAGCTGTCGTAAAAATGGACGCAAAAACTGGGATACTATAAAAAAACTTAGAGATCAAAACGAACCTTGGAGAGACCTTGCCTTAACTTCCCTTCTGCCACATACAAATACTAAAAATCATGACGACACTGACTTTTGGAAGCACATCACGGGATCAATCATAACCGACATTAAAACCTTCTATAACGGCAAAGGGAAAAAACCTGATTCTTACTGGAAATTACTTTCTGAGAGCATTTATGGTTTATGCTTGGCCGCAGAAGAGTCAAAAGACTCATTAGAAAAAGAAATAGCTCTATTTAGCGCTTCTGAGGTTGCTAGTGGTATGCAGTCAGGAATGCTAAGCCCCATATTCAATGCAATTGCACCAGAACACTTTGAAGTACTAAACGGTAAGGTTAGGCGTTTTATTGGCTACTTAACTGAAGACAAACTCAGTAGAAAATTAACCAATTATATCAAGGACAATAATAATTATAAAGAGCTGCTTGAGCAAATCAAACCTCATCTCAGCTACCGACAAAACGAAGACTTTGATTTCTCGATGACTATTGATTTATTTATTCACTGGCTTCATCAAAATGCTGTTTTAGGAAAAAAATCTAAGAAGGAATCTTCTGAAAACTCTTCGGATAAGCCTATTAGTAAATTCTGGGTTCTAGCGTTAGGAGAAGGCGGCAAGCACAATCAAAACCTGCTTAATCAAAATAAGATTGCAATTGGATGGCACAAGTTAGACTCCCCTGAGAATTATGAAGCATGGGAAGACATAGAAGAAGATTTCAACTCATACTACCCAGAATCAAGGTCTACATCATTTCGTTATTTTTGGGAGGAAATGTCTGAAGGTGATATCGTCGCAATAAAAAATGGAACAAAAGAGATCGAAGCTGTGGTCCAAATTACCAGCGATGTTAAGTACGAAAATGGAAAAAACATGCCTTCTACATATCATCACTATAGAGATGTAAAAATCTTGAAGCATGGACCATGGCCAGTACCAGAGAATCTTTATAATCTTCCTGTGCAAACCCTAACTAAAGCATCACCCGACTGGCCCATGACTCAACATATTATGAAACTATTAAAAGGCAAAGAAGAGAAAAGACTTTTCTGGCTAAATTGCAATCCAAAAATTTGGAGCCCGCAGGACTTAAAACTTAAAGAAGAACAGTCCTATACTTGCTACAATGAAAAAGGTAATAAACGCGGCTATTTTAAAGACATGCAAGATTTAGAAGTTGGGGATTACATTATTGGATACATCACCTCACCAATGAAATCTGTAAGTTCACTATTTCAAGTCACGCAACCAATAGATTTTAATGTCGCAGAAAAAAAACAGGTTTTTAAGTTTAAGCTAGTTGAACACCTAGAAGACCCAGTCTCAAGAGAAGAGCTAGCGGAAAACGAACTCTTAAAAGACTTCCAACCTCTTGCTGGAAAATTCCAAGGTTCACTTCTGAAAATTTCTCCAGAATTTATTAGTCCACTTCTTGATGCTTGCCACTTTAACAGTTTAAGAGTTGTTAACGATGTTGAGCCCAACACAGTTTTTGATGTCTATAATATTTTTAATGGAGATAATGAGCAAATATTTATCGAAGATAATAAAATCAAAGAAATAGTCCAATTGGCTCAATTTAAGAAAAATATAGTCTTGCAAGGCCCCCCAGGTGTTGGAAAAACCTTCTTCGCTAAACGCCTAGCAAAACATCTAGTCGGTTCAGAAGACAAAAGCCTTGTGGACTTTGTACAGTTTCATCAAAGTTATTCATATGAAGATTTCGTACAAGGCATCAGGCCACAGAAAGACGGAAACTTTGCAATTCAAAATGGCGTATTCTTTGACACATGTGAAAAAGCAAAAAGTAACACTGATAAAAAATATGTGTTGATAATAGATGAAATCAATAGAGGAAACCTTAGTAAAATTTTTGGTGAACTCTTAATGCTAATTGAAGCCGATAAAAGATCTATTCGCCACGGGGTAAAGTTAACTTATGACAAACAAGCTGAGTTTTATGTTCCAGATAATCTATACATAATAGGCATGATGAACACTGCGGATAGATCTCTTGCCCTTCTTGATTACGCTCTCAGACGAAGATTTGCTTTTATTGATTTGGTTCCGGAGTTTAAAAGCCCTAAATTTACTAACTTTTTATTAGATCGTGGCGTAACACACGAACAGGTTGCAAAAATCACTAGTAAAATTTCTCAAGTTAATGAAGAAATTTTAAATAATCAAGATCTCGGCAAGGCTTTCTTAATAGGGCACTCTTTTTTTACAGCGCCAACTAAATTTGATGATGCCGAAGAAGACTCATGGAGTGAAGAGGATTTTGAGTCATGGTTTAATAAAGTCCTTAATTATGAAATCTACCCACTTTTAAGTGAGTATTTTCATGATCAAGACGACATACTACAAAAGGTAAACAAGGCGGCATAATGCAGCTACCCGTTCAGAATATATATCGCATTCTGTGTTACGCATGGAATGATAAAATCTTTCAGAACTACAAAATTGAGTTTGCCTCCAAGAGCGAAGAAAATTTGGAGAATTTTTGCTTTGAGATTTTAAAAATAATTCTACCTAAAATTTTTAAATCTGGAATTCATAAAGAGTATAAAAATGAAGATGTGTACTCAAGAGCAATTAAAGGAAAACTGAACATAAAAGAGTCTTTGTCAGAATTATATAAAAAAACCTCCTACGTTAATATAAATCATGACGAATACGGCGAAAATAATATTACGAACAGGATACTTAAATATACACTAGTAAAACTTTTAAAAAGTTCATCTCTTGAAAAAGATCAAAAAAAAGTCATCAGAAAATTACTTCTCAATTTTAATTCAGTAGATACGGTTTTAAAAATTAACCCCAATGATATTAATATGTGCCTCACAAAGCACAAAAGAAAAGAATACCGTCTTGCACTGTCTATTTGTCTGTTTTTCTGCTCATCAACACTATCTGACAAAAGCAAACAAAGTCATAAAAGAAATAGCATAATTGACGCGCTAACTGATCAATTAAGCGCTCAAGAAAGCGGAACACTTTTTGAAAAGTTCATAAAGAACTTCTTAAGTTCACGATTATCACACAACATTTCTTCAAATACTTTAAGGTTTAAGTCAGACACAAAAACTGAATTGTTTACAGATCTTCTACCTACTATGACAACAGACATATCTATTTCAAACGAGAAATGTAAATTGATCATAGATGCTAAATGTTATAATGAAGTCTTAAGAAGTAGAAATGGAGGGAACAATAAATTCCGTTCTGATCACATCTATCAATTGCAATCCTATCTTCTGCACGAACCTTTACAAGAGTCTCTAAAAGGCCTTTTATTGTATTGCCACTCCTCAGAAGTGGTTTTTGAACAAGGGTGGGTTATTGGCTACCCAATAACAGTTGCTACAATAGACCTGAGTAGCGACTGGGAAGTTGTTACCACATCTATTTTAAATATAGTGACTAAAGCTTTTGATCACAAATATAGGGATTTAGAGGATTCAGCTTGATGAGAGCTCTTTCAAAATCCAAAATTATGGAAGGCTTCCAATGTCATAGAAAACTGTATTTCTCACTTTACAGAAAAGAATTAAAGCCGCCAGCGGGCCTTGCACAACAAGCTATTTTTGACACTGGTAATGAAGTTGGAGTTTTTGATAGAAACATATTTCCTGAAGGTCATTTAATAGATTGCGACTACTATGATCTTGATAAAGCCATGCTTGATACTAACGAAGCAATAAAGAACGGTAAAAATACAATTTATGAGGCAGCCTTTGGGAATGAAAATCTATACTGTGCCATTGATATTTTACATAGATCTTCATCTGATCAACCGTGGGGAGTTTATGAAGTTAAGTCAGGAACCAGTGCGAAAGATGTCTATATTAAAGACGTTGCCGTTCAGTGCTTCATACTGAACGAGCTTGGAATTTCATGGGACAAAGTGCACGTTGTCTTCATTAACAATAAAGTCACCCACCCTAATCTAGATGATTTATTTTGTGTAGAAGATGTGACTGATCAAGTGTTAGCCCTTCAGGAAGAAATCACAAACGATGTTAAACTACTCCACCAAATTTCAGAGGAGAGAGACCCTGAAACGCCTATTGGAAGACACTGCGATAAACCTTATGAGTGTGATTATAAAGAGGTTTGCTGGAAATCCATTCCTGAAAAAACTGTGTTTAACCTTAACAACTCCTGGAAATTGTTCGACAAGGGATACTTAGATCTTGATTCAATTAACACTAACATACTCTCAGCTATGCAGCTTAGAGCCTACAATGCCATAATTAATAATGAGATTTTTGTTGATAAAATCGGTTTAAAATCCGATCTGGAAAAAATCGCCTTTCCAATCTACCACTTGGATTTTGAAACTGTAGCTTTTGCTATCCCAAAGTACGAAGGCACTCGTCCTTATCAACAGATTCCATTTCAATTTAGCGTTCACTTACAAAAATCTTTTGATGATAAACTACCTAAGCACTTTGAATTTTTACATAAAGAAGATTCGGACCCTAGAAGGAAATTGGCTGAAGCAATTGTAGATTCAATACCCGCCTCTGCACAAACTGTTATGGCCTTTAATTCAGGTTTTGAAAGCAGAGTCATCAAAGATTTAGCCAAAGCATTTCCAGACCTGAAAAGTGCTCTACTTGCTATATCTGATAAGCTGTCAGACCCCCATCCAATCATCAAAAAGAATGTTTACCATCCCGACTTCAACGGTTCATTTAGCTTGAAGTCGGTTGCACCAGCTCTAATTGGAGAAGAGGAGTCCTATGACACTCTAGAAGTCGCTAACGGCCAAGTAGCGCAAGCACAGTATGCAAAGATGATCTCAGGCAGTCTTACCTCTGAAGAATCTCAAAAAATTGAATCTGATCTTTTGAAATACTGCGAACAAGATACTTTGGTGATGGTTAAAATTGTCAGATCGCTATATGTACGACTTGCCGAATAGAATGTAAAACAATGCAACCAAATAATCTCATAAATATTTTAAACTAAAAATTATTAATGAAAGGAAATGATGATTTTACAAAGAAGGCTAAAATAAAAACCGACAAGCTATTTTGAAGAAATCATCAAAACTAATTTACATATAGTTTTCTAGTTTTTTCCTGTTGTTACCGAGTGTATTGTATCAGATTTTAGTAAATTATAATAATTAACCCAGGCTTTGCGTAAAACGAAGACTCTCATTTAGGATTCAAATGATTTGGTATAAGAAAAGAACTATTTTTGGAAACACTTACTGCCTTAAAAAGCTTTCAACTTTTAGAAATGATTTGATCACTTACTTTAATAACATTGAATATCATGGATTTGGTAGTGAAATCACTGAGAACGACGATTCACGAAAAATGAGGGTAAATCTTAACCGTAATATTAATGAAATAGATGAAATTATAAACACATCGGGGATTTCTCCCTATGTAACATATACTCCTCCGCCAATGATTGGTGGCTACATACAAGATATTAATCTTGTAACTAATATTTTCAATATTCATAGATTTGAAATAGAGCCTAGCAACCTTTTAGATTTTATTGATAGATCGATTGGACGCTATGAACATGACAAAATTAGCTCAATCCTGAGAACTATTAACCCTTTTTTTTGGTTTGGTAGACTTTTGGATTTTATCGTAAGCCTACCATTTCGCTTTTTCCAAAAGGCTGGAATCAACACAAAGAGTTTTGAAGAAAGTGTTTTGGGGAGACTAGCTAAACTCGTTTTGTATTTAGCTACCCTAATAGCAAGCTTACTAACTATACTACAAATTCTAGATCTTCTCGACCTAGTTAATGAATTTATCAATTCAATCTTTTCAAAATAAAATAATTACTTCCACAACTCCCGACTCCACTCCGACATGTCCACCACACCCCTCTTGTGAGCACTGACAGCCTCGCGCTTTAAGTTGCTGTAGACTTGCTCGCCACAGGACCCGACAAACAATAGGTAAAATGAGATCAAGATTAAGTTCTTTAGCATTTCAATGATTTCCATGTTTCCTCCTTAAGGGACAACAAATTTTGATTTTTAAGTAAAAATCAAAACCGACTTAATGGATTTTTCGTTGAAAATTCAGGTGTTTAAAACTTTTCTCGGGACACACGCGGACTGCAAAAGGTCTGCAAGCCAGGTGTTTTTGAGTGTTTTAGCGTGTTGTTTAAGCAGTCGTGATTTTGTAAGTCATTGAAATCATTCACTATTGATTTTAGCTATTCATCGTATTTTGTGTTTTTTGTCCTGGGGAAATTGGAGGTGGTCGCTCTTGTATTCATAAGTTATTAATTTCATTAAATTAATTTTTTTAGGGAGCATTAAAGTAGCAATCACTATATTTTCTATGGGTAAGTATTACATGACCATTTTTGTTTTATAGCATAATTTATCAACCAACATAAAGCCTACTAATAATGCGAATTATATTTGTACTAAAAGTAACACTTCAGAACGTGTTCAACAACGACTAAGCCCCAATTAAGTTAAAATAAGATTCGTTCGGTGTATCTATAGTACTTTAATCTACGCTAAAAAACCTATATCTCAGCTCGCATAGCTTTGCTAAAATTCTCAACCCTATAGTTCTCTTTTGGCTATCTAAGCCATTTAATATTAGCTCAGCTTCAAGAAGTTCATTGAGAGTGCTCTTACCATTTTTGTATTTCCAAGCCTCTTTGAGTGCTACAGACTCAGTTTTTTTATAATCATCAAATATCTGTTTTTTTTCATTTTGCAAAGACTGGATTTCAGCATCCAGTCTTTTCCTGAGTAAATAAAGTTTATTTTTATAGTTCACTTTTAAATGTTCAACTTTGTTTAGATTAGATGCTATTTTTATTTTTCCAAATTTTCTACTATTAGCATCAAATAAATTCCACTTTAATTGTAGGCCAAAAGTAACTAGATCGTTCGAGTTAAATGGAGTTGGATCATCCCACATATAATTGGCGAAAAAACCTAAAGATGGTAAGTAACTCATCTTAATTTGATAACTTTTCTTTTCCAAAACTCTTTGTTTAATATCTAAAGCTCTGAGGCTTAAGTTATTGGTTTGGACGTTACCGACCTCATGACTCATACCAGTAACTAACTCTGCACTCCACTCAGTTTGATCAATTTTATCAACTGTCTGTTCAGCTTTTCTACCAAGCGAATAACCTAAAGAAGCCTTAGAAACCTCATAATTTTGATTTAACGTGAACAACTCAGTTTTTTGCTGATTTAATGCAATATTAATCTTGAGCTCATCTATATTACTAACTTTCCCAAGACTCAGTAGCCTAAGAATTTCTTTTTTTTGTCTTTTTAGTTTTGAAATATAGCTTTTTTTTGACTCAATAAGTTCCTTTAAAACAGACTGGTTAATTGCAGCACTCGATGCTTGAAAAATAAGTAATTCTTTAAAAATTTCAGTTTTAAGCTCTTTCTCGACTTTACTAAGCTTGAGAGCCTCTACTTCACCTCTGAATTTCCCTGGTGTAAATAAGGGTTGATAAACACTTACGCCAAAGCTTCTTTGCTCTAATCCAACACCTCCGAAGTTTCCTACTGGCGTTACAAATTCCCTATTCTGATCAAATCTTGTGATTCGTGCGTTTGCACTAACCGAGGGCAGTCTACCTGATGCTTTTGCAATGCTTATATCTATTAAAGATAAATCTTGATCAATCAGATATGATTTGTAAGCAGGATGACTTTCTATGAGCTGAGGGATTTTATTCACATCCACGGCCTCCGAAAATGCATACTTACTAGTAAATAGAATTAAAAGAAATGAACTTAGTTTAAGAGTTTCCAATTAACACCTCAGTAGATTGAGTATTTTTTTCTCCGATGATTATCTTATACAGCGCGGGGACCAATAAAGGTGTGATGCACATTGAAGCAATCAAACCAAAAATTAAAGACCAAGCAAAAGGAGGCCATAAAGTGGCATCCGAAAACGCTAATGGGAGAAGTCCTAATACGGTTGTGACTGTTGTCAAAATAATTGGTCTTAAACGCTGCTTAACAGATTCTACAATCGCTTTATCGAGGTCTAAACCCTCCCTTAGAGCAGAATCAATTCGGTCTACAATTAATATTCCATTGTTTAAGACAATTCCAGTTAACGACAGTATAGCAAGTAGAGTGAAAAAACCAAAAGAGAGATCCAGCGACCATAGGCCTGGAAAAACACCTAGAGGTATAGGTACAAGTGCTCCCATTACCACAAATACTTTTTTATAAGAGTTAAACTGTAGCAAGAGAGATACAATTAAAAGCAGTAAACCTAAGGGTATAACCGTCAAAATCGCTAAATTTGCTTCGGCTGACTCAGCTACTTCTCCATCAACAACAATGTCTACATTTGAAAGTTCAGTTTCTTTTTTTATTTTTGACAAAATTCTTGCAACAACAGATTGGGGATCTCCACTTTCACCTAGCTCTGAAAACACATCGACTGATAATCTTCTGTTGTAGGTTTTGATGACAGAAGGCTCCCATGAGAGGCTCTGACTTGTAAACTGATTGATTAATGGGGTTATCGTTTTCGTTTCTATAACCGGAATAGAACCTAGGTTTTGTAGTGAAAGGTCTTCTTGCTTTCTACTTCCTAGAATAATTGGGAAAAGCTCAAGTCCGTATTTAAATTTGCCTACCTCTAGACCTCTAGTCCTTGAGTACAAACTCGATGCAATAACACTTCTGCTTATGCCAAAGTCACCAGCTAGCGAATCATTAACTTCTAAATTCAAAACTGGAACACCTACACCTAGTGTGGATCTAATTTTTTTTGTATCAGAATCTAGGGTTAATATTTTGGTCAACTTTCTGGTGGCTTCTTTTATTTCAGTTAAACTATCACCTAAAATTCTTAGCTGAACAGGCGCCTCAGTAGGTGGTCCTTGCGCAAGGCTTCGGACTATGATCATAGCTTCAGGGAAGGTTTTATCCATAAGATTTTGTATGTCAAATTTTAAATTTCTAGCTATAAGCGCACTTTTAAATATAAGAATCATCTGCGAGATGTGAGGACTGTTAGGAACCCTATTTAAATTGTAAAAGAAAAATGGTGTTCCCCTACCTACATAGTTGGCAACAGATATGTTTTCATAATTTTCTTTTAAAGACTCTTCAATTTTAATAGAAATGTCTTTAGTAGTATCAAAATGAGTGCCCTCAGGTAATCTTATGTCTAAGACTAACTGGTTTCTGTCCGCATTAGGAAAAAACTTTTTATTTACCTGAGTGAAAACTAAAATAGATATGATAAAAAGCGTTCCCGTTATAAAGCATATCTTAAATGGATGTTTAAAAGGTATATGTCCAATTTTTTCAAACACTCTAATCGCCTTTTCCCAACTGCCGCCACTGTCTTTTTTAAGTAAAGCAATGCAGCTTATTGGTGTTATAAAAATAGCAACAACAAAACTTACAAGTAAACATATGCAAACAACAAAGGGAATCGATCTAGTAAAGTCAGCAGCACTTCCCCTTGCGCCAAGCATGGGTACAAAAGCACCGATTGTTGTTCCAGTCGCGGCCCCTAAAGGAAGCAAAAGACTCTTAACTGAAACTTTAGCAGCTTCCAGCGACTCTAAACCTTTTTGCATATTATTCTGAATCTCTTCGATAACGACAATTACATTATCAACCAGTAATCCTAAAGCCACTATAAATGCTGCTATTGAGATTTGCTGTAATATTCCATCTATAAAAGAGAAGACAAATAATGCTATTAAACTTATAGAGGGCACTAAAATGACAGTTATGAGACTTATTCTAAAGCCCATTAATAAAAACAAAGCTATAGCTATAATAAGAACACCGACTATTAATGAATTTCCCAAATCAAAAAGACGTGCTTTTACATTTCCAGGTTGAAAACTTATAATGTTCACTTTAAATTCAGAATTCTTAGTCTTAAAATTATCTAGGGTTTTCTTTACCTCCTCCCCAAAAGTAATTAGACTAATTTTTTTTTGGGGAACAACTCCAAGTGTTATACCTTCTTCACCGTTCCATCTAAATATTTCTTTTATTGGTGTTTGCGGTGTTTTTTTAACTTTCGCAATTTCACTAAGACGGATTTTTTCACCACTCGGTAAAGTGATTTTGAATCTTTTGATCTCATTTAGTGATTTAAAACTGGTATTCGTACGAACGGTTAGCTTTTTATCAAATTTTTTAATGGCACCTGAAGAAGTTTCTAGATTTGAATCTCTTAGTCTATTAAATAAGTAAAAGTAGTCTATTCCAATAGTTTTAAGAGCACTCTCAATTGGCTCAATTCGAATGTTTTCACCTGGATAAGCGATTCTTCTCACTTCAGCTACTAAAGGAGTAGTGCTTATTTTTTTCTCTAACCTTTGAGTGTAGTCTAGTCTTCCCAGTTCATCTCCGCCAGTGATAGAAATTACGATTGCATCCTGGTCGAATAAATCTCTGTCAAACACTGGTTCTTTGACTAATTCTGGAAAATTTCTCTTTGCTTTATCAATCGAGGTTTTAACTTCATCCCAAGCTTGATCTATATCAGTTTCAGTCGAAACGCTATTTTTGATAGTAAGCCTGATGTAAGCGAACTCTGATCTAGCCGTTGAATCAATCTCTTTAATCTCTGAAACTATAGACAATTCTTTTTCTAATGGTTCTACAATTAGACGTGCTACTGCTTCAGCTGTAGCACCAGGGTATACTACAGTGATACTTCCATTCCGATCTTTAAGTGTAGGATCTTCTTCTTTAGGCATAGTAAAAAGTGATAGCAGCCCTAAAAAAGTGAGAATTATAAAAATAGATAGTGAGATTCTAGAGTTCTCGAAAATCTTATTCATTTCATCACCTCAACTTGCTGTCCATCAAAAATTCTGTCCAAGGGGAAGGTTATAATCATATCTTCCTTACTCATCCCTTTAACCACTAACCCGTAAGGATGTTCGACCTCAGCGAGTTCTACTTCTCTCTTAACCACAGTCCCATCTCTCAATAAGTAGACAACACGCTCTAAGCCGTCAGAACTTACAATGAATTTTGGATTTATTTTTATTATGTTTTTTGGAAAATATGGCCACAGAACTTTAGCGTTTTGCCCCCTAAGACCGTTTTCTGGATAATTAAAATTAATAGTGCATTTTAAATTCACACAAGATTTTACTCTGCCATAAACAAATTTTTTAGTTAGCCGTGGTAACATTAACTCAACTTCGGAACCATTGGTAGAATACCAGTCTTTACTAGGAACATTGAGTTTTAATTCATAAAGTCTTACGGTGCCAAAAATCTGAGTCACGAATCTGACAGGTTTATCGCTCCTATAGTAATCCACGTCGGTCGCACCAATAAGCTGAGTAGCTTTTTCAACCGCAAAGCTTATTGTTGCAAACATAGAAAAAATCAATACAAAAAATACTCTGAATTTATTAATCAACACCTTAAAACTCCGTATAAGCTGAAAACATTGGTAGAAAGCGTGAGCCGCTATTTTTTGTTTGACCAGATTCTAAATCAAACGTCTTAAAAGACAGGCGAGGGCCTATTATAGTTCGTTTATTTAATCTCCAGCCATAGCCAATATCAAATTTAAAGCCGTCACCTTCTAAACCTTCTTCCTCCTCTATATTAAAAAGGTATGCAGCTAAGCCATACAAATTACTTTTTTTTAGAGACACCCCAATTCCATGGGCTGAACGCTCTAAATCTCTATTTGCGCTTGAATAAATATGTCTTTCAATCACCCCTTGGACACCTAAAAAATATTTTTGAATTAAGCTCCATGAATATCCTAACCGAAGATCAGTATCCAAAATAAAAGCAGACTCAACATCACTGCTTTCGTTACTCATATTAACAGCACCTATCAATGTAACTTTTGCTATTGATTGATTGAAGCTGAATATAATTAAGCAGGTCACTAGAGTTTTTAATGTATTCATTTTTTAAAACCTTATTGAAGAAAAATGATGCCAACCCTAAAAGTTCAGCACCTTAGTTTTGTTGATAATTTTTAATTCTCTGAAGACTTTAATAAAAGCAAAATATGGATTACTTTATGATTCATTGGACTTCCTTTTATTAAGTGTATACTATATAGTATACAGTGTATACGCTGTACATTTAATTGTCAACTTACAATTAAAGGCTGTATGGTAACTTTATGAAACTAAAGAAAAGCAAAGCGAAAACACCATACCTCCAAGAAGGAAGCTTAAAAGATCGAAGTATAAGAGCGGGGATTTATTTGTTGACCGAAGGTAATAGCAATTTCTCTTTAAGAGATAT
>CAWDNU010000001.1:0-710784 GCA_963803705.1 uncultured Pseudobdellovibrionaceae bacterium | reverse complement strand
AATCTATAGACTGAATTTTATCCGCAGTTTCTGGATCAGATAGTAAACTTGAAGAGTATGTTGGCATGAATCTTTTTAACACTTGTTCCATACCAGGTTTCAAACTTGCTTTTCCAGAATCAAAATACTCTTCACCGAATGAAATAATAACGTCTCCGGACTTTTCATCAACTGAGGCTTCGATCCCAGCTTTTTTTAAGTTACTAGCTATTTTACGAATTACTTTGTTACGAGCATCTGCCATTTCTTTTAAACGTGCTACATCTTTACTTAAATTTTTATTGCTACCTTCTAAGGACTTAGCTTTTTGACAGCTCATTTTTGGCTAAAAGTGTTTTATCCAAATCACCCTGGACTTTTTCAGCTTGGGCTTCCATGCTGGCAATGTCTCTGGACAATTGATCTTGCTTGGCCTTAGCATCCTTTCTAAATTGAGCAAGCTTTTGAGCCTTCGCTTTTGCAGACAAACGCTGTTTTCGCACCTCTGATTCGAATTGTGCTTTTTCCTTTTTAACTGCTCGTCAAACTCATCATTCATAGTTTCTATTTTTTCTCTGAACTTGTTTTTTTCAGCAACTAACTGGCTAAGTTTTTGACTTTGAGATTGCAGACGCTGTTGGGCCTTCCCTAAACGCTGCTGTGATTGATCTAAAACTTTAGTTATTTTAGCAATCTCTTGTTTAGTCTGTTGAGTTACAGCTTTTAATTGCGAAACTTTCATTTTATTTTGCTGTTTAATTTTTTTGATACTTTCTTGCATTTTCTGTTTTGTAATTCGGTTAGTCATGTAAGACGTTTTAAGCTGAGCAATATTGATTTCAAGCTTCTTGTTAACCCTTTTGATTTCGACTTCGCTTTGTCGAACTTCTTTTTCTTTTTGAGCCATTGTATCTTCAAGCTTAGTAATTTGTTTTTTCTTATCTTTGATATCAACGTTTTTCTTAACAATGGTTTTATCTCGACGTTTAATGCGAGCTTGCGAAACCATGTTGTTATTAATGATGTTTCTGACCATTTGCTGATATTCATTTAAGGCTTCTTCTTTGGCTTCGTTTTCTTGGGCTGCCTGCCTTAACTTATCTTTTTCATCTTTAGCTTCTTCTTTCAAAAGCACTAGTTTGCCCATCAACTTTTCGTAACCTTCTTGTTCACTAGCGGTTGCACCAGTTTCCAAATAGTCCTCTTTTAAGGTGTTGTAGACTTTTATTTGCTGCTTAAGATCGTCTCGCTCTCTGGCAAGTTGTTTAAATTCGGCATCTTTCATCACACCTTGTGTGCCACTTTTAAGG
Organism: uncultured Pseudobdellovibrionaceae bacterium; assembly: GCA_963803705.1. Lineage (GTDB taxonomy): Bacteria > Bdellovibrionota > Bdellovibrionia > Bdellovibrionales > UBA1609 > JAMLIO01. The sequence continues at coordinate 709,495 of CAWDNU010000001.1, read as the reverse complement.
CTAGCCACAACATAAAGAAGCAAGAATACTAATGATAAAACCATAAACAAATCTGAATAACTTGCCCAATAGGAGCCTTCATCAGAACTTTTGATTTTGTCGTAGTCAAAACCCATAGATATTTCCTTTCTTGTAATCCCTATCGGCGCCTCATTATGATCACATAACTAGACTTTGGGCGAATAAATGGCTGTCTCAAATTGAGATTTGAAATAGAGAGAAGTCGGCTCTACGCGACTAAGATAAAGACCCTATAAAATTTTAGGATCGACTAGGGCCGGTGGAAGATTCATCTAGGTTTTAAATGCTTTAAATTCAATTGAAGTTGTTTTAAGTGCAGACTGAGGTTTTTGAAGTGTAGCAATAGCTACATCGAAAAAAGCGATGGCGAGCACAAAACAAATTCTTTTAAAGATGAAGTAGTAAAACACCTAGATCAATCTTTCACAGGCCCTAGATTCGATCAATTCACTTTTTTTAAAAACGAAATAGAACTACTCAGCGGTTATCAAATGCATTGATTTCGCTAAATCCCGAGTGATATTTTTTTGGTGGGCCTCAAGAGTTCCTCCGCCTATTTCAAGTAGTTTAGAGTCACGCCACAGGCGTTCCACAACATATTCAGAAACATATCCATAACCGCCCAAAACCTGGATCGCACGGTCTGCTATATTCTTAGCAGCTGTTGTAACAAAAAGTTTCACGCCGTCTGAATCTGCTCGCTCGCCAAGTCCCGAAACTTTTAGTCTGCTAGCTGTATGGTAAACATAGGCCCTAGAGGCACGGTATTCTGCAAAACTTTCTGCGATAAACTTTTGTATCTGGCCAAAATGACTGATTGGTTTTCCGAATGCTTGTCTTTCCTCAGCGTATTTGACCATAATCTCTAAACTGCGCCTTGCGATACCAAGACTCATGGCAGCTAGGGTCAATCGTTCAATTTCAAGATTTTTCATCATATGGGTTAAAGAATCTCCTTCTTTGCCTATAAGCCATTTCTTGTGAACTTTACAATCTTCAAAAACCAACTCTGCAGTGTTCGAAGCTCTCATACCAAGCTTACCAGTGATCTTCTGGCCAACACTGAAACCCGGATCACTTTTTTGTACCATGAAAGTGGAAATCTGGGGCTTCTCACCTTTAACACCTGTCTTAGCATAAACGAGCACGCCATCGCAGGGTGTATTATTTTCGTCTATGCAACCATTGGTAATCCACATCTTACGGCCATTTAAAATGTAGTGGTCGCCAAATAATTTAGCGGTCATAGACATTGCCATCACATCTGTCCCAGCATCAGGTTCTGACATCCCCATTGCTCCTACAAATTCACCAGAACACATTTTAGGAAGCAGCTCTTTTTTCTGCTCATCACTTGCATTAACGTAAAAATTATTTACACACAGCATAGCGTGAGCAAGGTAAGCCAAACAAAAACCGGGATCAGAGTATGATAATTCTTCGTGGACAATTACTGAGGCAGTTGCATCCAAGTTGGATCCACCAAACTCTTCGTCAACAGTCAAACCCAGTAAACCTAGCCCACCCAACTTTTTAAAAAGCTCTAGGTTAAACTTTTCATCACGGTCAAACTTTTCAGCTTGTGGTTCAACTTCATTTTTAACGAAGCTTTGCACCATGTCTCTTAACATTTTGTGTTCATCTGTAGGTGTAAATAATTTGGTTTCCATAAAACTCCTGTTAAAATGGTTTTAGCAACAAAAACTTAAACCACAATCTAGCTTGCCATCATCGGTTAAGAAGATGACTTTGATTTAAGAATTATATAATCTTAAAAAGTGCAAAGAGTCATTTATTTAGATCATAATGCAACTACACCGGTGCACCCAAAGGTTTTAAAGGCAATGCTGCCTTACTTTAGCGAGTGTTATGGAAATCCTTCAAGTGCTTTTCATTCTCAATCATGGTCCACTGCCGGTGCTATAAAAAACGCCAGAAACCAAGTGGCAGCACTCATACAGGCTGACCCTTCAGAAATAATATTTACGAGCGGGGCTACAGAATCCATCAATTTAGCTTTGAAAGGTGTTTTCGAAAAAGAGCTTTTACTGATCACCAGCAACATCGAGCACGCAGCAACTTTTGAAGTAGCGAACTGGACCAAGAAGCAAGGGGCAAAGGTTTTGTTCATTAATGTTCAATCTAATGGGTTGATCAATTTAAAAGATCTAGAACAAACTTTAAAATCTAAGGCAAAACTAAAAGTTGTATCGATAATACTAGCCCATAACGAAATAGGTAGCTTATACAACCTTCAGAAATTATCACAGCTAAGGCGAAATTACGATTTCATACTTCATGTGGATGCTACTCAGGCCGTTTTGACCGAATCTATTTCAGTGAAAGACCACTACTTTGACATGCTGTCTTTGTCTGCACACAAATTGTATGGCCCGAAGGGTACGGGCGCGCTTTTTCTTAAAAAAGAAAGCATTGGGCACCAGCTACAACCGCTAATTTCAGGCGGTGGGCAAGAATTTGGTCTTCGCTCTGGAACGCTAAATGTCCCTGGTATAGTAGGCTTAGGCGCTGCCTGTGAAATTGTCGTTGAACAAAGGTCTACTGATAAATCTCATTTTAAGACACTTAGTGAAGCTTTCAAACAACTAGTTGAAAAAACAATAACAAATTGCAAATTTAATGGCGACAGCTCTCAAAGGATTTACCAAAATATAAGCTTAACCTTACCTGAACAGTATGATTCTGTGAATTTAATGAGCCTTTTAAACGGCTTTTGCATCAGTCAAGGAGCTGCCTGTGGCTCTCAGAAACTCCAGATCAATCCTACCTTAGATGCAATAGGCCTAGATGAAAGCCAAATGAAGCGCACCTTAAGAATTGGCTTAGGACGTGGTACAAAATTACAAGATTTAGAAAAATTTGTAGATCAGCTTAAAAATCATGTATAATACTATATTAGGAGTTCAAAATGATCCAAGTGTCTGAAAATGCATCTTCACAAATTAAATCTTTAAAGGCTTCTGAAAACAAGTCTACTAACGATTTTCTTCGCATCTTCGTTAAAAAGGGCGGTTGTTCGGGTTTTTCTTATAAGCTTGATTTTGATAGCGAACTTAAGGATGACGATAAGAATTTTGAGATCGACGGTATAAAAGTGGTCGTAGATAAAGAAAGCCTGCTTTACCTTATTGGCATGACCTTAGATTATGAGGGTGGATTGAATGGCCAGGGTTTTGTTTTTTCCAATCCCAATGCTACTAAAACCTGTGGTTGCGGATCAAGCTTCGCAGTATAAAAATAAATTGTAATCTGAATAGATTCGCTACATTAAAAAAATTTTAAACAATCAATAGACGTTAGGATTCAGTGGTTTTCTTAGGTCCACTCTTTTTACGTCTTCTATTGCGATTTCGCTTAGTTTTATTTGAACTCGAACCAGATTTATTAGTGCTCTTACCTTGTTGATTTTTGCTTTTGGCTTTTGAATTTCTGACAGGCGACTCGTTCACTTTATAAAATGAACCTTGATCAATCTTAACCTTTCTAGTGCTCTGATTTTCGCTTGATCCATCGGCCAATGATTTTTTGCGTTCTTCATCAAGTTCTTTTTCATATTCTTTTTCTTCTTCGGTAAGCTCTTCTAAAACATTTCCCATTCTTGCCTGAGAATCGTCGCGCTCCTTAACATAACGCCCTTGAGGATTTTTAGTGGATTTATTTTCTTTTTCTACTTGTTCCGTAAGGTCTACTATCACATCGCCAAAGCAACGTAGCTGACATGATAACCTTCGTTGATCTACAAAGTAAGCCGATCCAATCAGCTCAAGCTCTTTGGCTTGGGGCGGCATCACGTTGTGTTCACCCTCTTTTATGTAGACTCTGCATTCTGCGCAAGAGGGAATTCCCTTACATACAGATTGTATATGTAAATCGTTCTGCTGGGCCAAATCTAAGACCGACTGACCCGGATTTATTTCTAATTCAACATCTTGTGGTAAAAATTTAATCTTCATAGTCATCTTCTTTTAGTAGTTATAATTATTTGGTGGTTCGTAAACAATTGCTAAACCAGCAGTTCCGAATTGTTTTATGTCTTATTTACTTTCACATTTGTGAACTTTTTCTTACCAACTTTGACTAAAAATTCAGAGCCGTGCTTTAAGCTCATTTTAAGTTGCGCATCTGTGATTTTACTTCCATCTATCTCTACTGCATTTCCTTGAATCATTCGACGAGCTTCGCTGGTAGATGTAACCATTTTTAAATCAGCTAAAAATTTACAAATCCAAATTTCACCCTCTGGAAAGTTTTTCTGCGGAACCTCATCTGGCAGCCCGCCTTTAGCAAAAATTCTTTGAAACTCATCAAAAGAGTTTTTTGCAATCTCTTCAGAGTAAAATCTTTTCACAAAAAAATATGCTAAGTCCTCTTTAAATTTTTTAGGATGCAGATTACCTGCTTCAATATCGGATTTTTTTTGAGCCAAATCATTTGGGCTAATATCTGTTAAAAGCTCCCAATATCTGAACATCATCACATCTGAAATGCTCATAATTTTACCAAAAATGTCCTTAGGTGTATCTTCCACACCAATGTAATTATCCAAGCTTTTGGACATTTTCTGAACGCCGTCGGTGCCCTCTAAGATGGGCACTGTTAAAATGCACTGAGGCTGTAAACCGTAAGCTTTTTGAATGTCTCGCCCTACAAGTAAGTTAAATTTCTGATCTGTACCACCAAGTTCAACATCTGCTTTCAACGCCACAGAATCATAGCCTTGTACTAAGGGATAAAGAAATTCGTGAACACTTATTGGCTGTTTTGATCTATATCTTTTTTCAAAGTCGTCCCTTTCTAGCATACGAGCCACTGTGTACTGGCTAGATAACCGGATAAAATCAGCGGCTGTAAACTTAGAAAACCATTCATTATTGTAAGAAATTTCAGTTTTAGATTCGTCCAAGATCTTAAAGACCTGAGCGGCGTAGGTCTTAGAGTTTTCTTCTATCTCTTCAGGAGTTAAAGCAGGTCTTGTCTGGTTTTTACCCGTGGGATCACCGATAGATGCTGTGAAATCACCTATTAAAAAAATAATATGGTGACCAAAATCTTGAAACTGTTTCATCTTATTCATCAAAACAGTGTGCCCTAAGTGCAAATCTGGTCTGGAAGGATCAAAGCCAGCTTTAATTCGAAGCGGCTTTCTTGTCTTGTAACTTTCTTCAAGTTTTTTCAAAAATTCAGTTTCGGAAACGACGTCAACCGCTCCGAAACTAATAAGTTCTAACTGCTCTTTAGGTGTTGCACTATTCATTACTGTTCCTAATTTTATCATTAATGACTATATTCAATATTAATTCCCATAGGAGCTAACCCGAAGGCACATCGCAACACACTAAGGGTGCAGCGACATCGGGGAATGAGTTATTGGTTACCTAGCGTGTTCTATGGCACGTACTTCGCGCATAACTGTCACTTTGATCTGGCCAGGATAATTCATTTCTTTCTCAATTTTTCTGGCAATGTCTTTAGACATCATCAAAGCTTGTTCATCTGTCACTTTACCGCCATCCACTAAAACACGAACTTCTCGTCCAGCTTGTAAAGCAAAGGTTCTTGTCACGCCATCGAAACTATTTGCAATCGATTCTAGGTCTTCTAGACGTTTTATATAAGCATCCTGGGTAGCTTTTCTTGCACCGGGTCTGGCCCCACTAATGGCGTCCGCTGCAGTTACTAAATGGGAAAGCACAGTCATCGGTTTTTCATCATCATGATGTGACCGAATTGCATGGCATATCGACTCTTTTTCCCCGTGCTTTTTAGCGAAATCGGCACCAATAACTGCGTGGCTGCCCTCTACGCTGTGATCTAGGGCCTTGCCAATATCGTGTAAAAGCCCTGCACGCCTGGCTTCCATCACGTCTTCATTCATCTGCTCGGCAAGCAGGCCACAGATCCAACCTACTTCAATTGCGTGGGTGTAGTTATTTTGTGTATAAGACGTTCTATATTTCAAACTGCCCACCAAATCTAGAATTTTCGGATTAACGCCTGTAACGCCAAGTTCGTCGCAGGCCTTTTCGCCGTCTTCACGAATTGATCTAAACATTTCTTTTTTTGATTTATTAAGAGCTTGCTCGATACTTGAAGGGTGTACTCTTCCGTCATCGAATAGCGAAAGCAAAGTTTTTTTTGCAACTTCTCGTCTAACGGGGTCAAAGCCAGAAATAACCACAGAGTCTGGCACTTCATCTAGCAGCAAATCAACCCCGCATAAGGATTCAAAGGCTCTGATGTTTCGCCCCTCTTTGCCGATAACTTTTCCCTTCATCTCTTCGTTGGGCAAAGGCAAAACTGTCGTTGTTTTTTCTGCCGAGTATTCACCAGCATATCTAGCAATAGCTAAACCTATTATTTTTTTTGATTGTCTTTCTGCCTTTTCTCTTGTTTCGCCTTCTAAGGTCGCAAACTCTTTAGCGAACTCTTGTTTGGCCTCTTCTCTCATATTTTCTAACAGTACGTCTTTTGCTTCTTGCTTTGACATCGAAGCCAAATTGGAAAGTTTATCTGTAACTTCAGAAATTTTATTTTCTAAACGCTCGTGAGCGCCTTCTAACTTTTTCTCTGCAACTTTAGTGATTTCCTCTCGGCTTTTAACAGCTCGATCTTTGGCTTCAAAGCTTTGCACTAAACGTTGCTTTTCTTTTTCTAGCTCTGTCTGCTTTTGCTTGAAGCTCTCTTCTATTTGCGAAATCTTTCTTTTTTCTTTTTGTATCTCGTCATCGGCGTTTCTTCGAGCGCGTTTCTCATTGTCCTTAGATCTGGTTTTTGCTTCACGTTCGATTCTTGCGGCTTCACTAGCTGCCCGCTGAGTGATTCTAGAAGCCTCAAGCTCTGCGTTTCTCTTTAACTTATTGTCTATAAAGCCTTTAATAATAATCGTTACTACAATACCTATGCTAAAGCATGAGGTCGCCAATAATACTATAATACCCGTTTCCATCTGTTCCTCTTTACTGTTTCGAAATTAAAACTCAGTGTACGTCAGCCGTTCTGCGTTTATGGGTTGATAAATATAATTTTCTGTCAAAATAAAGTCCATAGGTACGTCCCAATCATCATTAGGTATTGACCCATGAATAAAAAATTTACTCCAAGTTACGCCCACCTTTAGGCCTGACTCATGTTTTAATAATTGATCGTAAAAAGCTTTGCCACGACCCAGCCGTTGGCCACGGTTGTCGAAGACTAACCCTGGCACAAAAAAACCTTTAATCGAGCTTATTTCTAAAGGATTTGAACTAGAGGTAGGTTCCAATATGTTAAATGAGCCTAATTCGAATGAATCCGAACTGAAAAACTGCAATCCTTCAGGCGTCACTCGAGGAAAACAAAGATTTAGACCTAATTCAGAAATCTTGGACCAGTCCACTGAAGGTTCGTTTTTAATACTGTTGAATGCCCCCCAAAGATCACCGGGCTTCGTGAATTCTTTTATAAATTTACAAATATGATCTGAGCTGAATGAAACGCTAGGCACAGACTGTTTCCTAACCCACGCTCTTAAGCTTTCTTTATCCACCAAATTCGTAAACTCGATACTCATCTTACACTCACAATTAAAGTTTTTAGCCGCAAAGTTGCGGACCAAATAACTATAAGTTTAGTGAGGACTGGAATTCTTTTTTAAGTTCTAAAGCGTCTTTTTCAAGGTCCTGTATGTATTCTAAGGATTGGTTTTTTAAATCATGTATTTGTCCCGCTAGGTCCAAGCACACCAATATCAAAGATTGTTTTAAGGATAAGTTATTAGATGCTTTATGAAGTTCGGAAACTTGCGCATCTACATAAGAGGCTAATTTTTGAACTCTATCTTCAGGCTCGTCAGATCTGAGTCGCAGCTGCTCTCCGGCAATTTTGATTTCGTATATATGAGATACGTTTTGGCTGCTGCTCATTTTTTTGGCCTGTATTCCTGTCACACTAAATTTTAAAATTTGTTTAAATATCAAGGCAGCCGAAAGTTCGGCCATCCATCACTTCTTTACATAACATAAATAGTCGGTTTCTCTCACTATTTGTTAACAATATACCACATTTTTGCCTAACTAAAATAGGGCTTTCGCCTATTTTTGTGGCATCTGTTTCATTAAGTTGCATCCGGCTCGCAAAAGGTGCCAGGTTCCTAATGCTGGCTGCAGTGCAGCCAGCGTTAGGAACCTGGCACCTTTTGCCTAGACTAAATTAGGGATTCGACAAATTCTTTTTGAGCAAACGGCCTTAAGTCTTGGGATTTTTCACCAACGCCGATAAAACGTATGGGCACATTTAGCTCGTTGGCAACAGCAAGTGCCATACCGCCCTTAGCAGTTCCGTCGAGTTTTGTAAGAATGACCCCGTTCAAGTTTAAAATTTGATGAAATGACTTAGCTTGAAACAGCGCATTTTGGCCAGAGTTAGCATCTAAGACAATCCATCTATGTTGAGGCGCATTGGGCATAACTTTTCCGATTACCCTATTAACTTTTTCAAGCTCGGCCATCAAATTATCCTGGGTATGAAGGCGACCAGCTGTATCAATAATGCAAACATCGAAATTATCAAAAAGGGCTTTAGTAACAGCACCAAAGGCCACTGCAGAGGGATCTTTTACCCCTTCAGGAAAATAAATTTCAGCCTGAGCTTTATCAGTCCAAACTTTCAGCTGCTCACCTGCTGCAGCCCTGAAAGTATCACCGGCAGCAATTAAAACTTTTTTCCCTTCATTAGCTAAATTCTGAGCAAGCTTACCGATAGTTGTAGTTTTACCAACCCCATTCACACCGACAACCATTAAAACATGAAGCTTAGAACTTTCGGATGCTGCGTTTAAAGACTCTTTCATTTGAGTGTAAACACTTTGATTCATAATTCCATGACCTAAAATTGAGCCCATCTCTTTTTTTAAAAAAGCTTTCAGATTTTCTTCATTAAGTTTTTCTGAAGAGAAATGCTTTTGGGCTTCAGCAACTAAATACGAAACAGTTTGAGGCCCTACATCACCTAGATACAAAGCTTCTTCAATTTGCTCTAATATTTGGTTTATGTTTGTTGTGTTAGAAAAGGTTAGGTGGCTCCAGAAGTTAGTTCTGGATTTAGAAAGAGCGTCCTTTAAAGATACCCTGTCCACGTCAGACCTAATGTCTAATTGTGGGGCTTTAGGGTCCTTTAGCTTTTCAGTCCCAGGCTTTAGATCTTGGGGCCTACGGCTTTTGGAGCTGTAGGTCCTGATAATGAAATAAAGACCTGTGCAAAAAAGCATAAACACAGTAAAGACTATAAAAATAAATAACATTGAAAAATCTTGATTTAGCTCGCTCATAGAGATTTGAACTTAGAACCTACTACGACTTTTGTCCAGTTGTACGTTTTTAGTCCTTTATCTCTTACTGACGGAGGATATAATCGAGCTTGAAATCCACTGTGGTGTGGAAAATAATTGTTAAATCGCGGGGAATTTTAAATGCTTAAAGCTTACAAAAAAATTGCAAAAGGGTTAGCTGTCATCTTAAGTTTAAGTATATTTACGTTTGAAAGTTTCGCCGCTTTTCATGAAGTCGAACTACACAGCTCTAAGGCACTAATAAGTTTTAGTGACGAGACAAGTATTGATTTGAAAGGCAACTACTTAATGTTTTTAGATAATGATTGGCAGATACTATTTGGGGCTGAATACGATAAGCAGGCTGATTTAATCACTAGAACCGGCCTTACCATCGGAGGAGTTTATAACTTTGGTGCTCCAGATCATAACGAAAAGTATTATGTTAAACCCCAGTTGACCTATGCAAGCGCCGACGTTTTCGGCAATGGTTCGGAATCCACCGTTTATGTCACAAGTGTCGTAGGAAAACGTTTTCCAATTTTTAAAAATGACTACTATACAATAAACTATACTCCTTCTGTTGGAATTTCTGTTCCTTTAAGTAATACGGATGCTTTCGATACTGTCTTTACTGTTTCTGTTGTGGGACTAAGTTTAGTGTTTAAGTGAAAGAACTCGAAACCCCGACTAAGACTTCGAAAACACTCACCTAATTGCCTAATTATTTTTTATTATTAATGCTACAAGCTGATTGGATTTTCTTTGGTGAGCTCCACTTGACCGTCAAGATCCACGGATACCATTTTAGATACGCCTTTTTCCTGCATAGTCACACCATATAGTTTGTTGTTCACAGCCATGGTGTTCTTGTTATGCGTGACCAAAATGATTTGACTGCGCTTAGCCATTTCTTTCACAAGGTCATTGAACCTAAATACGTTAGCGTCATCTAGTGGAGCATCAACTTCATCTAATAAACAAAATGGGGACGGTTTTACTAAAAAGATCGAAAATATTAAAGATACGGCTGTTAAAGCTTTTTCCCCGCCAGATAATAAAGATACATTTTGCATCTTTTTACCAGGAGGTTTTGAAATAATATCAATGCCGGGCTCATTATCGTCTTCAGTCTCAATCAGCACTAAACGTGCTTCGCCACCGCCGAACAAAACTGGAAAAACTTTTGTAAACCTTTCGTTAACGGCTTCAAATGTGTCTCTGAATCTACGGGTACATATGCGATTGATTCGGTCGATCACTTTTCTAAGTTGATCTTTAGCTTTTAAAAGGTCTTCTTGTTGTTCACTTAAAAATGTGTAGCGGCCAGATATGTCTTCATACTCTCTAATGGCAGAGATATTCACTTCGCCAATCTTGCTCAATTTGGTGCGAAGGCCTTTTACCTCTTCAGTAATTTCCGCGCGATTTTGTAATTCGAACAAATCAACGTATTTAGCAAATGAATCGTCTAAGTTTTTTAGGTATTTTTCTTCAGACTGTTGCTGAAGATGTTCCATCTTAGTTTCAATTTGCTCTTTTTCCATAAAGCATTCTTTAATTTTTGAAAGTAATTGATTCTTTTCTAAATTAATTTTTAATACTTTTTCTGAAGCTTCTTTTTCTTGGATATAGATAACTTCAAACTGATCTTTCAAGGTCGCAATCTTTTTACTGATCTCTTCAGTAGCCAAAATTTTCTTTTCTAAATCAATTTTTTGCTTTTCAACTAAAAGTTCATTTTCAGACATGACCGAAGTTGAAGCCTCTGCCTTAGAGGCCATCAATTCAATTTCACCTTCAACTTCAGCTATCGAGGCTTCCAACTTATCTAATGCCGTTTTAATTGATTCTTTCTGTTCATTTCGGGACGTAAATGCAATTTTAGCATCTAAAGATTTTTGTCTTAGATCTTCGATTCCTTCAGAAACTAACTGAAACTCTTCGTCAAGAGTAGTTATGCTTAAATTCAATGTTTCAATTTCGTCTTGTTCCTCGTCTTGCTTTTTATCTAATGTAGCTAATTCACCAGTTAGCTTTTCCCAACGATCTGCAATTTCACTGAAAGCTATAGTTTGTTTTTCTACTGAACGCTCAACGTTCTTAAGTTCATATTCGGCTTGCTCGAAATCCTTTCTTAGTCCAGCCAGTGAAATCTCTTTTGAAGTTGTCAGTTCTTTGGCTGAATCTATTTCAGTTTGCATAGAGACAATACTTGCGCTTAGGCTATCAAGCTCATTTTTTAGACGGTTCACTTGTACTTCTAGCTTCTCTTTTTTGTCTGACAGCTCTTTGATTTCACGTTTTCTTTGCATCAAAGAGGCTTCAGCACCTGAAACTGCACCGCCAGTTATAAACCCTAAGGCGTCATAAACCGCACCGTCGGTCGTAACACATAAAGCTTCTCTTCTAGATTCCAAAATTAAATCTGCTTGTTTTGAATCCTGAACCACAAAAATTTGTGAAAGAAAAGGCTTTAAAGCTTTTTCAAAAGCACCTTGAATAACAACCAAATCAAACAGCGTGTTCACACCGCTTAGCAAACTTGGTTCGGAAAGCTCTGGGTCCTTTGAAAGATCAGCGGTTAAACCAGACAAGGAATTAAACTCACTAGTGTTGGAATAAGTCTTATTGGAAAGAAATGAAACCTTACCTTTGTCAGCGCGGACTAAATCTTGAATAAGGGGGATCACTTGATCTTCGCTTAAATTTGGTGAAACTAAAGATTGGATTCTAACGCCTACAGCACTTGAAAATATGTGTTCAACGTCTGCTGGCACATCAACCACATCGGCTAGAGTTTTCAGACCTAGGTTTTGGTTAGATTGCAGCATCTCTTTGACGCCTTCACCATAGCCTTCCATGTTCTTCTGTAAATTTTCTAAGCTAAATAACAACGAGCTGACTTTAGAAAGCTCATCTTTAGATCTTTCAAATACGTCGGCTTTTTCTGACTTGTGGCTATCTTGAATTCTAATATTTTCCTTTAGAACTTCCAAGTCTTTACTCATGTCCAACTGAAGCTGTTTCTCTGCCTCTAAATTTTTAAATATGCCATTGCGACGTTTTTCAAACTCTTTTTTTTGGTTTAAAATATCATCTTGAGCAAGTTCAATTCGCGCTTTTTCTTCACGCAAATCTTGTTCTTTATCATTTAGTGATTCTTTTCTAGTACTGACCCCAATTTGACTTTGCTCCAGTAGAATCAAACGTTTTCGTTTTTCAGTCAGTTCTACTTCACTAGCTTTAATTTTAACCATGGCCTCGTCGAAGGAAGATTGGCTTTCATTAAATTCATATTCAGCTTGCTGGGCTGCTTCGACAGCGCTGCTGTAGTTCTGCTCGATAGTTTCTATTTCAGATGCGAGAGCTTCTTGTCTAGCTTGGTATTGGCCTAGGAAATCGCCTGTCATCTTTTTGCTTCGTTTGGCTTGCTCGATTTCAAACTGGGCTTCGCGAATTGATTTTTCCAGCTCAGATAAAGTCTGATTTGTTTTCTTAAATTCTATCTGTTGATCTTCAATATCTGTTTGTTTTTCTGAAAGTTGGGTCTTTAAGTCTTCCCAATTAGACTGTAAGCCTTGATAATGACCTTCGAAACCGGCCTCTTTAATTTGAGCTTCACCATATTCTTCAATCACAGCTTCAAGTTTTATTTTTAAATCTTTGAATTGGGTTGAAAACAGCCACATCTCTTTATCTGTCACTTCATCTTTTATTTTTTTGAAACGCTCTGCCTTCTCTGCTTGGCGCTGCAAACTGTCTAACTGTCTTTTTAGCTCTGTAACGATATCGGCCAAACGCACAAGATTTTGCTCTGTTGCTTTCAGCTTACGCTCTGATTCCTTTTTTCTAACTTTAAATTTTGTGATTCCAGCCGCTTCTTCGATAAGCACACGACGTTCAGAAGGCTTAGAGGTTATAATTTTGCCGATCTGACCTTGCTCAATTATGCTGAAGCCTCTAGACCCAGCACCTGTGTCCATGAATATCTCTTGGATATCTCTAAGTCTGGCTGGTTCCTTATTGACCAAATATTCTGAGTCGCCTGCTCGGTGAAGCCTCCGAGTTACCATTACTTCGCTATGATTTAAATATTGAACGGGAAAGGGACCACCATCATTTTCTAAAGTTAAAGAGACCTCAGACATACCCATAGGAGCATAATCTTGCGATCCAGCAAAAATTACGTCTTCCATCGAAGAACCGCGCAAATGCTTAGCAGACATCTCACCCATAACCCAAACCAATGCATCTACAATATTTGATTTACCGCAGCCGTTTGGTCCTACTATGCCGGTAATACCAGCATCAAAATGTATCACTGTTCTGTCTTTGAAAGATTTGAACCCGCAAATCTCTAACTTTTTAATTCTCAACGAAGAGCTCCCTTTTTATTCAAAGCCGATTGAGCAGCCGCAAGCCTTGCAATTGGAACTCGGTATGGGGAACAACTGACATAATCCAAGCCTTCATTTTGAAAAAATTCGATACTTGAAGGGTCTCCACCGTGTTCTCCGCAAATTCCAATCTTAAGATCGGGCTTAGCCTTACGTCCTAATTGAACCCCAAGAGAGACCAGTTTGCCAACCCCTTTTCGGTCAATGGTCACGAAGGGGTCTTTTTCAAGCAAGCCTTCGGAAACATAAGTGCTTAAAAAGCGACCAGAGTCATCTCTGGATAAACCCAATGTAGTCTGCGTAAGATCATTGGTCCCAAAGCTGTAAAAGTCAGCATAAATTGCTATTTCATCCGCCGTGATAGCGGCCCGAGGCAATTCGATCATGGTCCCAATCTTGTAATCAAACTTAATTTTTTGCTGATCTTGTGTAGCAAGTACAGTTTTTTCTACCAAAGATCTTAAGAATTTCAGCTCACCAAAGACACCAACCAAAGGAATCATGATTTCTGGGACAATGTCTTGACCATGCTCTTTTTTAAATTCGCAGGCGGCCAGCGCAATTGCTTTTGCTTGCATCTCGTAAATCTCGGGGTAAGTGATGGCTAGGCGACAACCACGATGACCCAACATGGGGTTGAACTCATGTAAAGATTCAACTCGTTGTTTAAGCTTCTTAGGGTTAATTTCAATCTTCTTGGCTAAGTCTTCAATATCGCTATCGCTGTGAGGTAGAAATTCGTGAAGTGGTGGATCCAATAGCCGAATAGTTACGGGTAAGCCTTTCATCTCTAAGAATAAATTGAAAAAATCCTGTTTTTGAAAAGGAAGTAGCTTGTCCAATGCTGCTTTCCTAGCTTCAGAGGTCTCGCTAACAATCATTTCTCGAATTGCATCTATTCGGTTTTTACCGAAAAACATATGCTCAGTTCTACAAAGGCCTATTCCCTCGGCTCCGAATTTACGAGCTATGGCTGCATCATTTGGAGTGTCTGCGTTTGCACGCACATCCATAGTTCTAAACTCGTCAGCCATAAGCATAAGTTCTTTAAATGCTCCGTCGACATCCGGGTCCTTAGTTGCTACTTCGCCTAAAAAGATTTCACCCGAGCCGCCATCTAACGTAATCACGTCACCTTTTTTTATCACATAGCCATTAACTTTCATCTCTTGCTTATGATAGTCCACTATCACGCTTTCACACCCAGAAACACAGCACTTACCCATTCCCCTGGCAACTACAGCAGCGTGGGACGTCATCCCGCCTCTGGTTGTTAGAATACCCTCTGCAGCTATCATTCCCTCTATATCTTCAGGGGAAGTTTCGACTCTGACTAAAATGGTTTTAAGGCTTTTGGATTTTTCAAGCTTTGCATCTTCACTTGAAAACACAACTTGTCCGCACGCTCCACCGGGACTGGCAGGAAGCCCTCTCGCAAGTAGTGTTTTTTCGGCGTCCGGATCTAAAGTTGGATGAAGTAGTTGATCTAAACTTGATGGATCGATACGTAAAATAGCTTCTTCTTTTGTGATCAGTCCTTCTTTAACCATATCAAGCGCAATATTTATAGCTGCTTTTGCCGTGCGCTTACCGTTTCTGGTTTGAAGCATCCAAAGCTGACCGTTTTCAATCGTAAATTCTAGATCCTGCATGTCTTTATAATGAGACTCTAAACGTTGGTAAACCTGGACAAGCTTACTGTAAGCATCAGGCATTAATTCCTCAAGGGACCTGCCTTTTGAACTAGCTGATTTTGTAATACCTTGAGGTGTTCTTATACCAGCTACGACATCTTCGCCCTGTGCATTCACTAAAAACTCACCGAAAAAAACTTTTTCGCCGGTTGATGGGTCCCTTGTGAAAGCCACACCAGTAGCACAGTCATCACCCATGTTGCCAAAAACCATGGACTGTATATTCACACCAGTGCCCCACTCAGCCGGAATTGAATTGAGTTCCCGGTAAGTGACGGCTCTTGAGTTGTTCCAGCTTTTAAAAACTGCTCCAATCGCACCCCAAAGCTGATCCCAAGGGTCCTCAGGAAAAGTCTGTCCTGTGTAATCAGAGACTTGCGTTTTATAAATATCAATGAGCTTATCCAGGTCGGACTCTGACATATCTGTATCTAGTTTATAACTTTTTTCAGCTTTGAAATCTTCAAAACAAACTTCAAGTAAAGATGGGTTCATTCCCAAAACTACGTTTGAATACATCTGAATAAATCGTCGGTATGAGTCTTTTGCAAACCGCGGGTTATTTGACTGTTTAGCCAAACCCAAAACCGTTTTGTCGTTTAATCCTAAATTCAAAATTGTGTCCATCATACCTGGCATCGAAGCTCTTGCACCCGATCTTACACTAACAAGTAGCGGGTTGGTTTCGCTGCCAAATTCTTTGTTCAAAAGATCATTTACTTTCAAAATACTTTCGGTGATTTGATTTCTGATATAGTCAGGCAAAGACTGACCATTATCATTGTATATTTCACAAAGCTCTGTGCACAATGTAAATCCCGGAGGCACAGGTATTCCCATAGAAGTCATCTCTGCCAGGTTCGCCCCTTTTCCGCCCAAAACATTTTTCATCGCGGCACTACCATCTGTCTCTTTTTCTGAAAAAAAATATAAATACTTTTTACTCTGATCCAAAAGAATCTCCTTATGTAGTCTGGCTTAAAACTGTTGGTAATCCTTTAAATATTGACCTAGGCCTTCGCCAATCCCATCAATATTCACACGCTTCTGGCTCATTTTATCTCTGTGTCTGATAGTCACTTGGCCATCATCAAGTGACTCGAAATCAACAGTGATGCAAAGAGGTGTTCCAATCTCATCTTGGCGGCGATAGCGTTTGCCGATACTTCCAGAGTCATCGTATTGAATTCTAAATTTAGAATTTAAGTCTTCAAAGATTTTCATGCTTAAATTTGCTAATGGCTCTTTTTTTGAAAGGGGAAGTATGCAAACTTGTACTGGCGCAATACCAGGATCAAATCCCATTACAACTCGAATATCATTTTTTTCTACATCCAATATTTCTTCACGATAAGCATCACACATTACAGCTAAAGCCAATCTATCTGCACCAACAGCTGTTTCAATAACGTAGGGCAAATATTTTTCCTTAGCAGCTTCATCAAAATACTGCAGGTTTTTAGAACTAAATTCTTGATGCTGCTTTAGATCGTAGTCCGAACGATTATGCACACCCTCTAGTTCTTCCCAGCCAAAAGGAAACTTATAATAAACATCAAAAGCCGCTTTAGCGTAGTGGGCTAATTCATCTGGACCATGAGGGTGCCAGTCAATATTTTCTTTTTTTAAACCGAGCTCGGTATAAAACGCGCGTCTTTCTTCGCGCCAATATTCAAACCACTTTTCATCGGTTCCAGGTTTTACAAAATACTGCATTTCCATTTGCTCGAATTCACGCATGCGAAATGTAAAATTACCTGGTGAGATCTCATTTCTAAATGACTTTCCGATTTGTGCAATTCCAAACGGAATCTTTTTTCTCATGGACTCTTTAACATTTTCAAAGTTTACAAAAATACCTTGTGCTGTTTCAGGTCTCATGTACACAACTGCGCCGTCGTCATCCACAGGACCCATGTGAGTTTTGAACATAAGGTTAAAGTTTCGAGCCTCTGTAATGTCTGCTGATTCACAATTTGGGCATACTACTTTGCCGTCTTCATTTTTTTCTGCTTTGTCTTCTCGAAATCTTGTCTTGCAATTCTTGCAATCCACTAAGGGGTCAGTGAATGCATCAAGATGACCTGAAGCTTTCCACACTTTTGGGTGCATCAAAATTGCCGCGTCTAAACCGACCACGTCTAAGCGAGATGTCATTTTAGTCCACCACATATCTTTGATATTTTTTTTAAGCTGTGCACCAAGCGGACCGTAATCCCAACAGGAGTTCAAGCCCCCATAAATTTCACTGCTCTGAAATACAAAACCTCGGCGTTTTG
Organism: uncultured Pseudobdellovibrionaceae bacterium; assembly: GCA_963803705.1. Taxonomy (GTDB): domain Bacteria; phylum Bdellovibrionota; class Bdellovibrionia; order Bdellovibrionales; family UBA1609; genus JAMLIO01. The sequence continues at coordinate 691,776 of CAWDNU010000001.1, read as the reverse complement.
ACAACGAAACCAAAGTTGCTAAATCTGCTAAGGGACTGATCTTTTTTATGCTTTTAGTTGTTTCTGACGCCTCTGAAGGGCTGTCCGGATTGGCCATTAAAACCTCATGGATTATACCTCTGAAGCTAGAGGCAATTAATAGTGATATTAAACACTTAGATAAATATAATTAATGTTTTAAGAGCTAGCACTAGGCCTTATCGGCGTCAACAATCGCCTGGTATGCTCTCTTGATTAAGTTGATTTTTGTAGCAGTGTTTTTCTGTTCTAAAAGTGCCGCCACTTGCGTTCTCACCTGGTTTAGCGGGGCACCTGCTGGTAGATCCAAGACACTAAATGCATCCATGGGTTTACCGCTTACAAACACTATCGGCGACGCCCAACTTGCACCTTGAATATGAGTGACCTCTGTGACTGCCGTTATGTCTTCTTTGCTCATCACTTCTGCTTTAACTGGCTTAGCGCCTGCGAGCTGCCTTTTAGAGTAAGATCGTTTAGGGCTAAAATTTTTCATTTTTAGTGGCGTAGGATGTTTTGGCTTAGACGGTTTCAACATATAAAGCGCTAATCCACCTAGTCCTAAACTTAGATAAAAAATTATATCAGATGTTCCCATTGCAATAATATTATTTTGGATTACAACAGAGGTCATGGCTGCAGCGCCCAATAAAATTGAGTCAACTGCAGAATTTTGTTTTTAAGGCAGAAAAGAGCTTACAAAGTGTCAATCTGCAACACATTCACTGCAAAAGTTCCAGGAGAATCAAAATGGCTACAAATCCTTACGATCAACAAAAACCTATACCAGGAATTAAAAATATTATAGCGATAGGTTCAGGTAAGGGCGGGGTCGGAAAAAGTTCAGTAACTGCTCACTTAGCAATCGCCTTAAAACAGATGGATTTTAAAGTAGGCGTTTTGGATACAGATTTATATGGCCCAAGCATTCCTAGGCTGTTTGGTTGTCTAAATCAAAAGCCACCGATCGATGAAGAGACACAAAAGATTAAAACCTTAAATCAATACGGCGTAAAATTGATGAGCATGGGTTTTTTGATTGACGAAGGGCAAGCCGTTGTTTGGCGTGGCCCCATGCTTTTTAAAGCCTTAGAACAATTTTTTAGGGATGTGGACTGGGGTGAACTAGATTATTTGCTGATAGACCTTCCGCCTGGCACTGGGGATATTGCACTCAGTGTTGCTCAGAAAGTACCCGTGTTAGGTGCGTTAGTTGTTTCGACACCTCAAAATTTATCTCTTGTAGATGCAAAGAAAGCTTTCGACATGTTTGATCAAATTAAAATTCCAGTCATAGGTTTTGTCGAAAATATGTCTTATTTCAAAGTCCCAGGTACGGATCAAAAAATGCAGCTTTTTCCTAAGGGCCAGTCGGACATATTTTTGAAGTCCAAAACCGACTTGCAAAAATTTGAAATCCCATTTGAAACTGAACTTGGTCTTGCCTGCGAAGCAGGTGTACCTCTTAATCAAATGAACGCTGGGCATCCTGTCGCAAAAACTTTTAATGATATGGCTTTAATGATTTCTAAGATGCCTAACAAAAACAACTCTAACTGAGCCACTAAGCACTTTGCTGATAGTTTAGGACTGCCACCCGCTTATCTTTATAGGTCGAACCATCAAAAATCTTTTTGGTTTACGATTAAGTAGATGCTAATTTTTTTAATTTTTTATAAATGGGCAGTTCAATGCTAAAACTGGTGTGACCTTCAACTTCTTTATAGTAAATACTTCCATTTAAGGATTCAACTATACTTTTGCTGATACTTAAACCTAGCCCTGTTCCCTTTCCTGCCGGCTTTGTGGTGTAAAATGACTCCATCACTTTCTCTGCAATATCACTAGGAATACCCAAACCGCTGTCTACAACACTTATCTTAACGTTAGACCTTTTTTTGATTGCTGTAATTTTTATCCATTTCTTTTTGTCAGATTCAATGGCGTCACGTGAATTATTAAGAAGATTTAGGATAACTTGGGTGATCAACGTTGGTACACAGTAGACTTCGAAATCATCATCTATCTTAAATTTAATGTCTACCTCAAGCTCTTTTAGACGATCTTTACTAATCGCCAATGCCGATTTGATAATTTTTTCGACTGAAGCCACCTCTTGGGGATCATTGTCAGAAGGTCTAACAAAACTCTGTAGACCTTTTACGATCGTAGAAATACGTTGCACTGTGGTGTCAACAAGCGAAATCTTTTTTTTAATAAAAGGCTTATCTATTTCATCTTTTTTCAGAGATTTTAAAACTTGATGGGTGGCTAAACTTAAAACAGTCAGTGGGGTATTTATTTCGTGTGCAATCTCGCCCGCCATTTCACCCAAGGACGTCATCTTGGCCGACTGTATAAGTTTTTGTTGATTCAGCCGATCCTCAGTCACATCTGAAAAGGTGGTTACGACATGCGTTGGCTTGTCGCAGTCATTCATAAATACTGGGTTTGAATTCATGCTTATCCATTTAGTGTCGTTATCTTTTATATTTAGACCCATCAACCCACTGTGGTGCTTCCCGCCTATCAAAGTTTTCATAGGGGGATGTTCTTCAATTGGATAAGCTTTTCCATCTTCTTTTGTCGGGTTCCAATAATTATCCTCAGATTTTTTATCTAATATATCTTTTGACGTTGTTTCTAATATACTCAAAGCGCTAGGGTTGAAATCAATGACCTGGCCCTGTCTATTTTGTACAATAACGCCCTCACTCATTTTATTAAAAGCGATTCTTTGAAACGTTGTTTGCGCCAACGTATTGTCTACCTCAATAAATTTTAGTTTTAGTTCTAAAAGAGTTTGCACTTGCCTAGCTAAAGCATTTAAAGATTCAGATTCGCTTTTGCTAAAATCCCTTGGCTTAGAATCAAGCAGACACAAAGAGCCAATTGGTAGCTTAGACTCTGGCTCTAATATTTGCGAGCCCGCATAAAATCTTATCTGCATTTTGCCCGTTACAAGTGGATTGTCAAAAAACCTATCGTCCTTTGAAGCGTCGTTGATGACCAAAGGTTTTTCTTCCAAAATAGTATGGGAGCATACTGAAATGTCCCGTTCTGTTTCTGAAATATCTATACCAATTTTTGACTTGAACCACTGCCGAGATTCACCAACAAAAGAAATAAGAACCATGGGTACATCAAAAAGTTTGGACGCAATCAGAGCAATATCATCAAAATCCTGCTCACCCGGGGTATTAAGTATTTTAATTTTGTGCAGAGCCTGAATTCTTTCAGCCTCTTTCGGGTGTAAGTTTGCTTTTCTCATTGAGGTTCACTTTATACCAAGTCTCACTAATTTAAATCAAATTTAATTGATTTCGGTGTACCAAACTCCGATTTCAAGTCGTTAGTCTAAAAATTAAATCCAAATCCTAACTCTAATGTTTCAACCTCTATGTCTCTGATATCTTGATCAAAATTATTATTTTCGTACAAGCCATAAACAAAATATTTACGTTGCACACCAATAGATGATTTGAAACTAAGCCCGAACGAATAGCCTGCCTCGATGTCTGAAATCCCATATAGATAGCCCAGCTTAGGTCCAATTTCTAAATTAAATTTGCTATTTTGAAAAACTTTAAATAACCCCAAATAGTTAAATTTTACAATTGGCTGTAACTCTAAATCTATGATGCCAAGTCCATCTACAGTGTGAGATAACATTTGCTCGAATCCTAAATCTATTTTTTGGTAAAAATCTTTGTAATGCTTGAAAGCAAAACCAGTATTCGTCTTAAATGCAAGACCAGTCCAACTCTCGGCAATAGAAAGATCTAAGTCTTCTGAATACTCATTCCATCTGATTCCAATTTGATGAATCAAGTCAGTGTTTTTATTCACTGGCTTTATAATATCAAGCTCTATCGACAGACGCGGGTCAGATAAGATTTCATTAATAGAAGCCCCCGAACCAAAAGATGCCGATTGATCCGCAGAGTACGAATTAAGTTTCAATTGAAATGAATAGCCATCGAACCATGAGTTGCTATTATTATGATTTTTTGCTTTTGAAACATCTTCTTCATCATCGGTTTCATTTTCAGGCTCGCTCTTGTCAGCGCCATTAGCAGTGTTCGCATTTGAATCCGTAAGAGTGGTGTTTGAATGCATGGACTCTAGGTCTTTTACTCGTTGCTCTAAATTAATTAATCTTTTTTGAGAAGCGGCATCACTAATTTGCTGCTCAGTCGCTTTTTCGTTTGTAGACTCAACATTAGAATCTTCCAAATTCACTTCAGTAGGGTATCTTAAACTCGTTTCTTTTTTTGCTAGTATATCAGTCGAGCTGTATGAAAGCTCTGACCTACGCTGAAGGGCATTTGAAAGGTTAGTTTTATCTTCGCCAAACCCAATAACTGTGATGTTTGCTAAAGGTATATTTTTTTTAATAAAAAGATAGTCCCTGACTCTTTCAGCTCTTTTTTGGCTTAGCCAAATATTGTGCTCTTTGTCGCCATCATTATCTGTATACCCACTAACTAGAATCGATCTTGAAGTATCAAATTGCATCATTGACAGCTTTTGAATTTCAGAATCGCTTAGCGTGTATTTGTTACTATCAAAATACACCACTAACTGGGCGGGCTTAGCACTTACGCTAAAAGCAAAAAAGAAAGTCACAAGATATACATATATTTTTTTCATAATTACGTCCTAGAGATTGTATTGACCAAATGTAAAGTACTGAATATTAGACCCGAAATCGGAGCATCGAAATGTCACTGCTTTTCGCCCTGACAACTCGCTTAGCAAAACATTTTTGACATCTGCGCTGAAGTTACTATCGGTAGAAAAAATGATTGAGTTAACGGCAGAATCAACACCCGAAGTTGGAATTTGCAAAGTAATCTGATCACTTGCAGAGCTACACTCTAGCCTCCAACTTCGGTCCATAGTCAGTAGTGCATTACCAAAAGTGGTTGAACCCAAAGTGTTAATCAAAGATAAACTTAGTCCATCATGGGCAGACAATGCGCTAAGGTTGTTTGCAGATAAGGCTGTGGTGCCATTTATATCTGACCCAACATTTACCTGAACTAAATCATCTTCATCAATTCCTACTTTAATATGCTTTTGAATAGAGTCGTCTCTGACAACACCAGATAAAGCTTGGTTGTAACCCACTTGGCCAACCCAGTATGGATTAACCATACTTTTATCAATCGAAGTAATAGCTGGACAATTTGATGGTTGAAGTGACTCGCTGGTAGGAGATGCGTAAGACCCAGAAGTATCTGGTCCGCTATAAGTAAATATGATATTGTGTCCTCCAGTTCTTTCAAAGAACTGAAGCTCAACCGCGTGTCTACCAGCTGTCAAAGCAATGTTAGAACTAGTCCTGGTTCGGTTGCCATGTAGTCCATCATTATCTACAACACGCGCTCCATTTACATAGAATCTTGAACCATCATCAGAACGAGTTCTAAATCTGTAGTTACCTGCATTCTGAATTTCAATAAAGCCCACCCATCTCATGACATAGTTGTCTGCCGAAGGTCTAAACTCCAAATGATCATCATTTAACATATTATCGACTAGACCACTTATAACTGGACTTGCTGGTGGTAGCCCCGGTGAGCCAGAAAAAAATGTATTTAAACTAGATAAACCTGTTTGAGACCAAACTTGCAGATCTAGACCCTGGCAACTGTCATCAGCTAGCGATCCACCACTACTAGTAATTTCGGCAGCTTGAATTTGAACATATTGGGACACTTCGACATTACCGTCAGAAGACGTCGATGCTAAGTTTTGGTTACCAAAATTATCAACCAAAGTATTTGCAGGAATACCTAACGAATAGATTCCGTCGTCTGAACCATTTAAATTATAATTTTGAACTATAACGCTAAATACTAGCGGGTCAGCACTGGCGATTAAACTTAAGGTTGCGTTTAAACCGGGTTGAGTCAAAATAAAATCTGACGAAGTAAGAGTAGCTGGCGCCCTTTCGAAGACAACTTCGAAACACATTGAGCCTTGAATTGTTAAATCTTGTTGATCCACAGCACAAGTATTCAAAAGAGTGCCTTTTTCAATGCTTACTTCAAACTGAGTTGTAGGGGGATTACCACTGACTAAGTTATAATCTGACGAGCTACTTTCCGTGCCCAAAAGATTATCCTGCCACCCACAGTTTGCAAGAAGAAGCGTGAAACAAGCTAGGTTTACGATTTTGACAATTGACGTTCTATAATTCATTTTGCACCCCATATTAAAGTATCGGTGCTTTAACTTCGAATCTTAACAAAATATTAAAATAATCGCTATTTTATTAAGATTTTTGGTCTAGAAGACGGTAAACCTTGATTTTATTAAGAAACTTGACTCATGATAAGACACTCCATTGCATGGCTGTTTTGATTCTTATAACTCCTTAGCTGAATTTAAAGGACTAGTTAGATCTGTTGACCCAATTGAAAATGTGCAACTTACAGATAAATCCATAAAGGTCTGTTCCAGATTAGAGTGAGCGATCACCTAAGTCTGGAAATTTGAAATTTAAGCCTGATAAAGATAAAAAAATCCCCAAATCCTCTTATACTCAAAAGTATGGAAAAACAAAGAATTGCTATTATTGAAGATGAAATCGAGCTTTTACAGCTATTAGGTTCTATGTGTACTGACCTTAATTTTGAATCCCATGAGTTCAGGACTTACGAAGATTTCATTTTTAAATTTTCATCTATTGAACCTCACCTGATAATCACAGATCGTAATTTGCCAGGCACGAATGGTAACGAGCTCATTAGATCAATTCGAAAAATAGACTCCAAAATACCCATCATAATGATTTCAGGTTCAAACTCTTCAGAAAATATTGTTGATGCGCTTAAACTAGGAGCAGATGATTTCATCTCGAAGCCATTTCACCCTGATATTTTGACGCTAAAAATAAATAAAATTTTAGCACAAAATTTGAACCTAGCTAATCAAGATTTAATAGTAAAAAAAGAAAACAGGATTATAAAAGTCGGCGATCAAGAAGTGTTCTTAACAAATCTAGAATTCAAAATATTTGAACAGCTCTATAATAATATCGATGAGTTTGTTAACAGAGAAAACTTGCTTGAGCAAGATCATAGTCGAAGCTTAGATGTTCATATAAATAAAATTAGAAAAAAAATTGCTCCTTTAAACTACGTGATCGAAACCATTCGGAGTGCAGGTTACAGATTAAAGAAAAATTCGCTGGATAATTAGCATTAGCTGGTAGCCTCATCAATGAATCTTCCACAGGCCCTAATATTAAACTAATTTTGCTGGACACAGATTGTCGGCAGTCCTTCTGACAGCGCATCTAATTCATAACTTAAGTTTTCTATTAAAAGATATAAATATCTTTGACTTGGCTTTAGCAAAATTTCTAAAATATCATCTGGGAATAAACTAGGTGGAAGCATTTTAATATAAATTGGTTGCTCCGCCAGGGGAAGGTCTGAATCTATTGGGTAGCGCAATCCAGTTTTTGTATTGCTGTAAGACTCTAAAAAATTTAGTAATTTGTATTGGTCATCGCTAGATCGGGACAGCTGTTCAAAACTGAAGTTGAGCTGTTCAAGCCTTGCTTTGTTAGCTTCTATTCTTTCGGCGGTAATACTTAAGCTTTCTATAGCCTTTTTATTGGAATAAGACACTAAAGCTTCCGAGGTCTTCATCAATTGCTCATTCAGTGATTCCTCTGCAGATCTGATCCACACCAAATTGTAAGTTTCCGTTACTTCTGAATCTAAAGTTTTATAGTTGATTTTGCTCAACTTTTCAGACGGAATCCTTGCCTCTGTTATGTCGCTCACCACCGGCAAATCCCATTGGGAGCCATAAGATCTACAAAGATCCCTAGCTTCAGACCAAGACGTAGCAGCTTCTAGTTCTAAAAGCTGATCCTGACCAAAACTGTCAGCTAAAGTAGTAGTGGCTGATATCGTTAAGATTAAATAATATACAAATACTTTCAACGCTTTAGCCCCCTACAGCTGGTTCACTGTAGTAGCAAATCCTTGAGCCGACCGCAAGTCTAAGTTCGGCCCTGGCAAGCGTCCAGAAGCTTATTAAGGCTTATGAAAAGATATCCTTTGAAGTCCTAGTTTTAGTTTTAGTTTTAGCTTTAGCTTTAGCTTTAGCCAGAGCACCACTAGCTACTTAGGGAATGCGAAGCCTTTGGCCAATTCTTACGCGCGTCCGAACGCTCAACCCGTTTAGACGAGCTAGTTTAGACAAGCCTATACGATATCTACTGGCTATTCCCGACAAGGTGTCACCTCGACGTACTTTGTAGACTTTAGAACCTTTGTTATAGTTTCTGTATGCGGCAGCTGCGACTCTTTTCTGAGAAGGGATTTTTATCTTCATCCCAGGATAAATTGTCGATCGCTTTGATAAGTTATTTTCGGACATTAATACCCGAATTGAAGTTCCATAGCGTCTAGCGATTCTGTACAAGCTGTCACCACGTCTAACCCTATGTACGGACTCACTAGTATGGGCATAGTACTTACTTTTAGAAGCACTATCGTCAAGTGCCGCAACAGCTCGACTGGCGTAGCCCGCTGGAACTCTGAACTCAGTCGCGCTTCCTTTATAAATTGGTACGAAGTCTGTGTTAAACGAAGGATTTAAATCTCGAAGGTCTTCTTTTCCAATATTTAAATTCTTGGCAAGTTTAGAAATACTGATACCACTTTTAATTTGAATAGTGTCAAAAGCAATTTCCGGCTGTCTTTCCACATGTGAAAAACCATAAGCTTTAGGGTCTTTGCAAATCAGTGATGCTGCCACAAATTTTGGAAAGTAATTGGCAGTTTCTCTTGGTAGTTGCTTATTTAGAGCCAAAGTCCAAAAGTCTCTGGTGTAGTTTCTCATAATCGCTCTCATCACACGATTTTCGCCAGCATTATACGAGGACAAAGCCAAAGGCCATGAACCAAAAACTTTAAATAAAGCCTTGTAGTATTGAGCTGCAGCTTTAGTGGCCAGCTCTGGATTCTTTCTTTCATCAACCAAAGAGTTGATAGTCAAACCATACCCACGTCCAGTGCCTCTGATAAATTGCCAGTACCCAACTGCGCTTGCATGAGAGTGGGCGTGCTTATTAAATCCAGACTCGATTAAGGCAACATAGATAAGTTCCTTGGGGACACCTTCTTGAATTAAAATGTCAGTCATGAAAGTTTCATAACGGCCGAGTCTAGATAAATACCTTTCCATGTGAGGTCGACCACGACCTTGAAAGTAATTAACCCACTTTTGGACCATAGGCTGACCCATAGGTGGAACTGTCAAAAGGTCATGAAGTGCAAGAGGATTTGGCTTAGGAAGTTGCTCTATTTTTTCAGCTTCACCGGCTGTAACGTCCAACGCGCCCACTTTCATTTCATTTTCTAATAAAGTTTTATTTTTGTTCGGCAGGGACTCGACTAAACCACTGTCAGTTCGATTGATTTGGGGTTGATTATATTTCGGGGCTCGACTTTCAAATTCTGGTGAGTGCACACAACCTGAAAAAATAAATAATGTAAAAAATAGTCTAACAAAAAGCATTTATGCCCCCAGAGTGAACTTATAGATTACTCTATATTAAACTTGGAAACAATAAGTAATGCATAATTAGGTCCGTCGAAAACCTGTACTTAAACCTTGAACCGAAGCAGTTATTATCAATCACAACAAGGCTTTTAGTCAGGCTGCCAACATGTTTTTAGATTTTAGTACTTTCTAAATGATCTTGACGATTTGTTGGCTGTCTTATCGATTTCCCCATTTTGGTGGCAGTTCCAAATGCGGAAGCACTCTTTTAATGGTTTATAATTTTCGAAAATTTTATACAAAAGATAATTTCGCAGAACTGCTTTTACATAAAATCTAGTTTCATTCCAAGGCATCTCTTCGACCCATAGGTCTTGTTCTCGCCAATCATTGCTGCTTATATTTTCCTGAGCAACAGTAATAATATTACGATCCGATGACCACTTGCTAAGCCGGCCTGGTCCAACATTATAAGATGCTAAAGCTAGTGGAACGTGCCCCTTGTAAGCGCTGATCCGTCGTTGTAAATAAAAACTTCCAAGCTTAATATTTATCTCTGGTGTATATAAGCCCCAAGGCAATGAGACGCTTCGCATGCGTAGGGATCTTGCCATCTCTCTTGCAGTCCCTGTCAATAACTGCATAAGTCCCCTGGCACTGGAAGCGCTTTTCGCATTTTTCTGAAATGCACTCTCTTGCCGTATAAGGCCTAAGACTAAGTAGGGATCAATGCCAGAGACAGAATGCTTTTTAACCGAATCTAAATAATCTTTGGGGTACGCGATGGGTATAACATCAGGGTGGATTAAATCTTGGCGTGAAGTCCAAACTTGATTCATCAATTTAATAGCGTTTAAAGGTTCGTTTTCAATTTTATATTGGTATGCCCACAAGATTTGAGATTCAAATGACAGTGAATAAACGGTATTTTGCATGAACTTTCTAAAGCTATTGTCTAGTTCTTTGTCGAACAAAAAAACCATATGTTTAAGCTTACGCCTTTCATCTTTCAATTCAAACTTAAAACCATCGGGGTTTAATTCGGCACTACCTATGAATGGTAATAATGAAGTAAGCTTTTCAACATGAGCGACCACTAGCCCATAGAAAGTTAGCGGGTACAGTGCGACCAAATCTTTGGCTACTGTTTTGTATTGATTATTTTTTTGCTCTTTGAAAAGGTTATATTTTATATATAAAGCTTGCAGTTTGAATTTAGAATCTTTTTTTATAAGGGATTCACAATAATTTAAAGCCAGTTTGTTCTTGTTCAATCTTAATAAAATCAAAGTTGAATAAAAAAGAATTGCCGGTTTGGTGTTTTCGTAACTTGCAATAATATTTTTTGATTTTACAAGCTTGTACCCAAGTGGGTACTGACCAGAATACAAATAAGCTTTTAAAGCCATCGACAGATGCTTTTCTTTTTTGGATTCGCCAAGCCTATTGTAAGTTGAAATAATTTCTGCAAAGTAACCTTGGTTCGACAAAACCCAAAAAAATTGATGAGGGTTGATATGATATGAGTCAAAATCTTTCACCACAGCATCTTTGAATTCTTTGCATCCTCTTACGAACAGCCAGCCTAATTGCCGAGAGGCTAAATTCAGTTCTTTCTTCTTAACTAATTCAACTTGAGCTATTTTGCTCAAAAATTCCTTATTTTTCTTTCTGTTGTAAAGATTTTTTAAGTCTCGAGATTCCTTTTTTGAAGATTCAATGTCAGCTATTCTTCCAGAAAAGATGTCATCTTTAAAATATTCGCTTAAAACTTTCAGAGTAGAGAGGTTCAGTAATTTCGGATCCGATTCTAGCAAATATGACTTTGCTTCTTCCTGCTCATTTTTATTCAGTAAAAATAGAAACAACTTACTTTTGATTTCGTTCTTTTTAGATCTTTTCAAAGTAGACACTAGTTGGTCTATCTGGATCGCATTTAAATCTAGGGTCTCAAATTTTTCAAATAGCACTTCGCTCAATTTCAATCTGTAATCTAAGTATAGTGCCATTTCAGGTCCATGAAAATTCTTTGTGATCTCGTCTGCATTGTAATCAAAGTAGATCTTCAACCATGATTTAACATGTTCGGTTTTTAATTTATTCTTTTCGTCTAGCTTTACGAAGCATTTTACTCCGTACATATAATCAAACGAGTTAAAAACATTTTTGCTGTTTTCCAAATTTAAATTTTTAGTGGCTTGTTCAGAACATTCCAAATACTGATTTTTTTTATAATATGAGATTGTTTTGTAAGTTAGCTCAAGGTCAGGGTCACTTGTGTTTATCAATTTAATTTCAGCTATTTTCTGATCTAGAAAACTTATTTTTTGATCAGAATTAGCAAAACTTAAATTTAAAAATAGAAAGTAGACAAATGTGGCATTAACAGCTTTTACATTTGAAATACCGAGTGCTTTAAAAATCATCCTTAGATGATCTCTCGAGAAGCTCTTTCAATGCAAGGCACTTTTCTAAAACTTTTGCTTTAATATCTGTATTTTCAATAAGACTTTCCGGAGCAAAGCTGTACTTCTGTAAATCAGCATTTAACGACCTAATTGTAGTCTCAATTCCTCGGCGTAACCCCACTGGCAAAACGATTAGAATATCGTCTAGTCTTTGACTACGCGGCTTTTTCTTAGACTTCGCATTGGCAAAGAAATAAACTATATTAACCGCCTGAATCGAAGCCTGACGCCATTCATTGGAATTTATTAAGGCTTCAAGAGCATCAAAACGATGTTTAATATCTTTGTCAAAATCGTAGACTACCTGAGATTTTAAATAGCTAATAAATACAAAACCTAGGCTAAAAAAAAGTGCGATAAAACATGCGGCATATGAGTAAAAACTTGAAATTGTAAAAGCTATAGGTGAACCAGATACTTTTGAAAAAAGTTGGGGCTGAAACTTAGCCTTTAAAGAGCTTTTATCCACAGATACAATATCTTGTTGGATATTATCACCTTCATCGACACTTACCTGAATAGACTTCGTATTTGCTGAATAGAACTCTGATTTTTTTGGATCAAAAAAGAAAAATTCAACTTCAGGCAAGACTAGCTCGCCCGGTTTTTGAGGCACAACAAGAATTTTGTATGTTCGAATAGAACGCTCTGGGGGCTTAAACTGACTTTCTTCTGCTATATCATAGATGGTGAAACTGTCTTCTTCTAAGCTTAAATCTGGCAGCTCCATGAACTTTAACTGACCCTTGCCTTGAACCCTCAAAATATAAGTAAATGGCTGACCTACCTTAAATGACCTATCCTGGATAAAACCAGAAACTTTAAAGTCACCCACGGCACCCGTAAAACCAGGGGGCCTATCAAGTGGTAAGGGCTTAATTTTTATTAAAACTTCGTCACTTTTTCTTACAAACTCTTTTGAACCAAAGCTAAAGAAACCACCAACCAACTGGCATTTAACCTCGTAGGGATCAATAAAAGCTTGCTCATTGACGATTGGGGTAATGGCATAACTTGCTAATAAATACCTTGTGTAAACCTTATCTCCTCTTCGAACGCTTTCAGGGGTTAGAGAAGTTGCAAGAAGAATTTCATCTTTCCAAAATCCTTGCAACGCTGGGTATTTTAGAGTGTCAATGTCAGTCACTCTTCCATTGGTGTACAAGTACCACTTCGCTACAAATTGTTCAGAGTAATATGGGTTCATAGTACTGGTTTCCACATCAACAAAAAAATCTAAATCAGATTTCGCTTGATTACTGAAACCGAAATCACGGCCAGATTGATTGCCAAAAAAGTTGTTCAACATATCTTCAATACTATTCACTTGATTATTCTGTGCTTGATTTTGAGACTTGGAATTTTTCGCTACGATTTCTATTTTGAAGCCTTTGGCTGCAAAGACTTTGTTATTTATTCTTAGTTTGACTTGCGAGATCGTAGCCGTACCTTTGCTTTTTGCAAAAAAAACCATATTTAAAGCGACAATTTTCTTTGTCTCAGTGACACCATTTCTTGTAATAGTACTGTAAGACTGCGAAGTAGACTGCTGTAAAAATGATATCAAAGGATCCTTAGGTACCTCATATATGGATAGATCTGGCTTAAGACCATCTTTGAATCTAACTTCTACGGATACAGTGAATACGTCGCCAACTTTGACTTTGTCTTGAGAAATCTTGGTTTTTATATTTGCAGCTAAAAGCGGACTAGAGTTTATGCAGATGCCAAGTATTAAACCTAGAAAGCTACCAGTTTTTTTCACTACTAGACCCTCCTTTTTCAGATTTAATTTTTAATCCTTGAGACCTTACTTTTTTTTCATCTGAGTCTATCTCTTTCATAATTTTTTCGATTTGCTTTTGACTCATCTTTTGTGACTTATTGTTCTTGGGATCTTGCTGGCTTTGTGAATCAGATCTAGGATCTTTGCTTTCACGCTTCGGGTCTTTTTGCTCACCATCGGCATTTTTATCAGCTTGTGATTTATCGCTGTTCTTACCCTTACCTTTTTTCTTCTTTCCCTTTTTACCGGACTTGCTGTTTTTTAAAAGCAATTCCATATTTTGTTTTATCTCTATGTTCGAGCGAATATCTAAGGCCCTTTGATAACTTGATAACGCATCATCTATCTCGCCAGTTTGTCCTAAAATAAAACCTTGCAAGTACAATAACTCGAACTGAAAAGCACTGTTGTTTTTTAGCAAAATTTTAATGTGCTTTAAAGCAGAAACCAAATCTCCGGAGCAAACAAATGTTTGAGCCAGATTATATTGTGCAGATTGGTTGTTCAGATCCTTCTTCAGCGAGCGAAGTAATAGGTTTTTTGCGATATCACAGTTTTTTTGTTCAATAGCAACCCTGAAGGCCCGGGATTCAAAATAACCACAACCGATTGTAGACAGAACTAAAAAAATCAATACTGTTTTTGTGCGTAAGAATCTTAATAAAGTTTTATTAGCAATTGTCGAAGTCATCTAATCATCCCCTAAATCAACTAGAGGACGAACCTTCTGCGACAATGAGTTTTCTTTGAACCATAAACTAAAAATTAGAAGAAAAATACCTGGCAGAAGAGCGTACTGAAAGTATTCGCCCTTCACTTCAAAGCTTTCACTTTCGAATTTAGATTTCTGCAGTCCTTCAAAGTCTTTAACGATTGCATTATTCGCGACGCTGCCAAAGTCTAGTTTGTAGAAGCCACCATCTCCTGACTTCGAAAGTTCTTTTAAAAATTTGAAATTTGGTTTTGAAATCACATCGTTATTGGAGGTGCCTTTTAGGTATCTAACGGTTTGTCCAAAGTTATCTTTTACAGGTATTTTACCTCCGGCTAGAGTTCCAACTCCAATCACAAAAGTTCTAATGCCATTTTTTCTAAGATCGTTAACCGATGCCAATGCTTCGCCAGAGTGATCTTCGCCATCAGAAACTAATACCACGACTTTGGTTCTAGAGTTTTGGGATCCAGATTGGCTTCGTTCTAGTAAATCTTTAGCCTCTGCCAAAGCAAAGCTAATATTAGTGCCTTGCTCAGAAAATATTTCAAAATCCAATGAATCTATAAATAAATTTATCGCACCGATATCTTGAGTTAAAGGGCTGATAACTCCAACCTGCCCTGCAAAAGCAACAATACCCATTCGGTTCCCATCTAAAATTTTTGTCAGATTTTTTAGCTGAATTTGTGCAAGTTTTAGTCGTTGGGGTTTCACATCCTCTGCTGCCATTGACTGTGAGACATCAACGACAAAAACCAACTCTACCCCTTCAGCGTTCATCTGCAGTTTTTGGGAGCCATATTGAGGTCTAAACAAAGAAATGACTACAAGAACCAGACCTGAAAATACCAGGCAATAGTGATAGAAGCCGTAAGACTTTATATCTAATTTATCAAAGTAGAACCTGATCAATCTTTCAGAGTAAAAACGTTTTACCCGCACTTTTGAACTTTTGAATTTAAAAATATAAATTCCTATAAAAACCAGAATCCCTACAAGTAGTAACAAGTAGTTGCTTAAGTCCATGAAGCGAAACATCTACAAATCCCTCCAAGTAAATAAGAATCCTATTAATTTTGAAATAAGAATAAGCATAAAACCGTACAATGCCCAATACTGATAACGTTCTTGGACTTGAGTTATTTTTTTTATCTCAACTTCAACTTTTTCTAGGCGATCAATTTCTGAAAAAACTTTACTTAACCTTTTTGAACGCGATGCCCTAAAATATTTACCTCCGGTTTCCTGAGCCATTTTTTTTAACAAGGGTTCGTTAACTTTACTGTGCATTGGTCGGTAAAATTTTTGCACCATTCCGTTAGGATATTTTCTAAACATTGGTAACTGGGCTAAACCGTCTTTACCTATGCCGACAGTGTAAATTCGCACACCTTTTTGTTTTGCGATTCCCAAAGCTGTATTGGGGTCGATAGCTCCCACATTATTTTCTCCGTCAGTAAGTAGGATTACAACTTTAGAACTGCCTTTTACTTTCTCTAACCTAGTTATAGCATTAGCGAGTGCCATTCCAATGGCTGTTCCTTTGCGCAAACGCTCGCTGGTCTCGACTTGCGCTAGGCTTTCAAGTAGCAATTTGTAATCTAAAGTTAATGGGATACGAGTGTACGACTGGCCCGAAAAAACAACTAAACCAATGTAGTCATTGTACCTTTTATCAATAAAATCCTTGATTCTTAATTTTGCAGATTCCAGTCTGTTTTCTGGCTTCATGTCTTCTATCAGCATGCTATCTGAAACATCTAGGACCATCACGATATGTATGCCCTCGCTGTTTTGTTTTGTAATTTCATTTTTACTTTGTGGTCGACCCAAAGCTATAGCTAAAAAAATCAAGCCAGCGTAAAAGATTGATTTTTTTAATATCTGAAAACAGTAAGTAATTAGTCCAATTTTTTTGCTTTTAAAGAATTCAAATATGCCATAAGAATCGATAAGACCTTTAGGTTTTAATGATCTTGATTTAAATTTAATATATATCGAAAATCCTAAAACGATAGCTAAACTAAGATAGAAAAGCTCTGGGTTATTAAAAGAAGCAATTAAATTCATCTCTTTACAGCTCCTTCAGTGTACTTATTTATTTTTTGTGAAAAACTATTGGCCTCGTCTACAAGATTCTCTAGGTCCGCCTTCAGATTTTTAATTCCTTCAACTTTTTCTTCTTTCTCTATCTCTAGTGTTGTTTTTTTTAGTTCGTCCACGATGTAGAAGTACTCGTTAACAAGTGCAGCTTTTCTTAGTTTTTTTCTTAAAATCTTTTGGCTTTCCTTTTCATTTAGAATAAATAACGGCGTATTTATGCTTAAACTCATAAATACGACAGTGCTTTTGTAAAAGCTCTTGCACAGCTGGGCCAATTCTTTTTTAATCATTTTTCTTTCGCAACTCTTTTTTGTAAATCTAATCTGTTTCTGAAATTCATAGAAAATGCTTAAAGATGTCCTAAAACTGTTTAATTTTAATAAGCCTTTATCAATTTTTCTGGACCTGCGGTAAATTTTAAAAAAATAGCAAAGTCCTAAAAATAATATAATCACAAGTAGATACCAAACATAGGCGGGTGGACTTTTGACAATAGCGCCAGGGGGTAAGTTCATTTTTGAATTACTTTCTAATACCGAATCAACTTTTATGGTAGGGCCATCTAACAAAATTGAATTTTCTGAAACACTTAGTTTTAAACTTTTTAATTTATGAGTTCCTGTCCTCCAAGACGCCACAGAAAGAAAGAGTTCATTTTTAGATTTAAATTTATGTCTTAATAAAACCAGATCATAGTTTGGTGAATCTTTTGAATTAATAATAGCAGGACTTAGATTTGGATTCAGATCAGTTGCTCCTTGACACAAAATTCCAAATTTTTGGCCTACTGTTAAAGTAGCGGCGCTGTCAATTTTGAAATCACAAGACCAATCATTAAGAGGCTCCACTATGACCTCGATTTTGATTTGAAATACATAGCTAAAGGATTATAAAAATCTTCTTCTGTAGAAAAATTAATGATGTCTACCCCCGAAGCTTTCAAAGTTGCATCTTTTTTTTGAACTAAATTTTTAAAAAAAACTTTCCAAGAATTTTGCACTGTAGCACTTGATGCTTTAACGGTTAACTCTTCAAAAGCACTAGACAGACTGAAATTTCCAATTTTTGACATCGAATCAACTTGTCCAGCTGGATCTTCAATGTTGCAAGCAACAAGTTGATGCTTCTTTGACAAAGACTGCAACAGCTTTTTATTTTCAACCATACTCAAAAAATCACTAAAAATAAAAACAACTGATTTTTTCTTTTGATGTTTCAGAAGCATATTAAATGCTTCATTTAGACCACCTTTGTCTTTCGAATTAGGCTCGTGCTTAATAAGCTCTGTTATTAAACGCCGCACATGGCTTTGACCCTTCTTGGGCTTTACGAACAGGTCCAGATTTTTAGAGAAAAGCATTAAGCCCGATAAATCATTATTTTTATGAGCAGACAACGCAAGAGACGCCATCACATACATGGCAGTTTCAATTTTTAGCATTGAACCGGCACCTACATACATGGAATAAGAAGTATCAATCAGAAAATAAATATTTAGTTCTCTTTCTTCTTCAAACTGCTTTATGTAGGGCTTGTTAGTCTTTGCGATTAAAGTCCAACTGATGTTTCTAACATCATCGCCCGGCACATACTCTCTAAAATCAGAAAAGGTCATTCCCTGTCCCTTCATGACTGATTTATAATCGCCTAAATTTAACTGAGAGACCAGTTTCTTGGTCTTGAGCTCAATAGATTTAATTTTTTTTAAAACTAAATCCTCTTTGCTCACGAGACCTCGACCTTAGACATAAGCTCAGTGATGATTTCGTCAGGAGAAACACTTTCAGCTTCTGCCTCAAAACTTAGAATCAATCGGTGCCTTAAAACTGGTATTGCAACAGCTTTTATGTCCTCGGCCGTAACGAACGCTCGCCCATCTAAAAAAGCTTTTGCCTTACTTGCTCTAGCTAAACCGATTGTAGCTCTAGGTGATGAGCCCACCGAGATCATATTCTGCAAATTGTCTAAACCGTAATCCCCTGGTGCTCGGGTGGCCATAATAATTTCTACGATATACCTGGAAAGCTTATCATCTAAGTAGACTTTATTAACGTAATTTCTACTGTCTAGAAGAACTTCTCTGTTTAAAACCTTGTTAACTGTCAGCAGTGTTCCAGATGACATTCTATTTAAAATGGTCAACTCTTCTTCTTTATTAGGATAACCAACAACAATTTTAAACAAAAATCTGTCCATCTGAGCTTCAGGCAAAGGATAAGTTCCTTCTTGCTCGATCGGATTCTGGGTCGCCATTACCAAAAAAGGTTCTTCAAGTTTGTAAGTAGTGTCACCTATAGAAACTTGTCGTTCAGCCATACTTTCTAAAAGTGCGCTCTGAACTTTGGCAGGAGCTCTATTGATCTCATCAGCTAAAATTATGTGCGAAAATATCGGACCTTTTTTGGGTGTGAACTCACCAGATTTTGGGTTGAAAATCATAGTCCCGATCAGATCTGAAGGCAGCAAGTCTGGTGTGAATTGAATTCTATTAAAATTCAGATCAACTATATCTGCCAAGGTCGAGATAGTTAGACTTTTGGCTAATCCAGGCAAACCTTCAATTAAAATATGTCCACCGCTAAGTAAGCCAATAAGAACAGATTCGATTAAGGCACTTTGTCCAACAATGATCTTTTGAAATTCGTGTCTAACTTGACCAAAAACCTCTGATTGCTTTTGAATAGCAGCATTAAGAACTGACATTTCCATAATATATCTCCGATATGCCCTAATCTTTACAATTTCATTTTAAGGGCTAAAAAAACTGTACTCTTACATTTTATCATTTTATATTTTAAGAAGAGAAGTTCAATGACTACATTCAAATTAGGATAAATAAATGTTTGGCCTTGGAAAAAAACGTGATTTCTTATTAAAGCTGTTCAGCAGTGGCATATTATTATTTGGACTCAGCTTCACCAATTGGATTTTTACCATCGGCGCCCTTGTAGTATTAATTGGATTTTTTTTACTCCTACACTATCAGTCCACCAATTGGCTAATTGGCAAGCTAGATTTAGGGCCTAATTCTAGACCCTTCGAAGATATTCATCTAGCACCTATGTTAGATCGGCTAACGATAAAATATGAAATTAATAAACCCGCTTTATATAGAGTTCAGATCCCATCACCCTTAGTTATCGGCTTGGGTGATAAAAGTTCAAGTGCGATTGTTTACAGCCAGCCTTTTTTTGACAAGCTAAGTTTAAATGAAAAAGAAGCCCTCTTGGAAATTGCCATATACAAAATAGAATCCGAGTTTTGCAAAAATATAGAGTTTGTTACTCATTTGAACTCATTGATTTTATTTTTTGGTTCCAAATTGGACCTTTTAATTGCTTTTATAATTGGGTTGAAGCGAAATAAAAAAATTGAAAGCCAGCATTACATTATTTTCTCTAGATTTAGCATGCTGTTTCTAAGGCTTATAAATTATTTTTATATGGATCAAAAGTTTTTCAAACAGTTTGATGAAACACTTATCAGAACAACCCTCACCTATCAATAGCACTCAGTAAAACACTAATCTATTCCCCTCTTGAAAAAAGATCTATTGACCCACTTTTATGTCCTTTTAATTTTTGTAATTTCCCTAGGTATGTTTATTGGCATAGACATTTCGAAATGCAGCCTATAATAGAATCAAGACTGAACGATTTTCAAAAAAACAAGAATCTAATGCTACAAAGTTTGACCATTTAAAGTACACATTTTATAAATAAATAGCTTTTTTTATGAGCTAGCTTGTTGCTGAACAGTTCCAAGCGGCTTAGCTTATAGAAGACAATTTTACGGAGGTAACTATTGGAAGCCACTTTTTCTACGCTAGTAATGTCTCTTGGCTCGTCGGCCCTTATTGGTTTAGGTCTCTCGCCAAACCCCTCAAACGGAGAAACCGAAAAAGACTTGAAAATGGCCGAGTTCAATATCGACATGCTAAAGATTCTAGAGGTGAAAACAACAGGAAATTTGAGCTCAGATGAAAGTGATTTTTTAAAAAAAATTTTAGGTGACTTGCAAATGCAATTTGTGACTTTAAACAAAAAATAGCCCTTGAAAACTCAACCGCGAAGCTTTAGTAGAAAGCCAGCAAAGCTGAAGGTCGACGTTAGGGGTAAATGGAGCCGGGTGATGACTTTAGTTCAAAATATTATATTCCTAATATTTTCTTTACTACTTTTTAACGCATGTAACGCACGGGAAAGTGGCCATTCCAAGGTTGAAATTCCGGCTGTGGAAGCAGGTCAACCTTTACCGTCAGATCTTTTCATCCAACTTGCTAAAAGTGTTTCACCTTCGGTCGTAAGTATCTACACAGAAACTCAGCCTAAAATGAATTATTCAGAGGGCTTACCGGATGGCTACCAATTTTTAGAGCAATTTTTTGGTCTTAATATTCCAAGTGGACGTGGGCAGCAAGCATTTCCTAAGGCTCGGCCAGCGCAATCGCTAGGAACTGGATTCGTGATCAGAAATGATGGTTTAATTTTAACGAATGCACACGTTGTTAAAGACGCTGATATAATAAAAGTCTTATTTGTCGGCGATTCCAAAGAATACAAGGCAAAAGTTATCGGTGCTGACCCCCAGACAGATGTAGCCTTAATTAAAATTAGCTCTAAAAAGAATTTACCGGCCGCCAAACTTGGAACTAGTAAAACTTTGCAAGTCGGTGAATGGGTCGCAGCCTTTGGCAATCCGTACGGACATAGCAACACTATGACCAAAGGTATAGTTTCAGCCTTAGGCCGAGATTCTGGCGAGCTAAATTTATTTCCCTTTATTCAAACAGATGCAAGCATAAATCCTGGAAACTCTGGTGGGCCACTAGTGAATGTTAAAGGCGAAGTGATTGCGATGAATACAGCAATTGATGCCAGAGCCCAGGGTATAGGGTTCGCAATTCCCATTGATAATGTGAAAAAAATTCTATCTGAACTTGAGAAAACAGGTGAAGTCCAAAGGGGTTTTTTGGGCGTAGAAATGCAAGCATTAGACGAGCAATCGGCTCAGTCAATTGGGGTTCCAGTCACTGAAGGAGCTTTAATCGTGAACGTTTTACCCAAATCTGCAGCCTATGATGCCGGATTAAAACCTTACGATGTGGTCACAAAATTTGGTTCAAAAATAATTTCTGGCCCTTCTGATTTGTTTAAAGCTGTGGCTTCTACGCAAACTGGTGAAGAAAAAATTATAGAGGTCTACCGAAGTGGCAAAAAAATAAACTTAAGCGCACGCATTGGCTCTAAAAATCTTGAATCTGAAGTTCAAGCTCAAAATAAACCAAAAAGTAATAGCACTCAGTCCTTCAATTTGGAAAAACTAGGTTTAAAGTTAACGGTTCAAAATGCTAAGGGCTTAAACTTAAGGTTTGGTAGTGACAAAAAGGTTGTGATTGAGAACGTGAAGCCTTATTCGCCAGCATTTAATTCTGGCTTAAAGCCAGGAGACCTTATTCTTGAAGTAAACAAGGTTGCTGTAAACTCCTCTGCAGATGTTCAAAGACTATTGCAAAGCCAAAACATTTTTAGGGTGAAAAGAGGTGATAGAATTATTCTTTTAATGCTAATGGTTTAACTTGAGCTGTTAACCCTACGGACTTGCTGTTAATAGTTTTTTACTTTAGGGCCTGTGGAAGATTGATCTAGTCCAGAAGCCATTTTTAAGAACAGGAATACTATTTCGTATATTCACTGGCATTAGGCACGTATCATTTTAGAACATTGTTTTTAACTCCATGTTATCAGTTCGTTTGAGAGCCCTACTAAGTTCTTAAGTTTACTCTGTTTTTTTCCGTTAAGTTCGGTAAGAGTAGTTTAAGGAGAGAGCATCATGTTAATCACCGAAGTTAAGATTTTTACAGTGAACGAAGAGCGACTTGAAAGCCTACGCCACTATAACTATTGATGATGCATTTATAATTAGAGATCTAAAAATTATTAAAGGACACGAGGGGCTGTTTGTAGCCATGCCATCTAAGCGCAGAAAAGACGGCCAATTCAAAGATATCGCGCATCCACTGAATCAAGAGACACGTGAAATGATTGAAAATGCAGTTTTTGAAGCTTTCGAAAAAGAAGTTAAAGAACTAGAATCGTCATTGGATGATATAAAAACAGGCTCTTAATCTACGAAATTTAAAGTTTGTCTTTTGCGCTGTGCAGAAAATGTGTCTCAACAAATCCCTAGCCTTGCTTGTCGGTCCAACATTCACTAAAAATTAGTAAGAAGTAAAAACATCTTATTGGGGTGTAGCCAAGTTGGTAAGGCACAAGGTTTTGATCCTTGCATTCCCAGGTTCGAGTCCTGGCATCCCATCCATTTTTCAAGACTAAGATCGCGTCACCTCACGCAACTGCATAGAGCACCGCGTACATTAGAAAACAAAAAACACCTATAACTGACTAGAACTTTTAAGCTCAGCTCGCCACTGTAAATGAGAGCTCTGGTTTGTATGCTAACAAAAAAAAGCCTGATCACAAGAATCAGGCTTTCTACTAGGTGTTCTAAATTTCCAATTTAAGAAGTTTTTTAAACCTCTACAACTACTGCGTCTTTAGAGCCCATCTGACCACCAAAAATCGTGGTGATTAACCCTGCGATAAGCATGATTAAAAAAACCAACATAGTGGTAGCTACCGTATTTTTTACCTCATCAGCAGTCTCTACTGCTTTTACCTGAACGCGGCTAACTGTTCTTTGGAGCTCGTCCATTTGGGTCTCTATTTTAGAAGAAACTGATTGAATTTTCGCATACCATTTTTCAGTCATTTTTTCTGACTCTTCTTTAGAAAGGCTGCTGTTTTTAGCCACAAGCGATTCAATTTTATCTCTATCAAGCTTTTCTTTAAAATCAGCAATTGATGATTTTACGCTACTTCTCATTTTCGAAAGATTTTCGTCTGCTCGATTCGGATTTAGCAAAGTTGCTTTTGCCAATCTTAAAAATTCTGACTTAAGTTCAGCATATTCGTTTTTTACCATCTTTTTTATTTCTGGTGCTTCGATATTATCGACTTCCTTTTCAATATCTTTAAGTGAAACGTCTACATCACCTAACATTGCAAATGCATCAATATCTTTCAGCATTCCGGTAGGAACCATTCCCCCAACAGCTGCTGGAATTTTAGCTGCTGTAGATGCAGCCTTACCTAACCCACTTGATATTGCTGAAAAACAAATTAGAGTCATTAGGGCCCAAACAGCCATACCGTTAATCGACCCTGCTACTGGACTTAGATTCCCCGAAACTCTACCTGCGATATAGCTTCCAATAAAAAGTGAAGCCACGAAACTGACCAAAAGCCAAAGACCTATACCCCAAGATGCTGCAGTTAGGCTGACGCCCCCTTCGAAATCTAGAATCCCAAGTCCTGCACTAGCACCAGCTACTAATAAGGTGATCATAACTGCTAGCGAGATCAGGATTCCACCTAGGACGCCACGCACTGAAAGATGAGGCATTATTATATTTTTTTTTGAACTTGCTACTTGCTGGACATTAATTGATGACATAGGTGCTTCTCCTTTGAAGACATAAAAAATTTATTTCTACACTAACACGCTGAGACTCAACAGTAGTGAAATACAATAATTACACAATATAGTACTTTTAAAATTTGTAAAACTTTTAGTAGTGTTCGTAATGTGTAGATTAAAACAAAACTTTAATTTTAGTCAGGACAAAGCAAAGAATAAATATGGGTCATAACTCATTTAATAAATCTTAGTGGCTACAACTATGCTACCTTACTCTTATTTTATTTCTAGGATTTCAAAATGCGTTTATCGGAGTAATATTTTTGCAATTGGTGACTACCAGGTAGGTTGACTACTATAATAATTTTTTTAAATTGATTTCTCAACATCTAATCATAGGATGCAATCATGCTCAAACTAGTTGGAATACTTTTTATAACAATTGGATTGATAGCATTGTGGGGAAACCGAATTGAACCCAGGTGGCTTGAAGTCACTGATCACGAAATTCAAATAAAAAATTTAAAAGCGTCGTGGATCGGATCTGAAATTGCTTTTCTTTCTGACTTTCAAGTAGGTATGTGGTTGGGAAACGAATCGGCAATTACCAAAGCCGTTGATAAAATTCTTGAAAGAAAACCAAAGGCTGTGCTTATAGGAGGGGATTTTATTTATCACCCCACTGATGATGATAAGGATGACGCTAAAGATGATTGGCAAAAGGATGACAAAGTCAGAACTGAAAAACTAATTGATACTGTGATCACAATTTTAAAGCCTTTGCCTGCCAACGGCATAAAAGTGTTAGCAGTTTTAGGAAACCATGATTATTCGATGGGTACGCACAGCGCTCGAATGGTCAATGAATCGGCTGAATTTTTAACCAAGAGGCTTGAAACTGTTGGAATCAAGGTCTTGCACAATCAATCAGTCAAGCTGACGATCAGGGACCAAGACTTACACATTGTCGGCGTGGCACCATTTTACCCAAAAATGAGTGACTTAGATAAAGCACTTTCAAACGTTGGTGATAACCCACGAATTTTATTTATGCACAATGCGAACTCCTTAAAAGACACGAGCGCTGCAAAGATTCAGTTTGCTATGGCTGGGCACACCCATGGGGGACAAATCGCGTATCCCTGGTTTTCCAAATTGGAGCTGGACTTCGCTTGTACCGCAAAGCCCTGACGAGGTAAAAGGAGACGGCTGGATCCCCAACTACAAATCAGGTGATGCGAAACTTTATGTTAATCGAGGCATAGGTTTTAGCAAATTACCTGTGCGCATCAATTGCAGACCAGAACTTAGCTTCTTTACTTTGCACAAAGAAAAGTGATGCCAGTTGACCGCTACCTATAAGGTGGACTTGAAAAGTAGCTACCATCAGGTTTAGTTTCACGAATACCTCTTTTAGCCATTGGGTGCACAAAGTCAGTTGGGTGAAAGTAAACAGTTAGAATCCCAACGGGACATAGGTCTAGCGCCTATGTAATTTGGGCACTTTAAAAAATTTGAAGCCTTACCGTTTAAATCTGCACTTAACAGAGATCAAACAAAATTTACCTTTTTTTAATTTGACGAATCTACCACTGGTTGAAACAATTATTCAAACCCAAGCAAGGATGCACATCGTGGTTACAAGAAGTATTTTTATACTTTCGTTCGCCCTTTTGTTTTCAACCCAGTCTTATAGTTTGAGTAGTGGATCTAAAGTATCTGATTTAAGAGATCAGCTCTTTGATGAAACCAGCCATAACCACTATTCGATAAGTTATAAACAGGCCCGTCGAAGCCTGCTAGGTCACATGGCTATTATCATGAAAAATGATAATTATTTCGTCAAAGATGTCTACTGCGAAGCTGATTATATGTCCCCTGGTTTGGGTAAAATTCCTAATAACAATGTTATCAATGTCGAGCACACTTGGCCGCAAAGCAAATTTGGCGGTTCGGACCGTAGGTCACAAAAATCTGATTTGCACCACCTATATCCAACCGACTCGCAGC
This sequence comes from uncultured Pseudobdellovibrionaceae bacterium, assembly GCA_963803705.1. Classification (GTDB taxonomy): domain Bacteria; phylum Bdellovibrionota; class Bdellovibrionia; order Bdellovibrionales; family UBA1609; genus JAMLIO01. The sequence goes on along the minus strand of CAWDNU010000001.1, from coordinate 665,663 downwards.
TAAATAGTATCCGGGGTAATTACCCCTTTGGCGAAGTTGTCGAAGACACATCGTATACTAAGTGTCCTCAATCCCACATTGGGTATGACAAAAATGGCCAGCGCACATTCGAGCCACCTGCAAAACACAAGGGAAACGTTGCAAGAGCACTTTTTTATTTTTCAGTTCGATACAAAATCTCTATTTCCGATTCTGAAGAAAGTGCCTTAAGGCAGTGGCACTATCAAGATCCTGTTGATACCCAGGAACTTCTTAGAAATGATCAAGTAGAAGGCTATCAGGGTAACCGAAATCCTTTTATTGATGAGCCACATTTAGTGGGACTGATTTCTAATTTTTAAGACTTATTTTTAACCATCTTAATTTGTAAATAGAACAAAAATCACTAAATGCCAGGCCTATTCAGTTATCTGTGTTAAAGGGGATCTTAAAAGACGCGAATCTGATCAAAGAGCGTCCAGCACTTTAAATACAAAAATTAAAGTATACTGAAATTTACTTTTGGTATAGGTTCCTATCATGATAACTAAGGACTTTTATCTTACATTTTTTTTAACTGCCGTCGGTTTAGCTTTGGCTGTGTTTTTAGGATTCAATGACTCAGGATCATGGATTATGGGTCTGCAGTTTCTTTTCACTGCAGGTATTTTAGCCTTACTTGAAACTACGATTTCTTTCGATAACGCTATCGTAAATGCTTCCGTGCTAAGAAAAATGACCCCAATTTGGCAAAGGCGATTTTTAACTTGGGGAATTTTAATTGCAGTTTTTGGGATGCGCTTAGTTTTTCCTATCGCTATAGTTTGCTTTGCTGCCGCTTTAGGTCCTATTTCTGCAATTAATTTAGCCTTAAATGACCCCTCTAAGTACGCTGAAATCATGCTTTCTGTTCACCCTCAAGTAGCTTCTTTCGGTGGGGTATTCTTGGCCCTTGTAGCTTTAAACTACTTTTTTGATGCAGAGAAAGAAGTTTACTGGATTTCATTTATAGAACGCAGGCTTGCCCGTCTAGGAGCTGTTAAATCAACGGAAGTTGGTGTCACCCTAGTTGGACTTCTTATTCTTTCTAGGTATGTCGATCCCGCTTTAAGTAACACCGTTTTATTTTGTGGTTTAGCCGGTGTTGTTACCTTTATTGCCGTGAAATTAATAGGCGACGTCCTTAGTATGGATGGTAACCAAGGAGCAGTTGATTTAGGCAAACAAAGTTTAGGGTTATTTATTTATTTAGAAATTCTTGACGCTTCCTTTAGTTTCGATGGAGTAATCGCTGCTTTCGCGATCACTTCTAATCCACTTATTATTGCAATTGGACTAGGTATTGGAGCGTTGTATGTAAGAAGCTTCACTATTTTAATGGTTGAAAAAGGCTCTTTAAGTTCTTACGTTTTTCTTGAACACGGAGCATTCTGGGCTATTGGTCTTTTATCAATTGTTATGTTCGTAAGTATAACAGTTCATGTTCCTGAAGTCGTTTCTGGCGGGCTAGGCTTGATCATTATATCAGCTGCATTTTTTCATAGTCTCTATCATATCAAGTCGAAAACTAAAACTGATACTCTAACCAAAGTGGTTTGAAGGTTATGGGCGTCGAAATTAAATTTGCCACAAAGCTAGATGTTTCCGAAATTTTATTTTTCATAAAAGACTTAGCTCTTTATGAAAAACTAGAACACGAAGTTAAAACAGATGAAGCCACACTTATAAAAAACTTGTTTGGACCTAACCCTTTCGCAGAAGTTTTGTTTTTAGAAGAAAATAAAGTAAAGGCTGGTATAGCTATTTTCTTTCATAATTTTTCTACTTTCTTGGGCCGACCAGGCATACACCTTGAAGATCTTTTCGTTAAACCAAAATTTCGCGGGAAGGGTTATGGTAAACTTCTACTAGCACACTTGGCTAAAATTTCTTTAGAAAGAGACTGCGGTCGCTTAGAATGGTCAGTTTTGGATTGGAATAAGTTGGCCCTTGATTTTTACAGATCCATCGGCGCAAAGCCTATGGATGGCTGGACGGCCCAACGTGTAACAGGTGAAGCCTTGAAGGACTTAGCTAATCTTGATTCACAAGTTTAAATACTTATTTGTAATCGCTAGGATACGAACCTCTGGATCTTCCGATGCCGTAAGGCATCTCTCCAATTCTACGCATTCGACTTTGTTCTGCCGTAAAGGCTTGCCGAAGTCTTTCAACCTCTTGCAATTCTGCACCTAAAAAGTGTGCGCGACTTGAACCTGGGTGCAAAGAGTACATATTGCCATAGTATGCCTTAATTTTAGTGCCAGGTTCTGATGGGAATTTAGCAAACCAAGTTGCTAAGTGCACCGGTTTATCAAAGAAAGAAGGATCTAATATAAAAGGCTCTACTATATTTGACTCTGGGTTTACGACACAGAAGCCCGCAGCAGTGTGACGGCTTAGCTCAACCAGACCCTCTTGTGCATACTTTGTTTCGGGATAAAAATAGCCTTGCTCGGCTTCGATAGCGACTCTAAAGGTTTGAATGCCGTTATGTTCTAAAAGCCATTTAGAAATAAGCAAAGCACGCATATCGCAACCATCTAGTACGTAGTTGAATGGAACACTGGGTTCCATAGTTTTCAACATGTTGAAATATGAATTTGCATAACTTCGACTGATTACAGCAGTGTTTATTTTTTTATGAAATTTAGCGTTGTATGGGACACCATCAGTTTTTTGAGGGCAATGGTTCGGCAAACCATATGCCAGCTGAGAGATTAAGACTACAAGAAAAAATAAAGACGTATTTTTAAAAAGATCAAGTTTCATGCTTCTACTTTTGCACATCTTATGCCCACAGACACTCACTGTTTTGTATCTATGAAAGCAATATCTTTAAGTTGAGCCAGCATTTAGAAACCGGCTGTGACTAGTGGCCTAGAATGTAGGCAAAAATAAGCGGCGCGACAATACTAGCGTCTGATTCGATGACAAATTTGGGCGTCGTGGCTGCCAATTTTCCCCAAGTGATCTTTTCGTTAGGAACTGCTCCAGAATAAGAACCGTAACTCGTAGTAGAGTCGCTAATTTGACAGAAATACTGCCAAATGGGCACGCCCTTAATTTTCAGATCTTGATTTAACATCGGCACCACACAGATTGGAAAATCACCTGCTATGCCACCGCCAATCTGAAAGAATCCGATGCCCTCACCCGTCGCATTCTCCTGATACCATGTAGCTAGCCAGGTCATGTATTCAATACCGGATTTTACAGTGGATGGTTTTAATTCATTTTGTAAACAGTAACCGGCAAAAATATTACCCATAGTAGAGTCTTCCCAACCCGGCACAACAATAGGAATATTTGCTTTTGCAGCAGCTAACATCCAGGAATTTTTAGGATCTATTTCGTAGTAAGGCTCAAGCACTCCAGAAAGCAGCATTTGATACATATACTCATGTGGGAAGTAACGTTCGTTTTTGTCTTCAGCGCTACTCCACATTTTTAAAATGTGCTTTTCTAGCCGACGGAAGGCCTCTTCCTCAGGAATACAAGTGTCAGTAACGCGGTTAAACCCACCGGATAAAAGTTCTTCTTCATCTTGGGGGGATAGGTCACGATAATGCGGAACTCTTTTATAAGATTTGTGAGCCACAAGGTTCATAAGGTCCTCTTCTAAATTTGCTCCAGTGCAAGAAATAATATCTACTTGATCTTTTCTTATCATCTCGGCAAAGCTTCGGCCTATTTCTGCTGTACTCATGGCACCAGCCATAGTCACCATCATTTTACCATTTTTTAATTTATGCAGCTTGTAACCCTCTGCTGCATCTACCAAGGCGGCAGCATTAAAATGCCTAAAATGATCTTTTAAATAAGATGTGACTGGTCCCAAGTAAAACTCCTACAAAGAAAGTTTGAAATTGCCCTTTGCTAGCTTCATTTTGATACCCCAGCAAAAGTCCTGACACAAGCATTTCGGCACCAATTGCATATATTAAATTTCGGTTCTATATTTTTAATATGTTTTCAAAAATTGCCTTATATTTTACTTTAGTCGTGTTAACTTTGACAGCCTTGCTTCAAATTATTGGGTGTAACTTTACCAGTCCCAAAATTCAATCGAAGGTTGATGTTACAAACAATGCTCCATTAAAAACCAAAGGGCCTAATAACAGCACTTTTTTAAAACGGCAGCCTCCACTTAAGACATTACCAGTGGGCAGTGTACAAGAATTGGTAGTACCGGAAGACAGTCCGTACGCAAAAATATATAAGGATGCATTGATTAATCCTGATATAAATTCCAATGCGGTAAATAATGCGTTTGAATTTTTTTTAAAACACAAAGAACAGTTGATTAGAAAAGATTTATGCTTGAGCAAAGATAATTTGAAAAATACGAAGAATATACGCAATCAAGATTGCATTATCGTCGCAGATTATACAAAAACTAAACTGCAAAAAAGACTTCATATTTTTAAACTAAAAGAAGAGAAAATATATAGCTTCTACACGGCTCACGGAAAAGGCTCGAACGAAAAGGAAGACTCTTTAAGGGCAGCAAGATTTTCAAATTCCCCCGGCTCATTACAAACGTCACTGGGATTTTATTTGACAGGCGCTAGTTACACTAGTCAAAAAGATACATTTGGACCAGGACCGAATAATGGAATTAAATTAGACGGATTATCATGTACCAATAACAACGCTAGGCGCCGTTATGTGGTTTTACACACAGCTAAATATGTAACCGAACATATCGAAGACAAAGACTCTATAGGATACAGTGAAGGTTGCATAACCTTTCCACCGTCTCAACAAGCACTTATGCTAAGTTGCATGAACGGCGCACTTTTATACAATTATGCTGAAAAGTAAATTTTGCTAATTATACGGCCTCTGCACTTTCGTCGTCGCCTTCATCTTCCATCAAGGCTTTTAAGTCATGTTTTTCGGCTCGATATCTCATCGATCTAAAAGTAATGCTAAGCAGTTTGGCTGCACGCTTTTTAACTCCGCCTGATGTGTGCATTGCTTTAATCAACAGTTCCTTTTCAATTTGGCCAAGTATTTTTTCCAAATCGACACCATCATCGGTAACTTCGATTTCATGGCTTGAAACGAGTTTTCTACCTTCGCTTGTATTTACGAAAGCGGGTAAACTCTCTGGTAAAATTGACGAGCCTGGCTCTAATGCCACAGTTCTTTCAATAACGTTTTCAAGCTCTCTAACGTTACCTGGATAATTGTAAGCCTTTAAAGACTGCATGGCTTCAGCCGTGATACCCTGAATATTTTTACCCAAGCGATCATTATATTTTTTTAAAAAGTGATTTGCTAACAAAGGAATATCTGCAACTCTTTCTCTTAGCGATGGAGCCATTATTTGAATAACATTTAAACGATAGTATAAGTCTTGCCTAAATGTATTTTCAGTAACCATCGGTTGAAGATCACGGTTGGTGGCAGCAATTAGTCTTACGTCCACGCGAGTATCTTCATTACCTCCAACACGCCTTACAACTCGTTCTTGTATAGCCCTTAACACCTTCACCTGCATATTTAACGGAAGCTCACCAATTTCATCTAAGAATAGTGTTCCCCCGTTGGCAGCTTCAAACAAACCCTCTTTATCAACCACCGCGCCCGTGAAAGCACCTTTTTTGTGACCGAACATTTCAGACTCCATAAGGTTTTCTGGTATAGCTCCACAGTTGACTGTTATAAAAGGTCTTTCCTTAGAGCTGCCATTGTAGTGAATAGCTTTAGCTATGACCTCTTTACCTGTTCCACTTTCACCAGTGATCAATATATTTGTTGGCGCAGCACTTACTCTTTGTATTAAGCTAAAAACCTCGTGCATAACATCCGTGTTTCCAATTAGATTTCCAAAATTATACTCTCTAACAAGCTCTTTTTTAAGATGTCTGTTTTCTTTTTCCAAAGATAGACTGCGCAAAGCGTTTGCGATATTAATTCTTACTTCATCAATTTTAAACGGTTTGGTGATGTAATCGTAGGCCCCTATTTTCATAGCTTCAACTGCTGACTCAGTTGTTCCAAATGCTGTAATCATCATAAAAATTGTTTGTGGCAAATTATCCTTGACATACTTTAATAATTCCATTCCTGTCATTTCTGGCATCTGAAAATCTGAAATAACAAGATCAAAAGATTTTTTTTCTAAAATCTCTTTAGCGACTTTTCCATTTTCGGCGCAAGTCACTGTGTAACCTTCTTTTTTAAGCATAATTTCCAGAAATTCTCTTATTGATTCTTCATCATCAACAACTAAGATTCGGTGCTTTAAACTCATCTGAACTCCCCATTATGAAACCTTTCATTTATTTTATCGGCAGCCTTATGAAAAAAGTTGTCCCTTTTTTTTCATTAGAGAAAATTTTTAACGCACCTTCATGACCCTCTATGATCCTATGAGTAATTGCTAGACCAAGGCCTGTGCCCTTTTCTTTAGTTGTATAAAAAGGCTCTAAAATTTTTTCCACTGTGCTTTCGTTCATCCCTGGACCATTGTCAGTAAACTCAACGCTAGCAAAATAGCCCTCGTGCTTCACGCGACATATAAAAACACTTCCATCCTTATTGCCCATGGCCTGCAAAGCATTAGTCACAATATTAATAAAAGCTTGTTTTAATTTTCCTTGGTCGCACTTAACAGCAATATCTGACATATCCGTTTCAAAGGTTACATTTTCAGACAGTTTCTTATCAAATTTTACTAGTGCTAAAATATCTTCGATAAGACTTTTTAACGAAATTAAATCTGACCGTTTAACTTCAGGTCTGACAAAACTTAAAAAATCTGTAATTAATAAATTCAAACGATCAATTTCTTTAATTATTATTGAAAACAACTTAGTATTTTCTGGATTAAGGTCCCTAGTAGATTCTTTTAGCATCTCAACGCTTCCACTAATGCTCGCAAGTGGATTTCTAATTTCGTGAGCTATTCCCCCAGCAAGCTGTCCTATGGCTGCAAGTTTCTCTTTTAACATCAATTCTTTTTGAAGACTTTTAATTTCAGTTAAATCTTGAACAAGTAAAATCCATTTAGTTTGCAGATTAACGTCTGGTATATAGGTGGTGATCAATTCCAAGTTTTTTCTTATACCATGAATATCCAGGTCTAATTCTTGTCTTTTGGTCTGTTGTTTATTTTCAACTGGATCAAACAATATACTTTTCTTTATCACATTAGCTTTATTATCTAGCTGGGATCCTAAGATATTTTGAGCAGCTGTATTCGAAAAAGAAACAGACTTGTTTTTTTCATAAGATACCAAACCTACTCCTATGTTTTTGATGATAACCTGGCTTAAGGTTTTTAAATCTAACAAATCCGTTTTAGTAATATTCAGTTGCCGACTTCTAGAAATTAACAAGTCTCCTAAATAACCAGATAGAATCGCAGAAATATAAAATGTTAAAATATTTAATAAATAAGTAATCTGATCTATGCCTGCGCCTGAAAACCTGGCCAAATAAATCACTGTGTAAAATAAGGTTGAAGCGCCTGCAACTAATACGCTGTATGAGCCACCTAGTACAAATGAAGATAAAGCGATATTTAATAGAAACAAGACCGTAAAGAAAGGATATGAAAAATAAGTATAGTAGTTAAAAGCAGCTATGAATAAGGCGTCCACAATAAAAATAGATAGCTCAAAATATTTATAGATTTTGACTTTTTGGTACAATAAAATTATCCCAAAATGCAATACCAGACCAAAAATCACGCAAAGAAAAACTGGTAGCCAAATGTTGAAGTTCAAGAAATATGGATTTAAAACCTGTGCAACAATTGAAGTGATAACTGCAAACAGATAAAATCCAACCCTAATAGACTCAACTACCCAGAGGTTCAGATTATTTGAATCTGAATCATCTAGTTTTGTACTAGAAACTAAATTTTCAATGTTTAACACTTTAAAAAGCCGTAGAGGCAAGATTAAATATTGGAAGAAACATAGCGATGACCAAAACCCCTACTGCTCCACCTAGAAAAACAATTAGCAGTGGCTCTATTAAGCTGGTCAGTGCGTCAGCTGCAGTCTCGACCTCAGCTTCGTAAAAGTCTGCAACTTTCAAAAGCATTGTATCGATATTACCGGTTTTCTCACCTATGGCGATCATTTGTGACACCATCAGCGGAATCATCACTGATTTTTTCAACGGCTCAACAAATGATCGACCTTGAATAATCGACTTTTTTGCAGTCGCTAAATCATTTTCCAAAACTGCATTGCCAGCTACACCAGCAGTGATATCAATCGCTTCAACCAATTGGACCCCTGCCTTAAGCAACGTAGACAAAGTTCTGGCCATTCTTGCAACACAACTTTTTATAATCAAGCTTCCAAAGATAGGGATTTTAATTAGAATTCTATCAATTATTTGTCGACCATTTTCAGTTTTGTAGGAAAGAATCAAAAGCATTGGTATGGCCATTGTAACTCCCAAAGTATAGGTACCAATTGGCCTGGATGCTTTCACTTAAATTAACAACTTTTTGCGTAAGAGCTGGTAAGGACTGACCCTGTTCATTAAACAGCTGCTGAAATTTAGGAATCACAAAGACCAATACAATTGTGATAGCAGAAATGGCAATAACCATTGTAATTACTGGATACCAAAGCGCTCCTGTGATTTTTGATTTAAGAGCATTACTCTTTTCTATATAGACCGCCAATCGATCCAGTACTTCGTCAAGCACACCAGCTTCTTCACCTGCTCTGACCAAATTAATATAAAGTTTATCGAAAATTCCTGGATAAAGTGCTAGTGCTTCGGAAAGTTTTTTACCTGTAGATATTTGTCGAACAATGTCTTCTAGAGCCAGCTTAAATTTTTTATTGCTTTGCCCCTCGGCTATACTCATTAGACTCTCTAATATCGGCACTCCTGATTCAATCAGAACGGCAAACTGTCTACTAAAAACTTGCAATTCTTTAGGGGTACAAGAAGCCCTACCCAATCCAGATAGAATATTATTTTGGGCTTTAATTGAAACCAGAGCCAAATTCTGACTTTTTAATACTGTTCTTGCTTCGGATGAACTCTGGACATCTAGAACGCCTTTAACTAATCGGCCGCTCGCATCTTTAGCCAGATAATTAAATTTTCCCAAATCCACCTTCCCCGATAAAAACTATATACCTGATTTCTTCAGTATATAATCAAGATCGCTTGGATCAGGGGCAAGTTCAAATGCTTTTCTTATAGTCTATGGACCTTTTCAACACTTTAGTATGTAAACTTTGGGAAAAACTTAGACCATTATTTTTAAAATCTTTTTCAAAAAACTTAAAGAATTCTTCAGAAGATTCAAAGTATGAAAGTCGATTTGGCTTCTGGACCAAACGGATAAGCCTCAAATGCATAACTTATGTTCTATCGTTAGTCCAGTTTAAAAATGAATAAAAACCTACTAAGACTGACTCAGAAATATTTTGATTCCCAATCTACAAGCAAGGACTGCAATCCAACAAAGCATCAGAAACCTTACGCCGTGAACATGTGCTATACAAAGCTACCTGACCTACAGATAAGAATTTAACTGTTTCGATATCATCTACAGTTTCAATTGCACCATATCTAACCAGATTACATCTTCGATAATAGCAAATTAGATATTTTTGTCTTCAGACTTTTCTACATTTACTACAAAAGACTTCTTGATTAAAAAATGGTAAGCTCGTTAGGGTCTCTAAAGTACAAACATGAAATTGGTTTTGCCTTTAATTTCTTGCCAACAAGATCTCGTTCAACTCGAGTGATTTGGGCCGTTTTCTGATGGACTCCAATCACTAGTCCGAACTTGATTACGTCATAAAATTAGAAATAATTTGTGGATAATCTTCCATATTTGTTTTGAGGGTCTCTTTTTTTGTCAACGCAAACGTAATCCCCCGCTGCGATAAAAACCCATCTACAGAAATTACCTGACCTCAATGCAATTCTTGGATAATATATGTTTCAGCTTTAATTTCACGTAGACCTCTTCCCCCAGAAAGAATTGGAAAAAATTTATAGACCCCTTGGGGCTTACTGGTTCGCCAATCAGCTCTATCTCATTTGTAGACTTAAAAGCAATGGCAGAATGAGGCGTAAGACAGAACGCTTCTAATATCTTCAGACTCTAAAAATTTATCTATAAATACTTTAACTTCTATTCATCATTCACCGAGCTGTTTAAAACTTGCTCGACTGTGGTGATTCCATTCATAAGCGATCTAGAGCTGACATTCTCAGTGATACAAAATTACCGTCTGCAATAGCCTTCTTCTTCATGTCCACAGGCGAGTCAGACTTTAGTATTGAATTTCTAACCTCGCTTGTCATGCGTAAAATCTCAAAAATTGGAATTCGACCTCTCAAACCAGTATGATTGCATGAACCACAACCTCGACCACGCTTTAAGTTTTGAAACTTACGCAAATTTTCTGGCTTTGCGCCGATTTGCAGCAAATTTTCGTCAGGAATCTCAACTGTTTCTACACAGTTCGAACAGTTCTTCTTCATTAACCGTTGTGCAATAACTAAAGAAATCGTCTCTGCAACGACATAACTAGGAATACCCATGTCCATGATTCTTGAAATCGTAGCTATAGAATCATTGGTATGCAGAGTAGAAAGCACAAGTGACCCGTTGAAGCCGCTTTAAATGCAATTTTAGCAGTTTCTAAATCCCGAATCTCACCCACCATTATGATGTCTGGATCTTGCCTTAAAAAGCTTCTCAGGGCTGCTGAGAAGTCAAAACCAATGTCTGGATGGACTTGAATCTGATTGATCCCATCAACGTTAAACTCTACAGGATCTTCAGCTGTGGAAATATTCTTATCTGGCGTATTCATAGCATCTAAAAAAGAATACAGAGTTGTGGTTTTCCCGCTTCCGGTAGGACCTGTAACTAAAACTAGCCCCTGAGGTCGCGATATAATCTCTTGAACCACTGGAAGATCTTTGGGGTTAAATCCAATTGTCTTTATATCTACGTTCAAATTTGATTTATCTAGAATACGAAGTACAGCTTTTTCTCCAAACAGAGTAGGGATAATGCTGACTCGAAAATCAACTTCCTTTCCTTCCGCAAGCTTAACTTTTAAACGACCATCTTGAGGGCGCCGTCTTTCAGCAATATCTAATTTGCTCATGATTTTAATTCTACTGATCAGAGCAGAGGCTGCATTCTGAGGAGGCTGAACCTTCTCAGTCAAAGTACCGTCAAGCCTAAACCTAACTCTCAATCTCTTCTCGTAAGGCTCAATGTGGATGTCGGAGACTCCCGATTGTATAGCTTCAGCTAACATTCTATTGATAAAGTTTATAACAGGACCATCACTGGCAGAAGCTTTGATATCGTCAATTGCCACTGCGTCTTTTATAACTTTTACACCTTCAGAGGAATCAGTGGCCATGTCTTTAATCATCTGTGAAATATCAGAAGATTTTGGAATGTAATATCTTTTAATAGCAGATTCAATCGCCATTTCGGAAGCAACAACAATTTCTATTTGCATCTGGGCAATCATTCTTATGTCATCCAAAGCGAAATGGTTGCCAGGATCACTAAAGGCCACTACAAGTTTTCTAGATTTTGTTCTTGCAACTGGCATCACTTTATATTTTCGACAAACCTGAGGCGGCAAAAGAGCGATGATTGCGGGGTCAATTTTAAATTTATCCAGATCAATCTTTTGTATTTTAAAACGCTTAGCCATCATATCAACTAGTTGATCTTCTGTAACTTTGCCCGAATTTATAATTGCAGACATAAAGCTTCGCTTAGAGTGTTCGGCGTCTGTACGAATTATCCCGACCTCTTCAGCCGTCATAATCTTATTCTCTAAAATAACCCTCTCAATACCGTTTTTCAAACGAACCTCTTAAGCTTTTATTAAGTTTATATCGTCAACTTGCAGAGCAAAGTTAAGCTTAAAGTGAGCTGTTTTTTTGTTTGCAAAAACGCTTAAGACAATAGTCTATTTGTAATAGCAAGCAGATTTGTAGCGGGCTATGTGATGATATTAATCTTTTCTAAAGCACCTAGGTCCAGTTTTATTTGTGATTTTAAATCTTCTAAAGACTCAAATTTTATCTCTTCTCTTATGAACTCGTAAAATTCAACTTCTATGACCTTTCCGTATAGCTCAAGACTGTGACCAGGCACATGGGTCTCAATATTTTTATTCCACAAATCTAAATTGTTGTTAACCGTTGGGCGCAGTCCCACGTTGGTGATAGCCTTATATTTTCGATTTCCGTATTTAAGGGCCGTAGCGTAAACACCATTTTTCAGTGGGACTGATCTATCTAAGTTTGCCGTGGGAAAACCAATTCCTTGGCCACGCTTAAATCCTTCAGCAACTTTACCCTCTACAAAATATCGTCGGCCTAAGAGATTTGAAACTTTGTCTAAGTTTCCATCTAATAAGGCATTCTTTATTAAAGTTGAAGAGACTCTTTCTTTGTCGACTTCGAAAGGCGAGAAAATTTTAAGTGGAATCTTTTGGGTTTCACACCAGGTTAATAAATCTTCTATCCGACCAGCTCTTTGCTTTCCAAATCTAAAATCGTGTCCGACTAGCAAAAACTTTACGGGGATGGACTTCAAAAATTTATTAATAAAGGACTCAGCTGTGAGCTCTGCCAATTCTAAATCAAATTTTTGAATCCATAGTAAATCTACTCCGTTGTTGTCCATCTGTTTAGCTAAATCATCTATCGAAAAAAGTCGGATAGCGTAGGGATCCCTAGGATTCAAAATATGCCTTGGATGGGGATCAAAGGTTAAAACTAAGCTCTTCAAGTTATAATTTTTGCAATCTTCGACGAAACCTTTTAGCAAGCTTGCGTGCCCTTTATGAACTCCGTCGAAGTTGCCTATGGTAAGACCCACCCCATGTTCATCTTGAAGATTCTCTAGAAGGTCTAGTGTGCTTGAACCAATTTTCATCCTTTTTAAGATGCTTGGATTTGATTTGTATATCAAGCCTTGGTAGAAGATGCATTGCAATATGAATCCAGTTAATCGAGTCTTCGGACGCCTTAGTATACTTACTGAAAAAAGTTTTAAATCATATAAGAGTCCTATTTTTTTGAGGATTGTTGTTATTTGGTTTATTTCAATTTTCATCTTGATTGCTGACGCTGGTTTAAAAAACTATGACTACCGACTGGTATTCAGAAGCACTCAAGACATTTCTAAAGAAATTGTCATACTATCCATATCGAGGGCCGAGTGGGACCAAATGTTTAAGCCCTCTTACATGAAGTCCATGGTCTATAGACAAGACCCAGTCACCGACTCTTACTATTGGAATTCAGAATTTTGGTCACAGGTTTTTCTTAATCTTCACAGAATGGGCGTAAAAAAAATAGGAGTCGACTTCTATTTCTCAAAAAACTTAAGCACCTCCTGGAACACTTTAAGGCTGTTATCTCAAATGCCTAATACTTATTGGACATCTGAAGTAGATAATTTGGGTCGACTTCTGCCATCAAAATTCACCGATAATTTCAACGAAAATATCGCTGTGAACCTACTTAGGCCCGATTATGATGGAATTTTAAGAAATTACTATTTTTCATCCTCGAACATATCTCAGTTACCCGAAGTCTTGTCTAATAACTGGCCTACTGTAATTAACATCCAAAAAGATAATCTTATAAATTTCCGAGGACCCGCAGGTACTTTCAAGTCCTACCCGTTGATTAAAGTTTTTGAAGGCTCACTTGATCCAGAAATTTTAAAAGACAAAACAATTATAGTTGCACCGGAATATGGCAAAGATCACCTAATCAAAACTCCCTTGGGCGTTATGAATAGGGCCGAAATTTATGCCAACATCTTGGATAACGTTAACGAAGACAGGTGGGTGACCAAATGGCCAGTGCTTGTCTACTCGCTTATTTTATTGCCTCTAATTATAATTTGTGTACTTATAATTTTAAGTTTCCCACAAGGCATCGGAGTTACACTTTTATTTAGCGTGAGTTTTATAACAGTTTCAGTTTCAATTCTTTTATTCGATATTTACTATTTATGGACGCCTCTGATTACAGCTTTAGCAAGCATATTTTTAAGTTATGTTATAGTCATTAGCCAAATGCTTTTTGATAAAGAAAAAAATGTTTGGCAGATGCAAAAAGAACAAGAATATTTTAAATCTTTAGAAGAGCTCAAGACAAATTTTGTCAGTTTAATTAGCCACGACTTAAAAACGCCTTTGGCGAAGATACAATCCGTTATCAACAGGGTCAGATCTGATTATTCTTTAAATGCAACCAATAAGCTATCTGAGGAACTGAATTCAATTTATCAAGAAAGTAAGCTGCTAGACAGATACATAAAATCTATTTTAAATTTACTGAAAATAGAGTCCAAGGATTTTAGCATTGTTAAAAAGCCAATTGATATTAACGAGCTAATCGACAAAGCCTGCCAGCAGTTAAAGCCTTTCGCTGCTGAAAAACGTATTAGTTTTAAAACTACTCTAGAGCCCATGTTTTTGATAGAGGCTGATAAAACTCTTGTCCAAGAAATAATAATTAACATTGTAGAAAATGCTGTTAAATACTCAAAGCCTGACACTTGCGTGGAAATAAAATCTTTTGAAGAAGACAATTTTGTAAATATAGAAGTTATTGACCAAGGCATTGGTATTAAAGAAGAACATTTAAGCTTAGTTTTTGAAAAGTTCTACAGAAGTGAAAATTCTACATCTACCCAAGGCACTGGTCTGGGCTTGTTTTTAGTAAAATACTTTATAGAGCTCCATAATGGATACATTAATATTGAAAGCAAAATTGATTCAGGCACTAAGGTTGTTGTAAAGCTTCCTACCGACTCTGTTTCATAATCATATTGTAATTGCGAGAATGATTAGTTATGACTAAATATCATATCTAGTACGAGGACGAGTTTGGATAAAGTCACTTTAAAAGTTTTGATCGTAGACGATGAAGATGAATTGAGAAATTCAGTAAAGTCTATCTTTGAAAACTCTTTTGACAACATTAATTTTGAAGTTTCAGAAGCTCATAATGGAACTGAAGCTTTAAATGCAATCGCGTCTTCAAAAACTGATTACGACTTTATTTTGATGGATGTTAAAATGCCTGAAATGGATGGGTTAACTGCACTTGAAAAGGTAAAATTCCAGAATCCAGAGATTTGTATTCTAATAATGACAGCACATAGCAATTTAAATGATGCCGTAAGAGCTATCAAATCTGGCGCTTACGATTACTTAGAAAAGCCAGTAGAACCTAACGATCTTATCAAACTTGTCAATGAAGCTCACCAGGCTAGACAGATGGTTTCCAATCTGAAAATTAATTTACCAATTTTTGATGACGATGTAGAGTCTGAAATTGTTGGTTCGACCTCTAAAATGAAAGAAATTTTTAGTCTTGTTCACAAGCTTACTAATGTCGACACGACTGTGTTGATACGAGGAGAAAACGGCACTGGTAAAGAAATGGTTGCAAGAGCCATACATTCATACTCTTCAAGAAAATCTGGTAAATTTGTGGCTATAAACTGTGGCGCCATTCCAGAGAGCTTGATGGAAAGCGAACTATTTGGTCACGAAAAAGGAAGCTTTACTGGAGCTAACGAAAGAAAAATAGGTAAGTTTCAGTGGGCTAACGATGGTACCATTTTTCTAGATGAAATTGCTGAGCTTAAACCAGAGATGCAAGTCAAGTTACTGCGGGTTCTACAAGAAAAAAAATTTCTTCCGGTAGGAAGTAACCGTGAAATCAAAACAAATGCAAGAATTTTAGCTGCCACAAATCAAAATTTAGAAAAGATGATTGAGGAAAAGCGCTTCCGTGAAGACTTATTTTACAGGTTGAATGTAATGCCTATTTTTTTGCCTCCATTACGTGAGCGGATCGGAGACATTGAAAACTTCATCAATCACTTTGTTCTAAAATTAAATAAAAAATTGAATAAGGATATTAGAGGTTTCGCTCCAGAAGCTATTGAGACTTTAAAGAAGTATCCCTGGCCCGGTAATATTAGGGAGCTTGAAAATACGATTGAACGCATTTTCATACTAACAAACAGGGACTGGATAACTGCTCAAGATGTTCCAGAAATTATACTAAAAAATCAAAAAACCGAGATCAACATAGATAACTCTGCGATTTATAATGGTCCTCTTCAGTTTGATGTCTTCAAAGAAGAAATGGAAAAGGAATTTATTCTAGCGGCTCTTAAAGCAAACAATGGTCGAATCAATAAGACTGTTGCAAGTGCAAATATTCCAAAAAACACGCTACTTAGAAAAATTAAAAAGTATAATATTGATGTTAAAAATCTTTAAATTAGGGCGTATTAAAAAAAATTTACAATTCTTAATGTTCTTTAAATATCTAGAAAATTTAAAGAACATTAAGAGTTGTAAAATTTTTTAAATAACTTCTAATCATTTCTCTTTTTTTCATATGTAACTGTTATCGAACTATCTGCAGGTGGTGTCGGTTCAAAAGTGATCACACTTCCTGAAACCAATTTCCATTTTATATTCAGTTCAATACCAAACTTATCACGGACAACCACTTTCATGTTTCTCTTGCTAACTGGTGGTGGATTCAATTGGACGCTTTTAAAAAGTAATCTTGTTTTTACGTATTCGCTGATCCGCGCCATTTCCCTACCCATATTTGGATCACAAATGCTGACATTGAATCCCTCTATGTAATTTTGTAGTGTCCAAAGTAGACCAGCTGGGTAAGCACCATTACCACTGACGCTTGCTCTTCTTTGAGCCTGATAACAGTCGTTGTCTGTTGGTGGGATTGCGATCACAAACATTGAGACGCCATCGATCACACCCTTGCTATTCGCACTATTAAGAAACTGAACAAGCTGCGCTGGTTTTAAAGCTTTTGCTCCGCCAGAACTGTATTCATCTTCATCGGTAATAATGATAGAGACAAAGGTAGCATCATCTCTAAAGAAGCCAGCATTAGCAGTGTATCGCTTTTGTAAGGCCATAGTTACAGCACGCATAGGCTCTTCATGGCACTCACCAGTGAACCCTGGACAAGGAGCTTTTGCCTGCAGAGTGATTGCATCATTAAAAAGTTGTGAAGGATTAGGTGAATTCGAATCAATGTAAACTCGACCACTGGAACCAACACGTCTAAGATTTCCAAAAAATC
Organism: uncultured Pseudobdellovibrionaceae bacterium; assembly: GCA_963803705.1. GTDB lineage: Bacteria > Bdellovibrionota > Bdellovibrionia > Bdellovibrionales > UBA1609 > JAMLIO01. Next base: position 648,497 of record CAWDNU010000001.1, on the reverse strand, counting down.
CCTGAACATTTTCATATCCTGGCGTACTTACATCAGTGTTTATAAAACCAATTCGAAAATCTGCCTCTGAAATATTAGATATGAAATTTCTAAATTGAGCTCCGATCACTTGTTGATCTCGAACCATGCTTGTTGAGTTGTCCACCACAAACAGAATATCTACTTTCTTTTTAATAGCAGACTGATTGAAGCTTGCAGAACTTTGTACTATGTCACTTTGTACTGATGAAAACTCTTTACCTGAATCTGCACAACTAGCCAAAAGACCAAACATCAAGATTTTAAGAATATTTATTTTTGTCATCTTCAATCCCCTTTTACAAAAAACCTTTCGGAGACTTCCAGACAAACAACTAGTCTTGGTCCTGAAACACAGACCATAGTCTAGTCGAATTACAGACTTTAGTTTAATATTTGATATTAGATTTTGAAACTTACGAAAATTGTAAATGTTTTAAGCTATTTGTTCTCAATGTGTCAAAGAGTGTAGGCGGCCCCTGATAGTTCCAATCTTAATCTTAGCTTCAAACTGTACTGGGGTTTGATACTCATCTTTAGTTAACCAGATTGTTATATCACCCTTTTGCTTCCAAGCGCCATCTACAGCAAATTTTGGTTGAACTACAAAAGTCATTAGTTTCCCAAGTTTGGTGCTAAGCAGTTTTTCCTTTACTACCTTAGCACGAACAAGAATATCTTTGCCTTTTTCTGCCACCCTGAAATCGAAAGTTTTGCCGACTTCAAGCTTCTTAGTTCTTAAAAAGTACAAAGCGGATACTATATCCTGTGCCTCTGGATGATCTAGAGTCCACTTTTTATCTTCTTCATCCATACCCTTTCCAACTTCAAAAATTTTGGCCTGGTACCTGGCCTCTTTTTTTTTCCAATCAAAAGCAGTTTGTACTTCTCTAATATACCTACTTTCTTCACCATAAATTTTCATTAGGTAGGGGCGCTTCAGCTTCATATCCCAGAATGACTCTGCAAAATCCTTAAGAGTATAAACCCATGCGAAAATACTAGATGTTCTGGCTGACACATAAAAGTGGAAGACTGGCCGATTTTGGATCACCTTAGGTGGCTTAACCTCAAACGTAAAATAACCTGCTTCAAAAGCAAAATATCTTACTTTGTATACTATCTTTTCTCCTACTTTAAAGGGATACAGTTTTGCTAGTTCTGCGCTTTCTTTTTTAAAAGCTTCTTTACTAGATATTTTATCAGACAAGTTTTTTCCTTTTGGTATTTTTTTACTTGTCACCTTAGAAGGTGCTTTTACTTTGACTTCAGTCTTCTTTTGAACTGCTTTGGATTTCTTCGAAGAAGGTTCAACGACAGTTGGTCCAGAGTCGTGGAATCCGCTTTCTTCTTCGCCGGTCTGATGGGAAACATCCTGGATTTTATAGGGATTATCTATCTTCGTTTTAGATTTTATAAATTTACGTTTTTTTTTACTCATTTGGCAGGAAACTGTAAATAACAAAAGTGTAAGAAGTAGACAAAAATACACTTTAAATGTCGCTTTAAAAAACACGTCCACCTCTTTCAAAAGCTTAAAATTAAACTTATGGTAACCGATGGGCCTGCATATTCAACAAATTTAAGTATATTTTTTAAGCTTCTCTAAAAATTTCTCACTTAAAATTAGTTTTTGTGTAGTAAAGTATACATTATCCAAATCAACCTTAAGCCTTTTGATTTTGATAAAATCTTTTTCAGAACAAACAATAGATGCACTAAATTCTTTACATTTGCTTGAAATAAAATTTAGTTCCGATTGGTTAAAATCGTGGTGGTCAGAATACATAAAATGTAAATTAACTTTATTAAAAGAAAAGTTTTTTTTAAAATCTTGCTCGAAAACCTTCGGCTGACCCAGTCCCGAAACCAAACAAACAGACTGATCTTTAAGAGATAATTTATTGTGATTCTGAACGCTTGCAATTTTAGACTCTATAAATTCCAGGTTAGGGTTTATATCTTTTAGAGTCTTGAAAGCTCGATCTAAAAAAGATTTTTCCAAATGCTCCCATTTAGTTAACAGTATGTAATCTGCTCTGTTTAAAGCACTTAAAGGCTCTCTAAAGTAACCTAGCGGCAACAAACTGTTTTTATTTTTGTAAGCATACATATCAAAAAGCAAAATGTTAAAATCTCGATGTAAAAAGCGATGCTGAAAGCCGTCATCAAGTAAAAAACCTGAAATATTTTGATCCTTTAACATCGCAAAGGTAGCGCCTCGAAACCTATTAGGGTCAATGACCACGGTATGTTTAGGGTGCTTTTCTTTAATCAAACTAGGTTCATCGCCGTACATTACTGCATTGTCAGCAACACTAACAATAACAGGAAGAATATTTTTTTCCAAAGCTTTTGATTTGTAGCCTCTTGTTAGCACGCAGTAGTCCGGAAGATATCGAAGTAGTTCTAGTACTAGAGCAGTCTTACCGGAGCCTCCAACAGATATGTTTCCAACACTGATCACGGGTTTCTTTAGTTTCTTTATTCTTAAAATAGATAAACTAAAAAGTAAATTTCGCGACCAGATAACCGTTAGATAAATTAAACTTAGTAGATACAAAATCGGCAAGTAAATTAGTTGGGCTGTTCTGCGAATCATAAATACTTACAAACTGTTTCAGCCACTAAATCAGCTGACTCAGCCTCGAGACCTTTTAGGTTTTCTTCAAGTTTGTCGTATTTAGCTAACATTATTTCTGTTTGATTGTCCTTGTTTTGGATTAGTTCAAAAAGTATTTTGGCCATCACATTAGGTTTTACTTCCCTTTGTAGTAGCTCGGGACACATCTGTTCGCCCGTGATTAGATTAACTAATCCAAAGTTTTTCAAACCCCTAATTACCAATTTTCCCAAGAGTGCGCTTAAGGGGTTAAATTTATAAATTACAAGTTGTGGCTTTTTTAATAAGCCAACTTGTAAAGTGGCTGTTCCAGAGGCAGTCACCATGTAGTCACACAAATCAATCATTTTCCAGGAGTCTTCTTTTATAAAGTGAATAGGAAAATCGTAAAACTTTTTAAACTTCAGTTTTAAGTCTTCAATCTGAAAACCTGGAGCAACTAGAATACTGATATTTAAGTTGGGCTTAAGCTTTAATAGCTCTTCAGCTGCGTCAAGCATAGGGTTAAGTAAAAAGTTTACCTCGGATTGCCTGCTTCCTGGCATCAGACCTACATTAATACTCTTATCTAAACCTAACTTATTTTTGAAAGCTTGACTGGAACTTTTTTTTTGCTTGTACGAAAGATATTCCTTAAGTAAAGGATGACCAACATACTTTACATTAATATTAAATTTTTTGTAGAAATCGACTTCGAATGGATGAACGACTAAAACGTCATCTACAAATTTTTTGATTTTGAAAACTCTACTTTTTCTCCAGACCCAAACCTTTGGAGGAATGTAATAAACAACTTTTACTCCAAGCCGTTTCAACTCGCGAGCTAGCCTTAAATTAAATTCACCATAGTCCAAAAGTAAAGCAACTTTTGGCTTACTTAGTTGCACTTGCGAAATGATACCTGAAAAAGCTGCTCTTATTTTTTTTTGATTTCTTAGTATTTCAAACAAACCCATTACCGCTAAATCTTCAGATTTAGCCAATCTAATGAAACCTGCTTCTTGCATTTCTAAATTGCCAATGCCCCAAAAATTCATTTCAGGGTGATCGTATTTTATTTTTTTAATAACTTTTGTTGCGTACTTGCAGCTAGATTCTTCTGCAGCAACAACTAAGATCGAGCTCATTTTATCTTTCGATTTCAAATCGCTTAAAGACAAAGAATCTTTCATGCCTTAGCAACACCTCTTTCAGAAGTGCTTATAAAATGGATTAATTTATCGACATACTGATTCGATTCGACTTCGGTTTTAATTTTTTCAATGAGCTCGTCTTTCGTGCCACTTGATTTTAAAAAAATACGGATGGCCTTATGAATAGCAGATATAGTGTCGGTTTCTATACCACTTCTTTCTAGTCCCACTTTATTAGTGACAGCACTCACCGCGTAAGTCGCTCCTTCAGGAACTCTGGCTATAGTGTAAGGCAAAATATCTTTATTAACTCCGCTTAAACCAGCAATATAACTATACTCCCCTAGTTTTATAAACTGGTTAAAGTTGCAAGCTCCACCTATCTTTACGTGATCTTCAACTACAACGTGACCTGCAAAATTCGTAGAATTAGCCACAACCACGTGATTACCCAAAACGCAGTCATGAGCGATATGAACGTAAGCCATAAAAAGACCTTGGTCACCGATGCGAGTTTCACCGATACCACTTAAAGTTCCTAAATTAACAGTAACACATTCTCTGAAAACATTGTTTCCACCAATTACCAACCTTACAGTTTCGTCACTGTATTTAAGGTCCTGGGGCCGCCCACCAATCACCGAACCTGGGTGAAAAATGTTTTCTTTTCCGATGGATATTTCGGCCTGACCACAACCTATTGTCACATTGCTTTCTAAAAAGCAGTTATCACCGATAGAAACGTTACCTGAAATAGTACAGAATGGACCAACCGTAACATTATTTCCCAGTTTAACGTTGGGACCGATTACAGACATAGGATGTATTTTATGTTCCATGAAGAACCTCGAACTGAGCGTGCTTAGATTGGGCTGGCAAAAGCCCAGAAAATGGCTTCAGCAACAACGATATCGTTAACTTTTGCCACTCCATTTAACTTATTCATTTTAGATTTTTCAGCAACAATTTCACAAGTCATAACCAATGTATCCCCAGGAATAACTGGTTTTTTAAACTTTGCTTTCTCTATACCAGCGAATAAAAAGCTCATGTTAGGGTCGTCGTCTAAGTGGTGACCGATTGCACCCACTTGTGCCATCGCCTCTAGAATTAACACTCCGGGCATAACAGGATTACCTGGAAAATGACCCGGAAAGTAGGGTTCATTAAAAGTCACATTTTTAATAGCTTTAATCTTTCGTCCGACTCGTCCACCGCTTGGACTGGGAATTATTTCAAGCACGCGATCAACCAACAAAAACGGATGTTTGTGTGGAAGAATTTTGAAAATATCTTGGATGTTCAATTCACTCATTTAAAATCCTAAACCAGTGCTACTTCTTAGCTTTTTCGTAGGCTTTAACAACTTGATCTGTTAAGTCGATCTCTTTTTTTGCAAATAAAACTAGGTTTTCAGACTTTTCAAGAACCATTGTATAATCACCCTTTTTTGCAATAGTATCTATTTGCTTCCTAATTACGGTTACAATTGGCTTTAAGGCTTCCTCTTCTTTTTGTCTCAACTCCTGTTGGCTTTTGCCCAGCAGTTGTTGCAAGTCATAAAACTCTTTTTGCAACTGCATTTGTTTTTTTCTGGCTGTTGCTTCATCATATATTGAAGCTTTCTTTTTGAAGTCCTCGCCCTTAGTCTTCAACTCTGCTTCCATTTTTTTTAACTTAGACTCTTTAGTCTTAGCTAATGACTCTAATTTCTTCTTGGCTTTCTTACCATCACTCGTCTTTTGAATAGCAGCTTGCATATCTACATAACCAATTTTTACTTCTGCAGCCTGAAGCGAAAATAGACAGGCAAAAACTAAAGACATCGCTAAAATTAACTTTTTCATAATGACCACCATCTTTATTTAGTTTTAGTTAAACACTTTTAGAACTGACATAAAGTTCGTAATTCTAAAAGGCACGTACTACCGGGCCTGAAATTACAGCGCATTCAGGCTCAATGCAATCCTTAATGGCATTAGAATGTAGATGAAATTGAGAAGTCAAAAATCACCTTTTGCTCGCCAAATCTTTCATCAGGGTCGATTGGGAAGCCCCATTCAAATCTAAGAGGTCCTAAAGGAGATATCCACCTGACGCCTGCACCATAGGCACTTTTTAAGCTAGAGATCGATAAGTCATCTTCAGCTTGCCCCACGTCAAAAAACACCACGCCTTTTATACCAGCCTCTTTCACCATGGCCCATTCAAACTCTAAGTTATAGTAAAATTGTTGAGTTCCACCAAAAGGTCGAAATTGCTTAAAAGCAGCATAGGGATCACCTTGGCCTACTAATTTGTTGAAAGCTACTGTGGACTTTCTTCTTCTAGCTAATGTAAACCAATTATACCCTCTGATTGTGTTTGCGCCACCTAGCCTGTAGAGCTGGCTAATGGGAACATCTCGGCCAGATTCATTAGAAGCCAAAAAGCCATAAACAAAATTGTTTCTCCAAACCAGGGATCCAATTATAGGTTTATAATATCTTAAATTTAAACTGGTCTCTGAATAATTTAGATCCCCACCAAGTCCTGTGTATTCGAATGAAAAGTTAGAGTAAAAACCGGCGGTTGGAAACCTTCTATTATTTCTTCTGTCATACTCTAAAAACCAAGTTAAGGAGCTTGTAAAGCCTTCAGATTTCTTATCATCTTCAGGAGGGTACAAATCATCTAGTCTATCACCCTCAGAAAATCCAAGCTCAGTATCATCCAATCTGTATCTAACCGATGTTCTCCAATAGTCGGTGAGCATTCGACCAAGGCGGATTGCACCACCAACTCTGGTTTCTTGAAAGTCAGGCAAAAATCTAAGCGTCTGATAAAGATCAACGCCGAAAGACCACTTGGTGTCCAAAAAATACGGGTCAGTGTAATTCAAGTTGAATAATCGGTTGACGTTCTCACTCCAATTAATGCTAAAGCCTACGTTCTTACCTTGTCCAAACAAATTGGTCTGATTCATCGACCCTTGAACAGCGAATCCTTGAAAACCACCGAAGCCGACCCCTAAATTTAGGGTCCCGGTGCTAGTTTCTTCAACCTGAACATTTAAGTCCATGACTGCAGGATCACCTGAATCAGTAATAGGTTGTAAATCGACGGCCTTAAAAAAACCAAGTCGGTTTAAATTTGCCAAAGAGTTTCGCTTTGAAGTCTCGTTGTAAAGCTCGCCCTCAATAAGCTTAAGCTCACGACGAATAACTTTGTCTCTGGTTTTGGTGTTCCCGGTGATTTTTATTTCGCCGATGGAAACTTTTTCACCTTTATCAATTTGAAAGACCAAATCCATAATTTCAGTTTTATCATTCATTATTGGCCGGGGTACTATGTTGGCATAAGCATACCCCTGGTCGCCATAGATTGCTTGAAGCTCTGACAGATCTTTCATGATGACTTGCTGTGAAAAATACTTCTGATCATCAGAAGCCATGACCTCTAGAAACTCCTCTGAAGTTTTCAACAGGTCACCTTTAAAAGAAATCTCTCCGATTTTAAATTTGGGACCCTCAATGATTTTAAAAATAACTTCGATACCGCTTTTATCAGGTGACACCAACGTCTTAGGTGGATCAATTCTTACTTGCGCATAACCTTCATTCAAATACAAAAATTTTAAAAGTTCATAATCTCTTTCGACGTCTTCTTCTTTATAGTTTCCACCACCAAATAGCGAGCCGGGCTTTGTTAGCATGCGCGCTTTCAGTGTCTCTTCAGATAGACCTTCATTCCCGATAAACCTAACTTTCTTAATTTTAACTTTCTTTTTTTCGTCGACTATAATTTTCAATTTGACAGCGCCAGGTGGTTCTATTAGCTCTTCTATTTTGTAATCCACTTGGGTCAGAAAGAAACCTTTATCTTCGTAGGACTTTTTGATCTTTTGCAGCGATTCCTCGATGCTAGCTTCATCTAGAAGTTGAAAGGCTTTAACGCTAATGACTTCTGCAATTTCATCGTCATCGATTTCGGAGTTACCAATATAATCTAACTCTTGAATTATTTTACGCTCGCTCACTTCGAAAGTTAATGTACCACTAGTAAAGTCGGCTTTAACGTCATCAAAAAATCCAGTTTTAAAAATTCGCCTTAAATCTTTAGATATGACTTTGGTATCTAGATTGCGGCCAGGTTTAGATTTAATTTTTGTTAATATAGCCTCGTCTTCAATTCTTTGATTGCCACTGACTAAAACGGCCAATATTCTGTCAGACCTATCTAAAGAAGTTGGCTTTTCAGTTTTTTTGGAAGCTTTTGTCTTTATTTCGAGATCGGATTCTTGAGCAAATAACGCTATATGGTTAAACCATAATAAACAGACTAGAAAAACTAGTTTAGTCCATTTGCAAGAGAAGTCTTTATCATAGCTTTTCATCGTCTTAAGAAAACTAAGATAAAAGTATATATAAGATTACGCAAAGGATAAATCGTCCCATAAACCGTCCTTTAGTTCTAAAATGCTGTTGAAACCAGATGCAAAATCTCTGTCATGGGTTACAACCACCACTGAGGCGCCGAAGCCTTCCGCAAGTTCTAGAAAAATTTTCTGAATCTGTTTTGTATTCTTTGCGTCAAGATTGCCAGTAGGCTCATCAGCCAGTATCAGCGCGGGTTTTAAGACTACGGATCTGGCAATAGCAACCCTTTGTTGTTCACCCCCACTTAGCTGTGAGGGATAGTGCTCTAATCGATCATTTAGACCCAGTTGACTTAGGACAAAAATAGCTTTTTCCCTAGCTAAACTTTTAGGCATCTTTTGGATTAGACAAGGAAACATCACGTTCTCAGCTGCAGTAAATTCTTGAAGCAAATGATGAAATTGAAAGACAAAACCTAAATTTTGATTTCTAAAGTCAGCTAATCTGTTATCTGACCAATGGGTTACATTTTGACCTTCAAAAAAAACTTCGCCTTCAGTTGGTGTATCCAAGGTACCTAAAATTTGCAGCAAAGTGCTTTTGCCTGCACCGGAACCACCGACGATGGCTAAGCTTTCGCCTTTTCTGATTTTAAAATCAAGTCCATGAAGTATTTGCAGTTGTTGTCGATCTCTGACAAAGCTTTTCTTTATACCCTTGGCTTCAAGTAATATTTCAGTCATATCTAAGGCCTTCAGATGGTTTAAGCTTAAAATTTCTTCTTGCTGGGTTGATAGTTGCAACAAAGCAAATCACCATTGAAGCTACGAAAATATAAATCAAATCTTTACCCTTCACTTCAAGAACAAGCGTGTTTAGTTTGTAAACTTCTGGAGGTAAAAACAAACCCGAAGCTAAAACCAAATTTAATATACTGATAAGTATATAACCTAGGGCGACACCAAGAACAAAGCCTACAACGCCAATTATCAGGCCTTGAAACACAAAGATCATAGCGACTTGTCCAGCCTTAAGCCCCAGTGATCTTAAAACGCTGATATCAGCTGTTTTTTTAAAAACACTTAGAAATAATCCCGTAGATAAGTTAAATGCTCCGATGATAATCATAATGCATAATATTAAAAAGATAATAACTCGCTCAATTTTGATAGCTTCAAATAAACTTAAATTAGTGTCCTTCCAGGTTTGCACACTGTATGGAAGATTCTTCTCTATGATCTCGTTTTGAACTTCGATTGCGTGCTGAGGGTCCTGGAATTTTAGTCTTAAACCAGTCGAAGCTAAATTTGAGAATTCAAAAAGGCTTCGAGCATTTTTAATCTCTGTAAGAACGTATCGGTTGTTATACTCATACTTCCCTAGATCTAGGGAGCCCATGATTTTGAAACGCTTTAAAGTTCTTCTAATACCAAAATTGAAATCCGAAAAAGGAACTACAATGTTGAAACTATCACCTACTTTAAGATTGAACTGCTTTGCCAACCCCTTACCAATATAGACCCCTGGACAAATCAAAGTTTTCTTTAAATCAAACTTACCCTCAACTGTCCGTTTAGCAATGTTCGAAACTTTATCAAAAGATGTGCTGTCTAAGCCTTCAACTATAACACCTTGAATCTTTCCCCCACTTACAACCAAAGCCTCTTTTTGGACGTAAGGTGAATATTCAAAGCTTTTATCTGAGAGTTCACCTTTCAAAATCAAAGCGGCTTCATCGGCGTCATATATTGGCACAGGAGCTTTAGAAACTAGTAAATGACCAACTACATCGAAAACCGATGACTTAAGTGCCTTTTCGTATCCACTTACTAGGGCCATAACCGTGATTAGGGTCGCAATTCCAATCGCTAAACTTACCAGAGACAGCAAAGTAGACAGATTAAATAAGCCCCTAGAGGTCGTTAAGGTTCGTGCTGCGTACCAAAAAATCATGTGTTGGTTCCAATCATTTTTAGATAAGACTGTATAAAGTCTTCTAAGTCACCGTCCAACACCTTTTCAGCTTGTGAAGACTCTTGCCCTGTTCGATGATCTTTGACCATTTTGTAAGGATGCAGAACATAAGAGCGTATCTGGCTTCCCCATTCATTTAGTTTTTTTTCTGAGTTTTGCTTGTCTTTTTCGTCTTGTCTTTTTTTGACCTCTAAATCATAAAGAGCTGCTCGCAGCATTTTCATCGCTTTCTCACGATTGGCGATTTGAGACCTTTCCTGCTGACACTGCACAACTACACCAGTCGGCAGATGGGTCATGCGAATTGCTGAATCAGTTTTATTGATGTGCTGGCCCCCGGCGCCGCTAGCACGGTAAGTATCCACCTTAATATCTGAGGTGTTCAAGTCCACTTCAATATCATCATCAACTTCAGGCCACACAAAAACCGAGGCAAATGTAGTGTGTCTTTTAGCGTTTGCATCAAAGGGACTAATCCGCACTAAACGGTGAACTCCAGTTTCTGATTTCAAATAGCCGTAAGCGTAAGCACCTTCAACCGAGAAAGTAATGGACTTCAACCCTACATTTTCACCATCAGTTCGCTCGATGACATCTAACTTGTAATCTTCTGAATCTGCAAATCTGGAATACATCCGAAATAAAATTTCCGCCCAATCACAGGCCTCAGTTCCTCCTGCTCCAGAATTTATAGATACAAATGCTGAATTTAAATCCATTTCGCCGCTTAATAGTCTTTTGGCCTCAAGCTTTTCTAACAGCTGTTCCAAGATAGAAACCTCGCTCTTAACTTCAGTAAAAGTTTCTTCATCACCTTCATCTTGTGACATTCCCAGCAGGACTAATGAGTCTTCAGCTTTTTTATGAATTGAATCGAATTCTTCTATGGTTTTTTGCAACTGGGACACATCTTGATTTATCTTCTGAAGCAGCTCTGGATCATTCCAAACTTTAGGACTTTCTGATTTTTCCTTTAAGTCGATAAGCCGCTTACGCTTAGACTCGATGTCAAAGAAACCCCCGAAGCTCAAGCACTTTAGATTGAATAACTTCTATCGATCTTAAGACATCAGAATGTTCAGTGCTTAGACCCAATGTGACCTCGTTTGGAATTTGAGATTTGGATTATAGGATAGGGCTCTAACCAGCTATGTCAAGATCAGTTAATTTTTTGAAGAAAAAAGGTTATAATTGGTTTGCTAAAATTTTTTGTATTTTTAATAAGAATTCAGTTACAGCACCTCATTTTTTTTTAACCTAGGTAGCTTAATTTTTTGGATTCAAAGTGGGAATTATGAGCAATGAATTAAATGGTGTAAAAGTTCTGTTGGTTGATGATGAGCGGGATTTGTTAGATCTGATTGCAGAAAATCTTGAAAGTTTTGGTGCTATCGTTTTTAAGGTCGAAGACGGAGTCCAAGCGCTAGAATTGATCGAAAAAACCGATCTAGATTTTATTTTTTGTGATTTAAAACTTCCTCGATTAAGTGGAACCGAGCTGTTAAAAAAATTAAAGGACAACGGTGTGCACTTACCTAATTTTTACTTTTTTAGTGGCTATCCCGAAAAAACTGACAGCGAACTTCGCAAATTAGGTGCCCAAGGTTTTCTTAATAAACCCTTCGAAATCGAAGACATTGTTAATATAGTCAAAAATAACCAAAGCAGCTCTGATTAAATATTTATTTATTAATTCTAACTTAAAATAAGTTAAATTAACTTAAGTTGACTGCGGTACATAAAGATTATTTTAATTGTGTATCTAATGAAAAATGCTGAACGCGAATTAAAACTTATTATAATGCCTGGATCAGCTCCGCCCACGGAATTAGTTCAGCACTACGAAGCGGCTTATTTAATGTGGCGAACTGTATGGGAAGAAGCCGCGTTAGAAATTGAAGACTTTCCAAAAAAAGTTTTTTCAAATGATTTCGTAAGGCAAGACGAAATTCTAGCTGTTTTCAAAGGTGATGAGTGCACTTCATTAGGATTTTGGACCGAACTGGATATGAGCCTTATTACATCAAGGCAAGACCAATACTTTCAAAGTTGGGATGACGAAAGCGTTTCAAAGCTTACGATGTATGGTTCATATATCGGTAAGTATAGCTTTTTCACTGTAGCCAAAAATTTTAGGGCTTGGAGCCGCGAAGTAAATATTTCTTTGACTGATCTTCAAGTTGGTTTATTTGGTTATCGACTTTTAGAATCCAATTGTTCAGCTATGACTGGAACCACTAGAAATAACCGCAAGATAAATTTTATCTGCACACGCGGAGGTGCTCAGCTCTTGAAGAAGGATGTGATGCAGTACGGATCAGCAGTTGATTTGATGGCTTGGTACCGTCACACTGCAAAACCGTTTAAAGAAATAGAGCATTTAGCAAAAGAACTTTGGCTTAATAAAATTACTTACAACCAACCTAGGAGAACAGAAAATGTTTCACGAAAGCAAACTACATTCACTTTATGACAAATTTTATAAGTTTAAATGGGAGGATGAAACCACCTATGCAGAATATTTAGCTCAATCATACTTTTATATTCAGCACTCTACTAAGACATTAGCGCTTGCTGCAGGACATATTTCTTTAAGCGAACCTAAAATTTTTCGTAGAATGGTTAAACATATTGGTGAAGAGATGAATCACGAAATTCTCTGCGAAAAAGACTTGCAGGCTTTAGGTAAAAAACTTGAAGACTACAAAGAGTCCCCTGCAACTCAGTCCCTTTACCAACCTCAATACTATAAGATCCAACACGTAAATCCAAAGTCCTACTTAGGTTATATTTACGTCTTGGAAAGTATATGCTGCTTAGTTGTTCCTAAAGTGCTTAAAGATAAAATTATGCCCACATATCCGAAACAGGCTATCAATTTTTTAAGAGTACACGCTGATGAAGATCCTGGTCACTTGGAGCAAGCTCGAAATGTAATTGAATCATTAGATGATGAAGATAAGAAATTAGTTGCTGATAATATGCAACACACCATCAGGGCTTTTGAGCATTTTTTAACTGACACTCAGGGTGCTTAAGCTAAATTCGTTACCCGTAATTGTAATCCTAGCTTCAATTAAGTCCAGCCTGATATCTTCAGTTGGCGTGGAGCTTATACTTAAAGTCCCTTCGTAGTTTTCCAGAAAAACCTTGGAAATAGGTAGACCCCAACCGGTACCCTCTTCTCCTTCGGTTCCCAAGCTGCTTTTTTCAAAATTAAAATCAAATATATTTTCAATTTTATCATTTGGAATCGGACTGCCAAAGTTTTTAATAGTAATCCAGACTTTATTTTCGTGCTCAAAACCAGAATCAATAGAAATAGCTTTATTTTTAGGACTAAATTTAACACTGTTTCTAAGTAGATTTCCTAAAACAGAGTTAACAAATGATGTTTTGTGTACAAAAATACCTATACCTGCCAACAGATTTGAATCATACTGCAACTTCAATTTTTTATCTGCAAGCAAGGAATTGATATTTTGTTCCGCGCTTTGGATGCACTCTAATACACTACAGTTACTAATTTGTAGCTGCTTTGATTCAATCTCTTTTAAGTCTTTTGAAATTTGAACAATTTTTTCGATGGCCCGATCTACCCTTATCAAATTCATGTCTGCTAGCAATAATTCGTTGTTGGCCTTGATAGTTTTTAAAGAGGAGCTAGCAATTAGCAAAGGTGTTGAAATATCATGGGCCAAAGTCTTAAATAAAAAATTTTTAAAACTTACAGTGCTTTTTAAATTCCTATTAGCAGATTCTAAATGTAACGTCTGCTGATCGATGACATGGTTCATTCTGCTTGCTTCTCTGAAGTGAAACTCTGACAGAGTCGCAGCAGGTAGTAAAGCAGCGATAGCTTGAAATAAGGCATAAGAGATCGGCCAACCCCAAAGTTGTGTCGTAGGATCTAATCTAAAGAAAGCAAAATTAAATCCGTGAACTAAAAATAGACTTAGTACCAAGCTAATAAATCTAAAAATCTTTCGATTTCTTTCAGCTTTGAAGAGCTCAATTGCAGTTAGACCCAACGGAACAGAAGCTCCCAAAGACAAAGGAAGCGCACAGTAAACAAACGGAAGATCAGTTACATACGCTACCAGCATAGCTAAACAGCAGATAAAACCTGAGCCAATTGAAAGATTTAAGAAATACTTTTTATCCAAAATCGCGTAAAGACTTAAGCATAGCAGATTAACTGGAATTAATGAAAATGCAAAGCTTGCTAAAATCATCAACTTATTGTTTTGAGCAGCACCTTGCAATATGAAACTTACAATTAATGTTGACCAGAACAAAGCCGAAAGCTTGTACACCAACTCAGGCTTTTGAAGGTACGAAAAAACATTGATGGCAGTATTAATAACAGCAAAACCAACGATAATTGCAAAGGTAGTAAATATCAGTATTTCCATTATCCTACATATCGGCTTAAAGAGTTTAAAACAGTCTAGACATAAACCTAGTTTAAGTCTTTGACTACATATTTTTTATTCTTAATTATTTTGTTAAATAGTTCATTTTGAAAACCAATCATCTTTTTTTCATCTTTATCCAACTGGTGATCAAAACCAAGCAAATGCAAATAACCATGTGTTAACATATAAAGGTATTCATATTTGATAGGCCAATCGGCTCGTGTAGCATTGCCAAGTATAACCTTAGGACAAAATACCAGTTCTCCGAAGCAGTCCAATTCAAAAGCTTTGAAACTTAAGATATCAGTTTCTTTATTTTTTCCTCTAAAGTTTGCATTTAGAAATTTGATTTGTCTTTTAGTTACAAATACTAAGTTGATATTCATAAGTTTAAAATTGGAAATTATAACCTTAGAAATATTGTTAGCTTTGTTAAGCCTTATTATCTTTGCAGTCAAATCCTGGACAAACCGTGTTAGATCAGCTCTAGGAATTCTAAATTCCGTTTGCTGATTTATAATCTGAACCTTCATGCATTGGCCGTTTTGTTTACAATCTTTTTAACAGATCCGGTGGTGTCTTTGTAATCAACCCTGTGGTGATAAATACCTAGAACGGTTCTGTAAAAAGACTTTCGGATAAGAGTAAGCTCGACAAAATTCAAATCACACTCATCTAACTGGCTATCTACGATTTTCTTCTCAATCATGTTTTCAACCAAGTGACTTAATTTTATAGGGTTAGGGTCATCCATTGCTCGCGCGGCAGCCTCAATACTGTCTGCTAACATCAAAATCGCAGATTCTTTGAACTGCGGTTTAGGCCCAGGGTACCGAAATTCCTCTTCATTGACGATTTCGTCCTTTTCAGCTGATTTTAGAGCACGGTTATAGAAATAAGAAACCAGAGTTGTTCCATGATGCTGCTTAATTCCATCAATGATTTCTTGCCCTAGCTTTGCCTTTAATGCCATCTCTACCCCATCTTTCACGTGAGCAACAATTATGGTCTTACTTAGATGAGGTGAAATATGATCGTGAGGGTTTTCACCTTTTCTTTGATTTTCAATAAAATAGCTTGGGTGTTCCATTTTACCTATATCGTGAAAGTAACCCATCACTTTATTCATCAATGCATCTGCCCCAATGTCTCTGGCTGCAGCTTCACACATGCTCCCAACAACCATTGAATGATGATAAGTGCCCGGCGCTTTGACCATCATCTGTTGTAGTAAAGGATGATTCATGCTTGCTAAGTCCAAAAGTTTCAAGTCAGTTGAAAACTCAAAAAGAGATTCGATAACCGGTACAATAACGAAAGTGATCACTGAACTCAGCGCGGCCCCAAGCAAAGAGGATCCGACTAATAAAATCCATGAATCAACTGATATTAGAGCATCAGGTTGGTTCACAAAAATGAAAACTAAGCTGATCACAAAACCCACTAAAGCCGATAAAAATGCAGATATGTAAACGTCGTTTCTTGTTTCGCAAGCGTAGATTGTACGAATAGCTGCAAAACTGGATATACTTACTATTACAAAAGTAGAAAAACTTTGATCGACTAAAAACGCAAACGCAACTGAACTAAAAAACGTAAACATGAATAAAAGGTAAGGGGAACGAGTGATTAGACCAGCGATTATGATCGGAGCTACAAAAGGGGTTGCCAAAACTAGTACCTCTTGGGGGTAGCTACCACCAAATTTTTGCACCAGCGACGTTTCAAGCACAAACATCAAAACCTTCCAAATTCCTAAGCTTACAATAGAAACTAGGAACAAAATGTTAGTTCTGTAATCCAGGTTTCGTTCAATAAGCTTAAACGCACCAATTAAGTTCGAAGCTATGATAATAAAAAGGAAGAAAAGTAACGCTACTCCCACAGGTACATAGACTCTTTTGTCTTCGTATTGAATTTTTCTAATCTGATTTACAATTTTCACGTCAGCTAGATTAACAATAGATCCAGCACTGACAATAGTTTGATTTTTTTTGATAGAGATTGTCGCAGGCAGGATCTCTTCGGTAGCAAGATTACGTCGCCTTAGGGTGGTTTCTAAATCAAAGATGACGTTTGGCTTTAAAAGGTCAAAAGCGAGATCTAAAACTCTGCTTTGGTTTATTTTTGACAAGCTATTGAACCTGGGCGGAAGGTCTCTTTTCAAAAGACTGCGTCTGTAAATATCCTTCAGCGAGTCTACTGGAATTCTAGCCTCATCGGCCCTATCGCTGTATGAACTTAATAGATTTAGGTACTTCTGATTTGGTAAGATATGCTTTTCAGGACTGTCAGCCAGGAATTGAGTGGACCAATTTTTCAAAACAGCTCTAAGAGTATTATCTATTTTTGCGGAAAATTTGGATTCAAGTAGCCAATCAAATGTTCTATCACTAATTTTAAGACCCAAGCTCTTTTCGAAGTCTTCTTTGTTAATCAGATCATCTTTCTTTTGAAGCACAAAGCGCCTATAGTTTGAAAAAGTATTGTATATTTGATCTAATTGTTTTTCAGGTCCCTGAGGGATGTATTTAAAAACTGAAAGCACATTTTTCCTAGCAACCTCTTTTTTTGCTTCAGTTGTTACCATATCTATCATGTTCAACTTTAACGGGGATTTAACGTCTTTCAACGCAACATCACCTTCATAAATAACAGGTTGATAGTCAAATTTTGCGAACAGTAAAAAAGAGAAAAATATAGAGAATCCACCCCAAATTGCTAAGCTTTTCAAAGAAAATTTTCTATCCACAAGAACGAGGAAACTAAAAAAGTACGAGTTTTTGAGTTCTTGTTTGTTGACCCAGCTTTCAAAAGTTCTTGTCTGATCAATAGACTGGTAAAGTTTGCGGCTTGGCTTAGAATCTTTTTGATTTTTATTTTTCATAATTTCTAATTTGCTGTTAAGATTTTGCCGTAGTCTCAACTATTTCTTTAGCATAACTTCTTCCACGACGTAAAATTTAAATAATACTTTAATTAAGTTAATTTATATGACTACATATCGGTAAAAGGAAGCCTTAACTTGTAGAAAATAATGGGTCTCACTCGCCTAAAGCACAGAAAAAGCCAAATTTCATAAAAAAATTTCACAGAAAAATAGATGTTTGCGTAGTGCAAATCTACAAGTTAGAAAAAGCTTATGACTAAAGACCCGCTTCAATGCACTTACCATTTAGGACTTAAAGATAGAGCTCATTTCGACTGGCCTAGTGCAGAAGCTGTTTTAGAAAAAGTCTCAGAAGAGCTTCTAGAGCTTAAGCAAAGTTTGCACCAGGGGCGACTTGCACAAGCGCACGAACTTGGAGACCTAATATTTACGATTGTTCAAGTAGCAAGACATTTAGAAATTAATCCTTCTTTAGCTCTTGAAGTAGCTAATCAACGATATCTTGAAAGACGTTCCTGTATGAAAAATTTAGCTGAAGAAAAAAACCTAAATTTTGAAACCCTTCAACTAAGTGATCTTGAACAACTGTGGAAAGAAGCCAAAGTAGTTTTGAAAGCTGAAGAGATTGAATCTCTAAGAGCTAAATTTGAATGATGATAATTTCGAATTCAAATTTTTGACGTCAATGTTTAGGTAAGTTTAGCTAAGTTTAAGTATTCTTTTTTATTCTACTTTTTTAGTCGCTTAAAAATCCTAAAAAAAACTTTAACCTGATCAAATTTGAAAATTCTTGCGGCTATAAAGTATACTGCGACCGATATACTGATTCCAAAAATTAGTAGTATGTTTCGTAATAGATAAGATTTTTCACTCTGCCAAACTATTAAGGTTCCGTAGGATATTAAAAGAGTTAGTAAATTTAGTAAAAGTAGCGAAGGTAAAGGTCTAAAAAATTGAGTTAAGCTCATCGGAGTTACTAGAAATTGAAAGCTAATGAATGTAAGAAATAATGCTAGCAAAGAAGACGCTGTGGTTGAAATCACCAATCCCATCAGTCCAAAGATAGCCATCAGTTCAGGCGCTAGAAAATAATGCACAGCTATAATCAAACAAGACCCTACGGCCGGGTAAACTGTGTTTTTAACAGCGTAAAACCCTTGTAACAATAACCTGGATGTTCCAGCAACTAACAACATTATAGAGTAAACTTGAACTAAGGTTGAAGTTACTTTTAAGCCCTCGTGGGTCAAATTTTTTGTCGAAAATAATAAGGTCACCATAGGCTCTGCAAGCACTGCCAGGCCTATTGCCGACGGTATAGCTAAAAAGTAGTACATGGAGGTTGTTTCGTATATTTGGCTAAGAAAGCTTTGATTGTCGTCTTCGGCCCATAAAGATGTTAATGCAGGCAACAGAGCTGCTCCCAAACTAATCGCTAAAATTGATTGAGGTAATTCTAGTAATCTATCAGCTAAATATAAGTAAGTGATCGACCCTGGATCTAACGAGCTTGCAAAACCCAAGTTTAAAACCCCAAGAAATTGAATGGCTCCGATGCCAATCATACTCGGTGCCGCTCTTCGAAGCACTTGAAGAAACTTAGGGCTTAAGAAAAAGAAATTTGGTTTTGGTATGATCTTTATTTGAAAAGCTTTGAAGAAGACGAGTAAAGCTTGACCAATTCCACCAAATATAATGGCAAAAGGTAGAGCTTCCCCAGCTACACCCAGGATATTTGGTTGAATTAAAATAACTAGAATAACAATCAGGTTAAAAGCAGCAGGAGCCAGCCCAGGTATAAAAAATTCGTCGTGAGAATTGAGTAGCGACATAAAAAATGCAAACTGGCTTACTAAAAATAAGTAAGAAAACATGATCTTTGAAAACAAAAGAGTGGTTTCATATTTACCAGGTATTTGCTGCAGGTTCTGGGCATCTACGATCATTGGCATGAGGTCAGACATAAAGTAAATTGCTAGAACAGAAAGCGTAGCGCTTAAAATGGTTAGAAATGTCCAGACTGTGCCTGCTAACAGTTTGTCGCTGCCGTCTGCTCGATATTTCAAATCTATATAAGCAGGCAAAAACGAAACCGACAGAGCTCCTTCCCCAAGCAGAATCCGAAAAAAATTAGGTAGTCGAAAAGCCGCGTAAAAGCTGTCAGCCATTTGGACATCAAAGAACTGCACTATAAGCCTGTCTCTAACGAAACCAAGTATTCTGCTAATAAGAGTGCCGACTGACATTAAGCCAGCAAGTTTAGTAACTGACGATTTTGATCTTTTAGTAGACCCAAACCCTTGATTTTGTTTGTTTTTTAAGATATCTGAATCTCTAACTGACATTTTTGTTTAAACCCTAAATTCAAAGATTTTGTTGTTTCTTGCGTATACCCCTTACCTATGATAATTAAATGGCCTTTGATTTTATGCAACGAAAAGTAAAAAGGAATTAAATGGCAAATCACAAATCGGCAGCTAAAAGAGCACGCCAAACAGTAAAAAAAAATGCTACCAACACTCACACAAAAGCTGGTGTTAGAACAATTGAAAAAAAGGTTAGAGCAGCCGTAACTAGTGGTGATAAGGAAGCAGCTCAAAAGATGCTAAAAGATTTTTCTAGTCGGGTTGATAAAGCGGCAAAAAAGGGTCTGTTTCACAGAAACACAGCTTCTAGAAAAGTCTCTAGACTTTCGTCATATATAAATACAATCAGCCCGTCCTAAAAGTTAGCTCTATTTCGGGCTAATATTGATTTAGCTCTTTGCTAGTTAAGTGGCTGCTTACCGCTGATGACAAGTAACAAGCCTGTATAATAAAATTCTCTAGCCAAATTTTGGAAGATATAGGCGAGCTTTTTAAAGCCTTATCTGTATCAAGTAATAGTTCAAATATACAGTTCATTTTTTGCAGGTCCCACTTTTTGCTTTGCTCTATATATTGGCTTACAAAAAAAGGTGAAACAGCAACCTTAGCTGCCAACTGTTTTTGTGATAAATTTAGTCCTGAGTTTTCTATAACCTTATTTAAAATTCTCATGTGGCGACTGATAAGTGATACTATCCCTACCTCGTTTTGCCCCTGGTCTAATAGATCAGCCAAAAGCTGAAGAGCCAAAGATTTATGCCCTGAAGCGATGGCAGCAGTAAGGTCAAATATGTTTTCAATTCTTTTTTTTGAAACAACTTTTAAAATATCGTTGATTTCAAGACTAGATTTCTGTCCGTAAAAAAAACTCTTGAGCTTTAAAATTTCATTATTGATTTCAATTAAGTCTACGCCAACCAGATGCAATAATTGTAAAGCCGCTCCCTGATCTAGTGTTAAATCACTTTTTTGAGCCATGTAATGTATCCACACTGGCACTTGGTTTTCGTAAGGTGTTATTAGCTCAACTACTTGAGTTTCGCTTGAAATCCACTTATATATTTTTTTTCGTTTATCGAATTTTGCCTCATGTACAAAAACTATGACGGTTTGTGAAAGCCCTTTATCAATCGATTTTTTAAGCATCTCCCAATCTTTTTCTTTAATCAGATGAGCCTCTTTTATAACAACGAGTCTATATGGCGACATCATTGGCAGAGTTTCAATGATATCTACAATGTCAGCCGCTTTCTTTTCGCTGAAATAGATACAATCAAAATTGAAATCAAAGTTCACACCTAAGTTTTCGAAGTAGGATTTTATATTGGTCAATGCCTCTTGGACTAAGTAAGAATCTTCACCGGTTACAGTGTAAGATGTGCAAACCTTGTTTGCCGTGAAGCTTTGTTGGAGTGTTCTTAAATCCCAAGACTTTGTCATACCTTAAGATTAAACGAAAGAGCTAAGGATTGCCAACATAAAGCTAGATTGTTTTGAAATCAAATTGCTATCGATGCGTAAAACTAAAAATTTTCTGTAAGACGTCCATACAATTCATGCATCATCACTCTAGCTAAATCGTTTACCACACGCTCTCTTGCGGTTCTGTTGTAATTTGCGTTGGCCGTATTGATTCCTTCAAGGCCTAACTGTGGTGCATCGTAAAGGCGCTCATCCCTTAACCATTGCTTCCATACTAATTTACCGTCTTTGTACATTTGAACTTCCAAAGTTATTCTAGCCAAATACTCCGTAGTTATGACTGTACCCCGGGGTAAATTTCGGATACCTGAAGTTTTTGTATCTTCATCTCGAGTTCTACTATCAATATTGGCTTGCTCAAAGTCGACACGTATAACTCTGCCCTTCAGAGTGGCTTCTGCACTTTTTTTATCTGCAATTCTAGCGATTTTAGAATCGTGAATTTCTGCAATCAAAGCGTTTGTAAATTGTACCTCAGCGCCAGTTTGATAGGTTTCATTTTTGAATATAGGTATGTAAACACTTTTCACACCCATAGGAAGGGAACGATTGCCATAGCCAAACTGATAACCGCACCCGGAAGTTAGGATGAAAATCATAATGTATAACTTGCTAAAAATTTGACCCAAAATCATAATTCTATAAGTCCCACCGCTGATAACTAGCTTCCGATTTCGTTGCTCGCCCAAAATAGGCCATAGGAAAGCGCAGCTCTAAGTCGATACTGTAATACGTCGAAGGTGTCGTAACAAGTGATCACCATCTTTAGGTGTACAACTTTCACTAGCTCAGGCCAATATATTATTCACTCACCTCTATTTTATCGCTTTAATAATGGACCGAATAAGTGATAGAACAAGTTTATGAAAGAATCTGATATTACACTGCTTTTTAGTCCAGGACCGACTCAAATTGCCAGTGAAGATTTAAAGGCTTTGGCCCAACACCCCATTCATCACAGAACACCACAATTTGAAGTTATTTTTGCCAATGTCCTAAAAAAATTAAAAAATTTTTTTCAAACAGATAATCACGTATTTTTGTTAAATGCCACTGGTACTGGAGCCATGGAAGCTTGCCTTGTGAATCCTTTATCACCGTCATCTCATGTACTAAGTTTTGAAGCCGGAAAGTTTGGTGAGCGATGGACCCAGATGGCTAGTAAATTTGAATGTAAAGTCGATACCATGACCCAACCTTGGGGCCAAAAATTTGATATGGACTTGTTCAAAAAAAAACTTTCTAATAAGCCCTACGAGGCCTTTTTAATCCATGCGTGCGAAACGTCTACGGCGACTAAATATCCAATAAACGAAATCTCTGAAGTCTTACGTGAAATGCAACCAGACTGCCTGTTGTTAGTCGATGGAATAACGGCGGTTGGTTGTATGAACTTGCCAATGGATGAATATAAAATTGACGGACTTATTGCAGGATCGCAAAAATCTTTAGGTTTAATGACTGGCTTATCATTTATCAGTTTTTCAGACCGTGCTTGGGACAAGGTCTTAAAATCTACAACACCAAGATTTTATTTTGACCTTGTTCCTGAAAAAAAAATGAATATTCAAAACACAACCAACTTCAGTAGCCCAGTAAACATGATCTATGCATTGCATAACAGGCTTAATACCATCGAATCTTTAGGGTGGAACAATTATTTTGAACAAAGTCTGAACTGGCAGAAGCAAACAAGAAATTTTTTAGAAGATTTAGGCTGTTGCTATTTTAGCGAAGATCCCTCTCCTTCACTTAGTGCATTTTATCTACCCAGAAACATTAACGTAAAAGAATTTCAGAAATCGTTGTTACATAGTGGTCTTTACCTAGCGGGTGGTCAGGGTGATTTGAAAGACAAAATCTTAAGATGGGGTCACATGGGCCACATAACTCAAGATACACAAGACAAAGCGATGGCTATTTTTAAAGAAGTCTTTAAGAGTTTTTCAAAATGAGTTTAAAAAAAATCTATCTCACAACTCAAATACCTCTATGGGTTCAAGCCAAGCTCAGCGCTCACCTGCCACAATTCCAAGTGTTAAGACTTTCATCCTTTAACTTATTAGAACATGAATCCGAAAATGTCGTGGCCTTAATGGTAAGGTCCCAAACCAGCTTAAATGAAAAACTTATCCATCATTATAAAGACTTAAAAATTGTCGGCACAGCTACCAGTGGGTTTGATCATATTGATTTTAAAACTCTAGAAAACAGAGCTATACTTACCTTTTACACACCAGAAGCGAATGTCTTAAGCACTGCAGACTTAACTATACTTCATCTTCTAATGTCCTTAAGAAATAACTTTGCTTATTCTATTTCAAATCCCAAGTTCAAGTGGAAAAACCAGTTGAACTTAGGAACTGAAGCTAATGGACGAAGCTTAGGTATTCTTGGATTAGGACGCATCGGCAGGGAGGTCGCAAGCAGAGCCCTAAGCCTAGGGCTAAAAGTTTACTACCATGATCCCTATCTGAATGTAGGTGATGTTGTCGATTCACGACTTGAAAAACTAGGACGCTTAGAACTTTTCACTCATTGCGATGCTATTACTCTTCATACACCTCTAACTTCAGAGACTAGGTGGATTATTGATCGTCATACCCTGGCCCATTTCGGAGTAGACAAAATTTTAATTAATTGTGCACGTGGCGAATTAGTAAATACCCATGACATGTTAGAGGCTTTGGACCAAGGAATTTTACAGCATGTAGGGCTAGACACCTTCGAATCAGAGCCGTTAAATTCTGACTCAATAATCCGGCAGCATCCAAAAATTTTTTGGTCTCCCCACCTTGGAGCCTACACCAAACAGGCTTTTGAAAAATCTTGTCTTGAAGCCTCCGATGTTTTAATCAAATATTTTACTGAAGGGCATAAGCCACGAAACTCTTTGCCTCCAAACGTCCCCTGGGCTAAAAATCTATAAGCCCGAAAGCATGGGGCCGCGCGCAAGCCCAAAAGCGTATTGTAAAACGCTTAAGGCGCAGCAACAATGGGGAATCGATTACTGAAGTAAATTTGAATTAAAGGAGCAAAACATGCCAGGTACTATAGTTGTTGGGTCCCAGTGGGGCGATGAAGGTAAAGGCAAAGTTGTTGATGTCTTTTCGGCAGAGTCAGATTACGTCGTTCGCTATCAGGGCGGGGCCAATGCAGGCCATACACTAGTTGTTGATGGTAAAAAGACAGTGCTTCATCTTGTGCCCTCGGGCATATTACATCCAAATACGAAATGTCTTATAGCAGCAGGTGTGGTTTTGGACATCCAGCAAGTTTTAAAGGAAATCGAAGCTTTACAGAAAAACGATCTTATTCAAGATCCGAAACAGCTGCAAATTTCAGAGGGTGCAACTGTTCTTTTGAGCTACCATCGTAGACTAGACGCTGCTCGTGAAAAAGCACTAAAGAATGAGAAAATTGGAACTACAGGTAAAGGTATCGGCCCCGCTTACGAGGACAGAGCATCTAGACGCGCACTGCTTTTTGGTCATCTGTTTCTTCCTGCAGACAAACTTAGAGAAAAAGTTGAAAAAAGTTTAAACGAAAAAAACTTTCTTTTAGAAAAATATTATAATGAAGAGCCCATTTCGGTAGACGAGGTTATTAAAGAAATTCAACTTTATGCTGAGAAGCTTTCCCCTTATCGATGCAAGGACGCGTCTTGGTCTGTTTATAAGGCATTAAAAGATGGCGAGCGCGTGCTGTTTGAGGGCGCTCAGGGCACCCTGCTTGATATTACCCATGGCACTTACCCATTTGTAACAAGTTCTTCTACGCTTGCTGGATCAGCATGCGTTGGCGCTGGAATTGGACCAATGTTTATCGATAAAGTTGTGGGCATTACAAAAGCCTATACCACCCGCGTGGGCTCTGGTCCTTTTCCCACCGAGCTAAACGACAAGACTGGAGAGTTTTTACAAACTAAAGGTGCCGAATTTGGAGCCACAACCGGTCGCCCCAGACGATGTGGCTGGTTAGATTTAGTAGCTTTGAAATACGCGATTAGAACGAATAGTTTAACATCACTTGCTTTGATGAAGTTGGATGTTTTGTGCGGCATGGATGAGTTAAAAATTTGTATGGCCTATGAAATTAACGGTGAACAAGTCGAAGAGTTTCCTATGTCTTCGTGGGATGTTGAAGACGTAAAGCCTATATATAAAAGTTTTAAAGGATGGTCAGAAAATATCGAAGACATTAAAAATTTCGAAGACCTACCAGAGACAGCAAAAGATTATGTACGATTTATAGCCAAAGAGACTGGTACACCTGTCGATGTTGTTTCAGTCGGCCCAAGTCGTAAGCAGACCCTTTGGCTAAGTCCTCTTTTTAATAAGAAGTAAATTAATTTTTTTAAAAATGTAGAAAAAGGGTTGACTATTTTACGTTAAAAATTGAATTTAGGAGCTCTTGCTGATCCGTTAGCTCAGTTGGTAGAGCATCTCCCTTTTAAGGAGAGGGTCCATGGTTCGAGCCCATGACGGATCACCATTTTGTCTAATTGTTCCCTTCGTCTAGAGGCCTAGGACACGTCCCTTTCACGGATGAGACACGGGTTCGACTCCCGTAGGGAACGCCAATATCTTGTATTTACACAGCAGAACCCATGGGTGGTTCCACAAAATAGTGTACAAAAAAATTATGTTTAAGCTCTTTTTTAAGTCAGTAACCAGATGGGCCTGTTAAAAAAGTATTAGATTCTAGGCGTCCAAGCTTAAAATCGAATGAGTCGTAGTTTATCTACGTCGAATGAGATTTAAGCGAAGGCAACAACGAAGATGGTGCTTTTTCAACAGGCCCAAATGATCTAAAATTTCTGCTACCAACTACGCAGCTGGTTTAGTCGCTGCTAGTTTAATAATTAGTAACTACTAAAACTTCACCAAATTATTTATAGTAATCATTTAATCGAAAGTGCGTCAGGGGGGAAGTTATCTATGTTTTTTAATTTCATAATGTTGTCATTTGCTATATTTTTATTTTTTACTTACCAAAACAGTTACGCAAAAAACAATATCGATTTGACAGTTGAAACCGGAGCGGTTTGGCAGAACCGTAACGACGTGCAGATTCCTCCGAATAGTGGTGGAACCCGACTGGAAATCGACGGCATTGATGACGGTCCTTTTTTTCACTATAGGCTAGAGAGTGTTTACAGATTCAATGATCACCACGCTGTTAGAGGTCTGTATGCACCTTCTGAGTTAAATGTCAGAGGTCGAGCAAGCCAAGATGTAAATTTCAATGGAACTCTGTTCCCGAACACCCAAGACCTAGCAGTCAATTATCAGTTTAATTCTTATCGAGTATCATATATTTATGGCTTCTGGGGGTTTGGCGAAAATCAGATAAATCTTGGTTTTACTGCGAAAGCTCGAGATGCCAAAATCACTCTGTCGCAAGGGACCACAAATGAATCTTATAAGAACTTTGGTTTAGTGCCACTAATCTACTTTGAATATCAGAAAAACTTTGCATCAAAATGGTTTCTAAATTTTCAAGTGGATGCAGCTGTAGCCCCACAGGGCAGAGCAATAGACGCAGCTTTGAAAGTTAGAAGAAAAATTTGTGAAAACTCAACTCTAGGACTTGGCTTTAGAACACTTGAGGGCGGCGCCGACAACGAAAAAGTTTTCACTTTTTCTTGGTTCAATTATGTAGTTTTAGACTTAAAAACAAATTTTTAAAAAGCATTTACCGCGTATGTAAAACGTCAAATGTCATATTACCTTCGGCCAAGATAGCTAAACTATGCACGAAGTATGATTCATCCGGAAACATTCTTATGCATCCATGTGACCTTTTTTCTCCATCGACCGTGTCAAAGGATCCATGCAGTGCAATCGCATCCATAAAGAACATCGCATTTGGCATATTCGGAATTTTGCCTGGATAAGATTTAGAGCCGTAAATTCTGTACATGTCGTAATTATAATATTGCGTTGGTCGCTCAAAGCTTGTAAGCGAGCGAGTAAATCGTCTAAGTGGAGCATTGTTCGCCAGTGGTGTTCTTCGACCGGTTCCCGGGGACACCGCAAAAGTAGCCACATGCTCGCCACTTTTTACATCACCATTTACGTAAATAAAAACTCTAAAACAAGTACCAGCACAAATCCCGTCTTTAGCAATGTTTCTGACATGTGCGTGTACACTTCGCACCTGACCCGCCTTGGACAATGCATTCACTTTTTCTAAATTTAAATAATAGCTATTAAAGTCGGTGGAGTCCCGCTGATCTACCTTATTTTGGTACTTGGGGTAACTTTGGTATTCTGGTGCCGGTGAATTTCCTGTAAATATATGTGGCACTCTAGCCATTGATGTTGATGGCGACGCTAACGTTAACTGACAAAAAATCGTTAAGCTTAAAAAAGCAAATATAGCTGTAGAATAATTTTTATACATTGATCCCCCCAGATCTTAATCCCCAAATATCCATAGGACATTTATAGTAATATTCACATTAGTCACTTCCAGAGGGGCTATTGTCAATTTTGCGACCCGGCAATGATCAGGTGTAATTCTTTCAATTCGTATTTCTACTAGCCTTTAAGCCTCTAAATCAATATAAATTGGATCTATGCTAAAAAATATATATGTCAAAAAATTTGGTGGAACTTCCGTTGGTTCTATCGAGCGAATTGAGAGCGTTGCAGATACAGTCCAGCGAGGGCTAGGTATGGGTCAAAAGCCCATAGTTGTGGTTTCTGCGATGGCGGGGGAAACCAATAGGCTTGTTCGCTTAGCAAACGACATCTACCCTAATTACCGCGGTCCAGCCTATGATTCTTTGCTCGCTTCGGGAGAACAAGTATCAATGTCATTGCTATCAATGGCCTTGGAAAAAAGAGGTATTCAAACAGAATCTTTTTTAGGGTTTCAGTTAGGAATACAAACAGACTCTATTTTTTCCAGAGCACGTATTCAAAGTATCGACTCTTCTAAATTACTGAATAGTTTAGAGCAAAATAAAATTCCTATTGTAGCAGGTTTTCAAGGAGTAGATTCGAATTTCAGAGTAACTACTCTTGGTCGTGGAGGTTCAGACACCACTGCTGTAGCTTTATCAGCCGCTCTACCTGGCTCTGTTTGTGAAATCTTTACGGATGTTTCAGGCGTCTACACATCTGACCCCAGAATAGTCGAGAAGGCTAAAAAGATAAAAGAAATTAGTTTTGATGAAATGATGGAAATGGCTTCACTTGGTTCAAAAGTGCTACATTTTAGATGCGTAGAAATTGCCGCAAAATATAACACCCCTTTACATGTGCGCTCAGCATTCGAGGATGTAGAAGGCACATGGATCTTACCTGAGGAAAAAATTATGGAAAATCCCGTAGTATCTGCTGTTACCAACGAGATGGAAACAGCCATTATTAAAATCTTTCCGCTACCTGATAATGAGCATTTCTTATCAGATTTTTTCACTAAACTTTCTGAAAAAGAAGTTGTAGTGGATATTATTTCTCAATCCATAATGGAGGAAAAGCAGCGACTTGCCTTTTCCATTCCTCAAAGTGATTGGACCATAGCTTCACAGACTGTCAAAGATCTTGTTGGCAGCAAGGCCAGCGTTCAGTATATGGACGAAATGGCTAAAGTTTCAATTATCGGGGTAGGAATGAGAAACCACTCTGGTGTTGCAGCACGGTTTTTTAGAGTTTTGGCCAACCTAAAATTAGCGCCTCAACTGGTAACTACCTCCGATATTAAAGTGTCAGCCGTAGTTCCTGAAAATAGAGCGAAAGAAGCCGTTATTGCTTTGCACACAGAATTTGGTTTAGATCAAAAGTAATCTAAAAGGATTTTATTTTATATGAGTTTTCGATCTTACATCTACCTTGACAACATTCTGCATCTTAATAAGGTAAGTGGCGCCATTGCGATTCCTGACATCTTGAAGAAATACGAACGACCAACCTATATTTATAACACTGAGTCCATAGAAAATCGAATTCAAGCCTACACCGTAAATCAATCCAAATTAGATTACGCCATTCATTACGCCTTGAAGGCGAATACAAACAAGAACCTATTAAGCTTAGTGAAAAAACAGGGATTATCTGCAGATGTGGTATCGTGGGGTGAAGCCGTGCTTGCTTTAGAAGCAGGTTTTGAGCCTCGGGAAATTATATTTTCAGGAATCGGTAAAACCAAATTCGAAATCACAGAATCTATCAATAGAGGTATTGGTTTAATCAACGTGGAAAGCGCTCCAGAATTAAAACGTATAATAGAAATTTCTAAAAGTTTAAACAAAAAAGTAAAGGTCGGCTTACGTATAAATCCCGATATTTCAGTTGAAACTCACCCTTATATTGCCACCGGTTTTAGGGAAAATAAATTTGGTGTGAGTTATGATGATTTTTCTGAAATAACGGAACTTCTTAAGTCTCAAGAGCTCGTCAATTTGTGTTGCGTCGGCCTTCACATAGGATCCCAAATTCAAACTTTGGATCCATTTATTATTTCTTTAGATAAGCTGCTCGACACGGTTCAGTTTTTCAAAAGAAAAGGATTTGATATTTCTGACATAGACTTAGGCGGAGGGATTGGAATCGATTACTTTTCATCTAATGAAGAAGCAGAGGTTCAAAGAATTAAAGACTGGATGGCCGCGATACAAAAAAAAACAGCCGGCACGGGTTTAAAATTTCATCTAGAGCCAGGCAGGTCATTAGTTGCAAGATCCGGAGTACTAATCACCGAAGTTCAGTATATTAAAAAAAATCAGTTTAAGAATTTTGTTATTGTGGACACCGGGATGCACCACCTAATGCGCCCTTCGTTGTATCAGGCTCACCACCGTACTTTGCCTATTCATTTCAGAAAAGATAAGTCAGAGCCTGCTTTCAGAGCTGATGTGGTTGGTCCCATTTGTGAATCTTCAGACGTAGTAGGGTTCGATAGAAGTTTCCACAGTCTTTCCGAAGGAGACCTACTAGCTGTTATGGATTCTGGGGCTTACGGGTATGTCATGGCCTCTGATTACAACCATCACGCAAAGCCAATTGAGATCTTAGTGTAAGAACCTCTATATCAATGGATCAGTAATTTAATCCGGCTAAATTAGCTTTGCTTAACAGCCTTTTAGCTAGTTGATTCCTGGCGCTGAACCAGGAGGGCCGACAGAGGGGCCGACAGCTGCCATTATGGGGCTTGTGTGACATTTTTCGCCTTACGAATTCTTTACATTCAAGTCGGTTAGGCCTACATATGGCATTGCAATTGCTTTATTAAATTGCTTAGGTAATTTGATCATTTAAATTTATAATTAGGAGCTTTGAATTGAACGGCTTAGGGAAAAAAGAGAACTTGATATCTATTGGAATTTTAATTTCAACTTTTTTACTATTATTAAGCCCCGCCTACGGCTCAGGCATCACGCCAGAGGTTGAAAGTGGCTCAGCTGCCTTAGGGCAAACTGCTGTGGAAAATCGCCCAGCATCACCTTCTAGAAATCAAATCGAGAGCGAAGCGGTAGTAACTCAGGTGTCACCGACCTTGAAGATGGTACTGACTTCCACTGATGGCTTAAAAACCATGAGCGAAATAGCTGATTCAATAAAAGAATTGATCGATATTGCACCGATCAATCATACGATTGTGTTGGTCTTCAAGCCAACTGATAACAACGCCAGTAAATACAAAGAGTTATGGGCTGAAATATCTTCGGATATAAATAAAGCTAAAGCAGAAAAGAATTTAAGGATTTATGCTGAATTTGTTAATCCAAGCCTTTCAGCTGAAGCTTTTTCAGTTGCTGCAGAGTCAAATAAAACTGATCTCACTGGAGTAAGTTTAAGGTTGAAAGAAGAGGGTTTGATAGTTGCGGAGGATCTACCACACAATTTTGTTGAAAGATTAGACCGAAACTCGTCAATCTTTAATAACGTTTGGGTCGATTTAAAACAGACTGGGCGAAGCTTACTTGAGACCGGAAAAACACTTTCTTTTTCAGGAATCGCGGTGGCTTCGGTTTTAACTGCAACGGGCGCTGCTACTATTGGACCCTCGTGGGTTTATGTTTCAAGCGGTGAATGGACAGGTGCAGCCATTGCTTCTGCTGCCATGAGCACTGCACTTTTATATACAATTCCTAGAAATGAATCTCTAACGCGAAAAATTTATGAATTCGGTTATGAATTCATTCGCTCTGGATGGCAGATTGCAAGATACAGTGGAAACCGAGTTAATTTTGCGAGTGACAGACGATTTTATTTGTCTGAAAAGAATCCTTTAGGCTTCGAGATCTTTAGAGCATCTGCGGCATCGACCTTATATGCTATACCTTTGCAACTAGCTTTCTACACCTTGCAAGATGGAAACGAAGTCTGGAATCCAGAGTATTTGGATTTTATCTTTAGAAACTCAGTTTTGATCGGTTTAGCGTCTTCACCGTGGAGCTTTGTTACCGAAAAATTAAAAGCAGACACTTATGTCTCAGAAAATTTGATTAATAATGCCCGAACATTACATTTGTTGGGTATTGGCGCCCTAGCTATCGGAATTCCATACGGAGTTGAAGCCGAATTTTACAAATTAAATTCGATGCAAGAGGCCCTATTGATTGGCAGCGGTGCGCTGGGCTTGTTAGCTAACAAGTATGCAGTTCGACTGGTAAATAAATTAGATAAAAATTTATGGAGTAGATTTTTCCACAGAAACTTTCAAGCTGTAACAGATACACCAGATAACTTTTTGAAGAATTTGTTTCGTAGAGTGTCTGGAAAAGATTTGAAACCATATAATTACGCTTCAATGGCACGAATTAAAAATGAATTCTTTGGTCAGACATCTGTTCCAGTAAATCAGTGCTATAGGTATTTAACCACAAACTAAGAAACGTTAAGCCTTAAATTAAATATTCTTCTTTGCATTAAATGATCTAAATAAACATCTAATGAATCTTTCATGTAAAGGATGTCAGCTTTTTGATACTCTTTAAGATTTTTATCTGCGTCTTCTGGTCTATAAGTGTACCTTTCTGTTTCAAAAGTCTTATCAACACTTCCATATTTATGAGAGGTCAATTTTTCTACCCATTCAGCCTTAGTTAAAGGTTCTTTAGATGACGTTGGATCAAAAATCATAACATCATCAATCTCTTTAATGTGCACTATCGGGGCAACATGATACCACCAGTTGACGAAGCCTTTTGGACTATCATTAGTATACAGTTTCAAATCTCCGATGATAAAACTTTTGGCGGTTACTATGCCCAAATCTTCAAGAAGCAAAGCAGTTTTATGGGCTCTGGCAAAGCAACCATCATCTGGGTACCTAAAAGGTATACTGTATGTGCGAGTTAAAGCTTCGAAAAGCACCTGCATGTATGATATTGAAATAGAGCTTATCTCGATTTGATTTTTCCCGTAACCTTGTATGAATGCGGTCCCTACTGATCTATCAACAGTGCCAGAAAATGCCTGCGCAGATAAAAATAATATCTGAAAAAAAGCTAAAACTATAAACCCCAATTTGTTCGCCATTAGTGCCCCCATTCCCCATCTAAATTCTATCCAAATAAATAGAGAAAAAGGCAGCATTTTTCATGCGTTAAACCAAAAAAAGCTTTCAAAATGAAAGCTTTAACACAAATTTGACATTGGATTTTAAGCACAGTAGGCAATATTCACTTTCTAAAAGAATGCCTGAAAACCACCTATATTTAGTCTCTTAATCAAAAGGGCTATATCTTATGGTCACTTAGAATTAATGGCGTCTTTATCAACGGTGATTTCAATTTCAACCCGTCTGTTTAACTGTTTACCTTTGGCAGTTGCATTTGAAGCAACAGGCATTGATTCTCCCATTCCTATCGTTTCTATGTACATCGCAGGAACCCCACCCTTAACTAGTTGAGCTTTAACAGAGTTAGCTCGCTTTTGTGATAAGGCGGCGTTAAGTGACTTTGAACCGTCGGTATCCGTATGGCCAAATACTTTTAACCGATCTTCGGGGTACTTTATAAGAATCTCTGCAATTTGATTGATGTTGGTTTGAGCCTCAGACTTTAAATTGTCTTTACCTGTTGCAAATAGAATATCACCCTTCAGCTTGGTAACGATTCCGTTGTCTGTGCGTCTAGTTTCAGCGATGGCCTCAAGCTCTTTTGCTTGCTTGTCCAATCGGTTTCCTACTGCACCTCCGAAAGCTCCACCTACAGCTGCTCCTATTAAAGCTCCACCGCCAGCCTTTCCAGTCCTGTGTCCGATGACAGCACCAAGTCCTGCCCCTATAGCGGCCCCTACACCTGCCCCCGTTGCGGTCTTTTTGCCTGGAGACGTTGCGCAACCAGAACAAAGTAGTATGGAAGTCAGAGCTAGAGTGATTAAATTGAAAATTTTCATGGAAGGACCTCGCTTTAAGTTTTTAGTTTTTAACTTTTTTCTGTCTTTATTAAAAAAATTTAGTAGATAATTATTTTCTTTCAATAAAGAGTTTAAATTATAGGTTTAATTTAGACGCAAACAATCTTTTAATAAAAATAGCCGACTTGTGTTATCAATAGTTTATGTGTCGTTGGATTCCTTTATTTTTGATATTTCTGTCTGCTTGCCAGCAATTTACCAAAAGCAGTTGTGAAAAGACAAATTGGCGAAAAGAAGCGTTTCTATTAGCATTAAGTGGCGAAAACAGAAGTGAATTCACAAAACTTGCTAAAATTTGTCAAAGGTTCAAAGTTCAAATTGACCGACAGGTTTTTAACGAAGGATTTGATGAAGGCGCTTCCCAGTTCTGCGAAAAAGATGCTGCGCTTGAATTTGGAAAAAGTGGCTTCGTTTACAAAGGCACCTGTGAAAATTTCAATGAGAATGAATTCGTCAGGACCTATATATATGGCCGACTTCAATTTTTAAATCAAAAGTACAAAAAGACTCTTAAGAAGCTTGAAGAATCTGAAGCCAGACTCTGGCGGAAAAAAAATGAATTTGAATTAGAGTCAAACACAAAACCCACCTTGGCAGTAAAAGCTTATGATGAACTAGAATCTTTCAAAGCTGAAAACGAACGGATAAAATCCGATTTAGAGGGTCTAAAAAACATGATTTCAGATCTAAAGAAAGAAGCCGCAAAAGAAACTCCACAATTTAAAATTTGATGGACTTTATACAGTTATACTGAATTTATAATAATGGTTAGGTACATATTATCAAAAAGCGAGTTCTTTGGCGTGAAGCTTTGCAAGCGTTCACGTGCAAAGCGAATGACAGAGTCTGTTTGAGCTTTTTGATAATATGTACCTAACCATTATTATAAATTTAGTATAACTTTGAAAGGACTCTATATAAATGAAAATCATTTTGGTTAATCCTAGGGGGCCTGTTGAACAAGTATTAGATTCTAGGCGTCCAAGCTTAAAATCGAATGAGTCGTAGTTTATCTACGTCGAATGAGATTTAAGCGAAGGCAACAACGAAGATGATGCTTGTTCAACAGGCCCTAATGTTTTGTGTCTGATTCGGGCTGTAGACTTGTAAGGACTTTCCCCTGAAAAATTTCCTCTTCGGCCGCATCTCTTATTTCTAAAATTTTTAGATCGAAATTAAGAGGCATTCCTGCAAGCGGATGATTTCCATCAACCAAAATGACTTCACCTTTGATGTCAATTATGTGTAAGGCTAAGGGCTCGCCTTTCGCGTCGGTGGATTCGAACTTCATCCCTTTTTTTAGTTCTACACCTTCAGGAAATTGAGAAGGTTTCATCTCTTTAACAAGTGCTTTGTCATAAACCCCGTGAGCGTCATGCGCGTCCAAAAAAAATTGCCCGGTGAAGCCCTCGGACTCTCCTATAATCTTTTTTTCCAAGCTTGGTAAAATATGACCATACCCAACCAAAAATTGAACAGGATTATCAATCGACCTAAGTTCCAAAATTTGACCAGTGCCGTTGGATAAAGAATAAGACATAGAAACAACTTTGTTTTTTTCGATTTTCATTAGAGGCTCCTGGTATCAATAACCTAAAACTTAAAGCACTCATTATAGTATAATATAATTCGGTAGAAATGTCCTATCACTTTATCAGTTCTAAAAACTCTTGTCGGGTGATCACCTTTGCACCTAATTGAGACGTAAAATCTGTTACCACTTGCGTATCGATCCATGCCATACCTATTCCGGATAAAAATTCTACAGCATTAAAAAGAGCAAATTTAGAAGCATTGGATTTTAGATAAAACATACTTTCTGCACTAAAGTAATTTTTTGAAAGAACACCATAAATACCGCCGACTAAGTCTTCACCTTCGTAAGTTTCAAACGAAATAGCAGCACCTTGTTGGTGCAAATCCGTGTAAGCTTCGATCACATCACTTGTTATCCAGGTTTCAGTTTTCTGACTTATCTTTGCCTTGGCACAAGTTTCAATAGCAAGTTTGAAATTAGCGTTTATTTTAAAAACAAATGAAGTTTTTTTAAAAAATTTTAAATCTTTTTTTGACCACTTCAAATCTTTGAACTTAAGGATTCCTCTCATTAGTGGGCTGAACCAACAAACTGATCCCTGTGCATTTGGCCAAGGAAAGATACCATTTTGATAAGCCTCTATTATTTGGTCTGATTCTAAAGAAGGACTCCATGCAACAACTCCAGAATCATCAACTGGATCAATATTCTTAAAATACTTAAGTTTTTTCATGACTTGAAGTATTCAATGATGGCTTCTTGTAACCCCATAGAATTCGCTTTAAATTTTTCCAAAAGTTGGATCAGATCTAAAAGCCGTATTTGAGCTGACCTTTTCCTTTGCGCGTACAATTCTTCATCGATATCAGGAATATCGTTAAGTAGACTTCTGTCGGATAGTGTTGGTGATGCGCCTTTTTTTTCCAACAAAACATCCCACCTTTTTAGAAGGTTCAATGCGGTTTCAACCCGAAAATCCCTTCTATTATAAAAATTTAACTTCTCTCTTAGGAAATCTGCACCCTCTTGTTTGTATCTCTGAGGATAGTCTAAAATTAGATTATATATCGACGTGATGAAGCCCGGTTCGGGATGATTCCACTTCAAGAAATCTAGATGAATTTCAGCGTCATCTTTATCGTACATCAATTCGGCCACAGCTTTTAAGCCATCTCGCCCAGCTCGACCGACTTCTTGGTAATAGGCTTCGATAGATTGTGGCATTTCAAAGTGCAAAACCATTCTAATATCTGGCTTGTTAACACCTAATCCGAAAGCCGGAGTTGCCAAAATTAACGATCGCTCGTCAGTAAAAAAAGACCTTTGGTTTTTTAATTTAACATAAGGTGGAAGTTGACCATGATATTTTGTATGTTGAAAACCCAGCCTTACCAGTTCTTCACTAGCCTTTTCCAGATTCTGAATAAGCGCGAAATAAACAATTTTAGAGCCCTCTATTGATTTTAGTTGGTAGGCAATTCGTTGTAATTTTTCTTCGAAGCCAAAGCTTTCAAAAATTTGAAGCTTAATATTGGGGCGTTCAAGCGGGGCTGAATGAAAAAACCATGGTTTTTCGCTTTTTTCTTTCAAGCGACTTAAAACATCTTCCTTTACCTTTGAAGTCGCAGTTGCTGTCATCGCTAACACTGTGGGCTGTTTTAACTGATCGATAAAGTCAGGAATTCTTGTATAGTCTGGTCTAAAGTCACTGCCCCACTGAGACATACAATGGGCCTCATCGATCACCAGATATTTTACTTTTAGATGTTCTAAAGTTCGAGTCCAAAATTCTGGCTGAATCAATCTTTCTGGAGTCAAAAATAAAATATCTGCCTGACCAAGGTTATTGTAAAACTCTTTCTTGTCTTTTGAGCTTAGATTAGAGTGAATTTTTAAAGAATTTAAGCCTAGATTTTGAGCCTCTTTGTGCTGATCATCAATAAGAGCCACTAATGGCGAGATCACCATAACTTGACCACTTTGAAGCCCGGCTAAAAATTGGTAACATAGACTTTTGCCTCCACCTGTAGGTATTGTAGCGAAGACATTAGTTTCTGCCAGGGCGTTTTCAATTATAGGTCTCTGACCTTCGCGAAATGCTTCTTTTTTAAACTTATCTTTAAGAATTTGATCCAAGTTCACAGGGCACCACGCAAGGTTATATTACTAGAGCTCTAACATAAACCATCAAAGCCACTAGGCCAATTTCAATTCTCTATTGGACTCTCTGCCTCTTTAAGTCTTGCATGATATGCGAAATAAACAGTGCAATGGATTAGGCAGGGTGTAGGGGTTTTGAATGTTTACAAATTCGCCTATTTTGATGGCTGCCATCGATTGCACTCCCAATTTTTTGATGATAATTCAATAGGCTTCACCGAATATTTTTTTGTTTTTTCGGTATATTTATTTTGTGCATTAATTATTATAGAAATTTTAGTTCTAAATAGTCCTGTAGGTGGATCTGTGAAGCCGGGACGCAAACAGCTGTCTAAGCCTAACTGTGAAGCTAACAGCAAAAAAAGGAGATTGGTCGTATGGCAAGCAAATGGGATGTAACAAAGGTTAGAAATATTGGTATATCGGCTCATATCGACTCTGGAAAAACGACCTTGACTGAAAGAATCTTATTTTACACTGGTAAAATTCATGCCATTCATGATGTGCGCGGTAAAGATGGTGTAGGTGCTAAAATGGATTCCATGGAACTTGAACGGGAGCGTGGAATTACTATTCAGTCAGCCGCAACTGCCGTTAAATGGAAAAATACCGATATTAATATTATTGATACCCCTGGACACGTTGATTTCACCGTCGAAGTTGAGCGTTCTCTTCGTGTTTTAGATGGCGCAATTCTTGTTTTATGTGGCGTTGCGGGTGTTCAATCACAGTCCTTTACAGTCGATCGTCAAATGCGCAGATATAACGTTCCAAGATTAGCGTTTGTAAACAAATTAGATCGCCAGGGTGCAAATCCGTTCAGAGTTTGCGCAGCCTTGGCCGAAAAACTAAAACATAATTCAGTTATGGCTCAGATTCCTATTGGTTTGGAAGAAAAGCACGTTGGTGCGGTAGATTTAGTAACTATGAAAGCCTATTATAACGAAGGTGAGGCTGGCGTTAAAGTAGTGGAAAAAGATATTCCACCAGAGATGATGGACGACGCCATTAAATATCGTAAAGAATTAATCGGTAAAGCCGCCGACTTTGATGATGTACTAGCTGAAAAATATCTGACTGAAGAAGAACCTACTGTCGAAGAGCTACAGGCTGCCATTAGAAAGGGTGTATTGTCTTTAAATTTGACGCCAGTATTTTGTGGTTCTGCGTTTAAAAATGTAGGAGTTCAAAAACTTCTTGATGCCGTTGAAGATTACTTAGCGGCTCCAACTGATATTGTTAACAAAGGTTTAGATCAAGATAAAGAAGAGGCAGAAATTATTTTAGAAACTGATTCTGACAAACCTTTAGTGGCCCTAGCGTTTAAACTTGAAGAAGGCCGGTATGGTCAGTTGACTTACATGCGCATCTATCAAGGAACGCTTAAAAAAGGCGAATTTATTTATAATATGACTGGGAACAAAAAAGTGAAAGTTCCTCGATTAGGCCGTATGCATTCAGATGAAATGGAAGAGATTGATATTGCTTATGCAGGGGATATTGTCGCTTTGTTCGGTGTGGATTGTGCTTCAGGAGATACCTTCACAGATGGTGATGTGAATATTACTATGACTTCAATGTTCATTCCTAATGCGGTTATTTCGCTTTCAATCCGACCTAAGGACAAAGCTACTGCTTCAAACTTCACCAAAGGTTTGAATAAATTCACAAAAGAAGATCCAACATTTAGAGTCTCTAGAGACGAAGAGTCTAATGAGACCATCATTGCAGGTATGGGTGAACTTCACCTAGAGGTTTACGTAGAACGTATGTCCAGAGAATTTAATTGTGAAGTTGTAACTGGTCAGCCCCAAGTAGCTTACCGAGAAACCTTGTCTATCACTTCTCCTTTTGACTACACTCACAAAAAACAAACCGGTGGTTCCGGTCAGTTCGCAAAAGTTGTTGGAAGCTTAGAGCCGATGGATCCAAATGCTGAAAATCTTTATGAATTCAAAAACAATGTAACTGGGGGTCGTATTCCTAGGGAATTTATCCCTGCCTGCGATAAAGGCTTCCAAGAGCAAATGGCAAAAGGGGCCTTGATTGGATTCCCCGTAGTAGGTGTAAAAGCTAATCTTGACGACGGCGCTTACCACGATGTGGATTCAAGTGAAATGGCTTTTAGAATTTGTGCGATGGCAGCTTTCAGACAGGCCTATATGAAAGGAAACCCTGTGGCCCTAGAGCCTATGATGAAAGTTGAAGTTTCAGCTCCAGAAGAATTTCAAGGATCTGTAATGGGTCAAATCAACCAAAGACGAGGAATCATTCAAGGAACAAACACTCAAGAAGCCTCTGTAACTGTGACCGCTGACGTTCCTCTTTCTGAAATGTTTGGATACTCTACAGAACTACGATCTGCAACTCAAGGTAAAGGTGAATTCACTATGGAATTTTCAAGATATGCACCAGCACCTAGAACTGTTCAAGATGGCTTAGTTAAAGCTTACGAAGATAAACGAGCTGCAGAAAACGCTTAAAGGGTTTTATGATTCTTTCAGATATTACTTTGACTAGCATGATCGAAAAAAAAGAGCTTCATGTTTCGCCTTTAACAAAAGAGTCAGTGCAACCAGCATCAATTGATTGCACGCTAGGAACCCACTTCTTGCTTGTTGAAGACAGAGACATGGAAATTATCTCCTTAGATTCAGAAATAAAGTATCGGTCTATTGAAGCTGATGAAATCACTATACCTGCCCACTCTTTTTTACTAGCTACAACAAATGAATACGTCGAGCTGCCCGACAACTTAACCGCTTTTGTTGAGGGTAGAAGTTCAATTGGTCGCATCGGTCTATTTATACAAAATGCTGGTTGGGTTGACCCAGGCTTTAAAGGTCAGATTACTTTAGAACTTTACAATGCCAACTCCTTACCGATCCGATTACAGGCTGGCCGTAGAATCTGCCAGCTTGTGTTTTGCAAGATGGATCGAAGTGCCAAAAACCCTTATAACGGCAAATACCAAGGGCAAAGAAAGTCCACCGGTAGCCGTGTTTTTTTAGATGCAGAGAACAAACAGAAACACGACTTTTGAATGATGTCGAAATTAAGCCATAAGACATACGTTGAAATTTCGCACACAAGGCCGTGCCAATCTAACGCCCAATACTAGAGTGTTACAGTCTTCGAGGTTAGCTTCGCCAAGCTCAAATTGAATTTATTATGTTACACTTTTAATGGCATTTGGAACTTGGTTAGTTATTCAAAGATCTGGCCATTATGACGATAAGAACAGTATACTCATTTAATTAGTCATGGTAAATAATGACTTAAATACTAATCACATAGGAGTGATATTTAATATTATGGACGACGACCCGGTTCCCCTGATTATGAGCTTTATAGCTCTTCACTTAAAAGTTAAAATCAATTTTTTAAATACAGCTAGGCTCTTTTAGTAATGGGCTTATTAATCTTTTATGTCTGCCTTGCAGTTGTTGTATCTTTTCTTTGTTCACTTTTAGAATCTGTTATTTTATCTGTTACACCAGCCTACATAGCCGTAAAAACCACCGAATCTCCGATTGTTGGAACTAGGTTATTAAAACTTAAACAGCAGATTGATAGACCTTTGGCAGCTATACTTACACTAAATACTATTGCCAACACTTTAGGTTCTGCAGGCGTTGGTGCCCAAGTCTTGATAATTTATGGCGACACAAAGCTTGCTATTGCTTCGGGACTTCTTACCATTGTAATCCTAATATTTTCAGAAATTATTCCTAAAACTCTAGGCACCGTCTATTGGAAAAAAGTGGCTCCGTTTGCGGCTTTTACAATCTCTTTACTTATATATATTACTTATCCATTCGTTATAATGTCTGAAGTAATAAGTTCTGTCTTAGGCGGTGAGGAATCCCAGAAAGTCACTCGCGAAGAGATGATTATGACCGCTGAACTTAGTGCAGATGAAGGCACCATAAATAAAAAAGAATCCTTAGTAATCAGAAACCTGCTTATGCTTAATAAAATAAGTGTTACCGATATTATGACACCAAGATCAGTAGTTTTTGGATTTGAAAAGAAACTGACTGTTGGTGAAATTTTCAACGATCACAAGACCATTCAATTTTCCAGAATTCCTGTTTTTGACGAGACAATGGATAATATTGAAGGTGCTATCTTAAGGTATAAACTTATGGAAGCTTACGCCCAAGATCTTGATGAGATGACAATCGACAACTTTATGAAACCGATTCACTCTGTCCCAGAAGAAGCATCCGTAGCCGCGTGTTTAGACCAATTTATTAAAAGAAAAGAACACATATTTATTGTTATCGATGACTACGGAGTCACCACGGGCATCGTGACATTAGAAGACGTTGTAGAGACTCTGCTTGGTGTCGAAATTGTCGACGAGTTTGACTCGGTTGAAGACATGAGAAAATATGCTAGAGAGCTTTGGGAAGAACGAAAAAAAAATAGAATAAGTTTTAATGCACCTAAAGCAAAATCTATCTAGATTGCTTAGGAAAATTTAAGGAATTTAAAGTGAAAGTCTTAGCTAAAAAAATATATGACGTCTCTCATTTGGCTGGTCAGTTTTTGTTAAGATCGGGAAAAACGTCCACTGAGTATTTCGATAAATATCAATTTGAATGCCAACCAGAATTACTGAAGTCTATTGCTTTAGAATTAAAGTCCCTTATTCCCGCTGATACCGAACTTCTAGCAGGCCTTGAAGTAGGTGGAATTCCTATAGCTACTGCTTTGTCTTTAGAAACGGGCTTGTCGACCATTTTGGTTCGTAAAGAACCTAAAGCTTACGGCACAGCTAAACTTGCTGAAGGCCCAAACTTCAAAGGTAAAAAAGTTTGTATAATTGAGGATGTGATTACGACTGGTGGACAGGTAGCACTTAGCACCAAGGCCTTAAGAGACCAGGGCGCGATAGTAGACACTGTTTTATGCGTTATTTATCGAGGTGATAATCAACAGAACGAAACTAAGATAGTTGAAAGCAAGCTTAAGATGAAACCTTTATTTACTAAAGCACAGTTCGACCTCTGGTTTAAGTAACCAGTTCTACTTTTGTCTTAGCCGCAACATTCAGATTCAAAATTTGATTCCCGCTACCAACTTTTATCTTTAAATTGCAATTGGATACCCGCTATTGTTTCACTTTGAATATTCTGAACCGTGCTGAACCTTCGCACACCAAGAAACGCTCCAATGGCCAAATCGTAGTTTTCAAGCATTCTTTTAAAGTTTAGATCTGCACTCCAAGTCGCACTATATCCTGTGTTGAATCCAACAGAACTCCCTCCGCCGACTGCAAAATCAACTGTTAAATTTGTAACCGTTTTTATCGATTCATTGTCTAAAATTATGCGCTCGCCTCGACCTGAAAACCCCAACAAGCCAGCTTTTTCAAGACTAATATCTAAGCCACGAGTTACAACGAAGCTTTCCTCAAAGTAATTCAAATCAAAGCCCAAGTTCCATTGTTTATCGATAGTATAATCTAACGATGCCGATAATTTGATTAGGTTTGGTGTCGTATTGTTCCAATCAAATAAAGTATTTTCTTCACCCTTAAATTCTTGCAGATTATAATTAATTTTAGCACCTAAAATATACTTTTTATTTAGTTTGTAGCGGTAACCTAAAAATATATTCATATTTTGATCTGTCACCCAAGTCGCCTTAAATCCTGGTCGCTCGGCCACAAGCTCCTTGTCCATCAAAGAGTACCCTATAAGGTAGCTGCTAGATTTATCTTTCTCAATTTTTCTAATAATTTTGTTTTTGATTTTAGTATTTGTGCTTGTTTTCCTTATAATGTTGGCTATTGCTTTAGCTTTTTCAATGGGTGCGGACTCTTTAGCCGTAGATCTAATTTGCTTTAAATTGGAAGGACTTAGCTTTTTTTGATCTTTATAAAAGTCATAAATATTAACAACATCGACAAACTCGGGTTTTTCTACCGGCTTCAAATAGTCTTTAGTTTTCGTATCTGGCAAATTAGATCTTTCAACATCAATAAATACGGGCCAATCTTTTTTGGTTGAATTTACCAGATCACGCGCAGCTTTATCTTCAACTTGGTATTCACTAATATTTTCGATATATTTGTTAATTACACCGTTGCCATCCTTAGAGACTGTAAATATGTTTGATTTATTTACGGCATCCCTAAGCGCAACTGCTTCAACCTCAGAGATACCATAGATTGATATTACCGTTATCTTACTTTCTAAAAAGGCTTTATCCTTTCTTTCATTAGCTATTAAAGAATTCGAGTCTAAGCATTGAATACGAACTTTTCTGGCTGGAATACCTTTTGTCACCAATAGCTTTTTTAGAGCTTTAGGTTTAAAAAAAAATTCTTTTGAATCACTATTACTGAACGATGATGTACATAAATATCCTGAAATTAAAAAACTAGCAGCAGGCAATTTAACTGAAATCTTTTGAAAAATTTGTAACGTCAGCGGCTTCAAACTACTTTCAGATCGTGATTCCTCCAAATTATCTGCCTTAAGTCTAATATGAACTGTTTCAGCCAATGTTTTAGATAAACAAACAACTAGAATTATGAAGCTAAGCATAAGACGCTTCAGCGCCATAATTTTAATATGGTTATTAAAATCTTTTAACTTTATCACTATAACTTATCGGTCAATTTAAACTG
The DNA here is from genome assembly GCA_963803705.1 of uncultured Pseudobdellovibrionaceae bacterium. GTDB lineage: Bacteria > Bdellovibrionota > Bdellovibrionia > Bdellovibrionales > UBA1609 > JAMLIO01. The sequence goes on along the minus strand of CAWDNU010000001.1, from coordinate 604,518 downwards.
CAAAAATAATTTTATAGTCTTAAACTGGACCCATTAGGTTTTTTTTAGGATTATCATTTGCATATTGAATCAAGGCCATAACAACAGATCTTATTTGATGCTCAATAGCATCCGGTGCCATACCATAGTCGTGGTTGCACTTCCTTTTGAAAAATTCTGTCCCCATCATCAAACCGTAATGAGCCACTTGGGTAAAGACAGCCTTCATAATCCATACCTGACTCTCTGACGAAACCCTCTTTGAGACATCTTTAGATATCTTACTTAGAAACACCTCTTGGCCAGGGGGACCGAACATCTCTTGACTGTCTCTGTTTAAATCAAGTACGTCATCATAAAGTGCAGAGTGATCTGATAGAAAGATTTTAAAGATATTAGTTATAGCTGTTTTTTCTTGTAAGAAAAATCTGAAGGTTCGAACCGCAAGTTCTGCAGTGTCTATGCTCTCTTCATTTAGACCTTGTATACCAAAGCTAATCCAATCGAAATTGTACTGAAAAACTTGCAAGTACAAGTTGTCTTTATTTTTAAAATGATAGTTTATTGCCGCTAGATTAACATTAGCTTCGCTAGCGATATCTCGGACCGAGGTTCTACCAAAGCCATTTTTTGCAAATAGCGTATTAGCTGTCTGCAGGATTTTGTCTTTAGTAGATTTACTAGTCTCTACAGAATTCAATTTGCTGCCTTTGATTTGTATATGTACTTTCCGAAAAGTTCTTTTATAAAAGGAACAACTCTATTCTTAATTAGACTGTCAAAGTCTTCTAAAATGCCATAAGCAGCAGGTACCCAAATTAGCGTTAGAAGAGTTCCAGAGGTTAGACCCCAAGCCATTGCTAAGGTCATAGGAATCAGCAAAGCGTCATTCCCACCTATGCCGTAAGCAGTGGGGAAAAGACCACCAACAGTTGTTAGGCTGGTAACAAAAACTGCACGAAGTCTCATACCTGACGCTTTAACTAAAATATCATTCAAAGAAAATTTACCCTCAGCTTTCATCTCGTCGATAAAACTTATAAGGACTATTCCTGAGTTTACAATAATGCCACCTAAACCAATAATCCCAATTAAAGCTAAAAAAGAAATTGGTCTTTGATGCAAATAAAAGGCTATGGAAAAACCAAAAAGCCCAAGAGGTATTGTGGTCATAATAATTGCTGGTCGCAAATACGATTTGAATAAGAACACCAAAAGTGCAAAAATTCCAATCAAGCTTAGCTGTAATGCCGAAAATAGCGAGCTCATTGACTCGTTTGTTGATTCTTGAGCTCCACCAAAAACCAGGCTAATACCCGGAATCTCATCCTTATGCTTTTCAAAATAATCATTTACGATTTTATTGGCCTCTATAGAAGTGATATTAATATTGTCGACATCGCCAGTTAAAGTTTTTGACCTTTTGAAATCAAACCTTTTTATTTGAGGTGTTCCGCTTTCAACACGAAAATCAGCAAAGGAATCTAAAACTACCAGATTACCCTTTGGGTCGTTCACGACTAATTTTTTTAAGGCATCTACATCTTGACGGTAGTTTTCTTTTAACCTTAAGACTAAATCTACTTCTTTATTGTCTAGCGTAACGTCTGAAACTCTGTTGCCTGAAATAGCCGTTCTAATTGTTGAACCTACAGTGTTCACATTAATTCCTAATCTTGCAGACTTAGAGTAATCTATATCTACAAAGACTTCATCATCACCTATAACATCATCAACATTTAGGTTTTCTACACCTTTATTTTTTTCTAACTCTGAAATAACCTGGCCAATCATTTTGTCTATGTCTTTTTCAGAATTTGACCTAAAAGTTGCCTCAATAGCATTCCCAACTGGTGGGCCATTTATCACTTCTTGGAAAGAAAGTGATTTGACGTAATCTGGTTTTATTTTTTTTAAATCCTTCAGTACGTCAGTGTAAGGTCTGTTGTATTTCGCATAATCGCTAACATAAATAGTTAACATTCCTACACTGTTTCCATCTTGTGCTTTTGGATCACCAGGGCCCATTTGAGAAGTGCCCGCTCTTGAAATAATATGATTAACATCATCTTTAAGTACATTTTTAACTTCAGTTGATATTAGTTTGAGTTTTTCGTGAGTTTCTTCTAAACGGGTTCCCCTAGGCATCTCTAATCTTGCTAAATAAACCTCTGTCTGATCAGCAGGAAAAAGCTCAAAACTGTTCATGGCTACCATCATGAACAAAGAAAAACCAACGCATAATCCAAAAAATAAAGACGTAATGTATCTGTGCTTTACAACCACGCTCATGAAACTTTCGAATTTAGACTCAAATTTTGTAAACCAATCTGAAGTATCATCTTTACCATCGGTCTTTAATTTTTTTCCAGCCCAGGTCAATCGCATCGGAAGAAAAAAGAATGACTCTAACAAGGAAAGCATCAAAGCCATTGTCACAACAATCGGAATGGCCATAATAAATTGACCCATTATACCTTTTGTAACAAGCATAGGTAAAAAAGCAGCAATGGTCGTAAAGGCTGTAGCAGTGATAGGAAGCCAAAGTGTTTCGATTGATTTAGTTGCAGCGTCTAAAGCTGGCATTCCATCTTTTCTAAGTCTGGTAAAATTTTCGCTTATGACAACTGAATTATCCACCATCATGCCTAGGGCGATAACAAGAGCTAACACTGTTATAGCGTCTATATTCATTCCGAACGTAGGCATCACCCCTAGCGTGCCCATAATAGCTAGTGGCAAAGACATTGATGCCACCAAACCAATTTTCCCCGGCAAAAAAATGAATAGAAATATAATAACCAGAACCAGACCTGATAGAGCATTACTTTTCAAAACTTCTACTCTATTTTTGACCTTTAAGCCTTCAGAGATATACAAAACAAAATCTAAGTCTTTAATTCTACTTTTATAATCTGCAAGAATTTCATCTAATTCTGAAACCATTTTGATAGTGTCGGCACCAGATTTCTTGTTAACCACTAATAAAGAAGCCTCCTTACCATTGTAGCGTCCAAGGACAGTGGCTTCCTCTTGGGAATCCTTAATTTCAGCTATATCACCTAGTAAAATTGTCTTTCCGCTAAAGTTTGACCGAACAACCAGTTTTTCTAGATCTTTAACATTCTGAATCTTTCCCTCTACTCTCACTAACTTCTGATTTTTAGAAGCTCTTAATGGACCCCCAGGAGTATTAGAATTCCTGCTTTGGATTTTCATCATGACTTCGTTAACCGAAATGTAGTTTGATTCTAGTTTTTCTAAGTCTAGGTAAATTTCAAAGGCTCGTTCCCGATAGCCGACCAATCGAACTTGCTTTACAGATCTATTATCTTCAATATCCTCTTTCATTAGGTCGGTGACCAAGTCACGACGCCTGTCTTTATTCGATCCGATAATTGCTATTTCCATAACTGGGAATTCGTCACTTTTTAGTTCGGTGAACTTTGGTTGATCTTTTAGATCCATTGGTAAATCCTGCACTCGATCTACAGCTTTTTGTATATCAGCCATTGCTTTGTCTACATCAACTTTTGAATCGTCCATGTCGACTCTAACTACGATCGTAGATAAACCCGCTTGCGAGACCGACTTCACATCTTTAAGTCCTGTTACACCTCTAATCTCATCTTCGATAGGTTTAGTGATTTTTGTTTCTATGTCTGATGAAGTGGCTCCATCATAAACAGTCACTACAGTAGCTGTGGCAAACGAGACGCTGGGAAAGCTTTCTGCGTTCATCTGGTTGTACCCATTATAACCAAAGAATATTAATCCTACTGACAAAACAATAGTCAATTTAGTGTTTTCGATAAAAAACAAAGCCAATGATTTCATATTAGATCCTGTTGAATTCGCATGGTGTTTCAGTAAAAATACTAAAGTAGTCAATTAAAGTAGTTAAAATTATTAGATTGCTTTCAATTTCATTTAATTTATTTTGAATCTGGGAATCCTCTTCGCTTATAAATTCCTGAATACTGATACGGCCCTGGTTAAACTTTTTGCGGCTTTCACTTATGCTTATACCCAGATATTTGCTTGTATTTTTTTGGGATTTCAAAACCTCCATTAAAGCTTTAATAATTTCGATTGTTTCTACATGAAAAGAATTCATTTTGGCTAAATTACTTTGAGCTTGAGATCTAAACCTATTTTTAGTTGCCAATTGGGTTACTTTTTTTGTCTTAGTTTTGGATCCATCTAATGGTACAGAGATTCTTAAGGCTATCCTAGAACGATCTCTGGGATCGTCCAATAAATTTTGCTGTGAATCTTGGAGGGTAAAATCTCGACCTACGTTAGAATATTCACCTTCAAGCTTTATATCAATGTCATCATAAGCTCTTAAAATTTTCTGCTGGTACATCTCTTCTTTTACAAGGAAATCTACTATTTCATCATAAAACGTATATACCATCGGTGTTTGTTCTTGGCTGTTGATTGTGCCTATGCACTCAAAAACACGCTTTATAGTTTCATCAACATCATAGGGCCCAACTGTAATTTTTTTTGTCTTCAGTTCGGGAAGAAGTTCCCTTAAATTTTTAAGATAGCCACTTAGCTCGTATTCCAATGATAGCAAGTTTGCTTTCCTGGATGAAAGCTGTGATCTAAACCGAGCTGTTTCTCCTCTATCTGTTACGCCGGATTTTTGCCTTTGAACAGAGTCTGCTAATTGTCGTTCAGCTGTTTTGACAAGCGACTTTAACAAATCTTGTTTTTCCTTGTTAGCAACTAATGACCAATATAATTTTCTTAGATTAGATTCGAAAGTTTTCATTTCAATTTTTCTTTCAAGTTTGGCTCTTTTTAAAGCCGCTCCAGTTTGTTTTAATTCAGTATTGGTCATTCGACCTAAAAAGTTCTTATATAGATCAACATTTAGGCCTAGAACCACACCGCTTGTTGAAGATCCATTAGGTAAAAAAGCATTTACTGTTCTATTGCCAAAAGCCTTTATGCTTAAATCTAAACCGTATTGTGTAGGCTTAATTATACCAACGTTATATTCTCTAGTACTTTGGGTTACTGGATCAAACGGGCCTAGCAGGCGTTCCTTAGATTTGTAAATGGTTCCATCAGCTTCTAATCTAAGCCCAAATTTGTCCTTGGATGCCAGATCAGTACGTTTTAAATCCAGAAAGCTAGCTTCTATCTGTTGCACCGAAGGCGGATTATTATCGATCATCTTTTTCAAGGCTGATTCAACTAGAACAAAATTAGAATTTGCATCTTCCAAACTATCTTGGCTTATAGCCTTGCTGGGTTGTGCTTCCACTTTAGAAATACCGACTGTCAATAGACAAAAGATCCATAAAAATAAATTGTGCTTCACATTTACTCCAATTCAAACAAACGTTTGAATTAAAAGTAATCGGTAAATTTAAGGAGAACAAGGTTTATTTTGAAATTTAGGCAAACTTTTTCAGATTTGGATCACGGGTATCCAGACTGATGGTTGGTGGGTGGTGTTAGATTGGTTAGAATTGAATATTTTGAGCGATATATCTAGTTTAACTGTACTCTGAATGTACAATCAAATAATGCTCTGATAAAAAATGTTCATATATTAAAAGGGTATTTTTTGTGATGTAAAGCGCTACTAACAACTCTACCTAGCTTTTCTTCTGTTCATTTTTTTATTCTGTATCTTCTTTGACTGCTTGTTTTGTATTTTTATTAATTTAACACGCTGTTTAGCAAGCTTGCGACGCTCTTTCTTGGTTACTTTACCATCTGCATTCACGTTGGCTTTTGATTGCTCAAAGCGTTTTGATTTACGTTTAACTTTAGCTTGCCCATGATCTAGATTTTTTGCTTCTCTTTTATTTAAACTTCCAGATCTTTTCCCATTTGCAATTCTTTTATTTTGTACATCTTGTCGTTTTTCATATCCGGCATACGAGACGGAACAAAAAATGAACAAAACGATGATACTTACAAATCTGCTTAGCATAGACCCTCCAGTCACATGGCTGCATTACAAAGTGTAATCGATTAAACAAGATAAAGTTTCAATTATAAGTGAAATGGAGTCATCTAAAATCCTAAAACATTAAGAATTCCAAACATTTACTCAACAAAAAATTATTTTTTTCCAGAGTATCAAATTGGAACGATTTACTAAGCTAGATTTCAAAAACTATCACTTATCCTTTTGATAGTATTCCAATTAAATTTTGAACTTTATTCCTAGCCTACGTCCTAAAAGCGAGTTCTTTGGCATGAAGGCTTGCTGTAATTCGCTAAATATAAATACAGCAAAAATTTACAAATTTTTTTAAATTTCGTTTAGATTAGATTTGCAAGCCAAGTGACAAAGTATGTTTGAGCCTTTTAGGACGTAGGCTAGGAATAAAGTTCAAAATTTAATTGGAATATTATAAAAAGAATAAGTGATAATTTTAGAAGTTTAACACTAAGACTAAAGCTTTTTCCCAACAACGTAAGCAACCCATGCTTCACAGTCCTCGCCTTGATCTGCTCTGTAGAACTCTCCGTTGCCTTCGCCGTCCTCATCATCGGCTTCCCATAAAACGTGAACATCTGCAAAGCCAACTTCTTTCATGATGTCTTGAAGCTCAGGCAAAGACCACATGCGCCAGTCATAGGTGAAAGATTTCTCTACCTTTTCTTGCCCATCAATTTTAAAATGTATGTGAAAAACAGCGTTGTTATTTATGGGATTGAAGCTATCTTGATCCCAAAAATAACTAAAACCTTCATGCTCTGTTTCCTCTTCGTTTTCTGTTTGGGCAGCTGGACCACCAAAACAGTCCATGACAAACAATGAATTTGGATTCAAAGTCTTGTAAACATTAGTAAAATAGTCTTTCAGTTGCTTGCGCTCTTTAAATAGAAAATACGAAAAATTCAGCGCAGCTATAATGTCTGCTGACGGTAGTTCAGGGCTTAAGACATTCTGCTGCAATATACTCACGCGACTTTGCTGTTCTTTATTAAGATCTAAAAAGTTTGTCTTAAAACCGTAATCAATAGGCTCTTTATCTAAATCAAGACCAATAGACTTTTTATTTTGATCTAGCTTGATCCATTCACAACAGATCGAAAAAGTGCCACAAAAATCTTCTCTTAAGGTCTCGGGCTCTTTATCGAAGGCCTCTTTGTAAATTTTCTGGAAAAAGGCAACATCATTTTCAGGGGATTGAACAGACTCTTTATAGTACTTATATTTATCAAAATCTTGCATATTCAGTCCTTCATTAGGGCACTTCGGCCAAAATTTCTAACATTTCTTTTTCGATCTCATCTTCATAAGGAACACTAGCCTCTTCTAAACCTGGGTATAAACCTATGCCTGGAATTTGCTTGCCGGCAAGAACTTTAGGACGAGCCATAAGTTCATAAAATAGTTCTTGGGTGCATCGGTAAGCTAAGTGCTCACCAAAGTTAGTCACTTCTGTATCCTCGTTGACAAATAACACTCTGCCAGTTTTTTTTATCGATTTTTTTAAAGCCTGCCAGTCGTAAGGATAAATAGACCTAAGGTCGATAACTTCCACAGATGTTCCGTTGTTGGATTTTAGTTTTTTTGCTATCTTTTGGCAGAGCGGCAAAGTGCGACCATAACTTACCACTGTCAATTCTGTGCCCTCGATAAGGATTTTGGCTTTACCAATAGGCACTTCAAAATCCTGTAAGTCTGGCCAATTTGGCTTCCACTTAGAGCGATCGCCTAAAGGAGCATCTATTCTTTGTTTTAGTTCTTTTTCGTCGCTGGGCTCGCCTGGAATAAGTTTCTTTCCACGAACTCTAAGTAAAGATTTAGGTTTTAAAAACATTACTGGGTTAGGGTCCTTTACAGCTGATAACATTAAGCCGTAAGCGTCCAAAGGGTTTGAAGGCATAACTACTTTCCAGCCGGCCAACCGACTAGCCCACGAATCAAAGCTGTGACTATGATAAACCGAACCCCGAATGCCTGCACCTGTTGGAGTCATCAAAACTATTGGTAAATTGTACTGACCGTTTGTCGTCCAGTGAGTGTTACCTGCCATCTTTAAAAGATCTATTGTGTTAAAGATATAGTCGCAAAATTGTATTTCAGCGACACACTTTTGTCCTGCCAAACCCAAACCAATAGCGGCCCCAACAATGCCTCGCTCATCTAATGGAGTATTCCATGAATTTTTTAAACCCTGGGTGCAAGTAAACACACCCCCCAAAGGTGGGCCTACATCTTGTCCAAAGATTTCAGTCACACCCAAATTTTTTTCCGAGTAATGCAAAGCCATCCTTATGGCTTGAGCCATATTAGCCATTAAAACTTCCTCCAATCCGCATTCTCACTTTGAAAATAGGTGTGATCCCATATGCTATCAGATGAAGGAAAGGATTCTTTTCTAACAGTTTCCATAGCCTGACGAGCTTCGCTTTCAAAAGAAGTTCGTAAAGTCTTAATTTCACTGTCTGTCACTAAATCAGCTTTTTTGACTTTATCTTCAAAAATACTTAAGCAGTCAGGTTCTGAACTATCAAAATTAGCACCAGAAGCTGAAGAGTGACCGTAAAGCCTGGACACCTTCGCTTCTAACAAAACTGGCTTTCTTTCTGTACGAATGTAACTCATTTCTTCTGTCAGTGCCACGTAGGTTTCGATTGGATCGTTCCCATTAATCACTCTTGTCCTTATACCAAAAGCTTTGCCCCTGTCGGCCACATACTCTTCGCCATGTTGGTCGTCGTAAGAAGTAGATATGCCCCATTTATTATTTTGTACAGTTATAAGAAGTGGCAAAGGTCGCTCTGGACGACTAGCCCAAATCAGACAACTTGCAAAGTCACTTTCAGCTGAACCAGCATCACCACCAGTGATGATGGAAATACCAGAGCTTTTTTCATTTGTTTGGGCTAGACCGGTTCCAATTGCAAAATTGTATTGAACCCCAATTGGAGAAGTTATAGGAGTAACATTCCATTTAGGTATACAATAGTGATTGCTAAAATTTCTTCCACCAGTATGGGGATCTGTGACCTTGTTCATAATCAATCGAACCGAGTCGATCAGGGGCATTCCCATTGCGACAACCGTTGGCGTTGCCCTGTAATGTAGATGTAGGTAATCAAATTTTACACCGTGACCCTTTTTAACTAGTAAGCCAAGCGGTACACCAAAGGCCTCTTCACCTGGTGCTCCTATCCAAAAAAAAGCTTCACCGGCTTTATATATTTTAATCAAACGCTCTTCTAAAACTCTAGATTTAAGCATCAAAGTGTATATTTTCTTAACAAGACTTGAATCCAAGCCCATAAAGTCTTTTTTATGTTTTGACTTAGAAAAAATTTTAGATGCTTTACTAACTTTTTTGTTTATCACTGGTTTTTTCTTAGAGCCAGTTACGGTCTTTGAAGATTGATTCTGAATCATAAACCTCCCATTAGAAACTAGGTAGCTAGAACACGCTAAGATCAGCCCACCCAATATGAAAAAACGATAGCTTAAGGTCTTTAATTTGGCATTTATGAAAGCCGCGTCATAGTTGTTTGGGGCATCATATTTGGCTTACCGGGATCAACTTATTTTAGGTTTTAACTTCACACTTGTAGGCAGCAATTTTGACATATAAAAAAGTTACCTAGCCCGACATTTAATCTAAAGAGTCTTAAGCCACCAGGCTTAAGACTCTACCGTAAGATTTGAACAATCTTAGTTAGTGGCTTTTTTTGTTTTTTTAGACTTTGTTGATTTAGAATTAGAGGCTTGCGAAGACTTTGTTTGGACTTTCGATAAGGGAATGTCATTATCTAAAGCAATCAAATCGGTTACGATATTGATAGCCTCTAAAATTTCAGGCCTCTTCTCGTACTTAGCTATTTTTTGTTTTTTAGTTAAAGGGCCTTCTTCATCTTTTTTTGAATCCTTCTTTTCCTTCATGACCTCGGCTAAATCAATAATTTTCCCACGCTTAATGGCTTTGGCTAAATCATCTGCAATTTTTTTAAATTCTTCATCTGAGCTGATCCTTTTGTCAGACGCATCTTTAAGAGCACTGATTGTTTTCTTGTCTAAAATCTTCCACTTGTACTTACCTTCGGTGACAAAAGCAGATGACGATATGAACGAATTTAATTTTTGCGGAGGAAGCGAGTAGTCGTAAGTTTTCTCACCAATATCATCTGTCTCTAAAGTGCTGGGAAAATTAATATCTGAAATGACACCCCTATGTTGAGTAGAATATCCCCCGGGAATAAAGAACATTCCAACAGTGACTTTCAATGCTCCGACGCTAGGTAAAGTCACAACTGACTGCACTGTGCCTTTACCAAAAGTGTGATCAGCCCCAACAACTACTGCACGCTTATAATCCTGTAAAGTTCCCGAAACAATCTCCGATGCAGAAGCGCTTACTCTACTGGTTAGAATTACTAACGGTCCGCTATAATTAACATCAGAATTAATATCTGCCAGAACCATCGCCGGCTGCATAGGATTGCTTGATGACTGTTTGACCACGTTACCTGTCTTATAAAACATACCAGAAATTTTTACGGCGTCATCTAAACTCCCACCACCATTACTAGAAAGATCTAGCACGATACCATCGACTTTTTTAGAATTTGCTTCCACCAAAAGCTTCGCCAAGTCTTTAGCTGAAGATCTACCGCCTCGCCTTCCATCAGAATAAAAAGAGGGTAAATTCACCAACCCTATCAACTTTGTGTCTCCACCTATTTTTCTTTTCTGGTATGTGATCGACGCTGCTTCATCTTCTAAATTAATTTTGTCACGTTTGAGTTTTGCGACAAAACGATTGGTTGTGTCGCCTGTCTTCCTAAGTATAGTCAAGTGGACGGGGGTTCCTTTTTTACCACGAATTTTTTTGACCACGTCATTTAAGTCCATGTCTATAACATCTTCCATAGGTTTTCCTGGGCCCTGGCTAACAGCAATAATTTTGTCTTTTGGCTTGATCTGATTGCTAACCGCAGCAGATCCACCTTCAACTAAACTTTCAACAACGGTGAAGCCATCTTCCCATCTTAGTGTGGCGCCGATACCTTCTAAAGAAAGTTTCATTTGAATTTCGAAATTAGCCAAAGCATCTCGGGAAAAATAGCTTGAATGAGGATCTAAGGCTCTTGCAAACGAATCTAGATAATCTGCAAATCTATCTTCTTCATTTAAACCAGCAATTTTTTTTGAAACTCTTTTGTAGTTTTTTATTACTTTTGCTTTTGCTTTATCCAAGGAAATATCAGTTGCTAAATAATTCGATATTTGAAAATGTAAATATTTTTTGTGAAATTCATCTATCTCTTTTACGGTTTTTGGTCTTGCTCTCTTATCAGCATCCAAATTCAAAGATACATTCTTATCGAATTTATATTTATCCCCTAAATAAGACTTTACAAATTCTAATCGCTCAGCCACCCTTGTTTGGTAAATTGCATAGACCTTCATTATAGGCGAACAATCCACTTGCTGAGTTCTTTTTAAAACCCCTCTCATGTATTTTTCGGCGTTCTTAACGTCGACAGAAGTAAGGTATAGCTTGGACGGGTCTAGACGTTCTATGAACTGATCAATTACTCTTTTTTCCAGCTTCTTCGAATACTTTTTAAAATTTATGTGCTGATCCAAGAAGCCTTTTTGAATCAGGGGAATGTGCTTGCATGAAAGAGCGATATCCGCATTCGATTGGTATGCGAAGAAAAAAACCATTACTGACAAAATAAACTTCATACTCGCTCCTTAAAATTATGATTTAGCTGTACATTTATTAGATGCAAAATAACAGTATATTACCAAAAGTGCCATAATATATAGTACCGAAGAGCAAGCTAAGCCCTTTGGCCGTACTTATTATCAAAAATGACCATGGGCTAGTAATACGAAGTAAGTGACTTTGTCAGAGTATGTTTTGTTGATGTTAAAAATCACTTAACTAGAAAGTTAACAGTAACTTAATGCCCGTCGCCTTATCTATTTCTTTTTTTTCCTTAAAACAACTTTTTGTCCAGAAGACTCTTTCGAAGTAGAGGTTTTCATTTTCGTTTTCGTTTTATTTGTTATAGCTTTGGACTTAGGACTTGTTACTTTATCAGCTGTTTTTTTTGCGGTTTTCTTTTTTTTAGCTTTGGATTTTTTCTTTTTAGTTTTTTTTGTAGTTTTCTTCGAACTTGCAGCACCTGCTTTTAAGTCATCAATTTTGACTTCAAAAAGTTCGATGGCTTTTTCTGCAGTTATACCGTCCACACCGATATCTTCTGGTACAGAAACGTTTACTTTGCCGCATTTAATGTAAGGACCATATTTGCCGTTAAAAACCTCCATAACTTTTTTAGCCACTGGGTGCTCTCCTAGGGATTTTATAGCACTGGCTTTTCCACGGCCTTTCTTTGGTCTGGATAAAAGTTCTAGTGCACCTTCTAAATTTATCTCAAAGATATTCATGTCTTTGGGTACAGACCTAAAGTCGCCATCGTGAACTATATAAGGTCCAAAGCGTCCTATACTTGCTTTAATTTCTTTTTCTGTAGATGGATTTGTGCCTAAAGCAATGGGTAGTGAAAGGTATTTCAAAGCTGTCTCAAAGTCTACGGTCTCGTGATCTATGTTAGGTGGTATCGAGACCCTTTTAGGTTTTTGCTCTTCATCAGTGGCATCACCTAGTTGAACATAGGGCCCGTATCTTCCAGTTAAAATATAAACTGGCAGACCTGTTTCAGGATCCTTACCCATTGAATCAGCACCATTAATTTTCAAATCAATAAGTTTATCTGCGGTCTCACCAGAAACATCTGCTGGCGCACTTTCTTCCGGAAGCGAAGCACATACTTCAGTGCCATCAACTTCAGTTCGACACACATATGCACCATACCTTCCTACCCTGAAACTATAATCTTCTAAACCCTTTAAAGTTATAGATCTTGACTCTTCAGGATCAATTAGATCCTCTTTGGTTTCAACAAGCTCTCTTAAGCCTGTTTTTCCTAAATACACTGAACTTAAATAGTCTAACCAATCCTTATCGCCGGACGCAATTTCATCTAAAGAGTCTTCCATAGAGGATGTAAAACTTAGATCAACATAATCTGGAAAAAACTTTTTCAACAACTGGCTAACAATTAAAGCCGTGAAAGTAGGCTGAAGCTGATTTCCAACTTTTTTTACGTAACCACGATCTTGAATGGTGCCGATAATCGATGCGTATGTTGATGGTCGACCAACACCTTCTTTTTCTAACTTTTGAACAAGGCTTGCTTCTGTAAAACGCGCAGGAGGCTTCGTTTCGTGCTGGTTAAACTTGTAGTCTTTTACCTTTATCTGGTCGCCAACTTTTAATTCTGGTAAGTGGACCTCACGATCAGAAAGTTGTGCTTCAGGATCGTCAAAACCTTCAACGTAAGCCTTTAAAAAACCTGCAAATGTAATCGTCATTCCAGAAGCGTTCCACTCTGTATCAGAAGCTTGTAATTTAACGCTAACTTGCTTCTGTTCAGCGTTAACCATTTGAGAAGCAACGGTTCTTTTCCAAATCAAATCATATAGTTTTAGCTGTACACCAGATAAACCGGATTCATCTGGCTTAACAAATTCTGTTCCGGAAGGTCTGATAGCTTCATGAGCCTCTTGGGCTCCTTTAGATTTCTTAGATGAGTAATCTCTTGGACTGTCAGGTACAAATTTAGCACCATACAAATTTTTAATCGCTTTTCTCGACGCATCCAAAGCCTGTTTAGATAAAAACGTAGAGTCTGTTCTCATATAAGTAATCAAACCTTGCTCATAAAGTTTTTGTGCAACTTGCATGGCCTCTCTAGACGAGAGTCCTAATTTTCTGTTGGCTTCTTGCTGCAAGGTTGATGTTATAAATGGAGCTGCTGGCTTACGACTAACAGGTTTTTGATCTACATCAACGACCTTCAAATTTTCATTTTTGATTAAAGATTTAATTTTATCAGCTACTTTTTCATCTAATACGATTACTTTCGAAGATCGCTCAGGTTTAAGATCTCCTGTAAGTTCGTCAAAATCTTTTCCGATTGCAAGCTTCTTACTTTTATAACTATTAAGACGCACTGGAAAAAGCTCTTTTTCTTTCAAAGCGTTACCAAGTAGACTTCCGTATTTAGACTTAACAAATCTAATTCGTTCATGCTCACGCTCTGAAATTAGGCGTACCGCAACCGATTGCACTCGACCAGCAGAAAGACCATAAGCCACTTTTTTCCATAAAATAGGTGAAATCGTATAGCCTACCAATCTATCTAATATCCTACGGGCTTCCTGAGCCCGAACCATATTGTAATCAATATCCCTTACTTCTTTCAAACTTTTTAAAATAGCTTCTTTTGTGATTTCGTGAAAAACCATTCGCTTAATTGGAACTTTAGGCTTTAATACTTCTAAAAGATGCCAGCTTATACTTTCACCCTCTCGGTCTTCATCGGTAGCCAGAATGATTTCGTCAGCATCTTTAACCAACGACTTCAGCAAGGTGACAATCTTGGTCTTATTTTTTGGAACACAGTATATCGGATCAAAATTCTTATCTACATTAACACCTAATCGAGACCAGGATTGTTTTTTATACTTTTCTGGAATATCTTTGGCTGACTGAGGCAAATCTCGAATATGACCCATGCAAGATTCAACCACGTAGTCTTTAGTTAAAAACTTTCTAATTGTTTTCGCTTTGGTCGGCGACTCAACGATGACTAATGTTTTACCTTGTACTGATTTCGCCACTTCTACCTCTAGTTATAAATTTTTTGAAATTTTAATGTTTAAATTTCCTAGTTCACTGTAATATAAATTTTGCACTTAGCTTTAAAATAAAGTTCTTCAACTCATTAACGCAAGAGGATTTATGACTCAAGGCAAAAATTTTAAAAATTTAAGTCAGCTCGACAACAAAAAAATAAAATATGTTCTTTGTGACATTGATGACACATTAACCAATGAAGGCAAGTTGTTTTCTGAAGCTTATGACTCTTTATGGCTTCTAAAGCGCGCGGGCTACAATGTTGTGCCTATCACTGGACGCCCCGCAGGTTGGTGTGAAATGATCGCTAGATTCTGGCCCGTTGAGGGAGTGGTTGGTGAAAACGGTGCTTTTTATTTCTATTACGATAAAAAAAAGATGAACCGAAGTTTCTCTCAGACGGAAAAAGAACGAGATGCCAATCAGAAAAAGTTGGCACAAATCAAAGTAGAAATACTCGAAGAGGTTTCTGGTTCTGCGATAGCCTCCGACCAGTTCAGCAGAGCTGTTGATCTTGCTGTTGATTACTGTGAAGATGTTGCTCCACTTCCTCAATCCTGCATAAATAAAATCGTTAGAATCTTTCATAATCATGGCGCTAAAGCTAAGGTAAGTTCTATTCACGTAAACGGATGGTTTGGCGACCACGACAAGTTGTCAACGTCCTTGGCATTTCTTAAAGACAGATGGGACCTGACTAGTGAAGCTGATCTTAAAGAAAAAGTGCTGTTCGTCGGTGACTCACTAAACGATGAGCCTATGTTCAAATTTTTTGATTATACTGTGGGAGTAAAAAATATTGAGACACAATTGGATCAGTTTACATTTCCACCAGAGTATTTATGCTCAAAAAAAGGCGGATATGGCTTTCAGGAACTTACAAAATACCTAATCTAGATTCTAAAACAGACGATTGTAGTACCGCGGTTATTTTTTAGATTTAATCTGGAAGTCTCGACACTGCAAAGCGACCATTTTATTATATTCGGTAAATACAGAGCTTTTCAAAGCTCGCAGCTGCGCGGGATTATCTACATTATAATACTTTAAAATTTTACCAGAGTAGCCTCTACAGAATGAAGCAAGTTCCCTGCGGGAAAGCGGCAGCATTTCAGCCAAAGAAAGTTTTTCAGCAGAAACTGTATGCCTTTTCAGAAAAGAATCGCCACCATTGATAAGTGATCTCTGGGTTTTTGAATACTCTTTACGGGCCTGTTTCAAATAATTTTTAAAAGTCTTAACGCTCTTGGAACCGCTAGCAAAAGTGACCAGTGGCGCAGACAGAATAAAGATTAGAAAAACAAGTTTCATGGATTACTCTTTTAAATTAATGTCGGATAAAGCCGCGAAAGGGTTGTTGAATGGAGTTCTTGGAGCCCTTTTTTTATTAGCTCCAGAAGAATTAGGTTTAGAGCCAGAGGTTAGTTTGCCCTTATAATTTTTGTTTTTGTAATTAGTTTTTGAATTTTTTGACTCATCGAATCTGGCAGTTTTACTAAAACTATTTTTCTTTGTTTTTGCATCATCAGTGCGGTTAGTGACTTTCCGACTAGGGCGTTTCTCAGCTTTAATTTTAGATAATGAAATTAACTTTTTATCTGCTTTTACATCAACTACGTGAACATAAATCCATTCGCCAACACCTAAAACTTTTCGCGGATCTGAAACATATTCACTTGAAAGTTCACTTAAATGCACCAGGCCTTCTTGTCCAACACCAATGTCTACAAAAGCTCCGAAGCTTGAAAACTTTGTCACCAAGCCCGGGTAATTCCAACCGATTTTAATATCTTCTAATTTTTTAAGCGTATTACTAAACCCAAAAAATTTGTAGGCTCTTCTGGGATCCGAGTAAGGGTTTCTAAGCTCTTTGAGTATAAATTTTAGTTTTTCTTGACCAAAAATAGAGCTCCATTTAGAGCCCATGACTTCAACCTCTTTCTCACTAGTCATGTCTAACGGAAGTGACATCTGTTGATCTTTTAAAAAATCTTTAATAGCTGGAAAGTCCTTTCCGGAAAGCTGAGTCTTATCTAAAATTGATTTAGAAATTGGAACCTTCAAAAAAGAAGAGCATAGGTCATATTCTTCTTCAGACATTCCAAGGTCAGTTCGAAGTTGAGACTTTTCGACAAATCTTGATTTTTCTGTTCTAAATTTTAGAATCGCATCTTGGGCTTCGACCGACACACCAGGTACCAAACCTAAATGTATCCTTTCGGCCTTATTAATATCTAAACCCACTGCGGATAAGCAGAATCTTAAGACCTTATCTAACTCGGGTAAAAGTTTTTCGTTACTCACGTAAGGTGGAATATCTAGTAGCGACTTCCCAGAATATTTAGCAAGTTCCATAAGAGGATCTTGCATTCTACGAGCAACAGTAAGAAGCGTATATTCCATTCTTGATTTGGATTTATCAGCCTCGAAACATTTGTGCACATAAGAGGAAACCCCTCGCATGTCTACGAACGCAATCGGCGCTGGAAGCTTTTTAGGATCATCATTGAACGCGCTTAAAATAAATTTCTCAGTAGTCCTTGCTAGGGGACTAAGCCCAATTGCGATGGCCCCAAGTTGAATTTGGTTAGCAATGCCCTCTACCAATTTTGAAAAATCTGCTTTGGAGCTTTCTTGATCAAGTTTTACCGTGGTGGCTGAAACCAATTCACCAACTTCTGTAATTAGAGCCATCTCGAACTTGTCTTCTTTAACCTGAGTAAAACTAAGAACAGGTTTTTCCCCGAATGCAGGTGTCAGCAGTATTTTCAAATAATCCTGTTTAAGCCTTTTGATAGTTTCATTTTCCGAAACGATCAAAAGCTCTTCCATTATTTCTTGCGTGATAGAAGGAATAATATGGATATCTATTGCTTTAAAAAAAGCTTCATTTACAAAACCTGACCATGGACTGTTTTTAGACAACATTAGTGTTTCAGACCTAAGACTTTCAACCACGCCTGATTTATCAACTTCAAGTAAAACTTTGACCTGGGACTCTTCCCAAGCTTTTTTTACCAGTGGGAATTTAAAATAGTTTTTTGATTCCAATAGAGCAGAAACTTTCTCTTTAAATGCTAATAAAGTGTTATACTTCGAGTTTTTAAATTTATCCGACTTTTCTACTTTTAGAAAAGCGTCTTTATAATAGAGCTGACTAAGTTTCTGACGTATTTCAGATTTTTTAAGCAAGCGGTCTACTATAATATCTTGGGCACCCTTTAAAACGGTGTCGTAGGTCACAAATCCCAGTGCAGGCTTTATGTATTCTTTGGCCTTAACTTCTAAACTGATATCGGAATATTGTTTCCCATAAGCAATATCTAAAATCCAATCGGCCAGTTCTGCCAGCCCTGCTTCCCTAGCAAGTGTTGCTTTTGTTTTCTTCCTTCGTTTGAATGGACGGTAGGCATCTTCTAATTCAGAACTGCTTAGCGTTGAATTTAACGATGTTACGACCTCTTCTTTGTTTTCAATATTCTGATGTAAAACATCAGAAACATATTTTTGCTTTTTCTTGTCGAAATCTTTAAAATCTCTGATTACAGATTCAAAAAGGTCTATTTGCCAATAAGGGATATTTAAGTTTGTCTGACGGACTGACAAAAGCACTTCCTCTAACGAGGCACCCTTGTCGATCATCTGAATACAGTTGATTTGATTGTCTGATAAACTGAAGTTTGTTTTTGCAGCTACAAATTGATTTAGAAGGTTCATATGGTAACTCGTTATGGGTGATTAAATTAAAAGAATATTCACTTGTGCCTATACATAATTAAGCCATGGGTGGGATCGTAAGGGGATACTCCTACAGTAACCTTATCACCCACAACCACACGGATGTTAAACCTTCGCATTTTACCACAAAGCTTAGCCTTAACAGACACGCCGTTTTCCAATTCTATTTTGTATAGACCGCCCGCACCTGCATCAGTAACTTTACCTTCAATTTGAGCGAGATCATCTTTAGCCATTCAACCTAACCTTTTAAATTTAGTATTAATAATTAATTGCTATAATTTGAAACGAGCATCTTTATGCCGGACTCAAATAAAACTTCAAGTTTATTTTCATTCAAAGAAAGCACGAAGCCCCAACCAAACATTGGGTGGTCGATAGGAGTATTAGGCGCGTAAGCTTCAGACATTTTATACTTCTGTGCTTTTACTTCATGATCAATATCTTTAAGCTTAGCCCACTTTTCGGTCAGCTCGTCGCGCTCTGTCTGTTCCGCGACTTGCTTTTTAGTTAA
Source organism: uncultured Pseudobdellovibrionaceae bacterium (assembly GCA_963803705.1). Classification (GTDB taxonomy): domain Bacteria; phylum Bdellovibrionota; class Bdellovibrionia; order Bdellovibrionales; family UBA1609; genus JAMLIO01. The sequence continues at coordinate 585,555 of CAWDNU010000001.1, read as the reverse complement.
GCGCTTCTTCTTGACGGTCTTTTTCTTAGCTTTAACCGCTAAAGTGGACGGCGTTTCAGTTTCGTCTTTCGATTTAGCTTTTGACTTAACTTTAGTTGTAGAAGCTTTGACTTTCGTTTTCTTCTTGCTGGTATCAGCTTTTGCAGATTTAACTTTAGTTTTTTTAGCTACAGTTTTTTTTGTAGTGGCTTTTTTAGTACTTTTCTTTTTAGTCGCTTTTTTAGCGGCCATAGTGCACCCTCTTGCTTTAAACGAAGCGTTAATTTTGAATCAAGATACAACAAACTTGGGCTCTTGACTAGAGGTATAGAGCTATGAGTTGGTAACTCTTATAGAATTATTTATTAATAGCTCGTGGGAGCAAAGGCTTTACCCGCCAAATTTATTAAACTCGATTACTAAGTTCAAGAAATAGGCTTAATATGGACGATATAACGAAAAAGTTTAAAAAATTTTCAATTCAAAATTTAATCGACGATTGGAAAGAGCTTGTAAGCCCTGCAAATGGATTAAGTGAGCATGAAAAGAATGAGGAAATCCAACAAATTTGCTCGATTCAAGATCCAAAGGCTAACAGCATTGTTTTTTCATCAGAAGAAAGTTCATTGGATTTCTTTAAATCTCTGAAAACCTTGCCGAAGGCAGTTGTCTTACCCTTAAACATTAAATCTGAAATTTTAGAACTAATAAGAGAATCTAAAGTAATCTTGTTGCTAAGCCCTAATCCAAAGCTTGCCATGGCCCTTATAAGCCAAAAATACTTTTTAGCCCCTAGGATCAATGGACACTTTCAGTTTTCTGCGCAGAAAATTCACCCATCGGCAAATGTCCACTCTACCGTTAAGATGGGTAACAATGTTTTTGTAGGACCTAACGTCACTATAGGTAAAGATAGTGTAATAGGTGCAAACTGCAAGATAGGTTCAAATGCGGTACTTGAAGAGGAAGTTTCTTTAGGGGCTAATTGCGAAATACACGCTAATACCACCTTAGGTTGGGGCACCATTGCGGGTGACTTTTGCGTAATTCAATCGAACTCATGCATCGGCAGCGACGGGTTTGGTTTTGCAACAAGTAGAGTTGGCGAACACTACGCAATTCCACACCTTGGTAGAGTAAACTTAGGCAAACATGTCCATATAGGTGCCGGTTGTTTTATTGACCGAGGGACATATGGTGAAACCAGCATTGGCGACTTCACTAAAATAGACAACATTGTTCATATTGCTCACAACTGTAAAATTGGAAAGTCTTGCCTGATAACAGCTGGATTTTTGATCGCCGGCTCTTCTGAAATTGGTAACTTTTTTGTAACTGGTGGTCGAACCACGGTAACTGGTCACGTTAAGATCGCAGACAATGTTCAAATAGCTGGAATATCAACCGTCCAAAAAAGTGTGACGAAAGCTGGCAAATATGGTGGGTATCCAATAAGACCACTTAGTGAATATCTGAAAACCACCGCATCCTTGTCGAAAATTTTAGAATTCAGAAAAGATCTTGATCGTATTAAAAAGCTCTTAAAATTGAACAAGGATTAATATTTAGGATGAAATTTTACACAACCACGCCTCTATACTATGTGAATGATAAGCCCCACTTAGGCACAGCCTACGCTACTTGCATGGCCGAGGTCCTAAATCAGTACAGAAAACTAATCGGTTTTGAAACTAAATTGTTAACTGGCGTAGATGAACACGGTCAAAAAATCCAGCAGACATCAGAAAACCGAGGAGTTTCACCACAGGAGCATTGCGATGAGTACGCTTCTAATTTTATAAATACCTGGAAGGATCTGGGAATCGAATATGATATCTTTTACCGAACAACTAGCCCGAAACATAAGGAAGTTGTTCAAATTTTGCTAAATCAGCTAAATCAGCAGGGTGATATTTACGAAAAAAATTATGAAGGTTGGTACTGTGTTAGCGACGAAACATTTTATCCCGAAGACGACTTAGTAAATGGATTATCACCTACTGGAAAGCCCGTCGAAAAAATCAGTGAAAAAAATTATTTTTTCAGAATGTCGAAATATCAAAAACAACTGATAGACCATATCCAAAGTAATCCAGATTTTATTCAACCAGAAAGTAAAAAAAATGAGGTCTTAGGTTTTCTGGCTAAACCTTTAGAAGATCTAAGCATTAGTCGTCCAAAATCAAGAATTCATTGGGGAATACCTCTCCCCTTCGATAATGATCACGTCACTTATGTGTGGGTGGACGCTCTAAGTAATTATGCTGCTGCAGTTGGGATGTTTACTGATCAAGAAATGTTTGATCAGTGGTGGAATAAGGCCATTGTCCAACACGTGCTAGGAAAGGATATTTTAATAACCCATGCCATTTACTGGTGTACGTTACTACTTGCGGTTAAAGTAAAGCTACCTGATCAAATTTTTGCACATGGTTGGATTTTAAATAAAGATAGCGAAAAAATGAGTAAATCCGAAGGCGAGGTCTTAGATCCTTTACAGGTTGTAAAGGACGTTGGCTTAGAAAGTTTCAAATACTATATAACTAGTGAAATCAGATTTGGTAATGATGCACCTTTCTCACAAGAAATGGTGATTCATAAAGTAAACTCTGACCTGGCAAATACGCTAGGAAATTTACTAAGCAGATCTACCAATTTAATTGCTAAATTTTACGACGGACTTATTCCTGAGGGCTCTGATCAATCCAGTGACCTAAAAAATTCCGGTGTAGGTCTGTATCTCAAAGTTAAGAACTATATTTTAAGCAATGAACCACACAATGCCTGCGCAGAAATTATCAGTTACCTTAAAGCAATCAATCAGTTTGTGGAAGCCCAAGCACCTTGGAAACTAGCTAAAGAAAACCCAGAAAAAGCTGCAGTCGTACTGCGAGATACATTAGAAGCACTAAGAATTTCAGCAATACTGCTGTCTCCGATTCTTAAAAACAAAATGGCAAGTCTATTTAAAAGCTTAAATTATACTTTTGACATAAAAAGTTCACAACATGAATGTGAAACCTGGTACAGACTTAAAACCGGATCCCAGGTGACTAAACCAGAACCACTATTTCCTAGGATTTAGTTTAATATTAAAATTACGACTTCAGTAGTTGCAGCTAAATAAAATAAAAAAAGACAACCTATTTAGTTGTCTTTTTCTGATGGCCAAAAAATTACTGCGCCTGACTTCTTAATTTTATTTAAAAAAGAGCAATCAACGGAGCGATCAATAATGCCACGATTGACATCAATTTAATTAAGATGTTCATCGCAGGACCTGTAGTATCTTTAAACGGGTCACCAACAGTATCCCCAACAACAGTAGCTTTATGAGCGTCAGAACCTTTTTGTTCTCCTGGAACTTCACCTTTCTCAATTGCTTTTTTTGCGTTATCCCAAGCGCCACCAGCATTAGACATTACTAATGCTAAAACAACACCAACAAGAGTTGCTCCGGCTAGCATTCCACCTAAAGCTGCAGGACCCAGAGCGAAGCCCACTAAAACCGGGGCGACAGCAGCGATCAAACCTGGAGGAATCATCTCTTTTAAAGCAGCATTAGTCGAAATTTCTACGCATCTGACAGTGTCTGGTTTTCCGGTTCCTTCCAGTAGGCCTGGTATTTCCCTGAACTGACGTCGAATTTCTTCGACCATTGCACCAGCTGCTCTGCCCACCGACATCATTGTCATAGATCCAGCCAACAATGGCACTACCGCGCCTAGGAACAGACCGATAACTACAGTCGGATTCAGAATATCAATCGACATGGCTTCTAGCCCTTCAGCGATTCTTATCGAATCTACTTTTTGACCGTAAGCTACGAACAGAGCAAGAGCTGTTAAAGCAGCTGATCCAATAGCAAATCCTTTTCCAACAGCAGCAGTCGTGTTTCCAATAGCATCCAAATTATCAGTTATCTTACGAACCTCAGGGCCCAATCCTGCCATCTCCGAAATCCCACCTGCGTTATCGGCTACCGGGCCATAAGCGTCGACACTCATGGTTACGCCTACGGTTGCTAACATCCCAACGGCTGCAATAGCAATTCCGTATAAGCCTGCAAAATAATGGCTAGAAAAAATGGCTAAAGCAATTATTACCAGTGGCAAAGCTCCTGACTCTAGACCGACTGCAAAACCCTGAATTATGTTAGTGGCCGGACCTGTTTTAGATGCCTCTACAATCTTCATCACCGGGCCTTTTGCAGTGTAATATTCAGTGATGTGACCAATGGCCAAACCGGCAAGAGAGCCTGCAACAATTGCAATCAATATGTCCATGGAAAACCCAAAAGTGTTCATCACGAAAGCTGCTAAACCCAAAAAGATCAATGTGGCAGCAAAAACTGACATATTTAAAGCCGCAGCTGGATTCAGCTTTTTAAATACATTCATTAATAAGATACCAAAAATCGATGCACCTAAACCTATTACAGACAACATTAGGGGTAAGGACATCAAGCTCCATTTACCACCATCAGCTACCAAAGTAGAAATTTCAGTAGCGTTTAAAGTTGATGCAATAGCAATCGATGCCACCATAGCTCCAACATAAGACTCGAAAATATCTGCTCCCATTCCTGCAACGTCACCTACATTGTCACCAACGTTGTCAGCGATAACACCGGGGTTTCTTGGGTCATCTTCCGGAATTCCCGCTTCAACCTTACCAACTAAATCAGATCCGACATCAGCTGCCTTAGTAAAAATTCCACCACCTACTCTAGAAAAAAGAGCAATAGAAGAAGCACCCATTGAGAAGCCAGAAATTATTCCAACTGTATTTGGGTCTTCGGTAACAAACAGAAAGTAAAATAAACCTAAACCAAGCAAACCCAAACTGGCCACTGCTAAGCCCATTACCGAACCACCTGAAAATGCAGTCATAAGGGCAGCACTCTCACCGCTATCTTTAGCGGCCGCGGCAGTTCGAACATTAGTTCGTGTAGCTGCTTTCATTCCAATAAAACCTGCAAGTCCAGAAGTGAAAGCACCAGATACAAACGCGAGAGATGTTTCAAGGTTGAAACCAACAAATAGCAATGCGGCAACGACAGCTACAAAGACAACTAGAATTTTATATTCTGCTTTTAGAAAAGACATTGCACCAGCATGAATCTCATCACCGATACTGATCATTTTTTCGGTACCAGCTGACAACTTCAAAAGTTTCCAATAAATAACAAGTGCAAAAAACAAACCCACAACACCGACGCCAACCGCTATTATCCCGATATCAGTAATCATACTATCTCCTTTTGCGCCTCAGCTTTAAGATTCGTAGAAAAGGATTTTTATGTCCTATAAAAACAATTCCAAGTAAGGTGCCATTCATGCCCTGGCTCTAACGTTTTCAACCAAACGTATTGCTTTTAGGCTATTATTTTAAACGTTAATATTTCAGCTAGTGAAGGTTTAATGTCAAGAAATCACTTGCCAAACTTAATATTAAAAATAGGGCTTGTTTAAAATATAAATTCTAAATAAAAGAGTGAGATGGACTATTTAACTTATAAATTTATTCATCTCGTGGGCATTTTGTTTGTTTTTATAGCTATTGGTGGGTTGGCAGCTTTATCTAAAGGCTCTACATCACGTAAATATTTCGGGATTATTCATGGGGTATTCTTACTGGTAATTTTTGTAGCTGGTTTCGGACTTATAGCTAGATTGAAACTAGGGTCCCCTTGGCCTATATGGATCTGGTGTAAAATGGCAGGATGGTTGATTATTGGTATGGCTCCAAAGTTTACAAAGTCTTGGTCGCCATTAAAAACATTAATCTTTTACGGTATTTTAGGCGCTGCGATGGCATATTTAGCTTTGTACAAACCATTCTAAAATTTTCGTATAGTTTTCTAATTTTAAATTAAAATAAGTAGTCTAGAGATTAAAACTAAACGGCACTGCGATATCTTAGTAATTTTATGCGTAGGCCGCCAGTCTCGAAGTTCGCCACTGAGTCCGGCATAAAGTTTAGCGATCTTTCATCCAAATCCTCTGGAGCTAATATACCTAACCGCCAACCTGGCAGGCACACCCGGCACTGCGAGATCAGTTCGTTGAACAAATCTTTTAAAGGCATCTTTGTTTTCAATCTTAAATCGTAGGGAGGATTCATTATAATAAGCCCTCTTTCAGGCCAATCCGAAATCTGCTGATTTAAAATCTTTTGATTCACGTTGAAAATATCAACTTGAAAAAGATGAATTCGGTTCTTAATTTTCGAACCAGAGATACAAATCCTTGCAACGTCTAAATTTTTTGGCGAGATATCTGAGCCAGCTATAAAGGTTTTTAGGTTTGCATTTAGATTGCCCGTTGAACTAGTTTTAAAGTTTGATCTGACTAATGTTTTCGAATTCACCCTTCTGTTTTCAAGAGCAGCAGGTTGCAGGTCACCCAATAGCTCATTGTAGGCTTCAGGTTGAAAGGTTTGCCATTTTTTGAAAGCGAAGTTGTTATTAAGATGTACAGAGTTCCAAGAGCTAGCTTCGATTAAAAATGTCCCGGATCCACATAATGGATCATATAAGGCTTCCTCATTTGTCCACTTCATAAGCTTTAGCAAGGCCGCAGCAACATGTTCTTTTAGGGGGGCTAATATCGATTCAGATCGATATCCCCTTTGGGAAAGTGAAAACCCTGTAGTGTCCAAAGATATGGAAGCTTGGTTTTTAAAGATCTTTACGGACAATGGAAGGTCAGGTTTATCCCTATCGACATTAGGCCTTTCTCCAAACTTTTTTTGAAATTGATCAACGACCACGTCTTTTAGCAACATACTTGGATATCGTTGATCTTTAAAATTTGAATCTCTAATCGCGCTTTGCACAGCAAGTGTCTGTTTCGAAGTTATGTATTTTGTAAAATCGTGTTTAGTGGCATTACTGTAAAATTCATCTTTATTGTAGGCAGGAAAATCTAACACTGGTTTTAAAATTCTGGGCGAAGTCTTTAACATCATGTTGGCCCTGTAGCACTCTTTCCACGATCCTTCGAACTCGACACCAGAAGGTCCCTTTTTTAAGCCTTGAAACCCACGCTCTTGCATTTCTAACAGCAAAGCCTGGTGTAAACCTCTTGAAGATACAGCTAAAAAACGGGGCATATATTATCCTTTAAAATTTTCTTCAAGAGGTATGATTGAGCGCGCGGTCTTTAAAAAATCTATATCTAAATAACAAGTGTAAAGACCATCTTCTTTACCCGCGTCTAAAATGACATTGCCCCAAGGGTCTACAACCAACGAGTGGCCAAATGTCTTTCTTTCGAAACCTGTTTTTTTACACACATGGGTTCCCGATTGTGCTGACGCTACCACGTAGGTCTGTGTCTCAATAGCGCGAGCTCGTAGTAACACATGCCAATGATCTTTACCTGTTCGCTCTAGAAAAGCAGACGGAACGGTTATTACATCGACTCCTTTATCTGCGTAATGTTTGTAAAGCTTAGGAAATCTTAGGTCAAAACATATGCTAGAACCAAATTCAATCCCTTCAGAAGAAAAGTGTATAATTGGTAAGTCACCCGCTTCAAAAAGCAGATTCTCGTTAATTACCTTAGAGGGCAGAGTAACCTTGAAAAGATGAATTTTATTGTAGATAGATTGGATTCCTGAGTTAGTGACCCAAAATGAAGAATTAAAAGTTTGTCCAATGGGTCCCGTCACCGGCGTTGAAATCTGCATTTCTAAATCATTATTCTTACAAATATTGATTAAAACTTTTAGAAAAGGATCTTTCAAATCTAAAGCCTGCAAATTATCGTCATCATTAATTTTGAAACTAAGACTATTTTCAGGAAAGAAAAGATACCTAAGCGAAGATAGGTCATGACATTTCAACTGATCTAAAATCCAACTTTTGTTTTCTTCAAGGCTTAGGACAGATGTCATTTGAAATACGCCAATTTTAACCATATGTTTCCCAAAAACTAAAAAGGCGCAAAGTCTTTTGACCTACGCCTTTAATTACAATTTTAACAAAGTTAAAATTAAAAAACTCTACTTGGCAGATGCCACGTTCGAATAATCAATAAATGCTTCTTTCTTAAATTGACCTTCTTGCTTGTCAAAATGAGTTCTAACAGCAACGCCAGCAACTTTGATCTTTAAGTTTTTAGTGCTTATTTCTAAAACCTCGCCCGTCTTACCTTTGTCACTACCTGCTATAATTTTTACTTTTTGACCCTTTTTTATTTTCAGTTTCATGAGTTTAGTCCTTAGAAATCTAATAATTATTAAATTATTTTACAGTTTTAAATTTTATTTTTTTCGCGATTTTATTTTTAACGGTTAAAGCTTTTTTGGATAGTATTTCGTCTTGTTGCTTAAGAATGTATTTGTCAAAACCACCTACGTGCTCGACACTTTTTAGTGTGCGGGTTGAGACCTTAAATGAAAAACTTTGGTCTAAAGCTTCACTAATAAATTTCTTATTCTGAATATTTGGATAAGCCTTAGATTTAGTTTTAATATTGGAATGGCTTACTAAGTTTTTAACAACTGGGCCTTGACCTGAAAGTTCACAACGAGACATGATCTGATTCTCCTATTTGCCCTGGCTTAGTTACCTAGCCTTACGAGCTACAAATGCCTAAAATCGATTTTAAAAATCTATTCAATAAAGTAATTTACATCTAGAACAAGATTCATAACGCTAAATCTAAAAGATTTAAAGCAAAAAGAGTTCGTAATGTTAATAAAGATAACTTATAGTTATCATTTGGGCTTGTTGGCAACTAAAAATTAGTCTATAACCTTCAAAACCACAGAGATAAAGCGATTTTATCTCCTTAGGGCCATTGTGGAGGATCAAAATGGATGACAGAGATTACAATAGTTACGACGAGAAAGATGACCGTAAAAGCTATAAGACAAAATACCGCACAGATTACCCTGCCAACTTCAAATTTGACTACAAAGATCCAGTATCTTTAAGTAAATTTTTGTATGAGGGTGGCCGCATCGTACCTGCCAGAGTGAGTAAACTAAGCTATAAGCAACAAAAGTCACTAAATTTTGCTATCAAACGAGCACGTCAGCTTGCTTTGCTTCCAGTTGGAACTTTAGCTTACGATAATATGAGACGCCCTTTTCCTGTCAGTCCCAAGCCCTTTGAATATTAAGGCCTTTTTAAAAAGGTCCCATATTTTCACGACACTTAAACCTTGAAGATCAAATTATTTTATTTGATCTTTTTTTTGAGTGGTTGAAAGATTGTATTTCGCCTTATAGCCTTGATTGTAGCAGGTTAACTATTTACTGTGTAAACAGCAGATTATATTTATCGACCAAGTGACTTGGGTTGGATTTGTTAGCCAAAGTAATTAGCTACTTATAATATATGCAGTCCATCGAATATAAACTTCTTTTATAAGCCTTTTGTACGCTCAACCTAGCTTTTTTATAGGTGTACACTTTTTCAGAACCATCGTTCTTATTTTCTTCACCAAAAATATTATCATCTTTTGAAACCGGGGTTACAGCGACTATGGCTTTTGGGTCAATGACCAATTGGCTTAGTGTTTTTTGAATAATGTTATCCCAATTCTGCGTAGGGTAAAAGTCTTGGTAATAGGCTTTTACTGAACAGTAGGTTTTAAGCTCTGCATCAGTCAACCATCCCGTTTTCTGAACCTCGGTGGTTGGGGTAAATTCACCCCATGCAAGCAAGCCAATAGTGATCAAGTAGTCTTCGAAAACTTTGGCCATTAGTGGTGTCTGAGATAATTTTTTTAAACATGAGCCTTCTAATTTTTTAAAATCGTATAGGATACCTCGCATAATCTTGAAGTAACTGTAGCACCCAGTCCCCTTAGGTGAGTCGATGCAATGATCACGCGATTTTGCTAAAATATTGTCGTAGTAGGCGCCACCAGTCAGTGGATTTAAAACTTTTACGGTTCGCGGGAATAACTTGCCTTGTTGACCATTTGCAAAATCAGAAATTTGAGCGTCGCAAACTGAGATTAATGGATTATCATAAAATAGAAATACGACTCCGCCGCCTAAAATAATCAGTACGAAAAGCCATTCTGGGATGTAGCGAAAGATTTTACTTAAAAATTGGTCCACTGCTATACGGGTTTGCCGCAGTTTCTGAAACTAAGGTTCACCGGGTTTTGAGCTTTAGGTAGCGTCTGAAGCCAAAGAGCTTTGTCCCTGGGACAGAAGAAAATTTTATATTTTTTGACTTCAAAAACCTTCGTTATTTGAACAATATCTTTAAAAAAATCCTTCAACTCTAGGCTAGCGTTTCTAGCCTGAGGATCTTCTTTAAAAACTTCTATAGAGCTTTGAGCGGACTGAACAATTTTTGTTATGTGCAAACTTTGAACCGAGCTGTTTTTTTGGGTTAAATTTGCAACTCCACCAAGCTTAGAGGCAATTTCCGTGGCTAGTTTAACAGTGCTAGATCGATCCTTACTTACTCGGATTTTATGAAATTCTGCGGTCAGCGCAAGCACTTCATCGATCCGTGTGTGTACAGCATCATCAATTTTCATTCTTTTTCTAGTCCACACTCCAGCATACAAGTTGGAAGAGACAAATGAACAAATTAAATATAAAGCTATCAATAGTTTCATCATTTTTAATCATATCCCAAAAGTTGCAGGAATTGTATATCTTTAACACGACTTAGTGCTTGATCTAAAACAGGAACTCTAAGCCAAAGCGCTGGTAAACAATTAATTTTGTTTTGTTGTAAACTTCTAGGTAGCCGCCAGGTTGAAATACCCCAGTTATACTTTGAAATTTAAGTCCTATTTCGGAATTAAAATCTACAATTAGGTCTAGCTCGTCCCCAATATTTTTATCTTCTGATGCCAAATTATTATCAAATGGGCCAGAGTTTGTGCCCGATCCATCCAAGGTAAGAGGTGAAGTTCCAGACACTGAAAGACCGTTTATTCCTGAGTCTGCGGTGGATCTTAAAAATTTGTTGTACTCTAAACATACTATTGTGCTGTCGCTCCACTTGAATGAAGTCCCTAGGCCTAAAGTGGTTAAGTTTCCCCAAGCCAGTAGGTTCATCCGACCTGCATTTAGGAAATGATTATAAAACAAAGGATTGTAGCTTTCGTCGATATCGCTTGTGGCCCCCTTATCACCGGTGTCTTTATGAAACTGACTATAAACTTTAAACTTCGAAGCTCGGTTAAGAGTAAAGCCGAACTTACCATCAAATAAAAAAGTATCCATCAGCTGATCTGTTGTACTGTTATCACCTTGTTGAATTGCGGCATCAGTTGAATAGTAAAACCGACCCAGTTCACCTGTAAGTGAAGCCGAATACATAGTAAAAGTTTGTGCCGGAGATACAAAATTGTTCAAAGAAGGGAATGTCTTTTCATTGGTGTCATAGCTTACAAAGCTTAGGTTTACATTTTTTAACAAACCTTGATCAATTTTTAAATCCACACTTATTAAGAACAACGCCGAGGTTTCAGTTTTAAGATTAGCATCCTGAAATTGAGAAACTAAAAAAGCACCACCTTCAAAATTAAAGTAGTCCTTATCGTACTTTAGCAGACCGCCATCGAATCGAGTGGGAATAGGATCATCGAAATTTTTGGAAAAAAAACTTTCATTGTTAGCTGCAAATAAAAAACGTCCAATTTTAAAACTCAGTCCAGACTGGGAAAGCCAACTGGCGTAAAGTTCGTAGATTGAGACCTCGTCATTAGTTGTATCAGGTGATTTGTAACCTGCAAATCCTCTGAAATCCTGACCCAAGTTTTCAGAAAGAAGTAAGGATGCTTGTATTTCAATGTCCTCTTTTGGCTTGAAATTAGTTTCTAAGATAAACCTGTGGCTGAAAATATTCAAAGTGTCGTTGCCTTCACCAGCTGGTGGAGCCAAAAATTCGTAACGAGTTCGATACTCGCCAGACCAAGTAAAATAAGTTGGATTCTTCTGAGCGTATGAAAAGCTTGGGGCTAAAAAGAAACCACAGATTATTAGAGCTTTCGATATCGACATAGGTAAATAGTCCTATTCACTTTTGCCTTCAAAGTCACTTTTTTAGACAATTTTTACCGAGATCTAAACAATCCAGAAACTTTTTTTGCAAAATCATAGTCGAAACTATTGTTAGTTGATTCAGAATAGTATAGTTTTCTATCTTCGGGTTTACAAATTAAACTATATATTTTGTGAATTCTTGACCTCGGGGAGTAGCGCAGCCTGGTAGCGCATCTGGTTTGGGACCAGAGGGTCGCAGGTTCGAATCCTGTCTCCCCGACCATTTGGTCTTCAGGTCTTAGAAATTTTGCCACTAAGACTGAATATGTCTTTTTAAGCTTTTGCGATAAATTTTTTGAAATACGTTTAAATCTTTCCTGCTAAAAAATTGACTATCGAGTAGGTCCCAAGATTTTGAAAATATCGATTCCTTATCATTTCCAAAGGCGTTGGGGAAATACCCCCTTGTGTTATAAAAGGTTAATTCCCCAAACCAGTATTTATAACCATCATAAAAGTAGTCAATTCGTACATGGTCAAAATTTGAGCCAATCTCTGTTGAGAGTTTGAGGATACTATTAATACCATCAGGCAATCCGTAGTCGATAAGGGGAGGTGCAGTTTCAGCATCGAATTTACTTCTAACTAGTACATTACTCTCATTGAATTCCCAAGCATTTGCAAATTTTTGATCTTTGAGTTCAATGAGATGAATAAGCCTTACTATAGTTTTACTGAAAGTATTAATCTTGATTTCAGAAAAAAAATCATTGTTTGTTTTGATATCTAGCTCTATGAAAAGCTTTTTTTTTATACCCCAATATCCCCACTCATAGTCCTTACGTCCGTGAGTGCTTCTCATCCAACGGTTACATATTTTTTTTGTCTTTTCAAAGCCTCTAAATTGTTCAGGCATTTTAAGATTTGTGCCGCAAGAATGATTAGACTTTAGATAACACATACTTGACTTAAAAAGTTCGATTGTGTCTGAGTCAATTTTATCATCTTTCCAGACCACTTCCGGACTAGCTAGAGATGGAAAATGCAGATTGATTCATTTTTTGCTCAGAAGTTTGTCGGAAAGTTCTGTGAAGTGTGGAGCGTGATCAATTAATTTTCTCCATAAAAATTTCTCATTGGCAGTTTCAGGTGCTGAAAAGAAAAGAACTTTTCCTGTCTTTCGCCAAGATCTGATCAAAACTTTTGGATAAAGAATTAAACCCCACAAAAAAACAATGATGAAGATCAACTGATCGTAGATTTTATTGATTCTACTTGGTGCGAAGGCATAAATTAATGACCAATTAAGTTTTATCTTTTTATCTTGTCTAATAAAACCAAGGGTTTCCGCTAAAATATTTAATAGCTCTGGTTCTTTCACCTTCGTTAACCCGAAAAGATTTTTAACAAAGTAGAGCATTTGTGTAATGTCATCGAAAATCCAGTAAAAATCTTGTTTGCACGAATTTGCATTTTTAAAGCCAGCGTTATTTAAGTGATCAACAAAGTCTTCTTCTGAAAAAAAATAACCTTGATGCCCAGTTTCAGAGAATTTATCCACGATATAGTTTAGAAAATAATCAATATTGGAACCTTTTTCCACATCAGCTACTGCAAATTCACCACCGTGTTTGAGCACACGAAACCCTTCACGAAAAAAACCTTCTAGCTCTTTGACACCCAAATGGTGTAGCCCTGCTAAACTACCCATGGCATCAACGCTTTCGTCTTTTATATCCATTTTATCAATGGGCGAACTTACGACTTTGTATTTATTTGAAATTTGACATGAAAATTCGTGCGATGGTTCAAGACATATAATATTAGGGGTTATCTGATAAATAGCATCTGAGAGGTAGCCCTCGCCGGCGGGAACATCAAGAAAGCAGTCGCCCATTTTAATATCAAGTCCTTTAATAAGGTTTTCTCTTTCGAGAAAGCGAGCATGATTAACATTTTTCATTGCTAGGCTATATAACCTGCCACGCTCATTAAAAATTTCCTTGTACCCAAGCATAATGTATTTCCATTTTAAAAATTTTTTTACAAAACAACATCTAATTTCTAAGAGAACAAACTAAGAATTTTGTTCTTACCAATCCTATTCTTATAAGCAAATGGCTTGAATCTATAGTGGGCGCATCAATGCGGTCGATCTTATAAGCTTTTAAATTGGAATATAAAAACTAAAATTGTTTTGTTCAGATTTTGGTGGCAGATCTATATCCAAGTGTCCAGGAATGTTATTGATATAGCAAGTGGCAATACATTTAAAATAATCGCTGGAACTAATAAGGACACATTTAATCTAAAGCAACGGCTGACTGTAAAGAGTTTTAAATATTCATTTTAATATTATAGATGTCGATCTTTCTTGTTGCCGATAAAGTTTTAAGCATAATAACCTTAGAGAAGAACAATGATGGTTCTTTCTGCCCATAGTTGTATAACTACAGAAATTATTTAAAACGTAGACTTTTATACAAAAAAATATTGCTTTTTGCTCTAAAAACAATCGCACTATTTGATCGATTGAAATGAGTTAAAATTAGTAGTGCTGCTGTCACATAATCTATTCTCTTTTCAGTTCTAATTTAAAATCTGATGATTTCGCAGATTAGATCAACCAAATTTTATAATCTCACTTTTATAATTCCACTTTGAGTAAATTTTAATTTGTAGCATATAAATCTTTCGGAAATGTCGCCTTCTTGAAACAAACTTTTTTGTATAAACTTAATTGAATAAATCCTAGGTGGATAACTGCTGGTTGCTCATTAATTATCGCTCATTCATTACCAAGTGGTCCATGTGTGCAGATAAAGCCACAATATAATGTTTTACTCAATGGGTAATAAATAGTAAGTTCTTAATTTTAAAAAATGTTAACATTTTTATTTAGGAGTAAACCATGCGTTTAAATTATCTTATTGTGACAGGCCTGCTGTTGGGATCTGCCTTTGGCTGTTCGTCCAATCCAAAACAAGCTGAGATTTCCTCTGATCTTGGACCCAAACAGATCATCAAACAAATTTCATCTTTGAAGTCGGATGCTGAAAAGAAACATGGCGATCTGCTTTTACCCAAAGAATTTAAAAAGGCTGAAGGTTATTTAAATAAAGCCAAAGAAGAAGCAGCTGGCACTGACGTTGATTTGAACCTAATTCGTGAAAACGCAGCATACTCAAAAACCCTATATAAAAAGGTTATTTCAAAGTCAAAAAAAATGAGTCCAGATCTTGAGGCTATGCTAAACGCAAGAACTCTAGCTTTAGAAAGTGGGGCTAAGAAATATGATCAGCTAAAGAAAGAGCTGTACAAGATTGATGACGATCTTAGAAACGAATCAAGTGATTTCAAAAAGGTGATCGATCCAAAAGATTTTGCAGAAATTCAAAAACGCTATTTACTATTAGAGACAGCGGGAATTCAGAAGAAGAAGCTGTCAAAATCAATAGCTTTAATTGCAGCTGCTGAAGACAGTGGTGCAAAGTCTAAAGCTCCATCAAGCCATGCAGAAGCTTTTAAGAGCCTAAAGGTGGCTGAGAATATGATTTCTACGAGCCCTAGTGATTCGGACCGTTATAAAGAGTCTGTTAGTAAGGCAAGAAAGGATTCTATATTTCTAGTAGATGTGATGGATGCAATGAAGAATAGTAAATCAAAAATTTCAGAGGACGTCGCAAAAAAACTAGTAAAATCTAAGTATAAGTTAGAAAAGCAGGAAAAGAGAATTGCAGAGCTCGAAGGTCACTTGGATGAGAAAGATGAAGAAAACATAGAAACCAGCAAGAAGCTTGAAAAAACTGCAAGGAACTATAAATTTGAATCTATTATATCAGAAACTAGGCAAAAATTTGATGATGAAGAAGCCGAAGTTTTTGAGCGTGAAGATGATCTGGTGATTCGATTTAAAAAGCCAGTCTTCAGTAAAGGCTCTAATAATCTAAATAGAAAATCTATGGACCTAATTGAGCAACTCAGTTCAGTGCTTAAAAAGGCATCAGTTGATGAGATTATCGTTGAAGGTCACGCAGATTCTTCTGGGGATGAGTCATTTAGCAAAGCATTATCCAGTGGTAAAGCGGAAGTGGTTGCAAAATATTTGAAGAGCAAAAAAGTCGCCAAGAAAATTGAGGCAAAAGGCAAAGGCTCAAGCGACCCTATTGCATCTAACAACACTAAAAAAGGGCGCGAAAAAAATCAGAGAATAGATATATTAGTCAGAATCAACTAAATTATTAGCTATTTTTCGCTGGAGTAATGCTCCATCGATTCTTAAAGCAAACCAATAATAAACTCTTTTTGATTTGTTAAGTTCTTTAATGAGTCAAAACGTTTTAAATTCAAGATCAATCGAACTAACATTAGGGTCTATTTTTGAAGCTTCAAAACTTGGAGCTGAAAATACGATCGTTGGATTATTACTAAAAGCAAATGGTTCGACGGGAACTCCTAGTGCGTTTGTATCAAGTTTGCCATTACCATTACTGTCGATAAACGCAGAAATTGCTATAGTTTCAAAATCTTTTTTAAAACTAAAACTTTTGTCGACAGGTTTTATTGTCAAACTTTTAAATGTCTTTTGCTGGTCAGAAGGAAATCCATCAGCAGATTTAAATAAAGCCATATAAATATTGCCTTTCGATCGATTTACAAATTTAACAGTAAGCTCTTTATCTGATTGAACCACTTTATCTTTTTTGGTTTCTTCGTCTGTATTATGAGAAGGTGTTGAACATGCAAATAACATGTAAAATATCGTCATCGCTGAAGCTAGGTTAAAATTTTTTTTCATATCCAAAATTAAATATCTAAAGTTGAAATATGACAAGAAAAATAATTCAGTGAACACTTAATTTTAAATGATTCTAATTGGATATGGGGTGTTTTGCGCAGGTCAGAATATACAACTTGGGAATTAGGGCTATCAATTAATGCTTTTGAATAATAGTTACGCTCAGTTTTTTTTAAACTAAAACTCTAGCGGGACGAACTGATGTTGAACTTATGCTACTGGAGGTTAGATCAAAATAAGCAAATTGCCCAAGCGAGATCTGGCGGAATAACTCGTCCATAACGTCTAGATCTTCGAAAGTTAGATAATGTGCTGGATGCGAACCCCAATAATTTACCACCTTGCTGACTATAACTTTTAAATCGCTTATGACTAAGTGCCTTTGATAAACACCTGATGATCTGAAAGTTTCAATCCTAATATCCTTACCCGTTACGACGAAATCTGAATTGCCACTGGTCACTGGCAATTTACGATCTTCTATGTTGGACTTTAAAGTCACATGGCTTACATAGGCATCACAGGTATTAGCAGAAGACTCATTGATTGAAGCCAGATTAATAAAGCCTAACGTAAAAGTCGATAGAAAAATAAGCCTCAGTGAAACCATACGACGGTATTTAAATTTAAATTAATCTAAAAACAAGCACTTGCTATTATTTTCAAATAATTTAGATGCACCATAACTTATATTTCACACTCACCGAATAACAATTACCTGGACAGAAATTGCTAAGCACCCTCTCAATGATTGAACTGCGCTGATTTGAACTTTTAAGGTTCGAAATCTTAATGTTTTTTAGCAATAATAAGGTTTGAATGGGATTATGATGGCTAAAAAACATTCATAATTGTCAGAGCTTGTGGTACTTTGTTAAAAATTCAGTAATTGCAGGGTAGCAGTTTTCAAGATCTGAATTAGAATATGTTAAATTTTAAAGGGGATTATTTGTTATGAGAACGTTAATATTTACTTTTTTAACTTTATTTATAATTTTTTTGTCTACCTTGGCTATCGCTGAAGCGTGTTGGATAGATAATGAGATAAAAACCGGAGTAGTCGTTTGGTACAATGTTGCCAGTCAAGAAGGATATCTTGGACCAGATATAGAAAGTCCTACTCATCACCTGAATTACTATTTTACATCGCAATTTGAGGATTTTATTGACCCCAACAATCTTGTTCCTGGCACTTGCGTGGCTTACCAAACAATTGCCTGGAGGGACTGTCGAACTCAAATTAAAAATCTAAAAATTGTCGATTGTAAGTAAAAATTTTCTGACCATCTAAGAAGAATACTTGAATTTCAATACAAAGTTTCGAAGTTGTAGCCTAGTCTTAATGCAACGATGCTGGCGTTAGTCTTGGTGAAAAATGTATTTGCGATACTTTGGTAAGTTACAGGCGAATAAAATTTGTCAGAAAAGATAAACTGATACTGAAGTTCAAAAGCTGTTTCAGTATTGTGCCCTTGAATCTGAGCTGCCACAAAGCCAATTGATATCTCTTCTTTATCTAAAATTAATGATCTTAAATTTAGACCAATAGCAAAACTTGAAGATACCCGATTTTTAACTTGGCTGACTAACCCCAATTTCACGAAGGGACTTAACTGACTGAAATTATACTCGCCATCAAAATAAAGACCCGATTGCTTAAATGAATCTTCAAGTTGACCCGAACTTCGATATTTCCAGAGGCCTAAGTTGATTTTATAGAGCTCTGTTTTTTTTCCAAATTCAAATATAGTAAAAAAATTATCTTCGTCCAAATTAATTTGAGACTGGAATATTCCATTTTCAAAACTATTGTATAAAATAGGGTCTGCGATAGAATACATCACGTAAGCTCCGTCGTTCCAACTTTTTGCGAAATGAAATCCGAAAGAGGGAAAGGGATAAATCGATGGGCCATAGAATCCTGTGTTACCTAGTTCGGCTGATGTGCCAAAAGATGAGTGCATCAAATTTTGGCTTGTCTCAGTTCTGTTGAAACTTCCGGAAAGGTCTTTCCATCCAACCCCAAAAATGAAATTAAAATCTCTGATAAAAAAATTGTGCTCTAATATCAACTCGTAGATTTTTAAAGTGTCTTTTTCTTGAGTATCTATATTCGAAAGCACTTGCAAGTCACCGACAAAATCACTTGGCGAGTTGGTACTATGAGTTCCATTAATTGAAACTGTAAAAGTAGTATTGCCGAAATCCAGCTCTGTACCTAAAAACAGAACTCCCAGGCCAAAACTTTTATTTTTTTGAGATAGCTTCGTGTAACTATCGAAAGCATATGAGCCAAAAAAAATGCTGTCAGGTTTAGCGGTTCCTGCAATGCCAAGGTTTGTCTTGACCCCAGAGAAAAGAAGAAGCAACAGAGTAAATTTTTTTATACTGATACTAAACCCTTAAAATATTAAGGTGTAAAAATTGTCCAGATGAAAAAATTTTACACCTTATTAGTATAGCCGTCAGACTTTTGAACATTGACGAGTCAGGTCTAAATTTGATGTCTGTGGTAGGACCTATCTCACAAACGAATAAGGAACAGTCCCTGCACTGAAGGTTCTAGTCCCTTGAGCAACCCCACGACAATCAGAGCTTTGCCTTTGGACTTTTAAGCTTTGTCCATCAACACCTAGCTGAACATAGAAAAATACGGAATTAACAGGTCCCTCTTCAAGTTCTCCGCTCATACAATATATAGTGTTTGGTAACATTTCTTTAAATTTACGATTATTAAAGCCGATGTTTTGAAATTCAAATTCGACCAGCTTATCTCGCCCAGAAGTGTCCTCTGATAAGCTACCTACCCTAGTAGACATTACCAAATGAGTTTTTGGTCTTAAGTTAGATGATCCCAGTGTAATTGTGTTCATCAGAAGTTCGCTTGGAAATCCACTTATATCCTGCACTCGCAAACCTGACTTACTTTCTAAAATCCAGATGCCCGCTGCAGTCCCCGCTTGGCCCAGGGACATTGTGCCACAAGGCTCATCGTCGGAATCTCTTAATCGTGTTGGAAACCCACGCCCTACTTTGTCCATGATTTGAGTTTTGAATGGTTCAGAAAAATACTCGTTAACGCAAACCCCATAGCGAAAGTAATAGCCCATACCAAATCTACCACCCAGGCGCTCTCTATTTACATAGTAATTTTCAAAGGCAGTATCTACCATATTAAGATCTAAACCAGGGGTGTAGTTACCTACAGCCCCACCTACACCATCTGAAATCCCTCCGGCGAAACCAAGCGGTTCTCCTGCCGTTACCCTCACTGCTTTGGAGAAATTTAATGTACAGCTTTTAATCTGTTCAGCTGGTCCTGAATAAGTTTCGCATCTTAAATTTGTAGCACTATCGAAAAGCGCTTTGGCTTGGCCCGAAAGGCCAGTCACATGAGCCAACTCGCCCTCGATTGTTCTTTGACTTGAGTGACAAACTACAAATCCCATACCGAAATCGGTAACCCCAGCTCGGCCCCCGGTTAAAAATTCCGACGAGTTAATTGAGATCAGAAAGATATCACCTGGCCAGACAAGTGGCACTTCGATATCATTTAATCTGAAGCCCATTTCAAATTTGGGGTGTCTTCGTCCCCTTCAGGATACATACCGCCATAAATCAAAGATGTCTCAATTTTATCGTTGCTCGCTATGGGAACTGTGAAAGCGTTTCTAGAAACCGAACCTAACCCCAGTTCTGAGCATGATATTGTAGAGTCGCGAACGTCTGACTGATCAGAGCTACTGCATGAAATTGAGATGACTGAAATCATCAAAGATAAAATTAAAATTACAACATTCATCTACACCTCTTAGTCATATACATTCTATTTAAGAAGGCAGTAAAGTAAACTAAGTTTAGGTATTCTAGACGAAAACCTTAGAGTTTGCTTATTGATTGGACTGTGGATTTTTGGGAATTGGGGTGGATCAAGGTAGCTGTATGGTAATTTGATTGAACCAATATGCCTAAGGTTGACTGCTTAAAATATTGGCGAGCGACTCAGCTAAATCCTCCATAACCCCAGGAGTTTCTACAGCAGGATTAGCGTCAAATCTAGAATCCTGTTGTACCAAAATCCAATTATCTATACCTTTTAAGTTAATTTCTTGAACAACTTGTTTTAGTCCACGCACATTAGAGTTGTCTTCTGGCTTGCCCCGAATAGCCCTCACCAAGACGTTAGCCCCTTCAAGTTTTTGGATCAATGCAGCTGACTGCATTTCAATGGACTGCACGATTGGCTCTTGCATTTCGCTAAATTGCTCTATGGTCAGGGGTTCGGGATTAAGCGCTTGGCATTTACTAGCTTGAAACCGGCTTTTCTTGTTAGCCGTGCAATAAAAAAGTTGTACTTGGTTTTCGCTCTTCGAGTATTCGCTTGTTATATAGCTACCTGACCAACCTTCAAACAAAAGGGCTACGCTGTGGTATGACTGATCAGCGTAGCGGAATCTGATGATTTTGAGCTGTAAGTTCTTCAGCAGCATTTGCAGCTATACCAAATGAAATTAAAAATAGACAAAAATTCAGACGCGCTTTTTTCATATTGACCCTTTTCCTAAAGATTTCCAAATGATTTGCTTACAGATATTTCGTAAACGATTCTTATCCTTCGTAATTCTTCCAATATATGAGCCAACCTCAAGATTAAATTGGAACTAAAACAGATCTTGTTCTAGGTAACTATTTCCAGTTCATGCCAATTTACGTCACGATTATGGACTCTATAAAATTTGAAAATTTTCAGGACATCGTCGGGACTAGTTAGGCTCAATTAAAATTTGGATACTCATAGCTTTGTAGGGTTAAGTCAGGTGTATTTGGGTGCTAAAAAAATGAAATATTCTAATAAATTTCAGTTATAGAAACAATAGGTTTAAAAAAAAGAGGCCTAGAGCCGGATCCTCGCCTAAAGTTTTGTCGACTTATCACTAGTCAGCACCCATTTTAAAAGTCTTTAAAAATTTTGCGAACTTCACTTAGAGGAAACTATTAGAAAGTAGTATGAAATGGAGATTGGTAACATCTTTGAGAAAGTTTTGTTTGAAAAGCGTACAAATCTGTTCTCAAAACACCAGTATGCGTCTTGTTAAATTAACGTCAAAATATTACTCTAATATAACCATCTAATAAAATTTCAATCCAAACCGGATTCTTTTGAACTATTATTTATATTCAAATAATCTTAGTGAAGTTGAGAGAGTGTTAGTCAACTCTTAGCAACAATTTTTAACTTTAAATCTGAAAAAAACACTAGCCTTTTACTAGAATAGATAGCGAGAATAGCTACAACTATAATTAAGAATTTTTGTTTTGATAAGCGTGGTATTTTATCTTTTTTATAAATTAAGAGGTGTTTTGTGACCAATAGCCAAGATTTGTTCGAGCGCAGAAAAAAAGTGGTTTCTAATGGAGTCGGTGTTTTTGTTTCGTCGACTGCAGTTAAAGCCAGCGGTGCGATTATAACTGATGCAGATGGAAAAAAGTATATTGATCTCGGTGGAGGCATTGGTGTTATCAATGCAGGCCACTGCCCGCCAAAAGTGGTCGAAGCCATAAAGAAACAGGCTGAAAAATTAATTCATACCTGCTTTCACGTCTCTACTTATGAGCCCTATATACAACTAAGCGAAAAATTAGTTGAGCTATTGCCCCACGGAGAAAGCACTAAAGTAATGTTGACTAATACTGGTGCAGAGTCCGTTGAAAACTCAATTAAAATTGCAAGACAGGCAACAAAAAGATCTGCCGTTGTTTGTTTTTCAGAAGCCTTTCACGGTCGAAGCATGATGTGCATGAGTTTGACATCAAAAGTTAACTATAAATTGAATTGCGGCCCATTTGCCCCAGAGATATACCGATTGGACTTTCCTAATATTTACCACAAAGCTAAAGACTTATCCGAAGAAGATTTTTCTAAACAAGAGATAAAAAAACTTAAAAAATTTTTCAGGTCACACGTTGATGTTAAATCCGTGGCTGCAATTATCATAGAATTAGTCCAAGGTGAGGGCGGCTTCAATGTTGCTCCGAAAGCTTACGTTAAAAGCCTAAGAGAACTTTGTGACAAGCATGGCATGGTTTTGATTTTTGACGAAGTTCAAAGTGGGTTTTGCAGAACTGGCAAGTGGGGCGCTTACCAACATTACGATGTTATCCCAGACCTTTCAACATGGGCTAAATCTATGGGATCTGGAATGCCGATTGGGGCTGTGATTGGAAAACAAGAAGTCATGGATAAAGCCTTACCTGGCACAATTGGTGGAACTTATCTTGGTAATCCAGTCTGTTGTGCGGCGGCTATCGCAACAATCGAAGTGATGGAAGAGCAAAAGTTAAATGAAAGAGCGCTAGTCATTGGCAAGACAGTGAAAGATCATTTTGAAAGGATGGCTAAGTGGGCAACGTGCATCGGTGACGTGCGCGGGTTAGGCGCCATGATAGCTGTTGAGCTAGTAAAAGACAGAGAATCTAAGCGTCCAGATTCAAAAATCTGTGAAGCTTTGACAAAAAAATGTCTTGAAAAAGGAGTGATACTGCTAAAAGCTGGAAGCGCTAAAAACGTTGTACGAATCCTAAGTCCGATAGTCATCACTGATAAAGAGCTTAAACAAGCCTTAGATATTATTGAAGTAACTTTAAAAGAACTAACAGGAGCAAATTAAGTATGAAAGCATTTTCGATAGCCGGTATTCAAATGTATATGTCGGCTACAACTAGTAACATTGAAATTATGAAGCATAAAATTGATTTAACAGTGTCCATTTACCCTTGGGTGAATTTGATTATGTTTAGTGAATTGTGTGCCTTTGGCCCATTAACGAATTACGCCCTGACTGACCCGCAGGCAGTTGAAAAAGTTTTTTGTGATTTGGCGAAAAAACACTCTATATGGATAGTTCCTGGTTCTATGTACCAAAAGCGAGGAGCCGATATATTTAATACGGCAATTGCTATAAGTCCCAAAGGAGAAGTGGTCTGCAGATACGACAAGCTCTTTCCTTTTTATCCCTACGAAGAAGGTGTAACACCTGGTGATAAGTTCACCCATTTCGATGTGCCAAATGTTGGCCGTTTTGGTATTTCAGTTTGCTATGATTTATGGTTTCCTGAAACTGCCCGGCAAATGGTCGCTAATGGTGTCGAGGTCATACTTCACCCCACTTTGACTCCTACGATTGACAGAGAAGTTGAACTTGCGATTGTGCAAGCAACTGCTGCAACAAATCAATGTTTCGTCTTTGACGTCAACGGCATTGGTGCAGGGGGAAATGGCAGGTCAACAGTGTGTGGACCTGATGGCAGAGTACTGTACACCGCGAATGTCGGTGAAGAGATTATTCCCATAGAGCTTGATGTTGCTCGTGTTAAGCGTAGTCGCGAACTGGGCCTTTTAAGACTAGGGCAACCTTTGAAAAGCTTTAGAGATCGTAAAGTAAGTTTTGATGTCTATAACCAAGGCTTTGACGGAACCTACTTATCTAGTTTAGGTCCTCTTGAAAAGCCTGCTAGAAAAGTCCCCTTACAGGCTGCATTCGAAGACCCAAGCAAACCTGAGATTAAATTATGATCTAGATCTTATTTCTACTTCTTACCTTTAGATCCTAACATTGAATTTTAACATTTAAATTTGGAGCAAGACTTATGAAACAAAAAGAAAAACCTAAAAAACCTAGAATAAAAAAACCTATTAAAAAAGGCGATTTCGTATCGTGGTACGAAATACCAGTTACTAATTTAGATAGAGCTATACATTTTTATTCCACTATATTCGATATTAAATTCGAGCCTTTACAGACTGGCACCCATACTATGGCTTTTTTCCCTACAGAGTCAGGCGTCGGAGGAGCTTTAGTTTTCGGAGACGGTTGCATTCCAAGCCACTCCGGATCCCTCCTGTACCTTAATGCAGGAGCAAGTCTGGACGAGCCTTTAAATAAAATTTCTGAAGCAGGCGGACAAATTCTAATGGGTAAAACGCTTATAAATGAAGACATTGGATATTATTCTTTGGTGCTTGATTCTGAAGGTAATCGCTTAGCCTTATGTTCAAAAGCCTAAAATCTAATTCAAATCTCTACAAAGGGGACTTACCATTTTACCCTCGACCAATCCTGAAAACTATTACTATATCTCGCAATATCGTCTGGCAGTTTGGCGTGAACTACGTTTAGTCTTAAGGGCGATTAATCAATTAAACGATTTAGATTCAAACACTGATCGTGCGCGAACAATTGTCTGTCAGCTATTTGAACTTGAAAAATATTGGGGTTTCCCTGGTCGCCAGTTTATGCAAGCCTTAAAAAAACGTTTGAAGCATCAAGAGTATAAGGCAATGTACAGTGATGTTACCCTCTGCCTAAGAGCTTTCACAGCAGCGTCTTATCGTAAGAGTAATAAATTTTCGTTAACTTCAAGTAAAAAAAATACAGTGCAAGATAGTGAACACACGATGAACTATTTTGAAGTGCTTTTTGTTGATGACATCAAAGAAAAAGACCAAGATTATATCCGCGAAGTCTTATCTGGACACTGCAAGAAACAAAAGGACACATACTACCGCACTGTTTTTGCTACTTCTTACGAGGGCGCACTAACTGCTATTTTATTCAATCCAATGTTACAGTCTGTTGTATTAAGGTACCATGTAGCCAGAAGAAAAGAAGAAAATTTTGAGCACCAATCCTACGAGTGCTTTTTGGATTCTATTTCAAAAGACACATTTATGCCTAATCAAAAAAATAATTTAGTAATAGCATTAGCCAAAAAAATAAAAGAGCTACGTCCTGAACTATCCATTTACTTTGTAACTGATATGTCACTGAAAGACACTCCAGAAGAGATGCTAAAGGTATTCCAAAGAATTTTTTACCGTATGGAAGACATGCAAGAACTTCATATCAGTTTGATTCAAGATATTCGCCAGCGTTTCCAAACTCCTTTTTTTACGGCACTAAAAGATTACAGCCAAAAACCTACGGGCGTTTTTCACGCAATGCCTATCTCTAGAGGTAATTCTGTTTTCAAATCTTGGTGGATGCGTGATTTCGGTGAATTTTATGGTAGAAATTTGTTTTTAGCTGAAACCTCAACTACGGCAGGCGGCTTAGATTCTTTATCTCAGCCCACTGGTCCGTTAAAAAAAGCGCAAGAGATGGCTGCAAACGCCTACCAAGCAAAAAAAACTTTTTTTGTAACCAATGGAACCTCAACATCAAATAAAATTATTCATCAGGCTCTAACACAACCAGGTGACATAGTTCTTATCGATCGAGAGTGTCACAAATCCCACCATTATGCTCTGGTTTTATCTGGGGCCATACCTGTTTATCTTGATTCCTACAAGATCCAACCCTATTCGATTTACGGTGCAGTGCCAGTAAAAACTATTGTGGATAAGCTGAATGATCTTAAGGATGCTGGCCGTTTGGACAAAGTAAAAATGCTCGTACTTACCAATTCAACTTTTGACGGTATTGTTTACAATCCTAAAATGGTTATGGAAGAGGTCTTAAAAATAAAGCCTGATATGATCTTCTTATGGGATGAAGCTTGGTTTGCATTTGCCTCATTTTCCCCATATCTAAGATCTAGAACCGCGATGTATGCTGCGCGCAAAATTCAAGAAGCCCGCGACAAAGCATTAAAGTCTAAAAAAGGTGAGGAGCTTTCTAAAGAAACTCGCGTCAGAGTTTATTCAACACAGTCCACTCACAAGACCCTATCTTCGTTTAGGCAAGGATCTGTAATTCATGTCTACGATGAGGATTTTACTAAAAAAAACGAAAATTCATTTCACGAGGCTTACTTGACCCACATTTCTACGTCCCCCAACTACCAGATTTTAGCGTCGCTTGATGCCGGCCGCAGACAGGCAGAATTTGAGGGCTTCGAGCTTACTGAAAGAGCTATCGAAATGGCTATGAATCTACGCCATCAGATTTCAACTCATCCAATATTAAATAAGTATTTTCATGTTTTAACCATCGATGAAATAGTACCAGATGAATTTCGCAAGGACCAGCCTGTAGATTTTCTAAATGAGAATGGCACATGGGCCAGACAAGGCGACACTTGGAAAAATGATGAGTTTGCGCTAGATCCCACTAAGGTCACTTTATGTGTTGGGAAAACAGGAGTAGACGGTACAACTTTTAGAAACAAATTCTTAATGGATCAATTTGGAATTCAAATCAATAAAACTTCGCCCAATACAGTTCTATTTATGACAAATATAGGTACAACTAGAAGTTCTGTTTCTTATTTGCTAAGTGTCCTTTTGAAAATTGCTGAAAAAATTGATCATGACACAAATGCCGCAAGCACAGAGCTTCAAATTGCAATTAAAAAGAAAGCTCATTCCCTGATGAACGACGCAGCTCCTTTGCCAAGTTTCACTGGATTTCACGATTCGTTTAGAGAATTACCCGGTGTTGTTGGCGGAAATATGAGAGACGCTTATTACCTGTCTTACGATGAAGATAATTGCATGTATTTAAGGCTAATAGATGCTTTAGAAGCATTAAATAAAAAAGAAAGTATTGTGTCTTCAACATTTGTGATCCCTTATCCACCTGGCTTTCCAGTACTGGTTCCTGGACAAGTTGTGTCTAAAGAAATTATTGATTTCCTATTGGGTTTAGATGTCACTGAAATTCATGGTTATAATCCTGGAATTGGTCTAAGGCTATTTAATGATAAAGTCTTGAACCGGCATCACCAACCAACAGCTTTTGGGATGGGTGCTAGAAAGGCAAATACCCATGACGATGAAGTCAGCCGTAATTGAGTACTTAACTTAACTATTTGTATCTTTAACTAATTAACAAAAAAGGTTTGTGTATGTCTCTGGAAAAGAAAAAAAAAAGGTTTTAAAAAAGAAAGTAGCAAAAAAAGCAGCTAAGAAAAAAACGCTAAATAAAAGAACCACTCAAAAAAAATCAAAAAAGAAATCAAAAAAGAAAATTAGCAAAAAAAAATTAGCAAAAAAAAAATTATCTAAGAACACTTTAAAAAGTAAGCCAAAAAAAACGGCAAAAAAATTGACTAAAAGTTCGCCGAAGAGCTTAACCAAGAAAACGTCAAAGAAAGCAAAAAAGAAAACTACTAAAAAAATCAGCAGCTCAAAGAACGTACTTAAAGGTATATCAGACATGCGAAGATTTTTTTTACGTAACGAAGAGCCAATATATTTTATTAGCGCTACAAACTTTAACCTTCTGGGTGCTGATGAATGGATAAAGAGCTTTAAATTTATTGTTTACGTAGAGTGCTTCGACGGCCTTCATCCAAACGTCTTTAGTCCAAAAGAAGAAATTCCCCACGGTGAATTTCAAAGCATTGAAGAAATCAACAATTATCTGCTAGAGCACAAAGAAGTCCAAGACTTCATTAACGCCCGTGGAAACAAGGGAAAAGCCTTATTCTTGATGTTTGATGAAAAAACTGAACAGATGGCTAAGCAAATGGGCCTGGAAATATGTTTCCCTCCTGCAAAAATGCGGCAGTGGTTAGACAATAAAGTAAACACAAACCGACTTGCTGAAAAAGCTAAGGTGCCTTGTGTCCCATACGTTCTCTCCAAGGTAAAAAGCTTTGATCACCTAAAGATGATATCAAAAAAACTTGGCGATGAACTGGTCATACAATTACCTTTCGGAGACTCTGGTCACACCACTTTTTTTATTAAATCCGAAGACGACTGGAAAGTTCATGCCGATGAAATTCTAAAAGAGAAAGAAGTTAAAATAATGAAGAGAATAAACTGTCGTGGTGCAGCTATCGAAGCATGTGTTACATCACAAGGAACAGTGGTCGCCCCTTTAATGACGGAATTGGTGGGCTTCAAGGATTTGACACCATATAAAGGTGGTTGGTGTGGCAATGAAATCTATGCAGACATTTTTACCGAAAAGATTCGGAATCAAGCCAGAGTCTACACTGAAAGATTTGGTGAACAGCTTAAGAACAAAGGCTACAAGGGTTATTTCGAATTGGATTTTCTAATTGATCTAGATTCTAATAACCTTTACCTAGGTGAACTAAACCCCAGAATAACCGGCGCTAGTTCAATTACAAATCATGCTGTTTTCGCCCTTTCAGATATGCCTTTACTCTTGTTTCACATGCTTGAGTGGATGAAGCAACCTTTTGAATTGAATGTAAAAGCTTTGAACAAAAGGTGGGCTAAGCCAGAGAACATTGATAGCTGGGGGCAAATGGTTATTAAACACACCAAAGACACCATCGAGATGGTTAAAGAATCACCTAAATCTGGAATCTGGAAAATAGATCAAAGTGGTGAAATTGTTTACGATCGTATGGACACACATAGAAGAGCTGTTGAGCAAGACGACGAGGCTTTTTTTCTAAGGATCATCAATGAAGGTGATTATTTATATGAAGGCGCTGACCTTGGTATATTAGTTATGAGGGGTCGATTAATGACAGATGAGTTTGAGCTTACAGATAGGGCTAACTCTTGGATAAATGCAATAAGATCCAAGTATAAGTCTGAATTGTACACGGGTGCAGATGCCCCCGAAAAAGCTGAAGTCGGTGGATTCAAATTTGTCTGAAGTAAATTTTGATTTTGAGTGCGTTAAGGAAAACAAAGAGAACGAGAAGTGGCTAGAGCACTGGGATAGTGTTTGGCCCCACTGCGAGGCCTGGTATTTGTCGGAAGGTTTACTTCGTAGACCTGGCTACCACACTTGCTTATCAGCTTTAAAGAGTTACATGCCAGAGATTGTCCCAGTGTTTTCTAAATTAGCTGAAAGTACGGGGGGCTCTGATATCGCTAGCCGTTTTTTAAGTCTGTACAATCCGCCTCCTTACATGGCCGGTTGTTCTCAAATTATCTGGAACCAGAATGATCCATCTCTTATTAGAAACTACGATTACAGTGCGGATCTCTTTGAAAGAACTTTGTTTTATTCCAATTGGCTAAGACCCGTAATCGGGATGCTTGATTGTGCTTGGGGTTTACTTGATGGAATGAACGAAAGCGGGCTAATTGCTTCACTCACATTTGGCGGAAGAAAAGAAGTAGGTCAAGGTTTCGGGGCACCACTAATTTTAAGATATCTTTTAGAAACAAGTAACAGCGTTGCCGAAGCTAAATTGAAAATAGCGCAGATTCCATGCCATATGTCTTACAACGTAATGCTTCTAGATCAGACAGGGGCCTACACGAAAGTGTACCTGAGCCCTGGCCTTCCCGCGGTTTTCGTTGACGACAAAGTTTCAACAAACCACCAGCAGAATGTAGAATGGCTAGAGTACGCAGAGTTTTCGGGAACTATAGAACGCTACAACTTCCTACAAAAAACTTTGGCAAGTGCTGATGTCTCTACAGACAAAATAGTCCAGGCGTTTCTTAATGAGCCCCTTTTTAACACTAATTTTAGTCAGCAGTTCGGTACACTTTACACTGTCATTTACCGACCTCAGCAGTTGAATCTTTCACTACTATGGCACCAACAGCAAATTCACCAGTCGTTTCAAAATTTTGAAGCTTCTAAAATTAATCTGACTATCAAGGATTTAAACCTATGAAAAAAAAAGAAATTCAGTTTGGAAATTACATAAATGGAAAGTGGATCGTTAAAAATAATACAGAAACTGAAGACGATTTTTTAGATGTCGTAGACAAGTACACTCAAAAGTCCATTATCAAACTGCCCATGGCCAGTGAAGCTGATATTAAACAGGCAATTCGAACTTCAGTTAAGGGTTTTATAGAACTTAAGTCATGGTCAGCTGGAAAGCGGTCTGAACATCTTCAAAAGCTTTACGGTGCTCTAAATAACCGGTTTCAAGAAGCTGTTGATCTAATCGTAGCAGAAGCTGGAAAGCCAAAGTCTTATGCTGAATCAGAAATAAAAAGGTGTTTGGCCACTATTTCCACCGCTGCAAGTGAAGCCAAAAGTTTTACTGGAGAAACAGTGCCCATTGATTTCGATTCCGGTGAAGGAAAAGTAGCTTTTACGAAAAGAATTCCAATCGGTCCAATTTTATGTATTACCCCTTTTAATTTTCCTTTAAATTTGGTTCTTCACAAGGTTGCGCCTGCTCTTGCTTCAGGATGCTCAGTGATTGTAAAACCTGCGCCACAAGCTCCGCTTAGCTCTCTTTTCTTAGCTAATCTTTTAGACGAAGTTGGTTACCCAGCTGGTGTGGCAAATTTTGTAAATTGCAGCATTCCTATGGCAGAAAAAATGGTTCGTGATGATAGAATTGCTATGGTTTCGTTTACAGGTAGTGAAAAGGTAGGCTGGTACCTTAAGACAATCTGTGGAATGAAAAAGGTCGCTTTAGAACTTGGTGGAAACGCAGCAGTCATAGTCGACGAAAATACTGATTTAAAGTCCATTGCAAAGTCAGTTGCTGCTGGAGCATTTCTTTATGCCGGTCAGATTTGCATTTCTACCCAAAGGATTTATGTCCTTGAAACTATTTTCGAAGAATTTAAAAATCTACTTATCAAAGATATCCAAGAGCTTAAAACAGGTGACCCAAAAGACCCCAAAACAGTTGCAGGTCCATTGATTGATAAACAGCACTTCGACAGAATCGCAAGCTGGATCGAAGAGGCTAAAAAAGGTGGAGCTGAAATTTTAACAGGTGGAAAGATTTTAAGCGCCGAACACAATTTGTACGAGCCAACACTTCTAACTGAAACTAAATCGCCTATGAAAGTCCTTGATGAAGAGGCTTTTGGCCCTATAGCTGTAATTGAAAAAGTAGCGACTTTTGAAGATGCTGTAGCAAAAGTGAACGATTCAAAATTCGGTCTTCAAGTCGGAGTTTTTACAAATAACTTTCAACATGTGAACATGGCTCATGCGAGCCTGGAAGTCGCAGGCGTTATCATCAATAATGTTCCAGGATTTCGTGTCGACAGTATGCCCTACGGCGGTGTCAAAATGTCCGGCCTTGGGCGCGAAGGGGTTCGCTACGCTATGGAAGAGATGACTGAACCACGACTTTTGGTCTATTAATAGCTTATTTAAATATTTCAGAAAAAGATATTTCTTCTGCTTCTAGGACGTAAATCACTGTCTTCAATGGGTCACCAGATTTTAGGATGTTTTCGTAATAGGCTTGGTAATTTTCGACTTGTGATGGCTCTTTAAGTCCCAGAAATACAATGTCTGTATCTTTCGAATTTTCAGTAATTTTTGAGCTTTGGTCAGTCTCAGGCTCTAGATAAACTTTATAGTCGCCTGTGACTCTACTTTCTTTTATAAAATTTTTCAGTCTTTCGGTTAGACCTGTTTTCTTGTCTTCAGTTTCCGCGATAGACTTTAAAGTAAGCTTAGCTTTATTCCATTTGCTAGAAGTCTTTAGCATGTAAGCAAGCGCTATCATAAGGTTTACGCTGTCTTCTTTGTCATTCCACCACAAATCTATGGTAGAACCACCCTCGCTTATAGTTCTACGAGTGTCCACGCTATCTTTAATAACAACTACGTTCTTATTTCTTTTTGCAGCAGCTTTTAGTATTTCTACTTGATCTGGAATTTTTTTCGGATCAGAAGGATCTCCGATAAGTATTATATTTGGTGAAATTTTTCCTATTCCATAATTTTCTATAAGTCGTCTAGCGCCTTCAAATAAACTTGGTGCCTGGGTCACTTTAGAAAGCGTTTGAATGCCATTTTTATCTAAAAATTTTCTTGTAGAGTCTTCAAACATTAAAAGTTGATCATCTTCTATTTTAGGATCAGTAATGACTGAAGCTACTGTCATAAAACCTTTACCATGGTTCATAGCGTGGGCTAAATCAATTAAGTGAAGCCTAGATTTTGGTGAACCGCTTAGAACTAAAAAATTAGGTCTCCAATTTCTAGCATCGTGATTCAGTTTGTTTAGTTTATAAATAAACTGCCTAGCGAAATGCAATGTCAGTCCACTACGTATGTCAGAGTAATTAGTCTGAACACGCCGCATCCGCATCAAATACCACACTATAACGACAGCCCCTAAAGCTACAAAAGTAGCGCCAGAATCAATCATGAACATCGCACCAAAACAAAGAAACGCACCTAAAATTGAGACCAACCATGAAATACGAAAAGTGGGACGCCAAGACGGGCTGTCTATTAACCCTTCTAAACCTGCCACTAGATTTAGTGCACCGTAAGAAGTCAAAAAAAACATCGATAAAACAGTGGCAATCGAATTTAAATCGCCCAATAGTATTCCGCAACCAGCTATAAGAAACGAAACGACCGTAGCTGCTTTAGGATCATTAGTATCTTTACTTCCTACAGATAAAAAGTGTGGCAAAATTTTATCTTTGGCTAAAGCTTGCATCGTACGCGGAGCTCCTAAAAGGGCTCCCATAGCGCTTGAAAGAGTGGCGCCCCAAAGTCCAATAAAGATGAGTATCGAAATTGCTGCAACTTCAGTTATTAAAAGAGAGTTTTCGACAAGTACGTTTTTCGGGGCAAACAATGAAAACATGTAAGCACTAACAATGTAAACTATATAGCCTATAACCACTGAGGCTATAGTGCCTATAGGCAGGGATTTTCTTGGATCTTTTAAATCCCCTGACATAGAGATACCAGCCTCGATGCCTGTCACAGCTGGAAAAAATACTGCAAATACCTGCCAGAATCCAAACTTAGAGTACTCTACACCGACCGTTTCAATACTTGTTACTAAGGGGCTTCCCAACCAGAAAGATGCAATCGCAGCAACTATAGCTACCAAGATAAATATTTGCATTTTCAAGGCTAAAGCAGAAGAATAAAAAGTTACGCCTGTCATCGCAATTAAAGTTACAAACGCAACAATAGATATGGAAACATTCGGAAAAAATAACTGCAACGATTCCGCAAAACCAACAACGTAAAATGAAATCCCCAAAGCCTGAGCCAGATAAAGTGGTAAGCCAACAGCAGCCCCAGGTTCCACACCAAAACATCTTGAAATTAAAAAATACGAACCACCGGGACCAAGTTCCGTATTAGTGGCTGTTGAAGATATTGAAAGTGCTGTGATAAATGTTATAACTGATGACAAGGTAATAATTAGGTAAGTCGACATTAATCCAGCTTGTCCAACAACCCAACCAAGTCTTAAAAATAATATCACCCCAAGAATGGTTAGGATGCTGGGAACAAATACACCTTTAAAGGTGCCAAATTTATTTCCTTGAGTCATATTTTTTATTCCACCCAGTTATTGATGCTCGTTAAGATTGACCTTTTAAGTGATGAGAAAGCTTTTCTCCGCCCTTGATTCCAAAATCTAAAGTTCGAATTGGGAAAGGAATGCTGATGTCATTCTTGTCAAAAACTGATTTAATTAATTTTATTGCTTCACTTTTAGTGATTAAAAAATTTCTATGGTTAGGATATTTAACCCAGACTCTAGCCTCTAGATTTATTGAACTGGCACCGAATTCTGTAAAGAAAACATCGACATCTTCTGATTCTATTCTATGAGGAAGTTTATTTAGTTCTTTTTTCAAAAGATCTTCAACACTTTGAAGATTGTCGCCGTAAGAAACCCCCACGACGATATCAATACGCCTTTTAGGTGTGTTCGTATAATTTGTAATTGGGTCTGTAAATAGCATTTTATTTGGTACAAAAACTTCTAAACCTTGAAAAGTTGTAATTGTCGTAGTTCTTAAATTAATTGCAGTTACGTTTCCCAAGTAGTCGCCAGTTTCTAATATATCACCGATTCGATAGGGTTTTTTTATAGCAATAAAAATTCCTGATACAAAATTTGAGGCAATATCTTGAAATGCAAATCCCAATGCTAAGCCGATAACCCCAGCACCTGCTAGTAAAGACGTCACAGCCTTATCCAAATGCAAGATCTCTAGGGCAATGAAAAGACCAATAAGCATAATAACAATTCGAGTAACAGATAGAGACAAGTTTCTGACGCTTTGATGCGAAGTCACTCGGGCTAAAACCTTTTCAAGCATCCTGACAACAAGTTTAGACAAGATGTAAAAAACACAAAGGATGACAACTGCAACTACGAAGTTAGGAAGTCCCTTAACAATGATTTCGATCCAGCTTTCTAATTTTTTTGAAAGCATCTGAATAATCTTATTTAAATCCATATTAATTTTCACTTACGCAAACCTCGGTTCAAAATAGTTTATATAGACTTACTTATTGTTCAGTTTATTTCTTATTTTATTTCTTATTTTATTTCTTATTTTATTTCTTAGCTTATTATCCAAGCCTAGATACTACATATATTTTGAACTTTTTTAAACCTAAACTTGTTAAATTAGGTTCTCGCCATTTTCTGCTTTAGGACTTTCAAGTGCCTGTTTTTTTAAGTCAATAATTTCATTGGTTAAGTCTTGAGCCAATCTTTCATTGCGAGGCTTAGAGGCTTCATTTTTGCTGTCTGATTTATCTGCCCGATTATTTGAAATGTTTTCGATCTTTAAGGGAGATGTAAAAACCACTTCTCTAGCGTCATCTGGCATCGAAACATTTTCTTCAATAAGTTTTTCTTTTGTTCTTTGAACGACTGCAGAGCTTATTTTTAGTTTACTTGTCAGATCAGTGTTAAACCAAAAGTAAATTTTAAGATTAACAGTAGATGCACCTAAGCTTTCAACTGTGATATTTGGGCTAGGGTTAGCAAGAACAAACTCATTAAATTCTTCTAAGACGCTTAAGATAGTTTTTCTAGCCAAATCAATTGAGTCATCGTAACCAATCCCGACACTGAAATTTACACGCATAATAGGGTTTCTGGTATAATTAGTAATCACAGTGTTAAAAACTTGTGTATTGGGAATTATGATATTATTTCCGTCATAGTCCATAAGCGTGGTGCCCCGGGACGTCACCGATTGTACAATACCCTCATGACCATCAATATTAACGAGCTCTCCTATTTTTAGAAGCTGTCTAAAGCTAATCATAATACTTGATATATAGTTTTCAAATGTGCTCTTAAGAGCCAAACCTAAACCAAGACCAAGCATTCCTGTTCCGCCAAGTAAGGTCACCGATAAGGTCGTTAAGCCACTGGCTTTCAGAGCGAAGTAAAGTCCCAAGATCAAAATTACGATACCTATTGAGTTAGAAAAAGCCCTTACCAAAAGGGGATTTTTTCCTCTTTTACTTAATATAGAAACAGAAATTCGCTTTGAAACGCTGGACAAAACGGTAAACACAACTAGTAAGACGATTGATGAGGCAATGTATGGCAAACTTTTATACATCTTTACGTATAATTCAGAGACTTCATCTTTGGCAGGGTTTAAAACTGCCGATGAAGCAATTTTTTCATCCAGTTTGTCTATGACAGCGACCACACCTTCAGTTTTTTCAATTATATTCAAAGCCCACTCTTTTCTGTCTTTATTTTCGATGGCTCCTTTCAAAATCACAAGTCCCTCTTGAACTTCTAATTCTAAGTTAGGATAGTTTTTTGTGATTTTAAAAATTTGTCGTAATCTGTTTTGAATATCTACATCGGCCACTTTTTTTGGTACAGAGTTAGAACTGATTACTGTCGAATTTTGGTCGGCTGTTACAGCCAAATTCACAAAAGTAAACAAAACCTGAAAAGATAGAAAATAAACGATTAAATTTAATTTTTTAAAAAGCATTTGTTTTGTCCTGCTCAGATTCTGTTTTATTTGTTTGAAGTCTTCAAAATATCTGCAAAATCCCGATTACTCAATACAATATTAGTTTCTGACACTCTTATGCTTGAGTCTAATTGGGCCCTTAAAATTTAAATTTTTTATGTCTTTACCCTTTTGCAAAATAGAAAGTTGTCCTTGAATTGCTAGCCTTCGAGCAGCTTTAACCACACGCTGGTGATGGGTCTTCCAACTATCTTTAAAGTATTCTTTGGAAATCTGAGATGGACAAATATTAGTGCTTTCTAGTTCTGACAAGCGATCTAAAATGTAGAGTTCGAGCTTTTGGTCTTTTTTATCTAATTTTTCCCGGCTACAAAAGACGCTGCAGTATTTAATATCAGGATTTTTATTTACTTTACCTATATTTTCTATAGGGCGCCCACAAGAGCTACAGAGCAGTTCCATTATTACCTTTTAGCTAAACCAACCAAAAGACTTAGTTTAAAGTGTTTTGATTGCGTTGAAGATTAATTATGATAAGTTTCATCTATGGGAGTGTCAAAAGCATCAAAAAAACAGTGGACTCACTTATCTTACGAGTCTAAAGAACGCATAGTAAGAATGGCTTGGGAAGATAGAACTTCTTTCGATAACATTGAAAGGCAATTCGGTTTATCTGCAAATCAAGTGGTGCAATTTATGCGCACTCAATTGAATACTAATGCGTTTAAGCGGTGGCGTCGAAGGGCTAATACCCAAGGTCATTTAAAGCATGAAAAAAAGTTGCCCAAATTAATCCTTAGATTCAAATGTAGCCGGCAACGACTAGATGGAACAACTAAGGGCTGGAAATAGTTTTTAATTTCAACTATTTAGACAAATTCAAATCAAATATCTGAGGTCCTTAATTTGAACATTAAAAGTCTTATCTTTATCATTTTATTTTTTATTTGTCTTAAGTCACAAGGTTATAATGAATCGATGTCATTCTTTGATAACGAAGAAGTGGATGTCATTAACTCACCCTCTTTAATCAACAGTGAGTACTACTCGGATATATTGGCTTTCAGACTAAGTTTCCAAAATCACTTCAACTTTGTAGATGCTGACAACGCTTACGACATTTCGGTAGGTAGCATCAGTTCAAAACGTTTCGCGATCAATCAAAGACTAAAGCTTAAACATTCTATAACTGATGGACTGAACTTACACGTAAGCTTCTTCGAAATAGAAGATTTTGAAATTTCAAGGTCACACCTAATGTTCGGCTTAGGATACGATATTAGTAAATCTTTAGAGATTGTGATCAACACTGCCTTTTTTTCAGAAAAGAGCGAAAATGATTTAGGCTTAGCGATTAATTTTAAACCTAGTTTAAATAACAATCTAAGATTTTTTATCAACTTACCTGATTTTGCTTTTAATGAAAGAATTGAAACTGACGCGCAAAATTTAAAAGACACTTTCAATTTGGGCATAATTGGAAACTATAAGTCTGAAGATGGTTATCAGCTTGAGTATTATATTTCTAACAATTCCAAGTTAGAACGCCTTTTTAAAGACATTGACGAAATATACCAATTTTCCGAACTAAGATATGGTCTTCGATCTGTTCTTCAGACTTCACAATTGACTTACAACATTTTACTAGAAGCTTTTAATGGCACAGAAGGGCAATACTTAAGAACAAGCCAAAAAGAGGTTTGGAATAGAAAAGGACTAAAAACTTTGATTCAAATTCAATTAGATCAGTGGACTGCCGGTGTTGAATCAAATTGGCGTACTTGGGAACTTAATAGCCAGGTCGTAAGACACACCAATATAATGCCCCATATGTGGTACCGGCAGAATTTAAATAGCGTGCTAAGTTCTATAGACATGGGTTTAGAATTTTCTATTCACAAAGGCACTGGACCACTTGCATTAAGAGAATCGTCAGACAGTAACCATGACGTAAATGGCCGATTCAATCTACGGCCAAATTTTAAAATTTCAGAAAAATCTTTTTTGAATATATTACTGAGCCTAGACTTAGATGACGGGTCCTGGGAAGGCGGTGGTGGACAGTTTCAGGTGCTATTTTAAATTATTCTGAATTAGCAGGGCAACTACGCTTTTCTCAGCCCACCAGACCTCTAAAATTAGTGGGTTTTTATTAGATCTTTAAAGTACTCGGTGTTGGAAATTAAGTATCCGAAACAGGTGTTTTCAGCACCTATAACCTTACCTGCTACAATGCTAAAATATTTTAATGAAAAAGCATCTGTTACTGTTACACCCGGTTCAAAATGATCTTCTACACCTGGAAGCTTTGAAATATATTCAACCAACCCAAAGTATTTGAATTCAAAGTCCTTTATTTTTTGCGTGTAAAAATCTTTTGAATCTTTCGGAAAGCCTTCTAGGTTTGCACTACGTGCAAGCACCAACTTAATCTTCATTGAAGTCAAAAGTTCCCAGACCGCACTTGATAATCTAACCTTTTGACCTTTCGCTTTGGCCTCTTTTAATAGTTGTTCACCTGGAAGCAACTTTGAAATTAAGGCAACCTCAGGTGCACCAAGCTCATAGGCCACCACATCAACGACATTAGCAGAACCTTTCAGTACATATGCTTCTCTAGAAGTGTTTAGATCTAATAAGGTTAGATTGAATAAAAAAGCTGCTGTCGTCATATCTACCCTTTCCCCGAAGACTACGAAAAAAGGCTGGTTAAAGCCCATAAAAACTCTTAGAGCCACGTGCGACTGCCCATAATCTTGCTGGAACTTGGCATAAAGGGCATAGGATTCAGGTACAAGCATCTTAGTTATTGGGTTTAAAGAAAGAGGGACTTCACTTACAAACGGACTGGTAAAAGTGTCGACCATAGCATTACTATCTGCTGAAAAAACTTTGCTAGTTCCTAAGAACATTAAAGCTAAAATAGGGATAACAAATTGCCGGTATTTTAAAATTATTTGAATGTGATTTGAAACTAACATTTTAGCTTTCCTAAAGACTTTAAGCTCTATAACTGTTGAAATATTTGTTTTTCATAAACCTTATTTTAACTCATGTAAAGCATCTGACATCCCAGTTTGTCTAAAACACTATTAGTAATCTGCCTAAACATCGAATTAAATTCGCCCTCACAAAGACTCTGTTATCCGTCAGTGATGGTGTTGTGCCTAAGCTGCCGCTTTTCTTACCGTAGTATTTATTGAGCTTTCTGTAGAGGCCTGCAAGTAGACTTTCAGCAGCACTTTCAAGTTTAGGCATGTATTCACCCATTGGACCTGAATTATCTATATCTAAGTAAATACTAGTTTTTTTTGATTCAGTAATTAACTGCCCTTCGTCGTTTAACTTTTTATGAATAAAAAATATGGACGCCTATTCGGATTAAGACCAGACCGGTTAAGTAGGTATTCGTAACATTATTACTCCACTATCCATAAGAAATTTCAGATATTATGTAAATTATTTGCTACTGACTAAAGTCTATACGATTTTTAAGAAAGAACTCAGTCCGCCTTGGTCAGAAAAAAAGTAAGTGCAAAAGTTCTTTACTGAGCTAATAGAATACCTAATTTTTTATTTTTGAGGGCTTAAAATAGCAATCTAAAAATTCAGTCTTTGGAGTTGAATTAACTATTACATTTTTTAAAAAACTAACAGAATATAAATTTAAAGTTGCAGGAAGCTAAATTTATAAAGTATTAAGTTTTTCGCACTCCCAATTACTATAAAAATCGGATAGATAAATTGATTCAATTTTTTTTGTACTTGTAGTTTCATCTTTAAATTTTAAAGGCGGCAAGTTTAGCATTCGAGCCCACTCTGTATAGTATTCAGATTTTTTAGGATGGTACGGAGCAACGGCATTCAAAACACCTTTAAGGTCCAACCGGTTTGCTTCAATTATGATTTTGATTAAGTCATTCCGATGAATCAGATTTATAGGATTGTTTCCACCCGGAATTTTCTGATCTGAAGAGAAAAATTTCACAGGGTGTCTTTTTTCGCCAATTAGGCCACCTGGTCGGATGGTCAAAAAATTAGATTTAAATTTTTCAGTCATTAATTTTTCAACAGTTGCTAACCACTTTCCATTCACCGAACGGGGCTTTACGTCGGTCACCTCTGAGCACTCTCTTTGATCCGATCCAAAGATTGAAACTGAACTGATAAAAATAACTTTGGTCGAAAATGTTGCTTTGATTTCATCAACATATTCTTCAGCAGACATAGATTTCAATGGAGGTGTATTTAAAAATAATATGTCACAGGCTTTACCAGGGAATTTATCCCTACCAAAAGTAAAATCACTGCGATTAGTTCCCCAGCAATTACTGCCATTATCTTGGACCTTTTGGCATAAGGACTGCCCCAACCAACCTAGGCCTATAATCCCCCACGTTTTTGAAACTGCCATATTAACCTCAAGGTCTAAGTTCTTGCTAAGTCGTTTATTTTACCGATCTATTTAGTATAACCTGCTTTAAGTATTTTGTAGACCATAGTTTTAAAATATTATTTTTTGTGACAGACTTACTACTTCTTTCACCCGGAGCCTACCCATCAAGCAAAGAATAAAACGACTCTTTTTAAGTTTTATAACTGGACTATTTGCCGGGTTATCTGCTTTTGTATTTTTAACTTTTTTAGATCTGTTTGGAAAAGCCAGGGACCAAAACATAGAGATTATAATTTTGCTACCTTTGGCTGGCTTTTTCATTGGTTGGTCTTATTACAAATATGGACGGACCATAGTTGAGGGTAACGACCAGATAAT
This sequence comes from uncultured Pseudobdellovibrionaceae bacterium, assembly GCA_963803705.1. Taxonomy (GTDB): domain Bacteria; phylum Bdellovibrionota; class Bdellovibrionia; order Bdellovibrionales; family UBA1609; genus JAMLIO01. The sequence continues at coordinate 544,437 of CAWDNU010000001.1, read as the reverse complement.
AAAAGAAATTCATAAGCCAAATAAAAAAATACCGTTTATCATGGCCCCATTTATTTTGATTGGAACCTTACTCACGCATTTGTTCGGTGGATCTGCCGGACGAGAAGGCACTGCTGTACAGATGGGGGCCTCTTTAGCTGATCAGGTAAGTGCTTTTTTCAGCTTACCTGCTAAGGATCGAAAAGCCCTTCTGGCCGCAGGTGCAGGGGCAGGATTCGGAGCAGCAATTGGCGCCCCTATCGCCGGTTTTATTTTTGGGATGGAATTTTTCACAAAAGGTAAACCTCGTTCATTTGCATGGCCCGAGTGCTTGATAGCCTCGCTTACGGGATACCTTGTCACTTTGGTATTAGGTGCTCCCCATACTGTTTATCCGAAGTTCGAAATTCCGTTAGTTAGTGCGAATTTAATCTTCAGTTTAGCCTTATGCAGTAGTGCTTTCGGCGTTGCCGCCTACTTATTCGTAAAATCCACCAGGCAAGTTGAAAGGATTTTTAAAAGATTTATCAAATACCCTCCTGTTAGGCCTCTTGTTGGAGGTTTTATAGTCGTGACATTATTTTATCTTGAAGGAACATTTAGATTTGTAGGCTTAGGTCTTTCTGAAATTCAGCAGGCTTTAACAGTAGTTGCACCAATTGATATGCCGTTTTTAAAATCTTTATTTACGTCTTTAACAATTGGGTCAGGATTTAAGGGTGGGGAATTTATTCCCTTAGTATTTATTGGTTCAACCTTGGGAAGTGCTCTTTCTGCATTCTTGCCCGTTTCTCAATCCCTAATGGCGGCTTTAGGTTTTAGCTCAGTTTTTGGTGCAGCCTCCAAAACACCCATGGCCTGTGCTTTTATGTGCATGGAAATTTTTGGATTTGAGATTGGTCTATACGCTCTACTTTCTGGCTATATCAGCTTTTTTGTTTGCGGGGCACCTAGCATTTATGATGGGCAGAAATAAGATGCAAAGATAAGGTGGCGGATGTGAAACACCCAGATAAAATTTAAACGCTTTGTACTATTTTGGATTTAAAATGATCGAACCTTTTTATGTTTATCTTAAATATGAATGGTGAAATTTTAAGTGGCTTTGTATGAAAGTAGAAACAAAGTAGTAGGAGTGATCATAATTTTTTCTTAGATTTAATTCAAGATTTTGGCCCGAACTTTTGCAAGCCTTAGCGAAGTTTTGGGTCAACAATCCAGGGTAAAATTCGTCACTTAAACCTTGATCGATTAGAATCTTATTTGGATGTAAATTACCATTCGAAACTAGTTCAGTAGCATCATAGGATCGCCATAGTTCTGGGTTATTGCCTAAATAACCTATCAAGGCTTCTTTAGCCCATCCCTGGCTTCTAACGGGATTTACCAGTGGAGCAAAAGCTGAAATTGATTTGTATTTTTTTGGATTTTTTAAACCGATAGTTAGGGCTCCATGGCCTCCCATAGAGTGCCCCATCAAGCTTATATTTTGTTTTAAATCATAACTTATATCTAATAAATTGTAGATCTCTTCATTCACATAAGAGTACATTCGGTAATGATCCTTGTATCCTTCAGTGGTGGCATCTACATAGAGGCTAGCCCCCGAACCGAAATCAAATGATTTATGTTCGTTTTTTAAATTTAAGCCTCTAGGAGAAGTGTCTGGGCAAATAATAACCAAGCCGAGTTCACTCAAGATTCTTTGTGATCCAGCTTTTACTATAAAATTTTCTTCATTACAGGTAAGACCTGAAAGCCAAATAACCCCACCAACTACCTTCTTGTCCTTCGGAGGCTCATGAATTGCAAATTTCATTTTAGTTTTGGTGAATTTGGAGTCGTGTTCGCAAAATGAAGTCAGACCTTCAAAACATTTGTGTGATTTCAAGACTTTCATTTTTGACTCTTTCATTTTGAAAAATAGTATTGAAGCTCTGTGATTTCAATACAGAAACTGCACTTGTCCAAAAATAAGTGGTTTTCTAAAATGTTTGCTAACACTTCGACAAATTTTTGTTTTAGATAATCAGGTCTTCCTGACAAAAGTTTTACCTGCAAAAAAACAAAGTCGGGTTTTGACTTATCACCGAGAATACAGTTTTCACTAATAATTGTCCTGGACTTTACAGAACCTAGCCGAATTGTCTCTTGCTTAGCAAAAGTAAAGTGTAGCTCCTCTATCAATTCAGGAAGACTTTTTTTTAATTTCAATTCTTTGGAATGTTCTAATATTAAGTGCGGCATAGAGAACAAGATAGCATGGCCTAAAGAGACATTAAAAGCTTACGATATCTCTTCTAACTCGAAGCGTAAGTGAAATATTCGTCAGTAAAATTAATAGCTAAAGGGCCTGTTGTAAAAGTATTAGATTCAAGGCGTCCAAGCTTAAGATCGAATGAGTCGTAGTTTATCTTCGTCGAATGAGATTTAAGCGAAGGCAACAACGAAGATGATGCTTTTTCAACAGGCCCTAAAGTTAACTTTGATATTATGGTTTATCTATTAAGCTGATTTGACGACAAATTTGGGACGAAGCCAAGACTACCCGTGTTTTCTCATTAAGTTTGTTAATATTTTATTTAATTTGAAAAAACCATAACATCAGTGATATTAAAAATTCACGTTAAACATGGGACTACTAGTTCTGGATCTACCTTTAGATCTGATCTTTAGGTTAAATCTTTAGGTTAGAAGTCTAGGCTAGATCGTTAGGTCTGACCTAGAGATTTGGAATTAAGTATTATTGGGGGTAATATATGAAAGCCAGTTTAATCACTATGCTATTTTTTTCCACAATCATCTGTTCTGCTAAAATGGTTTTTCAAAAAGAAATTGGATCGAAAAGATTAATTGTGTTGGCTGATGACGATGGCCAAAATCAACAGGTTATTTCTGACCCTAACAAGGACACCTATCATCCAGAGATAGGCTCGTCAGGGCGGTTTGTCGCTTATTCTGAAGGCTTAATTCAGCCCGGTGGAAACACTCAGCTTCAAATTGTAATTCAAGATTTAGAAAATGATATAAAAGAGATCTGGACTCCTGTAGATAATCAATTTATCCACGTTGAATTTTCAGGAAATGAAAGATTTTTAGTATTTAGTGGTCCAAATCCAGAAACAGCTAAGCAAAATATTTATATAGTTGATTTAATTGAAGAGCGAAAAAAAGGTCCACAAAATATCGAAACACAAAACAATAAAGCCGCACATTTTTACAAACCCAATTATAAAATTCTTGAAAGTAGTTATGACTGCTATGCTCCAGCAGTTTCCTCAGATGGTTCTACAATTGTTTATCATCGAACTGAAAGAAAAAATGATAAGCAAGCCCCGAAACAGCTGGTATCTTTTGATATTGCAACGAGCACTTTAAAAGAGCTTACGCTAAAAGATAAACATGCGATGTTTCCGTCTTTGTCTGCCGATGACAGATCTGTGGCTTACGTAAGTAAAGACGGCGGCCAATGGGACATATATGTCTATGACTTGTGGAACGACCAGAAGCTACAATTGACTGATGACCCAGAAATAGAATTTACACCAAGCTTTAAGGGTTTAAATAAAATATTCTTTACACGTTTTGCTTCGGGTACAGATCAGCTTCAAATCGATATTTACTATTTGAATTTTATAGCTTTTGATCAATCTAGTAAAAGCACATCCACCCCTTTTTTGACTGATCCTTCAGTAGCAGAATACGTCCCATCGTTTTCAAACTCAAACTTATTACAGAAAGCTGTTCTTCCGGATTTTCCAAAGCCTGAACGCTCATCTTTCGGATCAGTTACTCACGAAAACTTAGTTTACATAGCTGGTGGACACCAAGGTGCTGAACACTCTTACCCTAGGGAATCTTTTTTAAACGATCTGCAAGTTTACGATATCAAAGCTAACAGCTGGTCAACCCTGGCTCCGATGAACGTTGCAAAACATGGCTTTCAGATGGTAGCTCATAAAAACTTTATCTACGTCTTTGGTGGTTTTACATTCAGCGATAAACACAAGCCTAAATGGAAATCAGTGGACACCATTGAAAGATATAATATAAGTACTGATCAGTGGCATACGCTTAGCACTAAGCTGCCGCGACCCAGATCCTCTAACGCTTTAGCGCTGGTAAAGGACAAGGTATATTTATTGGGTGGATGGGATAGCACTCCAAAATTTGAAGATGATAAAGAGGGCCATTTTTTATCTGCCATAGATGTCTTTGATTTAAGGACCGAGTCAGTGTCCACTATTCAAAGCCTTATGCCACAGCCCTTAAGAAGAGCGCTAACTGCTGTGACCTCGAATGATGAAATCTATCTTTTAGGCGGTATTGGCGAGGGTTCAAGTCACTTCCAGTGGATTGCTAATGTAACTGTTTTTGATACCTCTACACAAACTTGGTACGAAAAAAGTCCCTTACCATTTGCAACCTTTGCTCCGGGGGCAGGAATTATAGGTGACTCAATCTACCTGATGGGTGGCATGATTTTAAAAAATCTTGGTAATTTTGACCTTAATTATGTGGATGATATCTACAGATATGACTTTGTGACTAATGAATGGACTCATTCCGGGGTTTATCTTGATGAAAACAAGGGATTTCCACAAGTAGTTCCACTTAGTGATTCTAAATTAGGAATTTTAGGGGGACACACTTATATTTTTTCATCAGGCAGATTAGTGGATCATCCAGTTAGTACGTTTGAAACTTTAGAATTTTGAAAAAAATTAAGGTAAGCTGGTTACTGACTTTATGAAAAAAAACAAGCAACAGCTTTACAAACACTACAAAAATAAATTTTATTCTTACTATGATATCGTAAAGCACAGCGAATCTATGGAGGACTTAGTTTTATATAAGCCCCTAACTGAAAACCCAAATGATCAGATGTGGGTTCGCCCAAAAGATATGTTTTTTGGGAAGGTAAACGTCGGGGGAAAAGAGCAATTAAGATTCGAACCTGTAACTTTCAAATATTTATCGTTTCAAGACCCTGATCTAAAAACCAAGCAGGACTTAATTTTATTATCTCAGTCGATATTTCCTGACTTCGACTCGATGAAACTAGATACTCGATTAAGTGGTAAACAAAATATTCTTGTTCTAGTTGCTATAGACGAATCTTCGTTAGCAAAAACTAAATTCGTAGGATTTATGATTGGTTACGAAACTAATCACCAGATTTTTTACAGCTGGCTTGGCGGTGTTAGACCCGAATATCGAAAACTAGGTTTAGCTTATGAACTTATGAGGCAGCAACATCAGTGGTGTGAAACTATGGGCTATCAGTTTATCGAAACAAAAACACAGAATAATTGGAAAGACACGCTTCTGCTAAATTTAGGAAACGGATTCGAAATTACTGGAACAGAGTTAAGTAGTGATCAATATTTAAAGATATTGATGCGAAAAAAATTAGAGCTGTCCTAGGTATAAGTGTCAGTCTGCGCTTAAAACAACTTCAATTAAATCTAAAGCATTTAAAACCTAGATGAATCTTCCACAGGCCCTAATTTGCAAGGCAATATTTTTCAAAAACTTGCTTGGACGTTGTTATTTTGCCATCTGAAGACTTAAAAATCTTAAAACCAAGCTCATTTTTAAAGCGCTTACATCCACAGTGATCCACATAGATTCCAAATGTTAACTCTTTACCTTTGGTCTCAAAATAAACGCTTACTGCATCAGACATGGATAAGTCTTTATTGCACAACCCTTTTATCAATATGGGTTCAGCAGGCTCTAAGGGCTCAATAAATGCATCAGCATCCGGGTCACCTAAGATAAACTTTATAAAAGGTATCACGCTTTGATTGGAGCTTGCCACTTTTGTTAAACAGAAATTATCTAATGCAGAAGCCCATTCACCAAAGTATCTTATGGGTTGAGCTAAACCGTTTTGATGACACCAAAGATACTGTTCAACTTCGGAAAATCTTTGGCTATTTTGTAGCCCACCAATATTTGGGTTCACCTGTTCTAATTTGCTTTTATCAAGGTAATTTTTTTTAGCATAATTTAGAAACATAAAGCCAACATCAGTTTTAGGGTAAGGATGCTCAATAGATGCAAATGGCTTTAACTCGCTATCTTTTGAAAAAGAATTTACCACTTTAACTGATACATCACCTTGACTTGAAAATACCATGGCTGACATTTGATATAGGTCTTTATCTCGAACACGTATACAGCCGTGGGTCACAAACCCTCTGACCAAAGGACCTTCATCAATCTTGTAGTGGTATCCGATCTCTTTGTAGGTGGATCCATTGTTATCCAAAATTCCTAGAAATGGGCGTCCTTTATAATACCAGGGACGAATCCTACTTTCATATAAGCCTAAGCCTTGTCCTAAAAAGATCTTTGCATTATCTGTCATCTCTACGGTCATGGAACCCACAAAGTCGTCCATTCCATAGAATGTTCTAACATCAAGAGCGCCAACAGCCACAGGGAATACCTTAGTTATTTCGGATTTAATATCAAATGCAATCGTTTTTCTTTCAACAATATCTGTGTAAAAAGAAAAGTTAGTTTCTGCAATAGGAATGTCTTCAGTCAAACCATGAGCGTTTAATTCAAATTTATTAAGTTTACTATTATAATTCAGTTTCACCTTTCTAAAAAAATAATGGTCTGACTTAGCGTATTGCAACTCGTCGTGAATAAATAGAACTAACTCCACTTCTAACAGGTCATCACTTAAGGGATTAATCTTGTATTTGGTGGAAAATTCTGCGCTTAGGACCGTGTTTGTGCGTGTCTCAACGTTTTCATTATCCCTATCGATTTTAAAGCTTTTGTCTAAGGTTTTGCCGTTGGGGCCTAACGCACCATCTGGTAAATACTTAATTCTATGGTTACAGCTTTCTAAATCAGCACGGCCATCTTTTAGTGGCGCTACAAATTTGCAGGGATTGTTCGTTATTTCAGTGATAAGTGACTGGATTACATAAGTATTAGGATCGCTAAATTCAACCAGATCCCGAAGATCCACAGCCGGGATCAGTTCAGCGGCGCTGACCCATGTAGCAAATAGAGCATTTACGAAGATAAGTATGGTAATTTTTTTAATTGTGATCAAGATTTTCATAATTAAAGGCACTTTTATTTGTTTTTGCTTAAAAAGCAAACAAAACCGTTGATTATTTTCAGAGAGATATATATGTTTCCCGAATCGAATTATTTTAATCAATTATTCCTGCCAAGTTTTAACTTTTTGTACAATCTGGCTATCACAAAACGGAGCTCTATAAATGAAGATCAGTCTATCCATACAAATTATTCTACTATTAGCTTTAAACTTTTTGTTTGCGCTTAGTGCTCAATCTAAAACTTATCATCCTGTCGTGGACGAACCCATTCAAGAGCTAGCTTACAGGTGTGCCGAAGCAGAAGAATGCACCCCAAAGTTAGAAGAAGAGATTGTGTTTTTAGAGGAAGGCGACATTTATTTGAATAAAGAAAATGAAGAGGTTGATGTTATTGAGGAAGGCTTTTTAGTTGTTGATAGGTTCGTTGCCTTAAAGAAAACGCGTACTTCCCCGGATGGCAATTTTTATTCTTGCGACAACTCTACAGAAATTGTTTTTGAGGGTACGAACATGACTGAGATAAAAGCTACAGGTGATAAAGATGTATGGGATTATATATTGTCATCTTTTAAAGAGCCATGTGCTACCCTGTGGGCTCCTAAGCAAGTCTTAAGAGATTTGAAACCCGCAGCACCTTTAGACTATGCTGAAACAACCACAGAAATCTTAGGTCCTCCTGGAAAGAACACAACTTTTACTTCGACACTAACCCCTAATAACAATGCTAGTTGTATTCGCAACTGCGGCTACACACCTATTTTAATTTTCAACCCTCCTAGAAGAAACCCTTTTGAACCGCCTCACGTGGTACCACCCACCTACGAGCCCCCTGTAGTCGAGCCATCTCCCGTACCTATAGGTGGCGAATTAGGTCTTTTTGGTTTTCTATATCCTTGGAATTGGTTCTGATTTTAGTAAACACTAATTGATTACACTCATTTTCATCCATTTTCCGCCTTGAAATCGGGCGTATATAATCAAAGTAGTTATAATGATATAAGCAGTCGCAAAAGCCCAAGCAAGGTAAATAGCATTGGCTTGGGATTCCACCAGGTAGGTCGGTATTACCATCAATGGCCAGGGTGCAAATAATGCTACTAAAGATACAAATTTAGTATCACCTGCACCTTTTAAGGCAAACGATAAGTTCAAATAGATACTGTCGAAAGCCGTAAATACACCGACCAGCATTAACAAGTTTGGAGCAATTGTAGCAACTTGACCCCACAATACAGGATTACCTGCGCTCTTGAACCAACCAGTATAAATGTCTGGAAAAATTAAAAAACTTAATCCTGCGAAACACATGTAAAGAGCTGAAATTTGTACTCCAGCCCAAGTGTAAGATCTTGCTGCTTGGGGTTCACCTTTCCCCAGGTGATAACCCACCTTAACCATAACTGATTGGGCCACACCTATTGCCGGCATTACAGATAGCATCATTACTGTCACTGCTATACTGCTACTTGCTAAAGCGGCTTCGCCGTTTGTAAAACGCCCGATTAATATTAGAAACACTGAAAATGCCAAGCCTTCTAAGGACCATTGCAAACCGCTAGGCAGTGCGTACTTTAGATATTTGCTCATTAGATTTCTGTTTAATCTGTAAGATTTTAGTAATCGGAATCTTAAGCTATCTTTAGAAAAAATAATTAGACCAAAAGCAAAAATAGCGGAACAAAAACTTGCAACCACAGTGGCGTACCCAGCTCCTGCAATACCATAAGCTTTAAAACCTAACTTTCCAAAAATAAAAGCGTAGTCCAAGATCACGTTTACGACGAGCCCAGCTCCGTTCACCCACATGACCAGCTTAGTTTTTGCTATACCCGCGAAATAGCCGCTAAAGCTGGCTACTAAAGCCATAGGCAAGGCTGCAAAGCAAATAATATTAAAATATTCTACCTCTAATCTTTGGACGGCCATAGAGTGGCCAACAAATTTAAAAAACGAATTTGAAAAGAAAATTAAAGTTAAAAACAAAGCGCCACCTAACAGGCTTAAATAGATAGATTGCCACAATGAAGGTCCGATCATTGACTCGTTTTTTGAGCCTAAAAACTGAGAAACAAATGTGGTCGCATAACTTCCGGTTTGCTGCAGCAGTGCCATTGGCGTCCAGAACACACTCATGACTGCCATTGAAGCTCCTAAAGCTTCGGTTGAAAATGAGCCTAAGAAAACTCGGTCGATAGTAAGTTGTAGGTTCCAAAATCCGTTGGCAATAATTAGTGGCCAAGCTAATTTTAACAGTTCGGTAGTTTTTTTTCGATCAAAAAACATCTTTGCCCTGGTTGGAATTTCAAAATATAAATCAATTTTCTTAGATATATCTACGTTTAGATTTATCAAAATTGATAGTCGCTATGTATATAATCATAAAGCAATTAAACGAAAGGCTGTGATAATAAGCCCCATAAACTTTGCTTCTTTCTAGATTGAAAACCTAAAACGCCAAGATTTTCTGATTTTAAATCAAGCAGGCTGTCTTTTTTGTAAGATTTAAAAATCAGGTCCCAAAAAGTAACTGAAAAACCAAAATTTTTATTCGAGTCTTTCAGATCCAAAGAATGATGAATCCGGTGCAGATCAGGAGTAATTATATAAGCACCTACCTTATTTTCGACATCCTTGGGCAAGGCAAAGTTCGAATGGTTAAACATTGCTGCAAAGTTTAAAACAATCTCGAAGATAACAAGAGTAAAGAAAGAAATTCCAAATATATAAACCAATAACAATCGGTGCATCAAGGAAACCACTGCTTCAAACGGATGAAATCTAAGAGCTGTAGAACTGTCAAAATCATTGTCGGAATGATGAAGTCTGTGAAACCGCCACAAAAGCGGAATCACATGAAATAATCTGTGCTGCCAATAAATCATTAAATCTAATAGGATTAGTCCCAGCGCGTACTCAAAAGTCCAATGCCAATGCAATCTGAAAAGTATTCCATAGTCGACTTCAAAAAAATTAAAGGTATTTAAGAATAGAACTTTAGACATAATCGCTAAGATAATAATAGAATTTAAAACGCTGAAACCAATGTTTAAAATAAATCTTTTTTCAAAAACTTTATTTTCACGGAAAGAGTACAAATATCCAGCACAGACAAATACCAAAAAAGCACCGATGAATACATAGAATTTATAGAACTCAAGTAATTTCAAAATTGGCCTTTTTTAATTCAAGCACTTGGCATGAAAAGTGATATTAAACCTAGAATATACTTGCAATTATACCTAGGGGCTTGGTGATGCGTCAAATTTGTTTAAAATTGATACTTCTGTTAACTATCGTAATACACCTTCCACTTGCCCAGGAGCAATTTACAGATCAGCACCATTCAATTGATAAGAGATCATTTGAAGTTCGGTAGCTACGATGATCTACCTACTCACACAATACTAAGGGCTATGTTTCCCACGGATGCATTCGTGTTAGAGACAGAGATCTGCGCGAATCTGCGGCTGTGCCCGCCTGCTTTAAGAACTTAAAAACGGCAGTTAGGATAATGGTGCGTCACCTTACAGCAAAATTTGTAGGTGAAACTATTTTTTTAGCCAACTTAAATACTCACGGATTCTTTTCTCAAAACCCATATCTGTAGGTTCATAAAACTTTTCATCTTTAATAGCTTCAGGTAAAAAATCTTGCTTAATCCAATGCTTTGGAAAGTCATGAGAATATTTATAATCCTTACCATAACCCATTTCTTTCATTAAATTTGTCTGTGCTGACCTTAAGGCTAAAGGCACTTCTAAGTTTTTGGTCGCTTCCACGAGCTTTAGCGCTTTAGTAATGGCTAAGTATGCAGCATTAGATTTTGGCGCTGATGCAAGATAACTTACACATTGAGCCAAATTGATTCTGGCCTCTGGCATACCAATCACTTCGACAGCTTTTAAAGTTGAAACAGCTAAGGTTAAAGCATTTGGATCTGCATTACCGATGTCTTCCGATGCCAGGATTATTAAACGTCGAGCTATAAAAACTGGGTCTTCACCCGAGTAAAGCATGCGAGCAAGGTAGTAAATACTGGCATCAGGGTCGCTACCACGTAGACTTTTTATAAATGCCGAAATTAGATTATAGTGCTCTTCTCCGGTCTTATCGTAAACTATGCTGGATTCAAAAAAATAGGTTTTTAAATCATCTAAAGAGACTGGAAAATTTAGAGTTTTAAATTTTAAGCTCTGGATTAGCTCTTCAGTTCTATTTAAAATCAATCTAGCATCGCCCTGAGATGAGTTTAGTAGAGCTTCAAACGCGCCCTGGGTTATAATCTCTTCAAACTCAATATTTTCTAGCTTTAGTGCCTTACGAAATAAATCTTCTAAACTGCTTTTATCGTGTGGCTCGAAGGATAATAGCTTACACCTGCTCATTATAGCTTTGTTTAGCTCGTAGCTAGGGTTTTCAGTAGTTGCACCTAAAAGATAGATAAAACCTTTTTCGATAAACTGTAGAAAAATGTCTTGCTGTGATTTATTTAATCTATGTATTTCGTCGATGAATAAAATAGTTTTTTTATCTTGAATTAAAAGTCTTGATTTTGAAGCTTCACAATACTCTTTAATAATTTTTGTAGACAAATCCACTGCATGTGACTGAATAAATTCAGCTTTAGTTTTTTTTCTCAGAATATGTGCAAAGCTGGTTTTACCGCTACCAGGTGGGCCCCATAAAATGAGATTAAAAATAATATCGTTTTTCAACTGAGCTATAATATTTTTAAAGCGCTGACTAGATTTGCCCTGAATCTGAAAGTCATCAAAGTCAGAGGGCCTGAGTCTTTCAGGCATAGGTTGATTTTGACTTTCAGAGTGTTGCTGTTCAAACAGATCCATTATCTAAATTGATAGCATAATCCACAGTAAACTCAACCTTAGCCTTTACCTCAATTACGCAAAACGTATTTCAAATTTTTTACGGTAAAAATATCAAAACCTAAGGGGCCTGTTGAAAAAGTATTAGATTCTAGGCGTCCAAGCTTAAAATCGAATGAGTCGTAGTTTATCTACGTCGAATGAGATTTAAGCGAAGGCAACAACGAGGATGATGCTTTCTCAACAGGCCCCTTAGGTTATAAATTAAAGTTACGCGATTCCGGAACCTGATAAAGACTATCTAAAAAATCATTTAATCCTGGATCTTTCAGATTCTCAATATTACTGCTTCTTTCAAGTTCAAGGGCTCTCACTTTCGTCTGAACCCCAGGTGATGATGACGATGAATCCACAATTCGTCTACTATCAAAATGCGCCATCAAATCATTGAACGTGACTGTATCTGGGTAAGTCATTGTGATGCAATGAACTGACCCTGCACCGACATTTGAAAGCAGCGAGCTATCTACTGGAACAACTTGAAAACCTAGTTTTTTATAAACATCGATAGCTTCTTGATCTGATTTATCTTGTTGGTAAACGGGCACCCAAACCGTGCCATTGATGATCAGGGAGTTTACGTAAGTCTCTAAATCTCTTTTAGGCCTTGGCAGCATGGTGACTTTGAACCCTTTGTTTTCCAAAATCTTTCTGTAGCGATTATCATCAGTCAGCACATGATTATCCGATACAAACTTAACACTTTCATCAGCGTGACCGATTCCTTTTAAATAAGGAAGCCTTATTAGATTACTACATCCATAGCTCTTTCTAAAAATAGAGTTAGGAATAATATCAACTTCTTCAGTATTAATAACTAAGCAATCACCTTTTGCGCTAACCATAAAATTACCGCCCTCAAAATAGTAATTGTGAGACAGTAAAGCTGAAGAATAATAGTCTGCTATCAGTTGGTCAGGTTCATAGTAATGGTAGTATCTAGCGTCGACTACCGTGAACTTGTCAGATAAGGCTTGAAGCGGGCTAAGATTAGTCATTTGCAACACAGGCACTGGAATTGCGTCACGACTCCAAAAACCATTGGGTAGTATAGGTTCAATAAAAGGCAAACCAAACTCATTTTCGAAGACTGCCATCTGCAAAGGATTAGGAATAGTAATTATTGTGACTTGGGAAGGATCTGGCGCTAAACGGCTATAGTAAGTATACAAACCTTCTAGTTCTGTATCATCTGACTGGTCGGTGTAGATAACGGCCGTAACACCAGCAGGTAAATTTTCAACTAACTTGGCTTTAACATCTGAAGAGTTAAAATTTCCTAAGTCGTAAAACATTAAATAGCCAGTTTTTTCATACTCAGCTACTGGTCGTTTTACAAATAAACCTGACGGACTTACAGAGCTAAATTGATCAGCGGACTGTAACACTTCTAAATTGTGCAGAATCATCTGTTCTTGAAATTTAAGTTTTGATCTTTTGGAACCACCTGTACTAGTAGTGCTTTGAGCAAATACTATACTTGTAGTAAATAATAAATATAGAACAAGCCCTTTTAAAAAATTCATCATTTCCCCCTATGCCAGTTAAATTGCGAAACTTATTATTCTGTCGGGAATTTAACGGCTTAGTGTCTATGCTAGACTTTGGTCAAACAGACTGTCAAAGTACAAATATGGTCAGTCAAAATAAGATTAAAAATATTTTAATGGTGTCTCCAAAGTTTTTTAAAATAGACTATGAGATCAATCCTTTTATGCGCGATGTCGATGGCAGGTTAAAACCTATTAACGAAAAACTGGCCCAAGAACAGTGGAATGCCTTGCAGCAAATATATCTAGATTTGGGTCTAAATGTATTGCAAATCCCTCCGTCGGAGACTCACCCTGATATGGTTTTTACGGCTAACCAGCTTTTACCCTTTTTTGATCCGGGCCACGGCTTTGAGCAAAGTTTTATTTTAAGCCATATGGCCACCGCAGAAAGAGCAGGTGAAGTTCTTTATTTTAAAAATTGGGCTCATGAAAGAGGCTACAAAACCTACCAGTTAAATGTGGGCCCTTTCGAAGGCATGGGTGATGCTCTGTGGTCATTTGATCAAAACACCTTGTTTGTAGGACACGGCTTTAGAACCCATAAGGATGTGGGTTTAGAGTTGCAAGCAATAACTAAAAAAAATGTAATTTCTTTGAAACTAATCAGCCCTTACTTTTACCACTTAGACACGTGTTTAGCGATCTTAAATGATACAACCTGTGCATTAGTAAAAGAGGCTTTTGATCCAGAATCCTTGTCTTTATTAGAAAAGCACTTCAAAACTAGAATTGAAATTCCTTTGGATGAAGCCAAGAATGGTTTGGCCTGTAACCTTTTTTGTCCTGATGGTGAAACCATTATAATTGATCAGCAAAATAGAGATTCTATATCAAAGCTAATTGATTTTAAATTTAAAATCGAAAAAGTTGATACCTCCGAATTTATCAAATCCGGTGGCTCGGTATTTTGTTTAAAATTGGCTTTTTAAATTTTATTTGGCTACTTAAAGGTTTACGATAAAACTTATTTTAAACATACATCATTTCTTATTTATATAATTTTAAAAAGGACACTTTGAATGAATATGGAATCTCAAAAAATGCCTAGAGGCGTGTTTTATATTGTCGGAAATGAAGCTGCGGAAAGATTTAGTTTTTATGGGATGAAGGCCATACTAATGGTTTTTATGACTCAATATCTATTAAATAGTTTTGGACAAGATGCCACTCTTTCCAAAGAACAGGCCGCAACCTGGTATCACACCTTTGTTTCAGCTGTTTATTTTTTTCCAATTTTTGGAGCCCTGCTAGCCGATATATTTTTAGGAAAATACAAAACTATAATTGGCTTATCTATAGTTTACTGTTTGGGACATTTAAGTTTGGCACTGATGGACGTGCCCTTTACAGCCGAACTTATAGAGCCAAAGATCTGGCTGGCTTTGGGCTTAGGTTTAATTGCTGTGGGTTCCGGGGGAATTAAACCCTGTGTATCTGCTCATGTAGGAGACCAATTTGATGCTAGCAAAAAGACACTTTTAGACAAAGTTTTTAATTACTTCTATTTCGCAATTAATTTTGGGTCGTTTTTTTCTACTCTAGCAACGCCTTGGATGCTGAAAGCTTACGGGCCAGCTGTAGCATTTGGAATTCCAGGTCTACTGATGTTCATTGCTACAATAATATTTTACGTAGGTAGACATGAATTTGTGGCGATGCCCGCTACAGGATGGGCAAATTATAAGAAAGACCTTTTTGGACCACAGGGCTTAAAAGCTTTGGGAAGACTAATAGTTATTTATTTTTTCATAGCTTTCTTCTGGGCTCTTTATGACCAGACTGGCTCTTCATGGGTTTTGCAGGCTGAAAATTTGAATAGAAACGTAAATCTAGGTTTTATTTCTTTCGAACTCTTATCATCTCAGCTGCAAGCTATAAATCCGGTGATCGTAATGCTATTTATTCCTTTATTTACTTTTGGTGTATATCCATTTGCAGAAAAATTTACCAAAGTAACCCCGCTAAGAAAGATTGGGGTAGGTTTTTTCATAACTGCTATTGCTTTTTCAATTGTAGCTTTTACCGAGCAATGGATCCAGTCAGGACAGACGCCCTCTATGATGTGGCAACTTCTAGCCTATCTTATTCTAACAGCTGCCGAAGTTTTAATATCTATAACGGCCCTGGAGCTGTCTTACACTCAGGCCCCCAACAGTATGAAATCACTTGTTATGGCTATATTCATGCTTTCTATATCTTTTGGTAATGTAATTACTGCTAGTGTGAATAGTTTTATTCAGAACGCTGATGGAACCGTAAAACTTGCAGGTGCCAGTTACTACTGGTTTTTCACAGCTTTGGTTCTAGTCGCGGGTGTTTGCTATGTGATTGCAGCAAGTTTTTACAAAGAGAAAACGTATTTGCAAGATCACGCACAAGCAGAAGCAACTTAAGGTTTAGCTTGAATAAGAAATATCGCGATTCATTGAGCAGATTTAAATCTGGGATAATCCTTGTGACGTATTTTTGGAGATCTAAATATGAAGTCTGAAACAAAATTAAGTTTTTTAATTTACTTATTAACTTTTTTTAAAATTCCAATTATAGCTTTTATGAAACCTAAAGTTTTAGAGCTAAGCCAAAAAAGAGCTGTAATAAAGATAAAATTAAACCGCAGAACAAAAAACCACCTTGGTGCCATGTATTTTGGAGCTTTAACAGTGGGTGCCGAGCTTACCTGCGCACTAAAAGCTGTCGAACTTGTTTTCTTGAAAAAGAAACCTGTCAATTTTTTGTTTAAAGATTTCAAAGCAAACTTCCTTAAACGTGCGCAAGGTGACGTGCACTTTATTTGCGAACAAACCCAAGACGTTGAAAACTTAATTGAAAAGGCTATGAAAAGTGGTCAGCGAGAAGAAAAACTTATTCGTGGTCAAGCTTTTGAAACTTCGAATATGGATGAACCTGTTATGACGTTTGAATTAACTTTGTCTTTAAAAAGACGTGGCGGCACTTAGTTGTACTCGGTTCGATTCAGTTTAGTTCTCCCTTAAACTGGACAACTCTATTCTTGTAAATGAAATAGGCCGATGTAGGACCCATATAGGTTTCTAACTGGACAAGGTCTGTAGATATTTTACCAGGCAAGCCCGACTTAACATCCGACTTAGGAATTGACGTTAGATAGACCATATTACCGTTATAAGCCCTTATGTGTAGAGCCTTAAAGCCTTTTTGGTGTGATACAAAAAAAGTCATTAAATGTTTTTTATCTTTAATTAACAGGGCCACGGTATCTTCTATTCCGTCGCCGTTGAAATCCCCAGTTCGAATTGCAGGATTTCTTTTATCCCCCATAAGTTTTTTAACATTATTAGAGAAATCTGATTTTAGCTTATAAGATTTGTTTTTCTTTAAAAATTTTTCTAATGGGTTGGTATTTGCACTGGCAGATTTAACGCCAAAGAAGTCTATTAACCACGAGGTTCCTCTTGCGGGTGAATTAGATGGCGTGGCTCTAGGACCTGGGGGATAGATACTGTCACACCCAGGATAGAAAATGTGATTTCCTAATACCTCTCCACCCCGGCAGTTAGCACTTCCATTTTTCCTTCTTAACCACCAAGGTCTAACACTAGTCGTATGGTAATGTGTGGCAAACCAAGTGCCTCTGTATTTTTGTGAGTCTGCAGTTGTTTTGATACAGTTTCTAACAGAGGGCATCCCAACATTTAGTACTCTAAACTTCTGGGGCTCCCCTGCATTGAACCACGAAAAATGACCTTTTCTGGTTATTACTCCACAAACAGTGTTGGGATAACTTCGTTCAAGTACTCTAGTGTAAACAACTTTACTGATATTTATTCTGCCTTGAGCTGACTCACCTCGGCCCTCGTGGAAGCAGTTGCACACTTCGCACTCATCATCGGTGCTTTCATCATCTAATTGGCAATCAAACTTATCTCTGGCGCCGCCAAAGGTTAGCACTTTAAGCACATCATTGAAGGATGCTGATTGGCCTAGCTGGACGGTTGAACCATTGCCATAGTTGGTCATCTTTACATCGCTAGGAGGTTTTGGGGCAAAACCGCTAAGTACTAAAACTGTGAACAGAGTTAATGGGATCTTGCAAATAACGGCACAATTCGAGCGAGTGTTCATTTTGATATATTAAATACGAATCAATGCGGACTCAACCTATGTTTATAAAACTGAACCTAAGGAGGATAAAGCTCTGTATTTCGTGGTGGGCTTCAACCCGCTCACATAATTCGTTTTGATTTAGTCTTAGATAAAAGGAGCTCTAAGGAAAACTAATTCTTAAGTTGTAGTTGGGTTAACTGCGTTGTGGCAATCCCTACTAACTAGTTTAGCACCATATTGTCGACATTTTCTCTCCTGTGTAGCTTTACATGTAGTGGCGCTTTTCTTGATCTGTCTAGCTCGCCTTGCTGGAGCTTTTCTTTTGTTAATAATGATATGGAAATTCAGAGTAGTCTTGATCTCTTTTTTCTAAGAAGGCGTCTCGACCTTCTTTTGCTTCGGCTGTACCATAAGCTAGTCTAGTGGCTTCTCCTGCAAAAAGCTGCTGCCCTACCATACCATCATCAGCCAAGTTAAATGCATATTTGAGCATACGAATAGCAGTAGGGCTTTTAGAGTTGATTTGCTGACACCAGCCAAGAGCCTCAGATTCTAGATCTTTATGATTGAAAATAGCATTAACCATTCCCATCTCTAGAGCCTCATGAGCCGAGTAACTTTTGCCCAAGAAAAAAATTTCACGAGCTTTTTTTTGTCCCACCATTTTGGCCAAGTAAGCAGATCCGTAGCCGCCGTCAAAACTGGCCACATCCGCATCAGTTTGTTTGAAAACTGCATGCTCTAGACTGGCAAGCGTTAAGTCACAGACAACATGTAATGAGTGTCCACCCCCAACAGCCCAGCCAGGAACGACGCAAACAACCACTTTAGGCATAAAGCGAATTAGTCTTTGAACTTCAAGTATGTGCAACCTTCCTGCTTTTGACAGGGGGTCATACTGATATCCCGATTGTCCGCGGACTCTTTGGTCCCCGCCAGAGCAAAAAGCCCAGCCAGCATCTTTTGGCGAAGGACCATTACCGGTTAAAATCACTGTGCCAACATTCGCAGTTTGGCGTGCGTGATCTAAGGCTGTATAGAGCTCGTCAACAGTTTGGGGTCTAAATGCATTTCTAACTTCTGGCCTATTAAACGCAACACGAACCGTGCCCTGATTTTTTGCTTTATGATAGGTAATATCTGTAAATTCAAATCCGCTAACCGTATCCCACATTTCAGGATTAAATATTTCAGAAACCATCTTAACCGCCTATCTCAAAACTTAACTGTTTTTTTCTTGAAGACTGTAATTTACTCATTAATTTTGTAATTGCTCTGCGTGGTAAAAACCTTAAAGAAAAAACCATAACTTTATTTTTAAAACCATGAACACCAACTCTTGATCCCTTATTAATTAACTTAATAGCATACTTTGCAACCTCTTTTGAAGATGGCACACCCTTAAATAAAGGGTTTGAAGATGAAATAGATGCGGCCTCTTGAAAGCCAGATTGCGTAGGCCCAGGACACAAGGCGATAACATCAATGTCATGTTCTGCTAGCTCTTCAGCCAAAGCCTCTGAGAAAGATTGAACATAAGCTTTAGATGCATAGTAGACGGCCATATTAGGGCCTGGCAGAAATGCCGCTATTGAAGATACATTTAATACACACGCACTTTTTGATTTTTTAAGTTGTGGTAAAAACAAATAGGTCAATTGAGTTAAGGTGCGCATATTTAAACTGATCATTTGATCTAGTTTTTTCCAATCAGAAGTTTCAAATGCACATAGATCACCTACCCCTGCATTGTTGATTAAATGAGTGATTTGAATAGATTCACCATTTAAAATATGCAAAAGCTCTTTGGAACTATCTGGCAGCGCTAAATCCATTCCCACAGGAAAAACATTCACCTTATGTTTACGTTTGATTTCTTTTTTTAAGCTATCTAATTTATCCTTAGAGCGTGCAACTATAACTAAATTAAAATTATTTTCAGCTAAGAGTATTGAAAGCTCGTAACCGATTCCACTAGAAGCCCCAGTCACTAATGCTGTTTGTGTTTTTTTTTGAGTCATGAAAAATCCTAAGTTTTAAACCCAAAAGAGTTAGTTCTTTTAAAGTTGTATTGTACTTGCTTAAAAACATTAATTTAAGATACAGCTAACGCACTTAGCCGTCACTCCAGTTAAGACTTTATTGTATTACGTAGATGGCAAAGCGACAATGTATGGATCTTTTAAAAATCAAACAACTGAGAATGGAACTTAATATGATATCTTTAAAATTACTTTTCTTTGGTTTAATAGGGTTTGTGTTTACTGCTTTTATTATCGACTATTTTACGGTGAACTTTACGCTGCCTTTTTTGTTAACTAAAAACTCTAGCCATGAAATCACCGAACACAACGAATTTGTGAAATATCGTCATGTTCAACCTAAATCAGCTAAAAAAATAAAAGCCACCATATTTATATTTCCCCCCACAGGTGGAGAAAATATTGTAGACCGTCTTTATGCTAGAAGTTTAGCCGTTGAAGGTTTTGAAGTTTTTATCTTACAAAAATGGACTGGTTATGAAATTAAAGGTTACTTATATAATCTTCATAATAAATTTTATGGGTCAGCACAAAAAGCTTTAAATAAAGTGATTACCAAAGCTTCTACCAACATCTTTGGGATTTTAGGTACAAGCGTAGGTGCACTTCATACATCTATTGCACTAACTACAAACGGCAAAATGAGCGCTGGGTTTATAATTGTTGGTGGCTTACCTATTCCAGACCTTATTGTTAAATCCTCACAGCAAGCTATGAAAGATCTGAAAGCTAAAAGATACAAAGCTTATAATTTAAAAAATGATGAACAGTATATCAAAGAGCTAAGTGATGCATTTGATCTTGAACCTACAAAACAACAGATAAATTTGGGAAAAAATATTAATATTGGTAACATCGCCTCTCAAAATGATCAACTTGTCCCTTATGAAAATCAAAAAATGGTTCAGGCTTTTTTTAATACAAAACCCATCTATAAAAGTAAGCTTAGCCACACTAGCACTGTGGCTTGGTATGGTCTTTTTCAAAGAAAATTAGTTATTAAATTTTTCAACAAACACTTAAATTAAATTTATAAATATAAAAGATAGAAGCCAAAATTGAATTTATAAATCTGAAGAGCTAGTGACTACTATGTTGTACAGGTGTAGCGGCAAAATGGCCAATGGACTAACTGCCTTCGGCAAGGCCCCAAACTAAGAGTCCTTGAGTTTTAAAAACAGACTACATTGGACTGTTGTCTAGTTAAGAAATCAGTATTTTAAAACAAAAGTCTTTTGTACCCGAGTACTTTTTATCAGCAATTCCGTTGATAAAACTAAGGAGTACCGCGTGAGTACAAAAGATAAGAATAGGAGTCATAAACTACAAAAATTTACATCTTCTCAAAGACAGATTTACATCGATCAATTGATTGAAGAAATTGAGTCCAGAGGGTTAACAGCAGCAACTTTAAAAGGGTATTTAGGGTCTGTTCATAAGTTTCTAGATTTTTTTTTCTGGACAAAGCCCTGAAGATTTAGGCTTGCCTGAAATTAAGAAATTTCAAAGAGTCATGTTAAAAGAAAAAGAACACGCACCAAACACTGTAAATAGACATTTGTCTGGAATTAAGTTTTTTTATATGAATGTTTTAGGTCGGCATGAGTTTGGGCATCTACTTCCATGAGTAAAAACCTCTAAAAACATACCTATTGTTTTAAGTGAAAGTGAAGTGGCAAGAATGGTTGATGTTGTTCACTCAGCTTTATGGAGGGCAGTAATTTTAACTTTATATTCTGCTGGCCTTAGACAAAGTGAGCTTAGAAACTTAGAGGTTAAAGACATTGATAGTGACCGTATGGTGATGCAAATCAGAAATGCTAAAGGTCAAAAATCAAGACAGGCTCTTTTATCTCCAGTGACTTTAAAAGCGCTTCGCACTTATTGGAAAATACATAGAATAGGAAATGATTTTAAATCTGAATTTTTATTCACACCAACAAAGAACAGTCACTCTGGAAGAAAAGCTAAAAAACTTTCTCACACCGCAGTTGGTTATATGGTTAAGCGTGCAGCAGAGCTTGCCGGTGTTAAAAAAAGTTAACCCTCATTTATTAAGACACTCGTTTGCAACTCATCTGCTTGAGCGAGGAGTTAATTTAAAACACATCCAAGTTTTACTCGGACATGCTTGTGTAAGAACCACAGCAAGATACGCTCATGTTGCTGACATAGGAAAGCTCAATATCAAAAGCCCATTAGATGATCTTTTTAAAGAGGTGTTGAAATGAGCTCAATTGAATTAGCCGAAATTTTTAAAAAGCACCGACACCTTTTAAACTACCTTCCAAAGCAACATTATAAAGCCGTCAATGCTATTGTAAATTGTAGAACTTCTGCTCTTGGTGGACATCAGATAAGCTGTAAATCTTGTGATTATAAAAAACAAGCTTTTAACTCATGTAGGAACAGGCACTGTCCAAAGTGTCAGTTCACTGGGAAGAATAATTGGGTTGAAAAAAGAACTGATGATTTGCTTCCTTGTCCCTATTTTCACGTGGTATTTACAATCCCTGGTGAACTTAGGCCTTTGTTTTTACAAAATAAAAAGATTTGCTACGACTTTTTATTTGAATCTGCCAAAGAGACCCTAAAAGAGGTCTCAGAGACTCAATATAAAAATGCAGGAGATCTTGGGTTTATTGGAGTGCTTCATACATGGAGCCAGACTTTAATTGACCACCCACATGTTCACTTTATTGTGCCGGGTGGTTTTTTATCAAAAGATAAAAGGCTGTGGATAAAAGCAAAAGAAGATTATCTTTTACCAGTAAAAGTATTGTCTCAAGTATTTAGAGCTAAGCTTTTAGAAAAACTAGAATTTGCTCACTCCAAAAAAGAGCTTAAGTTTTATGGAGACCTTAAAATATTAGAAAGGCCAGGCTTTTTTAGGGATCTGATGATTGAGTGCACATCAAAGCCTTTTGTTGTGGACTCTAGAAAACCTTTTTCAGGCCCAAAAGCAGTGATTAGGTATTTATCTCAGTATACACACCGGATAGCGATCTCAAACTACAGAATATTAAAGCTTGAAGATGATCAAGTGTATTTTAAATACCGAGATCCAAAAGATCCAACAAAAAAGAAGATTATGAAGCTTCATGTTTTTGAGTTTATGAGAAGGTTTTTGCTTCACATCTTGCCCAGTGGTTTTATGAGGATCAGGCATTATGGTATTCTGGGATCGAGGTCGAAAGCTAAAAATATTGTACAGATAAGAAAGCTTTGTAATGTTAAACACCTCACTCAAAAACTAGAAAAAACTTGGAAAGAAATTTTGAAAAAAGTAACTGGCGTTGACCCAGATATTTGCCCAAACTGCAAAACCAAAACTTTAACAAGGCAGTCTGAATTTTTATCTAGATTTAGCACGGCTTAAAAAAGTTCTTGCCCCTAAATTTAACCAACGTTTTTTAATTTACAAAGAGCGTAATGGATTGTTGTATTTAAAAAATAAAAATTAAATTCAAAAATAAAAATGGAGTCTACTTTGATGAAAAAACTTGAGCTGAAAAGTAAAAATTTAAGAGATTTTAGTTTTTATAGACAGGAGATAAGAGTTTTAAAAGAAAAAAGGCCTGATTCAATCCCCATAGCGAAGTTTGCGCCTTGGTCGAAGGAGTCAGACCATTTGGTCGTTTAATCAATAGCTCTTCTGATTGTATCTAATAAGTTTAAAGCTTTAAAACCCTCTCGCCGGAGGGTATTTTTTTATCCACCGTATTGATTAAACGCTAGACAATCCTTAGCTTTATTAGGTTGATAAGTTTTGATGATTATTTCGTTCTTAAGTCTAAAACTTAATGACCAAATTAAAGAAAGCCCTTCTTCGCAGAAAGACTTATTGAGTTTAAAGATTATTTCATCAATCAATAGTGATTTTAAGCTAGTGTCTTAGATAACAAGAAAAGTTTTTCTCCTAGCTCCCGACCCGGTTCCTCATCAAATTTTTTATAGCCTAACTTTTCGTATAGGTTCAATGCTGCTTTATTGTAGTCATCAACACCAAGAGTCAAAGACGTGAAATTTCTGTCTCTAACTATATCTTCCACTTTATTCATAAGCTTAAATGCCAGACCATTTCTTTGTTTACTCTTCATTACCCAAAGGCCATGCACATGTGCCTTACTTTTCCCATTTGCAAGACTAATATTATTGTCTGCGTTCTTCCATATAATCTGCACTGTAGCTACTGAAATCCCATTTAATTCGCCGATAAGAAAAGTTCTGTTAGAATCCATCTCTTTAAGCTCAATTGCTAAATTACTCTTGATAACCCAATTTTCTTCATTAGAGAAATCAAAGGAAGCAAGTATATCATTAAAGAATTCTACGCCCTTATCAGAGCCTAGTAAAGAAATTTTCATATATACACTTATACATAAGAAACATAGTTAATCAAAACCCAATGCTAAGAACGAGAATATTGATACAAGAACATATTAAAACTGTCTAAAGCACCAAAGTTAGGTGCCATGAATTGTCATTTTAAAGCGATAGAATTCTGACCAGAACGACGAAGCGAAGTATGTCCTTCAGCTTCACACTTACTTGGAGAATGCTTTGAAGGGTGCAATTGAGTGAAAGTTCTTTATATAGACCACAGACTTTTGGAAGATGATTTTATTTAAAGTAACTGATCAAAACTAAGCAACAACCAAAACTTTCATGTAGGTTTCTCAGAACTTTCTAAGGCTTATTAAGGTAATATTAAAAGGCTCCAGCTAGGGTATTTTCGACGAATGGTTAATTCCTCTAATAAAAACTAAAAGACAGTTGTCTGTGACCTATTTTGAAAAATTGTTATGTTTAGTCTTAATTTTATTTTTTTATTTTCTACAAAGGTTTTTTAGAAGTTTAATTTTATCTAAGCCTTAAAAGCGAGCTCTTTGGCGTGAAGGCCTGCATAAATAATCTACGATATACAAATGTAAAAGCTGAATTACATTACTGCCCCTGATCGAGTTCTGCAGGTCAAGTGCCAAAGTATGACCGAGCCTTTTAAGTCTTAGATAAAATTAAACTTCTAAAAAACCTTTGTAGAGAATAATCAAAAAAAATTAAAATCATTAGAAAACAGCAGCTAAACCCATATTGAAAGCTCGGCCTCTTTTAAAAGTAGAGACCATAAAATCACCCTGAGTCCTTGTTACCTCTGGATCTAAAATATTCTGAGCTCTAAAAGTAAGCTGTAAATTTTTCTTTATTTTTTGCATCAATGATAAATCCAACTGATGAACAGGTAGTTCATAAATATCTTGCCTGCCCCCGTCACCTACGTCAGTTATTCTTTTACCTGATACGTTATACACTAACGTCGTATTCATATCATATTTAGGAAGAGTTAAATCAATTCCAAAATTAAGTAAATAAGGTGACTGTCCTTGTAAGGGTCTGGTTGCATTCGTTGAATCCCCTTTTTCAGTCGGAGAAAGGCTTACTTCGGATGCGATCAAAGAATAATTGCTAAAAATCTCTGTGTTGAATCCCGAACCGATAAATTCAGTAATATCTTTTCTAACTTCTAGTTCTATTCCAGAGTTTTGGGCCCCATTGATATTTCTGTAGGACCTGACTTCCTCAGTGGAATTGACAGCATACGCCTCTATAGGATTTTCAAATTCTTTAATAAAAAAACCTACAGAGATTAGTTCTTTTGAAGTAGGAAACCACTCCCATCTGAAATCATAATTAATTATTGCAGCTGCAACTAAATCTGGGTTACCGCGTTCGTAAATATTATCTATATCATTTAAAAATCTGGCCGGTGAAAGCTCTTTAAAATCAGGCCTAGAAAGTGTTTTAGTAAAGCCAAATCTTAGATTGTGTTTTGAGCTTAACGCCAAATTAAACCCTAAAGAAGGAAGCAGATCGTTAGTCTGAAGATTTGTTGTAACGGGTGCGTTCTTTGAACTTAAGTCGAATGTATTCACGTTCTGATTAGATCTTTCTAGCCTCAACCCGTAAACTATTTGTGGTTTCAGATAGTCATACCCCTGGGAATTCTGGTATCGAAGATTAAATGTATTTGATGCTTGTACGAATAATGCATTGATACTTTGATCTGCAAAATAGTTGTCAGTGGGAAGTGTTGATTCACTCAACCTAAAACCACCTGGCCTTATATTTTCATCTGCTAATATTTGGTTTGGCTGATCCGAGCGATCAAAGCTAAGACTTGAATTCGAAGTTGATTCATTTCTAAATTTGAATCGTCTTACACTAAATTCGCGATCTTTACTTATCCTTTGAAATCCTACTTTCAAAGCCACGTCCATAAATAAATTTTTTGATGTTTTCAAGCGCGCCTGACTATCAAATGTTATTTTGAAATCAGCTAAATCTTCTGTTAGTTCTGAAAAGCTTCGTTGATTTCCATATGCCTTATCATCTGCAAACTGCAAACCGCTGGGCGTATTCAAATAATAATATTCTCTGAAGTCAGGTTCGTCTAAAGAGGCTTGGCTATTTGTGAAAGACCAATTTATTTTTGGTCCTTTCCCTGAAGAGTTAAAATAGTGATTGCCAGTTAGCTGATTTGATCTTAGCTCCCTTTCCTGCCAGCGTAGGCGGTAAATATTAGCTGAGTCATCTACGTTATTTAGGCCATCTCTTTGAATCTGAACTGTCGAATTAAGGGTGGACCTGGTAAGCACTTGGGTCATACTAAATTTATGATTTTTGAGAATATCTAAACCAAGACCAAATATTCCACCTATGTTTATTGTATTTTCCGTTTCAGTGTTTTTATCGATTTGGGCAATCACTCCTTGCTGTCCAGTACCGATATCCACTCTTTGTTGAGTTATATTGTCTGTGTCGGTTGAATTTCTATATGCAAGCTTGGCAGTAGCACCAATTTTATAGATATTGCCTCTTTTGTGCTGATCACCGATTTCAAAATTACTTCCGAAATTTACTGGTAGGGATTTTTCTTTCACGTCATAGTTCTTTGCGAAACTACGACCCAATGTCTGAATCTCTTCACCCGTAAAACCTTTGCTTTTTCCTGTGCTCGATGCGAAAGGATCATCGTCGATAATATCATTTAGGTCACGATCTTGGGTTATGGCTTGTTGAATAGCAGCGGGCAGTTTCCTAATTCCATCACGATCATAGCCTAACCAATCAGAATCACTACTCGAATGAAAAAGGCCCTTTTGAGAACCTGAAAGCACGTCTTCAGAACTGACCCCTGTGTTAACACCAACTTTGGCATAAAACTTATCTGGTATTGTTTTAGTTGTAATGTTTACTACACCTCCGCCAAATTCTGTAAGTTGGTCAGAACTATATGTTTTCTGCACTTCCAAGCTTTCAATAATTGATGTTGGGAACATATCTAAAGGCACAACTCGTCTAGAGGGATCTGGGCTTGGTAACAAGCTGCCATTTAGTAAAGTGCTTGAGTACCTTTCGCCAAGACCGCGCACGTAAATAAATTTTCCATTTACAAGGCTTAGTCCGGTCACGCGGCTTAGAGCAGATGCTGCATTACTATCACCGGATTTAGAAATTTGATCGGCTCCTAATAAGTCTTTAACAGACATAGATGTCTTTCTTTGATTCATCATTGACGACAGGCTGCCCTTCACATGCGGAGCAACAACCGTCATAGCATCTAATGATATTCCCGAAGGTTTCAAAGTTATTTCAGGAGCACCATACTTTAAAGGCCAATCGATATATTGCGTACTTGTAGAATACTCGCCATGGATAAATGAAAGTTCTATTTTTGACTTTTTTATTTTGTGTTCTGGGATTGTTAAAGTAAATTTTCCTTCTTTATCTGTCACTGTGGATATATTAGATTGTCCGGCTAAAATATTTACTTTATCTATGGGTTTGTAATTATTAATATCGACAACTTTGCCTTTTAAAACAATAGATCTATTTGATTCACCTGCAAATTCACTTTTTTTAGGGTTTATGGCTTCAGCATCAAAAATCATGGTTTGGGGATGCTCTATATTGACTTTGTATTCGTGATTTTCAAAAGACACAATCACTTGAGTCTGCGAATTTTCATAAATACTGAATTTTTCAGTATGAGATAATTTATGATTATATTTATATTTAAGTTTATAGTCACCAATTGGTATATCTACAGAAAATGATCCTTCTTTAACTTTTTCTGTTATTAAAATTTTCTTAGTCTCTGAATTCACAATTGTGATATCAACTGTTCCAGAAACCGAGTTAGCATTAAAAAAATAGACGCTTAGCGATCCTTTTGAAAAATTATTTGACGGCTTGGCTTGTACACAAGTGTTGCAGGCAAACTGAATAATCAAGTAGGTAATAAGAAAATTTGTAAAAACTATATTTTTTATAAATTTCATATCATACATTTCCATGCACCTTCTAACTGGCAAGCTTCTGTCCAATCTTTTAACTTAAGTGCTTTTTTGAAAAAATTAGGGGATTTAATTTGATTTAAGTATTTGATGGATTGAACATTTTTTCCAATCTTAATAGCACAATATGCCAATGCGTACAAAATCGAATCCTCATTTAAAAGATTTAATCTATTTAAATCCTCTTTTAAAAAGTAAGCTTCATTGTAATTATTTTTTTTAAGCTCTATTACAAATCGCTGTTTGGTTTTTTTCTTTTGATCTGGAACCTGCGAGTTATAAAAACTTGCTAACACTAAGTCCTGAGTTCTTAAAAGCGTTTCAGCAGCTTGATAAGCATATTTTGAATCTATTTGAGCCGCTTTTATATATAAATCTTTTGCAGCCAAAAGTTTGTCGTTAGAAAAGTACAAAAACGCAAGTTCAGATACAATGTCAGCATCATAGGGGTTCGCTAAATAAAAACTTTCCATAAGTTTTAATGCTAGATCAAATTCATCTTTTTGCTTCATTAAATGGGCTAGAAAAAGAATGTATGATTTATTTAGTGCTTTTGAATTTAAAAGAAGGCTTGCTTCCAAGTAAAGCTCATGAAGCAAACCCATTTCAGCGTAATAAATTGATCTTTGTTTTATTAAGTTTGCCGATGTTGGATATTTTATTAGGGCACGATTAATAATCAAAAGAGCCTTGTCTTTTTTTTCTATTTCCCAATAACAACTGCTTAAAATTAAGTATGACTTTTGAGATCTATTTTTTTGAGTGTTTAATGAAGAAATGGCCTTCTTATACTGTTTCAAAGCAAAATAAGTTTGTGCAATAAATGTTTCGATTGCATTTTGAAGTTCTACTAAATTTTTATCTTTAAGATATTTTACTTTTGATTTAGCCTTCAAATAATTTGTTAAAGCCAAATCATATTTCTTAGATTCAAAATAGACCATACCATTAAAGAAATTAAATCTAATGCTTTCAATAGGACTTAATAAATTTTTATTTACTTGATGAAGTAAAATTTTTGCTTTTTTAAAATCTGAATTTTTAATTAATATTTCGGCGCTATAAAGTTTTGAAGAGTTATCTTTATTAGTATTCTGGGCCATTACTATTGAACTACTTATCAAAAGGCATGTTAAGCCAGATGTGAAATTTAGAAGCCATTTGCAAGTAGACTGTAGATTAAATATATAAAAAATAGAACAATTTTTCATTTACTATTCCTATTATTCTAAAGCAAAGTTAATGGTTTGATTAAGCCATACCGAAACCCTTTGGCCTTTATACTCTGCAGGCTCAAACCTCCACTGGCTTACATTGGCCTTTGTAACAGCTTCAAAAATTCCTTTTGGATTTGCTTTTAAGATATTTACTCTTTCAACTTGGCCTAATTCACTGACAAGAAGACTTACCTCTACAAAACCTTGAATTCCTTTCTCGTAAGCAGAACTTGGATAATCTAATTTAGGCTGGCTAAGGTTTCTTGGTAAAGTGTCTACAGCTTGCGCTGACATTATTCCACCGTTGACGTCATTTAAAATTGCCTGAGCACCATTTAAATCTAGCTCAAGTGATGGTATACCAAATGCAAAACCTTCCAATATTGAATCCATTTTTGGCGCCAAATCTTTTTTTGGTTCTGGATCAGATTTTTTGACTTGTTCTGGCACTTTGACTTTTTTTTCCAATATTTCGAATTTTGTGTTACTTTTCTTTTTAGCAACTTGTTGTGTCGACGTTTTTAAGTTCATCCAGTACAGACTGAAAAAAATCAGACCTGAACAAAAAATACCAAAGAAAAATGATTTCATGAAAAGTATGTTTTGTAGACCTAATCTAACTTTCAGCTTCTCATTCAGATCACCCCACAACGTATTTGTTAATTGTAGGCCAATTCGATCATTTGTTCGATTTCTAAAGTAAAAAAAAACACTTTTATATCTTTTAAGCGCCAAATTCCTGCTCCGTTGCAACACCTATATCGTTGGCACCAGCTAAGCGACATTGATCTACGATTTCTATTAAAAGATCGGATTCAACGCTTTTATCCACAAGCACTAAAATGGAAGTATTTTTATCCTCTTTGAGGGCTTCGCGAATACGACTTTGAATCATCCAGGATTTTACAGGCTCGCCGTCTATGTATATTGTTTTTGTAAGATCTATTGTAACTCTTATGGATTTACTATCTGCATTGTCACTGCTTGAAGCCCCTGGACGATCCAAGTCGACTTTCATATCTTTGACGAAGGTGGTGCTTACCATAAAAAATATAAGAAGAATAAAAACCATATCTATTAGTGGTGAAACGTCTACGGACTCAATATTTTCTTCTGCTAAGTGACGATTTCTTTTCATACCTTGTCCTTTAAGTTAACATTTGAGTTGACTTCAAGTGCCGTGATCTTTCTTTCAACAAATTTAAAAAACAGCAGGCCAGGTGCAGAAATTACAAGACCCATTTGAGTTGTAAATAATGCTTTTGATATACCAGAGGCTATGCCACCACCTTGAGAATAAAGCTGCATTTCAGCCATAGAATCAAAAGTTTCAATCATTCCAGAAACAGTTCCTAATAACCCAAGAAGCGGAGAGATAACTAGTAAGCTTTTTATAAGTGTCGTGAATTTATACCTATTTAAGTAATATAAATTTTGATCACATAAATCTAAAGTTTTATTTTTGATTTTATAATTTAAATGATTGTATAAATTCAATCTAAAACCAAGGCCAAACCATAACAAGACAGCTGTCATTGCGAGTGGCCACATAACCCACCCACCTTCAATCAATAGACCTAGTATAAACATAATCTAAACCTCTGGCTCTGTTTTTACTTCAGTGGCATCAAAAATATCGTATAAGTTTCTGGAAATGCGCTTACACCATGAGTTCAACCAATTTCCTAAAAGTAAACAAGGAATAGCAACAATAAGACCAAACTCGGTAGTCACTAAAGCCGCTGAAATACCACCTGATAACATTTTAGGGTTTCCAGTACCAATTTCAGAAATTACGTCAAATGTGGCTATCATTCCTGTTACTGTACCTAGCAAACCAAGTAATGGTGCCACAGCTGCCACACCTAGTAAGACTGGACTGTAAGATGAAATTTTTTGATCAACATTTAAAATTATATTTTCAGCCTCTGATCTAGCATTTTTTATATTTGGATATTTTAATTCAGAATAAATGGGGCCTAAAGCTGGATGAGCTATCCACTTTAAACTATCAGACTCATCTGTATTAGACTTAATTTGTCTTAGCTTTAAGCTTTTAATAACTTTTTGTTTTGTAGATTCACTAAAGTCATAAAATCTAAGAATTGAGTATCTTTTGAAAGCAATTAAAATGGCAAACAAACCAAAAACTAATATCACATAACCAATTATTCCACCGGAATCTAATATCTGTTTTATAGATTTAGCCTGTTTAGGTTCATATGTTTTAGCCATGGAATCATATATAAAAAAGTTTTGTGATTTTTTAGAATCAAAATTTTTAAACGGATTGTACTTTTCGGTTTGACCAATAACCTTAAGTTGACCCAACCCTGCTGGAGCTAATACGTTAGTTCCATCTTTACGTGGTGACATCGTTGAGATCAGACCAAACTGAAACAGCTGTGATTTTTTCTTCTGTCCATTTATATCAAATATATTTTTTTCTTGTTTTTGCACCGAATCTATCGATTTTAAAAAATCTTCAGAATTTTTAAATGATAAACTTAAGGATTCTTCGGCACTTAAATGATCTGGGAATATATAACCAAAATTTTTCAATGTTTCTTTAGATTGCTCTGATAAAGACTCAATCTTTCTTTTGTTGGTTTTATTATTTGCTACAAGTTCTTGGTAAGATTCAAATTCATTCTTTCTTTTTAAAATCAAGTTTTCAATTTGGTTTAAACTTAAATTTTTTCTTTCAACCTGATTATTAATATTTATAAGATCTAATTTTAAATGTTCTAAAGTTTCTTTTTTTGATTTTAGCAAGTTTTTTTTCTGACTTGTTAAGTATATGTATTCCCTTTGATACGCTTCAGTTAAAGACGAGGATTTCTGATTCTGCGCATAACTAGTCAAAGATACAAAAATTGCGAATATTGATATTGGCAAAGATTTAGACATTTTCATTGTTCTCCTTGGATTTTGCGTTTTGCTTATCAATATTATAAAGAGTTTTTAATGGTATTCTTGGAAATTCAAAATAACCTGTGCGAATTTGTTTTTTTAAGTTTTCAATAAATAACTCCACGAGCTGTTTGTTTTTATTGTCTTCAAAGAAACGAGGGGACCATTGATTATTACTAAACCGTAAGTAGCCCGTTTGACCTTCACTGGTTTTAAAAAACATCATAAGCATGCCAACCTTAGCAATTTCTACCAAAATTTGTTGACCGCTAATTTTTAAAATATCTTTATCTAAGCTTACATCTTTTGAAAGTTGTATCTCATCTTCAATATGGGTCCACAGAAGTTGTAAAGTCTTTTCATCTGAATTGTTGTGATCTAAAAATTTAGCTCTTAAATCTTTAATATAGGATTTTCTTTGCTCTAATTTATAAGGCATGGACTGTGCTAACCTGCCCAATTCAAAGTCTAAAAAATTAGAAATAATTTGATTAAACTCAGGGTTTTCAATATTTTCTATAGATTTTGCATTTTTAATTTTTTCGTTAATTGATTTTAGTTGCAGCTTAGAACGCCTTATTTTAGATTCTAGGTCCATTTTTTCTAAAGCGTAAGTTTGAATTTTTGTTTTCAAAAGCTCTTTTTCAGTTTTAAAATCGTTTGATAATTCGCTCACTTCGTTTCTAAGTAGAATTATACTTTCACTTAGTTCAGTGGAGTTTAAATTTTTAGAAAAAGCGAATGGGATTGTAAATGTAGAAACCAATAAAATTTGAAATGTAAATCTAAACATATTATTCTCCTGGATAAACTTAAAATACACCTGCATAATTCTATGCAGGTGTAAGTATAGTCATAATTTAAATATGTTTTTTTAGTTGTCTGCAGAAGTTGTCCAACCTTCAAACCATCTGTCATTATTGTCTTTCACAGCACCTATATAATCTGTAGAAATTAACTTAGCCTGAGAAGGCGAAGCCATCGTTTGCAAAGTTATAGGTTTTAATGGTGCGAATCCATCAAGATCCATAGCAACACCATCGCTGTTCCCCACTTGATTTTCGAACCAAGTCTGAATCCCCCATGGCTCATCGTTTTCAACTGGTGTGAACCCAACTGCGCATGATGTGTAGACATTTTGAAACACAATTCCTGGTTTACGGTTATTTTCAGAACTTCCATCAGTAGCATTTCTAAAGGTTTCAAGGTCATCTATATCGATACACGAGCTTTTAAAACCTGAAATGTAAGAGTTATAGATATATGCGCCGGTTCCTTTTCTTAATAAAATTCCTGATCCACCAGTGGCTGTTTGTGAACTTGTCCCAATCAAAGTCATATTCATTAATGTCGGCGCTGACCTGGGCATTCTGTCCATCGGTGACCCTGCATTATCTGCCTCAATTCCATGATTAGCCTGATCATCAGATTGTTTGATAATTACGAATTGAGCCGTTCCTTTCCACCCAGCAGTCCAATCCAAAGAGTCATCTTTAATGCCAGTTAAAACAACGTGTTTGATATTTACGTTGCCGCCAAAAAATTCTATACCGTCATCAGAATTCATATGCACCTGGATAAAGTCGACCTCAGTGCCTTGACCCACACCTTGAAAAGCAATTCCATTAAGTTCGTTATCTGGTGTTATTTCAAAACCGGCCCATTCGATAACGACATAGTTTAAAATCCCACTGCTATCGTCAGATAAGTTACCGCCATAAAAACCCGTAGAACCTTCCCCCTCAAGTTCGCAAACTAAAGTGTCACAACCATTTACCGGAGCGTTACCATTTATGATTATACCACCCCAAAGACCACGCGACCTATTAGACTGTTTTGCAGATGTAAAGATTATTGGATCGTTCGCAGTACCTTTGGCAATTATTTTTGCTCCTCTATCAATAACCAAAAAGTCTGCACCTGTGCGTCCATAAATTTTTGTTCCTGGCTGTATATTAAGTTCGACTTTTTTTAAGCTAGGATCGTTAACTTGATCATTAGTTCCAATAAACACGCCGCCTGAAAGTAACCAGTTATGTCCAGCGTCTAAATTCAATCCATTTGGATAGCGGTCTTGCAGTATGCAAGTGGGCTTACCAAAGACCTCGCCGGCTGTTTGGGTTCCATCAGGGCAAACGGCACTTGCCGAAAAACTCATTAGTGTTGCAGTCACTAAACCAGATATTTTAAAAAATATTCTTTCCATTGTTATTTCCCCCCAGAAATATTTAAATTCACTTTTCTTGTTTGGGGAAATTATGATCGAATCTTGTTTCGAGTCATGTCAGGATAAAGTCAGCAACAGAATCTTAACTATTTCTTGATGTAAGTTCAAATCGCTAACATAACTGTAACAAAAATCTTGGTGATTTTGATTTCAAGTATAAAGTATTTTTATCTTTATGGTTCTATGCATCAAATTTAAAAATCGATCTTTCAAATCAGCAACTTTTTAGCTTCAGTAATTGATCTATCGTCTCCAGAAAGCTGTATAAGATCATTTAACTGCAATGTGTCAGTTGGCCTAGGAAATAAAGTTCTATTGTTTCCCCTTTTGATTGAAACAACACTGCAACCAGTTTTAGCTCTTAGATTAATATCTAAAAGAGTTTTATCGATCACATCAGTATTTGTGATTCTAACACTAATCAGATCTAGACCCAAAGTTTCAAGCTCGTCGCTATCGGGAAAGGACTGCCTAGACAAAGCACCTAATATTCTTTCTCCGCCACTTAGGATATTACTACTTTCAGACTCTGATCTGTAGATTAGGACAAATGTTAGAAGCAGACCCAGCGTTAAAATGATGTAATATATCAAATTATTACTTACAAAAGTGCGGACACTGATCATCAGTGGGATCCAAATTACATAAAGTACAAGTATTTGCACTGCCATCTTGAAAAGCTTAGAAGCTTTAAATGAAGTTGTAGAATTAGTTGTGTCATCCCACTTGAAAATTTGGTCTACAAAGCCAGATAACAATTTTCCTATGTTAGAAATCAAGCTAAAAACAATTGGAATAAAAATAGCAACAAATGTCGATGCAATAACGACCTGTACAGCCCCATATGACAGCTCTAAATTCAGTAATGCTTTTTTTATCTTGGGTAAAACTGCTAATAAAAGAGGTGGGAAAGCTACCAGTAAAATTACATCGATGAAGACTGCGAATAAAATTCTTCGAGGCAAGTTTACCTCGTTGAAGGCTTGCTTTTTTAGCTTACTAAACCAGGCTTCATAAAGATTAATCAGTACATCTATTTGCTTTGGCAGAAGCCTGTCGACGGTTTTCAGGACGCTCTGTCTGGATTTCCAAATAATCGGTGTTGTAAATGCCGTGACTATAGCAACTGAAACTACAATAGTTTGAAAGTAATCCTGCACTAAGCCTGCTTTCGCACCGATAGCTGCAATAATAAATCCAAATTCCCCAATCTGACCTAAACCCAAGCCAGATTTAATGGAGTTTGATAAGCCCATACCAGATAGAACTCCCGAAAAACTAACTGTAATAAATTGAAAGACAATAACCAGAAAAGAAATTAATAGAATAGGACCAACAAACTGAACGGCCACCCCTGGATTTACCTGCATACCGATAGATACAAAGAATATCGCGGCAAACATATCTTTGATTGGGCTAATTATATGTTCAATCTTATTTCCAAGCCCACTTTCAGATACCAACATACCAGCTAAAAAAGAGCCCAGGGCAACAGAGTAACCGAGCTGCTCTACCAAAAGGGCCATCGCAAAACAAATTCCCATGGAAACTACAATCATAGCTTCTTGGCTCTTTAGTTTTGAAACCTTTCTTACAAACTTGGGAATAAAAAATAAGCCAACCACACCTATCGCAATTAAAAACCCCACAAGCTGAGTTAAGACATCTATTGGCTTTGGGCTAACAGTTCCGTAGCCCGCTGCTACAGTTCCAAGTAGGGCTAATATTAAAATAGCAGCGATATCTTGGATAATAAGTATTCCAAAGATTTGCCTGCGCACCTCTATAAGCGGCGGCTGCTCTTCAAAAACCTTACTGACAAGCATCGTGCTAGAGATACAAATAGCGGAACCCAAGAAGATTCCTTGGGTTGTAGTCCAACCAAATAAATCTGCCACCAAGGTTCCTATAAGAAACATGGTGCTCATCTCTATGAAAGCTGTAAATCCTGCGTTTGGTAAAACTTGAAAAAGCCGCTTTAGCCTAAATTCCAGACCTACAGCAAACATTACCAAAATAACTCCGAACTCCGATAGAGTTTCGACTCGTTCTAAATCTGCAAAAAGTGGAATAGGAATGTATGGCCCAATTACGAAACCCGCGAATAGGTACCCCAAAATGGACGGAAGCTTAAATTTTTTGGCGAAGTACGAGGTTATAGCAGCGACTCCAAGAACCACCGCTATGTCTGTAAGAAATCCCCCGTGCACCATATTTAACCTGATTACTCTTTGATGTGTTTGCTTAGAAATGCTTCCATTTTACCATAAAAATCAAAACGGTTTTCCTCATTATGAAAACCATGGCCTTCATCGTCTTTTACCATATACGGAACATCAATACCCTTATCTTTTAGTGCTTTCACAATTTGGTCAGATTCAGCTTTTTTAACTCTTGGGTCATTTGCACCTTGAGCTACAAACAATGCAGCTTTAATTTTGTCGGCATGAAACACGGGTGAAAACTCTGTTAGCATTTTTTTATCTTTAACAGGATCGCCAACCATCTCTTCAATCATTTTTTTCATAGGCTTCCAATATGCAGGGATTGTCTCTTGGAAAGTAAATAAATTTGATACCCCGACGTAATCTACCCCACATTTGTA
The DNA here is from genome assembly GCA_963803705.1 of uncultured Pseudobdellovibrionaceae bacterium. GTDB lineage: Bacteria > Bdellovibrionota > Bdellovibrionia > Bdellovibrionales > UBA1609 > JAMLIO01. Next base: position 507,484 of record CAWDNU010000001.1, on the reverse strand, counting down.
AAGGTCAGGGGTATAGACGACTCCTGCTAAGGTGGCGTATCCACCATAACTTCCTCCGTAAATGCATATATTCTTTTCGTCTGCCACACCTTCTTTGATGGCCCATTTCACGCCATCAGTAATATCGTCTTGCATTGTTTGGCCCCACTTCTTAAATGAGGATTCCCAAAACTTCCGACCGTAGCCAGTCGAGCCACGAAAATTCATTTGTAAAACAGCATAGCCTCGATTAGCTAAAAATTGGACCTCAGCATTGTAGCCCCAGACGTCCCTTGCCCATGGACCACCATGAGGATTCACAACCGTAGGTAATCCCTTGGCTGAACCTTTCCCTGTAGGTATAGTTAAATAACCTTCAATTGTTAGACCGTCTCTTGAGGTGTATTTAATAGGTTTCATTTCTGCCAATAGCTCTTCTTTTAACCAAGGGCTTGGGTTCAATAAAAAATCTAACTTTTGATCTTTTGCACTATAGGTGTAATACAATCCACGACTTCGATCGCTTCCTGCATAGACAGTAAATAGATCCTCATCCTTATTCGAAGAGGTCAAATAAATTTCTTTGTTTGGTATCTTTTTTTCTAAGTCATTAAAAATTCTTTTATAGTAGTCACTAAAAACTTTTTTTTGAAATTTCCAGTCTGTGTACTCCGCAGAAATCAACTCGTTATACTTTTCAGAGTAACTTGCTCCACTAACATCGTAATCTTTATTTGAATAAATTTTTTCTACTGTTTTAAAATTCTTTGGGTCCATTTTTACAAGTTGGGATTTATCCGTCCCTATATTAGTTATTGCGAAAACATATTTGTTATCTTTGTCAAACTCAATAGGCGCCATTTCTTGCTTAAAATTGTAAGTCTTAACTTTTTTAAACTTATCATCATTTGTGTTTCTGTAGTAAAAAGTTTTATCGACACCGTCAGTGGATACTGCGATTCTTACTTCGGCTTTATGATCTAGCACCCAACCCAGGTAGTTTCCCGGGTTTTCTAAAATCATTTTGGACTTTCCGCTATAGACGTCGACTTCATAAATATCGAAGACTGTTTTATCTCTTCGATTGGACGCCACGTAAATTTTAGTTTCAGAGATATCTTCTAAATCATGAACGACTGAAGCTCTCTCCTTATCGTTAGGCGTTAAATCTTTTAGTTCTCCAGTGATTAAATTTGCTGAAAACACATGAAAGTTTTCGTCTCCACCAGCATCCTTAGAAAAAAGAATTACATCTTCGCCTTTCCAGCCAAGGATATTGACCCCACGATCAGCAAACTTTGTAACTGGTTTCCAGTCTTTTTTTCCAAATTCAGACACAAAAATGTTCATTCTGTTTTTGTAAGGCCTGAGAACTGCAATTTTTTTACCATTTGGACTTAAACGAAATTGAGCTGCAATTGGATTTTTAAAAAAACTTTTCAAAGGAATTTCACCTTCTGCTAACTTCGACGATGTCGAACACCCAAAGCTAAAAATAAGCATAGCTGAGAGCGCTGATATAAAAACACTTAGACTAGTATTGAAATTACGAATCATAATCTGTCCTCCTGAATGATTTACTAATTGATTTAACCAATTTAGTTTCAGTCAGTTGGTATTGAATGTATATTGAAGTTCTGGATAAATTTAAAATTGCCAATCGCATCATCCATTTTTAGGAGTTAAAATGAACGTAGTTATCGCTGGAGCAAGTCAAGGTATAGGGCTAGCCTTATGTAGAAATTATTTATTGAAGGATAAATCTGTCACCATCTATGGAACTTACAGGAATTCGGTGAATAATGATATGAAGACTCTATCCACTGAATTTGGTGATAAGGTCAATTGGGTTGAAGTCGATATCGATAAAGAGTCAGGCTACAAATCATTGCAGGATCAATTGGCTGCTAACGATGTAACTGAAGTCCACAGGTTTATTAACTGTATAGGCGCCCTAGAGATCGACGGCCTTAAAGCCGAAAAAAAAGTCGAAGATATTGAATTAGAAAATTTGAAACAAAGCTTTTTGGTGAACAGTTTTCCCACTATCATGTTCGCAAAGTATTTAAAGGATTTTTTTAGACATAAAGAGTACGCCGTTTTTGCTGCAATTTCCGCAAAAGTTGGCAGCATAACTGATAACTCTCTGGGGGGCTGGTACTCTTATCGAGCCTCAAAGACAGCTTTAAACATGTTCATACAAAACTTAAGCTTAGAATTTAAGCGCTTAGGACCCAAAAAATATGTGGTGGCTATACATCCAGGCACAACAGATACTAGGCTTTCAGAACCCTTTAAATCCTTAGCTTCTAAGAAATATAAAATTCATAGTCCGGATGAAACAGCTAAAAATTTGCTAAATGTATTTGAAAATTTAAAAGATTCTGATCAAGGCTCTTTTCTAAGTTACGACCATTCACACTTACCTTGGTAACCTGAGTAAATTTGTCGTTCAAAGCTAGGGCCTGTGGAAGTGAACTAAATAAGCTTTTGAAAACCTTCGCAAAAGTTTAAGAAAGGGCTAATTTTATAACTAAACCTTACTCAAAATTAGGTCAGTACTTTAACAAACTTTTTCACTTCATCCTTAAGCTTTTCTAAACTCTGGTTGTTATATATAACATAATCACATTTTTTTATTTTTTCAGAATTAGAAATTTGGTACTTTAAACGACTTTTTACCTGATCCCTTGTCCAACCATTTCTTTCCTTTATCCGCTCATACTGGATGCCTTCTTCAGCAAAAACCCCAAGCACATAATCAAAATCTGATTGCATATTTTTCTCAAATAACAAAGGAACATCATAGAATATATTTAAACTATTTTTACTTAGATCAAGCTTCAACTGCTTTACCTTGTTTTTAATCCTTGGATGAAAAAAACTTTCATACTCTTTGAGTAGCTTCGAACTGCTAAAAACTTTTGCCGAGATTTCAGAACGATATCTACTAAAATCTTGATCAGCCCAGGCTTCAGGTTCTTCTAAAGGTGCATCGATACCAAGTTTATCTGAAATGAAGGCCTGAAGGTCTTTATCAGCTTTTAGCAAAAAGATAGCCGTATCATCAGCTGAAATAACATCAAGTTGATGCTCGTCTTTTAGTAGTCTAGCTACGGTAGATTTACCACACCCCATGCAACCTGTTAGTCCGATCCACTTCATATATTACTTAGGATATCCCCATAGCTAATCTAAAGTCCAGTTAAGACAATGGGCCTTGGCGCCGAAAAACTTAATGCAGAAGGAGTACCCAATTGGCTAAGAAAGATTTTGAAATCTTTGGAAAACATATTCTTTTAGAAAGAATCGCTATGGGTGGTATGGCTGAGATTTTCTTGGCTAAAAGTTCAGGTGCTGGTGGAATTTCAAAGTTCAGCGCGATAAAAAGGATTTTACCTCAGTATTCTGCGAACACTGATTTTATCAGCATGTTTAAGGACGAAGCAAAAATTAACGTAAATCTTTCCCATAGTAATATTGTTCCAATTTATGAGTTTGGGGTAGAAAGCGGTCAGTTCTACATTCTTATGGAATATGTAAACGGTAAAAACTTAAGGCAGATTCTTACAAGAATGCAAAAAGAATCTGACGTTTACTTTTCTATTGATCAGATCGTCAACATTGTTAAAGATGTGGCCTCTGGTCTGGACCATGCTCATAGGTGCTTAGACGGCACTACCGGTAAGCCGCTAAATATTATCCATAGGGATATGAGCCCTCAAAATGTGATGGTTAGCTTCGAAGGTGAAGTTAAGGTTGTTGATTTTGGCATTGCGAAAGCTGAAAGCCAAGGCGAGGCAACTAAAGCCGGAACATTAAAAGGCAAATTTGCGTATATGTCCCCGGAGCAAGCAACTGGTGAAACAATAGATTTAAGAACTGATATATTTTCGCTTGGGATTGTTCTATGGGAACTCTTGGCAAAAGAGCGACTGTTCGTGGCTGAAAGCGAAATTGGAACTCTAAAAAAGATCAAAGAAGGTAAAATTCCTTCAGTTAGAAAATTGAATCCTAATGTGCCTGAAGAGCTTGAGCAAATAGTTAACAAATCGTTGTCAAAATCCACAACAGATCGTTATCAAACCTGCGCTGAGTTCCAAAAAGATTTAAACAAATTTTTGAATATTGAGTATCCAGAGTTTTCATCTCAAGATTTTTCAATCTTTATAAAATCTTTGTACGCTGATGAAATTTTACAGAATCGAAAAAAACTAATCGAGTATTCAAATATAAAGTTTCAGCCGAATAGCTCTGCCAGTTATTCTGATGATAAGACTGTAGTAGGAGTAACCAAAACTGACATCGACATCGACGAGTTGCCAAGCTTCGGAAATAGTTCTGGAAAGAACACTTTTTTTGATGACCTGGAACCAAGCCATAAATCGCAGTTTGATATAAAAAGCATTACTGTAAGTAAAGAGCGTCCTAAGACAAGAAATAATAATCAAAGTGATCGGCGTTCTGCGCAAGGTAGAAATTACCAGCACCAAATGCGCAGAAGTAACTCTGTAAATTTCCAAAATTACAGCAAATACATCATAATGTTCTTAGTAGCAGCTGGATTTGCTTTGATTGCTTCTCAAGTTTTTCCAGGTGGCACAAGTGAAAAAGATCTGGCTTCTATGAACGAGAAGTTACCAGAGAACTTGTATGATCGAATTAATGAAAAATATATTACCGTAAATAGCTCGCCGCAAGGTGCGGAAGTCATAATCAATGGAATAGGTAGCGGCAAGCTTACACCAGCTCGAATAAAAATTCCTTCTGACAAAGATTTTGTGCTTGGACTAAAGAAGCAGGATTATATCGACTACCAAAGACGTATTCAGGCCAACTATCCTAGTTCAGACTTTAAAGGGACTCTTACAAAAGTTCGCGTTGGTTACCTAGATATTGATGTCCAACCAAGAGATTCGATTGTGTATATAAACGGAGTTCAACTTATTGATCGCTTGCCCATAGTTGGTTACAAATTTCCTGCCGATAGGAAAATACGGATAAAAGCAGTCAATAAGATAACAAGAAAATACGATCAGAAGATTATCGTTTTAAAGAGCAATGAAACTAAAAAAATAATCTTGAAACCTAAAAAAAGACAGTAAGTGATTTTTGAATTTGGTAAAAGCTATTCCAATTTTTTTTTAATTTTTTTTGAAAGCGTAGCTGGGCTTTTGCGAACGCCATCTTATAATCTAAGCGGCTTAAAAAACAAAAAACAAATCATGTGCTTTTGCGCTAAATAATGTTTGTTCTGGCACCTAAACCGACTTGGAGTTTTTTATTTCGTTCCATTCTTGTAGGTATGCTGGATTCACTAAGGGCTTTTTCGAATGAATTGGATCGGGATTAATATACTTTTCTTTGACGCCGTCCCAACCTTCAAATAAAAAACTCGATCTACACGTTTCTTTTATGAAGTTGGGAACTAAGTTAGCCTTGCCACCCCCGCTAGGTATATCCACTGAAAGATTTGGCATAGAAAGGCCTGACATGTGTCCCCACAGCTGTTTTTGAATTTCTAAGGAATCCTGAACAGATGTACGCAGATGATCGGTTCCATGAGACGGATCGCACTGAAACATATAGTAGGGCTTAACCCTTAGGTATAATAGCCTTCTGTTTAGAGCTTGCACTAAAGCAGCGTCGTTATTTACCCCATTTAGAAAAACCATCTGGTTAAACACTGGAAAACCATTATCTACAAATAGACTTAAGGAACTTGCAGCTTCCTTAGTCAATTCATCCGGGTGATTAAAATGAGTCATTATATAGATGGGATGAAAACCCTTTAGCTGCTGAACGAGTTTTTCGGTGACCCTCATGGGCAGAACTACAGGTATTCGAGTGCCTATCCTAATGATTTCTACATGTGGTATGGACCGCAAGTCCGAAATAACTTTTATCAACCTAGAGTCTGACAAAGTTAGTGGGTCCCCACCTGAAAGTATAACTTCTTTGATTCCAGGGTGGGATTTAAAATAATTTATAGCTTGATCGTACTCTGACCTAGAGGGAAAGACTTGATCCTTAGCCGTAAAATATTTTCTAGTACAATACCTACAATAAACACTACAATAATCTGTAACTAAAAAAAGAGCTCTGTCAGAGTACCTATGAATGACTCTTGGGACTGGATTATTGCTCTTTTCGTTTAACGGATCTAACTGAGCTTGTTTTTGTACTGAGTACTCAGAGAAATCCCCTAATAGTATCTTTCTTAAACTGCGAGTGCCATCTAGCTGCTTTAAGACCTGTAAACTATAAGGCGTCACTTGAAATTTAAAATCAGAAACTTTGTGAGATTTAAAAAAGTCTATCTCATGGGGCAAAAGTTCGATCACACTTTCAAGCTGTTCTTTAGTTTTGATGGTGTTTTTAAGCTGCCAAGTCCAGTTCAGCCAGTCACTAGGATCTACACCTGAATTAAGACTAATTTTTGGAAAGTTAAATGGCATAATGCAGTCTTATGAGACTTGCAAAGTTTTGGCAATTTTAAAACTTTGTTAATCTAGCCTGTGGCTCAATAATTCAGTGTCTACTAGGGCCTGTGGAAGATTCATCTAGGTTTTAATAGTGCTTTTACATATCGGTGTTAGTTCCCCTGTATCAATATGGTTCAATTATACCACTTTATACACCTAGACCCGATGAATCCTGAAATTTTTCAACTTTATACCCCCCCTAATGAAAAATAGTGTCTTTGCAGCTGTCTAGTCCGTTGACAGTACAATGTTGCTAATTCGTTTTAAATGACCAAAGAGTTGGCAGAGTTTTTGTAATGTAAATTCAATGCTAATTAATTTCTGGGGGACCTGTATGAAAAAGATCAAGCTGTTTGATAACCTAAAGACATTGCTCAAAATAGCACTTATTTTATTTGTAGCTGTGTTTCAAGTTTCATTCTTTTTGAACCAAGATATTAAAAACAACGTGAACAGAAAACTTGCTCAAGACAGCGAAGCTGGACAAAGTTACAGCAGTCTACCACTAGGAATGAGAGAGCTGATCAATGAAACTGAAGAGCTTTCAATTGAAGAAGATTATGACAGTGACGAGAGTACTTCAATGGTTCGAATCACCAAACGACCTACAACTAATTCTAACGAAGATCTAGACGAGGTCGATTATACAGCTTTAATTCCTGAGAACCTACCGCCTGAAAAAAGCATACAAGAGGCTATAAGATCTTATAAGCTGAAACTAACCCAGTGTGAAGTTAGAACTGAAGACAAGGAACGAACATCTGATTTATATAAAAATTTAAAGGACAAAAGAAGTGATGTAAGGGCAGATGACACTGAAGGTAATAACCAAGCCTATAGAATGGCTTACTATGAATTTGCAGTTCATTTAATCGACCTAGGCTTACTGGTAGATTTTGAAACTACTTCATCTTCTAGTGCAAGCAGCTCCAAGTATGATTTGCTAGATATCGACATAGCTAAAATCGATATTGACCTAGATGACGAATCTACAGAACCAACAAATTCAATTTTTTTAGATGAAAAAAATCCAGAGGATTTAAAACAAATTGCTGAATGTCATTTAAGAAAAATGAATGCCGAAGAGACCGACGCAGAAAAAAAAGCCTATTTTGAAAAGCATATTGCGGGTAAATATCAAGATAGCCTATTAGAGAATATTGAAGAGCCGACCCAGGATGTTCAGCAGATTGCTAATGAGTATTACGTCCAATCAAGTACTGGGGATCAAATCACTGAAAATAAAAATGGATTTTATTACTCAGCGCAAACTCATGGACAGTCAGCACTTGTTATAAACACTTTAATACCTAGAATACAAAATTTGGAAAAGAGCCTGGCATTGAATCCGGCTGACACCACCTTACAGACACAATTATCACAAGCTCGAACGGACTTGGTGCAGCAGCTTGGAAATATCAACGCTCAAAGTAAGGACACGGCAGCTAAAGATCCAGCGCTTTCACAAGATGCCACGGGCTTACAACAGCTCAATACAAGCATCGATCAGGCAACTGAGTTCTGGGCCACTGAAGCCAGCAAACTTCTTTCCGGAGAACAGTCCAATATGCTCACCCAGTCTTCAACCACCGTGACTCCAAGCGTTTCAAACCCAAACCCACTGAATGGATACACTCCAAGATTTAGCGATAATGCTTTTTTAGGTGGCGCAAACAACAATAGTTTAGACAATAATCCGATGGCAAGTCAGCCGTACCGCGATCCCTTAGGAACGGGGCAGGTATTAGGTGGAAACCTTCGCACCGCGCCTTCATCGGCTGGAATTGCCTGGGGATCTGGAATTGGAGAACGACCGCAAGGTCTTAACTTGCAAGGCTTTGAACCAAACCATACTAGAAGACCTAGAAGAAACTAAAGGACTACGCACCTGCGGTGGGGCAACCGTCGAGTTTCACATCCGCACCTGCGGTGGGCTTGCTGTCTAGCGCGCTTCGCTGGCGCTTTTCCACCTTGCGGTGTGGGCTAGTCAGGCTTACGCACCCTTTTCTAATTAAAACTTAATGATAGTCGAGAAACGCCACCAAATACAGTTTTGGTGTCAAAGCTTTCAGAACCACCTTCAAAAGCTGAGCCTGGAAAGAAAGCTCCAATCTGAGTCTCCCATGTAAGAAGCTCGAAAGGTTTGAAAGTTATAGAAACATCAAGCTCGAATCCAAGATCACGACTGACATCAAGATTGGTTGTCGGCAAAGCAAAAAATGGTGAATTCACAGATGAATTTTCTAACTGCGCCCATAACACTGAAGTCGTAAAATTCCATTTAGGACTAAAATCATAAGAAACATAAGGAGAAAGATAAAGGGTGTTCGATATGCTTTCTGAGTCTATAGTTCGATTAGTTTCAAAACCAGCACCGGCGTTTGCACCCTGACGACCAAAAGCGGTGGTTGAAAATAAGTCTAGGTCTTTGTTACCTAAAGGGTGATTGAATAAAATCATTCCAACGTTGTAGTTTCTGTCGAAAGCAAACCCCGAAAAGCTATCGTCTCTAGACGCATCAGCACCACTAGCATAGCCAGATTTCAAGCCAACTTTTAAACCTTTCCAAGGAGTTAGATAGTCCATTTCAAAGGCTAAGCCATATCCATCATAATTAATCTCTTCACCGCTAGAATTTAAACCCAATTTGCCAGAGTTTAATCCTAACTCTAAGGCATACCTCATATTGGAATCTTTATTAGCTACTCGCTCAACGAACAAACCATATTTTTGGTAATTAGCAGCACCAGAAGTTGCAAGATCTTGATCCCCACTATTTAAATCACCTGGCACATGTCGGTTCAGAGCCATAACACCCAAGCGCACGTTGGATTCTGGCCGTTCCCAATCAACAATAAAACCAAATTCATTAGCAGCTTCGTCCGTAGAGGTGTTAAACCCATCTGTGATGCGAGCAAGGTAAGGCTGAATCTTAATATTGCCCATGTAAACTTCATAAGAAATCATGTCTCTGTTATCGAAATAATGATCGAAAAGGCCATTACCGTCATTCAAATTTATTCCAAGTCCAAAATTAAGTGGCACTCGACCCAGTTTTAATCGCCCACCAGAGTGTTTGTAAACGAGGTAAAGCTCTCGCACATTGGCATCTCGCACTTTCGCAATCTGATTGTCGGTTAAAGCCACTGATCCATCAGCACCATAAACTGAAGATGCATTTGTAGATTGTCCGCCGAAAGACTGACCAGCCTGGGAACCAGGTACCGCATGTCCACCATCATTAAAAATATCGACTGTAGAAACTAATTCAAAACCGTCGGCTAGAATTATTTTAGGAGTTAAAATTAAATGATGTAAAATGTAATCCTTATCACCGCCGTCACCCAAATCCACATTTGTCAGGTAATTTAAGTTGGCGCGATAGCGACCTTCCCATGTGATATCTGCTACCGATTCATTAACTAAATAAAGTGAAGATAACATCGAGAAAAAAAACAAACTCACAAAAAACTTCATATCAATCCTAATGTCGACCTTGTTTAATCAAAACCCATTCTTTTTAATTCAGTAGCATAGTATTTACGGTAAAGTGTTTCCCACTCGGCAGTGCCTTCAAGAATGCTACGACTTTGTGAAGAAATTAGTGATTTAGCTTTTTGATCGATATCATTGTGCTCTTTAGCAAATTTTGCGAAGCCTCTTTTGATATCCATCAAAGCCACAGCTTCATCACCAAAATCAACCACATCATCGCCCCAAAGTTTTTCATAAATTAAATGACTTAAATGAGAACTTCTATTTTCTGAAATCATAAAATAAATCCTCTCTGCTCGGCAAGTTTCTTCTTTAAAAGCGGAAACATCTTATATCTTTGAAAGTCTTTATTCTGCTGCTCTAGTTGATCCATCATCCCTTCAACGAGCTTATCCAGCTTGGCTTCATCTTCTAAATTTTGATTTATAACGGACATGATCAAAGATTTAAGGACGCTATCTTCGACTTTTATCTTTGTCGTCGAGGAACTTTTTATTTCCTCAAAAAGATGGTGTACAATTCTTTGTATCTGGTTTTGACTAAGTTTCATGGGTTTCACTAAACGAGTCGAATAGAATTATGTCAAGTTGTTGAAATGTATTACTTAATTGGGGGTTCTTTGAAAAAACTGGCTTTAGCTTTAGGTGTTATCAGCTGCTTTCTTTCAGGTCTGATTTTTGTATGGGCTCTAAAAGTTAACAAAGACATTAAATCAAGTTTAGAGAAAGGCTGGTTCAGTAAACCAGTTCAAATTTACACAGGAAGCCAAGAGATTCGACGTCTTCAAAAAATTTCTGCATCAAATTTAGTCAATAGATTCAATGAAAGCGGGTGGACAGAGCGTGGCTTAGACCAGTCCATTGTGGAAAACGAATTCACTTTGCTTCCTGTTAACCTTTGCGAACAGAGAATTGACACCCAGCTTCCAAAATCAGGGTCAAGCTGCCTAGTCTTCAAAAGTAAAATTCAAAGCGGGCTAATCGTATTAAGTCCAAACCAGATTTTAGAAATCTTAATCTTTCAGGACAATCAAATGCAGTCTATTGAAAGTGTATCTATTGGTGGAAAGCTATTTGCACAATTTATTGATGAAAAAGCTGTCCGCCAAAACTTCACTTCTATTTCGCAAATTCCAGACTTTTGCTTGGAATCCATTTTGGCAATCGAAGACGACAAATTTCTAGACCACAAAGGTATCAGTCCTAGGTCCATTGCAAGAGCATTTATAAGAAACATAAAAGCTGGTCGGCTTTCTGAAGGTGGAAGTACCATAACCCAGCAGCTTATAAAAAATAAGTTCTTAACTAATAAAAAAACATTGATCCGAAAAATCAGAGAAGCTGTTATGGCAATACTTATCGAAATAACAGTAGATAAAAATAAGATTTTAGAAAGCTATTTAAATATTATTTATATGGGTCAGGATGGACCTTTTGAGGTCAGAGGGTTCCCTGCTGCCGCTCAATTTTATTTTAATAAAAAAATAGATAAACTATCAATTCGCGAGTGCGCATCACTGGCAGGTTCAGTTAAAGGACCTGGTATTTATGGGCCACATAAGACTAAGAATAATAGGCTTCGGATAGTTGCAGTGCTGGAACGTATGCGTGACCTTAAATGGATAAAAGAAGACGAATTTAAAGCTTCTGCAAACGAGAACTTAGAGATTTTCTCTAAAAAAAGCGACACTTTTTTGGCACCTTACTTCGTAAACGCAGTAAACGCCTTTATTAAGCAGCAAGATATAGATCCAAGCGAAGGTCTGCGAGTCTACACCACGCTTTCAGCTGATCATCAAAAGGCTGCTGAACGGGTAGCAAAAAAAAGAGTGAAGGATTTTAAAGAACGCTTTAAAAATCCTGAAAAACTTGAAAATTTAATTGTTTCTGCCAACCCCAAAACTGGCGAAGTTTTGGCATTAGTGGGTGGATCTAGTTTTCAAGCAAGTCCTTACAATAGAGCAATTCTAAATTTTAGACCTATCGGATCTTTAATGAAGCCTTTTGTATACCTGTCAGCCCTTATTGAGGATAAAGACTTAACTCCGCTATCTTTAATAAGTAATGAAAAGTTTATTTACAAAGACAAGCTTAAATCTTGGGAGCCCGCAAATTATAATAAAGCCGCCTTTGGGGGTGAAGTTTATTTATTTCAGGCTTTAATGCTGTCTTTAAATATACCGACTGCCAGGGTGGGGTTAGAGCATACGGACCCTCAAAAGATTATCGATCTTGTAGACAAATTTGGAGTTACAGATAGGTTAAAGCCTTATCCTGCTTTAATACTTGGAACTTTCGAATTTTACCCGTTAGAAGTTTTGCAATTGTATTCTGCACTGTCACAGTTTGGCGATGCACCAAAGATTCATTACGTTAAAAAAATAGAAAAAATGGATGGTGACATTTTATATGAATTCATACCTGATCAACCATTAGAATTCGAACACAAAGATCAGGCTGGTCAAGTTGTAGGAATGTTGAAAAATACTTTAAAATATGGAACAGCTAGATCTTCACAAAGCTGGAAGCTCAAAGGCAGTTACGCTGGTAAAACAGGTACCACAAGTTTTCACAAAGATGCTTGGTTTGCAGGATTTTCCAGTGAACATGTTGCAATATCCTGGGTTGGTTACGATCAGGGCACTGGAAGCAAACTTTCTGGTGCTGGCCAACCCTTACCGGTGTGGCTAGATTATATGAAGTCTATTGAAGATCTTGGACAGGTTTCAGACGATTTCAATTGGCCAGAAAATCTTCAAACTAAGGACTACTCTAGCTTTAGATTAACTGAAGATGCCCCAACTCTTTATATTCCATTGCCAGAAGAAGACATCGAGTTGGTGGTTGAGGATAAAGGTTGGTTTTGAATTTAAACTCTACAAAGAAAACTTGTCATATAGTCCTAAATTTAATATGAATTGTGGTGTAAGTTTCGAAAAATCATCGCGAGAATGACTTTGTCTTTTTCGAGGAAAGTCCGGACTTTATAGAGTAGCGCATGGGGTAATGCCCCTCCACCGTAAGGTGAGGAACAGTGGAACAGAAAGAATGTCCAAAGCTATGAGCCTTAGATCGGGTACGGGAGATCTTTGAGGAGCCGTTGGAGTGAAAACAGCTAAACTCTGCGCGAAGCAAGATCAAATAGGGAAACGCTACGAGTGTGGCTCGCACCAAGTTTCCGGGTAGATTGCTTGAGATTTAAGGCAACTTAGATCCTAGAGGAATGATGATTGGTTTTAAAAATTGTGACGATTTTTAAAACTACAGAATCCGGCTTAATGACAAACTTACAGGTTCGTTCATGGGGGTCTTTTAGACCCCCGCCACTTTTAAGCGAAGAAAAGTTCCAGCGAGTAACGCTAGCTTCGAGTGAAATAGACAGCGAAACGCGGTAAACTGCGTTCTTCTGGACAAGCCTTGGACATAGCTTTAGGGTCTTTAAAATAAATGAAAAATATTAAAAAAAGGAATATACATGCTTATCTTAGGCTTAGACTTAGAGACTTCAGGTCTTGATTATGAAAAAGACCAAATCATAGAGATAGGCGCAGTGCTTTGGGAAACTAAAACTGGTAGCCCTAAAAAAGTTTTTAACGAGCTAATATATTTCGATAATATTGAATTGCCCAGTGAAGTCCAAAGTATCACTGGAATCACCGCAAACGATCTAAAGACCTATGGAATACCATTAAGTGACGCTCTTAAAATTTTAAACGAGCTTGTAGTGCAAGCCGAATATTTAGTTGGACACAATGCTGTTAATTTTGACTCTGAGTTTTTAAGCCAAGCCTACGCAAGTTATCAAATGTCTAAAATTAAAAAACCATGGATTGATACTATGACAGATGTTCCATATGCTCAGGATATTAAAACAAGAAAGCTATCTTACCTAGCTGCTGAACACGGATTTATTAATCCCTTTTCACACAGAGCACTTTTTGATGTTTTAACGACATTAAAGCTGCTGGCAAGCTACGATATAGATGAAATAGTCTCTTTACAAAAATCACCCTTGGTAAGAGTTCTTGCTCATGTAGGCTATGATGACAGAGACAAAGCCCGCAGAATTGGTTTCCGCTGGGATCCTCAGAAAAAGCAATGGTTTTCGGAAGTTAAACAGGCAATGATTCCAAGAATGGATTACCCGTTCGAGTATTCTATTGAAGATTAAAAGAACATTAGCTCATACAATTTTATGTGTTCAGTTGCTTCTAATTGGACTTATCTTTTATCTTCCAATATATAACGGATCATATTTAAAAATTAATTTTTGGTCTTTGACTTATTCTCAGCTTTTAGGTGCCGCTATCTGTGGTTTTGGCGCGCATTTATTTTTATCATCGATTTTTACTATGAAATCAAATTTTGAAATTAGGGCTGAACAACGGAAATCTTCAAGATTAGTAACCAACTGGCCTTTTTCAATGGTCAGAAATCCAATGTATTTGTCTGGGTTTGTTCTAACCTCGGGCTGGGCATTATTTTTCGATTCAATTTTAGCTTTTTCATTAGGCCTAACATTGCTTATGATTCTTATAGTAAAAATTAAATTTGAAGAACACTTTTTAAAAAAACAGTTCGGTCAAAAGTATATAGAATATATGAGCACAGTCCCAAGACTGTGGCCGCACAAGCTTTCTATTTGGAAGTAAGTTTCTAATTTCGCCTAAAAATTTAAATCTCAAATCCGATTTTCGGACCTGTTTTGATACTGTCAAAACTAGTTATTCTGAAAACTTATTTTGAGACCCTTTTAAAGTTTCATACTCAAAACAGCGCATAAAATCCTTTGCTTTGTACTCTTTTAAAACTTGATTTTTTTCTACTATAAGCAATCGATCTTTAAAGTAATCATCTGTTTCAGCTATTTCAAAACGCCAATCATCATTTTTTGACTCAAAAACCCGATCAACAAACTTTATAGCCTCAGGTGGAAATGGCACTCCTACTTTGTCGCTAATTGAAGTTTTAAATTTAACTGTTTTTAATTTATCCGCACAGGAAAACTTAGCAAATTTGTTTTCAACAGTAATTTCAGCTCTATCCGTACACGGTGTACCGGCTATCATATCTAAGGTTTGTTCTTCTTTTGTGTAAATATGCAACTGAGCATTGGTGTTGTCTTTTTTATCTTTACCAGTAGATCCGATTAACAGTTTTTTATCATTGAAGTTATATATAAATTTAGGAGTTCGCTTTACGAAGGCTTCACTTAGGGGATGACTTATCCACTTTATCTTTTTGTCATTTACAGTTAATTCTATGATGCAGTAACGTTTTATCGGGTTACCGTCATCCACAGTGATTACAACAGTTCCAGGATCAGAAGAATGAAGGGTGCCAAATTCTGCAAGGGCCATAGCCTTTTGAGAAAATAACATTAGATTTATTAAGGTGATAATAACAGCAATTTTTTTCATTAAAAGATTCCTTTTTCTATCTATTTTTTTAATCTAATTTTGTTATATTCGGTCTTCGTGAAATTAAAATTTAATCGCACAACAGGTTTAGTTTCTCTTGTTAGTACTCTCAAAAATCTTATCGGCAGATTTAGCCACAAAACCTTGATAAATCTGACCATTATCCATCTTATATCTTTTGGCAAATTCGTAATAGCATGATGGCACTGTGTGTGCCCCATCCGAAAATAAGACTTCTTTTTCAAATGCCATTGTTGAACTTTGCTCCAGGTAATCCTGTTGAGAACCCTTAATAAGCCCTCCGCTGCTGTTCATAGAAAATCCACTTTTTATCAGAAACTCGTTAAGCTGATTGATGTTCTGAAAGGATTTTAAACTATTAACATTTACAGTAAAATGATTAGCACAGAACCCATAAGCGTAAAACCAAGCAGCATATTCACTTTCGTCGTAAAGCTTCTCGTAAGTCTTAAAATTAGCGGTCCAAGGACGCCCTGCTATGCACAAAGACTCATTTTGAATAAGATTGGATGGTATTTGATCTACCGCGTTTGTGAGGATAGCTTGCAATTCATCTGAAAATTTTTCCAACAACAGTTCACTAATAAAAACTTTAGGTAAGGTGGGGTCTGTTTTGTGCTCCATGTGGATGGCGTAAAGTTTCTTTAATTCAAAATGATAGTCTGATTTCTGTTCGTAGCCGCGGTCTTCAAAAAATTTTGACAAGGACCCAATACCTAGTTTGTCATGTTTTAAAGTTCTGTAAGCAACATGATCGTTTATGACATCTTCACCCTTAGCCTCTAACAATTGATGAATTTTTAAAGCGTCAGGGTTTAAACTGATATACTGTTTCCAGATTTGATCAAAAAAATTTTTAGTATCCATTTTTTTTCTCCTACTAATTAAAAATCAACCAGTTTGCCCACACCGACAAATTTAGAAAATCTTTTGATCTGTGTAAGCCACAATTTGTCTACCACTTCATCTAACAAACCCTCAGGATTTAGACCTTCCCAAACATTGCTAATAAAAATTCTTTCGGGAAAAATATAAGCATTTCTGTAACCAAATACTTGCTGTAAATGTTCCACAGGCCTTAGTCCGCCAAAACGGCCACCTAAGCCTACAAAAGCAACTGGTCTATTCTCGAATGTTTTTGGATACTCCCAAAAATCAATGAAATGCTTTAGAACGCCAGGCATCGACCCATTATATTCGGGACAAATGATGTAAAAACCGTCGCTCTCGTTTAAAGAATCGATTACATTGGCAACAGCCTTCGGGTATTTGTCTTTAGAGCCATACATTGAACCAGATAGCTCATTCAAGGGTAGTTTTTCTAACTCAACAATATCAGTTTTGATATTCAAATCTGAAAATCTTTTCTTAGCTATCTGGGCCACCTTTAAAGAGTTTGAACCAGGTCTATCAGTGCCTACTATAATATGGATCATTTAATTCTCCTGCTTAAAGCTGGACGCCCAAATATACTAGACTGTCATTTTGGAAATCATTGCTCATCCAGTCTAACATAATCACTTTGTAGCCCAAGAATATACTATATATTTTAGCTTTAGATAATACAAAGGAGAAATCCAAAGTTGGGGCATCAAGATCTCGGCTAACGTACCTATATCCGGGACCAAAATAAGTTCCAAATAAATAATCGTTCGAAACCTTAAACTGCCTTTTAATTTTCAAGTCTAATTCTAAACCGTAAAAATCATCAGCTTGCCTGGCAAATCTTCTAAAGCCGTGAAGTTGAATTGCAAAAGGCGCTTGAATAAAATGAATCGCACCACCAATTTTAATCTCACTAAAAGTTTGTTCTTGATATTCCCCAGCGCTTATTCCAAAAGATGGTCTGACTACGATTCCTGCAAGCGATGTAGAACAGATTACCAAAAAACTAAGGATTACAGCTGACCTCATCAGATCAATTTTCCAGAGCCGAGATAATTTTAGCTTGAATAAATTTCATATCCTCAGTCGACCTTTGAGTCTGCATCGACAAATTAAAATCCTTTGCCGATTGAGTTGGAACTAGATGGTGATGAGCATGTTGAACTTCAAAACCTTGAAAAAAAGTGCAGACACGATGACAACCTGTTGCCTTCTTTATGGCAATAGCTAACTTTTTTGTAGTTCTCATTAAGGCAATGTACTCTTCATCGTTTAGTTCAAAAAAATGGTCTTCTTGCCGCTTAGATATCACCAGAGTGTGCCCAAGCTGGATTTGGTTTAAAGCCAGGATCGCAAATGTATGTTCATCTTCGAAGACTTTAAAAGATGGAAGCTCATTGTTTAAAATTTTAGTAAACACACTTTCCATAGAAATAACCTGCCTTTAAGTGAGCAAATTTTAATGTTAGAATAAAATTTCATTTCCAACAACGAAATAGGGCAGAAAAAATAAAACTATTTTTTTTGTCCTATTTCTAAATTTTCTTGAAATAATACTTTTAGATCAGGACCATATGAAGTCACAGTAAGCGCCCAGGGGGAAACACTTTGTATTTTGACAACAGAGTAATTGTGAATTCCAGAAAAACCCTGAACTTGCCTGCTGTTTGGGTTTTTTTTCCAAGCGTTTGGAAAAATAGCCGCGTGTATGGCGCTTGAAGTAAGTTCGAAGGTCTCGTATCCCAAAAGCTCTTCTTCAATTTTCATCAACTCGTTTAAGTGGCGATCTCCACTTACAAATAGCACCCTGGAAGAGCTTTTTTTGATCGCGCTCAAGAAATTTGAAAAGTCATTAGGATGATCGCCTTCAAATGATTCAAATCTATGATAAGCTCCGAAAAACTGATCACCCTTAATAAGCCAGGTAGGTATCTTTGATTTCAAAATATTTATTATTTCTGCAGTTTGTTTTGGGCCAAGATGAGTCTCATTCTTTTTTTCAGTTTTTAAAGACTTGGATCTAAATGTTCTATTGTCTATAAAAACAAAATTTTGACCGAAAGCTTTAAAAACGTATCCAGCACCTTCAAGTGGACTCACCACGGGTTTTTTAGACTTTAAGGCCTCTGAGCTGAAGCCATAGAAAGCTTGAAAGACTTTTAAAGATTCTGCTTTGTATGGATAAGACTCGTCTCCATTATTGTACCCGTAATCATGATCGTCCCAAATGCCTAAAGTTGGCACTAATCTGGATGCACGGTAGTAAGACAATGTTTTAAAGGTCTGAATATATCTTTTCCACAAATTTGCTTCCGTTGCATATTTAAAAATAAACTTTTTTTGGCCCGACCGAATAAGTGTGTCCGCATAAACGTTATCACCAATCATAAAGGTATAAGTTGGATTTTGTTTTAGATAATCATTCCACATTTTAAACTGGGTCGTTTTATATTTGTCATGCATGCAAGACACAACACCAATGTTAGGATGCACCATTTCCAAATTTACAGTTTGAAAATTACGCTGATCTGCAATCATATTTTTTTCTATAACCTGCAATGTGTAGTTGGTGTCGATTTTTAAGCTTGAAATAATTAAGTTGTAGATTGTATATCCAGTTTTGCCGGCTTCGGTATCTACCACTTTTATCGTTTTAATTTCTTTTTCGTTGTAAAAAAGCTTAAAACTTATTTCTTTTACTGTTTTAGCAATAACCTTGATTTCTGTTGATGACTCAGTTGTTAGCCCCTGAATTATAGCAAATGGATGAAGATCTTTTTCTTGATGCCGAAGCAACTCGACCTTATGGTCATTTTTAATTTTATTTAAATCAGAAGAAAAGAAAGCGCAGCTGGATAGACTAAAGCAACATAAGACTAAGAAGCATTTCATTAAACCCTCAAATGCGATCAACGCGGGACAAAAGCAAATGGTCAGCTAAAACAAGGCAAATCATGGATTCTATCACCACTAGCGCGCGCGGTAGAATACAAGGGTCATGTCGGCCGAGTTTAGCAGTGTCCAGTATACTAGATGTTGGTTTCAACAATATTTCAAGATCAATATCTGCACCTGTTGATATGCCACCCTGAATACCTCCATATGGAGCATCAAGGCTGTGAAATTCTGTGCCTTTCAAATTGACATTTTTTTCACCTAAGCTCATTCCCTGCACAGCTCCGATTGAAAAAATAGCTGACGCAAGATCGGATTTTAGCTTAGAAAAAACAGGCTGACCTAAACCAGGCAATAAGTTTTGAACTTTTACCTTGATTACCCCACCGTAGCTTTCACCATTTTCTTTGGCATCTTTTAATAAAGCTTTTAGATCATTAGTTCTTAAACAATCTGGAAATCCCAAATCCGCAGCTAACCCTTCATAAATCTTAAAAGTGGATCTGAAATCAGAAAACTCTAAGCTGTTTTTTATTGGACCCACACTGTCAATCCAAACCATCACTGACAGCTTTGGACAAAGTTTTTCAAGAAGCATGCGTGCAACTGCACCAGCTAAAACACGGCTTAGGGTTTCTCTGCCAGAAGACCTTCCGCCGCCCCTATGATCAGCCAGTCCAAATTTAAGCTTCCATACAGAGTCTGCATGCCCTTTTCTAGGTTTTGAATTATCGTAATCTTTAGATTGCTTATCTAAGTTTAAAACTTCAAACGCCAGCGGTGTTCCTAAAGTTGTATTTTCGAACAGTCCGCTTAAGATCTTAAATTGATCAGGCTCATTTCTTGAAGTCACAAATTCATTTTGACCAGGACGACGACGTTCAAGAAATTTGTTGATTTTTTTTTCATCTAAGACAAGCCCTGCTGGACAGCCGTCTATCACAACTCCTATTGATGGACCGTGGCTTTCACCAAAACTATGCACCCTGAAAAGTGCACCAAATGTATTTTTAAAACTCATAAGTGTCCCATACCTTTTGCTGTAGTAGCGCTTGTTCGGTAAAAAAATTGTAACCACTTGTATAGTCAATGGAATTTAAAAAGCTGTAAAGCCTAGCCTTGGAATTTTTTCGATAATCTAGATCTATAATTTTTTTGATATTAATTTTATTTTGCAGTACGCACGGGTCTAGACCCCTTTCACCACTTGCCCAAATTATTTGAATGTCTGTTCCAGCTGTTGTTTTGATTTCGCTGCTAGAATCTCTTGGTTTGCCTGTGCGAGCAGAATAAAAAAATGCTTGTGGATGCAGATCTTTTAATTGTTCCAAGAGCGATCCCCCACCCCAAACTAGAATTGGTAGGTTTTTTGTCAAAGACCTTTTCAAAAATAAGCAAAGCCCCATATAGTCGGTGTTAAAAGACTCGGTCTCGATGTTTAAAACAACAGTATTGGCAGATTTAAAATCTTTCAAATGGCTTGGATTTTTCAGTCCTAAAGTACCTCTCGATCCTGAACTAAGATTAAAATCTACTTCTTTTTTTAATTTTGCTTTGTCTTTAAAGACTGTGTTTAGATAAGCTGTTTTCTTGTAAGGCGAAGTGACGGCTAAAGTCTTTAAGTCCAGGTTTTTAAAGTAAGGCACATAGTCAAAAAAACGATCAAATCCGTCTATCGAAATTGGCCACAAACTTTTAGACTTAAAAAATTTAAAGTGATAAGCCGGTGTTAAGCTGTGACTAATATTATTGCCGTATATGCCATAAAAGCCTTTGGGTTTGCGATCTGGCCATTCAAACCACAGGGGTTGGTCGGATGAAGATCCATCACCAAATCGGTAAAATCCAATTTTTTGTCGGTAAGACTTAAGCTGTCTAAAGTATGACAGATTAAATCCAACTTCAGACCTAGGCAAAAATGAGTAGCTGAAGTCGACCAGAAGGTCTTCTAATTCTAAGTCCAATTCTACAGCGGCTTCGTGGCTAGCAACCTTTGGGCAAAGTTTATAGTGGACTTTTTTTTTGTTTTTTGACTTAAATTTTTCAGTTAAATGATGCTGAAAATTAAGCACATCTGCTACCGGGGTTTGGCTATGAGACGAATAAATATCTATAATTTTACCTATAGCTGAAGGTGGGTAGTCCAGCGACATATCCCAATCAACTAGCAATTTGGTACTTCGATTATTGAGCTTAGTTTTCAAAGCTTTTAACAGTTTGGCAACCTGATCGCGACCCCTAATGGCTAAAATATAAGTTATATTAAAATTATTATTTAATTTTGAACCTAAAATATTTAGTATTTTGTCAAAAGGCACCAGATCAGTTCGAAGCTCTATATTGTGCCTGCCGCTGTGAATGATAAAGTCATTTTCATTGGGTATATATGTCACGTAGCCAGTTTTTATTTTTCTTGGTTCTAAAAACTTTAAAAAGAATTCTAATACTGATTCTAAGTTTTCGGGTATGTAAAATTGTGCTGTGGAAAAGTCAGAATATTTTTTTTGTCTTTTATAGAAAATTTCGGCCCACTCTTTCAGCGGATTTAAGTTTCCAGTCAAGCTTGGTCTATCAAAGAATATTCGGCCTGCTTCATCGGTTTTGCGTCGCACCCATAAGATAGACGAATCATCTGGTTTATTTAGTTTCTCTATTTCAAATCCAGCGCCTAGTGCAACAAATAATTTTTTAAATTTAATTCTATTTTTTTCTTTAGATGAAGTATCTTGCTCGAACTGTGAGATTATCTCATTTAAAATTTCGTGTTCTAATTTTCGAAATTCTTTAATTTTTCCATCTCGAAAAAGTTCTTGAATTTTAACTTTCCTACGCAGCTCTACTTGCTCGTCTAAGTCGTAACATAGGTAGCTCTTCTGGCTTGCTTTCAGGTCCTTAATGATTGAACTTTTGCCAACCCCCCTGTGCCCTATAATAAGAAACTTGTTAGTATTAGGATCCATTAATAATTGCAAAAAAGTTTGAAAAACTCTTTTGAACTTCCTTTTTGTTTTCGTACTTTATCTTGTAACCGAAAGATTTTAACAGCTCGTAGGCCATAATAATTCTATGATCCAGTTTGGAATCAAGAATATAATCTGTTGCTTTTGTTATTTCTTGATCAGATGTGCCAGCTATAAGGGATAGTTTAGAATCTTTAGCTTTAATGGTGAAACCTAGTTTTTTCAAGGCTGAAACCATGGTGTTTAGGCGATCAGATTCTTTAAATATCAGCTGCTCTGGGTACTCTATGAAGACTTCTTTAGAATATTGCAACGACAACTGGCTTAATAAAACAACTATCACTGGAAATAGATCAGGATTCTTTTTTAAATTAAAGCTTAGAATATCCGGCTTTAAACAGCTTGGTTCACAGCTTAAAACTGAAAACAAACTAGATTTTTTTATCTTATAATTTAGACCCAGGTCCTTTAAAAATTTAAGACCCTTTAGATCAGGCTCTTTGGAATCAAGGTCGACATTTGTAATTTCAATCGTAGATCCTGAAAAACAAAAACTAAGCAGATATATAATGGAAGACCAATCTGCACCAACGTCTATCGTTTTAATATGAGCGGGTTTACGTTTGGGTTCACGAATTGATTCAATAATTGACTTATGGGCTGGTTCATAAATCTGTCTATGTTTTGAATCTAATTCTACTGCGGGTTGGTCAGAATTTTTTCGGATCTCTACTGTGTCTATGTTATCTTTTACATCAACCCCAACTTTTTTTAATAGCTCTAGAGTTATGTTTTCGTAACCCGAACTTTGATCTCTATTTAGACACTTAATTAGAAAGGTAGAGGTTGAGTCTGAGGCCGCCAATGCTAAAGCTGAAAAAAATTGTGACGACTTTGAAAAATCTACCGATACCTCTTGAGTGTTCCAAAAATTTGATTGAAATTGAAAAAATGATGGACCTGTTTTTGATATATCCTTTATTTCAATATTCTGATTTATTTTAACATCTGTATTTTTGTTCATAAGAAAACATGGCGACACAGTTGAGCCTAGCTGCTCTAAAAGCTGTATTAAGTCTTCCATGGGTCTTTTTTTTAAAGACTCTGATAATTTGACAGACCATCGACCTAGATATTTTGACAAGTAAATCACGAAAAACCTAAAAGTAGTCCCGCCGCTTCCAGCGTCAAAACAAATAGTAATGTCAGTGTCAGGTTTCTTATTTTGAAAATTTTTAAAATTTTCAACCGCTTTTTTCAGGTCAAGTACATCTTGTGCGTGGCTTGAATATTTTATTTCAAGCGATGGATGTATGGCCTGCAGTATTAATGCTCGGTTAACAATAGACTTCGAGCTTTCTAGAGGACCCGAGTATCGAAACGCACCAGTTGAGTTCATTATTTAATTAGGTCCTGATTTTTCATCTCTTTGATTATATCATTCACTTTAACTTTTTTTACCACGGCTTTAAAGTTCTTTAAAAAGACAAAATTAATATCTTGGCCTGCTCTTTTTTTATCCTTCAACAATGCTTGTTCAAAAATAGCCATGGGTTTTTGGGGCAAAGATTTAAGAAAAAAATGGTTGGCCTCTATAAAATGTATAAGCACCTGCAAAATTCTGCTGTGTGAGTATTTTTTTTTAACGCTCCAGGTGACAGCAAAAATCACTCCTCTAAGAACGGCTTCTGAGTGAGATAAGCCATATACCTTTTCTAAAGCATGGCCCACAGTGTGACCCAAGTTCAATTTAAAGCGTTCTTTTTTTGTTTCTGTGGGGTCTTTTTTAACGTAAGAATTTTTAACTTTAATAAAATCCGTAATAGACGCCCAGACATTATCAGTATCAGTCTGCCAAGCTTTTTTTACAAAATTTCTTAACTTTGAGTTTTGGCTAGATAATAAAATAGTTTTCGTGATTTCGCCCATAGCTTCAGAAGGGCTTTGGTTAGCCAATAAGGATTTCGAAACGATAATCTGTTTTGCTGGATAAAATGTTCCGATCTGATTTTTGAAATTCAAGACATTTAAAGCCGTCTTCCCGCCATGAGACGAATCTATAGCGGCAAGCCACGTGCTTGGACACTGAACAAAATCCACACCTCTGTGGTAGACGCTTGCTAAAAATCCGCAAAAATCGCCAAGACTTCCTCCGCCAATGGCAACAAAGCAGTAAGGAGGTTGAAGCTTATTCAATGAAGGTTCAATAGAGGATAATACAGATTTCAAAGCGTCGATTGACTTTAGATCTTCCCCGGCTTTTAACCAGAAGATCTGATGTTTTGCTTTCAATCTTTTGATCTCGTCAAAATTCTTTAAATTTTCATCAATAAAAAGCAAACTGTGTTTTGATTCAAAAAGGCTAGGCTTAAGGTGATCAACAATAAGAATTTTTTCTTTGAATGGACCTAAGAATTTCTTTATCATGCTTAGATGCTACTATAGATTGATTCAGCGCTTGCGAGTAGTCCTTTTTAATTTCAGTCAGCCAAGTCCCAATCAATAGGTTTTTTATTGGACTGAACAAGATACTCATTGGCTTTTGAAAATGGCCGACTGCCAAAAAAACCTCTGTAGCTTGATAACGGCGATGGGTGCGGAGCTTCAAGTATTAAATGGTTTTTGAAATCTATAGTTTTTTTCTTGTTTTGTGCATGAGATCCCCAAAGAATAAAAACCTTAGGACGGTTATCTTCGACTAAAAGTCTTATAGCTTTGTCAGTAAATAACTGCCAACCTAGATTTTTATGTGAAGCCGGCTTATGTGCCTCTACAGTCAAAACTGTGTTTAAAAGCAAAACGCCGCTTGATGCCCAACTAGATAAGTTCCCAGACTTTGGGATAGTGACGTTCAAATCAGAGGAAAGCTCTTTAAAAATGTTTACTAAAGAAGGGGGAATTTTTAGTCCTTTTGGAACTGAAAAACTAAGTCCATGGGCTTGACCTGGTCCATGATAAGGGTCTTGACCCAAGATGATAACTTTAGTCGAGTCGAAAGAACAAAGCCTAAAAGCTTCAAAATAATTCTTTGAATCTGGATAAATTTTTGTACCTTTGGTTCGTTCGGTTTTCAAAAAATCTTGTAATTTTAGGAAGTAAGGTTTGTCGAACTCAGTTCTGAGTTTTTTAAACCATAGTTCAGATGCTCCAAATAAAGTTTTAATAAAGTTTATAGCTTTATTTTGAGATTTAAATAAGTCTATTTGATCTTGCGCAGTTAAGTCCTGACTCATGGAAAAGACCCTAATACTTATCTAGTTTTTTGTCTTCATTAAATTCTAGAGAAGATCAATTGTTGTTCCTTCCATGGTGCAAAAATTAGGGCTGCCCTAAAGTAATTATTACTTTCGCTTCAATGCTTAATCTTGATGTGACAAATTTTGCAAACGTGAGCCAACTTACTCCTTATATTCTCAATGTTATGCAGCCATTGCCCCCACGTAGAGTCAGTGAGTGTAAGAAAGCTGTAATGACCGTGGGACCTCTCCACCTTCAAACAACAGTGGATATGTCTTCTCTGGGTATAGGAGAGCAAATCTTTGAAAGTATCGGTAGTTTTTTGGCTTCAGATTTCAAACAAAGCTTTGTTAGTATTTATGATTGCATTGATAAGGTAAATGCTGGGCCAGCTAGAAACGCCTGCGAAACAAATACTGGTGCATAAACTCTTTCAACAAGCTTACAACTTACAGGATCCTTTCAAAGAGTTGATATCAATTCAGATCCTGAAATCAGCGGATCGCTACTTATGTATTACACTAAGTAAAACAATCGAGCTGGCACTTTGCTTAAACACCCTTCCAAGGCACCGGTTCCTCAAAAACCCTGAATTATAGCAATTACCTATGTCCCTGGCCCAAAGTGTTACCCATGTCAGAAAGTTCTTCCCAATTTCTAAACTTACATATAACTTACATATATACCAATCAAACTTACACATAATGAATTTAAGAAAAAAGGACTTTAAGGATGGCCAGATCACTCACCTCGAAAGAAAAAGCGACTCTAGAATATATTGAGTCCTATGTTAAAAATCATGGTATTTCGCCAACTTTTACAGAGATCCAAAATAATTTTGGATTTGCAAGTATCAATTCTGTCCAGCGCTACATTCAGCAGTTGGAACTAAAAGGCTACGTAAAAAAAGGCCAAGCTAACGAAAAAAGATCACTAAAACTTTTGAAGACTTCATCAGATTATCTCGCAGATCTGATGGAGAAACCCTCCGTAGCCGTCACTCTTCCTTTGCTTGGGAAGGTGGCGGCCGGCCTCCCTTTGGAAGAAAAAAACTTTGATCAATGGGTCGAAGTTCCAATGAACTTAGTTCACAAGCCAAAAGAAAGCTTTGTGCTTAGAGTGGAAGGTGAATCTATGATCGACGAAGGCATCAACAGTGGGGATCTTGTTATTATCGAAAAAAGATCCTTTGCGCCCGATGGCAGTCTTGCAGTCATTTCGACAGACGACGAGTCTGCCACTGTTAAGCGTATTTTTTATAAAAAAGGTCAAGTTGAACTTCGACCTGCTAATTCAGAGATGGAATCAATGTGGTATGAGCCTCATCAAATTACTTTACAAGGATTAGTAGTCGGTCTAATTCGAACTTACTCGAGATCTTAAAAAACAAAGAGGAGATTTATGAATAAAAATAAAATTCAAGCCTATAACTACGATCAGATTGATCTTTTTTATGAAGACTCTTCTAATCAAAGGTCTAATTCTGGCTTTGATAATTCAGCCTTTGACCCATGGGATTCTACCAGAGGGCGTAATATAATCCGAGTTCAAAGTAGAAACGGAAAAAACGTTAAATTATATTTTGATTCTTTAGATCAGCAGTATCATCTGTTTGAAGATTAAATCATATATCTAATGGTCAGTGCTAATAAACTACCTGACTAGTTTGCTTAAAAGAGCTAGAAGTTGATCTTATACCTGGATTGAACTTATGCCCGAATTACCAGAAGTAGAGACAGTCAGGCGAGGACTTACAAAAGGTTTGTCCAAGTCCAAAGTTATTGACGTTAAACTTAATAGAAAAGACCTGCGATTTCTAATGCCCGTCAAAACTTTGAAGGCGATAGAAAGTATGTCTTTCATATCTGTTAAAAGGCGCGGTAAATTTTTAATATTTGAAACCACTGGACTAAGCTTTATATCCCACTTGGGTATGACCGGACACTGGCGTTTTGAAAGTGAATACAAGCCTGTAAAACACGACCATTTAGTATTTTCCTGGACTGACAAGAAACTGATTTATAACGATCCAAGACGCTTTGGCTATATTTTGGATTATACATCAAAAATTTTTGAAAAGTTTGGTCCCGATCCAATCGAAGATCGAATTGATGTTTCTGATTTTTTTCGAAAACATAAGCACTCAAAAACCAATATCAAAAACTTTTTAATGAACCAGAACAATATTCTTGGAATAGGCAATATTTATGCTTCAGAGATCTTGTTTAGAGCTGGCCTCAAACCATCTAAGGTCGTCAATAGACTAAAGCTAAGTCATTGGATAAAAATTTTTACTGAAATTACTAAAGTTTTAAATCAAGCAATCACCTTAAAAGGCAGCACATTGAAAGATTATAAAAATGTTGATGGCAAATCTGGCGGAATGCAAATCTTCTGGCGAGTTTACGCTAGAGCTGGTAAACCTTGTTTTGATTG
The DNA here is from genome assembly GCA_963803705.1 of uncultured Pseudobdellovibrionaceae bacterium. Lineage (GTDB taxonomy): Bacteria > Bdellovibrionota > Bdellovibrionia > Bdellovibrionales > UBA1609 > JAMLIO01. The sequence continues at coordinate 479,672 of CAWDNU010000001.1, read as the reverse complement.
CAAAACATTAATCTTAAATAAAACAATCGCGGGCAGATCGACTTACTACTGTCCAAATTGTCAAAAATAGTATCGCTAAACTTTAAAAATTAATTGTTACATTTTATGTTCAAATAGATATACATCTTAATAGCGAGTTCTTTGGCATGAAGGCCTGCCTTATTTTGCAGGTCAAATGCCAATGCTTGTTTGAGCCTATTAAGATGTATATCTATTTGAACATAAAATGTAACAATTAATTTTTAAAGTTTGGCAATATCACTGTTTTCAGGATCTGTTCACAAGCATCTTCTATAATATCCAAAACTTGTTCGAACCCTTCGTCACCCATCTTGTAGGGATCGGGCACATGGTTTATTTCATGCTTAACGCAAAAATCTGTTAACTTTTTAACTTTTGAAAGATCGGCTTTGATCGAATCACCAAGCTCACGAACATTATCAAAATTAGAATCATCCATTGTAAATATTAGATCGTACTCAAAAAAATCATCAGTTTGTAACTGTCTAGATACACTTGTTAAGTTGTATCCCCTTAGTTTGGCGTGATTAGAGGACCTAATATCTGCTTTAGACCCTTCGTGGAATGCAGAGGTCCCAGCAGAATCACACTGAACTAAATCACCCATGTCTTTCTCTGCAATTTTAAATTTAAGAACCGCTTCAGCAGTAGGTGACCTGCAAATATTTCCTAAACAAACAAATAAAACTTTCATAAGCTTAACTTTACATATATAACTCCCCTTCTGTCACCCACTGTGCAGATCAAGGCAGAGCAATGAAAGATTTTATAACTACCCACCAAGCCACTGATGTTCTCAATGCCGGTGGAGTTGTTGCAGTACCAACTGAAACTGTTTATGGTTTAGCTGCGAAAATTAACAGTGAAATCGGTTTAAAAAAAGTTTTTGAAACAAAAGATCGTCCTTTATTTGATCCGTTGATCGTCCATGTCAATTCTATTGAAATGATAAATAATTATATTTCAAAGCCAGACCCATTGTTGCTAGCGTTAGCTAAAAAATTTTGGCCAGGTCCTCTGACAATCGTTTTTCAAAAGAACCCTAACTCTGTTTCTGATCTAGTCACCGCTGGTGCTGATACGGTGGCCATAAGATGGGCGGATCACCCTGTCCTTCAAGATATTATTACTATAATCAAAGTTCCTATTGCAGCCCCCAGCGCTAACCCATTTAAAAAGACAAGTCCAACAGATGCGATCCACGTAAGAACATATTTTCCTTATCTAGATATTGTTGACGGCGGGCCCTGCAAAGTGGGTTTAGAGTCCACGATTGTTAGAATAAGTAATAAAAAATTAGAAGTGCTTCGTCCTGGTCAAATATCTTGTGCCGAGCTGAGAAAGTTTCTGAAAGCTCAAGGCCTAATTTTTGAAGTTGTTGAAAACTTTGACCTATCTGGTCCAGGCTCCATGAAAGATCACTATCAGCCAAATGCTCCTCTTCATCTTTTTCAATCCTGTAAAATTGATTATAATTTGTTTCAAGACACCAGATTCAAAGAGATAAAATTAAATCCTGACCCTCAGATAGCTTCACGGTTTCTGTATAAAAATCTAATTGAAAATTCGAAAAATTTTGATGTTCTAATTATTGAGTGGGATAAAGATGCTGATGATCCAAATTGGTCTGCAATTCTGAATCGACTTAAAAAAGCAGCGAAGGAGATTTACTAAAGTGAAATTACAAACTGATAAAAAGTCTGGCCTAAAATATATGTTTAACCCAGGTAACCCAGATAAACCTACCGTAGTTATTTTTCATGGGTATGGAGCAAACGCCGCAGACCTTTACTCGATTTCTGAACTGGTCTCAATCAAAGGTTTGAATTATAACTGGTTATTTTTAGAGGGTGCAGAGGCCCCCCCACAGATTGCTGCATTTGGAGGTCGGGCCTGGTTCAATGTAGATATAGAACATTTTCAGCGTCTTGTGGCTGAAAATAAATTCAAAGAATATTATTCTAGAGAACCAGAAAATATTGATTTGCTTCATAAAAAAATCAGTCTATTTTTAGATTCGATGAAACTTGACCAGAAGGACGTTATTTTAGCAGGGTTCAGTCAAGGGGCAATGGTCTGCACGGACTTTATTTGCTCGGCCAAGTACAAACCCAGAGCATTAATCTTTATGTCAGGCACTGTCATACGACAGCATAAATGGATTGAATCTAATATGCTTAAAGATTTAAAAATTTTTCAATCTCATGGCGATAAAGATCCTGTGCTGCCTGCACAGGGGGCTAAACACTTTCGCTCTTTGACCCAATCAAAAAGTCATGAGCTTCACCTATTCAACGGAGGTCATGAAATCCCAGTAGAAATTCTAACAAAGTGCAAAGATTTTCTAAAAAGTTTAGAAAGAGTCCCTAATAATTAAAAACCTAGAAATTGGATCTGAACAAGGCTGCAAGTAATAAATTTAAAATTCATAAACTACTTTAATTTTCTTGGTCAAGGGCTTCGCCTGGCAAGATAGCAATCGGCCCTCTTTGTAGTCATCAGAATTTAAGATTCCCGTATCGCGAACTTGCACCGCGCCTTCTTTCAACACACACTGGCAAGCTAAGCAATTTCCATCTAGACATGAATACGGGGGATCAAAACCGTCTCGTAATAAAGCCTCGACAATTGTTTCACCATCATTAGGGACAACTGTGCAATCTGCAAAATCAATCTCGGCTACTATTTCCTGACATGGTTCAACTTTTCCGTTGAACTCGCCCACAATAACTTCATCGGCGTCTAAGCTAGCAACTGAAGTTACAAAGCTCTCTTTTTTAATTTGTGAACTGTCGTAGCCATTTTGACCTAAGAATGCCTCTATAGATTCCATAAACCCTTCGGGACCGCACATGTAAAATACGGGATCATGGGCGCTTTGCCAAAGCAAATGAAGACTTTTAAGTAAGATTGAAGAAAGTCTTCCCTCTGAGACGTCTTCCCAGTCTGGGGCCTCCTGGGTAAAAATCCATTTCACAGTAAATTGCGAATGATCTTCCTGAAGTTTTTTTAGTTCATCAGAAAAAATCGTGGTGGCCAAATTTTTATTTGAATATACTAAAGTTACTTTCGAGGCTTCTCTGGAAAGCAGGCTTTTTATCATCGAATAAATTGGCGTTATGCCACTACCAGCAGCAAATAAAATATGATGGTGTTGCAACGGAGCACAAACAAATTGCCCTACCGGAGGGGTGATAATCAAATCATCACCTTCTTGAATTTCGTCAACCAAGAAACTTGACATTTTACCCTCTAAAACTTTTTTCAAAGTCACTTCAATAAAGTCCTCTTGCTCGGGGCTAGAACTTAAAGAGTAACTGCGCACTACTTTTTCTTTTTTAACTTCAGCTTGGATTCCAATGAATTGGCCGGCCTTATACTGGAAGGCAGACTTAGCTTTTTTAGGAATTTCAAATCTTAGCGAAACTGAATCTAGTGCCACTATCTTTTTTTCTATTATTTTTACTTTATATTCACTCAATTTGTTGCTCCTTTTATTTGTAACTTCACTAGCTTAATGGCCTAAAAAACAATAAGTTTTCAAGCGTTAAACTGTCCTGTCCCCTAAATCAATATATCCACCGTTTTTGAAATAAGTGCAGGGCCCAATAATGTGGTAGTTACTTCTGCTTCTAAATTTGACTCACCAATTTCAAGCAAACCACCCGGCATTTGAACATTGATTGGGAACTGATAATTTAACTCTTCTTTTACACAGTAGGCCGCGGCCATTGCACCAGTACCGCAGGCTTCAGTCCAATTTTCAATTCCTCTTTCAAAACTCATCGCTCGCACCAAGGGTTTTTTTTGAGTAGATGATGAATCTAACCAAATATAAGTAACATTTGTACCTTTAGCATCTAAGCTTTTAGGAAAACGTAAGCTTTTGGCTATTTCAAAAAACTGGACGCCAAGTTCAACGAAATCTCTATCTTTATGTTCTTGGACATTCAAGAACACGCACAGGTGTGGCACTCCAGAATCAAATATCTTGAAATCCATTTCATTGACGACGAATTTTACTTTTTTCAGCCAAACTTTTACACGACCAGTAGCAAGAATATCTAAGTCAGTGTTTTTATCCATAACCGTAGAATCAATTATCTCTGCTCGGACATTTTGGGCTGGGGTGAAAAATGAAATAGTTTTTTTTGCATTGATGAAAGTATTAAACCACAATGAGACGGCCCTGGCTGCATTGCCACACATCAGAGCTTCGCTACCATCAGAATTAAAAAACTCCCAAGCAAAGTCCAATTTTTTACTTGGCAATATAAAAACGCAGCCATCTACGTTTAGCTCTGAATGTTGACAAATCTTAATTGCACATTGGGCCAGATCATTTTTATTCATATTTTTGAGGTTACTGTTCTTAGTGGAATCCAAGTCCAATAATGAAGCTAAAGCAAAACTGTTTTTAGCGCCTTCAATTTTGAAAACAGTCATTTTAACCACCTTTATTCTTCATCTCATAAGTCGGGCAATGAAGCTAGATTCTTCTGAAAACTAAATTAGATATCACTGAAACCAAGCTTTCTAAAAGCTTTCTACCCCGGGATAAATTGATCTAATTAGTCCCAAATGATTCTGTCAGCCTATCGGCATCATAACCATTTATTTTGGTATTGAATAGGAAATCTAGTACTGAATCTAGCACCCTGCTTAAAATGCTAGGTTTTTTGAGCGACATTCTACGGCCCTGAGAAAAAATGCTAATCAGTTCTAATATGCTCAAGTATGAGTTAACTCGCTTATGGCATTGGGTTAATGACAGTTAGGTGGGCAAACACCTATTATGGGTTATGCTTTCAGAGAAAACCTCTATACGAGAACTTACGTTTGAAGGATCTGTTAATGTTCGTGATCTTGGTGGCATTCGAACCCAAAACGGACAACCCACTAAAATGAAGAGAATCATCAGGTCGGATTCAGTTGAAGCTTTCACAAAAAATGACTGGGCAAATATCGAAGACTATGGTGTTCGCACCGTTATCGACCTCCGCTTTAAACATGAAATTAAAGGAGATTTGTTTCCTCGTCCCGAGCGAATCAAGACGGTGCATATCTCACTTGATGGTGGGCATGACCCACCTTTCTGGAAAAAATGGAGAGAAACTGGTAAGTGGTCAACTCCATTGTATTATAAGGCGCATCTAGAGAGGTTCCCTGAAATCACAACATCTGTTTTATCTCAAATAGCAAATTGTTCTACCGGAGCAGTTCTTTTCCACTGCGCCTCTGGCAGAGATAGAACTGGTCTAATCACTTTCATACTTTTATGTTTAGCTAATGTATCTACATTAGAGTCAGCTAAAGATCACAGTCTGAGTCATAAAAACCTCTCCAAACTGTACGCTAGTAAAAAGGAAGTCGATCAAAAAATTTTGATAGAAAAGCTTCTGTTCAATGAAGGTAAAAATACGCAGCAAATTTTTGATGAAATTTTAGAATCTATAGATATAGACAACATGCTTTTAGAAAATGGACTTACACGTAGTGAATTGAAAGCTCTTAAAAATAAGCTTGTTTGAGCGCAGGACAAAACACAAGTCATCGATCAAAAAGTTTTTCGTTCTACTAGGTATTGTTGAGCGCAACGATATCTGTTAATTACCTCAAAGCCGCTCAGTAAAGCTCGCTCTCCAATAGAAGTAATTAAAGATATTTATTTTCACGCCTCTTTCTGAAACTTTGAATATAGAATTGCATCTAAATTTCTTATTTCACCTTTTGAGAAGTTAAATATTGTCTCAAGTTTTAATTGATCGCTTACTTTTGAAATAAACCCCACCTTTGATTGATGCGCCTTCTGATTTTGATCTAAGACACAAGATCGTATCAAATGGATACATCTTTGTAGTCAGTTTGCCTTGGGAAATGACTAAACACAGAATCGCTTTGTAATTACACCAATTTTATACTCCTAGACCCGATGATGTCCTGAAAATTTTCACAGTTTTATAAAACCAGATAGCTATATGCCATCAACAACTGTCAACTTTGTTGACAGTTATAGACCGTTAAACGTCATTATTTTGGCTCTCAAAGTGGCATATTTAGTGAATAAGTAGTTGTGGGGGATGACATGGAAAACACACTTTATATACGAAAAGTATTTACAGCTTTACTAATCTGTTTTGCTTTCGGCTGTTCAGAATCCGATTCAGGTAATAGCAACAATGGTAACAACAATGGATACAACGGGGGACGCCCAGGAAACGGCGGAGGTACCAGTGGTTCAGGCAAGTCATGTGATTCTTATACACCCATTTCAGGTGCTTTAGACTCTGCTCAAAGACATATCTACTTAGGTGAATTTAGGTTAGACCGAAATAGCGGTCCTCAAGGTATTTATCGAAGCTTTCTTGGTGATTTTGCAACTTTCTGCACGAACAATGGTGACGGATTCAAATGGCAGTTCAACCAAAATACTGGTCGCTGGGAATACGCTTATAGCTGGTCCAGAGGAGTTTCTAACTGTAGTAATTGGGATGATTTTTTTAAACTGTGGATTATCTTTCCAAGAAATAGTTCAGATAGGGCACATTTAGTTGTTGATGCCACTATGTCTGGATGCCCCGATGGCCTGCAAGGTCAGTGCTATGACGTGCAACGCATCAGTTTACCAAGTGCCGAGATTGACTGCAGGGAATCTGATAAGACCGTAATCTACTTTGAACCTAATTACGGCTCACAATTTAGAGTTAACATTTATCAAGGCAACAAAAACTCTGAAAGGCTGCGTGCTGAGGTCTTTTACAAAAACGGTTCCATTGGCAAGTCTGATTTTTTCATTTTACAAAACTGATTTTAATAAACTGAAAATCATATAAAAGCTTACTGGTATCAAGCACTAAACTTGCCACCAGTAAGCTTTTTCATCTTGAAAACTTAGACCACTAAAATTTTCTTTTAAAAAAGTATTGACCCAGATTTGAAATGCAGTTTCAATTGTAAATGTACAACAACAAATGATCACTCCATGGGGGAATATAAATGAATAAAGCAGAATTAATTGAAAAGTTGTCTAAAGAAGTAGAACTTACAAAAGCTGACACTGAGAGAGTACTTGATGCTTTCATACACACTGTAAGAACTTCAGTTAAAAAAGGTGACGAAGTTAAATTAGTTGGTTTTGGAACTTTCACAAAATCAAAAAGAAAAGCTAGAACAGGAAGAAACCCACAAACAGGAAAAGCAATTAAAATTCCTGCGGCTTGGTATCCAAAATTTCGCCCAGGTAGCGAATTTAAATCTATGCTAAAAAAATAGTTAGTTCTTAAATTTATATAAATAAAAAGGCTGGCCTCAAGTGCTGGCCTTTTTTTTTACTTCAGAATGCCGATCTGTGAAACTGTGGCACGGGTGGTTTCGAAAATTCTAGATGTGTGGCTTTCTACACAAGCCACTTACGGGTAGCTTAACTTAAAGACTTAGAAGAGTTTTTATTGTGAGTCATTCGAACCTGTGTCAGTATGATAGACTTCTATGGATAAATTGATTGCTTTAGTATTTCTCTACTTTGTGTCTGGCTGTGTGTCTGTAAAGATCGGAGATCAAACTGCCAAGAAATCCACTAGATACTCATACGAATATCCTAGTAATGATTTTTATAGAATCAAAAATGAATCTGTGGATCACGCTTGGCTGTCAAGCTCTACCAGTTCAACTATATCCGTTAAATCCAAATGCATTAAAAGCATAGAGCTTGATCTTGAAAATTGGTTTATGGAATTAGCTTCTAATTTTAAAGCAAGCGAAACCAGTGATCCAATTCGCTTTAAGTTTAATAATCGTAAGGCCTTAAGGGGCAAGATAGATGCAACTCTAGAAGGTTTCGAAAATAAGCTAGCCGTTACTAGTTTTATCAAAAACTCTTGCCAGTATATACTGGTCTTAACCGCCCAGCCTTCAAATTTTGAAAAAGATTTATCTGTCTATGATAAGTTTTTGACAGGCTTTAAAGCATGGTAGTTCCAATAGTTAAGACTTCTTTGGCAACGATGGGAGGACTGGCCGAGGTATTTGCGCAATCCATTCGCGAGTTAAAAAAAAAAGACCAAAAGCTAAAGATGTTTACACCCAGATTTACAACTTAGGCATATGTTCAATTCCGTTGATTGCGATAACTGCACTTAGCTCTGGCTTTGTAATGACTTTACAATTTGGATTAGGCCTAGAAAAGTACGGTGGTAAGCCTTATGTACCAAAAGTTATGTCATTAGCTATATTTTTAGAGCTCTCCCCTGTGTTCACAGCTTTGATGTGTGCAGCAAGAGTTGGCGCTGGTGTAGCTTCTGAGATCGGCTCTATGAAAGTCACCCAACAAATAGACGCTATAAGGGCTTTAGGGGCTTCACCTTATCAAAAGATCTATTTACCCAGAATTATGGCTTGTCTAATCTCTTTTCCTATCTTGACTCTGCTGACTTCTTTTTTAGCACTTCTTGCGACCTCTGTAATAGCCAACGTCGAACTGGGTCTTCCTTGGCTATTTACCTATCAAAGAATAGTAACTACTATCACCCCGTGGGAATTTATCTCGGGCTTTCTAAAACCTTTTGGTTTTGCTCTTTGTGTTGCATTGCCTGCGTGTTATTTTGGAATGAATGTTACTGAAGGCACTAAAGGTGTTGGAAAAGCCACTACGATGTCAGTTGTAACTGGTTCAATTTTAATTTTTATCAGCGATTATTTTATGACTAAAATTTACTGGATGATCTATCCCTACGCCTAACTGCCTGTGTGATTTATGAAAGATGTAATACTTGAAGTAAAAAATTTAAAGAAAAGTTTTAGCGGCAAAGCTGTGCATAACGATATCAATTTTAGACTTCTGAAGGGAGAATGCTTAGGACTTCTAGGTGGATCTGGAACGGGAAAAAGCGTAATTTTAAGGGCTCTAATTGGACTTGAAAAATTAGATGAAGGTCAGATTATCTTCAACGGCACTCAAATACAAGATTACGACGAAGACCAATGGGCTGAAGTTCGAAAAAAAATTTCATATGTGTTCCAAAACGGTGCTCTGTTTGATTCTTTAACAGTTAAAGAAAACTTGGCTTACCCCTTAAGGGAACACTTTAACTTTTCTGAAGAACAGATTACAGCAAAAATTGCCAAACTTTTAAAAGATATTGGACTTGAAAATACTGAAGAGCTATTTCCTGCAGAATTATCTGGAGGTATGCAAAAGCGCGTTGGCCTACTTAGAAGTATTATCTTTTCGCCTGAAATAATTTTGTTTGATGAACCAACGGCCGGGCTAGATCCGTTTAATACTTTAAATATTCAAAAAACTATTATGAAGATGAAAGACTTAGGATTTACTTCTGTTTTTGTATCCCATGATATGCCTACAGCATTGGCTGTTTGCGATCGTATTTTACTAATAAAAGATGGTCGCATCGCGGAAGAGGCTTTGCCCGATGATATAGAAAGCTCTAATAGCAGTTTAAGAAAATTTATGGATGGTACACTTAAATTATAAAAAAGGATTAGCTTATGGAACAAAATAAAGAAAAACTATGGTCGGGCGCCTTTGTGATAATTGGTTTTGCACTATTTATTATCGCATTTACAGCCTTAACTAGTGATGAATCTTTATTTAGAAGAAAAAATACCTATTATTCGTATGTGAATAATTCACAGGGTATTATGTTCGGATCTATTGTGTCCTTTTCTGGAATTGATGTTGGTCACGTTTCAGATATTTCCTTTGATAACAAAAAAAGTAAGATCAAAATTGAAGTCAGAGTTAACAAAGGTTATGAAAACCTAATTACCGATAAGAGTTTGGTTTCCATGAAGACCCAAGGTGCGCTTGGGGATAAGTATATATTTATCTCTCAAGGCGAGGGCGGCAAACCCTTGGCGAATGAATCAGTGATCAAAGCTGATGATACCCCTGACTTAATGGACCAAATTAGTAATAAGCTTTCTGACTTTGAACAGGTTAGTCTAACACTTAAAAAAATCGACACTATTATCACACAGTTTTCCAACGGAGCTGATTTTGAACGTATGGGAAGAAACGCTGACAAAGCCATAGAAAATATTGCAGGTGCTGCAAAACAAATAAAATCTCAAGCTCAAATCAAACCCACTCTTGATAGGCTAAATCAATCTCTTGATGCTATAAACGATCGCAAGGGAACTTTAGGCCAACTTATCTACGATCCAACTTTACACACCAAAGTTATGAGATTTCTAGGCGAAGAAAAAGACGACAGCTACATCAAATCTCTAATGAGACGAAGCATCCAAGCAAAAGAAAACAAGCAAAAGTAAAAATAATGAAAAGCGCCAGCGAAGCTAGACAGCAAACGAGCTGAAAACAGTTCAAGGCGTTGAATCCTGCGGAATGCAGTTCAGGATATGAAACCCGACTGTTTTTTAGTCTGTTGTTTGGTCTGTTGGCGGTTGCAAACTTAAGGCAAAGAACTGCTTCTGGAAGTAATTTAGGGACGTTTAGATTCACTGCCTTTAATTAACCCGTCCAAAACTTTTTTATCTTGATCAGATATTTTATCCAGCAAACCTTTGTTCTGGGTCCAGGTTATTTTGTGAACCCAATTCTTATCCATGTAGTCGTTAATTTTTTTTTGAATGATATCTGATATAAAATAAAACTGCTGAAGACCCGATGATGATGAGGCCCATATGTAAAGGTGGCCTTTGAAATATTTTATAGGGAAGGTTCTAGATGCTAATTGTGGACCGATGATTTCCGACCAATTTTGAATCACTCGCCAACGATTATATTCATTAGATATTGGCATCGAGCTTTTAGTGAGCAAGCTTTGCAACACCTCTGTTGCAGTGCTTAGTTTAGGTTTTTTTTTCACACTTAGATTAAAACAGGGTTAGGGTGGCCCTTGTCAAAGTCTTTAACAAAAAGATCTATACAAGCTTGAATAGGTTCGTTTATTCACATAGATATGAGGCCAGATGAGTCATTTAAAACCTATTATAAATGTTGTTGGCGCAGGCTTAGCTGGCTCTGAATGCGCTTACCAGTTAGCCGAGCAAGGCTACAAGGTTAAGCTATTTGAAATGCGCAAAATCAAGCTTACTCCTGCGCACAAGAGCGCCGACTTCGGCGAGCTTGTTTGTTCAAACTCTTTTGGCAGTCAAACCAACTATTCGGCTTCAGGCCAGCTTAAGTGGGAAGCTGAACAGGCTGGATCTATTATTCTAAAAATAGCTAAAGATTACGCCGTCCCAGCTGGAATGTCGTTAAGCGTAGACCGAGAAAAATTTTCCAAGCAGTTAACTAAAATTATGACTTCACACCCAAACATTGAATGTATCGATCAAATTGTAACAGATATCGAGGATATGAAAGATATTACTGTTGTATGCACTGGCCCACTTACTGAATCAGATTTAGCTAAAAATTTGCAAAAACATTTCGGTTTGAATTCACTTTATTTCTTTGATGCTATTGCACCAATAATAGCTACAGATAGCGTTAACATGGACATATGCTGGAAGGCCGATCGGTGGGGTGACGGCGAAAAAGGTGGTGATTATATAAACTGCCCTTTGGACAGCGAACAGTACTTGAAGCTTATTGATGAAATAAAACAAGCGCGAAAGATTGAGCCCAAAGAATTTGAAAAAAACACCCCTTACTTTGAAAATTGTATGCCTATAGAAGAGATCGTCGAGCGTGGTGATAACACATTAAGGTTTGGTCCCCTAAGTTATAAAGGCCTAAGAAACCCCCATACAAATCACGGATGCTACGCCGTAGTACAATTACGACAAGATAATAGGGAAGGCACTGCTTACAATATGGTTGGCTTTCAGACTAAAATGGCTTACCCAGAACAAAAAAGAATTTTTTCAATGATCCCAGGACTTGAAAATGCAGAATTTGTTAAACTTGGCAGCATTCATAGAAATATGTATATCAATTCGCCAAAGTTACTGAACGATGATCTATCTTCTAAAAAAAATTCCAACTTATTTTTTGCAGGACAAATCACTGGTGTAGAAGGATATTTTGATTCAACTTGCATTGGACTTTTAGTTGCGAAATTTATTCATCAAAAACTAAGCGACCAAACGTTTTCTTCGCCACCTCGTGCGTCTGCCTTTGGATCATTGTATAATTTTCTTCGCGAAGAAAAAGAAAATTATCAACCTATGAATATAAATTTTAGTTTATTACCAAAATTAAGCGAAGAGTCACTGGCGAAAGTAAAGCCAAAGAAAATCAAAAAGGCTGACCTAAAGCGCTTAAGAAAAGACACCCAACTTGCCGTCGCCAAAAAGAGCTTTTTCCAATGGCTAAATATTTAAAATAAAGACCAATCGTAACCGTCGAATAGAATTTGTAAGATATGTTTTTTAAATTTAATTGTATCATCTATGTATTAAAAACGAGTTCGTTGGCATGAAGCCTTGCGTATGCAAGGCAAATGACAAGGTTTGTTTGAGTTTTTTAATACATAAATGATACAATTAAATTTAAAAAACATATCTTACAAATTCTATTCGACGGTTACGGATTTGGCTAAATTTCTTGGTTGATCAACGTCATGACCTAAACTATTGGCTACGTGGTAAGCTAAAAGTTGAAGGGGTAATGTTTCCAGTATTGGATAGGTGATCCAGTCCGCCGCCGGTAATCCTAGGTAATGTTCACACATAGATTCTAGCTTGGTGTCACCCAAATCACCCAAACCTATTACCAAGCCCTTCCTAGCTTTTACCTCTTCTAAGTTGCTCATTGTCTTATCGTACAAGTCATCTTCAGGACATAGAATTACGATCATCATATCTTCATCAATTAGGGCCATGGGCCCATGCTTTAACTCACCAGCAGCAAAGCCTTCTGCATGCATATATGCAAGTTCTTTTAACTTTAGCGCTCCTTCCATTGCTATTGGAAAATTCACCCCGCGCCCCATGTATAAAAATCCTTTTTTACTTTTTAGTGAATGACTGACCTTTTTAAAAAATTTGTCGTAAGCCAGCACATTCTCCATTTTCAATGGCAGGCTAAGTAAACTTTCAACCCACTTTTTTTCGTCTTGCTCTGATAGCTTACCCCTGGCTTTGGCTATAGCCACACCTAAAGTTGCCATGATAGCTAAAGTAGACGTAAAAGCTTTTGTGCTTGCGACACCTACTTCTGGGCCTGAGTTCATATAAATTGAAAATTCACTTTCACGGTCTATGCTGGATTTGAAAGTGTTACAGACACTTAAAGTTCTTGCTCCGGCAGACTTAGCTAAGCGAAGGGCTGCCAAAGTATCCGCAGTTTCACCACTTTGAGATATAAAAATAACTAAGGTGTCAGAATCTATAATTGGACTTCGATATCGATATTCGCTAGCAATATCGATATCGACACTAATTCCGGCCAACTTTTCAAAAACGTATTCCCCGTACATACCTGCGTAAAAACTTGTTCCACAAGCAATAATTTGAATACGTTTTATTTTTTTTAAAAATTCATTAGTTTGATCTAGTGAATCGTAAAATCCACTTATCTTTAATGTTTGGGTTTCGGAATCAATGTGTGGTAATAAAGCCAAGCTTACGGCATTCGGCTGTTCATAAATTTCCTTTAACATATAATGAGCAAAGCCATTCTTATCGACTTGCTCCGCGTTCCAAATAATCGTTTCAAATTCAATTGGTATTTCTTGTCCCTGAATATCAGTGACGCTTGCGTCTTTATTTTTGATGTGTACCATTTCATGGTCGTTTAAATAGTACACAGTTTTAGTGTACTTAATAACCGCCTGAACATCGCTGGCTATATAAAAATCGTCTTCTCCTTTTGCCAAAATCATTGGGGGACCCGATTTAAATGCAATCAACTCATTTGGATTTTTTTTCGAAATCACGAGTACAGCGAATGCGCCTTCAAGCATTTTGCGCGCCTCAACCACTGCTTTGTAAAAGTCGCCCTTTATCTTTAGTTGTTCGTTAATTAGATGTGCTACAAGCTCAGAGTCTGTGTCTGAATTTATCTTGGCCCCGCGCTTAATAAGTTGTTGCCGAATAGTATGGTAGTTTTCAATGATACCGTTGTGGACAATACATATGTCACCGACCTCATGAGGATGAGCATTTTTTTCAACAGCCGGACCATGTGTTGCCCATCTGGTATGCGCTATGCCAACATGACCTTCCAGATTTTTACCAATAACTTTTTTTTCAAGTTCGACAATTTTACCTGGTGCCCTAAACTTTATAAACTGACCCTGATTCAAAATACAAAGCCCTGAACTGTCATAACCTCGGTACTCTAAAGCTTTCAACCCGTCGAACAATATATTCTTAGTGCTTTTTGCGCCTAAGTACCCAACTATGCCACACATATCTACTTCCTATAATTTGATTTGATGACTGACTTAGCGCGAGTTACGTACAAACTTTTTGCTTCAACATTTTTAGTAACGGTAGAACCAGCGGCTATCACACAGTTATCTTCTAAGGTGACCGGGGGAACTATTTGCGTGTCACTACCCACAAACACGTTTTTACCGATAATAGTTTTATGCTTTTTACCGTCTGCTGCAAAATTACAAGTGATCGTTCCAGCGCCTATGTTCGTGTTTTCTCCGACTTCTGAATCTCCGAGGTAGCATTGATGGCCAGCCTTTACACCGGGATACAATACCGAGTTTTTAATTTCGGCAAAGTTTCCAACCTTTACGTTGGGATGAATTGTACTACCTTTCCGCAGATGTGCGTAAGGTCCTATACTAGATCCACCCAAAATTTCTGCATGCTCTATGTAACAGCCTGCTTTAATTACTGAATCAGGGCCAACCAAACTATTTATAATATGAGCACCGGCTTCTATGGTAGTCCCGCATTGAATTTTAGAGGCGCCGCTGATAAAAACATTAGGAAATATTGTTACATCATTTTCTACTTCGACATTCTGATCAATAAAACTAAGACTTGGATTAATAAACCTTACGCCTTTTTTCATCAAAGTTTGGTTTATTTGCAAATAAGCTTTTTGGTTCGCTAAGCTTAGTGCCACGGGATCATTCACACCAAAACCTATATCTTCTGAGACTTTGACCGCTGATACTTTTATATTTTTCAAGGTCAAATATTTAACTATATCTGTTAAGTAGAACTCTTTTGTTGCATCACTGGGGTTAGTATCTAAAAAATCAGATAAAAGGCTGGACTTTCCATAGTAAAATCCTGAGTTAACTGATTTAACTTTTAGTTGATCCTCGTTACAATGTTTCGCTTCTATAATTTCTGTAGCAAAATTTTTATTTTGTAAAAGTACCCGCCCAAATACCCCAGGCTCTGCGATATCTAATGTTGCTACACTGAACTCTGAATTTGATGACTCTGCTTCAAGAATAAAAGCCTTTATATCTTGTTGATTCACTAGCGGGTGGTCACCATTACAGACAAGAACATAATCACTAAGTTCTGAATCTACACTACTTACCGCATCCGCTGTCCCATTGGGTTCCTTTTGGATGTGATAAAATATATTATTGTAAATTGATTTCAAAGGAATAATTTCCTTCTCGATCTTCTTTGAAATGACCACATGGATGTTCTTCGTTCCTGCAGAGTTCAGGGCCTCTATTATCCTTACGATCATCGGCTGACCGGCAACTTTTTGCATAACCTTCGGAGTCTTCGATAACATCCGAGTGCCTTCACCAGCTGCTAAGATAATTGAATCCCAATTCATTGAATAACTCCCCTGACAAACTGTAAGTGACGACTTTAGCAACTAGCTATATACGGTCAAATCTAACACTTTTTGTAGCTAATTCACAACAAACTAGTCTATTTGCTATTTAACTCTATGAAGTTTTTATGGAAGATAAGATATGGCTGAAACTAGAGGCTTTTCAAATATTTTACTATGGGGAAAACAGCTTGATTTATCTAATGATTTTGAGCTTACGAAACACTTAGAGTTAAAGTTTGTTTTACCTTACCTTGATGATCAAATCGCCAAAGTTCTGATCATCAATACTCAAGATCTAAGCGCTGATGATTTAGAGCTACTATTTAGATCCCTGGAGGTTCAAACCCTTCAAACAGAAGTTATTGTTATAATCGATAATTTTGAAACTGAATTAAGGAATACTTTGATTTCTACTCTCAATCCCCACGCGATTTACGAGACCGAAAACTATAATATTCAAGATGTAGAAAAATCAATTTTAACTGCATTAAGAAAGTACGATTATCACCAGCAAAACAACAACTTTTATTTATTATTTCAAGAGCAAGGTGTAAAACTAAGAGAGCTTAACAAAGAGCTTGAAGACCGTGTTGTCATAAAAAACAAAAGCCTTAGAAGGTCACAAGATAGGCTTATCTCAATTCAAGAGCAATTAAACCTACTTTATGAATGTATCCTTGGAGTACAAGATTCAAAGAATATACCCGAAATTGAAGATTTTCTGACTCTGAAACTAGAACCTTACTTTAAAACGAAGTGGATTAGAATCTTGGTTGGATCCAAAGAGGTTTATAGCGAAACATTTATAATAGAAAACCAAAAGAAATATAGAATATTTGGAACTCCATTACATTTTAGCCAAAAGAGTATTGGTCACATTTACTTCGCTAAAATGAATTCAAATTTTATGAAAAAAGAGGAATCGTTTTTGCTTCAGCTGAGCGAAATTGTAAGTATTAAAATAAACCAAGTCACAAATTACGCTGACCTTTTGGTTACACAGTCTCAATGGCAGCAAACCTTTAAAGCCATCAAGCATCAGGTCACAATTGTGGATTCAAAATTTAATTTGCTCAATAGCAACTTCGATACGGATGAAGCACCAAAGAAATGCTATGAACTTCTATTTAAAGCTGAAAGACCATGCGAAGGTTGCCAACTAGGGAAAAATTTTGAGCTAAAAAACAAATCAGAATGGATCAGTGTAACAAGTCAAAAAATTAAGACTCATGATCATAGAAACGATACTTTTATCAATATCTATGAGAATATCACTGAACGAAAATCAATAGAATTAAAGATTCTAGAAAAAGCCAAATTATCTGACCTCGGTATTTTGGCTGGTAGTCTGGCTCATGAGCTAAACAATCCCCTTGCAGGCATTATTACTTTTTTGCAACTGATACTTAGTGAGCCAGATAGCACCCCAGCAAACGCTCTTGCTGATATTCAGGATCTTCTAGATGCGGCTCTGGACTGTAAACAAGTCATAGAGTCAATTCTAATAAGCGTCCGAAATAATAAAAGTTTAAATCTAGATTTATAACTTCGTTGTTATGTCGCTACACTTTAGTCCTGTTAAAAATTTGACGGACATTTTTAAAATCTTTATGATTAGAAGTGTAAGAGGCTCTAGTAGCAAAGGTAAGGGGATTTATTGAAAAGTAATTATAAGATTCTTGTAGTAGATGACGATTCGATTGTTAGAAAGAGTTTATCTAAAGTTTTACAACGATATGATCACATGGTGATTACTGCTCAGACAAAAAGAGAAGCCGAATCTATAGTGGCCAGTCAATTGAAACTTAATTTGGCCATAGTTGACCTTAGGCTACCAGATGGCAGCGGATTAGATCTGCTTACCGAAATAAAAAATGAACAACCAGATTGTGAAGTTATTATACTAACTGGCTTTGGAACCATTGAAGTGGCTTTAACAGCAGCTCGCCGAGGGGTTTTTCAATTTTTAACTAAACCTTTTGAACTCAGTGAAATGATAACCTTGGTTGATAAAGCCTTAACCCATAAGGAAATCAAAGAAGAAAATGAGCGCCTTAGATCTGAGCTCAATAAGCACTTTGGCCTTCATCAGATCATCGGTAAAAGTAGAGAAATGAGACAAGTGATTGATTTAGCAGAGAGAATAGCACCTTCAAATTCCACAGTGCTAATTTCTGGTGATAGCGGCACAGGAAAAGAGCTTGTTGCTAAAGGAATCCATTTTGCTTCCGATCGCTCTAAAAAATCTTTTATAGCCGTCAACTGTGGAGCCATTCCTGAAGATTTGCTGGAAAGCGAGCTATTTGGTCATGAAAAGGGATCTTTTACCGGGGCTCACCAAGAGCGAAAAGGTCGTTTTGAGCTTGCGCACAATGGCACCATATTTCTTGATGAGATTGGGGACATGAGTCCTAAGCTTCAAGTAAAATTATTAAGAGTTTTGCAAGAAAAACGTATTGAACGTGTCGGATCATCCAAACCCATCACGATCGACACCCGAGTGATAGCTGCTACACATAAAAATCTAGAACAACTGATAAAAAAAGGTCTATTTAGAGAAGACCTATTCTTCAGGTTAAATGTGATACCCCTTCATATTCCTTCCTTAAAAAATAGAAAATCTGATCTACCAATTTTGGTGAATTATTTTGTCCAAAAGTATAATCAGGAAAAGAAAAAAAGAATTTCAGGCTTTTCGGCTGAAGCTTTTGAAGCTTTACAAAATTATTCTTGGCCCGGAAACGTACGGGAGCTTGAAAACTTAGTAGAGCGGCTGACGATTATTATCGGAGAAGGAGTCATTGAGCTATCAGACCTACCTTCTAGATATTCCAACATAGTCGTAAAAAGAACTAATAATGATATAGAGATCCCTGACTCTGGGGTAGACTATAATCTTTTAGTCCTAGAGTTCGAAAATAGACTTATTACAAAAGCTTTGGAAAAAACCGGTTGGAATAGAAATAAAGCTGCCCATCTTCTTAAGATAAATCGCACCACTCTTGTAGAAAAAATTAAAAAGAAAGGATTAAAAGAGGACAACGATTTAAATGGTTAGACCTTCACTCAAATAAATATCATTTTTTAAAATAGTTACCAATATCTGAACGCTTTTGAAGACCTTTCCAAATGACTTTTTCGCTTTGAGCATAAGCCTTATCAATGGCATCTGTTTTTGAATTTCCAATGCCCACAGCGCCCATCACCCGTCCACCGTTAACGACTAACTTATTTGCGAGCGATTTTACGCCAGAAAAAATAAAGTATTGTTCTAAGTTTTGGCTTAGATCAAGAAGCTCTATTTTACTACCTTTAAGCGCGTTGTCAGGGTAACCTTCGGCTGCGAGCACAACACATGCGGCGTACACATCTTTCTTCTTTTTGACGGTCATAAGGGGACCCACGACGCTAGAGTATAAGATCTCGAAAATATCACCGTCTATAAGGGGCATTATGATCTGCGTTTCAGGATCACCAAATCGGACATTGTATTCAAGAACATAAGGGTTTTGGTTTTCAATCATTAGACCTATAAATAAGGCACCAGAAAAATCAATTTTTCTCTGTCTAAGTTCTTTTAAAGTTGGCTCTACAATTGTGCTGTTAATTTTATCTTCTAGCTCTTTACCTATGTCCACAGGACCAAAAACACCCATGCCACCCGTATTGGGTCCAACCCCGGCATCTCTTAATGCTTTATGATCTTGTGTTAAGGGGCAAACTTGATAATCTAAACCGTTAGTTATGCAAATGTAGCTCAATTCCCAACCTGAGATATACTCTTCAATCAACACCTCGGAAACACCAAATTTTTTTTGATCAAAGATTACTTCGATGGCAGCAAAATATTCTGCCTCTGACTGACAGATGTAAACACCTTTACCAGCGGCTAAGACATCTGCTTTAACAACCAGTGGAAACTTAAAATTTTTGTAGCATTGCATGGACTCAAGTTTTGTCCGAGCAATAGCAAAACCAGCTGTCGGTATGTTTGCTGCTCGCATGAAATTTTTAGAGTAAATCTTACTACCTTCAAGGCGTGCACCCTCTGCCCCTGGTCCAAAAACTTTAAATCCATTTTTTCGTAGGGTATCTGCAAGACCAGAAACCAAAGGATCTTCTGGGCCAATAATTACGAATTCGACTTTTTCATTGTTAAAAAATTCAATCAACTCGTTTTCGGCTTCTAAAGAAATGTTCTTACATTCAAACTCTAGGGCGATACCATCTGAACCTGGTACGCACACAATTTTTTCTACTTTGGAGCTTTGACTTAAGGCTTTTAAAAGGGCGTGCTCTCGCCCACCAGAGCCTAATATTGCTACATTCAAAAAAGAACCTCGATTCAATTATATATTAAGGTATGGTCCAGAATGGCTTACGCACACTAAACCTTAACTTCACGTTCGTATTCATAGAATGTGTAAGAGTGTTTGTCATCACTTGATGATTTTTTAGATACAATTTTAAAGTCTTTTTCTGGAACCTCAGGGTAGTAAGCGTCTGCGTCCACACTTATATGTATTTTTGTCAGATAAATTTTATTAATTAAAGACATAGATTGCTTATATATTTCACCGCCACCCGCGATAAATATCTCTTGTTTATTTTTTTCTTTAGCAAGCAAGTTTGCCTTTTCAAGAGCTGCTTCTATAGAAGACACCCAATACAAGTCTTGGGGGTAGTTATCAGGCTTTGAAGATCTAGAGATAACTATCGTGGTTCTTTTAGGCAAGGGGCGTCCAATACTATCAAAAGTTTTTCGACCCATAAGTAGGATTGAATTCAAAGTTTTTTGTTTAAAAAACTTTAAATCTTCCGGTACATTCCACGGAAGACCATTTTTTACACCGATGGCTTGATTTTCACTAACAGCAACTATGTGACTTAATATCATTATATATTCCCGTCGACCTATATAGACACTGAAGCTTTTATTGCTGGATCTGGCTTGTAATCCAACAAGGTGAAATCATTAAAATCAAACTCAAACAGATCTTTTACTGACTGATTTAAGATCATTCTAGGTAGTGGCTTAGGCTGTCTTTGAAGTTGAGTTTTAACCTGATCAAAATGATTGTGGTAAATATGTGCGTCTCCAAATGTGTGAACAAAGTCACCCGGGGTTAAATCACAGACCTGTGCCATCATCAGAGTAAGTAAGGCATAACTTGCAATATTAAATGGAACTCCTAAAAAAATATCAGCACTTCTTTGATAAAGCTGACAACTAAGGGTTCCATCACCAACATAGAACTGGAAAAACGCATGACACGGAGGAAGTGCCATTTGGTCAATCTCGCCAGGATTAAAAGCAACCACTAAGTGTCTTCTAGAAGATGGATTAGTTTTAATAGACTCAATTACATTAGTAATTTGATCTACTACTTTGCCGTTTGGTCCTTGCCATGATCGCCACTGGGCTCCGTAAACCCGGCCAAGATCTCCGGTTTGGTCAGCCCAGTCATTCCAGATGCGAACCCCATTTTCTTGAAGATACTTAACATTAGTGTCACCTTTTAAGAACCAAAGAAGCTCATAAATAATCGACTTCAAATGTACCTTTTTAGTCGTTACTAGCGGAAAGCCTTCCTTAAGATCATAACGAAGTTGATGACCAAAAAGGCTGCGCGTGCCAGTGCCGGTTCTATCTTTTCGATCCAACCCTTGGACATAAACTTTTTCCATAAGATCTAAATATGACTTCATATAAAATCTCCATTTTTTAAACTTGTTATTAAAACAGTTTGTAGCAAATATTTGTCTTAATTTATATTCAATGTCAGCATGAAAAGGCTCGAACATACGGCTGGTCTTTTTTAGCTAACACCAAAGGTCCCAATCCGAACTCACTTTTCATGCTGACATTGAATATAAATTAAGACAAATATTTCCTGGAATTCATTTAACAATGTTTCTTAAATTGGCCTAAAAGGTGCCTTGCAGTGCAATGCAAAGCCTAAAGATTGACCTTTGGGGCTGCGCTTCCTAAAACTTAGGCTATGGAAATTCGTGATCCGATTCATGGCTCAATTGCACTAACACCCATCGAGGTTAAAGTTTGTGATTCCCTAGAATATCAACGTCTAAGAGCCATCAAGCAATTAGGGTTTGCTGAATTTAGTTTTCCAGGGGCCACTCATAATCGATTTCTACATTCTGTAGGGGTTAGCCATTTGGCCGGAGTCGCTTTTGACACAATATTCAGAAACTATCCATTTAAGGATTTTAAAACAAAAGATAGTCTTCGACAGTGCGTGAAGCTTGCTGCTTTACTGCACGATATTGGCCATGGTCCGCTTAGTCACACCACTGAAGTTGTAATGCCGCAGTTATCAGAGTTGAATATTAAAATTTTTAATTTACAAAAACGCAATCAGGATAGAAAAGCTAATCATGAAGATTACACAATTGCTTTTGTCACTGAATCAGAAATTGCCAATATTATAAAAGCCTACGGAGAATTTGAACCTGAACATGTAGCTGCACTCGTGGATTCAGAAATCATAGCCGGCGATGATTTCTTCGTGATTGATGGTGTTGATTTCAGACCGATTCTAAGTCAACTTGTCAGTTCTGAATTAGACGTAGATCGTATGGACTATTTGCTAAGAGACGCTTATTTCTGCGGCACAAACTATGGAAATATTGAGCTTTCATGGTTGATTGCAAATCTGACCTACACTCAGGTTAAAGATAAATTGCATCTTGCAATAAATCGTAGGGCTCTTTATACATTTGATGATTTTTTATTATCCCGACACCATATGCACCTGATGGTCTATTTTCACCACAAAGCTATTATTTACGAAGAAATGTTAACTAGGTATTTAGATTCGCCAGATTGCACCTTTAAACTTCCTGCTATTTTGGACAAATATATAAAATGCACTGATTATTCTTTGTATGAACATTTAAATGAAGCGCAAAATAAAAGTATATGGGCTAAACGAATCGCTAATCGTGAGCCCTATAAAGTGCTATATGAAACTCATTCCGACGATGGTAGTGAAAAAATAGAACAAATTAAAAAAACGCTGAAGAGCAAAGACGTTGATTTAATCTACGTAAGCTCTGAAGCCCGCCTAAGTAAGTATCACGGCGCTACAAATCAGGATTTGGCTTACAATATTTATGTACTGGAACAATATGATAAATCTATTGCTCCCACTAAAATTCAAGACACCACTGAAATCTTCAGCCGTTACGAAAAGATAAGAATGATCGAACGTATCTATGTGTCTCCAGAGCAAAAGGACTTTGCGTCTAATCTAATAAAATAAAGTTGTCGAAGTTATTTTTTATTTTTTCCGAAGCCAATTCGTCGATGAGACGAACTAAATAGATCACTAGCTTTAACTTTGCCACCGCTTTTTTTAGATCTACTTTCATCTTCTTTGTTAGAATTGTTTTTAGAGCTACTGTTTGATCCTGATTTTTTCGCAAACTTATTAGCAGATCTTTCCTTAGAGCCAGCCGAGCCTTTCTGTTCGCTTTCGGAATCTAGTTTATTTAAAAATCTTTTTTTGTGGTGCTCGGGGACTTTCTTTTCAGAGCGATCCGATGACTTTGCTGTAGACTTTCGACTGAACTTTGATCTAGACCTTTTACCTTTAAATTTAGGATTCTTCTTTTTGGCCCCATCTTTACTCAGCCATGAAGAAATAGCTTTTGATTGTGCACGCCCCTGGTGTTCTTCAAGAGTCAGGTCAATAAAACCATCTTCAATATTAACTTGGGCCAATGTTACTTTAACCCGGTCTCCTAATTTAAACTGCTTACCCGAGCGCTGCCCAACTAAACTAATTTGCTCTTCATTAAAGACAAAGTAATCCGAGCCCAGATCACCGATTCTAACCATACCTTCAAGTGGATACTGATCTAGGGTGATAAAAATTCCAAAGCGAGCAACTGATGTGATCGAACCTTCAAATTCGCTACCTAACAGTTTTTCCGCGAAGCGCGCTTTTTTTATAGACTTAACTTTTCTTTCGGCTTTAACAGAGCGCTGTTCACATTGACTTAAGTATTCAGATTTTTCAGTCAATTCAGATTCGGTATAAGACACTGCACCAGTTCCCTTCACTATGCTTTTTAAAATACGGTGTGTGATCAGATCAGGGTAGCGTCTAATTGGTGAAGTAAAATGGGCATAATGAGAAAAAGCTAAACCGAAATGACCAATGTCTTCTGGGCTGTATTTTGCTTGTCTCATCGACCTTAGAAAAAGTGTCTGTAGAATATTTTTTTCTTTGCCTTCAATGCTAGATAACACTGCGCAGATTTCACTTGGGTCAGGTGATTGGTGCTTAAAATTTGTAAATTGATTAAAAAATCTCATAAAAGTATCTAAGGCTAAAATATCTGGTTCTTCATGTACTCTGTAAAGCTGAGCTTTTCCTTTTTTATCGATAAACTCAGCTACAGCGATATTGGCTTTCAGCATAAATTCTTCAATCAAACGATGAGCAAAAATTCGTTCAGACAGATGAATATCAACGGCTTGTCCTTGATCATCCACCTCGACAAGCACCTCGGGGATATCTAGATCCAATGACCCTTCATCAAATCGCTTCTTTTTTAGAATGTTTGCTAGGGTCTCAGAAAGCTTTAAGCGATCCTCTAAATGTTTTAATTCAGGTACATCTGAGCCATCAAGAACTCTTTGAACATCACCGTAAGTCAGCCGTGCATGGCTCTTTATGACGGCCTCGTAAAATTCATAATTTAAAAAACGACCTGAAGAATCTATGACCATATCTGCAACCATTGCCAATCGATCAACATCTGGTTTCAAAGAACAAAGTTCATTTGATAAACCTTCTGGAAGCATAGGAATAACAAAATTAGGAAAATAAGTGCTGGTGCCACGTTCATAAGCTTCTGTATTTACGCTCATTCCCTCTTGGACATAGAAACTAACATCAGCAATTGCTACAATAAGACGAAAGTTGCTACCTTTTTTTTCAACGAACACAGCATCATCAAAATCCTTTGCAGTCGCTCCGTCTATAGTAACTAGCTCTAAGGATCTTAAGTCTTTTCTTTTCTTTATTTCACTTTGTGGTATGTCAGTTCCAAATTTATCGACATCTACCAAAGATGCATTTTGGAATTGCATCGGAATACCTTGGGTCATTGCAATCCGCTTAATATCTACAGCAGGATCACTTGGTTGGCCTAAACTTGATATAACTTTTCCGACAAAACCTTTCTTCGTACCCGGATAAGATAGAATTTCAACCAGTACAAGCTCACCCGGCTTTGCAACGCCCACATGGTTACTTGGCACTAACAGATCGTCACCCCAAACTGAAGAAAGATCTTTTAAAATATAATGATCTCCGTCGGCATCCATGCGACCAACAACAGTTGTGAAATGGTGCTCAATAATTTTTTGAACACGCCCTCTGGGCTTTTCCCCTTTAAAATTGCTAAATATTTGAATTTCAACCAAGTCATTCGACATAGCTCCATTCAAATCGTCAGCTGATATGAAAACATCACTTTGACTATCATTTTTTGAAATAAAAAAAGCGTACCCATCCGGGTGCCTTTTTATAAAACCATGATTTTTATTAGATATATTTAAACTCATTCTTACTAGCTTAACCGATTTAAGCTGTCTTGCAGAGTCCTAAATTTCATTTCTGCATCTTTTAACAAGCTTTTATCTGTTTCGACTAATTCCTTGGGTGCATTTCTGATAAAACTTTCGTTTTTCAGTTTTTTAGACAAAATAGATATGTCTTTATTTACTTTTTCGATTGATTTTTTTAAGCGTTTTATTTCTTCGTCAATGTCTACAATACCTTCTAAAGGGATGATCACATCGACACTTGAACCTTGGAAGTGAACGGGTGTCACAGCACACTTTGATAGATCCTTTTTGGCTTCAAAGATAATACTAGATAATTTACAAAACTTTTGTATCAAATCCGAATGAAAAGTTAGAATTTTTTGTGAAACCTCGTCTTTTGGAACAACATAGGCAGCGATTTCTAAGCTTAATGGGATAGAGTTTTCACCTCTGATATTTCTTATTGCTGTAATTACTTTTTTTAAAAGCTCAACCTCTTCCCAAGCTTCTACGCTTCCCATAGATAACCATTCTTTACTATTTTTTTGATTAGGGAAGTCAGAGTCCACGATCATTTCGGTATCCTTGACCGGCAACTTTTCATAAAGCTCTTCAGTAATAAAAGGTATGAAGGGATGCATCAGCTGCAAAGCCCGTCCCAAAGTTTGAAATAAAATAAGCGAAGTGGCGGCGCGCTCGCTAGCGAAACTAGCTTCTTTATTATATAGGCTAGGTTTTGAGAACTCTAAATACCAGTCACAGAAATCGTTCCATAAAAATGAGTACAAGTCTTGAACGGCTTCTGAAAATTTATAACTTTCCAAATTATCGTTTACGTTTTTTATAACTTCTCCAAGTTTATATATAATCCATTGGTCAAACACGGATATCTTGGATTTAGCACTAAGTTCAGAAAAAGCTTTTTGCTCTATAGATTTTAAATCTGCGGATCCAAACGCGAATCGGGTTGCATTCCATATTTTGTTTATAAAGTTTCTATTGGATTCCAAGCGTTGCTCGGAAAACTTTAAGTCTTTACCTGTATTGAGCTGGGACATTAAAGTGATTCTTAAGGCATCCGCCCCTACTTGATCGATAGTCTCGACAGGATCAGTTGAATTGCCTAAAGACTTAGACAGCTTACGTCCTTGTGAATCCCGAACTAAACCATGAATATAAACCGTTCTAAATGGAACATCTTTTTGAAACTCTAAACCCTGCATCATCATCCTAGCCACCCAAAAAAATATAATATCGTGGCCGGTTACCAGAACATTAGTAGGATAAAATGTTTTTAAAGCTTCAGTGTCTTCGGGCCACCCCAAAGTCGAAAAAGGCCATAGGGCAGAGCTAAACCAAGTATCAAGCACATCTGGATCTTGAAAAATATTGTCAGAGCCACACTTTTCACATTTTGTTACATCGTTTTCAGAAACATTCACTTGATCGCAGTCTTTACAATACCATACTGGTATCTGGTGTCCCCACCAAAGCTGCCTGGATATGCACCAGTCTTCTATGTTGTGCATCCAGTGCATATAAGTTTTCGTCCAATTTTCAGGAATAAACTTTGTTGTCCCATTTTCTACGGCTTTAATGGCAGGGATTGCCAAATCTGACATTTTTAAAAACCACTGCTCTGATAAGAACGGCTCAGCCACAGCGCCTGTCTTGCTACAATGACCCACCGAATGTGTGTGATTTTCAATATTCTTTATTACGTTGTTTTTTTCTAATGTTTCAACAATTTTTTTTCGCGCCTCTTGGGCTTTTAAACCCGATAAGTCCCCGTAGCCTTCAACAATAGTTCCATCAGAGTTCAAAATGTTAATCATTTCAAGCTCGTGTCGCAAGCCCATCTCATAGTCGTTGAAATCATGCGCCGGTGTAATTTTAACGGCACCAGAGCCAAACTCCTGATCAACATAGCTATCAGAAATTATAGGAATTTTTCGACCTGTTAAAGGTAGTACCAACGACTTTCCCACCCAAGACTTATACCTTTTGTCATCAGGGTGAACGGCAACAGCGGTGTCACCTAGCATAGTTTCTGGTCTGGTGGTTGCAACTATAAGCTCTCCAGAACCATCTTCCAGCGAATAGGCCAAATGGTAAAGCTTGCCTTTGACCTCTTTATATTCTACCTCAATATCAGAAATGGCTGTTTCAAGTTTTGGGCTCCAATTTACAAGCTTCATACCTTTATAAATTCTTTTTTTCTTATAAAGATTTACAAAAACTTTTCGAACCGCATTAGATACACCATCATCAAGCGTAAATGTTAAACGATCCCAGTCACAAGAGTTTCCAAGTCTTTTCATTTGGTCAACAATGCGATTTCCAAATTGGTGTCTCCAGTCCCATACCTTTTCGACAAATTTTTCTCGGCCCATTTCAATTCTAGACAAACATTCTTTAGCTAAATTTTTTTCAACAGCACTTTGAGTAGAGATCCCCGCATGATCAATTCCTGGTAACCAGACAGTGTTGTAACCAGACATCCTTTTCCATCTGACTAAAACATCCTGGATTGTATGATCCAAAGCATGCCCTAAATGCAAAAAGCCAGTAATATTTGGTGGCGGTAAAATCACCGAAAAAGGAGGTTTGGTGGACTGGTCTTCTGCGTGAAAACAGCCCTTATCCATCCATTTTTTATAAATTTTGGATTCAACGTGGGTAGGATCGTACTGTTTTTCAAAATCTACTTCAGAAACACTTTCTAACATAATTGCTCCCCTTCTAATCTAGTACAGTGGATATAAAACACTTCGGTCAAAAAATCAGCCTAAAACAATTTTATTAGTTAATCTTCTTGAACTTGCAAAACTCAATAAAGACATTTTCATGCCTTAGACGTCAGGCTCACAGATCTTGAAGGCTCGAAGGTTTAACTTTTGGTGTGCCTTCATTAAGATCCTTACCATAGTTCTTAATTTCCATATTATTCTTTCTAGGATTCGATTTTTGGGAATTTTCAAAAATATCTGAAAAGAAAAGTCCGGAAGGCGTAATAGTCATAGACGTTTGCCACTCAAAAAAGAAGCCAAAACCCTCTGCTACATTTTTGAGGCCAACAACCTGAGAAGCCCCAAAACGAATTTGACTGTAGGGGCTGGTTTGGTAGCCAGCCCATGCCATAGCCTCGACTGTGTTTGGATTCCAAGCGTTGTATCTGAAGACCGATGCATTGTACTCAACATTTAGCACTTCTTTATCAATTCGGGCCGCCTCACTTTCTTTAATCACAGTGATTAATCCATTTAATTCTGCCCCATAAATAAATTTTTTATATGAAAACTGTGGATGGATTTTATAAATTATGACATCAGAATACCCTGGCCTGGTCCTAAAGCCTAAGTATGTTCGAATTAAATACTTGTTGGCAGAACGATTTTTATATTTATCGTAGTTAGCCTGTGAGCGACCTAGATCCGGCTCCCACCAGACTCCAAGTTGAAGCCAGGAAACTCCGTCGGTTAAGGATACCTCATCTTTGGATATATTATTCTCAATAAAGTTAAATAAATAAAACCCGTCTACTGTAAATCTTCCGTACTCTTTTTTATCAAATAAGCGCCATAACCCTAGCTTCAGGTCCTTGATTTCGCGGCTATTTCTAAAATCTGTATTGTCAAAACTTTCAGCATATCCAAGACCTAAGTCTGCCGATATAGCCCATAAATCATTTAGGTCATACATTGTTGAAAGAACTATGTCATAAGTCAAAAATTTAAACCCAGCAGGCAGCGTCTCTTTACTGCCGTCACTTAGAAAGTTTGAATCAGCACTAAAGCTTTGAAACTCAATACCTAACTGCAATCTCTGAGGGCTGAAATATGGTAAATTTCTGTGTGCTAAGTCTGCTAAGACTTTTGATGAATAAAATGCTAGCATTAGAAAAATTAAAATATAAAGTTTCATTATATTTATCATATAAATTCATTTTGTAATTGAACAGGTGTAAATTAAAATCATGACTCGAAAACCAAGACGTATTCTAATTCTACTGTTTTTTACTGTTTTTATAGACTTAGTTGGTTTTGGGATGATAATCCCGTTGATTCCCTATCTTGGCAGAAGCTTAGGCGAGAGCGCTTTCAAAGCCGGCATATTGATGTCAATCTACTCTTTAATGCAATTTATTTTTAACCCTTTCTGGGGACAATTAAGTGATAAATATGGGCGAAGACCTATTCTTTTGCTCAGCCTGTTAGGAGCCTCGATTAGTCACCTAGGATTTGCGTTTAGCACAACTTTTTGGACCATGTTTATGGCCCGCTTATTTGCAGGTACATTTGCCGCTAATATATCGGCAGCCATGGCATCGGTTGCTGATATTAGCGAAGAGTCCGAAAGATCAAAACGGATGGGTCTTATTGGCGCTGCTTTTGGTTTGGGCTTTACAATAGGACCTTTTTTTGGCGGCTTTATTAGCTCACAAGGAGCTAAAATTTCGCTAGAAGCTCCTTTCGGTTTGTGGACTGCAGCGCTAGCCGCTGCTTTTTTATGTTTTCTGAATTTTGTTTTTGCAATTTTTTACTTACCGGAAACTAATCCCAAAATTATAAACAAAGGTATTTATCCAAACCTAAAAACTACCACACCTTTACCAGCCCACAAAAAGATACTTGTTATTTTTCAGTATTTTAAAAAAAGTAATTTAAGAAATTTGCTTTTAACTTATGGCTTGAACTCTTTAGCTATGGCTTTAATTGAAGTGAGCTTATTTTTATACGTTAAAGACAAGTTCGAGCTTAACCTTGAACAAGCCTCGATGGGCTTTGCATATATAGGATTAATCTTAGTCTTTACCCAAGGGTTTTTGGTAAGAAAAATGCTACCTAAGTATGGTGAAGCTAAACTTATCAAGGCATCTTTAGTGCTATTTGCTTTTGGAGTAGGCTCTATTCCTTTGGCACCTACGCTTGTCCTATTCATAATTCCAGTAACGATTTTAAGTGTTGCTCAAGGCTTGTTATCTCCAGCCTTAACGGGAAGTATAAGTTTAAACGAGGACCAAGACCACCAGGGCCAGGTTATGGGCGTTACCCAATCACTAAGCGCTTTAGGTCGGATCATTGGCCCAGCTATTGCTGGTAGCATCTACGCCAGCACACTTACCGTTGGACCTTTTTATATCTCAAGCTTACTAACTATTTTTAGTTTATATTTAATCTTAAGTAGATAATTATATAAATTTAGGATTGGAGCTTAATTATTTAACGCACCAATAATTTGTTTCAGAAAAAAAACTATATTTTCTATTCAGTAATAATCCTTGTGTTTAATTTTAGATATTCCACATATGTAACAAGTATGGCTGGATTAGAAGATAAAAGTATATTAGTTATATGTAGAGGCGACCAAGAGGATTCATTTAAAAGTGTTGTATGTAATTGTAGACACTTTGCTGGGTTTATTGACGGCCAAGTGACTGGAACCGCAGAGTCTAACTTTAAAGATTTGTGTGAAGATCGTTTTCCATTTACTAAGCCAACCAATTGCAGAGCGCTTTAAAAATAAATTTTAGTTTACTGAGTCAATCTAAAAATAGGTCGCGTTGTTCTGGACTCGGTAAACGACAGGTTTCTTTCTTCCCAAAAATCTTGTATCTATATCTGGCTATTAAATCATAAAAAAAGTCTAAGATAAAAACAGGAACGATCTTTGAGCAAATGGATAAGAACTTCCAAAATCCACCAAGCTCGTAAGCTAGAAGTGTCCAGGCTTTGGTTTTCTCAAAAATTTTGAAACCATCATACACGTATAAAGTGTCTAAGTTATTGGTATCAATATTTACATTTAAGGCTTTTATATACTCACCCTGAAGAGGACTATATTTAAACTTTTTTTGTGTGTCTCTTGCAATTAAGAAATCAACTGCTCCACTACACAACCCGCAGAAGCCATCAAAAAAAACCACATAAGCTACATTCTTCATATACGGGTAGGCCTTATTTTTTACGTGTTCATTGCATAAGCGTTGATCATTTGAAATACTAATTAGTCAGCGACCAAGTTAAAACTAAGAATCTAACTCTAATAGACACAGCGTGACCAGCGTTCGGAACCTGGCACCTAGAGCAGAACCTGGCACCTAGAGAACCTGGTACCTAGATATCAGAGGTCTAAATTATGATTTTTAATAATTTGACCTGCTTCTGATGACAGAGATTTAGTGTTCATCCCAACGCTGCTCATTCTAGCTCTTAAAGATTCTGCGTCCACTTGGGGATCTGGCATCATTTGTTTGCCTTGCTCAAGCATAGCGATATGAGATTGAATAAGCGCCCGCAAATTATTTTCAAACTGCATGCGTACACGCTTCAAATCTGCCACATCATGATAAATATTTTTTAAAGAATCTTTTGCGTCCCTTATAATCATTTCGGCTTTTTGGTGAGCATCATTAATTATTAACTTAGCCTCGCGGTCGGAGTCCGATCTGATTCGATCAGACATTTTGGTCGCATTAGCAATCGTATTTTTAAGTAACTCATCACGCTGTCGGTACTCATCAAGATCGGTCTCAAGCTTTTTACACTGCTTTTTTAAATCCGCTTTATCTTTGGTGATTAAATCCATTTCAACAGATAGTTTTCTTAGGAAATCAAAAATTTGGTCAGGATCAAGTCCAAACATCTTTTTTCTGAAAGTTTTCTCGTTTATATCAACAGAATTAAATCTCATATGTGACCAACCTATGGTAGATGCTGATAAATTACCTAAATAAATTATCAAGTGTCCCTATTACTATCGTAAAGTCAGCGCTATGAACTGTAAAGATTTTTTTAACTAATAAACTTTGATTCAATAGAGCAAATCACATCACTAGCGCTTGCAATAAAACTTGAGGTCTATTTAGGTTTTTGAGTAAGCTTTGCACTTCTAAGCAAGGCGTTTTCAAAGCCGATCCTAAGTGTTCGGTCTAGGTCCATTTCCCTAAAAGACTCTAGCCCCTGACCAGTTACCCCCTTTTTTGATGACACTTGGTTTTGAAGCTTAGCAAAGGTTTCAGGTGAAGAGCTTGCTAACATGGACGTTGCTAAAAAAGTTTCTGAAGTCATAATAGCTGACTCTTCCGATGAAAATCCTTTTTCTTCTAACCACTCAGACCAGATTTGCATAAATTCCAAAATAAAACCGATACCGCTACTACACCCAACCATTAACGCGTCGAATAATTCTTCATCAGCTGCGTAAATTGGCGTTCCCAATACTGAAAGGATCTCCCGAATCATAGACTCGTGCTTAACCTGTCCCTCACTGGTTTCAAAAGTATAACCTAAAATTCCTTGATTGATTTTGGCAGCTGTGGTCGGCATCACTCTAATGATTGAACCTGCTCGCGGTATGTAACTTCTTAAAAGTTTAACATTAAATCCAGCCGCGAAGCTTACCACTGTTTGTGTTTCGTCTATACTTTTGCCGATATTGTCGAGCAAGCTACCTAAGTCTTGAGGCTTAACGGACAGAAAGATTATATCTGCAGTGTCTGTTACTTCATCTACATTCGAACAGCCGATAATTTTTAGTTTTTTTTCTAATGCCGTAACTTTACCCTGAGTGCGACTAGCAACTAACACCTTTCCAGGTGAAATTTTACCCAAAGCCGTTAATCCAGAGATTACTGCCGAAGTCATATTTCCTGCCCCTATAAAGCCTAATCTTTTTGAATTCAAAAAGGGGCTGATAGTCACCTTAGCGCGTACCTCACTGATCATTGTCTTGCTCCAAATATAGCAGTTCCCACACGTATCATAGTCGAACCGGCCGATATGGCCAACCTAAAATCATCTGACATTCCCATTGAGAGCTCTCTGAATTGAGTTGGTAGATTTAAATTTAGCTTTAGTGTTTCAAACTTTTTCTGTAAAAGTAAAAAAAATTTTTTTTTCTCTAGATCATTTATGTTCAGTGGAAGAATACACATAAGTCCACATATTGAAACTCTACTATCACTTATATACTCAGAAATTATGTTTTCAATTTGGTCTATTTCAAAACCTCGCTTGCTTTCCTCATCTCCAAATTTTACCTGCAAGAGCACTTTCTGTTGCACCACTTTTTTTTTACATTCGCTGATAATCTTTTTCAGCAGCTTTTCACTATCTACAGAATGAATGTAATCCGCTAAACCCACAACCTTGTTAACTTTATTTGTTTGTAAGTGGCCGATAAAATGCCACGCTATTCCTAAGTGTTTTAATTTTTCAACTTTTTCAGTAAATTCATTCACGTAGTTTTCAGCAAAATTAATTTGTCCAAAATTAAAAAGTTCTTCAATTTTCTCAGTTGAAAACTTTTTTGAAACCGCAATTAATTTAGTATCGGTATGATTAACACAAGCCATTTCAGAGCAAGTTTTTTCCAATTCGCCTTTCACTTTTTCATATCTATTTTTTAATTCCAACTTGATCCTTTTTGAAAAGTGGCAGTAATCCACGTTTTTCTAAGTAAACTAAAAAAGTTTCAATAGGAAAACCAATTACATTGCTGATAGACCCCTCTACTTTTTGAACAAAGTCGTGATCTGAATCTTGAAGCCCATAGGCCCCAGCTTTGTCCATTGGTTGACCAGAAGAGATATAGGTATCGACCACTTCGTCACTTAAGGGATAAAAAGTCACTTTTGTTTTTTCAAGGATTTGATCAATAGACTTTAATCTTGAATTATATAGGCTAAGCGCGGTTATAACCGTGTGTTCTCGACCAGACAAAAGACCTAAAAAATCCTTGGCTTGCTGAACAGACTGCGGTTTGCCTAAGATCTGCTTGTCTACTAACACCATAGTGTCCGCTGTAATTGCCAAATACTCTATGTATTTCAACGACTTATCTGAAACTAAAAAAGTTTGAAGTTTATCCGTAGCAATTCGAGACACTGCGTCTTCCCAATTCAGGTTTTCATCAACAATTTCCGATATTTCTACTGTCTCAGTATGAAAACTAAGACCTGCACTGTCTAAGATTTTTCTTCGTCTTGGTGAAGCAGAAACAAGAACTAGCTGCATGGGGACCTTACTTTTATGGATGGTTTATCAATGAATCTCATATTTCTTATATTGGGTCTACTGTTAGCTGGCTTCAGTGTTTACCTTATTGTCAGAACTATTCTAAAAACAGATGATCAGAGCTCTTCATTAGCCTGGGCCTCTGGTGATGAACCAAAAGTTTCTAAATCACCACTTATTAATTTTTCGCGCCCCTTAGTGCATAGCTTTGCTATGCAACATACAAAAAAAATTAAAAGCGAAAACTACAGAAAAAATATTGAAAAAAAATTAATCACCTCAGGTTTAGCAGACGAGCTGACCGTCGAAGAGTTTATAGGACTTCAAATCTTCTGGGGCATCTTCTTTCCAATTTTAGTAATGGCTCTAAATTTCGCTTTGGCCTTAGGACTGCCCTTTTACAGCGCTATCTTTGTTGTAGCTTTTGGCGCTATGTTTCCTCATCTTTATGCAAGCTCTGAAAAGAAGAAAAGAAATATGGCTGTCCAATTGGATTTACCATTTTTCATAGATCTTCTTGCCTTATGTACAGAAGCAGGTTTGGACTTCATTGGTGCAATTCAAAGAATATCTGAAAAAGCTAAAGGAAGCATTTTAGCTATGGAACTTCAAGTTGTTCTACGAGATATCAATTTAGGAAGTTCAAGATCAGATGCTCTAAAAGGTTTAGCTAATAGAATTGATCTGACAGAAATTACAAGTTTTGTGGCTGTTATTACTGACGCTGACCAATCAGGAATTTCGATAGCAAAAGTTCTAAAAGATCAGTCAATTCAGATGAGACTTGAAAGATTTGTAAGGGCAGAAAAAGCAGGAGCACAAGCATCGCAGGCCCTACTTATTCCAATTATGCTATTTATTGTGCCTGCAGTTTTCATCATGGTGCTTGCACCAGTAGCACTTAGTTTCTCGAGTGGAGGTTAAGTGACTTTGAATTCCGATGCTTCGCTTTTTAATATAAGTAAGAATTGTGTTATTTCGAGCCAAGTTGAAATCGCAAAGTCTTTTTATAAAAGATCTAAAGGTCTACTTGGTAGATCTAGTTTAGAAAAAAATCAGTGCTTATGGATTCATAGGTGTAACAGTGTGCACACTTTTTTTATGAGGTTTGCAATTGATATTTTATACGTAGACAAAAATTTGAAAGTAACCAGTATTCAGAGAAACATTCAACCCTGGAAACTAAATTGGGGTGGTTTTACATCTAAATCTTGCTTCGAATTTAAATCCGAATCATTAGCAGGTGATTTGGAAGTAGGAGATCTGTTACGTGTTAGCGCTTAAAATCTTAACTGGACAGCAAATGGGTAAAGTCATCCAATTAAAAGATGGTCTTTCGGTACTTGGCCGCTCGCCAGAGTGTGATATTATTATCGCTAACAACAATGTGTCGAAGAAACATGCAAGCCTTGAAAAAAAAGGCGACCTGCTAATTTTGAAAGATTTAAAATCTACAAATGGAAGCTACATCAACGGTGTTAAAATAGCCGAATCAAAAGTCTACACCGGCGATAAGTTAAGCTTTCATGATACAGTTACAGAAGTTGTTGATCAAAATGCTAAGAGCGGTGGGCTGGCGCTTTTTCAAGGTAAAAATGAACTAGCAACCCATTCAGAAGAAGTTGTATCGGATTTAGCTCTACATATAGATGATGCAGATATTATCCAGCCCTATGACCCGCCAGTAGAAATTTTTAAGAAAAAAACAAATCATTACTTTGAAAATACCGTTCTACCAGGCATCTATAAAATGACAGAGTATATGGATTTTCAATGGGTGGTTGGACTATTTTTTATACTGGTAGTGGTATTGTCGACAAGCCTATCTGTAATACCTTTATTGAAAATTCTAAGGGAAAGTATAGAAGAGTCTAGTTTAAGAAACGTTCAAAATATCGTTCATGAAGTAATTACCCAAAATAAAGATCCTCTATTTAAGCGTCTTTTCTCTGCAATTGACCTTGATTCAACTTACCAAAAACCGGGAGTTATTCAGGCTTATATAACGGATATTCGAGGCGAAATTGTAGCTCCAGCACGAATGGCTGGACAGATGCCGAAAATTAAAGGCTTTCATAAAGGGCGGCAAATAGCTGATAATAAAACTTTTATCGAATTCATAAGTAGTAAGAACATTTTAGCTATAGAAGCTTTTAAGTATTACGATCCAAAAAAATCAATTGAGTCTACTAGATATTACGGTGTGGTATTATACGACGTAGACACTCGTATGATGGATTTTAACAGAACTTTAAGTTTATTTGTTCAAACCCTAGCTTTGTCTTTAATAGTAGCACTGATTCTTTATTTCTTTGTTTCTAGATTAATAAGCTACCCAATTCGAGTTTTAAATAGACAAGTCGACCTATACTTAAGAAATGGAACAGCACAACTGGAAACAAAACTTAAGTTTCCTGTTTTACAAAAGTTGTATTCAAACCTAAATAGCGCCTTAAACAGACAAGTTGGTGACACCGCACAGGAAGAGGTTTTCGAGCGAGACCGTAATTTTGAAATGCAAAATATGGTCGAACTCATTGGCTACCCCGCAGTCGCAATTCGAGCTAACGATGAAACAATCACTGCATTTAATGCTGGTTTCGAAGAGCGTACAGGTTTAATAAATATCCAGGGAACAACAGTTTTTCAAATTTCAGACCAGTCTTTAAAAATGAGTTTAAGAGACCTAATAGATCAACTTAAGTTGAGTCCTGACCAAATTATATCAAATCAACTAGATTTTTCTGGGGACACCTTCGAGTTGGCGATGCAAGCCGTTTATGGAAGTCATGAAGTAGCATATTATATAGTTTCGTTTATCCCCGTGGAGCATGACGCTTGAACAACATAAGCCATAAAAACTCAGAGCTAAACAATAACACCATTGTTCAAAATAACAGTGAAAAACGATTCTTTATCAAAATTAATAAAGGATATGAGCGAGGTGCAGTTTTTCAAATATCATCTAGTGAAGTTTTAATTGGAAGAGACCCATCAAACCATATCCAACTAAAAAATGACTCTAAAGTTAGTCGACAGCATGTGCGATTAATTTTTCAAGACCAATCTTATATTATTCAAGATCTAACTAAAAATAACTTTATTCTTGTGAATGGGATAAAAACAAAGCAAGTAGAGCTAAAAAAAAATGAAGTGATCCAAATTGGCGATCACGTTTTGCAGTTTGTTGAAAACGGTCCTAAAGCAGCGCCTAAGCTGAAAGACAATAATTTGCGACCAGGTACAAATAGGCTCAGATACGTACTATTGTTTATAGTGGTTATGGGTTCTGGCTACTACTTTACTACCCCGCCTGTGAAAAAAAAGAGTAGTAGCGTGAAAATCGAGTCGTTTGATAATAATGAGAAAAGCGAGCGAAGAATCAACAGTATTGAAGATATTATAAAAGAATTAGATAGAAAATATAAAGACTCTATTTTTTCGACTGAAAATGGGCGTAATGCTCAATCAATTTTTGTGCAAGGACGCAGAGACTTTGACCGGGGGCAGTTTTTCTATGCTAGAGATGCATTTGTGGCTGTCTTGTCAATCGAACCTGCACATTCAGAGGCAAGAAGACTACTTAGGCTTTCTTTACAATTTTCAGACGATCTGTTGGAAAAACAATTTAAAGGAGGGCTAGCAAATAAACAGGCTGGTCGGTTTGAGGTGTGCAAGTCATCAATGAAAAATATTATGAATCTACTTAATGATCCGACCAATGCGCGCTACAGAGAAGCAAAGAAAGTGCTGCTAGAATGTGATTTAAAAAAACGAGGTAACTTCTAATGTTTCAGCTCAAATGTTTTATTGATGGTGAAACACATCAAGAATTAAAAATTACCAGCGGTGATGAAATTGTTATCGGAAGAGATGATTCTTGTGACGTTAAACTAGAATCTTTCCCCGGCATTTCTAGGCAGCATTTAAAAATAGTTCACTTGGGTGACAAGCTTCTAGTGGAGCGTTTATCACAAGCAGGAAAGCTAGTGGTAAACGGCCTAAGTGAAAAGTCCATCGAGGTCATCGGGCAAGGTCACTTTTCGATACCGCCCTACAATTTTGAAGTTCTTCAAGAAATTGAAGATATAGAAATACAGTCGTTGGAAAATGAAGAAGATGACAACGATCAGGTTAATGAGTTTCAGCCCGAAGAAACTTATGCTGGAAATTTCGAAAAAACTTCTTTGAGTACTCAAGATTTAGTCGCAACTTTTAAAAAAATTGAATTCGGCAGTGTAGTTGATGAGCTCAAGATGGATGCCCATAAATGGACTTTTGGTCGAGCAAAGACGTGTGATGTATTTATCGATCACGATAAATCAAGTAGACAGCATTTCGAAGTCTACAAGCTTAATGATAAATTTTTAATTAAAGACTTGGGAAGCTCGAATGGTACATTTTTAAATGGTCACCAACTACCTGCCAATAATGAAATTGAACTCAAATCTGGTGATATCATTTCAATTCACGACTACAAGTTACTATTTGAAATCAAAGATAGTATCGTTGAAAAACAAATTTATAATCTTCCAGAAAACTACAAGCCGATTGATATGGGACATCTTGCTAATGGTCCTATTACTAATAGCGGTATGGGTGTCAAAAAAGTCAAAGACGGTTGGGTTAATCTAAACGAATGGAGTCCTCAAAAGAAAGTCAGAGTCGGCATAACAGCGGGTTTTATTCTGTTGGCTGCCCTATTTGCATTTATGCCAGCAGGAACTTCCAACAAATCAGCTGCTCAAAGGGAAATAGCAGCTTTGAGGCAGCGTGCGGAAGAGAACAAAATTATAGATAACGCAAAAGTTGCTGCTATCCAATATATTGGTGAGGCTAGGTGGTCACTATGTTTATCGGAAGTCCAGCGCATCCAAGATTTACGACCTGATGACCAAGACGCTGCTGAAATCGGAGTTAAATGTCAAACAGCACTAGAGATGTTGGAAAGACAGAGCCAAATGGAAGCTCAAGAAAGAGATCGCTTGGCTATTATAGAAAAAGTGAGTGCAATTATAGAGTCTTGCAAAGACAAGGTTACAGAAGGAAGTGATGTCATAAAATTATGCTTACAGCCAGCGATTGAACTTTCACCAGAAAATGAAGAGATCGCGAAGCTCTTCGATCAAGCAGACGCAGTCGACAGAAAAAATGATGAGATTAGGCTTAGACAGCAGAAATACGCTGACCGACTTAACCGAGGACGAGCCCTTATAAGAAAAGGTGATAAATTTAAAGAACAGCAGTACTGGGAAGATGCTCTTAAGTGGTACGGTATGTATTTAAAAGGTAAATACCCTGATCCCAAAGGAAATGATAGGGTTAAGGCCTCTAGGGAAATAGCTTCGATCAAATCGGCCCTAGAAAGCACTTTAAAAAAAGCTCTTGATGAATCAAAACTACAGTTTGCGAAAGAAAATTACAGAGAGGCAGTCCTTGCAGCACGAAAAGGATTAAAGATTGACGAATTTGATGCCCAACTTGTGAAAATAGAATCTGAGGCGAGAGGTCTATTGCGCATAGAAATAAGATCCTTGTATCAAGACAGCATTTTAATGGAGGACTTAGGTAAGATCCACACTGCTATATCAAAATGGAAACAGATTGTAGAGCGAGACATCCCAGAAGAAGAATATTTTCAGAAAGCCGAAAGTAAATTAAAAAGCTATGAAACAGAAATTTAACAGGAAAAATTTATGAAGTTTACTGAAATTGGTTACAGGGGGGATTTTGTTCAGATTGCTCCTGCTCATCGACTTGTAGCTGAATCTAACTTCTTTATGATGGCCACCAGCTACGGGGACCCTTCACTCACAGAAAAAATTTTTGACGAGTGTGAAAATGAATACTTAGCTGCAAATCAAGATTTTGATGTCACCTCTCCGTTTCCAAAACTGACTTGCTTAAGCGGTATGGCAAATCGCATCTACACCACCACATTATTCCTAAACGACATGATCTACAGCAATTATAATAAAACTTCATATTCAGAGGGATTTGAATTTTTAATGTTACAAAAAGTAAATCAGAAAATATATTGGGTTCAGATCGGTTGGCCTCACATATTTATAATAGCCAAAAGCGGAATTTCTGGTTTAGATCATAGCATGGGTCAAAGATCTTTTAAATCTAAAGGCGCACCGACCCTCCCACATGCGCTTTTGGGTGTGGAAAACAGTTTAAATTTTAGAGTTGAAAGTTCAAATTTGAAAAAAGATGAAGAGTTATTATTCGTAAAAAGCGAAACACTTCCCCAAAGCTTTTACCATCCAAAGAGTAGTGATAACGAGAGTTTGATTAGAAGTATCTTTAAGAGCAGACCTAGTGAGGGCTCTTGGCTTGGTCGATTAAGTTTTTCTGACGATCAGAAAGCTGAAGGTAGTATAGTTCAAAATCTGTAGGCTCTATCGCAGTTTCATAGGCCAAAGCGCTGGATAAAAAAGTTTTCCAATTATTTTGTATCCGATCGTTATTAATCGCGTATTGTTTATAGTAGGTTTTGAAATTATTAAATTGAGCATCAGATTGTTCAAAACTAATATATTTCCATGCGTGATATAGAAGATCGTTTTGACATTGATTTGACCAAGTCTTAATCTTTTTAAAAAAAACTCTTAAACAACCTATTCTATAATCATTAGTAAAGCTTGTTTTGATATTCAAGCATGATTTGGCTGCTAGCTCCCATTTTTTATTCTTATTTCGAACTGCTAATTCTAGCAATTTTTTACAGTCTTGGTGCAATACGCTTAGCTTAGCCATCCAATTATCAATCTCAAAAGAGCTTTCTAATTCAGATTTAGTTACAGCTTCTAGCTCTGTTAAGATATCGGGGTACTTGTAATCTTTAACGCCCCAGATTTTATATCCTAAAGCAAACTTATCAATGTCAGAGTCTTTGAATTGATCTTTACCTTCAGAGTTAAGTTTTGAAGCGGTTGCCAAATAAAAATACTTCCTTTCATCAGTTATTTGGTCACTTTCTGCAAGAGGCATTTCCTGATTTAGTAAAGTGTTGAAAACCTTAATATCCTTATTTAAAAAAACCCGGTATTGATCATCAAGTATTGAATATATTGGCGCGTAACCGTACCGCCAGTCTGGCCAAGAGCTTTCGATCATAACTGGACTTGAATTCATTGTTGTTTCACTTTTTTTCTTAAAGTAAGACTCTAGTGATTTTGGCGAAGTTAACTCTGGTAATTTTTGATTGTATCCTTTTTTTGCAAGGTTAGGGTCGGCAGAATTAATAAGTGTGTGGCCTAAATCCGCAAGTGTGATGTTGCGATCTATCTGAAAACTCAGCTCGCTGTCTCTGGGTTTTGTGGCAGGTTTATAAAACGCTTCCACTTTGATGTTTTTTTCATTTAAATTAACTATTGGCCATTTATTTCCTACAGATTGTTTCAACGATCCTTGCAACCCAACTATCAATATATGGGTGTTGTGCCACTTCTTGTTTTTTTTAAGCTTATCAAATAATTCGCTCAGATGAATTTCTAATGCATCGACAACATCACCGCCATCTTCTAATTTTTTTAAAGATGATACATAGATCAAAGAAAGATGCTGCGTTTTATTTTCCATGATAAAATTTGTTGCTGATTTGAAAACCTGCTTTAAGCCGTCCTGACCCGTTGAAGTTGAAAAATCGTAGAAAGTTTCAAAACCCCTGTTCAAACCCTGGTAGCTTTTAACTGGATCGCCTTCTGAAAAAAAACC
Organism: uncultured Pseudobdellovibrionaceae bacterium; assembly: GCA_963803705.1. GTDB lineage: Bacteria > Bdellovibrionota > Bdellovibrionia > Bdellovibrionales > UBA1609 > JAMLIO01. Next base: position 437,632 of record CAWDNU010000001.1, on the reverse strand, counting down.
AGTCCTATAATCTTCAGTCAGTAATATTTGGGCTAGGGTTGGGTTCTTAAAGGACAGAAAACTATCTGGATGTCTAAGCTCATGATTCAAGGGGTACTCACCAGTCACGAGACTTGCTAGGGCTGCTGGCGACTGTAATGATGTGGTGTAAGCGTTAGCCATTCGAACAAAATCATTACATAATATAAAAAATCCACCATCTCCTTTTTCTAGATATTCCGGGCAGGAAACGGTTCCTGCTCCGAATCTATCAATTGCCACTATGACGTATGATGGCGAGCCCTTGGTGTTTGAAAAACAACTAAAAAGACTTAGAGTAGAAGTTGCGATAAGAGTAAAGTTTAAAGTAAGCTTTACTATTGATTTCGATAACAGAGGTTTTACATGCAAAATTTGGATTTTTTTACTGCACAGTTTTTTATAATTGCTCAATTTGGACACAATTTGACTCTTTATTTGTTAATCGTTCTAAGTATTGTAAGCGTGAGTTTTATTATAGAGCGAATTTTATTTTTTAACAAAATTAAAAAAACTCAGGACCAGTTTAGAAAGGCTTCTCACGACTCGGTTTATCAGAATGATTTAAGCTCTTTAAGATCGTTCACTGATATGAATACAGGATACGAGGCAGAGGCTATAAAGTTAGGTTTCAACTATATCAAAGATGCAGGAACTGATGGACTGCAAGAATACCTGGACAGCTATAAACAAAATATTCGACCCACCCTAGATAAATTTTTAAGCCCACTTGCTTCTATTGGATCAAATGCGCCTTTCATAGGCTTACTAGGTACAGTATTTGGAGTGATGGAGGCCTTTCAGAGTCTAGCAACAAATCAAGGTGACCCAGGTCTTGTAATGATTGGAATTTCGAAAGCGTTGATGGCCACAGCGATCGGATTATTTGTCGCCATACCCGCCACTTTTGCTTTCAACACTTTTAATAAAAAATCAAAATCCGTGCTAAATCACATTGATACTATTCGTGACTTGTGTGTGGCGCACAAAAAGAAAATTTAATCTGCTGGTTTAACAAAAGGTTTTAAGATGGGACAAAGAGCAAAGAACGACGATGATGATCTAATCTCGGATATAAATATAGTACCATTTGTAGATATATTATTAGTTATATTGATAATCTTTATGGTAACAGCACCAGTTGTGATGAGACCTTCCCTAAAAATTCAACTGCCCGAGGCTACCACGGGTGACAAAACAAAGTTTACTCCTTTTCAACTAATGGTTTCATCGAAGGAAGAAATTACTTTAAATGGCGAACCTATCCAATTCGAAAATTTAAAAGCTTTAGCTGCAGGGTTTATCTCTGAGAATCCAGCTGGACAGGCCGTAATATCCGCTGATGAAAACGTTTCACACGGAGATGTAATATCGATATTAGATCAGATTAAGTTGGGTGGCGTTAAGAAACTTGGCTTAAGCATCAGAAACCAATAACGAAAAATGTTATGACCACTTTTTTATAATTTGTTTTTCGTCGTCGCCAGACGTCGACTTTTTAAATTTTACGCCAGAACGCCCTTTAACTCTGGCTTCACACTCTGACCAAGTTTTATCTACGTAGATTTTCCCATCAACTAGACTGACGTAAGAATAAGCTTTCTTTTTGACCTTGTGTCCGACTTCTGAATCTGTGCCTTTACTAGCTGGAATTGAAATGTCTTCTGGAATATCATGAATAGCATACTGGTAGTTAAATAAGTCTCCTTGGTAAAGCTCAATATATTTTCCTTTTGAAAAAGCCACAGCGATTTCATCGCATCTTTCGTTTCCAGGAATGCCCTGATGGCCTCTTACGTAGCCCCACTCGATAGTAGTGGTGCTTTTTAAGTCAGAAACTAACTGATCTAACCTTTGCCACAAGTCCTTATTAGAAACTTCCTTTCCCGCAGCAGTCTTCCAGCCTTTTCGTTTCCAACCGAAGATCCACTGGCTTATACCTCGAATCACGTACGTTGAATCCGTTAACACCAACACTATGATCTTCGAACCTGAAACTTTTCCTAGGCCACGAATTGTAGCCAACATTTCCATACGATTATTAGTGGTATTCTTTTCGCCTCCGCCAAGCTCTTCAATCCTACCTTCCGGATAAACTAGGACAGTTCCATAGCCACCCGGCCCAGGATTGCCTGAACAAGCTCCATCTGTGAATACTAAAATTTTATCAAAGTTTTTAGTCATTCCAAAGTTATATCAGAAATTAAAAACAGTGATGACCAATATCCTGTCTAAACTAATTTGAGCCAAATTGTGTCAATTCTGAAGCTGCTAACACGGGTCAATCTAATATAAGATTTACGATTATCTGTTTTTATAATGTTTTGGAAGTATCACTTGGGCCTGTTGAAAAAGTATTAGATTCTAGGCGTCCAAGCTTAAGATCGAATGAGTCGTAGTTTATCTACGTCGAATGAGATTTAAGCGAAGGCAACAACGAAGATGATGCTTTTTCAACAGGCCCACTTAGGTTTCAAGCTTTAAACCAGCGTACCATCCATAAAATCAATGTAACTCAGATGTTTCGTCTAGGTTTTTACTTTTCGCTACTTCGTCCTTAAAGCTATTGCCCAAAACCCCTAGGAGCTCTGAAGATGCTACAGTCGTCGCTGCCCAGTATAGTGCTTTGCGAGTCAGGCGAGTTCTTAAAAATAACAAGCTTACTAGGGTCAGACCTGTAGCTTGTATCGGATTATCCAAAGCCCAATGTTTGGCTTCCTGGAACTTGGCCTTCAGATTACTTGGCAATATCTGTTCTGAGTTCGGTTGCGAGACTAGCTCACGGTTTTCAACATTAATTATTTCATTACTCGATCTTTCTTTCATTCAAATCTCCTTTAATATATTTTTTCAACATTTGACATTATTATATTTGAAATCTTCACCGCAAAATTCCCCCTTGGATCTTCAAATGTTTAATTTTTAAGACAAATGTTGCTACAGACCTTCGAAATAAGACTCGCACTGACCTGCTGGGCGCTACACTTCAAAAACCTCAGTCTGCGCTTAAAACAACCTCAATTGAATCTAAAGCATGTAAAACCTAGATGAATCTTCCACAGGCCCTAGATTAAATAGTTAGCGAGCTCAGTTTTTAAATTTTTCTTCAACAGCTTCAAATCAAAGTTCTGTATTTTATCTAAACTACCAATGACTTTCGAACTGTAACCACAAGGCTGGATGCCCTGAAAACTTTTTTCATCTGCATACAGATTGATCGCACAGCCGTGATAGGTGACCCATTTTCGTACAGCGATCCCAAATGCTACTGTCTTTTTGCCATCGCACCAGATGCCACGATTAAGCAACTGTTTTCCGTTTTCATCAAAATCCACATCTTCTTTTAGGACCATTTTGTCATAACCGGTCAGCTTCAAACTGCTAAGAATAGCTTGTTCAAATAACTTAAGAAAACACATCACGTCTTTAATTTTAAGGTTTATAAAATTCTGTTGGTTCAAATTCACTATTGGATAAACAACAAGTTGTTTGGGTCCGTGATAGGTTGCACGACCGCCCCTGCGAACCTCAAACGTGTCACCTTTCCAACCTTGCAAGTCTGATTTTTTTGTAGATCGCCCTAATGTGACCACCGGCGGATGGCTACAAATTATTATCGTATCAGATATGATGTTGGCATAACGTTTTTCAACTAAGCCTTCTTGAAGAGTTAAGGCCTTTTTGAAATCAACCAAACCTAAGTCTATAAAATCCAAGGTTTAATGTCTGGTCGTGTTTTCAGCCTGAGCTGACGTGGCGGCCTTAGAAAGTGGCTTTTGAATGATATGAATAGCATGTCCAAGAGTTGCCTCTGCAGCCTCCATCATAGTTTCACCTAAAGTTGGATGAGGGTGAATCGATAATGCTATGTCCTCTAGTGTTGCACCCATTTCAATGGCAAGCACAGCTTCAGAAATCAAGTTGGATGCTTGGGGTCCTACAATATGAACACCTAGAACTATTTTAGTAGCTTCATCTGCAATAATTTTTACGAAGCCGTCTGTGGCCTGAAGTGACACAGCTTTGCCATTAGCTGCAAAAGGAAATTTACCAATTTTAAGACTACTATAACCGGCCTCACGACATTCGCTTTCAGTCATACCAGCAGACGCAATTTCAGGATCTGTAAAGATGACGGCAGGTACGGTTTTAGCGTCGTAAGCTCTGTTTTTGCCGGATATATTTTCAGCGACTAACACACCTTCGTGGCTAGCTTTATGGGCCAACATAGGTTGACCAGCAATATCGCCAATAGCATATATGCCAGGTATATTAGTACGTCTTTTAGCATCGACCAGGACGAAACCCTTTTCATCAATAGCCATTTTTAATTCTTTTAAACCCATCTCGTCAGAATTAGGTTTTCTTCCGACTGTGACAATAATCTTATCACATTCGAAGCTTTCAACTTTGCCAGCAACTTCGGCCTTTACGACGATTTTAGATCCTTTTTTCTCAAAAACTTTTGCTAAGGCTTTGTATTTAATATTTACGCCTTCTTTTTTTAGCTTTCTTTCAACGACTGCGACAAGGTCGGGCTCCACCACACCTGAAAGCAATTTGTCTGCTGCTTCTAAAACCGTAACTTCAGAGCCCAGCTTATTTAAATAACCGCCAATCTCTAAGCCAATATAGCCGCCACCAATGACAATAAGTTTTTTAGGAACCTGATCTAAATCTAATGCACCTGTTGAACTTAAAACAGTTTTTTCATCAAATTTGAATCCTGGTATTTCTATAGGTCTTGAGCCTGTAGCTACAATAAAGTTCTTCGAATTTATTTCTAAGTCCTCACCATTTTCAGACTTAACTTTTAAAGTTGTCGCACTTTTGAATTTGGCTTCACCCTTAATAATTTCGACTTTATTTCCTTTTAATAATTGCGAAACGCCACCTGACATCTTTTGTGAAACTGATTCTTTCCAGCCTTTCAATTTTTTCATATCAAGTCTAACATTACCCACCATGATACCCATGGCTGCGCTTTGGTGTTGGGTTTGGTGTAAAAATTCTGCTGCTGAAATCATCGCCTTAGAAGGTATACAGCCGACATTTAAGCAAACGCCGCCTAAAAACTCCCTTTCAATGATACAAGTTTTTAATCCTAATTGTGCGCTTCTGATAGCAGCCACATAGCCACCTGGCCCAGCACCTATTACACACACATCATAACCATCTTTTGTTTGAACAGACATTATACATCTCCTAAATAAATTTCCAAAGGCTCGAGGCAATTAGCATCTTTCAGTCGTGCGCCGGTCATAACCTGTTTGGTTCACAAGCATTCAAATGCTTGTCAAAACTACCTTAACTGGTCATCCAGCTGCGCAGCAACGGCATAATTTACTGATGTCGACACCGCACTTCTTCAATATCTTCATCACACCATATTCAACATTAACTCGCTTGGGTTTTCCAACTTTTTGATGAAAGAGGCTAAGAAGTTTGCAGCTACTGCGCCATCAATCAATCTGTGATCTGCAGTGACTGTTAAATTCATAACTTTAGCTGGTCTAAATTTGCCGTTAATCATTAGCGGTTTATCGGTTATCTTGTACATTCCCAATATAGCGACTTCAGGGTGGTTAATAATTGGAGTAGCGTAGTTGCCCCCGATACTTCCAATATTTGTAATAGTAATAGTAGCACCTTTCATCTCTTCTAGCTTAAGTTTACCGTCCCTAGCACGATTTGCTAAATCTATGATTTCAGAACTCAATTGGAGAATAGTTTTGTGGTCGGCATCATGGATAACCGGAACCATCAATCCATTTGGCGTATCTGCTGCAAAACCAAGATTAAAGTATTTTTTATATACGATCTCTTCAGCTTGATCATCGATACTTGCATTGAACATTGGAAATTCTTTCGACGTTGCAATCAAAGCTTTCATAACAAAAGGCAAATAAGTAATTTTCACCCCATACTTTTGGCCCACAGCTTTTGCGGACTCTCTAAATTTAACTAGTTCAGTCACATTGGCCTCATCCATTAAAGTAAAATGCGGAATCACATGCTTAGCCATTTGCATATTTGCAGCAATTTTTTTACGAACGCCGCGGATAGCGACTCTTTCCTCCTGACCAGAGGAGAATGTTTGAAAAGCCGGCTTTAGGAATATCTTTTAGTGTCGGTTTAGCTTTGGACGGTGAGCTTAAGGGCTGAACGTTTCCTTGATCAGATGCATTTCCGCTAGAAGTAGACATCACGTCTTCTCTCGTCACTCGACCTGCTAATCCCGAGCCTTGTAGATCGTTTATATCGATGGACATTTCACGTGCCAAACGTCTAGTTGACGGTGTGGCTAAAACCTTTGATTCAGCTGCCGGAGGCACCACATCTGATTCAGTAGAAGACTCTTTTTCTGGTCTCACAATTGACGACTTAGAGTTTTTCTTTGAATCTTGTTGATCAACTTTTTTTGAATCACCTGCTTCAACTTCTTTGCCTTTAGCATCGTCAGCATCGTCTTTAGCTTTGCGTTTCTTGACCATCGCTCTTGGCTTTTTGATCATCTTTTGCTGAGCCAGTTGAACTCTCAGCGGAAGAATCTAAAACCAACATCACTTTACCGATTGGAACTACGTCGCCTTCGTTCACCTTAAACTCTTTGACGACGCCAGCTTGAGCAGTCGGAACTTCAACGGTAGCTTTATCTGTCATAACTTCGGCAATGGGTTGATCTGCTTCAACAGAATCACCTATGCTTACTAGCCACTTCACCATTTCACCCTCTGTGACGCCTTCGCCTACATCTGGTAACGCTACTTCAATTTGAGACATTTAAACTCCTATCTAAATAATTTAATTATATTAACCTTTTTACAAAAAAATTTGCGTAAATCTAAATTTTATTTTGCTTTTCATTTTGCTTTTGCTTTTCAATAATTCCTTTCATAAAAAACTCACCTGCACGGTAAGAACTTCTAACTAAAGGGCCGCTGGCTACATATAAAAATCCCATTTGCTCAGCAACAGTCTGCCATTGTTTAAATTTTTCTGGAGTTATATAATTTTGAACTTGCAAGTGGCGTTTCTGGGGCTGCAAATACTGGCCGAATGTAATCACATCACAACCAACTGATCTTAAATCTTCAAGACACTCTTGGACTTCGGCATCAGTCTCGCCCAATCCCAACATTATAGAGGATTTTGTATATCGCTTCGGATCTATATCTTTAACCATTTTTAAAACGTCCATGCTTTGTTGATAGCCAGCTCTTGGATCTCTGACTGCCGGAGTAAGCCTTTTTACAGTCTCGATATTATGCGCAAAAACATCTGGTTTCGAATCAACTATCTTTTTAACAAAATCTTTATTACCTTTGAAGTCAGGTGTTAAAACTTCCACAATTAAGTCCGGATCTAGCATTTTAATCAACTCGATGGTTTCTGCAAAGTGTCCCGAGCCCTCGTCTGGCAAATCATCACGATCAACACTTGTTAAAACAACATAATCTAAACCCATTTTAGAAATGGCATAACTTACCTTTTGGGGTTCATCTGTATCGATCTCACCTTTTGGATTGCCTGTTTTAACATCACAAAATCTACAGCCACGGGTGCAAGTGTCACCCATTAACATAATTGTCGCTGTTCCACCGGACCAACATTCTGCAACATTAGGACACTGAGCCTCTTGGCAAACAGTGGCTAAATTAAGCTCTTTAAACATTTTTTTTAATTCAAGATATTTTTCGCCTGCAGGAGGACGCATCTTAATCCAAGACGGCTTTGGCATCGTATTTCGACCAGAGGGTATTTTGTCTATCTTAGCTTTCATAACTTCCTGTTTTAGCTAAAAAAACCGTTTAAGTCAGCACTAATATTGTATGGATGGCTTACCGCGCTTGATGCCGCATAAACTTTGGGCTCGTCTTTTATTACCTGGGTGCTGTCCAATCATGCAGCACATCAGCTCTACTATCATTTAAAAGGTCAGCATAAGTTATGATTACTTATAAATTCTAGCGTTTTATTGCCAGATTTTATTTCAAAACCCTAGCCTTATTACATCCTGGAGTTTAAGTGATTTACAAAAGTCCACTTATCAAGGGCAAGTTTTTAAAACGCTATAAACGTTTCTTTGCTGATATCGAAATTGATGGACTAAGCGTCGTTGCTCATGTCCCTAATACTGGAAGCATGAAAACCTGCATAGCTGAAGACGCCACTTGTTACTTAACCCAAAATTCGAACCCGAAAAGAAAGTTGAAATGGACTTTAGAACAAATGGTAATTGAAAGATCAAGAATAGGTGTGAACACTGGAATTTCAAACGCATTGGTTTACGAGGCATGGGATAATAATTTAATTCCTCACTGGTCCAAGTACGGCAAAGCTCAAAAAGAAGTAAAAGTTAGTTCGGAATCAAGATTGGACATGGCCCTTTGGAGCGAAAAAGACTTTCCAGAATTAGACAAAATTAAACCAGACTTCATAGCTTCACTAGGAGCTATAAAGAAGAAAACAGAAATTAAGAATATTTCTAAATATCCCAAACTTCACTTTATAGAGATCAAAAATGTAACCATGGCCATCGGCAGTGTAGCTAGGTTTCCCGATTCGGTGACCAACCGGGGAACTAAACATATTCAAGAGCTAGGAAAGCTAATGAAACAAGGACACTCTTGCGAGATGGTTTACGTAATTCAAAGAGAGGGTATTCAAGCTTTTGAAATAGCAGCGGAACTTGACCCAACCTATGACAGTGCTTTAAAAGTAGCCGTTAAAGAGGGACTTAAAGTTACAGCCCTAAAAGTTGAGTTCAAAAAAAACGAGACAAAAATTGTTGGATTACTTTAAATAATTTTACAGCTCAATTTGATAACATTTTTATACTGCAATTATTTAAAAATAAGTCCTATCCCACCATAGGGAGCAACAAAGCTGCTATCGACAGAATCAATCCATGGAAATAAGTAGGCTCCGCCAATGGTAAGCGTAAAACCAAAACTGGGCCTAAACCAGAAGGTATTAGCAACGGATAAAGACGCATAGAAATAGTCGCCTTTTTCAGTAAACCTTAAAGAGTACAAATCTTGGAAGTCTTCGGTGACATCCTCGTCAATGTCCCTGCTAATATTGGTATAGTTTAGCCTTGGAGTTAAGGTTAATTCGTAAAAACCAAATTTGCGCCCCCAAACCATACCACCATAAACGTAAGACCCTTCAGTCGTTAGACCTGCCCCACCCAACAACGATCCACTCCACTCTGTTTCAGAGTAATCTGTGGCTTGTAATAAAATCCTCGCACCCATCGAAAAGCCCTTTATTTGCGACTCCATTTGTAGTCCTAAATCAAAGGTTTCACCAACACCCATTGTGTAAACATAGCCCAGATAAGGGTAACCAGCAGCGATCTGCTGTGATTGATTTCCTTTACCGATTGTTTGAGGACTTATCGGATCAGTTAAAGGCGCAAAAGCGCAATTGGCTAAAGTGATAACGAAAAAAAGGTACATCACCAAATTTTTAATTCTAATACTTAACAAAAGACACCTTACCTAATTTTTTACGGACGTGAAAAAACGATTATATCCATTCTTTCACCTAAATTCCTATCACTTTAATCAAAATTTTAAAAATTGTTGCTGACTTGCTCGAATAAAGCTTGGTTTTAGCCAAAATTTTGCTGCAAAATTTTCTAATGAAAAAAGGCTTACATTTTACGTAAGCCTTTTTGATATTTTTAAAATTTGATTTAAAGATTAATTGATTGCCTTATTTTCTAGGTGTCTATCAATCACTTGCTTGAATTTATCAAACTGCTCGGCGCCACGAAGAGTCACACCATTGATGTTAAACGCAGGGGTACCGCGAAGTTTAAATTTACCACCAGCTTCTTCTTTGTCTGACTCAATCATTTTTTTAACGTCATCAGATTTAGCAAATTTTAATACTTGCGCCATGTTTGCTGCACCAACTATCTTACGAGCTTCATCCTCTAAGAATGACTTAGCTGAATCAGATTTTAATTTTGCCTGATTTTCAAATACTACCTTGTGGAAATCGTAAGCTTTTTCATCATCAATTTTACCGATACCTTCCATCAGTTGAGAAGCATACACGGAGTTAGGATTTCCTAAAACATGGAAATGCTTAAATAGAACTCTTACTTTGTCGCCGTAAGCTTCTTTAACTTTTGCAATAGTTTTTGATGCTTCAGAGCAATAATAGCAAGAAAAATCTGCGTACTCTACAATAGTGATTGGTGCATCTTTTTTACCCCAAATTGCTCTGTCATCACCAATCTCTGGGTTAACAGGGTTTTTAAATGCCTCTTCTAATTCCTCGCCTTGTTTTTCTGAAGCTTTTTTCTGAGCAATCTCTTTCATCTGATCCTGAGTAGACTCTATTGTGTTGAAAAAGCCCTCTGGATCTTTTTTAATCGCACTGAAAACGATGTCCGGGTTATTTTCGATCACTTTTTTCATAATTTTTCCGCAACCCGCTAAAGTGCTAACTGCAAAAATCGCTAAAACAAAATTCTTCATTTTTAATTCTCCTTGGCGTCCCAGCTTCGTAATTTTACTTAGAGGGCACTTATATTAAATTAATTACATTTTCTTGATCTAACTGCTAAATTCAATAACTAGTTTATAGATACTCTGCTCTCAGGACAAGGCTGAAAAAAACAGACCGACTAAACTTAAGTCAAGAATACTTCAATGACCTCAAATACAACGCCCAAACTATGATTTAAAGTACAATTTGAAGTATAACTATATACATCAAGCTCCATTTTGGAACCAAGAGGTTAGGAATATGATCAGACTGATTTTTTTTAGTGTTATTTTTTTAGTTCAGACAGTTTATGCCTCTAGTTATGATTATAATAAACTTAGATTTATGGATTATAATCAGCTTAGACAGATAAAAAATAGTGCGATTAACGCCTCTAGGAAATATAGTTACCCCCGCCAAGCAGAACTGACTATTAAGCCTTTGAAAGAAACAATGACCATGCTCCTTTCAAGACCTAATGACGATAATTTGGCAACTGATCTTTTAACAGACCTAGAATCAGAATTAGAAACTTTAAACGCTTATGAAAAGACACTACAAGAAATTATAGACGAACGACTTCAGGTTATTAAAAATAAGAAACTGCCATCCGATGTAAGAACAACGGCAGCACTTAGTATTAAGAATTTATTATTAGAGATTAAACCAAAATCTTTGGGAAATGTAGAACTGGCCAAAGTGATTTGTAGACTTGCCGATCGAAGCATTAAAATACCAAAAGATATTCAGAAAAGCTCAATGTTTAAAAGTCTTTACCTTGAAAAGTCACCGTCGAAGGTGGCTCAAAAAATTATGTTGTGGTACGCGAAACAAAAAAAAATTAAAATCAGTTCTCAATCAGGAGCCTGTCCCTTTTCAAAGCGTGCCATCTGAGTAAAGTCGTATATAAATTTCGGATTTAGAAACGAAATCTCTTCATCTTTATCGTGGCTGATTAGCACACAGGGGACTTTACTTAGCTTTAGGAAATCTAGTAAATGGGCTCGGTAGTCGCATTTATTATCAAAATCCATAGAACTCCATGGCTCATCCAACAATAGCATCCGTCTTCCTTTGTGCAGGAAAGCCCTAATGCATGAAATCATCTGTCTTTCTCCGCCAGATAAAACATTGGCCTTCTTAGAAAGTAAATCTTGAACTTGGTAAGGGTTTATTAAGTCTGCGAATTGTTCTGAGCTTAAACCATTTGGTTTTATAAGTTCTAAGTTTTTTAAAACGGTTAAATGTTCAAATAGATTATTGAATTGAAATACAACCGAAAAATTACGATCAAAAGGGTTCATTTTTGATGTCTCATGCCCATCAATCGTAAGACTAAATTTTGCTTCGTTAAGTCCAATAAGGCCCTGGAAGAAACTAGTTTTACCACAACCAGAAGGGCCGTGGATCAAGGTTACTTGTCCAGGTTCCAGGTTCACTTCATCCACTTGCAGCTTCCAATCACCCACCAGAGATTCAAAGTTAGCTATTTTCATTTCTAACACCTCCGATAACATAAATCAGAACCAATGAAACTATGACTAAGAAAATCGCTAACAATTGAGCCTCGATAATCTGATATGATTGTATATAGGTTCTCATACTGATACCTATAGTATTTATATCAGATAGTAAAATGCCACTCAGCGTGAAGTCACCAATTGAAAATAAAATAACATAGGCTAATGACGTTTTGTAAGCAGATTTAAAGTAGGGTACCAAAATTTGATTGAAAACCTTAGGATAATCTAAACTAAGAATTTCCGACTTACGATTAAAATAAACTATATTGTAATACTCTGGTAAAATCCAAAATTTGAAAGCTATTGGAAATATAAAAGAAGATATTGCAAGTCCAGTGAATGCAATCTTTAAGTATAGCGAATCAGCAAAAAACAAGGAGAAATTCAAAATAACAAAAGAGAGTAAAATTGGACTAAGAGGCCAAAAAAACTGGTGAAATTTTCTGACAAATTGAAATTTCAAGATATATAGCTGAGTCCAAAAAAAGAGAGTGTAAAATAAAATAGTCCAAGACGACAGAAATACAGTATTAATTAGTATTTCTAGAAAATCATGTTGGAACGCTTTTGCGGCATTTCCAAAGTCTGCATTTCCAAAGTGAAGAAGACTTAGAAAAATAAACAGCAGCGGGACAAAGTTAATGCAAAAAAAAATAGAGTTTTTATCTCTTAGGACCACGTAACTTGTAGCTCTTGAGGAAAGTGTTAATTTCTGAGTTCTCAAAAAAAAGAGGCACCCTAAAAATACAAATTCGAAAAGCCCTAACAGGGATGCAGAGGCCCAATCTCCTTCCACATATCCTTTTAAATATATAAGATAATCAAAACTACTAGGTATTTGACCTGATAAAAGAAGCGGAACAGAGAAACTAGTCAGACTAAATGAAAGTATTAAAATCCAGATATACAAAATAGTAGGAGCTAATTCACCCAATATAATTAACTTGAAAAATTTGCCGAACGAAAGCTTTAAACTTAACATTAAGTGCAACTTTTTTTCAACTTCAACCTGAAGATGTGGAAGCATCAAAAAAGCTACCAATCCCATATTTATGCAGACGTGAACAATTATTACGTGCGCATATGATTGGGGGTACACACCAAATAAAGAAAAAATTTTAAAATAAGAATAAATAATTAGAACTGTCGGTAAGGCTTGTGGCAGCAGCCCCCAATAAATGGTTTTTTGCACTTGTTTTGACTTCTTCAAGTAGGATAACACTATCAGGGTACCCATTAATAAAGAAAATGAGGCACTTAATACTGATTGAAGAATAACATAGAAAACGCTTTTATAAATTAAATAAAAATTTAAGGACTGAATTTCTAGTGACTGAATCAATATATATATAATGGGCAGCACAAAAAAAGATAGAATAGCGCAAGAGCAAATAGTGCTAAATTTATTACTTAGTTTCATCGCACTCGACCCAATTCTAAAATTGTAAAATGTTGTTGAACAGCCCTACGCTATCAAGTCTTATTGCTTACCAAAACGGCAGTCTTGGTACAAGTTTATTCACAACTTTGCTCTTATGACCTTTCGTACATTCCATAATTGCAGCTTTAATCAATTTACAATGTCTTCCAAATCAATAACTCTTAGCGTTCTTAAATCTGGATACTCATGTTCTTGCCTGCTAATCGGCCACATATAGTTTTTTTTCAAAATTAAGTCCTGGATCTCTTTGGAATGTATGAATTCGATAAATTCTTTTTTTTGATCCTGACGCATTTTCGAAAATTTCGAAAATGCTAGATACTCTTTTAGATTTGGATGCCCAGAATTCAATGTAATTTTCTTGATATTCTTGTTATTTAAAAAATATATCTGAGAAGTTTCAAAACTTAGAAACCCGTCCACAATTTTTCTTTCGAATAAACCAAGTGACTCAGACCAAGACTTTACGTACTTCACGGTTTTTAAGACAGAGCCATCTCCGTTAACAATATTAGAAATAATAACCCACTTTTCAAATAGAGCTCCCAACACACTTGTCGTCTTGAGTGGGATGGCTACAGACATGCCATTTTTATTAAGGAACTCAAAAAAGTTCTTAAGATCATCAAATTGTGTTGAAGATGAATTTCTTAAAAAAAAAGTTATCGGGGCTTCATCATAAGCAAAGTAAGAGTGTCTGTAGGGATTAGGAATTTGCAGTTTTTTTACATCAAATTTATATATCAACTGAGCCGACAAGTTTTGTATCTGAAATAGGTCCAGCCCTAAAAGTATATCGTACTGTTTGGGCTGTTTGTTGTAGAGGCTAGAGATCAGTTTTGCGCCATTAACGACTGCAAAGTTTAATTCGCACCCATATTTCTCTCTATATTTTTGTTTGATAGACTGCCCAATGCTAGAATGAAATGAGTTCGATGTTAAAATCCTGTACTGGCAAACAACTCGACTTTCTGTTGGATCGTAGTATTGAAATGTAGCAATGCTTAAAATCAGAAAACAGATGCCAATAGATGATAAAAGTTTTACCACAAAAACCCACGGTACCTTTTGTAAAAATAGTAGTCCAATCCTACACATCGGCCAGCACCTGACCAACCTAGTCCCACCAGTGTCATAGATAAAACACTTACCCACGGCAATAAAATTGGATCTTGAATGTATGAAAATAACCAGAAGTAGACTAAAAGCAAAATCACAGTCGGCCGAACTAAAAAGCCTAGTATCAATAAAACACCAGCTACAAACTCAATTCCAAATTGTATCTGGGCAAAAATTTTCCAATAGGGGCGCACCAGCTCCAGAAAGAAAAAATTAATGCCTCCTGGATTTTGGCTTATATTTAGAAACTCGTTTACTTGCGCCGAAATCAAGGGCTGATTTAAATAGTCATCATAATATTTGGCCAGACCGACATTCAAGATATGAGCACCAATACAAATTCTTAAGAAACAAATAGCAAAGTAGTGTCCAACGTATTTAAGACTTTCTAGTAATTCAGTGATCATGAACCAAAGTTAAACTGTTTTGTAGAGCACGGCAAACTCAGAATGTCGAAGACGGACAATCTTTTTTAAGGAAGCAATCTTCACAGTGAGTTTTGCGAGCCTTACATGGACCTCTTCCATGGTGAATCAACCAATGGGAGAAAATTATCCAATATTTTTTGGGAACTGATCGCATTAGGTCTTTTTCGATGATCACGGGATTAGTTGATGTGGTCAAACCCAATCTATTAGAGAGCCGCTTAACATGGGTGTCCACGACTACTCCACTTGCTAATTCAAAGCATTCGCCTAACACAACGTTAGCTGTCTTTCGTCCGACTCCTGGCAGCTGCAGCAAGATCTGCATATCAGGTCTTATTTTTGAATCGTACTTATTGACTAACTGTTGACAACACAACTTGATATTTTTGGCCTTATTTCTATAAATACCAGTGGACTTGATATCCTGTTCTAGAACCTTTAAATTTGCATTTGCTAGTTGATCGGGAATTTTGTACTTTTCGAAAAGTGTACTAGTGACAATATTAACTCTTTTGTCGGTGCATTGGGCACTTAAAATTGTAGCTACTAAAAGCTCTTCAGGATTAGAATAATTTAGTGCGCACCGCACGTCTGGATAGTATCTTTTTAAAAGCGTAATCAACTTTTGAATTGGCATAGTGACTTCTTTTTAATATTCATCTGTAATAGGGTAGTTGAAATAGTTTTTAAATTTCGAGGTTTTTTATGCAAAAAAAAATTGCCGTAGTACTTTCAGGGTGTGGATATTTGGATGGTTCTGAAATAACCGAAGCCGTTTCGACATTCATTGGATTAGCACAAAATCAGATCCAATACCAAGTTTTTGCACCAAGCCAAAGCTTTACTCCAACATCTCATTTCAAAGATGAACTTTTAGAAAATCAAATCCGAAATTCGCTAGAGGAGTCCGCTCGCATCAGCCGAGGTAAAGTTCAAGATCTTTCAGAACTGAGTCCTTCTCAATTTGACGGTATTGTTTTTCCTGGTGGGTACGGTGTGGTCAAAAATTTATGTTCTTGGGCCCAGGATGGACCGAAATGCAGTGTTCACAAAGACGCTAAGCGAGTGCTCGAGGAATTTTTCGAAAATTCTAAACCTATTTTAGCAATGTGCATTGCGCCTGCTCTGGTTGCTAGAGTACTTGGTCAGAAGAAATCTATCACTCTTACCATAGGCAATGATGAGCAAACAGCAGCTCAAATAGTAAGCTCAGGCTGCGAGCATATTGTATGTTCTGTTGACGACTTTATAACTGACCGAGAATC
The DNA here is from genome assembly GCA_963803705.1 of uncultured Pseudobdellovibrionaceae bacterium. Classification (GTDB taxonomy): domain Bacteria; phylum Bdellovibrionota; class Bdellovibrionia; order Bdellovibrionales; family UBA1609; genus JAMLIO01. Next base: position 421,332 of record CAWDNU010000001.1, on the reverse strand, counting down.
GAAAGTGGTTTCAACGCCAGCCTATATGTACGACGAAGAACCTCATAAAGTTTTTAATGGTATACAAAAAGCTATTCAAGAATTTCTAGGTATGGCCTGAGTCAATTCCACTTTTGATTTGTTTTGCCATTCCACTGACCACGAGGCCGGTAGATTCTATTGTTTGAATACTGTTCGAAAATATGGGCTAACCAACCAGACACTCTGGAGCAGGCGAAAATAGGCGTGTATAAGTCTATCGGAATGCCCATGCTGTAGTAAACAGTAGCTGAGTAGAAATCGACATTGGGTAAAAGTCCTTTCTCGCTTTCAACTGTATTGTCAATAACTTCAGACATCTGGTAATAATTAGACATTCCTGTTTCTTCGCAAAGTTCTTTGCTCATTTTTCTTAGAATTTTTGCCCGAGGGTCACCATTTTTGTAAACACGGTGACCAAAACCCATTATCTTTTCCTTGTTGGCCAAAGCACTTTTAACCCACTTTTTAGCGCCTTCTACAGTTTCAATTTCTTTGAGCATTAACATCACCTGCTCATTGGCACCACCATGCAAAGGCCCTTTCAAGGCGCCGATACCGCTAACTATTGACGAGTAAATATCACTTAAGGATGATGCAGTGACTCTGGTCGCGAAAGCAGAACAGTTAAGTTCATGATCTGCGTGAAGAACTAAACAGGTGTCAAAAACTTTGACTGCCATTTTAGAAGGCTCTTTCCTATTCAAGGTGTATAGAAAATTCCAAGCGATGCCTTTTTCAGGCTTCGGGTCTGGCATCTTATCTAAAGTGCCTTGTCGCAAATTTTCATAGAAAGAAACAAGCAAAGGTAATTTAGCGACCATCTTAAAACCAATTTCAACTTGTGCATTTGAATCAATATCACTTTCTTTTTTATCCCAGTGGGCCATCAAAGATACAGCAGTCCTTAACCAAGACATTGGATGGACATCTGTAGGAACGGATTTTAGAATTTTCATCATTTCAGGTTCAAGAAAAAGATTTTCTTTAATTTTCTTATTGTAAGCTTCAAGCTGCTCAGCAGTTGGTTGCTCTTTATTCCATAATAAATAAACGACCTCTTCAAAACATGCGTTAGCTGCAAGATCTTCTATTGTGTAACCACCGTAAGATAAAGTGGCATCAACGATAGATGAAATTCCAGTAGAGCAAGCTACTACGCCCTCAAGTCCACGATCCACTGCGCCTTCATATATTTCAGCCATTTTAAATCACCCTCATTAAAATTATTTTTTGTGTACCTAGATAATTATCAAACATTAAGATAAAGGTAAACCTTATTCCAATTAAGCTAAACGAAGTACTGGTTCATCTGGAGAAAAAATAACCAAAGTTGTATCATGGGAAGCAGGTGCACCTTTTAGGTGTTTATCTAAAACAAATAAAATTTCATGTCGAAGGTCGTGAACGCTTGATTCCTTGGGTAAGCAGGTTAAAGCACTCATAACTTCTTCTATGGCTAAATAATTTCCGTTGTCATTTGCCGATTTAAAAAAACCGCTAGTTAACAGCAGCACGGTATCACCTGCATCTAATTTTAACTTCTTTGTTTTGAGATCGGCTTGACCGTCGTAAAAACAGTCAACATTTTGGTCCTTTGCCGAGCGCACTAAACCCCTGATTTCCCCAATTCCTGAATACATAAAAGAAAAATCGCGTTTATTGAAATAACCTAAAAAAAGATCTGGCAAAGTTTCAAGATCTGTTAACTCGGTAGTTAAATGCCGCAGGGGTTCACTTGGGTCTGTCATTACTTTTTCTTCGAATTCGTGACTTAACTTTAACAAAAGGGCCAAAACCACTGCTGAAACAGATGGACTTGGGCTTTTGCAAAGCAAGGCTCCGAACTTCAATTTATCTTTGTGTTCGAAAACGTCAAAATAGTCTCCGTAGAAATCAGAACCAGCCTTATACTGGGTGCTAAATTGGAAGCCAGATATCTTGGGAATTTTTGTGGGAACTATCAACTTGAACAAATCCGATAAGGACTTATAGTCTTGATCCAACCGCCGTTTAAGGTCCAGCAAAGTCTTGTTGGCATTTTCAAGCTCTAGCTTAAATACGTCGATTGCACTTGTTTTCTGCATAAGTTCTAGTCGCAGTTCTTCGCATTTCTGCTGCAGCTGCTCTGATTCACTGGACATTTTTGCCTCCGACTAGACCTTTAAGCGCTTGCAATTCACTTCGTCATTGTCAAATGTAACTCTTTTTAATAAAAAGTAAAACGAGAGGCTTATGAAAGATCTAATTTCACAACTGAAGGCTATGTGTTTTGATAAGCCAGATTCAATTATTCACGGACTAGACCTACTACACTTTCATTTTAACGGAGAAGATTACAGCTTCTCGACATCAAATAAAGTTATACTTCTTGGCGAACAGTTTGAAACCGTTGAGATGTCGATGGACCAGAAAATCGAAATCTTGAACTCTGTTTTTTTTGATAAAGAGAGTTTAATTGTGGGTTTAGACGACGATGCGCCTATCTATCTGAAGCACCTTTTCGACAAAAATCTGGGAAACTCAAATTTAGTGTCAATGGTTTATCAATACTTACTCAAAAAACTAAAAATAAACTTTAAAATTTGGTCCACCCAAGATTCTCATCTGATTAAGGTTCATGATGAAGAAAAGACCTATGTTATAAATTTAAAAGAAAGAGGACAGAAAGCAAAGGGCAAGGACCTGTCAAACCCCCAAGAGGACATCAACCCCACACCGCAGGTTCAATTTTATTTATTATTAACGAAAATTGCTGATCAGCTGCTATTGAAGGGGAGCTTTCAAAAAACTTTAGAAGTCTACAACTGCATATTGGATATCTATCCTGAGAAAGTTTTTTGGCACGCGCGCAGAGGATTGCTACAAAAAAACTTAGGCTTCTATCAAGAAGCTTTGAACGACCTTGAAAAGTACTCTAACTACGTTTCTGAAAAGGACTTTTCAAGTTCTGTTGTCCAAGCACTCATTGAGCTGAAAGGCCTGAAGTACTTATCGAATAATCCTAACGTACTTACGCATTGATTAATATTGGTCACCATTGATCAATATTGACCAATGGTGACTGAATTTTTATAAAATAACATAGTGAAACTATGCTCTTGTAAAAGGACTGTATTAGCAAATTTAGGGTAAACTGGCTATTTGAATACGTAATAACTAACTGTAGGTCCTTGATAAATTTGTTTCGGCTTTTTTAAAGCTGAATAAGCTTTAGCTTTTAGTACTGTTCTAACTGGGATTTTACTTGTCGCTAATGAAAGGCAGTTTTCCAAATTAACTGGAGCATCGAGTTTCGTGATAAATTTTAAAAAAGACATTTCTTTGTTACTTTTAGATCTTTTGTCTGAAAACATAAAGTCGAAATAGACCACAGAATCCATAAGGTTTTCGGCCTGTTCTAGATAGGACTCAGCGTCCGTAAAAACGAGATCGAACTTAGAAACCAAATCAGGTTGCTGAAGACTAAGTCTGTTCAAGCCATCTTGTAGAAGTAGAAACACTATTGGATTCCTTTCAACTAAAGTCACTCTAGAAAAATATTTGGCAATGACAAAAGCATCTTTGCCAAATCCAGCAGTCAAATCTATAAAATGTTTTTGATTTTGTTTCAAGCCTAGGGCTTTACTAATTATGCTTTTCCTAGATGTTTTTGAAATTTGGGATTTGATTTTTTGACTGGCAAAATCCACATATATCGGTTTCTGATTTCCACTTAAAACACATAGGCACCCGTTTTTTACTGAAAGTGTATACTGATCTTGTTTTTCGAAAGCTTTTATTTGAAAATGGTCAGCTTGAACTAAAGCTTTAAAAGTTGGATGGGCTTCTGCATTTAAATCAAGATCCAATAAAAGGCTAGACTCTGTAAATTTCAGACCTTCAAGGCAGGACTTAAGCAAAATCTATTTTCTCCAGTATAGCTTTGAAACAATTTTAAACACCATATCTTTAAGTTTAGAAAGCTCGGGATTAGACAGAACTAATTTTACTGTTTGATTTTTTATTTCTTCAATAAGATTTACGTTCAGATCGTCAAAAGCGTTTAGCTTTAAATTTAAATCTTCTTTGGAAAAGTATTTAAAAAGCTCTTCCTCTGTAGAAATCGTAAAATAATCCTGTGACCACTCTAGATCTCTAAAAAGATAGATTGCAAAGGAGTTAAGAAATCCGGCCTTCAGATCTATGAACAAAGCTTTAGATTCATAATTTCTGATATTGAAGTCCAACAGGTCATCGCTTCTCTGTAAGAGTAATCCCATTTTACGACCAATATCAGAGACTTCATCAACCACTTCAGAAGGATAATCTTTAAAAACAAAAGGCGATTTTAAACACCACGAAAAAAGAGAAGACGTTTTAAGTTCGTGTATTTTCTTCATTTTTTCAAAACTCACGCTGTTATCATGTCGAATACTATCTTGTAACCACTCGCCCTCTAAAAGATCACTAATGGATTCCGCAGTCACCTGCACAAGCTTAATATGTCCATGCTTAGACAGATTAACCATCACCCGAGCAAGCAGGTAGTCACCGGCAAGCACGGCATATTCGGCACCAAATTCCTTCCACATAGCTGTTTTTCCACGACGAAGCGGAGCTTGATCAATCAAATCGTCGTGTAGCAAAGATGAATTATGTATAAATTCAACGGTCTGGGCTAGTAGCAATTGGTCAAGCTCTGGTAAAGACAAAACCTCTGCAACTTCGACTACAAGCTGGCCTCTGAAACCTTTACCATCAGCAAAAAGTTTATCGTACAGATCACTTAACCTGGGTAAGTCCTTGGGGAAGTCATTTGAACTATAAATTTTTAAATCTCTTCCAAACATCAATTTCCCATTCCCGATTGAACTGGTCTTAAAAGCCCGCTAGCCGGATATAAATTTTGTAGTGCATCTTAATGACGCAAGGGTCATGCCCTCATATATAATTTAAGTTCATCTTAGAGTCATGGTCAAAATCATAAAGAGAATACCATTCGATCTATGTGATCCTGTAGGCATATTGTTTTACGGATCAATTTACTCGTTAGTGCATCAGGCTTTAGAAGAAGCATTACCGAAAATTGGAATAAGTTGGGACGAATGGTTTTCGTCTGACCAAGGCGCCCCAGTGCGCAAAATTGAATGCGACTATTATAAACCAATCAAGGGCAACGAGTCTTTCAATTTCGAGGTCAACTTTATCAATCCAACCGAATCCTCAATTACTGTCCATTATTTAGTCAAAAAAAACGAGGTTCTTCACTGCGAAGTAAAAGCAATTAAAGTTTTCGTCGACCGCAAAACAATGACAAAAACTAGAATGCCAGAAAAATATCGCGCCATATTTGGATGATATCACAACACATACGCAATCATTCATAATTCTAACAAAAACACTTAAGTTAAAACCGTTATAGCTTAAGAAACTGTTAAAACAGGAGCAATTAACTTGATTCTGCGCAAAAATTCAAAATTTCCCAATAAATACCATTAAATAAAAAATATAATAGACCGAAAAAGAATAGTATTCAAAATTTACAGAAGTTGGGAACAATATGAAGAGTTTTATTTCCTTTTTGACCAAAAACTATTATGGGTCTTTTGTTATAGTATTTGGTCTTCTTTTAATTTCCGGCTCAATCACATACAAATATCTAGACCATCAGTCTAAAGTGAATTCAGCAATCCAAAAAATAGATAAACAAAATATGTTAACTCAACGCATCTCTAGCCTATCATCCCAATATATGATGAGAAACAAATCTGTGCTTGAGGATCTGAAAGTGACAATTCAAGAGTTCAAAGAGAATAACGAAGCACTGTTGGGGGTCTATAATACCTCTGTAATTCCTAAATCAAATCTAAAAAGTATTTACCATGGAACTGGCGTTTCATTTAATAACCAAATTGAAATATATTTGGAAAGCGTAGATAAATTCTTAAAAACTTCGTTGAGATCAAGAAAATCAAGAGTTTACTTCAACAAAGTTATAGCTCAATCAAACTTGAAACTTTTAGAGTCTTTCGACCTACTAGAAATTGAGTATCAAAAGAATTTAAAAAAAAGCAGATCCTTACTTGTTGTAACTCAGTTACTTCTTGGTTTCTCACTTCTGTTGATCATTGGTATCTATACCTTTGGCATTTTAAAACCTACCTTGAAAAATCTTAGCAGCTCTGAAAGCTTGCTTGCTGAAGCACAGCACGTAGACATGTTGACCAAACTTTTAAACAGGAAAAAGTTTATTCAAAATGGTGAAATTGAAGTGTTTAGGTCACGCCGTTATAGCCGTCCGCTATCTTTACTGCTGATTGATATCGATCATTTCAAAAGCTTTAATGACAAACAAGGTCACAATAACGGAGATAAAATGCTTGTTTCGTTTGCGAAATGCCTGAGCAACAACGTAAGAAATATAGACTTTGTAGGACGAATAAGCGGCGGTGAGTTCGCTGTGCTATTACCTGAGACTAATATTTCTCAGGCTGTTCTTTTAGCGGACAGGTTACGAGGAATAGTGGCTGCAGAAAACATGGGAAATGGAGAATCTAAAAGTCTAAATATTACTATTAGCGTTGGCGCAACTGAAGTAAAACTGAGTAACGAAAACAACTCTATAGAAAAGGGTTTGAAGGATGCTGCAGAAAATCTATTTTTTGCAAAGCAGGCTGGTAGAAACGTTGTTATGCCTAAAGCCGCTTAATCAATTTTTAACGCTTGATCTGGTTTTCAAAATAAATTGCTATACTTAACTTTTCCAAGTTCAGTCTTTGATATTTCATCAATAAAATAAATTCCACTTATCCTTTTTTCTGACGGCCTGTCTTTATTCCATAATCTGATTTTGGAAGCTAAGAGATTGGAAACCTGGTCTGAATTTACAACTAGCCGATATCCACCTTTCAAATCTTTCTGCGCTGAAATAAAATTGTGCTCAGGACTTATCTGATCTACTAGGCAGAAGTCGTGGAATTCTGACCTAAGCTCACTTAAGTTAACTAAACTTGCATTTACTTTAATAAGGTCATTGGCTCGGCCCAAAAAAGTTTGGATGGAAAAAGGTGGGCGTCGTTTAACCACTGCTTGATCGGTGATGCTGTAGTCGAGTTGCTCATCCTCACCTGCGGTGGGCTTAAGCTTAATACGATCTTCAGTTTTGAAGAACCCAGCACTATCCAAACAGACTGGGCTATAACTAACAGCTGAATCGGCTAAAGTCAGATAACCCTTAAATAGTGCTAGACCTTTTATTAGTAGATAGTCTTCGCTATCAGTTTTCACCTCCCAATGGGGCAACAAATATAATTTATTGTCTAACACATCGTACTGGGTGAAAATTTGAGAACAAGCTTCAGAAGATCCAAAAGTCCTAACCAATGGCCATTTGAGCTTTAAAGCAGATTCGTATAGTTCCAAACTTAAAGGTGCACCACCCACGTAAACTACTTTTAAAGTTTTTGGACAAATTTGTTTTGATTGCACTATCTGATAAATCAACGAAGGAACAAGTGAAGTCGTAGTCGCAGAGGATTCTTCAATAAGTCTTATAAATTCACTTAGACTCCAGCTATCTAAAATAGTAGCCTCGTCTGCATTAGCTATAATTGCTCTAGCCAATACACTGAAGCCGCCCATGTGAAATAGGGAAATAGGAGAAATAAAAATATCCTTAGAGTTTACATTTGACCATCTATTAATATTTAATCCTGAACAGAAAATGGAATCAAAATCATGGAGCACAAACTTCCTTACCCCAGTCGTTCCAGAGGTTTGAAAAATAAATCCCTCCCCTACAAGTTCAGAGGCCCTTTTACATAATTGAGAAATACTCTTAGCATCAAATTCACTGACATCAAAAATACAAAATATCTCATTTTCCAAATGGTATATATTTTTTAGAAAACTATTTTTAAAATCATCAAAATTCAAAATCCGTATCCTTAAGAAAAGTCCATTCAAGCTTCGAAAGTTGATCGTCCAAACCCCAACCAAAGGCCGTGTCGGTGGATACTGCAAAAGATGCCTTCACCATTGGTTCCGATTCTTTGTCATAGGCGGAATAGTCCAAAGACGAATCTGTAAAAAAATGTCTAGTATACAAACCAGCACCAAAGAATCGCGCACTAAAATTTTTGTAAACATAATTCGCCCAATATGCAGATATTACGTGATCTAATTCATCGCCCATATTGGTAGTTATCATAAGCTTTGTTTTTGGAAAAACCTTAGAGATCTCAATAACTGATTCTTTTGTTGGCTTGACCGCTACAATATCGAACAAAGGTATCAGTGGCTTTAATTCTTGATAATTGGCCATGTTTTTTTGATCCAGAATTAATTTGTAACCTAAATTTTTAAGCTGCAGCAAACCCGCTGCAGAATCAAGGCTGATTGGGTCCTCCCAGTATGACCGCTCTATGATTTCTGAAGGCCAATTCATCCCTTCAAAATCTTGAGCAGTAGCACTGCTGTTGAAATCAAAAATTATTTCTAAATCTTTATTTTTAGTCAATAAATTTAAATATTCTGTGTGGTTATTAAAAAAACTTATATCAGTTTTAAATTTTATTCTTTTGAAACCTTTTTCGTAAAATTTAGCCGCTACCTCTAGATCTACTTTAGCGGATGATTGTTTTTGAATTGTGGCATGAGTTTTCAAATTTTCATCTAAAATACTTCTAAAGGATTTGCAATTTTTTTTTAATTTGTACTCTTCCTTCATATTCAATTGAATCACCCGGGGTAAACTAGTTTTAATATTTTCTATAAATTGCTCGATATCAGAATCACCTAATGCTTGGTGAAGAGTCATACTAGTGTACAAATCAAAAAATCCATATTTTAACTTAAATATCATGCCCTCGATAGGTTGAACTTCTTTTTCAATTCCGTGACGAGAATTAATTGCAGAACTCGGTGACAGTTTAAAGATTTTATAAAATAAGGGATTCAATGTTAAAAGTTTCTCCGGTCTAAGGTTAAAGACTTAAAGCTATCACTTAAATATTAAGCAAGAGCCCTGCACAAATTGAAAGACAAAATCCAAAGTAAGTTAAGCTCGCGTATTTTAAAATTTTATTATAATCCTGACTTGGATCGTGGCGTCTGACCCAGTTCCATAAATATATATTAATTAGAAACCAAGGTGCTGCAATAATTAAAAATCCTAGATCGTAAATTTTAGCAGGCCAAAAAAAAGTACCTAAAAACCCAGCGAATATTAATATAAAATAACTTGCGATCCCCACGGCTCGTCCGAATCTTACAATAATAGTCTTTTTATGGTTTAAAATATCTTGTTTTTCGTCCCTTAAATTATTAACCATCAATAGAATATCACATAAACATCCTAACTGAAGTCCAAGCAAAAAAGGGAAGATATCAAATCTTAATGTTAATGTATAATAACTTCCCCAAACCGCGAATCCACCAAAAAAGAATATTACAAAGAAGTCTGCAATTCCAGTATATGCAAGCGAGAAGCGAGTGGCAGTGTATAGATAAGACAGTAAGATGCTGGTAAGGCCAAGCATCACAAACAACCATCCAGTTTTTAGCACTATGGGTAGTCCAGCTAAAAGTGCCAGAGCGCAAAAGCAAATTGCCCAACGTCTTACTGTGGCAGCGTCAACCATTGCAGAGGATGTTACTCTTATGGGCCCTAACCTATCCTGCTTATCACCGTCTCTGGAAGCATCTATGTAATCGTTGAAAAGATTTGTTGCTATCTGTATGGCAAGCCCCGCAATTAAAATAGGAAATAGGTATATAAATTCATAGGTTTCTGGAGACAGTTTCAAAGCTAAAAAATTTGCTACCAGAATGGGACCTAAAATAGCGGTTAGAGTCTGAGGCCTAGATGCCAGTACTAGCGTTTTTAAATTCACTTTACTAATCCTTATTTACTTGAGAAAAACTGAGAGCCTAAAATTTGATTAAGGTCAGAGTTTTCTAACAGCCTGTGACTTCGACCAGCAATTTCCATAAATTTTACCTGACAAAGTGGACCTAATTTAGTTTTTAAACTTAGTGCTTGGGTTTTATATTTTAAGTCATCAGACCCATATACCACAAGAGCATTTAACTGTTTTAAAATTTCAACTAAATCGTTTAGCAATTGGCTTTTATTAATAAATTTAAAATAATGACTGATTTGCTCAAGCGACCAGTTTGATTCAAGCCTTTGATCGTTTGAAAAAAGAGGAAGCATGGACCATTTCTCTAAAAATTGCTTTTTTGAAAGGCTTTCTAAAAGTGTTAAAAATGTTGTATTCATGTCGTCTCTAAATTTTAATTCTGTTTTTTTTTCAATCTCTGTTTCGTAAATCCCAAAATGGGTGGATATAAAAACAAATTTCAAATTAGCTTCAGAGTTCAGATTCAAGATACTTTTTATTATTGAAAAGACGAATTTACTTCCCATTGAATAACTAAAAATTACAATTTCTTCTGTGGAGCCGCGCAATCGTCTAATTTCTGTTTCGATATCTTTCAAGACTCGAGCTTTCATCTGATCAAAGGACTCAAATTGGTTTTCTTTGAAAATTGCAGGAGCCAGATCAACAAAAAACGTTGGAATCTTAGTGCTCAAAAAAGAAAAGTCTTCTTTTGATCCCAAAAAGCCATGCAGTGCGATCGCGTGTGTTCTAATATGGTCCATGTATTTCCAGCTCCACTACATCTGGCCAACTATCAAAATCTTTACTGAGTTCTTCGATTGAATGAATTTTCGAATAACTTAAGTTCCACATTTTGGCCCAATTGACGAATTTTAGATTATGAGAATTTAAAAAATTTTTATCGCCAAAAATTTCAGTAAAAATTTGCCCACCCGAGTTGTTTACGATTATCAGGGTTAAATTTAACTTTGCATATAATTTAGCCCAATACCATGGGGCTGCTAGGTCATATAGCGTAGTTAAGTCACCTAAAATTGCAATAGTCTTCTGATTTTCTGACTTCAATGACAAACCAATTGCAGTAGACAATTGGCCATCAATTCCATTTAAACCTCTAGATGCGTAAACCTCATCAAACTTAATAGTTTTATCTAGATCCCAGAACCTTACAGGCGTGCTATTTCCAAGGTAAAAAACAGGATTCGACTCTTGGTTGGCGCTATCAATTTTTTTACTCAAGGTTGAGCACTTCTCTTTAAGCAGAGCATAAAATTTTTGCTCTTGGCTGATTGAACCACAGTTTCTCATAGCGTTATTAAAATTTTTTTCTAAATTTAAACTCATGAGGTCTTTCAAAAAAAGATGAAAATTTGCTAAACTAAAAACCTCCCCATGGGCAAGGCCAGGCAGGGGAAGCCTTGAAAAATGAATTACTTTTTTAAACTCTCTGGTTTCAATGTCTCTCCAAATTCTATGAATTGGAATTGCTCCTACCCGAACTATAAGATCGTAAGTTTCTAGAACGTCAGTGTCTTTCAAGAATACAGAATTAAGCTGGCTACTATGAGATTGTATTTCCCCCGTAGATTCAAAATAAAAATCAACAGGAATATTAGAAATATTGTTTGAAATTGAATTTTTGAAGCTTTTATTAAGGCCACTAAGTAAACACAGCACTTTTACTTTTTTCTTTTTATCATACTTGATTAGATTTTTAATTTTTTCAAATTCATAATTTGCAAACTCAAATTTGTAAGTATTTAAATTGAGGGCATTTTTACTTTCAAAATTTTCAACTTTTAGTGCCGAAGTCCAATCTCCAGAAACTTCATCTATTAGTGGCTCATCAAAAACACAGTTGATATGCAGAGGATAGCTAACAGAACTGTAATCGAAAGATTCGTCAACGCTTGGTCCTAAGTGAGACTTTAGAAAATCCTTCTGAACCATGGTTTGAGGAGCCCCAGTCCCCCACAGCCGTTTGGGTCTGTCCGAACTAATCACTATCAAGGGCTGTCCTGAATAGTGGGCCTCTAAGAGCGCAGAGGATGTCTCTACGAATGCAGTGCCCGAAGTGGTAAAGATAGCAACAGGGTCGTTATTTTTTAAGGACAAACCCAATGCAAAAAATGAGGCTGATCGTTCTTCAAAGCCCCAATGCACTTTAATCGCATCGCCTTTATACGAGCCCAAGGCCTTGACGAAGGGAGCATTTCTGCCCCCTGGACATATTACGTAATCTTTAACTCCCAAAGCAATAAGCTTTTGTAGAAGTTTTTTCGCTCTAAAAACATTTGTCATAATTAGAAACCTAGTTTTAGTTTAGTGCTTTTGAACTTTAGCTCTAATTCTTGCACTTCAGTATTGAAATCACTTTTAGCTGTAATACCGCCGCCAACGAACACGCGTAAATAAGTTTTATCCCAAAATAAGCCTCTCAAACAGATTAAAATTTGGGCTTCATCTAAGGTCACAAATCCAAATGGGGCTCCGAAAGATCCTCGCAGTTCACTTCTAAGTATTTGATCTTGGCTAGGCCATAATTCAGAGGGGTAAACACCTACTGCTGATGTAGGTGAAAGTCGAGAAACAAGCTGTTGTATTGTAAGACCAGATTCGAATTTAGCCTCAGCATAGAGGTGCTTTAAAATGCCGTAGTTCTTCTCTGAAGGTAGGCTCCAAGTTAAATTTTGATCTCTTAAACTTTCTGAAATACTTCTAACTACGAACTGATGCTCTTGGAAAAGTTTTTCATCGTCCAACATATTTGTAAGGTCGGTAGATGGTAAAGTCCCTGCGAGGGCAATAGTGCAGTATTTATGTTTAGTTTTCTTCTGCAGTAAAATTTCTGGAGTTAACCCAACAAAACCACTTTCATCGGACCAATGCCCATAAACGAACTGGTCCATGCTCTGCCCTTTCAATAGTTTATTCAAAATTTGCGGTAAGAAATTTTGATTAAAATCTTTGGGTTTCTTTGTTTGAAATTCCACAAAAGGTACAGCTTTCTTAAGATTGCCGGCCTTAAGTTCACTTAATGTTATATCGTAGCTTGATTTATATTCAGCCCACTGTCCGACCCAATCAAAAGATATAAATTCCGTGTTCTCAGCGGCCTCAAGCACTGACAAAGGTATCTCAGGGGTAAGAAACTTTGGATGGTGAGCTAAATTCAAATTTTTCAAGTCGAACTTAGGCGCTAAAAAATAGGGAACGGTCAAATCTTCATCAACAACAAACTCGGAGGCAAAAAAAGTTTTTTGATCACTTAAAGAAATAACCGCGCCATTTTTCAAAAAATTTTCCATGTTAGTTGCCGCCCAAAACTTTTGAATTATTTCTTAGGTTTTAGTTATATAGGAATTTAATGGAAATTAAACGCTAAACATGAAAATGAAACCCAAATCCAAGAATTTATGCAGACAATCGACGAAATAGTAGCTAACTTCACATAGCTCGATAAGGATAAAAATGAACGCTGACACCACTACCAAAACATACCCCACAGTCGATAAAACTTTAGTAAAAGTCCTAAATGCTAATTTTACCAATGATTTCAATGTGATTGCAGGGCCATGTTCAATCGAATCAAAAGAGCAATTCTTTAATATCGCCGAACAGTTGCAAGCCTTGGGCATAAAAACGCTTCGAGGTGGTTTATATAAACTAAGAACTCGGCCAGATACATTTCAAGGACATGGCAAAGTGGCATATCCATGGGCTGTAGAAGTTAAAAAGCATCTTAAGATGGGATTTATCAGCGAAGTTACTGATCCACGTCAAATTGAAGAGATGTCTGAAGTGGTGGATTGTTTTCAAGTTGGAGCACGAAATATGTACAACTATGATCTGCTAAAAGAACTTGGGCAGCAAAAACTTCCAGTTTTGTTGAAAAGAGCCTTTTCCGCCACTATTGACGAGTGGATCCACGCCTCTGAATATTTAGAAAAAGGCGGTAACAGTTCAGTGATCATGTGCGAACGTGGCATTCGCACTTTTGAAACCAAAACACGAAATACTTTAGATGTTAATGCTATCGCATACGCAAACAATTTTTGTAAGTATCCGATCGTATCAGACCCTTCCCATGGCACAGGACGTTCTGACCTGGTTGAGCAAGCAGCATTAGCTTCAATAGCCGCTGGAGCAAATGGTCTGATCATTGAGGTCCATAACAATCCCAGTGAAGCACTATCAGATAAAGACCAAGCTTTAGATTTAAAGCAGTTTAAAATCGTTCTTGATAAATGCACCAAGCTCAGTCAATTTTTGAAAGACGGTTAATGAATTAGTGAAATGTAATTTTTAAAAAGAGTGCCGTAAATCAATACTTACCAAATAGAAATCAATATTTTTAACTGCCTAATTCTATAAATCTAAAAGGACGTGCATGAAAGGGCCTGAATCCAACAAAATACAAAACTTATTTTCTGAGATTTCAACAAGTTATGATTCTGCCAACGATGCTATCACCTTTGGAATGGCTAGATCTTGGCGAAAAAAACTTGTGCGCTGGAGCGAGGTCAAGCCTACTGACTTAGTGTTAGATATCGCCACGGGCACGGGCGATTTAGTTTTTGATTTTCTGGAGTACACCAATCAAAAAGTTTCTGTTTTGGGCGTAGATTTCTGTGAGCCGATGTTAGTTGAAGCCCGAAAGAAAGCATTAGCTAAGAATATCGACGTTGAGTTCAAGTGGGGCGACGCTTGTGATTTAAACTTTGATGACTCAAGTTTTGATATTCTAAGTATTTCATATGGAATCAGAAACGTCGAAAATTTTAAATTAGCTATCCAAGAAATGTACCGTGTTTTAAAACCCGGTGGACGACTGATGATGCTTGAAACTGGCTCTGAAGACGCTGGAATTTTAAGTCCATTAATTGGCTTTTACTCAAAATATTTGATGCCCACGCTTGGCGGTCTGATTTCTGGAAAAAGGTCTGCTTATCAATATTTAAGTAAATCCTCTTCAAAGTTTCCTTCTGGACCAATACTTGTCACAAACGTGCTAGCTTCAGCAAAGTTCAAATCTGCTGAGCATAGAAAAATTCTTGGTGGCGCCAGTTTTATCTACAAATTCGTTAAATGATGACCGCTGAGCTGTTCGAAAGATTCACAGATATCTGTATTTAATACAGCTTTTGGATTAATTAGCCTGATTGTCTAGTGGGATATTTCGTTTGTTTAGATCTTTCCAGCAATGGCTAAGCAAGGTGTTAAGGCATTGCTTTGTGGACGTTCGCAAATAACACATCCAAAAGAAAAAGTTATTTGCCGTCACAGTAGCTGCTTTTCGGATATTCTTCGTAAACGCAGCCTTCATTTTGAAGAGTACACTTAACCCTAACATGATAATGATTAAAATGACCCGGCCACTGTCTCATGAACATTTCAACTACATTACGATGACCAGATAACTTATCGTTTGCTTTTAGGTATCTGCAAAACTTTGTACGAATCCGATTGTCTGTAAAAAGCATGGTAACGCGATCAGTATATATCATTAGACGGGCTTGATCAAAAGCAGCTATAACTCTTGATTCCTCTAGATTGTTGGCAAAATTATCGAAGCCTCTCGTCTTTTTATTAATGTGGGGATATGAGACATCTATATCCAAGCCATTCTGATGTGATTTATGGGAACCGGGTCTACTAATGAAGGTTAGCCTTCCACCCCTTTCAAAAGAGATACTGCCAATCTGGTTTTCAAGAGTTTGACCGTACCTTTGCTCTAGAACACAACCTGCGAATTCCAATACTTGTTTTGAAATTTCAGAGCCGTACTGCCTATTTGGTCTTGGAGCATGATCTATGGTTTGGTAAGGCGAATCTGTGTAATGGGAGGCCTTCACAATTGAGCCGGAGCTATAATCGCCCCTTGCTTGGTAGTAATTTAAATTTTTAGCTTTGATTAAATGTTCTCCGCACAAAGAAATATCGTAGGTGAATTTGCCGTCAATACTTTCGAATGGAACTAAAGCTACATTTTGATTTTCGATAAATTTGGCCATTAGGTTTTCGGGTCTTTTAGTCGGTCGTTTGGATTTTGCCAACCCTGTTTCTTCAGGCGAATCTTGATTGATGGGTTCGCTGTAGTCTATTTCGACTTTTTCAGTTTTATCTTGCTCGACCATATCGAATTCTTCAAATTCTGGCTCTACATCTATATTGGGCGAAGACTTCGCAGTAGATGCTTCAAGCTGTTTCTTTAGTAAAAACTCTAGATAGTCTAATTTTTTATAAGTTTTGCTATCAACTTTTGGTAGAAGGTCGATATCTGGCTCTGATTCTCTAGGTGTGTAAGGCTCTAGAATAACTTCTTCCAGCGGGAAAACCTTTTCATCGACTATATCTACGGAGTCTGCAACCACTAGCGGCGAATCTATTTTAGTTAAGTGGTCTGGTCTTGGTTTTGGTCTGAGGTTTGATAATGCAAGCAGTGGATTTGGTTTCTCAACTGTGGGATCGACTAGATATTTAGGGCAAGGACTTTTAGAGTCGCCCATCAATCCCTCACAAAGCTGATCAATATGATCAGGTCTTAGTAGGGGTCGACGAGTTTTAATGTCTTCAGGACTATCTCCTTCATCTAGAGTGATATCCTGTTCATGAGACACAATTTCTGAATCGTCGTTATCACTTTCTGAAAGTTCTTCGCTAGTTTCTATATCTTCTAAGTAGACTGGCTCTTGGATCGAAACTTTTGTTTTATTTGGTACAGCATTTTCTGGCGTAATCCTGGCTTCTCTTTGGTCAATTTGAAAGGCTCTGGAATCTATGAAACTATTACCACTTGTATCAATATTTGCAAAAGAAACGATCACTGTGATTTCTTTACACCTAGGTATATCAAAGCAGTGTACTATTGCATTTACGATCTGCTTTGATTCAGAAGTTGCTATCTTCAGATTTAAGTATCTTCTTTCTTTGGTTGCTAACCAATTTTTTTTATAAGTCTTTAGGTCTCCAACAAATTCGTATTTATAGTCTTTAAATTGCTGATCGTCGGTTGAAAACTCCCTTAGATAAGCTGTCAGGTAAAACTTTTCTTTCAGATCATTGTGCATAACCGTTGGATTAACTACAGTACGGCTTTTAGTATTTAGCCAAGGTGTAAGCTCATTGACTCTTATGTTCGTACTTAGCTCAGATGCAGACTTAACGCTCTTAGGTGTTTCGTTGGATATAGTCTCGCTTGATGGTCCAGAGGGGTCCACTTTAGGCTTACTTGCAGCGGTTGTTTGAGGTCTAGGTTGGGATATAAGCTCTTCATTTTTAGCACAACTTAAAGGACTAGCTTGGTCTGTAGTGGAATCACAATCGTACCTTCTAAGGCGTATTTCTCGCAAGCCAGTATTGGGGTTAACGAGCTCTGGTAGCCTGACAACTTGAGAGTCATTATTTGAAGAGCAGTTGACAAATAATGTCACTAGAATTGAAATTAAAATGAGTTTAACTACTAACCATGCTTTCACACAGTGTATATGGCAATAACTAAGCCACAACATCGATCGAGGCTTAAAAACTATGCTAGAACTTATTGTGTACCCCCGCGAAGACGGTAATCCTATTATTAACAATAGTCCGTTTTGCTCGAAGTCAGAGATTTTCCTTAAAATGAACAATTTAGAACATCGGGTAACTCAATTTAAGGATAATCCAAGTCAGTTTCCGAAAGGTAAACTACCAGTACTGAAAGATAAAAATATCCTGGTTTCTGATTCTTATTTTATTCAAAAGTACCTTACCAAAAAATACAATCTTGAAATTGATGCGCATCTGACTGACAGACAGATGGCGGAAGGTTTTGCATTTACCAAAATGTTAGAGGATTTTTTTTATTGGAGTGTTTTACATGAACGCTGGTTTGTTGATAAGAACTGGATAAAGCTAAAATCCATGTATTTTTCGAACATACCAAGATTTGTTCGAGGGCCTATAACTAGTATGATCAGAAAAAACTTGAAAAAAAGTGCCACTGGCCATGGGATGTCTAGGCACACTAACGAGGAAATACATGAATTGGGAGCGGAAAGTATAAAATCCCTAGCTCATTTTATAGAATCCAAAAAATTTCTATTGGGTGAAAAAATATCTTCGTATGATTCGGTTTCATATGCTTTTGTTTCATCGATTCTGCACTCTGAACTTGGTCCAAGTTTAAAGCTTGAAGCCGAAAAATATAGGGTCCTTAAAGATTATGACCAACGCATGTACCAGTTGATCTTCAAGCCTTAACGAACTAATATTGTAGATCTATAATTTAACACTAAGGGGATTTACATGTTAAAAAAAATATTAGCAGTTACAATAATTTTAGGTTTTGGACTTAAAACATTTGCAGCAAGTTATGGAGCTGCGGGTTGCGGTTTAGGTTCTGTGGTGTTCGAAGGTAAAAACGAATGGTACGAGCAAGTAATGGCTGCCACAACAAACGGAATTGCCAGTCAGACATTCTCTATCACGCTTGGCTTACTTAACTGTGATGCCAATAAGTTAGCCTCTAGAACTGAAAGAGCAAGAGTGTTCGTGGCTGCTAACAAAAATGCAGTGGTAAACGAACTAGCAATAGGACAAGGAGAGTCTGTTTCTGTTTTAGCTAACATCTACAGCTGTTCAAATTCGTCAGAATTTACTGGCTTGATGAAGTCTAATTACAAAAGTGTAATTTCAAATGACATCATAAGCTCAGACCAAATAGTTGAAAATATCGATAAGTTAATAACTGATTCTAAGGTTTGTGACGCAAACCTAGGCTAAGTGCATTTAAAGATTAATTTTATCACTAGGGTATGCCTTGCTTTAAAGTTTCATGTGCAGCCGTTCTTTCTTCATCTGAAGGTATATAAAAATTACGCCTTCGGATTCATGCCTTAAACGAGTGTTAGTTTAAAACCATATTACTATTCATTGACGTTCTGGCCCTAAGGTTTATGTTTAGGCCGTGGGACCTACTAAGATTACTCTTTGTAAAATTTTATTCATCTTAGCTACTGTTTTGATCCTAAGTTCAGGTTCATTGAACGCAAAAAATACTCAACAGGAATTTGGATCTTCAAATCAAACACTGGCCTACTCAAAGTCTTGGTTAAGACTTCTTTACTACAAACCAGATTGGCTTGGAAATTATAAAAGTGAAGTCTCGGATCCAAAATTTTTTATATCTAGGAGAGGTAAGTTCAGCCCACTAAATGAACTTGGTAAAAGTATAGATTTTTTTTTTGATAAAATTGACATCGAAAAAATATCTGACAAACATCCTATTTGCAAATTTCCTGCTAGATTTTTTTGGCTGAATAAAGCTTTGAAGCTCGACCAGCTGAACAAGCTGTCTAGATGCACAAAGCTAAATGAATTTTTAGCCAGAACAAGGGGTAAAACAGTATCTTTGATATTCTCAAGCTACTATGTCAGTAACCCCTCCTCTGCCTTCGGCCACACCTTTTTAAAAATAAATAAGGAAGACGGTTTGGAATTAGACCTTTTAAACTATGGTATCAACTATGCAGCCACCAGCACAGAAAACTTCGGTTTAATTTATGCCTTCAAAGGGTTATTTGGTCTCTTTAGGGGTGATTTCACAGCTATACCTTACTATTACAAGGTTCGTGAATATAACGATTTTGAGTCCAGGGATCTTTGGGAGTATCGATTGAACTTAAAACCAGAAGATGTATTTTTTTTAAACCTTCATGTTTGGGAATTAGGCAATGCATCTTCAAGATATTTCTTTTTAAATAAAAACTGTTCATATTGGGCCATCAGGGTGATTGAAGCCATAAAGCCTGACCTATATTTAGAAAAATTTTTCCAAAGTCGTTTTGTAGTTCCTATCGAAACTGTTAAAAGTTTGCTGAAAACAAAAGGACTTGTAAAGACAATTAAATATAGGCCTTCGTTAAGGCGACAATTGGTCAGCGTCATAAAAGCTAAACCAAAAATTGATATAAAAAAATTTTCCAATATTGTAAGACAGCTAAACTCTGGAACAGTCACCGCTGAAAACTTGGAAGCTTATCCAATTGATGATCTGAAAACCACTTTATTGCTCTATGATTATAAAAACGCTGGGGACTATATAGAAAATGAATCTAGGTTGCTTAAAAATAAGCGTCCCCTGCTAGTTGCAATTAGTAAAAAGCAAAACAGCAGTGTCAATTTGAATGTAGAGCCTGAAATTACGCCCCACAATTCTCACCCGCCTCGCAGAATTTCGTTAGGTTATAAGGCTAGAAGCGGCAATAATGTTACAACAAACCATGGCGTCAGCTTATCCTACAAACAGGGGCTACATGACATACTTGATTCTAGTCGAGGGTTTAGCCCACTTATGAGTCTTAATTATTTTGATCTTACTTTTTTATATTTTGATCAGAAAAGAGAATTGGTTGGGTCAGGTCAAAAATTTGAATTAGATAGCTTTAGGTTGATTGGTATCGACGCTTTTATGCCCATCACGACTTTGGAACAAAAATATAGCTGGCGATTAAATGCAGGTTACAAATCCGAACAGTTCTTTAAAGAATGGAATCAACGGGCCGGATATCTAAATTTTGACATTGGATTGTCTAAGCTTATTTTACCAAACCAGAGGCTTCTGATTTACGCACTGTTTTCTAACGTGACGGAGTTTAACGGTCGATTTGAAAATTCGATCCGTTTCGGAGCAGCCCCAATTCTGGGATTAAAATACACCTTGTCAAAAGATTGTAATTTAATTTTTGAAAATAAAAATTTATTTATGACCACTTTTAAAGGAAGTGCAGACTACGCCAATCAAACTACGTTCGCTATGCAAAATTATTTCGAAGACGTGAATTCAGCCATATCTATTAACGCCAGTTACTTAAAATCTGATCGTCGATCGGCTTTTAATCTGTCTACACAGTTCAGTTATTTTTATTAGAAATCCTGAGCATCAATAACTTAGGCCCCTAATTTTTTATACCTATACTTTATGTAGTTAAGTCATTTATCTTTTAAAATTTGAATTTAGTTTAAAAAAGAAAAACCAGGTTGCAGACCAAGCTAAGATATAAAGACTTATTAATGTGGAGATAGTAAATCCGTAAACCAATGGTCCACGTGGATCGGCGCGGAAATACTCCATAACCAATCGGCCTATGGCATGTAATGAAAGCCAAAGAAAGAAGAGCGTGCCTTTATTATTCTTAACATATTTAAGCTTGCTTTCTAAAGTTAAAAGCAGCATCCAAATCAGTAGCTCGAAAACTACAGCGTAAAGCTGAGTGGGATGTCTTAACCCTTCAAGACCTGGGAATTTGACACCTAGAAAAAAATTTGTAGTTTCGCCATAACAACAACCATTAAAGAAACAAGCCAGACGACCAAGACCGTAGCTTAAAGCTGCCACTGGCGCTGCCGCGTCCAACCAATTAAGAACATTCTGTTTTTTAAAAATAAGAAACAGATAACCAAACAAGCTTGCCGTCAAGAACCCGCCGTAATAGACAAACCCTCCGTTCCAAACAGAAAATATCTCTTTGGGATGAGTAAAATAAAAGCTTGGCTCTTGGTAAAGTACATAAAATAGTCTTGCGCCTAAAAAACCGAAAAACATAAGTACCAGTAAAAAATCAGCGGCTATAGTAGATTTTAATGATTTTTTTTTGACTCTTAAAAAAAAGTATTGAATACCAATACAGTAGACTGCTGCCAATACTAGAAAATATACTGAAATTTTATAATTCTTGTAAGTAAATGAAGGGATACAAATTATTTACTCTTTTTCTTATTCATTTCTTCCGTAATCATGAAATAAAAGAGGACAGCATACTCCAATAACTATAGACATATCAGCGACATTAAACGCTGGATAAGTCCAAACTCTTTTGTAATGGAAGTCTAAAAAGTCGATCACATATTGAAATCGACATCGATCAATATAATTTCCTAAAGCTCCTGCAAATACCATTGAGAACGCTATGTTTTGAATTTTATCTTTGTCCGGGGTTTGATTTCATAAAAAGAAAATTACGAGCATCGCTACTGGTGGAAGTTTAGAAAAAATACATGTTCCTAAAAAGTACAGGTTGCATCCCTGAAAATACCAAAGGCTGCCCTGTGTTTCTAACATAGGTGATATGAAAAATATCTTTGATAATAGGAAGAGACTCGTGAAGTCTGAAATTCATAGTGATATACATTTTAGTCATTTGATCAATAGCAACCATAAACAAGTGATGATGATTAAATATAAAAATTTTTTATTCATAACTCTTTTCCCTATAATGTTCTGTAATTTGCAGCATATAGTATACTGAAAAGCTAGTTCAGTCGCATTTCTATACGTAATGGAGATAACAATAGAAAATTATACTAAGTCTTAATGCCTCTGCACATCGTTGACAAACATTTGAGTATTCCAGGCTTTTGCTCAACTCGTCAAAAATCTTCCAACAGCGTTCACATTTTTGACCAGTGTACTTAGCAACCTAAATACTTTGCTGGACCTTTGACTAACTCCATTTGAAACAATAAAGATTTCTTCAAGAGGATTCATATTTGGAGCCCAATTTATAATCTTCGCCCAACAAAGTTAACTTCACTTCAGCCTCAAGACTAGAACCAATGGTCTTGTCTTTTCTTAATGCTCAAGTTTCTTAGTCACATCACCTCTGATGTCATGATGAACTTGAAAGTCTTTAGCTTCAGATTCAAAATTCCCAGTCTTCTTGGGGTGAAGGAAACCTCTCAACCAAATACTCTTCTCCTTTGTCCCCTGGGAAATAAGAGTGCACCTCGTCACTTAAAAATGAAAGTATAGGTGCCATCATCTTCGTCAGTCCATTTGTCATGTGATACATAACTGTCATTGAAGACCTTCTTCGTTCTGACTGATTGACCATCACAGTAAAGTCTATCTTTTAAAATATCTAAGTAGGTTGCACTCAGTTGGACCGTGAAAAACTGATTCAGTGAATGATACACTTTGTAAAAGTTAAAATTGTCATAGTTCTCAGTGACGTCATTTATAAGCTGGTTGATACTGGTGCAAAGCCCATCGATCTATAAAATCTAAATCTGTCACTGGAAGTAAATCGTCAACCTTTGCAGAACCTGACCACACCAAGTAAAAACCTCATTGTATTTCTGATACGTCGGTAAGTCTCAGAGACGCGTTTAAAAATTTCAGGTCCAACAGTGACATCTTGTCCATAGTCTTCATATGCGACCCATAAGCGTAGAATTTCTGCGCCACTATTTGCTATAACCTTTTGAGGATCGACAACATTACCTACACTCTTGCTCATTTTGTGGCCGCGCTCATCGTTAGCAAATCCATGGGTCACTAAAGCTTTGTAAGGTGGAATACCTTTCGAGGCCAAGGATGAAAGCAAGCTTGTCTGAAACCATCCTCTGTGCTGGTCACTACCTTCTAGATAAATATCTGCAGGGGTATGAAGCCCTTCTCGTACGATCTTGAACAGACGCGTGACAAACACCACTATCAAACCACACATCTAAAATATCCTGAGACGCTGTGAACTGTTCGCATTTACACTGACCCAAGATTATTCCTTTGTAAAATGATTTTTTGGAGCGTCAAAGTACTCTTCAATACCGTGACCTTTTTCCATTTGTCTGCAACTCGGTGTTAATAACTTCTTCATTGATGAGTGCTTCACCGCAGTCATCGCAATAAAAAACAGGAATAGGAACACCCCATATTCTTTGTCGACTTAAACACCAGTCTGGTCTATTTTCCACCATGGACTTTAAGCCGTGCCTTACCCCATGCTGGATAAAATTTGATATCTTCCTCAATGCTTTTTAAAGCCATCTTTCGAACATTAAACTTTTCTTCATCCACATTAATAAACCATTGTGGAGTGGCTCTGTAAATCAAGGGTGTTTTAGATCTCCAGTTATGAGGATAACTATGAATAAAAGTGCTGAAGTGAAGTAACTGACCAGATTCCTTCATCTTTTCTGACCAAGATTTTGTTGGCCTTTAAAATATGTACACCTTTCATTTCAGAAAAGCTGTCATTGTACAACCCACCCTCATCAACCGGACTTTCCATTGGAAGTCATACCTCTGACCGATATTGTAATCGTCAATTCCATGAGCAGGAGCTGTATGAACACACACCTGTACCAGCATCTAGGGTCACATGGGTTCCATTCATAAGTAAGGATTTTCGATCTATAAATGGGTGTTTAGCTTCTAAGCGATCAAAGTCATTTTCCTGTAAAAGTTTTAATGGCATCGAAGAGCGCAATGGCAGTTTTCGATTCAAACGCGTCTTTAAGTTTAGTCGCAATAATAATGATTTCCATGTTCAGTTTCATATAGACCATATTCAAAATCAGGATGAAAACTAATTCCGTAGTTTGCAGGTAAGGTCCATGGGGTGGTTGTCCAAATAACAACTGAGGCATCACCTGTTAAACCGAATTTTTTTAGCCGATTCTGCAGTCTAAATCAAATTTTACATAAATCGATGGGCTTTCTATATCTTTGTACTCGACTTCGGTATCAGCTAGCGCTGTTTGAAATGTAGGACACCAAAAAACTGGTTTTTGACCACGGTAAAGAATGTTATTTTTTAAGATACGGCCTAATTCTCTGACCTCTTCAGCTTCGTAATCTGGATCTAAAGTTAGGTAGGGATTTTGCCAATCCGCTATAATACCTAAACGAATAAATTGCTCTCTTTGATGATCTACCCACTTTTTAGCTTCTTTACGACAAAGTTCACGAATATCTTTTTTAGTAATGTCCTTGCGTTTATTCTCCAAGTTCTTTGGTCACTTTTAAGTTCGATAGGTAAACCATGACAATCCCAGCCCGGTATAAATTCAGCGTGAAAGCCTTTCAGGTTTTTATATTTGATAACGATATCTTTTAAGTACTTTATTTAAAACATGGCCTACGATGGATCGAACCATTAGCATAAGGAGGTCCATCAGGCATCACAAATTTCTTTTTACCTCTATTTCTATCGATCATCTGCTTGATAGATTTTCGAGTCAGTCCATTTCTTAATCATTAAGAGGTTCTTTTTCAGCTAAAGAAGCTCGCATTGGAAACTCTGTTACTGGTAAATTTAATGTCTTCGAAAAGCCTTCTTTTTGATCAGCCATTGATAGCACTCCACAAACTCTTTTATAATGTTATTATTAGTTATCACTACTAGCACTGTAGAGCAATTAGCTCGCCGCAGGCGAAGGTGCGTAAGCCTGATTGGTGCCGACGCCGCAGGCGAAGGTGCGTAAGCCTGATTGGTGCCGACGCCGCAGGTTGAACCAAGGCATGTGAATTATTTCGGACTGCTTGAGCCTAGTCTTCCGAGCCAAAAACTTTTTTGAGATGCTTTTCGCCCAAGGAAACTAAAACCCTAATGGCCTCGGTGTTTGAGCTTAAGTTTAATCTATCTTTAGCGATATTTATCGCAGAGATAGTTTTTTTATCCAGCTTCAAAAGAACTGTTTCAGCTGAATCAATATTTTGCTGTGAAAAATTTGAATTTTTATTTGGTGTAGACATAGAAAGCTCATCAGGTGGGTGGATGTCAGCAGATGTCTGTCTACTTGGCTGAGATTCTGGTATCAAATCGTGCTGCGACAAATGGCCATGCTCGGAACTTGCGCTGTTCCGCGATATCGAGTGATTAGAATCTTCAGTAGAATTTGTATTGCTAGTAGTAGAGGCCTGAGATTTTTGTGCTGACATCATCAAATTTAATTCATGCAAATATTCAGAACTCCGTTCTTGCTTAGGCTTGGGAGCTGGTTTTTCTTCAAATTGCTTTAAATTTAAAGCTAAACCTTGTAACTCATTTCTAAAGCTTTTAGCACTTGATAAATCTGAACTATATCCATGATGAGCTGTTTTTTGCAGGTTTTGATTTTCATTCAAACGAGTTGATTTAAGGAACAGTCCAACCAAATCATCTGAAGTGCGGATTGACTTTTTAACTGCTTCATCTTGTCGAGAGAGCCAGTCAAACGCTGATGCAAGTACTTCTTTGGTATAAGCTTGAGGTGGCATTCTGGTCATATTCGAATAACTTTATTGACTATAATTCAGACAAGCAATTAAAAATCGTGGGACCAGTATATTTTTAATACAGGACTGGTTTTTAGGGCTTTATTGCGCAAAGTATTTGCACTTGACAGAAAACCTAGCACTTAGATCAAAAAATGTTTGATGGATAGGAATTTTGCTACTTTAAAGTCTGTGTATCAATTCCATACTTTTCTATCTTTCTCAGAAGCGTTTTTTTAGGAATATTGGACTTCAAAGCAGTTTGATTAATCTTTCCTTTGTTCATCTTTAAAGCTTCAATAATAAATCTTTTTTCAAATTCATCTTTTTGTTTTTGAAAATCCATACTGTCGATATCAATATTGATGGTTTTAGAATCAATTAAACTTACACTGGAATTATGATCTGTACCTATACCGGTGTCAGACAATTCTTTTGAGTTGTCTACCCTACTGAAGGATTTTAAACTTATATTTGCGTGTTTCAACACAGTTGATGGTAGGTGATGAATCATAATTTCTGACTCGTCGCTAAGAATAAATGCATGTTCAATCACATTTTCAAGCTCCCTGATATTTCCCGGCCAGGGGTATGACTTAAGGCAGCTAAGTGCTTGAGGGTTAATTTTACGAATTTCTTTATTCTGAACCGAATTAAATTTTCTGACAAAAACTGAAATTAAAGTTTCTAAATCGTTAATTCTATCTTTTAATGGAGGCAATCCGATTGGCATCACGTTTAGCCTGTAGTACAAATCGTCTCTGAACTGCTTATCAATAATCATTTGGTCAAGGTTTCGATTCGTAGCAGCTACTATTCTTACATCCGCTTCGATTTCTACATTAGAGCCAACTGGGGTAAATCTTTTATCCTGAAGAACTCTTAAAAGTTTTACCTGCATGCTCAAACTCAAGTCTCCTAATTCGTCTAGAAATAAAGTACCTTGATCTGCAAATTGAAATTTACCAATTTTTCTTTGCTCTGCTCCAGTGAAAGCTCCTTTCTCGTGACCAAAAAATTCACTTTCGAATAAGTTTTCTGAAATTGCAGAGCAATTCACAGCAACAAATGGGTGCTCCCTTCTAGGTGAATTGTAATGGATGGCCTTAGCAACCAGCTCTTTACCGGTTCCAGACTCCCCTCTGACCAAAACTGGTGTGTTTACACGACTTAAGCGATCGATTACAGAAAAAATAGTTTGCATGGATTCAGAATTACCAATTATTTTCTGTTTTTCATCGTAAAAAATAGGAGCTGAATTTTTGAGGGACTCAATGAAACCTTGAGCTTTCATTGCTTTTTTCATTACAACTTCTAGGTCCGAGTGATGAAGTGGTTTCTGTAGATACGAAAATGCTCCATTTTTTACAGCATCAACTGCATTATCAATTGTTGCATATGCTGTCATCATTAAGATTGATGTAGCCGGAGATAAGACTTTCAAACGCTTTAAAGTTTCTAGACCATTTAGTCGAGGCATATCCACATCTAGTAGTACGAAATCAAATGATTGGGGTCCTTCGTTTTGAAATACTTCAAGAGCTTTTACACCGTCAAAAGCTTCAAAAGTGACAAACCCTAAAGACTCTAAGTGATTTTTTAAACCTAATCTAAGACCTTGATCATCATCAACAATTAAAACCTTTTTAGTGGTCATTCAACACCTCTCTGCTTTTAGGAAGTCGTAGCGTAAAAGCAGAGCCCTTACCTTGTTTGGATTCTACGGTAAGCTGGCCATTGTGAAGACTGGTAAACTCTTGGGCTAAGTACAAGCCTAGACCTGAACTTTTTGTAGAGGTTGTTTTTGCCAAATGAGACCTAAAGTATCGATCGAAAATAAAAGGTAGGTCTTTCGGCAGAATACCTAGTCCCTCATCCTTAACTTGTATGATAATTTCGCTGTCTTTGTCTTCAGAAGTTATAAAGACTCGCGTATTGTTTGGACTATACTTGATAGCATTTTCTACCAAGTTCACAATAATCTGTTTCACCAAAATCGGATCAAATTTAAAACTGAAAATTGGTTCCAAATCTGTTACAAGTTCCATATTTTTGTCATTGGCTTGAAATTTTAAATTTGTTGCAACTTCTGTGATTGTTTTATTGATATCAGCGCTTCGTAATTTAAGATTAAGCTGACCGCCCTCTAAGTGACTCATCTGAACCATGTTATCTATGAAATTTGACAGTTCCATCTGAGACTTCTCGATTTGCACCAAAGCCATTTTCTGCTCGTACTTTAGAACACTGACATCAGAAGAAAGTATGTCAACCATGGCCTTTATCCGAGCTAATGGTGTTTTGATATCGTGGGATAACACACCAATAAAATCTGACTTAAACCGAGTTTGGTTGGCTAAGCTTTTATTCTGACTTCTTAAAAGTTTATGATCTAACCAAAAAGTAGCTAGAACACCCAAAGAGGGCAACCAAACGAATTGGGCCATCAGGGTATTAGGGTCTCCAAAATAATTTAAATAAATTCCGTAACCCGCTATTGTTAAGCCAGCTATAAAAAGTAAGCTACTTAGTAGTCTGCGCAATCGAATCTCCTAGAACGTTCAAGACATTGGCGAGGTTTAGTGCATGGCCTATATAACCCATTTAATTAATAGCAAGTGCTATGCCGGTTTTCACCTTTTAGTCTAAATAAGATGAATATATATTTAGCGTTGACCTCGACCCTGTATGTCCTTAAAAATTAGTTTATGCACTATTATAGCATTCAAACTCATTTACCTTCATACGTTGCAGCCGTGCTTTGTATTTTTTTCTTAGGGTGTACAAACATTGAGAAAAACGAATGCAAAAAGACCCATTGGCCAACCCAAGGGTTCGAAGATGGAAAAGACGGACGAACCAGTCGACTTTCAATGTTTTTAGCTAAGTGTTTACCCTTTAATGTATCTGTAGCTAATGATGAATACCTTTTAGGATATGAAAAAGGGCTAGACCAATTTTGCAGTGAAGACTCGGCATTTTCTAGAGGTTTTCAAGGGCTTTCTATGGAAAATGTTTGCTCTAATAAAAATAAATACAAAATTAGCTACGAACTAGGCGCGCAAAGTTTTTGCTCTCCTGAATTTGGTAAAGAGCACGCGCTAGAGGGTAAGCCAGCTAATCTTTTTTGCTCTTCTAAATCAAAATATTTTTCAGGCTACCAAAACGGTCTAAAGCAGTTTTGCACTACTAAAAATGGGTACAAGTTTGGTTTTTCAGGAAAGAATCAAACCACTATTTGCACAGATGAGTTCAAAATTAAATTTGAAACAGGATTTAAAAATGGACGCAAAGTATTTCTTAAAAAAGACATTGAAAAAATTCAAAACAATATCGGCCTTGCTGAAAAAGAACTGAACTTAGTTAAAGATCGGTACACAGAAAAACTAAGCGAAGCTTACGAAATACCGCAAAGCCCTGAAGATCCTGATCTAAAAAATAAAAAGCTTAAGTTAGATACTGAAATTAAATTTTTGAAAGCATAAAAAATCAAAGCTTGAGCAACATATTTTTGAACTTCAAAAACTTATTAATACTAATAATGCAGAAATTGGTCAGATGGATATTTAAATTTTGTAGCAATTGGAATAAAAACAGATCTAGAACCTGAGATTTAAAATTTAGATTAGCATTATTTCGAGTTAGTCTTAGCTAATATACTTTGGGACGAAAAATATCGATTTGATCACTTGAGCCATCATCACATATCAATCACAATTTTCAGATAAAATGATATCAGATAATAATGAAGGGATCTGCGCTTCTACGCTAAAGGCTGATCCAATTTGATCCTTAAGGCATTGTTTCAAAGGGTTAGAAGAAATTAGATAAGATGATTCTTCTGGTTCCCAAACATTACTTTCTGCATCAACCAAAGCTTCGTAGTACTCTGAATAAATTATGGCTAAAGGCTTCACTGACCCGCTCCCAAAAACTAAAGTCGGCTCGTTGTAGTTAACTACAGCGCTGCTACTTAAGGTTTGATCACCGTTCTGAATTAAATCTGAAGCTGTGGCTTCTACGTTTAGGTCTGGTACGATAACTACTGTTAGCTCTTTTGCCGGAGCTGCTGATATAAAAACTGTCAGAAGAGTTATGATTAAAAACATTGTCTTCATTGGACCTCCGTGGATATTCGTATATTGTATTAAGATTCTGTTATACTCAAAATGACGTTTTTTGGCTAAACTTTAAGTTAAAGAGGTAAATTTTACATGAAAATAGAACTAATTGGTCAGTTAAAAGGTTTTAAAGTTGGTACATTTTTAGTTTCAAGGTTCGTGGCAATTTTTTTATTTGGCTATTTGGTATCTATGAGCACGATGTTACTTAGCTCAAATTTTGTCCAAGCGTCGAAACAAAACCAGTCTAGCCTTGCTGTGGCCTATTTTGCTGGTGGATGCTTTTGGTGTACAGAATCAGATTTAGAAAAAATTAGGGGCGTACAACAAGTAGTATCTGGCTACTCTGGTGGCGATATGGCCAACCCAACTTATCAACAAGTTAGCGCAGGTAGAACTAAGCATATCGAAAGCGTCAAAGTTGTCTATGATCCTAAGGTAATTAATTTTAAAAACTTGGTTCAGAAATTTCTACTAACGATTGATATGACTGATCCGAACGGACAATTTGTGGATAAGGGCCAGCAATATGTTTCAGTTGTATTCTACAATGACAAGAACGAGAAGAAAATTGTTGATGACATTTTTGCTAAGTTAAAAGAAAGTAAACCTTTTAAAAAACCTATTGCTACAAAAGTTTTAGCTTTCAAAAACTTTTATCCAGCTGAAGATTATCACCAAGACTATTACAAAAAATCAAAATTAAAATACAATTTTTATCGTAGAGGTTCTGGCCGTGACAGAAGGTTGAAAATTCTATGGAAAAACTTTAAGTTCACGACTTCAAAAATTAAGAGGGAGATACGCATGAATTCTGATTGGGAAACATTTAAAAAACCAAGCAATGACATCTTAAAAGAAATGTTAACTGAAGAACAGTTTAAAGTGACTCAGAAAGAAGGCACTGAGCCACCTTTTAAAAATGAATATGATGGCAATAAGGATAGCGGCATCTACGTAGATGTTGTGTCTGGGGAACCCTTATTCAGTTCTAATGATAAATTTGATTCAGGAACCGGGTGGCCGTCATTTAGTAAGCCAATCAATGACAAATACGTCGTGACTAAGCGCGATTTCAAAATGATTTTACCTAGGACAGAAGTAAGATCAAAATATGGGGAGTCCCACCTGGGTCACGTTTTTAAAGATGGGCCTAAGCCTACAGGTTTAAGGTATTGTATGAATTCAGCAGCAATGAGGTTTATACCTAAAAATAAAATGGCTGAAGAGGGCTATGAGGGTTTTTTAAAATATGTGGACTGAAGCTTTGTTGAAGAATATTCAGTTTTACTCCTTTGTTTTCCCGCTGTTCAGGTTGTTAGTTACACTAACGATTTTACGAAGAAAATTAATATCCATTATTCTGTTACCCTTGTTCACAAGCTGTGGTGGTGACTCAGGGTCTAGTCAAAGTAAATACTACATTCAACCCGACCCTTCAGTGTGCGATCATTCACTTCAGCTGACCAACGGCTTTTTGTGCGCAATAAGGCCCTCTAGAATTGACTCCTCATCTAGAGACACTTTTGGCACCTCTGGTATAGATTTAAATTTAGGATTTGGCTATCATGTGATCGCATTCCCAAGTAACGTATAAAATCCTAAAGGTGTGCACATCCACCTAGGTGGCAGCCTGGGAAGACCCTTCAACCAAAATGATCTTAGTTTCGGCTCTAGAACTTTTCTCGAAGAGAGTTTAGATGCTGGCTCTATTGTAGTGCAACCCGCCTACCATAATAGATTTGCGATCAACAGTTCATCAGAATGTGGAGGAAATACCGACGTTAACAACTGTGCTGGTCTTGTAAGAGAAGAAAAAGTCACTGGAGCCAACTTAACAAGTGTATCTAATGTCCCCGAACCTGATAGTATAAACTATAGATTAATTGCGATCGAAAATTATTTAGAAAGTAAAAATTTTAATTTTCCAGTCAAGATAAGTGACCAATCAACTGTTCAGTGGCAAGGTTTGAGTGTGGGTGGGCATTCCCAAGGGGCTGGCCAGGCACTTTATATAGGCAAAGTCTTTGGTGCAAAAAGTGTGTGCTTGATCGGCGGTGCCTATGATTTAGCTGATGAAGTGCCAACTACACCCACAGAGAATATTGCTGATTGGTATTTAAATACTAACTTTACAACTCCAAAATCTAATTTCTTTGCTTTTTTTGCCGCTGACGATTCAAATAACTCCGAATTTACTGCAGCCTTAAATCTTTTAGGGATCAGTTTTGTCACAATCGAAAATCCGCCTTATTTTGACTGGGATTCCACTAGCATAGACGCTCATGCAGCATCAATTAGGGATCCTCGATTTAGACAGAACCGAAGAGACGCTTGTTTTCGATAAAAAAAAATGGCTCTGATAAAAAAAGCGACTCTTCACTTTGAAGAGTCGCTTTACTAAAAATTATTCAGAGCCACTTATTTGTTTACTTTAAATATGCCTTAACTACTTTACCACCGGTCACAATTTTATTAACTTTGCTTTCGCTTATGCCTGTAGCAACCATTAAACTTTTAGCTGCTGAATGAAGCGTTTCTTTGTGATCAATATCCGGATTTTCAACCCTACCAGTCTGTGAGTTAAGGGGCGAAGATTGGAAACCCCTTCTGCTAGAAGGCATTAAATCTCCGATCATGCCGCCTTTGATACCATTACCAAATGAGAACATTATGCTCTGTTGACCATGATGATCTCTTCCACCTCTACCATTCACAGTTGGAGTGCGACCAAAAACATTCATCAATGAAAAAATCGTTTTATCTTCAATTCCATAACCCTTCAGAGCTTCATAGAGCAGGTTAATACTTGCGATTGAACTTTTATGTTTATTAGTTTCATTTGTTAAATTTGTATCACCATGGTTATCTCCACCAAAGTCTAACCCCATTGTTACAACTGGCGTTACTTTTAATGCCAAAAGCGCGGCGGCTGTTCTCATTTTATCATCGGTGCCATTACCGTTGATACCATTTAAAGCCTGAGCCAATTGATCACCAAGCTCTTTAGCTTTATCCCCTGAAATAGCGTGGTTAGCTAAAAATCTTTTTTGTGCTGGGGTTCCATTTGTCTTGATGTCTCTGTAGGTAGAATCAACCAACTGATCTCTAAACTTTCTAGCGTTTACTCGGGCGTCTGATAAACCTGTTGGAAAGAGCGATGTAATATCTGTTGGGCGATAGACCGTTTGCGTTCGACCTTTAAACTGTAAAGGGCCCTGCATGGCAATAGGATTGTCTAAAGAAGTACCCAGCATCTTACTCATTTCATACGCGATCATAGAAGGTAGCATTTCAGCCGTTCGCCCCTCGATAGGTTCAATGGCTCCAAAGATTTTGCTGACTGAATCCATTTCGTTATGAGAGTTTGTTAACGTGTGTAAATGAAAAAAATTTGCTGTTTTTTTAATATCCGCGTTTAAGGTGTTCCAAGCTGATGCCGCTTTGTGAACTTGAGTGCCGATTCGAAGATCTACTGGATTTCTGAATTCTTCAGAGTGATCATATCCTGTTTTATAAGTACCTGGCACATTACAATTGACTGGATCTCCACTACTCCTACCGCAGTAAACTAAAAATGTTCCGCCTGCTGCTGCCATCGATCTTTGGGTTAAAAAATGAACTGGCAGTCCCGTCATCAAAGATCTTAATCCTATCCCACCACCAGATAACATTCCTGCGATTAACAAATCCCTTCTATTAAGCACTACGTCTTTATTGTTTTTTTTGTTATTTTTCATAATCCAACTCCTACGAAATCTGGTGAAGTACATGCAAACTTAAAGGATTCCCTAAAAGAGTCTCTGTCTGACATACCTAAGGTATTTCTTGAATAATTAAAAACTAGCGCCAAAGAATCCTTAACAGCTTGGTGCCTTGGATGTGACTGGGGCAATCCAGCTATGAATTCCGTCATATTTAGAATGTTTTCTTGTAATTTAGAAATATTAGAGTCAAATCCTCTACCAGAGTTGTCCATATAATCTGCAAGATTCGAACATGTCATTTCTAAGGCTTGTCGTGTAAACGTATCAAGAGGGAAAGAGTTCACTACTTCCGTTAACCCTCTTACACTATGATCATCCCCTAAACCATCTTCCCCTCTGATTCGGCTACAAATCTCGTTTCCCTCATCATAAGGACTCATGGCGATACCACGTTTTTGCTGAATTTGTCTTTGTCTGATATTAATATTTTGACAGAAATGAGTACGTCTAGTTCTTGCAACCGCGAATTCTAAATTTTTAGAAGTGTCAGTTATTTTTGACCCTGTTACTAAACTTGAGGTGGCAAGCTCTTTATACAAAGTCTTAAAATTAAAATTACTTTGGCTAAATGATCTAGCTACTCTGACAAATTCACTGTCGTTTTCTAAACACTTTTCAGTGTTGAAAGCTACGCATAGTTTCTGCGTCCACGCCTTTGCGAAATCAGGATGCTTTGCTATAGCATCACCTAAGTCGTCAAGACTTGCCATTGGTTTTACATAATCATAAAAAGCGAATGACGAAACTACATCAGTGTTTTTATCACTATACTGGTACTTGTCGTCCATATTATTTTGGAAGACCATTCTCATTGGGTCCATTAAACGGTGACACTGAAAACACTGTGTGTTGCGCGGTGAATGCTCATCGTCCATGTGGATCATGCTTGGCTGTTCAGTTGTATCCGACGGCGAAAAAGTACGACCTAGTCCAGCAATCAAAGTTTGATTTATCGTAACTCTATACTGGTTAGCGCCATTCGTAGGGTAGTTAGATTGAAAGGCCAACATTGAAAAGTATCCCACACGAGGCACACCAAATGAAACCGTCGCATTGTTAGCAATACCTCTCCAATGATTTATATCGTCATATTTTGGTTGTGTTGTCGCAGATTGTCTGAATGTTACAAATCTCCAATCGTTATAGTCGGCATCCATGAGGACCGCTGAATTTCCGCCGCCGCCATTTATAAAATCATTAAAACTGTCAGCTCGTACATTTCTGTCTATGTAAGCAAAAGCAGTTAACAGAGCAGTGTTCACTGCGAACCTTTTGGTTTTGGCTATATCAGTAAATGGACGATTTCTATCAATTAAATCCATCGCAGTGCGATTCACTGACTCTTTCATTGAATTTAAGAATTTATTATTCCTACTTATCCTAAGTAGCCTTTCTGTCCCCTCGCCGTATTCTACATCCTGATTTAAGGCTCTAAGCAAATAAAATTCTACCTTAGCTTTACCCTCTGGTGTATCCATCCAACTTTGTACAAGGTTACGAAGTTTCGTTTTATTGTTCGTATCAGAGGCGTACTCTTTCCATTCGGCCTCAGTTACTGCTCCGCCATGGGTAATGGCTTTCATTTTGGCTAATATAGATCCTGGGGACGCTTCTTCAAATTCTACTTTACCGCCCGCAATTGGTTTGATGTTCACACTCTTGTCATAGTCTTCCATGACTTGGATCCAACTTTGAATTTTCAATCTAATGGAATCTATAACTGCGTTGTCAAAATTATTGTGGCCTGCACTTAATTTCTGCATAAAATAAGAGGCACTAGGATTATTAAAATCAACCAGCCCCCGCTGCATGACAATTGAATGGGCTCCTTCCGGGTCGGTCATAGAAAATTTTGGATTCTGTATTTGACCATGACATGTTCCACAATGCATGACCAAATCCGGATGCAATGTTTTTTGAAAGGCATCTTGCGAAACTTGCTGTCTTGCTGCACTTGAACTTAAGTTCGCTTCAAAAGGCGAACATCCGTTGTAAACAGTTAAGAGAAAACCCAACACAACAACAATTACGTATCTAGTCTTTTTCATACTTATAAAATCGGATATATACCAAACCGGATGTAGATAATATTACCGTTTTCTTAATAATTTTTAGCATTATTTAAAAAAGGTGCATAAAATTGTTTTAATTTAAGACTGTGTTACCAAATTGTCGCATTTATATAACAGTTTACTTAAATGTCTCAAATCTATTCACCTAGTGTTGAGTCAGATAGATTAAACGTTAGCTAATCGATATTTTAGTTCTTAGGTGTTTTGGCTCATAATTTTTTAGCGTCATGGTAAAATTTCAAATTTAGATCAACTCAGTTTTTAGAGCCTAGGATAAATTTGTGCCTTCTAGCTGATACTAAAAGGCACAATAGAACGTTGAAAGATCAGACCGAAACCAAGTGTTTAAAAGGAAACGGAAATGCATACCGGTGAAACGTAGACTACTTGATTAACGACTGTATTTGTTCCACTTCAAGAAACTGAGGTCTTTTTTTGGGTACGGGATCTGTAATTTTACTTAGCTCAACTTTTTCATTTCCATTGTAATATTCTTCATTTATTTTTTTCTCTTTGCCGTTCTTATTATAAGTCGTAACCCTAGTTAAACTCATTTCTCTAAAGTCTGGATTTTCCTTTAAAAAAGAGTAGTCTGAGTAGTTCTCAACGAATAGTTTTAAATTTCCACTAGAGTTAAAGCAGTATAGATAGACATCTCTCATATGCTCATTCTCATTGCCGTCGTAAACTCCTCTATTCCTTACTAGGGCTCTAACTTTTCCTCCAACTCTATAAACCGCTATGTCACCAGTTTGATTTGTTTTTGATAGGGATTTTATCAAGCCCCTCTTTTCTTTTGGTAACCAAAAATCACCTCCAATATAATTATTTTTTTTTATAGTCTTAGGTGGTACTTTTTTTAGATCACATTTTTCTAAGACGCGAGGATTTAGATTCTGCTCTGCTGAAAAAGCCGGCGATGCGAGTAGTATGGAGAGAATGCTTAAAGCAGTCATTTTAAATATAAACATGAAATTGGACTATCATTTAGAAGCACTGAAGTAAATATTTTGCATAAACCAAATGATAAGAATGAAACTATTGATACCAGAGCACATTAAAACTGTCTAAAGTACCAAATCTGGGTGTCGTAAATTGTCATTTTAAAGCTATAGAATTCCGACCAGATCGAAGTGGAATGAGTCCCATACTTTAATTCAAAAAAGACTAATTTTATTTAAAAAAATTACGATTTAGGTAACATAAATATAGTTATGTTAGGTTGATATCAGGCTTTAGAGATCATAGTTTAAAAGGTGACAGAAAAGGCCAAAAGTCTGTTTACCTTACCAAAAAATGGGGGCTCATCTACAATATAAGTGGTGATGGTGAAATTAATCTAATAATTATTCAGGAGGTTATGCCACATGATTATTAAAAAAACTGAAAATGCATCTAAATATCTAGAAAAGGTTTTTGGAAAGCTTTATTTTTCTGAATTGCTCAAAGCCCACAGGCTCGGTGAAGAAATGTCGCAAGAACAGATAGCTGAAAAACTAGGTACCACAAAACAAAAGATCTGTGACTATGAAAAGGGTAGGAGGCTTCCTTCCATGCTTACAACTGTTAAATGGGCCAAGAAACTGAAAGAACCCCATGAGGTCTGGGTTAAAGCTTACTTACAGCAACAGGTTGATGAGGCGAATCTAAAGCTACTTATCGAAGTTAAGCCAGCTTAGTTTTTATTTCTATAAAATTAAGGGAACTTTCTGAAATATCTGATCACACTCAAAAAATCTCTGTTGAGCAGCTAGATCTGCCACTAAGGGAAAGACCACTTCAGAGAAAGATATTATTTTATTTGCGGAATTTATAATTCGAGGTCAGGAACAAAAATAAAGTGTTTGCGGTGTAGATTTAGCATAATTGGGTCATTATCATTAGGAGTATTTTATGTTGCTTCTCACAAAAATCGAGCTTCTCCAAAACAACATTTAAGTTAACTTAATCATTACAAAACCAGAAAGAGAGAGATTGCTCTTAGCGCAGAGCCTTGCAAATATTGTTGCGTATAGCAAGGTAGAATTATTTTCCTAAAGCTGCTCAGTTTGAATAGGATCAAATACGATTGAGGGTATTAATTGTTTTGGATTTTAATTAATGATAGGTTTTCAGTACCAAATGCTATATCTTGACAGATATAATGAAAAACTCAATTATCCTTATTGGACCTATGTGCGCTGGCAAATCAACACTTGCCGAACTCCTCAGTAGAAAACTTAATATCCGTAACGTACCAATGGACGATGTAAGATGGTTTTACTACTACAAAAATGGCTTTGATCTTTTAGAGCAAAAAAAATGTAAGTCTTTCGAAGAAGTAGTGAGATACTGGAAGCCGTTTGAGCTTAACGCGATAAGTGGATTGTTAAGAGATTTTCCTAATGCTATAGTAGACTTTGGAGCAGGGCACTCCCATTACGCCCAATCAGAGCAGTTAGAAGTAGCTAGATGCCTCTTGGATCCATATCCGGACGTTTTTCTAATTTTACCATCAAGTGATAAAGAAGAATCAGTTAAAATATTAAATCAAAGATTTGCAGATCTAATTTTAAAAGAGCAAAGAAGGGAACCTACAGAATCTGAACTTGAAATAAATAGAGAGTTTGTCTTTCATAAATCGAATCACCTATTAGCTAAGAAAATTTTTTACACTGAACATATGACCGCTGCTGATACAACTGATGAAATGATTCATTTTTTGAGAGAGTCAAATTGCTTATGAATCTAATTTTTAGTCCTTCTTTAATCTTATTCTTTTCAGAAGCTAACTATCAAGGACATCACTGACTTTCATATATTGGTTTACTTAAAAGAAAATCAAAATTTAAAAAAATTAACTTTAGCTCGGAAAAAAGCCGCAATCTCTGCGTTTTTAAAATACTGCTTTAAAAAAAGTACCTAAATCAAAATCAGGCCGATGTACTAGATCCAATCACGGTATTAGAGCAAACCCAAAATAGGGTTATTGATCACAAAGATATATTGATGATGTTAGAAAAAGAAGAAAACCCTCGAAATAGCACTATGAAAAAAAACTTTAAATTTTTGGCATTTAATTTACAAATTCTAAAATCAAATAAGACTAACTATTTACTCAAAAAAACTATCTACCATTGCCTCCCCTCTTCGGAAGACTTGGGCCAGATAAGATTTGTGATTTAAGACTCTAAAATAATTTAGGACATTAAATTGTTAAATGGAACAAGGAGAGCTGCAGGGCGTTTACCGTCAGGACATACACCTGGCGAATTTACATTTACTGACTGAATTAAAATCTCATTTGTTTCTCTAACTTTTATAATAGTATACACACGAGGAGCGTATCTGTTTAATTCAAAATTAAAATTCCCTTCACCTAAATTATCAATACTATCAATATTTATAGTTCGAAATTCAATTTCTGGGTATCTGTCTGGGTTTTCTTCTGGGGGATAAAATGTTTGATTTACAACACCCTGGTTACCATTAAAAGAATAATTATCAACTACAGATTGATTTGTAACGCCATCAAGATGTCTTGTGTTCCTAAACATATCAACTGTGAGCGCGCGTCCATTGCAATGAAATACTGTTTTCCAACTTTGCTCTTGTAATTTTGATTTCAAGGTTTCTAAATCCATATCTCGAACAACTTCAAAAATAAGTTTTTCAGGCAAATGGTCTCTTACAGCATGTGGCTTGATCGGATAAAAAAACTCTTCTGCAGTGAAATTATATCTGGTTTGATTTTTTGGGCCTCCGCCTATTCCAGGCAAAGTAATTACATTATTTGTTGGCTCAGATTCCGCTGTCTCATTTTGAGCCAATGTTAAGTTTGACCCAAATAAAGCGCTTGTGAAAAAACAGCAAATGAGAACATTATTTACGACACTTGAATAATCTATAAACACTGACATAAGTTATATCCTTTTTTTAAAATATTTGAATTAAACATTGCACTTATGGTGCCAGTAAACATTTAATAAAATAGGATAATATATCCACCCATATAGCGTGATATATTTTAAGCCAAAAACCTAAATTTTTAAATTCACTTTTCATTTTGAAATAAGGTATGCCCATAGGCATACCAAGTGCTTTAACCTCAAGAGAGCGGGATACTACGCATCCATCATTATTTGATAATACGACTACGGGCTTATACTGAAGCTTTGGGATGAATAACCTTTCACAAAAAACATAAAATGAATTACAATCAACAAGGGCTATCATAGGTTTTCGGTGACAACTTTATCAAAATCTTTAATTTCAAAATCTTCACCGTTATATGTAACTACTTTAGGCTCCTTATCTAAAACAGTTGCTAGGTGGACGGGTTTACCCCATATTTGAAACACCCTTGTCATAGTCTCTTTCATATAATCTGGTTGCATTTCTACGCCTTCAAAAAGATGAGACAATAAAAGCTCACCCTTTTGATTCATATTGTGATCTACAGCACTGATGATCGGTTGACCGAAATTTGCCAATTGAAAAAGTAGCTTTTTTTTTATAGCTTTGAAGTCTCTTGTATCAACTTCATATTTGTTCGTCTTACGGTTAAATTTATACACGAAAAGCTTATGCTCAATACAAAATTCTTCAGAAAGAAATTCATCTATAAAGCCAACATCGTTGTAGTCTCTTCGAACTTGAAAAATTTTTTCTCGGCCTTCATCTAAATTTAAATTCCAACCAGCTTTTTCTTGTAGGTCGTCACATTCAGACCATTGCCTACCAAATTGACCTTTATTCCATCTATCTTCGATATTTCTAAAAAGCTCAATGCCAATTTTGTATGGATTAAATCCATTAGGATTCATAGACATTGTACCACTGTGCACATCTGCAAACTGAACAATTTCATGATCTCTACAGATATCTTGAGTCATCATTTTGGCGTGCCAGTAGGAGGCCCAGCCCTCATTCATAATTTTTGTCATTCCTTGCGGAGAAAAGTAGTAGGACTCAGATCTTATTATTTGAATAATATCTTTCTTCCAATCTTCAGTTTCTGCATTTTGTATCAAAAACAGGAGCACATCTTTTTCAGTAGAGCCATTTTGTTCATTAGATTTTTTATTTAAATCCTTTACATAGGGTCGATACCGATCTATCAAATTTTCTAGGCTTAAGCATATATCAATAAATTTTTCTACCGTTTCGATACCATGCTTATCTATATGTCGTCTAACCCTTGAAGCGTGATTGCCCATGGTGTCCATCATTTTTCTATCTGTATTTTCGAACCATTTATTGTTTTTAAAAAAATCACAATGCCCATACACATGAGCCATGACAAGCTTTTGGTCAGTTGTAGAGTTTCCCTCTAACAAGTATGCGTAACAAGGGTCATTGTTAATCACAAGTTCATAAATCTTAGATAAACCGTATTCATAACCTTTGGATAAACCTTCGTACTCCATTCCAAACCGCCAATGGGGATAGCGAATTGGAAAGCCACCATAAGCCGCAATCTGATTCATTTGGCTGTAATCAACCATTTCAAACACAGTTTCAAAAAAATCCAACCCATAAACCTTAGCAATTTTTTTGATATCCTTCTGGTAATTTGCAAGCTCTTCAGAAATATTTGCCATTAATGTCCTTTTCCTAAAAACTCTTTTATAGATTTTATAATTTTTGTTCGATCTTTTATATGACTTCTAATTATTCTTTCTTCTAAGTCGAAATGCTGGTTTAAATCTTTAATAAATTGTCCACTTCCATATTTAGACTCTACCTGACCGTAACCAAACATATTAACGATCGGTAAAAATTTAGTTTTTAAAATGTCTAGACAAAGTTTAGTATCTTCACCGCTCCAATTGTCACCATCACTAAAGTGAAATGTATATATATTCCAGTCGTTGATCGGATAATCTTGATCTATTATTTCTAGACATTTTTTATAAGCTGAACTAATTAAAGTTCCACCAGATTCACTGGTTTTAAAAAATGTATCTTCATCAACTTCTTTCGCGGAGGCATCATGGATAATGAATCTATTTTCTAAACCTTTGTAGTTTTTCTTTAGCCAAGTGTTGATCCAAAAACTTTCCAAACGAACTATTCGTTTTTGCTCTTCACCCATTGAGCCTGAAACATCCATCATATAAATAACCACGGCGTTTGACTGCGGCGAAGTTGTAAGTTTAGGCGAGCGAAAGCGCATATCTTTCTTTATTGGAACTAAAATTGGATCATTGGGGTCGTACTGATCTGTAGAGATATACCTCTTCAGCGCCTCTTTGTAGGTTCGTTTGAAGTGGCGCAAGCCCTGAGGACCAACATTAGATATACTTTTATATTTCTGTGACTCACTTTGAATCACTTTTTTGCCCTTCGGTAAAATATTAGGTAGCTGTAACTCTTCGCCTAGAATCTCTGCAAGCTCATCGAAGCTCATTTCTACTTCAATATGGTGCTCGCCTTCAGAGTCGCCTGCTGGACCTTCACCGGAAGCTTCTTGACCCGCTTCTCCCATGGGATCACCAGGCTTACCTTGACCTTGGCCTACACCACCGCTTTGCTTAGGACCATATACAAACTTAGGAATTTTTATTTTAGGTATAGGAATCTTAACGTAGTCATTTTCTTGTCGTCCAATCATCTCTTCATGGGTGATATATTTTTTAAAATCCTCCTTGATTTTTCCTCGAATAATATCTTTAAATCTAGAGTGGTCAGATTGAATTCCCAAATGGCATCCCCATTTTTTGAAAAATTTGTTTATAAATTAGCTACTTCTTTTCTGGATCTTTGACGTCCCCCCGCGCAAAAATACTAGCAACGTGATCTAGTACATCCACAGCCGAGATTTCGTCATAGCCATAGTTTTTGATAAGAACAGTTTTGATCAGATCAATTTTTTCTCGAGATTCACGATCGATTGCCGAATGCACTTGGGTTGTTAGCTTAATGCTATCCCTTTGATCTTCAAAAAGTTTTAGCTCTAAAGCTGTATAAAGTCTTTCGTTTGTCTTATAGTCAAACTTTCTACCTTCGATATCTATCGCCCCAATGTAATTCATGATCTCTCGCCTAAAGTCGTCTTTTCTGGATTCAGGGATATCAATTTTGTCTTCAATTGATCGCATTAATCTTTCATCTGGCTCTTCGACGATACCAGATGCATTTTTGACCTTTACTCTTTGAGTGTAAGCTTTGATATTGTCGACATAATTTGAACATAAAGCTTGAAGGGCGCTTTCATCAGAACTAATTGCCTTTTGCACCTCAAGTTTAATAATCTCTTCATACTCTTGTCTTACAATTGCAAGCAGCTCTCTGTAATCTTGCTTTAGGTCTTCGTTTGAAATTAATGAGTGACTTTTTAAGCCAGACTCCAATTCATTCATCACCATAAATGGATTCACTGAACCTTTATTTGACTGCTGCGCTAAAATTATCGCATTCGAAATTTTATCTTGGATGTATCTAGCTGATATTCCGCTTAGGCCCTCACGTTTAGCCTCTTTTCTAAGTTCCTTTATATTGTCTTCTGTGTAATTTGATAAAGTTTGACCATTATAGAGTTTAAGTTTTTGCAACCGGTTTAGATTCGCCTTCTTCGGCTTTTCTAATCTCGTTAAAATGGCCCACATAGCTGCCATTTCAATGGTATGTGGAGCAATTGAAACGCCTTTTAATAATCTGGAATTA
The DNA here is from genome assembly GCA_963803705.1 of uncultured Pseudobdellovibrionaceae bacterium. Classification (GTDB taxonomy): domain Bacteria; phylum Bdellovibrionota; class Bdellovibrionia; order Bdellovibrionales; family UBA1609; genus JAMLIO01. The sequence goes on along the minus strand of CAWDNU010000001.1, from coordinate 377,802 downwards.
AAGTCTCTTTTATAAACTTCGACTTCATAAGAATGCTTTGTGATGTAGGGTATGTCTATTTTTACAGTTCTGTCTCTTAGAGCCTCCATGAATTCATTGTCCTGAAGTTTTCTATATTCTGGCTCATTGGTGTGACCTATAATAACTTCATCTATGTGGGTCTGAGCAAATTTTTTCGGTTTAACTCTATGCTCTTGTGAAGCCCCTAGTAAATCATACAAAAAGGCTACATCAAGTTTAAGGACTTCAACGAATTCTATAATTCCACGATTAGCGATGTTGAATTCGCCATCGAAATTAAATGCTCTGGGATCCGAGTCAGAGCCATACTGAGCTATTTTTCTGTAGTTTATATCGCCAGTTAGCTCAGTGCTATCTTGGTTTTTTTCGTCTTTTGGTTGAAACGTGCCGATGCCGATTCTATCAGCCTCGCTTAACACTAACCTCTTAACTCTTATGTGCTTAAAAATTTTTATTAGATCACCATCATACTTATCTAAAAGCTTTTTGAAGATAAATCGACTAGGAGGACAAAGCTCGCCGTCGATTTTGATAAGGTGATCCGAATTTTTACTAAGCTGCTGGGAATCACCGTTCAATTCAGTTAAAAAACGCGATCTCATATCTTCTGGAATAAGTAGTAATGGATCCTCGTGCATTGGGCTTGGGAATTCTCTGACGCCTTCACCGAAGATTTCTGGATGTTCACCGTCGTGGTCAATCCAGTCGAAGCAATATAGTGCTCCTTTTTCTGTTCTAGAATACTGTTCGACGCCCTTTTTCATCATCCTAACTATCGTCGATTTAGCGCTTCCCACTGGGCCGTGGAGCAAGATTACTCTTTTTTCGGTCCCGTAACCTAAAGAGGCTGCTTTGATCACATTGACTAATTTCATTAATGGAACGTCTAATCCAAAGACAGCATCTTTCCCGTTGTTATCTGGGTCATCAAAAAAATTGTAATGAAACACTTCTTTTTTTGCATCGATGTAATTAGAATAACCCTTTTCGCTAACGATATCGTAAAGTCGTTGAAAAGCGTTTCTTGTAACTAGGGGGTTTTTTCTAACAATATTTAGATAATCGTCAAAAGTTCCAGACCAACTTAGATCTTTGAATTTACTTTGTAATTCTGTGGCTTCTAAGATTTCTTTGAAATTTCGAGAACTCATCGACTTACATCCCCTTTTTTAGATTTTAATAACCTTAGGCTTAAATTTAAGCCATCTCTTATTATCCTTCCTATTCGAACAAATCTCAAATGCTGAAAGCTTAGAACAGACAAATTAAATCAATAGCTAATCAAAAGTATAATTATGGGACGTATTATCTTTCGCGTATCAACGTAAGAAACAGCAACAGCTCTATTTTGCGTTAGAGGTGGAATATTAAAAATCCTATAAAATTAACCAAGCCTTGGATTCAAGACTTAAGTCATATAAAAATTGTAAATATAGATGTGCTCGGATTGAATGATCTAAATTCTTTCGAAACCTTTTCTGTGCTAGCTGGATCTATAAAAAAAATTACGGCTATAGCTTTTGGATCCCTTTCTCATCAACCTTATACTTTGAGTAAGATCTTGGGGCTGTAAGGATAAATTTTTCATCGGGTAGCATTTCAATATATTTGCTCGATCTCAAATTCAGATCCAGCTCGCCCTGACTATGGCTAACGATAACTTGACCGTCGGTCTTAGAAATATTTTTCTTCCAAACAATACCTATATTTGAAATACTATTTCGACAGTCCCTTAAAAATCCTTGTTCATCCTTGTTGCACACCCAGTTTTGACCCAAAGGCTTTCGTTGAAAAATAAGATCAACAAGTAGTCCAGGCTCTATTGGGGATTTTAAAATTTTTTCCATTGATTTAGAAGTTGCCGTTCCGAAAAAGTATTGTTTCTTAAACGGCATCAGTGCCTGAAAATTTTCGCCTTTGTATACTAACGAACCTGCATTTATTAAACCTAGTGGACCATAAATATCAAGCCTTAGTAATTTGGGATTCATATAGGTCACATGGGTATAACCTGAAATATTCTTATTTTTTTGCGAGCTGTATATGTTTGTTTTAAACACCCAATAAGAAGGTTTATTTATAGCATTAGCATTTAATCCGCCGGATGGAGTCGTCTGACAGCCTGAAAAAAGCAAGCTTGATAACATGAGGGTTGAAAGAGCTAAAAAAGATAATTTATTTTTGAACCGAAATTGAGTTGATTTGCCTTTGTAATTTATCACGATCGCCAATCCCTTTTTCTATAAGATTTGTATAAACCTGTTTAGCCTTATCTTTAAGACCTTTCACAGAGTACACGGCGGCTAGGTGTTCTGCAATAACTGGCTCTTCAGGATTCAAGCTATAAGCTTGCTCTAAGTATTTCTGGGCCAATTCAAACTGCCCCTTCCTAAAATAGATCCAACCCATTGTGTCTTTGTAGTGCCCGTCTTCTGGTTTTAGTTTCAACGCCTTTTTAGACAGCTTTTCAGCTTCGTCTAATAAAATATTACTATCTGCATAGTAGAACGCTAAATAATTTAGTGCGTCCGAATGCTCTGGATCTAATTTTAAAACATTCTTCATGTTTACTATCGCGCGTCCTAGCTGCCCGGCCTCGCCCTCAAGATGCCCTAAAAAGTACATCACTTGAACGTCTTCAGGATTTTGTTTTACGGTTTTCCTTAACGTTTTAATACTTTGGTCCACTAAACCCAGCTTGTTTTGTAAAATAGCAATATACAACATGACTCGGGAATCGAAAGATGTGTTGTCGACTTTTTTCAAAAAGTTCAAAGCAGGTTCAAACCCTGCTTTTGATTCAATATCTTTTGCTCTTTGGATACTTGCGTCTATATATATTGGTTGATTTTTAGCGATTTTTGAATAGTAAAATTGCGCTTTCTCTTCATCGCCTTCTCGTTCATAAATTGTCGACAGCAAAAAGTATGTCTTTCCAAATTTTGGGCTTAAGGCTGCGATTTCTTTTAGCTTTGAAATTGCGGCTTTAGAATCATTTTTTTCAACTAAGTGCAAAGCCATTTGCATCTTGATAAACCTATTTTGTGGCTCAAATCGTTCTAGCTGAACAAGTTGTTCAAAAGCCTTGTCCTGATGACCAAGCTCAAGGTGTAAGTCGTATAGCTTTGCAAAGGCTCTGTCAGAGTCAGGATTGTTTTCCACAAAAACATCTAACTTTTCTACAGCTTTATTGAATTTTTTTTGTAGAGTTAAACTATCAACTAAAGAAAATATGCAATCTGTAAAATCAGGCTTTATTTCTAGACAAGCCTCAAAGTATTTTTCCGATGTTGCATAATACTCCAATTGTTGATTTAGACGTCCTAAATAGTATCCAGACAAATGTTTATAATCTTCTATATTTCTTAGTCTACCGAAATACTGCTTAGCCAAAGTGTATTCTTTTAGTTGAGAATAAATGGCTCCTAAAAAAATAATCGCTTTATAGTTTTTTATGTCTAGAGCTAAAGCTTTTTTGTAAGCAACCAAAGACTCTTGAGCTTTATTTTGCAACGCCAACACCTCGCCGTAAGCTAAATATGCTTCGACATTGGTGCTCATATCTTCTTGCTGTAATAGCTGTTCTAACTTCTTTTCAGCGATATCAAATTGTCCGCGCTGTGCTAAAACTAGTGCGTACCTTAGCTCTAGTTCACCAGACGAGCTTATTTCCAAGGCCTGCTCCAAATCCATCTGGGCCTTTAACCAATCACCTTTCATTGAATGCATATCCGATCTTAAGACCAGATAATCTTTTTTCGCGGCTTCATTCAAACTCGCGGTAACTGGTGTAGAAGTATCAGAATTTAGTTCATTCGAAACGCACGCAATTTGTAAAGCTATGACCGTTAGAATTGAAATTTTCATAAGGTGTTTAGCTACCAAAATCATGACTTATTAATCGGTTCGGCCTTAATGATACTGAAAGACAGAATTTACCGACTGCACGCATATGAGACATAATTGACAGAATCTAGACCTTGAGCTAGCAAACTTATTTTAAATTCTTAAAAACTCTTACTTATGCTTGCTAGCTTAGCAAAACAGGGTTGTTTAGATACATTTGGGGTAGGCAAAGTTGTTGACACATTTTGGCACTCCACTATATGTTGCAGCTCGTAATGTATGCACACGTGATTTGTAAACCTATCTGTAGTGCTAATACAGAGGGTTTGTGACTAAGGGAGGACATGTGAATCAAGGGTTAAATAGCGCAGTAGAGGGCTCGAAATACAGAGCCAAAATAGTGAAAAGATATCAAAATAGAAAGCTTTATGACACGCAACAGAGCTGCTATGTCACGCTTGATGATATTGCAAAAATGATTCGTGCTAACGAGGATGTAATTGTTATTGATAATAAAACTAAAAATGACATCACTGCAGCTACACTTACTCAAATTATTTTTGAGGCCGAAAAGAAATCTGCACATTACGCACCTCTTGCAACATTAAGAGACGTAATCCAACATGAAAATGGAAGCATTTCTGCCTTTCTTGCCAAACTTGGGGCTTTTCCAAAAGAACAATATTTAAACCAAAAACCACAGCAAGTTATGGTTTCTACTCCAACCTCTACAAAAGATTTAAAGCCTAGCTTCGATGATATGAAGCAGACACTAGAAAAAAGAGTCGCTAACGCTGCAAGCTCATTTCAAGACGGAGACTACACCGAAAGCGACCTTTCTGACAAACTTCCTGATTTGCCAAATTCAAATAAAAGTTTAGGCCCTGCTTAAGGGACTAATTCACGTTACCAACTGAACAGTATTGTTTCCAGTGCTGTTCTAGAAATTATGTCATTTGCATTCCGGGCACATTTGTACCAAATCCATCCTACTAGTTTTGATTAAATACGTTTCTTGAAACCCAGATATCAACAAAGGGTTTTATGAATAGCCAGGTTGTATATAAAAAATTACGTCCAAAAATTAAATTCGAGCGCGAAGAATTCTGGGCATTGGGACTAAACTTAAAAAAAGAGATCATCTTCTGCGAAGTGCTTTTCATGGGTACTCTGAGAAAGTGCAAAATATATCCAAGAGAAATTTTTAAGTTAGGTTTCTTGCACAACGCCGATCAAATCATCATCGCACATTCTCATCCAAGATCTTCAGACATATATCCTTCGAAAGAAGACCTGCGAATAACTAAACAGCTTTTGGACCTTGGCAGAGTCTTGGACTTAGAAATTGCCGATCACATTATTCTAGGGTCTAAATCCTACTTTTCATTTTTAGATGAAGGTTTTATCCAGCAGAAAAGCGCGAGTGAAGAGCGCTAGACAGCAGCACTGCTGGAAGCAGGAAAAGCGCGAGATGAGCGCTAGACAGTAGCACTGCTGGAAGCAGGAAAAGCGCGAGTAAAGAGCGCTAGACAGTAGCACTGCTGGAAGCAGGAAAAGCGCAAGATGAGCGCTAGACAGTAGCACTGCTGGAAGCAGAAAGACCTGCTTAAAACTTTGTGGGCTTAGCAGAAATTACTTCTAAATTATCATTTAGTTCAACCACCCAACCGTCTTTTTTTGCGTTCTCTTTGTAGGCTTTAATGTATTCTTTCTTTTGCCGTTCGTTTTGTTTTTCAGATTCTTTCTTTGCGGTTATTTGATCTCTAAGCTGCGCCTCTACGGACAAAGAAGACAGATTTATTTCATTGCTAGACATATCTTCTTCGTACAAGTCAGTCGAGTCTTTTGTCACGGGCAACCAAGCTTTTGAATCTTCTTGAAACCTTTCTTTAAATTTATGAGTTAAGTTTACTCTTTCTGTATTCACCTCTAGATCCCTTAACTGAGTTTTACCAAAAGCTTTGCGTAAACTTTTGTTAACGGCTTTATCAACCTTCCTGTCAAGAGCAACAATATCGACAGAGTCTTCGTCATAAGATTCAAAATTGATAGACGAGAAAACAAAGTAAAAACCGAAAAAAACCAGACTGAACAGAGCCAAGGCTTGGATGATATCGTGATTATTTTTTTTTCTTAATTTTCTTTCCATCAGTGCTTTATCGGCATTATCTAACCGTTCTTTAGCTAGCTTAACCAACTTGAATCATCTTAAAACAACTAAATTTTATGTAACCATAAGAAATAAATTCTGCAGACTAACGCACCACTTGCTTGAGCGTTTCAAAATAAGGCGAAAAAAATTGAACAACTTCGGTCAAATTTAGAAGTAAACCCAGAAAAAATGCAAAAAAGAGAATTACAAAACAGATGATTTTTAAGTTGGCTTTTAAACTTTTGAACCAAGTTTTTCTGTAATTCAAAAATTCTGATTTATCATATTCAAGTTTAATTTCTGAAATAGCATTAAAATATTCGAAAGCCAGTAGCATTGCTCCAACTTTTTCCTTGGCTTCCATATTATCATCCATGTACTTCTTCATGTCTTCTGTCAAAAAAGGTGACAATTTTTTATTTGTGAAATCATACAGTCTCTGCTCGAAAAAAAACTCTGACATCTCCCGAGGCGGAGGCGACAATCTGCTTCTAGGCATACGTGGTTCCATGCTCATCAGTACAGGTACTCCTTAAGTAAAATGGATCCAAGCTGCTTTACTCCCCTGCTTAATCTTAATTTCACCGTACCAGGGCTTAATCTCATAGCCTTAGAGATTGTTTCTGGCGAGTATTTTCCGATATAAAATAAACAAGTGATGTAAAAATCTTCCGAATGAGCCGAGCGTTTGAATTCTCGCCAAGCACCAAGATCTAAGCTTTTAGGAATTTCAAAAAAACCTAGAACAGGTGAAGTTCCATGATGATTTTTCTTTTTCATGTTCAAGCTATAAAGCCTGTGTATAGCTCGAAGCTGCACGACTTCAGTTTCTATTTCGTTTAAACTCTTGTAATTATGATCGACGATATCTGCAGCCACTAATTTGGCAGACCTTAAAGCCCAAGATTCATTCAGAAAGCAAAAAAAGAAGAGCTTTGATACTCTTTCAAAAATAATTTTTCTCTCAACAGCCTCGACGATCATCAATCAATTGTCAGCTTCAAAAACTCGGGTTCATCTAAAGTTTTACCAGATCCCATAACAACGCAAGTAAGTGGGTCCTCTGCGATGGTGACTGGAAGACCTGTTCTCTCACGAAGCAAGATGTCCAGATTGGTAAGAAGAGCCCCTCCACCTGTTAAAACAATTCCATTATCCACAATGTCAGCAGCCAGCTCAGGTGGTGTTTTTTCTAAAGCTGTCCGAACTGCATCAACAACTTCTGATAATGGGTCCATCAAAGCATCGTTTACTTGGGTGGCAGTAATTTCCACAGTTTTAGGTGCACCAGCCACGAGGTCGCGACCTTTGATTTCCATCGAACGTTCTTCATCCAAGGCATAGGCACTACCGATTTTAATTTTTATATTTTCAGCAGTTCTCTCGCCAATAAGCAGATTAAACTGGCGTCTAACATAGTTTACAATAGCTTCGTCAAACTTATCACCAGCTACTTTTATTGATTTACAGTAAACAATCCCTCCTAGCGAAATCACAGCTACACCAGTAGTGCCCCCGCCAATATCTACGACCATACTGCCGGTAGGTTCTGTAATAGGTAGCCCTGCGCCAATTGCTGCTGCCATAGGCTCTTCAATTAGGTGAACTGACCTGGCACCAGCGGACTGAGCTGACTCCTTAACGGCTCTTTTTTCAACTTCTGTGATTCCATAAGGGACGCATATTACAATCCGAGGACGAATAAATGACCGTTGTTGCCCCATACTTTTATCAATAAAGTAGCGAAGCATTGATGAAGTGACTTGAAAGTCCGCAATAACACCATCTTTAATGGGCCTGATAGCGACTATACTACCCGGTGTACGCCCAAGCATTTGCTTAGCCTCTTTACCAACGGCCATAACTTTAGTTGCCGATCCCCGATAATCTTTTTTGACGGCCACCACTGAAGGCTCGTCCAAAATAATTCCTCGCCCTTTTGAATACACAAGAGTGTTTGCAGTTCCTAGGTCTATGGCAATGTCGTTGGAAAAGTACTCTGATAGTCTATCGAAAAAACCCATTTAGCAGTCCCTTTGTTGAATACGCTACTGATTTAAGTCTTAGTCTGAACCCTTCTTCGACCAAACTCAATAGCTTTCAAATATAGTCTATTTTGTCTGGGGTTGGGACATCAGTCAAATCCTTCCAAGATAGTTCTGACTTGGAGTGGTCAAAAACTTTTTGTATCTCCAGGGACAACTGCTCATCATTCCATTCAAAGTACTTCTGAAAAATAACGCCGACACGTTTTAAAAATTTAAAACCATGATCCCTTTTTCCCAGAAACAAAGGCACTCTACGGGTATAAAAGTCTAAAAGATTTGCGCAGCAGGTTTGCTCTAAAGCGTGTTTAGCCTCGTACTCCCAAACATAATCAAATGAACCTGCTTCCAAAATATCATTTGCTTCAGGGCCGTGGCGTTCTACTAGCATTTTTGTTTGTATATGGCTTAAATTATGCTTTTCAGCCAACACATCAACTCTTCTTAATGCATTAGTATAAGAGTCCAAATTAATTTTTGGGTTTAGCAAATCTTTGGTGGAACATTTCCTGAAAGACTTTCTTTCAGCTTTCGTGAAGTGTTTTAAGGCCTCGTCAACTGCCTCTTCGCACATTAGGCGATAAGTTGTATATTTACCGCCCATCAAAAATGTAAAGCCTCTTTTGTCAGAGACAATGACATGGTCGCGACTCACTTTGCTTTCAGATACTACATCTCTATGTCCGCTATCATCAACCAGAGGCCTGACGCCGCTGTAGCTAGCGATAACCTTTGATCGATCTATTTTTGCCAATGGAAAATACTCTTCCAATATATTAATTAAATAATCAACATCCTCGGAGCTTGCGTTAACATCCGATGGGTCTGCTTTAAAATCAGTATCAGTTGTTCCAATAATGACCATTTCCTGTCTAGGGATCGCGAAAATAATCCGTTTTTGCTTATCTGCCGCCATTACCACGGCGTCGTCCAATGGAAAATCAAGGCGACTTAAAGTTAAGTGAACACCCTTAGTGGGCCTCATTCTAGGATGCCAGTCGGGCAAAAGCTTTGATGCAACTTTATCAGTCCACGGTCCGACGGTGGTCATAATATGTCGTCCCTTAAATAGGTGTGTATCTCCAGAGATAAGGTCCTTTGCTCTTAAAGTTTTGACAGGCGTGTCCAAACTTTCTGCTACAGAGCCCAACACTTCAAAGTAGGTCAAAAAGTGTGCATCAAATCTGTTGGCGTCCCTTGCAATTTCAAACACTAATCTATCGTCATCCATGTAAGCGTCAGAATAGGCGAATGCCCCCTTCAACCCTCTGGCATTCAAATTCTTTACCCTGGCAATGGTTTTAGCTGGTCCCAAAAAACTATGTGCCTTAGGAGCTCTAAAGAGCGCAAGCATATCGTAGAGCAACATGCCCATCTTCATTTTTAGTGGAGAGACGCGGTCGCCATGGTACATTGGCAGAATAAATTCTAAAGGATGAACCATATGAGGCGCTGCTTTCAACATGTGATTTCTTTCGTTTAAGGCTTCGAACACTAATCGAAATTCAAAATTTTCTAAGTATCGAAGTCCACCATGTGCCAACTTAGAAGACCTTGAGCTTGTACCAGAGGCTAAGTCAGATTGCTCCAAACATAGTACTGACAAGCCCCTTCGAGCTGCATCCCTGGCTACACCAGCTCCGTTTATTCCTCCGCCGATAACAATCAAATCGTAGGTTTCATTCTGCGCTGCTTTCAAAACTTGAGGTCTATCTCTAAATGAAAATCGCGTGTTCAAGCTTGCCACCTTGTAGTTTTCACAAATGAAAATTCTGAAAGAGATTCTATCTTAAAGCTTGTAAGCTGACTTTCACAGTCTTGAAAAAGAGTTTGATGAAAAAACACCTGTTGCAAATGTTTTTCCTTAGCCACTCTAATCACGGCTTCTAACAGAGTCGAAAATTCGGCCTCTGTGTCAGAACGGATAGTCTCTACCCAAAGACTCTGGGTCAAACCTCTGAAGAACAAAATTGGCTGCACTAGTATGTAAGATTTTAAGGTAGAATTTAAGTGATACCCCATACACCAACCCAATTCTAAATAATGATCTAGCGATTCTTCGCGCCAAGGTGCTGACCAAGTATCCATAAAGCTTAAAGGGTCATCGTCGCTTTTAGACCTAGCTGCTTCATAGTTTATAATATCTTGTTTATCTTGGATTCTTAAAACTCTAAGCTTATCAAATTCCAACATAGCTCCTTTAAAAGCTTCGCGCATTCGGATTTAAAGTTTCACTTTGAGCGCTTTTCGCGCACCAGGATTTAAAGTTTCACTCTGAGCGCTTTTCGCGCACTCGGGTTTTAAATTCCAGGTTGAGCATACCATGACGCGTGCCTGCGATTACTCTTTTATATGTCACAAACAAAGTTTTTTTGTCATTTTAAATTTATGAACACTTCAAATTTCTGGGATTCAAAGCTAGATCTACTTTTAAATGATATTAATGATTATCTGAAAACACAAAGAGGTCCACATTACGCTGCCTTTGATGCAGATGGCACCTGTTGGTTTAATGATGTTGGCCGCGAGGTTTTCCTTCATCAATGCGAAAATATTTATAAAAAAAAATGGACGTGGGATGACTACGCCAAGCGCGAACTTAAAGATGTTGAGGAAGCACTTTGGTGGATGGCAGAAATCAATGAGGGTCGTGAACCTCACAGCGTAATTCAGGATGCTCTAGACTGCATGACCACAAGAAAAGACCTAAAACTTATACCTAGCACTAAAAAACTAATTTCGTTTCTACAGGAAAAAAATGTGGAGGTTTATATGGTGACGGCCTCCGTGTCCTGGTCTGTCGTACCTGCTGCTAAAGAATTGGGCATTGAAAAATCCCACATATTGGGGGTAGAAACAGAAATTGATAAAAATGGTTTGATCACTACAAATCGAGTAAAGCCTCTGACCTGGACTAAAGGAAAAGCCGACGCCATAATAGAAGCAACTAAGGGCAAGTCCCCAATATTATGTGGGGGAAACTCTATCAGCGATATTCATTTGTTAAATACTTCTAGTAAATTTAAAATGGGTGTTCGTTCGGTAGATCCGGGAAACTCTTTGTTCGACAGAGAAAACGAAATGATGAGTATGTGCGAAAAAAACAAGTGGATCCATTTTGATTACAACGAAGAGGCCTAGATCAAGTAACCTTCTAAACACCTAAGATATGGATATAAATAAGTAACAGGAGCAAAGCTTGTTATATCAAGATCTAAAACACTTTACATTTGTTCAAGATCAGAAATTTCTTTCGGACAGTCGTGAGTCAGTACTTCAAAAGCCTGTTCTGTGATTAAAATATCGTCTTCAATACGAACACCTAAACCTCTTAGTTCTGGTGGGGCTTGTTCATCATCTTTAGGTATATAAAGTCCCGGTTCAATGGTTATTACATTTCCTGGTTCGAAAGAAATTGGATCTGACATATCTGCTTTAAAGTAGGCTCCAACATCATGAACGTCCATTCCCAAAAAATGACCTAAGCTATGGGGATAATATTTTGTAAAAAGTCTTTCGGAAATGATCTGATCTTTGGACTGCTTAAACAATTTTAAATCAATCATATGATCTACTAGCAGTGAAATTGTTTTTTCATTTAATAACTTGAAATGTGCACCAGGTTTAACAGCTGCTATCATGGTTTTTTGAACGTCTAAAACTCTTTGGTACAAATCTTTTTGCTCTGAAGAAAACTTTTTGCTTACAGGGTAAGTGCGGGTTATGTCAGCTGTTAAATAATTGTATTCTCCCCCTGCATCCACCAAAAGTAACTCGCCATCTTGGCATATGTCATGATTAGTTTTGTAGTGAAGAGTGGTTCCATGAGTTCCGGATGCCACGATTGCAGAATAGCCTTCTCTTTGGGCTCCATGTTTCATGATTTCGTAAAGAAATAAACCATGTAGCTCTCTTTCAGAGATCCCAGGCCTTACAGCCTTCATCATTGCTTTGTGAGCCTCTGATGAAATCTGACACGACTTTCTTAATATCTGTATCTCCTCTTCGGTTTTCTTAACTCGTAAAGGTCCCATGAGGTTTACAGAGTCAGAAACTGACATCAAACCTAAGCCGCTTCGACCCTTTTTACGCTGAACTTTTTTTAAAATTTCATTTAGTTTCAAGCCGTTCTGGCTTGCATACTCTGCGTTAGTATAAACAGTGTCTGCATAAAGGAGTAAATCCAAAGCCATGGTTTGAAATTTACTATTTTCATAAGCAGCGTCCATAGCAAACTGCTCTTTTGCCCCGTCAACCCCAAATAAAAATCCGTCCCACGTTTCCTTTAGGGGGTCCTTTTTTTGAACAAACAGAATGCTTTGGAATTTTTGTCCTGGGCAGAAAATAAATATCGATTCTGGCTCTTCAAAACCAGTTAAATAAAAAAGACTGCTGTCCTGGCGGTGGTTATGTGGCACATCACCGTTTCTATAATATTCTGGCGTCGAAAATAAAATCATTGCTTCATTCGACTTCATCAAATCTGCCAATCGGTCACGTCTATTTTTAAAAAATTCAAGATTATATAGAGCTTCTGGATTACTTTTCATATTTTTGTTTCCTACAAATCACCTTTACTAAAAACTATACTTTCTGGCGAACTTAGCAAAATAGTCTTGAGCCTTTGATTCGGACACCTCTATCATTCGCTTCACATTTTTAAAATCCAAAGCCAAATGTCCGTTCATGGACAAAGTTAAAACATGATCGGCGCCCATATCTTGTGGCTTAAGCCCCTGAATAACTTGAGCCCAAAAAAGCTGATCTCTAGCATCAATTGCAGAGGCCTGTTTACCCCAATTCATCCCAGCGCGGGGCAAGACATTCACAAAGATAATTTTTTGGGCACCCAAACGCTTCATTTGAAATACTAATTCTTTAATTTCAAGTAAGTAAGCCCAAGTGCTGGATTCGGTCTGAGCAAGAGGTGGAACCTTCATACAAGACTTTAAAGCTTGTGCATAACTACCGGATTTTATAATGACTGCTCGCCCTTTTCTAACTTGTAAGGCCGGGCATAGAAATGGAATCTTCGACTGAGCAAGAGAACGCCCACGGGTGTACTGATTAATCAGGGATCCATAAACATTGTCACCTGTTTCTTTAATACTTCCCCCTAAAAAGCTAGTGCTTACTGCATTTGCAAAGCTACCTTGGAAAGCCTTCCAACGCATATCGTTTACGGCGCCATTGATTGCATAATTTGCGGCTATCAGACTAGACCAACCCATTCCAGCAACAGATTGAATAGGAATTTTTTGATCGTTAACAGCTTTCAGCACGCCTAAATGCGCCATTGAAAATGAAAGTCCAGGTCCCAAAATCAGGCCAACCTTTGGACGAATTTGCTCTTGATCAGTTGATGTGTTGAATAGTTTATTCCGATTAACTTTTTTGTCGTTAAGGCTTTCTTCGGTAGTTTCCGCAGGAGCTTGGACCTCATCTTTTTTGGCATGGTCTTCAATCTGTTCTCGAGTTTTCAAGCCGAAATCAGCTGTCTGACAGCCTGACAAGGACAGAACTATAAACATCACTATATAAATTTTCATCAAAATCCTACCCTCGCAAATCAATTCTAAACCCTAAGCTATAAATTAAGCTAATTTAGTTCGTATTAACTCATAAGTAAATGACACCATAAAGTTAAGCATTTGATTTAGTTCAAAAAGCCTTACTGTGGTATATGTTTTGGACAACTATATACAAATGAAAGATCTAATACAAAAGTTATGTTTTATAGCTTGTCTAACCTACTTTTACTCTGTTCCTTAGCCTAGAGTGTAAAGCTAACTCGTGCGCTAAGCACCTTGAAAGTGCTAATTCAGACAAAATAAAAGATGTAGAATTATTATCATCTTTGCTTCAGATGTAAGATTAGAAGTTCGCACTTGGCTTGAAAATAACGTAAATTTGTAACAAGAGTCAGCGAGGAATCTAACCTAATTTCTGTAAATAAATGAAGAATTCTTTGTTACCATCTTTACCTTCGAGTTCCGACTGAAAAAAATCTAGTAGTTTAAGCCTCTTATTTTCTTCAATAAAATTTTTGATTTTTATTTCTACATCTTCGTATTTATCTAGATCTTTCACCCTACCTCTTTTATCCAAGTCTTTTTTTGAAAGCTCGAACTGAGGCTTCACTAATGCAAGTACTTTTCCAGACAGAGTAAGAAAGCCGGGTACAGATTCTAAAATGTGGACAAGCGAAATAAAAGAAACATCTATAACCACCAGATCAAAAGGGGAATATTCTAAAAACTCTTTATTTTTATGAGCATCTCGAAAGTCTAAATTTTCAAAGCTAATCAAATTAGGAATTCTACTTAGCTTTGGGTCAAGCTGACCTACCCCCACATCAACCCCTACAACTAATTTAGCTTTTTTATTAAGTAGAAATTGACTAAAACCTCCAGTAGACTGACCAACATCCAGACAGTTTAGTTGCTGAATTTTTAAACCCACATGCTCAACCGCTTTTTCCAACTTGTAACCTGAACGGGCAACATAATCTAGCAGCACAGAAGTTATCTTTACCAAACTTGGATCTATATTTTGATCGATTTTAAAAGAAGGCTTAAATATTTTAAGCCAAGCCCCCAAGCCCAAGTTATAAACTTTGACTTCGCCCCTTTTAATTAGCTCTTCAGCTTGGGATCTAGATCTTACTTTTAGTTCTTGCACTAACCACTGATCTAACCGCATCTAACTAAAGTGCCCTAGTATCATTGTACTGAATTAAATCTTGAAAAGGTTTTAGATGCATTGTTGGTGGCAAATTTGACATTAAGCTTAAGGCTTGGGTTTTGTATTTATCATAAATGTCTTTTGCTTTGCTGGCACCTACGGTTTGAACTATATTATTTTCAGCTTTATCATCTGCGTCTAAAAAATCGTCTTTTAGCTGAAATAAAATTCCCAAAATTAAACCGAAATGACTAAACTTTTCAATCAGTTCACTTTTTTGATCAAAAATCAGAAAGGGACCTAAGCATGAAGCGTTAATCAGTGCAGCGGTTTTTTGTAAATGAATATATAAGACTTGGTCCTGCGATGGAATTTTTGTATGAGCCTTACTGCTTTTTTCTAAATTTGACCTGGTAAAGAACAAGTCATTTGCTTGACCAGATACCATACCTTCAAAACCCGAACGAGACGTCAACAACTGAATTAGACCAGCCAGATTAGCATGTTTACTGTAGGCTTTCGCCAACACACTAAACGCCTCGGTGAATAGTGCGTCGCCTGCTAACAGTGCGGTGGCTTCGTCGTACTTCTTATGTAGTGTTGGCAGACCTCTGCGCTGATCATCGTTATCCATCGATGGCAAATCATCATGAATTAAAGAGTAAGTGTGTATACATTCCACAGCAATTGCCCAATCTATTGCATATCTAAAATCCTGTCCCAAGGCTTTGCAAGAAGCATAAGTTAGCATTGGCCTAAATCTTTTTCCACCAGTGAATAAAGAGTACTGAATGGCATCGCGCAAGAGATCAGAACCCATTGTAAGCTCTTTTTTTTGGATAGATTTAAAAACCTGATTACCAAAACAGTTCTTTTCAAATAAACCTTTTAAAGAAGCCTCGAAAAGATAAGATTCCTCTTTCCACATCTCTAAAATAGAGATTTCAGAATTTGTTTTCAACACTTCTCTTACTCCGCAGAATTGAACTTAGTTTTTTCGCCTGTTGCTGAATTCACTAGAAGTTCAACTTTCTGTTCAGCAGCATCTAATTCGGTTTGGCAGTCCCTGGAAATTTTAACGCCCTCTTCGAATAACTTTAAAGACTCTTCTAGGCCTAATTGACCGGATTCCATATTCTTAACAATCTCTTCTAAACGAGTTAACTTAGACTCAAATGGATTCTTGGAATTTTCTTTTTTTTCAGACATGGTTGCTCCTAAAATAGCATTATATTTTTCAATTTTTTTTAATTCCTAATTTTCGATTTCGTCTACCCGGGCTTTGAAGCTTGATGCTGCCAGCTTCACCCAAATCTTATCGCCTGGTTTAATCTTTTCAGCGTTGCTCAGAATTAAACCTTTATCAGAATCTTTGCGAACAATGGCAAAACCCCTGTGCATTACGTTTAACGGGCTTAGGCTGTCCAAGAGCTCAACCGATTTTAAAAATCTGTCTTTTTTTCTTTCAAATAAATTCACAAAACTTGGCTTCAACTTTTCCATCAAGTGGGCATTTTTTTGCTTTTTCACCAAAACAAAATCTTTATTTCTGAACAACTTGTCTTTTCTCAAATTCAACTCCTTTTGTCTGTATCCAAAAAGTGTGTTTTGGTGAACTTGCATTCGACCTGTAAGGTCATCACATTTTAGTCTTAGGTCTGCCAACCGCTTTTTAGGATCAACTAAAGCTCGTTTAAACATCAGAAGCTGAGACGATAAGTTTTTTAATTTGAAGCCTAAAAGTTGTCTAATTTTACTTTGATATTTCGAAATATTATCTCTGACAACATCCACGTTTTTAGTGACTAACTCTGCAGCAGCAGACGGCGTAGGGGCTCTCATATCACTAACAAAATCACTTATCGTAAAATCTATTTCGTGGCCTACAGCGGAAACTATAGGCGTTTTGCAAGCATGCAATGCCCTAGCTAAGGGTTCATCGTTAAAACTCCATAGGTCTTCGATCGAACCACCACCGCGGCCAATTATAGCCACGTCGAAATTCATTTGATCCATTGCTTGAACTGCAGCTATTAGACTTTCGGCTGACCCCTGACCTTGAGTTAAGACCGGAAATATTAAAACTTCTGCAGCTTTAAATCTTCGACCTAAAACTTGTACCATATCTTTTACTGCAGCTCCTGTGGGACTTGTTATTAAAGCTATTTTTTTCGGTAAAAAAGGTAGAGTTTTTTTATGCTCAGGATCAAATAAGCCCTCTGTCTTAAGCCTAGCTTTTAAGTCTTCATAAGCCTTTTGCAAGGCGCCGGCTCCCATGGGCTCCATGCTTTCAGCGTAGACCTGGTAGCTACCCCTAGGTTCATAAACAGAAACCCTTCCCCTAACAAGAACTTCTAGACCGTCTTTAGGTTTAAAAGACAATTGTCGAGTGTAACCACGAAACATAACTGCAGAAACCTGACTGGTTTTATCTTTTAGTGAAAAGTATAGGTGCCCTGATGAATGCGCCTTAAAATTCGATAGCTCACCTCTTAGCCAAAGGACGGGAAATTGTGATTCAAGATTACCTTTAATCATTGCATTTAAGTCAGAGACAGTTAAAACCTTAACGTCTTCGTTTTTAATTTCACCAGTTTCAAATGAGAAGTTAAATTCATTTTGGTTTTGAGACATAACTTTGAAACCTTATCAAGTTTTTTTGAAAAAAAATAGGGATGTTTTATCGGTAATGGTAATAATATTTTATACTTATACGAAGCGTGTTAGCGACCTGAGGCCAGTTTTAACCCTTTTATGTTTCAATAATAGACATCAGTTGCAAAGGGCTATGGTCAAACATTACAAGTTTGATATAATAAAAACTTCTGTAGGACTCGCAGATTAAGTAAACCCTACAAGATTATAATAAGGGAGCCGTCACTGGTCATGGTGTGCAAGCTTGTTCAGTCAAGAAGCCTAAAGTGATTATAATGGTGCCCACTTTAATATATCGGGTTTACTACTCTGGTCGGAGTCCTTCAGTTTTTTTATTTTTAAAAGTAATTAGCTAAAAGATGTCTTTATGCACAATTCTCAATAAAGCAGTTATTCAATTCTGAAAATTAAATTTGTTATACATTTGCTTCATTCGGATTCTCGGGTATTCAAGCCTACCAAGTCATTTGTCTAAAGCTGTGAAATTCTTTTTCATATAAGTTATCTAGCCTTTAATAACCGGATGTTTAAATTAAATCTTTTTTTATTATTAGTCCTGAAAATTTTTAGAGCGGAGAGGGTATACGGTGCCGTTAATTGTCCACGAGAATGTCGACTTAAACAATTTTAATGTGCTTAAACACGATTTACTACATTATTAGCATTGCTTAAGTGAGCATGATATTTGCTTTACTTATGTGAACAAGGAGATTTTATGAAATTAAAAAAATTAAATATAATTCTATATGTAATATTTTTCAGTAGTAACTCATTCGCAGCATTAGACACTTATAGTTGCATTGAAACATCAAGGGTAACTGAAGGAAATTTACCAAAAGAAACGATCAATAGAGTAATTCTTTATGTTTGTAACGATTCAGATTCTTGTAAAAGTGCAAGAGTTAGTGTTCCAAATTTAACTTCGGCTGAGCAAAGTTTTGATAAAAAAACAGTTCATATCTATGTTAACGATTATCAAATTGTAAATAGTAATAATTGGTCAGGCTCTCCTGCTTTATTGTTAAATCAAACCACATTTGATCAAGATGCATCTAGCCCAGTTCGCAGCGATAACGCTTCTTCAGTGGTTCCATTTTCTAATGGTAAGGCAAGTTCTGGAGAAATATCGATTAGCGGAAGATCTACGAAAATTGATTGTGAGATTGTAAATTTATAGGTAATTCTTTACATTCTTTTATCCTCAATGCCATGTTTGTTTCTACCAAATATCTGAGGGTAAGGCTAAGCGATCTGGACAAAAAACTGTCTCACCACAGGGGCGCAGGACAAAACACTTGTCATAAATAAAAAACTTCATTGATTTAATGTGTATTTATAAAAAATCCACCCATTAATAAATGGCGGGGTTTTTTCGTTTTAAAGCACTAGATAAAGTGAATTAATCCGTTTAGATTTTTTTTGTTTAATGGACTTGTTTTAAATCAAGGTTTTAGGGATATAGCTTATGTCTAAGAGCTATACGTACATCTTGATGTGTAGCTACAAAGTAGGTACATTTAGATATGTCTGGGCTTCAAGGTAAACGCTGGTATTTCTTTGTTTGGGATGAAGATAACGAAGAACATTTGGCAATCCATCAAATCGAAGCTGACGAATCCGAAGAGGTGTTTTTTAACAAGTGGGCCTGTTGAAAAAGTATTAGATTCTAGGCGTCCAAGCTTAAAATCGAATGAGTCGTAGTTTATCTACGTCGAATGAGATTTAAGCGAAGGCAACAACGAAGATGATGCTTTTTCAACAGGCCCTAGTACGTAATTACACCAAATAAAAAGAAGCATGGTCCTCGGCGCTACAGAATTGATGGAAGAACCAACCAAAGGCGCAGACTAAGGCTTATTTTTGAAGATATAGGTGCCTCTATGGCCAGAATAATAACAGGATGGGATATATGAAGAAGAAAACAAAATCTTATAAATACGAGCCAAAAGAATGGGACGATGACCGCTCAGTTGAAGTTGTCCCAGAAAAGAAGTCTACAGGTGTTTCTACGAGTATTCGTTTGCCTAGGGAGATGGTTACAAAGCTTCGGAAGGTAGCCCGCAAGAAAGGTGATATTGGCTATCAAACTTTGCTTAAAATCTGGATAGCTGAACGACTAGAGAAAGAAACAGCCTAGTTTATATGTAAGGTGCCTCAATCAAACTATTGCACGTCCCCGACTTTAGCAATTAGTGCTGCGACTTTAGGTCAAACTGTTCAAGTGATCAAAGCCAAGAAATTAGATATTTCTTTTTTCTATTATTCTAGTTCTAATCCTCGTAAAAAAGATGTTCACAATTGTGATAGTTCACTAAAACTTTATATCCAAAAAGATAGTAAAATTGGGAACTCATTACTGCTTTTTGTGGAGAACACAAAACTGAAAACACAGGCTGGGAAGAAGTTAGGTTATCGTTAGATCTAAAGAAAAACCTTAAAACTTCTGTTACAAAAAACAAGCACCAAGTGTCTCATTCCGAGACGCTGAACACATTAAACACACAGTGTTGCCAAATATTGGCACTCCTATTGCTCTATAAACCTTAAGAACAAGTATTTTTAGGGGGAACTGCAAATGAAACACGTTAAGCTGTCTAAAGAATTAACACTAGGCCAAAAAATATTAATTTTAGGCTTTGTTTTAATGTCTAATATAAGTGTTATTTTTATTTCAGTGCCAGATGTGCACGCTGAAGATGCCAATGTCGCAGAAGGTAGACCTGGTAACATCAGTATCCGCAGAGGCGATGTCGAGATCAATATCGATGGAGACGAAACTGAAACTAGCAATAACGATGTTGCCGGTAGCTGTGAAAGGTTTGAAAAAGATTTTAGCGAAAAACTTCGCAGTATGGTTAGCGCATGCTCCAGCACAAATTTAGGATCAAATTGTCTACAAGCCGTTTTTCAATGCAACGAAAATTCTGATTCAGATAATTGTGAAGGCTTTAGTTCTTTAACCTCTTCGATGGGAAGAGAAGTTGAAAAAGAGAAGCTAGAAGATCAAAAAGAAGAGCTTGAAGCTTTAGAAAAAAATAAAAAAGACATTTTGAACCGACAAACGGACTCTCAAGAAGAAATTGATAAACTTAATGAAAAGATGGAAGATAAAATTAGAGAGATCGATTCGAAAAACGAAGAACTTAAGCATAACTTAGCTGCTATCAAAAACGACACGGGCAGTAAGCTGGCAGTGATTCAAACAAAAATTGCGGCTTTAGAAGAACAAAATAACGGTTTAATAGGAAAACTAGCTGAACAAAAAACTCAAATGATTCAGTTTATGACTGCAGAAAGGCTGACTTGTAATCAGAAATCCCAAGAACACGCGCAAAGTTTTTACACTCGTGTAAGTGCTTGTATGGAAGGTCGGGGCGATTGTGGTTTGTCTTTGAATGACTTTATTAGAAACGGTGGGCGAAGTTTAGCTGAAATGGCACAATCTTATGGTCGAACAAAAAGAAGAAAATGTTTAAGAACAGACGGCAGCGGTGATTTCGCCGTAAAATACAGATCCATGACAGCTTTAATTAAAAACAATGAGGGTCAGGTAGTAAATCAACAAAACGCCATTCTTAAGGCAAAACAAGGGCTAATCAATCAAATTCAAATTGCAAAAGCCGAGGGACAAATTGGTAACGCGCAAGCAAACCTTAACATGGCTGAACAAAGTCGAACGCTTACCCGTGAGAAACAAAGACTTAGTTTTCAGCTTACTGCTAAGAATCAAATTTTAAAAAATCAGATTTTTGAAATCAAAAAAATTGATGATCAGATCGAAGCTAAAAACAGGGATATCACAAATACCCGAAGATCTGTTAGATCAAGCCGTGCGTCAGGAAGCTTGAACAAATTAAGAGAGTCACAGTTGTTGTCTGCAGGATTGATTCACGAAGCTGAAATGGCTAAAGAAAATGGGTGTGAATGTTCAGGAGCAATTCAAACAATTTCTGATCGAAGTGGGTCTGGTTTTTGCGAAAGTGGCAGCTCAGTTAATACAACTGAAGATGAAATTGAGCTTGAAGACTACGGCACAGATTAATTATAATTGGACGTGAAAACCCGATTGAAAAAAGCTCCAGGGCAAAGGAACTAATAAAACTAAACGAAATACATCCTAAAAATCGAGTTCAGCTTGGCGCGAAGCTTGCCCTGCAAGCAAGTGCCAACTGGTTGTTTGAGAATTTTTAGGATGTATTTCGTTTAGTTTTATTAGTTCCGGTGAGTTTAAACCAATATTCAATAAATCATAGGCACCCCGTCATTAGTATAGCTTATTGTTTCAAATCAGCTTAAAATGTTAGATTATTTAACCCTAAAGATGAAACCGTAAGTCTTAGGGCTTGGACTGTTTTTAGCATTTTTAGATTTAGCGTTTCAAATTCTTTTGGAGTATTATTTATGTGGAAATATATTGTTGGTGGAATTTCGTTTTTATTTGTGTCTGCCCTTCTGGTATTTTGGATTGTGATAGCAAGGTTTTCATCAAAGTTACCAACTATAATAACAGTTGATTCCTATAAACCTTTAAAAGTTAGCGAGGTTTTCGATCGAAACGGCGAAAAAATAGGCGAATTTCTTCGAGAAAAAAGAATGCTTATTGAAACAAAAAATCTTCCTAAATATGTTAGTCAGGCATTTATTGCTGCGGAAGACTCTGATTTTTACAATCATAGTGGTATAAATCTTCAAGCCATTTTCAGAGCTATGGTTGCAAACTTAAAAGCAGGTAGAACAGTTCAGGGCGGGTCTACGATAACCCAGCAAGTAGCCAAGCAAATACTTTTAACATCTGAAAGAAGTTTAGATCGTAAAATTAAAGAAGCTATTTTAGCACGTCGTATGGAAAGGGATTTGAGTAAAGAAGATATAATGTATTTATATTTAAACCAAATCTATTTTGGTCAGGGTGCCCATGGAATTGAAATGGCCGCCAAAGTATATTTTAAAAAAGAAGCTAAGGATTTGGATATCCATGAAGCCGCGATTTTGGCAGGTCTACCCAAAGCACCGTCCGCTTTTTCACCTGTGACTAACCCTGAGCGAGCAAAAATTCGCCAAAAGTACGTTTTAAATCGTATGAAAGATGAAGGCTTTATAACTAAAGAGCAAGCCAAAGAAAATATCGAAAAAGATTTAAAAGTTTTTTTTAAGGAAGATTATGAAGACTATGCTCCTTTTTTCTTAGAAGCTGTGCGACTTCAATTAGTTAAAGAGCTTGGCGAAGACCAAGTTCTAGATAAAGGATTAAAGATTTATACATCTTTGGATTTAGTAAAACATAATGTGGCACAAGCAGCTCTTAGAAGGGGTGTCGAAAACCTTGATAAACGCCAGGGATACAGGGGCGCACTAGACAAGCTACAAACTGAAACAGATGTTTTAAACTTTTTAGCTGTGCAAAAAGATGATCTCTTAAACAAAAAAGCTCCGTTCATTGTAATTGATGTGAAAGGAAATATTATACAAAAGGGCGATATCAAATATGACGAGTCACAAAACTTAGTTGTTCAAGATATTTCCACCGACGAGCTACCAAGTTACCTAGATGTTGGCGAAAACATTAAAGCTGTGGTTTCGAAGGTAGATGACATAAGTGGCTACATTGAAGCGCTGATACCTGATGGCGTTGGACTAATTGATTTCGAGACCATGAAGTGGGCTCGGGCCCCAGACCCCAGCACTGGCGCTAAATATGCTGAAATAGAACGACCCTCAATAGCTTTGAAGAAGGGTGACGTTATTTTAGTTAAGATAATAAGCAAAAAAGTAAACTCAGAAAAATTTAGGAGATTAGACAAAAAAATAAAGGCTCAGTTTTTTACCGCTTCAAACTACATAGAACTTCAACTTGAACAAGAGCCCCTAGTTGATGGCTCGCTGTTATCTATAGACCAAAAAACTCAAGAAATTATTGCAATGGTTGGTGGCTATGATTTTAGAAAATCAGAATTCAACAAAGCTATACAAGCCGCCAGACAAACCGGGTCATCTTTTAAACCTATAGTTTATGCTTCAGCACTTGATAAGGGATTTCAACCTAACTCAGAAATTTTAGATATACCCATTGTCTTTAAAGAAGAGGATAAGGATAAATCAACTAAAGATGAAATTGTATACAATAAGTACAAGCCTGCTAACCATTCTAAAAACTTTAACGGTGACATATTGTTTAGAGAAGCCCTGATCAGGTCTTTGAACATTCCGACGATCCGGATCACTGACAGCATTGGCGTCTCCTGGGTTTTGAACTATGCCAGGAGACTTGGAATATTTTCTCCTTTAAATCAAGATATTACTTTATCGCTTGGCTCTAGCAGCGTAACTCTTTACGAAATGACAAAAGTTTATTCGCAATTTGGAAGACTTGGAAAAAGGATGCGTCCCATATTAATTAAGAAAGTAGAAAATGAAGCCGGTGAAACACTTTTAGAAAACTATACTCTCGATAAACGTTTTGAAGAAGAGATCGTGAATAACGAACAAGGGTGGCGAGAAAGAGTATTAGAGAAACAAATTTTCGGAGATATGAACGAGCAATTTGTCTTTTCTGATCAAGACCAACTTATAAAGCCACAAACTGCCTATATTATGACTAACATTTTGAAGGGAGTTATAAACGATAAGGGTGGGACTGCTAGATCTGCTTCTGGGATTATTCCACATCCAATCGCGGGCAAGACGGGCACTACAGACAATTATTACGATGCGTGGTTTATAGGATACTCACCTTTGATTGCCACTGGCGTGTGGATTGGCTATGAGCAAGAAAGAACATTAGGGCGCGGAGAAGTTGGTGGAAAATCGGCCCTGCCTGTTTGGGCCGAGTATATGAAAGCAGCTCACAAGGACTTACCTGTAGTGAACTTTCCGATACCTAGTGGTATTGTTTTTTCAAAGATCGACGCCGATAACGGAAAGATAGCAACCCAATACTCTAAAAGAACCTTTGAGCAGGCTTTTGAAGAACAAAATCAGCCTAGTGAAATGAGTGATGCTGGCGAGACTATTGATGAAAAAGAGTTTTTGAAGGAAGACCTTTCTGGATGACAAATATTAAGTTAAAAGGTGTTAAGCAAAATAATCTAAAAAATATCGACGTCTCTATTCCGTTAGGCTCGTTCACAGTGATATGTGGTCCAAGCGGATCAGGCAAAAGCTCATTGGCTTTTCAGACTTTATTTGCTGAAGGTCAACGACGCTACATAGAATCTTTATCAAACTACTCGAAACAATTTATTAACAAGGCGCCTAAGCCAGACATAGAAGAGGTTGAAAACATACCTCCTGCTATAGCTTTGCAGCAAAAAAACAGTATCAAAAACTCAAGATCATCTGTTGGCACTAGCACTGAAATTTTAGATCATATTAGGATACTGTATTCTAAGATTGGCTCTGCAAGCTGCCCGAACCATCACTTGAAATTACAAAGCTACACCCCTATCAGTGCCGCAGAATACATTATCGACCACTTAAATGGCCTGAAGGGCTACGTGCTTCTACCAGTTTACGCAAAACTTGTTTCCTACAAAGATAAAGAACTTTTAAAAATTTTATTGCAAGAGGGCTTTTTAAGGGGAGCCACTTTTGGTTCCGAAACTTGGAAAAAGACCAGCGATTATTACGACACAGACGAAATTGAAGTTTTCGATTTACAAAGTCATGAAGCGCTTGCGTACACTAAAAATGATTTTTACGTAGTCATTGATAGGTGTGTTGTCGAACCGCAAGAATTGGGTCGAATATATGATTCTTTATACTTGGCTTTTAATAGTTACTTGAAAATTCATCACAACGACACTTTTGGCGATTGCTTTTTTTGGTCTACCAATCAAAAACTATATCGTTTCAGTGAAGAGAACTCCTGCGCCATTTGTGATTACAAATTTCCGGCTTTTGTACCACAACTTTTTAGCTACAATAGTCCACTTGGAGCTTGCGAGGATTGTAGTGGTTTTGGCAACAAGCTAGAAATAGATGAAAAAAAAGTTATACCGTTTCCAAATAAAACACTTATGGAAGGCGCTATAACCCCGTTTGCGATGCCCTCGGGGAGGTCCGACTTTAGAAAGCTTATTAAATTTTGCGAAGACGAAAATATAGATTTACATAAATCATGGGAGAATCTGCCTGCCAAACAGCGTGATATGATTTGGCTGGGACATAAAAAATGGTTTGGTGTTTTAGGCCTCTTTAGTCATTTAGAAACAAAAAAATATAAAATGCATGTACGAGTTTTTTTATCTCGTTACAAAAGCACCGTTGTCTGTGAGACCTGCAAAGGAGATCGTCTAAAACCAGAAATTAAAGAGATCACCGTAAAAAAAATGAACATCACCCAAATGAGTGCCTTGTCGCTCGCCGAACTTCAAGCCTTTTTCAAAGATACCAAGTTTTCAGACTATGAAGCGACTCTTTGCAGGGAAGTTTTAGATCAGATAAGTTACAGATTAAAATATTTAAATAAAGTGGGCCTAGGATATTTATCACTGAACCGCCTTACAAGAACACTTTCTGGTGGCGAGTTTCAACGCATGAATCTTGCCCACCAGCTTGGAATGGGTCTTTCTCAAACGCTTTTTGTTTTAGACGAACCAACTATTGGTCTACATCCCAGAGACAACGACAAGCTTATAGAGATTCTAAAAGATCTTCACGAGCTTGGAAACACTTTAGTTGTTGTAGAGCATGACCACGACGTTATAAAAAGTAGTGAACGCATCTTAGAGCTTGGTCCTGGTTCAGGCTATAAAGGTGGTGAAATTGTTTATGACGATGAAACCAAAAATTTTCTAAAATCTGATAGTCTAACTGCAAACTATCTTCGCACACTTGCCACCTGGATACCGCCTAGGGATGTCCGCGAGCTAGATAATGAAAGTGATGTGATCGAAATAATAG
This sequence comes from uncultured Pseudobdellovibrionaceae bacterium, assembly GCA_963803705.1. Lineage (GTDB taxonomy): Bacteria > Bdellovibrionota > Bdellovibrionia > Bdellovibrionales > UBA1609 > JAMLIO01. The sequence continues at coordinate 351,498 of CAWDNU010000001.1, read as the reverse complement.
GAGCGTCTGGACACAACCTTAAAAACGTAGATGTAAAAATTCCGCTTAAAAAGTTCACTACTGTTACAGGGGTCAGCGGATCTGGAAAGTCTAGTCTAATTACTCAAACTTTGTATCCAGCAGTGGCTTACAATTTAAATATATCAGCCGAACCACCTTTACATTATAAATCCATAAAAGGTTATGAGAGCCTTAAAAATATAATTCTAATGGATCAGTCGCCTGCAGGAAAAACTTTAAGATCTAGTCCCGCCACGTACTTAAAAATTTACGACGTTATAAGAAATCTATTTGCCACCACCCGCGAATCTAAGTTTTTTGGTTTTTCACCAGGAACTTTTAGTTTAAACGTAGACGGAGGACGTTGCCCGACCTGTCGAGGAATAGGGTACGAATCGGTAGATATGATATTTATGGATGATATCTTAGTGCTATGTGAAGACTGCAAAGGTAAGCGTTTTAGGGATAATGTTTTACGAGTAACTTTTAATGGTAAGAACATCCACGATGTTCTAGAAATGACAGTTGAAGAGGCTTTTAAATTTTATGTAGCATATCCCAACATTAGAAAGGCACTAGGCGTGCTGAAAGAAGTTGGCCTAGAACATCTAAAAATTGGGCAGTCATTGTCAACTTTAAGTGGCGGGGAAAATCAAAGACTAAAGCTTTCGAAACAATTCTTATCTCATGAGTTTAAAAATGCACTTTACATTTTGGATGAACCCACTACCGGGCTGCATTTTCGCGAGATCGAGATGCTGCTTAAAGTTTTACATAAGCTTGTTGATGGCGGATCTACCGTTTTACTTATCGAACATAATTTAGAGATCGTTAAAAACTCTGACTACGTCATAGACATTGGTCCCGAAGCCGGCGAAGGCGGCGGACAAGTCTTATTTAGTGGTACGCCCACTAAGCTTACCAAGCAAAAATCCCACACTGGCAAATATTTAAACGATTATATGAACCCCAATACAGTCTAGTTTTAACTCCCACAGGCTTTAACTGCCATTATGCACTTTAGCTGTCAAAAAATTAGTCGATAAGAAACTGTGTACATTAATTTGTCAGATTTAGCGCTTTTGCTAGAACTGTGAATCTTGAAACTGGATTTGTTTCAAGCTGCACAACAAAGCTAGGATTTAATAAGGAGAAAAAGGTAATGATCAATTGGGATGAGTTTGAACACATTCATGTAATTAGAAAGCTAAAACAGATTGTTGGTTCTTGGTGGAATATTGATGTTATTTTCACAGACGATCGTGGAAAGCCGAAGTTAAGCTCAATCAATGGTGGTACTTTTTTTAATCCTTCGACTTCAGTCCTGTTTAAAAAAGATAATATTATAGAAAGTCTAAGCGAGTGCGTTAACAAGTCGATCCAAGACCTGAAGCTTACAGACAACCGTTTTACTTTAAAAAAGTGGGACGCTATTGGATATGATGTCGCGGTTTTTCCTATTATAATTGAAAACGACTTCATGGGCAGTGTTGTTGCTATTGGATTTATGAAAGATAATTCTGAAACGAATAGACTTGCTGATATTAAAGAGCGATTGGCTGTCTTTGGAATGAGCCCCAGTGAAATTGAAGACTCAGTGTCAAAAATTAACGTTGTGCATGAACAAGACAGAGAGCATTTCGTAGACCTTATGGAATTGGTCAGCCAAGAAGTAATCACTTTGCACTTAGAAATTACTACCAGAGAAGACCGAATTAAAGAGTTGAACAAAGAGCTCGGTAGTAGGTTTAAATATGACAATATGATTGGTAAATCTAAAGCCATGCAAAACGTGTACGGCCTACTTGATAAGATAAAACATTCGGAAACCACTATTTTAGTTCAAGGGGACAATGGTACAGGAAAAGAGCTGATAGCAAAATCTATACACTACAATTCTCCAAGAAAGGATAAAGCTTTTGTAATTCACAACTGCTCTGCGATTAATGACAATTTGTTAGAGAGCGAGTTATTCGGACACGTCAAAGGTTCATTTACGGGTGCCATAAAAGATAAAAAAGGTCTTTTCGAAACTGCCCATCGTGGAACTTTTTTCCTAGATGAGATTGGTGATACTTCCGCACAAATGCAAGTTAAATTGCTTCGTGTTCTTCAAGAAGGCACATTTACCCCGGTAGGGTCGACTGAAACCAGAAAAGTTGACGTTAGAATTATTGCTGCGACAAATAGAAATCTTAAACAAATGGTCGACAAAAGCGAATTCAGGGAAGACCTGTACTACAGACTAAATGTTATAAATTTGACCGTGCCTTCGCTAAAAGATAGGAAAGAAGATATTCCATTACTTGCAGAAGCATTTCTGAATAAAGAAGCAAATGATAGCAATAAAAAAATCATAACTAAAAGAGCACTCGAAAAATTGTACGACTATCCGTGGCCGGGAAATGTGCGTGAATTGCAAAATGAAATGCAACGAATTTTGGTATTAAGCGCTAATGAATCAAAAATCACCGCTGACATGCTTTCTCCGAAAATTTCTGACGCCACAGAAGGCAACAAGGTCCAAGGTACTAGGGTTTCCGGCAAACTTAAGGATGCGCTAGAAGAGCTTGAACGCCAAATGATTAAAGAGGGCTTAAGACGCACAGGATGGAACAAATCCAGACTGGCCAAAGAACTTGGGATCAGCCGTGCGGGCCTTATTATGAAAGTCGAAAAATACTCGCTTGAAAAGCGCACCATAGCGAAATAATTTCATTACAATTGTTTAGAGATCATACGAATCTTGATCTTTAGACCCTCACAACTAAAAAACTGGACTATGATTCTGGCTCAACCTTTGCTTTAACTAGTCCAAATTTATGGAACGTAGACTTAATGTAGCATCTGAATTCTCTAAAAAACCTTTTCTTTCTGGAGAACAGAAGGCATTGCAGAGTCTTTTAAGGCTTTTCAAGAATACGTTTGAATACAGAACTAAAACTTTGATGACTACCACTGACTCTGCCCTTTTCACATATTTCGAAACGAAAAAAATTCCTTACAGAGTTTTGAAAGGCGGCAAGACAGCCGTAATTCCAGTTTATCAGTCGGATAATCTTTGGGGAATTCTACAAATTCAATCTTCTAAAAGTATTGATAAACAGACTATGGATAAAGTGCGAAATGCTATCAAAGATATTCTTTTACCCGCTATTTCAACAGCAAAACCTAGGTTTAGCTCTCACCCTTGTGATAAATTCAATATCTACCTAAACTGTTTAGAACCAACTGACGGAATCAAAATTGCCTTGGATGTATTAGATTTAAGCAAAAAAACTTGTCTTGTATATTGGAACGCTTTAACACCTTCGCCTTCAAAGATTAGTGATTTATTTGAATTGCAAGATTCGTTGATTTACATCAAAGAAATTTTAAGTCTTTCCCCTGCTCAAAGAAATTTATTTGCTCTTTATTTAAATTTACCAAAAAAACTAAGAGGAGCGCAGGTTATATTTTCAAGTTCAAGCAACTATTCTGATCTTAAAAAACTTTTACACGGCGAAGGATTATTCCTAGAAACTCTCCAGAAGCATAGGGTGGATATTGATTTTAGATATAGTTTTTCTAAAAAGGATGAAATTGTAGGGTTGATCATTGATTCGATCGATGACGAGACATCGTTCAGTCGTTTGATTTAATACTTTACCCTTTGGGCCTGTGGAAGATTCGTCTAGGTTTTTACTACTTCATCTTCAAAAGAATTTAAAACCTAGGTGAATCTTCCACAGGCCCTAATTAAATCGCACTTATTTAAAGCACAAACCTCTTGTCTCTTATATTAACAGAGCTTAGACTTTTTTTATGTGCCCCGAACTTCGTGAAGACCCTTCAACTTTTGATTTTTTAAAAAAGCATATATCCATAAACGAAGTTAAGTTTCAAAAGTTAGCCGGAGATGCCAGCGCCAGGCGATATGTTCGTGTTTATAACCTACTAGATAGCTATATTTTGATGATATTTCCGCAATCAGATCAAAAAATGGCAACAAATTTTATACAAATTCGAAATGCTTTAAGTGAAAATGGCAGCCAAGTTCCAAAAGTTTTGGGCTACGATATGAGTCTTGGCTACCTCCTGCTAGAGGATTTAGGTGATCTAACCCTTGAGCGCCGGTTCTACGAAACGCAAGATATGGAATTAACTCTTCCCTATTATTATAAATCCATTGATGAAATCATAAAAATTCATAAAATTAGTATAGATAAGCAATCTAGTGCGCCATTTTTTCATATCGAGTTCGACAAAGCTAAGCTGCTTTGGGAGCTAAATTATATGAAAACAAACTTATTGCTTGATTTTTTTGAGCTGGAGCTAAGTGCAGATTACGAAAAGGGCTTGGACTCTGATTTCGATGAGATCTGCGAACACCTAAGCCAATTGCCTAAAGTTGTTTGTCACCGAGACTACCACTCTAGAAATATTATGATTCATAGGGATCAAACATATGTTATTGATTTTCAGGACGCTAGGCTTGGTCCTTGTCACTACGATTTAGTAAGTTTAATCAGAGATTCGTATGTAGACATACCTGAACAAATTGAGCAGCAACTTTTAAGATATTATTATGAAAAAATGTCGGCTGATGTAGTTCAAAGTTGGGATAAGTTCATTTTAAATTATAAGATTCAGATAATACAGAGGACACTAAAAGCATGTGGCAGTTTTTCTAGTTTCTACAATCAGAATAAGGACACCAGGTATATAAGGCACATCCAACCCACGCTCACAAAAACTAAAAAAATTATTGGCGAACTAGACGATTACAAATTCTTAAGAATGCTTTTCACCGAATATCATATTCAAGATATTGAGAGCAAAAAGCTATGAAGGCTTTTTTTCTAGCAGCTGGTTATGGAACTCGACTTAGACCCTTCACTGAAACTGATGCTAAGCCCGCAATTCCGTTTTTAGGATTACCTCAAATTTTATATCCCTACTTTTTTTCCAGAGAAATGGGAATTACCAATATGGTTTATAACACTCACCATAACCCGAAGTCAGTGGATACAGCACTAAAGACCTTTGACATAGTTGCTGAAAGTTATTTTGAGAAAACTATTTTAAATAGCGCTGGTGGGCTTAGTCACGCAAGAGAAAGTCTGCAGCAAGAGTCTGATTTTCTTGTGTTGAATGCAGATTCGCTTTTTATTTATGACAGTCTAGAACCTTTTCAAAAGGCTATAAAGGAACATATTAATGAAAAAAGGTTAGCTACTCTATTTACAATTTCAAAAGATGGTTGCGGGGCGGACTTTCCAGGTTTAGCTACAGATAAAAATAATAATCTTATTAGCGCTGGTTACGTCGAAGACACAAAGAAACAAGATACAGATCCTAATTTATCTTTATCTCAATTCCATCATTTTATTGGCTGCTATATTTTTTCCAATAGGATATTTAATTTTATTTCAGATAAACCCGATAATTTGATATATGATATTTTACTAAAGTTACCTCAGACAGAACGACAGAACGTCAAAATTGAAAATCTTATAGACGTGTCTTGGTATGAACTTGGGACCATCAAGGATTATAAAACCAATCACTTGCTTCTATCTAAATACTTAGATGACAATATTGAAAATTCCTTCACTCGTACCCACGCCTACTTTAGGTCGACCCATCCAAATCACTACCCCTACAAGAATAGCTTTGAACAGCAGATCTTAAGATCCCTTTAGTTATTCCCCACACTTAGGTGCACTTAGGTGCTAAGTGATGGAGCCAAGGGTGCTCGCCGATTTTGCGCCTGTTACGAAGGGTAAATCCTTAATTTTGGACTGCGCTATTCTTTCGAGTGCCATCCAAGCAAATGCGCCCCCCTCAATAGCATCCACCGGCCAACCGCAGTATTGTTCGCTGGTTAAAACTTCGCTATCTGGAAGATGAAATTGAATTCTACTTTTCATAAAACTATTCTTCGCACCTCCGCCTGATAGGATAATAACTTTAGGTGCCACCTTCAAAAATCTTGCATATTGGTCTTTTATTGATCTAGCAGTAAATTCTGTAAGCGTTGCAATCTGATCCTCTTTTGATATTTTTTCTAATGATTTTAATTCTTTAATCAGAACTAGAGCCGAAAAATTTTCGCGTCCACAACTTTTAGGAGGCTTAAGCTTGAAATATGATATTTGATTTAATAGCGTACGGATAATCTCTTCATGGGGCAGACCTTTAGATGCAACTCTTCCATTTTTATCGTAATCTTTTCTAAATAACTTATTCATATAGAAATCAATTAGAAGATTAGCTGGACCTGTGTCGAAAGCAACAAGCTTATTTTTTTGGATACTGGTTACATTTCCAATGCCACCCAAGTTTTGAAAACACCAGGTTTTCTTCTCTTTTTTCATAAGCTCTTTGTGAAAAAATGGTGCAAATGGAGCACCTTGACCGCCTAAAGCAATATCCATATTTCTGAACTGAGAAACCACCGGCTTACCAAAGTCTTTTTTCAGAAAATTGGCGTCGCCAATCTGAATTGTGCTTTTCTTTGGTGAATGAAATACAGTCTGACCGTGGAGACCAATCAAATCAAACGACCAATTTTTTTTAATTTTTACTTTTTTTAAATTTTCAGAGTAGAATTTTCCCAGCTCGTAATGAAGTAAACCCACAGTTTGGAAATCTAATTCGTTTGAAGCAGCCTTTAGTATTTTATCTCTTAACCGTTCAGGAAATTTTATAAAAGCTTGATCTTGAAATTTAAGTTTACTTCGATTTTTGGTGGATTTACATAATATATAATCAACACCGTCAACACTTGTACCGCTCATAATTCCTAAGACATTCATCTATCTAGTGCTCCTACTTTATTAAGAGTACCAATATGGTGAAAATTGTAAAGGCTGTAAAGGTTGAACCTCTGACTTATCTAACCTAACCCTAGATCAGAAAGCCAAATTAAAAAGTTAGGTTTAAAAAACTGAATTGAATTTTAAAATGCTATTTAAACTCTTTATTAGTCTCTAAATTATCATATTTTAATTGCATAGTTCTAAAAAGATTACCCATTGAAACTCCGATTGGGGTGCCATCTTTTGTGTTAGTAGATAACCCAGCTACTTTATTTTGATCAACTTTGCCCTTGTCTAAATTACTTAGAAAGCTGTCCACTGATAAACCTGAATCAACTGATGACAACGACCGATTTGACGCTCCATTAGCAGCACCGCTACTAGCCATAATCAAGCCACCGCCGCCGCTTGTGTCTAATCCCATGGCCTTGATCAGCCTGTCCTCGTAGGCAGCTATATTTCCGTCCGCGCCTAGTGAAGCCAAATCAGATAAGTTTTGAGTGCCATTTGAAGTTGTAATAGTCCCAGCCTGTGCGTCAAAAGTTACACCATTTTGCGCCAACAGATCTATGCTCGGCTGGGATAGATCTGTTAATTTTTTTTGGGCAACTAAATAATCTGCGTAAGTACCACTGCGAATAGCATCCATAACCGGATCCATAAAGTTTGCATCACCTGGTGAGATAGGTCCGAAGTCATTTACTAAGGCCGTGTTTCTCCAGTCTGTGCCTGGTGACAAAGAATCCCTGGATCCCATAGTTTGCATCATCTGCATCAAACTCATCCCCATTTGAGCAAAACCTAAGGCAGCTTTAATACAGTTATGATACCGTTTACTGCTGCAACGAGCAGCTTTTTCAGATCCATAAGCACCGTTTGCTCCAGAATTAACAGCTTCTTGAATTCCAGTGCTGTTCATTGAATTCGATGCGGCTGCTTGTGCGTTAAATCCAGAAAAAAGCATCAGTATCGCGATTATAGTTTTTGAAAACATCATAAAGACTCCGTGATATTTTTACCATAAGGGTTTTTAGATTTATTGGCGTTGCAATCTGTTAATTGCTTTGTACACCTTGTATTTGTTCTTAAATAAACGCGGGTCCATATGTCCTCTGAAGCCATGGCAAATTCACTACCGGCCAAGCCACGACCACCTAGTTTTTTCTTGGTTAACATTTTTAAACCTTTTTTCTTAGCTTTTAACTTTGCGAACTTTTTATTAAAATCAGAATCTCCTGTGTTCCAACCTGAATTTGAACCCGAAGTCGCCGTACCACCAGATACCATTGCAGAGCCTGACTTTCTTCGGCCCCCCCCAGATTGTCCGTCTGATTTTGATCCCGACCCACCGTTAGAACCGCCACCCAAAGCCCCGGCCCCGGCTCCCATTCCAGATCCACCACCAGCGCCACCCCCAGCCTTATTCTTTAAGCTGTTCCAGTATTCTTCGCGATCATCAGCTTCAGGAAGATCAATTTCTGCTGGGTCGCTACCCAGCGCAATCCCTGGCTCAAAGGTTGAATCGATAGGATCAAGTTTTGATACAGTTGAACATTCCGGGTAGCCTTTAAATTGATCCAAACCGCAATCTACAATTTCGTCTTCAGGCTCTGGATCCAGTGCTGCCTGACAAGCTTCAGCTCCCCCCATAGGTTCTTGATTAGCTTGCTGCTGCTGTTGGGCTAGTTGCATTTGCTGTTCTACTTTATTTATACATTCATCTTTAGTTTGATCCACTTGACTTATCTGTTGTCTTTTAAAATTGTAAGTAGCTTGGTCACCTGAACTTGCCGCTTCATTAGCTTCATCTGTTAAAATCTGTTTAGACTGACCACAAGATTCTTCACATGCGCCAGCAGCATCCTGACAGGTTCTATTTTGACCGCCGTTTAAAAGTCCACCTAGCATTCCGGCCAATGCTGTCATTTTACACATATTTGCCATTTTACCTGCATCACCACCTGCCATAAAAGCCGTTGCAATCGAAGGAATTGTGGTCAACATCTGTGCGGCTTTTTTCATTCCGCCACTAGATGGCGAAAGGCACTCTCTTACAGCTTGCTGAGCTGTCCCGCTGCAATTTTCTAAGGGACTTCCATCGCTTTTAATCATTTTTTGTTTAGGTGTTGTTTCGATTGGCTTTGCAACCGCACCTTCAAGATTAGAAGTCACAGCTGCGACTGAATCTTGTGCCGACACGTCCGAGAATCCAAAAACTAAAACAAGCAATAGAACTAAGTTCTTTATTTCCATAAGATTCACCTTCAATTATCTTTTCGGACCTAAAGCCAGTCAGTATAAGTTCAAATAACAAATTTATTTCATATTGAGACATTTAGATAAAAAAATTTATAAAACCTCACACTTTGGTCACAGTCGTAAAACAGTTGTAAATCTATTGCACTAACTGATCACGATCTTTTGTTTAAGGAGCTAGCTCCTGAATTTCTTTAAGAATGGCGATTTACGCGCGTTACAGAAATAACCTATGTAGAAAAGATGAGCTCACTAAACCTAACACTAAAATGCACCTGTTATTGTTTGAGCATGCCAAACCATATTTCGTTATTTTTTTAAGTGGGCCTGTTGAAAAAGCATCATCTTCGTTGTTGCCTTCGCTTAAATCTCATTCGACGTAGATAAACTACGACTCATTCGATTTTAAGCTTGGACGCCTAGAATCTAATACTTTTTCAACAGGCCCTAGTGTTTTTATTTTGGAAATTTTCTTTTTCTTACCTTCAAAATATAGGGCTCTTTGGCGCGAAGACTTGCATATACAAATCTAAAAAAATAAAAAAAATTATTGTTTGCAAGTCAAGTGTCCAAAGCTCGCCCTATATTTTGAAGGTAAGAAAAAGAAAGTTTCCAAAATAAAAACTCCTAAAAAAAATTATTCAATGGGTGGATTTAAAATACTTCCGGTAGAGTTGGGACTCATCCTGTGCTGGTTAGAAAGTAGATATTCTTTCGATACCACTTTAACTGAATACCCCGCACGTCCACCATTATTTATACATTCACCTGGAACGTTTGGCTTATTTCCTGAAGGTGTAAAAAAAGTTTCACACTTTCCAAATCTATTTTGTACAGAACCAGATGATGGGGCTCTGTAATCCATGACTTCATCACCTCCGACCCACGAGGTAAGAACATTTGCTAAGCCTTCTAAGGTGGCATCTAAAAAATAAAAAACTTGAGATGAAAAAGCCTGTCTTATTGGACTGATCAACTGATTTCTAATGTTAAAAGTTGTAAGCGCAGGGAGGGTAGAATAGCCCAAATCGCGCCAAATAGGGCCCGAATAACTTAGTCCCCTGAGAAAAAATGGATTGGCTTCATCTAACAACCACGTGTCTAGCTTGTCTTCTAAATAGTTTTCGTGAAAGTTGGGCTCTATAGAATAGTAAGTGATGTCAAATAAATCCGGTGCAATAGCTGAAAGCTCTTTTTGCCTCATATCGCCACCGGCTAAAGCTTGAAAATTTCTTCCTGGGAACAAATCAAAAGTGACATTAATATAATCATTTAAATTAAACCTATTAGTTTTGCTTGAGCCACCAAGTTGTCCAGTTGAACCTTGGGCCATAAGTGATCTATAACCCAATCGGTCCCCTGGATATTTTGGTGCATTAGGTAATATACTTGGATCTGGATTAGTTGGTGGTGCTTCAGCACCAATGCGCCTGTTTGGCCATAGGGGTTCTACTTTGTCATCCGATGATGTTGCTGCACCTTGGGGCCATTCCCTGCCGTACCAAGGACCTATGCGCCCACCAAAAGGTTTCGCAAATGCTTGAGCTTTTAACTCAATTACAGGTACAGGTGAAAAAAGAGCTCCAGATTTTACGTTACCTTGCACTTGATTATAGATCATATACCAAGGGTTTTTTTCAAAACCTAAGATAGCTTCATAATCAGATCCTGGTGGATAATTTTCATCAGCCATGTCTTTTAGAGTTCTTGAGGGGTCAACGATATTAAATATGTTACTGTCTATATCTGCCCGTGCACCAGATGTATTATTCTCATAGGTTTGTGGATAAAGGTAATAAAATATTGGCTCAAGCTTATCTGTAGCTCCAGTTGCTGACACGTCCGGATATTCTGCATAAGTAGGTAATATAAAAGTCGCGATTTCTGGAAGCCACTCTCTTATTGTTACCCCTTCCAAAGAGTTTCGGATTTGAACTGAAAACCCACCAGCTTTTCTAGAAGACTCGGATAAATTAAATTCAAAAGTTTTTCTAGCCCCCTCGTAAACTGATTGTTCGTAAAGATCCTTCATGCCATTTGGACCTGCAACAATAGGCCGGGTTAAATTTGTGGCTAAAGCCTTTATCATAGATTTTCTGTAGGACACTTGGTTTTGGTAACTTCCCATGATGTTTGCTACAAACCACCAGTTGACTGCACCTGCTGAAGCAAATGATCTGGCAATACCCAAACCAATTGCCACAGTCTGGGCCCGCAACCCGAAGTTGCCGCCCAAACCGCCATTTATTACACTAAGTATTGGAATACCTGGGAATGCTGTATTAAATCTGTTTACATTGCAAAATTGGTCATTGGTTCCTGATGGATAAACCATAATTTTATCATCAGCAACACAAGCCGGATAGTTTGATTTATTTGCTAAAGGATCATCAACTTCTGTGAACTGAGGTGTTCGATCATTAGCTATCCCTGCAGTCCCCAAGACCACGTATCTATAAGACAACAGCTTATGAGCTTGTCTTATCTGATAGTTAAAATGTGCAATGGCATTTAACATCTCGGCTTGGCGTTGAGCCACATACATAGATGTAAAATCAACCGCGTTTTGAATGTTAATTTTATCGTGAACAATCATTCCGACGTTAATTGTCATCCCAAACATAGTGAACAGAACTAGAAATCCCAACGCAAGGAAAACCGAAATTTGTCCTTTCTGCTGCTGTCTATATTTCTTAGGACAGTCTTTCTTGTTAAAAAAAGATGTATTGACTCTGAAAATGCTCACTTTAAAATTATATCGGATGTAGGTGCATTCGTTACTAGGGCTTTAGCACAGTTTATCATTAAAACTCTAGTAAAACCACGACCAAAGGGGAGCCAACTGTTTTTATTTAGCTTAAAACAAAAACATAAGCGAATACTAGGTCAAGCTGTGACCCTTGGTCAGTTGCATAAAAAATTTGCCTTGCTGACCAATCTCAAAACAACTATTTGCCTGGCAACCCTTATTGTACTTTCCTCATACTCAGGAAAGTCCTTTGCTTTAGTAGAATCATCATCAAGTAGCTCTGGATCTTGCCTGGAGATTTATTCGGGTCAAAAAATAATGGGTTACGTCCTTGGGCTAAGAAGTTTTACGAATAACATTCACTCAACTACATCATTTACTCTTGTTACACCTAAAAAGATAAGTGGAAAGCAAGCAGATGAAGATTCACCTTTCGCACAGATTGTTAAATCTGAAAGTGATCAATATTATAATCCATTAAAATCCAGCTTTGAGATCTATTCTGCAAATAGACTTATTGAATCATCAACTGCTTCTTTCCAGGCAAAAAATGACGTTATTGTAATTTCTAGAAATGATAAGGGCGCAAAATCAAAATCTACCACCGAGTCAGATAAAGGCCTAGTTTTGTATCAACACTTTACCGATCTTTTATTTTTTAAAAAAAAGATCACAGAGATAAACCCAAAAGAGGAATTGTTGTTTCAAATCTTTTCGGAAACCGAGGGAAAGGTCCAGCAGCTGTCAACAAAATTTAAGGGACAATCCGACCACCTTACGCTAATTCATTCAGTTGGAGGCAACAGATTCGAAACTGTACACTCATCAGAGGGTGCTCTGATTAGTAGTCATGATTTAACAAAAAATTTGAAAATTAGATCTTGCACATCAAATTCTGTACTCACCCATTTAAATTCAGCATTAAGTTACAATTCATTTAAATCCTTGTTTTCTTTCAAAGATAAAGAAAAAATAAAGAAATGTTGTCAGCATTTTTAAAAAGATTTTTACTTACTATCCCGGTCGCTTTCGGTGTACTAACTATCACCTTTTTTATGATACATTTAATTCCTGGAGACCCAGTTGATTTGATCTTGGGTGATCTTGCAAACCCACTAGACAAAATTGAAATGCGGGCTAAGTTGGGTTTAGATCGAAATATTTTAACCCAGTACAGTTCCTTTTTATCGAATACAATTCGCGGTGACTTCGGAGAATCTTTATTTTCAAAACGTTCGGTATCAAATTTAATCTTTAGCCGTATCGGCGCAACCTTCGAATTGGCAGCTGCTTCAATGTTCTTAGCTATCTTTTTCGGAATTCCTTTGGGTGTTTTAGCCGCCGTTAAGCGCTACACTTTTTTTGATCGAGCTCTTGTAAGCTTTGGTTTAATTGGTATGTCTTTTCCTGGTTTTTTTTTAGGGCCACTGCTTATATACTTTTTCGCAATTTTGTTAGGTTGGTTTCCTGTTGGTGAAAGGGGTGGGTTATCAAACTTAGTACTTCCAGCTCTTAGCCTTGGTTTGCCATTAGGTGCAGTTCTTTTAAGGATGACTCGTGCATCAATGCTAGATGTATTATTTGAAGATTATATAAGAGTTGCAAAAGCTAAGGGTTTAAATTCCTTCAAAGTCTTTTACGTGCATGCTCTAAGAAACGCACTAATTCCTATTATTACTATTGTTGGGCTACAGTTCGGAGCTATCTTAACTGGAACCGTAATCACAGAAACGATTTTTGATTGGCCTGGCTTAGGAACTCTTTTATTTGACGCTATTCAACGTCGTGACTATCCCGTGGTGCAGGGTTCAGTTTTAGTAGTCTCACTAATCTATGTTTCTATTAATTTCATAACTGATATAGCTTATATATTTGCGCAGCCAAAAATGAGAGTATCATGAAAAAAATAAACTTTTTTTTAGCAGTTGGTGGATCGATTGTACTGCTGAATATTTTAGTTGCACTTGCGACTCCTTTTCTGCCTCTTCCATCTTATAAAGATTATAATTTTGAAAGACGCTACGAAACACCCAGCGTATCTTCCCTATTTGGTAGAGATGAAAATGGTGCTGATGTTATGACCCTGGTGTTCTGGGGCTCTAGGGTCAGTCTTACTGTTGCTATCAGTGTCGTTAGCATTACAACGTTCATAGGTTTAATTGTGGGCTCTTTAGCCGGATACTTTGGTGGACGAATAGATTTTTTGATCATGCGATTTATTGACATGATTTATGCCTTCCCAGGATTTTTGTTGGCGCTTGCACTTGTAGCTACTTTGGGTCCGTCAGTTAAAAATTTGATATTTGCAATGTCAATTACTGGTTGGGCAGGTGTAGCCAGATTGGTGCGAGCTGAAATCTTACACCTAAAAGAAAAAGACTATGTTCAATCAGCTAAAGCTGTTGGTAATAACTCTATACGTGTGGTCTCTGTCCATATTTGGCCAAATCTAATCGGAGTAATGACTGTTCAATGTACTTTTGCGATGGCAGGTACTCTTATCATCGAATCAGGTCTTAGTTTCTTAGGATTAGGTGCTCCTCCGACGACACCCACTTGGGGTATGCTCTTAAATTCCGGTAGGTACTACTTGGTGGAGGCCCCACACATAAGCATCTTTCCAGGGCTTGCCATTTTACTTTTGGTTTTAGGTTTTAATTTGCTTGGCGATGGCTTAAGAGAAATTTTAGATCCGAAAAGTAGAAATTTAAACTAAATTTAGGGTGAAAATATAACTCTTCGAAAACTTCTAACTAAAAACTAGGATTAAAATGAATTTAAAATCACAACTTGGACAAATGTTTTATATCGGGCTAAGCGGTCATACTTTAACTTCCGAAGAAAAAGATTTTATCGTGGAGAACGATATTGGTGGGGTTACACTTTTTGGCAGAAATGTCCAAAGCCCCGATCAAATTGCAAATTTGACAGGTCAAATACAAGAGCTCTCGAAACACACAAACTCTCGACTGCCGTTCGTTATAGGAATCGACATGGAAGGTGGCCGAGTCCATCGACTTAAAGATCCATTTACTATCTGGCCTGCGATGCAAAAATTAGGTCTAAGTGATTCACCTCAGCTGGCATTCGATGTGGGTAAAGCTATAGCCAGTGAACTTGCCGCTGTTGGAATAAACCTAGATTATACCCCGTGTTTAGATGTTCTAATTAATTCTGATAACGAAATCATTGGAGATAGATCTTTCGGATCGAATCCTGATCACGTAGCTAAAATTGCCTCGGGATTAGTTCGTGGTTTTAAGAAAGCCGGAGTTATGACTTGTGTAAAGCATTTCCCAGGACATGGCTACACTTCTATTGATAGTCACGAGGACCTTCCCGTTGACGATCGAACTTGGGAACAACTTTATCAGACAGAGGCCTCGGCTTACAAAAAAGTTTTTAAAACAAAAGTTGAGTTTTTGATGACTGGACACATTCTTTTTGAAAAGATCGATCCTGAAAATCCAGTGACTTTATCAAAAAAGTTTTTAGATTATTACCTGCGCGGCGAACTTGGGTACAAACATCTAATTATGACAGATGATTTAGATATGAAAGCGCTTAGCAAAAATCATTCAGCTTCTGAATTAACCTACATGGCATTCGAAGCAGGGGCTGATATTTTTCTTTTTTGCAACGAGCCCAAGTCTTACGTTGCAGCTATGAAGTCCATGCAAGATCGTTTGGGTCAGCTAGATCCAGATAGAATCAATTCTACTTTTCAAAAAATTGATAATCTTAAAAAGAAATTTTCTGAATCTTGGAATCCGCCCGGCTTTGAAGTTATTGGTTGCAGCGAACATAAAGATTTAGCTGAAAATCTACGAAACTTTAAATAAATTCTGGAGCTAAAATGAAAAAAATTCGATTACTAATTCTGTTTTTTAGTTTTACTTCTTTCACTGATATAGCTTTTGGCCAATGTGTACAGGGACAAACTTTTACCTGCTTTGATCAACAGGATGCAGACAAAATTTTTAAAGACCTAACTTCAGCCTTTGCACCCACTACGGTTTCCGGAGCAAACTCACTAGGTAATGTTTTTGGAGTCGAATTAGGTTTGGTGCTCACTGCCTCACAAGCCCCAAACACCCAAGAGGTGGTTGAAAGTTATAATTCTGATTTTGAAGTTCCATTCATACCCATGGCCGGAATAAGCGGAATTGTTTCACTGCCTTTTGGGCTGGGAATTGAGGGGACATTTATTCCAAAAGTTAATATAGAAGATGAAGGCAGTTTTCAGAGTTTTAATATTGGAGCTCGGTGGACTATAACTGATATATTTCCAATGGATCGATTGAAGGTTATACTAAGAACATCATACATGACCGCTGATGCCACTTACACCTACGAAGAAGATACTGGCAACCTTATCGCGGGGACCGTCACAGAAAGTGCTGATTTTGATGTCGAAATTTTTGAAGTTGGTGTAGCTGTCGGATTCGCTTTCAAATTTTTTGAACCCTATTTTGGCGCTTCTGACTTGCAGTCGAGTGGCGACGTTTATGCAACTGGGAGTTCTACTGGTTCACTAATCATATCTGACATTAACCAATCTTCAAAGACTGCAGGTTTGCGGGTTTACACTGGGGTGCTCTTTAAGTTACCAGCACTAAGATTAGGTGCCGAAATCGCCACATTCGACGGCATCGAAAGAGCTTCTATCAAAATTGCTTTTAAACTGTAAACAACAAAAAGGTGCGTAAGCCTGATTAGCGCAAATTCATGAATTTGCGCTAATTATCGTCGCCGAAAAGCTCTTTACGGCTAGGAGTGTTCCCCTTATTACGATTTTTAGTTTTTCTGACTTTACCTTCGTTGGTTTTCTTATTTCTGCGAATTGCTTTAGTTTTTTTAGTAGGTGAAGCCATAAAATCCTCGAAATTGTTTAGACACTGAAAGCTAATTAGCTACCAAACAGGCACTCGGATGTCAACGCTGTGTAGTATGTTGTTAAATGATGTCTCACGATTTACAGAGTAGCTGAGCGAAAGCTTGGGCCCTGCTAAAATAAAGCCCAAAGCCAACACTTTGGTTTTAAGGTTATTATCATCAGCAAATCCAAACTGTAAAATAAAGCTCTCTGTGATTTGATTCGATACTCCAACTCGAATTATACTTTGCGTTTCATCTTCTGCGTCACGCACTTGCAAGAAGTCCCCCCGGATTTTTACAAATTTGCTAGCAGAAAACTCTACCCCAGTTCCCAGTGTTCTTCTTAAATATCCTGGAATAAGTTCGTTTCTGCGGTCAAAGATATTTAAAGCGGTCAATCCTAAGGACCACCTGTCCAAAACCCTCCATAAAAAACCAGCTCCGAAATCTAGTGTGTTGTCTTTAACGTTTAAGCTGTTTGATTTTAGGATCGAGTAATTTACCGTAATTCCAAAAGACATATTGGAACTTACCGGTTGCGATATTCCCAACTGAAAATATTGATCTTGAAATTGGTCAAAGTTTAAATTCGTATAGTATAAAACGGACGCTAGCGGAAAACCCGCTAAAGGTAGCAGCTCTGATTGTTCTGAATCCCAAGCACCACTCACACTGTCTAAAATTGAAAGACCAAAGCCTGACACTTCGTTATCTTGTGATTTGCCTTTGGTATAACCTGCAGAAAAGACTAATTCAGAATTTGTAGATAAAATTGCTGGATTGACCAAACCAAAATCTTCCATGCCAATTTTTGTAGTGGCGGCAATTCCAGCACCTGCGATCGATTTGTATCTAGACGAGTTTATGACCGAGTCAAAAGCAAAAGACTGAACTGGGCTTGCTGCTATGGCCATTAGGATGATTTCAATAAAGCATAAGGCTTGGGTATACTTAAACATCGGTTTACATTAGCAGAAAAATAAATACTAAGTGCAGTCTTAACACCAAATTGAAAAGTAGTTCAAAATCTCTATAAAATCTGAGTAGTGTTTATTTTAGCCTTGTAAATTGGATTTATAATTTTCGACAAATCGTCAAAACATGTGGGCACATAAAGAAAGTGCCAGGACCACACCTGCCATCATAGGTAAAAATTGGAGCAGTTGTTCTGTCTAAATTTTCATTACGGTAATAAGCTACCCGTACAAATTCATTATTGTCGGGATTCAACTCGTTTTCATCGTAGCAAAAGTCATTACTTTTCGAAACTATACAACCTGGCTTCGCAACACCAGTGATACAACCCGCGGGCTGGGGGCCAGCAGCGGGACACGGCAAATTTACATACCAATCTTCCACAGGAAGGATATTTCTTATTCTTTCCCATCGTCTTTGTTCTTCAAAACTGTTTGGAACTGCGTCTGGCCTTGTATCACACACTTGTTGAGCTCCGCCGGGCTGCCCAGAATTGAATGTGATTCTCGCAGCGTCTTCAGGACGAACAACAACAAAACGTTCACTACAGTCCCAATTTTCGGGTTCGCTAGAGCTGTTTTCTAAGTTTATAACACTAGAGACCGTCATGACTCTTGACGGAGTGGTTGTCATAAAAGGGTCTAATTGCTGAAAATTTAGAACATAGCCAAGTCCATAAACAGAAGTTGAAGCCCTAGAATCGCCAGTCAGGGTGTCATACGGTGACCTTACGAAAGAGTAAGGACGATCTGGTGGCTGATCCCCTAAAGGTTCTGCAAAGTTAAAAGCTACATAATGTGAATTTCTTAAAATATTTCTGATAGTGTCTTCAGTACCCAAATTATTGGCTATCCTAAGGGTGCCGTCAAAAGATTTATTAAATAAACCTGGCAGACCAGCCGCATAATTCAGGTAACTGTTTGGCCCTAAAGCCATAAGTTGCTTAGCTACTCTTTCGTTACTTAAAACTAAGCCTTGGGGTTCTCTAAACATCAGTTGAGCAAGGGGTATCTCCCCTGTAGCCCTCGATGGATCCACATAATTTTGTAGGTCACTTCTGGGACGAATACTCATAATCGCCCCAGCTTGGTCATTTCTTTCGCTTATAGCTATAGATCTGACTTTTGTATCAGCATTAAACCCGCTAATCGCAGCCGTATAATTAGTGCGAAGGCCTACTCCTGAACCTGGAAAATAACCCCCAGCTTTAATTGTAAAGCTTCTAGAATCTTGACGTGCATCTTCACCCGAACATGACATGTAAGCCATCTGATCGATTTTTAAATTAAAAGCAAAAGGAAGGTTAGTTAAAACGTCTCGCTCTACATCAGTTAAACTAACAACGTTGGAATTATCTAAATCAGAACAATGTTGAAATAGCAGAACCACTGCAAGTCCTAAAATTAGGCTGAGGGCTGATTTAATGCGTTTTACCATAGCTTTGCTGTTTATAATCATGACAGTATTTTATCGGATAAAACGGGGTTTCAATAGAGGAACAACTAGACTAAAATTGTGATATATCTCGTGAAATGATAAATAACAGTCAAAGTTGGGTGAAAAGTGCAAGAAAATCTTATTTTGAAGCAAACTTCGACTGAAAACTACAGCTACGAAATCGGGGTAAATGTACCACTAAATAAAACCTTTAACTATCATTCAATCAAACCGCTACCACCAGGATCTTTTATCCAAGCCCCATTTTCTGGAAGAAAAATAAATGGCATTGTGCTTAACTCAGTAGATAAACCTATTAACTATAAAACAAAACCCGTTGAGCATTTCGACGAATTCAAAAGCCACCTAAGTCCTGAAAATTTGAAATGGGCAAAGTGGTTAAGCACTTACTATTGTCATCCTATCGGGCAGGTTTTAAATTTGTTCTTTCCTCCTTTGAAATACAAAGAGAAGAAAAAAAAAGAGCCTAAAATAAAATTACAAGATGATTTAGTTTTATCTTCCGAGCAAAAAAAAGTATATGAAGACATCTCAAAAGAGCTAGACAGTTTTAAAACTCATTTGATTCATGGAGTTACCGGTTCAGGAAAAACAGAAATTTATTTGCAGCTCATTAGAAAAGTTATTTCAGAAAAAAAACAAGCTTTAGTTTTAGTACCCGAAATATCATTGACCCCACAGCTTGAACAAAGATTTAAACAAAGATTTGGCGAAGACAAAATTGCAGTTATACATTCGCAAGTCACACCTAGAAAAAGAACTGAATCTTGGTACGATATTTCATTGGAAAAAAAACCAATCTTAATTGGTGCTAGATCGGCGCTATTTAGTAATTTTAAAAATCTAGGGATTATTGTTCTAGATGAAGAGCACGATTCAAGTTTTAAACAAGATGAAAAATTTAAGTATCATGGCCGTGACTCTGCAACTATGCTTGCTCATATTTGGAACTGCCCCATTATTTTAGGCTCAGCCACCCCATCGCTTGAAAGTTGGAACAAAGCCATGAGCAAAAAATTTCAATTGCATGTTTTGAAAAACCGGGTGTTTGAACAAAATCCACCTATAATTAGCCTATTGAATTTAAAAGAAACAGCTGCTTATTTAGATCAGCCCTTTTGGTATACCAAAGAGTTGCACCTTAAAATCAAAGAGCATCTGGATAAAAATCAACAAGTAGCTCTTTTTTTAAACCGCCGGGGCATTGCCCAAACTATTCAGTGTGTTGATTGTGCCCATCAGATTAAATGCCCTAATTGCGACATTACTCTTACACTGCACTATAAAACTGATTGCGTGTGCCACTACTGCGGCTACCACGAGAAATTAAAAATAAAATGCCCTGACTGCGGCTCTGAAAAGCTTTTTGCGCTCGGCTTAGGAACTGAGAAGGTAGAAGAAGTGGTCCAATATAACTTTCCTGATAAAACTATAGTACGCGCTGATCGTGATACCATCGACAGTAGGCAGCAGATGCAAGATTTTATAGACATGGTTGAATCCGAGAAAGCACAAATATTAATTGGAACTCAGATGATAGCGAAAGGTTTAGACTTTCCTAAGCTTTCTTTTGTGGGAATTTTATTAGCTGACGTCGGTCTTAACATTCCGGACTTTAGATCTAACGAGCGTGTATTCCAACTTGTATCCCAAGTCAGTGGAAGGGCAGGCCGCCGTAAGGGCTTAAAAGGAGAAGTTCTAATACAAACTTACAACCCAGGACACTCTGTTTTTAAACATGCAATAGCTCACGATTACAAATCTTTTGCAGATGAGGAACTTGAAGAGCGCCAAGTTTTTAATTATCCTCCATTTTCAAGATTAGCCAGTCTAAGAGTGCAGTCGCCCGATCAGCGTAATGTAGAATTAGGCTGCAAATGGGTAACTCAAAAATCTGATCAATTAAAAAATAGTATTAAAGAGTACAAAAATTTAGAAATTTTAGGACCTGTGCCAGCCCCTATACAAAAAATTAAAAACCAGTTTAGAAGCTTATTTTTATTTAAATCTTCAGAAAATGTTTTGATCCAAAATTTTTATCGACAGCTAACTCATAGCCTTGAAGGTCTTCCATCTAAAACTAAGATATCTTTGGACGTAGACCCAATTAATATGCTTTAATTTAAATAAATTCTTAGGAGTAGCCAGGAAATGAAGACAGCAAAATTAAAAAATTCTTATGATGCTTTAATTTTTGGTGGAGGCCTTTCTGGTCTGTTAGCAGCAAAAATTTTAGAAAAAAAAGGGAAGTCTTATTTAATAATCGAACCCTCAGAACACTTGGGTGGCAGGTTATCTGGTTGGTCAGCTAACGATCATTTGATTCCGTCTAATTTAAATCTTTATTCACACACTGAACCAAACCTGGTTTATTTTTCGTGGTTAGAAAAAGTTTTAGAACAAGATATTTTGTCAGGCATGTTCCAAACTTCTGCTAAACATTTTCAAGACGGCAGCTTTAAGGATTTTAATGGATTCGGTGACCGCGCCCCTCTTTCGTTATTCCAACTTAATAAATTTTGTTTTGAAAATGAGAAAATAAAAATATCCTCTCTGCCTCAGAATTGGATCTCTAAGTTAACTGAAGAGTTACCTGAGGACAGATTTATTTTGAATTCCGAGATCACAAAGATAAACTTAGAAAAAAATGAATCAATTAGTGAGCAAAAAAATCCAGCTAAAGAAGCCTTTAAACGCACCACAATGGCTGGAGGCAAAGCTATTTCAGCCGAGATAAACGGCAAAACAGATGTTTCATTTGAACACATTATTTGGACTGTCTCACCTCATAAAATATTAGACGCTACTTCTGCAGAAGCACTTGGATTTTCAGAAACAAAAAAGTTAAAAAAACGAAGTGGTGTTTTTGATTCTATTCTATTAAATTTAGCTCATGAAGACTATGACTTTGGCCAATTAAATATGGATTCTGTTTTTTGCCTTTACGGCTCTAATCAAGATTTTGAACCATTAGTTGGCTTTATATCAAAGGATCATTCTTGCTGGATGACTTTGATAGATACAGAAAAAAGCTTAGATCACGAGTTCGTTAGCAAAGTGATTAAAAATATGAAAAAGCAGATAAAACGCGCTTTTCCAGAACTTCTAGAATTCCCAGAGCTTAAAGAGAAAATAATTTTAAGTGAAAGCTCTTACGGTCAACTAGATTTAAAATTTACAGAAAATGGTTTTTTGAAAGCGATACCAAATTTGTTCTTCACCTCAAGCTTATGTTCATCATCGGAAGAAGGCTTGGTTGGAACCCTTGATCGGGCTCGAACTTTAGATGAATGCCTGTAGATTCTGAAATATAGAAATCTTTTAATTGTTTTAACTTTATTTTATCTTAGATTTTATATCTGAATGTTTAAAGGCTCAGACAAGCATTGGCATTCGCTTTGCAAATTACTTAAAACTCATTTTTATCTATGTAATTACAGCGTTTACGCTATTTATTGATATAAGTGGCAAAGCTTCATGCCAAAGAACTCGCTTTAAACATTCAGATATAAAATCTAAGATAAAATAAAGTTAAAATAAAGATAAAACAATTAAAAGATTTCTATATTTCAGAATTTGTGTACTCAGGCTTAGTTTTAGCTACGGCGTAACCAATATGTCCGCCACGCTTTCGTAAATTTTCATTCAATTCATGCCTAATGCTCACTCGACCTACTATTTCGTTATTTAAAAAACCATAAAGCAATGTATGCCGAACTCTTCCAGGAACTAAGCCGACTCCTTTTGCCTCATTTTTTAGCAAACTAATCATTTCTTTAAAATACATTCCAGATTTCCAGATTTCCAGATGAAGCTGTACCAATGTAATGAATCTTCAGTCCAATGCTTTAAGCCATTAAGGAATGCTTGTTCATCATTTACATGTAATTGTCGAAGTACCAAACTCATTGGAAAAGATTAAAACTTGAAATGGTTTGAGTCACATCCTCTTACACCACTTTCTTAATTTTAGACAGATCTATTGCCTAAGACTTAACTCTTTGGTACTTATGAGCTCTAAATTAAATACGCACCTTTAGAAACCTGGTGAAATTTAAATAATTTTGAACTTAACCTATCGTTTTGATTCAATTTTTTTGAATTTATGCATTTTCTAAAGGGAGGACCAACCAGGAGGAAAAAATGGAAACTCAAGCTACTACACCAAGTGTAAATTTAAAGAATATGCTAGATGCAGGCGTCCACTTTGGTCATCAGACTCAAAGATGGAACCCAAAAATGAAGCCTTATGTATTTACTGCCAGGGGCGGTATACACATAATTGACCTTCAAAAATCTTTAGAAATGGCAAAAAAAGCAGCAAAAGCTGTCGAATCCATTGCTGCCCAAGGCGGTAAAATGATTTTTGTAGGAACTAAAAAACAGGCGATGGAGCCGATCAAAGAAGCGGCAACCCGTGCTGGCCAGTTCTACGTCACTAAGCGTTGGCTTGGTGGAATGCTTACTAATTTTTCTACGATTAAAAATAGTATCGATAGAATGAGAAAAATAGAAAAGCAGAAGGAAAGCGGTGAAATCACTTTCTTTTCTAAAAAAGAACAATCAAAAATAGATAAAGAGTACACGCGCCTAGTGGATTACCTAGAAGGTATTCGCGACATGAAAGAAGCGCCTGTTTGCATGTTCGTCATCGATATTAACAAGGAACATATTGCTGTTGCCGAGGCCAAGACCTTAGGTATCCCAGTGGTTGCTATAGCGGATACAAACACCGACCCTGAAGTCATTGATTTTCCAATTCCAGGAAATGACGATGCCATCCGCTCTATTAAACTTTTTTGCGACATGATAAGCGCTTCATTTATGGCTGGCGCAGAAAGATGGGAAGAAAAAGTTCGTGAAATGAAATCCAAAGAAGATGTTGAATCCGTCGAGGTAAAACCTAAAGTAAAAGAGCAAACTCAAGCCAAGTCATCTACATCTGGTGGACCAGCTGTAGTTGTTGTTAATAAACGAAAACTTGTTGCTGCGGGTACTGCTGATGAAGTTGAAATTGCCGAAGAAGTCGAACGTGGTGAAACAACTGAATTTGATAAACCTGCCGAGGAAGAAGAATCAGAAACTCCTGAGTCTTAATTTATAGGTTAACGCCTAAAATATTTAAAAATTTTAGGCGAACTAAGCAGTTATAAAAATACATTCAAATTTGAAGAGAGGAAAATATGGTAAGTGCATCAGAAATCAAAAATTTAAGAGAAATGACTGGCGCAGGGATGCTTGATTGCAAAAAAGCATTACAGGAAAGCTCTGGAAATCAAGAAGAAGCTGTCGAATGGTTAAGAAAAAAAGGTCTTTCAAAAGCTGCAAAAAAATCTGATCGCGCGGCAACTGAAGGTTTGGTGCAGTCTTACATACATGGTGAAGGCCGGATCGGAGTCCTAATTGAAGTTAATGCTGAAACTGATTTTGTCGCTAGAACTGACGAGTTTAAAAATTTCGTAAATGATTTATGTATGCATATTGCTGCTACTAATCCTAAGTTCGTAAGCCAAGCCGAAATCCCTGCCGATTTTGCTGACAAAGAGAAGTCTATTTTAAAGGTAAAGCTATCGAAGAAGGTAAAAAACCAGAATTCTTAGATAAAATTATTGATGGCCAAATAAAGAAATGGGCTGCTGAAATCTGTTTAATGGACCAGCAATACGTAAAGAATCCTGACCTTAGAGTTAGTGAATATCTTAATAACACAATAGCTAAGATCGGGGAAAATATTGTTATTCGTAGATTTGTTCGATTCGAATTAGGTGAAGGTCTAGAAAAGAAAGCGAATAACTTCGCTGAAGAGGTCGCTGCCGCTTCCACATTAAACTCATAAGGACAACCCAACTATGGCAGTAAAACCAGTTTATCAAAGAATTCTGTTAAAGCTTTCTGGTGAAGCCTTAGCCGGAGACCAAAAGTACGGAATCAACACTGATATTTTAGGTCGCATTGCTAATGACATCATTGATATACAAAAATTGGGCGTACAAATTGGTATTGTCATTGGCGGTGGAAATATCTTTCCGCGGTGTTGCTGCCTCTGCTAAAGGAATGGATCGAGCTAGTTCTGATTACATGGGAATGCTAGCCACTTGTATTAATGCTTTGGCCCTCCAAGATGCCCTAGAAAAACTTGGAGCAGATACAAGAGTGCAGTCTGCCATCGAAATGGATGAAATTGCTGAAAGCTACATCCGTAGGCGAGCAATGAGACACTTGGAAAAAAATAGAATAGTTATTTTTTCGGCTGGCACCGGCAACCCTTATTTTACTACTGATACTGCTGCTTCCCTGCGAGCCATGGAAATCGGTGCAGAAGTCATCTTGAAAGCCACTAAAGTCGATGGTATCTATGATAAAGATCCTGTAACAATCCCGGATGCTAAAATGTATTCAGAAATTATCATACATTGACGTGCTAAATCAGAAACTTGAAGTGATGGACGCCACAGCTATTAGTTTATCCATGGATAATAATTTGCCCATTATAACTTTTAATCTGCATAAGAAGGGTAATATTGTTAAAGTTATTTGCGGTGAAAAAATCGGTACACTGATTAAGTAAGTCATATTATATTCAAGTTAATTAATTCCGCAATTTTACTCTGGAGAAACTCATGATAGATGGCCTAAAAAAAGACACTGAAAAGTCAATGCAAAGATCTGTAGAGTCCTTTATCGAGGAGCTTAAAAAGATACGAACTGGTCGCGCCAACGTGAGCATGCTTGATAATATTATGGTGAACTACTATGGAAATCCTAGTGCTCTTAAATCAGGTAGCCAGCGTATCAACACCAGATGCAAAATCTTTTATAATTTCGCCTTGGGAAGTTTCCATCTTGAAAGAGATTGAAACTGCAATAATTAAAGCAAATTTGGGGATGACGCCACAAAATGATGGAAAGGTTGATACGTCTTAAAGTCCCTGAGTTAACCGAAGAGCGAAGAAAGGATCTAGCCAAAAATGTGAAGAAAATCGCTGAAGACGCACGAATTGCTGTTCGTAAATCTAGAAAAGATGCTAACGACACTTTGAAAAAAGCTCTAAAAGACAAAGAAATCGGTGAAGACGACCAAAAAAAATCCTCCGACGAAATTCAAAAAGTCACTGACTTATTTATCAAAAAAGTAGACGAGATTTCAGCGCAAAAAGAAAGTGATATTTTAAAAGTTTAAGCACAAGGCTTCTATGACCTCGGTATTACCTTTAAAGCACCTGGCTATAATTATGGATGGAAACGGCAGGTGGGCTGAGCAAAAAGGTCTATCTCGCTTTGAGGGTCACGTAAAAGGTTCTGAATCTGCTGAATTAGTAATTGAACAGTGTTTGAAATAAAAAATTTCTTATCTAACTCTTTTTGCATTTAGCACTGAAAATTGGGGCAGGCCCACCGATGAAGTCAACTTTCTAATGGAGCTTTTAGAAAACCATATTATTACGAAAGCAGAAAAATTTATTTCTGAAAATATCTGCCTAGAGACCATAGGGGATCTTATCTAAATTGCCTTTGACTCTTCAGATTCGACTTAGAGAAATTAAAGTAAAAACAAAATCTAACAATGCACTTACTGTTATTTTTGCTCTGAATTACGGCGGTAGAGATGAAATCAAAAATGCTGCTTTAAAACTGGCAACAGACATCGAGCAAAATAGGGTTTCTAAATTTAATTTTACGAATGAAGATTTCAGTAAGTACCTTGAGACTTCAAGATGGCCAGACCCAGACCTGATAATTCGCACAAGTGGGGAGCAAAGAATTTCTAACTTTCTACTTTGGCAGTCCGCTTACAGCGAGCTTTTTTTTACCGATCAACTGTGGCCTGATTTTAACGCAAATGATTTTGCAAGTGCATTGAAAAATTATTACGATCGCCATCGCAAATTTGGTTGTGTCGTCGACAAGAATTTAGCAGATAGTACCGAAAATTTACAGGGCGTTACAAACATTCATGATATCAGAAAAAAACAGACTCAGGTCTAATAATTTTTTCATTCGTTTAATCAGTGCTACATTAGCCCTTGTTATTTTATTGACGACACTTTTTGTCTTCAGACATAACGGCGCGTATTTTCTAATTTTAGTTATTAGCACACTAATTTCTTACGAATTATCAAATTTATTTTTTAATAAAAACTTATTTTTTAAATTTTTAATTCCGCTAATTACAGCTTTTTGTTTGTTCTTAACCATTTACAATATTCAGACTTTTTTTAACCTTTTACCGATATATTTTGCACTGATACTAATACCTTGGGTTTACAGAAAATCTGAAATCGATGTAACATTTAATAAACTAACAGTTTATCTGCTGATCGTTCTTTACGGTTATATTTTACCTGTTAAAATATATGAGATTTTTAATTTAGATCAGAATTTTTTATATTTTTTCTTTTTTTGCTTGCTCGTTTGTGGAGTAGATACTTTTGCCTATATTTTTGGAAAAATTTTAGGTCGTTCCATTTTTAAAGTGTCTTTTCAGCCAATTATTAGTCCATCAAAAACAGTAGAGGGTCTTTTAGGCTCGCTATTGTGGCCTCTGCTCCTAATTGGTCTAGCCAGCCAACTTCAAATATTCAAATTCACTTTGCTAAGCACAGGACTGATCTACTTAACTGCTTTCGCAGCAATTAGCGGCGACTTGATAGCATCATTGATAAAAAGAAAATCGAAGAAAAAAGACTCTGGCCAACTTTTTGTCGGACACGGTGGTTTTTTTGACAGATTGGACAGCCTTTTGTTAAGTTCGCCCGTTTATTTAATAGCTGCCCACTATTTTCATATTCTTTAGCCCAAAGGCTATCTAGCTCGACCGGCCGGCTTGTGATAATATTTCGATATGACATATATATACGAATTACTTCAAAGCGTCGGTCCATTTTTTTTACTTCTTGGTTTAGTTATTTTCATCCACGAGCTGGGTCATTTTTCAGTGGCCAGATTTTTTGGAGTTCGAGTTGAAGTGTTTTCAATTGGCCTCGGTAAAACAATCTTTAAGTTTAAAAGAGGTGACACTGAGTACAGGCTATCAATCATTCCGCTAGGTGGATTCGTTAAAATGTTCGGTGATAATCCAACAGCACAGATAGCTCCTGAAGAACAAAAACACTCTTTTATCCATAAACCTGTCTCACAAAGAATAGCGGTGGTCCTTGCAGGCCCACTGATGAACTTAGTCTTAGCCCTATTTGTTTTCTTTGCTATTGGTCTATATGGAGAACCCCAAACAGCACCAGTAATAGGAGATGTAAACAAGTCATCTACAGCTTACCAAAGCGGTCTAAGATCCGGTGATATTATTCTAAAAGTGAATAATGAAGATGTGCAGTCTTTTGACGAAACTTTAACCAAAATTGCCGACTCTTCTGATAAGGCGCTTATTTTAGTTCAAAGATCTGATAGTAAGGTCGAACTTTCGATCCCCACAGAGGTAAAATCTAATCCTAATATACTAAGTTCGCGTCGACAGATTCCCCAAATTGAGGGTTGGTCAATGCTTTCAACAGATCCTACAGTTGCATTTGAAAGTAAGGAATCAGGTTTTTATAGCGCTGGATTAAGAAATTTAGATGAAATCAAAAAAATCAACACCACTCAGATTAAAAATCAACGTGATTTAAAAAAGGCTCTTACCGCTTTACAGCCCAAATCTGAAGTCACTATCACAGTTAGTAGATTTACGGATTCAGAAAAAGAAAAGTTAATGACATTCAGCTCATTTGCAGAAAACCTGACCTTTGAGTCAACAGATAGGTATATCGGAAGAGTTCAACCCAATTCACCAGCCAAGAAAGCAGGTTTGCAACGTGGCGATAAAATATTGGCTATTGGCTCTACTAACATTACACAGTGGCAGGATCTTATAGAAGCCGTTAAAGCTCAGGGAGCCAAAGGACAACTTTTAAGTTTTAAAATTCTTCGCGACTTTGAACCAATGGAGATTAAAGTAGCGCCTCAAATGAAGGCTATGATGAATGAAAGGGGTCAAGAGATTGAAAGACCAATAGTTGGTATAGAACCAGGGTTCTATTTTCAGGTCCCCGACCAAGTCTACGTTTCTGCTGGTGGTTTTTTTGGCGCCTTAACGTATTCGGTACAGCAAACCTGGAAATGGACTGTTTGGACTGTTAATAGCATTAAACGAGTAGTCCAAGGTGAAGTATCACATAAAAATTTAGGCGGCTTTATAACAATCGGGCAAGTTGCTAAACAAAGCCTAAGCGTTGGATGGTCCTATTTTTTCCAAATGATGGGAATTATCTCGATAAACTTGTTTTTATTAAATCTACTTCCTATTCCAGTGTTAGATGGCGGACACCTAGTTTTCTATTCAATTGAAGCTATCAGAGGGCAACCAGTTAGCCCTAAAAAAATGGAAATTGCATTTATGTTTGGTTTAGTTCTATTACTATCCTTAGTAGGTTTAACTTTGTTTAATGACGTGCAAAGGGTTTTCCTATCGGGTTGGTAAAATGTTGCTTAGTATCGATACTAGTTCGGTGAATGGTGGATTTTCTTTATACGATGAAGATCAAATTTTAGTTGCTGAATCTTACTGGGGATCAGAAAAGTCCCACAGTGAAACGCTAACATTTGAATTTGAAAAAATTTTAACCAATTTGAAGATAAAAACTAAGATGATAAATCGAGTTCTATGTACTTCCGGGCCGGGAAGTTTTACAGGACTTAGGGTGGGGCTGAACTTTTCTAAATTGATCTGCTTCGTGAATCAAATTGAACTTTACCTATCACCTAGCTTTCGTGGCTACCTTGGAAATTAGCAAAATTACTTATTAGACCCTTGTAAACATGTTGTTCTGATAAATGGATTCAAAAATCAAGTCTACCTTTGCGAGTATGATTTATGATCAGAAAAAATAAAGGAACAAATATCTGATTGTCTATTTACCCCATGGAAGTTTCAGATAAATTTGAAGATTACGATAAAATTAGTGGCTCACGGAGATGGCTACATAGTCTATGAGCAGCAGTTTCCCGAGACATTCAGACTAAGTATGAAAAAACTCACCTGCTGCCTTCAAATCCATCTGCTGTACATGCCAAACTTTTCTTTGAACGTGACCATCGTCTTAAATTTAAAAAAGTTGATCCATTGAGTGCGGAACCACTTTACATTAAGAACTCTGAAGCCGAAGAGAACTTGAATCGAGGACTACTTAAAAAGCATCAACAGAGGAAGATTATGAGTATATTACTACCTTTCCAGAAATCTAGAGGCGACTTGGACAATTCTGACACTGTTTTTTACGCCTTTGGTGGCGGGAAAGGTGGAATTGGAAAGACTTTTCTGAGTACGAACTTTCGGTATTCACTTGGCCAAAAAAAATAAAAAGACTCTTATAGTAGATCTAGATTTAGGTGGAGCAAATGTCCATACTTACTTAGGAATTCAACCCACTGGTCCAAATCTTAAAGACTACTTAAACTCTAAAGTCTCTAGGATCGAAGATGTTATTTCAGGTACAAATAACTCTAACCTATTTTTTATAAAAGGACTGGACGATTGGAGTTCAGATTTAAGAATTTCAAATGAAAAAACAGATACGATGATTCGTGCTATTCAAAGCTGCGAATTTGACTGTGTTATTTTTGATTTAGCAGCTGGAACTCATAATGAGACAATAAATTTCTTTTTAAACTGCAACAAGCAAGTGATCGTTACGACACCCGAGCCAACAAGCATAGAAAATTCCTATCAGTTTTTAAAAAAAGCATTTCACAAAACGGTTATGGAAACGAGTAAAGAATTAAAATGCCTAGACGAGATAACTAAGCTTTTAAACCATAAAGAAAGATTCAACATTAAAACTCCAGCTCAACTCATTGCCTTTTTAGTGGAAAAAGAGCCTGAATTAGGCTCAATTCTTGAAAAGAGAATTCAGTCTATTGTGCCGCGTATTCTAATTAATCAGGCCAGATCACACCAAGATCAGGTTTTGGGCAATTCAATAGAGAAAATTTGCACTCAATACTTCAATATGAAATGCGAGGCTCTAGGTTACGTAAACTATGACAGCGTTGTCTGGCAATCCTTACGATCGATGAAGCCTTTTCAAATTGAACAAACCAAATCAAATACAACAACGGAATTATCTCGCGTGTTCGATAAATTATCTAGTGAAAAGACTTTACGTAACCTTACTAGTTTTGCAATATAGTCATAGTATGAAAGAAGTCTTCAACGGAAAAACATTTTACGATATTTTGGAAGTTCCACTTGATGCTGGAACCAACGAAATACAAAAAGCCTACGAAAAGACCAAAGAGGCCTACAGCCCATCTAGTCCCGCTCTGTATACAATCTTTACGGCCTCAGAGGCCCAACAACTGAATCAGACTAATAGACGACGCTTTTTCAGTTTTAAGTAATCCAATAAGACGTGCAGAGTACGATAAATCTATAAAAAAGGAATTCAGTATTAAAGAAAACATCAACAAAATTATTGAAGATAGAAGTATAGTACCGAAAAGTCAAAATTCGCCACAGACTGAAATCAAGAGCTAGGCAAAACTCAATTCGGTACTTATAATATTGATACCAACTTTGAAGAAAAAATAAAATCTACAGAAACTTTCGACGGGGACCTACTGCAGAAAATAAGACACTACAAAAATATTAATCTGGAGCAGCTAAGCGAGAGATCTAAAATAAGTAAGTCTTATATTCTTGCTATAGAATCCCATGATTTTGAGTCTCTTCCCGCAAAAGTTTTTGTTCGTGGCTTTATTGTCCAAATTGCTAAGTTAATGAATTTGGACTCTAAGCTTGTTTCGAACACTTACCTCAAACTGTTTGATCAAAACTAAAGTTTTGGAAAGACTCATAAAGTATTCATATGGGTCAAAACAAAAAGTCAGGTTAGACAACTACCTGACTTCCAATTTAAAATCTTCCAGAGCCCAAGTTATAAAGCTAATAGAAAGAGGACTATGTACTGTTAATAAAGAGAATAAAAAGCCATCCTATAAATTAAATTTTGACGACAAAATTGAAATTAGAATACCTGAGATTAAAAATTTTGAACTTAAAGCCGAAGAAATCAGCTTAAAAATTATATTCGAAGATGATGACTTGATCGTAATTGATAAAGATTTTGGGATGGTGGTTCATCCTAGTCACGGTCATAGTAGCGGCACCTTAGTTAACGCCTTGTTGTATCACTGTGAAAAGCTAAGCATGGGATTTCACGAGCATCGACCTGGAATCGTTCACAGATTGGACAAAGATACTGGGGGATTAATAGTTGCAGCAAAAACTCAGACAGCAATGACTAAACTTGCTGAACAGTTTAAAGAAAAATCTGCCGGTCGAGTTTACAATGCAATCTGCTTTGGAAAGCCGAAACTACATGGTGGATTAATTCAAACTTATCTTAGTCGTGATCCTAAAAATAGGAAAAAATTTGCTTCAACCAATAATCCAAAAACTGGTAAAGTCGCTAGAACACACTTCAAAGTTCTTGTCGCGAGTCAGATCAGTGTTATTGAGTTGAAACTAGATACCGGCAGAACTCACCAAATTAGGGTGCACTTATCGGAACTTGGCTGCCCAATTGTAAACGATGCTATCTATGGATCAGCGCGAAGACTAAACTCTATTACAGACTCAGGACTTAAGTCTATTATAAAAAAGAATTCAAATATGCTTTTGTACGCTCGAGAGCTCTCATTTAGGCACCCAGTAACTGACAAGGTCATGAGTTTCAAAGTAGAACTACCCAACTGCTTCAATGATTTGATAGATTATTTAAGTGTACCAGTTTAGCAAAGTAACTACAGATTTTGGAATTCATTTCTACTGCAAAAACATGCACGTGTATTTCGGAAATAAAAAATTTGATAGCAATGAATTAGTTGGAAAGCATTCACATCTTGAACTTCAGTTTTTAAATCAACAGCACACAACCAATATAGATATTGAACCAAAAATTTCAGAAGCCTCGGATGGCTACCAGTGGATCAAGCCCAACAAGGCTGTGATTATAAAGACAGCCGATTGCTTGCCTCTTATCGTGTTAGACCACACCGACAGAGTAATCACTAATTTACATTGTGGTCGAGTAGGACTGGTGGATGGGATTTTATTAAAATTTTTAAAAATTACAAATCCCCATAACTCATTTTCATTCTTCATCGGTCCACATATCCAAACTTACGAGATAGGTCGAAACCTTTACCTGCAGTTTAAAGAAATCGGGTTGGACTGCTTATACACCAAGGAACAATCATACTACTTTTCGCTACAAAATTTTACAAAAAAATTCATATCAGAAAATTTTAAAATTTATAAAATTTATGAAGCTGATATCAATACGTTTAGCAATAACTTATACTGGAGCTACAGAAAAGATAAAGAAACGAAATATAGAAATTTTAACTTCGCTTACTTCGAGGAATAATGACCGCGTTTAAAAAAAGTTATATTATTTCTTTTCTATTGTTAACTTTAAGTCTTTTTCTTTTTTTTAATTCTAATACTCAAAATTTTTTCAATAGAAATATAAAAAATATGGGTCGCACCGTGCTTGCTAAAATTGAAACTTCAAAATTGAATAATCAAATAAAACTTTCTATTTTAAAGATTAAACAGAATAATAAAGTTTTTCTAGAGGTATACGGCCAACTCAATCACGGCCTTGAACTAATCGATACCCTGAAATTAGAGGGAGAATATGATGCTTATATTCTAATTAAAGATCAAACTTCTAACTTAGCTATCGCAAATGTGGATCGTGACGTCGACTTAGAAATCATCGCGCCCACTTACAATAGAAGAATGAAACCTATATTAAATGTGTACAAATATGACTCTAGATTAGAAGAGTTTCGAAAAGTAAATACAAAATTTACTAAGCCTATATTATAGCTTACTTTGCTAATGTGAAAGAATTTGAAAATAAAATTAGTAATAAAATAGGCTAATCTAAGTCGCTTGCAGCTATTTCTTTAACCTTTAAGAAAGTGATTCGTGCAAATACTTCTGGATCAGCAGAGACTTGCACTTGCATGAAAATTTCGTCTAACTTCGTATCAAGCGAAGCTTTCATATCTTTCTGAATTTTACTCAACTTTCCAATTTGCTCTAGAAAGACTAAATCCACAAAATCAAAGTCAGCACTACCTGCAGAACCAGGATCAGAAGTTGGCTCGACCGATCCAACTAAAAAACCTTCTTCTGTAAACTGAGCCCCGTAGCTGACTGAATATTCTAAAGACTGGTTCGATGTCCAGGTTAAATCTTTGTTTAAGCTAATCTCAGTCGGCAGAACAGCTGCGAAGCTGCCTTCGGACTCTAAGGTTAGACCTCTTTTGCACGTAGTGTTGAAACCAGCTAAAGACACATTGTCACTTAGGTACACGGGAACATGTAAAAACATAACTTGCTCATCAGGAACATATGGTCCTTCCCCATCCGAACTTGACACTGCCTGTCCTTTTTTAAACAACAAACTAACTGTCTGAGCGCGATACTTTACGGGATCAGTTGTTTGATCATCTGCGCCACTTAACAAATCCTCAAGAATTAAAAAGACTTCACTATCCAGATTTTCTGTAGAGTAAGGGTTTTTGAAATCCTGAGTGCTAAGGCCACAGTAGCCACCTCTTGGAAGAAGATTATTAGTGTTTCTAGTGCAAGAGATCAGAAAAAATATAACAAACCCGGTCCCAAACACACTTTTAGTTATTTGGAAGAAGTAAGTAAAAATGCTAAAAATCTTAATAAATATCATTTCTAATTAATCCCAGAGTTGGCGTTGAATTTCAACCAAATTTATCTATTTTGCTTCGTTAACTTTACACAGATTCTTTACAGAGGCGTCTAAAGATCCGTATTCATCTTTCCAGATTTCCCCTTTGAAATCCCACTTTAGCTCTTTAGCGCCAAAGGCTTTAAAAGCAGTTTGACTGTCTTTTTTGCTTATTTTACCACCTGCTAGCCGGTACCTTATATTATTTCCAGATCTGGAAAAGATTTCAAATCTAATTAGCTCTGCTTGATTCAACTTTTCTTTAAGCTGCTTTAAAGTCACTATCACTTTATTCTTCAAGACCCGCGCAGCACTCTGTTCAGCCTTCGACTTTAAACGCTCTAAACTTTTGATCTTTTGATTTAATTTAGAGATGTGAAAATCTACACCACTATTTAAACTATTAATTCCAACATTTATAGAGGCCAATTGGTTCTGGGCGTCCCTAAGTTCATTCTCTTTTTCATCTACTTTTTGTTTTTTGGACTTTTTTGATTTTAATCTATAAATTTGTTCTTTCAATTTTGCTACTTTATCGATATTTGAAATTTTGTCTTTTTCATAGAAACGAACTCTCTTAGCAATTTTATTTTCTAATTTTCTTTGAGCGCTCAATTCATCAATCAGGTTGTTTATTGACTCTTGGACCTGAATAAAATCAATATCAATTGCTGCATACCTAATTAAAGGAACCGGGAAACCTTGGACCTCTGAATTTGGATTCATCGAAAGACTTTGCTTTAAAAGTTCGTAAAAATTGACGTTAGTTTTTTTCGCCGTAACAGAAGAGTTATAAAGGGCTTTATAAAAGTCTTCTACTACTTTCAAAGCTTCATCAGCATCAGGAAAATGACATAAACTTAAAAAAGCCATTGATCTAATCAAGTATGAATCAGGTTTCCATGAAACAGGAGATGTGTTTTTATCTATAAAATACATATTTCCAAGAGCTTGAGAATAATTATTACTTTTCAACTGATTCCAACCAAGTTCAACAAGATTATCGTACCAAATTACACTGCTTGGATTAATATCTTTATATTGGGCTTCAGCTTGAGGGTATTTTTTTTGAGTTAGATATATTTTACCTAAAGAAGAAGAGATCAAATCAAATAGAAAGGTTTCTTTGTTACTTTGCTTCTTTATGTTTGAAATCTTCTTTTTTGCTTCCAAAAAAGAAGTTTCTGCTGCATTCATTTTGTTAAAATTGATTAGAGCAACACCCCTAAAAAAAAGTATAAATGGGTACTTTGGATGATTTCGGTCAAAATTGTTGGTAATGGCAAGCACACTTTTGTAACTACCTTTTCGATTTAAGCCTTTTGCACGCCAATATACATATTCGCCAAATACTTTTTTATTTAGTTTTTTGGGCTTGATTTTAGATAAAAATCTTTCTACTACAGATTCATACCCGGAAGGCAACTTCGCTAGTAAGTACTCTAGTGCTTCCAAGTTGTTTTCTGATAGTTTAGTCAAAAGTGGTAGTGATTCTGAGTAAAGCTTGTTTTTATGAAAGCAATCTGCAGTCTTCAAATCACCCCGACCTGTAGACCTGTAATTTACAATCTCGTCAATGCAATCAGCTTGTGCGCTCATTGTGAATAGTAAAATAGTTATAAAAAACTTCAGTTTCATAAAAATCACCTTTAAAGCATATAAGTTAGTCCGACAGCTAATTGCGTATCATTTATGACTCGATCCTTAATTTTCACTGTCCTGTCGTCGTATTTGAGCACTTCAGAGCTATACCATCTGTTGTTAAAATCAACACGTACCGAAAAACTCTTATTTAAATAAAATAATTGAGTGATACCGAATCCAACAGTTAAAGCAGAACTTGTAGGGCTGTCGGTTTGAAGTGTTTGCTCATATTGCGTTTGACCTAACTGCCCCGATAAAATTAAATCATAGTATAATATTTTATAGCCCAAAAAACTCATTTTAGCGTAAATAGGCGAATAGTTTATCGCACCACCAATATAACTTAAAGTTTTAGTACGATTTAAAGTTGACTCTCCGGCGCTCAAATTAGCCAGCTGATCAATTACGTCGTTTGACTTTAAAGAAGAGTTAGAAAACTGCACTTCGAAACCTAATGTCTCGGAAAAAAAGTAACCAGCAGATAATTGTGTCATGAAGCCTTCGTGTTGTGGGTTATTTATATGAACCCCGGCATTTGCACTTAACATTATACGTCCTGATTTCACAAAATATCTTTTTTGAATCAAAGAGTATTTTTTACGACTAGGAGTCCAATAATCATCAACTAGTTTACGTGTATTTATCTTCTTATCGCGCGATTCATACTGTCCAAAAGCCTGAACTGTGTTTGTCAAACTTAGTGCAAATACAAATATTGAACTCAACCATTTCATTTTCATTGCTCCTTGCAATAGGTAACTGTTACTTACGAAGATTTCAAAATAAAGGGGTAGTTAACTTTTACAACTGTTCCACCCACAGGTTTTGGAAATTTCCATGTTTTAATTGAACTATTAATGCAATTGTTAAGCCGAGCATCACTCAATGTGTTTCTACTTGAGCCAGAGCTTTTAACCCGTCCGTTAGCGCCTATATAGAACTCAGCTTCAAATACACCTGACAAATTTGGTCTTGCATTAAGCCGTCTTTCGTAACAGTAATTTATATCACCAAGATTACGACGAATTACTCTTTCGATAACAGATTTATCTAATCCACCTACAACTACTACTTCTTCCTCAATTCCGTCTATAAAACCTCTACCCGTTTTATTCTTAGAAAGCGAAGCACCAGTACCGCCACCCCGTGAGGAACCTCCTAAAGACATAGTTCCTAGGCCACCTACTTTATATGAACCCATACCAGCTTTACCATTTCCACTACCACCTAATCCAAATCCTTTTTTACCTGTTGGCGAGCCTTTTCTTAGCGAAGAAAAGTCACCACCGCTGCCTCTTTCATTCAGATTATTGGCACGTTTTGCGGATTTAGAGTTAAATCCAATCCCTGCAGATAAGCCTGAAAGCTTAGATAACTTAGATCTAGTCTTTTCAGCTTGGCCAAAGTTCCCCTTGGAACCTCTACGACCTTTAGTTATTTTCATTTTATTAGACTTAACACCTTCAACAGCGACTCTTTTAGATTTTGGACCACCACCGCTACTTTTTTTATTTGATTTCTTAGCAATGGCTTTTTTTGAAGCTCCTTTTACAATTTTTTTTGACTTTTTAAAGGCCTTTGCAACTTTTTTTCGAACAACTTTTTTTGTAGTCGGGGGCACAATTTTAGTTTTATCTTTAAAAAGTTTTTCTCTTTTTTCCTGCAAAACTGTTTCATCAATCTTAACAACATCATACTGGTTTTTATCTTTTAAAAAATATTGAACCAAGAATACTAGAGCATAAGCCATTAAAAAGAAAGCAATCGTGGCTACATAACCAACTGCAATCTTTTTGATAAGTTCTTTATCAGCAGGACTAAATGGCACGGGTGTCTTTAAGTTTGCCTCAGCGGGAACAAAGACCTGTCTTACAGATATTTTATTACCCTGTTTGTCTTTATGTAATTGTTCCCAGGTTTCTGAAAGAGGTCTTTTAATTTTTAGTCTCGCGCCAGCAAAGTTAAATTTCTGAATACGTTTATTTGGTAATATGTCTGAAAAAATATACTGATTTTTGCTATTTAAAACAACGACTTGGATTTTTTTTACTTTTTCAGGTTCAACTTCACCAAGATCTATAGGCTTTATCGACTGATATTCAATTATCGCAGTAACCTTATTCGCAAGAGCAATTTTTGATTTCAGCTTCAACGCTCTTTTTCTGTTTTTAACTGAAACAATCCAACCAGACTTGGGGTCAAAATTTAAATTCAAACCCCAGTATCCAGAACCACCTGTTTCTTTTTGGCCAACCACCTGTTTTTCAACCATGTTTTCAGATGGTGACAGTACTTGAGATGAATATAGGGTTTTATCTTTGTAATACTTTACAATTAAAATTTCGTTCTTGCTCATAAAGATCTCCCTGCATATCTAGATAACTCATTAATCTTTTTAATCACTTTTGTCTTTCTATCGAAGATATAGCTGAAAGACTGCGGGTGCTCTTCGTTTAAGATAGAACCTGATGGATCAAAACCATCACCCATAACGTCTGCGCCACCAAACTTATGTTGCTGTGATTTTCTATACTTATATATTTTTTTCGCTGCAAAGGTATTTTGTAATCCCAATGACTGAACTAAAATATAGACTAGTATTATTAACGTCTTGATTTTCATAAGTTACCTCGATGCCACGTTCTTTTGATTATAAAATTTTTCAAATTCTCGTTTAATTTTTTTAACTCTGTAGTTATATTTGGATTTAAGTTTGCGATTTTTAGCCATAATATTTAAAGAGTTTTCGTAAGATTGATAGAATGAAGTTCTTAACGTTGTTTTAAGATTTCTGATTTCACGCTCTATCGCTAGTTTTAAATCTGCCTTATCTACAACTACTAAAGATGCCATAATCATTCCCAGATCTAAATAAAGTCTTGATAGTTTAATTAAGGCTCTGAGTGAACTTTCATCATGCCCAAATTTCAGCACATCTTGAAAATCAAGAGTGATTGGTTGCGCCTTAGCCATAGTTCTTTCAATGAAACTTAGAGTTCTATCAAAATTCATAGGTTTACTGGCTCGATCTAAAGATAAGTCCTGAACCTTCATCTCTGCTAGAAAGATTGAAGCTTTAGCTTTAGATTCTGCCAATGCCCCTCTGGACTGTAAAATATCTCTAAACTTGCTTTTGGCCAGTGAAACCTTTTTATCTGCTAGCGCGTCCATTGCCACTTTCAACATAGCCTCAGATCTGAACGGCTCTTGACCATTTTGAAGCACCCTTAGGGCGTTTGCTTTAAAGCCGACTTTTATTTTATCAACGTGATCAAATAAATGCTGATGGACATTTATATTTATTTTTTTATTAGATACATTTACTAATTTAGAAAATCTAATTTCAGCGTCTTTGAACTTTTTATTTAAGATGTTGACTCTTGCTAACGAAAATGCCCATTTAATCTGTTCATCGCCACTTGTAATTGATTCTAAAATCCATGCCACTTCCTCGACCTTAGAATATTTTCTGATTTTCTCATAAAGTGCTAGTGATTCCTCTAATGCAACTTTTGAATTTTTACTATTTTTGTTAGATTTGTAGAAAGCAAGGTATGCATTAGCTGCATTCTTCTTTAGCCCTGCTTTCTTGTAGTTAATAGCAATGTTCCACATCGCTTCAGTAGTTTTGGTTTTCAAATATGAAGACTTTAGATATCCTCTGTAGTTAATAATGGCATCCTTGAATCTTTTTTTATCTTCATTTTGCTGAGCCATTAGAAAGAAAGAATTATCGAATATAGGTTTTAAGACAATCAGTCTATTGCTATTTTTAGTCCTTGGTATGATTTCAGATAAGTAGCTATTTACTGCACTATAATTTTTTGTTTTTTCATAAATCTTGATGACAAAGTTCTGAGAATCTTGCCCCTTAACGGTATCTGGATACTCTCCGCCAAGTCTTTTGAATGTTGAAAGTGCTAAACTCTGCTTACCATATTTTTCTTCTACTCTTGCAAATTTATAAAGAACTTCTAAAAGATACTTACCTTTAGAAAATTTTTGATCATATTTTAAAACTAAGTGCCTTTGTCTTAAAACTTTTTTCCCGGTCCATTTGTCTTTATTAACTGACTTTTCGTGTGAAACTATGGCAGAATAAAGTAGTTCATGTGACTCTTTACTGTCTTTAGAAACATCACTTGCCATTTCAAAAAAGTGACTAGCTCTGTCAAAGTTTTTTATATCGAAGTTCAATTCAGCTAGAATATTAATAAATTTTGGTTTCTGTTTATCCGAGTTGCTAATAGTCTTGTAGGCCATGTCACCAATTTTCAATATTGGTACTAGCTTAATCCTATTTTTAGCTTTTACGTCTGACTTCACCCATAACTTATAGGTATTTTTAACTAAATTTCTGCCAAAAACTAAAAATTCGTCCTTAACCGCTTCATCAACTTTCTGATCTAATAAGCGATCAGCTAATCTGTAGTAGTCAGCTGAGGCATCCAGATTGTCTATCTTCTCGTAAGCGATCGATAGTCTAGATAGGTACTCAAATTTGTGTTTAGCATCCCTTGATCCTTTAAGTAAAACGCTTAACACAGCTATTTCGTCTCTGTAGTCAGACCTGTCAGCGAAGACTCGCGCATGAGCATCTAAAGAATCGGTTAAAACACTACTATCTTTTAGAAAGCTAGAAAGCTGACCGTAAACCTGACTGCCTTTAAAAACTTCAGCTGTAAAAAGTGGTAGGTCAGCAACTACTTCTGATGAAACATCAAAACCATCTTTGCGGCTTTTTGAATTCAAATAAGCTGATTTCATGTCTTGGAATGCTGATTTGTACTGTTGTCTGTAATATTCTGTCCAAGCACGTTTATACATAGAGTAGGACTGGGCGTTGTGTGACTTATCTTCTATAATTTTTGAGAAGTAAAATCCTGAACTTTTATAATTTTTTTGATGATAGTAGATTTCGGCTAATGAAAGATTTGAATCTTGTACAAGTGAAGACTGCTTATGCCTACGAATTAAATTTAAAAAAGGTCTTTCAGCTAGATCTACTTGCCCTAACTTCAAATACGACATACCCATCGTATAATAAACTTCGTCCATTTTTCTATATCTTGGAAATCTTTTTTCAACATTTTGTAATTCATATATCGCAGATTTTAAACTTTTCTGCTTTTTAGGTATAGATTCAAATTCGCCTTTAAAGTCTTTACCTTTTTTCTTTAAAACTTGATCCAAAAAATTTCTTGTTTTTGATTTTCTGACATATAAGTCTGCTAACCTATGTCTAAGCTCTGGTTCAAGTTTTGAGCCTCGATGCTTTTTAATTAAATTTTTTGCACTTGTTATAGCTTGAGTCTCGTTATAATGGGTGATGTACTCTGTTTCAGTAACTTTGTGCTTCTTAATCAAGTTATCGACCACATCCTTGGCCTGCGCTTGATTGCAAAAAACAAGTAGCATAAAAAGATTTCTGTAGATATTAAATCCCATTATTTTCCTTCCGTTGTTGATGCTAGTTTTATTTTTGTAAAACCTGAAATGGCTAATGTATAGATAGTCTTTTTAATTGTTTCATAAGGTACTGTTTCATCAGCTAGTAACACCCACTGAAACTCTTTCTTCTCGCTTAGCACTTCGTCTTCTGTTATTTTTTCGTGCAAACTTGAAATAAATTCTGAATCCTCTTTATGTAAAGTTGAGTTGTCCAATTTTCCAAAATTCAGATTTACCAACTTATTGTCACCGACTTGAATATATTTTTGATTGATTATGACACTTATATTTTCCTGACTTTCTGTGGCATAAGCATTTTCAGCAACTGGCAAATTTACTTTGTCCTTGAGCTCAACATTTTCTGGACTTGTAGAGTACTGCAAAAGAAAAAATACGACCAGAATTGTAAACGCATCTACAAGAGCAGTTAACTGTATAATCACTTCTGAACTTTTTTTACTTTTACGTCTAAACATAAGGTTATCCTTTGAAAATATCTTCAAGCGTTACATCGTCAAAAAGTGTATCCTTTTTTATATCTTCAGTTTCTTCACTTTGGACAATTGGGGACTTTGCTATATCAAAAACTTTAATAATGTCTTTGTATGAAACATCTGATCCTGATTCTATCTTTAATGACTTCATATCAGGATATTTCATTTTCAGATTGGTTAGAATCTTATTCAAATTAACCAAAGATGTTTCAGTCTCAAAATCCACTTTCTCATTTTTTTTAACTTTCACTAAAACTGACTGAGAATTCTTTATCTCAAGAAATGTTATTGGGTTTTCATTGGCTCCGTCTTTCTGCATCACTTTATCTGATGCAGGAAAAACTGACGAATCAAAGATTCTAATTTTAAATAATACCGCTGAAGCCAAAATTACTGGTATAATAGCAATCATTAAAGAAAGCATGGGTGCTAAATCAAGATCTTTATTTTCAATCTGTTTTCTTTTTTTATTTAAACTTTTTAAAGTTTTCATAACTTTCCTCATCTACGTTCATCAATTAAATATATTTTATTAAATAGATAGAGTCCTATCTAT
Organism: uncultured Pseudobdellovibrionaceae bacterium; assembly: GCA_963803705.1. Lineage (GTDB taxonomy): Bacteria > Bdellovibrionota > Bdellovibrionia > Bdellovibrionales > UBA1609 > JAMLIO01. The sequence continues at coordinate 308,461 of CAWDNU010000001.1, read as the reverse complement.
TTAAACATTCTGCTTTTTACAGAATCTAAGGTTTCTGAACCGTACTGATCACACTGGTCTAGCAATTTGTTCATTCTATTATTTAAGTAAGCAAAAGAAATAAGAACCGGGATTGCACATGCCAAACCCATAGCTGTAGTACTCATAGCCATTGAAATACCTGCAGACAAAGCTTCTTGTTTTCCAGCTGCTTGAGCCTCACCTAAAGATGCAAAAGACATGATCAAACCAACAATTGTACCAAACAGACCAACTAAGGTTGATACGTTTGCTAACGCTGGCAGGTAGTCCATTCTTTTACCTAGGTCTGCTTCTACTTTTGAAACTTCCAAACCTGCGGCATTTATCATTGATGCTTCATCACGGTTTGATCTTTCTAAAATTGATTTCATAACTTGTGCTGCCGGTATGTTCTTATGAGCATCACAATATGTAACTGCTTTTCCAATTTGGTCATTTAATATATGACCTTTTACTGTTTCCATAAAATCACCGCTATCTTCTTTTGAGTTGATATGCAGTTTTTTATATCTTTCGATAATAATGAAAACTGAAATGGCACCTAATGCAAAAATAATCAGGCCTGGTAGACCACTTGTTTTCAATGCTTCTAATAAAGTCATAACTGCGGACATAAGTTTCTCCTTTTTTTAAATACCTTTCTGTCGCAATCTTAAGAGCAACCCTTATGCCAAAGATTTTTCGTGCTCCTGGTTAGCAAATTTCAACGATTACAACTATTTATGGTTTTTGCTTAGTCCACTTGATAAGCTTATATGCAGAACTTTTGTCTTTCAGACGACATTTTTTGTCAGTTTTGGAACCTGTAAATGAATCAGGTTTTTTGTGAGTCTTTTTTTGTAAAGTATACTTAACCAATAGACAATTTTTGTCAGTTCCAAACATAAATTTGTCTGAGCTGGATTAAATCTCATCGAGAAGCCTTGTTTGTGTTGGCACAGACCTTGTATTTGTAAAGGTAGAATAAACAGTAACGACCTGTGGAGGTTTACGTGGTACGTTTTATTTTAACCTTAGTATATATAATGACATCTGTGGTGTTATTGACTGGCTGTCCAGAAAGTTCTGGCCTTGGCGGAGATAGAGACGCCTCTATTTCCTTACTACCTGCTACAAAATCTTTTACAATGACCAAAGAAGATCCTAAAAAACTTCAGATGGTTATTGTGGCTGATCCAACGGCATCAATGATTGAAACCCAACAAGCTATGACTCAATATTTTCCAGGTTTCACCCAGGGGTTGTTGAATACTGGTTTTGTATTTGAAATTTTTTGTTCAACCACAAGTTACACTGGCACCACTTTCGGTGAAATAATAGCCATCAAATCAGATAGTATAAAATCTGTTTCAGAATTACAGAAAACTTTAAGTGACTGTGTTAATACAGCACTTACAGACACTGAAGTCGGAGATGAACGAGGGTTAGAGGCTGCCAAACAAACTTGGAGTAAAATTATAGAAAATGGACGACTAGATCCAAACGCGGTTAAGTTAACATTGATTGTAACTAATGAAGATGATTGCTCCAGAGATTTGGGTAAATTTCCTTCAGATGAAAACGTGTTCAATAGATGCATCGACCAAAACGTTACAAACTCGCCATATGAAGCGCTTAAGGGATTAGGTGCTTTTCCAGTAACAGATAATGGTTATGACGATCTTGAAGGTATGTATCCAGAAAAAATCAGAGGTTTAACTCAACCTATAGAATTGTTTCCAACTACTAGATATTCGAATTTCTTCAAAAATGAACTGAACTACGAAACTCGTGGCAAAAAAGATTCTTTAGACGAAATATTAAGACAGCGAGGACATATTTTTGCACCAGTCATTATGCAACCACCAGCTGCGATTGGTAAGGATGCAGCTTATAGTTGTAAAGATATTAAGCAAGAGCGATCTAAAAGTATACCCAATGCAGGAAAAGTAATGTCTTTTGGAATGAGATATTTCAAAGTGGCTGAAGAATCAGGAAATCCTACCTATTCACTATGTGACAAATTAGAAAAAGTTTTTCAAGAGGTTAATACAAGCGTACAAAATGAAGTAGAGATAAAAAGATTTATTTTGAGTCGAAAACCACTTAATCCTTTGAATCTACAAATAGCGATACAAAGAAAAATATCCGATGTGGAAAAAGCGCAAACCTACTTAGACATAATGAATTCAGAAAACAGTAAAGCTGCTGAAGACAATCGTTGGAAATTGGTTAAAAGCTCTAACAAAACACAGAATAAAATGAAGATCGAAACCCAAATATGGGAAAGAGTGTTAAGTCACGGGCAAGGTTTCGTCTACAATAACGAAACAAATGAAGTGATTTTCGATAATAACCTGTACGAGCCCTACAATGACAAACTTAAAGTCGTAAATTACCAACCTGCAGGACTTGATGGTGAAACTAACTACGAACTGTAGGTTTTAATAATAACTTGAAATAGGATCCAACAATGAGTTTAAAAAAATTTTCTGTATTGATTTTTGTTACAATATTTCTATCTTCATGCTTTGAAGATGAAGTTCCAAACAAGGGTCAAAATTTAGCTAATACTGACAATTCTGATTTTTTCAGTGGTGACGAAGAGTTCCCACTGTCAGATGATGATCAGTATTTAGAATTAGATTTAGTGAACAAGAATGTGTGTATGAGCAATGTGGACTGTTCGCTAAATCAAGCAGATAGACTTATTGAAGATTTTCTATTTAAAAGTGGAAAATTAATACTACGTGGTAAACTTTTTGACTACGATCAAAATATTGACCAGTATCAAATAAACCCAGATCTTGAAGTAATAAGTTTCGCTTTAGACCCTGATCAAATGATAAAACAGTCCGAAAGTGACTTTCATAAATTTTCAGAAACACTAAATCCTTACAGACAGCTGGTCGATGGTTTAAACGTAAATTTAGAAAAACCAGTAAGACCCGTAATTGTCTCACAAGGTAAGCTGGGGCTTCCAGAATTAAGCAGCAAAGATCCAGGCTTATGCGATAGTTTTTCTGCTGAAAAATTTGAAAGATTAAGTACACCACCGTGGCCGAAATACCAAAAAGAAAAAGTAGTCTCTTCATCTAGGTATACGTGGCCAGCGGGAACTGGACTGTTCAATGAGAACAATGATCTTTTTGCGGCTGAAACTTTAATTGTATGTGGCGAAATTAATATTTTAAATAGAACTTTGAAGTTAGAAGCAAAAAATATAATTTTTTACAATTCGCATTTAAAAATTATGTCCGATAGAGATATGCCAAGTGGTCTTAGAATCACGGCCGAGAACATTGGATACTTTGGAGCTAATTTAATCGAGTCTAATATTATGAATAGAGCCTCTGGCCAAAAAAATGCTTCTGCGCCAACGATCGATATAGGTGCTTCGCGACTCTTTACTTTCATTCCATCTGAAGCCCCGGCTAACAATGTGTTCAACGCCCACTATTTTAAAATTTTAATGGCAGAACACGATTAGAATTAAGTTAATGGTCTAATTTCTTTCGCAAACAGTCACTGAACGAGATGTGGAACCAATAGTTTTGTACTGGCGACCACATCTCATATTGGGGCCACACTCAGAGCTAAAACTATTTATAGACCTCGCTTAAGTTTAATCTTTTTTTAAATCTCGCCAAGACTTGCCTTCTCTTGCTTTAGGATCTAATTGAAATTTTCGAACAGCGGCCAAATGTTCATGATAAGTTCTAGAAAATTTATGTGTGCCATCATTTTTACTGACAAAATAATAATTTTTGCTTCTAGCCGGTACTATAGCTGCAATTAAAGCCGCCTTGCCTGGATTAGCTATAGGACCGAATGGAAGCCCAGTTACTGTGTAAGTATTGTATGGAGTCGAAGTCTGTAAGTCTTTACGAGTAATATTTTTCAACATCTTGCCAGTTTTAACCCAAACTCCGTAAATCGTGGTCGGATCGCTTTGTAATCTCATGGATTTTTTTAATCTGTTTTGAAAAACAGAACTAATCATAGGACGTTCAAAGCCTGCCCCTGTTTCCTTTTCAATCATACTGGCTAGAATAACGACCTGGTGGTGTGACATTCCGTGAGAATATTTATCCTCGATGCTTTTCCAAACCTTTAGATGTCTTCGTAAAAAAACTTCTATATATTGTTCAGCAGTCCATTTCTTTGGAAGCCTGTAGGTGTCTGGAAATAAATAGCCCTCTAAAGTCGGTATCTCATAACCTAACTGATCTGATATAAACTTAAGGTCTCTGGTTTTCTCAATAAAATCTTTTGCGGAACACAGGCCTTTGGATTCCATAAGCTGGGCTATTTGATATATATTAAATCCCTCTTGAATAGTTACTCTCTTTTCTACAACTTGGCCCTTCACCAAATAGTTTAAAATTTCATAGGCTGTACTGTTCTCAGGGATTTCATATTCACTAACTTTCAGTAGATCTTCTTTTTTAGTAAGTTTTAAGTACATTTTTGAAGCTTTAACTGGAAAGCCTGGAACCATCCTGCTAAGCCTTGAAAGAACTTGATTAAAACCTTCACCGCTTTCAACTTCAAACACAAGTTCTTTATTAAAATTAAGTTCAGTCGAAAGTTGCAAATTTAAAGTAAATAATGACAACACAACCACCGCAAATCCAATCACTATTAAACTTATTATCGACTTCATCTAAAACCAACTCATTCCAGGCATAAGCTTGCTTTGGTCAAATTCAGTCTTGTCTTCTAGCGAGGCAATGGGGGTTGTGCAGTAATACAATGCGAAATGAGCTGACGGCATTCCATTACCAGATTTTTTTGTGCCTCCGAATGGAAGCTTCGAGCTTGCACCATTGGTAGTTCTGTTCCAGTTTAAAAGACCAACGTCCAACTGAGCTAACGCCTTATCAAAAATTTTTTCATCTTTAGTAAAGATGGAAGCAACCAAGCCGTAGCTTGAACTGTTTACTTTTTCGAAAGTATCTTCTAGTTCATCAATCTGGTAGATCGCAACATCGGGGCCAAATATTTCAGATTTTTGGTAGACGCTATCAGCGTCGAATTTTTTAACTAAATGTGCACTTGGTTGGACATAATAACCTTTCCTCTTTAACTCTAAAGCTTTTCCTTCCAGGAATGCTTCAGCATCTTCTCTTTTTGCTATGTCTTGAAATCTTAAAAATCTTTGCATTGAATCCTCAGTTATTAGTGGGCCCATAAAATTTTCCTCGTCCCAATGGCCTATCTTCAAGCTTGTGGAAACTTTTTTAAATTTATCCAGGAATGCTTGATAGACGTCTTTGTGTAGGAATAGCCTACTTGTGCAAGAGCATCTTTGTCCTGCCGTCAAATACGCACCTAAAACTGTTTCATAAACTGCTTTATCTAAATTTGCGTCACTCCAGATAATCGAAGCATTCTTGCCTCCCATCTCTAATGCTAAATTTTTCCAATAATGTTCTATCGTATCTTTTTTTATTTTTAAACCAACATCGTATGATCCTGTAAATAAAACGCCATCCACCAAGTTATGCTTCGCCAATCGCTTTCCGGTTTCAGCTTGGCCCTGAATTAGATTGAAAACCCCAGCAGGAAAATCAGCTTTTTTGAACATCTCGGCTAGCACCTGTCCAACTGCTGGCGTTTTTTCGGATGGCTTAAAGACAATAGTATTACCCGCTAATAGCGCCGGAATAAAATGGCCGTTTGGCAGGTGGGCAGGAAAATTAAATGGTCCCAATACTGCCAAAACGCCTTTTGGCTTATATCTAATAACTCCATCTACGTTAGGAAGTGCATTTCCAATTCGCACGTCTTTAATTAGATCAATCGAGTGCTCAATGGTAATTTTTATTTTTCCCGCTAAAGCACCGGCTTCAGTAAGGGCTTCCCAAGTTGGTTTACCTGTTTCCCTACTAATAATATGTGCTATTTCATTTTTGTGTTCTAGGTATGTTGATTCCAATTTTTTTAAATATGTAATTCGGTCATCCACTGTCAATTTTGACCAGCTCTTTGAAGCTAGCTTTGCCGCCTCGCAAGCTTTATCAACATCACTAAAACAGATCGTTGTGTCGAAAAGCTCATCCTTGAAATCCGCTGGGCTTTTTAAACCCCATGATTCATCCACTTGCTCTGGGATCTGGAATTTATTATTGATGAAACTGCCTTTATAATTTAATTTTTCCATAGAAAACCTCTAAATTATTATTGTCAAATTTGCTTGAAGTGACAAGGCTCCGGGCGCGTCCACAGTCCTGCCTGACCCTAATAGGGTTTCAAACTACAAAATGTAGGTAGATATTTGATAACTAGTCTAAATTAACTAAAACATTCTTATAGAAATCCAGTGCTTTTTCCAAACTATTTAGACTAATCGATTCATTGGGTTTAAACATGTGATCGAAATCACCTGGACCAAAAATTAAGGATTTAAAACCCACTAAATCAAAAAGGTCCGCTTCTGAGGTGTAAGAAAGAGACTTCGGTGAGTCAGTGTTGTTGAACTCTAGAACTTGGGTCAGGAAAGACTCTGTACCATTGTAGACATAAGGCCACCTCTGAGACAGTAATTTTGAAGATCCGCCGACAGAACTAATCTCTTCACGAAGTTTTTCAATCCAAGCATCCGACACAATTTCTGGGATCCCTGGCGGAAAAATACACTCGCCCCAAAACTCTACCCCTTCGAGATCACACACAACCCTACCCAAGTGAAGTAGTGGATGTTCAGGAGAAAAATCAGTATTAGTATATTTTTGGAACTCTTTGGTTAAGGAGAGCATGGAATTAAAAAAACTTTTAAGTTTTGAACCCATCTGGATATCTATGCTTTTGCCTAAATCAAACTCGAAAAGACAGCTTCTAGGATCTGAATATAAGTCTTTGCCACCTGCAAAATCTAACACCAACAAATGTTCAGGTAAATTTTCTATAAAGTACAGAGCCTCTACAATCGCATTTTTCCGACCGAAGACTTTATCGCTACTTAAGGTTTTAGACTCTGCTTTAGAATGAAAATACTGACTTTCAGAGCTACTGTGTTCAACTTCGTCGTGACTAGCTCTTATTTTTTTTTCCGCTTCAGTGAACGGAAAATTAATTCTCATTCGTATTCGACCAGCCTGAGCGTGTACGATTTGGTTAGATGTCGGAAAACCGACAAGCACATTCAGCGGCGAAACATTCTTTTCTTTTAGAAAACGTAAAGCTCCATGAGCTCTAACTTCTCGGCCGTAGGTTCCTAATAGAGCAAATTTATCCTTTTTAACATCTGGAAGTTCGGACAGTGCCTTAAGAAGTAAAACTGTATTTAACTTTCCGCAATTTGCACCTAATCCATATATTCGACCGCTTTTGACAGTTATATCAAATGGGTCTTGATCAGTTTCTGTCCACGCTCTAAATGGACCTGGGGCTTCAGTGTCCAGGGGGTTTACGAAAAGATATTTTATTTTACTGCGATCTTGATTCTTCGAAATTAAAATATTCTGAAAGCCTAAATCTCTAAATAAATAATGTTTAACATCGAAATCTAAGCCTGCAGCTTCAGACAGATCTTTTAGAAAAGCCGTATATTCCGTGGTTCCATTTACAATAGAACTATCAATTGATAGAGCCTCTTTACAAAGCTCCATCATAGATTTCTGAATCATAAACACTCTTGTATAGATTTATTTAGAATTTTTTTTGCTTCCTCAATATGTGTTTTCGTTAAGATGGCAGGTAACAAAAATCTAAGTTTGAAGGGACCGCGGCCGCAACCAAAGCAAATCAATCCATTATCAAATAATTTTTTTGTCAGCTGTAGCATTTTTTCTTTAGTTCCATCTAAAGGAACAACACCTATCATCAGACCCATTCCGTCTGCATCTCTTAGTAAACCTTTAGTGGGCCCAGTCGAATTTAAAGAATTCAGCATCTCTTTAAATTCGTTATGAATTTTTTGTATTTTACCCTCTGGGCCCATATAAGTGCCGTCATCCAAAATGTCCATAACTGCTTTTGCACTAGCAAGAGCAGAAGAAGAGCCGGCAAAAGTGCCAGACACTAACCCTGCTTGGGGATTTAATTCCTCGGTGTATAAAGTTGCCGCCCCTTGAAGGCTCTTAGCAACGGTGGCTAAATCAACATACTCTCCTAAATCCATTGTTTGGAAAGTAAAAAACTCTCCAGTTCGACAAAAAGTTTGAACTTCATCAAACCAGATAGGTACACCTGCTTTGCGACAAGCCTTAAAAAGAGGAATAAAATACTCGCGAGGTGCAACATTATAGCCACCTTCTCCTTGCATAGGCTCAAAGCAAAAAACGCAAACATCATCTTTATTTTCCTGAAGATGTTTTTCATTTGAACTAATGCTTTCTTAGAGCTTTCTGGGTCATTTTTATCGTAGAAAGGAATTCTTAAAACTTCATTATAAACAGGTAAGCCTTGTCTAAAAGCTGGGTTGTCAGTGATTTCAGCCATCATAGTGCTTCTACCAGCAAATGCATTTTCCATTGCTATAATTTTACGTGCGCCATTAGTTTTTTGCCTAGCCATTTTTAAAGCATTTTCACCAGCCATAGCTCCGCAAGTTGTCAGCCAAGCATACTTTAATTGACTTTGGCGGGAGCCAATCTCCACTAGTTTATCTAGGGCTTCACCGTATTCCGAATTTGGCTGAAGGTTGCCTTGCATAACGATATCAGACAACGCTCCACAGACGCTTGCTTTTAGAACATCAGGGTGGGAATGTCCTAAAACGTTGACGCCAATCCCATTGATGAAATCCAATTTTACACTTCCATCAATTAGTTCAACATAAGGCCCATGACCTCGACCAGTTCCAATATAATCAAAAAATAAGTCTCTACCGCGAAGCTTGCCATAGTGCTTAAACATCTTTTTGCTATCCTCAGCCTTTGAGGGATCCGCTGGTTTGACGCAATTCAAGTGTTCGCTACTCTTTTAAAGTGTTCGATATCAAAGTTTCGAATGCGGATTGAGAATTTGAACTAGAAATTATATCAGTAGACGCCATAACCTTTCCTTTCTAACAAAAGCCCATCGAGTCATTCGTGCGTTTTTGCCAGTTTTATTGCTAATATAAAACAAAGGAGCAGTGATAAGAAGTGCAAAGAGTTTTTTTTTCGTCAATCCGTTTCTTAATTTTACTTCAAGTCTGTCTGTGGAGCTTTGCCACACTGGCTTTGGAAGATTATGACAAAATTTTAAAATCTGGCTTAGAGCATTACGATTCAAAAAACTATTCAGAATCTTTAGTTGCCTGGCATACACTGCTGCAATCCAAAAAATACTCGAGCTCTACTGAAGTGCTCTATAATCTAGCTTTAACAGAATTTAAGCTGAAAGATTATGGGTCTGCTTTGGGTCATTTTAGAAGATCCCAAGCCTTGAATCCCTTGTCCTATAAAACATACAGAACTCTTCAGCTTGTGAAACGCACGGTAGAAACTCAAAACTTTTATAGAGTTGAATCGGAAAACTATTTCGTAGTTCTTTTGAACTGGTTGCCAAAGTGGATTTTTATAGCTTTGTTTATTTTTCCTCTGGCGTGTGGAACTTACAATATATTGCGTCAAAATCAAATTAATCTTAGTTTTTGGCAATTTTTTAAGATTTATTTACTTTACTTAATATTATCGTCTATCCCGGTAGGCCTGCTCTACTTGCAGAATCAAATTCAAAATCAAAAATTTGCGACTTTAACAGGCAATAAAGAGATAGTTATTTACTCTGCTGACTCCACTGATGCTGCCCAACTAGGAGCTTTGAATATCGGAGATGCATTCGAAGTGATTAAAACTACTACGAGCAACAAGAGGTGGTTAGGAGTCTCCTGCTCAGAAATCCCTTTTGGCTGGATCAAACCAGATTCATACATTGTTCATAGAGGCAAGATTGACCCTTAAGACTCCTCGATTTAAACTTCGAAATATGAGATTCGTGGTTTCAGTTTTAACTCTCTTTATCATCACCAACTTTGCTTTTGGTAAAAGTGCGAATCCAGCAGAAAATCTTTATGATGAAGCCATCAAATTTCAAAAAGCCTATAGATACGACGAGGCCATCGCTACTTTAGAGCAAGTTAAGACGAAGCATCCCTACAGTAATTTTGCTAAGATGGCGCGATTGAAAATTGCCGACATCCACTTTGAAGCTAAAAATTATATTCAAGCTCAATATACGTACCAAGCCTACCTAGAACTTCACCCTAACGATGAAAAAAAAGATTATGTTCTATTTAAAATGGCAGAATCTCTCTATAAGCAACTTCCAAAGGGCCATGATAGGGACCTCTCTTCAGCTAAAGATGCAATTACGGTCTTTTCAAAGTTAATCGAAGAGTTCCCTGATTCTATTTATAACAAAGATGCCGTTAAATTCAGAGCTATTATCAGAGATAAGTTAAAAAAGAAAGAACTCTACATCGCTAAATTCTACTTTAAATACAATCACCCCTTAGCGGCGCTTAAACGGTTCAAATCATTTATTGCCAACAATCCCAATTCTGACCTGACCAAAGAGGCTCTTGCCGGAGCAGCTTACTCTGCAAAGCGTCTAAATGAAGAAGACGTTTATGCTAAATATCTTAGTCAGCTAAAATCTAAATTTCCGAACTATGAAATTCCTAAACTTTATACAAGAAGGTTCGTATGGACGAGTCTTTAAAAATTGTCTTTGATGCAGCATCAAACCATTTCATTAAAGGTGATTATAAAAAAGCTGAACCGATTCTGAATCAGCTGGTACTAAAAAACTATAAGAGTGCGAAGCTATTTTATATGTTAGGAGCTATCCAGTATCAAAAAAATGATATTAAAAAAGCACTTCGTAGTTTTAAAAGATCGTTAGAAATTGACCCCGCTTTTACTGATGCTGGAATCGGATTAAGTGTTATATTTAATGACCTAGGTCGTTACGAGGATGGTCAAAGAGTCTTTTTAAGTACCCAAATGCAGTTAAAAAAACCAGTTCAAAATAAAGCCATTTCCAATAGATCAAAGGTTTTTATGGGTAAACACTTAGAATTGGCTAAACTATATAATGAAATTCAAAATTACAGTGAAGCTCTGCAACAGTTAATCAAGGCTAAGGCTTTGAGTTCAGAACCTACAAAAATTCAGATTTTGATTTCTGAATGCTTTCTAAACTTGAAACAGTACAAAGAAGCAACAAGCGAGCTTAAAGACATAATATCCAAGGAAGGCAATAATATTTCCGCCCTAATGCGTTTGGGCCAAATTTATTATCTTACTGATCAAAAATCATTAGCTAAAGGTATATTTGAATCTGTTTTGTTGATCGACAGGAATCATCAGGGAGCTAATCAACGCTTAAATATGATAAAAACTCAAACTAACACTTCTCAAAAGGAATTATAGTGGCTTCACACAAAGAGGGAATGATCCCATTTATAAAAGCTGACGAAATAGATAAAATGATTACGGAACTGGCCGAAACTATAGACCGGCAATATAGAGATGAATCTGTAGTGCTAATATGTCCCTTAAAAGGTTCTTTTATGTTTGTCGCAGATCTATGTCGAAAAATTAAAAATCCAAATTTGGAAATTGAGTTTGTACAGGTAAAATCTATCGGTAAGTCCGTCAGTGTAGTTAAGGATATAGGTATCGAGATTTACAACAAGCACGTAATCATTTGCGAGGAAATTATTGATGCAGGTAAAACGCTTAGCTTCTTAAGAAAACATCTAATGCTTTCGATGCCTGCCAGTATTAGGATTTGCGCTTTGATAGACAAGCCTTCTAGACGAGAAATTCCGCTTAAGCCTGAGTACACTGGCAAAACTATCGATGATCGTTACGTCATAGGCTACGGGATGGATTCAGACGAGTTGGGTCGTAACTACTCTGAAATATATAATTTCATGCAGTAAGAAACTGCTTTAAAGATTTTTAACTTCTACGCCTTGAGGCGGTACAAGAACAAACTTTGTGCCATCAATTTTACCTTTGGTCTTCTGAGATGCAAAAGTATTTATAGTCTTGTTTCCTATCTCATCCCAATAAACTATCTTTACAAGTTCACTTTTCTTTTTATTAATCATAATATCAATTCGATCAATACCGGGCAATTCCTTGGCATCCTTAGGAATCACCTGAGCATCTAAAATAGTTTTGTTGTTTGTTCTAATTTCTGTGACCTCAAATTTGTCCCATGTTTTGTAGTCACCAAACATCAAATTTAGTAATGGATGAGGATAGGGCTTAGATTTCAAAACTTGAGTGGGCTTGCTATCTTTGTCATACGAAATACTGGTTATTACACCCGGAGTAAAGAGTGTCACAGAATTCTGCTCAGTACCTTGAAGCTCTATACGTAGCTTCTGATTAGAATAGTAAAGAGTACCTTTAGCCGACTTCACATCGCCTAGCAGCTCCATAATCTGTTTTTGTCTAAACTTAGCCACTAAGTACGAAGTCTTCGAATAGTGTTTTGTCATTTTCTTCAACTCTTCAATTGCCTCTGTCTCGCTTGGACTAGCATAAACACCTGTAGAAATTAGAGCAGTATATATGACCAACACTACGCTTAAGCCTGCTCTTAATCTAAGGAATATTTGCAGGATGTGGTCGATACCTAACAAAATGAGGTGGAAACTTAGGAACTTTGATTTTGGATTATTTAGCTTAGTTATCATTTCTGGGCCCTTAGTTTATTGTCTATTTTTACTTTTCAGCCATTTACATAGTACTATATAAAACAATAAAGTAAGGCTAAAGTTTCAAAAAAGATTATTCATGTAAATTTCTTCGAAAGAACAGCATTTTCTATCAGGCTTGCACACCTATCCACTGCGTGGCACTTGCTATCAGGTTTGCACACCTATCCACTGCGTGGGGCTTTATATGCCCAGACGGCTAAGGCTAGCACTTTGTCCTCGCCAAGTAAGTTCAAAATACCTTTAAAAGAACCTCCAGTAGCCAAGACATCGTCTAATATCAGTATGCAGTTGTTGGTAGGGCCTAACTTCAATTGTCCTTTATCCCCTAGTTCAAAAGCAGCTTTTAGACGCTGGGAACGCGCCCTATTTTTTTGCGATATACTGTTCTTTGATTTTTTCACCTGAATTAAATTGGTATCTATCTGAATTTGGTTGAATGACTTTAAAAGAGCTTCTGGATGTAAACGATCGCAACTTGGGACAGCTGCTACAAATTTTATCTTTTCAAAAGCTTCAAGTTTTTTTAGCAACCAAGGCATAAATATTTTGTATAATTCATAGTTATGACCATTTTTCATAGATATAATAATTTTCTGTATCCAAATATGATTTTTATCAGTCCACAGCCATAAATAATAACAAGGGTGGTTAAACATTGGTTTGATCGCAAATTCAGTTCTCAAAAATTCAGTGTATAAAAATCGGCGACACTTCCTGCATATAGGTGCCTTAAAGAAAATCCAAGTTTCACAAAGAATACAGTTTTTAGGTGAACGCTTCAGAATCATATTAAAAAATCTTATAAATCTAAATCTCTTTACCAAGGAAAAGTTCGACATAATTAGTCGTGTGCAATTGCCATCTATTTATTATGGTAAGGCTTCTTACAGATGATCATAAATGTCCGATATATTTGTTCTAAAAGGACAACCTTTGCAACCAAATGGTTCAACACAAACGGGCTTAACTTGATCGTTAAGTCAGCTTTTTTTCTGACTTCATTGTTGACTCCAAAGGCTCCGCCGATCACCAGACTGACTTGTTTGTAAATTTCCATTTTTTCAGAGATTGTTTTAGCAAAGTCGATACTATTTAAATCAACACCCGATTCATCGCATAAAATTATAAAGGTTGAACTCTTTAACTTTTGCAAAATCATCACTGACTCTTTGTCGACTTTTACTTCTTTCTGATCTCGACTAACTTCAAAGGACTTTATCTCATCAATTTTTAAGTGAGCAAAATTAGAAATCTTCTTATTAAAAAGCGAAAAGATTTGTTCAAATTCTTTAGATTTTTTTGACTTAACATTAACGAGGTGAACTATTTGCTTCAAAACTAGGTTTTAATATTAGTTTGACGGACTGTTTAGATCTAGCTTTTTTGCTTTCTGCCAAAGTTGTTCCAGGTGATACTCTTGGCGTACGAAATCATAAAAAATATGAATAATAACACTGCCATAATCCAGTACAACCCAGCGTCCATCATCAATACCATCTATAGCGATAGGACGAACTGAGTATGTTGTCTTAATTTTTTCAATTAAAGATTCAGCCATAGAAACAGTCTGCCTTTTATTTGTAGCAGAACATACAATTGAATAATCAACTAGATAGTCATTTACAGTTTCAAAATCAAATGCAAGTGTGTTAATCGCTTTTTTTGAGTCTAAAAAATTTGCAGCTTCGATGGTAAAACTTTTGTAGTCATTAACTTTAGGACCATCGGATTCATACAGTTTTTGTTCCTTAATAAAGTTTTCAACCTTTAAACTCAAAAACTTGTCGACAGCCTGACCAATTTGCAATTTTTTTCTAATTTCAGACGATGAGACATCTATGTCTTTGAGTCTAAGAAAGTGTATCATTTTTCCAGATTTCAGAAGGCTTTGATAACCGTCAAAATCTTCTATAAATCCTTGCAAGCCTTGTGGAAAATCCGACTTGTTAAGTGGAAATGTATAACCTGGTCTTGAAGTGACAATGATATGAGACATCTTAATAATTTCTTCGAATTCTTTCCAGGAATCAAAACTATTAAATTGATCTAAACCAATAATTAAGAAAAGTTCAGAATTAGGATCTTCTTCTTTTAAGTGCCTCAAAGTCTCAATAGTGTAACTGACGCCCTTACGGTCGATCTCAAAAGTATCTAGTAAAAAACTATCGCCCAGGTCAGTCAAACAAAGTTCCGCCATTTTACATCTTTCGTCAGAAGATGGTTTAGCTATTAGATCTTTACCGGGACTTTGATAGGCTGGTACTATTTTTATTTTGTTTAAATTAAATTTTTTCTGGACCTGAGCCAAACTATTTATGTGTCCCATGTGAATAGGGTTGAATGCCCCTCCAAATACACCTACATGAGTCACTTAGCTTTCTCCTTGTTTAAAAACTAACTTAGACATTATGTTTTTTAAAACGTCTAAACCATATCCTGTATAACCTGATATGGGAACGATATCTTGCCCTATTCTTGAACTTAAATTTTGTAAAAATAAATCTCTTTCGTTTTCAGGAATCAAGTCCCACTTGTTAATAACTAAAATTTGCACTTTTTTAGATAGTGGCTCCAGCCCATATTTGCCTCCATACAGACCGTCATATTTTTCTAGCTCATTATTTATAGCTTCAAAGTCTTTGACGATATCCCTGCCATTTTCTGGATCACCGTCCAGCAGATGTACGAATAATTTAGTTCGTTCAATATGCCTTAAAAACTCAAGGCCTAAGCCAACTCCCTTATGAGCATCTGGAATTAGCCCTGGTATATCTGCGATTATGTAAGAATCCGAGTCACCCACTTTTACCACCCCCAAATGAGGGTTTAATGTTGTAAAGGGATAGTTTGCAATTTCAGGTTTCGCTGCAGAAATCACAGAAACTAAAGTAGACTTACCAGCGTTAGGAAAACCGACCAAGCCCACATCAGCTATTAGTTTCAACTCCAGGCGCACGGCTAGCTCTTCACCGGGCATACCCTTCTGGGCTATTTCTGGGGCTTGATGAACACTTGATTTATAAAAAGAATTTCCTTTACCACCAAGACCGCCACTTAGCACTTGATATGTTTCACCAGGTTTACAATCTAACATAACTTGGTCAGTAAATTCGTCTATTACAAGTGTTCCTGGAGGCACTTCTACGACCAAATCTTTTCCACTTTTTCCAGAGCTATTGTTGCCCTCACCCTGACTACCATTATCAGCTTTTAGCTTTCTATTATATTTAAGGTCTAATAAGGACTTTTTTTGGGAATTTACTTTAAACAAAACATGACCACCGCGGCCGCCATCACCACCATTGGGTCCACCCCGAGGCACTTTTGCTTCTTTTCTAAAACTAATACAGCCTGGTCCCCCAGAACCAGAAGTTAAGTCAATTTTAACTCTGTCGATAAACTTAATTTTTGACATACACTCTTTTTACAAAAAAAGCCCCCAATTAAGTTTGAGAGCTTTTGTTTCTACTAATTTTCTGAAATTAAAATAATTAAAGCGACTTAGGCTGCAGTTGAGGGATAAACGCTAATTTTTAATCTTTTTTTATCTAACCTTTCAAACTTAACTTGGCCATCAATCAAAGAAAAAATGGTATGGTCTCTGCCCATTTTTACATTTCTTCCTACGTGGAATTGAGTTCCTCTTTGACGAACTAGGATCATGCCCGGTTTAACGGTTTCTCCACCAAAACGCTTTACTCCTAATCTCTTACTCTGTGAGTCTCTTCCGTTCTTACTACTACCGGCTGCTTTCTTCGATGCCATTAAATTTACCTCATTATCTAAACATTAATCATTATCCAAAGTTAAAACTACGTTTTTTTAGTGGTCTTTTTTTTTGTAGAAGCTTTTTTTGTGGCTTTCTTCTTAGCTACTTTTTTCTTTACAGGTGCTTTTTTGCCAGGTGCCCTTTTAGCAGGTGCCTTCTTTGCTGGCTTTTTCTTCTTAGAAGGTTCTTTAATAGCAGGTTTTTTCTTTTTAGTTGAAGCACTGGCAGATTTCGTAGCTTCAACATCTTTTATCGCAGCCATATCTAATCTGGCTTTAGCTTTAAACTCTTCGGTGTAAAGCCTTGGCTCTTTATCAGATTTAGCAGACACGCCTGGAGCTTCAATAGATTTAACAAAAAGCTCAGTAAATGCCTGGCGATGACCTTGCAGCTTTCTATAGCCCTGACGACGCTTTTTCTTTAATACAATGATTTTTGGAGCTTTAGCTTGTTTTGAAATCACAACTTTAACAGCTGCATTTTCAACGCTTGGAACACCTACTAAAACCTTTTCGCCGCCAATAAACAGGACTTCAGTAAGGTCAAATTCAGTTCCAACAGGTTGTTCAATTTTCTCAACTTTGAATGATCGCCCAGCTTCAACTTTATACTGCCTACCGCCGGTGCGGACGATTGCATACATAGAATAACCTCCGATAAGGCTGTAGAAGTGCCATGGCTCGGACTTAATTGTCAATGAAATATGTTAAATCGCTATAAGTATTCTAGACTGGAAACCCCAAGGTTTAAACTCGAAAGGCTTAGAACCAATTACGTAGGCGTCAGGATCCAAACTTCGGCCCTCCCAGTAGACTGAAAGCTGTAAGGATATATTTCTTCGACTTGTTCTAAATTTATAGCCGTAAGTGGTCTGAACCTGATGTAAATATGAGCACGTGCGATCTCCTATTCCCCACTGATTATTGCAATAAAAATATGAGACTTCGAAATAAAATGGATCCTTCATGCCCCGGTAAAACTTTGACTGCAAAGCTCCACCATAACGACCTTTGTAAGGATCTAATCTAGGTTTAAATTTGGTTATCACCGAGCTTCGTCGATTAATAATGTCATCTGAGTCCAAGACGTCACTGATATAGCCATAGCTTTCTAAACCGAACGCTGACGCCCCAATGTCGATGGTTTGTTCTAAAGCCCAGGCCTTAAGTTTATTGTTTTTTCGTTTTTGCTTGTAGTTATAAACGATCCTATTTCTTAAATCATACAGGATTGGCTTTCGAATCTCCCGCCAGAATGCTGAAAAGGCGCTTCTATCCTCGTCTTGGATTCTCACTCCGATTCTAAAAGCAGAGGAAATATATCTAGTGTTTTGACGCTGTAAATTACGGCCAAATCGCCTTAGCCACTTAGTCCTAGAATTAGCCCATGGAGCTATAGTGATTTGATCCTCAATGTCATCTTGCTCTACGAACAAACCACCTCTTGCGATTTCAATTCCAGAATCAATGATAGTTTGAATTTCAGGCGCGCCAATGCAAGCATTGCCACAATTTAATATCACTTGTCTGTCCGATACATAACCTTGATCTAAAGTATTATAAGCTAGTGCAATATTTGGTAAAACCAAAAAAATTAAAACAGGTAAGTAAGAAAAAAAATGCACGCTCACGTGTCATATATCGACTTAAAGCCTTTAATATTAAAGGAAATTCTAGGCCTCTTAAAGTCGGAAATTTACCTAAGTAGACGTCGAACAGTGAAATCAGACTAAAGTTGAGTTTAACTGATCTCTTTTGAGACAACATCTATTGCATACTCTTCGATGTGAAACCTAGGTTCAACTTTGAATACTACAGAGGATTCAATTCTAGATTCTATGAAGTCCAGGCTTTCAGATTCCTCTTCATATACCCAGTCTGCTACATCCGAATGACATCGTATTATGGCCATCTTCGTATTGTCTAAAGAATTTTTTAGGCGCTCCAGAGACCTAAATATTTCATTAGATACTGTCATTGGACGCTTAATGTACCCAGTAGCTTCACAATAGCTGCAACCCTCGCAAAGCACTGACACTAAGCTGGGACGTATTCGCTTGCGGGTCATCTCTACTAGGCCTAGTTCTGAAATTGGTGACACATTCGTTTTTGCTTTGTCCAGCTTAAGTTCATCTAAAAACAATTTTAACACTTGGTCTCTGTGAATTTCGTTAACCATATCAATTAAATCTAGAATAATTATTCCACCACAATTTCTAATTCTTAGTTGATGAGCAATCTCTTTAACTGCCTCTAAATTAGTTTGCAAAATTGTGTCTTCGATATCTTTTTTTCCGACGAACTTACCAGTATTAACATCTACAACGGTTAAAGCCTCTGCCTCGTCAAAAACTAAGTAACCGCCGGACTTTAACCAAATTTTACGGTCCAAGGATCTAGCAACTTCTAAATCAATATTGTACACGTCAAATAGAGGTATATTATCATCGTGCAACTTAATTTTATTTTTATATTTTGGAATAAACTGGGACAAAAAGCTTTGGATTTTTTTGAATGATCGACGATTATCAACTACTACTTCATCAACGTCAGAATTTAGAAAATCCCGCAAAGCCCTTAGCTCCAAATCTGGTTCTCGGTGAACGTGTCCAGGGTTTTTTCTTTTTTCGTAACTTTTTTGCACCTCTTTCCAAACTCGACTTAGATAATCCAAATCAAATTTTAAAGCCTCCAGAGATGCACCTTCTCCGGCAGTTCTGATGATTACTCCACCCTTAGGTTTAATTTTTTCAATGATCGATCTAAGGCGATTTTTCTCAGTCTCATCCTCGATTTTCTTTGATACCCCGAAATGGGGCACTGTTGGCATATACACTAAATTTCGGCCAGGTAGCGAAATATGAGTTGTGATTCTGGCGCCTTTAGTGCCCAAGGGATCCTTGGCAACCTGACACATTATAAATTGACCTTCTTGGATTAAATCTTGAATAGGGATCCTGTTTTCATCTGTATGCGAGCTTGAAGTGACGCTAGAGGCAGCAGCAGGTTCGTTTGATTCGGTAGACGAATCAGTTGCAGGATCCGTAGCACTTAAATTATCCAAGTTTAACTGATTTACAGTTTGATTATCCACGCGTATGTCGCCGACATACAAAAATGCCGACTTATCCAGACCAATATCTACAAAAGCTGCCTGCATTCCAGGCAAAACTCGCATTACCTTACCCTTAAAGACGGAGCCTACTAAAGTCGGTGAAGAGCTTTTTTCAATTTGAAAATCAATTAGTTTTTCATTTTCAGTGTAAGCCATTCTAGTTTGATTCGGTCTGACGCTGATTAATATTTTTGAACTCATGCGAGGTTTTTAACATGCTAAAAATCTAAAAGCCAGATGTATCAGAGTTTGTGAGAGCCGTCTGAGACTGCTTTCATCTCTAATTGAAGCATAGAACTGGACCTGTGATTTTTATCGTAAAAAGCCGATATGTACCCTGTAGGAGAAAAACTTATTATGGCGCAAATTGATGGACTCTTAAAATTTATGATAGGTGAATCGGCTTCGGATTTACATTTGTCCGCTGGAACGGTACCTTACTTTCGGGTTCATGGAGACATGATTCAATCAAAAAGCGCTCCTTTAACCCACGATGATCTAAAGTCTTTACTTTTTGAAATTCTAACTGAAAAACAAAAGCGCGATTTCATAGAAAAGTGGGAGCTTGATTGTGCCTACGAGGCAAAATCTATTGGAAGATTTAGATGTAACATCTATATGCAAAAGAATGGTTTGGGAGCAGTCTTCAGACAAATCCCAACTAAAATATTGCGTTTAGAGGACCTTAATTTGCCGCCTTCTTTGTATGATCTGGTAAGTTGTGAACGCGGGCTGATTCTTGTAACCGGGCCGACTGGGTCTGGGAAATCCACTACCTTAGCTGCTCTAATCAATCACATAAACCAACATTCGAAAAAACATATACTTACAATTGAAGATCCAATAGAATTTGTTCACCCAAATAAAATGTCTTTGGTAAATCAACGAGAAGTTCACACACATACGCGCAGCTTTGCAAATGCCTTGAAAGCAGCTCTTCGTGAAGATCCTGATGTAATTCTAGTCGGCGAGCTTAGAGATTTAGAAACAACCCAGCTTGCAATCAGTGCTGCTGAGACAGGTCATGTTGTGTTCGCAACTCTTCACACAAATGGTGCTTCAAAAACTTTAGATAGAATTATTGATATTTTTCCCCATGCTCAACAAAAACAAATACAAGCTATGTTGGGGGAAAGCTTAAGAGGTGTAGTCTCTCAACATTTACTTAAAAATGCGAAAGGCACTGGACGAGTGGCTGCGATCGAAGTACTTATGAACAATTCTGCTGTAGCAAATTTAATTCGTGAAGGAAAGACCTTCCAAATTCCGTCTGTGATGCAGACTAACGTAAAACAGGGTATGCTACCCCTTGAGATGCATCTTAAACAACTAGTTGATGCCAAACTTATTAAACACGAGGATGCGCTAGAGGTGATGCATTCGATGGGTAAAAAACCAACAATGTTTTCTAAAGCTAGTTAGTAAAATAAAACGCCAAGTCAATAATCTAGCTTACGCCTTTGATAAAGTATCAATACTATTGCCTTCAGCTTTCAAAGCGTATTAGTCTTTACGAGTCTGCTACTTTGGGGTTTTTTTATGATCGGCAAATATATTGACCACACTTTGCTGAGTCCGACTGCAACAGAAACCGAGTATTCAAAGCTTGCTTTGGAGGCAATTGAGTACAATTTAAAGGCTATATGTGTGCCTCCTACTTGGACTTATTTTTGTAAAAAGATAATTGATGGGTCACAAGTTAAGCTAGCTACAGTTGTTGGCTTTCCATTAGGATATAGTTTGACCCAAGACAAATTATGCGAAGTGCATAGTATGGTAAAAATCGGTGTCGATGAGATTGATTTTGTGTCTAATTTGTCGTGGGCGAAATCTGGTAAGTTTGATCGCATTAAGGATGAGTTCAAATCAATTAGGGATGCAGCACCCCAAGTTAATTTAAAGGCTATCTTGGAAACTGGAGCTTTAACTGTCGACGAGATCTCGAAACTTTGCGACCTTAGCATTGCAGCAGGTTTGGATTTTATTAAGACGTCCACAGGCTTCTACAAAGTAGGTGCTCGTATTGAAGATGTTGAGCTTATGAAAAAATGTGTTGGTCACTCAATTAAAATAAAGGCCAGTGGTGGAATAAGTAGTTACAAGTCCGCATCAGCGTTTCTAGATGCCGGCGCTAACAGATTGGGATGTTCATCTAGTTTAAAAATACTACATGAAGAGAAAAAATAAATTTTATGAAAGAGACTCGAGCATGAATATTTACGATATTTTAGATAAATCTCAGAAGAAAATTAAACTTAGTAAAAGCGAAATTTTCTGGCTCGTGGACCAGTTTACGAAAGAGCTAGTTCCTGACTATCAGATATCTACTTGGCTTGGGACAGTTTTTTTGAACCAGTTGTCTGAAGAAGAAACGTCTTTTTTGACTGAAGCTCTATGTAACTCTGGAGAAAAATTGACTTGGTCAATGGCTACTGTCGATAAGCACAGCACCGGTGGAGTTGGGGATAAAACCAGTATTATCATTGCCCCTTTGGTAGCCTCTTTAGGTTACAGCGTACCAATGATGGCAGGTCGCGGATTAGGACACACTGGCGGCACTATAGATAAGCTGGAAAGCATAGGGCTTCGGACTAATTATGATGTAAAAAAATTTAAAAATCTCGTTGAAAAAAATGGAGTTTGTATTATGGGACAAAGCGAGAACTTTTGTCCTGCTGATAAACGTCTTTATGCTCTTAGAGATGCAACCCATACTGTAGCGAACGTACCTTTAATATGTTCAAGTATAATGAGTAAAAAAATTGCCGAAGGGTTGAAGGGACTGGTTCTGGACGTTAAATTCGGGACAGGTGCTTTTATGAATCAATTAGAAGATGCGAAAAGTTTAGCAAAAAAGTTGATAAACATCGGCCAGGCTAACCAAATTAAAACTTACGGGGTTTTAAGCTCTATGAATCAGCCTTTAGGAAGGTACGTAGGGAATAAATTGGAAGTATTAGAGTGTTTAGAAATCTTGAGAAATCCTGAGGATGTATTTGAAAAATATGAAGACAATATAGTTCTTTCGTTACTAATTTCTGCTTTAATGCTGACCTCGATTAACCCAGAATCAAAACTGAAGAATAATTTTCAGAAAGTATATGATCAGCTTTTCTCTGGTAAAGCTTTTCTTAAATTTGTTGAAATAGTTGAAACCCAAGAGGGCAATTTGTCAGACTTTTTCAAAACTAAAAATTCTTATGAATCAGGAAATATTGAATCTCAGATTGATGCTCAAAAATTAACAATTACTGCAGATAATCCAGGACATATGAATTATATTGATGTTAAAGAGTTAGGTTTTGCCTCTGTTGCATTAGGTGCTGGGCGCCAAACTCAAGAAGACACTCTTGATTTAGATGTAGGGTTTTACTGCTATAAAAAGCAAGGTGAGCTAGTCAAAAAGTCAGAAAATCTATTTGATATTTTCTACAACGATGAAGCAAAATTAAAAGCTTGCTTAGAAAAACTTAATTTAGGATTTCAAATAAAGCCTGATAAACAGTTAAAAGACTTTGAAACTCTTGAACATTTTCAATTTGGTGACTTAATAAATGAAGTTCTAGCCTTTGATGGTAAAGATTATTTGAATGTTCATTTGAAGACTGATTTTTTTGAATTCTAGTCTTTTCAGATATTGAAGTAAGATTGCAGAGCTAAACGAAGTGGGCTAGCTGAGTTAAGATAACAAGGACTAAAACTATGATTTCTAAAATTTCGACTGCTGTTGATTTCATCCGCTCTAAATCTTCTGTTAATCCATCAGTGGGTATAACATTAGGATCTGGCCTTAATTCCATGGCCAGCACTATCGACGTGGAAACTGAAATACTTTTTTCAGAAATTCCAGATTTTCCCCAAACCACTGTAGAGGGTCACTCAGGCAAATTAGTTCTAGGACATCTTGGTGGTAAGCCTGTAGCTGCGTTGCAGGGGCGCATTCACTATTATGAGGGCTACACGATGGAAGAGGTCGTGTTTCCAACCCGAGTCTTAGCCATGCTGGGAATACAGACATTAGTACTTTCAAACTCATCCGGTGGTATTCAAAACATAATGAAGCCCGGTGACTTTATGATTATTAATGACCATATCAACCTGTTCGGAGATCACCCACTAAAAGGCCCAAACATTGAAAAATTTGGACCTAGATTTCCCGATATGACTTATGCTTACGATCCAAAATTAATAGTTAAGATGCGCAAACATTTCGAAGATTTAGGAATTCGATTTCATGAGGGTGTTTACTGTGGGGTTACCGGGCCAACATACGAAACTCCTGCCGAGATAAGATACTTGAAAACTATAGGTGGATCAGCAGTTGGTATGTCTACTGTTCCAGAGTGCATAGCTGCAAACCATTTTGGATTAAAGGTGGCAGGCATTAGTTGTATTACTAATTTGGCGGCAGGTATCACCGGCGAAAAACTAAATCATAAAGAAGTTCAGGATGTAGCTGGCAAAGTCGAAAGTCAGTTTTCAAAGTTTTTGATAAACTTTATTAAAGATTTAGAAGATTAAATTTTACTACTGATTCAATCTTGGGGATTTTTTGCTAGTCAAACTATCTATCGACTCTGTATCTAGGGTATCTATAGCTCCAAGAACAAAAATTGGGATGTCCCCTTCTGGGTCAGATTTTGCCAGCAAGTCCCTGATTTTTTCATTTGCTTTTCTTTGAATCTTTACAATTTCTTTAAGAGTTTTTTCTGTGACTGACTCTGAATAGTTGATCTTAATAAGGTTTAGACCATTGATAGACCGAGGATTAGAGGCCTCTATAAAACTTGCTACTGCCTTAAAATTACGAACAAAAGAATTTTGATTTGGTTGAAAATGTTTACTGGTACTTCTGTAAATACCTTGCTCAAAATCTGTGATAAAACCATTGGCCTCAAGCTCTTTTAATAGCACCAGTCCAGAGTCTCCGAACAATTTTTGAACTTTTTTTAAAGTAACCCCAGACTTATTCGAAGAAAGCTTATAAATCAGATAGGTAGTTGAATTTTCTAATTCGTCATTTAGCTTTACATCATAAGTGACACCTAAAACCTGAGCATCTGGTAAAGCTGAACTTAGGTATGCCGCCAGCACGCCAGGATAATTACGAATGATTTCCGGTATTGAGGATGCTCCGCTAAGCACGCTCAACAAATCCAAAATAGTTGACGTGGTTGGCACCGACTTTAATTTTTTTCTATAAACTCGCCTTAAGGTGGCCTCACTTACTGAACATCTTTTGCTCAATGACCCGATAGTCTCGTTAGGTTTCGAGCGAAGAAACTCTTGTAAAACTGAACTCAATTCGGCTTGAATTGAAGTTACGTCCAAGGAAGTCTTAGGTTCTTTTTCTAAATTCATATTTTAGTTCCTAGTTGCAACTGGGCACCAAATACCATCCAGACCTTACAGGCCGCTCATTTGCCGCAAATGACTTTCTATTCCTGTACACGTCGTACCGTAAGTAAGGAATGTTAGTTAAGCTGTTA
Source organism: uncultured Pseudobdellovibrionaceae bacterium (assembly GCA_963803705.1). Lineage (GTDB taxonomy): Bacteria > Bdellovibrionota > Bdellovibrionia > Bdellovibrionales > UBA1609 > JAMLIO01. The sequence continues at coordinate 283,419 of CAWDNU010000001.1, read as the reverse complement.
GCAGGAGTGCTTGTGCAACCACCTTCAGTTTTAGCCGCACAGAAGAACTTGGCAGTTTTAGAAGGTTGGACCAACGGAATAAGCTTCCAAACTTCGCAGTTAGAATCATCAGACCCACTACATCTAACCTTTTCAATATATTCCTTGTTTATATGATAATAATTCTGATCGCTGTAACAGATGTCATTGGCATCTACCCATGTGTCGGCTTTTTGAAAAAGCATTTTTCCAAAGTTAGTAAACTCTCCTGCGTATACATTGCTGGGGCCCACAAAAATACAACAGATCAAATAAAGGTAAAACATCGATAAGCGCAAAACCCCTCCCCAGCAAGTAGCTTAGATTATAGACATGAAATTTTAAATTTTGCTAAGCTTTTTGACCTAATGCATTTTTTTTTCTGCACAGCTTAAACTTATGCTCAGTTTTATTAGGAATTTTTTCTTTATTTTTTAGGTCGTATTTTAAGCATCTATTTCTTTTTTATCTCATCTTGCGTAATCATTATTTCACATTAAGCGTAACTTTATCGCACCGTGAAGCTTCTAAGTAGGGCAAGTTCCGTTTGAAGGCGTCAAGACATACGCGATGACTTTTGCTGCAAGCACGTGAAAAATAATTTTTTGACTTTGATAAATTCGTTCGAGACACTTGCAGCACGTTAAATGCAGTTGCCTGGCTAGTTTTAAAGCATCTGCGTTTTTTGAAAGGGATAAAGTAAGTAGTAATAAAAATTATAACAACAATCCAAATAAGGGGATAAAATGAAAAAAATTATAGGAACTTTGGTAGTGTTAGCTTTCTCATCAACTGCATTCGCATCTTCAATGATAACAGGAGACAAAATACTTTTCCAAAAAGAAAGTGCGTTTGTGAGTGCTGTTTACAGCAAATCATTGTGTTTCGATGGTTCAGCATTTCATGCAACTGTAAAAAAATGTGTGAAGTATGATAGCAATTCTTCTGACGATCGTGGTGATTGCCGTCAGTATGCTTCAGTTGATGCAGTTCAACCTGCAAAATCTGTTAGACAGGTTCCAGTTTACGAGTCAGGCAGTGATGATTCAATGATTATTGGTTACAAAAATGTAGCTTTAAACCAGTCTTCAACTCTTAACGTTAAAGAGTACAGACAGTCTTCTGATGGAAGCAACGACTTAATTAGAAGTTACAGCGTTACTGTGCCTTCTTGCAGATAGTCTTATAGTAATAGTTTAAAATAGGCCAACTTCGCTAAATATTGGAGTTGGCCTATTTGTTTTTAGAGCAAGCAATCTTTGCTTTATGAATTATCACGATTTGATCTGTTTCCAGATCAGAATCCCTCACTAGGTATCAATAGAAAATTAGTTATTTTAATCAACCTAAGTCTTAGTCTGCGGCCTGAAAAGCTAGTTGGTGGTTTAGCTCTTTGACCTTTTCTGTCATTTTCAACCAAAAATCAGGCCAAAGTTAAGTTTGTGTTATATAAGTTTTGTATGAAAAATTTTTTATATATTGAGGACCTAAAAGATAGGGTTAGCCAAAAGGTATCTTTGAAAGGCTGGGTCACTCGCACTCGCCCATCAGGCAAAATTAAATTTCTGGTTTTAAGAGATGGAACAGGTCTGTGTCAGTGCATATTCGCCAAAGGTGAATGTGATAGCCAGGGTTTTGAAAATTTCAAAGATTTGACCCAGGAAACAGCTGTTGAAGTGCTCGGTGTTGTTAAAGAAGAGGCTAGAAGCCCAGGTGGCTTTGAACTCACAGCAGAGAGTTACAAGATAATATCCCCGTCTATAGATTTTCCGATAACTCCTAAAGAGCATGGAACTGATTTTTTAATGAACAATCGACACCTTTGGTTGCGTTCAAGAAAACAGGTTGCAATTTTGCGCATTCGTTCTGAAATCATAAATGCCGTGCGAAGCTTTTTCGATGACAGAGGTTTCATTTTGGCAGATGCGCCAATTTTCACACCAAATGCATGCGAGGGTACTTCCACCTTGTTCGAGACCAATTACTTCGATGACAAAGTTTATTTATCACAATCAGGCCAATTATATTCTGAAGCCACTGCGATGGCGCTTGGCAAGGTCTATTGCTTTGGCCCCACATTCAGAGCTGAAAAGTCTAAGACACGTAGACACCTTATTGAATTCTGGATGGTCGAGCCCGAAGTAGCCTTTGCAAATTTAGCTGACAACATGGAACTTGCTGAAGAGTTTGTAGAATATGTTGTTCAAAGAACGATTAAAAATAGAAAAGACGAACTAAATATTTTAGAGCGGGATATAAATAAGCTTGAAGTCATCAAAGCGCCTTTCCCTAGAATCCATTACAATGAAGCAGCAAGCATGATTAAAAAAGAAAATCCCGAATTTATAATTGGTGATGATTTTGGGGGCACAGATGAGACAATTGTAAGCTCAAAATTTGATCAACCAGTGTTCGTGCACAATTATCCTAAGGCTATTAAAGCTTTTTATATGAAAGAGGATCCAGATAACAAAGAGCAATCGCTAAGTTGTGATTTACTTGCAACTGAAGGTTACGGTGAACTTATTGGTGGTGGCCAACGTGAGGACAGCTATGAGAACCTTTTACAGAAGATAAAAGATCATAATTTAAACCCTGAAGATTTCGCCTGGTACTTAGATCTTCGTAAGTATGGGTCTGTTCCTCATTCCGGCTTCGGTATGGGTATAGAAAGGTGTGTAGCTTGGATTTGTGGAATTCCTCACGTTAGGGAAAGTATTCCATTTCCAAGGTTATACGGAAGAAAATATCCTTAGTATTTTATTAATATATTTAGCACTTGATGGCCATTGATTCTATTGTAAAATTTAATTCTGAATATCGAAAGGGGCGCATGGAAACACAAGACTTATTTAAAAATTTAGATGAGCGGAATACCGAAGCTTACAACGGTGGTGGTCAAGAAAAGTTATCTAAACACAAAAAGGGTGGTCGGTTAACTGCAAGAGAACGTCTTGATGTTCTTCTTGATCCTGCCTCTTTCGTAGAACTCGACCGTTTTGTGACCCATAAGTGCACAAATTTTGGAATGGATCAAAACCACACTCCTGGTGACGGAATTGTGACTGGCTATGGAAGAATTAGTGGGCGTTTGGTATACGTCTACTCTCAAGACTTCACGGTTTATGGCGGAAGCATGAGCAGAACCACAGCCAACAAAATCTGCAAAATTATGGATCTAGCTTCACAAAATGGAGCACCGGTAATTGGTATAAACGACTCTGGAGGAGCTCGTATTCAAGAGGGAGTCGAAGCCCTTGGCGGTTACGGAGACATCTTTTTAAGAAACACAAAGTACTCCGGTGTTGTCCCACAAATTTCTGCTATCATGGGACCATGTGCTGGCGGAGCAGTTTATAGCCCTGCTCTTACAGACTTTATCTTTATGGTAAAAGATTCAAGCTACATGTTTGTGACTGGTCCTGATGTCATCAAAACAGTTACGCATGAAGAGGTCACAAAAGAAGAGCTTGGTGGAGCGCAGACTCACAATGTTAAATCTGGAGTTGCACATTTTGCCGCTGAAAACGATAAACATCTTTTACTGCTAATTCGTGAACTCATAAGCTTTATTCCAAGCAACAATATGGATGATGCCCCAAGAGCTCTTACCCAGGATAGAGCAGACCGTATCGATCCTTCAATGGATACTTTGGTTCCCGAAAATTCTAAAAAACCTTACGACATGAAAGAACTAGTGCGTAAAGTATTAGATGATAATTATTTTTTTGAAGTTCAACCTCATTATGCAGAAAATATTCTTGTTGGTTTCGGTAGGTTAAACGGTAGGAGCGTGGGTATAGTTGCAAATCAACCAAATCATTTAGCCGGTTGCTTAAACATTGAGGCTAGCAGAAAAGCTGCCAGGTTTATTCGTTTCTGCGACTCTTTCAATATCCCAGTTGTTTCTTTTGTGGACGTCCCAGGTTTTTTGCCTGGCACTGACCAAGAATGGGCTGGTATTATAAGTCATGGAGCTAAATTGGTTTACGCGTATTCCGAAGCCACTGTTCCAAAGATAACCGTGATAACACGTAAGGCATATGGCGGTGCTTACATAGTGATGGCTTCAAAACATATCGGAGCGGATATTAATCTAGCCTATCCAAACGCCGAGATCGCGGTGATGGGCGCTGAAGGAGCCGTTAATATTATATTTAGAAAAGATATTGCCACCTCTAGTAAGCCTGAAGAAACCAAAAAAGAGATTATGAATAACTATGAAGAAAAATTTAACAATCCCTATGTTGCAGCAGAGCTAGGTTATATCGATGAAGTGATTATGCCCTCTGAAACTAGAGTTCGTTTAATTGATTCTTTAGAAATGTTAATTAATAAAACCCAAATTAATCCAAGCAAAAAACATGGAAGCATACCATTATAATCAAGAAACAATTGTAAATAAAAAATTTTGATTTGAAGGGAAGAAATAATGTTCAAAAAAATTCTAATCGCAAATCGCGGTGAAATTGCTATTCGCATAATAAGAGCGTGCAGAGAAATGGGTATCGAAACCGTGGCTGTCTACAGCGAAGCAGACCGAGACAGCCAACACGTGTTGTTTGCTGATGAAGCCTACGAAATTGGGCCGGCACCATCTACCGAGTCTTATTTGCGGATTGATAAGATTATAGAAGTGGTCAAAAAATCTAATGCCGAAGCCGTACATCCTGGATATGGATTCCTAAGCGAGTCTGCAAATTTTGCCCAGGCACTAAAAGATAACAACGTTACGTTCATTGGCGCAACAGTCAAAAATATTCAAGCGATGGGGGATAAAATTTCTTCCAGAAACCTTATGGAAAAGGTTGGCGTTCCAGTTGTTCCTGGCAGTCCGGGAGCAGTAGCGAATGCCGAAGAAGCAGTCGAGGTAGCTAAAGCGATCGGCTATCCTGTGATGATTAAAGCCTCTGCCGGAGGTGGTGGAAAAGGCATCCGCGTTGTCCTGGATCCCAAAAATTTAAAGAATGCCTTTAATGCCTGCCAATCCGAGGGCAGAAACTATTTCAACGACGACACTGTTTTTATAGAGCGTTTTATCCAAAACCCAAAGCATATAGAGATTCAAATTTTTGGTGACTCGCACGGCAATGTTGTTCACCTTTATGATAGAGAATGTTCTGTGCAGCGTCGCCATCAAAAAGTAATAGAAGAGTCACCAAGCGTATCTGTATCAGATGAAATTCGTGAAAAGATGGGCCAAGTTGCAGTCGCTGCTGGAAAGTCTATCAACTATATCGGAGCGGGCACTGTAGAATTTATTTTTGATAACAATTCAAAAGAATTTTTTTTTATGGAAATGAACACCAGGCTTCAAGTCGAACACCCAGTTACAGAAGGTGTCACCGGAGTAGATTTAGTAAAAGAACAAATTTTGGTAGCTGCAGGCCAACCTTTTTCTTTTAAACAAGAAGAAATTAAGCAAACTGGTCACGCAATTGAACTTCGTATTTGCGCAGAAGACCCAGTGACTTTCCTACCTAGCGCCGGCCGAATAGTTAGGTGCCGAGTACCCCAGGGACCTTTTGTAAGATTTGACTCTTATATATATAGCGGTTGTAACGTCCCAATTTATTACGATCCTATGATAGGAAAACTTATCGTCTGGGGCCCTGACAGAAACGTCTGTATAGCACGTTTGAAACGAGCACTGGCCGAATTTGCAGTTGCCGGTATAAAGACAAACGTAATTTTATTAAAAAACATTCTGGATCATGAAAAGTTTTTAAGTGGTACATATACAACCCAATTTGTTGATAAAGAATTAGCTATTTCTGACTCAAAAACATTTTTTAAATATGTAGATGACGAAGTCTTTTTAATATCTGCTGCAATTAATGCTTACAAAGAAAATCAAGGTCGCAGAGTGATTGATTTCAAACAGGGTAAAAAATGGCGTATTAGTTCGCGCCAGAAAAGCATGATGAGGTATTAAATGTATTTTGAAGCTAAGGTAAATCAGACAGCCTACAGAGTCACAGTTGATGATAAACGTTCAGATTGGCTTATCAAAATTTTAATCGTCGATGAAAGTAATCAGGAAGAAACATGGAAAGAGTATTTGATTCCAAAAAAGAATTTTACCGTAGCCAACGATGGAAACATCAGTCTGCTTTTTAAAGACTCTTCTTATTTAGTGGATATTGTTAAGTACGGAACTGACTACGAGGTCTATTCTAGGGGCTCTTACAGAAACGTTTCTATTGTTAATGACGAAATCTTACTGCGTGAATCAATACGTGGTGGAGGTGCGATAGGTGGACAAAATAACTTAAAAGCTGGAATGCCGGGCAAAATTGTCAAAATTTTTGTAAAAGAGGGTCAAAATGTAAAAGCTGATGAACCCCTACTAATTATGGAAGCTATGAAAATGGAAAATGAGATGCGCGCTGCCAATGACTGCGTTATTGATCGGATTTTTGTCAGCGAGGGCAACAACGTCGAAACAAGTGCGTCTCTAGTTTCATTTAAAAAACCTACTTAGACAGGACTTCAATTAACTTCAAGCTCTTTTCGACTATTGAAGTGTCCGCACTAAATTTCGCATCATGCTTGCTAATCACGATATCACCTTTCAACTTTGAAACAAAGCTTAGCGTAGCCATGCTACCAATAGCTTGCGAAGCTGCGAAACCCATATGAGAGGCTAGAATTCGGTCTTTTGCACTAGGTGCACCCCCTCTTTGCATATGGCCTAAAACTGAAACTCTGTAGTCTAGATCTTCATTTTTTAAAGACACTTTAAGTTTTTCTATAGCGTTATGATCGTTCTCGGCCACGATAATGATGCTAGATTTTTTACCTTTGCTTAATCCTTCTTTAATTTTTTTATGAGTCTCATCAATTGATTTTTCCGATTTGAAGATCAGCGGAAATTCTGCACCACAAGCAAGTGCAATGGCTAATGGCAAATCCGGATTATCTCTACCCATAACCTCCACTACAAATAATCTTTCATGGGAATTAGCAGTATCTCTAATTCGATCTATCGCTTCGATAGCTGTGTTCAAAGCGGTATCAAAGCCAATAGTTTCATCGGTATTATCAATATCGTTATCAATGGTTCCTGGGATACCACAAGAAACAAACTCAAACTCATCATAAAGTGTCTTGGCGCCCATATAACTGCCATTACCACCTATCACTATTAATTTTTTGATCTGATGGTCTTGCAAGTTTTTGAATGCTAAATTTCTTATTTCTTTTTTTTTGAAATCTTCAAATCTTGAGGTTTTTAAAACAGTTCCACCGCGATGGATAATGTTAGCCACCGAACGCAAGTTCATTTCGGTAAAATCTTTATCAACAAGGCCTTGAAAACCACGTTTTATGCCGATGGGTTGATGCCCAAAATAAATAAGAGATCTAACACAAGATCTTATGGCAGCGTTCATCCCAGGCGCGTCGCCACCACTTGTTAAAACTCCTACTTTCATATCTTATATACCTTTTTGTGACCTATTTTCTAAGTGAATCGCGAATTTCTCTCAAAAGTAGAATATCTTCGGGGGTTGGAGCGGGTCTGGTGGGCGCCACTTGCTCTTTTCTTTTAGCAGAGTTTATTGCTTTAACCATTATAAAGATAGCAACTGCTACAATTAGAAAATCAACAACAGATTGAATAAATAATCCGTACTTAAGAACCGGGGCTCCTGAAGCAGAGGCTTCGGCTAAGGTCGAAAACCCCTTACCAGAAAGGTCATAAAAAAGTTCTTCGAAACCCGAATTTCCGACTAGCATTCCGATCGGTGGCATTATAATTCCGTCAACCAAGCTTTTGACAATGGCACCAAACGAGGCACCAATAATAATTCCCACGGCCATGTCAACAACGTTGCCTTTGACTGCGAATTCCCTAAATTCTTTAACAATACCCATTGTCTCTCCAGCGAAATTTAATTTATTCTAGCAATAGAACATAAGAAAATGAAGAGTTAGTTCCTTATTAAACAAGGAAGTGCTTTATTGAAAACCAAGCATCTAAACACTTTGGTAGATGTGCCTTTATGACAATAATTGATAGTCGTTCTATTGCTCAGTCTGATATCGGCAGCTACGGTCTAGATAAAAACTGTATCGCATTTTATCAATTGATTATTTTGGCGGAAGAAGGGGGATTCGAACCCCCGAGACCCGCGAAGGTCCGCCAGTTTTCAAGACTGGTGCATTCAACCGCTCTGCCATTCTTCCACTTATGGTTGTAGTGTTTTTGGCAGGGGTATTCAAGTTATTTCTATTGGGTATTTTGCCCATTTTTTATTCAATTTTACCCAAAGTTTAATCGATATTTAATTCTGGGCTCAAAGACCAAATTCTTTCTTTGAGATTGAAATCTTTATTTCGAATAAAAACATTGAGCTCTGGATTTTTAAAATACTTTAATACTAAACTGTCTAAACCCGCTCGACTTAAAAATGAAGCAAAGATAAGTTCAAAATCAGTTTCACCTTGAACTTCTTTGACCTCAAAATCTTTCGGTAGTTTAAGTTGTGCAGCTAAACTAGTGATCGCATCTTCCATTCCGCCTAGCTCATCTACTAAACCTATTTGTTTTGCTTGAAGACCTGACCACACTCGGCCCTGAGCAATTGAGTGTACGCTCTCGTAGGTGTCAAATTCACGACCCAATTGAACAACTTCTATAAATCTTTGATACACTCTATTGGTATCCTCTTGAAAAAAAGTTGCCTCTTGAGCTGTCATTGGCCTAAATGGCGAACCTCTATCTGCAAATGGATGGCTGACTACACGGTCAAAAGTAAATCCCAATTTGCTTGTTGCCAATGTTTGTAGGTTGAACAGCACACTGTAAACACCAATTGATCCAGTAATCGTATTTTCGTGGGCGAAAATTTTTTCCGCTGCGACTCCTATGTAGTAGCCTCCAGAAGCTGCAACATCGCCAAAAGATGCAAAAACTGGTTTCACTTCTCTTAATTTTTTAAGTTCAGTCCAAATAACATCTGAAGCTAAGGCGCTTCCGCCTGGGCTATTAATTCTTACTATTACACCTTTTACATTCTTAGCGTACTTTGCTTTTAAAATTCTTTTTACTACGTCCTCTGAACCCACCATTCCATCAGAACCCGGACCTGAAATAATAGTTCCCTCTAAAGTAATTGTAGCTATTGTAGGTTTTTTTGTATCCTCTAAGTTCGATCCAAAGAACTGGCTTTTGAAGCCTAATTCGCCACTCTTTAAAGACCAATAAGACTTTGAACTGACTAATTTTTTAAAATCATTCTTTTCTATTTTTGCAATTTCTTTTTTTAAAATTAACTTTTCAAAAACCTCAGATTCAGTCATTAGCTCGTCCACAAGTTTCATTTCTAAAGCTTCGTCCGCAGATCTTACTAGTAAATTTTCTGAAATTTCGTTTAAAGACTCTTCTGATACATCCCTGTCTTTTGAAACGGCCGAGATAACTTCTTGCCAAATATCATCAATCAATTCATTAATTTGGCGTTTATTTGGATCGCTCATTTGCTTTTGTATATAAGGTTCGACGGCCGACTTGAACTTTCCTACTCTAAAAACTATAGGGCTTACTCCGATCTTATCAAAAAAACCTTTATAAAATGTTGGATTTAAACCAAAACCGTCCCAGGAAAATTCGGCAGTAGGGTGTAAGAAAATCTTCGTTGATAGCGATGCCAAATAATACGAGCGCTCGTCTAAGAATTCTGAGTATGTGAAGATAGGTTTTTTAGTCGATTTAAATTTTGCTAAAGCAGATCGCAAAGTTTTGATTGTGCTCCATCCCTGAGGAGTAGATGAAATCTTTATCAAGATTCCACGAATTGATTTATCAGTTTCAGCGGCTTTGATCATTTCGATATAATCTTTAAGCACCAAGCCTCGGTTAAATAACATTGAAAATTCGTCTTTGAATTCAGGAATCTTCTGGTCTAATTCTAATACAAGAAAACTTCCTGCATTAATTTCCTTTGAACCAGACTTAGATGTCATTTTTTCGGCACTGGAAATTAATAATCCGATTATACCTGCGGCTAGTAAAACGCAGGTAAAAAAACCGAGAATAACTCCAACAACTGTTGCAAATAAATATTTAAAAAATGTCATACTTTAAATTTATCCTATGGTTTTTATACCGTTAAAATATTTTTGTAACACACTTGGAACACTAATTGTTCCATCTTCATTCTGGTAATTTTCAATTATAGCCACTAAAGTTCTTCCTACAGCCAAGCCAGAACCGTTGATCGTATGACAAAAACTTGGCTTAGAACCTTTTTTACCTGATTTAAATCTGATATTGGCTCGTCGTGCCTGGAAGTCACCAAAATTAGAACAGGAACTTATCTCTCGATAGCTATTTTGACCAGGCAACCAAACATTAATGTCATAGCATTTTTTAGCTCCGAAACTAATATCGCCTGTGCATAAATTCATCACTTCGTAAGGCAACTCTAGAAGCTGCAAAATATGTTCTGCATCTTTTAGTAATGCTTCGTGTTCGATATCAGAATTTTCTGGATGACTAATTTTTACCAATTCAACCTTATTGAACTGATGCTGTCTTATCAAACCTTTCGTATCTTTGCCATAATTTCCGGCTTCAGATCTAAAACATGGTGTATAAGCAGTAAATTTTAAGGGTAAATCTGACTCGTTTAAAATTTCATCGCATACATAATTAGTCAAAGGAACTTCTGCAGTAGGGATTAAATAATAGTCTGTGTCTTTTAATTTAAATAAGTCTTCCTCAAATTTTGGCAAATTTGTAGTACCGAATAAGCTTTTTGAATTTACTATAAACGGGGGCACAAATTCTTCGTAACCATGTTCTAGAGTGTGAGTGTCTAACATCAGCTGAATTAACGCTCTTTCCATTTTTGCAAAACTCGATCTTAAAAATGAAAACCTGGCTCCAGTAACTTCACCTGCCTTTTCAAAATCGATAAGTCCTGTTTTTTCGCCAATCTCAGCGTGGTCAAGAGGTTTGAAAGCAAATTTCCTTGGCTCGCCAAAAGATCTTATTTTAATGTTGTCGACTTCACTTTTTCCAATTGGAACCGACGGATCAGACTGATTTGGAACTCTTGATAAAAGTTGTTTCAAATTATCATTATATTCATCGGCAGTCTGGGACAAATTTTTAATCGATTTAGACAAGTCTTGGGTTTCACTAATAATCTGCGAGGCATCTTTTTTTGCTCGTTTTAACTCTGCCACCTGTTTACTAATAGTGTTTAGCTCTGATTTTTTAGTTTCGGCTTCAAATATACTTTTCTTTCTGAGCTCGTTTAAAGCCAGAATTTGATCCACTACAGATGAATTTTCACCCCTATCTCTTAAGTTTTTTCGATAAACTTTTTCGGGCAGCATATTCCAGTTCGAATCCACTTTGTCAGACTCAAGCCACTTTATATCTATCACCTATAAACTCCTAAGCATTGGGCGCTAAAGTAATGTATGTTTTTAGCAGAAGTAACAAAAATATGAAAGCAACATCAAATAAAAACACTTTCAGTAAACTTGATTTACCTAAAAACTTTAGAACCAAGCCAGAAAAAACAACTCCGACAAAAACAAATCCAAAAGTTCTATAGTTAAAAAAAACATGAAAAACAAGCGCGGCTGTCACTCCAACAAAGAAGGCGGAAACGCCTTTGAAAATTAATCTAAAAAAGAACAAAGACGGAGTTTTTGTAAATTCACGCGCACTAGACATCGGGCCTCAGAGTTTGATTTTAGATTCTAACTCTTTCATCTGTCTTACGATAGGCTTCCTATCTTTTGCTGACGGATTTAAAGTTAAATACTGTTTGTATGCTTCCAAAGCTAGAGCATACTCGCCTTTTTGTTCAAACAAAAGGCCATTTTCTCGCCACACAACAGGGTTACCAGGCTCAATATCCAGCGCCTTTTCTACCATTTTCTGTGACATATCAAATTCGCCTGCAAATCGATAACATCGAGATAAGTCGATGTATACCGAAGATCTCTGTGGGATTATATCGATCGCTCTTTGGTAGTTTTCCGCACACAGCTTATAGAAAGAAATCATTCGATTGTAGGTTACTTTCTTCTCATTTTCAGTTAGCTCAACGTTATCAGGGTTTAGCTTTCGGGAATTCAATCTTGAAAGCTTGTTTTTTGCTTGATTTGCTTTAAAGAAGTTAGCCTCAGCGCTTAAAACAAAGCATTGATCTTTTTTAGGGTCTAATTCAATTTCAATTTTGCAATGCTCAAGGGCTTTACCCATCTTACGTTGTGCAAAGTAAACCTTAGCCAAATTGTAGTAAATAGCTGGATACAACTTATTCATCTTTAGTACTCTTTCAAACCGCTTGATAGCTTCGTCATACTTACCAATATCTATATATAGCTGACCGGCCTCAAACAAAGGCTCAGCATCAGAGGGATCTAGACTAAAAGCGTCTAAGAAAAAATTTAAAGCTCTTTCTTTTTTATCCAAAGCTTTTAAAGCTTTTCCCAACACCAAAAAAGCCTCTTTGGATTTGCTATCATATTCAATAGCGTCTTTTGCAGTTTGCGCAGCATTCAAAAATTTTTGATCCTCAAGATAAACCTCCGCTAAAGCAACTCGGTAAGCTGCCTCTAGAGGGAAGCTGGCTATTCTATTCTTCAGATATTCTTGAGATGCAAAAACTCCTTGAGTTTTATATAAAATTTTCCCGTACATAACATGAACATCTACGTTTCTAGAGTCATTTTCACTGGCTTGAACGATATACTTAAAAGCCTCTTGGCTTTGGTCTAACTCATAAAGCGCTTTTGACATTAAAATTAAAGAGTCTGTGTCAGCATCATATATTTTTAAAGCGATTTTTGCATATTCAATAGATAGTTGGGGGTTATCTCTCTTTAGTTCTAACCGTGCTAACCCTCTATATACCTCGTAACTGCGAGGGGAAATTTTTTTAGCTTTCAATAAGATCTGCATTGCAGAATCAAAATCGTATCTTTGGGCATAGAAACCAGCTGCAATAACATAAGCCTCAGTTAAGCTTGGATCAGACTGTATCGCCCTTTCTATCCATTCAATTGCGTCAGTTGTAAAACTTAGTTCCCATAAACATTGTGCTGTTTTTAAGGCTGCATATCCATTTTTTGGATCTAATTTATAAGCTTCTTTGAAAAAAGCTTGGGCAGAAGAGCAGCCGCTTTCCTGTAGGTTTTGCTCACCCTCAATAACTAACTGTTGTGATAAAACAGTCTTCTTACCAACTTTGCGATTTCCACCAAGCTCAATCGCTAAGTTTTTGGCCACCGAATTTCCTGGATTATAATTGTAAGCTGCAATAGCATATTCTAGAGCGGTGCTTCGACGCCTTTCGAACAGTGCGATTTCTGCCAAAACTACGTAAGCATCTGAAAGTTTCTTCTTGTTCGGTTTGTCGTTTTTGGCATATACCAAAGCTTTCTGCAAGGTTGCCTTTGCAAGTTTGTTTTTTCGTTGAAAGCGATACTCTATAATCCCTTTCAGTAAATGGGCATCCACATATTCAGTGTTGATCATTAGCGCCCTAAGCGCCGATTTATAAGCTAAATTAGACTTACTTAGATTAATATTTGAGTCTGCTAGGCTTACCCACATCACTGCAAACTCACTACTATGTCCGTTTTTCTTATCCTGCTGACTTCGGCTTCTTGAAATCGCTGCGGACAAATAACTTTCTGAAGCAATAAATTCTTTTTTATAAAATTTTAGAACCCCATTAAAATAACTAAAAATGACCGAAGTGGCACCTTGTTCGCTGTCCAAAACATCATCGACCACTTTTTGGGCTTCATCATATTTACCCCGTACGGACAAATTAACAAATTTGCATATTCTGCCTTTTTCACTAAATCTATCAATCTTCAAAGCCCTTTTAGTGATTGAAGAGATGGCAAAAAGATCTTTTGAAGTTTTTTGAGTGAATTCCCAAAGGTGATAATTTGTAAAACAAAGCATCGACAGCGCATCAATATTTTGTGAATAACTTTCTAAGATTTTAATAAGGCCATTGTGAGCATCTCTGAAATTAGTGAAACTACCTTTATGAATCCGATCTAAGGCAGTTCTATAAGAGCTCATTTCAATTGATTTGCTAATCGGCTTCCTGTCAAAACGAGGAGCTCTTAGCTTAAAGTTGTCTCCCTTAATATCATCTTTAGCTGCAGGCCACAAAAATATGCCTGCACCTACAAAACTAACTATCAGCAAAAGTATTGATAATTCTTTTCTATATCTATCTACAAAGGTTTGATGCCTATGTTTCTTTAAATCTAAAAGCTCGTTTCTGGAATAAATTTGGTGGGTTTGTTTGGCTGTGTATTCTGGCAAGTTTTTTTTTGCTCTGAATTCTTTTGTAGCCTTCAAATTTTGATTAACAGAATCTAAGTTTTCACTCTTAATACTAATTAATTCAGTCTTCTCATCATCATTGCCATTTACTGTATCTGCGTTTTCAAGCTTTTTAGTTTTTTCTAACTTGACCGTTTTGGATAAAGCTTCTGTTTTATCTTGTTCGTCCATTTCAATTGATTTAATTTCGTTACTACTATCTTTAAACCCATTAGGCTTTGAGCTTGAATTTGTCTGAGAGATTGAAGCCAGCATCTCGTCGAAAAAAATTTGATTTTTTGTAACAGGAATCCACTTGCCTTCCGGATAATGCGCTAGGTAATCCACCTCGGTGACTAGTCCTTGGTGAATTCTTCGAATGACTTCCGAAGTGTTGAAGGGTCCGGATATCTGATCCAGTGCATCCTTAATTATCCATTTTTTTGACATATCAACCTGGTTCCAAAAAAGTTTTTGTACCAATTTGGAACCGAAGCACCCAAGTATATGGAATTGTTAGGTTTATCAAAATTATTGGAAGCACTGGTTCCATCTTTGTACTTTTCATCAATTTTATTTTAATGCATTGAGTGTGAAATAGAAACTATTAGCTTTAAAGTCCAGAATTTTTGGCACAACACTTGCCTTACCTTTAGTAGGATTTTCGGGGAAGCTATGATTAGAAATTATTGGAAGCAACTTTTAGTAGTCATTTATATAGCTATCGTTTTGGTTCTGTCAGCCACAGCGAAAGCCAGCGGGGAAAGCGTTAACCATAATGATGCTCTTCTGAACCTTGAAAAACGACTTAGTGAAGTGATTCGTAAACATAGCGTAGAACCTAGTGTAAACAGACCAAATTCTAACTTTAATGTTAATTCACAATTGCTAATTTATCCTTTCGAGGATATTGGAACTTTCACGCTTGAATCTGCTGAAGGAAGGTTTCTTTTCATATCCGCGACCTCAGACGAAATATTTTATGTTGACTCAAACGATGAAATTACAAACAGCCTGCACCCTGGAACTACCTATTTAGTTAAGGGTCTTAGGCTTGCAAATATAAGACCCAACATGGCAAATCTTCGCTCCCCCAGAAATAACTTAAAGAATTACGGTTTTAGAAGTAACAAGTTTTTGAATTCTATTTTAGTGACAAGTGTTGAAACTCAAAGATAACCCCTCTTTCTTTGTCCCCTTTAACTCACTTGCCACTGCCCCCGGCTTGCCCCTCAAGCCGGGGGCATATTTTTTTTAAAAAATTGTTTAGGGCCTGTGGAAGATTCATCTAGGTGTCTTTCTCTCTTACGACGTTTGCACCAATACTCTTAAGTTTCAATTCCAAGTTTTCGTATCCTCTGTCCAGATGATATATTCTTTTAACTCTAGTCTCGCCTTCTGCGTTTAGGCCCGCAAGTATTAGAGAGGCACTGGCCCTAAGGTCTGTCGCCATCACAGTAGCAGCTTGAAATGAGTCAGCCTTACCTGAAATTGTTGCAAGCCTAGAGTTGACAGTAATTTTTGCCCCCATTCGCACTAACTCTGGCACGTGCATAAATCTGTTCTCAAATATAGTCTCTTTAATTTGGCTAGTACCATCTGCGATACACATTAAAGTCATGAACTGCGCCTGCAAATCTGTTGGAAAACCAGGATAAGGCGCAGTTGTTATATTAACAGGCAGTAACGAACTTAAAGATGTAGCATCTGCCATAATCCAATCTTTTCCCTTCGTAACTTTAATGCCCGTTTCTTGAAGTTTATCTAAAAAGGATTCTAAGTGTTTAGGGTTACAATTAGTGACTTTCACAGAACCAAGCGTCAGACCAGCAACTATCAGTAAAGTTCCTACTTCTATGCGGTCTGCTATGACCTGATGGTTAGCGGGCTTCAAATTGTCTACACCTTGTATATGAATTACGCTTTCGCCTGCTCCTTCAATTCTAGCGCCCATGCCGGTCAAACAGTTAGCTAAGTCTACAATTTCAGGCTCTTTTGCAGCATTTTCAATAACTGTTTCACCGCTTGCAAGAGTAGCCGCCATCAAAAGGTTTTCGGTGCCACCTACCGTCGGTATGTCAAAAATCACTCTGTCGCCACGCAGTTTTTTTGATTCTGCGTAAACATATCCTTCTTCAAGTTTAATCTTAGCCCCAAGTTTCTTTAAGGCTTCAAGATGAAAATTAATTGGCCTGGCACCGATGGCGCATCCACCGGGCAAACTTACCTTTGCCGATCCCTCTTTGGCCACAAGTGGTCCTAAACAAAGAATGCTTGCCCGCATCTTTCGAACTAAGTCATAAGGCGCTTCGGTTTCTATGGCCGCAGGTCTTCTGATGGTACATTGGCCTTGATCAATTTTTATTTCACAGCCCAATGTCCTTAGTAAATTATTAGTCGAATGTATATCTGCCAAATCAGGAACATTACTTAAAATATGTTCTCCTTCTGCTAACAAGACTGAAAACAATATTGGAAGTGCTGCATTTTTGGAGCCGCTGGCTGAAACATCACCTACCAACTTATTTCTACCTGTTACTTTAATCCTATCCACTGCAAGACCCCTTTTTATATTGGTTTTTATTCTACCCTTTCGGTGAGCTTCCGTCGAGTTTCACATCCGCACCTTTCGGTGAGCTTCCGTCGAGTTTCACATCCGCACCTTTCGGTGAGCTTCCGTCGAGTTTCACATCCGCACCTTTCGGTGAGCTTCCGTCGAGTTTCACATCCGCACCTTTCGGTGAGCTTCCGTCGAGTTTCACATCCGCACCTTAGATGAGCTTCCAGAACCGAGGACACCCATACTGGTCATTGATAATACTAAATTCAAAACTTTTATGATTTGAAAAAATTTTTAACTCCTCTTCTTGTCCCTGTCCAAATTCAAAGATGGCGAAGCCATTTTCTTTCAAATAAATTTTAGATTTTTCAGACCACTTTTTTAGAAAATAAAGACCACTGTCCTCTGCAAAGAGTGCTATTTCAGGTTCGTATTTTTTTACTGATTCATCCAATCTTGGATCTTGGACACGAATATAAGGTGGATTTGAAATAAATAGATCTAGAAACTTCTCACCTCCTGAAAACAGATTTTCAAACTCATTAAAAGATTTAACAATTTTAAACCGATCAGAGGATATGCTGTTTAAACTTAAATTGGATTTTAAAACCTCTATAGCCTCTAAAGACTTTTCCATAAAAATACAATAACTCTTCTTTCTATGGATTAAAAAGCTAATTCCTATACAACCTGAACCTGCGCCTGCATCGAATAAAACTAGATCTTCATTTTTACACAGTCCCAAAACCATATCTACTAAATATTCTGTCTCTGATCTTGGGATTAGGACTCTTTCATCTACCATGAACTTGAATCCCATGAAATCTTGTGATTTTAGGATATATGACAAAGGTTTTCCATTTTGCAAAGCCTCAATAGATTTCGTTAACTGCAAAATTTGTTGATTTTCTAACAAATAGGTTTCTGAATAAAGATCAGCTCTATCTACCGAAAGCGTTTCAAGAATGAGGTGCACCAAATCTTGTTTCAAGTCAGAATTAATCTTAATTATTTGGGTGCTAAAAAAAGACTTTAAAGTCATTAATTTTCTTGTGCTTGTTTTAGTGCTTCGGCTTGAAAATGAGTCACTAGCGGTTCAATAACAAGGTCAACATCGCCGGCCATAATTTCACCAATGCGATGCAAGGTTAAACCAATTCTATGGTCCGTAACCCTAGTTTGTGGGAAATTATATGTTCTTATTCTTTCGGATCTGTCACCAGTACCTATCTGACTTAGACGCTGATCCGAAGCATCTTTAACAGCTTTTTCCTCTTCGGCAGCTTTTAATCTAGCAGCTAAAACTTTAAATGCTTTTTCTTTATTCTTTATTTGAGATCGTCCATCCTGGCAGGTGACAACTATTCCAGTTGGTACGTGTGTCAATCGCACTGCAGAGTCTGTGGTGTTCACGTGCTGTCCGCCAGCTCCGCTAGATCTGTAAACATCAACCTTAACATCTTTAGCATGGACATGAACATCCACTTCGTCAGCCTCTGCAATTACAGCAACTGTTACCGTAGAAGTATGAACTCGTCCCTGGGTTTCTGTCTTCGGTACACGTTGTACGCGGTGCACTCCACTTTCATACTTAAGAAGACTATAAACTTTATGACCAGATATGTTTGCTATAATTTCCTTTGCGCCACCAGCGTTGCCGGCCACAAAAGTTAACAGATCAACAGACCAAGATTTTTTTTGAGAATAGTACTTGTAGGCTTCGAATAGCTCTTCTGCAAATAAACTAGCTTCATCGCCGCCAGCGCCTGATCTGATTTCCAAGATTACATCGCGATTATCATTTGGATCTTTGGGCAAAAGAAAAAGCTTTAACTCCTTTTCTAGGGTGTCTAGTTCAACCTCTAAACTTGAAATTTCCTGCTTTGCCATATCCCGCATCTCTTCGTCGTCCTCTTCATTTAAGAGTCCACGACTTTCATGCAACTGATCTACAACTAGTTTATATCTTCGATAAGCTTTAACTAAATCTTCTAGCTCAGAAAACTCTTTCATTAATTTTTGGTATTCTTTCTGCTGGGATACAACATCGGGACGCTGAAGATCTCTTTGGACCTTTTCGAATCTTTGTAAAACAAGCTCTAATTTATCAAACATTGGATACCGTTTTGTAGAATTATTTTAAATTACCAATTTCCTTAGCGGCATAGCCTTCATGCAGCTACAAATCTAAAGCATGTATATGCGCAAGTCTGCAAATTTATTATACTACTTAGAAGATGCATCAACAACGGCTATACGCGTAGCCGATAAACTGTTAAATGCGAACACTGTAAGATGTGCCCAGCACTTTTTAATATTATCCCAGAAAGCTATACAATAAAAAAAGGACCACTATAAGTAGTCCTATTTTTTAAATCTTAGCTGTTTTTTTTGAAAGATAAAGTCTTATGCTAAGCACAGAAAGCTAGAGTAAAACTATTTCTTAAATTTTGCGTATCTTTTGTTGAAACGATCAATGCGCCCCTCAGTATCTAGAACCTTTTGTGTTCCAGTGTAAAACGGATGAGAAGCACTAGAAATTTCAGTTTTGTATAGAGGATACTCTTCTCCATCATCCCACTTAATTGTGTCTTTAGTATTAACAGTCGAATAAGTTAAAAATGATGTGTCAGTTGAAATATCTTTAAACACCACTTTTCTAAAATTCGGATGAATATCTTTTTTCATAACTAAAAACTCCTCAAGTGATTTCAAAGGCCAATTTATAGGCCTTTGAAATGTAAAAAGCAAGCTTTTAGGTGTATATCATTGACTCATTTGAGACAAAAAGCTGTCATTTGTTTTAGCAGACTCTAGTTTGCCTAAAATAAATTCCATGCTGTCTACCGGATTCATAGGAGACAGTACTTTTCTTAAGATCCAAAGACGGTTTAAATCTGTCTTCTCAGTCAAAAGATCCTCTTTTCGAGTCCCTGATTTATTAATGTCCATGCAAGGAAAGATTCGCTTTTCCATCAATTTTCGATCTAACACAATTTCGGCATTTCCTGTTCCTTTAAATTCTTCAAAGATAACCTCGTCCATCCGTGAACCAGTGTCGATCAGTGCAGTGGCAATAATCGTTAAGCTTCCACCTTGCTCAATATTTCTGGCTGCTCCAAAAAATCTTTTTGGGCGATGTAGAGCATTAGAGTCGACACCACCGGATAATATTTTACCAGATGGGGGCACTACCGTGTTGTAAGCGCGGGCTAACCTAGTTATCGAATCTAACAAAATCACGACGTCGTGCTTATGCTCGACCAGCCGCTTAGCTTTTTCTATAACCATTTCAGCAACCTGTACGTGACGAGTTGGTGGCTCATCAAAAGTTGAGCTTACGACTTCACCATTCACGCTTCTAGACATATCAGTGACCTCTTCTGGTCTTTCATCTATCAACAGAACAATCAATTTAACTTCAGGGTGATTAACAGATATTGCGTTTGCAATATTTTGCAAGATGACAGTCTTACCAGTTCTTGGAGGTGCAGTTATTAATGCTCTTTGGCCTTTACCTAAAGGAGCCATAAGGTCTATCACTCTAGTGGTGTATTCTCCTGGATTGTGTTCAAGCTTCAGCTTTTTATCAGGGTATAAAGGCGTTAGGTTATCAAAAAGAATTTTGTTCTTTGCTTTTTCAGGGGGCTCTAAATTAAGCTCGTCGACCTTCAAAAGTGCAAAATAACGCTCCCCTTCTTTGGGTGGACGCACTGTGCCTGTAATAGTATCACCGGTTCTTAGGCCAAATCTTCTGATCTGCGAAGGACTAACATATATGTCATCAGGACCTGGTAAATAGTTATAATCTGGCGACCTTAAAAAGCCGTAACCATCAGGTAAAATTTCTAAAACACCATCGCCGTAAATATCACCTAGTAAAGCGGCTCTTCTTAATATTTCAAAAACAAGCTCTTGACGTCTTAAGCCAGCAGCATTTTCAATCTTTAGTAAGGTTCCTAAAGCAGTTAAATCGTTAATTTTTTTCTGTTTTAAGTGTTTTGAACTTAATTCTTTTTTCTGATCTTCTGTCAAATCAATGTCTGATAGGTCAATATCCTCGAGCTTAACTAAATCCATTTCAGTAGCAGGAAAATAGTTTGAAGATCCACTATTCATATCGTTATTACTTTTATGTTTCCTGTTATTATGATTATTTCTATTGTTATTGCTGTTGTTGTTGTTTGAATAGTTTTGACGTCTGTTGCTGTTATTGTTTGAAAATGATTTTTTGTGGTTAGGCCTACGCTCATGCCTTTGTTGGACAGGGGCCTCGTCCTTGACTGCCTCTTCTTTTTTAGGCTCGGTTTTTTTTTGTTCGGTTTTCTGGACGGAGTCAGAGCTGGCACTACTAGATTCTATTTTGCGATCTTCTTTTTTTTCTGGCACCGAAACGGCCTTATCGGCATTGACCACGTCGGTTGATTTCGCTTCGACCTTTGGTGAACTGCTTACGTCCGCCTGCTTAGAATCTGTATTTTTAGATTCTTCTTTTTTTGTAGTTTTGGCTTTTGACTTAGTTTTTTTCTTAACATCAACAAGTTTTGTTGGCATAAAATCCTTCGAATTATTGGTAGATTTATTTAGTTAGATTTATTATTTCTGAAGTTAATTCTATAATGATAAAATCAGCTTTAAAATTTATCGTGAACTTTTAAAGATAACTTAAAATTATCAATTTCTAATCTTTTGTCAATACTTTCGTCCATTCTGTTGTGCTCTTCACTCAAATTTAAGCCGGACTAAAGCAGGTAAGTTACTATAATTTCGTCATTTTTTCATATTTTAACTAAAATGCACCCCCGATGTGCCGAAGAGTGCTCTAAGAGAGGTTTCTATGTCAATTCAGTCAAATTCAGGAACACCAGCTCCAAGATTTCCAGTAGAGCTAGATGTTGAGTTTCGTAAAAGCTATGGTAGAGATCCGTTCGGAGGAACTTTAAAGAATATAAGTATTTCTGGAGCATTCTTGGAAAACTCACATCCTGACGTAGAAGTTGGGGATAAAATATTGATAACCCTTAATGTCAGTGGCCGAGAGCGAGCTCTTAATGCGTCAATCGTTTGGACAAATCAAAGAGGGTGCGGACTAAGATTTTCCCCTTTCAATAATAAAGACCTTCAGATCGTAGATGATCTTATCTATTTCTTAGAATCTAAAAGAGAGAAAAGAAAAGATGTCTTAGATAATATTTTTAAAAAAGTTTCTTAAAGGTCGCTGTTGGTATTAGAAAAATAACTAAATATCTATATGAGTTTTTGTTTGTTCGTCAATTTGAGTTGAACCAGCAAAATCAAATTCTTGAACTTGAGTTGCTTGCGCGTACATTCTTCGCCGCCTAGCTATCAAAAGTATTACAATTATTAGAAGCAATCCACCTAGACCCATCGCAACTGTTTCAATCATCTTTTGATCCATGCCAAAGTAAAGCTTTTTAAGGCCGCCAGTTTCTTGAACCTGCTGATTAAGCTCGTTGGGTATATTGGACAAACCATTGTCAGCGACCCGACCTGACTGATCAAAACCCTGATCAAAATTTGGCTCATCTAAATTAGGTTCTTCGTTCTGTGATAGAACTGGGTCGTCAAATCCTGCATCCAAATCAGGCTCGCCAGTCCCGGCTAAGGCATCTCCGGTTGAGCTATCTTCCACATTTGGCTCTTCAAAATCAGGTAGTTCGTTAGAAATGGTGTCTTGATTTTCATTTGTACCTGGGTCTGTAGCACCGAAGGTTTCATCTTGCGTTTCGTCGGGAACTTCAACTTCAAGTGCCGGCGTTTCCTGAACCATTGACTGGACGTTGTTTTTCGAAAAATATTTTATTTTATAATCTCTGTCGACGACCCCTTTGGAAACTAACTCTGGGTTAGTCGCCCAAATTTCCATCCAACTTCTAGGATGACCAAGCAGCTCCATAGAGATCTTTCTAATATTTTCTCCGTAACCAACTTGCCTAAACTGCGGAACTTGTCCTACGTCATCGTAGTGAAATAACATCCTGCTGTCGTCATTCGGCCTATTCGGTGAGTTGTAATAAACTTTTTCTCCAACTCTAAGTTTTTTTCTTAAAAATGGATTTACCTTTGCTAGGTTATTGAAACTTCCCTTGCCATATATTTTTTCACCGATCTTGTCGAAGGTGTCTCCTTCTCTGACTATGTATAAAGCATTTAACAGGATTCCGTTTTGCAAGTACGGGTCATCTTTCATTTTTTTAACAGGAATCCAAGATTTAACTTTTTTAACTATTCGTCTAACTATTTGCCTAGGTTTTTCATATTGATTAGCAAGAAGCTCTTTAGCAGTTCGCGTTTCAGTCCGGTTTTCTGCTTGCAAGTAATCAGACCTAGGCGCTGGGATGTCATCATCTCCAATAGATGGGGCTGGACCTGGGCCAAAGTCTTCGTCGTAATCTGAGCTTTCTTCTGCTATTGGTCCGCCAACGTCGACGAAATCATTTTGATAGTCGCTTGCGCCCAAACTATCGTCTATCGATGTATCAACCATAACATCTGAATCCGCAATCTTAGTTTCTGTAGACGTTTGGGATTCATCAAATACATCTTCAAAATTTAGTTCTGGCTGACCTGTTTGATCTGCGACTACCGCCTCTTCTTTAATTTGGAAAGAATCATCACCAAGAAGCGTATCTACTTGATCATTACCTGCGGCCACATCCGTTGATTCTTCGAATTCTGAAAAAATATCTTCTTCGGTCATTGTTGGTTGGTCAGCAATGTCTGAAATTTGTGGGGCTTCGTTTTTAATTATGTCTTCATTCTTAGCAACTTTTTCATTTGTCACAAATTCATCGAACTCATCGAACTCTGCTACATTGTTGGAGCTATCTAAATCAGTTTCAAAATCGTCTTCCTTATCGAATCCCTGACCCTCAAAATCTTGAACATCTAAGTCGGAAACTAAATTATCATCGTCAGACTTTAAGTTACTATCGTCTAAACCCTCGATGTCTAATTTACCGACTCCACTTTCTTTTAGGATCTCTTCATCCTTAAAAAAATCTTCTTCACTAAATTCACCTGTTTTTTCTATATCTTCAATCTCTGAGATACTTAGATCATCTTGTCCAACATTCGTATTCGAAGAACAGGCTGCCAAGGTAAAAAATAACAGGACGAAAAAATGGTTTTTAAAATGTCTAATCATGATGGCTCCACTTATATCTAGAAGATACGTCTCGTTTTAGTACATCATACAATTCTAGCACATAAAAGATTTTTTTAGGATCCAGCCCTTGATCAAGGAAAGCTGGTTTTTTAAAATACCAGGGCCTGTGGAAGATTCATCTAGGTTTTAAATGCTTTGATTCAAAGCATTTAAAACCTAGATGAATCTTCCACAGGCCCTAATTTTTCTGAAAAGTTTTTTCTTCACTCCAAATAAGTTTAGAGCCTTCAACAATAGAGTTTTTTATAAACCAACCCTTGGGAACTTCTAATACGTATTTAGCAGGTCGAACGCTGTTGGCAGAATCGTAAGAAGTTTGCGCCAAGGTTTTAACCGGATTCATATTCGAAATTTGAAATATAGTATATTTCTTATCTATGAACGCTATAGATAGTGGAATCAAAGTATTCTTCATCCAGAACCGCCTTGGTCTTTCATTAGAAAAAACAAATAACATTCCATAATTTAAATCCATCGACTTCCTGTACATTAACCCTTGCTCTTGTTCTGAGGGCGTCAAAGCCAGTTCTACTTTTAACTGAACAGAGCTGCTGGAAGTGCCTTTTCTGCTTTTGATTAAACTGCTACTGGGTTTAGCTAAAACTGGTGGACGGGAAATTTCGATAGTAGATTTTCTAAATTCTTTTGCCTCAGAATTGAAACTAAAGCATAGAAATAGAGTTACACATATTAGATGCCAAACCATGTCTGATCCCTCGGGTTGAAATTTTGTAGCTGCTAAAACCAAAAAATTTTAGTGCTTCATCAAGTATCAATAAACCTGTGGGCAGCACGTCAGCTCTTCTCGATTCGATAAAAGGGAATTTTTCTAGACGTTGGTCTAAGTCTAGCGAGCCATAAAGTTCAAGCAACAGCATTAAATCTTGACTTGATAGGTCTGTATTCTCTATTTTTTCGAACTTAAATCCATTAAGTTTTAATGCCGAAGCACTAGTCGGAGTTCCCGAAACAGCTAGAAAAATTTTTGACTCTTTGTTTTTCATTTTAGCTAATTGTGAATTATTTTGAAATTCCTTTCTGATAGCAAATCGAATTGATTTTTCTTGGGTTACAAAATCAGAGTGCTTCAAATATCTTTCGGTAAATCGAACCACTCCAACATTTAGACTGACTCTATCAACGACATCACTTTCAGCTGCATAGATAAATTCAGTGGATCCGCCACCAATATCAATAATGTAACCTTTGGTTTCTTTGAAGTAGTTTTTGACACCCAAGAAAGTGAGATTGGCTTCTTCTGTACCAGAAATGATCTGAACAGGTATACTGAATTTTTTTGCTAATTCTATAAACTCTGACTTATTTTCGGCGTCTCTTGCAGCGCTTGTCGCTATAGCTTGAATACTTCCTACGCCATGCTTTAAGCACAATCCACTGAACACCTTAAAAGCTTGTTCAGCTCTTTTCAAAGCGCTGTTAGAAATTTTTTTTGTCTCTTCGACGCCTTCAGATAAGCGCGTTAAAATTATTTTATCTTCCAAGGTTTTGAAGCAGTCATCATTAAATTCATAAATATAACAGATGAAAGAATTTGAACCTAAATCTATAGCTGCACCTTTCATGTAAACTAAGTATCCAACACTTTTTTTAAGATTTGGTTTACCAGATCTGGATTCGCTTGGCCTTTAGATTGTTTCATCACTTGGCCAACAAAAAAGCCAAATAATTTGTTTTTTCCTGCCTTGTATTGCTCGACTTGACCTTGGTTGGCATTCACCACATCCAAGACAACTTTTTCAATCGCAGCTGGATCAGTGATTTGAGACATACCCTGTTCAGCAATAATTGATTTTGGTGCTTTGGAGCTTTTCCACATTTCCGCAAAGACATCTTTGGCCATCTTTCCAGATATGGTTTCGTTTTCTATGGCAATAATTAGTTCAGCTAAGTATTCAGCAGGAATTGGATTTTGCTCGAATTCAACTTTTGCCTCATTTAAGCTTTTTAATAGCTCGCCCATAATCCAATTTGAAGCAGTTTTAGCAGACTCACACTTTTTCACTACTGCTTCAAAATAGTCTGCCATTTTTTTTTCTTGAGTTAAAACCAAAGAGTCATATTCTGGCAGGCCTAGTTCAGTTTGAAACCTTACTGCTCTTTGCTGAGGAAGCTCTGGTAAACTATTTCTAATTTCTTCAATCCAGCTAGCTTCAATTTTAACTGGTAATAAATCAGGATCCCGAAAGTATCTATAGTCTTTTGCCTCTTCTTTACTTCTCATAGTAAAAGTCCTATTTTTGGCGGAATCAAATAGGCGAGTTTCTTGAAATATGCTTCCGCCGTCTTCATAGGTGTCAATCTGTCTAAGAATTTCATACTCCACAGCTTTTTCAATAAATCTAAATGAATTGATATTTTTAATCTCTACGCGAGTTCTTAATTTGGTCTCGGTCTCTTTCATCACGCTAACGTTACAATCACAACGTAAAGAGCCTTCTTCTAAATTTCCATCACAAACCTCTAAATACTGCAATATGCCCCTAATGGTTCGGGTGTACTCAGCAGCCTCTTCAGGTAGTGACATATCAGGACCAGACACGATTTCTAAAAGTGGAACGCTACTTCTGTTGTAGTTGATCAAACTTAGAGCGCCATCATGGATAGACTTACCTGCGTCTTCTTCCATGTGAGCACGTTCAATATAAACTTTTTTCTTTTTACCATTAACTAAAAATTCGATCTCACCGTCATAGCAAATGGGTAAGTCATACTGAGAAATTTGATAGCCCTTAGCCAAATCTGGATAAAAGTAGTGCTTCCGTGCAAACACAGAATTGTCTCGGATTTTACAACCTAAAGCCAACCCTGCTTTTATTGAATATTCAATGGCTTTTTTATTTACCACTGGCAAAGCACCGGGCATACCTAGGCTAACTGGTGAAACATTTAAATTGTCTTTGGCTCCAAATTTGGTTGAGTCTTTCGAAAACATTTTAGACTTTGTCGCCAGTTGCGCATGTATCTCTAATCCAATAACCGCTTTCCATCCACTTGGTACACTAAATCCCATTTGGTAACTCCTTATAAAACTCAAACTTTTCTTCTAGCGCTTGACCAGCATTGAACATAGTTTGCTCATCAAAAGGTTTGCTAGTTAATTGAATGCCCACAGGTAAGTTAGATTTGTTTTTCATTATTGGCACGGTCATGCCTGGTAAGCCGCAAAGGTTCGTAGCCGTCGTGAAAAAATCGTTCAAAAACATTTTTAAAGGATCATCGACTTTCTCGCCAATCTTAAATGCCGAGGAAGCCGCTACGGGCGATAGCAAAATATCACACTGCTTAAAAGCGTCTAAATATTGCTGTTGTAGTAACCTTCGCACCTGGCAAGCTTTGATATAATAAGCATCAAAATATCCTGCAGATAAAGAAAAAGTCCCTAAAAGAATACGCCTTTTTACTTCTTCACCAAAACCTTCACCCCTGGAGCGAGCGTAGAAATCGTCCAAACTTTCAGGAGGTAACTCTTTAAAATTGGACCTAACGCCGTAACGGATGCCATCGTACCTTGAAAGGTTGCTGGACGCTTCGCTTGTCGCTACAAGATAATAAACTGGAATCGCATGCTCGGACAAAGAGATATCAACTTCAATGAATTGAGCGCCTTTTTCAGTTAGTGCCTGTTTAGATATCTCCCACGCTTTTTTAACTTCAGGATCTAGGTCTTGCTCCATGTACTGCTTAACAAGACCTACTTTTAAACCTTTAAGTTCAGTTGAGATATCTTTTGACCAACTAGGAACATTTTTTTTAGCCGAAGTGCTATCAGAAACGTCGTATCCTGACATAAATTCCAAAGCTAGAGCTGCGTCTTTCACTTTTAAAGTCATAGGTCCCGCTTGGTCTAAACTTGAAGCAAAAGAAACCACACCGTACCGGCTGATTCTACCGTAAGTAGGTTTCACACCCACGACTCCACAAAAGTGGGCTGGCTGCCTAATGGAACCGCCGGTATCTGTTCCTAGAGCTAATGGTGCTAGCCTTGCAGACACTGCCGATGCTGAGCCCCCGCTTGAACCACCAGGTACGTAATCGGTGTCCCATGGGTTTCTGACAGGTCCAAAAGCAGAAGTTTCGTTACTTGATCCCATAGCAAATTCATCTAAATTTGTCTTGCCTAGTAGAACCATACCTTGATCTTCTAGCTTCTTTATGACTGTAGCAGAGTAAGGTGGAGTAAAATTAGAAAGAATTTTAGAGGCGGCAGTGGTTTTTATACCTTTAGTGCAAAACATATCTTTTGCAGCGAAAGGCAAACCCAA
Organism: uncultured Pseudobdellovibrionaceae bacterium; assembly: GCA_963803705.1. Taxonomy (GTDB): domain Bacteria; phylum Bdellovibrionota; class Bdellovibrionia; order Bdellovibrionales; family UBA1609; genus JAMLIO01. The sequence goes on along the minus strand of CAWDNU010000001.1, from coordinate 255,052 downwards.
CATTGGGCTAGTGAATTCGCCTTTGAAGCGTAGGTCGTCCGCTTTTTTTGAAATCGTTATAGCATCTTCGTTAATATTCAAAAATGAATTTAACTTTGGATCAATCTTTTCGATGCGCTTTAAATACTCGCGCGTAAGCTCTTCAGATGAGATCTTTTTTGATTCAAGTTTCTTTGAGAGCTCGTAAAGACCTAGTTTTTCAACATTCATGATTCCCCCCCAACGACTGGGGGAACCATAAAAAGACGGTCCTTTTTAAATTCTGAGGCCTCAAGAACTGCATTTGAAAATTGACTGAAGTCTTCAACTTCATCGGACCTTAAGTTTTGATGGGTTTCAAAAGGAGTCACTAGTGGCTCAACCTCATCCGTCTTTATCGCCTGCAGTTTCGAAAAATATTCTAGTATTTTTTCAAATTGATTTTCGAAATCTTTTTTCTGATTTGAATCCATTTTTAGCCTTGCTAAGGCTGCAACATTATCTACATCTATTTTCACTTAGACCCCCTTTAGAGAGGTTTTCTTTCTATCTGTTTTTAGACTAAAATCCAAGCAAAGAAAAGCCTCAACGACAAGCGCAGAGTTGAGTAAGCTGTACAGAGCTTACCTGCGGTGAAGCTCCAATCAGGTTCCACACCTTCACCTGCGGTGAAGCTCCAATCAGGTTCCACACCTTCACCTGCGGTGAAGCTTCAATCAGGTTCCACACCTTCACCTGCAGTGACGCTGCTATAAATCATTAGTTTTGAAGACTTTTACGATATTTCAGTTATATTTAGAGACTTATGGTTAAAGGTAAAAATCCACCAATTAAATCTAAAATCTTAAAGCTGCAAAAACAGATCGAGCACCACAACTACCTTTATCATTCTTTAGATCGACCAGAACTGACTGATTATGAGTTTGATCAGCTGTTTCAAAAATTAATCGATCTGGAAAGTAAAAATCCAGAGCTGATTAGTGAAAATTCACCCACCCAGAGAGTAGGGGGCAAAGCCTTGGATTTTTTCACAAAGGTCGATCACCGTGAACCAATGCTTTCACTTCAAAACTCGTATTCTGAAGATGAAATTGTTGCCTTTCACGAGCGCATCGAAAATTTTTTAAAAGGCCAAGGCGAAAATATCACCTATTTTTGTGAGCCGAAATTTGATGGTCTCGCTGTAGAGCTAGTCTATGAAAATGGCTTATTAACTTCTGCGATCACTCGTGGAGACGGTGTTACAGGTGAACAGATACTGTCCAATATAAAAACAATCTCTTCTATCCCATTAAGCTTATCATCTGATAAGCTTGATATCCCAAGTATTTTTGAAGTTAGAGGTGAAGTTGTTATTCTAAAAAAAGACTTTTTGAAATTAAATCAGCTTATTGAAGAACAAGGAAAAAGCCCCTTTGCCAATCCCAGAAATGCCGCGGCAGGCTCTTTAAGACAGCTCGATCCGAAAGTGACAGCAAAACGTCCCTTAAAATTTTTGGCCTATGCCCCTGGCCGCATTCAGGATTTGGCAATTAGTTCTCAAAAGGAATTTTTTGAAATTATAAGACACTTTAGAATTCCTAACGCTATGGATTTAACTGCTAATTTGAACACTGAAATTTATAATTGCTACAAGGATATTAAAGAAGCCGTTCACTTTTATAACAAGTTGGAAAAGTTAAGGCCCTCTTTGCCATTTGAAATTGACGGTGCAGTTATTAAAGTAAATGAGTTTAGTATCCAAGACATACTCGGCAAAGTTGCAAGAAGTCCAAGATGGGCTACAGCAGGAAAGTTTAAACCTCAACAGGCCCAGACGGTGATTGAAAACATAGAAATTCAAGTGGGCCGCACTGGTGTTTTTACCCCAGTCGCCATCATGAGACCGGTTAAGGTCGGTGGAGTAACCATTTCTAATGCCACTTTACACAATCAAGATGAAATTGATCGAAAAGATGTTCGAATAAATGATCACGTCATTATTCAACGTGCAGGCGACGTGATACCAGAAGTCGTTGAAGTTTTGGCATCTAAAAGAAACAAGAACTCTAAGCCTTTCAAAATACCATTTAGGTGTCCATCATGCAGACAAAAGGGCCAGCGCCTTGAAGACGAAGTAGCCATAAGGTGTGTTAATCCTCTTTGTCCTGCTGTTCTTACAGAAAATTTAAAACATTTTGTATCTAGAAAAGCTATGAACATCGATAAACTAGGCGCTCGAATTATTGAACGACTGGTTGAAGAAAATTTAATCGAATCTTTTTCTGATATCTACAAATTAAATAAAAGTGATCTATTAAAACTTGATCGTTTTGGTGAAAAATCTGTAGAGAATCTTTTAAATTCTATCAACCAAAGCAAAACGCCTACTTTGGACAGATTTATATACTCTTTGGGAATCAGATTTGTAGGAGAGCAAACTGCAAAAGCTCTGGCAAAAAACTATAAAACTATTGATAATTTTTTAAAAGCAAGTAGAGAAACACTCGTCAATATAGATGATATAGGGCCAAAAGTGGCTGAAAGTATTATGCAAAATTTAAACTCCGAAAGATTTATATTGGAAGTGAAAAACCTTGTTTCGAAATTAACTATAGTTGCTCCTGAAACGAACTTTGAGGCGGGATTTACGGATCAATTTTTAGGTTTAACTTTTGTAATCACTGGAACTTTATCTGTTTCTAGAACTGAAGCCACTGAGTTTATAGAGGCTAGAGGCGGTAAAGTAAGTTCATCAATTTCGAAAAAAACAAGTTATCTTGTAGCCGGGGAAAGCGCAGGTTCAAAGCTTGATAAAGCGGTCGAATTAAATGTTAAAGTTTTATCTTGGGAAGAGCTTGAAAATTTACATGAAAACTCTGTTATAAGCATGAATGCGAAATCTTTTGAGCTAGATTATGACTAAATCACTTTCTATTAAGCTAAAATAATTTAGATTAAGTGGGCCTTACAGATTAAGAAAGGCTCTTCGTAAAGAGCCTTATGTGAAATTTTAATTTATTAAAATGGTTTAAAGATGATCGATAACGATATCTCTGGCCATGACGGTTTTTCGTCCGTCAGCCTTTGCTGATTCGACACCGCGGTGGCAAAGTTGTTCGACAGCTTTGCTTAGAGTTTCTATAGTTTCTGAGGATGTATTGCATCCACTTTTTTCTTTTATGTATTTTTTCACTTTACTTGTAACGACTAAAACATCAGCCATAAATCCTCCTATTGAATTCTGTCCCTATCATACGTGTTAAGTGGTGCCATATTCCAGACAAATTTTTATTTATTTTGATTTATTTTGATTTATTTTGATTTTTAATTTAGTTGCTTAAAATGAAGGATGTAAAAAACTAATAATGTTAGTGATTTATAGATATAAGCTGAAATATTAACTTTTTCTTAGATGCTTTCAGTCGGAATTCGAATTATTCTTCCCACACCTCTAAGCTTGCATTTCTACCGTCTAAACTGTCGTTAGGTTGAATTAAAATATAATTTCTCTTCGTATTTTGAATTTTGCATTCTACATCTTTAAAATTGGGTGACCAAGTTCCTGAATTTAAATGCTCAACTGGCCCGATTATTTCGTGCAGCGCGTGGTGGGTGTGCCCATAAACAACTCTTTTAACACCTGTAATCAAACTGGATAATGTCAGTGTCTTTTCCCTGGGTTCTTTATATTTCTGAATATCTGAGGTTATAGTTCTAGAATAGAAAACAAAGAAAGGTAAAAAGAGCATATACACAAAGAGCACCCAATAAAAAGAGATATTGTATAGCTGACCAATTATAAAAAATATCTGAACTAAAATAAGGAAGCCAATTAAAAACAAGAATGCTCTGTCTAACCAAAGTTCTTTTGCAATTAGTAGCGGCGAACTTGTCGCTGGGGATACAGCCAACTGTAACATTTCCCTTACCATTCTTGGTTTCGCGTTAGCCTTATATGCTATCTCTTCTATTTTTGTTTCGTAAGTTAACGGGTCATTCACTGGCGGCGCCAGTTTATCAGCCACAGAGTTGTACAGTATTATTATAGAACTCCAAAGCCATGTGAAAACAATCAGAGGCTGAGTTTTCAGCATGTATTTCAAAAAAAATGTAGCATATTCATAGGCTGACATTATAAAATTGCTTTCAGAATGAGGGTTGAAATAACCCATTCCATTTATTAAATATCGAGTGGCCAAATCACCAAATGGTATTCTAACCTGTTGCCTTTCATTCTTGATAATAAATGGACGAACTGGGCTTTCAACCATACAAAATGGATCATACTGGTTACCGTGTTCTACTAATGTGTCACTTTCGCTGATATAAAAAAACTCGCAGACTCTAAAACGGTCAATTTCATTATCTTCTAATTGAAGCGCGTCTTCTAAGGCTTTTTGTACCTTGTGAAAATGTAATTCTACATCGTGATTTCCAATAATAAAAACAACTTCATGGCCTTGTTTGATAAACAGTGATAAAGCACTAACAAATTTTGGGTGAACCTCTAAAATTTTTTTTATTTTAAATTCGGATTTATCTTCTTCTGGGAAAAGCCCTCTGCATTTTTCTAACCAATTGACTCGAAAAGAAGGGTTTTCTGGTAAGGACATTACGCTATCAAAATCGAAAATATCACCATTTAAAATCAGTTCTAGCTGTTGGTTTTTATGAACCTTTTGAATATGCAAAAGTAGAGATTCGAACTCGTCATCAAAGAAAAATTGCGCCGTCTTATATTTTTTCCAATATGGCCTTTTGGGGTTCACGGGTTCAGCTTCACAAAGATGCAAATCGCTTACAATCACAGTTGTTTTTAAGGACCCTGACACAGCACTCATATTCAGTATTAGCTCCTTATACACTCTTTATTTAACAGTTTTATTTTCGAGGCTTCAAAGTCTGCCTTCTGGAGTTAAAATTTGTTCTAAACAGAGATTTAGCCTTTGCTGATAATTATTTTACTTCTAAAAACGAATTTATTGAACCCTTAGGTTTAATATGTTGAAAAAACACCAGATTTCGTATCTATGAACTTATAAAAGCCTTCAAAGTGAACTGTGAGCCTTGGGTGGAAAGCCATCAAAGTGTAACTGTTAAGCCGAGGGCGAGGAGCCCTCAAAGTGAAACTATAAAGACTTGGGCGAAGAGCCCTCAAAGTGAAACTATAAAGACTTGGGCGAAGAGCCCTCAAAGTGAAACTATAAAGACTTGGGCGAGGAGCCCTCAAAGTGAAACTATAAAGACTTGGGCGAGGAGCCCTCAAAGTGAAACTATAAAGACTTGGGCGATAGGAGGATATTATGAGTAAAAAATTATCTTTTGAAACTAAAATGATTCATGGTGAGGCAAACAGTATGGCTTGGGATTTTTCTAAGTCGTTGATACCACCAATATCTGCGAGCACAACTTTTAGACTTGGTTCAGTTGAAAGAGGCGCAGAGGGTTTTTCTAATTTTGGATCAGAAAAGTTTAATGAAGGTCCAATTTGGGTTTATGATAGATTAGATGAGCCGAATACTTTAATGTTAGAAAAACAACTCGCTGACGCTGAAGACACCGAAACAGCTATCACTTTCAGCACTGGAATGGGCGCAATTGCATCTACCCTACTTGCGCTGTCAAAATCTGGAGATGATATATTAAGTCACCAGACCATCTACGGTTGTAGCTTTAGCTTCATAAAAAATTGGCTACCTAAATTTAATATTAATGGTCGATTTAAAGATCTTACTAAGTTTAACGCGGAAATGATTACGGATAGCACGCGGATAATTTATTTGGAATCAGTCTCAAACCCAACTTTGGAAGTTATCGATTTACCGCTCATTAAAACTGTAGTGGATAAAGAGAATTTAAAAAGAACTGAAGAACAAAAGATTGTAATCATTGTTGATAACACTTTTGCCACTCCATGCGGTTGCCAACCCTCTAGCCTTGGGGCCGACTTTGTAATCCAAAGTCTGACTAAGAATATTTCAGGGTTTGGAACAGAAATGGGTGGCGCCGTGATGACCTCAAAAAAGTACGAAAGCTTGTTAAAATTAGCTCGTAAAGATTTTGGTGCAGTACTTCACCCTAAAGCCGCTTGGGATATAAATACTCATGGATTACCTACCTTGCTTCTAAGGTATCAAAAGCAGCAAGAGACTGCCAATGAACTTTCAAAGTATTTAAGTGAAAGAACGGAAATTGAATTTGTGAGTTATCCTGGGTTAGAAAGCTTTGAGTACTTTCGAATAGCTAAACAAGTTTTAAAAAATGCAAATGGAGAATTTAGTCCCGGGTACATGATAGCTTTTAAACTTAAAAATTCTGACAAAGACACTATTCCTTTTGTAAACTATTTAGCTCAAAACTCTTATTGTATAACGTTAGCTGTCAGTCTAGGTCTTACTAAAACTTTAATCGAGCTTCCTAATTACATGACTCACTCTGGACTGGATCAAGATTCGAAAGACTCAAGCGGTATCTCGCCTTTTTTAATTCGAATGAGTATAGGTCTTGAAAATATTGAAGACTTGAAAAATGATATTGACATGGCCTTCTCTGCACTCAAATAATTAGCGTCTTATGTTTAAGCTTCTGAGAATATTTTTGAAAGGGCCCTTAATAGCTTTTTTTATCCTTCTTTTTTTTACCTTTGGTATCTTAAATAAAATTTTATTTTTTTACTCTCCTTTTATAAGAAAGACAGTAGCTCAAAGAAACACGCAGTGGACTTCACTTTTGTGTCGGTATATTTTTGGTTATCATGGAATTTATGATCTAAAAAATAAACCCAAGGGAAACTTACTGATCTGTAATCATATGTCTTATATGGATGTATTGGTTATTGCTTCAAAATTTCCCACTTTATTTGTTACTTCTACTGAAATGAGAGACGTCCCATTTTTAGGTTGGATAACACGAATTGGTGAATGCTTATACGTAAATAGAAGATCACATAAAAGTATGAAAGACGAAATTCAGCTTATCCAAAGTTGGATAGGCAAAGGTTTTAATGTTCTGATTTTTCCTGAAGCTACCACTAGTGATGGTGTTACCCTTAGGCCTTTTAAATCGTCACTTTTACAGATAGCACAAAGTGGAACTATTCCAATCACAGCTTATTGTCTTAAATATAATTTACTTAATTCAGTTCCCACTTCTGATGCAGATAAAGTTGATAATATCGCTTGGTTTGAAAACGCAAGTTTTTTACCTCACGTCTTCAGGCAGTTCATGAATAAATCCGTTGGTTTCAAACTGACTGAAGTTGACCATTTTCTGTCTTCAGAAATACGCGAGAGAAAAGGACTTATGAATCGTCTATCTGAAAAAATTTCCACAGAATTTTATACCGATGTTCCACTTTAAGACTTCAATCACACAGTTACAGAAGTGCAATTTTTTCTTCGACTAGCATCAAATACTAATCACTAAAATCTTCATCTTACATTTCTACTTTTTTAAAAGCTGTTCTAAAGTCTAGCACAGAAGCCACTGCTTCAATTTGATTTTAGATAAACCGATAAGTACAATATGGGTAGAAGGGTAAAATTATGTTTTATTTAAGACTATGTATTGCAGTTTTTTCGGTAACCTGGATAGCCAATTGTGGCGACGGTAATGGAGTAAGCGTAGTTTCAATTGCACCCACTGAGCCATTTATTTTAAATGTGGACCGCACGTTTATTTTCGGTGTTGATAATTTTACAACCATAGAAAAACCCAGTATTACATTTCAACTGAGAATTGATAACCAGGGAAATCCAAATCCACTGACACTCGTAGGCCTTACCCTTACAGTTACTGGTCCCAAAGGTACAAAGGTAGTTCCAGTTGATCCTGCTGCTAATTTGTTTTCCTTCGAAGATAATAACCTTCGTCCAGCGCCCAAAGCTTTTTTTGCCATTATACCTCCTTTTCAGGCAGGTTACTGCATGGATAAGGTTACCTATTTTAAAGAGCCTAATAGCCTACCTTTTAGGAGCTGCGAAGATATAGCTGCGGACACCACGAAGATCACAGAATTGGGTAAATCTGCAGCTAACACCTCTGAACCTGAAGGTGATACTAGCTCCTGTTGCCCCGATAACAGTGCTGCTAATCTATCAAACATAGTTGTACTGATTGGTGGACTTCAAGACTTCGGCGAAGAGATTGTACCAGCCAGCCAGTCTTACACAATAAATGCAAACTTTTCTGGTTTCTATGGGTCATTCATTCAACCGGTGGGTAACTTCAACACTCAGGTTTTTTTCAATGCCAGATCTAACTAAGTTTCTTTTGTTTCTAAGTAACTCACACTTAAAATTGAAAGCTCGAAAAGTAGATACAAAGGTAGCATCATCATCAGCATTGATAATGGGTCTGGTGGAGTTAAAATGGCCGAGCCTACAGATATAAATAAGGCCGCATATCTACGGCTTTCTTTTAAAAAAGTTGAACTAACAAGCCCAAACACGCCCAGAACCGTAATGATAAGGGGCATTTCAAATGCAAAGCCAAATAAGACTGTTGTCTTAACAAAGAACCCCAAGTACTCGCCTATAGTTATCATTGCTTGATCTTTACCACTTCCGAAACTGAATAAGAAATCGAACATAAAAGGGTAAACGATAAAGTAAGCAAAACAAACGCCACCGAAAAAAAGTACAGTACCAAGGAAAATAAACAAGGCTGCGTATTTTTTCTCATTCTTATATAGGGCAGGTGAAACGAATCTCCAAATTTGATGCATCCAGAAAGGACAGCTTATCAGTATTCCGCCTATCAGAGAAACTTTTATATACGCAACAAAATTTTCAGTAATATTTGTGTAAACTAAGCCGCCGTCAGAGTTTTTCAAATACGGAGAAATTGGTGTTCTAATAATATCAAACAATTGTTCTTTAAATATCCAGGCAATCATCATTCCAATTATTATGTAAACTATAGAGAAAATAACCATCGATCGTAAATCTTTCAGATGATCTATTAAGTTTTTTTCTTCCATCAAACTTTATCCTTATCCTTTTTAGATAAGTTGTAGTCGGGGTGCACTTCATCTTCGGCATAGTTTGAATCTTCGCATTCGAAATGTTCATCATCAGACCCGTAACCCAAATGTGGATCTAAAAGATCCAGCTGCTCTTCTGCATGAAGGTAGTCTTGCATCTGATCAATTGATTCAGATTTATGAAGCTGGTCAATTTTTTTATCAATAGGCTCTTCTAGAGAAGCCATAGACTTAAAGTCAGTTTTTAGCTTTTGAATTTGGTCTATATTTTCTTTGAAAATGTCTTTTTCGTCGTCAAAAGTAGTTTTTAAATCAGATGCTGTTCGCTTCATTTCATTTAGAAATTTTGCCACACTTTTTGCAAAATCTGGTAAACGCTCTGGGCCAATTACGACTAGAGCCACGATACCGATAATAATGATCTCCCAAAAACCTAAACCTAACATAGTTTACATTTAATAAGGCTTAAGAGAATTTGTCCATCTACTTTGATCAATTTTAAGTGTCCGTTGAAGTTTGAATTAAATCTACCATATCAAAATCTAATTGGATGTTTTTTTGAGCGGTGCAAGGGGGATACCATTCAGTATTAAGTGTTTCTCAGCCCACTCAGAACCATTGTCCAAGTATCTACTCGCTAGTTCTAGGACGTCACCTGATTTTTGTATATTAGCCTTTTGACTAACCTCAGTTAATAAATCCGCATAGTTCAAAAAATGATTTGCTAAATGCATATACAGCTCCGCCTTCGGCTTAGTCTGGACCGAGGATGACAAGTTAGCATAAACCATTGTTCCGATTTGAATGTAATAACTTTGATTAACTAACTTTTTATTTAATGATGAGGCAAAAAAACCTGACATATACAACGTAGTTTCTGCAAGCTTTTTCAATTTTTGTATCCTAATAGAGGTATTCAAAACTTGGGACTCTAAAAACTGTTCACTCAGCATTTTCGACTCTACTACCCCGTTTTCATTCTTCTGAAACAAAGAGTCTACATGCACAAAATTGTTCAACAAGTCAGACAAATAGGTTTTAGAAAAAGGATGAACGTCAAATTTGTTCATTTCCTTTAAAGCGTCCTCTAATAGGCCGTCGAAATACTCTTTGGATGACAGAATTAGATCTGGTCCTTCAGTGCTCAGGTTCAAACCTCCAGGTTAGTAACAATTAAACATATCGTCATTAATTCAAAAGTTCTAAACAGTGACTTAGCCTCATTTTGACACGAATTTAAGGGTTAAATTACAAAGCTTGCTGCTTTATTAACCTAAGGAAACTAAAATCTTAGGTTTAGAATAAAGCTCACTCATAAGTTTACCTATATCTTCAGCAGTTACTGATTCGATGGCTTTAGCATAGTTTAAATATGAATCGTATTGAAGCCCATAAATAGCATCAAAAAGCACCTTTTCGCTAATTTCAGAATTACGCTGCAAAGATATTTCAGCTCGCCCTATAAGTGAGGCCTTTGCTGCGTTCAATTCTGAACTTGCTACGGGGTTGCTTATAAGTTTTTCGAATTCGTCTTTCATCATCTGAATAGCTTTAATTTTTTTTGAAGGTGCACAAGCTATGTACGACCCAAAGTAGCCAGATTCTTGTCCCTCCATGCGAATGGGACTCACTGTGTAAGCAAGTGAGGCCTTGTCTCTAAGCTCTAAAAAAAGCCTTCCCCCTTGACCAGAAAGAATCGATTGTACTACAGACAAAATAGGTCTTCTAGGGTCCTTATAGGTCAGACCCTGAAAGCCAAAAATAATCTGCGCTTGCTCTTTACTTGACTCAATTTCTATTGATTTATCACGCTGGGGGCCTTTGTAAGACCCAAATTTTATTGGTTGTTTTTTTAATTTAAGTTGTGACAGCCCATTTTCTATTAATCTTAAAGTATGATCTACGTCTACATCACCTACCACTGATAGAACTAAATTTGCAGGATCAAAATGTTGATCTATAAACTGAGACAAATTTTTTGAATCCATTTTTTTCATCAAACTGACTTCTTTCAACGAATCATTTTCGTAATAATGTCCTTCGAACATTTGGGTCATAAATTCTTGAAAAGCAACTTGCAGAGGATTATCTTTTCTGTTTTCGTAGTGTTTAGTGATAAAGTGAACATCTCGATCAATTATTTTTTGCGAAACTTCTGTCTCTTTTAATAACTCGAAATTCAGTTCCATCATTTTTTCAAAAAATGGTGACAATGTGCTGACTTGCATTCCTAACGAATGTTTTCCGGAAAATACAGAGTGGGATGATGCAAGGTTATCAAATTTGAATACGAGCTCTGACTCTGTTAGCCGTTTTGTTTCTCTACCCCATGACTTTTGTGCTATTAATGCTAAGGCTCCTTTGGAATTATCAATTTTTTCTCCGCCCAAAAAGGCCATATCCATCTGAATTACTGGGGTTTCATTTTGGGATTTAATGTAGACTCTAGCGCCGTGGTCTAAAACGAATTCTTTAATCGACGAGTCTTGTTGTTTTTTTGGTTTCCATAGTAATGCGTTGAATTCATTTATATTTTTATTTCGTTTTAACTTTAACTCTTCTATAAAATTTGTCTCAAATATACTTTGGATTTTTTCTACATAATTATTTTCTTGTTGAGTACTGACAAAAAGCTTAACAGGAACTTTTAAGACAAATCTTTCAAATACATCCTCGATATCACTTAAGGTTATTTGCTCTAATAGCAACAAGTACTTTTCGTTATAATTTTCATCTTTCATGTAAAAGTAGTTCTGACCTACCATGCGAGCTAAGCCATCACATGTTTCCATGGAATAAAACACCTCGCTTTTAAAATTAGTAATGGCTTTTTCAAAATCTTCATTTGTTAATCCACGCTTACATATATTTGCTAACTCATTTTTGAAAGCAACCAGTGCAGCTTCTTCTTGGCCAACCATTGGCTTATAATTGATAGCAAATATGCCTGGCTGCTTTAATGAATAGGCATAACAACCAATAGTTTTTACTATTGGGTTTTCAAGTTTTAATGATTTATAAAGACACGAGCTTTCGCCCTGCCCCAGAATAAGTGCTAATATCTCGAGACAAACATAGTCTTTTGAATTTAACGGCGCGGATGGCCAGTAGAAGTTAAATACCGAGTCTTCAAAATTTGTCTTTTGTGTTACAAATTCTTTTTTACTGAAGTCAGGTAAGCTTTGTATTTTTTCTTTAAAAGGATCGAATTTAACATCCACTCCGAAATACTTAATGATTTCTTTGTCGATAGTCTTCTCATCAAAATCACCAGTTACTAAAAGAAACATGTGTTTTGGGTGGTAGTGCTCATTAAAATATTCTTTGATCTTTTCAACAGTGATTTTTTCAATGATATGATCATTGCCAATAATTGGTTTACCGTAGGGGTGTTCTTTGAAAAAAGATTTGAAGGCAAATTGAGAATTTACTCGGCTCGGCTCATCTAAGCCCCTGCGTATTTCCTCAATTACAACTTCTCGCTCTCTGTCAATTTCCAGGCTCTCAAAAAGAGGGTGAAAAACCATCTCGGAAAGAGCTTTAAGACCCACATCTATTTTGGATGATCCCAAAGTCATGTAATAGACGGTTTGATCAAATGAGGTGTATGCGTTTAGTTGTCCCCCCGCGCCCTCGATGTATTGAGCTATTTCTCCTGGACCGAAACTTTTGGTTCCTTTGAATAAAAGATGTTCTATAAAATGTGAAACTCCAGCGACGTCTTCTGGTTCATTTGCACTTCCATTATTAACCCAAATCTGAACGCTCACAACTGGCGATTTCGTCTGCAAATTTTTTAGAACTGTCATTCCATTTTTTAATTGAACCTTTTCCACCATTTGTTACACCCTTTTTATGATTAGTCTCTTCAATCAGTATAAACCTTCTCAAGGTATATATATACATATTCCTCATTGTCTGCAGAAGTGCCATTACTGTGATTTCGCAACCGTGCTATTGGATCAAGGTCCTGGTCTAGATGATTACACCCAACTTATTCTGGATGAATTGGAACTTAGGCTGTTGAAGGAAATTGAGCTTACATCGATTTATTTCGGTGGGGGTACGCCTTCGCTACTTGGTCCAAAACGCATTGAAAAAATTATTAACAAGATTAGATCCGTTGGATATATTTTCAATTCCAACTGTGAAATAACTTTAGAGATAAATCCAGGAACCCTGTCCATCAATGATCTAAAAGATCTGAAAAATGCTGGTGTAAATCGTTTCAGTATTGGAATACAAAGCTTTAAGGATAAAACTTTAAATCTGATCGGTCGCGAGCATTCTTCTTTGGAAAGTATAACAACCTTAGAGTCATTACGGTCCCTGGACCTAAATTTCACAGCTGATTTAATCATAGCTTTACCCAATGAGAATTTTAAGGATTTTCAAGAAAATTTAAATAAACTAGCAGAATTTCAACCAAATCATATAAGTGTATATGTGCTAACGATTCCGCAAAACCACTTTTTAGCCCAGCAGATGCCGAAAGAAGATCTTTTGGATGAGCTTATGGATGAATCGGAAAGCTTGCTAGAAAAAGCAGGTTACAGCAGATATGAAATTTCTAATTACAGGAAAGTAGGTTCTCCACCTTCAATGCATAACTTGTTGTACTGGAACGATCAGAATTACTGGGGAGTAGGGCTTGGGGCCCATTCTTACTTTAAGAATGAAAAGCAGTGGGGTTTAAGATTTTGGAATCCTCGAACTTTTAAGACTTATCAGGCTCAATTAAAAAAAAGGGATACAAAACAAAAATACCCACCACCATCGCAGCAAGAGACCTTACAACTCAATGAGTCATTAACTGACTACTGCTTCACTCATTTAAGACAGTGGGATGGTATATCGGCCTATGATCTGAATAAAAAATATTCTACAAAAATCAAAAACTTAGTGGTTGAAAACCTTCTAAACTTGCAAAAAGATGGTTATATAGTATTTGCTAACGATCAATGGAGCCTATCGAAAGCCGGTAAAAAGTTTGCTGATCATGTGTTCAGAGAACTTTGTTTTAGTAAAACAGATATCAAGGATTTAAATGAGTGATAAAAACAGTGAGCCACCAGATAATAATAATGAATTTCCTGCTGAAAAAACAAAAGCAAATATTGGGAAGCAATCCAATGTTTCAAAAATAAAAAAAGAACAGGATCCTGATCCAGCTGCGCAAATTAGAAATGACTACTTATATTTAAGAGCTGAGTTTGATAATTATAAAAAAAATGCGATTAAGGAGCGCTCCGATATCTTGAAGTATAGCGGAGAAAGGTTAGCTTCAGATTTACTAGCAGTGCTCGATGTTTTTGAAAAGGCATTGGCTACTGATATTAATGAAAATAACTACCAGTCCTTTAAACAAGGTGTTGAAATAACGGCTGTAGAGCTTAAGAAAACTTTAGAAAAGCATGGGATATTTGAGATTCCAAGCTTTGAAACTAAATTTGATCCAAATCTTCATGAAGCTATTTCTCAGGTACCTACCAAAGATTATTCCGAAAATACAATTATTGATGTTTTTAAAAAAGGTTATAAGTACCACGATAAAGTACTTCGGCACTCTCAAGTTGTTGTCTCAAAGGAACTTGAAGATTGAACCTAAAAATCGCACTTCAGTCACTTGGTTTGGATCAAGTTCACAATCTTGACGAAGTCAGGAAAGCTTACAGAAAAAAAGCTTTAAGATTTCACCCTGATCACAACCCTGGTAACAACGAGGCTGTCGAAAGGTTCAGAGAGTTAAAAGACGCTTACGATTTTATTTTAGAAAGTTACAAAGACGAAGATTTAGAGGTTACCGATCCAGGTGTTTTTAGCAGAGATCGGCCTGTAGAAGAAGGTAGTAAACAAAAGCCAGCTACTGCTCCGGATCGCCCTTTAAACTTAAAATATGTTTTAAACCTAAGTATCTACGAAGCAGCTGAAGGCTGCACTAAGACCGTGCAATATATCAGACAATCTGTAGAGCTTACTAACGAAACTGTGAGACTATCAGTTTCTGTGCCCGCGGGGGTGATAGATGGTCAGAAGTTGCGCGTACAAGGCGAAGGCTCGCGTGATGGTCGTCGACCTGTTGGTGATTTGATAGTGCATATCCATTTAAACTCACACCCGCTATTTTCTAAAGAAGGGAGAAACGTTAGAATGGATCTTCCACTTTCTTTGTCAGAAGTCATGTTTGGCTGTGATAAATTTGTTCCTACCTTATATGGATTTTCAAAACTAAAAATTCCAGCTGGTACTAGGTCCGGTCAAATTTTTAGACTGAAAGGTAAAGGATTTCCACGTGTACAAGGTTTTGGAAAAGGTGATTTTCTTATTCGCGTTTTAACTGATTTACCATTAGAATTATCTACTGAAGAAAAATTTTGGATCCAGAAAATTTCTGAGAAAAAATCTCCTCTGGTTGAAAAATACGAGAGAACTATCAAAGACCTGTAGGAGGCTCTGTGACCTTAAAACTTTTTAGAATTTTATCGATTTCTCTACTTATATCATCTTGTGTCACCTCGCCAGAATTTGAAAAAATTAATATTCCTAAACAGAATGCAATCTCGCCTTCTGCCAAGGAAACTGCTATTTTTAAATCAGCCCAGCAAGCACTACCTGGTAATCCTGATTTAGCTCTAAGTAGGCTAAATGAAATAGCGCTAAGACCAACCAATTCTATGGTCTACTTTGAAGCCATGATCATGATGGGTCAGGTTCTTGAACAGCAAAACAGATTTTTAGAAGCCCTGAAAGCCTATGAAAGAGTGATTTCATCTAATTTCAATCACCCGAAAAGGGTTTTTGCTTTTTATAGAACTGCTTCTTTATACAAAAATAAAGGAGACCTAAACAAGGCTATTTATTATTCTAAATCTGGTCAGTCTCAACCTACGATATCTGTTCAAGACAAATTAATTTTTTATAAATTTGCCTACCCATTATTCATAGCTAGTAGTGACTTTTTAACTGCCTTAACTGCCATTGATTATATATATAAAAACACTAACGACAAAAACTTAAAAAATGAAGTACGTGAAATTAGTAAAAACTTAATACAAGTACGTCTGAACAGAGATGAGCTTCAATCTATTATTAACGACTCAGAAATGGTTGAATACCATGGTGATGCCTACGCTAAACTTGGCGAAATCTACTATTATTCAGGGGACTCTGAGGAAGCCACTAGGCATTTTGAAAATGCACTTCAACTATTGCCTTCTGGTCAGCTTAGGCAACGGATTGCAGAGATGAATAAATACTCTGCGATTTACAAAAATGTGGATAAAAATGCGATTGGAGTGATCATCCCCATGACCGGTGATAAAAGAGCAATAGGCGAAAATATTCTTCGTGGTCTTAAAGTAGGGATGGAATCTGGATCTGGAAACTATAAATTAGTTATAAAGGACAGCCAGTCTCACCCCGAATCAGCTGCACAGGCGGCTGATTCACTTATCCGGGACAGTGGTGTTTTTGCAATTATTGGTGGAGCAACAACTGCAACTGCTTCTGCTATAGTCGGAGTGGCCTCTCGGTTCGGAGTTCCGACCTTAGTCCTAACACCAAAACCTGGAATTGTTGAAAGCTTTGATTTTACATTTCAAAACGCACTAACTTTAAAGTACTCCGCATTAAGGACAGCTGAATATGTATTAAAAAATGAAAGATTCAAAAGAATAGCCGTTCTAAAGCCGGATGATAATTTTGGAAATCTTTACGCCGAAGCCTTTATCCAAGCTATAACCAATGGCGGAAAAGAAATAACTGAAGTTAGGGCATATACTTTTTCGAACAAGCGAAGTTTAAATGAAGCCATTAAAGGAATTGTTAAACTAGATCCAGAAGGAGAGCGTAAAAGCGAGTTTCTTAGAAAACAAAATACCTGGAAGCGAGAAAATAAAAACGCACGACGCTTGAATCCCCCACCAATTGAAGAATTATTAAAGCCTATTATTGATTTTGACTCGATATTTATTGCTGATTCCGCAAAACCTGCTGCACTAGTAGCAGCAACTCTTCCTTATTTTGATTTAGAAAACACGCCTTTAATTGGAACTCATTTATGGAACAGTGACGAACTTATAAAGAGGGCGCCAGAACAGGTCGAGGGAGCTGTTTTTATTGATTCTCTTCCACCGACTGGACAATGGCCTAATAACTCGTGCACACGTTCGATTGCCAAATCACTTGGCGGTAAAGAGCCTAATATGTTTTCAGTTCTTGGATTTGATTCTGCAAAAATTGTTAAAACAGCACTAAACGGTTCACCATCTAATAGGGTTGAACTTAAAGAAAAATTAGAGTCTTTGGGCCAAGTGGACGGCTGTTTAGGTAACCTAACTTTGGACCAGTCCAGAATTGTCAATCTTCCTATTTTTAATCTAATTGTTAGAGATAAAAAAATAGTAATTGAGGGCAAGACTTTGTAATTTTTAGACCTTCTACCTGTGCTACGACACTATAGATTTGAGCTGCTTATCCGATATAGTCATATGGGAAATTTGGATGTTTCTCATGTTTATAGGCACCGGAGGCACAATGAGTTCAGACAATAAACAGCAAGAAATTCCCAAAACTTTACCGCTCTTACCAGTAAGAGATATGGTTATATTTCCTTACATGATTCTACCTTTGTATGTTGGTCGAGATTCATCAATTAAGGCTGTTGAAAAGGCATTAACTAACAATAGAATTATATTTTTGGCTTCGCAGGTTGAAGTCAACGAAGAAGAGCCCTACTCAGAATTCAATTTATAAAATTGGAACTGTAGCTGTTATCGAACGTATGAGAAAACTTCCTGACGGACGAGTTAAAATCTTAGTTAGAGGTATTTCAAAAGCTGTCGTTGACGAGTTTGTTAACAAAAAACCCTTCTTTGAAGTGAACGTAGAAAAACTTGATGATATCGAACCTGAAACGCTGAGTCTGGAAGCCGAAGCCCTTATGCGTAGTTCACGAGAAAAACTAGAGAAGTTAATTGGTCTTGGAAAAATGATATCTCCAGATATTTTGTTCGTATTAGATGATGTTAAAAGTAAGCCTGGTCAACTTGCAGATTTAATAGCAAGTAACCTTAGCCTATCTGTAAACGACTGTCAGAGAGTGCTTGAAGTCATAAATCCCCTTGACCGTCTTCGCCTGGTCGATGAAATCTTAACCTTAGAAATTGAAAACATGAAAGAGCAAGGTCACAAACCGAACTCGCAGATGTCAAAGTCTCAAAGAGAATACTTTTTAAGAGAACAAATGCGTGCCATTAAAAATGAACTTGGTGACAGCCCTGCTGATGCTAAATCAGACGAAATTGAAGATTACAGAAAGAAAGTAACTGATGCCCAAATGCCTGAAAAAGTTGAAGAAGAGGTGGTTAAACAACTCGGTCGTTTAGAAAGAATGCATCCTGATTCTAGTGAGTCTTCAATGTTAAGAAGTTATATGGATTGGATGGTAGATTTGCCATGGAGTAAAAAAACTGTAGATAATTTAGATGTCATTAACGCGAAAAAAGTGCTTGATGAAGATCACTATGATTTGAACAAAGTAAAAGATAGAATTTTAGAGTTCTTAGCAGTAAGAAGTCTGAAAAATGAAATTAAAGGCCCAATACTTTGTCTAGCAGGTCCCCCAGGAGTCGGAAAAACATCTTTGGGTAAAAGCATAGCTAAAGCCATGGGCCGGAACTATCAACGCGTTTCTTTAGGCGGACTTAAAGACGAGGCTGAAATTCGTGGCCACAGAAGAACTTATGTAGGTGCTTTACCTGGCAAAATTATACAGGCAATGAAACAAGCCAAAACTAAAAACCCTGTCATTGTTTTGGATGAAATTGATAAGTTAGGTTCTGACTTCAGAGGTGATCCCAGCTCTGCTATGTTAGAAGTTCTAGATCCAGAGCAAAACAGCACTTTCAAAGATAACTATATCAATACTGACTTTGATCTGTCCGAGGTGTTATTTATAGCAACGGCAAACGTTGTCGAGAACATACCAGCTGCGCTTAAAGATAGAATGGAAATGATCTATATTCCGGGCTACACCGAAAATGACAAACTATTAATTTCAAAAGCTCATCTTATTAAACGACAAATTGATCAAAACGGTTTAAAACCATGCTCAAATTATTTTTACCGAAGAAGGTATTAAAACCTTAATTTCTGGATACACCCGTGAAGCTGGCTTGAGAAATTTAGAAAGAGAAATCGGATCCGTCTGTAGAAAGGTGGCTAAGCTTATTGTTACTGAAAAAGCAAAAAAAGTAGAGATAACATCAGAGTCAGTGTATGAACTGATGGGCCCTCCCCACTTTATAAGAGACCCAAGATTAACTGAAGATAGAGTTGGCATAGTTACTGGTCTAGCTTGGACTCAAGCTGGCGGAGAAATTCTTTACGTAGAAACTTTAGCAATGAAAGGCACTGGCGGCTTGACGCTGACTGGAAAGCTTGGCGATGTTATGAAGGAATCTGCAACAGCAGCTCTTTCATATGCTAAAGCAAATGCAGAAAATCTTGGGATTGACGATAACTGGTTTAGCACTCACCACATACATATCCACCTGCCTGCGGGAGCAATTCCAAAAGACGGTCCATCAGCGGGGGTCACACTTGCAACTGCTATAGTAAGTCTGGTTACAAACACTCCTGTTCGAATGGACGTCGCTATGACGGGGGAGTTAACGTTGACTGGACGAGTTTTACCTGTAGGTGGTATCAGAGAAAAAGCTTTAGCAGCATTGAATCAAGGTATTAAAAATATAATTGTACCCGTAGCTAACAAGAAAGATCTTGAAGATATTCCTAATGAATTTAAGGAAAAAATTAACTTTATTTTGGTTGAAAATATTGATGAAGTACTTCAAGTTGTTCTTCTGAATAGCCCGGCGAAAGAAAAAGGCAAAAGCAAGGATACCGGTTCAAGACGTTTAGTTGCTTAAGTTAAAAATGTAAATTGTTTCACGAAACCACTTTCAGCAAACGGAAAGTGGTTTTTTTTTGCATTTCAGTTCTAAAATTAACAAGGTATTTATTGAGTTAGCTGTAAGTTAGTTTTTGCAATTAGGATTGCTTAAATGGTTTTTTTCGGGACTTTGATTGATAATGTCGTCTGTGATCATCATCTTGTCCTCGGAGCTCACACAACTTTCCAGGTCTAAACTTTGAACTGTACGGCTTTGATAGTTTCGTTCACTTTGCATCGGAATTGCAACTGAAGAGAACACTAAAAATGAAAATATGGCTAATCTATTTAACATGATACTCTTTTCGTCATAAATTTATAAAACTGAAATGGATAAGGATATCTTTGTCCCATTTTGATACATTAAATTGAAGTAAAATTAAAGCTTTAAGTTAAAACAAAAGATGTTCTCAGATTGAGCGAAAATTAGTTCAGGTGTGTGTATAATCTGTACACCCCTTTTAGTACCAGTTAAATTTTAAAACGAATTAACTAGTCTTTTATTTTCTGACTCTAAAAAATTTATAAGAGTTTTTAAATCAGCGACTTGCTCTTTTAATATTATGATCTGTTCCTCTTTTTCTTGTAGGGTCGCTGAGTATGCTTTTTTCAACTCTTTATTCATCTGATCCAAAAGTGGAGACAATATATTTTGAATTTGAATGCTCTCTGCTGAGGACTGGCTGCGCGTAAATTGTGGCGGAGATTTATCGGTGCCTAAAAAGTTTATTTCAGACTCAAACGCTTTGTCTTTCTTCAATTCCAGATCAAAATCTAGATCTAAGCTTTCTTCAAATCCCAAAAAGTCGTTTTCGCTATAATTTTGACCTGAGGGTTTATCAACAGATTTTTTTGGGGGGGCGTGCGAAAACGTCTTCTTGGAACTTGCGACAGAGTGAAGGGACATATCCGGAATAAAGTATTTCCCATTATCGAAGACATATTGAATTTCATCTTTTTTAATCCGTCTTCGTAATGTAGAAACGCTGGTTCTGTACTTTGATGAGTAATCAGATAGCGTTAACCATTCCTTTGTTGTCATTGAACTCCTCTCGCCTATTCAAAATGTATCACAGCACCCAATTGAGTAAATATAGATATTGAGTAATCAGGACCTTATTCCTGTATATATAGTTAATTCTAGACCATTGACTATCCTTTTTGCTAGTCATATGACTCAGCAAGTCTACTACCTAATCAATTGAAAGGCCTGCTAACACTACTTATTATAGTCAGATGATTGATCTAAAAAAGAAAAAAAAACCTTCTTTAGTTTTAAGTGGAGGTGGAATAAAAGCAGGAGCATTTCATACTGGTGTTTGTTTAGCCATGAGACAACGCGGTTTCAAGTTCGGAGAACCTGAAGAGAGTCCTTTAAACATTAAGCATTTCATAGGGTCTAGTGCTGGATCTATTGTTGCTAGTTTTCTTGCATCTGGGTACTCTCTTGAAGAGATTATTCATTCTTTCACTATGGGTGCGGGTTTGGAAGGGTTAGGCAAAGAGATTGATTTGAGTACTCAGCCTATTCAATTAAAACCCATGGGTTACCTAGATATCTTTAACGTGTCTATTAAGGACGCTTTACTGAGGTTACTCACCCCTGCCATTTTTTCTAGTAAGCTTAATCTTAAGGGTGGTATCGAGTCTTTGTTAAAGAAAGGTATTAAGATTAATGGACTTTTTAATACAAGAAATATTCAGAAGTACTTCGCAGACGTTGCCTTGAAAACAAATTCTTTTGACGACCTTGGAAATCAGCTCTTTATTGTGGCAACATATCTAGATTATCCGAAAAAAGCTATATTCGGGCCTCAGCTAGAAAAAGAACTAAGCAATAAAAATAACTTTGATTACTTTTCTGGGATTGATATTTCCGAAGCTATAGCTGCATCTACATCCCTACCCCCAGTCTTTAGTCCCTTTGAGATAACCTTACCCGGTGCAGAAGATCCCACTTATTTCTTTGACGGAGAGATAAGGGACACGATGAGCACTCATATTGCGGCCGACCTAGGATGTGATCTAATTATTGCTTCTTATTCAATGAGCCCATATGAGTTCAACGCGAAGTCAGGCAGTTTAAATCAATATGGCATTCCTGTAATTATAAACCAAGCCCTATACCAAATGATACATCAGAAGGTTGTCGACTATAGGACTCACCAAGATGCCTATACCAGAGTGATTGATATCTTGAACACTTTTTGTGAAGACCAAGAAATTTCTAATCTAGAGCGAGACCTGTTGATAAACAGAATTGTAGATACAACCAACATAAACCTAGACGCTGATTATATTTATATTCACCCAAGTCCCCAAGATCACAAAATGTTTTTTGCAGATCATTTCAGCTTAAATAGCAAAAATTTAGAAGACATCACTAGAACCGGATATAAGTCCGCCATGGATAAATTAAGAATCTATGATTTGTGAAGAGTTTTTGAAACATCAAATAAGTATTGGTTATGTTATATTGAAATAAATAGCTACGACTTTCTATGGTAAGGATATGTTCCAGGCATACAATGATATTTTACAAAGTAAGAAGGAGTCCTAGGTGATCACCAATAGTCTTTCCTAGGTCGCCGTTGTAAAACTCTTGCTCTAACTTGGCAAAGTAATAGTCTTCATTATCGCTAGTTATTGTCGCTGTAATTGAGGTCTGCATGGTGACTTCAGTATCAGTTCGCATTTGTCTTAGCAATTTTTCACCCTCATTATTCTCTGAAACTATGGAACATGTTTCAGATTCTAAGTCGTAGCTGATGGCATAACTAACAGCTTTATCTTTAGATGGCTCACTATTACAAGTGAGCTCGTTGGCGCGAAGTCTTGCACTAATTTTTTATATAAAAAAAACGGAAAGCCTATTACACTAGATTTAGAAACCGGCAGTTACGCAGGAAATGCAAGGCAAGTGCCAAGGTCTGCCTCACTTTTAAAGTTTAAATAGATATTAAAGCGTAGGAAGGTTGAAGCGGTGCGGCCAGTATTCGGAACCTGACACCAGTCGCCACTGAAACTTTTCTTAAATCCGATCAGGCTGACGCGCCTTCTGATTAAAACATCATGGGAAGCACTATCCCACCAAGTAAACTTATAAAACCAACTGATAAGAAAATTATCTTCTGAAAACTATGTTCTAAGTAATGGATTTGTTTTTTCTCTGCGTAAAAAAACATGTAGACAATAGGTTTTAAGTAATAAAAAACGCCTATCACAGAATTGACTAAGGCCCAGGTCACTAACCAATAGAAACCTTCGTTCATCGCTGATGAAAAAATATAAAATTTAGTAAAAAAACCTAACGTCGGCGGAATACCTGCTAAACCTAATAGGCAGAAAGCAAGCCCACTAGCTACCCACGGAGACCGGTAGAAAAAACCTTGTAGGCTGTTTATTTGAATATCATCTTCCGCTGACTTCTCTAAAAAACTTAAGAATCCAAACGTCCCAACTGAAAAAAGCCCATAACCTAAAAGGTACAAGAGCAATGCCTGAGTATTAACACCAAAAAAATTCTGCTCGACTGACAATCCAATTAGTCCAACTAATATATATCCAGAGTGTGCTACACTTGAATATGCAAATATGCGTTTCATAGAAGACTGTGCTAAAGCGCCCAAGTTTCCGGCGAGCATTGTCAGAACAGCCAGCCACTGAAGCGTTGCTGTGATTGAAAAAGAGTCCTTCAATGGTCCAAGCATTAGAATACGCGCCAGAGCCATAATTGAAGCCACTTTAACCGCTGTTGCCATAAATAAAGTTAAAGGAGTCGCAGAACCTTGATATACATCCGGTACCCAATTATGGAATGGAAACATAGCGATCTTAAATGCAAATCCAATAAGTATGAGTGCGTATCCAGCGATAAATACTCTGTCTGTAGTGATGAGCTCAGCCGCGACTTCGACAATTCCAGAATAGTGAGTTGTTATTTGACCATTCGACAGTAAAACCACTGAACCATATACCAAAGAAATCCCGAACAATAAAATAGCAGAAGCCACAGATCCTAAAACAAAATACTTTATTGCGGCTTCCTTTGAATTCTGAAACTCTCTGTTCATCATGATCATCATATAAAGAGACAAGGACATCAGTTCTAGGCCAATAAAAGTTATTATCAAGTCATTAGAAGCGATTAAAATAGACATACCCAAAATCGAATTTAAATATAGAAAAATAAACTCTGAGATTTGGGATCTTTTGATCGCAGGATGATTAAGAAGAAAGGGTAGGCTTAACAGTGAAAGAACATAAGAAAGTATTGTTGAAAAAAAGGTGAGTTTGTCGAAAACTAAAGCCTGTGAAAAGGCGTAAAATGTTCCTTGGTAAAAAACTTTACCGTGAAGCAACATCATTAATACTATCGAAACAAATATACCTAACACTGCAATGCCAACTACTAGGTCAGTTTTTCCTTCTTGGTTTTTTCTAGCAAAAGCTTTAAGACCTATTGGAATCAAGCTAAATAGAAATAGTGTCAACATGGGTGTTATAAGCAGAAGGTCTATAAATTTAAAAGAAGTTTGCATCGTTTTCCTGGTTTTATTATTAGCTTAAGATTTACTCTTTGACAGATTTTCCCATAAAAGATAATTTTTCTGAAAGTTTTTTTTCTCCCAAAATCTTTAGTTCATAATTAGTCATATTTTGCGATAAATTAGCGATACTCTTTTCTGAGTACCTTATAAAATGTCCAGGAAATACACCCATCCAAAACACGAATATAACCATAGGAACTAGCACGCAGTATTCGGACCTGGTTACGTCTTGTAAATTCATATCTATCAAACCTTGGTTGGTTGGACCGAAAAATACTTTTTTAACCATCCAAAGCATGTAGGTCGCACCTAAGATTACACCAACTACACCCAACGAGCCCCAAATCGGTTGAGCCAGAAAGGCCCCCATTAAAATATAAAATTCTCCGACAAAACCATTGGTTAACGGGACCGCTATACTTGAAAAAGTTATTATCAAAAAGAAAATAGTGTAAATTGGCATTAACTTGGCCAACCCACCATAAGCTGAAATCTCTCGGGTATGTGTTCTTTGGTAGATCATTCCAACCAGAAAAAACAAGGCTCCTGTTGATATTCCATGGTTAAGCATCTGAAAAAGCCCTCCAGTTAACCCGATTTCATTAAATGCAAATAAACCTAGGATAATATATCCCATATGAGAAACCGAAGAATAGGCCACCAACTTCTTTATATCAGTTTGAACCATAGCTACCAATGCGCCATAAATAATCCCAACAACTGCAAGCAAAGAAAAAATCCAGGACATTTGAGTAGATGCATCTGGAAAAAGTGGAATTGCAAATCTAATAAAACCATAAGTGCCCATCTTCAACATGACACCTGCAAGTATTACTGAACCAGGCGTCGGAGCTTGCACGTGAGCATCTGGCAACCAGGTGTGCACAGGAAACATGGGTACTTTAATAGCAAATGCTATAGCAAATCCTAAAAATAAAATGGTCTGGGTTGAAAAAAAACGACCATCTATGAACGCTATGTCAATTGCATACAAATCTAAAATGCTACTACTAAGTTCACCAGTCACAGTTTTGTTCAAGAGCATAAGGCAGATGATCGATGCTAACATGAACACTGATCCAAACATTGTATAAATGAAAAATTTAAATGAAGCATATATTTTTTTATCTCCTCCCCAAATACCGATCAGCATTGCCATCGGTATTAATGAGCTTTCGAAGAAAATATAAAACAAGATAAGATCTAAAGATAAAAAAGAACCAACCATTGCAGCCTGAAGCAAAAACAGTGCTGAATAAAAAGTTCTAATTCTTGTTTTTATCGAATTCATCGAACCGATAATTACCAAGGGTAACAAAAAATTTGATAACAAAACTAACCACAAAGATATTCCGTCAACACCTAAAAAGTATTGGATCCCTAACTGAGGAATCCAACTGGATTTTTCAACGAACTGTAAAGCGGCTGTTTCCGGGTTGAAGCTATAAAGCATGATTAGGGACAGAACAAAAAGAAGCCCAGAAAACAATAAGGAAAGCTTTGATGTTATCTTTTCTTGGGGATTTAACATAATCACTATCGCAAACAAAACTGGCAAAAATATTAAAGCAGATAACAACACAAAATCTCCTAGGAATTAAAAGCAAATATCATGATAAGAAAAGCAGTCATACCCAAAGATATAAAAAATGCATAATTTTGAAAATTACCATTTTGAATCTTTTTGTTGTAGTGACCACCTTTCAAAATGACGTCAGAAATGTAGTAAGTAAATCTGTCTATGAACATGACATCAATATGGAGCCAGAGTGCTTTAGATCCCACAATTATTGGTTCAATGATCTTCGACCGGTAGAATTCATCGACATAAAACTTGTTGTAACTTAGACGGTAAGCCATCCTAATTTTATCAGTTAAATTTTCAATGTTGAATTTCTCTTTTACATAAACTAGGTACGCAGCTAAGGCCATTAACGCTGCTACGAGAACCGAAATAAATATAAGCCCCCATTCCAGTGCAGCAGATGCATGGCCCATTTTAACTTTCGCAACATAAGGCGATAAAAGATGCTCTAATATATTTGGTGGGTGCCCTGGAAGAACCTCGCCTATCAAATGGGGTATCCCTAGTAAACCCGCAAAAGCAGCTAGAAATGCTAAAATTATTAGCGGCAAGGTCATCAGAGATTGGACTCTCGTGGGGGTGCAGGTCTGATGAAATCCTAGACTTGCCCCAGAATGTGAAGCACATCAAGCGAGTCATGTAAAAAGCCGTGCACCCTGCGCCAACGACACCCATAATCCATAATAGTATGGAGCTCTGAGAACTTACAAAGCTGTAAAACAAGATTTCATCTTTGCTAAAAAAACCCGAAAAAGGTGGTAAACCTATAATTGCTAACCATCCGATTAAAAATGTCAGATGCGTTATAGGCATAAGCTTAGCCAGCCCACCCATTTTTCGTATATCTTGCTCTTCCCCCATCGAATGAATTACACTTCCAGAACCTAGGAACATCAGCGCTTTAAAAAAAGCATGCGTCATTAAGTGAAAGAAAGCAGGTATAAATGCGCCGACTCCAACGCCCATAATCATATAACCAAGTTGCGAAACCGTTGAGTAAGCTAAGATTTTTTTAATGTCCCACTGTGTGATGCCGATAAGCGCCCCTAATAAAGCTGTAAGCGCCCCTACATAGGCCACTATCATCATTGCATTTGGGGCTAAAACTAACACCGGACTTAACCTGATAAGTAGATACACCCCAGCAGTAACCATGGTGGCAGCATGTATAAGCGCTGACACTGGCGTTGGACCGGCCATAGCGTCTGGCAGCCACACATAAAGAGGGATTTGTGCTGATTTACCACAAACTCCAATAAATAAAAATATCATGGCTAAGGTGATTGGATTAAACCAGCCGCTATCAGGAGCCATGGCAGTTGCGTAAGAGTTCAATTCAAAATAGTTAACTGTCCCAAATTGTGAAAAAAGAATAAATATCCCAATTAGCAATCCAGCGTCACCTATTCTGTTGGTTATAAAGGCCTTCATACCTGCAGCTGCTTTTTTTTCGTCGCTGAACCAGAATCCAATCAATAAATATGAACATAGCCCAACTCCTTCCCATCCAACAAAAGTGATAAGAAGATTATCCCCTAGAACCAGAAGTAGCATATTAAAAATGAACAGGTTCAAATATGCAAAATACTTAAATGGCCTTTCATCGTGGGCCATATATCCTACGCTAAATAAATGTATCAGAGACCCTACACCAGTTATGATTAAAGTCATGATTCCGCTGATCGGATCCATAAAAAACGCTGCTTGTGACTTAAACGTGCCAACTTCTAACCAAGTAAAAAAATATGGATTTAAGATTCTTTTTTCTGCTCCTAACATTTCCAAGAAAAGAAACACAGCGCAAATGAATGAAACCAAAACAGCCCCAGTTCCTATAGCTCCAGCCAAATTAGCATTAGATTTTTTAAAATTAAGTCCATTTACTAAGAAACCTGCAAACGGTGATAAAAATAGAATTGAAAATAAAATTGTGATCACAAGCGCTCCGAATTAACCTTTCAGTTTTTGGAAGAAAGAAATATCAACTTCTTTAAACCTTTTAAAAATTGCCACTGCGATTGCCAAACCAACTCCGGCTTCCGCAGCTGCAACTGTCATAACAAAAAAGACAATAACTTGGCCGTGAATGTCACCAGAGTAAGAACTAAAAGCAATAAAAGATAAATTAACTGCGTTCAGCATCAGCTCTATACCCATCAATATAACAATTAAATTTTTTCTTAATAAAACAGTTAAAAGGCCGATGGTAAAAACTATCGTCGATAAATATAAAAAATGGTTCAACCCAATGTTTGTCATCGATTCAAGATTTAGCATGAGTGCCCCCTTTGATTCGACTCACTGACACCACGCCAATTGCGATAACAAGAAGTAAGACGCCCAAAACCTCGAAAGCAAACAGATATTTGCTAAATAGTAAAGTCGCAAGTTTCTTCGTAGGAGTAATAGAAGCGGTATCTTGGATAAACATCTGTGAGTTAGAATCAAACCCAGACAAAGTGATTGCGCCTGTTAACAAGCCCAAAATTGCACCAACTACAGAGATCTTTAGAAATCTCATCAAAGACGACGACATTGATTCTTCTTTTTTTAAATCAAATAACATCAAAACTATAACAAACAAAACCATCACTGCACCTGCGTACACAGCTAATTGAACTGCCGCGATGAAGTGAGCGCCTAGTGCAAAGAAAACCCCAGCAACCCCAATCATAGCAGCCGCTAGTGAAAGCGCTGAAACAATAGGATTACTAGCTGACAAGACAGCGAGAGCAAAGAATATTATGAACGCTGAAAACCCATAGAATAATGCAGCACTAATCACTTATACTCCCCCGGCAAGTATAAATACAGCCGTCACAATTGTGTTTAAAATGGCCCAAGGAAGCATCTTTTTCCAACCCAGATCCATCAGTTGATCATACCTAAATCGTGGTAAGGTCCACCGAATCCAAATAAACACCCAAAGAAATAAGATGATCTTGGTCATTAGAACGATATGAAAAACCAGCATTGTCATTAAACTTATAGCATTGGCAGATTCAAAACCCAGTGTGCCGGACAAAAAGTCCCTGACGCCCTCTACTGTCAAAAAAGGTAAGGTGTAGCCTCCGAAATAAAAAGTGGCCATCAAGGCAGAGGCCACCATCATGTGACCGTACTCTCCGATGTAAAACATCAGCATCTTGAGGCCGCCATACTCCGTATGGTATCCAGCCACAAGCTCTGATTCAGCCTCTGGTAAGTCAAAGGGTAATCTATTGGTCTCAGCAAAAACTGCCACAAAAAATATTAAAGCTCCTAAGGGTTGATAAAATATGCCCCATGCTGGCAAAAAAGATAAAAAAGTATATTTAGTGCCCAAAAAGAAGAAAAGTTAGAGGCCTTGTTGAGCTTCAATCATTTCAGAAAAGTTAAAGGTGCCGTAACAAAGCAAAATACCAACTAACGATAAGCCTAATGCTAGCTCATAACTGATCATTTGAGCACTAGCTCTAAGTGCTCCAAATAATGAAAATTTATTGGCAGAACCCCAGCCTGCTAACAATAAAGCGTAAGCTCCTAAAGAAGACACACCAAGAACAAAAACTATACCAATTCCAAGATCAAAAACTTGAGTTGAAAAGGTATGGGACCAACCGATCTCCGGAAAGGGTAAAGGGAACACTTAGTGGGATTGACCCGAAGGCTAAGACACCGGGAAGCAAAGCTAGAACAGGTGCCATATAGAAAAAAGCTTTATGACTTTTACCAGGAGACGAACTCTTCTTTAAAAGCAAACTTAACAGCATCGGCTAAAAGCTGCAAAAGTCCTAGGGGTCCGACTCTGTTCGGACCAAATCGATTTTGAATAAAAGCAGATCCCCTGCGTTCAACCCAAACAAGTATTGGAACCATCTGGACCATGAGAGAAAAATAGCAGACATTTTTATGATGATTAACCGTGGTTACAAAAGAATCCATGATTCATTTTATTCCCACTCCAAAGCATTAGATTTAATTTCCCAAAGTAATCCAAAAACAAAGACTAGAAGGAACATGCCATCGTCAGCAAATATAAATAATCCCTTGCCTTGAGCAATGAAGTCTTTGTAAACTAAAGCCCATGGATACATAAAAATAATTTCAATATCAAAAAGAATAAAAAGAATGGCTGTTAAATAAAATTTAACAGGAACTTTACTCACTTCAGATTCAGGAACATGTCAAACCACACTCATAAGCCATTTGTTTGATTTTGCTCTCTTTAGTCTTTGGACCAATTAAGAGACGTGAGTGCTATCAGAACAGCACCGAAAGTAAGTACAATTATGCTCAATACGATGATCGAAACTAATGGTGACACGTGTCCCTCCACTCCTAGATTAAATTATATGATTCTATACGAATTATCATGAAGTTTTGTCAGTTCCAATTTGTTTTTCTGAGACCAATTTGACGCATTAGACTATTGAGTGTATTCCCAATGAACTAAATTCAACTGTTCCACTAGTCTGTGGTTTTAAATCATGCACGTATCAAATTTTGAAATTCCATTATATTTATAGGTTTGGAAAGCAACTCCGAAAGAACTTTCTGTTGAAGGCACTGGCTCTTATTTCCCTTTCTTACTCGTCTAACTTTCAAAGGCTCTAGCTTACGTAAAACATATAAACACCTAATGATTGTAGTGACGATAAAGAAGCTAAGAAATAATCACTTTCTTCAGCAGAATAAGATCGATGCTTATAGCTTCCTGATTTCGATATAAGTCCCTATGGTGGGCTCGCTCCCTAAATCTAAAATGAGCTGCTAAAAGAATCCGCTTTTTCTAGATGCTCCCTCAAAAAAAAAGCAGGTGTGTTTGTAGCGTCACTCTTCATCTCTATCGCAACATACCTTGCCCTAAAATTATTTAAAAGAGAATACCTATCAGTTTAAAGTCAAAGATGAGCTGCCTGAACCTATATGATGAGTTCTTGTCTATGTTGGATACAAAAGTGTCTTCTGTCGTTGAGGATTATGGCCAATATAGTTTTAAAGGTGGAATATTTGATATTTTTTCTCCAGCTCATAAATACCCAGTTCGCATCGAATTGTTTGGTGAGACTATTGAATCATTAAGATTTTTTGATGTCGAAAATCAAAGATCAATTCTTAAGCGTAGACTTAAATACATTTTACTGTTCTTCCTGCTAGTGAAACTTTCATCTAAACAGAAAATCATTCCTCACTTTTTTCTTATTTGAAAAAAATGACAAAAGATCGAACGTACCTCCTGAAGATCTTGAACTTGTAAATCACTCGATTAGGCAACCAACGCGATTTCTTGGGGCAAGAATTTTTACTTCATGGCTTTTGGCCGAATTCTTTCTCTACCTAAAGATTTTATTCCTGAACTCAGTAGCGTGTGGATCAGAAATAAAGAGTTGCTGTCAACAATTGGTACAGTCAAATAGAGTCCTACAATTAAGACTATCAAAACGATGACACGCATTATACGGCCAGATGTCAGCTGACTTATTTTCTATGAATACTGATGACTTTTTACCAACCAATACGCAGGTTCATCTAAATGAAGTCATGCTAAAAGAACTAGAAGATATTGAAAAGATCTTTGGACGAATCTGATGAAAAGTCCAGAAATCATATTGTTTACCCCACCTCTAATCTGAATGATTTTTTTCTAGTGTAGTGCCCTAAGATCCGACTACAGTGAATTTAAAAGTTTTATAAAAAAACAAATTTTAAATTGGAAAATGCAAGACAATAAATTTGTAGTTTCAGCGGTGCAAGATTTTAATTGGCAAAGAGTCTCGCAAATTTTTAAGAGTCTTGGATTTAAATTTTTAAGATATAAATTCATTGAAGACCTAGAGCTTTGAACCAAAATACGACTGCTACATTTTAAGAGCTGAGATATTTCAAACTATTCGGTTAAAATCGAACACTTGGTGCTTCTAAAATATAAAGACCTTTTTGGACGAAGCGTTAGAAAAAAAAATGGCGATAAACAAAAAGACGATTTCAATAAAAATTGAATCAATTCGATTTGGTGAACTAAAAAAATCTGATCTAATAATTCACGTTCAACATGGTATTGGGAAAGTTTGCGGATTAAAAATCATTAATGTTCAAGGTGTGAATTCAGAATTCATTGAAATCCACTATAAAGGAAAAGATAAACTTTTTTTACCTATACACCGAATCAATCAAATAAAAATTTATGGTGGACCTGCACATGATCAACTAATTGATAAGCTTGGTGGTTCGACTTTCGAAAAAGCAAAGATCAAAGTCAAAAATCAGTTCGCGACATTGCCAATGACTTACTTCAAATTTACGCTGAACGTTCTACGGCATATAGAAAACCTATCTGTTAACCAACAAGATCTTTTTGCTTTTGAAAATGAATTCGCTTTGAAGAGACAGAAGATCAAATCAAAGCCATTGAAAATATTCATGAAGATTTAAATTCTGACAAACCGATGGATAGATTGATTTGTGGAGACGTAGGATTTGGCAAGACAGAAGTATCCATGAGTGCTGCCTTTCATGTTTTAAGCCTCTGGAAAGCAAGTAGCTGTATCTAGCACCTACTACTGTTCTTGCATTTCAACATTTAACTTCATTTAAAAAGACGATTAGATCATTGGGGTTTTAATATTAAGGGCCTAAACAGATTTGTACC
The DNA here is from genome assembly GCA_963803705.1 of uncultured Pseudobdellovibrionaceae bacterium. GTDB lineage: Bacteria > Bdellovibrionota > Bdellovibrionia > Bdellovibrionales > UBA1609 > JAMLIO01. The sequence continues at coordinate 222,388 of CAWDNU010000001.1, read as the reverse complement.
CTCGTCTCAAATTAAAAAAACTTTAAACGAAATGAAAGAGGGAAAAGTAAATCTGGTAGTTGGAACACATAGGCTTCTTGAGTCAGGACATTAAGTTTAAAGACCTTGGACTTTTAATTTGCGATGAAGAGCAGAAATTTGGAGTAAGACATAAAGAAAAGATCAGAAAACTAAGAGACAGTGTGGACACATTAACACTTTCTGCGACTCCAATACCTAGAACTTTAAATATGAGCTTGCTTGGTCTTAGAGATCTCAGTTTGATCACTACAGCTCCTGTCGATAGACAACCTATCAGAACCTTCATTACTAAATTTAATACTGAAATCATAAAGAAGGCCGTTAACTCAGAAGTTAAACGTGGCGGACAGGTATTCTTCATTCATAATAGAGTACAGAGTATTTACAGCTATTCACGATCAACTGAAAGAATTATTCCCAGAATCTAAGAATTGCAGTTGGTCATGGTCAAATGGAAGAGAAAGAACCTTGGAGAAAGTGATTATGTCCTTTGTGAATAAAGAAGTTGATATTTTACTTTCAACAACAATTAGTAGAGTCTGGAATCGACATAGGTAATGCAAACACCATGTTCATTAATGATGCCCAACATTTCGGACTTAGCCAGCTCTATCAACTCCGAGGCCGTGTTGGTCGAAGCAAAAATAAAGCTTACTGTTACCTGATTATCCCAAAAGGTAAACAGCTTGAGAAAGATGCCCTAGAAAGACTCAAAATTCTTCAAGAGAATACCACATTAGGAAGTGGAATACGAATTGCACACTATGATTTGGAACTTAGAGGTGCAGGAAATATTTTAGGCGAAAACTCAATCAGGACATGTCAACTTGGTAGGTTACGATCTGTACATGGAACTTCTGCAGCAGGCCATTGCATGAAGCTCAAGGTAAAGACCTTCCAAAATGATATTGAGCCAGAAATTAATATTCCTCTTACCTGCTCTTATACCAAGTGATTACATTCAGGATATTCGTTTGAGACTAGCTTACTACAAGAGTTCTGTCCAATATATACGAGCCAGACGACATTGATAAAATTGACCAAGACTTAACAGATCAATTCGGTAAACCGCCTTGGAAGTAGTGATCATTTATCACGATGATGTTGGTGAAAAGACTTTGTAAAGAAAAAGGAATAAAAGAAGTTAAAAGTGGACCTAAAACATCTAAGTCTTAACTTTCGACTCTTCCACCGAAATTTCCTGTAGATCGGCTCCTTAAACTGACTCAGCAAGAAAACAAAAAGTACAAACTTTTTCCCGGCGATCGATTATAATTCGAATTAATGAATTGACTGGCCAAAAATCTATGAAGAAATAGCTTTCTTGTAGCTATATGTATCCATCACTAGCTTAAATTTAAGCCAAGAATAAATTTCAATATTTAATTCATCCCTTATCATCTAATAATCAGAAAACTAGCTGCAGTCCTACTTTGATCGAAGATTGCCTAACATTTGTAGAACACTGGCTTCAAATGGTATTCCGGTAAATGATTCGTACTCAATGACTAAATAAGTGGTATCAAGTCCATATCCAAAATAAGCGTCCATGGCCAATTCTTTTGGCAACCAATCTAATGAAAACATTGCACCCAGAGAGAATACATAGCAAATTAGATTTTATCTCTGGTAAATCAGAAGCTATTTGGATTGTTAAATGTCCATCTGACTGGCTCCGATTTTGAATAAGGCAGCAAAGTAGGGATTGGGAAAGAGTGTATCTGCTATGATGTGAAAGCTAATCTTTGGCTGCATCAGACTGACGCTCTCTTCGTAACTTGCAAATAGTAAACCGAAATCAAGACCTGCTGAAAAAATGCGTCAAATTGTAGCTCAATGAAAATAAGGCCTTCAAAACCCTCCGATCCGATTTCCTTTTAGGCTTTCCAGAGTCTTAGTAGATGAAATTGGATAGTCGCTGAAGCTCGACTTAACAGCCAAAAAATTAAATCTAAAATTCAAAACCTTTCTTCTATCCTTATAATCTAAAAATTTAATCCTTTTTTTGTCACCTATCTGCTTCTCAACAATTAACGGATATTAGCTCGACTTCAACCCAGTTTTCATTTGCAAATGCGCAATTCACACCTAATGGCCAGATCATTAAAACTATAAAATTACGATAATAGAATGGATGAATTTTCATAAACTACTTCTAATTCATTTTTAAACATAAGAAGATTATATAAGACTCTGTTCTTAATACAATTTTTTATTTGGAACCCAGCCTTTGACTATTATTCCATGTGACCTATTCTCCCTCCAATAGTAGGAGTAGACTCGATTTTGCAAGCGATGACTGTCGAAGAAAAGATAGGACAATTTTTGTCTTTGGTTTCAAAGATCAAACTTTAACTCCTTCCCTTAAAAATTTCTAACAAAATATAAGCCTGGTGGCCTAATATTCTTTTCTAGAAATGGGAAATCACCTGAAAAGGTGCAGATTCTTATCAAGGATATTAAGAATTTTCTATTAAGGAATAAACAGATAGAACCATTTTTTATTGTAGATCATGAAGGAGGAGAAGTGGTTCGAGTTGGTCCGTCTCAATTCTTTCCAAGTGCCCTTAGCCTAGGTCAAACTCAGAGATCCAACGATATGCTTATGAACTAGGTAAATGGACTGGTCGATATCTTAAAAAATATTGGATTTGATATCAATCTTGCACCAGTTGTGGACTTAAGATCAGAAACGTCTTTAAATTTCATTGGCGAACGATCATTTAGCTCATCACCTCTCGAGGTAGTAAAGATAGTTTCTCCTTTATATGCTGGGGTAAGATCAGCAGGAGTTCTCTCCGTTCTTAAAACATTTTCCTGGTCATGGTCGTATCACAAGAAGATAGTCACTTTGAAATGTAAGAAAAATATCTACCTTGAAGAGCTAAATAAGTACAGATCTCCTTCCATTTAAAAACATTATTCACAACATCCGCACACAGGTGTAATGACGTCTCACATCTCTGTCAGTCCCTGCACTTGATCCTGAAGGTACGCTCACTACTTTTTCCAAACCTATTGTTTCTAAGTTATCGTAATGAGCTACCAACATGAAGGCCTAGTTTTTACAGACGATTTAGACATGTTATTCTTTAAAGATAAAAAAATAATCTGGGAGAAAAGGCTATTCAAGCGCATTAAAAGCAGGTCATGATCAAGTTCTGATCGTGTGGTCTGGATTACAATCAAACGTAAGCTCATTAAAATATTTTTATAACGCCGTTAAATCCAATAATCTTAGTTTGGGACTTGTAAATCAAAAGTAAAAAAAATTGTATCTACAAAATTGAGACTCAAAAATAACGAAACTTGAAATATGCGGGGTAAAAGAAGTCTCAGCAAAAATTTACAGCTTACAAAATCAAATCAATTTTTTGCATTTCAATCGTATTTCCAAAAAGCACTAATTCAAGAAATTTCGGATAATATTAAATCAAGAAAATCCATTTATCTTTTTTCTTACTCCTACTATTTCTACAAAAGTTTTAGAAGCAATTTCAAGAACGGTAGGTTTGTACCACTAAGGCAAGATAATTGGCTGAAAGCTATCGACTACTGTAAAAAGAGTCTGTGTTTCTTCCATGTTTCCGGCGACAGATCTGCTAAACGACTTAGCGAGATTCCAAAAAATCTATTGAAAAATTTAGTGGTTATTAATACATCAGACCCAGCTATAACAGAAAGCTTTCACAAAAACTTTAAATCTCTATAGTTCCAGCAATAAATTTTGGAAATGGTTTGCCAATGAAGTAAAAAAAATTAAAGACTAGCCGAACAAAAGGATCCACTTTTTAAAACTTACTTTAACTTAAGTCGGGCCTCTGCTTTTTTAACCTTACCTTGATATTTTTGAATTATTTCTAAGTCTTCAGTAGATTTCAACACTTCGTTCGATTTCGCAAGAGAAGCTTCAGCTCTTTTGAAGTTTAGATCTTTGAAGTTTCAGCTGTCTCAGCAAGCACTGAAATCACACCCTTATTAATCTCAAAATAACCCCAACTAATAACTAAACTATTCTTTTTGGAAGTTTTACGTCACAGAGGTTATTACTCCTGTCTCTAAGGTCGAAACCAATGGTTCATGAGCATCTAAAATTGTAAGTTCCCCTCGGAAAGAAGGCAAAGTCACCGACTTTACATTCAAATCTGTAACTAACTTTTTCAGTGGAGTTACTATTGATAATTTTAAACTCATATACTTAAACCTTTTTGAGTAGTGATAAAATTTATAATTTTTTCGCTTTTTCTAAGGCATCTTCAATTGTTCCAACAAGGTAAAAAGCTTGTTCAGGAATGTCATCGAATTCACCATCAAGAATCTGTCTAAAGCCTTTCACTGTGTCTTTGATGTCTACATAACTTCCCTTTAACCCAGTGAACTGTTCAGCAACAAAGAAAGGTTGGGATAAAAATCTTTGCACTTTACGCGCCCTAGAAACTACAAGTTTGTCTTCTTCACTCAGTTCGTCCATTCCTAGAATTGCAATAATATCTTGTAATTCTTTGTACCTCTGGAGTAACGACTGAACTTCACGTGCTGTATTGTAATGAATTTCACCGACTATACTTGCATCTAAGATTCTTGAAGTTGAATTTAACGGATGCACAGCCGGATAAATACCCATTGCCGCAATGTCTCTGTCTAGGTTAGTAGTTGCATCCAAATGTGTAAACGTTGTTGCTGGGGCAGGATCCGTGTAATCGTCAGCAGGAACGTAGATAGCTTGGACAGAAGTGATGGAGCCTTTATTTGTAGAGGTGATTCTTTCCTGTAAGGTCCCCATCTCAGTACCCAGTGTCGGCTGATAGCCCACCGCCGAAGGAATGCGTCCTAACAAAGCGGATACCTCTGCGCCAGCTTGAGTAAAACGAAAGATATTATCTACGAAAAATAAAACGTCTTGGTTTTCTACGTCCCTAAAATATTCAGCTACAGTTAATCCAGTTAAAGCTACCCTAGCCCTAGCCCCTGGGGGTTCATTCATTTGACCATAAACAAGAGCAGTTTTATCGATAACACCAGACTCTTTCATCTCAAGCCAAAGATCTGTCCCTTCTCGGGTTCTTTCACCAACTCCAGCAAATACAGAATAACCACCATGCTCGGTTGCGATGTTACGGATAAGCTCTTGAATCAGAACTGTTTTTCCAACTCCTGCGCCGCCGAACAAGCCAATCTTTCCACCTTTAGAGTAGGGCGCCAAAAGATCGACGACCTTAATTCCAGTCATTAGCATTTCGGCTTTTATAGATTGATCTTCGAATTTAGGCGCGGCTCTATGGATGCCCCATCTTTCATTCGATTTAACCGGTTCGCCACCGTCTACCGGGTCACCGGTTACATTTATAATTCGACCAAGAACTTCCGAGCCTACTGGTGTGCTAATCATTTCCCCTGTATTTCTAACATCAGTTCCACGGGTCAGACCATCCGTGCTTTCCATGGCTATAGTTCTAACGACTCCATCGCCTAAATGCTGAGCCACCTCTAAAACTAAGTTATCTGCGCGCTCATCTATATTTGGGTTTGTCACTCTTAAAGCTGTAAAAATTGACGGCAATTCAGTTCCACCAAATTGAACATCAACTACAGGACCCATAACTTGTTTAATTTTACCAATTTCTTTTTGCATCTTTATTACCTCGTCATCAAAATTTTTAACCCTGAAGTGCTTCTGCACCGGAAGTGATTTCAATCAATTCAGTTGTGATATTTGCTTGTCTAACTTTATTATATGTAAGCGTAAGTTTATAAATCATCTCGCCAGCATTTTTAGTTGCATTTTCCATAGCAGTCATGCGTGCTGCGTGTTCTGCAGCAATGCTTTCAGACATTGCTCTATATATTTGAACAGCAAAATTTTTCTTCAATAAAGGATCTAACATTTTTTGGGCTGAGGGTTCGAATTTAAAATCCACTGAAATTTCAGATTCAACACTGTCGCTTATCTCAACATCTAAAGGCAGTAATTTTTCTGACACAATCTCCTGAGCGATAGCTGACTTAAATTCATTATAAATTAGATGAATTTCGTCGTATTTACCTTCTGTAAAATACTTAAGTAAGTCTTCTGAAACGCTTCTTGCCAAATCGTAGGAAATTTCTTTTGCCAAATTTTCCATAGCTTTAATTGGTTTTATATCTTTGGTTTTGAAAAAGTCCGCTGCTTTCTTACCTATAAAATAAAAATCAAGTTGTTCATACTTGCTCTGCAACTTCAGTGAGTTCTTATAGGCCCACCTAGATAAATTATTATTGAAGCCTCCACATAAACCTCTATCACTTGTAAGAACAACATATAAAATTTTATTGGGCGTCTGTTTGCTATTTAAAAGTGGATGACTTAGTTCGTCCGAAGCCGAAATGTCCTTTATCAGATTCAAAATTTTACTTGCGTAGGGGCGACAGTTAATAATATTTTCTTGGGCCCGACGCAGTTTAGCCGCAGAGACCATTTTCATGGCCTTAGTGATCTGCTGAGTATTTTTTACGCTTTGAATACGACTTCGTATGTCTTTTAAATTAGCCAACTTTACCTACTTGCTAAGGTTTAAGACTGGGTGGATTTGAAAATTGAGTTGAACTCTGTGATTGCCTCGATCAATTTATTTTTGATCTCATCCGAGATTTTCTTTTCGCTAGCAATTTTTCCAGTTAAATCAGAATACTTTTGACCCATAAACTGGATAAACTCTTTTTCGTATCGCCCAATTTCTTTATCGCTTACTGCATCCATGTATCCATTAGTAGCGCTGAAAATTACCATGATTTGGTCTTCAACTCTGTATGGCGTGTACTGAGGCTGCTTTAAAGTTTCTACAAGTTTTCGTCCTCTTGATAACTGTCGCTGAGAAGCAGCATCCAAATCCGATGCGAATGCGGAAAAAGCCTCTAAGTCACGAAATTGTGCTAAATCTAATTTAAGTGTTCCAGCAACTTGCTTCATTGCTTTTATCTGAGCAGCCCCGCCAACTCGTGATACTGATTTACCCACGTTAACCGCCGGCCTGATCCCTTTAAAAAACAGATCTGACTCTAAGAAGATTTGACCGTCTGTGATTGAAATCACATTTGTCGGAACGTAAGCGGATATATCACCTGCTTGAGTCTCAATAATTGGAAGCGCAGTGAGTGAGCCACCTCCTGCGGCCTCGCTCATTTTTGCAGCCCGTTCTAAAAGTCTTGAATGAATATAAAATACATCGCCAGGAAAGGCTTCTCGACCAGGAGGCCGTCTTAACAATAGTGAAAGCTGTCTATAGGCCTGAGCTTGCTTTGTTAAATCGTCATAAACGATCAAGGCATGTTGACCATTGTCTCTGAAATATTCAGCCATAGCGCAACCAGAATAAGGCGCTAAAAACTGTAAAGGAGCTGGATCGGAGGCAGACGCGACTATAACAGTTGTATACTTTAAAGCCCCGGCTTCCCTTAACTTTTCAACAACTTGTGCGACAGTCGATTTCTTCTGTCCTATAGCTACATAAAAACATTTTACGTCTTGGTTGCCTTGGTTAATAATTGTATCAATTGCGATAGCAGTTTTACCAGTTTGTCTGTCACCAATTATCAGCTCGCGCTGACCTCTACCAATTGGTATCATTGAATCTATGGCTTTTATACCGGTCTGTAATGGCTCATGTACAGGCTGTCTTGTGATTATACCCGGAGCTTTGGTTTCAACCACCCTAAACTCTTTAGATTCAATTGGTCCTTTTCCATCAATAGGGTTCCCGAGAACATCTACGACACGTCCCAAAAGACCCTCGCCTACTGGCACTTGCACAATTCTTTTGGTCCTTTTTACAACGTCACCTTCACGTATTTCCTGGTCTTCCCCCAAAATCACCACACCAACAGAGTCGCTTTCCAAGTTCAAAACCATTCCAGTAACGCCGCTTGAAAACTCAACAAGTTCGCCAGCCATAGCATTTTCTAGCCCGTAAACTCTAGCCACACCATCACCTACAGACAGCACTGTTCCAGATTCACTTATTTCTACAGTTTTACCGTAATTTTTAATTTCTTCTTTAAGGATTCGACTGATTTCGTCTGCACGAATTTCCATTAATGAGTTCTCCTGTTAATTTGGTCTTTCATCTTTTTCAAATGAGTTTCAAAAGTATCATCAAAAGTGTAGCTTCCGACTTGCGCTTTAAGCCCACCGATTACTTTTGAGTCTTTGATGTAATCTAATATTACTTTTTTATTCAGCACAGTTTCAATTTTCGAAACTAAAGCTTGTTGTTGATCTGGTTCTAACTCATGCGAGGACCTAACTGTTCCCCTTACAACACCGTTGGCATGATCATTTAAGGATTGATAAGCCAAAACAATTTGAGGGAGATAGGAAATTTTATTCCTGTCTAAGATCAATTTAACGGTCTTAATTACATCTGCTGAAACCAATTCCGAATCAAGTGCTTTACTAAGTGTTTTTTGCTTTTCTTCAAGCGATACTTCAACAGATTTAAAGAAATTCAAAATTTCTACGTCTTGAAATAACGCTTCTCCTATAATCCTAATTTGATCTAAATATTTACTTTTTGTCTGTAAGTTATCAGCTACTTCAAAAAGTGCTTTCGCATACTGATTTACGAAGTCTTTACTCATGACAAACCTGCTGAAATTTCTTCTAGGAATTCATCGTGTAAGCGATCAGACTCTTTGTTATCAATCTTTTTTGTTAAATCATTTGTAGCCGATTTAACTGCCATTGTAAGCACTCTATTTCTCATCGCAACTTCAGCCGTTTTAAACAAAATGTTAGCATTTTCTTTCGTGTCTATAATAAGTCTGTTGGCTCTTTCTTGTGTTTCTTTTACGATATTTTCTTTCAAAATCTGGGCCTCTTTTTTGGAACCCTCTAGTTTAGTTGCATATGTTGTTTCCAAAGTATTTAAGCGGTCATCGATTTGTTTCTTTTGCTTCTCTGCAGCTGCAACTACCATTTGAGCTTTAGACGACTCTTCCAAAAAGTCTGTTCTAAATTTCGTAAAATATTCTGAAGCTGGTTTTTTCAACAAAAAAATTATAGCTAATGCAAACAAACTAAAGTTAACTATTTGAGCTGTGATCAGAGACCATGGAATGTCAGTATCTGCAGTGCCTGAGGCATTAGCGCTAAAAGAAGTTAAGTGTAGAACAGATATAAAAAAAAGTCTGGTAACCATTAACCTTTCCCTCTTTTAGTTAACAGTTGCTGAACTATGACCGCTGAAACTTCTTTGGACATTAGCTCGAACTGGGCTTGAGCTTGCTCTAGCTGACTTGAAAGTTGAAGCTGAGCGTCTCCCATAATTTCTTTTGATTTTTTTGATGCCTGTTCATTGATCATGTCTGACTCTCTAACTGCGGAACTTCGTTGCTCTTTAAAAACAAGTGAAATCTCGTCGTTAATTTGGCGTGCTCGTTTTTGATAGCGCTCCTCGCTTTTTCTTATTATCTCTTCAGCTTTGTCAGCAAGTTCTAAACTACCAGAGGTTTGTTTTCTTCTTTCTTCAGATGCCAGGAAATATGGTTTGAACGCAATATTATAAAGTACGACAAAAGTTACTAAATAAATTCCAAGCTGAATAAATAAGGTATAATCTATACCCAAAGAGATAATTATAGATGAGATCATGTCCATTTTTTAAATGCCCTTTTGATCAAAGAGCTATCATCACAGAACAAATGTGGTCAATCTTTATGTTGTTTGCGGCATATAAGATGCCCCTTCGAACACGACTCCGTCATCTATACTCAACGAAGGCGATGTTACTGTGCCTGTAAAGTGGGCGGGTGCATGCATGGTCACTTTTGTTTTGGCAAAAATATTACCTTTTACAGATCCAGAGATTATAACTTCGTTTGCTTCAATCTGCCCCTCGAAGTCTGCCGTACTGTCCAAAACCAAAGTGTCATTTGTATAAATCTCGCCTTTGAATTCTCCAGAGATTCTAACGGTGCCTTCGAATGAAAGTTTTCCGTCAAATTGTGTTCCTGGCCCTAACAAAGCGGAAAGAGACCCATCATTAAATGTTTGTTCAAACTGAGCTGATTTCATAATAATCCTTTTTTACCTTTTCAATTCCATGATCTAATTTTCTTTATAAGTCCCTCAAACTGATCTTTGCTATAAAATTTCATTGTTAAGTCCCCACGGCCACTTTTATAGGAAATTTTAGTTCTTGCGCCTGTGATCCTCTGGATTTCTAACATTAAGTTTTTTATAGCTTTCTGCTCAGCAGTTTCTGGTTGGCTATCTTGATCGCTACCTTCCAAGGCATTCTTAACCAATCTCTCTGTAGCCCTGACGCTCAATGTGAGGTCAATGCACTTTTTGGCCAATTTTCTTTGCAGCTCCAAGTCGTCAACCGCAACTAAGGCTCTAGCGTGACCCATACTCAATTGCTTCTGAGATACGTATTCTTGAACTTCTTTAGATAGCTTTAGTAACCTTAATGTATTGGTTATAGTTGCTCGCTCTTTCCCAACTTTTTGGGCAATGTCTGATTGGGACATGTTATATTTATCAACTAAAACCTGGTACGCCTCTGCCTCTTCTATAGAATTTAAATTGTTTCGCTGAATATTTTCAATTAGTGCTAACTCTAAAGAATCTTTTTCATCCGTTACCCGCAAAATAACAGGAACTGATTTCAAACCAGCAATTTGAGCGGCACGCCAACGCCTTTCACCCGCAATAATTTCAAAGTTTTTTTTATCTATTCTTTGTGCAACGATAGGCTGCATAATTCCTTTCTCTTTAATACTATCCGACAATTCTTTTAGTGCATCATCTAAAAATATTTTTCTGGGTTGGTTCTTATTAGGCGAAATATTTTCTACAAAAATATTGTGAATTCTGTCTAGCTCATTGGCTTGGTTTGGCTCTTTTCTAAATTTTACATCTAGTTCGACCTCTTCTTCTACTTCAATCGCTGAGGCTTTTCCCTTAAGAAGATTCTTTTTATTGGGCATTGCTGCTGTTTTTCGTTTTTTAGCAGGACCTTCGTCTAGCTCCTCATCCATAGAGCCACCTAGTAAAGAGTTTAGCCCTCTTCCCAGTCTGCTTTTTACAATTTTTTTCTGATTCAACTTAGTCATTAAAAACCCCCTTGGACTTGTTTACCCTGGGAACTTCGCTTTTTAACCTGCTCTGCTTTTTGGGTTCTCATATCAATCTCGCGGGCTAAGGACATATACTTTTTTGCCCCAACGGATTTTGGGTCGTAGGCAATAATTGATTGTCCGTGGCTTGGCGCTTCGCTAAGTCTTACGTTTCTTGGAATGATAGTTTGAAAAACTTTGTCGCCAAAGTGTGCATTTATCTCCGATACAACTTGGTGAGCTAAATTATTTCTAGTATCAAACATTGTTAAAGCAATGCCATCAATCTTTAAAGATGGATTTAACTTCTTTTTCAACAGGCCGGCCGTATTTAATAGTTGCGAAAGCCCTTCCAATGCAAAATATTCGCACTGAAGGGGCACGATGAAACTGTCAGCGGAGGACATAGCATTTATAGTTAACAATCCCAAAGAAGGGGGGCAGTCTATAAATATGTAATGATAGTTACTTTGTATGCCTTCCAGCGCCTCTCTTAGCCTAAATTCACGCTCTGGAACATCAATTAATTCTATTTCCGCACCTACCAGATCAGGATTTGCGGGAACAATGTTCAAATTTTTGTGTCCAGTTGGGAATATCGCATCTTTTATCTTTCTCTCACCGATTAGCACATGGTAAATATTTTTATCAGATTGTTCGTGGCGCTTAACGCCCAACCCACTTGACGCGTTGCCCTGTGGGTCCATGTCTATCAGTAATACTTTTCGCCCCATTTCTGCCAGGCATGACGCGATGTTTATCGAACTGGTAGTTTTTCCAACACCGCCCTTTTGATTCGCAATACAAATTACTTTCGCCACACAACCCCCTAATAAGTAATAATAGTTCCACGTGGAACAAAATGTGTCTACAGCTAATGTTAAAGACTGCTCGCGTAATTTTTATGGAGTGAAAATTAATAAGGCCTGTGGAAGATTCATCTGAGTTTTAAATCCTGTAGATTCAATTGAAGTTGTTTTAAGCGTAGACTGAGGTTTTGAAGTGTGACTATAGCTACATCGAAAATAGCGAAGGGGAGCACAAAGCAAATTCTTTTAAAGATTAAGTAGTAAAAACCTAGATCAATCTTTCACAGGCCCTAATATTGAACTAAAGGAACGTAATAGTTGATTAATGGTGTTTCTTGAAGAACGTATTATAAATATTAATCTTGAGTATTCTTGGGTATATGTACCACTAAATGTCTTTTGTCGCCGTTCGCAAGCGAATACTCATGGGCACATAAAGATAAATGTTGAACACCGTTAAGTTCGTTGTTCCACGTGGAACCTTTTAATAGAAAACAAGGGTTTTTTAAGACATTTTCAAACCGCAGCAGTTTATTAATATTCATAAATGCTCTGGCAATTAATACGCTATTTATAGGGAAAACTAACGCCTTAAAATCCCTGTTTATGACCTTTACATTTGAAAGAGAGAGCTCACGGACACAGTGTCTTAAAAATTCAGCTTTTCTACTGTCTAACTCAACCAGGTTAAAGGCGGTGTCGCGGTCTAGTATTGCCCAAACAATTCCCGGAGTTCCATTTCCGGAACCCAAATCATACACAGAGTAATCATTTGATTGTCCATAGATATCCATGAATACTCTGAATGACTCCTCGGCATCCGAAATATGCTTTGCCTGCAGAGATTGGATATCCTTTGGGCTAATCAAGTTAAGGACAGGGTTGAACTTCAGAACAAGCTCACAAAAACTTGTCAGCTTGGTTTTCAACTTAATATCCCAGCCTAACCATAAGAGCCTGAATGGCTGAGGGGTTAACACCACTTATACGAGCCGCTTGAGCTAAAGTGTCAGGTTTTATATCAGTCAGCTTTTCTCTTTCTTCTAAAGATAACGATTGAAGACTATGGTAATTGAAATCAACGGGTATCTTAGAATTTTCAAGCTTACTCATCCTTTCAATTATTAAGCGCTCATTGTTGATATAACCTTCATACTTAATATCAATAGTTACAGGGCCAGAAATTGATTCATCTACATCAAAATCTGAATCTAATGGTAGAAAGTGTTCAGGTAAGACCTCTGATCTGCGTAAAAGTTCGGAAAGGCTTGAAGGCTTCAGCAAAGGTTTAGTTCCAATATTTATCAAAAACTGATTCCACTTCTGATTAGGAACCAATCTAAAGTTCTGCAGACTAGACTTATAGCTTGTTCTAGAACTTAATAGCTCAAAAATCTTAGAAGCTTTTGAATCGCTATATAAATAATATTTATTTGCATAACTAGAAAGCCTTTCGTAAACATTGTCCTCTCGAAGTAATAACCTATACTCGGCTCTTGAAGTCATCATCCTGTAAGGCTCAATTGTGCCTTTGGTTACAAGGTCATCTATTAATACGCCAATATAGGCTTCATGCCTTTTTAATATAAAACTTTCCAACTGTTCAATTTCTAAAGCAGCATTGAGTCCAGCCATAAAGCCTTGAACAGCTGCTTCTTCATAACCGCTCGTACCATTTATCTGACCTGCAAAATAAAGATTTTTTATAGCCTTCGTTTCCATACTAGGTTTAATCTGGGTTGGTTGTAAAAAATCATACTCGACAGCGTAACCAGGCCGAAGAAGCTCGACGTTTTCTAACCCTTCAATTGTTCTAAGGAACTGTAATTGTATATCTTCGGGCAAAGAGGTAGATATGCCTTGCAGATAAATGGACTTCGAATCCAAACCCTCTGGCTCTAAAAAAGTTTGATGCCTATCCTTATCGGCAAAACGCACCACTTTATCCTCAACACTAGGACAATATCTTGGCCCAGCACCTTCAATCAAACCAGTAAACATGGCTGATTGGTCAAGATTTTTTCTGATAATGTCATGAGTTTCAGCGTTGGTATAACTTATCCCGCAAGCGACAGGACCGTAGGGCATCTTAGCACTACTCATTATACTAAAGGGCTGAAAATTTGAATCACCAAATTCCTTATCGAGAACTTCCCAATTAATCGACAATCTTTTTAGTCTAGGTGGCGTACCAGTTTTAAGTCTGGTAACTTTAAACCCATGGCTGGAAAGCTGTTGAGATAGGCCAGTTGTAGATTTTTCTCCGACTCGACCCCCAGCCATTTTCTTTAGTCCTATATACATAACTCCATTCATGAAAGTACCAGTAGTTAAAATAACTTTCTTGGAATAAACTTTTGAACCGTCAATAGTGTAAACGCCTAAACAACTGTCTCCATCAAGGATCAAGGCATCTACCTCAAAAGAAAGCAGTGATATATTTGGATGTGTATGAATTTTTCGGAATGCCGACTTAGAGTAAATGTCTTTGTCACACTGTGCGCGCGAACCTCGCACAGCGGGACCCTTGCGGGCATTTAGCTTTTTGAACTGGATAGTAGCGGAATCAGAAATTTCACCCATAACCCCACCCAACGCATCAAGTTCTCGGACCATGTGTCCCTTAGCAAGCCCGCCGATGGATGGATTACAACTCATGAACCCTGTCTTTGAACTATCTGTTGTAAGCAAAGCTACGCTCATACCTCTCTGTGCAGCAACATGAGCAGCTTCTATACCCGCGTGACCAGCACCAACAACAATAACGTCAAAGTTAGATTTCATAGAAATTACTTGATACAATCTTTAAGGTCATGGCGTCCAACAAATTCTTGGGAAAAACTATTTACCCAAGCAGAAATCTTTAAAAATCTTGTTCCTTATAATTTCTTCATTGTTTTCGTTGGTTATCAAAAAAAGCGCTTTCATTGATGAAGTTAAGTGTGACAAAACAAATTCTTCGCCTAAACCCTCGGTAAGTGCCTTAATCCCCAGGTCAAGATGGTCCAATGCAGCTTTTAAGGCTTCGGCTTGCCGTAAACTACCTATTTCTATGCTTTCAACAAACTCTATCTTTTCAACCTTATCGACCATCTGGCTGAATAAACTATCCAGTCCTAAATTTTTTGTAACCGAAATGGGAATAAAGTCTAAAAATAGATTTTTCACGGAAGAGTTAAGCGGAAAGCCAAGATCCTGAACCAAATCTATTTTATTTATAACTGGTATTATTTTCTTTCCAACAAAATCGTTGTCCAAACTAGCTATAAAATTTGAATCCAATTGATCAGCACTTACCATTAGAATAATTAGGTCACAAATCTTGATCAACTCCTGAACCTTACTAATTCCTTCAGCCTCGATTTCATCTGAAGCCAAACGTAAGCCTGCTGTGTCAACTATTTCAAATGTAAATCCATCGACGTCTATAGTTTCAGTAAGATAATCGCGCGTCGTGCCTGGAAGGCTAGAAACTATAGAACGGTTTGAACCTAATAGCTTATTAAACAAACTAGATTTACCCGCATTAGGTGGACCGACTATCAGTGTTTTTAAACCTCTGTCAAAAACTTTGTGTTTTTTGAAAGCTGTCAGTGAATCACTTAACAAAACGGAAACTTCAGCCAATTTTCCTAAAATCACATCGTCTTTTTCAAGATAAATATCTTCAGTAGAAAAATCAATCCTAGCTTCCAACCGAGAAACTACCCAAATAAGCTTTTGCTCAACTAATTTTGTAATTTCTATGCTTTGTCCACCTAAAAGCCGCAATGACTTTGCTACCCCGGCAGCAGTATTTGTATCAATTAGTGATAAAACAGCTTCTGCTTGAGTTAATGATAACCTTCCATTTTTGTAAGCCCGATAGGTAAACTCACCTCTTTCAGCTAAGCGGCAGCCATTCTGTATCAAGACATCAATTATCTGTCTTACTATGACTGGATTCCCATGACATGAAATTTCAACGGTATCTTCAAAAGTAAAAGATCTTCCATGCTCGAAATACGTAACCATGACTTCATCTATGCTATTTCCACTTCGTGGATCAAGAATAAATCCATAGTAAACTTGATGACTAACGACCTTTGCAAAAGGCTCCCAAGAATTAAAAACCTCGGTTACAAAATCAAGACTATGGGTCCCAGAAACTCGTATTACGTGGATACCGCCACGCCCGACCGGGGTGGATTGTGCACATATAGTATCTTCACGGTCGTAAATCATAATTATATGTCTGTGGATGTACCCTGTTCATTAGCTTTAGTTGACTCTACAGATTCGCTTTGTACAGAAACAGAGGAACCCTTAGTTTCATTGCGCCTAGGTCCGCTACCGGTTTTTCTATCAGAATTTCTAGGCCTGTTGCTTGGCTTTTCTCCAGCCAATGAGATTTTAATTTTTTTAAACATTCCGTCTCCGACGCTTTTAGTCCTGAATCTTTTATCTTCAGACAAGTGCTGGTGAACAATCTTTCGTTCTCTAGGGGGTAAAGCCCTAACAAAAGAAGGCTTTTTCTTTTTCAGTACTTGTTCTTTTAGTTTATCGGCAAGCTTCAACAATTCGTCATCAGACTGCTCGCGATAAGAGTCACAATCCACAATTATACTTACCTTTTCTTCAGGATATTCGTTTTGAGTTGCTCTTTTAAGAAATAGTTGAAAAGCATCCAATAGCTGAGCATCTCGGTCCTTTGCCATCTCTTCATCTTCGCCATAAAGATCAATCAGAATTTTTTTTTGATCCTCTGAAACTTTCAGGTCAAAAGACAATTTGAGACCAGCCTTACTTAACAGATTTACCATCTTATCTTCTATAAAGGCTTCTACTTTGCTTTTTCTAGAACCACCACCAAAAATTCGACTTAAAAAACTAGTCATGTCATACTCCTTTAACTGCAGTCATTGCTTGTGTTTTTGATTTTGTAAATAAATATTGTTGTAGTACACCAAATAACGTACTGACAAATATATACAGGGTCAGCGCACTTGGAAGGGAAATCATGAATACTGAAAATATAACAGGCATAAACAGCATTACTTTTTGTTGCATGGGCTCCAGGGCCGTTGGTGTTAATTTTTGCTGAATAAACATGGTCAGGCCCATCAAAACAGGTAGAACATAATACGGATCCTTTAAGCTCAGATCATCGATCCACAGCATAAATGGAGCTTGATACATCACTATACTTTCAGATAGCACCCTATAGAAAGCAAAAAATATAGGTAATTGTATTAGCATAGGTAGACACCCACCCACAGGATTTACTTTCTTTTCTTTCATTAAAGCCATGGTTTCAAGATTCGCTTTTTGAGAATCGTCTTTATACTTTTCACGTATGGCTTTCAATTGCGGCTGGATCTTCTGCATTTTATCCATAGATTTGTATCCACGATAAGCAATCGGGAAAACTAGAAGTCTCATTAGTAAAGTTAAAAGGATGATTGCTATGCCATAATTAGAAAAAATTGAATAAAAGAACTTAAGGACATATAAGATAGGTTCACATATTACTTTAAACATTCCGAAGTTAATTAGATTAGACATCTGTTTATCAACGCTATTCAGAATCACATCATCTTTGGGTCCTGCGAAATAAGTTTGTGAAATAGAATAGGATTTTAAATTGTTAGAAAATTGATAGTCTAACCTAGCGAAAACCCTTTTGCTTATTTGATCAGCGAACAGCACAGCGTCTGGTTTTGGTGAGGACTCATCAACAATGGCGTTTGAAAAAAATTGAGAACCTAACGAAACAAGCTTAACTTGGTTAAAGGTTTTCGTTCCGAAGTCGTCCAACGAAAGCACATCTCTATCTTCATCTTCAGAATTGATGACTACATACTCTTGCTTATCAAAACTTGGAACAAGAAAACTGGATTTAGTGTCAGGCTTAACTGGCATACTTACAAAAACTGAAAGACCTGGAAAAACACCCTTAATTTCATAAGAGGCAAATATGGAATAATTCTTGGGATTGAACTTCAACGTTTTAGTGATTGTTCCTGTTTCAGTAGAATAAGTTCCAACAATTGTATCGGCTTCTCTTTTACTTAAAGTAAAGGGGATAGCGTCATCTGAACCTAACATGGTTGTTTTAAATAAATTCTTAAACCCGACATTGGTTAATGATCTTTCCTTGTACTCTTTTAGCTCTACTGTTTTAAATTCCAAACCCATATTGCTAATTTTAGCGTACCAATTTTCAGTTTCGAAGGTCGTGAATGATTCCTTTACCACAATTTTAGATTTTGCTTCGGCTTTTGTAGATTCAATATCGACTGACTCATTGTCACCAGTTACCAAATCTTTTTTCAAGTTTGTATTAGGCCCTTCAGCTTTACCATCAACAAGTTTACCGGGGTTAACTTCGCCTGTAGACTTAGCCTTTGAACTATAAATTTGCGGGTACTTAGTTTTCATATGATTCTGCCAAAGCACGAAAACAACCATAGTAAGAATGAGGGCAATTATAGTTTTAGGCTCAAAAAAAGTTGGTTTTTTATTTGAGTTCATTAGAATTCTCCTGAGGCTTCACCGGTGAATTAGGTCCAATAGCGGGCAATGGATCAAAACCGAAACTTGAACCCGGTCTGCATTTTATGAAACGGCAAAAGGTAAGTTTAAGGGCTAGAAAGAAAGGGTATTTGAGGAATGCTTCATTAGCATATGTAGAGCACGAAGGTTCGAACCTGCAAACGCCAGCACCCATATGAGCTGTTAGCAAAGATCTGTAAAATCCAATCAAAAATAGAGCAAGCGATCTTAAAAATAACGAGGGGTTCAAGGTGTTGAACAGATTAGATTGTAATTTTTTGCCAACATGGCAAAAGCAATTTTTGAAACTCATTATAATCCATTTTTTTGAGCTGATGAGAACCGCTTTTTAGAAAGACTAAGTTAACATCAAGTTTAGAATTGGAAATAAGGTGATTTTGTGACCTAAAAAACTCTCTAGCGTATCGTTTCATTCTATTTCTTAGCACCGCATTTCCCACAGATCTTGGAAGGGTCCAGCCGAAACGATGGTAACCTAGATTATTTGGAAAATAACAAACAAGTATTTTTTTTTCTAAGAAAACTTTCGAACATTTAGACTTTAAAATTTCAAAATCTTTAGAATTTTTTAGTACAAAAAGTGACTTATTTTCCACCAACGGCAACAGTTAACCTTTTTCTTCCTTTAGCTCTTCGACGTGATAAAACGTCTCTACCACTTTTAGTTTCCATTCGCGCTCTAAAACCATGAGTAGATTTTCTTTTTTTCCGACTTGGTTGATACGTCCTTTTCACAATATTCTCCTTTCAGTCCCAGCCTTATAGTTTTTAGCTACCGGGACTTTACATGCATAAATTAAGCGAAACCGCATACAATCTATTTGAGTTTCAATCGGGCTTGCTACTAGACCCAATCGAGTAAAGACGCAATTAATCACATTGCAGAACCTCAGGTCAAGGTGTTTGACTTATCCACAGGGCGTGCTAACAAATATAGCTCTTCAAAAATACCTCGAAATACTCGATTGTTTTGGTTATTTAGTGATGCTCACAATACACGTTTAAGTTAGGGGGATGCTTGCAACTTGATTATCATGATTTTTGGGAAAAGGTGAAAAAGAATCTCCAAAACAAAAGTGTTGATAATAGACCATTAAATTTATGGCTAGTTCCTACAGAATTACTAAAAATCAATGATCAAGACGGGGATCTAGAATTCGAACTAGGAGTTCCTACTGATTTGCATGAGTATTGGATTTCACAGAATTTTATGTCTCAGATCAGACAGGAGATATCTCAGTTTTATAGCAATAATTTTGAGGTTAAAATTGTCGTTGATCCTAAAATAACTCAAAAAAACAATGAAGACGTCGAAGTAAGCCAGTCTTTAGCGTCGACTCTAAAACAACATCAGTCGAAAACCTATAACAATCCAAATAGCAAGCCTAATCTAAGTTTTAGAAATTATAGCGATAATCCAAAACAAAATAGTTCTGATAATTTAGATCCCTCTTACACATTTTCAAGTTTTGTTGTAGGTCGCAATAATGAATTCGCCCACGCTGCCTGCTACAGCGTAGCAGAAAATCCAGCATCAAGACGTTACAACCCATTATTTATCTGCGGACCAACAGGTATGGGTAAGACTCATCTAATTAATGCGGTAGGAACTCATATAGTAACAAAGAGCCCGGGCATTAAAATCTGTTATGTCTCCGCTGAGAGATTTTTGAACGAATGTATCTCCAGTATTCGACGCGGGGAAATGCATAAATTTAGGCAGAAATACCGTGATCAGGCAGATATGTTGTTGGTTGATGACATTCAGATCTTAGGGCGCGGGGAAGCTGTTCAGGAAGAGTTCTTTCACACGCTGAACGAATATCTGGAAACCAAGAGGCAAGTTGTGGTAGCAAGTGACAGAATGCCTAAAGATATTAAAGGCTTGGAAGACAGGATACGCACTCGCCTTGAATGGGGCCTTATAGCTGACATCCAGATGCCCGATGTTGAGACAAGGGTTGCTATACTTAGATACAAAGCCGAAGAACAAAAGGTAAAACTGTCTAACGAAGTTGTAAACTACTTAGCTAAAATTTCTAAGCGATCAATTCGTGAATTAGAGGGTAATTTAAACAAAGTAAGAATTTACTCTGACCTGAATGGTGACTCTATCGATTTAGAATTGTGCAAAAAGGTTTTAGCTGCACACATCGAACAGCAGGCCCTGTCTATAGAGGATATTCAAAAAATAGTTTCTGAACATTATAAAATCAGGATTCAAGAATTGAAGGCTAAATCAAGGACCAAACCAATCGTGACAGCACGACAAGTTGCTATGTATTTAATTAAAAAACATTTGGATAAATCACTTGTCGAGATCGGTAGAGCCTTCGGTGGCAAGGATCACACAACTGTTATAAATGCGATCAAAAGAATTGAGAGTCAACGCATTAAAGATCCAGATTTATCAAGTGATATCGAAGACTTAGAGACCTCTATCCACAACATCACAGGTCTGTGAATGTTTATTGTGGATAGCGTTGTTGATATCTAAGGTATAACTTTGTGGGTAATGTTCACCCGTGGATAAGTGGCAAGTTAAGACGAAATTGTACAGTTGATTATCCACAGAGTTTTATTAGCAATTACAACAGGTTAATTCAGTTTTATGCATACTAACAGCCCCTACTACTATTACTATTATTTATATATATAGATATAGGGAATTAAAGGAACAAAAAATATGAAAATTCAGGTAGATAAAAAGGAATTCTTAAACCTTATTTCAAAAGCCCAAAATGTTGTCGAAAAAAGAAATACTATGCAAGTGTTAGTAAATGTACTTCTTGAGTCTCAGAATAATACTTTGAAAATATACGCAACAGATCTAGAAGTCAGTCTAACAGACGAAGTTGTATGTGAAGTCAAAGAAGAAGGAAAAGCTGTAATAAACGCAAAAAGTCTCTTTGATATTTTAAAAGAACTTCCTGATGGACTTGTATCTTTTGAAAAAAAGAAGAATCATTGGATAGAAATATCTCAGGGGAAAAGTGTATTTAATATTGTAGGACTGAATCCAGAGGAGTACCCAGTCTTTCCAACACTATCCACAGATAAATTCACAAAAATTAATTCAGCTGTAATGTCCGAAATGATTGAAAAAACAATTTATAGTGTTTCGAATGATGAAACTAGATACCATTTGAACGGGGTTTTTTTTGAAAAGCAGAGTAAGGACAATAAAAAGTATTTTAGAATGGTTGCTACAGACGGCCACAGATTAAGTTTGGTTGATAGGGAAATAGATAAGATATCTGAAAGTTTTGATCTAGGATCTGGAATAATTATTCCTAAAAAAGGATTGCACGAATTAAAGAAGATATTAGATTTAACGGATGGCGACTTAGAGATGGCGGTTGAAGGTGCTCAGCTGATAGTGAGATCTAACAAGACGTATTTATTTATAAGACTAATTGAAGGCAAATATCCAAATTATCAGCAACTTATTCCACAAAAACTTGGTTTATCACTTGAAGTTCCCAGAGAAAATTTGCTTTCTTCTTTAAAAAGAGTTTCACTTCTATCCAATCAAAAATCTAAAGGAGTTACGTTTTCTTTAACTGATGGAAAGATGGAAATCACATCAAACAATCCAGAAATGGGCGACGCTAAGGAAGAAATAGAAATTAATTATAAAGGTGAAAATATAAAAATAGGCTTCAACGCAAGATATGTTCTGGATATCTTGTCCAGTTTCGACGATGAAAACCTTTCGATCTCGCTGAACGACCAATTGTCACCAGGGCTCATTAAACCAACCTTAGATAATGACTATAAGTGCATAGTCATGCCTATGAGAATTTAAGTTAATACCTGATGTCGTTCCAAAAAGTTGAATTACAAAGTTTTAGAAATTTTAAGAAAGAAGAGATCTTATTAGAAAACGGTGTAAATATTTTTTATGGAGAAAATGCTCAGGGTAAAACAAACTTTTTAGAAAGCTTATATTTATTCTCTAAGGGTAAATCATTTAGAACCCTAGATATTACCCATTGTTTAAACGAAACACTAGAAGGGTCACTAAATACTGTTATAAAATCAAATTTTCTAGATTTAAATTTCGTTAATAATTATTTAAAAATAGAATTAAAAAACGATAAGAAAACGGTTTGGTTAAATCAGAAACGCACAATTTCAACAAAGATATCAACAATTTGTCCGATTGTGCTGTTTAGTCCAGAAAGTCTGTCCGCCATAAAAAATGGTCCTTCTGAAAGGAGGCAGCTTATTGATGAGTTTATTGAAAGTTTGCCTGAATTTTCAAAGTCAGTTTCTCAGTATAAGAAAATATTAAGAGCCCGTAACAAAGTATTAAGTGATATTAAGAAAGGATTAAAAAATATTTCCCAGGTTCGACAGGTACTGGAAGCATTAAATGATATTTTTTTAAAGCAAGCTTTGGACCTTATAGAACTAAGGTTATTCTTTTTGAAAAAGTTTGAACCTTACATTCAAGATGCGACAAATTTTATGTTTGGAGAGCAAACTAGCTTCAGCTTTAGATACATCGCATCAAAAACTGAAATTAAGGAGTACGATGCTCAAAAAATCACCGAAAATTTGAACCTTGGACTTAAAAGACTTTACGAAGCTGAACTTGCCACTGGGTATAGCCTTGTGGGTCCACACAAGCACGAGGTTGAGTTTATTCTGAACGGGAAGGACTCGCGTTATTATTGTTCACAAGGCCAACAGCGTGGTTTAATAATCGCTTTCAAGATAGCAGAAGTTTTATATAGGTTTCATGTTAGAAAAGAAAGACCCGTTTTGTTGCTCGATGATGTAATGTCTGAATTGGATGAAAAGAAGAGGATTAGGCTTGTGGACTTTTTAAAAAGTATAAATTCACAAATAGTAATCACAACAACAGATAAGTCGAACAATATGGAAAAATCCATGGGTCCTCACAGTCAGTTCAAAATAGAAGACGGCAGAATTCTAAACTTAGATAAGTGATTACCAAAAGTGTAGTGGAGACAATTAATGGAAGCAAATTCAGATCCTTCAGTAGCTAAAGCTAAAAATTACGATGCAGGTTCCATACAGGTACTTGAAGGGTTAGAAGCCGTAAGAAAACGCCCTGGAATGTATATAGGGGACACAACTCAGAAGGGTTACCATCACCTTGTGTGGGAAGTTGTTGATAACTCAGTAGATGAAGCCGTTGCAGGCTACTGTAAAAATATACATATTGTTGTTCATCCAGATGAGTCCGTTACCGTTCAAGACGATGGCCGCGGTATTCCTGTAACAGTCCACAAAAGCGGTAAATCAGCTTTAGAAGTAGTAATGACCGTGCTACACGCAGGCGGTAAATTTGATAGCGATACCTATAAAGTCTCTGGTGGTCTTCATGGTGTGGGGGCGTCAGTTGTTAATGCTTTATCTACATCTTGTCGGGTCGAGGTTCGTAGAGACGGTAAAGTTTGGAAACAAAAATACAAAATTGGTGTACCTGAAGGGCCAATTGAAGAGATAGGACATTCTACGGAGACTGGTACTAAAACTACTTTCAAGCCTGATAGAAATATCTTCAAAGATGAAACTATAAAATTTCAATATGACATTTTAGCAAACAGATTTCGTGAATTTGCTTTTTTGAATGCTGGCTTAGCCATTCATCTTAAAGATGAGCGCTCAGGCAAAGAAGAAATCTTTCAATTCACAAAAGGATTGATTGATTTTGTAGACCATATCAATGGGAAAAAAAAACCTTTACATACAGAAGTAATTTCCTTTGGTGGAACCAAAGATGACGTTGAAGTTGAAGTCGCTATGCAGTGGAATGATTCCTACATCGAAACCGTTTACACATACTGCAATAATATTAACACTCATGAAGGTGGAACTCACCTTGTTGGTTTTAAAGGAGCTCTTACCCGCTCGATTAATTCTTACGCCACTAGCAATAACATGTTGAAGGATTTAAAATCTAACTTGGACGGAGATGACATTAGGGAAGGCCTAGCATCTGTAATAAGCGTTAAAGTAGTTGAACCACAATTTGAAGGACAGACTAAAACAAAATTAGGAAATGCCGAAGTTAAAGGAATTGTAGAGTCTTTGGTTAATGAAAAATTAGCTGACTGGTTAGATCGAAACCCCTCTATTGCAAAAAACATTATTAAAAAATGTGTAGAGTCAGCCCGTGCAAGGTTAGCTGCAAGAAGTGCTAGGGATTTGACGAGAAGAAAAACAGCTTTAGATAGTGGTGCTTTGCCAGGTAAGATGGCTGACTGCCAAGAAAAAGACCCAGCACTATGCGAATTGTATCTTGTCGAGGGTGACTCTGCCGGTGGTTCTGCTAAGCAAGCCAGAGATAGAAAAACACAAGCTGTTCTTCCTTTAAAAGGTAAAATTTTAAACGTAGAAAAAGCACGCTTCGATAAAATGCTGGCCAACGAAGAGATAAAAATGATGGTTGCTGCTTTAGGAACTGGAATTGGTAAAGAAAATGTGAAGCCTGAAAAAATAAGATATCATAAGATTATCATAATGACTGATGCTGATGTTGATGGGTCCCATATAAGAACATTGTTACTGACGTTTTTCTATAGGCAACTCCCAGAAGTTTTATTAAATGGTTATGTTTATATTGCGCAGCCGCCACTATACAAAGTAAAAAAAGGGAAAAAAGAAGAATATATAAAAGATGAAAAAGGTCTTATGAATTATCTTCTATCAACAAGTTTATCAAATATCACGTTTGACACTTTGAAGACAGGAACAACAGAAGAAGAACTTAAGATGTTCTTTTTGAACATATCAAATTATTATGACCTACTGTTAAAAAGTTCATATAAAGCTGATCCTGAGGTTTTAAAATTTATGGTTGAGTCTGATATAGATTTTACTAAATTTTCAAAAGACTTACCCTATGTTGAAGAGAGCATAGAAAAAATGAGAGAATATTTTAAAAACAATCCTGTACTTGGGATAGCAAAAATTAAACATACCTTCACAGAGGACGAAAACAATAAAAAAACGATAAAAATTGAAACTGTGAAATTTGGCAAATCATTTTATACTAGTTTGGATGAAGAATCTTTCGAAGATTCTGATTTACTGAACCTAAGAAAAATATGGACCTCATCGTCTTCAAGACTAATCCTGCCTGCCAAAGTAAATAACGAGACTGAAGAGGTTGAAGTCACCACTTACAGAGAGCTTTACGATACAGTTATGGAAATGAGTAAGAAAGGACTTTATGTCCAACGTTATAAGGGTTTGGGTGAGATGAATCCAGAACAGCTGTGGGAAACCACGCTAAATCCAGCCAATAGGACATTATTAAAAGTTACTGTGGATGATGCAATGGTAGCGGACGATACGTTCAGCGTGTTGATGGGTGAAGAAGTAGAACCAAGAAGAAAATTTATTGAGAATAACGCTTTGATGGTAAAAGAACTGGACGTGTAAATGGACAATACCAATTCAATTTCAAATGTAATAAACGTTGATATAAATAAAGAGATGAAAGAAGCTTACTTACAATACTCTATGAGTGTCATAGTTGGCCGAGCACTTCCTGATGTGCGAGATGGTTTAAAGCCTGTTCATAAAAGAATCTTATTTGCAATGAATGATCTAAAAAATACGCATGATAAACCATACAAAAAATCTGCCCGAGTTGTTGGAGATGTGATTGGGAAGTATCACCCACATGGTGACACAGCAGTTTACGATACGATGGTCCGTATGGCTCAAGAGTTTTCAATGCGAGAATGCTTGATTGATGGCCAAGGTAACTTTGGCTCTATAGACGGGGACAGCCCTGCAGCACAACGTTACACAGAAGTCCGTATGACAAAGCTTGCTGAAGAACTGCTGCAAGATATCAACAAAGACACAGTAGATTTTGTACCTAACTATGATGATTCTTTGATGATTCCTACAGTACTTCCTGCTAAGTACCCAAATCTTCTGGTTAACGGCAGCTCTGGTATCGCGGTTGGGATGGCTACAAATATCCCTCCGCACAATTTAGGTGAAGTCATTGATGGTTGCCTAAGACTTATTGAAAATCCTGACAGTTCATTAGATGAACTGATCGAGCTCATACCAGGTCCTGATTTTCCCACCCACGGAATAATTTCTGGAAGAAAGGGAATTTTGCAGGCTTACAAAACTGGTCGGGGCGTAATAACTTTAAAATCAGTTGCAGAAATAGAAATCAAGAAAGACCAAGAATTCATTGTAGTCACAGAAATCCCTTATCAAGTTAACAAAGCGCGATTGATCGAATCTATTGCTAATTTAGTTAGGGATAAAAAGATAGAAGGTATTACCGACATTCGAGATGAATCAAGCCGTGAAGGTATGCGAATTGTTATCAAAGTTAAGCGTGGCGAAAACGGACAAGTTATATTAAATCAGCTTTACAAATTCACCCAGATGCAAGTGAGCTTTGGTATAATAACCTTGGCTTTAGATGCAAGAAACCAACCTAAAGTTTTTAACTTAAAACAAGTTTTAGAAGCCTTCGTTGAACACAGAAGAGACGTTGTTACGCGTCGTTCAATTTTTGATCTTAAAAAAGCTGAAGCAAGAGCACATATTTTAGAAGGTCTAAAACGTGCGCTTGATCAAATTGACGAAGTAATTAAAACAATAAGAGCTTCTAAAGAGACCGCATTGGCTAAACAAAATTTGATAAGCCAATTTTCTTTCTCAGAAAGGCAGTCTCAAGCAATTTTAGAGATGAGGCTACAAAGACTAACTGGATTAGAAAGAGATAAAATTGAAGATGAACTCACTCAGATTTTAAAAACTGTCGAATGGTTAAAAAAAGTTTTGTCAGATGTAAATGAAGTTTATAAAATAATTTCGGAAGAGCTTACAGAAATTAAAAGTAAATATGCCAATCCAAGACTTACTGTCATCGAAGAGGCCAACGAAGAAATTGATGACGAAGACCTAATTGCCGAGGAAGATGTAATTATCTCTTTAACTAATACGGGTTACATCAAGCGTATAGATCTTGACGAATATCGTGTTCAGCGAAGAGGAGGCAAAGGGCTAAAGGGCAGCGGAGCAAAAGAAGCTGACTTTGTGTCAGAGGTATTTAGCGTCACAACTCATACGACTTTGCTAGTCTATTCTGATAAAGGAAAACTTTATTGGTTGAAAGCTTATAGAGTTCCAAAAGGAAGTCGGACCGCAAAAGGACGATCTATTAACAATATTGTTCAGTTTGCTCAGGGTGAAAATGTTAATGCGATATTGCCTGTTGATACATTTGACCCGGACTGCTTTGTCATCTCAGTAACAAAAAAAGGAATTATAAAGAAAACGTCACTTGCCGAATTTTCCAGACCAAGACCATCAGGTCTTATCGCGGTCAAGATCGACCTTGATGATAATCTTGTGAACAGTCGTATGACAAACGGCAAAAACGAAGTGGTGATTGTCACTAAAAAAGGAATGTCTATACGATTCGATGAAAGTAATGCAAGGCCTATGGGAAGATCTGCCAGAGGTGTGAAAGGCATAACCTTAGGTAAAGGTGACGAAGTAGTTGGAGCAGAGGTTATAGATGCAGAAGACACAGCCACAATTCTAATTATCACCAAGAAGGGTTACGGTAAACGAACAGCTTTGGACGAATATAGAAAACAATCCAGAGGTGGGGTTGGAATAATCACTCAAAAAATCACAGATAAAGTAGGTGAAGTTGTAAGTGTCAAAAAGGTTCAAGAGACTGACAATATTTTAGTGACCACAAATGAAGGCCAAACCATTAGAACTAAAGTTAAAGATATTTCTATTTACGGTAGAAACACCCAGGGAGTTAGAGTTATTAATCTCAACGTAGGGGAACACGTAACAGGAGTTGCTTTGATCCAGGACGATGATGGTGAAGTGAATGACTTAGAACAGGCAGATCAATAGATTAAAAAATGAAGAAGCTTAGCCCTATTCTTTTAATTCTTATTTTTTTGATATCTTGCTCTTCATTTGAATCAACTATCGATAAGGCAAAAAAGCTTTCCGCACAGGATAAGCCAACAGACGCCTTGAATCTGACAATGAAGGCTATTAGCAAGGCTAAGACCAAGGGTCAAAAAGTCGAGGCTTTAAAGCTTGTAGCAGATATTTGCGAAAGAAAACTACAAGACTTTAATTGCGCAATAAATAGTTTGAACGAGCTGTTACCTCTGGCGTCCTCAAGAAAAGAGCTTGAATCCTATCATTTTAAAATAGGCAATATTTATTTCACCCATCTACAAGACTATGAAAATGCTTTAACTCATTACTCAGAAGTCGTAGAAAATTGCACGGACCAGTTACTTTGTGTTGAATCCAAAGTTAAGATTAGTCGGTCGTACTATTATAAACGAGAGTATCAGCAATCAATTACAGAGATTGAGAGCCTAAATAAAGACCAGAAGGCTACTAACAAGATTCTAAGCAAAGAGAAATTTGTCGAGGCATCAATTCTACATTCACAGGCATTGATGGGCTTGCTAAAATATATCGAGGCTGTAATACCCTTAAAAGAGGCCATCGAAGTTTTTCCAAAAGAATCTAATAAACAGCAGATCCCAATTCTACTATCTGTAGCTTACCGTGAAAGTAATCAATATCAGCAGGCCTTAGATGCGTTAAATAGATACAAAAATGAAAATAAGGATCCAGTAGCTGCAATTTTTATAGAAAGCCAGATTGAAAAAATGCAAAAGAGATTAGAGCTTCAACCCGGGGGTCCCACTGGACAAAAAAGAAGAAGATAGGTTCAAGATCGAGGCTGGTAATAAGTCGTCATTAAAGACCTATACAAAGCTATCCTCGCTGGCATTCGAAATTTTAGTTTATGTAATTCTGGCTGTCATTATAGGAAGATGGGTTGAATCGAAAATAGACTTAAAAGGCTTAGGAGTCGCCATTTTTATATTTCTGTTTACCGGTCTGTGGATTTATAGAGTCGTGGTTACTTTAAATAGTATTGATAAAGATGCTAGAAAATAGTGCAAAAATGGTTAGACTTAATTTTTTAATTGTTTTTGTAGTTTTCACTGCCCAACTTCTATTAGCTGTTTATTTCACAAAATCTAACTTAAGCCTATGCCTGGGCACTTTGCTGATGTTTTTTTTAGGAACCACTACATACCTATCAGTCAAACTACTATTATGGGGTGGTAATCCTATTGTGGGCATTCTGGTTTTATCCGCCAAGGTGCCTATTACCATCGGTGCAATTTATTTTCTTTTTAAGATGCCTGAATACCATATGCATTCTTTTCTTGTTGGTGTGTTAATTGTATTGCCTTGTTTAGTAATTTTGAGTTATAGAAATTTATAAACAGAGTAAAGTTATAATTTTGGGTGATATTAATGTCTGCATTTAATTGGGTTGAACAAGTTCCTGGTGTTACGCACGCCAATGTTCATATAGCCACGTCTGTCATTTCAGTTAGCCTTATGTTCGTTCTTGCTTCTTTAGGTCGCTTGGCCTTGGGCCAAGGTAAAGAATCTGTCGTGCCGGCCAAGGGCTTCTCGTTAAAGGGCGTATTCGAGCAGCTTACAGAGTTCAACGCCTCTTTAGCTGAAACGGTCATTGGTCACGAAGGCAGGGCCTTTGTTCCGATGTTCACTACGATCTTCTTTTTTATTTTTATAAATAATATTTTTGGTCTGTTCCCAGGCATGGCTCCAGCAACTGAAAATATTAATACAGGAATGGCTGTAGGGCTTTTTATTTTTGTTGTTTACAACGGTTTTGGCTTTTACGTTCATGGTTTGTCATATTTTAAGCAATTTATGGGTCCAATTTGGTGGTTAGCACCAGCAATATTCGTAGTAGAATTGTTTTCACATATTGTTCGCCCGGTGACCTTGGGGCTTAGGTTAAAAGCTAACATGGTCGCTGATCACATGGTGTTGGGTGTTTTTACGGAATTGGTGCCCTACGTTATACCTGTGCCCTTTTATCTTATGGGACTTTTTGTTGCTGCCATGCAAGCCTTTGTCTTTACTATTTTATCAATGATTTATGTGTCCATGGCTATGTCGCATGATCATTAGGATTTAAACAAATTTAATTTTTAATAATCAAACGCCCCTTAGGTAAAACTTTAAAGCCTTGGGCAAAAGGAGAACTAAAAGATGAAAAAAATGATGACTGCTCTAGTTATTATGTTGTCAAACGTTGCCTATGCAGAAGAGGTTACAAATGCTGTGGCAGTAACTGCTTCCGTACCTAGTGACAAAATTTATTATGGTTTAGCTGCAGCGGTAGCAATTGGATTTGCTGCTTTTGGTGGTGCCATAGGACAAGGACGAGTAGCTTCTGCAGCAATGGAAGGAATTGGCAGAAATCCCAATGCTAAGGATAAAATGCAAACTCCTATGATTTTAGGCTTGGTTTTTATCGAAACCATCGTTTTATTTGGTGTTGTTATCGCTTTCTCTATTTTGGGTTTAGCTAATTAAGACTAAGTTAAGTTTAAGCTAAATTAGGCTAAATTGAAAAGAACTCTACTTTAGGGTTCTTTTTTTTATTAGGATTAAAAAAACAGGTATAAATAGTAAAAGCCATGAACTCGATGGTTTTGCACGATTGTTCAATTCAAAAGAGTTACATCCAGAGCTTTGGATTTCTGCTCCCAAATTAGAATTACTTGAAGTTGTTTGAAACCCTGATCTGACAGGCTTTCTTAACACTTTCGGTTCATAAGATAGGTCTTCTGTTATAAATCCTTTTGAATAGTTGTCTGCCAACTGCAATGCTCCGCTAAAATTTATAAAATTTAAAGATTCTTTATAGTTCGAATCGAAAAATCCCTCTACGTTAGCTTTGTTGGCAGAGCCTAATAAAATATTAATCAGTTCATTTCGATTCAATCCTGGGTAAATTGACATTAAATTAGCAAAAGCGGCAGTAATAAATGGTGCCGACATACTTGTGCCTTTTTTATTGGTGTATCTTGAGTAAGGGATTAAAGAAAAAATACTATCGTTTTTTCTTTCAATGCCGTCACCTCCGGGCGCTAAAATATCAACAGCATTTCCGAAATTACTGAAAGTTGAAAGCTGCAAACTTGAATTAAAACTACCGACAGTTACCACATTGGAAAGACCTGCGGGCGAAGACTTAGAAGCAAAAGTTGAGTTGTTTCCGGCCGCTACAACAGCTATTACATTATTTATTCTGGCGTATTCAAAAGCATTGAATTCGGCAAGCGTTGGCGAACTTCCAGTGCCCCACGAACAATTAATAATGTCAGCTTTATTGTCCACAGCATAATAGACACTTTTCAATAGGTTAGCAGTTGTAGTCTTTTTTTGATTAGAAAAAGAACGAACCAGCATAATCTCTGAATTAAAAGCAGCTCCTGATACTCCAAGTTTATTTCCAATTTCGGCTCCGACTATGCCTGCAACGTGAGTGCCATGATCAGTTAAATTGGACTTATATTTATTTACACCTACATCACCAGTTAAAAGTGTAGTGTCGCAACCATGTACGTCATCAATACAACCATTTGCATCATCATCTACTCCAGGCTTACCAGCTTGTTCGGAGGAGTTAGTCCACAGGTTGTTTTTGAGGTCATCGTGATCGGTATCAAATCCAGTATCGGAGACAGCGATTAAAACTTTTTTTGAAAACTTCAAAGTTTGAAAATTAATGTCTTTCAAAAAGTAATTTAAACCCCATTGATTTTCATATTTGGGCTCATCTACTATTTTTGAGCCAGAGACCGTTTCTTCTGCAAGTTCAAATGGCGTGACATAACAATTGGGATAAACAAAGGTGTTTCGTAAATTTTCGATTTCAGTAGCCTGCTGTGGTGAAAGATTCAAAACTAAAGTAGATTGCTTCAGGTTTTTCATATCTTTAGTAGCCTTCATTGATACGGTTGGCCGCAAATGATTGTAAAGGTAGAAGTCAGTAGAGCTCACTTTTTGTAAGGTATTGGAAATTTTATCTAGGATCCCTTGTGGATTCGAAGTTACAACAATGTACTCATTGGGTACGAAGTCAGTACATCTGGCGAAACTAACTTTAAAAGAGATGAGTAAGGCTATTACGGTAAAAAATTTGAAAACCATACAAGACTTTCGGTAAAATCATAAAAACCACTAAGAATTTTGTTCGGGCAGAAATGTATAATTTTTATATAAGCCTTAAGTATTGTTAAGTTTCTGCACAAAAATTTGCAGGCTATCGTAAATAAATTTTTCCAAATAAAGTAGCTGACTGTACCAGAATATAGGTCACATCAAAAATCTAAATTTAGATCAAGTTCGGATGCCATATTGTCTTTCATCGAGTGAAGTAAGCTTTCACTCGCAGCTTCAAATCTAACAGTAATTGCAGATTGTGTGTTTGAAGCCCTAACCAAAGCCCAGCCCCCATCTACTTGCCCTCTGAATCCATCAATAGTGTTTAAGTCGACAATTTTTATATCACCTAAAAATTTAGATTTTTGAGTTTTACTCACTAGTTTATTAACAATTTCAAACTTTTCTGACTCTGGGACTTCAATTCTTAGCTCGGGGCTTGTAAATGTTATTGGAAGAGAATCAATAAAATCTGACAACTTTAATTTTTCTTCTTCTAAACATTCAAGAAGGCGAAAGCTAGCATAAAGAGCGTCATCATATCCATAATTTCTATCGTTGAAGAATACATGACCGCTAAGTTCGCCCCCGAAGGGTGCATTTTCATTTCTAACTTTTTCTTTGATTAAACTGTGGCCTGTGTTCCACATAATGGGATTGCCTCCGTACTCCAAAATCTTATCGTAGTAAGTTTGCGAACACTTCACATCACCAATTATGGAAGCTTTAGGGAATTTTTTAAGAATGCTCTTGGCGTATAAAATCATAAATTGGTCAACATAGATATGGCGGCCCAGGTCGTCTACCACTCCAATTCTATCAGCGTCTCCATCGAAGCCGACACCTAGTTCCGATTTATTATTAAAAACTGAATTTTTTAGATCAATTAAATTTTCTTCTATAGTTGGATCTGGATGATGGTTTGGAAAAGTTCCATCAGGTTCAGCGAATAGAATTTCACCTTTCAAACCTAAGGCTTCAAACATTTTAGGTACTATGATTCCAGCAGCACCGTTTCCACAGTCGTAACTGATTGTTTTATTTTTGAGCGATTTGCCAAATTCTCTTGTGTATCTTTCAACATAAGGCCCTATTATATCAAATGATTTAAATCGAGTTGCCTTAGACATTTTTGAAAGGTCGATGTCAGAGTTTTGAATTAGCTCGCGTAGCTCTTGGATAATAGTGCCATGGATAGTGGTTTGGCCCTTAGAAATTTTAAAACCATTATGATCGGGGGGGTTATGACTTCCGGTAACCATTACCGCTCCGTCAAGATAGTCTATTTGAAAACAGGAAAAATAACTAATTGGCGAAGTTATTAAATCCAATAGAATCACTGAACCGCCAGCCTTGCTTATCCCATCACACAAAGCTTCTGTTAATGATGGGCTTGAAAGTCTTGCATCATAACCTACAGATAGAGTGATATCAGACTTTGCCAACTTAGATTTAAGATATTGGGTATAGTGAAAGCCTAAAGTTTCTGAAAAATTTTCGTCGAAATCCTTTTTATAAACCCCTCTTATGTCATATTCTCTAAATATTTCAGATGAAATTTTCATAAGAACTTACTCCCTTTCTTTAAATTTATTGCCCCTTGAATTGCATCAATCATTGAAGTTGGCTCGGCTTTATTTTTACCGTAGATATCCTTACCAGTGCCATGATCTACGCTAGTTCTTACAAATGGTAACCCTAAAGTAAAATGAAAACCAGAAAATCCATGTGCCATTTTGAATGGTATAAGGCCTTGATCGTGATAAAGTGAGATAAAAGTAGGATCATTTTTAAAGTTCCTATAATCAACAAATGCAGAATCCGCAGCCAGCGGCTTCTTTAGACCGTACTTGGTAGCAAGCTTAGCAATTTTTTCATCATCTTTACCTATGATTCCTTCATCACCCGCATGGGGATTAAGGCCAAGTATTAGAAAGTCCGACTTTTTATTTTTATGTTTTCTGTGAAAATCTAATGCTTTATTCAGAAAATTCAAAAATGAAGTTTTGTGGTAGTTAACTTTATAAACTGGGACATGACCTGAATATAAAATCATTGAAAAATAGTTTCCGACAAATGCCATGTACAGTTCTTTAGATTTAGTTTTAGATTTTAAAATATCGGTGTGGCCGATCTCATCAAAACCTTCTTTTTTTATTTGGGTTTTAGATAGTGGGGCAGTAATAATGCTATCACCTAGTTGCACACAAAGCTTTATACATTCACTAAACCAATGAGCTGGCTGAGCGTTTGTGTTCACAAGAAAATTGAACTTAGAAAGCTTGGAAGTTTTCTGACCATAATTCATCAAGAACTCGGAATAAGCTCTGAGTTCTTTGTTTAGTGAAAGAAATTTTTTAATTTCAGGGACCTGCGACTTATGCACCCAAATTATGAACTTGCACCTTGATGATGTTTCCAGCACAGGTATCAGGGACTTCAAGGTTACTTCTAAACCAATTCCGTCTGTATCACCCGTAGTTATGTGAAATATATGGGCCATTTCATTTAGCCCTTACTCGTTTTCTTTACCACTATGTGACTAGTCTGCCTTTTTTCTTCAATCCAAGCTTGCACCTCAGTAGAGATGCTGGACTGAATAATTGCTAAGCGAGCTTTTCTGACTTCAGGAGTGTCGGGTAATTCATTGATTCGTTTCTTATCATCTAATCTTATGAAAAAAATCTTGTTGTTCATAACGATTGGAGCACTGACCTCTGAAATCTTTAGATCTTTAACTGTAGAGCGAAAGGGTTTGGCCAATTCGTTACTTTTGAAACTACCTAAAAACCCTTTGTTTTCTTGATTTTCTGAAAACTTTAGTGATTTTTCAAAACCGCTTTTTAGTATAGAATTTGACACTTGATCAACCTTGCTATCGTTGGGAATCACAATATGAGAGATTGAGTACTGATAGCTTGGTTCAAAATTAGACGATCCTTTCTGAAGTAGATATTGAACGATATCTGATTCAGAAATTTCAATTCTAGACGTTATTTCAGAATCAATAACTCTTTTCCGAATTAGAGACTTTAAAATAAATGACCGATAGTCGGAGAAATCTACCCCTTGACCCTCGATTTCTTTTTTGAATTGACTTAAAGTAAGCTGATTGCTTTTGGCAATCTTTTTGATCTCTTCATCTAGCTGGCTTTTCGCTTTTTTATAAACACCATTTTTCTTTGCATGATCGATAAATAAACGCTCGCTGATTAAGTAGTCCAGTTGGGTTTTTCGGTTGTCTGTTAGCTCTTTAAGATCAAAGAGGCTGGCGTATTCGACGTCAAACAATACACCTTTCTTAATATTATTTTTCAATTTAAGCAGATCACTTTTCAAGATAACATTTTTGTTAACGATAACTAAAATTTCATCTACAACTTTAGCATTAGTCAAAATTGAAAATAAAAACGACAGGGCAAATAAAACTTTTTTCATATTGATCCTTCAATCAAAGGTTCGTTGGTCTATTGACCGATATTTTATTAAGTAAATCTTCGTTCACTTTTATTTTGGAAGAGCCAATCCGCTTTCTTACCCAACTGTTAATGTAAACATTTTTTTTATCTTTAAGAATTGTTTCTGCAATTTGTTTCTCTACAGCACCAAAACTTAATGTAGTTTTCTTTCTTTTATCCACAACCTTAAAGATATGCGACCCATTTTCACTTTTTATGATATCCGTAATACCACCGTTAGAAGTTTTGGCTGCCTCTGCGAAGGCTGAATAAGAGCTGGTGTTTACCCAACCTAAATCACCTCCGTCCTTTTTTTCTGGTCCCAAAGAGTATTTTCTTGCTAAATTTTCAAAGTTCTTAGTCCCAGTTTTCTTTAACAAGGCCTTGATTTTGTTACCATCTTCGTCTGACTCAAAAACAATTTGTTTTAGATGGATTTGATCTTCTCTTTGAAATTGATCTATATTTTTATTATAAAAGTCCAAAAGCTCTTTTTTTTCTAATTTTAAATCTTGAGTTTCAAAAAGATCCTTTTTGACTAGATTTCGAAGCGTCTCTTCTTTTAAACTCTTTTTGAATGTCTTAATGCTTTGACCACTTTCGTTTAAAAAAATTCCAAAGCTGTCGCTGTCTGGAAATCCTTTTTTAAATTTTTTAAAATCAAAATCAAGATCTTCTTTTTTAACAAGAATATTTTTTTCTTGGGCATAGTTTTCGAAGATTGTCTGCAGTATAAAATCTTCAACAATTTGTTTCTTCAAAACATTTATAATTTCTGGCTTGGGATACTTAACCTCTTGTTCTACGAATTTACGAACTAGACGTTTCGAAAAATCAGAGCCAGACAACTGGGATTGATTTACAGTAATAATTGGATCTTCAAAGCTGTCTTTGGTTTGTTTGGAACAAGCGACTAAAAGCGTAAAAATTAAAATGCAGCGGCAAATGTTTAACATGAAAATCATACTAAATATCTGGTTGGGGCTTGTCTAGGGGTTGTTATTAATTAATATGGCATGAATCTGATTTGGTCCATGCTCACTGAATTAAACTGTCGTTAACAGAAATCGGATACTTTTTCTTAAGATTGATAAAGTAGCGATCTACGATATCACGTCTTTTTTGATCAAAAAGGCCTATGCGGATCTGATTTTTATCAGCATTTTTAAAGCTCTGAACACCAGTTTTACGAATAATATGAAAGCCAAACTTAGACCTTACGGGTTTGCTAGTAGCCCCAACTTTAAGTTGATTAGCAGTTTGGTAATAAGCAGGATGAAGGTTAATTATAGATTGAAATCCCATATCTCCACCTGTTGGTTTGGTGATTTCATCCTCGGAATATAACTGTACTAGTTCGAAGAATGGACGCTTAGATTTCATAACATCGTTATAAATTTTATTTGTGCGATTTTGAGCTTCGCTTATCTGTGCTGGAGTAGCACCTATCGGGTACCTAATCAAAATATGACTTGTTCTAATATTTGGAAATTTCTTATAAAACTGAGAAACCTCAGACTTCTTAATTCTAATAGCTTCTACTTGCTTTGCAAGTTCGACTTCAAGTAGGGCTTTGTAAAGCTCCTGCTCCATTTTCAACCTAACGTCAGGCCTTTTTGTAATTTGCTTTTTTCTGGCTTCTTGCAATCCAATTTTGAAGCGAATCATATCTTCTAAAAACTGCTTAGGTGAAGGCGCGTACGGCAGTGCCAGCATATTATCTTTAGCTCTTTTATACTCTGATTGAAACTCTTTTAGAGTTATAGTCTGATTTCCCACCTTAGCTACTACTTGAGCAGACGCAGAAAAGGCACTTAGTCCAACTAAAATGAGAATACTTAATAAAAATGATTTCATACAATTACACCCCTTGTGCATATTATAAGGATAACGCAGTTTAGTGCTAATTTGAAACAGCACCAGGGGCTAGTTCAAACGTTGAAACACACCTAAAGTCCTAATTATTATCTCAAACAGTTTCGAAAGATTTTTGCTGTGCGTTAGTTATCTCTTTGGTGAGTTCAGCAATGCTTTCAACAGATTTCGAAGGTAATTTTTCAAAATCTAAAGGTGCTCCAAAATAATAAGTTACCTTGGAAAAAGGCTTGGGTATTTGAGTTAGGTCCCATGTTCTTTTTAAGACCCAGGCGCTTTGACCGTGAGTTCCTAGTGGGACAATCGGTAATCTAGCAAGTCTGGCGACTTCGAGTATACCCGGCTTAGGTAGATGTCTAGGACCTATGGGGCCGTCAACAGTGATGACAGGACACTTTCCAGATGTTTTGGTCATCCTAACCAAAGACTTGAGTGCTGCAACTGGTTTTTTTCTTGAAGAGCCCCAGGCAATGGTGCCCCCAATTCTTTCGATAGCTAAACCGATCATTTTACCTTCAAAACTTGGACTTGCCATGACTAAAGCTTTGACGACTTTGATTAGCCACATATTAGTTAAGTTGTTCTGATGCCAACAAGCAATTGCGAAAGGTTTCTTACTGTCTACTAGCTTTTGAGTTTCTGGATGAAAGATTATTTTCTTTCTCCATGTCAGAGCCAAGGACTTATAGAAAATCAAAAAGATAGAGACTAAGAGCTTCTGAAAAAATTCGGATTTTAAAAGTCTTCTCACATCAAGCTTTTATGAGTTGAGAAGTTTTTTAAACTCTTCGTTAAGTAGAGGTATAATTTCAAGCGCATCCCCAACGATTCCGTAAGTGGCCTTCTTAAAAATAGGTGCCTCAGCATCTTTATTAATTGCCACTATAACCTTGCTGTCACTCATCCCAGCTAAATGTTGAACGGCACCAGAAATTCCGCAAGCTATATACAATGATGGAGCTACTGTTTTTCCAGTTTGACCCACTTGCATACTGTGTGAAACCCAGCCTGCGTCTGTAACTGCTCGACTGGCACCAACTGTGGCGCCAAGGGTTCCGGCTAGCTCCTCTAAAAGTTTAAAATTGTCAGCATTCTGCATTCCTCGCCCACCAGAAACAATTATATTTGCTTCAGTTAAATCAAGCTTTTCAGAAGCTCCCTTTACAATATTAATAACTTTCGTTTTAAAATCTGAAACGGCTAAGGGCCTACTAATGACTTCAGTAGAGGCGTTCGGACTTTTTTCAACGGGCAACTGATTTGGCCTCATTAAAATCATTTGGGGTTTTTCACTGGAAAACTCAACTTTGCAGAAGCACTTGCCGGCGTACATTGGTTTTTTAACCGAAAAGCGTTTGCCCTCCCAAAAAAGCTGAGTTCCATCAGCCACAAATCCAGCAGAAACTTTAGCAGCCACAGAAGGAAACAAATCTTTAGTGGTTGAAGATGCTGAGCCCAAGATAACTTCTGATTTGGTTTCAACCACTATTTCACGAAGCGCTTGAGCAAATAGTTCAGGGTTATAAATTTTAAGCTTTTCATCCTTGTAATCATAATGTTTAGAAACTCCATATTCACTTAGTGTTGAGGGATCTGTTGCAGAATCACTTAACGAAACAGTCGAGTATGGTTGTCCTGTCTTTGCAGCCGCAGTAATAAGCTCTAGTGATGAACTTTTGATTTTTCCATCTGTGGATTCAATATAAACTAAAATTGACATGATATGCTCCTAGTTAAATAACTTTTGATTCGTCTCTTAAAAGTTTGACCAAGTCTTGTGCCGCACTTTCTGGATTTAACATCTTAACTTCAGGCTTTTCAGGCGGTAACTCAAAGTTTTTGTAAATTACTTCGTTTATCTGTGCCGCACCTAGATCTAAGTCATCCATGCTTAATGTATGAATAGTTTTCTTTTTTGCTTTCATGATACCAGGTAGGCTGACAAACCGAGGTGTATTTAAACCTTTATTCGCGCTAACTAAAGAGGCCACTGGCATCTCTAATATTTCTTTGCTGCCAGCCTCGATTTCACGCTCAACGACAACCTTGTCGCCTTGAACATCATATTTAGAAACTACAGATGTATGAGGCACGCCCAAAACTGAAGCAACTTGTGGTCCTACGCTTGAGTTATTTCCATCGATTGAAAGCTTTCCGGTAAAGATAGCTTTTGCTGGTCCAAATTTATTTATACCTGCAGCTAGTGCAGCAGCCGTATAAAGAGAGTCAAAATCCTTATCCGTCAAAATATGCACAGCCTCGTCAGCTCCCATAGCTAGAGCGGTTCTCAACGCATCTACTGATCTTTTAGGCCCCATACTGATTGCTATTATTTTGTCCGCGCCCAATGCTTGCTTTTTCAGTAAAGCTTCTTCAACAGCAAATTCATCGTAGGGATTCATTACCCACTTTACAGCAGACTCATCGATACCAGTTTGGTCGCCGTTTATTTTTATTTTTGTTTCGGTGTCTGGAACTTGTTTTACACATACAAAAATCGACATGAAAACTCCTATGGCCCTTAATTGTAGATTATCTTAAAAAAATTTCGGCCAATGGGCGTTGATATAGCCGAAATAAAGTCTCAGTCTGCGAGAATTATAGACTTCTATTGGAAATTCAACTACTTTTTAAATATCAGGGCATGTGAGCGTTTTAAATACTTTACCACTTCGTAGAGACTTATCCAGTTAGAATGTAAACGAGCCTAGTTGAAACTAATGTTTAAGATCAAAGATTAATGGTGTTTGCAAAACACGCGATCACAAAAGGATTAAAAGATGATGGTTTTTTTAAAATCAACTATTGGGCGTAAACAACTTGTTGCAGTGGGTGGATTAGGCTTAGCACTTTTTGTTTTTGTTCACATGGCTGGGAATATGCTTATTTTAGTAAGTCCAAAGGCCTATAACCTTTACGGCCATGCTCTAATCACAAACCCACTAATTTATTTTGCAGAAGCAGGGCTGGTTGGAATATTTTTTTTGCATGCAATTTTAGCAATCGTTTTAACAATAAGAAATTGGGGCTCTCGAAAAAGTAGGTATGCTAAATCTCCAGAAGTAAAATCCAAAGCTTCACTATTTTCTAGAACGATGTGGTTTCAAGGTTTGGTTATTTTTGCTTTCGTTATTCTGCATTTATTAACTTTCAAGTATGGAACCCATTACACTGTTACTTATGATGGCGAAGAGGTCCGTGATTTACACAGACTGGTCGTCGATGTTTTTGCCCAACCTATTTACGTAATTGGTTATGTTTTTACTATGCTCTTGATGTTCGGACACTTAGCCCATGGGTTTGGATCTGTGTTCCAAAGCTTGGGGATAAGCCCTGTCAGTCAGTTAAAGAGTTTTAATGTGATTGATAGCATTGGTTACATATACAGTTTTGTTGTAGTTGCTGGCTTTATCAGTCAGCCTCTTTATGTTTATTTTATTTATAATAATTAGTTTTTGAGGAGAGTATTGTGGGTATAAATTTAGACTCTAATGCACCAAGTGGTCCAATTGAAGACAGGTGGAAAAAACATAAATTTGACATGAAGCTTGTAAACCCCGCTAACAAACGGAAGTTTGACGTGCTAGTGGTTGGTACCGGCTTAGCTGGCGCCTCAGCCTCAGCTTCATTGGCCGAGTTAGGTTATAATGTTACGACTTTTTGCATACATGATTCACCTAGAAGAGCTCATTCGATCGCAGCTCAAGGCGGAATTAACGCCGCAAAAAATTATCAAAACGATGGTGATTCGGTCTACAGGCTTTTCTATGACACTGTTAAAGGCGGTGATTTTAGAGCCAGGGAATCGAACGTTTACCGTCTAGCTGAAGTTTCAGTGAATATTATTGACCAAGCTGTTGCTCAAGGTGTTCCTTTTGCCAGAGACTACGGTGGGCTTCTGACAAACAGATCTTTCGGCGGAGCGCAGGTTTCTAGAACTTTTTATGCAAGAGGGCAGACGGGCCAGCAACTACTGCTAGGTGCATATTCGTCGATGATGAGACAGGTGCACGAGAAGAAGATCGATCTTAAAGTTAGACGTGAAATGCTTGATTTAGTGGTTGTTGATGGTAAGGCCAGAGGAATTACTGTAAGAAATTTAATAACCGGTGAAATAGAATCTTACGCCGCAGATGCGGTCGTTTTAGCCAATGGTGGCTACGGCAATGTTTTCTACTTGTCCACGAATGCAAAAAATTCTAACGTGAGTGCAGCTTGGGCGTCACACAAAAAAGGTGCTGCTTTTGCAAACCCTTGCTTTACACAAATTCATCCGACGTGCATTCCGGTATCTGGTGACTATCAATCTAAACTGACTTTAATGTCTGAATCTTTGCGTAATGACGGCAGAATCTGGGTCCCAAAAAATCCAGATGAAAAAAGAAAACCATCTGACATTCCCGAAGCAGACAGAGATTATTACTTGGAACGGGTTTATCCTAGTTTCGGTAACCTGGCCCCTCGTGATGTAGCTTCTCGGCAGGCAAAGTATATGACAGATGAAGGCAAGGGGGTTGGTAAAACCGGTAAAGCTGTTTATCTTGATTTTAGGGATGCGATTAGCCGGCTTGGCGAAAGCGCTATCAGCGAAAAGTACGGAAACCTTTTTCAGATGTACGAAAAAATAACTGGCGATAACCCTTATCAGACTCCAATGAGAATTTTCCCAGCGGTTCACTACACGATGGGTGGATTGTGGGTTGATTACAATTTGCAGAGCACGCTACCAGGCCTTCATGTTTTAGGTGAAGCCAACTTTTCTGATCATGGTGCAAACCGGCTGGGTGCATCGGCACTTATGCAAGGTTTAGCAGACGGTTACTTTGTTTTACCTGCCACGCTAGGCCAATACTTGGCTTCGACAAAACTAGAAAAACTGAGCACCACTCAAGATGAATTCAAAGTTAGTGCTGAAGAGGCTAGGTTAAAAGTTAGTCAGCTTTTAAAAGTTAACGGCAATAAGACTGTCGATGAGTTTCACAAGGACCTTGGCCACATAATGTGGGAACAAGTTGGTATGTCTAGAAACAAAAACGGTCTTGAAAACGCCATCAAAAGTATTAGTCAATTAAGAGAAGATTTCTGGAGCAATGTTAAAGTCCCAGGTGAAGTCAACAATAAAAATGAGGAGCTTGAAAAAGCATCTAGAGTGGCTGATTTTCTTGAATTAGGTCAGTTGATGGCGGCTGATGCGCTTCAACGAAATGAATCTTGTGGGGGGCATTTCAGAGAAGAGTATCAGACTGAAGCTGGCGAAGCCCTGAGACAAGATGAAAAGTGGTCTACTGCTACAGCCTTCGAATACACTGGCGAGGGTCATAATCCGAAATGGACTGCACACCAGGAAGATCTGGACTTCGAATATGTGAAATTGGCTACACGTAGTTATAAGTAAGATTCAGTACATTGGGTTTTTAGAATTAAATTCTAATAACTAAAATTAACAATTTAGGATGTGAGATGAGCGAAACTATAAATTTAAAACTGAAAGTATGGCGACAAAAAGATAACGACTCTAAAGGAACTTTTGAGTCTCACTCCTTAAAGGATATTAGTACAGATATGTCATTCCTAGAGATGATGGATGTACTGAATCAAAAGTTGATAAAAAGCGGTGAAGATCCAGTACTTTTCGATCACGATTGTCGAGAAGGCATCTGTGGGTCCTGCGCGATGGTTATAAATGGTGACCCTCATGGACCCCAAAGGGCTACAACCACATGTCAGCTTCATATGAGAACTTTTAATGATGGCGACGAAATATTCGTTGAACCTTTTAGAGCTAAATCGTTTCCAATCATAAAAGATTTAGCGGTAGACCGCAGCGCCTTTGACCGCATAATCGAAGCAGGGGGCTACGTTTCAGTTTCGACTGGTAATGCTCAGGATGCCAATGCCATACCTATTCGAAAAGACAATTCTGACGAGGCATTTATGTCAGCAACTTGTATCGGGTGCGGAGCATGCGTGGCTGCTTGTAAAAATGCGTCTGCAATGCTTTTTGTGTCTGCAAAAATTAATCATTTGAATATTTTACCCCAAGGCAAAGTTGAAGCCGCTGATCGAGTCTCTAATATGGTGGCTCAAATGGACAAAGAGGGTTTCGGTGCATGCACCAATACAGCTGCTTGTTCTGCTGCCTGTCCTAAAGAGATTTCGCTCGATAACATCACCCACATGAACAGAGCTTACCTTAAAGCTAGAATTAAAAAGTAATTCTTGGTTCAGGTTCTGATGTG
Source organism: uncultured Pseudobdellovibrionaceae bacterium (assembly GCA_963803705.1). Taxonomy (GTDB): domain Bacteria; phylum Bdellovibrionota; class Bdellovibrionia; order Bdellovibrionales; family UBA1609; genus JAMLIO01. The sequence goes on along the minus strand of CAWDNU010000001.1, from coordinate 178,267 downwards.
AAATTTAGTGACTGTGACCGCCATTCGCGCAGTAATGAAATTTAAAATTGTAGGCCATGCCGAAAGCAAAATCATTTTAGTATGACTGCGCTTAACTTAACTTAACTTAAGTGCGGATCGCCACCATGTAAAAAAGAAGAAGACTTTAAATATTTACCTAACCTTCAAAAGGTTCAGCCATACGTTTTTAGCATTCAGCTTCGCTGAAAACTAAAATCCGAGCTCACTTTTGAAGGTTAGGTAAATATTTAAAGTCTTCTTCTTTTTTACATGGGGCTAAAGGTGTCGTGGTTCTATAGGCACCTGTTCCAGGTAATTTAACTGAGCAGCCCACAGCCCTTAGTTACATATTTTAGCACTCAAAACAGCTGAGATTAATGACATTCTGTCGTATAAAACCGTAGAGTTTGTGACCAAATAAAACAAAGCCCTTCTTCGCAGAAAGGCTAATTGAATCTAAAAAATGTTTCATTAGTTACTAGTGTTAGGTGAGATAAACCATTGAGTAGTTTATCTTAAACTAAATTTATCCAGCAATAATTGAGTTTACTGATTTAGATACAACCTCTACTTCACCAGTAGTCGAATTCCTAACAACTTGATATGTTAAAATAATTGCACTTTCAATTTCGCCGTCGCTATCAGAAATTGACAGTCTACATTGCATACCTTTACCACCTTCGTTCATTACGCATTGGTTGTAAACTTGGAGAGTTATTTCTCCTGTGTTGTAGGTATAAAGAGCTTCAGCTAAAACGTCTGACAATTTGTCCGCTTCAATGTCTCCTGTGACACTCATGCTTGGAGCACTTGCCATCAAAGCTTTAAGCGCCTGTTGATCAAAATCAACTGGTGACTCAGCAAATACGTTAAATGATAAAGATGTCAGAAATAGACTTAGTATCAATTTTTTCATTTATTCTCCTTGTTTGTTGTATTTCTAATTTTAGAATCTACCGATAAATTGCCCAAACTTGAAGCTTGTTATGCAAATTGAAATTGTTCTATACTTGATTAAAACCAAAACCTTAAAACAAATATACAGGTCGCAGAGCACATCCAACCTGATCAGAAAATTTACAGGGTGACGATTTTAAGCCAAAAATTTGAATTTTCAAAAATTTTGGTCAGAAATTCAAAATTAAGGTTTGTTGACCAGAGCCAACAAAAAAGCCCCTGGCAGTATCCAAAGGCTCTATAAATTGATGTGATGTCTAAATTCTACCTAGTGATTGTTGCAATAGCCGAAAAGTTACTTCTTTATCATCTTTTGTACGATATAACCACCGTTACAGAAGTTTCCATTGTTGTCTTCAAAAAGTGCGGTAATTCTGTGGTCTTCAGTAATAAGCTGAAGAGGTGAAGCTCCATGTTGTTCTAAATTTGGAGCAGCTTCATAAAAGTTATTTTTTTCAACAGCTAGAGCAGTCAGGCTATAGTCGATGTTCACTTGGTTAACATTCCCTTGGTAGGTAAATTGAAAATTAATATTCAGATTTTCACCGTTTACAGTCATAGCATAGTTACTTAAGCCACCCATAGGAGAGTCATCAATAATTTCACCGTTTAGACAAGTTCTAACGCCATCTCTAACCCATACACCATCCATAGATGTTACAGCATAAGATTGGCTCGAAAGTGAGAAAAAAATTACAAAAGTAAAAAATGACTTCATAAAGGAGCTCCTTGTTTAGTTGTTGAATGTAAAAATATAACATATCAAAGTGTTGATGAAAATATTGGGGTGACCAATGATAATATTTACTCAACTGTATACTTATATCAAACCTCGTCTGCATTTTGGTCATAGGCCAATGCCAAGAACGAAACTGTCGACACCAGAACGCATTGAAACCTTCAAAATGGGTGCGAAAATTGTCACCAAAAGACTACACTGGTGCTATAGAATTCAGATCAAACCTTCTATACTCTCAGGACATCGCCGGGTCTAGGTGTCTAAACAAAATTGGGGTCACGAACAAGATCAATTATTCTACTTGGTGTAATACATCAGTAGCGATCCGGTGATTTCTGGGTCTGAATTAATATCAACTCTTTGAAAAGATCCTTTGAGTTGTAAGCTTGTTGGAAGAGTTTCTGCACCAGTATTTGTTTCGCAGGCGTTTCTAGCTGGCCCAGCATTAACCTTATCAATGCAATCATAAATACTAACAAAGCTTTGTTTGAAGTCTGAAGCCAACAGACTACCGATACTTTCAAAGATTTGCTCTCCTATACCCAAAGAAGACATATCCACTGTTGTTTGAAGGTGAAGTGTTCCCACAGTCATTACAGCTTTTTTACACTCACTGACTCTACGTGGGGGCAATGGCTGCATAACATTGAGAATATTGGCACTCATAACTCTATTTCTTTCAGTAACACCTAATTGAAAAGCTGCTTCTAAACTTTCCATGTTACCCTCATGAAACCCTTCTCTAAATAGCTCTTTCATTCTAGCAGATTCAGAAGAGGAGTCTGACCAATCAACTGCATAAATTTTCAAGCCACTTTTAATCGCTTGGTCAATTACAACTCTACTGACTTTGTAAGGACGTCCGGTAAGCTTCTCCTTTGCTAAATTAGCTTTTTCGACGGAGTCATCCCAGGAAATTTTTCCTGATGAGTAACCATCTAAAGCCTGTTGGTAAATTTCACCGCTTGATTCTAGAAGTAGACAATTAATATCACTATCTATCTTAACTGCTTTATCCAAGACCTCGCTAATCGCATGCTTCATTATCAGATTACTATGATTGGTGTCTCCAATATATAAAAGCCTAGTTTCAAAATCCCCCAAGGCTTGCTCTAAAACTGAGGTAACTGAATCAGAGGACTCTTTTACTCTACTATCTGCATACGAAGAATAGCTTAATCCGATACATAACATGGTGGTAATAACAATTTTAAAGTTCACGAAGATCTCCTTTTCTTTAACCTTACATCAGCAAGTAGTGTGCTTAAAACCTAATGCTAAGAACGAAACTGTTGATACTAGAGCACATTAAAACTGTCTAAGTGGGGGCGCAAAGTGTCACTGCAAAACTACTCTAGAGCGATAGAATTCCGAGCAAATCACTAGTGATTTTTGCTTAGAGGTTTGTAAGTTAAAGGTTGATTAACTATTCAAAAAATTTATAGTTTAGCGTGATACCGCTTGGCAAACTTACTAAGCCGTCCATTTGCTAATTCATATTCAGGCAATTAGGCTTGAAACTCATTTAATATTAAAGTCTGATTTTCTGCCACGTTATAATTTTTTGATAACTAATCAGTAATCAAAACCATCAATAACAATCCTTTTTGTCATCCGAAGCCTTTCTTCATCAGCAATGTGTTGATGAAAAGATGCCTCAGCATAACCTTCAGGGTCTGGCTGACCTAGAAACTTTGTCATTGAACCTAAAAGTGCTTGAGAAGAAAAACCATGTTCTACATAATATGTGTTGAACACGCGGGCGGCAATCCAGTCTGGTACAAGCTCAACAAGCTGATCGTTGCATATCCACTTCTGAAAGTCATTTTTTGGCGTATTTGAAATTCTATTCTTAGTTAGATACTCATTTTTTAAGGTTAGAGGGTAAAAAGTTATAAAGTAATCATCGTAGGTATTTAAATTTTGATAATAAGGTGCATCTTGAGATGTGCACATATCGAAGTAGTGGGTCATTTCGTGGATTAGAAATAAATAGGCAAGTTCATGATTTAAATCTTGAGTGAAAAAAATCGAAGGACCAAAATCGATCGAATTGTCTCCAATCCCTGCCGTAAGAGTCTCAGAGAACGGGTGTTTGGGAAAATTACCAAAGCTAATAAAAACTGTATTAAGTTCAATCTGATCTATTATATTTAATATTTTGTTAAGGCTATGTGTTGGTTTTAGGCTTATTAAAAAATTCTTAAGATCCGATTTGGCCCAATCAAAAATCTTATTTAAATTTTTAGTATTTTCCTGATCCATGAAGTATTCGTAAAATTCTTTCCTGAACTCAAAATAGATAATTTGTGATTCGTCGAGAGATCCGTATGCATTAGGATTTTCCTCTAAAGCACCAGAGATCCATCCTTTTACAACATCAGATACAATTGGAGCACCACAAACTGTATCAAAATCTTTAGGACTTTCTTCTTCGCATTCTGTCATAAGATTGGATATTTTATTGAACTGTTCGGCCATGGGAACTTTATCATTGGTCATCCGGATTGAAAGGCTACTCAGTTCATTTTCGCAGTATCTAACTGTTTTGTAACAAGCTTTAGTTCGTTCCCTTAACAAGTAATCTTGATTTTTATAACTTCTCACTAAAGCTTGCGTGAGTTTACCAGTGTATTTAGCCTCAAAATATGAATAAGGGAAATCAGCAATAAGCTTTTCTTTATTAACTAAGTTGAAGTTCTGGGCATAGGCCTGAAGGCACCCCATGGATGTGAGACAAATAATGGTCGTTTTAAAAATATGCATTTTGAATCCCCTTTAAATAAGTATAAATTATGCAAAAGTTATGCTCAGTTAAACAAATTCTTAAATTAAACCAAATGCTAAGAACGAAACTATTGATACAAGAGCACATTAGAACTGTCTAAAGTCCATAATTCAGAGCCGTGAAATGTCATTTTAATGCGGTAGAATTCGATTCTCTTCTAGAATTCCAACCAAAGCTAAGGGAATGAAGTTCCATTACAGGATTATCGCTGACCACCGGCGGCCTTCTAGCTATCAGTGATTTAGATTTAGGTGAAAACACTCAGTTTAGGTATTAATCTTTTGCGTAATTGGAACCAACTAGATCTAGAAGAATTACTTATTATTGATATAGAATTAGAGAGTAATACCCACTGATCCACTGACTTTTCCACAAAATGATGCCTAAAAACTATAAAATTGCTAATTTAGGTAGCAATTTTTAGTTTCTTGGTCACTTTAATTTATTTTTAGATAAATAATAGTGGGTTTGTAAATGAAGGTAAATTATTACCTAAAAGTGCCAGACTTCCAAATTTTATTTTCTATGTTGCGATACAAAAAAATTTCTTAGTAAGGAATTTACATAATCTGGCATATCTAGTTGTGTACAGTGGCTTCCTTCCTTAATACGCTCGATGGATGAATCGGAAATAAGGTTTTTCATAAGTTCTTGTTGCCTTGTGGGCGTAATTCCATCTTTAAGCCCGGAAATTACAAGGGTTTTGGCTTTGATTATTTTAAGATCCTCCCGTAAATCCATATTCACCAGATCATGCATATACTTCAAAATGACAACTACCTTTAAGTTTTCTAGTGCCTGAGTGTAAATCTCGATGTCCTTGAATGAAGCAAGTTCAAGATTAAAACCACCGAGCAATCCTGCGCCAAGTTGAGTTAAAATGTTGTTGACAGCTTTACGCCAAAGCCACTGCGACAAAGACGGTGCGAACTGTTGAAATACGCTTAAGGTTTCAATAAGTTTTTTTGAAACAGGAAATTTAAATAATTCATCTAAGGGATTGTAAACAAAGCCATTTATAAAAACTAAGGATTCAGTTTTACTAGGGTTAGTATTTGCAAATTTGACGGCAACAGGAACGCCGAAACTATGTCCCACAACGTGAGCTTTCTGAAAGCCTAGATGGTCCATAAGAGCTGAAAGATCTTGGGCTACAATATCCATATTTAAGTCTTCAGAGGTCGCAGATTTATGGTGGCCCCTATAATCAAATAATAAAACCCGATAATCCTTTGATAAGTCCGATACCTGGTAGACCCAGTGGTTCATCTGGCATGCTACGCCATAAATCAGCACAACAACTGGACCTGATTCCCCATGAAGCTCATAATAAATTTTTGTGCCATCAAACGAATTAAAATATTCTTTTTTTACCAGTGCAGAATCCATACTTTCTTTTTTGCCTTCTTAAATTTTTTAATTTGAGTTTGAATCGGAAGAAATCAGTTTTAAAGTAAAGGAGATCTAATTAAAACTCAAATTTTATTCGAGTGATATCTTGTTCGGAAAGGTGAATGCTAAGTATATCTCCATTATCCACCAAAGAGTCAGAGGCCAGTGGTATAGTATTAAGCTTTACAATTCTTTGTTCAGTTAGAACATGGACCATTTTACCAGAGCTGACCTCGTATATCTCAAAAACTTCAAGTGGCATGTTATCGCTTACCAACAGTCCACCTACGCAGCCAGAGCCAAATTTGTAGGGTCCGAACTCTATCTGCCAGCTTTGGTTAAGTTGGATACCTTGAATCACAATGAGTTTGATTGGCTTGCGGAAGAATACTGGCCTCTTGGATTTGAATTCGCTAATTTTGGTGTTCTCGATAAATTCTATAGCTTTTGCTAAAGAGTCATCGTCACTTGTTTCAGGTAGATCAGGTTCTTCCTCTTTCAGCACAACCTCAATCAATGTGTTTCCCACCTGAAAAAGTGTTCCATTGTCTAGCAGCAGCTTAGTTATCTTTTTTCCCTGGACTTTAATTCCGTTTCTGGAGTCTTTATCAACTAAAAAGAAGTCACCTTGGTTATTTGTTTGGATTTCAGCGTGCACAGAAGATATTCTTTCATCTTCAATTATTAAATTTCCCCTTGCTCTGCCGATTATCAGTCCTTGCTTGATACAAATCGATTTACCAATAGCTTTCGGGTCAGAGGAATCGATTATTTTGAAGTGTAACAGCATATAGAAATTGCCTTCAGCTTTTAAGTCTCTTGTTTTTGAAATACGATCATGTTAACACAATTTTTCTTCTTGTTGAAAATAATCAAGTTTTCAGCATTATCCATAAGGAGAGATTATGTCTTTTGAACTTCAAAAATCTGTGAAAGAACGGTTTTATGAGTCAATATTAATTTTGCACCCAGAAGCAACTGAAGATGAGCAAAAAGAGTTTTTCAAAAAAAATAAGGCCATTATCGAGTCCTACAAGGGCGAGGTCACCCACGTTGAAACTTGGGGTAAAAGAACCCTTGCAAATCCTATTGATAAGGTCAAATTAGGCAACTATTTTTATACTACATTCAAAGCAGCACCTGAAGTGGTCCTTGAACTTGAAAGAACCATGAAGATTAACGATAAAGTTCTTAGGTATTTAAATGTTAAGCTTGAAGATGGAACAGATCTTGGCAAGCACGTGGAAAAATATCACGAAGTTCTAGCCGAATCTGAGAAGAGACGCAAAGAATACGAAGAAAAAGCCTCTAAAAAAAGAGCCATGTTTAGAAAACCAGGCTAGTTTTGGTTTCTAAACCTATAATAAAGCAGCAATCATTTTTTAAGACTGGACTAAGAATTTTTTCTTCGGTCCTTCTCTATATTTTATTTTGGGTGATAGCCACACCTCTTTGCTTTTTGCTCTTAAAGAGCACTAAAAGGTCAATCAGGCTTAGTTTGCTAAGTGGTTTCTTGCTGATTGTTTTTTATTCCATAGGTTTTCTTAGTTTCTGGATTATGCTTTTGCCAGTCTTAAGTGTAGAGCTAGCAATATTGCTTACAAATACCAAAGTCTCTAAATACAGTAGTCAGCTATTGATTCTAGCACTGTGTGGAGCTGCAACTTTGCACTTTGGTATTTTTGCTATCTATGAAGCTATATTTCCCAAAAAGTTAAGCTTACAAGTTGAGGATTGGTTTTATAGAATTAATGATTTTTGGTCTAAGTTAGTAGAACAGCTTGGTTCGAACTCTGAAGGCCAAAGCTTTATAAATCAAAACTGGTATGAATATATTGGCTATATCCCTTCGGTGTACTTTCTAAGCCTAATAGTCGGTGTTTTCAGCTGCTTTTGGCGACACAAAATTTTAAAAAATTTCAAAAACCCGGATCTATTCTTTTGGGCAGCTATAGTTAGTTTTTCTTTGGGCTTTCTTAATTGGGATAGAGCACTTAGTTCGCTTCCTCTCAACTTTTCAGATGTCTTAGCCAGTTTTGAGACCTATCAAATTTACTTTAAAAATATCTTTATAGTTTTATCTGGACTGTACTTTTTTCAAGGGCTTTCTGTCTCATCTTATTTAATGGAAAAATTTAAAATTGCTCGATTTTGGCAGAATCTATGGTATATCCTAGTTGTTTTAAACTTACCTGTGATCTTAGTGTTCATGGGTCTGATAGACTTTTTATTTGAATTTAGATCTTTTAAGGAGACGAAATGAAGATTGTATTACAAGAAGATGTGAAAGATCTTGGTAAAGTGGGCGAGATAGTAAATGTTAAAGAAGGCTTCGCACGAAATTATCTATTCCCTAAAAAAGTGGCAGTCCTAGCGACAGAAAAAAAAGTCAAAGAATTTGAACATCTAAAGCGTGTTGCTGAAGTTAAGAAGTCTAAAGCAGTAGATGTAAGAAAAGAATTGATAACTAAACTTTCTGGTCAGGTTTTAGAGTTTAAAGTTCAAGCTAGTGAAACAGAAAAGCTTTTTGGCTCGATCTCCAATATTGATTTATCTAAGGAACTTTCCAATAAAGGCTTCGAAGTTGATAAAAACGATATTTTCATAGATGAACCCATTAAGGTCTTAGGCCAGCATAAAGCTCGCATTAGCTTCGGAGAAGAGTCTGCACTGCAAACCGAAATAACAATTTCTGTAGAGCGTTCGTCTTAAGAAGTCTGGCTGAGGGCTCGGTAAAGGATCTGTAACGAGAATTTTCTTAGCTGCTCATCATCAAAATTGTCTAAATCCAGATTCTGACGCTCTAATTCATCAAGAATTAAGCTTCTATACTGGGTGTGGTTTTTGGTATCACCCATAGTGTAAGCTAGAAAATCAACTAGCTGTAAGCCCTTTAAGTTTGTCCTAGAAAGATCCATCCTTGTCTCCTCCAAATGTATTGAAGGACGATAAAAACATATCGTCAATACCTTTTCGGTTGTAAACTAGACCTCGAAATTTAGAATCCCAAAAGCTATCAGTGTCCGGCGGTAATGCCAGACCCAAAGGAGATAAAGTGAAAATATTTGTATTGATTCTTGCTTGCGCGTTAAGTCCTAGTCTGGGTGCAGCTGCCGTGTCCATTAACGATGTTAAACAAAATATCGACACTGATGTAAGTGTGGTCAATTGGATGGGCCAAAAAAAACTTATTAATGATAAGCACAACGGAACTATTAAAATTAAGGACGGTCATGTCGTCTTCAATTCTAAGGGTCAGCCGCAAAGCGCTGAAGTTATTATTGATATGAAGTCTATTACGAACAAAGACGTAAAAGATAAAAAATATAGAAAAAAACTTGTTAAGCACTTAAGCAGTCCCGACTTTTTTGACGTATCTCAATATCCAACTGCAATTTTAAAAATAAAAAGCTTCGATCGACTAAAAGTAAATAAAAAATCTAAAGCAAAGGAATTAAATCTTTATAAAGCTATCGGAGAGCTTAAAATAAAAGATAAAACCAAGAAAATAGATTTCGATGTTAAAATTGATAAGGTAGCTAAGGCGCACAAGGCATTCGGTAAACTTAAAATAGACAGAACCAAATGGGATGTTAGGTACGGGTCAGACAGTTTCTTTAAAGGTCTTGGTGACAAGGTGATAGCGAACGACATGGAATTTGATTTTGAGCTAAAAACAATGAGCGCTGTAGCAAAACAAAATTAACTGTCCAACTAATTAGAATTTCACTGCAGCTAAGTACCTGGAGCAAAATTCTTATTACTTTTAGATTTGGATTTTTCAAATGGAAAGTCATCTGCAGATGGCATTGGGGCATTTCCAACTTGGGACTCAATGTTATTGGAAAACCTACCAATGGAAGGCTCCCACCGGACTTTGACTGTGCCCACTGGCCCGTTTCTTTGCTTACCAATTATCAGTTCTGCGGCACCGGTTGGATTTTCTTTCTCGTAGTAATCCTCACGATAAATCAACATAATTACGTCAGCATCCTGCTCGATGGAGCCTGACTCCCTTAAGTCGGAAAGCATGGGTCGTCTGTCTGAACGTCCTTCGACCCCGCGGTTCAGCTGGGCTAATGCAATCACTGGTATATCTAGCTCTTTAGAAAGCGCCTTCAACGACTTGGATATTTCAGACACTTCCCGTTCCCTGCTTTCCATTCGTTGTTTCATACTCATCAACTGCAGGTAATCGATTACAATCATGTCCAGACCATGCTTAGACTTTTGTTTGCGGGCAATTGATCTGATTTCAAAGGGACTAATACCACTAGTATCGTTGATAAAAAGTTTAGATTCACTTAATTTGGCAGCTGTATTAATTAGGCGACTCCAGCTGTTGTCATCAATTTGCCCTACTCTAATTTTACTCATATTGATTTTCGACTCACTGGCAAGAATTCTCATCATAAGTTGCTCTTTGGGCATTTCAACAGAAAAAAAAGCTACTGATTTTTTCTCGCGTAGGGCTGCGTGAGAGACTAAATTTAAACCCAATGCGGTTTTACCCATTGAAGGACGTGCAGCAACTATAATTAGTTCTCCACCGTGAAGGCCAGCGGTCATGTCATCTAACTCAATAAACCCAGTAGAGATCCCGGTGATATTCCCCTTCAGGCTCATTGTTTCTTCGATCTTTTTTAAACTAAGTTCAACAAGTTCAGTTGGATCAGTAAGGGTAGCCTTATTCGACCCTGTTTGAGCAACGTTAAAAACGTCGGATTCAGATTTTTCAAGATACCTTTCAACATCTTCGTAACTTTCAGACATTCCTTCGTCAGAAATTTTTTGAGTGGTAGTAACCATTTTCCTGACTAATGACTTTTCTTTAACGATTTTTGCATATTGCTCTATATAAACAGTCGAAGAGGTGTGCTCTATAAGTTCAGCTAAATATCGGTTGCCGCCTATGGCCTCCATATTACCTGTCTGCTGCAGATGGTTTGAAAGCACAACGATATCTGCATTCTGGCCCTTCCGGCTTAAAGCTTTGATAGCTTCAAATATAAGTCGGTGCGCTGGTCGATAAAAGTCAGTTGCATCTACTAAACTCGCAATGTCATCCCAAATGTCAGAATCAAGCATCAAACCACCAAGGATGGCTTGTTCGGCTTCAATATTGTGCGGAGGAGTGCGGTTCAAAAGATATCCCAATTTTCAAGCTTGCGCGGTTCAAAACTAATTTCAATTCAGGTGAATGGTTAAACGTACGCAACAAACAATGGAATGAGTAGGCTTTATGCCCCAGCTAACAGCCTGAGTTGGCAGAGTGGGGGTCACTACGTATAGATTGGTTCTAAAAACCAATCTACTGCTGTCAAAGCTAATTAACTGCTTTAGAACGAGTTCTGGTTTTTATGTTGTAGTTATCAATTTTCTTTTTAAGAGTATTTCTGTTTATACCAAGCATCTGGGCTGTTCGCACCTGGTTACCATTGTAAACTCGAAGAGCAAGCTCGATAAGTGGTTTTTCCACTTGTTCAATCACTAACCCGTAAAGACCGTTGATCTCAACATTGGCTTCTTTTTGTTGGTCAAATAAAACTTCCAATTTGCTTTTTACTAATTGCTCCAGGCTAATATTTTGTAAATTGGCAACTAATAAATGATCTGGGTTTTGCGTGATTTCTTGCAAGTTCTGCTCCTTAAAATTGTGATTAAAAATTATACTCCACGTTCGTGTTCTGACCAAATATACTTATGCAGCTGCAATTGCAACCTAACATTTGAATTATTTTTTAAAATTTCATCAGCCAGCCAATTTGCTGCAATTTTTCCATGGCTGGGACTAAAATAGACCTTAGATTTTTTTGCAAGGTTGTGTTGCTTGACAAAATTAAAAGCCCACTTTGCATCTTCCTTAGAACAGATTACAAATTTAAATTCTGTTTCAGGGTCTTCGTTGAAAAGCAGATTATTTTTATCAAACGCATCAGGCTCCCCACTGTCCGGGGTTTTAACATCAATGATTTTTTTCACTTGTATTGGCAACTTATGGCAATCGATGTCTCCAGATGTTTCCACAGAAATGTTATAATTATTTTCAATTAAAAGCTGGGTAAGTTCGTAGATGCTTTTTTGAAGCAAAGGTTCACCACCAGTCAAACATACTTGTTTAGTAGGGTAAGATTTTATTTTTTCGAAAACCTTAGTGATCGTCATTTTTTGACCTTCGTGATACGCATAGGTCGTGTCACAGTAGGTGCAGCGCAAATGGCACCCCGAGGTCCTAACGAAAACAGTTGGAAGACCCACTAATGAGCTTTCACCTTGAATACTAAAAAAAATTTCGTTGATTTTTAACATTGAGCTATCTTTAGTAGCTCTCTTAATCTGGGACTTTCGTCAAGAAGATGGCTTAAGTTTCTGATCTTTTTATAGAATCAGAATAGAATTAAAGAATGAAAAAGCCATGGTTAGTTGTGAAGTCAGAAGTAAAGGGTTTAGCTTGGTTATCCGTGGGGTTATTTTTACTAGTCTCATTGATAACCTATGATTCTAGTGACCGTGTTCTATTTGAAAACTTTGGAACAGTTTTAAGGCCTGTGCAAAATGCTTGTGGACATTTTGGCGCTTTTTTAGCTGTCCTAGGATTTAAGATATTGGGCTATGCTTCTTACGGTTTAGTGGCTATTTCTCTTGTACAATCTATTAGAGGTTTCAAATCAAGTAAGGGTTCCATTGAAAGTTATGCTTTGGGATTTCTAACCCTTATATTAACTTCAGTGAGTTTCCATCTTTACTGGAATGATATCTTTTTGGTCTCAGAAGTGAATCCTGGTGGTTGGACGGGCTTAATCCTCTCTGAAAATGCCCTTAGAGCTTTTAACAAAACTGGAACTTTTCTGGTCGTCTTATTCTCTTATTTAATTTTGATAGCCTTAGTTTTCGAAAATCCTATTAAGAAAAGTTACGAGTTTATTGGAAGGGTGTTTCAAAAAGTGAATCAATCAAACACTATTTTAAAATTTCTGGGCGCGTGCTTTAGAAATTTGAATTTGCCGCGGCTTAGGTTGGGTCTTAGTTTCAAATTTTGGCGTGGACATCATAATAACAACATAGACTCTTCAGTAGGGTCCTCACACCCTGAACTGCGTTCCACTACAGTCGGATTTTCACAGACTTCGGCAGACGGAGCAGCAAAAATTTCTATAGATAAAGATTCCGAGGGAGACGATCTTGTTGAGCAAGTACCTTTGAATCCGATTGTCAAAATGGCGTTGATAAGAAGGCAAAACCAAAAAGAAGAATCTTATAAAATCGAGTCTTTTAAAAGAGATAAAACACTTAAAGTTAACTTTAAAGTTAAAGATGAAGACTGGGAAATGCCATCTTTGGATTTGCTTAATGATCCTCCGTCACAATTCGAAGGAATGAGCGAAGACGAAATACGCGAAAAGTCCAATCTGCTAGTTTCAAAATTAGAGCAGTTTTCAGTCAGAGGAAAAATTGTCGGCGTGAAGTCAGGTCCAGCTGTAACCCTTTTCGAATTTAGACCCAATGCTGATATTAAGATTAGCAAAATAACCGAATTGGCGGATGATCTATCTTTAGCTCTAGCAAGTGAGTCTGTTCGAATCATTGCTCCTATTCCTGGTCGAGACGTAGTAGGTATTGAGACCTCCAATTCTGCAAGAGATACTGTATTTATAAAAGACATCGTGGCTAGGACACTTTCTGGAAAGAAGATATAAAACTTTTGCCCATTGGTTTAGGTCGGCGTGCAGATGGTTACCCAGTGTGGTCGATCTAAGAAAAATGCCCCATCTTTTAGTTGCTGGTTCGACAGGTTCAGGTAAGTCTGTTTTCGTAGTTTCATTAATAGCAGGTCTTCTATTAAGACATAGCCCAAGAAAATTAAAGCTTGATTTTGGTTGATCCGAAACAAGTGGACTTAGCAGCTTTTAATGATCTTCCACATTTCTAATCCCACCGATTAGAGACTCTAAGAAAGCTGTGAATGCACTTAGGTGGGCTATCAATGAAATGGACAAGCGTTATCGATCCATGTCGAAATTTAAAGTCAGAGATTTGAGGGGTTCAATGAAAAAGTAGCCAGTTTTTCCGAAGATGAACTGCAAGAGCATTCAGATCTCATGATCATCATCAATTCTGAAGCGCCAATGAAAAGTTATTATTTCCAATCACTTCCTTACATCGTAATTATCGTAGAAGAGTTTGGTGACTTAATGGCGGTAGATAAATCCAATGTTGAGCATGCTGTTGTTAGGCTTAGCTCAGATGGCCGTGCCTGCGGCATCCATTTGGTATTAGCGATGCAGTCTCCAAGGAAAGATGTGGTGACGGGCTTGATCAAAACCAACATTCCAGGGCGAATCAGTTTTAAAGTGGCAAGTAAAATGGATTCAAGAGTTATTCTCGATGAATCAGGTGCCGAAAGACTGCTATCCAGAGGGGATATGTTGTTTCAATCTCCGGGTGTTTCAAAACCTGTAAGAGCTCACGGTGCCTACGTATCTGAGGAAGAAATAGAGCACATTACCTCAATTTGGCGAAATCAGTCTGACCCATGCTACGACGATAAAGCGATGAGAGCTGTCGAAGGATCGTCTTCTGGCGGTGACTCGACAGGATTCTGATGGTGGTCTGATGAGTCTGAAGAGTTTGATGATAGGTACGACGAAATTCTCGAGCAGATCTCTGAGATGAAAGAGGTCAGTGCCTCAATGCTTCAGCGAAAATTCAGATTAGGTTATCCGAGAGCGGCTCGAATGATTGAGGTCTTCGAGCAACAAGGTGTTGTTGGACCATCTAATGGTTCTAAACCCCGAAAAGTATTGATTAATTCTTTGAAGGATTTGTAGATCTAAATGGTTGTCGAAAGCGAGTTCGGATTGTTCAAGTTTATAGTTTTATAGAGATATTCATATAAAGTTCGACACGGCAGTCCAACCTCTCGGCATTTTGCCCTTAGGGCAAAAACGATCCTGCTTGCCGAGGTCGAACTTTATATGAATATCTCTATAAAACATAAACTTGACAAACTAGACATAGCCTTCAAACCCAAAGATCTATAGTCGTTTGAATTCATTAGCACTTTGCGGGGTAACTTTAACCTTCGTCCTAACCAGTATGTTCGGAGCATGAAATTATTAATTTTAATGGATCTAGCTGTATCTAACTGTGGAATTAGAGGAGCTCCTATTCCTCCTAAGGATCCCAATTTATATTATGACGACTATCAAAATGATCTCTAGAAAAGGAAAGAGAAAATGAACAAAAAAATAAGTTCAGGCGTCGTTACAGCCCTAGTGACTCCATTCAAAAATGATAAAATTGACTGGTCATCTCTTGAAAAACTAATTGATTTTCAAACTTCCAATGGTATCGATGGCTTTGTCGTGAACGGAACCACCGCAGAAAGTCCAAGTTTGTCTACGGATGAAGTTAAGGAGATTTTTAAATTTGTTGAAGCTAGAGCGAAAGGCTTAGATTTAATTTTAGGTGCGGGTTCAAATTCAACCCAGAAGACCATCGATTTTCATAAGTCCTTTAAGGATTTGAAACCCAAAGCATTTCTAGACGTTGTTCCTTATTATAACAAGCCAACGCAGGAAGGACTATATCAACACTTTAATGCGGTAGCTGATAGTTCATCTGCTCCAATTATACTTTATAATGTTCCTTCGAGAACTTTGACCTCTCTAGCCTTGAGATCGTCAAAAGACTTTCTGAGCATAGCAATATCGCTGGGATCAAAGAAGCTTCTGGCGATGTTAACTTCATGTTAGATATCAAGAAGAATGTGCCTCGAGCACTGGACTCTTCTGTCTGGGGATGATGAGACTGGGGTAGAGTTTACTGCATTAGGTGGTGATGGTGCTATTTCAGTTCTAAGCCATGTGGTGCCTAAGACTTTGAAACGCCTCTTCAATTAGCGAAAAAAGATCATATGAAATCGGCCACAGAATTTAGAGAACTTCTTCAGTTTAACGAGCTTACTTTTTGTTGAGCCTAATCCTACACCAGTAAAGTGGGCTCTGTATTCTAAAAGGAATAATTGAAAGTCCAGAATGCAGACTTCCTCTTTTAGCTTTATCTGAAAAGCACTATCCTAGTATTGAAGAGCAAATTAAGAAATTTGAGGCTTAGATGAGAATAGCGATTGCGGGGCATACGGGAAGAGTCGGCCAAGAGCTTGTTAAAATTATTGAGAACTCTCATCATCAATTAGTAGGCACTTGGAATAGTGCTGGCCAGAAAATGTTGGAAAACGGTCAAGATGGTTGGCAAAAGAGTGAAATTGATGTGGTGATCGACTTTAGTTTGAGTGAGAGTTTTCCCAACATATTGAAATGGTGCAATTCAGAGAAAGTTCCTTTGGTTTCTGGTGTCACCGGACTTGGGGATTTAACTGAACTTAAGGTTTCAGAAATTGTTGGAAGGAAAAAATCTTGAGATACCACTGTTCTGGTCATCAAATATGAGTATCGGGAATGCTTTAGTTAACAAGTTTATCGAAACAGCAGAGGCATTTAATTCCTCGGAAGTTGAAATCTCAGAGGTGCATCACATGACACAAAAAAGACTCGCCAAGTGGTACGGCCCTTACACTCGCCATAAAATATCGAGATTAATCTAAATTTGAAGAACATTCCTATCCATGCAGAAAGGGTCAGTGAGGTCTTTGGAATTCACAAAGTCACCTTTAAAACCGAAGATGAGGTTGTCGAAATCAGTCATGAGGCTAAAAATAGAAGGGTCTTTGCTTCTGGAGCTTTGAAAATTGCTACTTGGCTTGTTGATAAGTCCGAACCTAAACTTTACAGCATGGAGGACTTTATCAAAGATGTTAAAGTCACATGATTATTCACTTTTAGGAGTCATCGCGGAGAAACGCCAAGGCATAAGTTGCTCGAAGCAGTTTGTAAATTGTCTGAGTTATCTTGGAACTATCGAAAAGATATCCTCAATTTATCAATTTACTCCTGAAACTTCGCAGTTAAAAGGAGAAATTAAGAACACGACGCCTTTTACTCATCTATGTTTTAGCCTAATACTTCAGGCTAAAAGACGTCTGAGGACGGAAGGAGTGGATTTTGCCACTCAGATCAAGGGATTTGCTGATTAAATTCTGCTAGAAATGTCCACGACCTCGAAAAGTTTTAAAGTTAAAGTTCTAGATTTTAGATCGGAATTCTCAATGTCCAAATCATTTAACAATTCCTTATCCAGATTGGCTGAAAAACCTGAATTTCTTTTCCAAGTCTGGAAATTTTACCAGTGACATATGTACATCCGGTTCTGAATCAGCCTTTAAATACTGGTTTTGTCTTCAAGCGATTTGGGAGTAGATCTGAGTTCCTACAAACGGGAAAAAGTCTAATTGACCAAATAGATTGGAACTTGGCTATGAACTGCTAGACTGAGGTACTAGAGCTATTATAAAACTCTAAAATTAGAAAAATTTAAACTTGTAAATTCTAAACCAAAAGTGATTCCTGTTGAAATTTTTTATAGATACTGCAAACTTGAAGAAATAAAGAGGGCCACGAAAAAGGTTGGGTTGATGGTGTTACTACAAACCCAAGTTTAATTGCCAAAGAAAAAAGAGTCCTATTAAAGACCGTAATCCGTGACATTTGTGAATTTGTAGATGGGCCAGTCTCCGCAGAGGTGATGCTCTACAGATGCCAAGGGTATGATCAACGAAGGTCTTGAGCTTTGCAAAAATTGCCAAAAATGTGGTTGTTAAAGTTCCATTAACTGAAGATGGACTGATTGCAGTCAGAGAATTTTCCTCCAGAGATATTCAAACTAACGTCACTTTGGTCTTTTCCCCGCTACAGGCCCTTCTTGCGGCTAAAGCCGGGGCCACAATGGTTTCTCCGTTTGTTGGTCGTTTGGATGACATATCGACTTCTGGAATGGACACCGTGGCTCAAATTAAGACCATCTTTGATAACTACGGTTTTATGACTGAGATATTGGTAGCAAGTGTAAGGCATCCTATGCATCTACTAGATGCCGCCATGATCGGTGCTGATATAGCGACGATTCCGTACAAGGTGATTAAGCAGCTGACTAAGCATCCTTTACTGACCAAGGTCTTGAGCAGTTTCTGAAAGATGCAGGAAGAACGACAAGTGCTTCAGCAAACTGGTAGCCTAAATAGTCAAGAAATGGATAGGCATTAATATTTCGCCTATTCAAGGGCCATGATCGGCAGTTTGAAGTTTGGCTATGGGCTCACTTTAGTTCTGACTATTCTTTTCTAGTGGCGGGGTTGTGCTATGAGTGGACCTATATATGGACCAGTGAATAGGTCAATTGTGGAGATCAGGCAGGGGACTATAAAAGCTTTGCCGGTAAAAATCAACTTCGCTTCAAAAGACAGTCGGGAATACAAATCGGTACCATTTGTGAGATATGGAACGAAAATTAAGGAAGCAACCAATGAACTCCAAAGAGCGTATGCTCTTATATACATTAGGGGAAATAAAAGACCTTATACTATTGAGGTGATCGTTGCCGTCGAAGAGGCGGAATCGCCAACTCAATTCAAAAGAGATTATACAGTGATTGGATATGACGAAAGGATAGCCAAGATTATTCTGGCTAGGCTAAAGGCCTACCTAAATAAACGTCGAGATGATTCCAACTTGGTTGACGACTTCAAGGTCTTTTAGGCACACTGTTTGTAGGTGAGTAATCAACGATTTTGCAAAAGAGATTAACGTCATGAAAATTAGCCTAGGGCTTATTTTTCCATCTATTAATATTTATCTCTGAAAACACTCTGATGTTGAGTTCAAAGGTGTTCAAAAACCCATCAAAATTTTTGTTCAAAAATTCTCGCCTGCGTTCGCAGCACTAGAAGATTCCTTTGATATAAAAACAAGCAGTGACCAGATTATTAGCACATTTAAAACAAACCTAGTGCCGATTAAATCTGGTGTCTCAGAACTTAGGGTTGTTAAATTAAATGCTTTTAAAATAAAAAAGTCTGAAGCTGTATCTATAGTTTCAATCACAAAGTCAGTCAGTCAGACGGTGACCTCTAAAGCTATAGAGTTTTTAGAGAATTCATTTGATGTAAATACAATTTCATTACAGCCTTCTGAACCTTTACAGCCTTTGAAACAAGCACAAGATTTTTCGAATCTGCCTAGAAACCTTAGTAATAATAAAAAAATTAAAGTTGACGGTGTTGATTTTGAGATCGGAGCACCAGTTAGCACCCAAGGTGTCGTGGCATCTGAAGACTTACCAACAAGTGCACCAGGCCTAGCTTTACCTAATTTTTTAAACTTAAACAATATTGGACAGCTTTCATCAGCCGGGAGCGAATCTGCGACCCCACAGAATTTAGCAACCTATGCACTAAATAAAGATGATTCTAATAGAATTAGGCCCCACATCCTGAAGGGCCAAATTGAATTGGCCGGTGGCGCAGTTTATCCTGGTGAGCGCTTTCAATTTTATATTCAGCGTGTTTATGACGGCATGGTGCAAGAGCGTGGAGAAGTTAACGCTTGGACGGGTGAGTACGTTATAGCTGTTAAACAGCCTAAGGGGGCTTTAAGCATTGAACTTAGGCACGACAGTGGTGCACTTATAGCTATTGGTAATCTATCTTTAGAGAAAAAATTAAATTTAAAGTCAAAGAATTTGATCCAGATTTTCCCCTCGGAAGACGCAGAAAATATTGGCCAAGTTTTGTCTTATGAAAGTTTTGAAGATCACGAGGTTACGGTAGGTGATTCCACTGAAATATATATAGATGGTAATGAATCGATTGATATAACCAATCAAAAAGGCCAAATAGCAAATAATTTACCTTTAGCTCCTGGATCGCAAATCTTGGTTTCCGCGTCTCATAAGGGATATTGGAATTCGCTACAAATTGCTGAAGCAGGTCGACCAATGAAAACGGTCATGCATTCGGACAAACACATGAAGGCATTTTTACAACTTATCGAACCTTACCTGAAAAAAGCTAAAATCAAATCTGTGATTTGGGGTAGAGTTTCAAATGGAGGCGATTCAAAATCGGAAGTCAAAGTTTCGCTTCATAGTTTCAGCCAAATTCAGCCGCTGTATTTTAGTTATAGAATTCCAAATCCTGACTTGCAGGCAACAAGTTCTGATGGCTTCTTTGCTTTTGTAAATCCCCCTGAAGGTTTACATATTGTGAAAACAAACCAATCAGATATTCCATTAGAAAGTGTAGTTGTTAGACAGGGCCATACAAGCATTATTCACTTAGAAACTGCACCTAGAAAAAATGTAAGCGTTTATTCATTTGATGCTTTTGGTAAAAAAGAGTCTGTTCCTGCTAGGCTTTCAGTCCCCGGCACAGATTCTATCTGGGATATAGGTGGAAGAAAATCTAACACGCTTCCGTTTTTTGATACTGCAAGCAATATGGTTATGGATGTAGAACCACTCAGTCAGGATTACATTGCCACCCGATTTTTTGTCGGTAGAAGGCGCTCCGCAGTTCAACTGCCTCATTTTAAAAAATCTTGGCTACAGTCAGTTTTGGCTCAACAGAAAGTAAACCAGAAGCCCGGGACAACTCAAGTTTTAGGATGGGTTGAAAAAGGCGCTTACGCTGTGGATATTTATCCTAAGACAGAAAATACAAAGATTTTTTATTTCAATTTAAAGGGCAATATCGTAGAGCAGCTAACCGACGGAGGGGGGTATATTGCTACCAATGTCCCTGCCGGCGTTGTGACCTCAACGCTAAATAACACCCAAACTTATCAGACCATTAAACGACTTTCTATCTCTGAACCTTATCGCTTAAGCGTAAATTATATTGATCTTTTGGATTAAATTTTAATTTAGTTGGCTATTATGTTCAGGCCCGTATTTAAATAAATTATTTGGTCTTAGATCTTTTCTTCTTCATATTAAGAATTTTTTCCGCCACCCATTTTTTATCGCTAGCACACTGCTTAGTTATTTCATATTCCATGTCGATAAGCGGCTCTTGCTTTAGCTGTTCAGCTTCAGACATCTCATTATTCAACCATTTTAAAATAGGTGTAGTTTGAACCGGAGAAATTAGATGCAAAATATTATAAGTGTAGCAAATGCAAAAGGAATTTGTCTTATCCTTCATATTCTCTTTAAAGGCTTCAATACATTTATTTTTTATCTGTGAAGCTGAAGAGTTTCCTTTTGCATTGGCGCAAATAGAACTGATCAAAATAATAAAAACCACTACTCCATGTTTCATATTATATAACCTCACACCTTTGATTTAAGAAACTTCGACTTTTAGATAGATACTGGCCAGGATCAATATGTCTTCCATTTAACTTAAAACCTATATCTAAATGAGGGCCAGTAACGTTACCAGTCGATCCCATTCTACCTATTTGTTCGCCGGATCGCACCCTTTCTCCCCTTCTCACGCTGTAGGAAGCAAGATGTGAATATCTTATTTCAAGCCCATTATCATCAATAATAGTTATAGTCTTACCCCAGCCACCCCTAGTTCCAACAGAGGTTACCCTACCACTTTTCACAGCCACTATTGGAGTATTTTGACCTCCACTTATGTCCCAAGCGCGGTGGTTACTTGAAGATCTCCTTCCGTTTGTAGTCCTAAAAGCTGTTCTTGGACCATAGCCGCTCGATACCCTGCAACCACTTGCTCTTTTACACTCACAAACCGGTGCACTTACAGCGTTTTCATCTCTAGCCACTTCAAAGTCTTCTGTTCTAACGCGCAGTCTGGCAAGAGTTTCAGCTCTTGCCTGCTGACTTAGTAATGACTGTTGCAAAGTAAAGTTTTTTTCAGACCTAGCAACTTCATTTAGTCTTCTCCAAGCTTCCTGATGTCTGATAGCTGTTTGCTGTCTTACCTCTGCCTCTCCAGGATTAAGAGTAGTTTGCTTTTCATCAAACCACCCAGTGAAATTTTGACCTTCGTGGCTGTAGCTTGCTTCGACGTACCAATTTCGATTGTCTCTATCGAATTCGCGTTTGCCAGTTAAAATAAGTTCAACATCTTGGTTAATAGCCTGGGCATTTTCACACCTAGTTTTCGATAAGCCCGCTGGGCAACTAAATTCAGAGCTCTGGTAGGGTTGACCCCTAACTGCGACCCAGCTTTGGCTTTCTAAAGTAGTAATTCTATTACCAGCGCCAAACCCTGAGGGCACCTCGCTTTTAGCTACAGTTAAACCAACAGTTAAACCAGATGTTGGTAGAATCGAATTTGCTGTTTCAACATTAGTCTCAACTCTAGTGAACGACGGTGGTGAATAACTGTTATCTAATCTAGCCGGTCCACCCAACCTGATCATTTGCATTCTGGCTGCTCGAGACCTTTCTTCAGATGCGCTACCGGAAGGACTAAGAACAGTAGAATACAGTTGCCGAGTTCTAACAATATCGATAGCTGAGGGGTGGACATAAAGATGCTCGCCATTTACTACAACCTCATATGAAGATTCATTTACTTTTCTACAATCGGTAAGCCCAGCTTCTGTGTTAACCCTTGAATCTTCTCTTCGAGTTGGATCAGAGTAAGTATTGTAATTGTCTTTTATATAGCACTTTCTAACTCGCCCATTTGCTAAGCTTACGTTGGACGAAAAAAATAGACCTAAGCTCAAGGCTAGAGCTAGATTAACAGTCTTATCAATATGAACATTCAGATCAAAGTATTTGCCCATAACCCATTAAAAGCAAAAAGAGAGCCAATGGGCGAGTGAAAAAAAATCAATTATTTCAAATACTTATAATTGAATCGTATAATATTTTGTCAATTTAGATATCAGCTCACCAATATTTAGACACCATGACTACCCCCTAGCTACCCCCTAGCTTTCGGGCGACAAACTACTTTGAATCTTTGCCACTACTTATTGTTGCTTGAATGGAATATATTTTTTTAGTTATGTTGACTCTTAGTTTCGCTTTTTCACTGAGCTTTTTTTTATTAGTTGGTTTGGCCTCCCATTTTTATGCGGAAAAAAAGACATCAGACTATTTAATTGCGGGGCAAAGCGTTTCCCCGTCTTTGGTAGGAATCTCTGCAGTAGCATCGTGGTGCAGTGGCTTTATGTTTATAGGTCAGATTGGATTTACTTACGAAAGGGGACTTTCATCAATTTGGATTATGTTGGGTCTAATCGCTGGTGATATTTTTGTGTCTCAGATTACCCATCGAAAGCTTCGTGCACAAAGTGGTTTAGAAAAACATGAAAGTTATGTTGAAGCCTTACTAGATTTTAAAAACAAAGAGTCATTACAGTCTTTAAACGCTGCTAGAGCAATTGTTTCTACAGTCGCAATAATAGCCCTTGTCGGTTATTCATCTGCTCAAATCATGTCTTCGGGTAAGGCCTTAGAATCTGTTTTAAATATAGATTACTGGCTTGGAGCACTGGCAACAACTATTCTTATTGCGCTCTACTGCTTTTCGGGAGGCATCAGGGCCTCTATTTGGACGGATGCATTACAGGCTTTAGTGATGATGTTAGCTATGGCAATTTTATTAGTAGCAGCAATCGCTCAGTCAGGTGGATTTGCCGATTGGTCTGTTGCTCTTGCTAATGTTCCGGGTGGCTATATATCTTTGTTCCCGCCAGACATGCATGGTAATCAACTTTGGTTTTTGGCGTTAATTTTTGCAGGTTGGTTTGCAGGAGGAATGGGAGTCGCAGGACAGCCTCATGTAATGATTAGGTTCATGACTTTAAAAAAAATAGATTTAATCAATCGTGCTAGACTATACTACTACGTATATTATATTTCACTTTACGCCCTGGCTATTGGCATAGGCTTAAGTGCTAGAGTCCTACTGCCATTTCTTTCTGTTGGCGAGTATGAAATGGCGCTTCCCTTATTATCAAAATTGATTTTACCCGATATTTTAGTAGGTGTAATCCTAGCCGGTTTGTTCGCTTCAACTATGTCTACAGCAGACTCACTTATTTTAAGTTCGTCTGCAACTTTAACACGAGACCTAATTCCAAAACTCAAGAATTCTTACACAGCGGCAAAATTGGCGACCCTAGCACTTTCAACCCTTGCGCTTGGATTAGCTGTGTTTTCTAAGAATACCGTATTTCAACTAGTTGTCATTTTTGGTGGGCTACTTTCAGCTTGCTTTGCTCCGGTCCTGATCCTTAAATCATTGGGACATCAAATAAGTCCAAAGACCTTGATATTTATGATTTTAGCTAGCGCCATTTCAACAACACTCTGGAGAGAGCTGGGCTTAAGCTATATAATTTATGAAGTCGCTATCGGAATGACTACTGGTTTAATAGTCGGCTTTGCATTTAAAGATGCAGCCAGACCAAAATGTTAGTACTAGAAGCTAATAGTACTAGGGCCTGTTGAAAAAGCATCATCTTCGTTGTTGCCTTCGCTTAAATCTCATTCGACGTAGATAAACTACGACTCATTCGATTTTAAGCTTGGACGCCTAGAATCTAATACTTTTCAACAGGCCCACTAGATAACTGTGCAGTAATTGGTAACTTTATTCTTTACCGAAGGTTGGGAATGGCGGAAGAGGGGGGATTCGAACCCCCGGTACGGTTTTATCCGTACGACAGATTAGCAATCTGCTGGTTTAAGCCACTCACCCACTCTTCCGTTTTTAAAATGCTTTGGCTTGCTTGTTTTGTCCCAGATTAATAAAGCAAAATCAAGCCTGTAATAAGCCCATAGTTTAACCTTTTTTATGCCTTTAATACCCAACATCTGTGATGTCATTGCTGAAATTTAAAGACTCTCTTGCATTTTGGGTTGATTTTGTTAAACAAGATTCATAAGCGCTCGTAGCTCAGCTGGATAGAGTACTTGACTACGAATCAAGTGGTCGGAGGTTCGAATCCTTCCGAGCGCGCCATTTTACTTTCCGACAATCTTAGTTTTAGGCATTGGCCAAGCCTAGGCACAAGTTAACAACTTTTTTACATATTTCTATTCATTAAAGATTCTCGGTGATTTTGTGCTTGGCGCAGCTAGGTGAGTCTTCTAAACTTATACTATGAAAATAAAAGTTCATCACATTCTGCTTATTATCTTTGTTGTTTTTATATCAGGTATGTTCGTGGCGCAGTTCGCAAAAAAGGCTCTGGTTGAAGGACAGCGAATCAAATCTGATATCACCGATGAAGAGCTAAATGTAAAAATAAATTTGGACGCCAAGACATATATTAAAAATGTAGCTCCTGGAATTGAAGTTGAAAAAATTGTTTCAGCGGACTTCTTTTTCTTTAAAAACAAAAGAGAAATAGAGGCAGTTCTAAATGATGGACAGAAAAAATTTTTCTTCAAGCTAAGTTTTAAAAACCTAAGCCCAGGATACGGCTTAAGGGATAAGTTAACTCAACTTACTCCTGCCGAGGGAATCTACAAAATTGACTACGTTGGTTACATAAAAGACAGAGGCCTCTTTGTAAGAGTTTTGTATCCTCCTAAAAGTTATAAAGACTATCAACGGCTAGATTTCGAAGCTCTACAAAAAGACCCATATTTAATTTCAGAAAAGCCAATTAGTAGCAGTTTTATTCAGACCAATACTGATTTTATTAAGCTATTGATTTATCTGACTTTGAACTTAGACCCTGATTCCCTAAGGCTTCTGATATATCCAGACAAACCACCCTTGTTGATGGAGTTGGGTGGAACCGAGTTCAGCTCTGAAATTTATAAAAAATTAGATGAAGAGTTCAAACTTTTAGAAAGAGTTAAAAACCCCTTAGAGAATTAAAAATAGGTGAATCAATGGACTACTTAGAAAAACAAATTCACAGACACAAAAATGAATTCAACTCTAAAATTTGGATTCTAAGAATTATTTCTTTGTCTATAGCATTGGGCGCTGTGCTTTATTATTTAGACCAGCATCACAAAGGTAAGAATCCAATACTGAGGGAACAAAAGCAAGAAGATGGCTTTAAAGGCCGTCCCTATAGAGAGATGAAAATTCCAGTGGGAAGGACTAAAAACTAAGGCTTCCGGCCGCATCGATTTTATTTGAATGAGGTCTAACTTTTGCAGCAGTTTTTTTTGACTGAATCTTTGCAAGCGTCACCCAATTTGCATGCCTCAGTTTTTTCCTTGGACTTGCTGTGTGAATGATCACTGTGACCAGAATGTGTGCATGAAGTCAAAAAAACTGCGGCAATAATATTCAAAGCAAATATTTTAAACATTTTATCCCCTTATGGATTTGTAAGAACAGAGTTTAATTCAAAATAATATACGTTTAAGTATACAATTCGGCGAATTTGGATGTCTACTAAAGTTGACTTAATTCTGGGCTTGGCCTAATAATTACTGTTCAGTTCAGATGTAGCTCAGCTGGTAGAGCAGGTGACTGTTAATCACCCTGTCGGGGGTTCGAATCCCTCCATCTGAGCCATTTTAAGCCCTTGTATTAATTTATCCACATCACGCTAATTTAGTTTTAAGCACTCTCTTATAGATAATTGGAGTGATCATTGTGGTCACTATACCTAGAATTAGTAGTGCGGAATACAGACCCTGATCGATAAAGCCTCTTTTAAATGCCACGCTGGCAATCACCAGATCCATGACTCCTCGACCGTTTAATACAAAACCGATTTTTGTAGATGTTATATTGTCCAGACCTATTAGACGACCACCGATCCAGCCAGATGCAGTTTTCGCAAAAAAAATGGCTATGAGCAGTGTGATCACGAATGCAAAAGAATCGATTTCAATAATGTCAAATTCCAAACCTAAATAGGCGAAAAATACAGGGCCAAGAAAGCCGTTAGTTATCGAGCCTAAAGTTCTTTCTAACTCGTGATAGGTTGAGACAAAAAAGAAGTCTTTATCAACTAATAAAGCACCAAAAAAAGCCCCAATAACAAAATGGAAACCTAAAGTTTCACTGGCAGACCCAAATACTAAAACAAATAGTATTAGTATTCCAAATAAGGCTTCGCTACCAAACATTTTAATTAGTTTTTCTGTAGTTCGGCGGATCTGTAGACCTCTAGCCTGAGCATACTCTAAACCGTAGTTAATAAGTAAAATAAATGATGCTAACAAAACTAGCTTGCCTCCGGTAAAGCCGACAGAGTAAGCAATTGAAGCAAACGACTTTTCACCTGGAAGATCCAACAAAACACCCAGTGCTAGTAGCGAGACCACATCGTTAATTATGGCGGTCGCAACTGAATATTTTGCAACGTCTGTTTTAAGCAGGTCGAAATTTTCAAGCATCTTAACCGCTATAGGTAAGGCCGTAATTGAACAGCATAAGCCGATAAAAACGGAAACAATGGTGTTATAATTAAAAAGAAGTCCAACAGATGTTCCAAGCACTAGTGGCAAAATAAATGCGATTATGGCAATAACCAGGCCCTTTCCCTTCAAGGCTTGAATGACATCTTTAAAGTTCATTTCAAGTCCAGCAGAAAGCACAACAAGAAAAACTGCTAACTCAGAAATTGCTGAAAGTGCTACAGATCCGGTGATTAAATTAAATACAGTGGGTCCTAACAAAATTCCAGCTAGCATTTCGCCAACAATTTCAGGCTGGTTGTACTTAACAAACAACCGCCCCATAAGCCTGGCAAAAACAATAAGTAGCAGCAAGCTGGTTAGTAATGGTATTTCCATAGATGACCCTCTAAATTCAAAAGAATGAAGTTAACTTAATTCGACTGTAAAAAAAAGAACTTTAAAGTCAGCTTATATAACTTGCTACTTAGTTTCTGGTAATTTAGGTTTAAAAAACTAGACAGTCTAAGGACAAAGGGAATTATGCCATTTTTAGAGACAACTGCATTTTTACTGTCCGCTGGGTTTATGCTTGGAATTATAATCACGTGGAACTTAAGATCGGTTCAGACAAAAAAACTAAAGATTAAAGTTGAACTAGGTTATCAAAAAATTAGTGAACTTGAATTTAAAAATGAATTTTTAACTGGTGAGCTTGAAGCCAGAAAAACTTTGGCCCAAGACCTTAGCCGCGAGCTAGAAGAGTTATTTAAAATAAAGTCAGCTGAAGTACTAGAGGACAAGACGAAAAAACTTTTGCAGTTGGCTGACGATAATTTTAAAAGAGAGTCTTCATCCCAAGGAGAAATATTAAAAAAACGTGATGATGTTTTTAGGCAAGAGTTAAAGTTTCTTTTTGAGCAGATTCAAAATTATCAAACGACACTTGGTTCATTTGAAAAGGAAAGAGAGAAAACACTTGGCTCAGTTGAAAGCCAAATCAAAAATATTATTGAATCAAATACCTTATTGGGTCAGCAGACAATGTCTTTAAAAGATGCGCTGTCTAAACCAAATGTCCGCGGTCGTTGGGGCGAGCTACAGCTAAAGAACTGCGTAGAATTAGCAGGTATGTCTGACTTTTGTGATGTTGATTTTCAGCAAGAGTTCAAAGAAAACGAAAAAGTGTTTAGGCCAGATATGGTTGTAAAATTACCCAGTGGAAAGCGCATCATTGTTGACGCAAAAACACCAATGGAGTTTTATCTAAAATATATTGACGAGACCAATGACAAATTAAAATTAGATCATTTAGCCCAACACGCAAAAAGACTAAAAACACATATCAGAGAACTGGGTTCAAAAGCTTACAACGAAGCCGTCGGAGCCGAAAGTTTAGATTACGTGGTGATGTTTCTGCCCAACGAGTCTTTTTTGTTTGCTGCTATAGAGGCGCAAAAAGATATCATTGAATATGCGTTGGCCAATAAAGTTTTGATCACCACGCCACCTTCATTAGTTGCCTTGCTTCGCGCGATTCACATGGGTTGGGGTGAATATAAAGTTACTGAAAATGCTAAATTAATATACGACTACTCAAAGGAATTGCAAAAGCGTCTTATGACGTTTGCAAAGGGCTTTATGTCCGTAGAGCAGCAGCTCGAAAAAAGCTTAGAGACATTCAGAACAGCAAAAAATTCTTTTCAAACAAGGGTGCTGACACAAGCTAGACGAATAGAATCCTTAGAAGATATAAGTCTCGACAAAAACCAAAGCACAGAAAATAGTAAGATTGACATGCAGCTTAAGGATATTTAGCAGCTAAAGAGAACTGATCGCCAAAAGTTTTCAAATCTAAACTAGGTATCAGGATCATATATGATCGAAAAAGATTTGCTAAGTCAGTCTCCTAATTGCTTATTTTTTAATCAAAATTGCTGAAAATCTTTAAAAAAATGAATATTATTTTTATGGCCGCTTGACCCAACCATATTCAGCTACATATTGAGGCCAGTTATATAAACAAATATAAATTTAGGAGGTTCTATGAACACAGTAAGTGTACGTCCGTTAAACGATCGTATTTTAGTTAAAAGAATGGAAGAAGACCAGACAACACCTGGTGGAATTATCATTCCAGACTCAGCTAAAGAAAAGCCACAACGTGGTCAAGTGGTAGCTGCAGGGAAGGGCCGCATTTTAGAAGATGGAAAAAAAGTTCCTTTAGACCTGAAAGTTGGGGACACAATTCTTTTCGGAAAATATTCAGGCACTGAACTTAAGTTAGACGGTGATGACTATTTAATGATGAGAGAAGAAGACGTTTTAGGCGTATTTAATTAAAAAATTTTATTATAGGAGATCATTTAAATGAGTAAAGAATTACAATTTAGCGAAGATGCAAGAAAATCTATTTTAAACGGAGTAAATGTTTTAGCTAACGCTGTTAAAGTCACTTTGGGTCCTAAGGGTAGAAACGTTGTTATAGACAAATCGTTTGGTTCGCCGCTAATCACTAAAGACGGTGTGACAGTTGCCAAAGAAATTGAACTTGAAAACAAGTTTGAAAACATGGGTGCTCAAATGGTTAAAGAAGTTGCTTCTAAGACCAATGACGATGCCGGTGATGGAACCACTACAGCTACAGTTTTAGCTCAAGCTCTATTTAGAGAAGGTGCAAAAATTGTTTCTGCAGGACATAATCCTATGGATGTAAAGCGTGGAATAGATAAAGCGGTTGATGCGGTTATCGCAGAACTTAAGAAAAATGCAAAACCTGTTAAAGATTCTAAAGAGATTGCCCAAGTTGGCACTATCTCTGCTAACAATGATGAAGAAATTGGTAAAATGATTGCTCAAGCCATGGATAAAGTGGGAAAAGAGGGCGTTATAACAATTGAAGAGTCTAAAACTGCGACAACTGAACTTAGAAGTTGTTGAAGGTATGCAGTTTGACCGTGGTTACTTATCTCCGTATTTCATCACCAACGCAGAAAGAATGGAAGCAGAGTTAGAAAGTCCGTTAATATTACTTTATGACAAAAAAATCAGTTCAATGAAAGATTTAATTGGTGTTCTTGAGGGCGTAGCTAAACAAGGTCGTCCACTATTGATTATTGCTGAAGATATTGAGGGCGAAGCTCTTGCAACTTTAGTTGTTAATAAATTGCGTGGAACAATTCAGGTTTCTGCTGTTAAAGCGCCAGGTTTTGGTGACAGAAGACGTGCAATGCTTGAAGACCTTGCGGTTTTGACTGGTGCTACTTTAATCAGTGAAGATGTTGGGCGTAAATTAGAACAAGCTACATTGGAAGATCTAGGTACAGCTAAGCGGGTAGTAATCGATAAAGATAACACAACTGTTATTGATGGCGCTGGCGCTAAAAAAGACATCGAAGCTCGTTGTGGTCAAATCAGATCGCAAGTTGAAGAGACTACATCTGAATATGACAAAGAAAAACTTAAAGAAAGATTAGCTAAGCTTTCTGGTGGCGTAGCAGTAATTCATGTTGGCGCTCCTTCTGAAATAGAAATGAAAGAGAAGAAAGCTAGAGTTGAAGATGCTTTAAATGCAACTAGAGCAGCTGTTGAAGAAGGCATTGTTTCTGGTGGTGGTTCAGCCCTACTAAAAGCCGGATCTATTATTGAAGGTTTGAAGCTTCGTGAAGAAGAGCGAGTAGGTGCTAAAATTGTTTGGCTAGCTTGTCAGTCTCCAATTAAGCAAATTGCTTTTAATGCTGGTCTTGATGGTTCGATTGTATTAGATCGTGTTTTAAACTCGAAAGATGCAAACTATGGATTCAATGCTTACACAGAAGAGTACGAAGATCTAATTGAAGCTGGTGTTATTGATCCAGTTAAAGTTGTTAGATCTGCACTTCAAAACGCAGCATCTGTAGCTTCTTTGATGCTTACAACTGAGACCATGATTGCTGAAAAGCCAAATAAGTCTGACGACGCCAATGGCGGCGGCGGCGGAATGCCAGGTGGAATGGGCGGCATGGGTGGTATGGGCGGTATGCCGATGATGTAGTTGCCCATCATCCACATAAGGTTCCAGCAGGTGCCAGGTTCCGAATGCTGGCTGCGATGCATCTAGGTTTGGAATCTAAGTTAATAATGAAAACCCCAGTTTTAAAAACTGGGGTTTTTTTACGCCTTACCGCGGTGAGGGTGGGTAAGCTTGAACCAATCAAAGCTTTGACTGAGCTAGACGGCAAAGAAATAGTCGAATTTTATTCCGAACTGCGTTTAGGTAAGCCTAACTGGCTTAACACTTAAGTTGTGCAAATCTTTTGTAGGGTTTAAAATGTAAATATGGATCCATTAAAAATTATGGTGGTCGATGATGCACCCTTTATCAGAGAAATCGTCAAACAGATACTTAGTGGTCAAGAACAATACAATCTTATCGGAGAAGCCGAAAACGGTCTAGAGGCTATTGAGCAAGCATCAAAGCTTAAACCTGATATCATTTTTATGGACATTGTAATGCCTGAGCTTTCGGGGATAAAAGCCACCGAAGAGATTTTAAAACTTCAGCCGCAAATTAAAATAATAGCTTTTACAACTATGGATAATTCTATTATCAAGAAACAGGCTGAAAAGGCCGGCTGCCGTGGCTTTCTTAAAAAACCTTTCAGTAAATCTGAAATTCTAGATTATCTAAAAAAAATGGAGTTTTAGATGAGTCCAACTTGGTTCACCATTAAATCCCTTGCAATGACATTTGTTATTGTATCAATTTTGCAGCTAAGAATTGGTTCAGAGTCGAAAACTCTAGAAGTGTACTTCGTCAATTGGATGAAAAGTTTGTCGGCTTCAAAGCGAATACAAGATGTAGCAAAAGGTGGAAAAGAGCTTACTTCTGATTTTATTCGGGAATTCACTACACCAGATGGTAGAACAATTTATATCAAGGAAAGTATTAAGCCTACCAGCGACAAACGAAAAGAAGCTTCTGTCAAAAAGGACTTTATGGACACGGGTATGGTTCAAAGAATTATAAGCGGGATTAAATTAGATATTAAAGATTTGAACAGCAACTCGCAGACATCGGTAAAAAAACAGGTGAAAAAAGAGATAGAAAAAGAATTACGAAATGAATACGAAGAAAAGTTTAGAAAGGCAGGGATAGACCCTAAAACCTTAGAGCCCATCCAATAAATTGATTTGAGTCGTAAAGATTTATGTTATGCAGTGTTAGTGCGCTTTTTTACAGATGAACTTCATATTATTTCGATGCGGTTTAAATACCGCGAAATAATAATGGCAACTCAAATTTAGTAGAATTAACAAGATTATATCTTACCTATTAATAAGTTATGCCGTCTTTTTTGTGCTTTTGCTTAACTTGTTCCTTACAATTTAAAGCAAGCTTTGTTTGGTCTTTTAGTACACTTGATGTGCACTCGACTCTTTCTCTTGAGTTTTTTGCTTGTGCAGAACAGTCAAAGTTATTGCTGTTAGCCATTACATTTAAAGTTACAAAACTTAGAGATAAAATAATTAGCGTTTTCATAGTTTCCCCTTTTTTACATTTAACTATTATGACTAACTGTTGCGAGAGATATGCCATCTTTTCGGAGGCTGAGGACAAATGTATAAGCTTTAATTAGCTAAAGACTGCTAGAAAGTTATTTGACTGTAAACAATATCAACACTGCAAGCGGTGCCCGCAAAAAGGAAAAGTCTACACCTTCATGACATCGTCGGGTCTAGTTGACTATATTTGAGATAAAAGAAGTGAGACATCCCTCTTAGAACTGTGAAAAGGTGCCAGGTTCCCAACGCTGGTTGCCCTGCGGCAAGCATAAAGAACCTGGCACCTTTCGGTTTTGTATCGAACTGATACAATTGAGGCTAGGTTGTACTCTAGTCGGAGCCTAACGTGGATACAGGTATCAGATGCCGCCTATGCTAAAAGTAAGCCTTATGGGCAATAGGGAACCTTCTTCCGCGGCCAAAAGCGTGGTCAGTTATTTTCAGGACAGGTGGAGCTTGCCACCTTTTAAACTCGCTTTTCATTAGCGCATTTAAAGTCCATTTATCGATTTTACTAAGGGCTTTCTCGGTGTTTTCTACTAATTTTATGACTGATTTATCTAAATCCTTGTAAGCAGGCAATGAGTCTTGGTCTGTTTGATTATCTCGTAGCTCAGCTGAAGGCGCTCTTGTTAAGATCTGTAGAGGGATAACTTCATTTTTACGGTTGACATATCTACAGACTTGATAGACTTGAGTTTTGGTAAGATCGCCAATAGGTGCAAGTCCACCACACATATCTCCGTATAACGTCGAATATCCAACGGCCATTTCAGTTTTGTTGCTTGTTGCCAGTAACATAGAATCGTTGTGGTTAGCGTAAGCCATCAAAATATCTGCGCGTATACGAGCTTGTAGATTTTCGTGAACAAGTCCAAACTTTTTAATATTAAAAATTTTATCGACGTTAATTTTGAATTCTGAATAAAGATTTTGAATAGGAAAACTAATCAATTCAGATTCAAAATTGGCAGTTAACTTTTTTGCAAGATCTAAACTTAAGCTTTCATTAAATTTAGTTGGAAGTGCTATCGCTGAAACATTTTTGCTTCCCAATGCTTCACAAGCTAGCGCATATACCAGTGCTGAATCAACCCCCCCGCTTAATCCTAAGTGGGCTTTCTTAAATCCAGTTTTTTTAAAAAAATCTTCTAAACCTAACACCAACGCAGAATAAATACTTTGGCTTTCAATAAAATCTAAAGCCTTCTTTTTCTTGGAACCTACTTCTATAGGTTTTCCAGTAGGTTGATGTGCTATTTGGTGCTTGAACTTTGTTGTGGAAAGTATAAGTTCTTTCGTAGATAAAAGGTCTTTAAAATTAAATATAGCCGAATCCTCTTTCCATGATTTTAAACTATAAATAACTTTACCTGTTTTGTTTACAATCGAAGTTGTTCCATCGAAAATAGTTTCATCCTGTGCGCCAACTTGGTTGACATATATCATTGGCGAGTTAGTGGACTTAGTTACATGCTTAAAAATGTATTGTCTTTGTTGATGCTTTGAAATTGTAAAAGGTGATGCACTCAAATTGATATGCAAATCTATTTTTTTGGTTAACTTTAAAAAAGGATTTGTATGATAGCCACTTTTACCGTTTTTGTTCCAGGCCCAGATGTCTTCGCAAATACTGACCAAAATACTTAGGCCTTTTAATTTAAAATAATTTTTTGACAAATCACCCACTGAAAAATGTCTTACCTCATCAAAAATATCGTAAGTCGGAAGTAAGGTTTTAGAAAACACCTTTTTGACTTTATTATTTTGTATTAAGGCCACAGAATTTAGAAACCTTTTGCCTCTAGTTCTTGGATTTTTTGCAATAAATCCTATCAAAAAACTTACATTTTTAGGTGCACCCTTTACCAACGAATTAAATACTTTAAGTTGCTCATCCACAATGCTTGGTCTTTCAAGTAAGTCAGCCGGATAGTAACCGAACAAAGTGCACTCTGGAAATACTACTAGGTCAGCACCACCTTTAACTGC
Organism: uncultured Pseudobdellovibrionaceae bacterium; assembly: GCA_963803705.1. Classification (GTDB taxonomy): domain Bacteria; phylum Bdellovibrionota; class Bdellovibrionia; order Bdellovibrionales; family UBA1609; genus JAMLIO01. The sequence goes on along the minus strand of CAWDNU010000001.1, from coordinate 143,654 downwards.
TAGCTTTAGCTGCTGAATAATACGAGTTTTGTTGTTTTTAAAGTCACCCAAGGTTGGATTAAATTGTACCGTGCATATTTTCATAAAGCTGTTTTAGCTCAAAATTTTACTATGAACAACATCGACATAGTAACTACGAAACAGATTATCGGCTATGTACTGTGCAAAATTTGCTTCTTTAATTTGCGCCCCAACTTTTTCTAAGTGAGTTGATCTGAGTTCCTACCATTAAAATAAGCGCAAGTAGCAAACCACCAATAATAAAAAATCTTAAATATTTACCAAATTGAAATCCAAGCTCAATGTCGTCCATGTTACTGATATCTCGTTTTTTGTCTTTGCTGATAGGCGCAGAAAAAGAACCTTTACGCAGATTTTCACCACCTATTTTACTATCTTTTTTTAATTTGGTTGTTGGTTTTAAGTTTTTATCTTTAAGATTGCCTGTTCTAGGTGCTTTTACATAGCCACTTATAGCACTGCCCCTGTCTTGTTGGACAGAGTATGGCACCCCTCCATCATTGTTTGGCGCACCGTTTGTTCTATTTGAAGCACTATTAGCAGCAGATGCTAGTTTATCACCGGATTTCGATGCGGAATTTGCAGCTCCAGAACCTGTGGCATTACCGTCAGTACCAGTGTTAGCGCCCGTCTGCTGACGAGGGGCATTTCTTGAAGGCCTCCCCCGGCTTTGGTTGCCCGCATTTGTGTTGGTGGAATTGCTATTGTCGTTCCTGCTGCTGTCAGAGCTACCACTTGACGAGCCACCAGATCCCGAACCGCCGCCAGACGCGTTAAGCCTACCTGAGGCCTCCATATTTTCTATAGTACACTGTGGATTTGTACGCGTGGTTAAAGGCGGGGGAAGTTCACCAGTTTCTAATAAGCACACAACATAGGCCCCTGCGTAATTTTCCATGAATTTTTTCAGTTGCGGAACAAGTTTAGTCGCAACCCCAATCACTAAGGTTAAGGTAACAACGAGCATCAGAATGTACTCGACCATGGCCTGGCCGCGCATACTATTTCGGCACATAGGCAAAGATGTTCGAAAATTTATGAATGAAGATTTTCTAAATACAGGCCGATAACACTTACGACTACGTCTTAAAGGAGATCCGAGTGTGTATTTAACACAATTAAAAAAACGGTTAAATCTTATACTGACTTTTAGTGGTCTCATCTTAGAGTGCTATCGGTTTGCAGCTAAAAGCTCTAAACTAAAAGCAGGTCTGGGACTATTGCTTTTTCTATTTTGCTTCTCGGCACAAAGTTCAATGTATGGAATGTATAAGACTAAAGATTTTAAGGGTATAGTTGAAAACTTTGGAACACGCTATCTCACCTTGGATTATAACGAACTGGTTTTACTAGGTGAGGCCTATAAACAGCTTAACAATTACGATCGTCAGATTAAAATTTTAAAGCATTTAAATATTAAGAAACCAAACTACTATAAAATACATCTAGAAATAGCTAATGCTAGTAAAGCCAAAGCTTACGAATCGATAATATCTGGCAAAGAATACAAAACCTATCAACAGGCTTTAACAGACACAATTAACTTTTATAGATCTGCCATCAGGTTAAATCCAAAAAGTATAGCTCCTTATGAAAGCCTTTCCGCAGTTTATAAAGATCAAGAAAATGTTTCAGAGGGCCTAGCATTGACCAAGACTATGCTAGATCAGTTCGGTGAAAAGCCATCTATTGTTTTGGATTTATGTGAATGGACTAGTAAATTTGGCCTCGTTGCTCAGACGCAAAGGGCCTGTAGCCAGGCAGCTACTTTATCGCCGTTAGATCCAAAACCATTAATAAATATGGCTCTGGCTATAAGAGACTCCGGAGAAAAAGAAAAGTATCAGGCTGAAGTTTTTAAGATCTATCAAAGATTTTCAAATAGCGAAAGAGTAATAGATTTGATAGGTTCTATTCACATTGAAAATAAAGATTTTATAAATGCAGAAAGGGCTTTGATCAAAAATAAAGATTCAAAATTAGAATCCAGCCGGATAAATCTGGCTACGGCACTTTATGAAAATGAAAAATACGATTTGGCCCTACAGTATTTTGCTCAATCGTGCCCTTTAGTTAATGAAGATAGAAAAAAACTGTTAAGATTCTTTGAATCTAGACTTAGACGACTAGAAATTAACGGAATGGAAAATATGTCCTTTAAATTTCAAAAAGAATTAAATGTTTGCCGTTCTACGCCTGTCGTAATCGCCCAGGAAAATAGAGTAAGACCAAGCCACTTCAGCGAGGGCATCAGGTTACCAGCAAATGCTAGAGATCTGGATGGCCAAACACTTGAAGATAAACGGTTTAACTACGAGCAGTCTAAGCTAAAAGGCGAGAAGTACAAATCTAGTTCTGATAGCAAGCAAAATTCAAAGTCTGAAATCCAGAATAGGTAGGCTTAGTAGCCTATGTATCAAATTGGGACACTAAAAAAAGTAATAGATGACCTGCAAATTCCACTTTTCTTATTAAGCAAAGTCTAAAAACCATATTGAAACAATTAAACCAATAGAGAACAATAAATTTTTTATTTGTTAACTTAAGAATTTAAATCTCATTCCGATAAGTTAATTATAAAAATTTGGAGGAATTAGAATGAAGGACATAAAAAGAGATTTAGTAGCGTTGTGGAATGATGAATCTGCCCAGGGCATGGTTGAATATATTTTAATACTCGTAGCAGTGATCGGTTTTGTGATGATGATCAGAACACGTCTTAAAGGAACTTTAGAGACAGGGTTAGGTAACGTTGATTCTGGAGTAAGCAAATTTCAAGTTACAGAGTAACTGATTTAGGTCTAAAATATGAGCCTCGAACTAACAGTCCTTATTGCTTTCATTGGTCTTGTTTTAATAAGATCTATGATAGGCGATTCTGGACCAATTGGGGCTTTTAAAAATGCGGGTCCAAGTCTTGGCGCTCGTGTAGAAGTTGAAATGACCACAGGGCGTTGCTTTTCTACAGCTAGCGGGGGAGCAGGTCCCTGCACTAGTCCTACAACCTGGCAGTAAATTTTTTATCATTTTGATTCAGTTTTTACTTTTTTTTCCGATAAGTTACTATGTTCTATCTTAATTCTGTACCATATTTGTGGATAAGTTTTTTTTTAGTAGTATGTTCTTTTTTTGATTTTTACTCTTCAAAAATTCCCAATAGATTTATTTTAATCTCTCTAGTTATTTCCTTTTTTACTATCATTTTATTACTACCTTTTTCCACCCTATTCGTATCTTTGCAGTCCTTCTTAGTTATGTTTGCAGTAGGATTTTTACTTTTCAAGCTTAATGTTTTAGGCGGTGGAGATATCAAAGCGCTTTGCATAGCATCCCTTTTTTTAGCTCCTTCTGATATCTATAATTTTTTGATTTTTTCTATCATTTGGGCCGGGGCCTATGCTTTAATTTTTTACCTAATAAGCGGCCAAATATTTAAAGTATTGTATAACACGTTTGGTGTTTATAAAAGATTTGCAGTCCCCAACAATAAGATACCATTCACATTTGGAATTCTGCTAGGTTGGTTTTCCTTGTTCACTCTGGGAACCCTGTCATGGTAAACCTTAAAATGATAACAAATTTTTTTGTAAAAGTTATTGCTAAAATTTATTTTTTAAAGACCCGAATAATGACGGCTAGATATTCTAATAAAAACCAGAATGGCCAAATAGCCATTGAGGGTGTTTTAATTCTTGTTCTACTGCTATCGCTATCTATTTTTGCCAGTAGACAAATTAAAGATAGAAACCTTATGGGACGTATTATATCTGAACCTTGGCGTCAAATCTCTGGGATGATGTCGACTGGAAACTGGAAGGATTCGCAAGCTGCTATGGACGAGAACCTTCATCCTCACGTTAACACAATGACCAGGATTGGTGACTAGACTGTGAAAAAGCAAAAAGGAATTTTAACAATAGACTTTATCTTTTCATTCACAATGGTGATTGGTTTATTCCAATTGTTTTATGCAATTACGTACACTTTTATGGTCGCCCACTTAACTCAATACATTACCTTTGCGTCCGCGCGTCTTTTTTTTGCAGGTCACATCGATGTCCAAAGCCAAGAAGCCCTGGCTGAAAAAAAATACACCGAGCTAACTCAAAATTCAGCGGCAGCTACTTTTTTTAAGAACGCTTTCGTCATTTCAAATTTTGAAGCTAGAGAATTTAACGAGTTCGCTACTCAATTTCCGTGGAGACAGAAGTATGTTGGAGTCAGAGTGGGTTTTGAATCAAAGGTTCTAGATTTTAATGTGCCGTTTTTAGGGCGAACTGGTTCACAGCTTGCGGGTCAAGGTTTTACCGCAACCATGGGCTCGTTTTTATATAGAGAGCCTACCTCTACAGAATGTTTCAGATTTATAGAAGAACGGGCACAGGCAATTTTAAATTTAAATGGAAAATTTAATCAGGCTGCAACCTATGGTTTTGACATAGGTACAGTCGGGGTTTTTTCAGATAACGGCTGCTAAAAAAAATTTCCAAGGGGACAAAGATGCAAAGGCGCAAAAAAGAAAAAGGCTTGGCCGTTCTTGAAACAATACCAATGATTTTTGTGTTTGTGGCCTTAGTTGGTTTCACTATTGGTTTCTATGGAGTAACTCAGAAAATGATTCTTAGTTCAATTGCATCTAGAGCCTATGGTTTTGAGCAAATCAGGCACAGGGCCAACGTTAGCTATTTAAGAGATGTACGGGGTGGATCTGATAACAGCTATAATATAACTGAGCATAGATACTTTACTGTCAGAGAACCTGGACTAGACGGTGCCGTGTTTATAGCAGCTAAGATGAACATCGACTATAGGGACAGAAGTCCTGACGTGGCTTCAAATCCGGACGCCCACAACTCTACAGCTTACGGGGACATAAGCCGACAAAGAAGAAACGAAAGACACTACTTTAAAAACGTTTGGGTGAAAGTAGGACATGGAATTTGTTTAACATCAGGTTGTGGAGAGTAGATGAACCAGTCAGACACTAAGACATTGTGGATATCAGTTGGAGCTGCTTTGTTCTCTGTTTTTTTATTATATTCTTGGATGCAAGAAAAGAATAAAGAAGTCACAATTAAATTTGGTAAACGAAAAACAGTGGTCGTTGCAAAACAAGATATAAATGAAATGTACCCAATGGATGAGACACTAGTTGAAGTGAAAGAAATTCCAGAGGAATTTGTTATGCCTCAAGCAGTTACCGATCCTTCTGAACTAAGGGGCTTTGTGGCTCTGACTCCAATAATAGCTGGCGAACAAATTTTAAGAACTAAGATATCACAGCCAGGTGCATTGACCGGTCTTTCCTATCAAGTGGCTCCTGGAAAACGCGCTATTACAATTCCTGTAGATGCAATGAGGGGTGTTGCTAAGCTTTTAAAGCCTGGTGATCGAGTAGATATGATTGCCTCTGTTGTTTCGGGAAGTGGTCAAAACCAGAAACGAGAAGTCAAAGCTATCATGCAAAATGTAATTATATTGGCGACAGGAACTACTGTTCAGAATCAAATCCCAGCAGACTATGAACTGGATAAAAGTGGTACGAACTATTTAATTAAATCACTTAGCAAAAACACAAATTATGACTCGATCACGATTGAAGCTTCACCAGCAGAAGCCCAAAAACTTATCTACATTATGGCAACGAACCCGGCAGACCTTTTTATGACTTTAAGAAATCCTTCAGACACTGGTGCTATTGGAAAGCTAACAACTTCAGTTGAAGACGTTCTTGGCAGATCATCAGTGAAAACACCTTCAAGAAATGCAGCATCATCTATAGTTCCAAGTTCAAGTGAAATTTCAAGCGTATCAGGTTCATCGGATTCACTTTCAGCATCACCAAAAAGTAAAAAGAGAAGAGCAAATTCTAGATCAAAAAGATTTAAATCCTTATAGGAGAGCAAGTGTACTTAAAAGTAGTTCTGTTTTTGATATGTTCAGTAATCTCGACTTTGAGTAATTCAAAAACTCAAGATCGATTTTTGTTTGAATTAGAAAAAAAAGATCTACTGCTAGGACTTTATGAAGAGATTCCGATGCCAGACATGTTAGACCAAAGCCGCTTTAAACTTAAAAGTAGGGCCTTTGAAAAGTACATAAAGATTGCTTGGGATAATGAAAAAAAAATTCTACAAATTAATCCTATTAGGCAAGGTTCAACACTACTTACTTTTGTAGACAGAAAAGACGGTAGTATAATAAAGCAGATGCGTTTTTTCGTAAATAAAAACGACCTAGATCGAGTAGCTAAAGAAATAAAGTCTTTGTTAGGAAATGTTGAAGGTATCGAAATCAAGGTTTTAAATAACAAAGTCGTAGTTGATGGACAGATTATTTTGCCTAGCGATATGAACAGAATTGTATCTGTTGTGATGCAATACCCTAAGCAGGCGGTTAGTCTAGTAAGGTTAAGTCCACTAGCTATGACTAAGATAGCTAACTTAATTGAAAGAGATATCAATAATCCTGAAATCTCAGTACGCGTGGTCAATTCATTTTTCATCTTAGAGGGCATAGCTAGAGATCTAGACGAAAGAGACGAAGCCTTACGTATAGCCCAAGCATATGTACCAAAAGAGGTTTCAGAGTTTGCAGACCCAGCCCCAATCCCAGGTAGTTCAATAATTAAGAAGAAAGCTATTTCGGATGGAGACTACGTTTTAGGGCGAGTGATAAATCACCTAAGAATTCAACCAGACCCGCCTAGTCGTCCGCCTAAAACAGTACAGATCGTTGTACATTTTGTTGAGCTTTCAAAAACTTACGAAAGAGGTTTTAACTTTCAGTGGATACCAACTATTGGGGATGACACACAATACAGGTATGAGCGCAGCACTAGTGGTGCCACTACAACAGTTGGAACAATAGCTGCTGTAATTAGTAACTTGCTACCAAAGCTAAACTGGGCCAGAGAGCACGGACATGCCAGAGTTCTTAGAAGTATCAGTATGATTGTAGAAGACGGGAACGAAGGGTTTTTTGAATCCAAAAGAGAAATTCCAGTATTAATCCAGTCTTTGAACGGCCCTTCCACTGGCCAGCCGCGGCCTGTTGGAATCGATTTAACTGTAAAACCTAAGGTCACCGGAGCTAGGTCAGATATTATTGCTATGGATGTTAAATTTTCGTCCGGAGAAATATTGGAAAATACAGCAGAGGGACCTCTTACATCTAGAAATGTTGTAAACACAAAAGTGACGGTCAGATCTGGCCAAAGTGCAGCCTTAGGTGGATTAGTGGAAAGCAGGTCTTCAACTGATTACAACCGAGCTCCTGAAGAGACTGGCGGAGGATCACCTTTGTTCAAGCTGTTAGCTTCTAAAGCTAACAATAGAAGCCAAGCCCAGTTTGTTATGTTTATCACTCCGTACATCAAGAGCAGCGCAAGCGTAGGTGCTGATAAAATCAAAAGAAAGTTTAGGCTAGACCGATAGCCTCTAGGTGATTTAGGTGCCTTTAGGTGCCAGGTTCCGAATGCATGTTGCATTGCAACCAGCATTCGGAACCTGGCACCTAACCTGGCACCTAACCTGGCACCTAACCTGGCACCTAACCTGGCACCTAACCTGGCACCTAACCTGGCACCTAACCTGGCACCTAACCTGGCACCTAACCTGGCACCTAACCTGGCACCTAACCTGGCACCTAACCTGGCACCTAAATGAATTCCTGGACTCAGGTCATTTTCTGAAAGTACCGAAAAGATACAGTAGGAAAACCTCTTAATATTCTTAAGAGCGTCTACATTTAAAGGAGTAGATTTTGTCGGTAAGCAGCGGCTGTCATATGATAGGTATTTTGGGTTCTAAAGGCGGAGTCGGAAAAAGTATTTTCGCAGCAAACTTTGCTATTGCTATTCAGAATGAACTTAAATCTAGAACACTTCTAATCGATTTGGATTCTAAAACCTGTGGTGATCAAAATATAATTTTGGGTGTGAGACCAGAAAAAAATATCAGTGATTTATGCAATCTCAGCTCTGCGTTAACTCCTGCAACTTTTAAGTCTCATATAACCACACATAGCTCAGGTATTGATTATTTAGCCGCGATAACCGACCCATCAGCTCCGTTTAATGTCGATGAAGATCTGTTTATGAAGGCCTTGCAGACTTTCAGTCAATTTTATAAATTTATAATTGTTGATCTAGGAAACCAGTTTACATCCTTACAATATAAGATACTGGATGAGATCAGTTCTGGTTTAATCGTAACGACGCCGGATATATTGACCGTAACTCAAACTAAAAAGTTATTAAATGAGCTATTAACTGCAACCTATCCTGCAGAAATTTTCCAGGTGGTCGTAAACAAAGCGCACTCCAGTGCATTGAATCCAAGGGCCATTGGTGAATCTTTAAGACGACCAGTGTTATCGGCGATCCCGCAGGACGACGTGCTGGTTTACAATTCATTGAATAATGGATCTCCATTTTGTTACTCAAACCCTCGTCACCCAGTGTCCATGGCACATAATGAAGTTATTAGAAAACTAACGGGTGGTGTTTTACAAAAATTAAAATCTTTATCCCAGTCAAGCTCTTCAAAGAAACATGAAAGCTCTAGTACGTCGCGCTCTAAAGTTGCAAGTAAAATCACTAACGACCATCTTCAGCTGAAAGTGCAGATCCATTCAGAACTTATAAAAGATTCAGATTTAAAAAAAGATCTAAATGACACAAAAGGGGATCCCGAAAAAGAAAGACTGTTAGAACTGAAGGCACAGAGAATTATAACAAAACTGCTCGATCAATTTTCGCCAGGGTTAAATAGGGATTTGAGGACACAGACTATTAAGGAAATTTTGGACGAGGCTCTTAAACTAGGTCCTCTTGAAGAGCTACTAGATGATGTATCTATCACAGAAATAATGGTCAATGGCTGCGAAAAAATTTTTGTAGAAAAAAGTGGTAAGGTTGTACTAAGTCCTTCAAGGTTTACTAGCAATCTACAATTACGTAATGTTATTCAAAGAATTGTCATGCCATTGGGGCGACAAATTACCGATAAAAACCCTTACGTTGATGCAAGACTTGCTGACGGTAGCCGAGTAAATGCAGTTATCGAACCATTAGCTATTGATGGTCCTGCTTTAACAATCAGAAAGTTTTCAAAGGAAAGTATAACTTATGAAAATTATTTAGCTTGGGGGTCCATGAGCAAAAGCATGGTCGATTTTCTTAGAATTTGTGTCGAACAAGGTTTGAACATCGTCATTTCTGGCGGCACAGGCTCGGGTAAGACTACATTGCTAAATACCATGTCAGGCTTTATTCCATCGAATGAACGTATAGTTACTGTTGAGGATGCTGCAGAATTGCAGATGAAACAGGAACACGTAGTAAGGTTAGAAACCCGTCCAGCAGGCATGGATGGCTCTAATGCGATCACAATCAGGGACTTAGTCCGAAACTCTCTAAGAATGAGACCAGATCGTATTGTGGTTGGTGAGTGTCGTGATGGAGCTGCTCTAGACATGCTGCAAGCTATGAACACTGGTCACGATGGCTCTATGACAACTGTCCACGCCAATAACCCCAAAGAGGCTATTGGACGACTAGAGACATTATGTCTGATGGCTGGAATGGATCTACCAATGCGAGCTATCAGAGAGCAGATAGCGAGTGCTGTGAATCTGATTGTTCAAATTGGCAGATTAAGTGATGGAAGTCGAAAAATTAAAGCAATAACTGAAGTCGTCGGTATGCAGGGTGATGTAGTTACATTATCTGAAATATTTAAATTTAAAGAAGAAGGGTTCGACAAAAAAAGAAAGATCATCGGCTCTTTTCAGTCGACTGGTCTAGTACCAACATTCATTGAAAAGTTTGAGGCAAGGGGAGTTCAAATTCCTCGAAGCATATTTTCAAATGAAAAAGTGCCTGAAATTCAAAATAAAACAGCGATGCCGGTTCGAAGAAAAATAGCGCAAGTAAAAAAAGCAAGCGGCGAATAGGCGCAGAGGTCTAAAAATAAGTATGGAACAAGATTTTTTAAGCCAATTATCAGGAATATTCGGTCAAACCTGGATCGCCTTACCCTTATTTGGTTTAGCTATTTTTACGGCCTCTCTTTTTGGCAGCCCTATAATATATAATTATATGGAAAAAAAGACGTTGGCCTCTAAAGATGAAATCGAAAACCTATTCGATCTTATGGATACTCAAGTCGAACATAAAAAATTGCTGTGGACCTTACTGTTGTTAAGCTACGGTTTAGGATCTATAGTTTTTCTTTTTTGTTGGCCAAATGTTCAACTAGGATTTTTCATGGCCATTGCAGCTGTTTTTGCAGGTATAAAGATTCCAGTTGTATATATAAATTCTATGTATCAAAAACGCTGTGGTCGTGTTGTAGAACAAATGGTAGATGGTATGACAATAATGGCTAACAGCGTAAAAGCTGGGCGAAGTGTCACCCAAGCTATGGAACGAGTAACTGAAAATATGAGCGGACCCTTAGCTCAAGAGTTCAGTAATGCTTTGGCTAGAATTCGCCTTGGCATGACTGTGGAGGACTCACTGAACGTCTTCGGAGACAGAGTTCCAAGACAAGACGTACAAATGCTTGTGACCTCCATAAATATTTTAAAAGAAACGGGCGGCAATTTGGGAGAAACTTTCGAGACCATAAATATGGTTGTCCGAGAAAGACAAAAGGTAGAGAAAAAAATTGAAGCCATGACCGCCCAGGGCACTATGCAAGGTATTATTATTTCATGTGTTCCTTTTTTACTACTACTTATATTCAAAGTCATGGATCCAAAGTTTATCGAACCACTATTTACCACGACCATGGGCATGTTGGCCCTATTAGGCGTATTTGTTTTGGTAGTTATTGGTGGCTTTGTGATAAAAAAAATTGTTACAATTAAAGTTTAGGAGATAAGTTTCATGAGTAAACTAAAATTAATTTCAGCGATTATCTTTATTCAAGTTTATTCAGCTATGAGTTTAGCTTTGATCGACATGAAAGATGCCAACTATGTCGAAACACTTGTTGATGTGGATTTGGGTGGCCCTGGCTACATCCTGAAAGTTGAAAGGACTTACAATAGCAGATCTATATACGATGGTATTTTTGGATTTGGTTGGTGTTCGGGGTTTGAAACTAAGATTGAGGTAACGCCCGATTCAAAAATCAAAGTTATAGAGTGCGGAGGTGGGCAAGAGATCACCTATGCTTCGAAAAAATCTGGATCAGGCAATTTAGACGTGCTCGTGAAGCAAATTATCACAAAGGTAAAAGTGGATAAGAAAGGGTCTGGATTAAAAGCACAGTACTTTACGAATCTTGAAAAAGAGCTAAAAAATAACGAATTTTTACGAGAAGCATTGGCGAACGAACTAGGTTTCAAGGGCAAGATTACCAAGGGAAAGACCTATTACACTTCCGGTCGCGGTTCTGAACGTTTGATCGTAAATGATGATTCTTACAAACGAGTTTTAGCCGATGGAACTTATCAAATGTTTGATAAGATGGGCCGCATGGTCGCGATGTATGATAATTCTAAGAACTTTATAAAGCTGACTTATGCAAATAATAAATTGGTTAGCGTAATAGACAATAAATCAAGAAGATTCGATTTCGCTTATAACAAGAATAACTCTAAAGTTTCAAAAATTGTTGCAACACCGGCCAATATTGTGGTTTTCTACAGGTACAGGGCTCATGACCTTGTAGCGGTGGCAGGCAAGGCGATAGGTAGCTACGCCTATAAGTATGATGATCTACACAATATGACAGAAGCAAAATATCCAGATAAAACTACTAAATCGTTTAAATACAATCAGGATAAGGATTGGGTTATTCAATTTGTCGATCAACAAAACTGCGTTGAAACTTACAAATATAAAGACTCTGAAGATGATCCAAGAAACCACTATTGGTCTGAAGTAAAAAAATTATGTAAGGGCAAAATCACCAACACATCAAAATACGAATTTTGGCATAAAGAAAAAGCTGACAAATCTGGTAAGTATTTAGCTCGAGTAAAATCAATAGTTAACGGAATTGTGACAGACGTAAAATATCACGCTGACTTTGGGCGACCTATCTACAAACAAGACGGTCAAGACATCGCCTACTACAATTACTACACGAACGGTTTATTAAGAACTAGAAAGACAAGCACCGAGCGCCTAAAATACTACTATAAAAACGCCTGTAGTAAAGTTTCTAAAATTGTCCAAGACAATTTTTTAAAACGTAAAGTTGCATCGTCGGTAACGACCAACTACATTTATTACATGCCATCTTGCAATTTGAAGGTAGCCGCTAACTCTAAGGGTGAATCGGCTAAATTAAGCTACGATCAATCTGGAAGAATTTACATGGTTGCAGATCATACTAAAAAAGTATTGAAAATAAGCTATGATAAATCAACGGGTAAGCCTAGAGTGCTTAGTCGTCCCGGTTTAGGAGCTATAGCTGTGAAATATAATAATCAAGGTGAAATCTCGTCCGTAAAAAGTAAGCAAGGCACAGCTGTAGCCACTCAAGTCGCTACAATATTTAATAATATATTAAGAGTTATTGGCCCAGCTGCTGACGATATAAGTATTTAGGATCTGACAGTGAAAGTTATAATTACTATATCACTAATATTTAACATGTCTGCTAGTGCTTTAGCATTAGGTAATCCTAAGCATCAGATAAGAGGTGGGATCAAAGAAGTTGAAGACCCTAATTCAGAAATGGACAAAACGACTTCTAGAAGAGACAGAGAGGTTGCTGCAAAATATTTACAAGAACTGTATGGCAAAAAAGTTATAAATAAAAATAATAGTAGTACCAACTCTGGCGCCAAAGAATCTCTTTGATAACCTTGGTTTTTTCATAGTACATCTTCGAAAGTCTTAATTACATACACACGTCAAAAGGCTCAGACAAGTATTAGCATTTGCCTTGCAAAAATTTTTTTAGCTTTAATATCGTAGCTAAATTTTTCAGATTGTTTCTACATGCTAATCAAGCAAGGCTTCACGCCAAAGAACTCGCTTTTGACGTGTATATGTAATTAAGACTTTCGAAGATGTACTATGAAAAAACCAAATACATTAGCCAAAAAGATCTAATTGTCTTAACTCTTTTTCAATAACTGGAAACTTCATTTGAGGACGACCACCAACTTGAACTAAATCTTCCCAGTCAGGTTCCACTCCCTGGTAGAGTCTTTCCAAAATTTGTTGAAAAACAAAACCGCAATATCGGGCGTCGTCATCAGCTCTATGAAGCACATCTGTTTTAATATTTAGGTGCTTAGCAATTGTGGCCAACTTATAACTCATTAATCCAGGAAAAACTTTCCTAGACAGAGGCAAAGTGTCAAAAATCAGACCTTGAGGAGCCTCGATATTGTGCTTCTTAAAATCGGCTAGCAAAAACTGATAATCAAAATTTGCGTTGTGAGCCACCATTACATCATCTTCACAGTACTCGGTTATTGGTTTTAATAAAGATTCAATTGTAGACTTTCCTTGTACCATGTCGTTGCTGATACCGTTAATTCTAGAAGCAGCTTCGGGTATGTGCATTTTAGGATCGACCAAACAGGCAAATTTGTCCGTAGGTTTTCCATTTTCAAACCGAACCATACCTATTTCGACAATTCTATCAATTCCCGAAAAAACACCAGTTGTCTCTAAATCAAAAGCTATAAATCTCATTTTTAAATTTTGCCATTTCACCTTATTGTCGACAACCTCAAAGACACTAACGCCTTGCATTTCGTGTTCTATAGATTAATTTGTCTTAATGACATTCAAGTTAAAAATTCTTGATAAAAATAAAATTCACGTCAAAGACCTTGTGGTGTCTTCAAACCAAATACTGCTTGATGCTATTGTAAAATCAAAGGTTCAGATCAATCATGTTTGTGGGGGCAACGCTTCGTGTGGGACGTGTTTGATACACCTGATAGACGGCAAATTAACCAGCCAAACTAAACTAGAGCAAGAAATGCATGTTGATCGTGGTTTCAAATTGACCGAGCGCTTAAGTTGTCAGTGCAAACCTAAATCAGATTTAACAGTCATGATTCCGTAGTTATTTATATCTTTCGAAATTTTAAATTTTTGATGGAATCAATTGTGATAAATAAAGTTGGAATATATCCAGGGAACTCTTATAGATTTAAAAGGCCATGGACGTCTAATTTTTCGGTAATAGACTAAGTTGTAATTGCCTTTCTCTGAAGTTGCAATGCAGGTATTTTTCTTAAATTTATGAAATTCTTTTCCATTAAGATAAACTTTTGCCCATGATCTTCCAGGAGTTGAATCTGGTTTCCGATAGCAAAGCTCTAGTCTATTAGTTTGTACGGTGGTTCCCATTGGTAATCTTTTCTTTGACGAATCTTTAGCAAAGAAATTGAACCCCTTTGGGTCACCTAGAAAATCCAAAGAAAAGTAAAACTGGCCTTTAGAGAGCGCACTAAATACTTTAAGGGAGTCCCCAGTAAGTTGCCCCGTAAGCTCTGAATCTAAAATAATATGATTAGAGCTTAAAAGAAAAAGTTGTTTATAAGTTGGAAAGCGAAGAAATCGCTTTCCAAACAATTTTAACTTAGACTTTGCATCGCTACCTATGAGCCCTATTATTTCTCTATCTCGAGCTATTTCGTTCCAAAGCTTTAAGTTATTTTTAGGAGCTTGGTATATATTTAAAAACGCATACTCAGAGTTGAAAGGATACATCAGTAGTGATGATATGAAATTCCATTTGGACAAATCCCATGACTCTCGCCAATGATTTCTAAGACTTATAATTTCAATGGCATCTATTCCACTTGCGAACTCTCCTTCCCACTCGTAACCAGCTTTTCTTGGATGTTTAAGAATTACAAAACCATCTTTATTGTTTTCTAAGTAATCCGACAAAAAAAGATGAGCATCCCCGGCATTTTTGATTTTAGAATAATCAAACATAGGATCCACCAAAACAACTTTTGATTTTAGGTAGGAATATTCACGGCCGTTCAAAACAAGCAGATTTTCTTCGTATCTGTTATCAGTTGTGGATGCTGCATCAAATGTGCTTTCGGTAAATATAATAAAGTCTAGCTTCGCTTCGTACGCAGCTTTCAAAATTTCAGGTATAGTTCCTTGCCCCGATCCTTCCTGACTGTGGACGTTTATAACACCTTTGTAATCGTAGGTGCTTTGGGTTAGATTTTTTTGAGTTTTGAAATCAGCTTTTATCTTCACTTGGCTGATAACTAATCCGTAAGTTAAGTATACTGAAGCTATAAACACTATATAGTAACTAACTGTTTTCATTTAAACCTAGTTTAAGACTTTTATTTAACGAGCGTAAAATTTTTCAGTTTACTTTTTGGGAAAATCCAATTCAATCTCTTGCCCGAAAACACCAGGGACACCAATGTCTTTATTATTGTGTATTATATTTACGGCTCCACCGTCCTGTATAACAAGTTTGATTTTATTGTATGCTTGAAAAGTTTTGTTTATATCTGGTCGCAGAATTATTTTCTGATTTTCAGCGTCATCAACCTTCACAAATACCAAAGTTTTAGCCAAGGGTTCTAAGGTGATCACCTGACTTATTTTTTTATCTGCTATATTTTTGATTTCCGATGCAGTCGAATCTTCGACAGGCTCTACTATTTCAGATTCAGATTCAGATTCAGATAAAGCAGGCTCATTCAATTCTTTATCATTTGCTCGATGTATTTCAGTAACTTTGGGACTTATGACACTCTTGATTTCTTTATCGTATTTTTTCGTTATTAAAACGATAACTGTGCCTGTAGCTGCTAAAACAGAGATAATAAATATTGGAATGAAGACTCGGGATAACCAAACATAGGTCGGTGTGCGAAGTTTTCCTGAAATATCATCAAGTGGAGTCCTACGAGCGCCCTTCTTTTCATAATTCGTTGAGCTATCAAAAATGCTAAGAATCTCTTTTTCATCAACATCCAAATGCTTTGCATATGCTTTGACTAGTCCTCTCAGGAAAACAGTTTGGGGTAAGTTTTCGAAATTTTCGTCTTCTATATCTTTCAGCACTGAAGGCGTCATCTTTATAGCTGCAGACACTTGGCGAAAGGATAGACTCTGCTCTTCTCGGTGCTTTTTTAAAATAGGTCCGAAACTGGGTTCCATAAGTCTTAATCCTTTAATTCTTAGATTTCTTAGCTAATTCTAATTTCAGCTGTTTATAACGTCCCCATTGATACACCAATCCAAATTTTTTGGACAATGGAATCAGCGCATTTAATGATTTTAACTTATCTTCCTCAAGTTGGCAGCTTTTTAAAGATTTATGAAATAAGACGTAAGATTTTTTAAATTTGGTCTTCTTCGAGTAAATTCTCCCTAAATGGTAGAGAGCCCCACAATGATTTGGATTCAATTTAACAATGGACTTTAAATCTTTTTCAGCAACCTTAAGAAATCTGGCGTCTTCCTGCGCTAAGTTAATTGCTGCTTGAGATCTAAGAAATAAACTTTTATCAGGCTGCGTGTAGGTAAGATCTTTCACTGAAACTCGCGCGTTTTTGTAAGCTTTCATATAGCTTTTCTGCTCTAAATAGATGGTGATCAGGTCATTTCTTACTTCAGTGTCGGAAGGATCAATTGAAAGACTTGTTAGAAATGCTTCAATAGACTGACCTATACGGTTTCTCTGATACAAACACATACCTAAGTAGTGGTAGGCCTTAGAGTTTAAGGGATTTAGTTTAATTGCACTTTCTAACTCAGATATAGCTTCAGGATTTTTTTGGTGCCTCAAATATCCTAAGGCAATATCTACATGGTACTTCGATTTAATTCTGGCTTTTTCTGAAACGGTGGCTGTTTGACACGACGACAATAATAATAGAAAGGTCAAAATTTTTAATATAGCCATACTCTTAATAGTGCCAATTGTTACAGTGTTTGACAATTAGATGGCCGATAGAATAGCAAGGGTCTCGAAGTGCATAGTTTGCGGGAACATATCGAAGCCTTTTAGAGTTTTAAGCTGAAATTTAGGGCTCAAAGCGTCAATATCTCTGAATAGAGTCATAGGATTGCAGCTCACATAGATGATTTGCTTAACTGGCAATTTACTAATTTCAAAAATAATTTCTTTAGAGAGTCCGTTTCTTGGCGGATTAACTAAAAAAGTTGCTTGCGAAAATTGATCAGCTTTTTTATTCTGAAGGTAATCAATTACATCAGAACAAACCCATTTTATGTTGGAAACCGCAGTTTTCGAATTCTGACCCAAGTTTACTAGAATTTCACTTAGTTCTACAGCCATAAAATGCGTCTGATTCAAATGAGGTGCTAAGTACTGGCTATAGTTTCCACTACCGGCATAAAGGTCATAGACTTGGTCAATGTTTGATTCATTTGAAAGGTGCTTTAGAAGAAATTTTTTTATCTCATTGTCTATCTCTATGTTTATTTGACTGAAAACTCCAAAAGACCCTCTGGACCTTTTTTGAATACCTGAGCTGCTCACATGGTAATGACCGTCAGGTTTTGTGGCACCGCTTAATAGCCTATTTATTTCTTTAGAAGCAATAGGACACATTGTAGGCAACACTAAATCGTGCGATTTCTTTTTATAAAATCCCCACTTATTGCTTTTAAAATGGACTTCAATTCTTTGCCGGTAATTAAACTTTTTTTCAGAAGAAACAAATGGTTCAAGCACAAAATTACTATTTCTCTTTTTATAGCGAATTAGCACCTTCTGTTTTTCTTCAATCTGTAAACTGTAGTTCACGTGCTGTAATGTACAACCACCGCAGGTTTCAAAGACTGAACAAATAGGTTTGGTCCTATGTTCAGATTTTTTGATGAACCCAGTGACTCTGGAAAATGCGAATTTTTTACTATCTTTGACAATTTCGACGGTAACGATATCGCCGGGACACGTCCCCTCAACGAAAAAAACCTTACCAGATTTTGAACGGCCTACGCCGTGACCCTCGAAAAAGGAAAGACCATCGATAAGTATTTCTAGCTCATCCAATATTTATTGATCCAAGTTGATTAGGTTTCCGTTTATTTGAAATCGTTAGATTCCAAAACTACTTTTATTGACTCGATTTTTATATGTCCTATGAATTCGATGTCAATATTTGCGCCAATATCTTGTCTACGTATTCCAGTGAAAAGAGGGTAAGTAAACCAGACATCTTCATCCTGAAATTCCAGGGAATTACTTTCTAAGTTGTACTGACTGAAAACTGTGGTGCAAGGGTCAGAGGCGCCAGAGTAAGAGCACAATCTTACTTGACCGCGATTCGAAAAGCCTTTCGCTCTAAAGCTAATTGATATTATACTGTAATGGTGCAAATTGTTTGGATAACCAAGACTGTACAATTGTTCTTCAATGGCTTCACTTATATGTATTCGGGAAAAACTATGAAGAGAAGTGACTTCAGTATTTTGATCAAATTCTAGTGACAAGGCTATTTGTTTTTCACTGGAAGCTGAAGGCAAACCAAAATCAAAGCTATTTTGTGTAAATCCGGTTCGTGCCACAAAAACAGCCGAGGCGATAGCAGTTATAAATAATAACTTTTTCATAAATCTCCTGAAAATTTTAAAAAATTAACAATTCAAAATACAACAAGAAATTAACATCAACAGAATAAGTTCGCTGAAAAATCTACATGTTTATGTAAATTTTACTAAAGTTACAATTTTTGGCAGTTACTAGAAAACAATTTCATCTTCTTTAAAGAAAATACCAATCTCACGTTCTGCACTGGCTTTGGAATCACTACCATGTACAGCGTTTTCGCCCATACTGTCTCCGAATCTTTTTCGTAGTGTGCCTTCTGCGGCGTCCGCCGGATTGGTAGCACCCATTAACTCTCTATTTCTCATTACTGCTTTTTCGCCTTTCAAAACCATCAACATAACAGGTGCAGAAGTCATGAAATCAACTAATTCTCCGAAAAAAGGCCTATCTTTGTGCTCGGCATAGAACTCTTCACACTGTTTTCTAGGGATTTTAGCCATTTTTGCTGCAGCTATTTGAAGGCCATTGTTCTCGAATATTTTGATGATATCACCTATGACATTTTTTTTAACTGCGTTGGGTTTGATAATACTGAATGTTTTTTCCATAATTTTCTCCATTTTAAATTTTTAAATTAGGTAAGTTTATTTATTTATTGCCTCTTTCATAGCTTTACCTAGATCTCCAGGAGATCTAGCAATCACACAACCTGCGGATTCTAAAGCTTCAAATTTCGCTTCAGCTGTCCCTTGACCACCACTAATGATCGCTCCGGCATGACCCATTCTTTTTCCTGGGGGAGCTGTTGATCCTGCAATAAATGCGGCTATTGGTTTTTTAAATTCAGCTTTAATGTAAGCGGCCGCTTCTTCTTCAGCTGTACCACCAATTTCACCGATCATGATAACACCTTCAGTTTCTGGGTCTTCATTGAAGAGTTTAAGGACATCGATGAAATTGGTTCCATTTACTGGATCTCCACCGATACCAACACAAGTGCTTTGTCCCATTCCCACAGCAGATAATTGAGCAACGGCTTCGTAGGTCAGTGTACCTGATCGAGAAACAACTCCAATTTTACCCTTTTTGTGGATGTAACCAGGCATAATACCAATTTTACATTCATCAGGAGTAATAACACCTGGACAGTTAGGTCCAACTAAGCGAACGCCTTTTTGAGTGATGTATTGTTTAGCCTTAACCATATCAAGAACAGGTATTCCCTCAGTAATACAAATTATCAGCTCAATACCGGCATCAGCTGCTTCCATGATCGCATCGGCTGCGAAGGGAGGTGGTACATAAATGACTGATGCATTAGCACCTGTTTTTCTAACAGCTTCTTCAACGGTATTAAAGACGGGTAGACCAATATGCGTTGTTCCACCTTTTCCAGGTGTCACACCACCCACCATTTGAGTTCCGTACTCTTTAGCTTGCTCAGAATGGAAAGTTCCTTGAGCACCAGTGAAGCCCTGGCAGATTACTTTTGTATTTTTATTAATTAGGATAGACATTATTTAAGCTCCTTTACTGCTTTTACAATTTTAGAAGCAGCATCATTTAAGTCGTCAGCAGCGATTATATTTAAACCACTTTTGCTTAAGATCTCTTTACCTTTCTCAACATTGGTTCCGGCAAGTCTAACCACTAACGGAACTTCTAGACCAAGTTCTTTAGTGGCAGCGATCACACCTTCGGCGATGATGTCGCATTTCATGATCCCACCAAAAATGTTCACCAAAATACCCTTGACATTTTTATCGTTGAAAATAATTTTAAAAGCATCAGTTACTTTTTCTTTAGTAGCGCCACCGCCGACATCTAGGAAGTTGGCGGGTTCGCCACCATTGATTTTAATGATGTCCATAGTAGACATGGCCAAACCTGCACCGTTCACTAAGACAACCAATATTGCCTTCTAACTTTATAAAAGCTAAATCGTATTTACTAGCTTCGATCTCTGAAGGCTCTTCTTCAGTTAAATCACGAAGTTCCATGATGTCTGGATGACGGTAAATAGAGCGTTTGATCAAAATTCATTTTTGCATCTAAAGCAATGACTTCACCTTCTTTAGTTTCCACCAACGGATTGATTTCTGCCATTGAAGCATCTTTCTCATGAAAGTTTGGTATAAGTGACGATAATTCTTTAACTGCTTTATTGACGACTTGCCTGTCATTCCAATTTTGAAAGCAAGTTTTCTAGCTTGGAAAGAAACATAGACCAGTTACAGGTTCGATAACTTCTGTAAAAATTTTCTCCGGAGTTTTATCAGCGACCTCTTCGATATCCATTCCACCTTCCGAACTGGCCATCATGACAACTTTGCTAGTCGCGCGGTCGACTAAAATAGCAACGTAATATTCTTTATCAATGTTGCAACCTTGTTCAATATAAACTTTAAGAACTTCTTTACCTTCAGGACCAGTTTGGTGAGTTACTAAAGTTTTACCGATAATCTCTTTAGCGTACTTTTCGACTTCTTCTAAAGTCTTAGCAACCTTAACTCCACCCGCTTTACCACGGCCTCCGGCATGAATTTGAGCTTTTACAACCCATATGCTTCCACCAAGGCTCTCGCAGCCTTCCTCGCTTCCTCTAGGGTCACTTGCAACGATACCTTTAAGCACCGTAGTACCAAAAGTCTTTAAAACGGCTTTAGCTTGATATTCATGAATATTCATTCATCTCTCCATTATAATAAATTTGTTTTGGACAATTTAGATTTAAAACTCTAGTTTTTTAAGAGCTTCAACAAGTTCTTTAACGTGGCTTACCGATTCATCTAAACCTTTCTTTTCAGTCTCATTAAGTTCTACTTCAATAACTTTCTTTAAGACCACTGCCGTTGAGCTGGCATAGAACTCCAACGAACAGGTCTTTGTGACCGTATTCGCCTTCCAACCAAGCGGCACAAGGTAAGATTCTATTTTGGTCTTTCAATATTGCTTCTGTCATTTCAACCGCACTTGCAGAAGGTGCGTAGTAAGCGGAACCAGTCTTTAGAAGCCCAACTATCTCTGCGCCACCTTTTCTTGTTCGTCTCAACAATTTCGTTCATTCGTTTTTCTGAAAGCATTTCAGAAAGAGGAACTCCACCAACAGAACAATGTCTTGGCATTGGAACCATTGAATCTCCATGACCACCTAGAACAAAAGCATTTACATCTTTCACTGAAACATCTAATTCTTCGGCGATAAATGATCTAAATCTTGCACTATCAAGACTCCAGCCATGCCTATGATTCTCTCTTTTGGAAAACCTAAGACTTCTTTAGCAACGTATGCCATAGCATCTAAGGGATTACTAACGATAATAACAACTGAATTTGGTGAATACTTTTTGATTCCTTCACAAACAGAACGCATGATTTTAGCGTTGGTGGCTAATAAATCATCTCGACTCATACCAGGCTTTCTTGGTATTCCCGCAGTAATGATCACAACATCTGAGTCTTTGGTGTCTTTATAATCTGAGGTTCCGGTGACTTTCGAGTCAAAACCTTCAACTGGTGAGGCCTCGAACAAGATCCAATGCCTTACCTTTTGCTGATCCTTCATTGATATCTAATAGAACAACATCGCCAAGTTCTTTGCTTGCTGCCCAATGGGCACAAGTTGAACCTACGAATCCTGCTCCGACGACAGTAATCTTTTTTCTTTTATGCATTTGTTCTCCTTTTCCTTAGATTATTTTCTTCCAGAATGCTTTAGCACGATTATTAAGTTCTACTTTCAAGGGTACATTGATTTAATAAATTTATATTGAAACAAGCCGAAAACCGAATACCAGTCTTTCTAAAATCTAATTTTGAAAAGTGGGGAAATGTGAAAAATATTGGACTAAAGCCTATATTAATAGCAAAAAAAAAGCCCCTGGTTTCCCAGGGGCTCGAGCCAAACTATGGCTAAATGATTACTTCTTTTTACGTGTTGCTTTTTTCTTTTGTTGTTTTCTTAGCTGCTTTTTTCTTTGTTGTTTTTTTCTTAGTTGTTTTTTTCAGCTGCTTTTTTCTTAGTAGCTTTTTTCTTTGTTGCTTTCTTAGTCGCTTTCTTAGCTACTTTTTTCTTAGTTGCTTTTTTCTTTGTTGCTTTCTTAGCTGCTTTTTTCTTTGTTGCCATTATGACCTCCTAAAATTAATTACGTCTGACTACAATATAATTGTGTTTACACAACCATTGATCGTCAATAGAAAAAATAAACTTTAGTTTAATTTTTGCAGTAACTATTTCTGGAACTTTCAAAATCGAGCGACTTCGCTTTGGATTTTTTTTTTCCGGACGACATGCGAACTACGGATTTAGGAATGAAAAAAAAGGTTAATTACAATTTCAAAAATTACTATTCGGTCATAATTTTGACGGTAATTTTAAATCTAATTGGCTTTTCAATAGCAAACAATAAAATTTTTCTTCTCTTACTTTTTACTGTGGTAATGATTTGCTACTACTTTACTAACTTTGGTTTCGTTGAGAAAGAAAACTTTGTTAGAACAATCCATTCCTCAATTTTTGAATTTTCTAAACCTGACTATGAGTACGGGGAAATCGTTGTCCTACTCGTTTGAAACTTCAATTCATCATTTAGATCCACCTTTGAGACCTTTTTATCATAGGATTCACTACAAAATTTTTTATCTAAAAGATCATAAAGCAAATTTCTTCTTCAATTTTCAAAACGACTTATTTGATAATCTCTACAAAGTTGCACATAGCTCATCCAATCAAACTTTAAAGCTGAAAAAACTTCGAATTCAAACCGTTGAAATCATGGAAACCCAAAGAAAAGAGAAGTCACTTAAATCATCTTATGTAATACAGTCGTGCTTTATAGGGTTTTTCTTTGTCGCAACGTTCATCTGGCATTTAATGTTTAGGGAAAGAAGCCCCCGACTTGAAGCCCTTAGCTTATTGCTTTTTTTGACAGGGTTTTTTGTCTCAAATCAACTTCAAAAGAATAAAGAAATGATCTGAAAATCGGATCATTTTGATATTATCAGTAATGTAATTGCCTAAGGATGGAAGATCAAAATTGCATTTATAGAAAATCATGTTGTTTGAAACACTTAAATTTATAGATAGTATAAATAATTCTTTAAATGAGGGCATGAGCGTCAAAAACTCTCTTCAAATCGCTGTAGAAGATCAAAATAGCAAACTTTCTCGCTTCGGAAAAAATTTTCTAGAGCTTTTGGAGAGTGGTCGACCTGCTGAAACTATTGTTAAAAGTTTAAATAAGCCGGAGAATAAAGCATTGTTCATCATTTTGGGATTGGGAATTAAAGGAAGACCAGTAATGGAAGTCCTGGAAAACTTCTATTTAGAGGTCAAAGCTTCGAATGAACTTCTTATTCAAAACTACCATCGCAAGCTTCCGTTCAAAATGCTGATCCCTTTGATGCTTTTCTATTTTCCTGCACTTTTCTTACTTTTCTTAGGCCCCTTTCTTTCTAATTTTTTTGAAGCCACAGGACCAATGTAAAGTATGAATCGCACACTAAAGATATTATCATTTCTAATTTTTTTGCTTTTTGGAAATTTAGTCGAAGCGACCAACGGGTTCCAACATTTTGAACCATTGGAAATACTTAACAAGTGTGAAGGTGAAGACCTGCAAAATCTCTCAGGTTCATGTTTTCTATTAGGTATATGGGCAAAAAGGAATAAACAGACGACGCTATTTAATAGAATTGATGACAAGTGTATTGAATGGGTACAATCCGTTAGGCCAGGGAAAGAAAGCGATCTTGAGCCTTTTCTGAAACATTTTCCTAAATGTAACTACATTTTCTCTAATTTACTCCTTAGCTCAGAGCCCAAAAGTTTAAATATTTATAATGAAAGGACGGAGTTGGTAAGGTTCTTGAACATGAAATGACTAAATGACTTCAAAAATATCATTAAATAAAGATCTAAAACTCATTACAAAGATAGGCTCAGGCGTAAGTAGTGATATTTACAAGAGTTTAAGGTTTGAGCCAATGACTGAGTTCACAGAGATTGTTGCAGTCAAAATTTTTAAATCCTCTGATTTTAGAAAAAAATTCCATGATGAATTGGAAAATCTTTCAAAAATTAGGCATCCTAATGTGGTGGACTATAAAAGATTGGGGTGTCAGTGGTGATCGCTTTCATCTAGTTACTGAATATATACATGGAAAAGATTTAGAGTCCCTCTTGAGTGGACAGTCAGAGCTTAGACCAAGCACAAAGAAATATATCGTGAATAAGGTGTATCAGGGACTTCAAGAGTTAAAGAACAAAGGCATATGCCACGGAGATCTGAAACCCAGCAATATTATGCTTTCAGTGAAAGGTGAGATAAAGTTGATCGATGTGTCTTTTGCAGAAGTTGGGAAGGTTTACGCAACACCTAAATTTACGGCGCCTGAAGTTTTATCAGGATCAAGGCCAAATTTCCAATCAGATTTATATTCACTTGGAGTTATTTCAAATTCTTTGAATCTTAAATTTAAGAAACTTGTTTCGATTGAGCCTGGGGATAGATCTCTCAGTCCATATATTCTATTTAATGATTCTTGCGAGAAGAAGATCTTGTCGGATATTGTAAGAGAGTCCATCTCTACTCGAATCCCCGAAAAAACTAATACCTTACATACCCTAGAGTTGGCAGCCGCTCAAGAACTGGGATTTAATAAAGCGACGAAACTTAGAACAACTCTATTCTACGGAGTCTCAGCCCTTTCGATCTTCCTCTTTTGTCCTTTGAGCCCGCCTCAAGAAAATACTTTACCAAAGCTTAAGAGTTTTAAATTTAGATCGTCAAAGTCCTTGGAGCTTTGGGCTGAAGATAGGTGGATGCCTTTGCCAACGGATCAAAATATCATTGTGAATCCAAACAACAGTTTTCAAAGACTAAAATTCCGATCTGTGGAAGGCATTAAATACCTCAATGTAAGAATGGATTCAGAAGCTAATGGAAACGTCAATCTTGACGCACTTTAGTCCATAGGAAGTTGAAAACTAGAAATAACTAAGTCATCTTTGTTGTATGAGTTATTTTGAATCTATTATATTAGGTCTGATACAAGGTTTAACTGAGTTTCTACCTGTGTCTAGTTCTGGACACATGGCTGTTTTCCAAGATTTCTTCCAGATTGAATCAGATAACTTGTCTATCACTATAGTTGCCCATCTAGGAAGTCTGTTTGCGATTTTGTTTTACTATCGAAAAGAGTTTATCAAAATATTTCTAGATCTTTTTGAGTCTAGGAATTCACTTCTTGTAAATCCGACAGTAAGACTTGTGAGTTTGATGTTTGTGGCATCACTCCCAGCCGCAGTTGTTGGTATATTCTTTAAGGAATTTATAGATTCTCTATTTCAATCTAATTTTTGGGTGGGTATCTTCTTTCTTGTAACGTCATTAGTATTACTGTTGTCAAAACTAAAACCCAGTAATTATCAGTCAATGGATACAAATACAGAATATCTTTCCCATCAAGTCACTTTTACTCAAGCTTTCATCATTGGACTAAGTCAGGCCATTGCAATTTGTCCGGGTGTGAGTCGTTCAGGATTAACTATAACCACAGCCTTATTCCTGGGACTTAGGAAACAAAACGCAGCTTTCTTTAGTTTTTTAATATCGGTGCCCGCTATATTGGGTGCTACTTTTCTGGATCTAAACAACATCACGTCGATTGAAAATGTATCTTCGTTGGTGACCTTGTTTTTCTCTTCATTGTTTTTTGGATGTATAGGCTTATGGGGTTTAATGTTTCTTTTACGAAGAGGAAAACTACATTATTTTCCTATCTATTTAGTCCCGTTAGCCATCTACGTTCTATTTTACGCTTAGATCTTTAATTTGCCTGATATTTAATCGTCTCGGATTTGTGCAAAGCCCAATAATCTATAGAATCTGACCTCAGCTTGTCTTGATAGAGGTATAAGTGGACAATGTGCCACTATGAATTCTGATAAAAAACTAAAAGATTTTGTAAAAAAATTATTAAATAACTCTTTAAATGAATTAGAAATAAAATCTAGTATGGATGAGCTTGGAGTCGAATATACAGACAATCCAACTAAACGATGGCAGATCATTCTGGAAAAGTTAGATGCGCGCCCTGAGGAGGCAGAATTATGAGTAAAATTTATGATGATTTATTAGCAACAATTGGTAACACACCTATAGTCCCCTTAGAGAGGTGTGTGCCCAAAAATTCGAAACATACCTTTTTGGCTAAGCTCGAATATTTCAATCCAGGATTAAGCGTTAAAGATAGAATCGCATTAGCCATTGTAGATGGTGCAGAGAAAAGAGGACATTTGAAACCAGGCGGAACAATTGTAGAAGCCACCTCTGGAAATACAGGTGTGGCTTTGGCTATGGTTGCTGCCATTAAAGGATACAAGGCCGTCTTTACAATGCCGGCTAAAATCAGCGAAGAGAAAAGGGCAACATTAAGAGCTTATGGTGCGGAAGTTGTAATTACTCCAACAGGTGTAGAACCTGACGATCCAAAAAGTCATTATTCTGTTGCAAGACAAATTGCCAAAGATACACCTGGAGCATTTTTCACAAATCAATATGACAATTTAGATAATCAAAGAGTTCATTTTGAAAAGACAGGCCCTGAAATATGGGAACAGACTAATGGAGAGATTGATGCCTTCGTTGCGGGAGTGGGTACTGGTGGCACAATATCTGGAGTAGGCCAGTATTTAAAGAGTAGAAATAAAGATATAAAAATTGTATGTAATGATCCAGAGGGTTCTATCCTTTATGATCTTTTTCACTATAAAGAAGTTAGAGTCCCACCTCACAGTTATTTTGTTGAAGGTATTGGAGAAGACTTAGTTCCAGAATGCTTAGACTTTAGCGTGATTGATGATTTTATAAGGGTGAATGATAAAGAAAGCTTTGAGAAGTGCAGAGAAATGGCTATGGAAGAGGGCTTACTCGTCGGACCTTCTGCAGCCTCAGCACTGGTTGGTGCTATTAAATTTTCAGAGAAGCTTGAAAAACCAAGCAAAATTCTAATTATGTTACCTGATAACGGCAGTAAATATCTGAGTAAAGCCTTCGATTCGTGAATGGCTGAATAATAATCTCGATTTTAAAATCAAAAAGTTTTTTGATAGAAAATATATTTCGTTAAGCTAGAAATATACAGCTTGTTTGAGCGAATGAGGATAAAAAATACCTTAGGAAAATTTATGAATTTCAAAGACTGCGGATTTTCAACCAGAGCCATCCATTTCGGCCAAGAACCAGAAGAAACAACGGGCGCGGTTATGGCGCCTATTTATTTGACAACAACTTTTGCACAGAGTTCGCCGGGAGTTCATAAAGGCTATGAGTACAGTCCGAACCTCGAACCCAACTCGAAAAGCTTTTGAACAGTGTTTAGCAAGTTTAGAAAATGTAAGTATGGTTTTTCTTTAGCATCGGGATGTTCTGCAACCAATATAGTTTTACATTTGCTGAAAGCTGGTGATCATGTTCTTGCTGGGGATGACATGTATGGCGGCACCTTCAGATTATTTGATAAGGTGATGACCAATCATGGATTAAAATTTTCTTACGTTGATTTCACGAAAATGGAAAGCATAGAAAAAGCAATTACTCCTGACTACTAAGATGATTTGGTTAGAGACCCCGACTAATCCCACTTTAAAAATTTTTGACATCAAAAAAATTGCCGATTTTGCGAAGTCTAAGAACTTGCTTCTTAGCTGTGGACAACACTTTTATGAGTCCCTATTTCCAAAACCCGGCAGATTTGGGAGCCGACTTAGTTGTCCATTCAACGACGAAGTACATAGGTGGACATAGTGATGTGCTTGGTGGAGCCATCCTCACGAACAATGATGACTTAGCTGCTCAGCTTCAATTTTTAGTAAATTCCATAGGGTCAGTCGTCTTCTCCATTCGATTCATATATGGCTTTGAGAAGTCTTAAAACCCTATCATTAAGAATGAAGCAACATGAGTCCAACGCTATTCAGGTCGCAAAGTTTTTAAGCGATCATCCCAAAGTTGAAAAGGTGATTTATCCAGGTTTAAAATCTCATCCTCAGTTTGATATTGCACAGTCTCAAATGAAAGGTTTTGGGGGCATGATCACATTTTATATCAAAGGTGGAATGGATTCTGCGAGAGCCTTCTTAGAAAATGTAAAAGTCTTTATCTTAGCGGAAAGCCTGGGGGGCGTTGAGTCATTAGTGGAGCATCCTGGAATTATGACCCATGCTTCTGTACCTATAGAAAAGAAGACGCGAGTTGGGCATTGATGACTCATTAATACGATCTGAGCGTTGGAGTAGAAGATTAGCAAGATTTAATAACTGATCTTGACCAAGCTTTTCGCTTTGACAATTAAATATGAGACAATTAGTTTCTTTAAATATTACAATTTTGATGGCTCAGTAGCTCAGTCGGTAGAGCAGAGGACTGAAAATCCTTGTGTCGGCGGTTCAAATCCGTCTGAGCCACCATTCAAATAAAACTTTCCACTGTAACCGCACTTCCAACAGATCTACTAGCTTAATTGCTATTAAGATCCTGAAGCAGACTTGGTAAGGACATTGTCAAAAACCCTTTTGTTCTTGCTCCTATGGCGGGTATTACTGACTGTGCATTTAGATCCTTTATGGTCAGCATGGGCGTTAATGTTGTAGTCACTGAACTGGTGTCAGCCAACGGACTCAAGTACTCTTCAGATAAGACCAAAAAAATAATGCAGTTTACACGGACCAGAAGCCTATCGGGATTCAAATTTTCGGTGAAGATTTAGAAGCTTTGTCCGATGCTGCGCTGATCTGCCAAGATATGGGAGCTGACTTCGTAGATTTAAATTTTGGATGTCCTGTTCCTAAAGTTGTAAAGAAAGGTAGCTGGCTCTGCTGTTTTAAAAGATTTGGTCCTGCTCAGAAAAGTCATTCAAGCTGCTAAAAGGCAAATTCAAATTCCGTCTAACAATTAAAATAAGAACTGGTTGGGATGAAAATCTAGAAATGCAGACGAGGTCTGTCAGATAGCTTACGAGGAAGGCGTCACTTGGGTGGCTATTCATGGTCGTACTCGGGCAAAGGGTATAACGGTGAAGCTGATTGGGATTACATTAAAGAAGTTAAAAGCTAAAAGTAAAATTCCAATCATTGGAAATGGAGACATAGCAAGTGCAATATTGGCCAATCGAAGATTGAGCAAGAGTCAGGCTGCGATGCTGTGATGATAGGTAGGGGCTGTCTTAAAAACCCTTGGATATTTCTTGAAGCCATGAACCTATTGCAAAACAATAACGAGACGTATTTAAAAAGGACCATGTGTCGGTTCTAGAGATGCTTTACAATAAATTAAATACTCAGCTGATGAACGAATCATAGGTCTTCAAGTAAAAAAATTTGCAACATGGTTTTCTGCAGGTTATCCAGAGTCATCGCAATTTAGAAAACAGATCTTTCAGTTCAAAGACAAAATGAAATTTTTAATTTTGCGAAGAATTATTTTACTTGACTCAAAGATTTTACACAAAAAGACACTAGTTCAGAAGCCTTCCTGATGGGTGGACACGGTTAAGAAGAAATTTGGATTCGACAGAATCTATATGGTTTCTTCAGACTCAATTGCTTTTAGAAGTTCTGGTTCTTCATTCATATCAACTTCCAGGTCTTTATTTTGAATTATATCCTGTAACTCCATATCTACTTCTGCTTCAGTTTTTTCATTCTGCAAAGAGCCATTTAAATCGGTGTTAGATTCAGTATCCGTTAAGCTTTCATCTTCGTTATTATCAGTAGGTAGAAATCTATTTTCATCATTGATTTCTAAATCATCTGTTGAATTATCTATGGCATCTTCTTCTAGCTTTGTTTCTGGTAAGTTATCTAAGAATTCTAAGTCATCATCATTAAGTTCTTTTGTCTCGTTTAGCACTAAGTCAAACCATGGGAACAAACCAACTTTAGATTTCGCATTTTCATAAAGCTGTTTAGAAATACGTTTCCGCTGAAGTAGCCTTTTTAGTATTTTCAAAATCCGCTCTTTTTGCCATTTTGAAAGTAGTTTATTATGAATACTTTTTGAGTATAATTTTGGATTTGGAAGTAGGGTTGATAAATAAACAGACTCTAAAACATTTAGGTCGCTTGGTTTTTTTTTAAAGTATTTTGAAGCAGCATCTTTAATGCCATAGATATCTGTACCTAACTCAATAATATTTAAATATTTCTCTAGAATAACTGACTTAGAGTACTTGCTTTCAACTTGTTGAGCTAAAATAATTTCTTTAATTTTTCTTATAATGGACTTGTTCTGGTTTAAATATGCGTTTTTAACTAGTTGTTGAGTGATTGTCGATCCGCCTCTTGCAAAACGAAACAATTTTAAATTTTCCAGAAAACTCTTTTTAAACTCATTCCAATCAACACCTTGGTGGTTGTAAAAACTATCATCTTCGCTAACAAGTACAGAATGGATGAAAAATTTAGAAATTTGATTCAACCCAACATATTTCGGATTTCTATTACACAATATGATTTTGTGCACAGATGATTTAAAGCAAGAGCTAAGGGCTGGATACCGAGATAAGCTAGGTTTGAAAGCAAATATGCCGACTATAAAAATAAATACAAAAAGTGCGGTGCCAATTATCAGGTTCGCAAAATTTAACATTCTCCCTCTACTTAAACTCTTTGATAATTTTTTCACTTTGGTCATATTTAATCTTATCTATCATTTGAAATTTACTTAATCGAAGAAGGTGACTTATTAATCATATTCTTCATAGCCCAGTCTACACTAGATTTTATGACTTGATCGCTAGGCGAAGGTTTAAATTCAAGCTGATTTACGGCTTTTTCATTTTTGTACCAATGAAAAAGCTGAATAACTTGAGCAGTCTCTGAATCTAAGGGTTTACCATTTGTAAAATTATCCCCAACGAAACCAAGAGTATCAAGAATGAAGCCAGGTATCTGAAATTTAGGTGGATTTGACTTGGCGTGAAAACAAATTTTATCCATCAAATCTTTGATAAAAAGATTGTCGCCACTTAAAATATACCTTTGCCCATGGACGCCTAATGTTACAGACTTATAAATTGCATCAACAACATCATGCACTCCAACTACACTAACACCCCCATAGGGATAAAATTTAAGTTGACCCTTCATCGCCATCAACTGGTTTTTTCGGCTAGATTTTAACATATCACCAGGTCCATAAACTGTTGATGGATTCAGTACCACGCATTTCATAGAAGAGTTGGTTCCAAAGACAATCGCTTCGCCTTTTCTTTTGCTTTCAGCATAGCCAAAATTTAAATCTGATAAGTTATATTTCGAGGTTTCATCTAAACTTTCGAACGGAGAAAAAGATGCTCCAATTGCGGTAACGGAGCTTAAAAAGATAAAGTTTTTGATATTATTTTTTAGGCTAAGTTTATATATATTGTCTGTACCCTGAACATTAACTTGATCCATAAGCGCGTGATCAGATTTTTTGTAACCAATATAGCCTGCAAGGTGAAAAACTGTGTCGATATCAGAAAGAGCAGGTGTAATAGTTTTAGGATCAGTTATATCACCAAAACACTTTTCAAATTCTAAATCTAAAATTAATCTAAAGTCACTGGTTGGCCTGCAAAGAACTTTAACTTGATGACCTTCATGTATAAGTTTTCTTACTAGCCAAGAGCCAATAAATCCACTGGCTCCAGTTACAAGGCAGTTCACTTATTCCTTAATAATCTCTAGCTTATTAATAACGATAGGCTCTGCGGGTAGATCATTAGTTTTTGTTTCGACCTGGCTAATTGATTCGACAACATCGTAACCCTCAACGACTTGGCCAAAAATAGAGTAGCCTCTTTTCATAGATCTTTGGGCATCTAGATGTGGTGCTACTGCTACTGTTACGAAGAACTGGCTACCATTTGTATTAGGCCCTGCATTAGCCATAGACAGAACACCCTTTTTGTCATGAGTAAGTTCTGGATGAAATTCATCATCGAACTTGTATCCAGGCCCACCAGTGCCATTCCCGACAGGATCACCTCCCTGAATCATAAAGTTTTCAATAACTCTGTGAAATGTTAATCCGTCA
Organism: uncultured Pseudobdellovibrionaceae bacterium; assembly: GCA_963803705.1. Taxonomy (GTDB): domain Bacteria; phylum Bdellovibrionota; class Bdellovibrionia; order Bdellovibrionales; family UBA1609; genus JAMLIO01. Next base: position 111,061 of record CAWDNU010000001.1, on the reverse strand, counting down.
TAGTAAGGACGTTTTACTTTTTTGCCAGTTTTAGAATCAGTAAATTCTTTAGTTCCTTCGGCTAAGCCAACGAAATTTTCTACGGTTTTGGGGGCCATAGTGTGGTGTAGTAGAGCTTTAAATTTACCTTTATTGGTGTGAAATACCGCGTACATTTTTTTTACTCCTTCAACTTTATTAAGTTTGGTGTCCTGCGTTTCTGGTTTGGCCTTATTCATACTGGCCTGAATAGGCTGGTTCACAATTACATTATCCTTTTGAAGAGAACAAGAGCTTGTGTTTAAAATTGAACAGTTGGTCAACATTAGCATCAAGCATGTGTAAAATAGTTTTGAGTAATTCATTTCTAATCCTTTTAGTTAACAAGCTTACTTCATAAATGGATGGTTTTCCTCGATAATTTTATAATTTTCGTCAATAAGTTCAATCAAACTAGCAAAACTATCCAATTCTAACGATTGCTTAACACCATCAATGTTAATCATAATACTAAATTTATTTTTATCAACCCACGTATTTTTATATAAGATTTCGGATAATTGTTCTAAAAATCTTAATTTTTTATAATTGTTGATTAACTTTAAGCCTAATATTTTGTCGATTGCTTTCAGCTCAATAAGTTCCAAGGTCTGATTTTCAAATGTATAGCTTTCAGGGCTCACATGAGTTTCTAAAAACAAGCACTGAATAAAAAATTCCAAGTCGACAATAGCTCCAAAATTATCTTTGAGTGACAATGAGTTGTGATTTGTTGCAACAAACCTTTTGAGTCTGATGTCTTTAAGCTCAGACTTTTCTCTATCAGTGGTGATCGGTAACTTAAAGTTGAAAGTTCTGTTTGAATTCAAAAGATGATTTCTGAGATATGCTTGTCTTAACCAAGCCGGGGATGATTTTTCCAAAAAACTTCTAAGCTTTTCTGAAGAAGTTAGGATGGGGCCTGCGCGGCCTGATGGCCTTAATCTTAGGTCAATATTATAAAACGGCCCATGGAATGTACCGTGAGTCAGGTAGCTTATAAATTTACGTGCCTGTTTACTTAAATTTTCCTCACCTTCATGTAAAAATACAAAGTCCAGGTCTGAAAATACACCTAATTGATTTGCAGACCACTTACCAAGCTTAAGCACATCGACAGGCTTATCTCCAAATACACGTTTCAGAATTTGCTGTACGCTAAAATCTGCAATTTTTGAGTTTCTGAGTAAAAATTTGTTTAAATCAAAACTCGTTAGGAATTCACCGATAGCTGTGATTTGACTGATCGATTTGAAGTCACTTAATTTTATTAAAAAATCTTCATCGCTGTCTTCTGATTCAAAGTAAGTTTTTTTAACTAAAAACATGTCCATTAAATCTGGTCTTAACAATATAAGCTTGGTGACCTGCGGGGAGTACGTAAGACTTTTTAGTAAATTTTGGTACGATTTTGGATGTAGTTCAAACAATTTGACATAAGAAGGATGCTTTTTCAAAAACAAAACAAATTCATCTAGGTGGGTATAAGTAATTGAAAGGTCATTTAGCTTTTCAAGTATTGCAGAGCTTTTTGATGATTTGCTTTTATCAATAGTGTTCAAAAAAAGTTCTATATTATCATTATTTTCTTTTAAAGTTGGTTCCAAAAAATCGATACTTTCTAAGCTATGTGTTTGTTCGTCTAAAGATGATTGCACTTTGTCTTCTAAACTTCTTAAAAGATCATAATTTTTTCTTAAGCTGTGAATTTGCGGCTTGCTGAAAATTCTAATTTTATCCAAAGACTCTAAAATCTGATATGTTTTAGGGCTTTGAAACTCTATTACACGTCCCGCGTACAAAAGCTGTATCGTAGATAGCAACAGTTCTATTGATCGTATTCCTCCCGGGCACAGCTTAATATTTTTTTCATCGTAATTATTAATCATTATTTTTTGCAATAGTTCGGCAAGGTCCACAACCAGATCTAACCTTATATACTTTCTGAAACAAAACTTACTTATTTCTGAAAACAGACTTTTTTCGTCAGCTAACCTTCCGCAAACTTTGCGTGAACGGGTGTAAACTAGGCGCTCCCAAAGCTCACTGCTATTCCACAAATAATTCACTAAGTGTTCAGAGCTGACGACAGGACTTGGGTGACCTGTGGGCTTCAAATTTAAATCAACTCTAGTCAGAAACCCAAAGGGTGTCTTTGCATTTAGGTGCTTTATGAAAGCTCTGGTTTTTTTCAACAGATTATTTGTAATAGGCTCATCAGCTATTAGAATAATATCTATATCTGAGCTCAGATTTAAAACTTCGGATCCAAATTTGCCCAAAGCTAAAACAATAATACAGTCGTTTTTCGTGAAATAAGTATCAAAAACCGTTTGAACGATCTGATCCATAGACATAGACCAGTACAAAGATCTCGATTGTTGATCAACACGTGAATAAAAGTTGGCTAGAGAAACCTTTAGCCAAGACTCATGACGTTCTTTATAAATGTGATCAAGTGATTCTGTTTTTAAAAGATCAAAATAAATTTGAGCTGCAGAGGAATATTTTAAATAGCCCGTGATTTCTTCCGGGCTATAGCTTTCAATTGATGGCAAATTTGGTCGGCTTTCTGTGGAACTCACAGCTATCTACTTTAAGAAAGGAGACCATTTGGGTTGGTAGTAGTTAGACCTATCATTCGTAACAGGAACCGTGAAGCTACCCTGAAGGTCAGTGATATAAATCTGCGACCTACCAGTTCTATTGCTTTGAAAAACTATGTAGCGTCCATCTGGTGAAAAACTAGGGTATTCATTTGATGACCATTTTCCGTTTGCCTTTTTTCTCTGAGTCAATCTAGATAAGTTTGTTCCATCTGAATTCATAGTGAAAACGTCAAAATGATCGCTGTCCCAGCCAGCAAAAACAATCTTTTTGCCATCAGGGGACCAAGTTGGAGCTGCGTTGTACCGTCCAGCTATGGTAATTCTTTTTGCAGGCATAACAGCAGGACTGATCACCATTGAGTAAACCATGGGACGTCCACTGCGATCTGAAGAAAAGACTATTGTATTTCCGTCTGGGGACACCGATGGTTCAACATTCATGGCGCCAAATGGTCCACTGGTAATTCTACCTTGTGTTTTACCGTCTAGGCTTATTTTATAAATATCCGGCGTACCTGTTGCCGACAAAGTCATCAAAAGATTCTTTCCATCAGGAAAAAAGTCAGCGCCACTATTAATGCCTTTTCTGGATGAAATTAAACTTCTTTTCTTAGTTCTGAAGTCGTAAATATACAAGTTCACATTTCGTGTCTTTTGTCTTGGATCAATTGTAAACGCTGAATAAGCGATTTGATTTCCACCTGGAGACCAGGTGGGTGATAAAGAGCTAGATTTGTGGGTGGTTATTTGTTCAAAATTAGAACCGTCCCAGTCTGCCGTAAAAACTTCTTTGAACCCAGGATTATTTCTATCTGAAGTCATAACGAGTTTTGTTTTAAAAATAGAAGAGGTTCCAGTTAATTTTAACATAACATCGTTGGAGAAGTCGTTGGCGATATCTGAAAATGATCCCTCAGTGCTGGTATATTCTTTTTGAAAGATCAATCTGTTCTTCGGGACGTAATACAAGAACAGCTCTGTGCTGGCGTTACGCCCTACTTTTTTGACCACTCCTTGAATTAAAAATTCAGCGCTGATATCTTGCCACTTTTGAAAATCAAATCCTTTTCTTTCTTTCGGTGACTTTGGTAAGTATGTGACATTCGACGTATTTTCTAAAAAGCTTGCAGCAGGAATCATCTGAAAATAGTTAGTAAATTTTAAATTTTTTTCGATTGCTGCTTGTAAGGTGTTTTTTGATTTAAGAAAAGTTTTATTATTTGATTTTACTTTAAGACTTGGAAACGCTATCAAGCTTCTTTTTACTTCAGCCTTTCCAACATTGATATAAATTGAATCATCGGCGGCAAGTAGGATTTTAAAATTTAGTAGGGTAAAAAAGAAAATTAGGATCGAAATTTGATGCCGGGCTGATTTGGAACTTAAAATATTATTCATAAAATATTATCCTATAGTTTTAAATGTTTGGTTAAGGAAATCGTAGCACAACACCTTTAACCCCGACAATGTTAACAAACTTATCCGGCGGTGCAGGAAAAGGCGACGCTTCAGTTATGGCTTGAAGAACATATTTATCATACATTGCGTTTCCGCTTGATGTGGTTAAAAGCTTTTCAGTAATGTGACCAGTTTCGCTAATTTTTACTAGAGCTTCAGCAAATAAGTTGCCGTCTTGTATCCAAGTTGGAAGATTCCACTTATTCTTAACTGAGTTATGCAGAATTTGCTTGTAGTTCGTATATTGAATCCGACTGACGCCCTCGATACTGTCTCCGACTGCCAATCGGTTACCCTTAATAGCATTTTCGACCTCTGGATTATCTTCATTTGATTGCTCTACGGGGTCAGGTTTGCTTTTAAGCTTTTTCAAAGCCTGAAGCTCTTTGAGTTTTGCAAACGCATCGGACTCGTCGACTTTTGGTTCGGGTTTTACTTCTTTGGTTTTACTGACGTCTTTTTTTAAAACAGGAGCTACCACTTTTGGTGTCTCGGGTTTTTTTTCGGGTTCTATGGCTTTTTCTTTTTTAGCCGTTTTTTTTGGCTCTGGTGGAGAAACTTTTTTATTATCCTCTTTTTTTGGTAATGCTACCATATCCACTTTAATGGTTCCGTCTTGGTCTAAGTCTGATAGATCTGGAAAAATTAATACTTTTACACCAAATATTAAAAAAATAGAAATATGAAATCCTATTGAAATTTTTAAATATGGTTTAAGTTCTTTTGAAATCAGAAGCATAAAATATTATTTGTCCCTAGGTACAGTGACTAATGATATTCTATACACGCCAGCGCTTTGAATTTCTCCCATCACACGAGCAACCAAGTCGTATGTCACTTTTTTATCTGCTTCTAAAAAAACTTGTTTATCTGTAAGTGTAGATGTCAGGCTTTTAATCTTATCAGATAACAAATCGACTGCAATTTTAGTTTTTCCTATAAAAACGGTGTTATTCTGCTTTATGGTTACTACTAATGGGTCATTTTTTGGTGTGCTTTTGGTTCCAGTGCCTTTAGTTTCAGGCAAATTAACATTGAGCCCCTGTTTCATCATCGGAGCTGTCACCATGAAAATAATTAGTAATACCAACATCACATCAACCAAAGGTGTGACATTTATTTCGCTCATCGCCTTTCTTGGTCCTCGACCTGATCCGCTCATGCCCATAGGTTAGTTCCTTCAGATAAAATATTTACTGTGCAAGATTTTTTTCGGCGATCGTCAAAAACTCATTCGCGAAATGATGAAGTTCGACTTCTTCTTTTCTTATTTTGTTAGTGAAATGATTATAGGCTATCGAAGCAGGTATGGCGGCAGCCAGGCCTACTGCAGTAGCTATCAAAGCTTCAGAAATACCCGGAGCGACAACGGCTAAACTGGCAGTTTTCATTTGCCCAATTTTTTGGAAAGCACCCATGATGCCCCAAACTGTTCCGAACAGTCCAATGAAAGGTCCAGAGCTTCCAGTGGTGGCCAAAAAAGTCAGGTGACTTTCTAATTCGTTTATTTGATTTTCTACTTTTTGCGTCAGCGAACGCTGCAACATTGTTGTCGGCTGAATCATGGAATTTTTCGTATCCATTTTCGATATTTCTTTTAAATCTTTGTAGCCATCAGCAAAAAGTGAGTAAAGCGTCGAAGCTTCATAAGCGTCCTTATCTTCGAAAGCTTCTTCCAAGGATGTGCATTTCCAAAATTTTTTAAGAAAAATTTTATTTTGCTTTATAATCTTATTAATCTTAGAACGCTTAGCGAAAATAATCATCCATGAGAAGACAGACATGAACAAAAGTATCAACAACGTAGACTTTACTATCAGCCCGGCTGACATAATTGCGTGCCATGCCCCCATATTTACTTCGGCTTCTGCGGCTGCATAAGTAGTGCTAAAAAAAAGTTCTAAAAGCATGGAAACTCCTCGTTCAAATAACTTATAAATTTTGCCAATGAAATAGGAAATGAACAAGTCGAGTTATTTAATAAAAATAATTTTGTCTCTTCGCTGAAGTTCATTTAAGAGTCTGTTAGTCACAGGAGCATTGATAGTGTCTATGACTACAAAGTCTCCGGTTAGGGGAGCTACGCTCTGAAGACCTACGGAGGTCATAAATCGGCTCTTCTGCAAATCGACCTCGGTGACACTATAAAACCAGCGAGGTTTTTTGAAGGCGAAATAAGACTTTATTTTTAAAATTGGAGTGTGAAAAAAAACGCAGGTTTTATCCTTTAGATATTCTACAATCGTATCCATTTCATCGGGCTCTAAACTATCAAACTTCGAATCTATGAAAATACAGCTTTTAGTCGAAACCATCAATTTTAGTTGGGCATCAATATTGTAAGAAGCGAGACTAAAGTAATTCATAGAATCAATCTCAGGTGGAACTGACTTACCATGTACATCAACAGTGAAAACATAAGTATTACCCATTTCTTTTAAATATATGTAATTGTTGAAATTTTTAAAAACAGGTTCTTCCATTCGATGATACGACTGCGAGTAGCCCATATAGCTTACGCAGCTGTGAAACAGGCCAAGAATAATTAAAATACCGAATAGAAGGGTCAAAAACTGCCTTGTTGTTTTAAGCCAACTCATGGATCTCCAATAATATGAGAGCGATTCAAACTAAATTGTTTTCAAGCTTAGATATGGTGTTAAAACATAGAATTTTCAAGCTCTGCACAAGACATTCAGGTTTTTTTAGTTGTAAAAAACACTGTTGATGGGTCTCAATTGCCAGCAGGTTTTGACAAATTATGACATTAAAGAGACACAAGTAGGCATGGATTCAGCGCTAAAAGATAGAAGCTATAAATATGGTTTTACCACAGATATTGAGTCTGATACCGCTCCGAAGGGTTTAAACGAAGATGTCATTAGGTTTATTTCAGCTAAGAAAGAAGAGCCTGAGTGGCTGTTAGACTTTAGGTTGAAGGCTTTTGAAACTTGGAAAAAGATGAAAGAGCCACATTGGTCGACAGTTTCTTATCCAAAAATCGATTTTCAAAATATTTCTTACTATTCGGCACCTAAGTCTTCTAGCAATAAAAAAAAGTTAAATGATCTAAGTGAAGTAGATCCTGAGCTAATAAAAACTTTTGAGAAGCTTGGCATACCCATCTCCGAGCAAAAAAGACTCTCAAATGTAGCTATGGATGTTGTTTTTGACAGTGTTTCTGTAGGGACTATCAATCATGAACTATTAGATGAATTCGGAGTTGTTTTTTGTTCCATTAGTGAAGCCGTCAAAAATCACCCAGCTTTAGTAAAGAAATATTTAGGAAAGATAGTGCCACCAGCTGACAATTATTATGCAGCCTTGAACTCTGCAGTTTTTACCGATGGGTCGTTTTGCTATATTCCCAAAGGAGTCAAATGTCCGATTGATTTGTCGACTTATTTTAGAATCAACGCCGAAGAAACTGGACAATTTGAACGAACACTTTTAATCGCCGAGGAAGATAGCTTTGTAAATTATTTGGAAGGCTGTACAGCGCCACAAAGAGACGAAAACCAACTGCACGCTGCTGTTGTGGAATTAATTGCTATGGATGACGCTGAAATTAAGTACTCTACCGTTCAAAATTGGTACACAGGCGATAAAGAGGGTAAGGGCGGAATTTATAACTTTGTTACTAAAAGAGGAAAGTGTCAGGGTAAAAATTCAAAAATTTCTTGGACTCAGGTCGAATCGGGTTCGGCTATCACATGGAAGTATCCTAGTTGTATTTTGCAAGGTGAAAATTCTGAAGGTGCTTTTTATTCCGTGGCTCTAACACATGACAAGATGCAGGCAGATACTGGAACCAAAATGATTCACATAGGAAAGAACACGAAAAGCACAATTATATCAAAGGGAATATCGGCAGATAGTTCATCGAATAGTTATCGAGGCCTCGTTAAGATCATGCCCTCGGCAGAGAACGCAAGGAACTACTCGCAATGTGATTCAATGCTTGTTGGGAACCAGTGTCGCGCAAACACCTTTCCTTACATGGAAATTAAAAATAAATCCGCTATTGTCGAACACGAAGCTAGCACTTCTAAATTGAGTGAAGATCAGCTTTTTTATTTGATGTCTCGTGGACTTAGTATCGAAGAGTCGATCTCTATTTTAGTAAACGGTTTCTGTAAAGAGGTTTTTAAGCAGCTACCATTGGAATTTTCGGTCGAAGCGGTGAAGCTTATCGAAATGAAATTAGAAAATTCAGTTGGCTAATTGCACATGAAAGTCAAACCAGTGCACATTTGAAGGGTTTTGAATGCTAGAAGTAAAAAATTTAAAAGTTAATATTGAAGATAAAGAAGTGTTGAAAGGTTTAAGCATCAAGGTAAATCCTGGTGAAGTTCACGCAATAATGGGTCCAAATGGATCTGGAAAAAGCACACTTTCTAAAGTTATAGCTGGACATCCAGACTATAAAGTTTTGTCTGGGGAGATAAATTACGAAATTAATTCTTCGATGAAAAATATCTTGGAACTAGAAGCCTACGAGCGAGCCTTGGAAGGTGTATTTATAGCTTACCAATATCCGACAGAAATTCCAGGGGTATCAAATTATGAATTTTTAAGAGCCTCTTTCAACGCTGTTTGCAAGCACCAAGGAACCGAGGAACTATCCGATGCTGATTTTGAAATTTTAGTTATGCAAAAAGCTAAACTTGTAGAAATTAATCCATCTTTTTTGTACAGATCACTGAACGAAGGTTTTTCAGGCGGAGAAAAAAAACGAAACGAAATTCTACAAATGGCTCTGCTTTCGCCACGGCTTTGTATTCTCGATGAAACTGACTCGGGGCTAGATATTGATTCGTTAAGAATTGTGTCAGAAGGGGTGAATGCACTTAGAGACAAAGAAAGATCAATTATTTTGATCACACATTATCAAAGATTACTAGATTACATTGTACCAGATTTTGTACATGTAATTAAAGATGGAAAAATTGTAAAAACTGGTGACAAGTCATTAGCTATCGAACTTGAAAGCAAAGGGTACGACTGGCTGTGATTAACCTATCTCCGTTTGAGCTTTTAAAAAAAAGAGAATTATGGCCTTCAAAAAATGATGAAAGTTGGAAGTACTTTGACTTAAAAATGTACGAGTCCTTAACGGCATCTAGTGTTTTAAATACAGTTAGACCTAGCCAAGTATTTTGCGATGACATTTACTCCGAAATTGTAATTAGTCCCACTGAAATTAGAATAGCAAAAAATTTAGAGAAATTAATTCAGATCAAGGTTTTGAAATATTTAGATTTGGTAAACACAGTCTCTAATTTGGACTTTAGCTTAACAACTTTGAACAGGGAAAACTTTGGCTTAGCTATAGAGGTCACTGGACAAAAAAATCTTAGTTTGAAAATTAGTTATACAGATGACGGTCAAGCGCTATGTACTTTCCTTAAAATTTCTGTGAATGATTCAAATTTGAATTTGATAGAAGAAGATCTTACCAAAGGATCTTTGCTTTTCTCTTTACACATGCAGATGGAGATTTCTAATTCAACCGTAGAGCATATTGCTATTTTTCAAGGTTTGACCCCCGGAAAAACGAAACCAAGCGACCAAGCTAAAATCTATAATTCTGAGATTAAAGTGGGTGAAAAAAGCTTATATAAGAATATCTGTATCTTATTAAAGAACAAATTGATTAGGGTTCAGCAAAGCATAATGCTTGATCACGAAGAGTGTATTGGGCACTTAAACGCATTTAATATATCGGAAGATAAAAATTTTTCAGAACTTAGAACTGAAGTCTTGCACTTGAAGCCTAGAACGGAAAGTCGTCAGTTGTTTAAAACAATAAGTGCCGATCAGGCCCAAAGTGTTTTTAATGGAAGAATATTTGTTGATTCGCAAGCTCAAAAAACGGATGCATCACAGCTATGCCAAGGAATTTTATTAAGCGAGAAAGCACTTATCAATGCTAAACCAGAACTTGAAATTTATGCTGATGATGTAAAAGCGGCTCACGGAGCTGCAATAGGTCAGCTTGGATTGGATCAAATTTTTTATTTAGTATCGAGAGGAATAAGCCCAGAAACTGCTTACAAGATGTTGTCTAAAGCATTTGCTGGTGAGGTTTTAAGCGCTATAGATTCACTGGAGCTCAGGAAAAAGTGCCATTCAATTATCGAAAAATCGTCAAAAACAGTCTTTGAAAAACTGGCACAAACTATCAATAGGTCAGGCGGGCTTTAGTGAAAAGCGTAAGAAATGAATTCCCACAGCTAAAGATGCTCGCCAATGGAAAACCTTTAACTTACTTAGACAGTGCCGCGACTACATTAAAGCCCAGAGTTATGATTGAAAGGCTTACCGAATACTTAAGCGGCGAGGTCTCAAACGTCCATCGTGGCGCACATTATTTTTCTAACAAAGCCACAGAAAACTTTGAGAAAACTAGAACTGAATTAGCCGGTTTCTTAAATTGTAAGGAGCAAGAAGTTATTTACACCAGTGGAACAACAGACTCGATCAATTTAGTTGCAAGTTCGCTGGGCACATGGCTGATGAGGTCTGATTCTAAGATTGCGAATAAAAATGAGATAGTCTTAACCGAAATGGAACATCATTCTAACATTGTGCCATGGTATATGTTGGCAGAAAAATTTAATTTGAAGATCAAAACTATTCCTTTCGATACTAGTGGAAATCTGGACTTAACCAACATCTCTGAAATCATCACTGATAAAACATTAGTTGTATCCATGGTTCATATGTCGAACACATTTGGAATAATAAATCCCATCGAAGTTTTAATTTCAAAAGCTAAAGAAGTTGACGCCTTTAGCTTTGTAGACGCGGCTCAAAGCGTTAGCTACCTGCCCATCGATGTAAATAATTTAGACTGCGATTTTCTTACATTCTCAGCTCATAAACTTTTCGGCCCTGAAGGATTAGGAGTGCTTTTTGGTAAGGTTGAGGTTTTAGATTCGATGCCTGAGTTTCGTGGAGGAGGCAGTATGATATCAAATGTTGATTTTGATAAGATTACTTATCTGCCAACACCTCAAAAATTTGAAGCGGGCACACCAAATATAGGTGCTGTGATAGCGTTTTCAGAGAGTTTAAAATTCTTTCAAAATCTTTCCTACGACGAATTACAAGCTCATGAGGCTGAGCTCATGAGTTACTGCATATCAAAATTGAGAGACCTCTCTGGCTTCACTCCTTTAGGTTCCTTGGAGCCCAAAAAGAATATAATAACCTTTAATCTAGCAAATACTCATCCGGCAGATATTGGATCCATAGTGGATCAACTGGGTGTTGCTATTCGCGTGGGTCATCACTGCACTCAACCCATTATGACTAAAATGGATTTGAATGCGTCAATCCGAGCTTCATTTTCAATTTATAACGATTTTGATGATTGTGATCGGTTTATAAATGCGATAAAAAAAGCACAGGAGATGTTAAATGACTGATCAACAGTTTTGTGCTCAGGATGTGAAAGTTAGAGTGCAAATAACGCCAAATCCAAAAGCATTAAAATTTATTACTAATAAAACTATCAAATCTGAAGGCAAAGCCACATTTAATTCCCCACAAGAATCAGAAAAGCATCTATTATTTTATGATTTGTTTTTGCTTGACGGCGTCAGGCAAGTTTATGCTTTTCAAAACACTCTTACCATATCTCATGACGGCACTATAGATTTTGAAGATTTTAAAAAAGAAGTTTCAGCTGTTATCGAAACAAGGCTTCCAGTCCACAATCCAGAATTTTTAACCCCCCAAGAAGAAGCGCTTATAAAACCTAAAGATAGATCGGGTATGTCTGAAGAACTCCAAGAGATCGAGGCCATCTTTGACCGAACAATTAGGCCTGGTCTTCAAGCTGACGGGGGAGATATTGAAATTTTAGCTTATGAAAATAATATTTTAAAAATAGCTTACCAGGGGGCTTGCGGCAATTGCCCATCATCGATGATGGGCACACTTCAAGCAATAGAAAGTATTTTACAAAATGAATTTAATCCTGACATAAGAGTCTACCCTGAGTAAAATTAAGTCCTGAATCAGCAAGCTTGCGTTCCAAAGAGCTCGATTTCAGGATATAAATATTTCTAGACATTTTAATATTTGTTTCGTTCTTGCAGATCTTCGATAGCTCTGTCCAGATCTTCTTGAATTAACGAGTTATAAATTTGCGTCTTATGAATTGATTCTGTTTTTGTTTTGCCGTTAAATATAAAAATGATTTTGTAATTCAATTCTGGGTTTGCTAGATCAATAGTGCCAGAGTCAAAACTGATTGATGTTAGAGGGCCGCTAAAGTCTTCAGAAATTTCTGAAATTTTTTGATTGTTGAAGTCGGTAACAATCCACTTAAAAGAGCCTGATAGGAAAGGTTCTGGGCTGTCTACATGAGCTATGATATTAAAAGTTGATTTACTCTTACCCTTTTTTTCCAATCGAACATTCAAGGACTTTTCTAGTTTGAGGGTCAGATGCTTTATCTGATCTTTCGTTCCGGATTTGTAGCTACAGTTTGTAATAGTTAAAGTAGATAGAATAATTAAGGCGATACGCATAAATTTCCCAGTGAAGCTAAGTTGGCTCCTGCTTGTAAATTGACATTGATAGAACCGGTGCCTGAATTAAAATCTCTTACGTTTACGACAATCATATAAAATCCGGCAGCTAAACTTGTAGTGATATTTACCGCCTTGCTCGTAGAATTTGAAGTATTTGCCGCGATTGGAGAAGTTCCTCCTAAAGTGTATTCTTCAGGGTAAACGTAAAAATCAGCAGTGCCAGAAAGACCGTTACTCGTAGTAATGCTTGAGTCCAATTGTACGGCCAAGGTTCCACCAAAATGTTGGATATAAAAATATCTATTGTTAGCGCTTAGATGACTGCTTAGAAAATTGTTGCTTCCATTTGAAACATAGGGCGTGTTAATACCAAAATTCGTGGGTGCACCACAGCTTGCTAATCGAGTACCGTAGCTAGTTCTGTTGGCAAACTGCTTTTCAAATATTCTTAAAGGCACCAAGTTCTGCTCGGGTCCTGCGGTAATAGTATTATGCAGCTGATGAAACAGGCTAGCCGAAATGAAACGGCGGGGGCCATTTAGTCCAGCAGCACCAGTAATAACCGACCAAAATTGTATAAAACCATCTTTTGCACATTTATCTTGAACAGTATTTAGATTTGGTGAGCTGCATGCTAAAGCTGAACTTGTTTCACCTGGGGTGTCATCGTAAAGATCCCATAGAAGTCGAGCCACTGAAAACTCACGGAACTCTCCTTCACCAGGTTTAGATGGAAAGTCATTTTCCGCAATTTCCACAGAATAATCCACAATTAGTTGTGAAGCTCCGTCAACGTTACCTACAGTATCAAGGACGCGAGTTATTCCGGTCATTACAGACTGAAAAAACTGGGCTACACCCTCGCTCCAGGCCAAACGAGGGTCTATAAGTTCGTTGCCATTATGGCTACCTCCTGGGCTGTCGCTGCGGCTATAAATATCCTCAAGGAAGTGAAAGTATTCGTGAGCGATAATGCTGCTATCAAAATGATCGGTATCAGTGAAATCAACATCACCGTTGACTCCTCCTAAAAGAAAGAGTCTGCCCAAACCTTTATAATAAAATGAACTAGTAGGAGAACCTGGTAAGTAGCTGCCAGGATTAAAACCTTTCTCCCAGTAGACCAACACTTTAGGTGCGACGGCAAAAGGAACACAACCTGTGCTAACACCAGGGCAAATACCCGCCAGCTGTCTTAATTTTTCGTTGTAGCTATAGATCTCATCTAATATGTAAAAGGCTCCACCTAACAAAGATCCTGTCGCTTTAGCTACAAGGTCAAATGTTTGGTCTGCAGAGGCGGAAAAAGCCTTATCTAATGTGTAAACTTCATTAGACTCTGGGGATCTCAGAACACTGGCTTTAAAAAAAATATTATCAGCGCGAGATCTAATCTGCAGTCTGTAAACCTGATTGGTCGCAGGTGCTTCAAAACTAAAATTTCCGTTTATGTCTGTTTCTCCGCATTGAACGATCGAACCAACATTATCAATCACTACAAATTCTGCAAAGCGAATGGGTTTGGAAGTTGAAGAGACTGCTCCTAAACCTTTAAAGGTTGAAGTTCTTTCTACCGGCCGGTGCTGAAAAACTGCAGAACCATTGATTGTGAAATTGCTAGAGTAGACAGTTGGTGCTACGCAGTAGCTAGGTTCAGGCGGCCCAATATGATCTAAGCTAATTCGATTTTCGATTCCTAACACTGCAGAGTTATTACTTTTCAGTTGCCCACATTTAGTGTTTACACCCAGCAGAAAGCTTAAGAGAGCAATTTTGAAAAATAACATAGAAAGCTCTGTGATCATTAATAATTTATCGGCATTATACTTAGTCTTCTAAATTATGACGCGTCAAAAATAGACACAAAACTTGGTCCTGATTGGGTGTTTCAAAATGAGATCTCATGACTTATTAAAAAAGAGCGTGTTATAAATAATAATATGCTTTTATGCGAAAACACGGACATTGAATACAAAGGTAAACTGTTTCACGTCCAGACTGAAGACTGGGGGGCAGATAACCCGTTTGTAGTTACTAGAGTTTTTTCTGGGGGAAAGGTTCTTGGTTCCATTAAAACGAATTATAAGTCGTGGCTGACTTTAGAAAAGAGTACACTTCAAAGCAAACTGGGTATTGTTTTAAATAGCCAGCATTCAGAGTCTATTTTTAAAATAAAACAGGGTTATTGGTACTAAATGCAGATTGAACTAAAGCACATCTACAAGACGTACAGCGGACCAACAAAAGCTTTGGTGGATATTAATTTAAAAATTAAGAATAAAGAAAAGGTGTTTATAACTGGACGAAGCGGAGCAGGTAAAAGCACATTGTTCGGAATAATCGCAGGGTTAGTAGTACCTACGTCAGGACAGGTGTTAGTCGATGATAAGTTGATTAATTACGAAAATTACTCTTCTTTATCAACGCATCGAAGAAAAGTCGGAGTTATTTTTCAAGACTTCAAATTATTGAGGGACAGAAACGTGTACGAGAATATAATTTTGCCATTGTATGCTACTGGCGAGCCCAAAGATTTAAAAGAGGTAGAATTTGTCCTCGAATCCTTGGATATCAAAAACTTAAAAGATAAAAATATCGAAACTTTATCTGGTGGGCAAAAACAGCAAGTTGCTATAGCTCGCACGCTAATTCAAAAACCAGATTTGATAATAGCAGATGAGCCTACTGGGAATTTAGATTTGAAAACTAGTTTTAGGGTAATGGACTTATTTGCCGAATTTAATAACACTTTAGTTATTGCATCTCATAACGACGAGCTTATTAAAAAGTACTCTCAAAGAACGATCGAAATTAGCCAGGGAAAAATATTAGATGTTTAAGTTTATGTACAATGAATTTAGCAGAAATGTTGGCGCCTATCCTTGGCGTTCTATTTCGTTTATGCTTTCATTTGCTTGCACTTATTTCATATTAATTTTTACTTCATTTGGCATAAAAAATCTTTTTTATACGTTTGAAAGCACTACTGCTAACTATGAATTGATGTTGGTGCTAAAACCCGATGTATCAGATCCTGTTATTGAAAATTTGAAAGCTGAAATATTGGGCATAGATAAAAGTCTTGAACTCATGATTATGTCGAACGAACAAGTTTACAATTTCATGATTGAAGAGGACGTTCAAAAAAGCGCCGTGGGGTTAAAGTACGAGGACATCAATGATTATGTGCCTAAGCTTATAAAGGTCGATTTTCCTAACCAGTCAAGTATTCAAAAAATAGTTTTAGCTTCTAAAATTAAAAAAAGGTTTATAATTCAAAATGGAGTTGCGGACATAGCTACACCATTTCCCAAACTTCACAAGGTTGCAGAGCTTTATCTAGAAAATAGATGGGGTCTATTTATGTTTATGCTTGCTCTGTATTTATCAGTATTTATATTATTGTATCTACTTCTAACATTATCTTTAAAAGAACATAAAAATAAAATAAATCTATTTCGAATTTTAGGGTTTAAAAAAAATATTATAAGGTGGCCATTAATTCTTGAAGGTACTTTTTTATCCTTAGCAGGGTTTATTTTTGCAATGACGGCTATGTATTCAGTTTTTTTGCAAATGAGCGAAGAGTATTCAAGTTTGGTGCAACTACAATTTTTTTCTGGTTTTGAATTTATGATGCACCTGGCGCTTTGTGTTTCAGTGGTGTTTTTTTTAACAACCTTACTTACTCAAAAAATAATCAGCGATGACTTCATTGAAAATTAAAGTATTGGCTTATTTTCTAATACTGCCGATCTTACTTTTTGCCGAGGATTCTATCTACAGAGAAGTGACTCTTGAAAAGTACAAGCTTCAAAATAAAATTAAAAATTTAATCTTGAAAAGTAGTGAAGCTCAAAAAAATATACTTTTTCTAGAAGAAGAGATTAAAGAAATGAAATTAAGAATAGAAAGTATAAGGTCTGAAAATTTAAGAATTTTACAGAGTATCAAAGATAACTTTCCCAAATTCGCAGTCGAGATCATTAAGTTTAAAGTTAAGGACTCTAGCAACCGAAATCTTTTGATGCTACAAACTTTTAAAAATTGGAATTTTGAATTTACAAGAGTTCAGGAGTTATCAGTTGATCTAATAAAAACAAATGAATCGTTAGTAAAGTCTAAAAAAAAATTACGAGCATCAATTCTGTCAGGCAGTGGATTGGTTATTAAAATTAACAACGAGATTGAAGAGCTTGACGCACTTCAAAGCTATCTCAGGCAAGATTTGGAAAGTAGTGGTCCAGACCGTGATTTCTTCAAAAAGATTGGGAAGCTTCGTCGACCCATCAAAAATTCCAAAATTATAGCCTCGAAAGGCTTTTACAAAATTCCTGGCGAGAGAGTTTATGACTATAATGAGGGATTGAAATTTTCAGCCAAAAGAGGTGAAGCAGTCTATCCAATTTCGGATGGAATCTTGGAAGGAGAAATCTACGTTCCCAATTTAGGTCAGATATTAATAGTCAAACACACAGAAAATGTCAGAAGCTTCTATATTGGAGTGGCTTCAGTGCCAGGTGTTCTAATTAATGACCCCTTAAGTCCTGATAAACAATTTGGCCTCGTCAAATCATCAGTAGTTGAATTAAAATTAAGATTCGATACTGAATCCCTAGACCCTTCAGAGTGGGTTAAATTCCGGAGATAACAAAATGAAAAAAATAAGTGTTTTAGTGGTAGGAATTGTTATTGGATTGGTTATGAGCCCTGCGCTTTCGATCTCGTCTCAGAGGTACGACTTTTTGAGGCTATACGCCAAAGTTTTTAATTTAGTAGAAGGCTCCTATGTAGAAGATGTAAACGAAAAGAAGATGGTGATCAATAGCATCAGAGGTTTATTAGGGGGTTTGGATCCATACTCAGCTTATCTTGAAAAGGAAGATTTTAAAGATTTTCAATCAGAGACTCTTGGTCGATTTGGAGGATTAGGAATAGAAGTCATCTTGGAGAGCGGACTACTACAGATCATCAGCCCTATAGAAGATAGTCCTGCAGAGAAAGCAGGAATAAAACCCGGTGATAGAATTATTTCTATAGATGGAGATATAGTTCGCGGTCTCGATATTGTAGAGTCTAGCAAAAGACTAAGGGGCAAGATTGGTACAAGCATTAAGCTAACAATCAAAAGAGATGGGGTCGGCAAACTTTTGAATTTTACGATCAAAAGAGGTAAAATCACAATTCGGTCAGTGAAAACAAAAACTTTGGACGCTGAAAATGGGATTCACTATATTAGAATCACCAGTTTTTTAGAAAAAACCACCAAAGATTTTAAAAAGTTCATAACTAAGTTGGAAAAAAAGAAACTACCATTAAAGGGATTGATAATTGATCTAAGGGGAAATCCCGGTGGTCTATTAAAACAGGCAGTAGAAATGGCAGATTTGTTCGTAGATTCCGGCGACATTGTTTCGACTATTGGTCGTAATAAGGATCAAAAAAATGTTTTGCATGCTTCGAAAAAAGGAACCTTAAGCAAAGATATTAAACTTTCAATTTTGATTGATGAAGGTTCAGCTAGTGCTAGCGAAATTTTGACAGCAGCTTTAAAGGACCATAATCGGGCTAAGATTATGGGTCAAAAAAGTTACGGTAAAGGTTCTGTTCAGTCTGTGATTCCGCTAGAAAACGGGGATGGGGTAAAACTTACCATAGCGAAATACTACTCCCCTAAGGGATCTATAATCGATAAAAAAGGTATCAAACCAGAAATAGTCTTGAAGTCTAGCAAAAAAGAATTCGACCTAAAGAATATTGAGCAGGATCCTTGGGTTGTCGAGGCTAAAAAAATGGTTCTTTAAGCTTCGTTAACTTTGGAATTGTCGATTACAAAAGTAATAACTCGGTCTTCCATAAGTTTATAAAATAAAGAATCTTTCTTGTTTACGTCCGAATAGTACTCTCTTACTTTGTCAGCGTTAGGGCCCGACTGAGCTACCATTTCAGCTATTTTATTATCGACATCTTTTTCTGTGGGTCTAAGTTTTTCAGCCTCAGCTATTGCGTCCATCAACAGTGACACGTGTATTATATCTTTTGCATTTTTTGTAAAGTCATCGTTCCACTTTTTGTAGTAGTCATCCATTTCAGACTCACTAAAACCCTGTGACTGCAACGTCTGCTTGGAGTTTTGCACCAAACCTTCTTTTTGCTGATCAACAAGTGAATCTGGTAGTTCAACTGGATTGCTATCGATCAATGACTTCAAAACTGTTTCTTGCATGGATTTAAGTGTGCGTTCTTCTTCAGATTTTAAAAGATCCTCTTTAATTCCTTTTTTCAAATCATCAGCTGTTTTAATTTTTGGGTCACCCAAAGACTCTGCCAACTTATCGTCTAGCTCAGGCCTTTCTTTTCTAAGAATTTTGTTAATTGTCACTTTAAAACTGACATCTTTACCTGCAATTTCTGTTGCTTGATAATCTTCGGGAAAAGATAAGTTAAGGTTCTGTTCGACTCCTACAGCCGCACCTACTAATTTTTCTTCAAACCCAGGAATAAAAGAGTTGCTTCCAAGTTCTAAAATAAAGTTGTTTGCAGCTCCATTGGGTAAAGGTTCTCCAGGTGCTAAAAATCCTTCAAAGTTAATGTCCACAAAATCCTTATCTTGCGCAGGCCTGTCTTCGAAAACTGGGATTTTTTCTGCTTTTGAGTCCAGAATTTGATCAATGACAGTTTGAACTTTTTCTTCATCAACAATCGGTTTTTCCTTAGTTAGCTCAAACTCTTTGTATTTTTTTAATTCGATCTCGGGTTTCACTTCAACCGTGGCTTTAAATGAGAAACCTTTGTCTTCAGTCACCTCATCTAAATCAATTTGCGGCATACTTACTGGGTGGAGATCATGCTCTTTTAAGGCCTCAAAATAATTTCGATTAACTAAGCCCTCAACAACTTCATTCACTACCTTGCCACGATACATGGATCTAACTTGATCCATTGGCGCTTTGCCCTTTCTAAAACCAGGTAGAACTAAGTTTTTTTGAATTTTTTGAAACTCTTTTTCAAATGCAGCTTGAACAATTTCCTGTTCAACTTCAATTTTTAAAGTTCTTTTTAGTCCGTCGCTAGTTTCTATGCTAGATTTCATCCGTTTGGCTCCTTGTGATCTAAGGCAGAAATTATAGGTTTAGAGTGGGTGAAGCCATCCTGACCATAAACCCTAAAAATTCTACAATAAGTCCTTAATATTTTATACATTAGTGATATGTTATATAACTATGAATAGAGCAGCCTTCAACAAAGCTTCTGAGTTTTTGTGTTAAAAAATAGAAAAATTCACTTTTTTACAGGAAAAGGCGGGGTTGGAAAATCAACTTTAAGTCTATCCTTTGCAAAGCAATTGGCAGAAAATGGTTTTAAAACTTTATGGTTAGAATTTACACAAAGTCCTACCACAAATCATTTCCCGCAACTCATATTGGAACATAGACCAAAAAAGGTGGGCAATAATTATTATGCAGCGTCTTGGAATGGCGAAGATTGTCTTCAAGAATTTGTTAAACACTCGGTTAAACTTAGGCTTATCTATGAGACCTTCTATCGTTCAAAAGCAATATCAGCATTGATTAAAGCTGCGCCAGCCTTACGGGAGATCGCTTTTCTAGGATATTTAACAAGTCACCTAAGAGGAGTAAAGCCTAGCTTACAATTTGACCAAGTTGTTGTGGATGCTCCCTCGACTGGGCATTTTTTATCTTGTTTGAAAGTGCCAGGAGCTCTTCTTGATATTTCTGATTTTGGACCCATGGGTTTCCACTGTAAGGGAATTCTTGAGGTTTTAAGAAATCCAAAAAAAACAACTATTTATTCAGTTTTTCTAGCGGAACCTTTAGTTGTATTAGAAAATGAATACCTTCAGAGCGAGCTTCAAAAACTTGGTCTGAATTCCACGCCTTGGGTCAATCAAATTTTAGAGACCCGGATGGTGAACGAGCTACAAGCTTTAAGCACTCCTATTGAAGGCAAAAATGATGGCACTTCCATTAAAGCCAGTATAGTTTTTCAGAAGACAAAGCAAGAGTCTATTTTAAGAGATTTAAAACTAGAAAATTGCCTAATGACTTTTGATGGGGACACAAGCTTGGTTGATGAGCAGATGAAAGCTACTTTGAAGCAGGTTTTAGGTGAGTAAAGCCCAAAACACGCCGGTTTGTTTTTTCTTAGGCTCAGGTGGAGTTGGAAAATCTACTGTGTCAGCACTATCGGCTATCGATAGAGCCGTAAAAGGTAAAAAAGTATTAATTGCCACTTTCGATCCGTCCCCCAGGCTTAAGGATATTTTAATCAGTCGAGGTAAATTTGATAACAAAAAGTTAAACGAGAACCTGAAGGTTGAAGTTCTAAACTCTAAAAAAATTTTTGAAGATTTACTAGAAGAAGTAGATTTAGAAACTTCGCTAAGCATTAAAAGCAACAAGTTATTCAAGCATTTGATAGAGCGTATTCAAGGAGTGCAAGAATTTAGCTCGTTGTATTTTTTGAGCCAACACGTAGGCACCACAGAGTACGATTTGATAATTATTGACACCCCTCCGCTACAGAATTCTTTGGATTTTTTTTCTTCGCCTCAAAAACTTAAAGACTTATTTGAAAGCACAATCGTTAAACTTTTTATCGGAGATTTTAATAAAAATTGGTTTGAGCGCATTTTTAAAAAAACGAGAGATATCGCTTTTGCAACTCTAAAGAAATTAACTGGTATTGATTTTTTTGAACAACTTATTTCATTGATGAAGGCCTTAGAAAAGTTACAGCCAACTATTCTTCAAACTCTTGAGAGCAGTCAACAGCTACTTGCCTCTTCAGACACCAGTTTTGCTTTTGTAACTACATGTGAACAGCAAAGTCTTAGAAATGCTGAACATCAAATGGGCTTATTGAATGCCAAAGGCTTAGAATTCAGAACTTTATTTATAAACAAGTTTGAAGTTTTTTCTGAATCTGATCTATCAGCACTTATTAAGGAGGCAAAAACTAGTGGAAAGCTGAAAGCTTGCGCTTACTTGACTTATAAATTAAATGTGTTCAACCAACGATATAATATTCTTTCTACATTGAAATCAAAACCTAAATTAAAAATTTTTACCTTACCGAAATTTGAATTGAACAGGATGAATGAGGCAGAGCTGATAAAAAAGTCTAAGGATTTTCTTGAGCTCAGTTAAAAAATTAAACTTTTTTTCAGGATTAAAGTGTTTACCTAAGGGCTTCATAGAAATCTTGTCAGATTTCAAAATATTTCTTTTTATTTTAATTCCAATGGTTTTGGGTTCGATTATGATCTATTGCAGTTTTTACTACGGTTGGGACTGGAGCACCTTATTCTTAAAGAAACAAATGGCATCATATTTGAGTGACTGGATCTCGGACAAAGGATTTATTTTTAGGGGCTTGTTCTATGTGTTCAACTTTATCACAAAGATTTTATTTACGGTTTTAGCTATATACGTCGGTTTCATTTTGATTCAGCTTATCTCAATTCCGTTTTATTCTATGGCTTGTGAAAGAGTTTTGGCTAAAAGAAAAGTTTTTCCTGTAAGAACTTTTAATTTGGGAGTTTGGCTTCGTTTAAATTTAAGATTGTTTACTGTCTCGGTGTTTAGAATGCTCATCTTTTTATTTTTTGGCATAATTGTGTTTGTCGTATCGTTTATACCTGGTCTGCATTTACTGGCCCTAGTGTATTCTGGCTACGTCATTTCAGTCGACTGCGCTGACTACACGCTCGAAATCTACGATGTTAGTCTTTTTCGGAGAATGAGCATTTACGTCAGGAATTTAAGTTTTTTTATGGGGGTTACGGTTGTTCTTTTGCCGACTTTATTTTTACCGGGTTTAACGTTAGTATTGTTGCCTGTAACTGTGGTAGGAACTGCAGTGTGTTTAGCTGATTCTATTGGGAAAGAAGAATATGAAAAACTTATTGCATGATAAAGTAATAGCTAAACATAAAGAGTTAGAAAGATGGTACAAAGACCGGGTTGAACTAAAGCACGTACCATTTTATTGCAGTTTTGATATTAGAGATTCTGGCTATAAAATTGCCCCGGTGGACGCAAATTTATTTCCAGCGGGCTTCAATAATATTTGCCAAGCAGATAAGGAAAGTTCTTTTAGTTTGGCCCAAGAGTATATTATTTCTCAGTATGGGGCTGGGGTAGAAAATATTGGTTTGTTAGTTGAAGAACATACATCAAATCCCTTTTATTGGGATAATGTATACTGGATAAAGACCTTGTTAACAGAAGCCGGTTTTTCTGTTCAGGTACTTCTGCCTTCAGTAAATGTAGACAAGAAAACTTTTAAGTCGGCTTCTGGTTTTATAGTTGAATCCTATCCTGTTAAAATTGATAAATCTGGTCAGGTAAGTTCAGGTCACAAGCTTGACCTAATTGTCAGTAATAACGACTTTTCAACAGCTTTTGATAGTTGGGCCAAAGAGACGTCGACCTCAATCAATCCACCTATTGTAATGGGCTGGCACGAACGAACCAAAGATAGTTTTTTTTCAGCATATAATGAGTTGGTCGAAGAATTTTGCGACATAGTAAATTTGAACTGTTCAATGTTGAAAATAAAAACTCAAACCTTCGATGGCTTTAATTTAAAAGACGAGCAAAGTATGGATAAGCTTACTGCGGCTTGTGAAGAATTTTTCAATGAGCTTAAAGTCATATATTCCGAAAATGAAATTCCACATAACCCTTATTTATTTATAAAAAACAATGCTGGAACTTATGGACTTGGAATCATTGAAGTTAAAAATCCAACCGATGTAAAATCATGGAACTATAAATCTAGAAAAAAAATGAAAGCAGCCAAGGGCGGCCGTGATATTCACAGCGTTATCTTGCAAGAAGGTATTCCCACAATTGTTAAAGACCAAGCTAATCACGTAGCAGAGCCAGCGATATATATGATAGGTAGCCGATTGGCCGGAGGCTTTTTGCGTGTGAACGAGCGCAAAGGTCCTGAAGATAACTTGAATGCCCCGGGCGCTGTGTTTTCAAGGCTGTGTGTGTCCGACTTGGAATTTGACCATGAAGGTAAACTTATGGAAAACGTTTACGGATGGGTTGCAAAATTGGGTCTACTTGCCATAAGTCGAGAGTTTAAGTCGAAAGGTATAGAACTTTCCAGATAGTCTATAAAAATTTGATGTGAAGCTTGTTTCTAAGTTAATATGGACAGGTGAAATGGGTACAAGGACTTTCCATACTAGTGGCTTTTTTAGGTTTTTCAGCTGGCTTAAAAATGAGTCTCAAATCCTTTGACGGTAAGACTACCGCAAGGCTTTACGAGCAGGGCCGGGTAGTCGCTGGTACCAGACAGCCCGTAAAAAAAACTTTACTGTTAAACGAAAATATTGTTCAAGAAGAAAACATAATCCTTTCGACGACAGTCACCAGAGACGAAAACCTTGGCATCATTGGTTTAAAGTTTGGCAACTTCATCACCGAATATGGGCAAAGTCTATGCTCGGCATTTAGCAAAGTGGAAGTTATTTTATTCGGAGACAGTATTGCAGTTAGTGGTGAGGCACCAAGAATTATTTTTACAGGTGACTGTCCCTCGCGCCGAACTACAAATTCTAGATCTACGGCCCTACAACTTGAAACAATTTTTCCCATGTTCTTAATTTCAGATTGTCAGCAAAACACAAAGGTCGCAGATCAATATCAATTAAGTAATGGAACAAATGTTAAGCTAACTAACATAGATTTTGGCCTTTCCGAACCAGATTGGGTGTTGGAAAAAGTAAGTTTTATCGACGAAAACAACCCGGTCAATGCTATTGAATTTGAGTTTGGCCAAATCAAACAGATACTCCAAGCTAGTGAACGAGGTTCCAGTGATGGATTGATCAAATTGATCTGCCAGTAAAGCTTAAGTCTAACTTCAAAAGTCAGAGTCGAAATTTAAATAAAATCTTTAAATATCTGATAAAATTCTCTACCGAACGAGATACATGTATTTGTTCATCCCAAATTTTGAATGTCTTTCCCAGGGCAAATTGACCTAATTAGTCCCAAATGATTATGACATCCTATCGGCGTCAGAATCATATTTTTTTAGTAAAATAATAATCGCTGCTTAAAATGCTTGATTTTGATTCAACCCGAACGATTTCAGCAATAATTGGATCCCGACTCAAAAATGGCTACATGGTGCCTAACCCCAGATTTTGAAACAGAGGGAATCACGTACTATCTAAGTGGTGCACAAATGGTCACATTAAAAACCGAACTTTTGCAAGAAAAAACCACGCAAGTATTTCGGCTTCGCTTCAAGAAAATCAATTTCGTTGAAATCTAAACGCTCTACCAATAGGGGAATTGAGATTTAGTTAAAACGTAATAACCAGAAATCCCGAACACGGATAATCAGAGCCGATTTATGATGTCTAAACTTTATGATTTCAAATCAATTGAACCTAGCCTTCGGCAATTTCTTCAAGTTGATCGACAATAAATTTATTTAAACTTTTATAACCAGATTCTACCGATTTTATAATCAACTTCTGATGTAGCCTAGGATTACTTCTAACAAGAAAATCACCACTTGCTTTAATTCTTGAAATAGGAGTTGGGATTTCTTTCTTTTGAGAAAGTAAAACCTCAAGATGACCCTCTACTGCTTCCTGGGCCATTTCCATAGCTTCTGCTGGAGTCTCACCGTGGCTCATACAGCCTTTAATTTCTGACACTGATACAATATAGCATTCGTCTTCGTCGGAAAAATGAATATTGTATGAATAATACAGAATCTGATCTTTTAATTTTTTTGGTAATTTCACTATTCCTCCAATTCCTTTAAAACCATTTTAATTTGATACTTTTTTAAATCCTTAGAATGAGTAGCAAGTGTCATCACTTTTCTATTTTTTAACCACTGTTCATGAGATCCTTTTTGCCGAGCCAATTCCCATCCTAGTTTTTGTAAAAGTGTCCTAAGTTCTTGAGCAGAGATAGTTCCATTTTCAAGTTTTGCTAGTAGCTTATCGGTCTTGCTAATATAAATATGATATCAAAAATGATATCATATTGTTAATAGGTTGTATCTAATTGGATCAATAAATTTTTCTAGATCATGCACGTACTAGTGTGTAAGTTATAGATTGATGGTAGAGCTTTCTAAGGTGGGTAACACTTTGGACCAAGCCTGTCTGTTTTAACCCTGTCAGAAGCCAACTCTGGGATTTGGGAAGGTGAGATGACATCACATCACAGTGTATATTTGTCTCATCAAGTTTTCTTTTTAATGAAAACCCTATATAAGAGGCCTCATAGCAAAGCTTGATTTTGTAGCCTTGTTCTTCGAATTTAGAAAGCTTATTAGTTAGGCTTGAAAATTGTGGCTTAGTGCGAAAATTAAATAATTCCCCAGTGTCACCGGCTAATAGCGCTGCTGTGAAATTCTTATCATCGACATCTAATCCTCTACGTGCATTAACTTCTCCATCTGGGTGGCCTCCGTAATTTCGTTTAGATCACTTATGTAATCCAATTAGGGTAATCAGTCCCATGTTTACAAGATGCGGCGGTCATCCATACCTTCTTTTACGAAAAAAATTTAGAACATCAATTCCATTGAATCCTTCACCCAAGTCAGAATCTGATGTTACCATGTCTGGAATAAATTTATCTTCACTTAAGAGACCCATTACACAATTGCAATAAGAAGCTATTTTAACCTCAAAATCAGTTAATTCTTCAGACATGAAGTCCAATAACTCTAAATCTTTGTCGACTACTAATATTTTTATCATAAAAATGAAATCCTTCATGCCTACATTTTGATTACGCAGTAGTTGCATTTCAGTAATTTGTTATTGCAGATGAAATAGATTTTGATGCCATAAAAAATGAGATCCGAGATGCTGTCGCACGCTCTAATTAGATTCGTTATCAAACCACTTCACTCCTTTCGGTTGAACCGTCGGATAACCAATATCCAAGCTTCAAAAAAAGATGAGCTCAAAAATAGCTATTGATTGTCTTATCCTCTTCGATTCGATTTGTATATTAACTTCCGCTCCAAAAAATTTTTGTGGCACGCAACTTGGAGTCTATAACTACATGAAGAATAATCTGCTCTTAAAAGCTAATAGAGTGTCGTCTATTTTTACATATGTAAATATCTTGACTGTATTTCTATCGATGTATCTATCAGTAGCTGCCGCAAACACGACATGTGATGTCGCTATTCCCAAAGATTTAAATGCAGAACTACAATTTTTTATTCAAGACCAAATCGCAGATCGCAACATGAGTTTGTCTCAGATTGAAACACTGTCTGTCGATTCTAGCGATCAAGACTTTCAATTCATAATCAACCAGCACGAATTTATCTTGACCCTTGATGATGAAAATCCAAAAGTCTACTTTTCATCCAAGGAGCATGAAAGTGTAAATCAAAGTTCAAAGTCCTATCCGTTAGTTATAAATTTCAAGTCGATGGCTGAATTTCAAGAAAGATTTAATTGTTCTGATTTAAGAGCTTCTAAAAATATGTTCCTATTTCAAAGACGAGGAGCTATTTCTGCTTTTAAATATTTAAGTACTGGTCAATCTGAAATGAGTTTGGGTGAAACCATCATTCGTATGGAACATATTTATCTTTATCAAAAGTACGGTAAAACCTTTAACTTCAACGAAGTCATTGCTAAATACAATTCTATATTAGCAAAAGTGACTCAAGCTCAAAGACTGAACTCTACTCCCGATCGCTTCTTTACTTTTTGGAAAGAGATTCTTGAAATAATTTATAACGACGATCAGGAAAACATCGACTATTGCGGTCCCAAGACTTTATTGAGCGATGCACTTATTTCCAAATGCACCAATTGTATTGGTGAGACCTCTTTATTTTTATCAATTATGGTGGATGCCGAGATACAGTTCCCTAAAAATTGGGTACTGTCCGTCGAATTATTCCGAAACCATGTAAGACCAGTTTTATACGATGAAAATCAAGAAAAAGTTTTTGATTTAACTTACGGTTCACCAAGCGACAAGAAAGCAGCTATAGCTCCTTGGAAAGAATTTGTTTTTATGACCTTAAGGGGATATGACACAGCATTCTTTGCATATGAAAAAGACTTTCTTGAAAGGTACAAACCCCAATATTTGTTCAAACCGACTATTTGTATTTCGGGTTTTGACCTTGGGTATGCCACTCGTGATCAACTCGTATATTTTGGGGATATGAGTTCTTGTAAAAGTTTTAGCGGTTCAGCACCTGATCACGCTGACAACAGCGGTCGAGTTGCGAACTATGGTGATACCAAATCAAAAGACCCAGGACTATTATCAAAAGCGGGTGGAATCTTGTCTTCAATTGGTGGGGGGATCGCTCAATTAATCGTTAAGAAGAAAGAAAGCTTTGTCCCAGAATACAGCAATATAAAAGATCAACTTAATCCCTCTGATCTTAAAATAGTTGAAGACTTCGAGTCCAATAATATCAATCATAAGAAATTTGCAGATCATTTTTCAAAAGCTCCAATATTGGACTTTCTTGGAATTTATCCTCACTCCAACCAAGCTTCAAATTTAATTTTTGAAGACCTAAAAAAAAGTAGTGACTGCCGAATCTTACCGCCCATAAAGCTTAGCCACAAACCATCATCTTTAGGAATTAGTCTCGACAATATTGACCCCTACGGCATAAGTTTGGTGATTGGTGATGAAGAAACATATCTAAAAATACTTAGCTTAAGTATGGTTGAACGGTATAAGTTCGTAATCTCGTATTTCAATAATGAAATCATAAAGTCCGCACAAAAGATCGAAATTATGTTTTCAGGTTCAGTAAAGCAAGCTCTACTTATGCAATCCGCAGATCCGCGAGCGTTAGAAAGATTTAGATATTCATCTTTGATGTACTACTACATAGTAAAAAATACTCTGGCTTATTGTAATTCCGGTAGGCAAAAGCTAAATGACGTTGTTATTACTAATAGTGTTATTCCATCTTTAAAAACCTACTTCAATCCTCTGATCGAATTTAAGAAAATTATTTCAGAAAATCCAAGTGTAGTGATAGATGCGCTCACCGAAATAGAAAATAATAGCCCTGGCATTGAGCTAAATTTCATAGACGTCAGTGGAAATCTAATGAGTATGAAAGAAGTACTTGATTACATTGACAAGGATTTGCATAAACCTTTCAGTAGACTTTTTTCTGATGTGATTGATTATCTACTCTTCAATCCAAATTACTTTTTTACAGGTCCTGAATCCGAAGAGGACATTACGTTTGGCAAAGTGAGACCCTTCGTACCAGTGCTATTCAAAGACTTAAACGCATCTCTTCGTGGACCTAAAAACTATGTGGAATTATTACCGAAAATAAACTTACCTAAAGTTAATGCAGCACCTTGTCGCCCTGATGAAAAAGGCTATGTGATGCGAGGAGTACTAGTCATCAACTGCGGTGAAGGCCAAGGTGGATTGTCGGAGCTAGAAAAGACCCAATTTAATGATACGACTGCCAAAGATCTGAAAAACTTTAAGGGCAATTCTTTGCACGAACAAGCTGGTCTGGATCAGACAACGCGAAGAAACTCTGTTCAATTGCCAGATAATGTTAATCTAGAAAACCTTCAACCTTCATTGTTAACGGATCAAGTTTTGATGAATGGATCACCTGACGCTCAGAAGAATTTGGTTATTGTAAATACTGACATTGACCCAAGACAAGAGGTTATCATTGAACCTAAGTATTGGAAAAACATTCTGCATATGATTTCAACTTACAGACCTGATGAGACTGCAGTTGCAGTGGCGGTTCATCACTTACAAAGAAAAAGTATTGAAGACGTTGTCGCCAATGCCTTTCCGCCATATTTAATCGGTGGAGATCTTGTTGTAGGTTCAGCTCGAATTGATCACATTTCCAAAAGATCAACCTTTTTTGAAATGGGAGACGAGGATCGATTGAAAGCTATCTTGGTATCGATAGACGATGCAATTCTGCATGCTAAAAAAGAAATAGCCAGGGGAATTCCCCTGGAGTTCGACGATAACTCTTACAAAGCGGTTGCTTACCGTGAAATCATCAATGGATTAAAACCTAATTGGAGTTTCAAAAAATATATAAGCAGATACGATATAGAATATCCTATGAGCTCGGACTTGACCCACAACCTTTATCGATATTTCGATCAGGACCAGTTTGCTTCGGATGCTCTAGTAGCTTGCTATGATGGAGACAGAGATAATTTAAAATGTCCGCTCGAGTACTTTGAAAAATATAGGGAATGGTGGATCGAACGTTATTCCGAAAGAGCCAAATAAAATTTACAGTCATGCTTCTTGATTGGCGCGCACACTTTGCGATTGATTACGCATCTGGCAACGCTTAAATACTATTGAACTGGTAATTCGCCAGAATGGAAACTACAGAAGACCCTTTAAAAGGGTTTAGAGATCAGGTAAGAGGAAAGTGTCTTTCCCAGGGTAAATTGACCTAATTAGTTCCAATCGATTCTGACAGCCTATCGGCGTCATACCCATATTTTATTAGTCCAATAAAGAACCTTGATTAAAAAGCTAGGTTTTCTGGTTGACATTTTACGGCCATAAAATGGGCGGTTTGGTCAGCTCCAATGTGTCTCTGTATGATTTATTAGGTTTAAAGCATTTACTTTTAACGTAAATTCAAATACTTTTGGTTAACTAACATTTGTTGAAGGAAAAAATATGAGACGCACCTTTATTACTCTAATTTCTTTATTAATCTTTTTGAATGCTTGCAGCTCTAATAAAAACGACCGGATTACGTTGGATCCAAACTTGGGTTACGACATGATGCGCTCTTTAGCAGATAGTAATGATTTAATTATATGTAAAAACAAAGTAAGTGATAAAGCTAGTTTTTTTTACAGTTTGGTTACTCTGGATGAAGCTTATAAAACTGATTCAATTAATGGATCATCAATCACATTTTATAAAGATGTTTATTTAAAATTAGGATTTTATCAGGAAACGAAGAGTACAACCTCTAGCTTTCTTCCCATACCAAGCACAATTTTGGATATCGAGATTCATGAGTCAAACGAATCTACAATCTTTAAGGGTTTTGTAAATAGCAAGACGGATTTTGTTTATATTGATAGAGAAATTACTGGTGAGGATTACAGTACCGTGTGGACTTTAGATGGATTTCGTTTAGAGGAAGGCGCAGAAATATTCAAAATAGAAAAATCTAATGGCGTTTACAAAAACGTTTCCCCCATAAATCTCCCAGGATATTTCTCTTTAATTATTGATTCACCAAATAATAATTTAATAGAAAATGATTTTGGTGAAAGAATTGAATGTAAAGAATAAAAAAAGGATATCTGATTTGCCCTTGAGAGAATTAGAGTCACATATATTTTACCATTTTGAAAGCAGCAAAGATGTATCAAATATGCCAGCTTAAATGATCTTGAATTCACGTGCTCCATATGTCTGTTGGCTGCACGACTCAGGCAATCACTTTTAACGCACTCACAAAGTCTTTTACATTCGAATAGCCTTTGTCATTGATCAAAAAGTTTTTAGTTTTAATAAGCATAGTTGAGCACAGCAATGCTCGTTTCTTATTTTAAATTCGTTCAGTAAAACTTGCCTTTTAATCTTTGTTTTTGAAGCTTTTGTTTGTGAATAGAGTGCCTTAATTCGTCTGCGATATAGTACCTAACGCCATTAATACTTACAGTGTGATCTCTGCCGACAACTCTAAATTCCTTAAGACAAAACACATCACTTAAATCAATTTTACCTGCCAGGCTTTTATAGGCACTGAGAGGGTTATGGGCTCTAACCATATATTTTTGATTATGACGATATTGCAGATAAGTGGTTTCTAAAAAATAATTGGCTTCTTTCATGGTCGTAATTCCTTTAAGCCTTAGCTCTGGAATCAGCCTGTCTTGTAAGGTCTTAAACAGTCTTTCAACACGGCCTTTAGCTTCTGGTGTATGAGCGTATACGATTTGGCTGCCCACCTCACCTAAAGCCCTTTCAACTTGTGAAAAGTTACTTGGCTTTATGCCACCAAATAGCCCGGCTTTATCCGTATAGTACGACGTGCAAACACCATACTTTTCAATGTGGCGTCTTAAAAATCCATGCAAGCAACCGTGGTCTCACCGTCATAAAATCTGGCATAGACTTCATTTGTGGCGTCATCTATGACCGCCATAAGGCACGTGGTACGCTCTGAAAACCACTTATGGTGACTTCCATCCATTTGAAGCAGCAAGCCCTTTTGGCTCATTCTTTGGCGATAGTATTTTGGCTTATTCCTTCTTTTTTGGGCATGTTTTACGTAACCGATCTCGTGACACCATTTTCTTAAAGTTTCCCTACTTGATAGTAATGTTAAACTCTTCAATTAATTTTTCTCTTAAATGACTCATGTTAAAATCAAAATAGCGCTGCTTAATTAAAGCCTGGGTATGCTATTTTATAGCATCAGATATTTTGTTTCTTGGGATATTTCCACAGTTGCCATGCTTGATAAAATAAATGCCTTTTTCTCGGAAGGACTTTAAATATCGTCTTAGAGTTCTTTCTGAAACTTTTAAAATTGAACACGCATCAATAGTTCTAATTTCACCTTTTGACACTTTAAACATAATCTCAATTTTTAACTGATCCCTTGCTCTCAAAACAAAACCCATCCTTGATGCCCCTCCTAATTTCGATTTAAGAACAAAATCGTATCAGATGGGTACATCTCTGCGGTCAAAATCCCTTGGGAATTACGTAAGGACAGAATCGCTTGGTAATTACATCAGGTAAGAGGGAAGAAAAGGTGACCATTAGGACCATATTGTCTATTAATTTTACACCGAATTATTCAACTTGAATTTTTTAAATTTAAACCTAAACCTAAACCTAAACCTAAACCTAAACAATTGAACTTAAAAGGAATTTTAGACAACCGATGTAATCAGAAGGGTCGACTTCTGCTTTGGTATTATTTTTGCTCAGTTTAATATGAACTTCAATTACAAGGAAAAAAAATGAAAAATTTTAGTTTAAATTTATTGAATATTAATTTTGTTGTTCTGTTTCTAAGTTGTAATGTTTATTCAGTAGAGATGCCTGGAAAAATGTTTGTTGAAACAATTGATAAATTGGCAGGATTTAATCAGAAGTCTGATCCGCAGCTTGTAATTCTTCCTGGCTATATCGAATCACATCCCAATCAACCATGTTCGATAGCAATAACGTCTCAAAATAGTGATGAGGTTGGTTTTACGAACGAAAGAGGCTTATCGATCCATCTTATTCCTAGCTTGAGTCCTGCAATAGAATTAAAAGGTAGTGGTTACTCGATTTCTTATGGTGCCAGCCAAAGGCCTTCTGATAATTATGTCCATTTTGGATCTATAAGTGTAGATACATATTTTGATTCGACAGAGAAGAGACTGCTTTCCACTCAATACGATGTAACTGCTAACGTCAGAGTTGAAGAACACAGTTTGTTCATACATCAATTAGTTTGGGACGGTGACTATGAAAAGCCGGAAACCCTAGAATTATTTTCGGATAAGAGATTAAGAATTTACTTTAATCAAAGTACGATAGCAAAAGTCGTTGCTGCAGATGCTATCTTAAAATCTGAATTTGCTTGCGTGGCTGGATTAGCGCCAAATAAAGCTTCAAATTCTGGCAGTGTAAAGCCCGAAAAAAATTCTGAGATATTTGCTAAACCGAAAGTATCGAAAACACAAAATGAAGAATTAGACAAACGAATTGAAACTATCAAAGCTAGAAATGACGGTAGCCTTTTGGGAAGAAATATTAAATCTCCTCTTTCAGATATGGCATTAACAAATCTTTTGAATGAAGGTTTAAGGAAATGGTTTGGAACTGAAGATATCTTTACAACCCAACTTGAAAGTGAAGAGAGCTGGAATCTAGATTTTGTCAATAAAGCTTTGGATAGAAGAAATTTTGATGCTCCAATGAGCCCATATTTCAACGATGAGTATACAGTTCATTTCATTTCAGGCGGAAACAAATATTCGTGTAAGATGTTTGATTTTTATCTTATAAAGAAAATCAGTATTTCAAATTGTAATGTAGCGAGAAGATTCGTGTGGGCAGGAGGTCAAAGAGTAAACGAACTAGACTCTATCTTTCCATCAAAAATCCAATCAATTTCTCAACTTGAGGTCTCAGGTTTACAAAAATTTCTAGATAGATGGAGTCAAGAATATCCAAGATTTTTACTTGTGAATATTGACACTAGTGACACTTGGGTTGTGGACTACAGCCATCTAAGGATATTGAATTAATCCTCTTAGTTAACTGGGAAGTTTGCATTTAATTTCAGAGCTTCAGCTTATGCTGAGGCTTAAGAATTTAGAACTAATTTTTTTGGACTTTAACAAAAACTGTTTATTTAATCCAAATAGTTTTATTCAAATTACTTTGCATAAGATTTAGCTAATTCCACGAAAGTTCTTACTAAAACGCCTGATGCGCCTTTTGTCGGTAAGTACTCTCTTCGGTTGCCACAATTCCATGCTGTTCCAGCGATGTCAAAATGCGCCCAAGGAATTTTTTTATCAACGAATTCAGATAAGAAAGCGGCAGCAGTCGCGCTGCCAGCGCCCTTTGAAGAACCAATATTTTGAAGATCAGCAAACTTACCCTTGATATCATCTGTATGTTCAGAGGTCAGTGGCATTCTCCATAGGTTTTCTTCAGAAGTCTCGCCAGATTTTTCAATAGTTCTGGCTAAGTCGTTGTCTTTAGTAAAAAATCCAGTGTGACAATTTCCTAAAGCCACCACCATGGCGCCTGTTAGAGTAGCGGTGTCAAAAATAACCTGAGGTTTTTTTTCTGAAGCATAAGATAGTGCGTCAGCTAGAATCAAGCGTCCCTCTGCATCAGTATTCAAAATTTCGGCTGTCTTGCCGTTTCTGAAGGTGTGGATGTCACCTGGCTTTGTGGCTGAACCACCTAACAAATTTTCTGTGCTCGGCACAAAAGTTAATACGTTCACTTTAAGTTTCAATCGCGCAATGGCTAAAGTCGCGCCGATAACAGCTGCCGAACCGCACATGTCATATTTCATTTCATCCATGCCAGCGCCAGGTTTGATCGATATTCCACCAGCATCAAAAGTTAAGCCTTTACCCACGAAGCAAATCGGAGCTTTTGAGGTAGGACCACCTTTGTACTCCATAATAATAAACTTTGGCTCTTGATCACTACCTTGTGAAACTCCGTAAAGACCTCCAAATTTTTCTTTCTTAATTTTGGTTTTATCCCAGACAGTTACTTTGATTCCAGTTCCTTTTGCAGCTTCTTCAGTTTTCCTTGCCAGTATTGAAGGAGTCATCATGTTCCCTGGCGCGTCTCCTAAATACCGAGCGAAATTGACCTGCTCAGCTACAATTTGTGCCTCAGACAGTGCGTCTTTTGCTTTTTTTAAATCTGACACGTTGGAATAGGTAATTTGTAATGCAAACTCTTTCTCTTTTTTTTCAGTTTTATTTTCGTCATAAGTAAAATCTGAAATCATTAAGCCCTGAGTAAATTTTGCAAGAAACTGATTTTGGTCAATAGACTTATTTACTTTAGAAGGTGCTGCAACGGTAAGCTTGGTAATTTTATTTGCTTTCAAAGTTTTAAAAACCTGGGCAGCTGTTCTGCGAACATCTTCACCACTTAAATCGCTAAGGTCACCCAATCCTGCCAAAAAAACATTTTTGTAAACATTTAAATCCGTATTTAAAAAACTTGTTACGGACTTTTTCTTACCCAAATCATATTCAAGAAAATCTTTGTCGAGCTTCACGTCCGCTGTAAGTACTTTTTTCTTATCATCGCTAAAAAGAACTAAAGATTTGTTACTTAAATTTTCGAAACCTTTTTTTTCTAAACTAAACTTCATATTTATTTTCTCCGTAGATTTTTTGAACTTGGATAATCACATGTTTCAAACTGATATTTAGTATTGTTAACAAAAAACGTCATCAGTCAAATATAACGACAGCAAATGTATCTTGCCTCGTACTTTTTACTGTTTCAATAGCACACAGTTTATAAACTTTAAAAGTGTAAGGACCTTGTCATTTCATTTATAGGTCCCATATTGAAACACAGGGGTCTAGGAATAGTGACAAGGCTTGAAATTTGCTTATATTTCTATAGTCGCACGACGATAAAACTCTATCATAAAGGTGGTAAATAATGGCGCTGATTCCAATGGTTATTGAGCAGACCCCTAGGGGCGAAAGAAGCTACGATATTTATTCTAGGCTATTGAAAGATCGCATAGTAATGCTACAAACTCAGGTGACTGATGATGTGGCTTCAAGCATTATTTCTCAGTTGTTTTTTCTTGAAATGGAAAATCCAGATCAAGATATACATCTTTACATCAACTCACCTGGTGGCAGTGTTACCGCTGGATTAGCCATTTACGATATCATGCAGTTTGTGAAATGTGACGTAAGGACTTATTGTTTGGGCCAAGCGGCAAGCATGGGGTCTTTATTGTTGGCCGCAGGCACTGCTGGGAAAAGATATATTCTTCCGAATTCTAGAGTTATGATTCACCAGCCTTTAATTGGTGGTGGCGGTCTTTCGGGACAGGTTACAGATATCGAAATTCACGCCAAAGAAATGCTTTACTTGAAAGAAAAACTTACGAATATTTACGTCGACCATACTGGTCAGGATTATGACAAACTAAAAGATACCATGGAACGAGACAAGTTTCTTAGCCCACAAGATGCTAAAGAGTACGGTATCGTTGACGAGATCGTTGAATTTCGAAAAAAAATTAAAAAGGCGCAGAAATAATGAGCGAAAATAAGAATGACCTAAGTTGTAGTTTTTGTGGGAAAGGCCAAAAAGAAGTCAAAAAGCTTATTGCTGGTCCAGGCGTTTATATATGCGACGAGTGCATTGATCTGTGCAATGACATTATTGAAGAAGAGCAAGAAAAAGAAGCTCCAAGTTCATCGTCACTCAACGTACCTAAGCCAAGCGAGATTTTTCAAGAATTAAGCAATTACGTTATAGGTCAGGATAAGGCCAAGAAGACATTGTCTGTTGCTGTCCATAATCATTACAAACGCGTGAATGCTTTAATGTCTGGTAAAAAAGATGACGTTGAAATTTCAAAAAGCAATGTTTTGTTAATTGGTCCAACTGGTTCAGGTAAAACTTTACTGGCGCAAACAATTGCTAAAATCTTAAACGTTCCATTTGCTATGGCAGATGCCACGTCTTTGACTGAAGCCGGTTACGTCGGCGAAGACGTTGAAAACGTGATTTTAAATTTGCTTCAATCAGCGGACTACGATGTTGAACGCGCCCAACGGGGTGTGATTTATATCGATGAAATTGACAAGATAACACGAAAGTCCGAAAATCCATCCATCACAAGAGACGTGAGTGGTGAAGGTGTACAGCAAGCGTTGCTTAAAATTTTAGAGGGGACAGTGGCTAATTTACCTCCAAAAGGTGGTCGTAAACATCCACAGCAGGAATTTATTCAGGTAGACACTACTAATATTTTGTTTATATGCGGTGGCGCTTTTGTAGGTCTTGATAAGCTTATTGAAAATCGATCTATCAAGTAAGGCATTAGGAATAGCGGCTAACATTATGACTGCTGATGAAAAGAGCAAA
Organism: uncultured Pseudobdellovibrionaceae bacterium; assembly: GCA_963803705.1. Taxonomy (GTDB): domain Bacteria; phylum Bdellovibrionota; class Bdellovibrionia; order Bdellovibrionales; family UBA1609; genus JAMLIO01. The sequence continues at coordinate 73,768 of CAWDNU010000001.1, read as the reverse complement.
CAGGCAGACACAATTTTTTCTAAGATTGAACCTGAAGATTTGTCTCGTTATGGGTTGATTCCAGAATTTATTGGTACGATCTACCAGCAATCGCCACTTTAGGAACTCTTAGATGAAGACAGCTTTAATTAGTATTTTAACTGAACCTAAAAATGCACTTACTAAGCAGTATAAGAAATTGTTTGATTACGAAGGCGTAGAATTAGATTTACACAAACTGCACTAAAGGCTGTGGCCCAAAAAGCTATCAAACGCAAGACAGGGGCGCGTGGCCTTCGTGGGGTCCTGGAAGAGTCAATGTTAGATATAATGTTTGAAATTCCTTCCAAGTCGAACATAAAAACTGTTATAATAGATGAAGGAGTTATCAGCTGAAGATAAAGCTCCAGAATTAGTTTATAAAACTAATTCAAATAGCTTAGAAAAAAGTGATAAGTCCAAAAAAAATAAAGGGGACGGAAGTTCAGATTCTTCAGCAGAAAGCGCGTAAATCCGAATTTTTCCTCTTTCAACTCTTTAAAGGGGGAAAACAATGAGCCAAAACAAAAGCCAAATATTACCACTATTACCACTGCGTGATTTAATAGTTTTCCCTCATATGATGATGCCTCTTATTTGTGGGACGAGAAAAAAGTATTAATGCTTTAGAAGAAGCGATGTCCAATCAAACAGATATCGTATTGTCTGCACAGCGAGATGCAAAAACAAACAATCCGGGACCAGATGATATATTTGATATCGGTACTGTATGCACTATTATTCAGTTGCTTAGACTACCTGATGGAACAGTCAAAGTTTTGGTTGAAGGTAAAAAAAGAGCAAAAATTTCTAATTTTATTGAAGATGAGAAATGCTTCCGAGTTGAAACTACAATTCTAGAGGAAAAAGTTAAAAATGAAGTTGAAGCCACGGCTCTAATTCGTTCAGTGAAAACTGCATTTGAAAACTACGTAAAATTAAATAAGCGTATTCCTCCAGAAATACTAATGAGAGTTTCATCTATTGAAAGTGCTAGTGAATTAGCAGATATTATCGTAGCTCAGCTTAATCTTAAGATTGAAGATAAGCAAAAATTATTAGAAATGGATGATCCGACTAAGCGTTTAGAAGAACTCTTGAATATGATGTCTGGGGAAATTGAAATTCTTGAAGTTGAGAAAAGAATTAGAAATCGCGTAAAACAACAAATGGAGAAGTCTCAAAAAGAATACTATTTAAACGAACAGATGCAGGCTATCCAAAAGGAACTTGGCGATAAAGATGACTTTCCAGGCTGAAATTGATGAGCTCTATGAAAAATCTAAAACAAAAAAAATGAGTCAAGAAGCACGTGATAAAATTGAAAAAGAAATAAAAAAATTAAAGATGATGTCGCCGATGAGTGCTGAAGCTGCTGTGATTAGAAACTACATTGATTGGGTTTTAACTCTTCCATGGTATGATTATTCCGTTGAAACTTTAGACGTTATCAAAAGCTAAAGAAATTTTAGATCGAGACCACTGGGGCTTACAGAAAGTTAAAGAAAGAATTCTTAGAATATTTGGCAGTCCAAACTTTATCCAATGAACTTGCAGGTCCGATCTTATGTTTGGTGGGACCTCCTGGTGTTGGTAAAACATCGTTAGGTCGAAGTATTTCGGAAGCGTTGAATCGCGAGTTTGCAAGAATTTCATTAGGTGGCGTTAGAGATGAAGCTGAAATAAGAGGGCATAGAAGAACATATGTCGGTGCGATGCCGGGCAAGATAGTTCAGTCTTTGAAAAAGTGTTCAACTGGCAATCCACTAATTTTGTTAGATGAAATAGATAAAATGAGTATGGATTTTAGGGGTGATCCGTCGGCGGCACTACTTGAGGTTTTAGATCCAGAGCAAAACTCAACCTTTCAAGATCACTATCTAGAACTTGATTACGATCTATCAAAAGTAATGTTTGTAACAACTGCGAACTCTTTACACACCATTCCAAGACCGCTGCTTGATCGTATGGAAATTATTCAGCTTGAAAGCTACATTGAACGGGAAAAACTTCAAATAGCCAAAAGATATCTAGTTCCGAAACAAATAAAAAAACATGGCTTGTCTGATTACAATGTCGATATTCAAGAAACTGCTATATCTCATTTAATTCGTCACTTCACCAGAGAGTCGGGCGTTAGAAACCTAGAAAGACAAGTGGCGACTTTGTGTCGTAAAGTGGCCAAAGAGATTGTGGATGAAGAGCTTAAAGAAACAAGATCCAAAAAAGTTTCTACTAAGAAATCAGCCAGCAAGAAAAAGGCTAGAAAAATTAATGCTAAAAAAGTTCAAGAATTACTGGGTGCTCAGAGGTTTAAACACGGTAAAATTGAGTCTGCCAATGAAATTGGATTAACTAATGGACTTGCTTGGACCGAAGTTGGTGGAGATCTTCTAGTAGTTGAAGTTTCAATTGTTCCTGGTCGTGGAAAGTTTACGATCACCGGTCAATTGGGCGACGTTATGAAAGAGTCTTGCACAGCTGCCTTAAGTTATGTCAGATCTAGAGGACCATTGTTTGGCTTAGATAAAGATTATTACTTCAACAATGACGTTCATATTCATGTGCCAGAAGGGGCAATCCCTAAGGACGGTCCATCTGCTGGTATCGCGATCACTACAAGTATAGTTTCTGCTATGTTAAAGATTCCAGTTAAAAGAACTGCTGCTATGACAGGAGAGGTGACTTTAAGAGGGCGCGTATTAGGTATTGGTGGGCTTAAGGAAAAGGTTATTGCTGCACATCGTGGTGGCATAAAGATATTAATTATTCCTAAGGAAAATGAAAAAGATGTTAAAGATATTCCTGAAGAAGTTTTAAAAGATCTTCAGGTGATTTTAGTGGACCACGTTGACCAAGTTTTAGTTAATGCATTAGACGTCAAGGGCGCTAAAGAGATCTTTAAAAATCGTAGTGAACGCGGTTCGGGGATTAAGGCACAATACACCGGTCACCAACTTCAAACCCATTAAAAGTTCGATAGCGACTTATCTTCGTTGTCAGCTTTGATTTCAATTTGTGCGGCGTACTTTTAGTACGCCTCCGCATTTCAATCTTTGCTTCCTAGAAGCTAAGCCACTCTTGAACTTTTAATTGTGACTGTTTCACTTCAAATAAAATAATAACCAAAAACCATTTTCTGTACGTTTGTTCTTAAGTTTTTTAAAACTAAAAGGAGAAGAATATGTATGAGTATTTTGAAGAGTTCAATTTATGGTTGAGCGGGACAATAGAAAAATTTCCTTTTATTGTTACTAGATACAAGGCGTATTCAGGTTATATTGAAAGACGGATTATGCCGTTTAAATCGCGAAAGTATATCTCTGCTTTTATCATTAGCCCAGACGAATACGAAGAGGGAAATTCGCCCGTTACTAATGAGCGTGGTTCAGCTTTAACTAACAGAGGAAATCAAGATTCTAATGATTCATGGAACATTTGGATAGCCGAGATAAATTGTGAAAACGAACTATTGTTTGATTTTTGCTTTCTACATGAGTTAGGTCATATTTTTAATAATCACTCTACCGAGGAGATAAAAAATGATTAGGGTAAAGTTGTAAATTATAAAATCAATGATGAAATTGAAGCCGATAAGTTCTGTATTGAAGCTATTTTAGACAGTGGAGTAGAAAAACTAAAACTCAAACAAGTTTTGGATCAAATTTTCAATCAGAAATTTAGCAATTATACTATCCCGGACTTTGAGAAGAGGAAAAGGGCGGCTTTAGATTTAGTTGGGTAGTTCTTAAAATCTATATGGTTTTATTAAGAGCAATCTAGACCAATAGCTGTTGAGTAAACCGCTTATCCTCAATATTCTAAAAATGATGAAAGCTCTATTTTTCTTAGCCGTGGCAGTTCTAGTTTCTTCTTGTGATGTTGAAGGCGAAATTCGTCAGGGCGATATAAGTTCAACCATTGCTCCAAATTCTGGATCAGCTGGGGGCAATGCGCCAGTCTTAGGCGGTGTTTTCTTTGATAGCCTAGAGGGGTTAAAGGTTTCATCGACCGGCTCTGCAGGTCAGATTTTAGTTTTAAATAGTACATTAGAACCTCAGTGGATTACATCGACAGTCGATAGTGCAGCTGCTTTGCCTATTTCAGGTGGAGATATGACTGGAAATATTAACTTGAACGGAAACTTCTTATCAGGAGATACCGATAACGAGGGAATTTTCGTGGATTCATTAGGCAGCGTAGGCATTGGCACAACCAATCCAACTCATGAGCTACATGTTGAAGGCAATGCCTTTAAAACAGTTGGCGGTACAGCTTGGGTAACTGTATCTGATAGGCGCCTTAAAAAGAACATTAGAGCTATTGGTAAGGGCCTCAGCCACATAAATAGGTTAAAGTTAAAAGAGTTTGAGTATAAGAATAACAAACAGTTAGGACTACTTGAACGTCATGACAGTGGTTTGATCGCACAGGAAGTTGCAGAGATCTTTCCTGAGTCGGTATTGTACTCCGGCCAGTACTTAATGTTAGATTATCACCCTATCTATATGGCACAGTTAAGAGCGGTTCAGGAGCTGTCCCAGCAGAATGAAAGTTTAGAAAGGCGCTTAGCGGACTTAGAGAAAAAGATGAAGATTATGCTTAACAATTAATTCTTTAAAAATCATCTATCAAATTGATCTATAAAAATGACTTATGGGTGCCAAAACACCTATCTTCTCGACCAATTTCAGAGAATTTAAGATAAACCTTAAATTGTAGTGCTTTGAGGGGGGTCATGCTTAGCCAATTTGAAATTGCTCAAACATTTTATGAACTAGGCACCCTGTATTCAGATAAGGGCGAGCTAAAAAAGGCAGAGCCCAGATTAAGGCAAGCAGCTGACGTCTTTATACAGTTGAATGCATTCAAAGAGTATTTGCAGTGCCAGAATAAGCTATTCCGTGTCCTAGTTGAGATGGGTAGAACTCAGGAAATCGAAGTTTTAAATTCGCAACTCAAATATCAGATAGAGCAAAATGACATCCAGGTCTCTGCGGCCCTACTTTACACTCAAGCTTTGTTTCATTTTTACGGAAAAAATTATGAAACTTGTGAAAAAAGTTTAGATGAATCCTTAAAGCTTTCACTCCAAGAAGATAACAAAGAAGACATTTGTAATGCTTTATTTGGTCAAGCGCGCCTTTATTTTGTGCAAGGAAAACAAGAGCAAGCTGAGAAGAAAATTAAAAACCTAGAAATCTTTTTCGATGTCATTAAGTTGCCAGACATAAAAGTAGCTACCCACTTTTTGATGACAGAAATACAGATGAAACAAAGTCAGTACACGAACGCTTTAGATTTAATTTGGAAATGCCATGATATATTAAAAAGTAATCCAAACCCATTTTTTAGATCCTATCTGTATGTGAATTTCTCTATTTGTTATTTTCATTTAGGTAATTTAGATCTATCGAAGCATCACTTAAAGCTAGCTCGGCAAGCCATAAAACAAGACGAGCACATTAATAGTTTGCGAATGCTTCAGCGGGCTGAAAGTATTGTAGGTGGTGACGAGCCAGAATATGATTTAGTTTTACACAGGGACCAGGCAACTGTGCAAGAAAAGCAGTTGGGCGAAATTGCGGTCAAGAACCAGTTTATACTTTTAGAGATGCTAAATTTGTTTCTGACTAACCAAGGACAAACTTTTTCCAAAGAAAATTTGGCTAAACTGATCTGGGATCAAGAGTATGATCCAAGCGTCCACGATAATAAAATTTATGTTACTATAAAAAGATTGCGACAATTGATCGAACCTCAAATTGAACATCCTAAATATATTTTTAGAAGTCGAAACGGGTATTACCTGGACAAGACTGCTAAAGTTTGTGTGCTGTAAGTAAGGAGTACTATGTTTACCTTTAGAAATTCTGTTTTTGTCCTTCTATGTTCTTTATTTATAAGCAGCGCAAGCGCCATGGATTTATGCGCGCTGAATGGAGACTTTGTTCCATGGCCTTGGTCCGCCCAGTTTTATTCTCAGGTTGTTGGCCAAAATTGGAAGATTATGGATGAGAACGGCATTGAGCAAAGCGAAGTTTCTTTAACTTTATCAGAGACTTATCTGCCATGGGGCAATGACCGGTACACTATGATTGAGCAAAGTCTGACAAATGAAGAGCAGGTTCGAACCAGTGTACGCAAGAATTGGTAGAAACACAGACCCATCTGATCAGCTGATTTTTAATATGGAAAATGGACAAAACTGTAACTCCTAATATTCAGCAAAAATATTATGTGAGCATTGGTTATTGGAAATCGCCTGCTGATTTAATGACAGTAGAGGAAAGCCAGAACATGATTGAAACGCAGGATTCTGATTTTAAATTGATCCAAGCGCAGTATGTGGTGCTTTTAAGCAGCGCACAGATCAAATAGTTGGGCTGGTTTTGAAGGTTGAGACCCATACACCGGATGGTATCAAGATTAAGACTTTGTATGGTCTAACCGAGGATCCAATCTATGGTTCGGAGGAATAGGCCTTTCAAAAAAAGCTCGACAAAAGCTTTGTGTTCGAATACAAAAAGGTCTTCTACAGGGAGTTAGCTCAGTTGGTAGAGCGCCACCCTTACAAGGTGGATGTCGCAGGTTCGAATCCTGTACTCCCTACCAGTTGTGATTGGAATTTAAGACTGGACACTCAGGGTCTCTGATGAAAACTTTAAGCAGCTTTTTAGACATCAATTCAGGTTTAAGAGACCAGAACTTGGGAAAGCGATTTTTTAAGGTCCTTTGCGAACTCTAGCGTTTTTATACCTGACAATAATATCCAAATTGGCCCGGATGGGTGGCCTTACCTATACTTAGTAGATGTCAAAAGTGGCCCTGAAGACGCTGAAGATAAGTCGCTCAACGTTATCCAGTGGGCTTACGATAGCGGGGTGGGTCTGGCGTTGAATGCCACAAAAGAGCAACCGGATTACATTTTTCACTACGGAATGATTTGGAACTTTGTACACAATAAGTATTTCATCAATGACGTTTATACAGAAACTCCGCCGAACGCTCCGATTTATGTGGCTGAAGTTTCTGAGGACATCATACCTAGCCACGCTATGAAATTTATAAAGGACTATATCGAATCAGCCGGTATTGAAAAGCCTAGAGGCGGCCTAATAAGCCGTGATAAAATAAATTATGATTTTGCTTTAAGTATAGAGTCGCTAGGCAGTCCCCCCAAGTCAGAGCACGAGGGCATAGCAAAAGGGATCGGTTGGTTTTTACCCAATCATTTGCCAGTGGTTTTAGTGTATGAAGCTAAGCTTCAGAAGCTTATTTGATATTTAGTCCATCTCTCCAGGCTGAGGTAACAGGTCCTTTAGACAATCTCGCCAATACTCTGGTATATCATCTGAAAAGGTAACACCAATTTCAAAATAGCCCTTACCAATATGTTTAGTTCTAGATATTTTACCGTCCAAGTCTATTTCCATCTGAGGCAAAAATAGCGCAATTTTGGTTCCTATTAAATGCTCGATGGTTAAAGTGCTTTTTAAGCTTTGGTCAGCATCGTCTCTGTGAAAGATAGCTAAAAATCCCGAGGAAGAAGCATCGACGATATGTCCGTTTCTAGCTATTACAAGACTAGAATCTAAGTCGCTCAATTCGCTGAAATACACGTCTTCGACAATTTTTCGTTGTGATATTCTTTTATTGTTCAAAATATTCCCCCTAAGAATTTAATTGCAACAGGAAGCTTATCGACTGGTGAGGCCCAGACATTTACTATAAAATTGATTGTGCTATGCTAAATTTAATTTTTTTAACAATGTCGCTTAATATGTATCATTGTAAAACGATCGACTACTACTTTATTATAGGTGAACAAGATGAAATTGTACGTAAATAGAACTCTGAACCTAAAAAAAATAAAGTATATCGGTTTAGATATGGATCACACATTGATAAAGTATGATTCTGAAAAATTTGAAGAGCTAGCCTACGAACAGATGAAGAAAAAGTTGGTTCAAAAGTACCACTATCCTGAAGAAGTTCTGAAACTAAAATTTGAATATAAAAGAGCTATTCGCGGATTAGTTATAGATAAAAACAGAGGAAATTTACTGAAAGTTTCAAGGTACGGTGCTGTTCGTGAGGGCTACCACGGTCTTCAAAAAATAGACTACAAAAAAATGAAAACTCAGTTCGGTACGTTGTTCATAGATTTAAATAATTCAGATTTTGATACTATAGATACTACGTTTTCAATCTCTCATGCCTGTTTATTTTCGCAGCTGGTTGAACTGAAAGAGACTCAATTTAAAGAAGAGATACCAGAGTTTTCTCAAATAGCGTCTCACCTTCAAGATGTCTTAGATCTATCACACAGAGACGGTAGTATAAAAACTATCGTAAAGGACAATCTAGATAAGTATGTTTTCAAAAGAGAAGAGCTTATGCGACATATTTTGAAATACATAAAACATGGAAAAGAATTTTTTTTAGTAACGAATTCTGATTTTGAATACACGAATACTCTTTTAAGTTATGCAATCGATGAATACTTGCCCGATGGTCAAAGGTGGAACGACATTTTTAAGTGGGTTATTACACTTTCTAATAAGCCTAGATTTTTCTACGACCAGCTTCCTATTCTGGAAGTCAATTCGAAAACCGGGATGATGAAAAATCATACGGGAGAGCTTAAACCAGGGATCTATCAAGGAGGATCCTCTACCCATCTATCCAACCACTGGAATGTGACAGGAGATCAAATTCTATATGTTGGTGATCATATATACGGAGATATTTTAAGACTTAAAAAAGATTGCGAGTGGCGGACTGCACTTATTGTTGAAGAGCTTGAATATGAAGTTGAGCAAAACAAATTAGGCCTAAATGTATCGAAAAAAATTCAAGCGTTGATGAAAGAGAAAATTCAAATTGAAGAGGAGCTTAATTTATTTATCGCAGAAGCAATAGAGAAAAACAATGCTATAGATGAAGAAAAGAAGAGAGGGTTCAAATCCAAAATCGAACTCATTGACAAGCAGATTCTGCCGCTGCTTAACGAGCAAAGAAATCTTCACAATCCCTATTGGGGCGAGATCATGCGAGTTGGAATTGAAGAGAGTCAATTTGCTAACCAAGTCGAACGCTTTGCAGACATTTATATGACAGATCTGAAAGATCTTATGGTACAGAGTCCTAGAACTTACCTAAGGTCAGTAAGGCGCCAGCTTCCCCACGACATTATTGAAACCATTGAGGTGGATGACTAAAAATAGTGTTTAGTATTGCTGCTGTAAAATCACCAGCAGTATTATCAAACTAACTAGCTTGATTTAACAAAATTCAAAATATCAAGGTTATAGGTTTTTTCTCCAGTTTGATATAAAGCAAAGATGTAGGTATCTTTCAGAATAGGCGAATCAAGTTCTTTAACAATTTTTATTAAATTGCTATAATCAAAGAAAGAGGTTGGCACCTCTTGCTTTGGACTCATCTCATGAAATTTTAGATTTAGAATTATGATTTGCTCTTTTTCTGAAAACAAAATAAGACGGTTTTTGTCCGATTCATCAATAGATATGGGTATATTTGTAGTTTTCTGAAATTCTTGTTGGACTTGGTAGCTTTCAACACTGTCGCCCATAGGGGCTACTATCACAAGCTCTCTACTTTCAGCTAAGATCGGATACATCCTGCGGGCAGTGTTAGATAGGATTTTTTGAATACTTGGACTTTTGCTCCACTTGATCAGTTTAGGATGTTGTTGAGCTTGGGGCTTGAATATAAATAAAACAGCGATTCCCGTCACAACAAAAGAAAACAGCAGTAGAATAGATTCTGTTGGCGGAGCTTTATACTTCATTAGGCTTAATCTTATATATCAGATTGACCCCCGTGTCGAGTTTAGATAAAAAGTGATCAAAGACTTGATCTCTGGGACAGGTACTTATGAGCTTAAACACTACGATAGTTTCTAATGCACTGGTTGTTGGCAAAGGGCAAATCTCTTCTCACGTTCCAAAACTCTTTTCGCTTCTGCACGATAATTTTATATTTTGTGATAGAGATACTTTATTTGATTTTGGTTATTCCTCAACCGAACCCAAAGCTGTATTTTTGGCTGTTTCTGATAACAGTATTTTAGAGGTATATAGAAGTCTTAAATCTAAATTTTCTGAAAAAGCGCATTTTTACCATTTATCTGGCGCTTTAAGCTTCGCTGGAATAATTGGTCTGCATCCTTTAATGACCTTTTCTCAAGATGCAAAAATTTTAGATTATGAGTGTATTCCAATCTACACCGATAGTGAAGATTTTTACTATCAACATAAAAAGAAGCTGAAAAATATAAGGTACATACCTGCGAATTTGAAAACCAAATATCACTGCATGGCAGTACTTTTAGGTAACTTTAGTCAGCTTTACTTGCAGACAGTAAAGAAAAATTTCCCTTTAGATTTGGTATTTAAGGATTACGAAATTTTAGTAAAGGCATCGATCGATTCCGTTTTCAAAGATAATTCTGAGTCCAGACTGACGGGACCTATGATTAGACGAGATAATTTATCAATTTTGAAACACAAGCAAACCTTAGAAAATCAAAATCCTGTTTTATTAAAAATTTATGAACAGATGGAAAATCTTTTTGAACAGGAGCTATTTACCCGTGAAAATTGAAGACTGGAATATAAAGAAGAATAAAAAAATAAAAATTAGTATGTTAACTTGCTACGATTACACCTTTGCTCGAGTTTTAGAAAAGTCAAAAGTAGATGCAATACTTGTTGGTGATAGCTCATCCATGGTTATACATGGTGAGTACAACACATTGGGCGCAAGCGTTTTAAGCTTAGAGCAAATGTGCAGGGCAGTAGTAAGGGGGGCTCCAAAAAAGTTTATAGTTTGCGACTTGCCCTTTGGACTTATGCAAATGTCTGACGATATCTTTTTTAATGCAGTGAAAAGTCTGATGGCGTGTGGTGCTAACGCATTAAAAATAGAAGGTGTTGAAGGCCATCAGAAAAGGATAAAAAGCCTGGTGCAAATCGGGGTGCCAGTGATGGGTCATTTGGGTTTAATGCCTCAACATGTCCAAAGTTACGGTGGCTTTAAAGTTCAAGGTAAATCAGACATTGCCAAAGCCCAGATCTTAAGTTGGGCTTTGGAACTGCAATCTTTAGGTGTTTTTGCAATGGTGCTCGAGTGTATTCCTGACGAGCTAGCAGCTGCAATTACTGATGAACTAAGAATTCCAACAATTGGCATCGGTGCTGGCGCTAAAACTGATGGTCAAATTTTGGTGCTTCATGATTTTTTAGGACTTACTGAATTCAAAGCTAAGTTTGTGAGACAATATTTAAATGGAGCAGAATTAATTCGATCAAGTGTGGATAAGTATGTGAGTGATGTGCATAGCCAAGAATTTCCTTCAGTAAGTGAGCGTTATGATTAGCATCTTAAAGACCGTCGCAGATTTAGAAAATTACAAGAAACAGATTTTGTCTGAATCAGGTGATGCTAAGACTAGTATTGGGTTTGTCCCGACGATGGGTTCTTTGCATCGTGGCCATTTTGAATTGGTTGATAGGTCATTAAGACAAAATAAAATTACTGTAGTTAGTATTTTTGTTAATCCTGCCCAATTCAATGACAGAAGTGACTTTAAGTCTTATCCAAATCACCTAAGTTCAGACATAGAAGCTTTGGTGCGAATGGGCGTAAATGCTGTTTTTGTTCCAACAGAGCATGAAATTTACCCCAATGGTTATACTTATAAATTAACTGAAAAAGAAAATTCAATGGACTTGTGTGGACTAAACAGACCAGGTCATTTTGATGGAGTGCTCACCGTGCTTATTAAGCTTTTTAATTTAGTTCAACCTACAAACGTTTACATGGGTTTGAAAGATTATCAGCAATATATGCTTGTTAAAAACATGGCAAAGGATATGTTTTTAAAACTTGATGTTCATGGTGTAGAGACAGTAAGAGAGGAGTCAGGGTTAGCGCTAAGTTCAAGAAACTTAAACCTCACTGTTAACCAGAAGGAACTTGCGGATAAATATGCACAAATTTTTGCAAGCTCAGACAATTTGGAAATTATTCGCACCAACTTAGAAAAGCTAGATTTAAAAATAGATTATCTGAAAGAGAAATGGGGTAGAAAGTTCGTTGCAGTAACGATCGGTAATATACGGTTGATAGATAATCGATCTTTACAATCTAACGCAAAAACAAAAAAAGAGCTTGATGTGAATTCAACTGATCGGACTGAACCTTCTTTCAGCACCAATAAAATTGGATTGAGTTTGGAATCTAAACAATTGTTACAAGTTAAAGGCGAAGATAGCCAAATTGCTAAGAATATTCTTTTTAAGATGTCTGGTTCAATCGCCTGTTACAAGTCGTGCGAAGTAATCTCTAAATTGGTTCAAAAAGGCCACATGGTGAAAGTGGTGGCTACAAACGATGCATCTTCGATTTATAGGAAAGGCTACTATCGAGGGCTTAACTGGATCGGCAGTGTACTCCAATTTGTATGAGTCCGGTGAAATGATGTCGCACATTCATCTGAACGATTGGTGCGATCTAACAGTTTTGTGTCCGGCTTCTGCAAATACGCTTGCAAAGATTTCTGCAGGTATATCAGACAATATAGTGACCACATTAGCTTTATCAAAGGATCCAGCTAAACCCTATCTAATTTTTCCAGCAATGAACACTCGGATGCTTGAATCAATCCCGATTCAAAGGGCTATTCAGAATTTAAAATCTATGAATATATCCTTTTTTTTCGGCGAGCCAGGACATTTGGCTTGCGGACACACTGGTTCGGGTCGCCTGGTCGAACCCGATCAAATACTCAGTTATATTCAGAATGCTCTAAACTCCCTAAATCCAGTAAAGCGCGATCTGCACAGATCAAGCATAGGTAACAGAAAAAAAATTTTGATAACTGCAGGGGGAACTTCAGAATCAATTGATCCAGTTAGACAGATCACTAATGTCAGCACAGGAGATACGGGGTTACAAATCTGCAGGCATTTAGCTAAAAATAATGAAGTTTACCTTTTAGGCGCAAAAAGTATGAATTCAAAAATATCTGAAATTGAAGATCAAATCTACGTAGAGCACTTCGTATCGTTTTCAGAATTAAAAACTAAGCTAAACAGATTACTTTCTGAAAATCACTTTGACGCTATTATTCATTTGGCTGCAGTTAGTGATTACTCACCTAGTGTGATTCACTTCAATGAAAAGTCCTTAAAACTTCCAATGACCGAGAAGATATCCTCTAGCGAAAAATTTACTATTGAATTTAAAAAAAATGAAAAACTAATCGAAAATATTAGAAACGTCTCTTTAAACAAGAATATTAAAACTGTAGGCTTTAAGCTTTTGCGAACAGATGACGAAGAAATAGTTCAAAGCGAAATAGAAAAAATTTTAAAAGATTCCCACTGCGTTGTTGTTAATTCCCTTGAAAACATATCAGACCAGAAACACAGCTACGAAATTTATAATTTGTCTGGCCTTTTATTTCACGGAAGCAGTAAAAAAAGTATGGCTGAAGATATTTCTAAAATTTTAGAGGAAGGGCCCAGCATATGATGCTATGTTTAGATGTAGGTAACACTCAAATTTATGGCGGCCTATATAAAGATAAAGCGCTAGTTCATGACTTTAGATTAACAACGTCTGAAGTACGTACATCCGACGAAATTGGCCTATTTTTAAAATCTGTTATTTCGGAAAATGGATACGATCCTAAAAATATAAAGCAAGTAGGAATTTGCTCTGTAGTGCCAAGCCAAGATTACTCACTTAGAAATGCAATCTTAAAGTATTTTAAGAAAACACCATTCTTTCTAGATACCGGCGTCAAAACGGGTATTAAAATAAAGCTAGCAAATCCCAAAGAAGTTGGATCGGATCGGATCTCCACAGCTATAGCTGCTTGTGAAGGATTCCCAAACCAGGATTTACTCATTATAGATTTTGGAACAGCTACAACTGTAGACGCTGTGAACAAAGATAAAGAGTATTTAGGTGGTGCTATTTTAGCGGGTATAAAAATTAATGCAGAAGCGCTGGAAGATCGAACAGCGAAACTTCCCTCTGTCCAGATAACTAAGCCCAAATCAGCTGTTGGCAAAAGTACCGTTGAATCAATTCAGTCAGGGTTGTATTTTGGGACATTAGGCGCTGTTCGTGAGATCTTAAATCGTATCAAAGCAGAAACTTTTGGTGATAAGCAAAAACCTGTGGTCATAGCAACCGGTGGATTAGCACAGTTATTTAAAGATGAAGATCTGTTTGATGTAGAGATTTCAGATCTTGTTTTACAAGGAATCCGAATAAGCTACCAAAAAAATATTTAGTTTTAAGTACCCGCTTCCGAATCCTGCGCTATTTAGGCACCTAAATGGTAACTAAGCCAATCCAGAGCGCCCCATGTGTGAAGAAAGCGGTCTACCAATTACACTTTGAATCCAGTGGTGAACTAAAATCAATTTCTTCAGATTGATACCTGTTTCAAAACCCATTCGCTCTAGAAAATATACAAGGTCTTCAGTAGCCAAATTTCCCAACGCCCCCGGAGCATAAGGGCATCCGCCTAATCCACCTACACTGGCGTCAAAATTTCGATACCCAAGATCTAAACTCTTTAAAACATTTGCCAAAGCCGTACCTCGAGTATTGTGAAAGTGCATGGCTATTTTTGAAGTTAGGATGTTTTTTTTCTTCAAAGACTTAGATAAATCTTCTACGTTATTTGGTGTACCAACTCCGGTGGTATCGCCCAGGGAAACTTCGTAACAGCCAATATCGAGCAGCTTTTTAGTTAAGTTAGACACCACTGAAGGCTTTATAGGCCCTTCGAAAGGGCATTCAAAAACAGTGCTCAAGTATCCTCGTACTTTTATTTTTTCAGATTTAGCTTTTTTCATCACTGAAGAAAATCGATCAAAACTTTCTTTTATTGAACAGTTAATATTTTTCTTACTAAAAGTTTCTGATGCCGCAGCAAAAATTGCCACCTCTTTAGCACCACTATCGATGGCTTTATCAAGACCTTTTAAGTTGGGAACAAGCAGTGAGTAACTTATACCTTTTGTATTTTCTTTGGCAAACTTTTTAAAAATTAATTCCGAGCCCTCCATTTGAGGAACCCACTTTGGCGAAACCAGCGCACCAACTTCGATGTGCTTAATACCAGTTCTAGAAAGTCTTGAAATAAATTCTGCCTTTATTTTGGGGTCCAAAATGATAAGTTCATTTTGCAAACCATCCCTAGGTCCTACTTCCACAATTTTGATAGTTTTCTTCACAATTCCCTCTGTTTATTGAATTAATTTTTAGACGGTTCAAGCTCTAACAAAACATCATCATCTTGCACGGTGTCTCCTTCAAGAAAATTAACAGCTTTAACGACACCGCGTGAGTCTGCTTTGATTGAATGCTCCATCTTCATGGCCTCAATAATAATTAGAGTCTGCCCTGCTTTCACGTTCTGGCCCGGGGAGCAAAGAATTTTAAAAATTGATCCTGGCATCGTAGATTTAATCAATCCGTCAGCAATATCGGATGTAGCGACAAGTCTGTTTATGGAATCAAATTTGAAAATTTCATTATTTTTTTTCCACCACAGTGAGCGTCCAATTTGCTGAAAGTCTAGATTAGACAAATTTAGTTCCAGTGGCGCATATAATTCTTTATTACGCCAATTTTGACTCCACGGAGAATTTTTAATTTTATTGGAATCGTGGCCAATATATTGTATTTTATTTAGCTCATTTATTTTAACCAGCTCAAGTTCTATATAGTCTTGGTCCTCTTTGGATGTTGAATATACAAGGCTATTCTTAAAATAAGTGTCAAAAAAATTAGTGCTCATATCACCAATCACAAATTCCGGGTGGTTAAGTATTTTCTTCAACAACGGCAGATTTGTTTGAACACCAAAAACAACAGAATCGTTAATCCATTCAATCAGATCATTAATTGCTTCTATCCTGGTTCTTTGAGTTGAAATCATTTTACCAATCATTGAGTCATAAAATGGTGTTACCTCATCTTTAGGTTCAACTCCAATTTCTAATCTTCGGCCATTAGCTAAAGGTAGGTGCAAAGTTCCAAGTGTACCTGTGCTTGGGATCCCTCCTTGATAAGGGTCCTCGGCGTATAACCTTAACTCTACAGAGTGGCCTTTGGGCGATAAATTGTATGGTAATTGGACGAGTTTACTATCAGCTGTCAGAATTTGGGCTTCTACCAAGTCAATTCCTAAAACTTCCTCTGTTACAGTGTGTTCAACTTGCAAACGGGTATTTACTTCTAAAAAATAAAATTTTTGGTCCTGAAACATAAATTCAACTGTTCCAGCGCTTTGGTAATGACCTTGAATCCCAATTTTTCGTGCATAAGAAAAAACTTCTTTTCTTTGAGGCTCGGATAAAGAAGGTGAAGGAGTTTCTTCAATAATCTTTTGGTGCTTTCGTTGAACAGAGCACTCTCTTTCCCCTAAAATATAGATATGTCCATTTACATCTCCAAAAATTTGAACCTCAATGTGTTTAGCATGATCTAAAAATTTTTCTAAAAAGACTGTTTCATTGCCAAAAGCTTTTAAGGCTTCATTCATTGCACTTTCTATCTGCTGCTTTGCGCTAGCTTGGTCTAAAATTAAACGCATTCCACGTCCGCCACCACCAGCCGCAGCCTTAACCAAAACTGGATAACCAATTTTTTCTGATTCTATAATTAAGGTTTCAAGACTTGCACTTTGGCTTTGAAAGCCTGGAACCATGGGTATTTCAGCAGCTTTACATAAAGCTTTTGCTCTTATTTTATCACCAAACATTTCTATGCATTCTGGACTTGGTCCAATGAATATAAGACCGGCCTCTATTGTTTTCTTTGCGAATTCAGCGTTTTCTGACAAAAATCCAAATCCTGGGTGAATGGCGTCAGCGCCGCATTTTTTTGCTGCAGATATTTGTGCTTCAATATTTAAATAGCTTTCAGAGGCTGAACCTAAGCCAATACAGTAGGTTTCATCACATATTCTATAGGCTAAAGTTTTTACGTCTGGTTCAGAATGAAGCAGCACCGTTTTGATTCCCAGCTTAAGGCAGGTCCGGTGAATTCTACATGCAACTTCGCCTCTGTTAGCTATAGCAATTTTTTGAATGCTTTTCATGAATCTGTTTTCTCCAGAAACTTTTTGAGTCGACCCTGGGCTTCGTCCTGAACACGCAATTTAGAAATTAAGTTGGTCGTAATATTTCTGTGATCTTCAAAACTACTTTTTCTTATCTCTAAAATCATTTTTTTTGCTTCCCTAACGGCGGCAAGATCTAAGCTTGCAAGATGCTTTAAAAAATTTTCGAACTTCTTGGAAAGTTCAGCCTGGGTATCTACTGAATGAACTAATCCAATGTTATAAGCTTCGTTGGCAGTAAAAAATTCTGCAAACAGCATCTGCTTTTGAATATGATTAAAATTACACTTATTTAAAATAAAAGGCGCTATTACAGAAGGGGCCAAGCCAAATTTTGTTTCGCTAAAGCAAAATTTTGTATCCTCTTCAGCAAAGCAGTAATCACTGCAAGCGACAAGACCGATCGCGCCCCCCATTACGTACTTGTGGACGTAACTTACCACTGGTTTTGTAATAAGAGATAAATTTTTGAACATATCAAATAAAATGTTGGACTCGTTTAAATTTTCTTCGAAGGTTTGATCAATCTGTTTTTGCATCCAAGATAGATCTGCGCCAGAACAAAAAACATCCCCTGATCCTTTGATGACTATTAATTTGCATGCATCATCTTTTTCAAGTTCGATAAATGTATTAGATAGTTCTTCTATCAATTCAAAATTTAGTGCATTTTTTTTATCTGGTCTATTTAAGATAATATAGAAAATAGAATCCGTTTTTTTTAATTCAATAAACTTCATTTTTGCCCCTTTCGATAAAGCCTGTTCGTAAAAATGTAAATTTTCGTCAGAACCATGTAATTCACGGTAAAGTTTTATGTAAAGTCACATTCTATAAACGCCTTTAACAGAATCATGCCATTTCTTATTATAACTTGCACTGATTCCTAATGCTAAGACCTTCCGTGTATCTTTAGGATCAATAATTCCATCATCCCACAGTCTTGCTGTTGAATAGTAGGCCGAACTTTCAATCTCATACTTTTCTAAAATCGGTTTTTTCAAGTTCATCTCATCATCAGGCTTAATAGTCATACCAGCTTTTTCCATCTGCTCTTTTTTGACGGCCCATAAAACGTTGGCTGCTTGTTCTCCGCCCATTACAGAAATTCTTGCGTTGGGCCACATCCAAAGCTGTCTAGGTTGATAAGCACGACCGCACATCCCATAGTTTCCGGCGCCATAAGAGCCACCAACTATAACGGTAAACTTTGGAACGGTAGCGTTACTTACCGCCATCACCATCTTAGCACCATCTTTTGCGATACCTGCATTTTCATATTTTTTTCCAACCATGAATCCAGTTATGTTTTGTAGAAAAACAATTGGAATTCTTCGTTGCCCGCACAAATCTATAAAGTGTGCGGCCTTTAAAGAGCTTTCGCTAAATAAGATCCCGTTGTTGGCAATGATTCCAACCTTGTAACCATAAATATTTGCAAAACCAGTGATAATAGTTTTCGCATACCTTGATTTAAATTCGTGAAATTCGCTTCCATCTACGATGCGGGCGATTATTTCTAAAATGTCAAAAGGCTTCCTTGGGTCTTTGGAAACTATACCGTAAATTTCATCAGGATCGTAAAAAGGATCTCGTGGTTTGATTTGCACTTCTGCTTTGGTTTTTTGATTCGCATTGGCTAAAATGCTTCGGCATAACTTTAATGCTTCTAGATCATTTTCAGCAAAATGATCTGCAACTCCACTTAGTTCTGTATGAGCTTTAGCTCCACCTAGCTCGTCTGAGGTCACTACTTCGCCAGTTGCCGCTTTAACCAAGGGAGGGCCACCTAAAAAAATTGTACCTGTCCCGTTAACTATAATGTTCTCATCGCTCATAGCCGGAACGTAAGCTCCACCAGCAGTACAACTTCCCATAACTACAGAAATTTGAGGTATACCTTGCGCTGACATTTGGGCCTGGTTATAAAATACCCGTCCAAAATGATCTCTGTCTGGAAAGACCTCTGATTGTAAAGGTAAAAAAGCACCTCCGCTATCAACTAAATAAATACAGGGTAAACCATTTTCCATAGCGATTTCTTGAGCGCGCAAATGTTTTTTTGCTGTCAATGGGTAATAACTACCACCTTTCACAGTGGCATCGTTAGCAATGATTACACATTGAATACCGCTGACATTTCCGATACCAGTCACTATTCCTGCAGATGGGGCCTTGTTGTCGTAAAGATTATAAGCCGCTAACGAAGAGAATTCTAAAAAAGAGCTGTCTGGGTCGAGTAATGCCTCGATTCGTTCACGAGCCAAAAGTTTACCTTTAGCTTTATGTTTAGCTGCGCGTTTTTCACCGCCGCCTTTTTTAATCTCAGCCAATAGTGTTTTGTAAGTTTTAGTTATGGATTTTAAATTTAAATAATTAGATCTAAAATCTTTGTCCTTCAAATTAAATTTTTTTCCGATAATATCCAAACTCACACCTCTAATTGGGGCTATGCGATAAATGCTCTACTAAGAGTTAAAAATACCATTTCTTAGTCTGATAAGGTAGTTTTGATTCTGTAAAGGAGTCAAAATGAAAACACTGGGTCTTATAATTATTTTTGCGCTCATGGCGTGGACATGGTCGGCTTTTTACTCCTCAAACTACGGAGTGACAGAGCAAACCATGGTAGGAATTCAAAATGGTCTTCAAGATCAAATTATCAAGGTGATGGAAGGTCAGGCTAACGACGTAAATAATATTGTCTTTAGAAAATTTTGGACTAAAGAGCTAAGTGAGGCAAAAGTTGAAGCTAAATTTTCGATAAGTTTTGACGAAATTACAGCAGATTCAATGAATAAAATTGTAAGAAATGGTAGTGTTGTACTCACAAAAGCTGACGAAACAAATAATGAACAAGTTTGGATCGTTGACTCAATTCGAATTGAAGGCGAGACCATCGAGTTTCAAGAAGGCTTAAAATTCACATCTTCCAAATCAGAGAATTAGAATTTTAGATGAACTTCTTTAAGATAAATTCCAAAGGCGACTTGCTAAACGTAGAAGGAAATTTAGTTCAAGACAATGATCTAACTAAAAAAATTATTAGTTCAATCACATTGAAAAATAACGTTTATCTCACTGCAGAAGACGAGATCGTGGAGGTGTACAATTTCGTATATATTGTCTCACACATTGATTCTGTCGAGGGTGAGATACTACACTGCAAAGGCCAATATGATTTGCCTCTTAAGTTAAACCTGCGCGAGGCTTTTTTAAACTACGAAGATAAATTTATCATCTACACATTTGACAAAGTTCCCGCTATGCTTTCAGACGTGGCACAAGAGCAGCTTTTTGATATGAGCGATGAGTTTTCCGATGACAGCATCACCATTCGTAATGTCAATTATTTAACTCCGGCTTGGTTAAAAAAAAATAGTTTGGTTACTCAACCAAAATTTTGGTCAGAGCAGTATATAGAGCAAAAAACTCCGTGGGATTTAGGGAAGCCGTCCCCTTCACTAGTTTGGGCTTTGCAAAAATTTAAACTACCTAAAATGAGAATTGCAGTCTTAGGGTGCGGATCTGGACATGATGCCCACTATTTTTCATCTTTAGGCCATAAAACTATAGGTTTTGATTTTAGTTCAGAAGCCCTGCAGGTTGCTAAGAAGCAGTATGGCGAAAATTCAAATCTTAAATGGTGCCAACAAGATTTGCTGAATTTAGAAACACAATATTTTCAGCAGTTCGATTTAGTTTTTGATCACACCTTGTACTGTGCAATCGATCCTAACTTTAGATCTGACCTGGTTAAAACTTGGGAGAGACTTCTAACCGATCAAGGTCAGATATTGGGTGTATTTTTTACTATGCCCAAAGTGCAAGGACCACCTTACGGTGCAACTGAAGCTGAAATTAGCCAAAGAATTGGTAGTTATTTCAGAACCGATTTTTGGATGCGTTCTAGAGTTTCTGCACCCAGTAGAATGGGAACGGAACTGATAGTGTTAGCCACCAAAGTGGATCTATAAGTTCAATATATTCAATGTGTAAGCTTTTTTAGGTTTACAATTTAAGAATTCGCCTATATTTTGCCTTTAAATTAACCTTATGACTCCGAGGGGGAGGCGATCTTATGATCAGTTCAAAATTTATATTTCCTATTTTATTTACAGTTTTGGTGCAAAACGCTTTGGCCTTTGGTGACTCTAATAGTGGCAAAAAATTTAAGTCTTGGGCAAGTTTTACTTGTTTTTTGGAAGCACCAAATTTTGAGTCAGCGACTCTTTCATCGGATGAAAATGAGTTAGAAAAGCAAGAACATATAAACCCAGAGCTAGATCATTCAAAATTCATCACTGTAGTTATAGGTGAGCCAGAAGAGGGTTGGCCATTAGTTGACCTATTAGTTAACGGGGAAGAAGTCACAGAAAGAGTAAGACAATTTCAATTCGAGCTAAGACCTCAAGAAGAAGGATTAGAGGTAAAGAGCCACATGGTTTGGATCACAAAAGTTGATCCCCAATTAATCGACGGCGAAAAAGATTTTAACCGTATTTTATCGGTTGCTAAAATCGAAACAATTGTCTCTGTGTCTAAAGGTGTGAAAACCACGAGCTACGCGATTTCACAATTAAACACAAATGTTGATGCACAGAACACCTCAAGCACCCGAGAGATTTTAAAATATAAATGCGCCGAACCTGAAATATTTTAGGCTTTGCAAAAATCACTTATGGTGGTGAGTTAACTAAAATATAGGTTTCTGGCCGACCTCAATTGAAGCTGTCCTACGCAATGCAGAAAAGTTATAATCATTAGTCCTTTGGGCCTCGGCTTTAATTTGGCGCACTCTCTTGTTTATAAAAACTAAATAGCATAACCCTAGTATCTACTCATGTAACTACAGGACTTGATCATGCTAAAAAATGAATCTGAAATCTCTATTAAAAAAACCTATTTAAAGGATTATAAGGCTTTGCCTTATAAAATCGTTGAAGTGGATCTTGAATTCGAATTAGATCCCAAATTAACTACTGTAACTGCTAAGTTGAAAATTGAGTCCTACGATTCAGCAGAGGACATTTTTCTAAATGGAGAAAATCTAATGCTTCAGTCTATTAAAATAGACGGAAAAGATTTTGAAAAATCAAATTATTTTATCAACGAAAAAGGGTTGATTTTAAAGAATCCTGGCAAGTCCAAATTTGTTGTAGAAACAGTCTGTCACATTTCGCCTGAGAAGAATCTTGCTCTAGAAGGCTTGTATCTTAGCGACACAATATTATGCACACAAAACGAACCCGAGGGATTCAGAAGAATTACCTACTTTATTGATCGTCCTGACAATATGGCTACTTTTAACGTAAAGTTGGTAGGCAGCAAAGAAGACTACCCAGTTTTATTAGCCAATGGCAACTGTGTCGGTTCTGGTGATTTAGAAAACAATAAGCACTGGTCAAAATGGCAGGACCCATTTCCAAAACCGTCCTATTTATTTGCATTAGTCGCCGGAAATTTAGGTCTAGTAAAAGGCGAATTTGTAACGAAATCAAATAGAAAGATAGACCTTTCGATATACTGTGACCCGGGTCAAGAAACTCGCTGTGATTTTGCAATGCAGTCTTTAAAAAAAGCAATGAAGTGGGATGAAGAGCGGTTTGATTTGGAATACGACCTCGATCAATTTATGATCGTGTCTGTGGGATCATTCAATGCTGGAGCTATGGAAAATAAAGGGCTAAACATTTTTAACTCTGCACTGGTTTTAGCCGAACAGGCCACGGCAACTGATGGCGACTATATGGCTATTGAAAGTGTTATCGGGCACGAGTACTTTCACAACTGGACAGGAAATCGTGTCACCTGCCGCGATTGGTTTCAGCTGACTTTAAAAGAAGGATTAACAGTTTTTAGAGACCAAGAATTTTCGGCTGATTTAAATTCAAGAGCAGTTCAAAGGATTCAAGATGTAAAAGCTTTAAAAGAAGGACAGTTTCCTGAAGACTCTTCACCAATGGCACACCCTATTCGGCCGGAAAGTTACGCTCAAATAAATAATTTTTATACGGCTACAGTCTATGAAAAAGGTGCCGAAGTTATTCGAATGATACACACTTTGGTTGGCGAAGATGGTTTTCAAAAAGGTATGAAGAAGTATTTCGAGCTTTTTGACGGCCAGGCTGTGACGACAGAAGACTTTCTTCAGGCCATGAAACTTACCAATTCCCATTTCAACTTAGAGTTATTTAAAAACTGGTACTCGCAAGTGGGCACTCCTGTGGTTGAACTTAATGGTTCGTACAATGAATCGATGAAGACCTACGAGCTTCATTACAAACAAATTCAGAAAGGTGGAGCAGGTTCAGATCCATTGCTTATTCCAATTAAAATTGGGTTTTTAAATTCTGAAGGTGTGGAATTCAAACCAACAGTTGAAGATAGTGATCAGTCTTATTGGGATCAGAATGTAGTTGCACTAACTGAGCTTTCTGGAAAAGTGACTTTTCAAGATGTAGTGTGTTCTCCGGTTTTGTCTTTAAACAGATCTTTAAGTGCACCGGTAAATCTAAAAACAGAGTCTAACTTAGATCACGATCTACTTTTGTTGAAACATGATAACGATCATTTTAATAAATATGAAATAGGGCAAAAAATTGTTTCAGATTGGATTTTAGACTCTATTCAAGATGGAAACGCTAAGTTGGATTTAAAAATTATCTCAGCTCTCAGCGAAATTATTAATGATGAAGCCGTGGACGATCATATGAAGTCACTGCTTTTAACTGCTCCTACAGAGTCAGTGCTTCATCAAAAACAGAAAACTATAAATTTTATAAAAACAAAAAAATCTAGAGACTTATTTTTAAATCAGATAGCCCAAGCTTTCGAAGTACAGTTTCTTGATTTGTACAAAAACTTAGAAGATAAAACAAAAGGTGAATTTTCGTCTAAAAAAGTAGGATCTAGGGCATTAAAAAATTTGGCATTGGGCTACTTAGCCAGACTAGGAAGTAATCATCAGGACTTAGTTTTTAAACACTTTGAAAACGCAGACAATATGACTGACCAATTTAATGGTATTTATATTATCAATAGCTTTTTTGAAGATAGTGCTAAACAGGTCAATCAGGAGTTCTACCAGTCTTGGAAAAAAGAAGATCTTGTCTTACAGAAATGGTTTAGAACTCAAACTCTTGGCGAAACTACAACTCTGTTTGACAAGTTGGCCATTTTAAAAGCCCTGCCAGAATACAATAGTTCGGTCCCGAACTATGTTCGATCGCTTTGGGGATCTTTTGCTAGGAATTACGTCATGTTTCACCACGACTCTGGTGAGGGCTATAAAGTTATGGCTGACGAGATTATATTCATGGACTCAATCAATAGAAGTGTGTCTGCGGCTTTGGCTAAAACCTATAGAATCAAAACGTCAGTTTCAGATAAAAATAAAGACATGATTAATAACCAATTAGAGCGTATTCTAGAAACTAATAATATTTCTAACAATTTATCTGAAGTTGCCCAGCAGATTTTAAATTCCTAAAGCTCAAAAACAAGCGTCGAATTTTTTCGATAACGTGGTTTTAAGTCTACGACTGTTCTTAACTTTGTGCACCATAATAATTGACAGTACCTTTTAAAATCTGTTGGTATAGCAATACGAACAATTTTTCAGGAGTCTCTTTTTATGAAAGTAGTACTATCACTTGTCCTAATTTTAATTTGCGCTATCACAAATGCAAAAGTAATCACCATAAATCCTAGTAATCCAGTCGTACTAAATATAGATCGAATTATTGATGATTTAACTGGCACAATAGTAGTGGCGAAACCTAGCACATCATTTAAGCTACACATTGATAACTCAAAGAGTGCCGAGCCCTTATCAATCACTGAAATGCAAGTGATTGTAGATGGTCCTATGGGTACAAGTTTCTTGACGGCAAAACCATCTAACACTTTATTTGAATTGGGTAAGTTCGGTTTGTTGAGGTCCAATAATTCTGTCACTTTTGCTAAAGCTGAGGCTTTTG
Organism: uncultured Pseudobdellovibrionaceae bacterium; assembly: GCA_963803705.1. GTDB lineage: Bacteria > Bdellovibrionota > Bdellovibrionia > Bdellovibrionales > UBA1609 > JAMLIO01. Next base: position 48,589 of record CAWDNU010000001.1, on the reverse strand, counting down.
AAATGGTGAAGATGGCTGACCAAATTATTATCGTCGGTGGTCTGCAACCTTACCATAGTGGAGAAGTTCCGCCTATTGGCGCAGATTACAAAATAATCATGACTGTATCGGGATTTTACGGCGACTATTTGAATCCTGTAGGCAACTTTTCAGAAGAAGTTAGTTTCACAGCCACTAGCCTTTAATCAATTTTACTAGTCCGGTTCATTTTCGGAAGATTCTTCTAAGAATCTTTCCAGTTGATCCTGTTCAGCAGCTTCAACTTTGAATAACCAACAGTCGTCCTCGGAATCTTCGAATAACATTCTAGGATTTGCAATAACAGTAGAATTTATTTCCAAAACCGTACCAGCTACTGGCGAATAAAGATTTATTGGTCCGTCGTCGGTGTGAACTTCACCACAAATTTCTTCGCCTTCTATTTCAGAGTTTTCTGCAGGGAGATCCGCATGATAGATCTCGGTGGCATCTTCAAGGCCGCTTTCAAGAATTCCAACGGTTATAATAGAGTCTTCGACGCTAACCCAAAGGTGGTCCATAAAAGTAATAATTTTATTTTCTAATTCCATGGTTTCTCCTTTATCGGCCCCATCTTCATAATTTCACCTAGAGGCCTTACAATCTTATTTTCACAGTTCTATACGTCGTAGTAAAGCTGAAATTCAAAAGGTGTGGGTCTTTGTTGCATAGGTCGAACCTCTTTTTCCCATTTATAAGCAATCCACGATTCAATTAGGTCCTGGTCAAAAACATCGCCTTTTCTTAAAAATTCAGAATCGTCTTCTAAGCTTTTCAATGCTTCATCAAGAGTGGCTGGAACAGAGGGAATATTCTTTAATTCTTCTGGCGGTAATCCATAAATGTCTTTATCTAAAGGTCTTCCTGGATCGATTTTGTTAGTTACTCCATCAATACCCGCCATAATCAATGCTGCAAAAGCCAGATAGACATTTGCGCTTGGGTCAGGGGTGCGAAATTCAATCCGCTTTGCTTTTGGGTCTGGGCCAGAGTTAGGAATTCTAATTGCTGCAGATCTATTTTTATAGCTGTAGGCAAGCTTAACCGGAGCTTCAAACCCTGGTACTAACCTTTTATAAGAATTTGTAGTTGGATTTGTGAAGGCACATGTTGAGCGCGCATTTTTTAAAATACCACCAATAAAATTCATGCCTAATTCAGAAAGACCAGCATATTTATCTCCGGCAAAAAGGGGTTTGTCATTTTTCCAAAGGGAAATATGAGTGTGCATCCCGCTGCCGTTATCACCGAATAAAGGTTTTGGCATGAATGTAACTGTTTTCATGTTTCGCTGAGCAATATTTTTAACCACATATTTGAACCACATTGTTTTATCAGCAATTTGCAACATTCTATCAAATCTATAATTGATTTCACATTGACCTGCAGTCGCAACTTCGTGGTGGTGTCTTTCGACTTGGATGCCGTTTTTTTCAAGCTGTAAACAAATATCATTTCTAATATCAGTTAGCGTATCAGATGGAAGCGCTGGGAAATATCCTCCCTTCATGGCAGTTTTGTAGCCCAAGTTAGAACCATCTTCGTCGCGCCCGGTGTTCCAAGAAGCTTCATCAGAATCTACAGAATAAAATGCAGAGTTAGTGCTTTGGTTGTACTTGACGTCATCAAAGATAAAAAATTCGGCCTCTGGTCCAAAGTAAGCTTCATCTGCGATACCTGTAGATTTTAAATAAGCTAACGCTTTTTTCAAAACTTGTCTGGGATCTCTGTTGTAGGGTTCAAAAGTATCAGGGTTTACGATGTCACAGATCAACGAGACAGTGGGTGTTTCTATAAATGGGTCAATCAGTGCACTTGTAGGGTCAGGAATCATTTTCATATCAGATTCGTTGATGCTTTTCCAACCTCTAATGGACGAGCCATCAAAGTTAAAACCCTCTTCGAAGGACTCTTCAGTCAGTTGATGGATAGGCACTGTTAAATGCTGCCAAATACCAGGTAAGTCCACAAATTTTAAATCGACCATTTCTACTTCATTTTTTTTACAAAATACCAAAACCTCATTCGGTGTCATATTTTTTGTCCTTATTTAAGTTTAAACTATCTAAAATTCTTTATTAATATCATCAAAGAGCTTCTTCATTTTTCTCGCCAGTTCTAATGCGCACAGCTTCCAGCACATCGAAAACAAAAATTTTACCGTCGCCTGATTTGCCAGTTTTAGCCGCGGTCTGAATGGCTTCAATAACTGCTGATTTCATATGATTTGAAACAATGATTTCAAGCTTTACCTTGGGTAAGAAATCTACAATATATTCTGAACCTTCATAAACCTCTGCATTAGATTTTTGATGCCCAAAACCACGGATTTCAGATACGGAAACCCCTTCAATGCTAATTTCAGACAAAGCATCAATAACTTCATCTAGCTTAAATGGTTTAATTATGGCTTCTATTTTTTTCATAAGATTGTAAACCTAAGTGAATCTAAAAAAAGTTCATTACCACTGAAATTTATAGATTTTTGTTAACATTAAAGGTTTCGAAGTGCAAAACATCTGTAATCATTAATAAAAGTTAAACCGCAATAGCAAGGAATAACTAACCATGGATTATGAACCGTTATTTCATGTAGTTTTATGGCAACCAGAAATACCTAATAACACTGGGAATATAGGCCGCACGTGTTTGGCCATGCAGGCGAAGTTGCACCTGATTGGCCCTTTAGGATTTGATATTTCTGATAAATCCGTGAAACGGGCTGGTCTAGATTACTGGCCTCATTTAAAAAAAAGTCTTCACGATTCTTGGGATAATTTTTTAGATTCAGAGCCAGAGGGAAGAAAGTTTTTAGTGACCACCAAATCTGATCAGTTATATTTTAAACCTGATTTCCAAAAAGGCGACTACTTTATCTTTGGAAGAGAAACAAAAGGCCTGCCAGATGAAATATTAGAGACCTATCCTGACCACAAAATTAGGGTGCCTATGCTGGGTCCCACCCGAAGCTTAAATATAGCTAATACTGTTGCAATCGTCGGGTACGAGTTTTTAAGGCAAAAGCTTTATTGAAATTTAGTTGAAAAACACGAAAATTGAATATTGTTAAGGCTTTTAAGCTTAAATTGGCTTGTTGATGTGACGCCGCTGTGAGTTCACCCTTTTGTAGCAATAGTATGTTGTTTTTGCTATGATTTCGCCATGAGCGGATTATTTACTAAAATTTTTGGATCACATCACGATCGTTTGATGAAACAGCTTCAACCCACAGTTGATCAGATTGCGGCCCGGGAAAGCATTTCAAAAAAATGACGGATGCGGATCTGAAGTATCAGACAGTCATTTTTAGAGAGAAGCTAGAGCAAGGGGCTACTCTGGATGACATTATGGTAGATGCATTTGCTGTGTGCCGCGAAGCTAGTATCAGGGTGCTTGGCATGAGGCACTACGATGTTCAAATGATTGGCGGCATTATCTTGCACAAAGGTTCTATCGCTGAGATGAGAACGGGTGAGGGAAAAACTTTAGTTGCAACTTTACCCATATATTTGAACGGTTTAAGTGGAAAAGGTGCACACGTTGTGACAGTTAATGACTACCTTGCAAGTCGCGATGCCGAGTGGATGGGTGAACTGTACAATTGGTTGGGCCTAACTACAGGCACTATTGTCCATAACTTGTCTGATGAAGAACGAAAAAAATCATACGGCGCAGATATCACTTACGGAACAAATAACGAGTTTGGCTTTGATTATCTTAGGGATAATATGAAATTCGATCCTGAGAACTTCGTGCAAAGACCTTTGAATTACGCCATCGTAGACGAATGTGATTCTATTCTAATTGATGAAGCCCGGACACCTTTGATCATTTCAGGCCCATCTGAAGATTCAGTCGAAAAATATTATGAGATTAACAAGATCATTCCACATTTGAAAAGAGATATACATTTTACCATGGAAGAAAAATCGAAAACGGTTTCTTTGACAGAAGAGGGTAACACCAAAGTAGAACAGCTTTTAAATGTTGAAAACGTATACGACATTCAAACTATTGCTCTCTTACACCATATCTACCAAGGGCTTAAGGCGTATTATCTGTACAAGCGAGACGTAGATTACATGGTGGTTAATGACGAGATCATTATCGTCGACGAGTTCACGGGACGACTTATGGAAGGCCGCAGATGGAGTGATGGCTTACACCAAGCTGTTGAAGCCAAAGAGAATGTTACCGTCAAAAGTGAAAACCAAACTTTAGCCACTATCACGTTTCAAAATTATTTTAGGATGTACAATAAGCTTTCAGGAATGACTGGAACAGCTGAAACCGAAGCTGTAGAGTTTAAAAAAATCTATAACTTAGATGTGGTGGTTATACCTACCAATAGGCCTATTGCTCGTGAAGATAAAAATGATGTTATCTACAAAAACGAAAAGGCAAAATTCAACGCGATTGCAAATGACATTTTGGAAAAATCCGAATCTGGGCAGCCCATTTTAGTTGGTACTGTAAGCATCGAAAAATCAGAATTGATTTCTCAGATGCTCGATAAAAGAAACATTAAACATAAAGTTTTGAATGCTAAACATCATGAAAAAGAAGCTGAAATTGTTTCTCAAGCTGGAAGGCATCATGCAGTTACGATCGCCACGAACATGGCTGGGCGTGGCACAGACATTGTTTTAGGTGGAAATGCCGAGGCTATGGCTAAGTCAGAGTTTGAAGATGAGGATTCTGAGGATTACAAAAAAGCATTACAGAAATATAAGGGTCAGTGTGAGGAAGAGAAGAAAAAAGTTATAAGTGCTGGTGGGCTGTATATAATAGGAACCGAACGCCATGAGGCCCGGCGGGTAGACAATCAGCTTCGCGGTCGTGCTGGTCGCCAGGGTGATCCCGGAGAGTCTAAATTCTACCTCTGCTTGGATGACGATTTACTAAGGATCTTTAACGGTGAAACTATGAAGCGTATAATGGAACGTTTTAATTTTCCCGAGGATGAACCCATTGAAGCTCGCATGGTTAACCGATCAATTGAAGGAGCCCAAAGGAAAGTAGAGGGTCACAACTTTGATATCAGGAAACATCTTTTAGAATTTGATGATGTAATGAATCAGCAAAGAACAATAATTTATGGTTTGAGGCGCGATGTGCTTGAAGGCGACATCGAAACTTTAGAGCGTCAAGTTTTAGATCTTTTGGGGGAAACTACCTCTGATTTATTAGATTTTTACGTCAATGAAAATGCGAAGCCAGCAGACTGGGATTTGAAGGGTCTTGAGACTGCTTTAAATAAACAGTTTGGGGTGGAAATCAGGTTCACTCAAGAACCATCACCCGAAGAGTTAACAAACTTGGTGAGCACTTCAGTCAAAGAGGTTTACGATAAGCAAAAAGTGGAACTAGGGCCCGAGGTTTTCCCGCAAGTTTTAAGAATGTTTTATTTGCAAACTATCGATGGGCTTTGGAAAGATCATTTGAAAAGTGTTGATAAATTAAAGGAAAGCATCAACCTACGCGCTTACGCTCAAAAAGATCCACTAGTTGAATATAAGAAAGAGGCTTTTACCGCTTTTCAAAATATATTATCTTTGATTCGCTCTGAAACTATTGAAAAGATTTTAAAAGTAAAAGTTATGGACTCTAATCAAGTTAGAAGAATGGAAGAACAGTTTGATGATTCGGATTTGGATTATAAAGGTGCAGATGAAGCAGCATCTGGATTTGCAGACCAGCAAATGATTATGGGTATGATGAAGCCTAGCCAAGATAAAGGTTACCAAACTAATCAAAGCGAAGGCTCGCAAGATCAGAATTTAAATCGTGAACAGCGTCGCCGACAAGAAAAGAAAAAGCGAAAACTTAAGATTTAGCTTAAGAAAAACTTTAGAGGGTTCTGGATTGGCTACATGTCCCAAATGTGAAAATGAATTAAAAGAAGACTTTGGGTTAGAAACCTGCTCCAAATGTGGTTCCGTGGTTTTTGTAGTAGACGACGAGGTCAAAATTCAGGACGACGAAGAGTCTGTAGTCGTTGACGATAATGAAAGTGTCAGCGTCAGTGCCAGTGCTGTAAGTGACGCTACACCTGCTTTGGAAAAATCCTCTGAAACTAAGCACAATGATGATTTGCAAGATTTGTTCTCTGATAATGTGTCAGAAGATCTTGCATCTGATCTGATTATAGATTCAGGTTCATCGAGCTCAACCGAAGACTATATTGATGAAGTAAACTTGAATCTACAGGGCGAGGGGAACCTAGAATCTGTGGAAGAAAGTAACGTAGAAGCTTTGTTTGATGATCCAGAAGATTTTTTAGATCATAAGAACCCAGAGCTTGAGAACCTTTTGCCAGAAGAACTTAGTTCGGAACAGGACTCTGTTTCTGAAGTCGCAGATCCTACCTCTGCAGATGATTTTTTAAAAGAAATGCAGCTTTTCGGCGAATTGGATTCCGAAAAATTTAAAGGTGCCGGGTATTATTTCGATTTAGAAATTGCCAGCATCGATTCGAAAGAAACAAGAATTGAAGTCCTAAGTTCTTTGGACGACCAAAAGTTGTCTTTGGACTTGAAAAATGCAGATCAAAGAATAAAAAATGGAGTTCTTTTACTTAAAGCCATTCCAGCGGTAAAAGCTTACATTATTGTTCAGCGAATTTCGCACTTACCTTGTGAGCTTTCTTGGACGCTCGTAGAAGCTCATGATTTAACTGGGGAACAAGAAAATACTGACGAGGAACTTTTAGATGATGGGAGCCTTGGATCTAAATCTGACGCGATTGATGTCGAGGAAGATTTTTAATGAGCTTTTGAAAAATTATATGCTAAAGGACTTTCGGCTTGGGTCATATAATCGATAGCATCTTTCAATAAGTTATTGATTACTGTTTAGAGTGATCTAATCTTGCAACTTATCTAATTCCTGAGCTGTGGGTTGTCTTTCCTTTAAGACCTCTACAACTTTGTTGCTTTTAAACACGTATTTCACATTCCAAATCACAGAATCGTTGTTATATGTCTTTGGCTTTCCAACATATTTATAAACATAGTATTTGAAGCTTGAATCTTCAAAAGAGTCGTCAGGGGTGCCAAAGTTTCGAAAAACTTGCTCTTTGGACCAGCCAGTCTGAGATTTTTGAAAGTGAGCCTCAAGATTACTGTGAGAACATGACGCTGTTAAAACGAATAGACAAAAAAGAAGTGGTATAAATTTAGACATAACCTAAGATTAAATAAAGAGCCAGCAAGTGTCTATATTTGAACGTTTTATTTCTGTTCAAAGTTGATTTATCGCATTTGAAAGAGTAAAAATGAGATCCATTAAGGAGTATGAATAATGTCCACAGATCCCTACAACAAATCAGGGTTTAGAGTTTTCAACGGCTGCATGATTTTTACGGCTGTTTTTTTCATTTATATTGCGTTTATCCACCCAGGTGTGAAAAATGTAGATAAAAATTTAGTGAAAGACTACAATCCAAATTTACAAGCTAAGACTTTTGATCTAACTGCTGTTGAAGAACCCTGGGTGTCTTCAGGCGAGATGATAACTGCGGGTCAGAAAGTATATTCGGCCAACTGTGTAGCTTGTCATGGAGCAGATTATAAGGGTGTAGCTGCAATGGGCGCTAGAAATCTAATTGAAGGTAATTGGAAAAAAGGTGGAACATCTATCGCTCTTTACAAAACTTTGCAGAACGGTCTTGAATCTGACCCCAAAGTCCCAGCAATAATGGCTTCGTTTAAACATCTACCTAAAAATGAAAGATGGGCAGTAATCCATTTAATCCGTTCGATAACCAAAAATGAAGTCGCTGACGATAAAGACGAGTTGGTTAAATTTGCAATCAGCGAAAAGGCTGACTAAAAGAATGTACTTAATTTATTTTGCTTTTAAAGCTTTCTTAAATATAATTTTGTCGCTGATATTATTTGCTCCATCAGCCTTTGCTTACGATACTGAGACACCGACCAAGTACGATATTGCAAAAGAAAATGCTAAGATGGATAATGTTGGCATCGACTTCTCTAAAAAAGGCGAAAGTTTAAATCTAAGTCTGCCTTTTAAAAATGAGGCTGGGGAATCAAAGCATTTTGGCACGTATTTTAAAACTGGTAAGCCAGCTTTGCTTTCAATGGTTTACTATATGTGTCCTGGTCTTTGCAGTTTACACATGAATGGCGTTACTGCTGCCCTAGAGGACTTAAATTTAAAAGCTGGTTCAGATTTTCAGTGGATATCTGTGAGTATGGATGCGACTGAAACTTCAGAGCTAGCTGCAGATAAGAAAGAAAGCTATATTAAGTCTTTCAAAAATAAGGACGAAGCGCGCACTGGGTGGAGTTTTCTTGTCGGAAATGAATCAAGTGTAGATGAGCTAACTGATCAACTTGGTTTTTCCTACAAGTGGGATGAAGAGACGAACCAATTCGCCCACTCTTCAGCTGTCTATGTGTTAACTGCCGAGGGAAAAATCTCTCAAATTATATCAGGGGTCGAGTTTGATCCTAAAACGCTTCGTCTTGCTCTGATAGAGGCTGCCCAGGGTAAGGTTGGATCATTTATTGATCGCGCCTTGATGATGTGTTTCCAATTTAATCCAAAAAAAAATAAATATACGATTTACGCATTCAATGTCATGAAGATAGGGGCTTTGATAACTTTATTGTTACTAGTTGTATTCTTGGTCCCCACATGGATAAAACTTTTAAAGTCTTAAAGGAGTGCTGATGCTGGATTTAATTTTTAATGTTGCAAATGCAAGTACCTACATGCCTTACCAAGGTACTAAAATATCTGAGTCTGTAGATTCCTTGTATGGCTTTTTAATTATTACGAGCTGTATCTCTTTCGTACTTTTGATTGGTGGCATGATTTGGTTTGCTTATAAGTACAAAAGAAAGACAGATAATGACATCACCCCTAATATTCACGGCAACACAGCGCTTGAATTTTTATGGAGCTTTATTCCTTTCGTAATTTTTATGATCGTCTTTGTATGGGGGATCATCATTCACAAAGACATGAGAACTATGCCCAAAGACGCTTTTGAAATTCACGTAACAGGCTATCAGTGGGGATGGAAATTTGATTACAAAAGCGGAGTGCAAACAAACAACGAATTTGCAGTTCCTGTAGGTCATCCCGTTAAATTGATTATCCAGGCAGAGGATGTCTTACACAGTTTTTTTATTCCGGCTTTTCGGATCAAACAAGATGCGGTACCTGGGCGATATACTGCACTTTGGTTTACTGCCCGGACTCCAGGAGATTACCAAGTTTTTTGCACAGAATATTGCGGCACCAGCCACTCTAACATGCTCGCTAATCTTAAAGTCATGACCCCTTCTGATTTCGACAATTGGCTGATTGAAAATTCTAAAGTTAAAGATCTGCCATTAGCTGAAAGAGGGCGTCTAATTATTGAAAAAGGAACTTGCGTATCTTGCCACAATGTTACTAAGGAAAGAAAAATTGGACCGGGCTTTGCCGGTATTTGGGGTACCAAAAGAGAATTTGCTGATGGTACAAATACGGTCATTGATGAAAATTATATCCGCGAGTCCATTTTATATCCTGCAAAAAAAATTGTTAAGGGATACGCAAATCAAATGAATGCTCAAAACTTAAGTGAAACAGAGTTGAAAGCAGTTATTGAATATTTCAAGAGTCAATCTTCAAAGTCTGATGGAAACTCAGACACCAGTATGAACTAAGGGAGCAACAAAATATGTCTAGTGCACCAGGAGTAAATTATTTAAACGAGAAGTCGGGTCTCTGGTCGTGGTTAACAACCTTAGATCATAAAAGAATTGGAATCATGTATATGCTTTCAGTATTATCTTTCTTTTTTATTGGAGGGATCTTTGCCCTTTTGATGAGGTTAGAATTGATCAACGCAGGTAAACTTTTTATGTCGGCTGATCAATATAATCAGTCTATGACTTTTCATGGTGCCATTATGACATTCATGGTGATCATACCTGGTATACCAGCCTTTATCGGAAACTTTATTCTTCCCCTCCATATAGGAGCAAAGGATGTCGCTTTCCCCAGAGTGAATTTACTAAGCTGGTACTGCTTGATGGTCGGTGCAGTGATTTCATTTTCGTCACTAATTTATGGTGGCGCTGATACGGGTTGGACCTTCTATACACCTTACAGTATTGATAAAGCGGCCGGCGGTACACTCCTTATGGTGTTAGGAGCTTTTGTCATGGGCTTTTCATCAATTTTAACTGGACTAAATTTTGTTGCTACAACCCATAGGTTGCGCGCCCCTGGGATGACTTTCTTCAGAATGCCGTTAATGGTTTGGGCTCTTTATTCGACAGCAATCATCCAAATTATTGCAACCCCAGTGCTGGGGATAACTTTATTACTTTTGGCTTTGGAAAAGATTTTGGGAATCGGTTTTTTTGATGCAAAGCTGGGCGGGGACCCTATCTTATTTCAGCATTTTTTCTGGTTTTATTCTCATCCCGCTGTTTACATCATGATCTTGCCTGCAATGGGTATCGTAAGCGAGCTAATTACAACCTTTTCTAAAAAACAAATTTTTGGTTATAAGGCTATCGCATTTTCCTCTGTAGGAATTGCTGCTGTCAGCTTTTTCGTTTGGGGTCACCATATGTTTGTCAGTGGTGAATCTACTTGGGCAGCCTGGTTATTTTCATTAATCACAATGCTTGTTGGAGTCCCTACCGCGATCAAAGTATTTAATTGGGTAGCAACACTCTACAAAGGATCTATTGAATTTAGATCTCCGATGCTCTATGCGTTCGGTTTTATTTTCTTGTTTACAATAGGTGGAGTTACTGGAATCTTTTTAGCCACCTTGGGAGCAGACGTGCATTTTCATGACACCTATTTTGTCGTAGCTCACTTCCATTATGTGATGGTAGGTGGTACTTTGATGGCGATTATGGGTGGTATTTACTACTGGTTACCTAAGATGTTCGGTAAAATGTATAATGAGTTTTTAGCCCAAATCACTTTTGTGCTGATCTTCCTGGGTTTCAATGTCACGTTTTTCCCTCAGTTTATTTTAGGATCGATGGGAATGCCGAGACGATATTACAACTATCTACCTGAGTACACAAGTCTTAAACCAAATCTCTACATTTGGATCTTGGATGATTGGTGCAGGATTCTTTTTAGCTTTGTACGTTATTATAAACTGCATATTGAAAGGTGAAAAAGCTCCAAATAATCCATGGGGATCAAAAACTTTGGAGTGGACAACTTCGTCTTCACCTCCCTCATGAAAACTTTGAAGAATCGCCAGTTGTTACAGGAGGTCCTTATGAGTACAGCAGTTAATAGAACGAAAGGTGGAATTTGCTCATCACTATAATAGTGCTGCCCATGAATTTGAAACCAGTAAATTTGGTGTCTGGTTTTTCATGTGCACCGAGATTCTGATGTTTGGTGGACTTTTTGTTTCCTATGCTCTATTTTGTTCTCGATACCCTGAAATATTTGAAGAGGGCGCCAACTTTTCTAAACTGGAAATATGGAGCGGCCAATACGGTCATTCTTCTATTTCAGTTCGTTAACGATCGCTCTTTCTATTTACTTTCTTCAAAAGAACAATCGTAAAGCGCGCAACATGTATCTTTATCATACACTGGTATGTGCGGTGCGTGATTTATGGCGATCAAATTTATTGAGTACACCCATAAATTCCATGAGCATCTGTATCCAGGTAAATTCTTTGGTCACGAGTCTACAGTCGAGAATCTGGCTTTGTATTTCTCACTGTATTTTTCAATGACTGGATTGCACGGGGTTCACGTTTTAATTGGTATGGGCTTATCACATGGGTTCTTAATTAGAACTTTGAAAGGTGAATTCCACAGTGAGCTACTACACGCCTGTAGAAGGCGTTGCACTTTTTTGGCATTTAGTCGATTTAGTTTGGATTTACTTATTCCCTTTACTGTATTTAGTTTAATCAATTTAGAATTTATTTTAAGGAGTTTTATGGAGCATGTCTAATCACCACCTCACAAGTAGATCATGGTCACACACACTTACCTTTACCGTTTACATGAGTGTATTTGCCGCTCTTATTTGTCTGACAGTTATTACGGTTTGGGTGGCTCAATTTCACTTTGGGGCATTCAACGGTGTTAGTCGCAATGTCCATTGCGACCTTGAAAGCCACTTTAGTCGGAATGTACTTTATGCATTTAAAGTACGATAACAAACTTATACTCAATCTTAGTGGGATCCGTTGGTTTCTACTCATCATGTTTGGGTCTTTACGATATTTGATTTTGTCACAAGAGTGGCAGAAAAAAGCACACTATAATCCAGATGATCAAGGCTTACTTAGACCTCACAAAATCTGGAATAGTAATCTTTGTTATATTTTCTGGCCTGATAGGATTTGTTCTTGGTTCCCCATTTGGCCAACCTTTTGAAATCAGAGCAAGTTGTAGTTTTTCTCTTGGGTCTTTATTTTTTGAGTTCTGGAAGCTTCGCAGTTAACCAAGCTCAAGAGTGGCGACTTGATTTAAAAATGGACCGAACTTCAAAAAGACCAATACCTTCTGGTAAAATCAAAGCATGGCAGGCCTACTTTCTGGGTTTTACATTTTGTGGAGTCGGACTGCTACTGCTTGCCACGTTCAACTCTTTAGCTGCAGGTTTAGGGCTATTTACAGTAGTTCTATACAACTTCTTATACACTTTGTATTGGAAGAAAAAGTGGACTTTTGGGGCAGTCCCAGGTGCAATTCCAGGATCTTTACCAGTCAGTATTGGTTTTGCATGTCATAACACAAACTTACTTGATCCCGTACACATCCATATTTTTCTAATTTTATTTTTATGGCAAATGCCACACTTCTGGACTTTGGCTATTAGATTTAAAGATGATTACGGTAAAGCAGGAATCCCAGTCTTGCCATATATGTTTGGCGTTAACAGAACAATTTATCACATTGGACTATACGTATTTGTATATCTAGCAGTGGCACTTAGCGCACCTTTCACAATACAGGCCTCTTATATCCACTTTCTGATTGTCTTGCCTTTTAGCATTTTGGTTTTATATAGATTTTATATATTTACACAGAAAAAAGAAAAAGCCTGGTTAGGTTTTTTCCTATCAGTGAACTTTAGTCTACTTGCATTTCTGATGGCCCCGCTTATAGACCGCTGGTCTTTTCTTTACTTCTAAGAAGTTTTAAAGATACAATTTTTTTAAGCAGATTGCTAATTTTTTTGTTTTAGTCTTGTACGTAAATATACTGGGACAGGCCTTGTCACTTATATTGCATTCGCAATATAAGTGACAACGAGCCCAGCATATTTACGTATGGGACTAAAACAAAAAAATTAGCAATCTGCTTAAGCTTATTTCCAAAAACTCTAAAAGTAGGATTTATGATGAAAATATTCTTTTTTACTTTGAACGTAGTATTTTTTTTGGGCTGTAAAGTTGTCAGTTTAGACAATTTAAATACAAACAACACGCAACTTAGTGCGCAAGAAAATTCTTTGGTTGGTGGTGATTGGTGTGCGTCAGTGCTGCAGCGTGATCCGTTTGGTGGAAAAAATATGTTTGATTGTCTGCTTAGAGTTAGGTTGGTACCAAGAACTAACTCTAATTTACGACCAAAGAGCGATGTTAAAATAAGCTGTAAGAGCCGCTCAAACCAGACTATCAAAACGACCAACACTATGAACTGTGAATTTGGGGATGATCATATCCTATGTGATAACGAAAAATATTCTTTTAATATTGATAGAAACATTCTTTACACTGACTTAATTGAAAGTGTCAGTAGTTTTACAACTTGTTCCCCTGCCCAATCTCAAGCTTTTAGTTACAATGTTTTCTAGATTAAATCGATCACAACAAAATTCATGAGGACACGCCCTGAGCTCTAATCTGCTTGAGAAAAGACTTTTTGAATTAAAGCCGTGGTTCGATCTTTGGGGTTATTTCTAACAGAGGCCTCTTGTCTAGAAATATACAAAAATAAACCCTCAATAGTTTTTTCTGTCACATGGTACGATAGGTTTGATTGCACAGGTTTTACTAGGGGTAGTTTGTTATATTTAGTGATTAGTTTGTTCCAGCTTTGAGTGGCTTCATTTTTTTCTAAATAGCTTGCAATTATCGGTTCAAATTTTGAAACCAAAGGTCTGGAGGTCTTGTTTTTCAAAAAATCAGTGATTGCTGTATCGTTGCCTTTAAGTAATTTAGTGGCCTCTACAAATGTAATATTCTTTATGGCATCGATAAAAAGTGGTGCTGCTTGATCTACAGCTTTTTCAGCTGCAAGGTTCATCGAATTATAAAAATTGTCGCACAAAGAACTAAATCCCAATTTTCGCAAAGTTTTTTCTAGCTTTTTAGCTTCGGAGGGAAATGGAATGGCAACATCTTTATCATTTAAAAAACCGTTTTCTGAAGAAAGAGCAAGTACACTTTTAGTTGTCGAAGTCAGTAATACCTCTTTGAAAGCCTTAATTATATCACTTTCTGTGACTACACTCTGGGTGAACACTTTTTTCACATCTTCTGATAGCGTTTTAAGTTCAATTTCAGCGCATCCAATTAAAAATGAAAAGTAAAAAAGTAAGGTTATCAGTTTAAGCATAGGACATCATATGCAACTCCTTACATAAAGTGAAGTTTATTTACTTTTTAATAAAGTTGATGAAATTAGGCTCGCTGAATTTATTTAAGTTTATTTTTTAGGAGTGTCAGGCTGCACGGCTGGATGGGCCTTTCTGAAAGCCTCTAACTGGGTGCATTGATTATAGATTTGTTCTAAAATTTGGAACTGGCTAATATCGACTTTGAATCTTAATGAGCTAAACACTTGGGGTACTAGAAATAGGTCAGCAGCTGTGATTGAGTCGCCGAAACAATACTTGCCGCTTTTATTTGATATAAATCTTTCAAAGGAAGTTAACCCATGAATAACAATATCTTGGACCCACTTTATTTTTTGCTCTGGAGTGATAGCAAAGTCATCTACAAGCTTATTTAAAACGCTTAAATTTTGTAATGGCTGTATGCCGCTGTTGATGATTTCACAAGCCTGTCTGACGAATGTTTTTTGCAAAATATCGGTTGGAAAAAGTAGCGGCTCTGGCCTTACTTCATCGAGGTACTCTATGATAGCCATGGATTCTGAAATTGGCGTATCATCGTGAATGAGCGTCGGAACTTCTTGTTTAGAATTTAGCTTTCGATACTCATGAGTTTTCTGTTCGCCTCCATCATTTAGCAGGTGAATAGGAATGTAACTGTATTCAATACTCTTTAGTTCAAGCGCGATTCGGACTCTGTAAGAACAAGAGCTTCGGTAGTAGTTATACAGTTTAAATTCCATGATTAGCTCCTTTGAAAAAAACTTAGAAAACGCTTTTTCTTTGAATCTTAACGGGTTTTTGGTTATGTAGTAAACTATGTCTTATATAAAAATTTAAAAGGGATCGAAATATGAAACTTGGGACTTTAAATGATGGGTCAAGAGACGGTAAGCTTGTGGTGGCAAACCAGGACAACACAAGGTGCGTATTGGTGCCCCAAATCGCTGATACAATGCAGTCGGCACTAGAAAATTGGCAAAGTAACTTACCCAAACTTACAAAAATTTATGATGATCTTAATTCTGGTTTGGTTAAGGACTTTAAAGATTTTGACGTTAATAAAATGTGCTCTCCGTTACCACGGGCATTTCAGTGGGCTGACGGCTCTGCATTTATCCATCATATTCGATTGGTCAGAATGGCCAGGGGCGCCGAAATGCCCGATACATTGGAAACCGTACCCTTAATGTATCAAGGTGGCAGTGACACCTTTTTGGCACCTACAGAGGACATACCTCAAGTTGATTTTTCTCATGGTACAGACTTCGAGGGCGAAGTTGGCGTTATAACTTTAGATGTCCCAATGGGAATAAGCGCTGAGAAAGCTTTAGATTATATTGCTTTATTCGTTGTGATTAATGATGTCTCCTTGAGGGGGCTAATACCTGCAGAGTTAAAAAATGGCTTTGGTTTTTTTCAAAGTAAACCCTCTTCATCATTTGGTCCATTGGCGGTGACTAAAGACGAGTTAGGCGAGGCTTGGAAAGATGGACGGATCTGTTTGCCTTTAGATGTTGAATACAACGGCGGTTTTTTTGGCAGAGCAAATGCTAAGGAAATGTTTTTCAATTTTGGTCAGCTGATAGCGCATGCAGCAAAAACTAGAGCCTTGGTTGCTGGCACTATAATTGGAAGCGGAACTGTTTCTAACGATGACGAGTCGGTGGGCTCAAGTTGTCTTCAAGAACTTAGGATGATCGAAAAAATAAAAACTGGTGATTTTAGGACCCCATTTATGAAAAATGGGGATACTATAAAAATAGAGATGAAAAATCTAGAAGGCCAAAACATTTTTGGTACTATTTTTCAAAAAGTAAAAGCACTTTAGTTTAGATTAGAGCTTACTTGCTAACTGATAAGCCAAATAATAAAGGAGCTCGTTGACTACGAAGCTCCTTTCTAGAATTTAGAACAAGAAAACTTTATCGCTTCAAACCATCAAAAATATCTAAAGTATCTACGGCAGGATATTTTTGAGTCTCGCATCCACCATATATAGACAGATATTTTGCAGTAAACGGGTAGATAGTGTCGGACATACCATCTGAACCTTGAAAATCTAGGGTTAAGCTCAAAATTAGATCGTCATTGTCATCCTTAAGTTCAAACTGACTTCCTTCAACAGGATAGAAATCAGCAGCACTTTCATCCGGTCCAGTTACGGGAATTAATTTTCCGTTTTTGGCAAGTTCCTTAGGTGTGAAGGTTTTATTTACTTCATCATAACTATCGACACTTACGTAGGTAATTAGGCCTGTTTCAGCTTCAAAAGATATGTCGATAAATGGTTCTGTAAAGGTACAAAACAAGATGTCTTTAGTTTGTGAAAATGCTGTCGTGCTTAAAAGTGTAAATGTTAATAGCATAAATGTGGACTTCATAGGTTCTCCTGGGTTCTTGATAAATATTATTTTTGAAGGCTAGTAAATACCAGAAAGAAATTTCTGACAAAGCCACGGATGTCATATAATAAGGGGTTCTTAGAGCTTACTGCGATGCAGTAACAGCAAAAAATTGGTCAAAGCTATGTTTTTTTAAAAAATTGACCCCTGTTGTGATGTTTTTAAATTCAAATTCGAATAAAACATAAACTAAACAGTAGTTAAATAAGCTTAGCTAAAAATTAGACAGCGTAAATAGCCGTCTGAGTGAAACTATAAAGCTACGGCGCAAAGGAGACTTAGAATGAAAATCCATAAACTAAAGGTTTATCCTTCAAAAGCTGAACTACTCAAAGAAGACCAGCTAGCTTGGAAGTTTGCCGAATTGGCTTCAGACCCTGTTGCTGTTGATAAAGATGTTGAAGACATGATTATCAATAGAATTATTGATAATGCTTCTGTTGCCATAGCAGCTATCAACCGAAGACCCGTTGCAAATGCAAGATCTCAGGCTTTAGCTCATCCAAAAAGTGGTGGAGCTCAAGTATTTGGTATGCCCATGGATAAGACCTTTTCACCCGAGTGGGCGGCTTGGGCTAATGGCACAGCAGTTAGAGAGCTCGATATGCACGACACCTTTCTAGCAGCTGACTACTCTCATCCGGGCGACAACATTCCCCCAACTTTGGCAGTTGCCCAGGCAATGGAAAAGTCAGGGCAAGATCTGATACGTGGATTGGCAACGGGTTATGAAATTCAGGTGAATTTGGTCAAAGGAATTTGCCTTCACAAACACAAAAAAGATCACATTGCTCATCTAGGGCCTTCAGCAGCTGCGGCAATTGGTACGCTGCTGTCATTGCCGACTGAGCGCATTTATCAAGCTATTCAGCAAGCTCTGCATATCACCTTCGCCACCCGGCAATCAAGAAAAGGTGAAATTTCAAGTTGGAAGGCATATGCACCTGCCTTTGCTGGAAAGATGGCAATCGAAGCTGTTGACAGATCTATGCGTGGTGAAAATAGTCCATCACCAATATACGAAGGTGAGGACAGCGTGCTGGCTTACATGCTGGATGGAAAAGACTCTAACTACGAAATTCTAATACCTGAAAAAGGTGAAGCCAAAAGAGCGATTTTAGATACCTATACTAAAGAGCACTCCGCTGAGTACCAATCACAGGCCTTAATTGATTTAGCTTTTGATTTAAGAAAGAAGATAAAAGATCTAAATGAAATTAAAGAGATAATTATTCACACAAGTCATCATACACACTACGTTATTGGGACAGGCGCTGGCGATCCACAAAAAATGGACCCTAAGGCTAGTCGTGAAACTTTAGATCACAGCATCATGTATATTTTTGCCGTTGCGCTCGAGGATGGCCGTTGGCACCACGTAGATAGCTACACGCCTGACCGAGCTTCTAAAGCATCGACTGTCAAACTTTGGCACAAAATTAGAACTGTAGAGGACCCAAAGTGGACTGAGATGTACCATGACCCGGATCCTAGTAAAAAAGCTTTTGGCGCAAAAATTGAGATTGTCATGAAAAACGGAGAAAAATTAGTAGATGAGAAAAGAGTAGCTGATGCACACCCAGCTGGTAACAGACCGTTTGGAAGAGCGAATTACATACAGAAGTTTAATACCTTAACCGAGGGAATAATAACAGCTAAAGAAAGCGAAAGGTTCTTAGATGCAGTACAAAATTTGGCGAATTTGAAAGCGGGTGAATTATCACAGTTGAACGTCGAAGTTCCACTTGAAAAATTAACTCATCGCGAGCGAGACGATCGAGGTATTTTTTGATCAACGCTGAAAAAAATGCTTTTGAGAAAAGAAAAGAATTAAACTTGGCTTTAAAATCTGGGAAACTTCTAAGGTTTCCAGGGTCTTTTTCACCCCTTGTATCTATGCTTATTGAAGAGATTGGTTTTGATGGCGTGTATATATCTGGTGCCGTTTTATCTAATGATTTAGGTTTACCAGATATTGGACTTACAACTTTAAGCGAAGTTAGCCAGCGAGGTCGATCTATCAGTCGCACCACGAATTTACCCAGTATCATCGACATCGATACAGGTTTTGGCGAAATAATGAGTGTAAGTAGAACAGTAAAAGAGATGATCGATTTAGGTATAAGTGGCTGTCATTTAGAAGACCAAATTAATCCTAAAAGATGTGGGCACTTAGATAATAAGTCTCTTGTTGATACTTCTGACATGGTAAAAAAGGTAAAGGCTGGTGCCGATGCAAAAACAGATTCAAACTTCGTATTAATGGCGCGTACAGATTCTAGAGCGTCAGAAGGATTAGAGAAATCTATCGATCGGGCAAAGGCTTATGTGGATGGCGGGGCTGACATGATTTTTCCCGAAGCTTTGCAAGACGAGTCTGAGTTCGAAGCCTTTAGAAAGGCAATCAATGTTCCTTTACTTGCAAACATGACCGAGTTTGGTAAGTCGAAACTTCTTGATCGAAAAACACTAGAGTCTTTGGGGTACAACATGGTTATTTATCCAGTGACCACGTTAAGGCTTGCCATGAAAGCCGTCGAGGACGGTCTTAGACATATAAAAGAAGAAGGTTCGCAGGAAAAAATTTTAGATCATATGCAGCAACGATCAAGACTTTATGAGATCTTAAAGTACGAAGACTACAACACTTTTGATCAGAACATTTTTAATTTCAAACTATAGGTGTTCTAGAATATAGATTTAATTTTCAACCAGTTTTAAAGGAGATCCAAATGTCAGTTATGAACGTAAAGCCTGGCCTAGAGGGTGTTGTCATGGACAAGACTGCTATTTCAAAAGTGATGCCAGAAAGTAACTCATTAACTTATAGGGGATACAGGGTACAAGACCTGTGTGAGATGTGTTCTTTTGAAGAAGTGGCATATCTTATGTGGAACGATAATCTACCAACTGGTGATGAGCTTAAGGATTTTGAATCAAAAGAGCGTGCACAAAGAGCTCTGCCAACTAATGTTATGACCGCTTTGAAACAGATAAGCACTAGCTGTCATCCCATGGATTTTTTAAGAACAGGTGTGAGCTTGTTAGGTTGTGAAGATGAAAGAATTTGGGACAATACACCTGAAACAAACTTAGATAAATCCATCTCACTTCTCGCTAAAATCCCTACTATTATTGCAACAGCATATCGCTTAAAGCACGGCAAAGAACTGATTGAGCCTGATAAGGCTTTGTCTATTTCTGAAAACTTTTTTAAAATGTGTTTTGGTGAAGTTCCAGCTAAAGAAATAGTTAAATCTTTTGACGTCTCTTTGATTTTGTATGCGGAACATAGTTTCAATGCCTCGACGTTTGCTGCTCGGGTTATTACGTCAACTACTTCTGATATATACAGTGCAGTTGTTGGTGGTATCGGAGCCTTAAAGGGCCCACTACATGGTGGGGCCAATGAACAGGTGATGTACTTGCTAAAAGAAGTTGAAGAGCCTAGTCGTGCAAAAGAGTGGATGTTGAAAGCTCTTGCCGAAAAACGTAAAATTATGGGCTTTGGTCATAGAGTTTACAAAAACGGCGACTCTCGAGTTCCAACAATGAAAAAGTACATGACAAAGATGGCAGATTTTACTGGCGCTAAAAAATGGTTAGAAATTTCCAATGAATTGGAAAAAGTCATGGTGGCTGAGAAAAATATTTATCCTAATTTGGATTTTCCTGCAGGACCTGCCTATTACATGATGGGCTTTGAAATCGAAATGTTTACGCCAATTTTTGTAATGAGTCGTATAACAGGTTGGTCTGCCCACATTATGGAACAAACCGCTAACAATAGAATCATTAGACCCCTCAGTGAATATATTGGGCCAAAAGAACGTGAAATTGTAAAATAGAAAGTAAATACACTTTTAAAAAAAAGCCATGATTTGAAAATCATGGCTTTTTTATTAGACACTACTTTTAATCTTTCTGATAAAATATTTTTAATTCTGGTTCATCTGACCTAGCTGATCAGCAGTTAGTACAACGCACGTGTAGCCTTCAGTCGCAGCGCCCGATCCGTTGAAGCTACCTAGGTAAACCATTGTTTTCAAACTAGGACTTATATTAAATTCACCAGCAGCATTTGCAGTTAGGTTATAAGTTTTATTAAAGTTGACCATACCGGTTGCTTCGATATTAATTGTCTGATCATCGAAAGAAGCTGCCAATACATTTAATTGAACCATTTCAAGAATATTTTGTGATCCAGGAGCATCAGTTACAATAAACTGTCCTGTTACTGCTGTGTTTTCGTCTCTCATCGGTACTAACAATTGTTGAGTCTGAGACTGACTAGTACAAGCAATAAACTGATCCGCAATTTGGGACGGATCCATAGTTTGTGCAAATGATAATGTAGAAATCAGCGTAATAAACAATATTGATAAAGACTTCAAATTCATATAATCCCCTTGTTGTTTTAGTTAAAAAATAATTAGAACAAAGCTTGATCAATAAAACAACACTATTCAAAATAGCGACTAGCCTGGTAATTTTCAAAAAGACTGAAGGTTTAACGTGTGGTCTTAATTTGATTATTTAATCTTCAAAAAAAAGATATTTAGCGAAAACTATTTAAGAAAACTCATATTTTTGCGCAATATGAAAACATTTTTATTGCGCTTGAAGTAAAGTGATCCCTTTGCGTACTGCTGTGGTTCAAACACTATTTATTTCTTGTGTCAAAATAAACCCCTGAAGAAAGTTAAAAATCGGGGTTTAATCATTTTGGCCATACAGTTAAAAGCTTACCCATGTTGTTGTTTCCGTCCTTAAAGCCGACTATAAACTGATTAAATAAGTTTGGCCGCAAGGTTTTCAATTTAAAATGTAAGTTTTGTAGGAACTCATTTTCTGACCTAGATTGAATTATAACACTAAAGTATAATAGTTAAATGGAGCACATCATGAAAATCTTTTTAGTTTTTTTAGTTTTTTGCGCTAACTGTGTTTCAGCAAATCCCAGGACCCTACTGGAAACAGATTCAGGTCGCCGCTTAGGGGTATCACAGTTTGTTCAAACAATTCAGCCCGGTGATGTCATCTTAATTGGCGAGTCGCATGCCACCCAAGGTAAAGCTAGTACTGATCAAGTAAATCAAGCTCTGTTAATAGAAGCTCTAATTAGTAGTTACAAAAAAGTAAGTGTTGGAATGGAGTTTTTAAGCTACACGGATCAGGATCATCTTGACCTTTTTCTTAATCAAAATATAACCGAGCGAAGTTTTCTGCTTGCTGTAAGCTGGGGTCAAAATCCTTTTCAGAGCTATAGATCGCAAGTGCTTGCTCCTTTGAAGGGTAGTGGCTGGACCTATGCCTTAAACAGCCCTAAAATATTGACTGAATATGTGACAAAACATGGCAAGAATACTTTGCCTAAAGATCTTAAAGATCTTCTGCCTGTTAATTTTAAACTTGGTCAAAAAGCTTACAAAAAAATGTTCATGGATGAGATGTCTTACATGGCTCATCATGGAATGGATCTTGATTTAGGCTTTAAGTCCCAGTCCATCTGGGACGATACAATGGCTTGGAACATTGCAAAAATAATGAGTAACGACCCTAATCAAATATTAGTTGTAATAGTTGGCCAATTTCACATTATGTACGATTTAGGCTTACCATTTAGATTAAGCGAAAGATGGCCAGGTGAGATTAAAACTATCTTCCAAACAACTTCTCTTTCTAATTTAAATTCAAATGATTTTGATAAGGTCATCCATAACACAGAACGAGGTTCGGTCGCCGACTATATTTGGTAGTAACTAAGGAGTGTTTTAGTTTCTTTAAAAGAATACCCCTATGTTATTTATCGATAAGATTTAAACCGATTGCTGTGCTACCTTTAAGCTGAAGCTGTAAGGAGGCATCGATGAATAAAGTTTTATCAAAAATTAGTACGACAACTTTCTTAACACTTATAGGGTTAGTTTTTGTGAACCCCCACAGTTACGCCTCACCTACTGCTGAACAAACTGATCGGAACATTGCTGTTTATCTTTTGTTGCCTGGTCAGGTGGGTTTGCAAGGGTTTGATCCCGTTTCTTACTTTGTTGAAGGTGGGGGTAATCCATTAGCTGGTAAAATGGAATTTACAGCCAGCTATGGCGGTGTGTCTTACTTTTTTGCAAATTCTAAAAATAAAGACCAATTTTTAAATGAACCCTTAAAGTACGAGCCTACTTACGGTGGCTGGTGTGCATGGGCAATGGCGAACGATGATTTTGCTGAAATAGATCCGTTTTTATTTTCTCTGGTTAAGCAAGAAAATGGCGTGTTCATTGAAGCCGGCGCTAATGATCCTGATGCAAGACGTTTGAATTTCTTTATTGCTCGTGGGGCAAAAGCAAGATTTGATAACGACTTAAATGGAAACCAAAATTTGGCTGATGGCTTTTGGGCGCAAGATTTAGCGAACCCAGGTAAGACGGCCAAAGCAGGAGAGCAACCAAGATTATAGTTTTGTTTATAGGGGTAAGGGGCATGAAACTTTATATTTTAATCTTAGTAGCATCTCTTTTATCTGCGTGTAATGTTGATGAGCACATTAAAGGTGAACATGTTCAGTCAGGGTCTGCTTTAAAATTTGAAGAGCTAAACTCCACTGGTATTGGGGTTTTATCAACTAGTGAATTGTCTTTTCAAGACATTAAAAGTCAAATTTTAGAACCTTATTGCATAAACTGTCACACTGGGATTCATAAATCTTTTGAAATGTATTCTATAGTTAGAATCGCAAGCAACAATATTTTAGATAGAATATCTACTACCAACTTCGTTAGGCGTATGCCAGTAGGTCCTAACTCTTTAGATCCAACCTTAATTATGCTTTTCAAAGACTGGATAGGCCAGGGTAAACCAGAGTTTGTAGAGTCAAAAATAAATGAAATTAATATAGATTCCGTTCAGTATAGTTTTGCGGACATAAAAGAATTTGTTTTAAAGCCAAATAATTGTTTTGAATGTCATAGTCACTTTGAAGATTACTCTACAACGATAGAAAATTTAACGTCGATCACCAGTACGTTTCAAACCGACAGAATGCCTTACCCAGTAGCTAAAGGAGGTCAGGTCGAGCCACTTTCTATGCAACAAAAAAAAATGTGGATGTCCTGGGTGGACCAAGGGGCGCCATTATTTGTAGGCGAGCAAGCTGAAGCAGTTGGCGAATCCTTGCAGCCAAATTGGTTTTCAATTCGAAACAATATTTTAGGGCCCAAATGTATCTTATGTCATAACTCTTTTGGACGAAGAGGTCCTAACGATATGTCTACCTACGAATCTTTAATGACTTGGTTTCAAAAATCACCAAAGTTATTCGATGTCAGCGATCCAGAAAATAGCCACTTCATTGGTGCAATAATAGGGCGTGTTGATGAAGATGAATTTTTCTTTGATGCTATGCCGTTTATTTCTTCAAGAGATGACGTAAGTGATTTGTCCGAAGTTACTGATTTAGAATTGGATGTATTAAAAGAATGGATAGGCAACGGCCTGCCAAAAGATTAATATGAGACTCAAAGACCATCTAAACAAACTTGAATACTTTAGAATTGTTGTGGATTCTGGATCTCTTAAAAAAGCTTCGGAAAAAGCCTTTGTAGGTCAGCCTCAGCTAAGTAAAGTCATTAAACAGTTAGAGGACATTTTAAATGTAAAGCTCCTGTACAGGTCGGTAAAGGGCGTTATTCCAACACTAGAAGGAAAAAAGCTCTATGACTTCGCAAAGGAAGTTATAGAATTAGCTGAAAAATCTGAATTAAGAATTAAATCTGGACTGTCAGCAATTAAAGGTACAATTAGAATTGGCACTTACGACAGTATTGCGCGATATTT
The DNA here is from genome assembly GCA_963803705.1 of uncultured Pseudobdellovibrionaceae bacterium. GTDB lineage: Bacteria > Bdellovibrionota > Bdellovibrionia > Bdellovibrionales > UBA1609 > JAMLIO01. Next base: position 23,750 of record CAWDNU010000001.1, on the reverse strand, counting down.
CTTTCCAGATTTTTTAAATTACCTTGAAAGCACAGTGCCTGATCTAAATATCTTTTTGAAAACTGGAAAAAGTTCCGCGATGATCAAAGACCTTCAAAATAAAAATTTAGATATCGCTATTGTGGTTTTTTCGAAAAAGCCACCTTCGAACTTGATAAGTGAAGTTATATACAATGATTCTTTTGGACTATATTGCTCTCCGCAAATAAATCAAAATTTTAAAGATAAACTTATATATTTTGATTTTGAATCCAATGATGTCCACGGATCTATTCAAAGGTTTAAATTCAAAGATGCGTTTAACTGTGATAATCTAGAAACCGTTAAGTCGTTGACTGAAAGGGGTATGGGAGTAGGCCTTCTTCCACACAGAGTTGCTAAAGAGGGAGCTATCCAAAAAAAGCTAGAAACTTATCAGCATCCTAAAATCAAATTAAACAAGTTCGATTCCCATGATATCACCTTGTGTTATCAAGCCTCTAAATTATCAGTTGAAGAAAGTTTTATCTTAGAAGAGCTAAAGCGCTTTCTAAGTGTTCGGTCAGAATCTTATGTGCGATAGTTCAATGAGTAAGCTAAATGAATAAGTTTAATGAGTAAGTTAACTGCGTGATTTAACTGAGCAAGTAGATGAGCAAGTTAAAAGAGTAAATAAATGAGAAAGTTAGGTCGGATGAGTTGCGAAATCTAAATTTATATTATTTGATATTACCTACAACTTTATAGGTGGAATTTGAATATGGGTCGAAAAGCCAATAGTCCTTGGGTGCATTTATTATGCATAATCATAGTCGTAGCTGTGTTTCAACCTAAGTCTCACGCTATTATCTTCGGTGCAGATGACAGAAAGGAAGTTTTCACCCAACCTGTGATTGAAAAATTAGTAAGCCCCTCGGTGGCAGTAATGGTGTCGCCAGTTTTTTTAAAAGATCAGGGCTTAGATTATCTGATAGATTTCAATTCGATCTCTAACTCTTTTGAAGCAGCTCTATGCAAGGGTGAAAAATTTTATAATCAGCCTACAGCAAGTGTTAATTGCACTGGGTTTTTAGTAGCTCCTGACCTCATAATGACGGCTGGGCATTGTGTGACCGCAATTGATACAGAAGTTAGAAATGAAGTTACTCCTCAGTGTGCAGATTTTTTGTGGATTTTTGATTATAAATATTTAAGTCAAGGTGTGATTGAAAGCTATATTCCAGCAAATAAAGCTTTCAAGTGCAAAGAAGTGGTTTATGCAAAATTTGAACATACGAAGCAAACTTCAAAAAATTTTTTAGGATATGGTGATGATGTAGCTTTGATACGTATTGAGCGAAAGTCAGATAGACCGGAATTACCTTTAGTTCAAAATATTAGGAATAATGAACAGGTTTATACTGTTGGTTACCCGACTGGCCTGCCTCAAAAAGTTACTGTTAATGGAAGAGTAGTATCTGGAAAGTATGAAAATTTTTTCACCACAACTTTAGACATCTTTGGTGGAAACAGCGGTGGACCGATTCTAAACTCGAAACATCAGGCTATTGGTGTTGTTGTCAGGGCTTTTCCCAGCGAAGATTATATTTACGATAAACGTACAAAATGTTCTAAGCCAAAATCATGTAGTTTAAGATCTACAAATTGTAAGTTAGATAAAAATGAAGAGTTTGAAGTTAAATTTTCCCATGGTCAAAAAATATCAGACACTATTTTGGATCTAATATTTGAAAACAATTCAAATAAGCAAGGTCTTCTGTTCTAAAGGAAGAGACTTATGCCGCTTGATCATCAGCTAAGCGCAGTGGCATTTTCAAAATAAAACTTGTGTGACCTTCATAAAGTTCATAATCTAAAGAGCCTTTATGTTTACCCATTATCCCACTGCTGATGCTAAGACCCAGACCCATTCCGCTACCAACAGCTTTAGTGGTGAAAAAAGGTTGTTTCAATTTTTCTGCAATATCGTCGGTAATTCCAGAGCCACTATCCTGAATGCGTATAAATCCGCAAGTGTGATTGCTTCCGACGAAAATCTTAATCCATTTATCATCAAGATCGTGTATGGCATCTATGGAATTTGAAACAAGATTCATCAATACTTGTTCCACCTGTGTCTTGTTGCCGGTAACGACTACGTCTTTAGATTGTTCTATGATGGTTAAGGTAACATTTTGCTGCATTACTTTTTCTTTTATCAAACCAAGAGTATCATATGCTGAAATTATTAGTTTAAAAGGCAGGTGGGGATCTTTTTCAGAGTCTCTAGCAAAAGTTTTAAGTCCTTTCACAATCTTTGCTATTCGATCAACAGTTGCGACAATAGAATGTACTTTCTTGTCAAAATTATCTTTATGTTTATGCGTTTTGAACTTGCTATCGTTACCAAGCTTTTTAATAAGCTGTGCATTTGCTCCGATTATTGCTAAAGGGTTATTAATCTCGTGTGCGATACCAGCGGCCATTTCACCCAGTGTTGAAAGTTTTGACTTTGAATACAAAGTTGCTTGTCTTTTTTTATTTTCAATTTCAAGGTCACGTATTTCAGTTATATCTGAAGCAATTGCAATAAAACCGTAGACTTTGTTTTCAAAAAGATCCGGAATATATCTAACAAGCATTCTATATTTTTTATCAGATGGACCATTAACGTCCATCTCGAAAATCTGGGCTTTACCATCTAATGCAGCGTCAATTCTTTTTTTAATAAATTTGTTTGATTTAAACTCGTATGTATCTGAAATATGGAAATTTAGTTTTTCAATTCCTTCTTTAAAATTAAATTTTTTATAAGAAGTATTGCTTAATTTGTTATTCAAATTTTTGTCCCAATAGCTAACCATAGATGGTAAACCATTTAAGATGATCTGTAAAAAATCCGCTTGAGTTTTAATTTCTTTCGTCGCCTTGGCAACTTCTTTTCTGGAAAACTCAATAGTAAGAGTTTTATTTAAAATTTCTTTTTCAATACTTAGAATATAATTGTAAAGAATATATACGCAGGACATTAAAAACAAAAAGAATGTGAAGGCTAAAGCATGCTTGATCAAAAGCGCTTTATTTTGAACCTGAACGTGAAGCTGCCAAGTTTGACCAAAAATTTTAATATCTTCTTTTAGAGTAGCTGAGGTGTTTGAGTCTTTAAAGTCTTTTGAAACAAATAGATTTATCAAAGATTTATTTTTATCAATTTCAAATATTTTAAATTCTGGAAAATCTCTATTCTGCTTTAATACAAAATGGACAATCTTACTGGCGAGCAACGGGGTGTACGCCCACCCAACCAATTGCGCTTCTCTCTCTTCAACCGTTTTGGGTTTAGTAGGCGATCGGTATAGGGGAAGGTAAAATAAAAAGCCTGGTTCTTTTCTACCAGATTGAACAAGACTGATAGTTTTGGTGATGGTTGGATCTCCTGATCGCATTGACTTTATCGCGGCATTTCTACGATTAGGTTCGTCAGATATCAACAGTCCAAGTGCAGGTTTGTTTGTTTCGGCGGGTTCTATAGTTTCGATGATAAAGTGGTAATTGGAATTATTGGGTACGCCCTGACTGCTAATTGGCTTCAATTTAAATTCACTTTCGTTTTTTGACATTGAATTTACATATGATTTTAAATCTGTATTTTTTACTCTGCGAATGAAGCCAAATCCTAGTGCTCCTTCAAAATTTTTGTACATTCCACGCGACTCTGATGCCTTTCTAAACATTTCTGGTGACACTTCGAAATCTAGACCATTGTAGATACTTTGCGTTCCTTGAAGGGGATGAAGGTACTGCTTAAAAGCTAGCTCAAGGTCGTAGGTCATCTTATGAACAGCGCTTTTTCTATTTGTTAACTCTTGCTTCACAAAAGTTTGATCTAGAAAAACTGATAAAATAACAGAAAGAAAAATAGTTGAGAAAAGGATGATCCTAGACTTAGAAAATTTTTTGACTATCAGTTTTACAGAGTTCTTATTTAACATTAATGTGTAATCGACATTTAAGCCAATTCACTTTATAAATAAAACCTTTAAGCTTATTTGTTCAGATGAGAAATTAGGGAAATCGTACAGACTTTTAATGTGGTTTTTTTAAAACTTAAATCTATTTAGACCAAGGACTATGTTAAGCTCGGCAGAAGCTATACCAAAGGTTTGAATGCAATTTTTGTGAAAAATAAATTTCGTTAAGATATTTCACAGCTGATATCGATTTGCGCCCTAAAGTTATCGTCACTTAAAAAGATTTGTTGGTCCTCAATCACGCAGTTTAAACTCATCGATTTTTTGACAATAGCCTCTAGTGACCCCGGCTCAGTCTCATCAAAATGGTAGATCTGAACTTTATCATTAGTTTTTATTGAATGTGCAACTTTGTCTAACCATACTTTTGCTTTAAATCGATTATAGGTAAATATCGAAACCAAATTTGATCTTCCGATTGCTTTTCTAATTTTTTTGTCGTCTGGAAATCCAAGTTCAATCCAATGCTCAACTTGTCCAGTAAGATCTTTAGCCCAGATGTCTGGTAGATCAGGATCATTAAGACCAATTGTAAATTCTAATCGCTCGCTCGCACAGTAAAGGTAAGCGATCAACCGAAACATCAAACGCTGCTCGGTTTCTGATGGATGAAGAGCTAAAGTAAGCGAAACTTCGTCATAATATTGCAAATTTAGATTTGAAAGGCTCACATTCGCCTTAAAAACTGAAGATTTAAGTGCCATATTTTCCTTGTGAAAGTTTAAAGCTTTTTGGTCTAGATTTGTTAAGTCATCGATCACGAATAATTTAGCCAAACGAAGTATTGTCCCAAGATTAGTTACTACTAGTCCGAACTTCAATTGTTTTAATATATAAAACTTGAATTTGTCAGCGATTTCATAAGTGTTATTGATAGGTGATCAACTATCAATAACGTTCAACCTTAGGTAAAATTGCAAAAAATAGTCTGTCTAAAATACTAATGGGCATATACCCAAAAGCTAGTGTACAGCTTAAACTTATAGCCAGAGGTGCATAATTATGAAAGCCAAAAGTCAGGTCGACAAACCTAAAGTTCTGAACAGCGCAAGTTTGGAAAGTAAACCAGTTGATCCTACTGATATAGCTTTAAAACCCCTTAATCAACTTTTGGCTTTAGGCGAAGAAATCGAAAAAGTCTATGAACTTGCAGGCTTCCCAAGTATCGCCGAAAGTGCCCTTCTGCATTTGGAAATGAATTTCAGATTCGAAGATTTCGAGCAAGCCATGTCAGAGTGGCTTTTAAGAAAATCTGTGCTACCCCAACAGGTGAATCTCTATAACGTTTTCGGCGAACCCTCGGTATCAGTTTTCAATAATGGCAAATTTGCTGTAGACATTTATTTTTGGCGCAAAAATGATACTTTAATACATTCTCATGGTTTTCGTGGTGCGTTTAAAGTACTTTATGGTAAATCTCTTCACGAAGAGTTCGTGGTCCAGACAACCGATGATCTTGCTAGAAAGCACACCTCTGGCGAGAAAATAAAATCTGATGTTTTAAGCTCGACAGTGGTTAGAAAAAAAACTGAAATTCTAAAAAAAGGTGATTCAAGAAAAATTCAACCAGCCATGGATTTAGTCCATAGGGTTCTTCACTTAGATGATCCAACGGTAACCCTATGTATTCGCACAGTTAATGACAAAGAGCTTTCTCAGTGGCATCATCTTTCATCGGGTATAAGCTATCGTCAGTGTAATATTGATGAACTGACAATTAAGCGAATCTTGTACTTTCAATTCTTGTTTGAATCCGACTCGAAATTTGCTACACACTATTTAAATCACTTGTTAGGATTGATCAGCACTGCTAGCCAACTGGCACTTTACGAAGGGCTTTACAACGATGAATTTGGATTACAGCCAGAAACCACATTTTATATAGTTGAACAAATGCGCTTTCGATTTATGGACTTGAAGTGGTTTACTAAGTATGAAGATCATTATCAGAAAGTTAATAAAAGTCTTTTCGAGCATGAGGCAAGTAGTGGACCCTTAAAATTACTGGCTCATGTGATAAACGAAGATTATAGACCTGACGAAGTTGTTAACCTGATAAAAGATTTGGAAGAAAAAATAATTTTTCCAAGCTACAAAAATATTGAAGAGGGCCATATTTTAGAAAGTCTTTTCACTAAAAAAAGCGGTAGCATTTATAAAGACCTTAAAGCTTTAGCTCAACTTTTATTCAACGAAGAAGCAATATTTAGCGATGAGCACTACGAGCACCAACAGCAAATTATTATAAATTTTGCGAAGAAAATCGTAGATAGCGAAAGATTAATTGATGCGGGTAACTCGTGAGAAGTATAAGCCCAAACAACTCTTTTACAAAAAGAATAGCCATAGTAGGAGGAGGAGCCGCTGGTTTCTTTTCGGCCATTTGTGCTGCCCAATTTGCTGAAAAAAAGGGAGTGAAGCTAGATATAAGAATTTTTGAGTCCTCAAGTACCTATTTGAAAAAAGTAAAAATATCTGGTGGAGGTCGTTGCAATGTTACTCATAACCTTTTCGAAGTTAGAAGTCTTTGTCAAAATTACCCAAGAGGGCAAAAAGAGTTATTGTCACCCATGCAGAGGTTTCAAGCTAAAGACACAGTAGAGTGGTTTAAAAATTCTGGCATTGAGCTAGTCGCTGAAAAGGACGGCCGGATGTTTCCAACCAGCAATAGTTCTGACACCATAATTAATTGCTACCTCGATCTGGCTGAAAAACACGAAGTAAAGCTGATGGCCAATCATATCATCAACGATATGAATGAAGCGCCAAGCGGCCAAATAGAACTTATGATTAAAGATAAAGAATCCTTTCTAGCTGATGCTGTTTTAGTCGCCACTGGAAGTTCACCAGGGGGATATAAACTAGCAGAGGCAATGGGGCACACAATCTCTGAAAGAGCACCTTCTCTGTTTAGTTTCAAAATCGAGGATAATCTAATTAAAGATTTACCAGGTCTAAGCTTTGAAACCTCACTAACACTAACTTTACCTGATAAACAAACTTTTAGGCAAAAAGGACCATCCCTAATTACACATTGGGGGTTAAGTGGCCCTGCTATACTAAAACTTTCTGCATGGGCTGCTCGCGAAATGAAAAGGTCTAATTACATTTCGGTATTAACTGTGAATTGGATGGGAGATAAAAAATTTACCGAAGTTGAAAATTTTTTGCAAAAGATTAAAACTGAAGATCCAAAAACCTTGATTGCAAACACTTATCCAAGGGAACTACCTAAGAGGTTTTGGCTAAGCTTACTTGCCAAGTGTGAAATTGATCTAGAAAAACAGTGGGCTAATCTTTCAAAAAAAGAGCTAAGAATAATAGTTCAAAACCTGGTGGCATCTCGGTTCGAAATTCTGGGTAAAAATCGTTACAAAGATGAATTTGTTGAGTGCGGTGGCGTTAGTTTGAATGAAATTGATTTCAAAACTATGCAAAGTAAAATCAACTCGCGCCTTCACTTTGCTGGTGAGATACTGGATATCGACGGTATAACTGGTGGGTTCAACTTTCAGAGTGCATGGACAACTGGGTGGATAGCGGCGGGCGATATGGTGGAACAACTTAAGTGACAAAGCTTACGTCTGAGTCACTTCGTTTGGTAACTAACGCTTTGGAAGCCTTAGTAAAGGATCCTATTAAGCTGGGGCTTTTGACAAAAGAGGAAAGAAAGAAACTTATGATGGCAGCTGGTAAGTTGTCCCGCCCTAGCAGAAAAGAAACTGAACAGCGTGGAAAACAGATTAAGGCGCAACAAAAGAAAGTAAAAAATATATACGATCGCAAACTAAGAGGTAAGACAGGAATTCGATCAGCTAGAACAGCTGATGTATTTTCAGCCCCGGTTCAAGTTTGCCTACCATCAGACCAAACTGCAAAATTAATAACCGGCGAATTGAAATCTGCTCGGTCTTGTTATGTTTGTTTAAGTAGATTCAAAATTCTACATCATTTCTACGACACCATGTGTATGCCATGTGCCGAGCTTAACTATAAAAAAAGATTTCAAACTGCTGATTTAACAGGGCAAGTAGCATTGATCACAGGATCTAGACTTAAAATTGGCTATCACGCTACTCTTATGATGTTAAGGGCCGGTGCAAAGGTGATTGCTACCACAAGATTTCCGAAAGATTCGGCAATTCGGTATTCCAAAGAGCCAGATTTTAAATGCTGGGGGCACCGATTAGATATTTATGGGCTTGATCTTAGGCACACCCCAAGTGTTGAACTTTTTGCTAAGTACGTGGAACAAAAATATGATCGTCTAGACTTACTCTTAAATAACGCGGCTCAAACTGTTAGAAGGCCGCCTAGTTTTTACAAGCATTTAATGAATATTGAGAACCAAAACCTTGAAAACCTAACCACCGATCAACAAAACCTTCTTTTTCAATACTCTTTGTGTACCGAAGTTACAAATTTACCAACTTTAGATAAGACAGCTACTGCCAATAATACGCCGGTTGTGTGGCACGGACAGGGTCATGCAGTGGGGCTTTCAAGTTCGGCGCAGTTGTCGCAGATTCCTTATTCTTACGCTGATAATTTAGATAGCAAAGAGCTGTTTCCAGCAAATAAGTTAGATGTTGATTTGCAACAAGTAGACTTAAGAAAAGTAAATAGCTGGCGGCTTAAGATAGGCGAGATCCAAACTTCAGAGATGATCGAAGTTCAGTTAGTCAACGCCATTGCTCCGTTTGTGCTTTGCAATGTTTTGGCTCCTATGATGAAAAAAGACAATACGGGCAAAAAACACATTGTTAACGTCACTGCTATGGAAGGTAAATTTCAAAGATTTAAAAAAGAAGCTCGCCATCCTCATACTAACATGGCGAAGGCAGCATTAAATATGATGACAAATACTGTGTCTGGTGAACTTTCAGATTACGGTATTTTTGTGAACGCGGTAGATACAGGTTGGGTGACTGACGAGGATCCAGTCCAACTTGCAAAAAGTAAAGAAGAGATTCATGATTTTCAGCCCCCACTCGACATAGTGGACGGCGCTGCTCGAATTTGTGATCCATTCTTCAACGGAATTCTAACCGGTCAGCATTGGTGCGGAAAATTTCTTAAAGATTACCGCCCAATCGATTGGTAAATTTGAAACATTCTTAATATTAGCTTTTAATACTAAGCTAGATTGAACCTTCTGATATCAGCCTACGAGACTATTAAATACATTTTCGCATCAAAATTAGAAACGAAAGGTGGGAGATGTAGATTGAAAGAAATAACTAAATATCATTGTCATGTTTAGAGTGTCCAAAAACTTACCAAGAGTATTTCCCGATAACGTGGGGTGGGGGGGTAAGGATTTTAATACATTGTCCGATCAGAACCCAGGTAAGTTCAATTTAAGCAAAAAGATTTTTTGATTAGGTACGCACGTATTGAAGAAGTGGGTCTAGACCAAAACGACATCGAAAAGATGTATAATTTTAGTGATTTAATAAGACTTGGCGGAGAGGGAGGGAATCCTCTTTTACAATTAATATTAAGTTATGTATTTGAGGGCTTAAATATATAATATTACTAAGAATTATTAAATATAGAATATAAACCTGAAAGACTTTCAAGTTTTGGATATTTGTGGAATTTAGTGATTAATCTTGTTTTCTTTCCATTTCTATAATGAAATTATCTCAATTAGAACTTAGTTGGGGTTAGCATGAAAATTGTATTTTTAAGTTTCGTTTCATTTTTTTGTTTTATTTCTTGCGACAGCACAAATGGATCAAATCAAAAAAAAGACAGTGAAGAAAAACCTATGATTCAAAGAAGTCTTAGTCAGATGACCTTGTTAGAAGCGGCACGTGCCAAGTACTCTAAACTTGAGTTAAATTGCAGTCATACAATTACGCTTATAAGGGCGACTGATGAGCCATTTGCGGTTGGACCAGGAAAACTAAAAGGTTATCAAAAGTTTACAATATTTAATATTCTAAGTTCGGGTTCAGAATCTAAAAATTATAGTTTTGATCATGATATTGATAACATAACTACTAGTTACGATATTGAAATGAATTTAAGTTTTATTGATAAACTAAATTTAACTATGTCTAACCCTAATGATATCAAGAAATATGAAATAGAAAATACAATCGAAGTGAGTCTGAAAATTGATCTTAAATATTATGAATTGGGTACTGACGGTCTTAGCATTAGTCAAACAGGTCAAAGGACAGCCACAGCCAATGAAAATATTCCCTTTCTAATAGTTGATCAAAGCTGGGGTATCCCAGGTGAGCTGGGCAGCACTAAGATTGACTTTGATTGTGTCTTAGAGGCAGAAGTTAAGGAGCCTTATAAAAATGACTTTAAAGAGTTAAATTAATTTTAAATATTTACAGGTTTTTTCAGGGACTTATTCAAAATGAAAATTGTAATACTACTTAGCCTGGTCTTTAATGCAAATTTTGCTTACTCTAGTCAGTTTTTAGAAAAGTCAGAACTTCTAATGAAGAATAAGATAAAAATTTTTATCGGCGATATTGTTGAAAATAAAATTTCTATAGATAACCCTTCAATTAAAAAAACTACAAACTTATATATTGTTGATGGATCTGGTATAAAAAAAACAAAATATATTGGAGATGGTGGTATTCAAAATTGTAGAGGCGGAAGTATACAAGCTCCGTCCTTCGTTTTGACTAATAATTCCGCACCCTTGCTAATTTTAAGTTCCAACAAAAGTATTAAATTTAAATGGACCAAGGCGGAGAAAATCAAAAGCCATAAATGTTCAAATTTAATAACTGATAAGAATACAATTTACAAAACGAGTTTAAAAGATCCAGAAATAATCATTAGATCTATTCATCAAAAAAGACTTACAGCAAAGGAAACAAGAGAAGATTGTAAGACTGATGAAATGTGTTTAGAAATGAGTAAAACAAAAGACCGAGATATTTTAAACATAGGGTATTCTAATAACTGTTTAATCAAAAATGTAGTTCAGAAAATCAGAGATGTTGATGGTAAAGAGTATGGCCAGAATGCTATTGATGAACTTCTAGGAACACTTGAAATTACTGATAGCTCCGTAAAAGAGGAGTGGTTAATTTTCGATGCTCCTGGTTATGAAGGTGATGGCATATTGGGTGTGCAAAAAGAAAACTTTATGAAAAGTGATTTCTCTAAAATTGATTGGGTCGTTTATAATGGGTGCTAAATTTGTATAGTCTTTTTTAATCTTCATAAACATCTTTTCTGTGTTTAATCATGACAATAAGAACAACATAATTTTCCATGTCGACTCTAAATACAATTCTATAGTCGCCAACACGTGTTCTTCGATGCCCAAAGAAGCTATATCTTAGGGGTTTACCTAAACCAATCGGATCAACAGTAAGCCTGGTTTCAATGGCATTTTTAATTCGGAGCTTTATTGTTTTTGGTAACTTTGGAATATCTTTTTTAATAACCGTATCTAGATATTCAATAACAAAACAATTATTTCCAGGCTTTATCATGTGAAACTCTTTTTTTTGATTTGGCTTCACGTTTCATTGCGATTTCAGACAACAGAAGATCTTCATGTCTCTCTAGGGCATCTTCGATAAGTTCTTTAGCGACAGTGGACATGGATTTGTCATCATGCTTGGATATTTTTTCGACTAAATCATAAAGCTCAGAATCTAGAACAACGTTTAATCTAGGTTTTTTTGTTGGCATTTTAAACCTCTACTAAAAGTGTATCACTAGTGGAGAACTTTTGCAATATCCTGTAGAAATAATTATCTATTTTATGGTAAGTGTCTAATTTAATTGAAGGAAGATTAAAACTGGCGGAGACGAGTAGATGATTTTATAACTGAGTGCTTGGATTTTGAGGCTCAAATCAATTCTATTGGATTTGATATGGGGGATAATTGGTTGCTTTAGAACCAAAACAATTTTTTCATTGTTTAAAAACCTTGGCAGAGGTTTACTCTATCCCTAAGTTACTATTACCATCTACTTGATCTGAGTTCCTTTTTAATCGAAACCGTTTGGAGTTCTCTAACGCATCATCATGAAATGCTCTATCATGAATAGACTCCAAATAAACCTCAATATCGCACTCGCCACTTTTAACACATTTAGAAATTTCAATTGCATCGTCAAAAAATTTCCTTTCAGACCTTGATAATTCAAACGCTTCAAGATCACATTTTTGCTTGGCAACGCATTTAGATAGTTCAAAAGCGTCGTCCCTAAAGTCTCTGAAGCTCCGTGAGGCTTTGTAAGCATCTACATCACATTTTTTTGCCATTACACATTCTGAAAACTCTAAAGCATCATCATGGAAGTCTCTGTAATTACGTGAAATAATATATGCTTCAAGATCGCAATCGTTTGAAGCAACACAGGCAGATAATTCCATTGAATCTGAATGAAAGTTTCTAAATTCCAAGCCTTTTTTATAAGCTGAAGCATTGCATGACCTAATTTTTATGCACTGATCTAATTCCTTTTTTTCATCATTGTTAAGTTTAGTCCAATCAAAATTTTCACCTATCCTAGCAAGTGTTTCATTTGAAGGTTGGAATGGTGGGGTTAGTATTATCTCACCATTTTCATTGAGATTTGCAGTATAGCCTTTGGGCACATTTTCGATTATTTGTGTTGTTGTTACGTCATTTACTGTTTTTGTAATAGTGACTCTGTCGCCATTCCGAACTGTTCTAATAGATATACTTACTCTTTCTTTGCTACAGACCTGTTTCAATACCTCTAGAGTTTGTGAATTAAGATTTTTTCCCTTATATAAAGCTGGGTCACAAATCCCATCAGTGCTTTGAGCAAAGGCTGAATAGCCAGAAATGAAGACAATAAAAATTATGACAGCATTTAGTTTTTTTTTCTTTTGTAAAAACATGAAAACTCCTATGTTTAGTCAACTGACCAATACTTGTACAAACACAACCAAGCTGTTTTGTTTGTACCAATTATAGACTTTATATATCAAGAACGGTGCCAAATATTATTTTAGCTGATTATATTTTTAAGGTGCCGCACACTCTCTGTGGATTCAACAGAACTTCATATTATTGAGCTTTAGATTTATAGTAGAATTAAAGAGCAGCCAATAACAAACTGAATCTAAATAGTTTTAAAAGCACTAATTGTTTCAAATTAAAACACTAAGTCCTAGGCTACACCAAAAATTGAGTTCAATTCAAATTTACTAAACCGTATTCATAAAATTACCGAAAAACTTTAGAGGTCTATGATTATGACTAAAAATGTAAATTTAGAACATTCAATATTTTTACTGACATCCAAATCTATAAAAAGGGTAACGATTTTTGTTAGTTTAGTGGTTTTGTTATTTTTGTCGTCGATGCTGATGTCACTTGTAATTAAGTTTGGGCTTATGAAAGGCGTTGTTCTTATGCAAAGAATCCCTTGGTTAGTTATATTATTAAGTGCTGTGGTGATGGATATTGTTTTTACTAAATTGTCATATATGAAAGCTCAGACCAAAAGCAGAAAAGTTCAGTGCCTTATTGATGACCCCAATTATGAGCCGATTGAGGTCATTGTAAAAAAACCTAAGTTCGTTTGGGGACTGCTTGCAAAATCAGGTGGTGCTGCACCCAGAATGGCTAAAGATACTTCTGGTAAGCATTATGAGGTTCATTTCGGAGATCGCTTAAACGAAGAATTTGAAGCAAATCTTTATGTCACATCTTCTAAGTGGTGGATTCCTTCTATGGAAAAATATGTTGTTGTCCCAAAATAAATTATCATTTGCTTGATTAATTTCTAGTTTTAAAAGGTCAAATGACAGTTTATTTAATTCACTCGTAGCACATCGTTGATCTAGCATCAAAGATTTTTAATAAAAGTAAAGTTGTGTATTACTTTTTCCGATTTATTAGATTGGAGAACAAGTGAGACCATACATAAAAAAAGAATTTTTTTTAGAAGAGCTTTTAAAAAGAGATTCTAAATTTTTATATCATGCAAATTCAGTAGAAACATCAATTAGCTACTTGAGATACGGTTCTGTTTTCAGTAGGGAAAAATGTGTTGAATACAAATTTCCACAGTCTTCACAATGGAGCGATAAGCTAGATCAAAAGTATGGGATTTGGAATGATATTTTTATCAATTTTAGTGATTTACATCAGAACTTCAAAAAGCCAAACAGCTATGGGCCAATTCTTTTTTGTTTTAATATAAATCGATTATTTGATTATTTATTGAAAAATGGTTCGAATTTAGGAATAACTAAAATTAATCCTAATCGTTGGGAAGAGCAACATCAGGATGTAGATAAATGGCTTTCAAATTTCGAAGGTGTATTTATTAATGATAAACAACATAAAGATAAAAAATATACTTTTGGGTGGTCAGATATAGTGGTCTCTTGTGAGAATGGAAGTCTACCTTTATCAGTTGTTGATAGAATTATAATTGATGAGCATCCTACAAACGTTCTCTTCTATGCGCAAACTAAGTCAATTTTTGAAAATTGCATTTCTGGCCATAATTTAGATATTCCAATTTATAGAAGGAGATTTTGTAATAAGGAATGTTTATGTAAGAATATACATTATATTGAAAATAAAATTGAAGATTTCAAGTATGTTCTTGGAGGTTGGGCGAGCGAGTATAGTTTGACAGGGTAATTGACAAGAATTGGCTTTGTTTCGTAAAAAATTAAATTATTTTATGATTTAGTTCAAGTTGGATCGATATCAGTGGCCGCTCCATCCGTTTTATTTAAAGACTTGAGTCGATTAAGTTCATAAATTGCTTTTGATAGGCTACGTTCGACATTAACTTCGTACCTGTTTACTAGGGCGAGCGTATTTCCCCTGCTTACAAAATTTTCTGCGATTTTAGCAACTGGATTATAGCGATCAAAAGACAGCTCATCCTGAAAAAAGAAGTTCTCGATTTGTAGGATTCTTCGCAGCCTCCAAGCACATGAAATAATCCTATCAACACAAAGTTCCTCAGAGGGATTTACCGGGTTTAAGTGACTCACCATATCTGATTTGAATCGACCAAATAGCTTATGGTCCTCGTCTTCTAAAACAGTCACTTTAGATAAAATTCCATGCTTAAGGGCATTTTTTCTTATAGCGAGTTTACCCTGGCTAGATGAAGGACCTGTGCTTTTCTTCGCATTTTTCTTATTGGCTAAAACCTGTTTGAAACTTGCCATGTGCCCCCATTTGGTAAATAAACCAGAAATATCCATTAAAACATAATTCCTGGCTTTTAGAATAAATTTTTACCAAACTAAGATTTACTTAAATTGAAAATAGGCTAGTTTTAGCTTGAAAAGGACAATACTACAGCCTTGCTTCTTTGAATTTAAATGCTAAAAAATAGTTAGTTTTTTTGGGTGAGTTTGGTCGGGTAAGGGTTTTATTGGTATGGGCAAATTAAATAATGAAGACGTCATTTTTCCTGAATGGATTTTTTCTGAACTGAAAGATTCAATAGTTCAACGTAGAGCTCAAAAAGTTTTTCAGCTTAAATTAAGCGAAAGTGAAGCGAAATTATATCATGATCACCTTGTTGACGAAAGACGAACTGAGGATCGCTTGCTTACTGACAAAAGAGTAAAACCATTATGGAAAAGATTTTACTCTTTAATTGATAAAAATGGACTGAAATTAGCAACTGATTTTTTAATTTTTGCACATCTCGCCAAATTAGACGCTTTGGATATGTCCTTAAGTAAAGAGGAGCAAGATGAAATTAAAAGCTCGAAAGCCAAATTAATGAGACAGATAAAAAAACTAATAGAAACAGCAAATGGCATCGATATGTTTTGTAGTGAAATGGAAACCAAAAAATTTGTTTCAAGAAAAGAACTTGATGGCGAAAATTCTTATGAAAATCAAATTTTAAAAATAAAAAATGATCTCTTAAATCAACTTTCTTTCTATAAAAGAAATACAGGGCTTCGAGTTGGTCTGTTTATCAAAGACAAGTCAGCATTGGCGGAAACCTTTTCAACAAAAAAAAGAGGGCACACTGATTTTAAAACGAGGTTCATAAGCGAGATTTTATCAATTCTATTTAAGCAGTGGTTTGGACAACACCTTGCCGCTTTAGCCCAAGAATCAGCTATGGTGATTACAGATAGCCCTGAAGAAAAATATCTTACACGCAGACATCTAACAGATCGCACTAATAAGCGAAGAAAGATTGCAAAAGCCAGGGATAAGAACATTTCGACTCATTTTTGATCTAAAACGTTCCCTCTTACATAGCTGAAAAGATAAGTTAAGTTCACTTCATCTTGGTCGGGTAAATTATGGGATGGTCCCAGTTTGTGCTTCTCGATCAAAAAGGAGAGGCTTTTGAAAATCATTAATTATAATCAACAAATTTTAGAGGGTAAGGTTTTAGACCTAATTAATGAATGTCGTGGAAGAGTTTTGGATGTTGTCGAAGCTCAACTGGGTACTACACCAAACTGGAAAATCATCCGAGGTCAGTTACTAAACTTACTTGGTGAAAAGGGTTTGTCGGGCGAGGTTCAAATTCACTTCAAAAGTTATCGTAATTCAGGATTTTGAGATGAAGTTCTTATCAAAGTCTTTTCATGGACATCAGCCAGAATGGTTATCGAATATTGTCAGGGGACCTAACACTGCCCCTTTAAAAAGTCTTCAAAACGTAGTTTTTATTCTTAAAAATGATATTTCTGAAAACTTACTTAAGCGTAATTTATTTGCAAATCGTGATGTCTATGGTTCAAAAACACCATGGCATAAAAATATAGATGATAGCCTATCGGATGAGGACATAGTGCAAATTAAACTTTGGTTAGGCCAAAAATGGGGTTTTGAACCCAATCGAGATTTAATTTATGAAGCACTCTTAAATATTTCACTAGAGAATAAATTTGACCCAATTATCGAAAGATTTAACCTTTTACCTGAATGGGATCAAATTCCTAGAATTGATTCCTGGTTAGCTAATTATTTTGAAGCCAAGGGACATCCAGAATATTTAGCACAGGTTTTTACAGAATGGCTTGTTGCTATGATCGCAAGGGCTTTAAAGCCAGGGGTCAAATTCGACTGGATGCCAATTTTAGAAGGAAAACAAAATACGGGTAAAAGTACATTTGGTCGCAAATTAGTTGGGGATACGTATTTTTTAGATTGGTTACCCTCGCTTTCAGACAAAGATTCGGCAATTTCACTTCAAGGAACATTGCTTATTGAATTTGGAGAGCTAGTTTCAATGCGAAGAAATGAAATAGAGATAGTAAAAGCCAATCAGCGAAAAAGAATCCAAGAAGAAAGGCTTTATTTTGCAGATTTGATGAAATCAACTCAGATGAAAATTGGGGACTCTGTCTTAGAGACCGTAGAATCCATTATCGAACTGGCTAACAATGCAGAATCTTTATGGATTCACATGACCACGGGTGAGAGGAAGCAGCTACTTGATAAACTACTTTCGAACCGATGGTTTGATGGGTTAAGTATGCGATATGAAATAATAAAACCACTTAGAATACTGTCTGAAATGAAGGAAGATTCAAACTGGCGGAGAGGGAGGGATTCGAACCCTCGAGACGCTATTAACGCCTACACGCTTTCCAAGCGTGCGCCTTCAGCCACTCGGCCACCTATCCGTTTGATCTTTTATACAGTGACCCCGACTGATAAATCAAATGCTTATTGTGGCTAATAAATGCTCTTCAAGCCCGGCTTTCAGAATTCATCCCCTACAAAGTCTAGTCTTGAAAATTAAGACTTAATAATATGCGGAAAATACCGATATTAAACCACTGATACAACTGGTTCCTGCTGAGGTTTCGTGATTCATCTTAGATTTATTTTAGTACCTCTATTTTTAATATTTTCTGTTTATCAAGCTCAAGCTTTGGTGATTACGGCCACTGGTTTACCTGAAGAGTATCGAATTTTTGAATGGAATAGTTTAGCCGTCGATAAAGAAGGTGAGGCCGTACCAACTGGATATACTGGCCGAAATATTGACACCTATAGATTTAATATTCCAGATAAATTTGTAAGCTACGATAAAGATGGCAGTATAGAATTATTTAAAACTCTAGAAAGTTGGCGTACAGGAACCAATCGTTCCGCCTTTGAACCAAGAACTGACCCTTCCGATGGAGTCAGACGGTTTCCATTCTACACTGACTACGATCCTAGATACCCAAGGACCTTACCTGATGTTGGCCGTTTTTATGGTTTGACCTCAGCATTAATAGACAAACAAAAATACCCAAACATGAGGTTTTCATCAAGTAACGGACGACATGTCAGCACTAAGGTACCCAGCCTCATTGGAAAACTTCAAAGCCTAAAAAGTAGTGGCAGAACTATTTCTTGCGGAAACAATTCCGGAAGAGCGGAAGAATGTTTGATATGTAACTGTGCTAATGAATCTTGGGTAGAACCTCAAGAGGGGCGAGTGAACATAAATCAGACAGTCCTTAGAAGGGTTCAATTAAAAGCCTATCCAAGTACAATTTGTGATGTAATTTGGCAAAGGTCCCAATTTTCGTGGACATTTTATAGTTCGAGAACTAAAAGTTTCCCTCGAATGTCAAAAAAAAGAATAAATGGTAATATGTTAAGGCAGTGCGCAGACGCAGCTATTGAGACTATAAAGCGGGGTCCCTGGAAGTATGATTCGTTTTATAATCCCCGACTTGCCAGACCGGCTTGGGGTTGGTGGCCTGGGATCTCAAAGCCTGGACATCAACATGTCTATAAGCAAAACCCATCATTTAGAAATATTAGTTTAGGTTCAAGGCAAAGTGTACTAAACAAAGAGTTACTGGGAGTTAGCGGTGCAGAATAGATCAATTTATAAATTTTGTTTTTGTCTGGCCTTGTTAGTGCCAAGTGTAGTTTTTGCAGCTCCGCTAAAAAGAATGGTTCTTCCTAGAATCTTTGAAGGCGGCGGCGTAGTATTAGGATCAACTATTGATCAAATTTTATCTAAGGAAGACCCTGGATTTAAAGTTTTTGCCAGAACTAACTTCTCGAAGTTAGCTGTAAGTAATTCAGATAAAACACCGATGGCTAAAACAGCAGATTTTAATAGCGACGGCTTACGAGATATTGTTATATTTGGTTACTCAAGCACTCGAAAAGTAGTTTTAGTCTATGGACTCGTGTCAGATCGTAATACCAGAACTTATAAAGTGCATGAATTGACAAGTTATCCGAAAGAGTCGAATTCATTTAAGCAAAATCCATTCTATATTACTTTATTTAAGAAAAAGATGAAATCCGGAAATACATTGGACATCGTTCAATATGAGTCAGCGGGTGACGGATCAACATCTGTTACGCCATTTTTTTATTCGATGGTGATTAAGGATTTTAAACCTTTTGAAGGTGTCGAAGACTAAAATCTGTAAGCTTAGAAAAATGACGGCATTGCGCAGGCTCGATCTGTTCGGTAATAACTTCAGCAGTTTGCCAGAGGCTATCGGGAATCTGGTTGAATTAGAGTATCTCGATTTAGACCGCAACCAGCTCACCTCCGTGCCTGAAAGTATCGGTGAGCTGCAACAGCTGCGCACGCTGTGGCTGGCGCGGAACCAACTCACAGCCTTACCTGCCAGCATCGGCAACCTAAGCAGCCTTGAGTTTTGTTCGTGCAAGAAAGCCACTACAGAACCTGCCGGTCAGCATCCGTAATATGCCGCAGCTACGCCTGCTAGATGTGAGTCGGAATCAGCTAACTGCACTGCCTGCACTGTTCTTCCCGCAGATAGAAACGATAAAAGCAGCTGACAACCAGCTACAAGCGCTGCCGAACTCTGTTACCGGCCTGGCAACTTTGGCACAGCTTGATGTAAACAGCAACCTGCTAGAAGCACTACCTGCCGGACTGATCGATCTGCCGTTGCTTTCGCAGCTCAACCTGCGCAGAAACTTACTTGACTTTGCCGATCTGGAGCCGATTATGGGTCAACTATCTGGTTTATTGTACACGCCTCAGCTGCGTCAGCGCCCTGACGAAACCATTTTTGGTTCGGCCGGCAGCTTGCTTACCATTTCTGCCAATATTGGCGGGAGCGCCAACAGCTACCGTTGGTTTAAAGATGGGCAGGAGCTGCAGTTTACCAACAATAGCTCGTTTAGCTTCGTGGTAACTGCTGAAAGTGTGGGTGTTTTTACTGTTCGTGCTAGCAATAGCCTTGTTCCGGGGCTGGAGCTAAGCTCGCGTAACATTACCGTACTTTTAGAATGTACCACCACCCGCGAGATTTCACTTGTTACAAGTAGTCCGCTTAGTTACTGTGCAGCTGTACCGATATCGGCAGTGATTAATGCCCAGGTAGCTGGTGGTGATACCACTGCACTTAGCTACCAGTGGTACAGAGGCAGCACACCTATTCCGCTGGCCAACAGCAGTAGCTACTTTGCCAATGCAGCGGGCAGCTACTCTGTAGCCGTGACCGGGCAAGAAGGCTGCCGAAGCTTCTCTACGCCACTAACTATTGAACTGCTTGAAACTGCAGAAGTAAGCATTAGCAGCAACGGTACAGACGCGCTAGAAGCGGCAGTATCTGTAGAAGGGGGTATTTACCAGTGGTACTTGGGTAGCGTAGCTATAGCGGGCGCAGCCGGTAATACCATTGTACCCAATGAAAGTGGGCAGTACGTACTTGGTTACACCTTGCCAAACGGCTGCGAAACCTTTAGCAACAGTATCGCATTTACGGTAACAGGTTTGCAGGTAAACCCTGATCTATCGGCCGAGCTAGAGCTGTACCCGGTACCGGTGCAAGATGAACTGCACATTAGCTTGCCGTACAGCAGCGGAGCGTTGAAAAGAATTGTAGTGCGCTCAGCTATCGGGCAACAGGTGCTAGAGCTGAACAACCTCAGTCGGGCAGACTACCCGCCTTGATTTCAGCCGCTTTCCAGCGGTACGTATTTGCTTGAGCTTTTTACACACAAAACGATCAGCTTGCGGTGAAGCACAGATGATGAAGAGGTCGCAGTGATTTTTCTCAAGTACCTGAACATACGACTCTAAGCCTATGTCATAAATATAGAGCTTCTTTCTCCTGAGGGTTGCTTTGAACCCTTCAGTATGTTTCTTTGAAGACCAACACCCTAAGGTACAAGGCCGCCCTCCGGAAATAATACGGTCAGCTTGTGCCACTTACTGAGTTTGTTCTATGGTTTAATTTTTCGTAAAAGCAACTTACTGTTTCGCTGATGAAGTTAAAGTAACCGACATAGTTACGGTGAGAAGTTTTAAGGATGTCAGCAGAAATATGATCTGTTTGTAAGGTGATCATCAAGCAGTTGACAAATCTGCTTTTTCTTCGTCAGTACCTCCTTGAATTAGCATTTTGCCTAAGCACCTGCTCCTGCTCTTCATATTAGCGAGTCAGTCATGAATGCATGAGCATAGTTTCATTATATCCACAGACTTCTTCGAGGTTTTTCGTGAAGCTGGTCTGAGTCGAGTAGGAGCTTCAGTTTTGCTCCAGTTATGGCCCGCCTAATAAGTACTATGTGTTCGGTGAACGATAAGTGGGAACAATGATGCACGCTCATCGCCCGCATGTTTTATCTCCTTTAGCCTTTCTCAACTGTAAACTTGTTGGATTTAAGCAGAGCACGCTATTTTTCAATTCTGCCCAAGGTACAGAACAGCTAGAAAGGCTTCAGAACTTCATCAGCCAAGGTCAGAGATCATTAACTAGTCCACTAATGCTACAGTAGATCTTTTGCACCAGCACCCACCCACTTTCTTTATCGTATCTACTGCTTCGTATCAGCATATAGTCTTTCAGAAGTAGTGTAAAGTATTTCTTCATCCAGTCGGCTGCTGTTAGCAATTTCGCCCTTTGCGGATCGTCCACCCAATGGAGTCCCCACTGAGCAGTACCATCAACCTGTTGGCCGTAGGGGCATTCATAACCGAATAATACCAGTCATGGTTTACCCATCATCAGCGTCATAGCCTTTTCGATAGATCATTTTTACTTACCATCCCAAGGAGGCGTGTTCGCCGCATCGAGCAGCTTAAGCCGGCTGCCGAAGTCTTCCTGAATCAGCTCCGTCTTCATCGACTTTCGGCAGATTAGCTGAGCAGGTATACCAATTTGTGGTCGGATTGGTTTGAGCCGCAGCTCGCAGCAACTAATCTATTTGTGTTTTTTTCCTCGTTTTCCCACCAACTCACCCCATCATGCTCTCTTTGGTTACTCAGCTCATAATTTTTGTATGGCTCTGCAACTTTCCTGAATTTCAGGCGGCTGATTTTTTGAAGCTTCTCGCTGGGCGTCCTATTCATCGGAAGTACTCTTTGTCACTCAATGAAGCTTTGGAAGGATCAGACTGTTTTTCATCGTAAGCCGCTGCACAGAATTTTAAGTGTCTGCCTTACTTCGGCTCGCCTTCTCTTTCAGTTTCCTGCTTCACCCTGTTCTACGGAGGCTGGGTCGGAGCATCAGCAATGAGGGCAATTTCCTCTGAAGTCATTTGACCTTTAAGCAGCAGTGCTTTAGTAATTAGCAACTGTTTATGTTTCCCATTTCCCTCAGCATCCCCTTTCGATCCCTTGCTCTACACCTTGTTTCTATTCCTTTTTTGAAGATAGTTTTTTTCTGATATCAATAGTGAATGGCATCACATCAATTTTAAGCATCACAGTCTCTTCTAATTTTACATAACAGACAAAACAGTTCACTGGTCCGTACTTCTCTAACGTACCGCCTCCCTCGTTAGTTCTTATAGCCGTCGCAACATATACTCACTCCTCATCGGCTGGTTGACCGGCAAAGTTGCCCAAAAATACAAATACAACTTCTCAGTATTTCAGATTTTAGGAAACTCAGTGGCCAGATGATCTTTCATGTCGTGAACGGTAAAGCCTGTGAAAGTATGTCATCGGCTGAGGTCTCCCGTTCTTCAGCTTTATTGTTCCCCAAAAAAGAGCACGAAATGCTTGATCAGGCAGTTCTAACGCCTAGCAGCAGCACATGATACTCGGCCATACGCTCTCATCTTTTTTATCATCGCATGTTTCGACTCGAGGTGAAGTATGTGTTCGTTAGCCACTCGTTGTGTTTCACTTTTCGCACAAAAATCAGTACACACTATAGTGTCTCCTATAGCTTATGGGTAGACTCCGTTCGAGGCGATTTCTTCAGGCCCAGCAGCTTTTACCAATAACAGGTGAAAGACTTAGGAAAAAATTTTCCTTGAAAATGCAGTGGTTCCTGTAGGACGAATAAGCAGTTAATAAGGAGTATAGGCCCAATAGCCCTCCCGAATAAGGCACGCTGCACCAGTCCGGTCTAGGGCCGGGAAGGTGAGCAGCCCAACCATCACAGAATGCAGCTCTGGCGAATAAGCTCGCTCTACCTTGGGGAGCATGTTACGGTTACACTGTCTAGCAGAAGTGAGCTTACGTTGCCCACCAGAACCCTCAGGTGGTGAGGCGGTAGGAGGCTGTAGATTGTTTGGGCAAGGTACGGCTCCGTGAGCTCTCACGCAAGTAGCAAGGCTTCAAGTTTCTTCCAGTTCAGTCTATAGCATTTCAGCCTACACTTTCAGCGGAATAAAGTCAAAGGCGGGTAGGCTCCTCTCATAGTTTCAAGGCCCGAACGGCTGCTTTGCTCCCTGCTCCGCCTATCTTGTCCAAGTACAGGTCGAGCAGGAAGCAGCTGCTGCAGTACAGTGCCGGGAGTAGCTTGTCAGTCAGCTGCTGCACAGATCACACCCCCACAAATACACACTTACACTGCTCGGCAAAACCTGCACCAGCCATACAAGCTTT